>NZ_QTUC01000001.1:0-2400000 GCF_003386795.1 Thermasporomyces composti
CACCACCTCGCCCGCGACCTCGCACACGCCCTGATCACTCGTTCGCAGCGGGAGGCGGCGATCCAGGCGGCCCTCGACGCGGCCGCGGCCGCGGGTCTCGGGTGCGTGCACGAGATGGCCGCGCCGCACCTCAACCCCGAGGACGACCTCGTCCTCCTCACGCAGCTGAGCGCCCGTCGTGCCACCGTCGAGGTCGTCACCTACTGGGGCGAGCACGTCTCCAGCGGTGGTGTGGCGCGCGCCCAGCAGCTGGGCTGCGCGGGGGCCGCGGGGGACCTGTGCGTCGACGGGGCGCTCGGGTCGCACACCGCGGCCCTGGACAAGCCGTACGACGACCGGCCCGACCACACCGGCTACCTCTACCTCGACGTCGACGAGATCGCCGAGCACGTCGTCGCGTGCACGAGGGCCGGGCTGCAGGCCGGCTTCCACTGCATCGGCGACGCCGCCGTCCATGCGGTCGTGGACGGTCTGCGCCGCGCCGAACAACAGGTCGGACTGGAGTCGTTGCGCGCCCGACGGCACCGGCTCGAGCACGCCGAGATGCTCGCGCCGGAGCTGCTGCCCACGCTCGCGACCTACGGCGTCGTCCTCAGCGGACAGCCGGCCTTCGACGCGGCCTGGGGCGGACCCAGCGGCATGTACGCGCGGCGGCTCGGCGCCGACCGGGCACTGCTGACCAACCCCTGGGCCCAGATCGTCGACGCGGGCGTGCCGCTGGCGTTCGGGTCGGACTCGCCCGTCACGCCCTTCGACCCGTGGGGTGCCGTTCGCGCCGCCGTCGACCACCACCATCCAGACGCCCGTATCAGTGTCGAACAGGCGTTCGCCGCCCACACCCGTGGAGGCTGGCACGCGGCCGGCCGCGACGACGGGGGAGACCTGACGGTGGGAGCCGACGCCACGTTCGTGGTGTGGGACCACGCCAGCCCGGACCTTCCCGAGCTGCACCCCGACGCACCATCCCCGGCCTGCGTACGGACCGTCGTGCGCGGCCGCACGGTCTACGACAGGGAGCGAGCATGACGAGAACGTCCCGACGCCACACACTCGACCTCGACCCGGTAGCCGTCCGCAAGGCACGGTCGCTCGCCCGCCGCGCCGGTCGTCCCATCGTGGAGCTGGCCAGGGCGCACACCACGGTCTCCGTCGAGCGTGCTGTCCTGCGCCTCGCCGGCCTGGACGGTGCCGACCCGGAGGGCACCCCGTGGGCCAACCATCTGGTGGACGCGGTGCGAGCCGATGTCGGGCTCGAGCACGGTGTCGCGCTGCCGGTGTGGGACGCGCTCGTCCGCGGCGACGCCGACGACCTCACCACGCTGGCGCAGAAGGCGGCGGCCGGGTCGACCCGGTTCCGACTGCCGGAGGGGCCGGCCGCCACCCGAGCCGCCCGCGCCGCGCGTCGGGCGGTCGCGGCAGGTATCCGACAGATCGACGCCAGACACCGGGAACGTGACCGCCTCGTCGCCCGCTGGGGTCCCGACCTGGCCACGAACGGCGGCCCCGAACGTCCGTGGATCTACCTCATCGTGGCGACCGGCGACATCTACGAGGACATCCCGCAGGCGCAGGCCGCCGCACGCGAGGGCGCCGACGTCATCGCCGTCATCCGCTCCACCGGCCAGTCGCTGCTGGACTACGTCCCCGAAGGGGCGACACGGGAGGGCTACGCGGGCACCTACGCCACGCGGGAGAACTTCCGGCTCATGCGGGCGGCGTTGGACGAGGTGAGCAAGGAGCTGCGCCGCTACGTTCGGTTGACGAACTACGCCTCCGGGCTGTGCATGCCCGAGATCGCCACGCTCGCCGCGCTCGAGCGTCTCGACATGATGCTCAACGACTCGATGTACGGCATCCTCTTCCGCGACATCAACCCCATCCGCACCTTCGTCGACCAGCGCTTCAGCCGACAGATCCACGCCCGTGCCGGCATCATCATCAACACCGGTGAGGACAACTACCTCACCACCGCCGATGCCGTGGAGGCCGCGCACACCGTCACCGTCTCCCAGCTCCTCAACGAGTACTTCGGCAAGGAAGCCGGTCTCGCTGACTGGCAGCTCGGTCTCGGCCACGCCTTCGAGATCGACCCCGACCTGCCGGACTCGTTCCGGCTCGAGCTCGCCCACGCCCTCCTGGCCCGGGAGCTGTTCCCGAAGGCGCCGCTGAAGTGGATGCCGCCGACGCGCCACATGAACGGCGACATCTTCCGGGGCTACCTGCTCAACGGCTTCTTCAACCTCGCGGGCATCCTCACCGGGCAACAGATCCTGCTCGTCGGGATGATGACGGAGGCGGTGGTGACGCCGTGGCTCTCCGACCGTGACCTCGCGCTGCGCAACGTTCGGTACGTCCTCAACGCGTGCGGCAACCTGCGGGAGGACTTCCGGCCCGCACCCGACGGCTTCATCGCACAGCGCGCCCGTCGCGTCCTCGCCGAGGCGATCGACCTCCTGGAGCGGATCTGCGATGAGGGCTTGCTCAACGCCATCGCCGAGGGGACCTTCGGGCTCATGCGCCGGCCCGCCGACGGCGGGAAAGGCCTCGACGGCGTGGCGAGGAAGTCGGACGCCTACTACAACCCCGCCAGCGAGCTGCTCGAAGCCGGTGCCTAGCCGACCCAGCCGACCACGGAAGGAACGCGCGACCGTGACCGCCGACCTTGACACCAGACCACGAGCCGACAGCACGTCCGCACCCGACGCCACACCCGCGGCCGATACCACACCAACTGCCGACAAAGGACCGACGATCATTCGCCCTTACGGCGACAGCACCGGGGACGGCATGGTGCAGCTGTCGTTCACCTTGCCCATCCCGCACGACGCTCGGGCCGAAGGCGCGGCGCTCCAGCTGGCGGAGAAGATGGGCTTGGACCCCGCGATGGTCGTCCACGCCCGCGCCGTGGGGCCGCAGTTCACGTTCTTCATCGTCTACGGCCGGGTCAACCACCTCGTCGACCTGTCGAAGGTCGAGGTCGTCGAACGCGAGTACCCCCTCCTCAGCACCAAGGAGGTCAACCTCGCCATCCGCACCGCGCTGCGGCGCAGACTGGTCGTCGTCGGCGCCTGCGTCGGCACTGACGCGCACACCGTTGGCATCGACGCCATCCTCAACGTCAAAGGGTTCGCGGGCGAGAAGGGCCTGGAGTACTACCGCGAGATCAAGGTCATCAACCTCGGCGCCCAGGTCCCGGTCGAGGACCTCATCGCACGGGCCCGTGCCGAACGCGCCGACGCGATCTTGGTGTCCCAAGTGGTGACCCAACGCGATGCCCACCTGCACGCCACCCGTGCGGTCGTGGCGGCTGTGCGGGAAGCCTTCGACGACGAGCATCGACCGCTGCTGGTGGTCGGCGGGCCGCGGTTCAAGGAGTCGATGGCGGCCGAGCTGGGTGTCGACCGCATCTTCACCAGAGGCACCACGCCTCGGGAGGTCGCGAGCTACCTGGTCCACGCCATCGTAGGCCGGCGGAAGGAGCGTGGAGCGTGAGCGACCAGGTCGACGACAGCCGGCTGGGACTCACTGTCGCCCACCGCCGGTACGTCTCGTACGCCGACGCGCACTACGCCGGCAACCTCGTCGCCGGCGGGTACGTGCTGGGCCTGTTCGGCGACGTCGCCACCGAGGTGTGCATCCGCACCGACGGCGACGAGGGCTTGCTGGCGTCCTACCACGACGTGACGTTCCACGCCCCCGTTCGCGCCGGCGACATCCTGGAGGTCGTCGCGACGGTCACCCGGGTCGGTCGCCGGAGCAGAGACCTCGACTTGACGGCGCAGGTGCTCGCCCGAAGCGCGCCGGAACGCGGCGTCTCGGCGGCTGACGTGCTGCCGGAGCCGCTGGTCGCGGTGACGGCACGGGCGACGGTGGTCGTCCCCTCATGACGTCCGGGAGACGCCGACACGCCGAGAGTCGCGACACGCCGACGCGGAAGAAAAATCTCGCCTCCGGTGAGGCTCGACGCACATGCGTCTGACCTGCACTGTTGTGCCTTTTGCGCAGGTCAGGGCGTGGTTGACAGTAGGCCACCCTCATCTGTCATCGTCTGTACTCACCGCGGTCGAATTCGACCAGGGTGTCCTGACTGCCGGGGGAACCTGACGCCAGTTCTCCCACCACGCCGCGTCAGGAGCCACCCATCATCGCGGTGGGGTGGCCACGGAGCGGCCCGCCGCCCAGTAGACAACGGCTCGCGGCGTTCCGCCGCCTGCCGGTCCGAAGGGTGGGCGGGCCGTTCCGTCTGCCTCACCGCTGCCAGGACGGCCCTCCGCCGTGTCCCGGCTCCGCCCTTCCTCGAGACGACGGGTCGCCCTCTCGCTTCTTCCTCGTTCCTCCTCGGCGGTGTCCTCAGTGGTGCGACCGATCGTTTCCGCCGCTCCCGGATCCCCGTCAGACGCTCACCCGTTGTACCTTCCTGACAGCTGGCGTGCCGGGCGCGGGCGCTCCGCCAACCACATGGTGGCCGGCATCGGATGGGACGTGGGTCTTCCCCGAAGGCCCGAACCTGGTGGAAAGGGCGTGGCGTTGGGGCTGGAGGACGGTGTCGTGGCGCACCGGTCGAGCGCCGCCCGCCGCATGACCGACGGCGCGAACCTGAGCCGGCTCGCGTTGGCGATCGGCTCCGGTGTCCTGCTGGCGTTGGCGTTCCCACCGGTGGGTTGGGCCTGGCTCACCCCCCTCGCCGCCGCCGGGTTGACGTGGGCGTGCTGGGGACAGCGCGTTCGCGACGGCGCGCTCACCGGATTGGCCTACGGGTTCGGGTTCTTCGTCGTCCTCCTGCAGTGGGTCCGAGTGATCGGCGTCGACGGCTGGCTGGCGCTGAGCCTGCTCGAGGCAGCCTTCGTCGCGGCGCTGGGGGCCGCCCTGGCCATCGTCACTCGCCTGCGATGGTGGCCGGTGTGGGCGGCGGCCTTGTGGGTCGGTCAGGAGCTCTTGCGAGGCTCTGTCCCCTTCGGTGGGTTCCCCTGGGGGCGATTGGTGTTCGCTCTCGACGACACTCCGCTGGCACGACTCGCCAGCGTGGGTGGCGCGTCATTCGTCACGTTTGTCGCAGCTTTGGCCGGGAACCTGCTGTTGTGGGCGCTGCTGGCCCGCGGCCGTCGGCTGGTACCGCGGCTCGTCGCCGGACTCGCCGCCGCTTCTCTCGCCTGCGGAGGGTTGCTCGTGCCCACACCGACCACCGGTGACGGCAGCGCGACCGTGGCGGTGGTCCAAGGCAATGTGCCCGGCCGGGGCCTGGACTTCCTCGGCAACGCCCGTACCGTCACTCGCAACCACCTGGAGGCCACCGAACAGCTCATGCGCGACGTCGCCGCCGGCCTGGTGCCCCGGCCCGACTTCGTAATCTGGCCGGAGAACTCCACCGATCTGGATCCCTTCGTCGACCAGATCACGCGCGAGGTCGTGGAGCGCGCGGTCGCGACCGCCGGGGTGCCGGTGCTGGTGGGGGCGGTTCTCCACGGCCCCGGACCCACGTATCGACGTACCACGGGCGTGGTGTGGGATCCCGAGACCGGGCCCGGACAGATCTACGTCAAGCAGCATCCGGTGCCGTTCGGGGAGTACATCCCGTTCCGGAAGCTCCTGCTGCCGCTCATCCAGCGGCTGGAGCAAGTGGGGGCCGACACCTACGCCGGATCGGAGCCGGGATTCCTGCGCATCGCCGGCTACGACGTGGGCGACATCATCTGCTTCGAGGTCGCCTACGACGGCCTCGTCCAGGAGCTGGCGCGGTTGAATCCGGAGCTGCTGGTCGTCCAGACCAACAACTCCACCTACCTCGGCACCGGCCAGCCCGAGCAGCAGTTCGCCATGACGCGGCTGCGTGCGATCGAGTTCGGCAAGACGATCCTGGTCGCCTCGCCGAGCGGGATCTCCGGCGTCATCGCGCCTGACGGGACCGTGGTAGCGCGGTCGCGGGAGGCGACCCGGGAGGTGTTCGTGGAGCGGGTGCCACTGCGCACTGCGCCCACCCTGGCGACCCGGCTCGGCCGCGTGCCCGAGTGGGTGATGACCTTCGTGGGTCTGGCCGCCCTCGCGGTGGCCTGGCGCCGCCGCGAGCGGACGAAGGCGGAGCCGCCTGCCCCGGCCGGTGCCGGACTCCCTCTCGGGCCTGCTGACCGAGTCCCGTCGACGGTCGACGGCGGAGGGCGCCCATGAGCGAGACCATGCGGGCAGGCGGCGATCTCGGCCGCGTGCTCGTCGTCCTGCCCACCTACAACGAGGCCGACAACCTGGAGCCGATCGTGAAGCGGCTCCGGGCGGCCGTTCCCGACGCCGACGTCCTCGTGGCGGACGACAACTCGCCCGACGGCACCGGTGAGATCGCCGACCGCATCGCCGCGACCGACGACCACGTCCACGTGCTGCACCGGACGCGCAAGCAGGGCCTGGGCACCGCCTACCGGGAAGGCTTCACGTGGGGACTGAACCGCGGCTACGACGTCTTCTGTGAGATGGACGCCGACGGGTCCCACCAGCCCGAGGCCTTGCCGACCCTGCTGGAGCGGTTGCGATCCGCGGACCTGGTGATCGGCTCCCGATGGGTGCCCGGCGGCCGCGTGGAGAACTGGTCGCGTGGACGCCAGCTGTTGTCCCGTGCTGGCAACCTCTACGCGCGCCTCGCCTTGGGCCTGCCACTGCGCGACGCGACCGCGGGCTACCGAGTCTTTCGCCGAGCTACCCTGCAAGGCATCGACCTGAGCGGAGTGGCGTCCCAGGGCTACTGCTTCCAGATCGACTTGGCGTGGCGGGCGTATCGTGCCGGTTTCCGCGTGGCTGAGGTGCCCATCGTGTTCCGTGAGCGAGAGCACGGCGCGAGCAAGATGGACCTGGGCATCGTGGCGGAGTCCTTCTGGCGGGTAGCCGCCTGGGGAGCGCGGCACCGCGCGCGACAGCTCCGCGAGCTCCTCACCGGCCGACGAAGGGCGAGCCCATGACGCGTCCGCTCCTGCTGCTGGCGTTCCTCACCATCCCCGTCCTGGAGATCTACGTGCTCATCCAGGTCGGTCAGGTGATCGGCGGCTGGTGGACCGTCGCCGCCTTGATCGCGGTGGCGGTTCTCGGCTCGTGGCTGGTACGGCGCGAGGGCTGGCGCACGTGGCACGCCCTGACCGACGCGCTGACGCGGGGGCGACTGCCGACCACAGAGGTGCTCGACGCGGCGCTCGTGCTCGCCGGCGGGGTCCTCATGCTGGCGCCCGGATTCGTGAGCGACGTCCTCGGGCTGCTGCTGATCCTGCCCGTGACCCGCCCCCTCGCTCGACGCGTGGTGACGTGGGCCGTTGGTCGGCACCTCGCCCGCGCCGCGGGCCGGCTCGACCCGGCTCTGTTCGGGTCCAGGACACCGCCGCCGCGCGGTCCGGTGATCCAGGGCGAGGTCGTCGACGACGAGCGCGTCAACGGCTAGCGCCGACAAGCTAGCGCCGTGCAATGACGAAGCCGCGCCGGCACGAGCCGGCGCGGCCAAGCCAGAGGGTGAGAGGTCTGTCAGGCGCTTCGCCGCTGCTCGGGCGGCTTGGGTGAGTTGTCGTCGCTCGAGTTCTCGTTGTGGCGGTGGAGGTGTTCCGGACCGATCTTCCCGGACCGAAGCAGCTCCAGCCGCTCCGCCAGCAGCTCCTCGAGCTCCTCGATCGTCCGTCGCTCCAGCAGCATGTCCCAGTGCGTCCGGGGTGGCTTCATCTGCTTCGGTTCAGGGCGGTCACCGTCGACACGGACCGCTTCTCCACCGCAGCGGGGGCATTCCCAGACCGGGGGGATCTCCGCGTCAGCGGCGAACGGCAGCTCGAAGTGATGAGACTGGGGGCAGTCATAGCCCACCAGCTGACGCGGCGCGGGAGTGATCTCCCGATCGTCTTCGTAGCTGGCCGCTCCGAGCCGGGAGCCTCGAAGTGCACGCTCCGACATACGCTCTCCATCCCCCTCCATCGATGTATGGGCCTCGATGGCCTCAACGTCTCGCCCCCGGGCAGGATTCCCGGCTCCGGTTCGGATGAACCTTTGCGAGACGCGTCAGTTTCTGGTAGTGGGACCTCGAGCCGGCTGCGTGACGACCGGGCGTCGGGGTGGCACCGTCGCGCGGGGCCACCCTCAGGCTACGTCCGGTCCGTGGAAATGACCGCTTTCGCGCCCAAAACGGTCGACGAGGACCGGCGGTCGGGCGCTTCGGCCGCTGTCAGCTCATCGACTGCGTCGCAGCAACGTCTTCTCCCCAGGGCCGTCATCGTCCAGGGCGACCGCTCACAGGACGGCGGGCTGCTCGTTACCGGCGTCCCGCACGGCGCGCCGCGGATCGACGAGGAGCAACAAGACAAATCCGACGACGAAGAAGAACACCAACGCGACGATCGCCGGTCGGTAGGAGTGGGTGATCTGGTGGACGAGCCCGAACACCAGCGTCCCGAACCAGCTCATACCGCGTTCGCACGCCTGGTACAGGCTGAAGTACTCCGCCTCTCGCCCCTTGGGAACGATCTGGCTGTACAGCGACCTGGACAACGCCTGGGTGCCGCCGAGCACGACGCCGATGGCGACCCCGAGCGCCAGCACGGGCGCCACCTGTCGGGCGGGAAGGAAGTACGCGGTCACCACGATGGCGATCCAGACCCACAGCGCGACCAGGATGGTCCGCCAGCTACCGAACCGACCAGCGATCCTGCCGAACAGCAGCGCGCCGCCGAAAGCCACGAACTGCACCAGGAGGATCGTCGCGATCAGGACATTCTGACCGAGCCCGAGCTGACTGGAGCTGTAGATCGAGGACGCATAGATGACGGTCTGCACACCGTCGTTGAAGAACAGGTACGCCACCAGGAACAGCAGCGTCATCGGGTAGGCGCGCGCCTCGCGCAAGGTCGCCAGGAGCTGACCGAGGGTCTGCCGGGCGGCATTGCCGGATTCGGCGACCACCGCGATCGGCGGCCGGTTGTACAGCCGCACCACGGGAATGATCGTGAAGGCGGCCCACCACAGTCCAGCTGACGCCAGGCTGAGCCGGACGGCCTGCTGGGTGGTCAAGCCCACGAGCTCATGGCCCTGCACGAGGGCCAGATTGAGCGCGAGCAGGAGGCCGCCGCCGAGGTAGCCGAACGCCCAGCCGCGCGAGGAGACCTGGTCCCGCTCGTCCGGGGTGGCGATGTCGCACAGGATGGAGTCGTAGACGACCAAGGACGACGCCAGGCACAGGTTGGCGACGAACAGCAGGACGACGCCGAGCAGCCAGTTCGTGCCGGCGACGAACACCATCGAGGTCGTCGCTGCCGCCCCGATCCAGGCCAAGGCACCGAGCAGGTTCTTCTTGTGACCGGAACGGTCGGCCATGGCGCCCACGAAGGGGAGCAGCAGGGCCGACAGCAGGCTGGTCGCCGTGATGACGTACAGCGGCAACGACCCGGGCGAGACCGGGATGCCCACGATCCGCAGCATCTGCGTGCACGGTCGCTCCGGAGTCCCCGGCGCCCCGCAGGCGGCGGTCTCGGCGACCGACGCCAGGTACGGGCTGAACAGCACCGTCAGGACGGTGGTGACGTACGCGGAGTTCGCCCAGTCGTAGAAGTACCAAGCGCGCTGCTGCCGCCGGCGCTCGCTGGCCTCCGGATACGTCACGGTCGCTGTCGCCACTCGTCTCACTCCACCCACTGGCCGCGGGCGGTGAGGACGTCGCGGAGAGTGTCGATCCGGTCCGTGATGATGCCGTCGACACCCATGTCCAGCAGGTCGTTCATCTGCGCGGCGTCGTCGATCGTCCACACGTGCACCTGCTTGCCCAGGGCGTGCACGCGGTCGACGAAGTCCGGCGTCACGATCCGCAGTCCGCGAAAGCTCACCGGTACCTGCACGCAGGCCGCGTCGGAGAGGACCAGGCGTCGAAGCAGCTGGGGGAGTGGCACGGTGAGCGACGCGACACCGAGCGGTGTCGCTCCGGTGGCGACGCGAGGGCCGAGCAGGCGGTACACCGCCTTGGTCCGATGTCCGGAGAACGACGAGACGCAGATGCGATCGTGGGCGTTGGTCTTGGCCACCGCTTCGGCGAGGGGACGGATGGCGTTCTCGTGCTTGACGTCGATGTTGACCCGGACGTCGGGCCAGGTTCCCAGGATCTCGGCGAGTGTGGGGATCGGCTCTCGGCCGGCGATACGGGCCCGGGCGACCTCGGCATAGGGAAGGTCGGCGATCCGCCCGGACCGATCGGTGACCCGATCGAGGGTCGGGTCATGGAACGCGACGAGCACCCCGTCCGCCGTGGCGTGGACGTCAGTCTCCAGATACCGGTAGCCGAGCTCGATGGCGTTGGCGAAGGCGGTCATCGAGTTCTCGATGCCAACGTTGGGCGGGTAGAGAGCACCGCCCCGGTGGGCGAACGGGATCGGTCCGGGATGGTCGAGGAACGGGTAGCGGCGAGACGTCGCGGGCACGTCGGCAGTATGCCGGGTCCACGGCCGACCGGGTGCGCTTTCGCGATCTTGACCACACTGCGCTCCGAACACACGGCCGGCCTAGAAGCACGCGACGAGACGTGCGACCCACTCCTCGAAGCGCGCGGCCTCGGCGCTCGGTACCGGCTCGGGATGGCTCAAGATGCCGTCCGCCGCGTCCAGCAGGTCCCAGTACGGGTGGTGCGCGTCCGGCAGACCCGTCGCCCGATAGAAGGCCAAGAACTTGTCCGCGACCTCCGTGCCGTATCGGCCGGCGAGGTTGAGTCGCATCCGAGCAAGGTCGATGCCGCGTGGCCCGAGGCAGCCAGTCGTCCAGTCGACCACGCCGACCAGCCGGCCGGTGTCCCACAACGTCTGGCCGGGGTGGTAGTCGCGGTGGATGAACCCCATCGTGGCCGTCGGCGGGCCCGCGGCCAGGATCGCGAAGACTCTCTCCCACAGGCGGGGATTCGACGACCATGCCGGTGGGCGCCGATGCCCGTCCAACTGGGGGTCGTAGTACGGACGGTAGGGCGGAAGCGCCCGAACGACCGGCAGGTCAACCCGGTGGATGGTGGCCAGAGTCTCGGCCATCGTCGCGAGGACGGCCGGGTCGTCAGGGGCTTGTGGTGGGACACCCGGGAGGCGGGTGGTGAGCAGCGTCGGGACATCGCACATGGTCGGCGCCGTGTCCGCGGCGAGCAGACGTGGCGCCGGAACGTCGGTGCTCCCGAGCAGGCCGAGCACGGTCGCCTCGTTCGACGGCGAGTACCACGGGTCGGTCCGCAGCCGGTCCAGGCGGTGGAACCGACGCAGCATGAGGTGGTGCATCACGCCGGACGCGCTCAGCACATCGACCGCGTGCAGTGTCGTGGAGTGAACGCCGAGCAACCGGACGGAGGTGACGACGCTTCCTACCCCCACCATCTCTCGCACCCACGCGAGCGTGGTCTCAGACGGCGGGGGCACACCGTCGGGGCGTCGATCAGAGCGCATGGTCCTCTGGAAGAGTACCGGCGCCACGTGTCGCGAGGGCTTCGGCAGCCTCTCCTAGGGCTGACCTCGAGCATGTCGTTTCGGTGCGGACCGGATAACCTCAGCCCAGAGTCATCGAAGGGGCCGACCACGGGTCGCGCCCACACGCGGGGGTGTCGACGAGAAGGAGGCCGGGTGCGTCGATTCGACGGACGGGTCGCGCTCGTTACCGGCGCCGCCCACGGCATCGGCCGCGCGACCGCCCAGCGCCTGGCCCGCGAGGGGGCGGCTGTCGTCGTCGCTGACATCGACGTCGACGCGGGAGAGAAGGTGGTGGCGGAGCTCGCCGCCACTGGCGCCGAGGCGCTCTGCGTCGCGTGCGATGTGACCGACCGTGAGTCGGTCCACGACGCGGTCAGCACCACGGTCGACCGGTTCGGCGGCCTCGATGTGCTCGTCAACAACGTCGGCGTCGCCACGGACACCCCCTTCGAAGACGTCGGCGAGGAGGAGTGGAGGCTCCAGGTGGACCCCACCCTGAACGGCGCCGTGCGGACCATCCAGGCGGCCCTGCCACACCTCCTCCGGGCCAAGGCTGGAGGCGCGGTGGTCAACGTCGGCTCCGTCAACGGCCTGGCCGCCTTCGGCAACGAGGCGTATTCGGCGGCCAAGGCGGGACTGATCAGCCTCACCCAGAACCTCGCCCTGCGGTACGGCCGGCGCGGTCTCCGCGTCAACCTCGTCGCACCGGGCACGATTCGAACCCGGGTCTGGAGCCAGCGACTGGACAAGGAGCCGGACGTCCTCGAGCGCATGGCCGAGCTGTATCCACTCGGCCGCGTCGGGGAGCCCGAGGACGTCGCGGCCGCCGTCGCGTTCCTCGCGTCCGACGACGCCGCCTGGATCACGGGGACGGTGCTCCGCGTCGACGGCGGTGTGCTCGCCGGCCACACCAGCTTCGTCCGTGAGGTGTTCTCGTGACCGAGTTCGACCTCCTGGTCCGTGGCGGCACGGTCGTCGACGGCACCGGCTCGGCTCCGTTCGCCGCCGACGTCGCGGTACGCAACGGTCGGATCGCCGCGGTCGGTCGGCTCGAGGGCGCCACGGCCGGAACGGTCATCAACGCGCGGGGCAGGCTCGTGATGCCGGGCTTCGTCGACGCCCACGTCCACGCGGACGCGGTGTTGGAACGCCGCGACGTGTGGGAGGCGATGCTTCGGCAAGGGGTCACCACGGTGATCCTCGGCCAGGATGGGCTCTCCTTCGCCCCTGGGACAGCGGCAACAGTCGACTACGTCGCCCGCTATTTCGCCGCGGTCGACGGTCCGCCGCCGGAGGCGTTCCGCCAGGGCTGCACGGTGGCAGAGTTCCTCGCCTACTACGACCGCAAGACCCCGCTCAACGCCGCGTACCTGGTCCCGCTCGGCACGGTGCGCCACCGCGTCCTCGGCGCCCAGGACCAGCCCGCTGGCGACCGCTTGGGAGAGCTGGTCCGGCTGGTGGACCAGGGCTTGGACGAGGGCGCGGTCGGTGTGTCGACCGGTCTGGAGTACGTGCCGGGGATCTTCGCCGACTTGGCTGAGCTCGTCGCGCTGTGCCGAACCGCCGCACGGCTGGGCGCCCCCTATGTGAGCCACCTGCGCAGCTACGAGGGTGGCACCGCGCCCGGCATGGACGAGGCGCGCGAGCTGGGGAAGGTCACGGGGGTTCCCATCCACGTCTCGCACTACCGCGGGCTGGCCGAGCCCTTGCTCGGCAGACTCGAGCAGTGTCGCGCCGACGGGGTGGATGTCACGTTCGACGCGTACCCGCACCTGTACGGCAACACGATCCTCGCGATGAAGGCACTCCCGCCGTCGGTCCAGGTCGGTGGCGTGGAGGCGACCGTCCAACGACTCGCCGACCCTTCCGTCCGCGCCGAGCTGGCGCGCAGCTGGTTCCCCAGCGTGGAGGAGAGCCTCAGCTCGGCCATCTTCGGCTACATCGCCGCCGCGTCCTATCGCTGGGCGGAAGGCCACACCGTGGCCCAGGCCTGCGAGCGGACCGGCCTGTCGTTCGGTGAGCTGATCTGCGAGGTCCTGGTGGCCAGCGACCTCGCGGTCGGTGCGATCATCCCCGCTCCCGGCGGTGACGACTCCGACGTGCGGGCGCTCTTGCGGGATGACCGGCACATGGGCTGCTCCGACGCCATCTACTTGGGTGGCCATCCCCATCCGCGTGGGTGGGGTGCCTTCGCCCGCTTCCTCGGGCACCACACCCGTGAGCTCGGCGACTGGACCTGGGCGCAGGCGGCGTGGCACCTGGCCGGGCATCCCGCTCGCCGCTTCCAGCTCGCCGACCGTGGGAGTATCGCCGAAGGTTGCGTCGCCGATCTCGTGGTCGTCGACCCCGCGACCGTCACCGACCACGCCACGTACGACAATCCTCGCCAGCTCGCCACCGGGGTGGCGGACGTGGTGGTGGCGGGGGAGCCGGTCCTGCGTGACGGCGCGCTCACCGGCGCCACACCAGGGCGGGCGCTACGGCGAGGGGAGTCTGGACTGTGACCAAGGCGTACGACCCCGAGGTGACGCGGCGCGCGTTGGAGGCGCTCCGACACCAGCGGATCGAGCCCTTTGAGAAAGGATTCACCGCTCTGGCCCCCACCACACCCGCAGAGGTTGTGGAGCGAGGGGTGAGGCTGCGGGACGGGCGGCTGACGTTCCCGCTCATGGTGCTGCGCGAGAGCGCGCTCGAGGCGAACGTCGCCACCATGGCGGCCTGGTGCCGGGAGCATGGCGTCGAGCTAGCCCCTCACGGCAAGACCTCGATGTCCCCGGAGATCACCGCCCGTCAGCTGGCTGCGGGGGCGTGGGGCGTCACCGCCGCGACCATCAGCCAGGCTCGTGCCTTCGTCGAGGTGGGGGTTCGCCGTGTCCTTCTCGCCAACCAGCTGGTGGACCCGGCCGGCATCGGATGGCTCGCCACCGCCATGAACGCCGACCCCGAGCTGACTCTCATCGGTTACGTCGACTCGGTCGATGGTGTGGCCCTGCTCGACCGGGAACTCACGCGACACGGCGCGACCCGACGGCTGCCCGTCCTGGTCGAGCTGGGCGTGCCGGGACGGCGGACCGGGGCTCGCACCCTCGACGCCGCCGTGACGGTGGCCCGCGCGGCCGCGGCGACCACCACGCTCCGCGTCGTGGGGGCGAGCGGGTTCGAAGGTGTCCTCGGTCACGCGCGCACTGAGGACGCGCTCGCGGCCGTGGCGGAGTTCTGCCGACGGATCCGTGCCCTCGGCCTGCGCCTGCTCGACGAAGGACTCATCGACTCCGACGTCGGCCTTTTGCTCTCCGCGGGCGGGAGCACGTACTTCGACGTCGTCGCCACCGAGCTGAGCGGAGCGCCCGCGACCGTCGTGCTGCGCAGCGGCGGCTACGTCACCCACGACGACGGTCTCTACGCCCACGCGACTCCACTGCCGACGGGCGGCGAACCCTACGAGCTGCGAGCGGCGCTGGAGGTCTGGGGTTGCGTGCTGTCCCGGCCTGAGCCAGGACGGGTCCTGGTGGGTGCGGGTCGGCGCGACGTCCCGTTCGACGTCGCCCTGCCGTTGGTCCGAGCCGCGTGGGGACGCGATGACGTGCCACGTCGCGTCGACGGCGTGACCGTGACCGCGCTCAACGACCAGCACGCCTTCCTCGACGTGCCGGCTGAGTGCGACGTCCGCGTCGGCGACCTGGTGTGCTTCGGCATCGCCCACCCCTGCACGGCGTTCGACAAGTGGCGGCTGGTCCCCGTGCTCGACGACGAGGATCGGGTGGTCGAGGTCGTCCACACGCTGTTCTGACCCGCCTCCCGTCGATCCCGGCCGGCCGTCGGGCAACCGACGAGCCCTGTCAAGAACCTCTTGCCAACCGTGCCTGACAACCTGCCAAGGCCGAGTCACCAGGCGTTTCTCAGGCGAGTCGACTGAATCTACTCGGGTCCGGCTAATTCGGTCATTCCTCGCGCGCATCGACCCGGCCTCCCGGAGATCACGGCGACGGCTGGTGGGCTTTGTCCCGTCCGTGCCAGCTCGCAACGACGTCGTGCCTGGCTCGCGCCTCGCAAGGGCTGCCGTGGCGCGGACGTTCGGCTACGTTGCAGAAGCAGCGCCTCCGATGACCAGCGCACAAGCAGGGGGGCGACGCCATGGCCGGGACTCACGTCTGGCACACCCAACAGTGGCGTGACCAGGCGGTCACGTGGGCCACGAGACGTCTCGCGGACCTCGGTCTGCGGGTCACCGGTCCGCCGGAGCAGCCGCATGTGCGGCCATGGTCGACTCTGCTGCGCATTCCCACCAGCGACGGACCGGTGTGGCTCAAAGCCAGTGGTCCCGGGACCGCCTACGAGGCGCGTATTCTCCAGGCCTCCCAGCACTGGGCGGTTCCCCAGTTGCCGATTCCCCTGGCGGTCGACGCCGACCGTGCGTGGTTGTTGCTGGCGGACGCGGGATCTCCGCTTCGTCGTGAGCTGGCCACCAGTAGGAACCTGCGGCAGTGGCTGGCGATCCTTCCTGAGTACGCCCAGGTGCAGATGGCGCTGACCCCACGCGTCGGCGAGATGCTTGCCCTCGGCGTCCCGGACCTACGTCCTCGCACCGTTCCCACCCACTACACGCGGCTGCTCTCGGACCATGTCTGGCTTCGGCTTGGCGCGTCGGACGGGATCTCACGCGATGACCTCCACCGGCTGCGGCAGCTGACGCCGCAGATCACCCGGTGGTCAGAGCAGCTGGAGGCTTTGGGGATCAGCCCCACCCTTCAGCACGACGACTTCCACGACGGCAATGTCTTCGTCCGTCGTTCCAGCAGGGGAGTCGCGTACGTCTTCCTGGACTGGGGTGACGCGTCCGTGGCTCACCCGTTCGGGACACTTCTGGCGAGCCTGCGCAACGTCGCGACATGGATGGACGAGCCCGTCGATCACAAGCTCCTCGGCGCGCTACGCGACGCCTACCTGGAGCCGTGGACCGCTCACTACGACCGCGCCGACCTCCTCGACGCGGTGCGGTGGGCAACCCGCTTGGCGAAGGTGGGTCGGGCTCTGGCATGGCGGCGCGCCTTGACGGGTGCCAACGGAACCGAACGAGCGACGTACGCGGAGTTCGTCGCCGGCTGGCTGCGTGACTTGCTCGCCGACGACTCGTGGTGAGCCGCCGTCAAGCTCCCGCCGCAGCCAGCCAGCACGTAGACGTCAGCGTCGTAGGAGAAACGTCACACGTCAGGCGCGCTTGCGGCGGCGCTTGGAGGCAGCGGTGGTCGGCGCCTTCGCTCCGACGACCTGTGCCCGGATGCTGTCGTAGTCGACCTCGACCTCGGCCAACGCGCGGCCAGCGGCCGAGGTGGGGACGCTCGCCAAAGCGAGAAGAAGGTGTTCGGTACCCACCTGCTCGCTGTTCGCACGCAAGGCCTCGCGTGTCGCGACGTCGAGGACCTTGACACCGCTGCGGCCGAGCGGGGGAGTCTTGACCGACCGACGCGGTCCGTCAGCCGGCAGCTGGGCCCGTGCGGCCTTGCGGACGTCGGCGACGCGCCGCCCCAGCTCCTTCAGCGCGTTGACCGCCCCACTCGAGCGGCTGGCGAGGAGGGCGAGGAGCAGGTGGATGTCCTCCACGGTCGCGTGATGGTGCTCGGCTGCCAGCTCTCGCCCTGCACGCAAGGCCGAGGACGCCCGCGAGGACAGCGGCAGCAGACCCTTGCTCGCGGCGGTCTCGACATCCAGACCCTCGGCGGGAACGAACCGCTGCTGGGCGGCCTGTCTGGTCACCCCGAGCGCGGTCCCGATGTCCGTCCACGACGCCCCTTCACGGCGCGCTTCGTCAACGAAGTGCGCGACAACGTGATGAGCGAAGGCTTCCAGGCGCGCGCCCACCTCTCGCGCGGCGGTCACCCGGTCGAGCGGTCCGCCGGAGCCCTGCTCTGCGGCGATCGTGGTGATGATCTGGTCGAGATCCAAGTCGTTGACAGCCATGGGGCAAGGGTTGTGGGATCATGGTCCACTTGTCAAGTACAAGTTGACGTGATGGACAGGCTGGTTTCGGACCTCATCCCAGCTTGACGCCACCAGTGACCGACTTCGGACATCGACACCCGCCAGCCGACCGGATTGGTCCGCTCGCCAGGCGGTGCGACGAGCCTTGACAGCTAGCCACTCCCGCCGGTGATTCCCGTCGCGCCCGGCCGCTGCACTCTTCCTCGCCCGCTTCCGCCGAAGCCGGCCAGGAGGCGGGCCACTCATCGTCGCCACCCGGCGCAAGCGCACCTTGACGCGAGGATGGGTGACCAGACTAAGGCCGACCAGTATAGGCACCGCACTCGCACCAGAGCACCGGGGGGAGGCGCCGACACGGGTGACCGCGGGACCGTCGGCCGACGGAAGCGCGGCCGCTCGATCACCCTCGCCGTCCACCGTGAGCCGTCGCGACGTCTCACCGAACCCACCGGATGACTACCCTGTGCGATGCTCGCGAAGGACGGACGCACGGAGGGGGGTCGTGGCCGAGAAACTCGTCTTTCGCGTCCTGGGGTCGCTGGAGGTCCGACGCGGTGACACTCTCATCCCCATCAGGGCCGGCAAGCACCGTGCCCTGTTAGCGAGCCTGCTGGTCTCGCCCAACCGTCTCGTCCCGGTCGACCAGCTCTGCGAACGCCTGTGGGGCGACGACCTCCCTCGGACCGCCCGCGCCACGCTGACGACGTACGTCATGCGACTGCGACGCGCCCTCGCCCAGCCGGGGACCCGACCGGACCACCTGGAAAGCGCCGGCCCCATCCGCACCCGACCCGAGGGCTACCTCATCGAGGTCGACCCCGACCAGCTCGATCTCCTCCGCTTCCAACGCCTGCTCGCCCAAGCTGACCAGCAAGCCGACGACCCCGCCGCCGCGTCGGCGACGCTCGCGAAAGCGCTCTCGTTGTGGCGCGGACCCGCGCTCGTCGACGTGCCCTCGGACTCGCTCCACCGCGAGGTCACACCGCGCTGGGAGGAACAGCGGCTGCGCGCCCTGGAACGGCGCATCGACGCCGATCTCGCCCTCGGTCGGCACGCCGAGCTCGTGGGGGAGCTGACCGCGCTGACCACCGAGCACCCGCTTCGCGAGCGCTTCTGGTACCAGCTCATGCTCGCGCTCGTCCGCTCCCACCGACCCTCCGACGCGCTCGACGCCTACACCCGGCTTCGCGCGTTCCTCATCGACACCATGGGCTTGGAGCCGAGCCCTGAGATTCGCGAGCTCCACCAACGCATCCTGGCCGAGGACGCCGCACTGCACCAGGTCACGACACCGGGGCGCGGGTCGGTGACGTCGCCGTGGCAGACGCTGTGCCAGCTGCCTCGTGACATCCCGGACATGGTCGGCCGCGCCGACCTCGTCCACCAGATCGAGAAGGCCCTCACCGCCTACGCTTGTGGGGTTCCGGTCGTCACCCTGACCGGCGCCCCGGGCACCGGGAAGAGCACGCTGGCCATCCGGGTGGCCCATCGACTCCGGTCGCGCTACCCCGACGGCCAGCTGTTCGTCCGCCTCACAGGGGCCAACGGCGCCGCGCGCGACCCTGGCGACGTGCTCGGGGAACTGCTCACCGCGGTCGGTGTCGCCCGAGAAGCCCTCCCCGACGATGTCGATGCGCGCGCGGCGGCATGGCGTGCCCGGCTCGCCGACCGCGCCGTCCTGCTCGTCCTCGACGACGCCGCCAGCACCCGACAGGTGCTGCCGCTCCTGCCGGGAACCCCAGGGTGCGGCGTTCTCATCACCGGACGTCGGCTGCTCGCCGAGGTCCCAGGCGGCGCGAACATCGCGGTGACACCGCTGGCCGTGGAGGACGCCACGACGCTGCTCGCCCGTCTCGTGGGCGCCGAACGAGTCGCACGCGAGCCGGAAGCGGCGGACGCGATCGGTCGAGCGTGTGGTGGACTCCCACTGGCCCTGCGCATCGTCGGCGCACGGCTCGCCGCCCGTCCCTCGGCGAGCCTCGCCGCCATGGCCGAGCGGCTCGCCGACGAGCAACGCCGCCTTGACGAGCTGCGCAGCGGGGACCTCGAGGTGCGCGCTGGCCTCGCACTGAGCTACGCAGCGCTGTCGCCGCGCGCCGCCACGGCGTTTCGACGGCTCGGGCTCCTGGCCAACCTCGACGTCGCTTCGTGGGTCGTCGGCGTGCTCGCCGACGACCCCGATGGCGACCTGCTGGTCGAGGAGCTGACCGAGGCTCACCTGCTCACCGAGACCGGTCCCGACGCGACGGGCGAGCCGCGGTATCGGCCGCACGACCTGGTCGCGCTGTACGCCGCCGAGCTGGCCCGGGCCGACGACGCGAGCGCCAACCGCGCCGCCCTCCGACGCCTCATCGACACCCTGCTCGTCCTCGCCGACGCGGCCTACTCCCGGCTGACCACCGTGACCTTCGACGAGGCGCCGGTCGATCCGTTGCCTGCTCGTCCCGCGCACCTTTCCGAGCGCACCGTGGCTCGGCTGACCTCCAACGGTGATGCATGGATGCTCGCTGAGCAGCTGCACCTCGACTGGGCCATCCGCTGCTGTGTCGAGCAGGGCTGGTGCCGAGACGCCGCGCTGCTGACCGAACGCGCTCTCGCCCGCCTGGATCTGCAGCTGCCCCACCACCACGTCCTCGAGCTTCTCGCCCTGGTGCGGGACGCCGCGCTCAGAGCCGGAGAGGAACGCATCGCCTGGCGCATGGACTGGCAGCGGGCGATGCAGCTCGCGACCAGAGGCCTGTCGACCGAAGTCCTCGACATCCTGACCAAGGCCGTGGACGTCTTCGAACGGCTCGGCTCCCATCTGGACCTGGCTTATGCGCTCGTCGCGCTGGCCCACTTCCGCACCGAGCAACAGGCCATCGACGAAGCGCTCCAGCTCGCCGAACGAGCGGTGGACGCCGCGTGCCGAAGTGGACACCGTCCGGCCTTCGCCTCCACGGTCCGCGAGTACGCGTCGCTGCTCGCCCAGCACGGCCGCTACGAGGAGGCGATCCCGCTTCTGGAGGAGGCTTTGGCCATCGCGAGGGAGCTCGGTGGCCCGGTCGACGAGGCGTTGGTGCTGTACCAGCAGGCGCGACACGCGCTGGCACACGACGATCTGGGCCGCGCCGCCGAAGCGGCCAGGGCCAGCGTCGAGGTGCTCGCCGACGTACCCGAGTACCGTGCCCGGGCGTACTGCACGGCCATGGCCGCACGAGTCGCCTCCGCACGTGGCGAAGGGGCCAAGGCGGTCGAGCTCGCGGAGCGAGCACGCGAGGAGTTCGCCCGCCTCGGAGATCGGCTGGGTGAGATCAACGCGATCGCCAGCCTCGCCGAGGCGTACCTGGAGGTCGGTCGGTACGACGACGTCGTGGCCCTGGCCGAGCAGACCTTGCCCCGCTACGCGGACGTGGGTGCGGTCCAACAGGAGGAACGGCTGCGACGCGCTCTGGCGACCGCTGCCCGCGCGGCTGCCGGCCGGAGCGGAGCCGGTGGCGTTAGCGAAACGTCATCGCCGCGCTAACGCGGTCGTGGAGACTTTCCTCTGCCCGTGTGGAGCGGCCCGGTCCGTGGCCATACGTCGCCCATGGCCAGGTGAGGGCTGGGCCGATCTCCTCGGGCCAGGCGCCGGCCTCAGGTCAGGGAGGGAGGGGCCGGACCACGAGGTCCGGGCACGCACTTCTGGACTCACGGGGGAGTGGCGTGCCCGGTCTTACGTGGGCGTGTCTCGCTCAGGCGGACTTCCGGCGTACCACGTCGAGGACGAACGCCTGGATCGTTGCCTCGTCCCGCCAGCTGTCGTACCGGCCGGACGGGCCGCCGTGACCCGCGCCGAGCTCGGTCTTCAACAGCACTGGCCCACCGCCGGTCATGCGGTCCCGCAGCCGCGCCACCCACTTCGCCGGCTCCCAGTAGCTGACGCGGGGGTCGTTGAGACCGGCGGTGACGTAGATCGCGGGGTAGCGACACGTGGCGACATTGTCGTAGGGCGCGTAGGACTTCATCACCTCGTAGATGTCGGGGTCCTCCAGCGGGTTGCCCCACTCGTCCCACTCGCGCACCGTCAGCGGTAGCGACGGGTCGAGGATCGTGTTCAGCGTGTCGACGAACGGCACCTCCGCGACGGCGGCCGCGAACAGGTCCGGACGCATGTTGAGCACCGCGCCGATCAACAGCCCGCCGGCCGAGCCGCCCCGGATGGCCAAGCCGTCCTTCGTCGTCCAACCCTGTGCGATCAGATGCTCGGCGCAGGCGATGAAGTCGGTGAAGGTGTTGGTCTTCTCCTTCTTCTTCCCGTGCTCGTACCAAGCCCGGCCCAGCTCGCCACCGCCGCGCACGTGCGCGATGGCGAACGCCACACCTCGGTCGAGCAGGGACAGGCGCAGGGTCGAGAAGTAGGGGTCGATGGAGTGCTCGTAGGAGCCGTAGCCATAGAGCAGCAACGGCCCGCCCGCGGGACGGTCGTCCCGCCAGACCAGCGAGATCGGCACCTTCGTGCCATCCGGCGCCGTCGCCCATTCCCTCGCCGAGCGGTACCGCGACAAGTCCACGTTGAGCACCGGCTGCTGCTTGCGCAGCGTCCGCTCGTCGGTGCGCAGGTCGACGTCGATCGTGGAGTTCGGCGTCGTGAGCGAGGTGTACTCGATCCGCAGCACGTGCGTGTCGAACTCCCGGTTGACGCCCACGTGCACGGTGTAGATGGGCTCGTCGAACCGCAGCCGGCGCCGCGGCCCAAGCGTCACCGGCTCCAGCGGCACCGACAACCGCGCGTCACGCCGCACGTCCTGCCCCTGGAGGTCGATGATGTCGAGCTCGGTACGCCCATCGGCGCGCAGGGACACCACGAGGTGATCGGCGAACGCGTCCACCGCGGCAATGCGGACGCCCGGCTGGTGGGGAATGACCGTCGTCCACCGCTCCGGGCCGAAGTCATCCACCGGAGCCTGCGCGAGCCGGAAGTCCGGTCCTTCGTCGTTGGTGACGATCAGGAACCGGTCACCGTGGTGCTCCAGGGTGTACTCGATGCCCGGCCGGCGCGGTGCCACCACCTGCCAGGTGCCCTCCGGGTCGTCGGCCCGCAGGACCCGCAGCTCGCTCGACTCGGCCGCGTGGGCGCTCAGCACCAACCACTGCCGAGACCGGGTGCGGCCCACGCCGAGGTAGAACGCCTCGTCCTCCTCGGTGTACACGCAGACGTCCTCGGACTGGGCGGTACCGAGTCGGTGACGCCACACCTTCCACGGCCGGTGGGCGTGATCGAGCGTGGTGTAGAAGAGGTATCGCTCGTCGGCCGACCACACCGCGCCGTAACCGGTGGGCTTGATCACGTCCGGCAGCAGCTCGCCGGTCCGCAGGTCCTTGATCCGAAGCTCGAACTCCTCGCTGCCGTTGGTGTCGGTCGAGTACGCCAGAAGGTTGCCGGTGGGAGAGACCGACAATGCGCCGAGGCCGAAGTACTCGCTGCCCTCGGCCTCCTTGTTGCAGTCGAGCACGATCTCCTCGTCGCCGCCGCCGATCGGACGGCGCGCGAAGATCGCGTACTGCAGGCCTTCTTCCGTACGGGTGTAGTACTCCCACGCGCCGTCCTTGGCGGGAACGTCCTCATCGGTCTCCTTGATCCGCGAGCGGTACTCGGCGAACAGCTCCTCGCGCAGACCGCCGAGGTGGGCCAGCATCTGCTCGGTGTAGGCGTTCTCCGCCTCGAGGTGCGCTCGGACGGCGGGGTTCTCCCGATCACGCAGCCACGCGTACTCGTCGACCCGCTCGTCGCCGTGGTGCCGGTGGACCGTGGGACGCTGCTCAGGACGGGGCGCGCTCAGCATGCCGATGACCTTACCCGGCGTCGTCGCGGCGACGATCGCGGTGGGCGGGAGGGAGGAGCGGATCCCGCGTCCCGGCGAGACCCGTCCGATGGCTCCCAGCTGCCCTCCGACGATCCTCCGCCCTCCGACCGCCCTCCGGCAATCCCGCGACACCGGAGGAGCGAGGGGGAGGAGTCGTGGACCGTGTCGTGCATCAGGTCTGATGCAGCTATGATGCACCTGTGCGCACCACCGTCGACCTGCCGCCCTCGGTCCACCGCCGCGCGCGGGAGCTCGCGCGTCAACGAGGCACGTCGCTCTCGGCAGTGATCGCCGACTTGACGATTCGAGGGCTCGCGGCGCTCGACGAGCCGGTCACGGTGAGGACAGACCCGGTCAGTGGGCTGCCCGCGATCACGCTGGGGCGCACCGTCACCTCCGCGGACGTCGCTGCGGCGCTGGACGACGAGTGACGGCGCCGTACCTTCTCGACACCAACGCGCTCATCGCGTTGGTGATCGCCGACCACGAGCACCACCAGCGGGTTGCCACGTGGGCGAGGGGAGTGGCGCGGATCGCGGTGTGCCCGATCGTCGAGGGCGGCTTGCTCCGTTTCCTGATCCGGATCGGGGAGTCGACGGCGACCGCCACCGCTCTGCTCGCCGCGCTCGCTGACGCGGACCGGTGCGAGTTCTGGGCCGACTCAATCTCCTACGTCGACGTGACGTTGGACCACGTCCACGGACACCGCCAGGTGACCGACGCCTACCTCGCCGCGCTCGCGGCGAGCAGGGGAGCGCGACTCGCCACGCTTGACGAGGGGCTCGCCGCAGCGCTGCCCGACCAGGTGCTGCTCATTCCGTAGTGGACGCCGGCGTTCCGGCCGCAAGCAGCCGCTCCGCCAGCACCCGACAGCGCCGTGCGAGCTCCGCCGGCTCCAGCACCGTGAAGGCGTAGCCCAAGGCGGCCATGTGCACGAGCAGCAGGTCGAGGTCGTCAGCCCCGCTGATCACCTCGCACTGGAGCGATCCGCGCTCTCGCACCGCGGCCGCCGAGGCTGGTATCCGCGCTCGCACGACGGCGGCCGGTGCCTCCACGAGGAAACGGGCCTGATGTCGGTAGACCCGGCTCGCGACGCCCTCCTGGACGTAGGAAGCCGCATCCGGCGCCGCACGCGGACGGAACCGCCACGTCCGAGCCACCACCGCGGTCATCCGGTCGACTCGGAACGTCCGCCAGTCGTCGCGGTCGAGGTCGTAGGCGAGCAGGTACCAACGCCTGTCCGAGGCGACCAGGCGGTAGGGCTCGACCCGACGCTGGTGCCGCTCGTTCCCCCGCGGGTAGTCGAAGCTGACCTCCACCTCGTCCCGGCAAGCCCGCGCCAGCGTGAGGAGGACCGTGGGGTCCACGGGCGTGCGACCTCCGCCGAACGACTCCACCGACCCGGCCAGGGTGCGGACCTGGTGCCGGAGCCGAGCCGGCAGCACCCGATCGAGCTTGGTCAGCGCTCGAAACGCCGCGTCGCCGGCACCCGCCACCGCGTCGCCGGAACCCGTGAGCAGCGCGAGCGCTGTCGCGATCGCCTCGTCGTCGTCCAGGAGCAACGGCGGCAGGTCACGCCCCGAGCCGAGCTGGTAGCCACCTCCGACGCCCTGGCTGGCGTGCACCGGGTAGCCGAGCGCCCGGAGCCGCTCGACGTCACGCCGAACCGTGCGAGGCGTGACCCCGAGCCGCTCAGCGAGCTCAGGGGCGGTCCACACCCGCCGACGTTGCAGCAGCCCGAGGAGGGCGAGCACCCGCTCGGTCGTACCCCGCCGCTCACCACCGCCCGACACCCGACCACTCTGCCAGAGATAGAGGACCGAACCTGTCCGCATTCGGTGCCAAGGTGGCCGTCATGACTGACAGGAACGTCGACTGGAACCGGGCCCTGCGGGAGCAGTGGGAGTTCCACTGGAACAGCCAGCTTCGCCGTCGTCTCGAAGGGCTTACCGACGAGGAGTACTTCTGGTCACCGGTGCCCGACGCGTGGAGCGTGCGGCCGCGCGGCACCTCGACGGCCCCGGTACAGGCCGGTGTGGGGGAGTTCACGATCGACCACGCGCTCCCCGAGCCGGTGCCGCCGCCCTTCACCACGATCGCCTGGCGGCTCGGTCACGTCATCGTCGGCGTGCTCGCCGTCCGCAACGCGGCCCACTTCGGCGCCCCGCCGGCGTCGTACGAGACCTGGGAGTACGCCGGCACCGCGGCGGAGGCGCTCCACCAGCTCGAGACGCAGCTCGACGTGTGGCTCACCGGGGTACGCGGTCTCGGTGAGGACGGGCTCGCGGTCCCGGTCGGCGAGAAGGAGCCGTACCCGGAGGCGCCCATGGCCGACCTGGTCCTCCACATCCACCGGGAGCTGATCCACCACCTGTCCGAGGTCTGCCTGCTCCGCGACCTCTACCTCCACTCGAGGGGAGGAACCCGATGAGCCGTGAGGTCCAGATCACCGTCGACTGCCACGACCCGGCGCGACTGTCGGCCTTCTGGCGGGAGGTCCTGGGCTACGTCCATCCCGCCCCGCCCGGTGTCGACCTGCCCGACGGCGCCGACCCGCTCGCCGCGTGGGACGAGTTCCTCGAGCGCATGGGCGTACCGGAGGACAAGCGCAACGAGAGGTCGGCCATCGAGGACCCGGAAGGGCGCGGCCCACGGCTGTTCTTCCAAAAGGTGCCAGAGGGCAAGACGGCCAAGAACCGCTTGCACCTGGACGTGCGGGTGGATCCCGGCCTGTCCGGAGAGGAGCGGATGGCGGCGCTGGAGACCGAGTGCGAGCGGCTCGTCGCGCTGGGAGCGACCAGGCTACGCCGCCACGAGCCCGAGCCGCCGTTCAGTGCCGGTTTCATCGTCATGGCGGATCCCGAGGGCAACGAGTTCTGTCTCGACTGAAGCCTGTGTCGAGCGAGGGCGCCGGCAGTTCACGGGAGCTCCGGCGGGCGGCCGGTGCGGTACCGCACCTGTCTCACCGGCCGATGCGCCGACTGCCACGATGGGTGGTATCCAGCTGGCCGGACGTTGAGGAGTACGCGGGTGACCCACAGGCTGCCGGACGAGTTCGTGGCTCGGCTGCGAGACGTCCTCGGGGACGAGCTGCCCGACTTCGTGGCCGCCGCCAGCCAGCCACACGTCCGTGGTCTTCGCCGCAACGCCCGCAAGGTCTCGGCCGACCAGCTCGACGCCGTCCTCGGCGTTCCGCTCGAACCCGTACCGTGGTGCGAGACCGGGTTCCGGCTGCCTGGTGGGACGCCTCTCCGGCTGGGCGATCACCCGGCCCACCGGGCTGGTCTGTTCTACCTGCAGGAGCCGTCGGCGATGAGCCCGGCGGAGATCCTGGCGCGTGGCCTCGCGGAGAGGGGACCCGGGGCGGCGGTGATCGACCTGGCGGCGGCGCCGGGCGGCAAGACCACCCGGCTCACCGAGCTGGTCGGCCCCGACGGCGTCGTGGTGGCGAACGAGGTCGAACGGAGCCGGCTCGGGGCGCTGCACCAGAACCTCGACCGCTGGGGCGCTGCCAACGTCGTGACGTGCAGCCGGCCGATCGCCGACCTAGCTCGGCTCGCGCCGGCGAGCTTCGACGGGGTGCTGCTCGACGCGCCGTGCACGGGTGAGGGCATGTTCCGCCGCGACCCGGAGGCGATCCGGCACTGGAGCGTCGCCGCCGTGCACGGCTCGGCGCGCCGCCAGGCGAGACTGCTCGCCGAGGCTGGCAAGCTCGTGGCTCCCGGTGGCGTGCTCGTCTACAGCACCTGCACCTTCGCCGTGGAGGAGAACGAGGAGCGGATCGCCGCGTTCGTCGCTGACCACCCCGGGTGGACGATCGAGGACTGCACGCAGGGATTCGCCAGGGGACGACGCGTGGGGGATGCGCCGACCGACCGAACCGCCCGGCTCTGGCCGCATCGACTGGCCGGCGAAGGCCACTTCGTCGCGCTGCTGCGGCGGGACGCCACGCCCGAGCCTGCCGCAGAGGCGGCCGGACGAGAGCGGCGTCGGCGGGCCCGCCAGCCAAAGCCGGAGCCGGCCGCCGCGTCCTGGCGCGCGTTCGCGAAGGCGACGGTTCCCGAGCTCGTCGACCTGCCGATCGTCGTTCGCGGTGACCGTGTGTTCGCGCGGCCTGCCACACCCTCTGGTCTGCCTGACGATGTGCTCACCCGGCCGGGCCTTCCGCTCGGTCGGGCCCGACCCGGCAGGTTCGAGCCCGCGCAGGCGCTGGCCGGCTACCTCGACGCGGATCGGGTCGTCGAGGCGCGTGACTGGACACCGGACGACCCGCGGTGGCACGCCTACGTCAGCGGAGCCGAGATCCCCGACACCGGTCCGGATGGGTGGGTTCTGGTCTGCGCGTACGGCTGGGGCGTCGGTTGGGCCCGCAGGCGCGGGAACCAGCTGAAGAACTTCCTGCCTCAGGCGTTGCGCAGCCAGCCGGATCGGGCGCCGAAGGCTCGTCGAGCCGCGACCCTCGACGAGCGGTGACTCGCGTCCACGGGTGTTCGTCCAGAGGCCCTGAGGGCAAGACCGTCAAGAAGCGCTTGCGCCTCGACGCGTGGTGGGCGTTCCGGGCCTCCGGGAACGAGCTGCGCGGGAGGTCCGTGCGAACGCCTCGTCGCGCTGGGCGGGTGCTCTAGCATCGGCCGCACGTCACACGAAGGGGCTCATGTGATGGCAGTGCGGGCGATCGACCTGCAAGTGGACGACGTGCCGGCGGCGACACGAATGCTGGCCGCGGCGTACGGGTGGTCGTCCTGGCGGACGGCCCGAACGTCGGTGAGCTGGACGCAGGTGGTCTCCGCGTGATGCTGACATCGACGGGACGATCCGGCAGTTCTAGCCCCCTCGATAAAGCGCCGATAATCGACATTATGTCAACTAGCCTCCGGGGAGGCCTCCGAACGGAGGCCTCATCCCGCTCTCCCAGCCGGCCCGCGCGCGGTCGTCGCTCTCGCGGCGCCGATCCCCGCGAACGGCTGGCGCACGTCGCCACCGCCGCCCACACCTGTCGTGTGTGCATGGGTCGGCACGTCGTGACGCCCACACGAGTCGCTGGTGAGACACGCCCGTGAGCGCAGACGGCACCGTGAGCTAAGACAGCATGCGAGCCGCGCGGAGATCGAACGTTGGTGCCTCGGCGGGCTGGAAGCCCGGCGCCTGGCTGCGAGGCGGCCGTGTCGAGGTGCGTGCCGTCGAGCACATCGAGCACAGCACCCGCCGCCGTCGCACGGTGTCGCTGGGCTGCCGACTCGTCCCCGGCGAGGCGAGCGGTCTCGGCGAACCGATGATCCATGTCGTGTAATAGGCAATCCACGACGTGGTATGGTTCCGCGCCATGGCGCGACCAAGATCATCGTCGGAGGTGACCGTCGAGGCCGCGACACTGGAGTACCTGGAGATCCTCGAGCGTCGCGTGGCCCGAGCCCAGCTCAGCCCCACCACCCTACTCGCCTACCGACGCGACCTCACCGAGTTCACCACTCTCCTCGGCCCGGACAAGGCCCTCGACGAGATCGAGCCGGACGACCTGGAAGTCGCGCTGACCACCCTCGCCAAGTCTCCGGACCGCCGCTACACCAAGGGCCTCAAGATCGCCGAGGACGGCTCCACTCCCCCTGGTCGCGGCCCACACTCACTGGCTCGCTGGTTCGCCGCCGTTCGCGGGCTGTTCCGCTGGGCCACCGACAAGGGGTACGTCCAGGTCGACCCGACGACCAGGGTCAGCCCGCCCCGTGTCCCCAAGCGAGCGGCGGGCGCGCGGATCGGACTCCAGCTCGACGAGGCGCTCACGCTCCGCTCCTCGCCGGCGAGCCTCCCACGCGAGGCGCTTCGGGCCGACCAGCGGTTGACCTTGCGGGACGAGGCGATCCTGCGCCTGCTCGTGGAGTCCGGACCTCGGGTGTCGGAGGTGTGTGGCGCCAACCGCAGCGACGTCCGTGTACACGAGGAGACCGGCACGCCGGTCCTGCACGTGCGCGGCAAGGGGGGCAAGAGCCGCGACCTGCCTCTCTCGAAGGCCACGCTCACGGCGATCGAGCGCTACTTGGCCGAGGAGCGACCTCCTCCCCCTACACCGAGAACGGACGACCGTGCCGAGCGCATCAAGGTGCAAGACGCCGCGAACGCATTGTTCGTCACCATCCGTGGCCGACGGCTCTCCCCGCGCGACGTCCAACGCATGGTGGAGCGCTACACCCGCCAGTTCCTCGGCCGCCGGGCCACACCTCACTCGCTCCGCCATACCGCGCTGACCATCCTGGCCAGGGCCGGCGTCGACATCGCCACCGTCGCGCAGATCGCGGGACACTCCAACCTCTCCACCACCTCCGTCTACATGGACGACTCCATGAGCGCGGCCGTCGAAGCCATCGCTCGCTCCCCCCTCGCCGGTGACTAGCACGGTCCGGTGGTCCACCAGGAGTACGGGGCACGAGGTTGGCCTGAGGTGGTTCGCTCCTCAGCCGTCGAGCAGCCGCCACGCGGTGAGAGCGAGTCGCGCCCGGGTGAGTCCAGTGGCCTCGGTGAGGTCGACATCGAAGGCCTTCCCGAGCCGGTCGAGCCGTCGAGAAACACTGCTGTGGTGCAGGTGGAGAAGCTCAGCGGCGCGCCGCAGGGACCCGGTCTCGCAGTAGGCCTCCAGGGTCTCGAGATCCTCGGCGCTCTCGGCGACCCGTGTGACCGCGGCCACGTCGGCGTTGCCTCGGACGGCGTCCGGCGGAACCTGGGCGAGCAGCGCGAGCGCACCCAGGTCGTCGTAGTGCACGACCGGCTGGCGCGACGTGGCGAAACGGAGAGCGGTACGCGCTTCCCGCCACGATCGGTCAGGGCTGTCGGCGGCGCCGATGCCGGCGCGCACCCCGGCCGGGAAACGGGTCCGGTCAACGGTCGTCGCGAGGATGACGCCCACACCGGCGAACGTCGCCACCTTCACCGGCCGGGCCGGGCACACCGCGCCGGCCACCTGGCTGAGCGGAAGCCGCGATCGTACGGCGAGGACGCGGACGGGCAGGTCGGCGGGGAAACCCAGGAGCCGTAGCGCCCGGGCTCGTGCCGCCTCGTCGCTGTCGGCGCTGATGACGAGCTCGACCAGGGCGGGGTCGGCCATGGAGGTGCGGGCCGGACCGTACCTCTCGACGACCGCCGCGACGGCGATGGCGAGCCGGTCCAGCATCACCTCGTCGAGCGGGTTCGGTGCGCCAGGGCGTTCCAGCCACACCGTGCCGATCTCCTCGTCGTCGAGCGTGATCGGTGTCGTGAGGGACGCCGGCGCCGGCGGCGAGGCCGCCGGTCGACCGTCGGGTGCCATGCGGATCGCGCGCTCCGAGCTGTGGAGGCGAATCCCAGCCACGCACGCGGCCAACCCCGCGGAGGCCCTCGCGAGCGCCGGGAGATCCACCCGTCGGCGCATCATCGTGTCGTAGAACATGACGATGCGGACCGCACCCTCGACGTGCGAGTCCAGCTGCGACAGCCGTCGGGCCAGGGCCTCCATGCGAGGAGGATAGGCGACGCTTGGCGCGAGATCCGCCTCGAGCATCCGACGGCCGGCGGCTGATCCCGGGGCGGTCGACGGCGAGGATGTCGACATGGACCCCGAGCTCGAAGCCTTCATCCCCTTCTTTCCCGAGCTGGACCTGACGGACCCGGTCGCCGCTCGCGCGACGGCCGCGGCGCTGTCGGCCTCCGCTCCAGCGCTGGACATCTCGGGTATGGAGGTCGAAGACCGCACGGTGCCCGCCGACCCAAACGTGCCAGTGCGGATCTATCGCCCACGGCTCGCCCAGGGCGCGGTCGTGTGGCTGCACGGCGGCGGCTGGGTCATGGGCGACCTCGACTCCGAGCATCCGTGGGCGGCCCGGCTCGCCGACGGCTCCGGCGCGGTGGTGATCTCGGTGGGGTACCGGCTGGCACCCGAGAACCCGTTCCCGGCCGCTCTGGACGATGCCTACGCCGCCTTGACGTGGGTGTTCGAGCATGCCGCTGACCTCGGCATCGACCCGGACCGGATCGCGGTCGGAGGCCACAGCGCCGGTGGAGGACTAGCGGCTGGCGTGGCGTTGCGGGCGCGTGACGAACAGGGCCCACCGATCCGCTTCCAGCTGCTCAACCAGCCCGCACTTGACGACCGACAGACGACCTGGTCGGCGCGACACTTCACCGACACGCCGTGGATGACCCGCGACAGGATCGCCGTGGCGTGGCGCCACTACCTGGGCTCCGCGCCCGCGTCGGCGTATGCCGCCCCGGCCCGGGCCGTCGACCTGTCCGGCCTGCCGCCTGCGTACATCGCGACCGCGGAGTTCTGTCCGAACCGCGACGAGGACATCCAGTACGCGCTTCGCCTGCTCCAGGCGGGCGTGTCGGTCGAGCTGCACCAGTGGCCCGGCACCTTCCACGGGTCGCAAGCGATCGTGTCGGCCGAGGTGTCCCAGCGGCAGATCGCCGAGCTCGGCGCGGTGCTGCGTCGGGCCCTCGCGGCGTGAAGACACGAGGGCCCGTGGACGGAGAACGGCTCCGTCATAGCCACCTGATCAGAGAAAGGACCGATTTCGTGAGGATTCGACGGATGGCATGTGCGGGCGTCGCCACGCTGAGTATCGGTGCCGGCGTGGCGGGCGCGGTCCCGACGCCCGACTCCGCGGAGGCCGCGCCGGCTCGCGGCGCGAGTCCGTCGTCCAGCCTCGACCCGGCGACGCTGGCGTCCGCCCTCGACGGTGTGCACCGTGCGGGGATGCCAGGCATCTACGCCGAAGTACGTGGTGCCGGCCGGGTGTGGCGCGGTGCCTCCGGGATCGCGGACCTCAGCACCGGCCGGCCCGTCCGGCCCGACATGCGGCAACGCGTCGGCAGCATCACCAAGACCTTCACCGCCGCCGCGATCATGCAGCAGGTCGAGAAGGGCCGGATCGAGCTTGACGCGCCGATCGGCCGCTACCTGCCACACCTCGTCCCCGGGGAGCGCGGCCAGAAGATCACCATCCGGATGCTGCTCAATCACACCAGCGGCATCCCCGAGTACCTTCCCTCTGCGTTCCCCTCACTCGCCGCGTGGCCGTCCCTACCGGACATGTCACCGGCCAGCCTGGACGACAACCGGTTCCGGCAGTTCGACCCAACCGAGCTGGTCAGGATGGGCCTCTCGGCGCCCGCCGGCGAGCCGGGCAGCACACCGGGGGTGTACTCCAACACCAACTACCTGATCCTCGGCCTACTCCTGGAGAAGGTCACCGGCACCACGGCCGAGGAGTACATCACCACGAACGTCATCGAACGGGCCGGGCTCCGGCACACCGAGTTCCCGACCAGGCCGCGGATCAAGGGGCCGCATTCGCGGATGTACGAGGCGTTCTTCGGTCTGATCGACCCGCCGCGCGACTACAGCGTCTACAACATGTCCTGGGTCACGGTGGGGGCCGGGCTGGTCTCGACCATGGAAGACCTCAACCGCTTCTACGCTCAGTTGCTCGCCGGCGAGATCGTCAGCCGGTCGTCGCTGGCGGAGATGACGCGCACGGTCCCGGTCATCAGTCAGGAAGGTGAGCTGATCGAGTACGGTCTCGGCCTGAGAAGGGTCACAACGGACTGCGGCACCTTCTGGGGCCATGACGGCTCCGTGTGGGGCGCTCTCACCGTGTCCTGGACACGGGACGACGGCGGGCGGCAGCTGTCGGTCGCGATGAACCTCGTGCGATGGAACCGTCCTGATGCCTCGGGCGTCCCGCAGGCCCATCCCATCGACGAGGCCCTGGCGACCTTCCAGCAGCAGGCGATGTGCGGGGACGCAAGCAGACAGGCCGGGTGAGCACGAGCCGTGCTCACTCCCCCAACGCTCCGAGCCGGGGCAGGACGGGGTGGGGGCGCTACGACCGTCCGGATTCGACTGGTTGCGGCGTAGCGCTCCCTCCCCCTGCGGAGTGCCCTGCGTCGCTGACCGGCCTGAGACTCGATCGACCAACCACCCCCGACCGGCCTTTCCGGAGTCGCTCACGAGTCGACGGTGAGCTGCAAGCAAGGTCGTGCCAGCCCGAGTCGATGCCCGGCCGGTAGGTGTCGTCAGACCCCTGGCAGCGGGCACTCGACCAGCGAGGATGGAGGTGTTGCCGGCCGGCTCTCTGTGCATGTGGGCTCGAGGATGGCGACAGCCCTACACCGATCGTTGAGAGGCCTCCATGCGTGAGCCCGATCCCGCCCGGGAGTCGGCCGAATACCGAGACGCTCGCGAAGAGCTACGGCGAGCCGAGGTCGAGCTGATGCTCCACCGCGAACGCGTCGCCGAGCTCCGTCGCCGTCTGCCGCCCGGCCCGAGGGTCGAGGACTACGTGTTCGAGGAAGGACCCACGGACCTGTCGGCCGGCGACGAGCCGGTGACGACCGTCCGGCTGAGCGAGCTCTTCACCGGTCCTGGACGCGACCTCGTGATCTACCACCTCATGGATGGCACATGGCAGACCGAGCCCTGTCCGACGTGCACGATGTGGGTCGACGGGATCAACGGCGTGGCTCCCCATCTCGCGCAAACCGTCGATGTCGCGATCGTCGCCACGGCCGACCTTCCGGTGCTTCGCGCTCAGGCCCGGCGTCGGAACTGGACGAACGTGCGTCTGCTCAGCGCCCGGCGGAGCACCTTCAAGCGTGACCTCGGCAGCGAGGACGCCGACGGCATACAGGACTCCGCGGTGTCCGTGTTCTACCGCGACGACGACGGATTGGTGCGCCACTTCTACACCGTCCATCCCCAGATCTCCGGCGGGGTCGAGGGACGCGGCACGGACTTGCTCAGCCTGGTCTGGCAGATCCTGGACCTGACCCGCGGCGGTCGAGGCCACTGAGTGCCTCCCGCGCCGCGTTGAGGACACCCGCCCCTGAGGAAGACTGCATTGACCCGTTCCGTCGGCCCGGTCAGAGTGTCCCGCTTTCCTTGGTGAACAGCCGGAGCTTGGCGAAGAAGTCCTCGAAGAGGAAGCGGGAGTCGATCGACTCGTAGACGCGAATGGGCCGATGGGTCACGCTGAAGTCGTACTCGCCCTCGGCGGTGAATCCGGGCGCCGGTCGCTCGACGTACCGCCCGCATTGGGGGTTGAGCATGACGCCGACCGCAGGTGAGTCGCCGAGGCAGCGGTACTCCATCGGCCGCCCGGCCCACGTCTCGTTGAACTCCACGAGCTGCCGCACCAGGTACTCGCCGATCTTCCCGCACGGCGCGACCTTCGCGTCGAGCTCGGCGTAGCTCACCGCCGTCATGACGTACGTCGACATCGGGATCTGCCAGAGCTTGATCTGCGAGCCGAAGACGACACTCGCGGCGCGGATGTCGTTGGACAGGTTGAACTCCGGGTGGTAGGCCGGTGGTCCGTCGTAGGGCGGCCCACCGATCCACACCACCGTCACGTCCTTCTCGGCGATCCGCGGTTCCATGAGCAACGCGGACGCCATGTCGGTGAGCGGACCGAAGAATGCCACGAACAGCGGATCGTCGTCCGATCGCATCGCCTCCTCGATGATGAGCTCCGCGCCCGGAGAAGGCACAGGAGTCTTGTGATCGGGCAATGCGTAGGGCGCGCCGTTCTCCACTCGCACCTGGTCGGTGAGGTCCATCAGCCGCAGGATCAGGTCGACCTCCTCGCGGCTGTCGAGCATGCTGCGCTCGCTGCGCCCGGGCCGGAAGCCGAAGTGCGCGGGGATGATGCCTCGCAGGTCGAAGCTCGGCGACAGCAGGGCGTGCACGATCGCGAACTGGTCATCCGCTTCATTCTTGGCGTCGGTGTCGATGATGACCCTGCGCCGCAAGGCCAGACGGCGGCTCGAGTAGGACGGCACGACAGCCCTCCGCTCTTCGGCCACGTGACGACGCGGACACCCGGACGCTAAGGGGACGTGCTCAGGGGGTCAAGGGAGACGGCTGGCGGATACCGGCCGCGACGCACGACCGCGCGGGTCACTCCGTGCTCGACGTCGTCGACCCTGGCTGACCCAGGGGCGGACCGTGGTCGCGTGGATGCTCTGGTGAGGTGGACGCCCGGTGCACCTCAGTAGAAGTGGCGCAACCGTGGCCAGAGTGTCGACCACGGTTCGACCGTCCCCGAGCACAGCGCGACCACACTGCCCTGCTCCTCGTTGTCGACCCCCACACCGTTGTCGACTCGGGCGACCTCCCGGCAGCCGGTGAAGAACCGCTCCGCGCCTCGGCCGCCCGCTTGCCGCACCAGGAGCACCGGTCCGTCGGCGGAGTCCGGCGGTGGCCCCCAGTCGGCGTAGCTCATGTGACCGGAGTACGCCGCCGGCAGGCCATGGTCGGGGCCGTAATGGTCGATGGCGCCCGCCTGTCCGTAGTTCTGGGTGAACACCACCGCTCGCCGTCGGTCCTGCGCGGGAATCTCGGCCCATCCACGCGCGACCGCGGCGACGAGTCGTGGCCAGCCGATCTGCTCCCCCTGCTCCTTGTTGATGGGGTTGACCACGGAGACATCGGCAGGCGGAAGCACCGGCAGGGCCACCACGGCCGACGTGACGGCCGCCGCTGCGAGGCCCGCACCGAGCAGGAACGCGCGACGTCCCCGCCGCGTCCAGGCGGCGACGGTCTCACCACCGGCCGCCATGATGACGATGAGCAGCGGCAGCGCGTAGTAGGGCTTGCCACCAACGAGCAGCACCAGGACGGCGAGTACCGGATACGCCCACGCGATCGGCCGGGCCCAGCGCATCGCTGGGTCGCGCCACAGCCGGACGAAGCCGGCGACCCAGACCGGTGCGAGCAGCGGCGAAAGCTGCAGGATCTGCATGGGGACGAACAGGAGGCGGTTCTCCGCGCCGTCGTCGGAGCTGATCCCGCCTGCGACACGGAGCTGGGGCCAGTCGTGGGTGGCCTGCCACCACAGGGTCGGTCCAGCCACCGCCACGCCCACGACGACACCAACGGCCAGCCAGCCACTGCGCAGCACCCGTCGCTGCTCCGTCACCAGCAGCGCCACGAGCACCGCCACGAGCAACAGAGCGACGAGGAACTTGTTGAGGAGGCTGACTCCCACGGCGACGCCGATCGGCACCCACCAGCGGCCATCACCGGTGCGCAGGAGGCGGAGCAGGAGCCAGCAGATCGTCACCCAGGCCAGCAGGTCGAAGGTCGCGGTGGACACCATGTGCCCCAGGCCGAGGACGAACCCCGCTACCGCCGTGCACCAGGCGGCGATCGCCTGCCCCCAGCGGCCGGCGCCGAGCTCGCGCGCCACCAGCACGACGACGACCACCGTGACGACGGAGGCGAGTGTCGCCACCACCCGCAGGCCGGCCGGCGTGTCGCCGAACAGAGCCGCCGCAACCCCGGTGAGGAACGGCGTCAGCGGTGGTTGGTCCACGTACCCCCACGCCAGGTGGCGGCTCGCGGCCAGGAAGTAGAGCTCGTCGCGGTGGAACCCGTAGCGACCGGAGACCGCGGTCAGGACACCCGCGAGGACGACCGCCACCAGCGCGACCGGTCCCGTCGCGAAGGGTGCCAGCCTGTTCGCCTGTCCCTCGGCGTTTCGTGACCGACTCTCCGGCACACGCGTGCCAGACGCAAGCGGGCCTTCGAAAGCAGCGTCCGCGCTGGCACGGTCCATGGGACGTCCTCTGGCCATCGGTGGGACGAGTCGCCTGACTATACAGAGGTTCGAGGAGAGGGACATCCCTTTTCGGATCGCCGCGCCACCGCCCCTCGGTGTCCGCTTACCATGTGCTGTGCCTTCTCCGACGCTCATCGTGGTCAGCGGCCCGCCCGGGGCCGGCAAGACCGTGCTCGCACACGAGCTGGCCCGAGCCATCGGATGTCCAGCGATCTGCCGGGACGAGATCAAGGAAGGCATGGTTCACGCCCACCCCGGATTCGTCCCAGGCCCAGGCGATGAGCTCACCAAGCGGACCACGGCCACGTTCTTCGACGTGCTCGAGCTGCTGCTCCGCGCGGGGACGACGGTGGTCGCGGAGGCCGCGTTCCAGGACAAGGTGTGGCGGCCGCGCCTGGAGCCGCTGGCCGACCTGGCCGACATCCGCATCGTCCACTGCGTCGTCGACGCGTCCGTGGCCTACGCCCGACGCGTCCGCCGCCTCGAGGAGGATCCGCGCCGGGCCGCGCACGCCGACCACGACTCCCTGCGTGGTGGCTTCGAGCAGGTCAAGGCGAGCCACGAGGCGTTCGTCCCGGTGTCGCTGCCCGTCCCGTCGATCACCGTCAACACGACGGACGGGTACGACCCGGAGCTGGCCGAGATCGTCGAGTTCGTGACCTCCCCCCGCCCAGCGGCGTCACGCTGACTCGAGGCCGGCGTCGTCGGACTCGCTCTCGGTCGGACGAACGCCGGTCGGCGGGGACCGACGTCCGCCCGCGCTACCAGCCCGCCGGCAGGGTCGGGCGCCGCTCGACGAGGATGATGCCGCGCACGATCGCCTCCTTGTAGAGGGCGGCGAGTCGACCGGTGAGCACGAGCTCCCGCGGGCTGTCGTCAGGGCGGACGAACTGGATGAGCCCGTCGCGTCGCCCGAGGCTGATGCACTGGAACGCGTAACGGAAGCGCACCGGGCGTGGTGTCCGGCCGGCGAGCCGGTCGGCCAACGCACGCATGGCCTGCTGTGCGGTGGGCAGCCCGGTGGCGCAGGCCATGCGGAGCTCCTGACCGTCCGGTCGCCGGATGGCCGCGGCGTCACCAACCCCGTAGACGTCGGGGTGCGAGACCGAACGCAACGTCTCGTCAACGACCATCCGACCGTGGTGGTCGACCGCCAGACCCGCGTCACGGGCCAACGTCGGGACCCGAAAACCAGCGGTCCAGATGACGGTGTCGGCCGGGAGGTGATGATCGTCGGCGAGCACCACACCGTCGGCTCGGACCTCCGTCACGCGTGCGTTCTCTCGCACGTCGACCCCGAGGCGAGACAGCGCCCGCCGCAGGTGCCGCTGGCCACGCTGAGACAGCGTCTCGCCGAGGACGCCGTTCGTCACCAACCGCACCTTGAGGTCGGGCCGTGACTCGGCCAGCTCCGCCGCGGTCTCGATCCCGGTCAGACCACCGCCGACGACGGTGACGCTCTGGGCGTCGACGAGGTGGTCACGGAGCCGGACCGCCTGGTCGTACGTGGCGACGGAGTAGGCATGCTCCGCTGCACCCGGCACGCTGTCGAGGTCGGCCAGGCTGCCCGCGGCGTAGACGAGGATGTCGTAGCTCACCGGCTCCTTCTCCAGCGCCAGGTGGAGCTTCTTGGCCTCAGGGTCGATGGCTTTCACCTGGTCGACGACGAGCTCCACCCCGCTGCCGTCGAGCAGATCGCGAAGCGGCAGGTCACGCAGCTGTTGGCCGGCGACGAGCTGGTGCAGACGGACGCGCTCCACGAACCGGTCGTTGTCGTTGATGAGGGTCACGGTGGCGTCGGTCCACTTCGCCGCGAGCTTGGCGGCGACAACCCCGGAGTAGCCACCGCCCACGACCATCAGACGTGTCATCTCTGACTCCTCCCGCCTGATCCCAAGCCCGACCGGATGCTAAGTCGTGACCTGGACACCGCGTCATGGCCGAGGTCACAGCGATCTGGAAGGCTCGTGGGGTAGACGGTGGACGCGAATGGCCCTGATCCGGCCCTGGCGGTACGGGTCGTCCATGGCGCGCCACCGTCGGTTCACGTCGCCGTACGGCTGGTGCGGAGATGCAGGTCCAGGTCGCCAGCCCGAGTTGGGTCAGCGACGTCTCGATGGCGCGTCGAGTGTTGTCCTGGGCCCGGCGATCCTGGTGCCCACAGCGTGGTTGGCGACCGGCGTCCGAGCCCGACGACGCCCACCCGGACCCTCAGGGCAGCCGAAAGACTGGCCGGTGCATCATCACGTCGTGCTCACCCGGGCGTCGAGAGTCCCGCACCCACGTGGCCGTGCCCAGCACTGGCACACCGCCGACGACGATCTTCGAGCCTTCGTCGACAAGACCGTGACAGAGCTGGCGAACGTGCTCGGTGACCGCCTCACCGCGGTGACGGTGCACGGCTCGCTGGCGGCCGGCTGCTTCTACCGAGCGAAGAGCGACGTGGACCTCCTGGTCGTGGTCGACCGCCGGCTGAGCGCGCCGGATCGGGACCGGGTGGCTCGTACTCTGGCGGCCGTCTCGGCCGGTCGTCCCATCGTCGGCGACCTCGAGGTGTCCGTCCTGGCCAGCGAGCACGCTCAGACGTTCCGTCACCCGAGCCGGTTCGAGGTGCACTACTCCTCCATGTGGAGGGACGCGATCGTCGACGGCCGGGTCGATCACACGGTCGACCGCACCGACGAGGATCTCGCCGCCCATGTGACGGTGGCGCGGGCACGCGGCGTGCCGCTCTACGGGCCACCACCACGCGAGGTCTTCGGCTGTGTCCCTCTGGAGGCGTACTGGGAGTCGATCAGGTCCGACGTCGCCTGGGCGCTGGACGGCGACCACCTGCTCGAGTCCCCGTTCTACGGCGTGCTCAACGCGTGCCGCATGCTTCTGACCCTCGATGTGGGCGTGGAGCGGGCGTCCGCGGCCGCGTACAGCAAGGAGGAAGGCGGCACGTGGGCGCTGACGCACGTGCCGCCGGAGCACCGTCCGCTCATCGAGCAGGCCCTGGCCTGTTACCGCTCCGACCGTGCCGTGACACCGGACGAACGTCGCACCGACGGGCACGCCTGGGACGCCGACGCGCTCCGGGCGTTCCGTGACTACGTGCGGTGCCGACTTTCCGTTTGAGGCCGAGGCCTCGAGGCACACGGTCGCGACGAGTGCGCCCCATCCCCGGCCTGGACTCCGAACGGTCAGATCGACCGGCTGCCGTCTGTCACGCGGACTGCGACCAAGTCGTCACCAAGACGGGTAACAACGTCCGTGACTGCTCGACAGTCATCCATGCGAGGGCTCCCGCACGGCAGCCCGCACCGGGGACTCAAGGGGGTGTTGATGACCTGTCCGAGAACTCACCGACGGAGACGGGATCGTGTCGCCCTTCCGAGAGCTGGGGCCGTGGCTCTCGGCGTGGCGACGGCGGCTCTGGTCTTCTCAGGTTCCGCCGCGCTGGCGACCACACTCCAGCCGGGCGCCGAAGGCACCCGAGCTGTCCACGCCGGTGACGGATCAGCCCAGTCGGAGGACGTCGGCCTGCCCAAGCAGTACCGCACCGTCGACATCCTGCGGCTCCGCCAGGGCGAGGCGCCAGCCATTCCGTGGGCCGACGGCGCGGTCCTCCAGGACGGCGACGCCCGCGTCCAGCTCGGCTCCGCACCCGACTCGTTCGTCGAGCTGACCGGCGGTTACGCGGTCCGCAGCCGGCTCGACGAGTCAGCCGACACCTGGCGGCTCGACTTCGTACGCCGGAACGGCTCGGTCGAGGAGCTCGGCCGCGGCCCGGTGTCAGCTCCGGCGGCCAGCCGTGACAAAGAGCGCTTCGTGTGGACCACCTCCAAGACGGGCCCGGACGGGTCGCACGTCGTCTCTCTCTACAGCGGTCTCGGCGACGGGTCCGTCGACAACCCCGGAACCTTCAGTCTCGTCTCCGACTCGGACTACACGCCGATGGGCTACGTCAACGAGGACTTCGGCTTCCTCCTGAACCCCGAGGGAGGGACTGGTCGAGTCGAGGCTTGGCAGCCGACGACTGATGACGGGTCGACCCTGTTCCAGGAGCTTCAGGTCACGGCGGTCTCGGAAGAGGACGCCAACCACGCGGCGTGGGCGTCTTTCGTCCGCCAGTACGACGGGGAGGGGCGTCCCTGCACCACGACGGTGGCCTTCACGGGTCTTCTCGAGTACGAGGACCAGTGGTCGAGCTGTGAGCTGTATCCGATCAGCTTCTCCCCGGACGGGCGCTACGCCGTCGCCGTCGACTCCCGCACCGACGGACTCGGCCCGGGCGAGCTCATCATCGTCGACACTGCCACCGGCAGACGCCGCATGGTCCTCGACGTCGAGGTGACCCAGCAGGTCGCCTGGGAGCCCAACGGTCGCCTGCTCTTCGACGCGTGGCACGGCACCAAGGTGGCCCTCGTCCGCTGCACGGTCGCCGGCGCCTGCGAGCGGGCCACCTCCGTCCGGACCCACGACCTCGGCCACGACCCGCGGTCACCCTTCACCCTCCCCCGGCAGTGACCATGGGCGTCACGTGACGCCAGCACGTGGACGTTGCCTGAAGGTGCCCGCCAGGGACGCCTTCAGGCAACGCCACACCCGCGAAGCGCCCACCACGGGGAGCAGCTCCGTCGCTGGACGCCTGGTGAGGGGCTGGTCAGTCATCGCTGTCGACACGAGGCGGACGGTCGTCACGTCTCAGCGACGCTCGGCGGTTCCTCCTCCCGGCGCACTCTCCCCCGATGCACCGTCCCCCGGGGTGTGCCGGTTGGCGAGGAGCCGGTCGAAGCGCGCGTGCGCGGCGGCAAGCTCCTGGCGGAGCGCGGCGAGCTCCCGCTCCAGCGCCTCGACCCGCGCCTCGGCGACCTGTCGAGCGGTGTGCTCCTCGGTCACACGTTCTTGGGCCTTGGCGACCTGCTCCTGGACGCGAGCCAGCTCAGCCCGCACCGCGGTGAGCTCGCCTTGGACGCTGTGCAGGTGGTCGCGGACCGCGTCTCGGTCGCGTTCGAGCTGGGCTCGTCGAGCCTCACTTGCCTGGAGCTGTCCGGTCAAGGTCGCCTGTGCGGCCTCGGCACGCGCGAGCGCCGCGTCCCGGTCAGCCACCTCCCGCTGCGCGGCGCGGTAGGCACCCTGGAGCTCGGCGAGCTGGGAGTGCGCGGCCCGCAGCTCGGCAGCCAGCTCATCGCGGGCGCGCTCGGCAGCGACCTGCGCGGCCTCGGCGGCGCCGCGCGCTCGCTCGTGCTCGGCGACCAGCTCCCAGGAGCGTCGACGAACCTCGTCCGCGGCTCGCTCCGCTTGGTCGGCCCGTCGTTCCGCCTGCTGCCGGGCCTCCCGGTCCTCACGCGCAGCGGCGAGGGCCTTCGCCCGGGCCTCGTCGGCCTTCTCCGCCGCCCGCTCCGCTGAGGCGGCCTCCCGACGAGCGGCCGCGGCTTCCTCCTCGGCGGCACGCACACGGCCGAGCGCTCCCTCCTCCGCGTGGGCGAGCCGCTGCTGGATCTCGTGCAGCGCCTCCACCAAGGTGCGCGCCGTCGGGTCGAAGCGCTCGACGATCCGCCCCACCTCGACGAGGGGGTCGACGATCGCCGCTGTCTGCGCGGCCCGCCGCGCTCGGGACGCCGCGTCCGCGTGCGCCTTGCAGCAGTACGCCGGCGGTCGGCCGCCCTTGCGTCGCCCGTCCGCGGTGAGGCCGCGTGGCGGCAGGGGGTTGTCGCATCCCTCGAGGGCACACACGCCTTCCCCGCCCGCGGTCTGCGCGACTCCCCCGTTCGTCTCGTCGTCGCTCCTGTCGTTCGCCGCCTCGTCGCCGGCGTCCGGGCCGCTCCTCTCCACGTCCTCCGCCGGTCGCTCCGCGACGTTCTCGCTCATCTCACGCCCTGCCATCCCACCTGACTCTGGATTTGTTTTCGCTTCATCGTTACGCGAAAACCATTACTCGCAACGTGATACGCTTAATCTAGCACAAGCGACTACCCGTGATAATCACAGTTATGACGGTGTAGGTGATCGACGGAGACGTGAGCGGCCGCGGCGTACCGGTGTGCGGCGACGGCGAGGCGCGGGACGGGCGACGGTCCGGGCGCGGAGCCGGCGCCCCCTGAGACGGCTTGGCGCGCGGTCGTGGCCGCGGCATGGTGGCCACGACCGCGCGACCTGAAGGTGAGGCGGTCAGCGACCCATCACGACGGTCGGTGAGCCGTCACCAGACCCGCCTGATTCGTCACATGGCGCGCTCGTGTGGCCGGCGCTCCCTACCGAGACGTGAGCACCGAGACGTGAGCGGTGTCGAGACGTCCACGCGTTGAGCGTTCCGCTGACTGGTCACCAGCGGTTCCAGTGCAGAACCTGGTCGCGAGGGATTCGTCGGGCCGGGCGGAAGTCCGTACCCACGGTGTACGCGAGAGGGATGAACGCGGCGAGCATGACCTCGTCGTATGGAACGCCGAGGACCTCCGCCAGCTCCCGTTCCACCGGCGCCTGGGCGGTGGTCCACACGGTGCCGAGTCCCCGAGCTCGGGCGGCGAGCATGAAGCTCCACACGGCGGGCAGGATCGAGCCCCACGTCATGGACTGCTCGTGAACTGAGGCGTGGTCGGTGCGCCCCTCCACGGCCGGGATGACGAACACGGGCACCCGGTGGATGTTGTCGTAGAGATATCGGAAGCCGTCGGCGATGCGGCGCATCGAGCCCGGATAGGCGTACATCCGCCGCAGGTCGCGCTCGCTGACCGGTTGACCGCCGCCGAGTGAGACCGCGACGCGGTAGAGGTCGGCGACCGCCTCGCGCTGCGCGGGATCGGTGACCACGATGAAGTGCCAGCGCTGGCGGTTCCGCCCCGTCGGAGCCTGGGTGGCGAGGTCGATGCATTCCTCGATCAGCTGTCGGGGCACAGGCCGGTCCAGGTCGAGGCGTTTGCGTACCGCGCGGGTGGTCGACAGCACCTCGTCGGCGGTCAGGTTCAGGCGCATGCGTGTGCCTTTCGTCGGCCCGTCAAGCTTGTCCCGGAAATAATCTGCTCTCCAATGATTGGCGAGCATACGATTCAATTCGTCTGTCGTCAAACCATCTCGGCTCAGACGGTCTGGCTAGGATGGGCCGAACGAGGAAGGGACAGATGACGACGACCACCACCCGCACCGGCTACTTCGCGCGGCTCGCCGCCGAGCGGCCCGACGTCGCCCTGTGCCGCGCATCGGCCCTCATCGCGCGTGCAGCCGACGAGCACGCGGCCGCACAAGGCCTCGGGGTCGGACAGCACCTGGTGCTGAAGATGCTCGCCGCCGTCGGACCGTGCTCCCAGCAAGCCCTCAGCGAGGAGCTCCGCATCGACCGCAGCGTCATGGTCGGCGTCGTCGACGGCTTGGAGCGCTCCGGGCTCGTACGCCGTGAACGAAACCCCAAGGACCGCCGTGCCTACGCCGTGAGCATCACGGACGCTGGCCGCGCGGCGCTCGCGCGCATCGAGGCGACGATCCCGGAGTTCCTCGCCCGTGCCTTCGCCAACCTCACCGTGGCCGAGCGCGAGCAGCTCTCCGCTCTCCTCGGCAAGCTCCTGCGCGATCCGACCCGCGACAGCGGGGCATCATCGCCGGCCCGCTGAACACGTCCGGGCACGGCCGTCACCACCTCACGTCGCCAGACGCGAGCTCGTCCAGCGTCCTGCGCCCACCCGTGTCCGCCTCAGGTCACGGTTCGTGACGACTCGGGTGAGTCACGCGACAGTACGGTGAAGGCGCGGTCAGCCGTGATCATCGCCGCGCACGCTCACCACGTCAGCGCCGGCACGTGAAGGACTCGCGATGACCTCCTCCGGTCCCCACCTCTTCCAGCCCAGCCCTTCACCCCAGTCCCAGCCGAATCAGTCGAGCGGGCGGTTCGAGCCGCCCGGTCACTCCCTCGCTCTCTCCCGCCGGGCGCTGCTGCTCGCCGGTGCGGTTGCCGCCGCCGGCACGGCATTCCCCACCGCTCGTCCCGCGACCGCCGGGACGACCGACGACCAGTTCGCCCAGATGCGGGCCCAGTGGCGTCGCCTGTGGGTGGCGGAGGAGGACTACGACCCGACCGACCCGGCCATCGCCGCCCTTCTCTCGCGCCTCACCACCGAAGCTGAGCAGTTCTGGTCGACGATGGACCGGTCCGACGGGCGGACCTACCTGTGGGAGGACGCGCAGCTGGACGTCAACCTGTCGTTCGCCATCTCGGTGTCGTTCCACCGACTGCGCCAGATGGCCCTGGCCTGGGCCACGAGGGGAACCGGACTGTTCGGCAACGCGGAGCTGCTCGCCGACGTCGTCGCCGGATACGACTGGATGGTCGCCAACTACTACCGCGAGGACGGCGAGATCATCGGCAACTGGTACGAGTGGCAGATCAGCGGACCCCAGGTCTTCAACGACGGCGTTGCCCTGCTCTACGACCGGCTGACCGCCGACCAGGTGGACGCCTACACCCGCGCGGTCGCCCACTACACCCCGGAGCCGTTCGGAACCGCCGCCAACCGGGTCTTGACGTCCAACGTCGTCGTCGGGTGGGGCACGCTCGCGGGCAACGCCGACGCCGTCCAATCAGGTGTCGACGGGCTCGCGCCGGTCTTCCAGTACGTCACGCGCGGGGACGGCTTCTACCCGGACGGGTCCTTCATCCAGCACGGGATCTACCCGTACGCCGGCTCGTACGGCGCCTCGATCCTCGACGCGCTCGTGCCGGTGCTGGCCATCGTCGCCAACTCGCCGTGGCAAGTCGACGTGTCGGTCGCGTACGCGTGGCTCCGCGACGCGTACGACCCGGTGATCTGGCGCGGCGCTCTGATGGACATGGTGAGCGGGCGCACGATCTCCCGCTACGACGAAGGCGAGCACTTCCACGGCCACTACGTCCTCCAGGCCGCGCTCGGCCTGCTCGCCAGCGCGCCACCCGACCAGGAGGCCTGGCTGCGGTCGGTCTTGAAGGAGTGGCTGGTGAGCGACACCTTCGACGACCCGACGCCGTGGCGCAACATCCCGATCGTGCTCGCGGCTCGAAGACTCGCCGCCGACGAGTCGGTACGGCCTCGCGGTGAGCTCGTACTCAGCAAGGTGTTCCACTACCAGGACCGGATCGTGCACCGCCGCCCCGACTGGGCGCTCGGCATCGCCATGAGCTCCACCAGGATCGGCCGCTACGAGTCGATCAACGACGAGAACCTCAAAGGCTGGTTCACCGCGGACGGAGCGACCTACCTCTACGCCTACGACTCCGGCCGGATGGTGAACGGGTTCTGGCCGACGATCGACCCCTACCGGATCCCAGGGACGACGGTGGACGTGCGGTCTCGCGAGCTCGGCGAAGGGGGCAACCAGGCTGCCCCCACCGCCTGGGCGGGTGGCGCCTGCTTGGCCGGCAGGTTCACCGCCGGCGGGATGGACACCGCCGTCCACGGAGGCTCGCTGACCCTCCGCAAGTCGTGGATGTGCTTCGACGACGAGGTGGTCGCCCTCGGGGCGGGGATCACCGCGCACGACGGGCTACGGATCGAGACCATCGTCGAGAACCGCCGGCTCAGCGACCCAGGCGACGAGGTGGTGCGGGTCAACGGTCAGCAGCCGGTGCCGTCGTTGGGATCGTCGGCCACCGTGGACAACGCGCGCTGGCTGCACATCGAGCAGACCGGCGGATACGTCTTCCCCGAGCCGGTGAGGCTGCACCTGTTGCGTGAGGCGCGGACCGGGAAGTGGTCCGACATCAGCCACCACCCGGTCTGGGCGAAGGACGACCAGCTCACGGCGAACTACCTCACCGCCTGGCTGGACCACGGCGTGGATCCGTCCGACGACACCTACGCCTACGTCCTGCTGCCGACGGCGAGCGCGGAGGAGACCCAGCGCTACAGCGACCAGCCCGGGACCACCGTGGTGGCGAACACCGCGTCCGTCCAGGCAGCTCGCGCTCTCGCGGCAGGCGTCCTGTGCGCGAACCTCTGGGGGCCCGGAGAGGCGTCGATCGTCTCGTCGACCGGAGGTGTGTCGGTCGTGGTCGAGGAGGGCGACACCGAGCTGGCGATCGCTCTCGCGGACCCGACCCACCTCGCGACGACCCTCGAGGTGGGTGTCGCGGTGACCGGCACGGCGGTGATCTCCGCCGACCCGGGCATCACGGTGACGTCCCTCGACCCGGTGCGTGTCTCCGTCGACTTCACCGGAACGGCGGGGGCGACGCTGACCGTGCGGCTGACCTACGTGCCACTCACCGTCGCGGAGGTCCGGGCCCGGCTGGACGCGCTCCACGCGACCGGGCAGGTGACGACCGGGGCGTACCGCTCGCTCGACCGGCAGCTCACCGCTGTCGAGGAGGCGACAACCAGAGGTCGGCCGGCACGGCCGCTGGTGCGGGCGTTCCGGCGGACCGTGGTGGCGCATCCAGGGGTGTCCGAGTCCGCGGTGCGGACGTTGGACGACCTCGCTCAGCGGCTGTTCGCCCGGGTGCCGGCCTAGGCGACCCGCACAAGCTCGTCGGCGGCCGCAACTCGCCGGACCTCCACACCGGCGGCTGCGTCCGAGACGCTTTGCGATACTGCCCGCGGGTCGCCTTGATCCTGTCGGATCCCTCGACCGGAGGCAGCCGAATGTCGTCCTCCCCTGCGCTGGTCCCGCTGGCCGCGACGCAGGACCGGTCTGTCGACGTGGCCGTACCCGCCCTGGACGTCCGCGAGGCGCTCATCGAGGCGGTGAACCTGCTGCCGGCGCTACCCGCGGATGACCCGACCGACCGCTACACGATTCGCCGCCTCACCGCGCTTTGGTTGGAGGCGGACAAGTCCCCGCACACGCGCCGGGCCTACTACGCTGACCTGGCGGCGTGGTTGAGCTGGTGTGACCGAACCGGACTGGATCCGCTCGCCGCACGTCGAGCGGACGTCGACGCCTTCAAGACCACCTTGACGGTCAGAGGCCGAGACGGCCGGCCGCGGCCGGCGGCGCCCTCCACCGTGGCGCGGGTGCTGGCCGCGATCTCCAGTTGGTATCGGTACCTGGAGTCCAACGACGCCGCCGAACGTAACCCGGTCGCCGCGGTGAAGCGCCCCAAAGCCGCTCGGTCGGCGCCCCGACCGGCGCTGGAGGAACGCTCCGTCGCCCGCCTCCTCGACCACGCCGAACGCCGCGCCGAACGGCTGGGAACGGAGGCGGCCTGGCGGGACGCCGCGCTCGTAGCCCTGCTCTTCTACACCGGGCTTCGGGTGAGTGGGCTCACCGGAACGAGCGTGCGCGACCTGGACCACGACGCGGGTCACACGATCCTGCGCTACCGCGCCAAGGGTGGTCGGGACGACTTCCTGCCGCTGCCTCCTCCGGCGTTGGCGCCCCTGCACCGGTACCTCGAGATCCGCGCCCGCAACCGTGGTGTGCCACGGGAGAAGCTCACTGGCCCGTTGCTGGCGACGTCGCCGCATCCCCATGATCCCCGCAGGAGGGGCGACAAACCCTTGACGCAGCGGGACGTGTGGCGGACGTTGCGTCAGCTGGCGACGCAGGCCGGCCTGCCCGCCGCGAGTTCGATCTCTCCTCACACGGCACGCAGGACGGCCGGCACCGTGCTGCTGGCGCACGGCGTGCCGGTGCAGAAGGTCCAGGACATGCTCGGTCACGCCGACATCCGGACCACGCGCGACCACTACGACGCCCACCGCCACAAGCTCGACAGCTCCTCCGTCTACACCCTGGCCCAGATCCTCGCCGCCCACCGGCACGGCGGCGCTCAGGAGCCGCCGGGGACGTGAGAGCGCCCGCCACCACGGCGCCCGCGCGTCGTCGTGGGGCTCCGCGACCAACCCTGGTCAACCCTCCGCCCACGTGCCGCCGGCGTCGCTACCCTGGGGCGCTCCCGTGTCCCGGTTCACCTCAACTCCCTCCTGGAGGCTCGGGTAGCTCGAGGAGGCTCTGGTGTCGAAGGACATCCGCCGCCGGACTCTGCTGACCGCCGGCATGGCCGCAGGGGCGGTCTCCCTGGCGACGGCGACGTTGACCCCCTCGGCGTACGCCGCCGGCGGCCCGCTCATCGGACGCGCCACGCGTGGCGAGGTGCACGTGATGAGCTTCAACCTCCGACTGCCGGTCGACGAGCCGCCGCGTTCGTGGACGGAGCGGCGACGATTGGTCCGAGAGCTCCTTCGAGGGGAGCGTCCGACCCTCCTCGGTACGCAAGAAGGTACCTTCGCCCAGCTGCAGGACGTCGCGGAGGACCTTGGGGAGCACTACGACTGGATCCACCTCTTCCGTCGCGGTGGCAGCGAGGGCGAGGCGACGGCGATCTTCTACGACCGCACCCGCCTGAGGGCGCTCGCCTATGACCACCTGTGGCTGTCCGCCACCCCGCGGCTGGCGGGCTCGCGGATGTGGGACAGCTCGTCTCCCCGCATGCTCACGTGGGTGAGGTTCGTCGACCGGCACACGGGGCGACAGCTCGTCCACCTCAACACCCATCTCGACCACAAGTCCGCGCGGGCTCGGCGTCGCGCCGCGGCGATGATCGCGGGGATCGTGCGCTCGTTCGACGTTCCGGTCGTCATCACGGGGGACTTCAACAGCTCCCCCGCGGGTCCCGCCCATCGCATCCTCTTGAGCGAAGGGCTGATCGACGCATGGGACGCCGCCCGAGAGCGGCTCACCGCGTCGTACGCGACCTACAACGGCTGGGATCCGAGCCCGGTCGAAGGGGGTCGGCGCATCGACTGGATCCTCGCCAGCGAGGACGTCACCGTGGTCAAAGCCGCCGTCAACACGTGGACCCTCGGCGGGGTCCCGCCGTCCGACCACTGGCCGGTCCAGGCGCTGGTCCGGCTCGCCTGACTGCTCCGCTGGGCACCTGACCCACCCTGTGCGCCCCGCGATCACGACAGCCGAGCCCAACGACTGACTCACACCCTGTCCTTCGCGTACCCGTTCGCCACCCTGGAGGACGCACAGCGGCTACGTGCTGTCCTCGACGCCACACCGCGACAGCCCCGTGGCGGTGGCGGGCGCCTGTCCCACCGGCGTCGAGACCGCCGCCGAGGCTCGGTGTCACGGTCATCGACGGCCCTGACTCGACGGTGACAGCGGTGACCCGCGGCGCCGTACGGCTCGCCGACGCTCGCGCGCTTGCGTCGGCGTCATGACGTGGCGTAGGCCACGAACGGCACGAAGTCCCCTGAGTCCGAGATCACGAGGCCGGCCGACCACACGCGGTCGCCACTGACGTCGACGGCGGTCAAGGTTCCCTCCGTCTCGGTCGGCCTCGGCGCACCGACGAAGACCGACCCGTTGTATTCGAGGACGAGGGGCTTGGCCACAACGACGTCGCCCATGCGCATGAAGCGCTCGCCGACCGCGAGCGGACGCCCGCCTCGCAGCGCCACGTCGTACAACTGCCCTGACCAGCCCGCGACCGACACCCGGGTCCAGGAGACACCGTCGTAGTGCAGCGCGAGCGGCAGCTCGCCCGAGCTGCTGTGCTCCACGCCCACCACCCAGATGTCCTTCGGTCCCGCGACCGCCAACGCCGTTGGAATGTGGGAGCCGTCGCTGGGCACCTCGTCCACGAGCTCCCACCTGGTGCCGTCGTAGTGCGCCAGACCGGCGTTCAACCCGACCCAGGCGTCGTCCTCCGCGAGGATGGCCAGCGCGTTGGCGTTGATGGACTGTTCCAGACCTGCCGTCAGCGGCTGCCAGGTGCCGTCGACGTACCGGTAGACGACCGCGTGCTCGGTTCCCTCGACATTGGCCCAGCCACCTGCCCAGACCGCGCCGTCGGGTCCGATCGCGACCTCGCCGAACGAGCCGGCCGGCACCTGGGGTCCGGCCACGGTCCGCCAGCGACGCCCGTCCCAGTGCAGCACGAGCGGTTTCGAGCTCGACGGGTCGGCACGGTTCTCACCGACCGCCCAGACGTCGTCGGGTCCGGCGATCGCCACGCTCTCCAGGACCGCGTTCGAGCTCACCGGCTGTGGCGTCTCGGTCCAACGACCATCCGCCCACCGGAGGATGAGTGGACGCTCTTCGTCGACATCGACGCCGACCGCCCAGCCCACACCCTCGTGCACGGCGACGTCGTTCAGCATCGCGTGCTTGTCGACGGTCGGGGTCTGCGTCCAGTGCAGCGACGGCTTGGGCAGCCAGTCTCCGGCTGCCGGAACCCCGATCGCGACCACGAACGCGAACGCTCCGAGTACTGCTGCGACTCCGCGGCCGATGGTTCTGGCGGCGCCCGTCGCAACGGCGCCCCGATCCTTGCGCTTCACAGTCGAGTCCCCCGTGAACGTGGCGGCAATAGGGACCAAACTCTAGTGGAGATGGCGGAGCGGCAACATCGACCGGCCGGTGAGATCTTCCCCATGGAATCCGTTCCTCGTAGGCGCGCACCGGTATCGCCGCTCCCACACCACACACGCATCACGCACCCCACATGGGAGCACCCAAAGGCTTGTTCGGGTCCTCGTCGTGGAGACCGCGCGAGGCGGAACGACCTGACGCCCGGCGAAGCTTCGCCGGCATGCGTGGTCGCGCTCGTCCGCCGGGAGACGGACGGCCGCCTCGCGCTCACCGCCGCTGGTGAGACCGGCTGGGCCCGGGTCGCTGATCAGGTCAGGACGGTTCGAGCCGCCACGGTCGACGGAATCACCGAGCGTGATTACGCCGAGACCATCCGGGTCCTCAGCCGGATGGTGGACAACCTGCTGCGTCTTGGCGGGCGGCCAGCGAATGCCTGACCGTCACTCTCGCCGATCCGTGAGTGTCGCCTCCCGAGCCTTCCACTCCTCGGCGAGCATCGCGTAGACCACTTCGTCCGTCCACTCCCCCTTGACGAACTCGTTCTGGACGAAGTGGGCCTCTCGCCGCATGCCGAGACGTTCCAGAAGGCGTGCCGAGGCGACGTTGCGCCCGTCGAGGCGGCCGACGATGCGATGCAGGCCGAGCTCCTCGAACCCGAGACGCAGCATCACCTCGGCGGCCTCGGTCGCGAAGCCGCGCCCAGCGGCGTCGGGATGGAAGACGTACCCGATCTCCCCTTGCCGATGCTCCTCACTGGTGTAGATCAGCAGCACCTCGCCCACCAGGACGCCGCTGTCGCGCCGCACGACCGCGAGCGCGAGGGCGTCGCCCTGCTCGGCCACGGTGTGCTGGGTCTTCTTCCTCTCCAGGACGTCCCGAACCTCGTCGAGGGTGCGGGGCCCCCAGTACAGGTATCGGACGACCTCGGGCCGGGACTGGATGTCGTACAGCCGATCGAGATCCTCGGACTGGAAAGGGCGCAGGAGGAGCCGGTCGGTCACGATCGGGTACCGCGGTTCAAGCACCCGTCGATGGTAGGCGGCGGGTGCTGACCGAGCCGGAGAGGGCGAGCTCGGTCGCCTCCATGCTCACGTGTCCGGTGTCAACCGGTGGTCGCGCGACGCACGTCGGCCAGCAGCTCGGCGGCGAGCCGAACTCGTCCCTCCAGATCGAGGACGTCCTCGACGCCCACACCGCCGCAGACGGCGTGAGCGCGACGGGCGAAGTCGGCGGGCGCACAGGGGAGGCGTCCGGCCGCGTCAATGAGCCCCTTCTCGTTGAGGACCCACTGCCCGTCACGAGCGTGCAGTGCGTGGGCCATGATGCCGACCGCGTGCGCCAAGCACATCGAGACGTACGCAGCGTCGCCACGCTTCACCGGTTTGCGTGCGATCTCGACGCTGAATTCCGCCTCCCACAACCAGCGCACCATGGCCTGGCGGAGCGCCTCAGGATACGGCGTCGTCCGGGCCTGGAGCTTGGCCAGCGCGCCGTGCGGATCGGCGACGACGCGCGCAACCGCCGCCTCACCCACGTAGATCGTGCTGAGGAAGCCGAACGGGTGGCCGGCCTGGTGGTGGAGGGAGAACTCACCTCGGAGTGCGCGGGAGACCTCGTGGTCGACCCGTTCCAGGTCGCGCAAAATCCAGTCGACGCGGCCTCCTGGCCAGCCGAGCGCGTCCTCGACGTCGAGCCAGGCGCCGCCGTTCACCCACGGGCCCCACCCTCCGGGCTTGGCGACCTCCGTGGGCCGCCCCGTGATGGCGGAAGCGAGGTCGCGAAGCGCGTCGACGTCGAGCGGCTCGCGATAGTAGATGCCGAGGTCGAGATCTGAGTTCTCATCGGCAGTGCCTCGAGCGTGGCTGCCGCCCACGACGACCCCGACGACCCCGGAGACCTTCACAAGCGCGCGGGCGTGCTCAGCTGCCACCGCCATCACATCCGGCTCAGCCACGGGCGGGCATGGTACGTCCAGTCGATCACGCGTCCGAATCAATAACGGACCGCGACGCACTCACCACGACCCGTTCGCCCCAAGGCCGGCGATCCCCTATGCTTCCTCCCATGACGACGCACCGCCCGCGGGCCGGCGATCCACCGGGGCACTCGCCCGGCGTCGAGCTGGCTGGGAGTCATCGCCCACTCGACGCCGTCGCGCATCGCGAGGCCGTGGTCGAGCGGCTGCGTCACGAGGCCGCCGACGACATGCGACGGTGGCCCGACCCTCATGAGCGCCACGACCAGTGGGCGGCCCGCACGTTCGGGGCGACGGTGCCACCAGCCGAGGCCTACGAGTTCTGGTTGCGCATCGCTGGTGTCCCAGAGGAACACCTCCACGACGAGGCGAAACGTCTCGCCGAGGAGGTGGCCCGACGCCGTGAGACAGTACTCGGCAAGGTCAGCTGGTCGACGCGACAGTGAGCGGGCACCTCGACATCCCACCGCCCGCCGGATGGGTCCTCGACATCGCTCCCGTCTTGGACATCGCCGACGGCCTGGTCATGGCGGAGGCTCTCATCGCCACCGCGAGGTCGCGCGCTCTCACCCTGCTCGTTCCCGACACCGTGCTCCTCGCGGCCTACGACCAGCGCCAGGAGCCCAGCGCGATCGAGCGGCTCCGCGGGCTCACCTACGACCACGACGTGTGGCTGCTGTCGTCGCTCACCGACATCCCCACCGAACAGCTGGATCGGCTCGTCGAGGCCACCGGTGACGTCTCCGCCGCGCACGCCGCCTACCTGGGTCACCAGCGGTGCTGGCCGGTGCTCACCGACCGTCCCGACGTCTTGCGGCGCGCCCACGCCGACCTTCGATTGATCCCCCTCAGCGCCTGACCAGCGTGGCGCGGCTCGCTCAGGCCGCGGACGAGAGCCGCAACCGCTCCACGCGTCGGACGAGAATCTCGCTTCCTCCCCCCAGCCCGGACGGCTAGGATGCTCGGTCCGCCCTGCGAGCGGTACCCGCACCGAGCGAACCTGACAATCCCACCTGCCGGTGGTTCACAGCGTCATTCGCGGCCCCGTGCCGCCCCACCCCCGGCCCTTCTGGGCTTGGGGGCCAACGCACGTCTGCCCTCGCCGTCCTCGGCGGTCCGACGAGAGGAGTCCCACCCCATGAGGGTCTACGCGGCGATCGCGTGGCGGACCTTCCGCCGCTACGCCAGCTACCGCGCTGCGACCGCCGCTGGCGTCTTCACCAACAGCGTCTTCGGCCTGATCCTGGCGTTCACCTACATCGCCTTGTGGGAGGCGCGACCTCAGCTCGGCGGATACGACGTCGACGACGCCGTGACCTACGTCTGGCTCGGTCAGTCGCTGGGCATGGTGGGCGCGCTGTGGGGCGGCGGCTTCCGTGAGGAGCTGGCCGAGCGCATCCGGACCGGTGACATCGCCGTCGATCTGTACCGTCCGGTCGACCTGCAGGCGTGGTGGCTGGCCAGCGACCTCGGTCGGGCTGGCTTCCACCTCCTCGCCCGCGGCATCCCGCCCACGCTGGTCGGCTCGCTGCTGTTCGACCTGTCACTGCCGACGAACCCCCTGACGTGGGCCGCGTTTCTCCTGGCGGTTCTCCTCGGGGCGATCGTGAGCTTCTCGATCAACTATCTCTTTACACTCGCCGGCTTCTGGTTGCTCGACGCCCGCGGCGTCCTCCAGCTCGCCGGCATCCTCGCCCTGTTCTTCTCCGGCATGCTGCTGCCGCTCAACATCTTCCCCGGCTGGCTGGGCGACCTCGCCAACGTGCTGCCCTGGTCCTCGATCCTCCAGCTTCCCGCCGATGTCTTCCTGGGCACGTACCAAGGGCGAGAGCTGCTCGGGGTCTTCGGGTTCCAAGCTGCCTGGGCGTCGGCGCTGTGGATCGCGGGCAGGTTCGTCACCGCGCTCGCCACGAGGAAAGTGGTGGTGCAAGGTGGCTGACGCGCTGCGGGCGTACGTCTGGATCGTCGGGATGTGGATTCGCGCGACGATGACGTACCGCGCCTCGTTCGTCATGCTCGCCGCCGGACAGTTCGCCGTCACCGGCTGCGACTTCGTGGCGATCTTCATCATGTTCGCCCACACGGAGCAACTCGGCGGGTTTCGCCTACCAGAAGTCGCCTTCCTGTACGCGACGTCCGGGTGTGCGCTGGGGTTGGCCGACCTGTTGGTGGGCAATGTCGAACGGCTCGGTCGGCGGATTCGTGACGGCTCCTTCGACGTCATGCTGGTTCGCCCGGTCTCGGCGTTCGTCCAAGCCGCGGCCGACGACTTCGCACTGCGTCGCCTCGGTCGGATCCTGCAGTCGACGGCCGTCCTCACCTGGGCGCTCGTGGCGCTCGACGTCACCTGGACGTGGGACCGGTTGCTCCTGCTCCCGGTCATGATCGTCAGTGGGACCGTGATCTTCTGCTCGATCTTCGCGCTCGGCGCAGCGTTCCAGTTCCTGGCGAATGATGCCGCCGAGGTGGCGAACGCCTTCACCTACGGCGGAAACCTCCTCACCCAGTACCCGCCGAGCATCTTCGCCAAGGACCTGGTGCGAGCCGCGACGTTCGCGATCCCGCTCGCGTTCGTCAACTGGCTGCCGTCCATGCACATCCTCGACCGGCCTGATCCCCTCGGCCTGCCGAAAGTGTTCGAGTTCGCCTCGCCCGTCGCCGCGCTGCTCCTCGCGCTGGTCGCGGCGCTGGCGTGGCGCGCAGGGGTCCGTAGCTATCGCAGTACCGGGAGCTGACCGTGACCACGATCCCCACCCCGTCCTCGTCAGCAGCGTCCTCCTCCACCGTGGCGTCGTTCGCCGCGTCCGAACCGGTGATCGAGGCCTCCGGCGTGAGCAAGACCTTCGTCGTCCGCCGCCGGGCGGGGCTGCTGCGACGCGTCAAGGCCGAGGTCCGCGCGGTCACTGACGTGTCGTTCACCATCCGCCGTGGCGAGATGGTCGGCTACATCGGCCCGAACGGCGCGGGCAAGTCGACCACGATCAAGATGCTCACGGGCATTCTCGTGCCCAGCGCGGGCACCTTGCGCGTCGCGGGCGTCGAGCCCGCGCGAGAGCGCCTCGCCCTCACCCGACGGATCGGCGTGGTGTTCGGACAGCGCACGACGTTGTGGTGGGACCTGCCCCTGCGCGACAGCTTCAGCTTGCTGCGACGCATCTACAAGATCTCCGCGACGCGCTACCGGGAGAACCTCGACCGCTTGGTGGACGCGCTCGACCTCGGATCGCTGCTCGACGTACCCGTCCGGCAGCTCTCCCTCGGCCAACGGATGCGCGGCGACATCGCCGCCGCCCTCCTCCACGACCCCGAGGTGCTCTACCTCGACGAGCCCACCATCGGCTTGGACATCGTGAGCAAGACGAAGGTCCGCGAGTTCCTGCGTGCGCTGAACGCCCAGCAGGGCACGACGGTCTTGCTCACCACCCATGACCTGACCGACATCGAGCAGCTGTGCTCACGGGTCATGGTCATCGACAAAGGAACGCTCGTGTACGACGGGGACCTCGACGGACTGCGCGAGCACGGAGAGAGCGAGCGCGTCCTCGTCGTCGACCTCGAACGGCCGCTACCGCCAATCCAGGTTCGTGGCGCGCGTGTCCTTCGCGTCGAGGGACCACGACAGTGGCTCTGCTTCCCGGCGGCCGCGAGCGCGGCGCCGCTCGTGGCCGCGATCGCCGACCGCTACCCCATCGCCGACCTGTCGATCCAAGAGCCGGCGATCGAGACGGTGATCGCGCGGATGTACGCCGAGGGACGGGCGTCCTAACCGGACCGGGCAGGCGTCACGCGTGGCGAGGCCATCCGCCGTCGGTGCTGGTGGCGGGACGACGAGCATGACGGCGGACACCGTGATCACCACGAAGAGTAGTTCAGTTACGGAGAGTTCTCCGTCGCTGGTCACGCCCGCCCTCACGGCGAGGCTCCCGAGATGTCCCAGCTGACGCATCGCCTCCGAACGTCGCAAGGACGAAGCCTCGACAGAACGACGGCGACACCCACCTCCTGGTGACTGCGCGCTGCTGACGAGCGGATACCGAAGGTGACTGTCCGCGTCAATTCTCCCTGGAAAGGGACACAGAACGTGATTTTCCGGTAGTCTCCGCTCGGACTTCGGGGGTCGGGAGGGGAGCCAGGGATGCCCGGACGCCACGCCGCAGAAGTTCCGCCGCGATCGCGGCGCCGTCGCGTCATCCTCGCCCTTGTCCTCCTCGTCGCTCTAGTCGTCCCGGCGGCCGTGTACGCCAGAGATCGAGGGTTCTCCCTCCAGGCGTTGATGGAGCCGGAACCGTGCAGCGGCGAGGTGCGAATCGAGGTGGCCGCGGCACCTGAGATCGTCGAGCCGTTGAGAGCGGTCACCGAGCGGATGGCCAAGGAGCGCGTACCGGTCGACGGGCGCTGTGTGATGTTCGACATCACCGCCGCGACCCCGCGGGAGATCTTCACCCGGCTCTCCAGCGAGGCTGGGGACGTGCCCGACCTGTGGATTCCCGACACCTGGGAATGGGTCTCCCGCACCGGCATTCCTCACGACCGGCTACTGTCGCTGAGCCCGTCGGTGGCTGCCACGCCGCTCGTCCTGGCCACGACCCAGGCCAAGGCGGAGGAGCTCCGTGACGTCAAGGACTGGCCGACCTTGGCCACCGCTGGACGGATGGCCCTCGCCGACGCCGAGCGGTCCGGCCCCGCCCTCAGCGCCCTGCTGGCCATCCGGCGGTCCATCACCGACGACGCCGAGGCAGCACGCCGCAGGCTCGGCACGATCATCCTGCAGTTGATCAAGGAGCGCGTCGACAGCCTCGAGGTCGAGCTGGACCAGGCCAGGCGGGACGGCCTCCGCCGCGGAGTCCCCGCCACCGAGCAGCAGGTGGTGGCGTTCCGGAAGGAGCATCCGACCGCCGACGTCGTGCCCGTGGTGCCCAGCGGTGGCACGGTGCTCCTGGAGTACCCCCTGGTGTCCGTGCTCCACCAGAAGTCCAACCGGGGCCGGATCATCGAGGCGGGGGCCGCCCTCATGCGCTACGTCGACGCCCCCGCTGGCCGCGCCGCATTCCGCAAGGCCGGCTTCCGTGACTACCGCGATCAGACGCCGCCGGACGCAGCCGGCGCGGTCGGCGAGGTGACCGTGCTGCCGCCGGTCTCGCTCGATGACGCCGACGACGTGCTGCGGAGCTGGGCCGCGATGAGCCTGGACACTCGACTGCTGACGGTGGTCGACGTCTCCGGGTCCATGGCGGTGGCCGCCGGTGACCGAAGCCGGATCGAGCTCGCCCGCGACGCGGCCAAGACGGCATTGACCTACTTCCCCGACAAGTCCCAGGTCGGGCTGTGGGAGTTCGCCGAGAACCGTGATGGTCGCCGGCCGTGGCGTGAGCTGTCGGCCATCAAGCCCTTGACCGCCGAGCACCGTGCCGAGCTCAACAAGAACCTCGACGCGCTGCCCAGGCGAACCGGGGGAGGCACCGGGCTGTACGACACGTTCCTCGCGGCGTACCGGGTCGCGCAGAACTCCTACGACCCCACCCACGTCAACTCGTTGGTCTTGCTCACCGACTCCTGCTCGGGTGCCGCCAGGCCGTCGCCTGCCTGTGCCAACGAGGACACGCCCGGGATCTCGCTCAACCAGCTCATCAACACTCTGCAGCTGGAGGCTGACCCAGCTCGGCCGATCGCGGTGATCCTGGTCGGTATCGGTCCGCAGGCCGACATCGCCGCGTTGGAACGCATCGCCAAGGTCACCAGCGGACGGGCCTACCGGGCCAAGGACCCGCAGGACATGGAGAGCATCATCATCGACTCCCTGCTGCGTCGGCAGTGCGGTGCCGCCTGTGAATGATCCGATCTCGCAGCCGGTCGCGTGGTAGGAAGACGGCGGACGCGCCGTCAGAGCGCGGGGCTGGTGGAAGCGAGGCGGGTTTGATGACGCTGTCCGACAGGCGGCCGAAAAGCACGGCCCGGGTCCGTGTGCGAGAGGTGGACAGCGGCACGGTCCGCCAGCGCGAGGACCTGGTGGCGACCGAGGAGCCGCTCGAGATTCGCGTCGCCTGGCCCGGCGCGTCGCCGCGCTCCCTCGTGGTGACGATGCGCACGCCGGGGGCCGACTTCGACCTCGCGGTCGGTTTCCTGGTCTCCGAAGGGCTCCTCACCCACCCCGACGGCGTGGTCCAGGTCAGGTACTGCACAGACCCGGGCGTCGAGCAGACGTACAACGTCGTGACGGTCGACCTGACTGGTCCACTGCGTGGGCCGGTGGCGGCTCGGTACGGCGCCGCCTCGGCCGCGTGCGGGATCTGCGGCAAACAGAGCCTCGACGAGCTGGAGCTGTCCGGCCTCCACTCGGTCGCGCCGGGCCCGGTGGTCGACCCGGTCACGCTGTGCGCCTTGCCCGACCGGCTTCGGGCAGCCCAGAGCCTGTTCAGCCGAACCGGCGGGCTGCACGCGGCCGGCGTGTTCACTCCGGAGGGCGAGCTGGTGTGCGCCCGGGAAGACGTGGGCCGACACAACGCGGTCGACAAGCTCATCGGATGGGCGTTCCTCCGTCGCCGGCTCCCGCTGGCCGGCCACCTCCTCGTCGTCAGCGGACGTGCCGGGTTCGAGATCTGCCAGAAGGCACTGGCCGCTGGCGTGCCCTTCGTCGCCGCGGTCGGCGCGCCGTCCAGTCTCGCGGTCGACCTGTGCGATCGATTCGGCATGACGTTGGTGGGCTTCCTGCGGGGGGCGCGGTACGTGGTCTACACCCACCCCGATCGCGCCGCCGGCCGCGGCGTCAACCAGTAGGCCACAGGCGGGTCAGTCGGTGAGCCACAGGCGGGTCAGTCGGTGCGCCCCGGGCGAGCGGCCACGCGGTCACCGCGGTCAGCTGGTGTGGAAACGCAGCTCCCGGCAGGGGTAGTCGACGTCGGGCGGGTAGAGGTCCCGCGCCTCGATAGGCCCGTCGGCCACCGCCTCCACAACCTGGGGCCAGAACCGGGTCGCGGGTACGTTGGCGTGGTCGTACTCCAGCTGCCAATCACCAGGAAAGCGTCGGAACAGCTTGGTCGCCGCGCGGCGGCCGATCCCGGCCCGGCGCAGGGCCCGCAGCACGAAGAACTCCGCGAGGTGCAGCAGCCCGTCGTCGAGCTTCCGCACGAGGGCGAAACCAGCCAGCCGCTCCCCCGCCAGGATGAACAACGGTTCCCGGGCCGGTTCGACGAAGTAGTGGTCGAGGTAGCGATACGGGTACGTGCCGTGCGGGGAAAGCTCGTAGTTGCGCACCTCACTCAGGTCGTAGCGGTAGAACTGCACGAGGTTGGCGAGCACCGTCTTGTGCCGCTCAGCGACCCGCACCAGCTGGACGTGGTCTTCTTCCGTGCTCATGTCGGGCGTCAGCTTGCCACACCGTGGGGACCACCATGGCTCACAGGCGCACGATCCGAGCACCCGGCACGGTGCTCGCGTAGCGGTCCGGCACGCAGGTCAGCAGGATCACCTGCGTCGTGGAACCGGCGCGGGCGAGCAGTGAGCCCATCGCTTGCAGCCGTGCCGGGTCGGACCAGCCGAGGGCGTCGTCGAGCACGACGGGAACGCCGCTGCCGTCCGACGCGGTGAGTCCGGCGATGGCCAGTCGCACGATGGTGGCGAGCTGCTCACGTGCCCCCGTCGACAGGGACGTGACGGGCAGGGAGACCCCGTCGAGCACCCGCTCCCGCACCTCGAGGTTCTCACCGAGCACCACGCCGAAGGAGGGGCCGTGCAGGACGCGGCCGAGCGCTTCGATGCGCTCGCGCAGGGGCGCGGCGTATCGGCGGCGCGCCTCGACCTGATGGCGGGTGAGGGTCTCCCGGAGCCGGCGGGCCGCGCCGGCCTTGCGCTCGACGTTCTCCAGCTGAGCCTCGGCCTGGGCCTGGTCGGCTTCCGCGCGCTCGGCCGCCGACGCCAGACCGTGTGCGCCGGCCATCTCCAGGCGTCCTTCAACGCGTCGCAGCTCGTCGTGCAGCTCCTCGACCTGCCGCCTTAGCTGGTCGCGCAGGCTCGTGGCGTCGGCCAGCTGGTCCTCGATGGTGTCGAGGCCGCTGGCGGCGAGGGCCTCCCTGGCTCGTGCGAGCTCCTCGGCCACCGCCGCGAGCCGCGACTCGCACGCGCGGACCTCCTCCTCGAGGGTCGTGTCATCCTTCTCAGCGCGGGCGGTGGCGAGCGCGGCGAAGGCGTCGTCCCGGCGTTCCTGTTCCTGTTCCGCTCGGACGCGGGCCACCGTGGCGTGCTCGCTGGCCGCCTCGTACTGCTTGCGGCACCGCGCCTCGCGCTCCTCAGCCTCGGCGACGAGTCGCGCGGCCGCGGACTCGTCCTGCTGGGCGCGGGCCAGCCTGGCGCGCGCCTCCTCGATACCGGTGGGCGGATCAGGAGCGCCGTCATCGTCGCCAGGGTCCTCGGCGAGTCGGCGGGCCAAGACGTCGCGACGGAGGAGGAGCTGCTCGAGCGATTCCCCACCGAGTCGACGGTGGAGCGTCTCGCGAGCGGCGCGTAGTCCTCGCTCCGCTTCCGCCCGCGCGCGGGCCGCTCGACGGGCCTCCGCGACGTTCTCGACACCCAACGTGGCCAGGAGCTCCCGTTCGGCATGCTCAGCCTCCGCGCACGCGGCGGCGAGCTCGGCGACGCCCGCGCCGGGTCGGACGGTGACCTCGGCGACGCCCGCGACGGCGACGGTCGTGTCGTCCGCGACGCTCAGCTCGGTGTCACCGGCCACCGGTCTGCCGTCGATGTCGATGTCACCCAGCCCGATTCGCCGAACGACGACAGTCGGGGCGCCGGCGTCTCGTGCCGCCCGTGCGGCCAGGACGCGACGGTGGGCAGCTTCGACCTCCTCCACGTCGGCGTCGGTGATCGTCAGCCGGTCGAGCTCGGCCGCCCACCGCCGCTCCTCGTCCTGGGCGTGACGGACCTCGGCCAGCTTCGCCTCCAGCTCGGCGAGGTCGGCTCGGTCACGCAGGCGTCCCAGGTGCGCTTCGGCAGCGCGGACGGCCGTGTGTCGCGCGGTGAGCTCCTCCCGAGCCTGCCGGAGCTGCGCGGTGGCCTCGGCGAGATCACGCTCGGCCTCGCGCAGGGCCTGCTCCGCCTGGCGGGCGGTCGCCGCCGTAGCCGCCGCGGTCTCCTCGCGGTGGGCGGCCTCGCCACGAAGCAGCGTGCGGCGCTCCAACTCACCGCGCGCCGTCACCAGCCGCTCCTCGGCGAGGTCGCGGTTCTGGCTGAGCCTCTCGACGGACGCGATGAGCTCGGCCGCGGCCTGGCGGCGCCGTTCCAGCTCGTCGACTCGGCGTGACTGCTCCGCCAGTCGGGCGGCCAGGCGGTCGTGGTCCTGGCTGAGCCGCTCGGCGCGGGCGACGTCCTGGTCGACCTCGGTCAGTCTGGCTCTCGCGTCCTGAGCCAGGCGTCGCGCCTCGTCCCGGCGCCGGAGCGCCTCGGCGTAGGCGCCGGTCGGGCGGCCGGTCGGGGTGAAGTAGCGGAGGTACTCCGCTTCCACGGCCTCCACGAGCGGGACGGTCGCGCCGTGGTCACTCTCCCCACCTGCCACCTCGTCGAGCGCGGTGAGCACCGAGGTCACCGTCCCGGCCACCGGGACGGTGAGGGTCTGCTCTTGGCCGACGGCCAGCGCCGCCCACAGGGTCTCGTCGACGTGTTCGCCGAACAGCCGCCTGGCCTCGTCGTGGGCCTCGCGGCCGGTCCACGTGCGCCCTTCGGGCTCGACCCGAAGCTCGGTGGCCCGCTGCTTGAACCAGCGTTTGCGGTAGTGGAGGCGCAGCTCCCCGACGCTGACGTCGGCTTCGACCTCTGTGCCGACGTCGCTGCCGGCCGGTTGGACCGCGCGCAGCTTCGTCGCCTTGGAGTCGTCGGGCACCTCGAACAGCAAGCGGAACGCCTCGAGCAGGCTGGACTTGCCGGTCTCGTTGTCCCCGACCACGACGGTGACCCCGGTGGGATGGAACGTCAACTCGCGGTCGGTGACCCCGCGGAAGTTGCGCAGTCGGAGCCGATGCAGTCTCACGCCGCTCCCCCAGCCAACCGGTGCAGCAGCGCCAAGGCGTTGGCGGCTTCAGCGTCGCCGGCGCCCGTGGCGATGCGAAGCTCCTCCAAGGCCGCGCGAGCCGGTCCGGTGACGGGCAGCTCGTCCAACGCGGCGTCGTCGGGAAACACCCCGACGTCCCAATGCCGGCCCCAGCGCTGGACAGCGGCGAAGACCTCCTCATAGGCGTCGAGGAGGGTCTCGAGCCTGGTGAGCCCAGCCACCGAGAGCGTGCCGCGGACGCCGAGACGGACGACGGTCCGAGTCTTGTCGGGTTGGTCATCCAACCAGCCGGCGAGCTGGTCGAGGTCGTCGTCACCGTCGACCTCAACCACGTGGGACAGGAGGCGCCAGGTGCCGACCCGCGTCGGGGTGACGGTGCAGGCCTGTCTCTCGCCACCAGCGAGTTCCACGACCAACACCTCGCCCGGGCGCTCCTCCTCCGGACGCGTGGGCTCCGGCGTTCCCGAGTACCAGATCCGCCCGGTGGTGCCCACCTCGGTGGTGGAGTGGCGGTCCCCGAGCGCGAGGTAGTGCAGCCGACCCTCGTGGATCGCCCGCTCCACGGGGGCGAGGCGGATGAGAGCGGGTTCGTCGACGTCGGGCGCGAGGCTGTCCACTTGGCCGTGACCGACGACGACCCGGATCAGCCCGTCAGCGGGCGGGTCGAGGTCGGCGACCGCTGCGAGTGGATCGGTGAGCGCGCGCCGGGTCCGCCAGGGGAAGCCCACCACCTCCACGCCAGGGGTGGGTCGGCGCGGCTCGCTGTCGGACAGGACGTCGACGTGGCTGGGTAGGTGGGTGGTGAGGGTCGAGCTGGTCCAGACCGTGCCCGGCTCGAGCGAGTCATGGTTGCCTGGGAGGAGCAGCACGGGGCACGGAACGGCACGGAGCGCCTCGCAGGTCCGCAGCACGACGTGCCGGTCGACCTGGTTGGCGTCGAAGACGTCCCCCGCTACCACGACGAAGGCAGCGGCCACCTCCCCGGCGAGCGCGCCGATGCGCTCGATCGCGTCGATGCGCGCTTGGCCGTAGCGAGCCTGCGCCTCCGGGCCGAGGAAGTGCCGCACCATGCCGAGCTGCCAGTCACTGGAGTGGACAAACCGCACGCCGACGGTGTCCGAGGCCCCGGGTCTGCTCGTGATCGCCATGATGGGGTGCACGCTAGTCGGAGCGACCGACGAGACGCGTCGTGCCACGCCTGTGAGGGGCAGGGATGAGCGATCGGGCCAGGGACACCGCGGTCATCGACATCGATGGCGTGCTCGCGGACGTCCGCCACCGGCTCCACCACCTGCGCACCCGCCCCAAGGACTGGGACGCCTTCTTCGCCGCGGCCCAGCATGACCCGCCCTTGCCGGAGGGCTTCGCCGTCGTGCGGACGTTGGCAGACCGACACCGCGTCGTCTACCTGTCGGGGCGGCCCGAGCGCCTCAGGGGGGTGACCGAGCGGTGGCTACGCCAGCACGGCGCCCCGCCGGGAACGCTCCTCCTGCGCCGGGACGGCGACCTCAGACCGGCTCGCCGGGTCAAGCTGGAGCGGCTGCGCGAGCTCCAGGCACGTGTCGTGGTCGTGGTCGACGACGATCCCGCGGTGTGCGCGACGCTGCGCGCTGCCGGCTTCCCCGTCCTGCAGGCCACCTGGGGATTCGGCGAGGAGAACGAGCACGGCGAGGCGGCCAGAACCCTGCACGAGGCGCAAGAGCGTAACGGTCGGTCATAACGACCTGCACGTCGTCACTGATTGTGTCGGTGCGCCTACTGTGACCAGCGAAATCACCGATGCGCGGGAACCGGTTGAATAACGAATTGGCAACGTCGTAGAGTCCTGTCCGTCGCGTCGCCTTGACGCGACTACGACCCGCTTCGCCGAGCTCCGCCCAGCGGTGTCGTACGTCCGTCGTCAGCAACGGGGCGGAGACGGAGGAACCGATTCGGCTCCACCCCCTCGGGTGGGCCTAGGGGTGAGGCCGCGGAACCCGCGGCCGGGCACACCTCTCGCCCGAACCCGACAGCTCACTCCGCAGGCGATGAGAGGGAGCGAGACAAGCATGCCCTACAAGCCCAAGCACCGTGGCACGAGTCGCGCTCGACGGGCCGCTCGCAAGGTCACCACGACCGCGGCGGTCACCGGCGTCGCCGCCGCAGTCCCGATCGCGTTCGCCAACCAGGCCGACGCCGCCACGCAGGAAACGTGGGAGCGGCTCGCGCAGTGCGAGAGCAGTGGGAACTGGCACATCAACACCGGCAACGGCTACTACGGCGGACTCCAGTTCGCCCCCTCCACCTGGCGGGAGTTCGGTGGCACCAAGTACGCGCCGCGCGCTGACCTGGCCACCAAGGAGCAGCAGATCGCCATCGCGGAGAAGGTGCTCGACGTCCAGGGATGGGGAGCCTGGCCGGCCTGCTCGCGCAAGCTCGGACTGACCGAGGCGGACAAGGCGGGCGACCCTGGAGTGTCGTCGGACCAGAGCAAGGCCCGTGAGAGCTCCCGGTCGAGGAGCTCGCGCGGTTCGGAGCGAGCTCGCACGCCCGTATCCAGCGCGACCTACGTCGTGCAGCCCGGCGACTCGCTGTCGTCGATCGCCGCCGCGCACAACCTCGAGGGCGGCTGGCGTGCCCTGTGGAAGCTCAACCGCGATGTCGTCGGCAGCAACCCCGACCTGATCTTCCCGAACCAGAAGCTGCGTTTGCGCTGAGCGTCCTGCACCGAACGCCCCGCCTGTCCCACCCGGGCGGGGCGTTCGCGTGTCCAGCGCGGCGTAGGTCACGGTGTGTGTCGCTCGGGGGTGCCGCGACGAGGGCCGTCCGCGGTCACGCGTGATCACCCACCTCGTCGCGCCGGACCGCTAGGCTTCGGCGTGTGCCGCACGAGATCGACCAGGACTTTGTGAGCCTGCCTCTCCACTCTCTCGCCGACGCGGCGCTGAGCCGAGCTCGCGAGCTCGGCGCCGAGCACGCCGACTTCCGCCTCGAGCGAATCCGGTCCCAGCGCTATTCGCTGCGGGACGCCAAGCTGGAGGGCAGCCACGACGGCCAGGACAGTGGCTTCGCCGTCCGTGTCATTCACAACGGCACCTGGGGCTTCGCCAGCAGCGTGATCTTGACGCCTGACGAGGCGGTCCGGGTCGCCGAACGCGCCGTCGAGGTGGCCAAGGTCGCGGCCACCATGAACGCCGAGCGCATCGAGCTGGCCGACGAGCCCATCTACCACGACGTCACGTGGGTCTCGTCGTATGAGATCGACCCGTTCGACATCGACGAGCCCACGAAGGTGGCGCTCCTGGCCGACTGGAGCCGCCGGCTGCTGGACGCCGAGGGCGTGGACCACGTGACCGCTTCGCTCCGCCAAGTCAAGGAGCAGAAGTTCTACGCCGACAACCGCGGCACGATCACCACCCAGCAGCGGGTTCGCATCCACCCGGTCGTGGAGGCGTTCGCCAGCGACCCCGAGACCGGTCGCTTCGACTCGATGCGGACACTCGCGCCACCCGTCGGCCGCGGGTGGGAGTACCTCATCGGATCGGTGTGGGACTGGGAGAACGAGCTGGCCGAGATCCCCTCGCTGCTGGCGGCCAAGCTCAAGGCACCCAGTGTCGAGCCGGGCGTCTACGACCTGGTCATCGACCCGTCCAACCTGTGGCTGACCATCCACGAGTCGATCGGCCACGCCACCGAGTTGGACCGGGCGCTCGGCTACGAGGCCAACTACGCGGGTACCTCGTTCGCGACTCCAGACCAGCTCGGCACCCTGCGCTACGGCTCACCGTGCATGCACGTCACCGGCGACCGCACGGTCGAGCACGGGCTGGCGACGGTCGGCTACGACGACGAAGGCGTCAAGAGCCAGTCCTGGGACATCATCCGGGACGGCATCCTCGTCGGCTACCAGCTCGACCGTCGGATGGCGAAGGCGTTCGGTTACGAGCGGTCCAACGGCTGCGCGTTCGCCGACTCCCCGTCGCACATCCCCGTGCAGCGGATGGCGAACGTCTCGCTGCAGCCCGAGCCTGACGGGCCCTCGACCGAGGAGCTGATCAGCCGGGTCGACCGGGGGATCTACATCGTGGGCGATCGGTCGTGGTCGATCGACATGCAGCGACGCAACTTCCAGTTCACTGGTCAGCGCTTCTACCGCATCGAGGGTGGCAAGCTCGCCGGTCAGCTTCGTGACGTGGCCTACCAGGCGACCACCACCGAGTTCTGGGGCGCGATGGAGGCGGTCGGCGGCCCTCAGACGTGGGTGCTGGGTGGCGCGTTCAACTGTGGTAAGGCGCAGCCCGGACAAGTCGCTCCGGTGAGTCACGGCTGCCCGTCGGCGCTCTTCCGCGGTGTACGCATCCTCAACACCACTCAGGAATCGGGACGGTGAGCGTGAGCAGCAACCTGACCCTCCAGGAGATCGTCGAGCGGGCGCTGTCCCGGTCGAAGGCCGACGGATGCGTCGTCATCGCCCAAGAGTCCTCCAGCGCCAACCTGCGCTGGGCCAACAACACGCTCACCACGAACGGGGTGATGCTGACCCGGTCGTTGACGGTGATCGCCACCGTGGCGGGCCGGTCCGGAGTGTCCTCCGGTGCCATCAGCCGGTCGGTGACCACAGCACAGGATGTCGACCGGGTGGTCCGGGACGCCGAGGACGCCGCTCGGGCCAACGAGCCCTCCGAGGACGCGCGTCCGCTCATCACGGGCGAGGCCGCTCCGGACTGGGACGAGCCGCCGGCGAGCACGTCGATCCACGTCTTCGACTCCTTCGCCCCCGCTCTGGGCGAGGCGTTCGGACGGTCTCGCGACACCGGGGTGCAGCACTACGGCTACGTCGAACACGACGTGACCACGACCTACCTCGGCTCCTCCACCGGCCTGCGGTTGCGGTACGTGCAGCCGACTGGGTTCGTCACCATGACCGGCAAGTCGAAGGACCTGAGCCGCTCCGCCTGGGTCGGCCAGGCGACCCGCGACTTCCGTGACGTCGACCCCGGCGCCCTCACGACCGAGCTCGAGCGCCGGTTGTCGTGGGCGCGGCGCACCATCGAGCTCCCGGCTGGCCGCTACGAGACCTTGCTGCCACCGACGGCCGTTGCCGACTTGATGATCTACGCCTACTGGACGATGTCGGCGCGCGACGCCCACGACGGCCGCACCGTCTTCGCCAAGCCGGGCGGCGGGACACGTGTGGGCGAACGGCTCTCCTCCACCAGCGTGAGCTTGCGCTCGGACCCGGCTCACGCCGGCCTGGAGTGCGCGCCGTTCGTCGTGGCCCACGCGTCATCCAGCGAGCAGAGTGTCTTCGACAATGGCCTCGGCCTGGGCGCCGTCGAGTGGATTCGCGACGGTGTCCTGTCGTCCTTGGTGACGACTCGGCACTCCGCGGAGCTCACCGGGTTGCCGGTGACACCGTTCGTCGACAACCTCATCCTCGAGGTGCCGAACCCGGGTGGCTCGCTCGAGGATCTGGTCGCCCGCACCGACCGTGGCCTGCTGCTCACCTGCTTGTGGTACATCCGCGAGGTCGACCCGCAGACCCTCCTGCTGACCGGGCTCACCCGTGACGGCGTCTACCTCGTCGAAGGCGGGGAGGTCGTCGGGCAGGTCAACAACTTCCGGTTCAACGAGAGCCCGGTCGACCTGCTCGCCCGCTTCACCGAGGCGGGCGTGACCGCGCCGGCCTTCTCCCGCGAGTGGGGTGACTACTTCCCACGCACGGCGATGCCGGCGCTGCGGGTGCCTGACTTCAACATGTCCAGCGTGAGCCAGTCGAGCTGACCCTGGCGCCCACCCTGACCCTGGCGACCACCGGCCGCGGCCGACACGCGCCACGCGCCTTGGTTCGCTGTGCCCGTGTGGCCTTGGTTCGCTGTGCCCGTGTGAGCGTCCGCGGGCGACCCACGCGGTCGCGCGGCTGCACGACCGGGCCGTCGAGCTGTCCCTCGAGCTCGTACGACCGGGCGATGAGGTCGGCCATCGCGGCGCGGAACTCCTCGCGTCGCCTGTCACTCCAGTCCGCGGTCAGCTCAGCGAAGATCCGCTCCTGCCACGGATGCGCGTGCCGGAGGAGGACCTGGCCTTTCGGCGTGACGGTGACCATGCGGCGACGGCGATCGGTCGTCGCCGCGGCCATCGTGAGATAGCCGGCCGCGACCGCGTCCTTGATCAGTCTGGACGCGCCGCTTCGGTCGATGCCGAGCTCGTCGGCGACGCGTTCAACGTCGCCAGCGCGTTACGTCCGGTCAGCGCGGCCACTGCCTCCGTCACCATGACGAGCCGGCCCCGCGCGGCAACCGACCCGTCGCCGGCGACCGCACCTCGCGACCAGTGGCGGACGAACGCGAACAGCAGCTGCCCCGGTCCCGGTGTGCTCATTCGGTCGCGACCAGCTCCCGCTAGACCGACGCGAGTTGCAGCGCGGCCTCGAGGTTGGGCAGTCGCAGCGCAGCGGTCGCCTTCGCGTTCGCGACGCGAAACACCGTCGCCACCCTCGTCGGCGCGTCGCTTCCCGGCCACGTGGCGTCCTGCTCGACCACCACGAGCCGCTGTCCGATGAGGTGCCGGGTGCGCGGCTGCAGCCGGATGCCCGACCGAGCGACCCAGTCGGCGAACTCTTGCGGCGAGATCGACCCCGCGCCCTTCGGGCCGAGGACGACGACCGGGTCACCGACAGCCTCCGCCGCTCGACGGAGGTCACCAGCGTTGACCGCGGCGTGCCACTCGTCGATGGCCCGTTCCTCTGTCGAATCCACCCGGTCTGTCGAAGCCACCCGGTCGGTTGTATGCGAATCGCATACATCAGTTGTCCGCCAGGCCACCGACCACTCGCGGAGACCTGCTGAAGACACTCGAGCGCCTGGTGCAGGCCGTCGAGAGGGTCGGGGTTTTCGCGGTCGGCGTCCGACCCGGCTTCCCCGGTGAGCAGCCCCCGACACCTACCGCAGGGCGAGTCGGCACACCGTCGAGGTGCCATACCGTGCCGCGGCGGCATCCTTGAGCGCGCGGAGGCCAGAAGCCCGCACGGCGATGGCCAGGTCGGCGAGCTCGCGCTGGGCGGTGGCGTCGCCACCGAAGGCCTTGATGCAGGCCTCGGGAGCGACGTTGGCGAAAGCCAGCAACGCACCCGCGACACCCAACGGCCCGGCGAAGGAGAGCAGCGCACCCGACCCGACGTAGATCGCGCCGTCCCACGTGGACAGCTCGTGGAGCAGCCGTACCGGATCCGCCGAGGAGTCCTTGAGGCCGCCGATGGGCAGGTCGGGCAAAGTGCCGACGTCGATACCGGGGACGCCGAGCGGCCCCGGGTTGTGGTACCCGATCACCCGCTCGGGCCCACCCGCGGCGTCCGCCACCGACGCGAACAGCTCACGCTGGTCGACCCCACCGCGTGCCGGGCTGACGAGGACGGCGTCGGCTCCCGCCGCGCGCGCCGCGGCGGTTCGCCTCGCGGCCGCCCTCGGCCACGCACCGCTGGCGCCGGCGATGACGGTGATCTCCTCGGGCAAGGCGTCACGAACGGCCGCGATCAGGTCCGCTCGCTCAGCGTCGTCGAGCGTCTCCGCCTCTCCCGTCGTCCCAGCGACGAGCACCGCCCGGACACCAGCGTCAACGAGTCGCCGGGCGTGGTCGACGGTCGCCGGGACGTCCACCTCACCCTCAGACGTGAACAGCGTGAGCAAGGCGACACCGACGCCGACGAACGCAGGGCTAGCCATACCTCTCCTCAGCCGGACTACCTCTCCTCAGCCGAGCTATGTCCCCTCAGCCGAGCTGTCCCGCTCGACCGGGCTGCTCCGCCACCACGAGGCATTCTGGCAACGAGTTGTCGCCTTGTCGGCAGCCGTCGTGGCTGATCGACGTCACGCCCGCCGGCCCCTCCGGGCTGGCCGGTGCGCCCGAACGCCTCCGGGGCGTCCGGGATCGGTACGGCTCACGTCGGTGAGAAGGGCGACGCGTTGTTACGGTTCCTCCCATGGCCGCTGCCGTCGCGCCCGGGCTGATCCGCACCCTCCTCCAGATCCCTCTCGTCGAGGCGCGGGATGTCGACGACGAGGGTCGGCTGCTGGTCGGCTACGACGTCTCCGGGTCGATGCAGCTCCACGAGGTCGACCACGACGGAACCTGGCGGCAGCTCACCGCTCTCGACGGCCCGGCCAGGGGTCGCTACCTGCCCGGGCAACGCGCGGTCGTCGTCGAGCACGACGCCGGGGGCAACGAACGCACCCAGCTCTCGCTGCTCGACCTGGACGAGACCGGTGCCGCCACCGACGGCGAGGCCAACGACGAGGGCACCGACGAGCTGCCCCTGCGGCCACTGGTTCACGATCCGCGCTGGATCCACCGGCTCGCTGGCGTGCGGCCCGGAGGGGTTCTCTACCTGACCAATCGGCGCAACGGTGTCGACTTCGACCTGGTCCACCGCGACGTCGCCACGGGTGAGGAGAGGGTTCTCTACGACGGGGGCGGATACGTCATGGAAGCCCAGGCCTCACCCGACGGCCGATGGGTCGCTCTGACCCGGCCGAACGCGCCAGCCAACTCCTACCAGCTCGTTCTGGTCGACACGACCGACGGCCAGTGTCGCGCGCTCACAGGCTGGAAGGACGACACGTTCCTGCGGACACCGTCGTGGCTGCCGGACTCCTCGGGCTTGCTGGTCTCGAGCAACGCCGGCCGTGAGATGACCGCCGTCGTCCACTACGACCTGACCAGCGACACCTGGAGGGACGTGGTCGTCGACGACGCCCACGACCTGGTGGGCTGGGCCAGCCCCGATGGCGAGCACGTCCTCGTCGCGGTGAACGACGACGGCGAGGTGGGGCTCGCGATCCACCGCCTCAGCGACGGGCGACTCGTGCGCACTCTCCCCCTTCCCGCCGGCGGCTGCGCCGCTCTGCACCGCCACCCCGACCCGGTCTGGTCGCCGTCGGGGCGCTTCGCCGCGTTCACGTTCTCCTCCCCGCTCGAGCCCCCGTACGCGGTCCGCTACGACCAGGCCTCGACCACACTCACCGCGGCCCGGGCTCCTGACACGCCGGCCCCACCCACGTGCCTGGTAGCGCCAACCTCCCAACGAGTGCCCACACCGGACGGGGAACGGATCCCGACGTTCCTGTACCGGCCCGCCGACGGTGGCGACGGCTCGGTCGTCGTCGTCATCCACGGGGGTCCGGAGAGCCAGTCGGTCCGACAGTGGAGCCCGATCGTCGCCGGTCTCGTGGCCCAAGGACACGCCGTCGTCGTGCCGAACGTGCGCGGCTCGACCGGCTACGGCAAGCGCTGGTACGCCCTGGATGACGGGCGCCGCAGGCTGGACGCGGTGGCCGACCTCGCCGCCCTGCACGAGTGGCTCCCTGCGGTCGGCCTCGATCCCGGGCGGGCCGCGCTCTACGGTGGCTCGTACGGCGGCTACATGGTGCTGGCAGGGCTGGCCTTCCAGCCCGAGCGGTGGGTGGCCGGCGTCGACATCGTCGGGATCGCCTCGCTGGTGACGTTCCTGGAGAACACCTCGAGCTATCGACGCAGCCACCGCGAGCGCGAGTACGGCTCGCTCGCCCACGACCGCGACTTCCTCCACGAGGCGAGCCCACTCACCAGGGTGGACGCGATCCGGGCCGCCCTGTTCGTCATCCACGGAGCCAACGACCCGCGCGTGCCGCTGTCGGAGGCGGAGCAGATCGTGGCGGCGCTGCGCGCACGTGGCGTGCCGTGTGAGTTCCGGGTGTACGACGACGAAGGACACGGCTTGGCCAAGCGCGCGAACCAGCTCGACGCGTACCCAGCGGTCTTGGCGTTCCTCGCCGAGAAGCTGGCCCCGCCGGTGCGGCGTGAGGCTGAGGACGAGTCCTCGCTAGGTTCACAGGTCGGGTCCGGGTGAGTCAGTGGACGAGGCTGGCGGAGAGGATGGACAGCGATGAGTGAACGTGTCGGCTTCATCGGCCTGGGGATCATGGGTGCCGGGATGGCGGCGAACCTGCTCCGCGCCGGGTTCGACGTCGTCGTCTACAACCGCACCGCCGCCAAAGCTGAGCCACTCGCCGCCGCGGGTGCGGAGGTGGCTGACTCGCCTCGGGCGGTGGCTGAGCGCTGCGGCGTGGTGTTCACGTGCGTGAGTGACACCCCTGACGTCGAGCAGGTGCTCTTCGGTGAGGACGGTGTCGCTTCCGGAATGGCCCCAGGAGGACTCGTCGTCGACACGAGCACGGTGAGCCCGGAGGCCACCCGCCGGTGGGCGGCGCGGCTGGCCGAGCAGTCGATCGGCTTCCTGGACGCCCCGGTCTCCGGCGGCAGCGAGGGCGCCGCCAAGGGCACGCTGTCCATCATGGTCGGCGGTGACGAGGCTCACCTCGAGCGCGCCCGGCCGTACCTGGAGGCGATCGGCACGACCATCACCCACATGGGTGGCGTCGGCTCCGGTCAGACCTGCAAGCTCGTCAACCAGATCCTCGTCGTGGTCTCGATGCTCGGCGTCGCCGAGGCGCTGGTGTTCGCGAAGGCGGGTGGGCTCGACCTGCGGAAGACGATCGCGGCGGTCGAGGGCGGCGCGGCCGGTTCCTGGATGCTCAGCAACCGAGGGCCGCAAGTGATCCGCGGCGACTGGCGGCCGGGGTTCACGATCGACCTGCAGCAGAAGGACCTGCGGCTGGTGCTGGAGGAAGCGCACCAGCTGGGGGTGCCCACGATCGCGACGAGCACGATCTCGCACCTGTACCGCGTGCTCCAGCGGGAAGGCCTCGGCGGCGAGGGAAACCACGCGCTGATCAAGGCGTTGGAGCGGCTCGCCGGGATCGAGGCCCGCCAGGACGACTGAGGCGCGCTAGTCGGCGAACGCGTCAGGAGGAGGGCAGACGCACACCAGGTTGCGGTCGCCGTACGCCTGGTCGATGCGCCGGACCGGTGGCCAGTACTTGCGCCGCCGCAGCGTCGCCACCGGGTAGACCGCCTCCTCACGCGCGTAGGGGTGGGTCCACTCCTCGGTCAGCATCTCGGCGGTGTGGGGAGCGTTGCGCAGCGGGTTGTCGTCCGCCGGCCACTCCCCTCGCGCCACCCGATCGATCTCCGCGCGGATGGCGATCATCGCGTCGCAGAAGCGGTCGAGCTCCGCGAGGTCTTCGGACTCGGTCGGCTCGACCATGAGCGTCCCGGCGACCGGGAAGCTCATGGTCGGGGCGTGGAAGCCGTAGTCGATGAGCCGCTTGGCCACGTCGTCGACCGTGATGGAGGTTCCCTTGGTGGCGGGACGGGGGTCGACGATGCACTCGTGGGCGACCAGCCCGTTCCGGCCGGTGTAGAGGATGCGGTAGTGCGGCGCCAGCCTCGTCGCGACGTAGTTGGCGGCGAGGATGGCCGACTCCGTGGCCAGCCGGAGCCCCGACCCACCCATCATCCGCACGTAGACCCACGTGATCGGCAGGATGCCGGCCGAGCCGAACGGGGCCGCGGCCACCGGTCCCACTCCGGTGGCCGGGCCGGCCTCCGGCACCAGCGGGTGGTTCGGCAGGTACGGGGCGAGATGCTCGCGAACCGCGATCGGACCGACGCCGGGTCCTCCCCCACCGTGGGGGATGCAGAACGTCTTGTGCAGGTTGAGGTGGGAGACGTCGCCCCCGAACTCCCCGATCCGGGCGAGGCCGAGGAGCGCGTTGAGATTGGCGCCGTCGACGTAGACCTGCCCGCCGGCGTCGTGCACGACATCGCAGAGCTCCCGGATGTCTTCTTCGAAGACGCCGTGGGTGGAGGGGTAGGTGACCATGATCGCGGCGAGTCGGTCACGGTGCTCCTCGACCTTGGCGCGCAGGTCGTCCAGGTCGACGGTGCCGTCGTCGCGGGCAGCCACCACGACGACTCGCATCCCCGCCATCACCGCTGACGCCGCGTTCGTGCCGTGGGCCGAGGAGGGAATCAGGCAGACGTCTCGCTGGGCCTGCCCACGCGCTCGGTGGTAGGCGCGGATCGCCAGAAGCCCGGCCAGCTCACCCTGAGAGCCAGCGTTCGGCTGGAGCGACACCGCGGCGTACCCGGTCAGCTCGGCGAGCCACGCCTGCAGCTGCGCGAACAGCTCGAGGTAGCCGCGGGCATCCTCGACAGGAGCGAACGGGTGGATGCCGGCGAACTCCGGCCAACTGATCGGCTCCATCGCCGCCGCGGGGTTGAGCTTCATCGTGCAGGACCCGAGAGGGATCATCCCCCGGTCGAGGGCGTAGTCGTCGTCCGCCAGCCCGCGCAGGTAGCGCAGCATCGCGGTCTCGGAGTGGTACCGGTGGAAGACCGGGTGGGTGAGGTACGGCGTGGTCCGTCGCAGCGTTTCGGGGATGCCGCTCGACACCCGCACGGTGTCGACGTCGAGGACCGGCACACCGAACGCCTCCCACACCGCGGTGATGTGCTCGGCGGTCGTCACCTCGTCGCAGGCGACCCCCACATGGTCGGCGTCACGCAGCCGGAGGTTGATCCCCCGATCCCGGGCGGCGGCGACGACCTCGGCCGCCCGCCCGGGAACCCGGGCGAGCACCGTGTCGAAGAAGTGGCGATGCACCACCTCGACGCCACCACGGCGCAGGCCTTCCGCGAGCACCGTCGCGCACCGGTGGACGCGGTCGGCGATCGCGCGGAGACCGTCCGGACCGTGGTAGACGGCGTACATGCCCGCCATGACGGCGAGGAGAGCCTGCGCGGTGCAGATGTTGCTCGTGGCCCGCTCCCGCCGGATGTGTTGCTCGCGGGTCTGGAGCGCGAGCCGGTACGCCGGCCGGCCCGCAGCGTCGCGGGAGACACCGACGAGCCGCCCGGGGAGAGAGCGCTCCAACCCGCGGCGGACGGCGATGTAGCCGGCGTGCGGCCCGCCGTACATGAGCGGGACCCCGAACCGTTGGGCGCTGCCGACGGCGACGTCCGCGCCCATCTCCCCTGGGGGCCGCAGCAGGGTGAGCGCGAGCAGGTCGGCGGCGACGACCACCTGAGCGCCACGGTCGTGCGCCGCGGCGATGGTGTCGGCGTGATCGATGACCGCCCCGTCGACACCGGGGTACTGGAGCAGGACTCCGAAGAACTCCCCGTCCGGCAGCCCGTCGGTGACGTCGGCGACCTCGACGTCGATGCCGAGCGCCGCTGCCCGCGTCCGCACGACCGCGATGGTCTGGGGGAGGCAGTCTGCGGCGACGACGAACCGGTTGCTCGTCGTCGTTCGGTTGGTTCGCCGCACGAGCGTCATCGCTTCGGCGGCAGCCGTCGCCTCGTCGAGGAGCGAAGCCCCGGCGACCGGGAGAGCGGTCAGGTCGGCGACCATCGTCTGGAAGTTGACGAGCGCCTCGAGCCTGCCCTGACTGATCTCCGGCTGGTACGGCGTGTACGCGGTGTACCAGCCCGGGTTCTCCAGGACGTTGCGGCGGATGACCGGCGGCGTGATCGTGTCGGCGTAGCCCAGGCCGATCATCTGGGTCATGGGTCGGTTCTTCGCGGCGATCGCCCGCAGCTCCGCTACGGCCTGCGACTCGGTCGCGGGCGCGGGTAGGTTGAGCGGCCGCTGGGTGCGGATGGAGGCCGGGATCGCCGCGTCGACCAGCTCTTGGAGAGAGCCGAAGCCGCAGGCGGCGAGCATCTTCGCCCGGTCCTCCGGCGATGGGCCGATGTGCCGGTCGGCGAAGCGAGCCGCAGGCGACGGCTGGGACAGCGACGCTGATTCCGAAGGGGCGGAGCTGAAGCGGGTCGTGGCGTTCATCGGGAACTCCCCGGTCGAAGCCGTCAAGGCGCCGTCAGGTTCGGTCCCCTCTCTGTCACGCCGCCGTGGCGGCGCTCCAGAGTCGCCTCGCCCGCGCGGTCCTGGAGCCTGAGAGGTTCCGGGGTGTTGCCCCTTCGGCGCTTCGCGTCGGTCTCGCCCGGGACGCGAAGACTCTCCCACGCGGGGTTATCAGCCAATACCACGCTACCAGTGATGCGGCTCCCCTTGGCCGCCCGTGGCTCGTGACACGCTCGGATCGCCCTCGGTCCGACTCCTGGCCGACGTGTCGAGTTGAGCGGCCGCCGCTCAGCCGGTGAGCCGAGCCCGGGCACGCCGCCGCAGCGCCAGCTCGTCGCGCACGGTGGGTGGCGTGGTCTGCACGCCATCGGGACGCTCGGCCGGCAGCTTCGCGAGGGTGCCCTCGACCTCCCGAGACACCCGCCCCAGCGCGATGCCGAACACCCCTTGGCCGCCTTGCAGGAGGTCGATGACCTCGTCGGGCGAGGTGCACTCGTACACGCTCGCGCCGTCGCTCATGAGGGTGATCTCGGCGAGGTCACGGGTACCGCGCTCGCGGAGATGGACAACAGCGGTACGGATCTGCTGGAGCGAGATGCCTGCGTCCAGAAGCCGCTTGATGACCTTCAGCAGGAGGATGTCGCGGAACGAGTAGAGCCGGTGGCTCCCCGACCCAGAAGCCGGCCGGATCGTCGGCTCCACCAGTCCAGTACGCGCCCAGTAGTCCAGCTGACGGTAGGTGATGCCAGCGGCTGCACACGCTGTGGGACCGCGGTAGCCGAGTGTCTCGCTGGGCGGAGACTCCTCCGCCTTCTCGGTGATCCCGACCAGCAGACCCTGCTCGCCAGCCGAACGTCGTGCTTGCGCCCGTCTGGGATCTTCACCCGCGGCGGCGCCCTGAGCGCCGCCCGCTTGGTCACCCGTGCTTGCCACGGCCGCCTCCTACGCTTTGGTGTCGCCGTAGCCGCGACACCCTCGTCGGGTCCGCCCAGGGCCCCCAACCTGAGCGACAACCGCTGGACATACGGCGGAGCCGCATGTGACACCAAGGTGGAACGACATCGAGAAGGTTCCGTCGTCACGGTAAGCCGCCGCACTGATACGGTCAACGCGCTCGGCCGGCGTGTCGCGGGCAAACCTCTACTTGAGGTCGAGACTGGCGGACTTGGGGAGAACGGCCCGCAGCCCCGGAGGCCCCACGCCCACGCTCGGGTAGGCGGGGAGGTCCCCACGGCCTGACCGTGACGGCGTCAGCCTCCTGGCGTGTCGAAGTCCTCCGGGGTCACCTGGTCGAGGAACTCCCGGAACTTCTGGACCTCCGCCTCCTGCTCGTCGGGGATGGCGACGCCTGCCTCCGCGAGGACCTCCTCCGCGCAGAGGATGCGGACCCCCATGCGGAGGGCCAACGCGATCGAGTCGGACGGCCGGGCACTCACCTCGACACCATTGGCGAACGCGAGGATGCCGAAGAAGACGCCGTCCCGCAGATCGGTGATACGGACCTCGGTGAGTCGCTGTCCGGTCGCGATGAGCACGTCTCGGAAGAGGTCGTGGGTCAGCGGCCGGGCGGGAACGATGCCCTGCTGCGCATGGGCGATAGCACTCGCTTCAGCCGGACCCACCCAGATCGGGAGAAACCGGTCGCCGTCGACCTCCCGGAGCAGGACGATCGGCTGGTTCGACGACATGTCGACCCGCACACCAACGACGTCGAGCTCGCGCACCCATCCACAGTACCCCGATGCCGGCCAGTCCCGTCGAGTGACGCTCATGGCAAGCCGCGGACGGCCATCACGTGTCGAGGTCGGCCTTCATCAGCAACGCGTGGAGCCGCACAGACAGGGCCGCGAGCTCCCGCACGCGCTCCTGGACCCGCGCCCGCGAGTCCGGACCGTGCTGACGGGTGAGGGGAGCCATCAGCTGCTCGATGAGCCCGACCTGACGGTCGGCCGCGGTACGGAAGATGCGAAGGTGACGCGGCTCCAGACCGAAAGCGGCGAGCTCCCCGGCCGTTCGAGCGATCTGCAGCGCGTCCTCGTCGTAGTGGTCCCGGCCGTACCGGGGACGGATGAGGCCGTAGGACTCCAGCTGCTCGAAGGTCTCCGGCTTGATGTCCGCCGCCTCGATGAGCTCCTGACGGGTGAACCGACGCTCCGCTCTCGTCCGGCGGAACGCGTCAGGGTGGGTGTACTCCTCACCACCTCGGAGCACCCGCGGGGGCGGGGCGGTCGGCAGCCGTCCTCCAGGTAGAGGCGGTGGCTCCTGGCCGCGGTCGAGTGCGTCCAAGTGCTCCTTGATCACCCGCAGCGGCAGGTAGTGGTCGCGTTGGGCGGTCAGGACGAACCGCAGACGTTCGATGTCAGCGTGGGTGAACTTGCGGTAGCCCGACGGCGCACGACGCGGCTCGACGAGCCCCTCGGCCTCGAGGAAGCGGATCTTCGAGATGGTGACGTCGGGAAACTCGGGGCGCAGTTGGGCGAGTACCTCGCCGATGGAGAAGTCACCAGACCGCGCGGACGCCGCACTACTCACCGCAGACGCCCTCGTCCGATTGGCGTTCCACCCCTTCCACGCGAAGCGTCACTCACCCTGTGTCCCCCTCCGGACGTCCGTCGCGGCCGGCGCCGGCCCGCTCGGCCGAACCAGTCACGCCGAACCCGCGCTGGCTGGCGAAGTAGACGAGACGGAACTTGCCGATCTGCACCTCGTCGCCGCTGACGAGCAGGACCTCGTCGATGCGGTCACGGTTGACGTAGGTGCCGTTGAGGCTGCCCACGTCACGCACGACGAAACCCTGCGGACCGCGATGAAACTCTGCGTGTCGCCGCGAGACGGTCACATCGTCCAAGAAGATGTCACTGTCCGGGTGCCGGCCCACTGTCACCACGTCGGAGTCGAGCAGGAACCGGCTTCCCGCGCTGGGCCCGCGCTGGACGATCAGGAGCGCGCAGCCTTGTGGCAGCGCGTCGACCGCTGCCTGCTCCTGAAAACGCAGCTCCGGCTCGGTGCGATCGACGTCGGAGTCGAGCCTCAGCGAGATCGTCGCCGTCTGCTCCACGGCACGCTCTCCAGTGAGGGCTCGCCCGCACTGCGAGCAGAACCGGCTACCTTCGGCGTTCTCATGCCCACACTGGGTGCAGAACGGCATCGGTGACCCTCCCGTGGCAGAACGGCGCTGAACGCGCGGACACTTCCCCCGCACACACCCTAACCGTTACGCGCAGTGTGCCGTCGACGGTGGTGCCGGACGAAATCGGCCAGGACCGGGCCACGTCCAGCGCACGCAGCGACGCCGCGGGGTCAGCCACGCTCCTGGCCTGGTGACCTCACCCCACCGAGCCTCACTCGGCGGTTCGGTCTAACCCTGCTGCTCGACGTGGGCGCGATAGCTCTCCGCGTCCATCAGGCTCTCCAGCTCACCGCGATCGGCGGGGCGGATCTCGAGCATCCAGCCCTCACCGTAGGGGTCGCTGTTGACCAGCTCGGGGTGGTCGTCGAGTGCCTCGTTCCGGGCGACGACCGTGCCCGTGACCGGGGCGTACACGTCGCTCACACTCTTGGTGGACTCGACCTCGCCGCAGGCCTCGCCCCGTCGCACCTCGGCACCGACCTCCGGCAGGTTGACGTAGACGATGTCGCCCAACGCCTCCTGCGCGAAGTCCGTGATGCCGACGCGAACGCTCCCCTCGCTGCTGCCGGGGTCACGGACCCACTCATGCTCGCTGGTGTAGGTGAGGTCGTCGGGAACCACCTGCGTCTCCTGGCTTCTGCGGGTTACTTGCCTTCGTCGGAGGTGCTCTCCGGAGCCGGCCGAGCGTAACGAGGCGCCGCGGGCTCGTGCAAGGAGGTGACCTGGAGGTTGTCGCGTTCCAGCACGCTGACCAGGCCACCCTTCTGGTTCACCTCGTCGACGACGCCACCGGGGATCCGCATCGCGGTGGCCAGCGTGCGGGTGTCGCCGATCGCGTCGATGCTGTACGGCGGTCTGATGTGGACGCCGTCGACGATGATGCCGACGCCGCCCTGCGGGTCGAGCACGTAGCTCCCGGCCACGATCCGAACCCGGTCGTTGATCTCGATCGCCTCCGCGCCGGCGTCACGCAGCTCCTGAATGGTGTTGATGATGAGCGAGGCGGAGACCGCGGACTGGGTGTCAGAGATGGTCACCCGAATGCCCGGCCCTTCCGCAGGCAGCGTCCCGGCGAGGATGCCGAGGGTCTCCGCCCGCGCCTTCGCCTGCTCGACCGCTGTGCGCGTGCGGTCGGCACCCGAGATGAGCTCCGCGCGGGCCCGTTCGAGTTCGCTGATCTCCGCCTCCAAGCGACGGGTGCGCTGCTGGAGGCCGTCCAGCATCTGGATGAGCTGCGGCCGGTTCGCGGAGGCGAACTCGTCGTCGGTCCGCAAGGACTGCACCTGGACGGTCGCGGCGAAGCCGAGGATGGCCAGGAGGGCGGCGGCAGCGATCTGAGAGCGTGAGACGTAAGGCCGGAACGCCTGGGACAGCCGTCGCCAGGCGGGATTCTGCGGTCGAGGCCGCGCGGAGCTCGGAGTAGGCTTCGGGTCACTCATCGGTCCGCGTCAGGCCTTGAACAGTCGTCGCCGGATCGCCGCCATGTTGGAGAAGATTCGGATTCCGAGGACGACGACCACTCCTGTCGACAGCTGCGCGCCGACACCGAGCTGGTCCCCGAGGTAGACGATGAGGGCCGCCACCACGACGTTGCCGATGAAGGAGACGACGAAGACCCGATCGTCGAAGATGCCGTCGACCAGCGCACGCAAGCCGCCGAAGACCGCGTCGAGCGCGGCGACCACCGCGATCGGGAGGTACGGCTGGAGCCATAACGGCACCGAGGGCTGGAGAAGCAGCCCGACGATGATTCCGACCAGGAGGCCGATCGTCGCGATCACTGGGTGCCTTCCGTCCGCGCGTACCGAAGCTTGGTTCCTGAGTCAGGCGGCAGCGTGAGCTTGTCGACCGCCTCCGTCTCCAGACGTATATGGTGCACCGCGTGGAGGTTGCGCAGCCACTCGCCACCCGGGCTTTCGGCGAAGCGCGCCTCCAATGTCTTGGGGTCTCCGATCGCCTCCACCACGTAAGGGCGGGCGAGCGGGCGATAGTCCACGGTGATTGATCGGTCCGCGCCGCGGATCGCGGTCACCGAGGTGAGCCGCTCACCGTTGATCGCGATCGCCTCCGCGCCGGCCCACCAGAGGCCGTTGACAACCTGCTGGAGGTCGATGTCGAGGATGCGTCCGTCGGCGGCGGACGGGTCCGCCACGTCGTCGACGGGAGCGTCGTCGATCGTGATGCGCAGCCCTGGGCCCTCCACCCGGCTGGTACCGGCGTACAGGTCGAGGGTCGCCAGCCGGTCGCTCAAGTTCTGACCACTCTCGGTGCTGGCCAGCACCTCGTTCTGGAGGGCGGTGACCTCCTCCCGCAGTGCGTTCGCCCGCTCCCGCAGACTGTCGTTGAGCGCGGCCTCGGCCTTGATCCGCTCCAGCAGCTCCGCCTTCTCCTTCGCCACCGCGGGCGCGGCCTGCCGGGTCTGTGTCGCGGCGACGGTCAGGAGCAAGCCGAGCAACGCCAGGACCACGAGAGTGCCGCTCAGGCCGCGTCGGCTGCGTCCCTGGTTGGCACCCTTGCGGGCGGCAGCGGCGACGTAGCCGTCGTCGAGAGCGTGGGTGACCAGCTCTCGCATCAGGGACATGGAGTCGTCGCGGCGGAGCTCACCGACCGCCCCGGGCCACATGCCTGGCCGGACGACGGTCGAGCGCTGTCGCTGCGCCCCCGACGCCTCGCCCGACGGGCCCGACGCCTCGCCCGTCAGGCGTGGTGTGGGCGACTCCCCCTTCCCCTCGGCCATAGGGACCATCGTGTCATGTCGTCGGGCACGCGGTACCTCCGCGTCGCCAGGTGACGCGCCGCCTCTCGTCGGTGTCGGGTCTCACTGCCCAGCGCGGGTGACCAGGTCGGCCCATTGGTGCGCCAAGGCGGTCGCGCGCTCGGTCGTGGGGCCCTCGGCCCACACGCGTGTCACCGCCTCGGCTGGATCGGGCAGCACCAGAGTCCACGAGCCGTCGTTTTCCACCACTCGAACGCCGTCGGTGGTGTCGACGAAGCGGCCGTCGGCAGCCTCGAGAGCGGCCCGCATCACGGCGCCCTTGCTGGCCCACGGCGTCGGTACCGCGAGCTGGACCAGGTGCGCGCGCGGGATCCGAGCGTTGATCTCGGACAAAGGCAGCCGGGTTCGCGCCACCAGGCCGACCAGCCGGACGAAGGCGGCGAAGCCGTCGACGGCGTGGGAGAACTCGGGGACGACGAACCCACCCCGCCCGTCCCCAGCGAGCAGCAGCCCGTCGTGGGCGGCAGCGGTGGCGAGGGCGTCGGGGGCTGTACTGGTCCAGAAGACGTCGACACCGTGGAACCGTGCCACGCGCTCGGCGACCCGGGTGGTCGTCACGGGGACGGCGACGTGCCCGCCGGCCGCCTCCGCCGCGACCAGGTCGACGAAGATCAACAGCGCGCGCTCGTCGGAGATGAGCGTGCCGGTCTCGTCGACCAGGGAGATCCGCTCACCCATGGGATCGAAGCGCACGCCGAGCGCCGCGCGGGAGGAGGCCACCAGCTCGGCGAGGTTGGCCATGGCGGTGCTGCGCTGCTCAAGCGTCTCGGTGGGACTGCGCTCATCGAGGCCGGCGTTGACCAGGTACGCGTCGATCTCGAGCCGCCCGAGCAGGTTGGGTAGCAGGAGCCCAGCCGTCCCGCGTCCGGCGTCGACGACGACCTTGAGGTGCGCGTCGGCCAAGCCCGAGGTGTCGAGGCTGTCGAGGAGGTCGCGGACGTAGCTCTCGGCGATCCGTGAGGGGAAGCCGAGGTCGCCGATCTCGCCGGGGAACGCGCGCCGGAACTCCTGTCGACCCAGCACCCGCTCCACCTTGCGTTGAGCGGCCAGCGACAGGTCGGCGCCACGCTCGTCGAGGAAGACCAGGTCGACCGAGTCGGGGCGGTTCGGTGTGGTCCGGATGAGCAAACCACCGTCGACGTTGCCGCGCGCCGCCTCCCACCGAGCGACCGGACTCGGTGCTGCCTCCAGGTCGTACACATCGAGTGCGCTGGAGGTGAACGCCGCGATCGCGGCGCGTTTGAGTGCCCGAGCGGATCGGGAGGTGTCCCGAGCCGTGAGCACGGTCGCTCCCTTGCGCAGGGTCGTGGCGTAGGCACAGGCCAGTCGGACAACCAGCTCGGGGGTGATCTCGACGTTGACGATGCCGCTCACCCCGCGTGGGCCGAACAGCGCCCGGCGGCCCTGAGACTCCCAGATGACGCTCTGGTTGACGACTGCGCCCGCCTCGATGGTCTTGCTCGGATACACCTTGATCTCGGGGTGGAGGACCGCCTCCTCCTCGATCACGCAGTCGTCGCCGACGACGGCCCCGTCATCGATGCGTGCGCCGCGCATGACGTCTGTGTTCTTGCCGACCACGCAGCCGCGCAGGTTGGCGTGCGGGCCGATGTAGGCGTTGTCGTGGACGACGGCCCGGTGCAGGAACGCCCCGCTGCGCACCACGACGTTGTCGCCGACGACGGTGTGATCGCGGAGCTCCGCCCCGCCCTCGACCTTGGCGTACGCGCCCACGTAGAGCGGGCCTTTGAGCACGGCGTCGGGGTCGACCTCGGCTCCCTCGTTGACCCACACGCCTCGGGCGACCTCGAAGCCGTCGATGTCGATGTGGACCTTCCCGGCCAGGGCGTCGTGGTTGGCCTTGAGGTAGCTACGGTGGGTGCCGACGTCCTCCCAGTAGCCGTCCGCGACGTAGCCGAAGAGCGGGGCGCCAGCCTCCAACAGCCGCGGGAAGACGTCGCTGGACCAGTCGACGTTCTCCGCCTCGCCGACGGCGGCCAGGATCTCCGGCTCCATGACGTAGATGCCGGTGTTGACCGTGTCGGAGAAGACCTGGCCCCAGGTCGGCTTCTCGAGGAAACGCTCGATGCGGCCGTCCTCCCGCAGGATCGTGATGCCGAACTCCAGCGGGTCCGGTACGCGCGTCAGGCACACGGTCGCGAGCGCCTGGGAGCGTCGATGATGGTCGATGAGGGCGGTGAGGTCGATGTCGGTGAGCGCGTCGCCGGAGATGACCAGGAAGGTGTCGTCTGACAGCGCCGCCGCGGCGTTCTTCACGCTCCCCGCCGTGCCGAGGGGCTTCTCCTCGGTCGCGTAGGTGATCTCCATGCCGAGGTCCTCACCGTCGCCGAAGTACGACCGCACCATCGACCCGAGGAAGTGGACGGTGACGACGGTCTGGGTGAGGTGGTGACGGCGCAGCAGCCGCAGGACGTGCTCCATGATCGGCCGGTTGACCACCGGAAGGAGTGGCTTGGGCATGCTCGTGGTCATCGGACGCAGGCGGGTGCCCTCACCGCCAGCCATCACGACGGCTTTCATGCCCCCTCCTTCGCGGTCCTCTGCCGACCAGCTGATCGGCTGTGGTGTCAGGTACGCAGCCGGTCCCCCTCGACGGTCGGTGGCGTCGGCGTCCCGCGTCGGAGGAGCTCGCGCGCCTGTGCGAGGTAGAGGATCCCCGCCCACCAGTACAGACCCACGCCCCAGATGGCGAACGCCCAGCCCGCCACCTTGGCGGCCAGGGGAAAGCCTCCCTCGCCGTGGCCGAGGAAGAGCAGGGGGAACGCGTAGAGCAGGCAGAACGTCGCCGCCTTCCCGAGGAAGTGCACCGGCAGGGGGCCGTACCCGTGGCGCCGGAGCACGAGGATCTGAATGCCGAGGACCACCTCACGCGAGACGATGAGGAGGACCAGCCACACCGGGACGATGCCCCGCAGGAGCAGCCCGGCGAGGACGGCCAGGATGTAGAGGCGGTCGGCGAGCGGGTCGAGCAGCTTGCCCAGCGTGCTGACCTGCCCCAGACGGCGAGCGAGCTGGCCGTCGAACCAGTCGGTCAGACCCGACACGGCAAGGACCACGACCGCCCACCCGTCAGCTCGCGGACCGAGCACGAGCCACAAAAACAACGGAACGCCAGCGAGCCGGACGAAACTCAACACGTTGGGCAGCGTGAAGATTCGCTCGCCAGAGTACGTTTCGACCCGCCCCGCCACCTGCTTCCCCCTCCGCAGCACCACGATGGGCCTGCCGGAAACCCTAGTACCTGGCCGCCGGCCTGGCCTCCCGGTCACGGCGCACCGGCGGCCGGGCCGTCGTGGCCGGATGAATCTCGCGTTTCGTCGGACGGCGACCTGGTGACGAGTTCGCCGAGACGTGCCCGCCACTTCTCGTCACCACCCACGGTCACCAACCGCTGCGTCGCTCGCGTGAGGGCGACGTAAAGGGTTCGGGTACCGACGGGGCTCTCACGGGCGATCGCCTCCGGCTCGACGACGACGGCGGCGTCGAACTCCAGACCCTTGCTCGCCCGGGCGGTCGTCACGACCACGCGATCATCGGCGGCGAGGCCGTCCAACCACGACGTGGCCTCGGCTTGCCGCGCTGTGGGCAGGATCACCCCGACAGTTCCCTCCACCTCCTCCAGCATGCGCGCGACCGCGTCGCGCAGCGTGTCGGCGAGCGGCTCGCCATCCAGGTGGGTGGGGTGGACTCCGGTGGTTCGGACCGCTCGGGGAAGGGGCGCGTCAGAGTCCACCGCCCGGATCACGTCGGCAGCGAGCGCGAAGATCTCGGCGGAGTTGCGGTAGTTGGTGGTCAGCTGGTACTCGCGGCGCGGACGGTCGCCGAGGGCCGCGTCGCGGGCGCGGGCGGCCTCCGCGGGGTCCGGCCACGCGCTCTGCGCCGGGTCGCCCACGATCGTCCAGCTCGCGTAGCGGCCCCGTCGTCCGAGCATCCTCCACTGCATGGGAGACAGGTCCTGCGCCTCGTCGACCAGGACGTGGGCATAACCATCCGCCTCCCGCGCCGGGGCGGCGTCAGCGTTGACGTCGCCGATGCGCACGTCGTCGGTGTCGTCCGGGTCCTGTGGTCGAGGAGGCTCGGGTGGCTCACCGAGCAGCCAGGCGAGCTCGTCCAGGAGGGGAACGTCCTCCACCGACCACTCGTCCGTGGTGGACCACGAGCGGGCGAGCGCATCGATCTCGTCTGGCCGGAGCACACCGTCGGCCGCGCGAGCCAGCCGGTCCGGATCAGCGAGCCAGGCCAGCACCTCCTCCGGGCGCAGGACTGGCCACCAGGCCTGGACGAAGCTCCAGAACGCGTCCCGGGAGGTGACGTCAGCGATGAAGTCCTCCCGTGGAACACCGGCTTCCTCCCCGACCTTGCGCCACAGGGCGGCGACCAACGCGCGCGCCGCGTCGGTTCGCGCGCGGTTGTACCGGTTGCGCCGCACCACCGCTCGACGGGCGGCGGCGAGCTCGTCGGCGTCCAGCCGTAGTTGACGTCCGGCACCGTACAGGCGCAGCTCGCGAGGGACGCCCGGCGCCGCCTCGCGCACGGCCCGCGAGAGCACCCGCCGCATGCGCAAGGAACCCTTGACAACAGCGACGTCGTAGGGGTCGGACCGGGTGGCCACGATGCCGTCGACGATCTCACCGACGGAGCGCAAGGTGGCGTCGTGCTCGCCGAGCGACGGCAGGACCCGTTCGATGTAGGTCATGAACACCGGCGATGGGCCGACGACAAGGACACCACCGCCCTGCAGACGTCGGCGCTCGGTGTAGAGGAGGTAGGCGGCTCGGTGCAGCGCGACGACGGTCTTGCCCGTCCCGGGCCCTCCGCTGATGATCGTCACTCCCGAGGAGGGAGCACGGATGATCGTGTCCTGCTCCCGCTGGATAGTGGCCACGATGTCCCGCATGCGCCGGCCACGGGCCGCGGTGAGCGCGGCGATCAACGCTCCGTCACCGACCACGTGCATGTGAGGCGGCGCGGCCTGAGGGTCGAGCAGATCGTCCTCGATGCCGACCACTCGCTGACCGTGGCAGCGCAAGACGCGGCGGCGCACGACGCCCATCGGCTCCACCGCCGTCGCCTGGTAGAAGGTCGCCGCCGCCGGAGCCCGCCAGTCGATCACGAGCGGCTCGTGTTCGGCGTCTCGGACTCCGATCCGCCCCACGTAGCGCACCTCGCCGTCCCGCTGGTCGAGTCGCCCGAAGACGAGCCCTTCCCGCTGGGCCTCCAGCACGGCCAACCGTCGGACGGCGTGATCGACGAGCGCATCTCGCTCGAACAGGCTGCGGTAGTCGTCCTCCTTGATCTCCCCGGTGTAGTCCAACAAGCCCCGCGCGTGTCCGTCGCGACGGACCTCCGCTACCCGCTCCACCATCTCGTCCAGACGCGTGTAGACGCGGTCCACGTACTCCTGCTCGCGACGGATCTCCTGCTCGATTGTGGTGGGCTCCACGGATCCCCCTGTCGCATGACCGGCCTTGGGCGCGGTCGACAATCAGGCAATCGGGAAAGTCTAGTCCGCGGTGGCGGACACCGAGGACGCCCAGATCTGCGAGATTGGAAGCGACCTACGGGTGCCGTCGTGGGCTCAAGCGTGCGAGGATCGGTCCTGTGATCGCCATCGCCGTACGCGTCATCATCAACGCGCTCGCCTTGTGGGCGGCCACGCTGGTGCCGGGGATCGAGCTCGGTGCCGGCACCACCACCCAACGGATCGGCACCTTGCTCGCGGTCGCCGTGATCTTCGGGATCGTCAACGCCGTCCTCAAGCCGATCATCAAGGTGATCGGCTGCGGCCTGTACATCCTGACGCTGGGGCTGATCTCCCTCGTCGTCAACGCGCTGCTGTTCCTGCTCGTGGGATGGCTCGCCAACCAGCTCGGGCTCGCGTTCACCGTCGACGGGTTCTGGGCTGGCTTCTGGGGTGCGCTCGTCGTCGCGATCGTGAGCTTCGTGTTGAGCCTGGTCGTTCCGGACAAGTACGACAAGCGCTGACGCGCGGAAGCAACGCTCTCCGTGGCCTCGTGCGGGGCCTTGTGAGGGACGGCCTTGTGAGGGACACAGCGTCGGTCGCCGCGACCCGGCGCCACGTCGTCACGCACCGCCACGACTGACCGGCTGTCACCGCCCACCCGAGCCATCGAGACGCCAATCGCACTAACATTCGAACATAGGTTCGACCTGTTCCCCTGCCCTAAGACCGACCAGGAGGACAGGCAACGTGATCGATCGTTTCGCAGTGCGCAAGAGCTCGCAGGGCTTCGGAGTATGGGACGCCGCCGTCAACGGCTGGCACAGCCGCCAGGACCTGTCCGAGGCCGAAGCGACCGCGTTGGCGCGTTCGATGAACGCGGGCCACACCCCACGCGAGGCGCGGACCGGGTCTCGAAGAGTCTCCCCAGCCAAGCCTGTCCTGGTGCTCGTCGACGGTCGCTGGTGGCCGGGACGACTCGACTGGTGGGTTCGCGAGACCGACGGATGGTACGGCCGAGTCACGCTCGACGACACCGGGGCCAGAAGCTGGTACCCCGCCGCAACACTGCGCCCGGCCAACCCTGCGCGCTCGTCGTGACGCGCGCACGTCGTGAGACGCCAGGTGGCGCTCAATCCTCCTCGGGCCCAGACCCGGGAGGCAAGGTCCATGCCCTCCACAAGACGTCACTGACACCTGGCGCGGAAACCAAGATGCCGCCGGAGTGCGGGAACCATGCCGGCTTGCCGTCCTCTCCCAGCACCACCGCGCCAGCACGCGAGGCGATGAGCATGGCCGCGAGCACATCGATCGGACTGAACTCACCGATCACCCCGCCAACCGCTCGGCCAGCGCCGACACTGACCAGAGACAGCGCCGACGAGCCCATGATCCGCACAGTGCAGTGCATGTCGGCCAGCCGCCGCAGCATCGTCGGCATGCCCGGCCAAGGTCGGTGCGCCGCCCACTCGCTCACCACGATCTCGCCGGAGAGACTGGTCGCGTCTCGGCACTTGATCGGGACTCCGTTCCGCAACGCCGGCCCGTCCCGAACGGCGCTGAACACCTCGCCGTGGAAGGGGTCGGCCACGACGCCGAGAACCGGGCCGTCCGCGTCCGCCAGGGCCAAGCTGAACGAGCACCACGGCAACCCGCTGGCGTAGTTCGTCGTGCCGTCCACGGGATCGACGTACCACGTCAGCCCGTCGGTACTGGGGCGACCGCCGTACTCCTCTCCCACGACGGGGTAAGGGAAGCGCTCGGTGAGCACCTGGCGTACCCGGCGCTCGATCTCCCGGTCGGTCTCCGTCACCAGGTCCGCCGCGTGGGCCTTGGAGGTCACAGCCAGCGGCCGAGCGCCAGTGATCCGCCAGCTCGCCCACTCGGCGAGCTCCAACGCCGTCGCGAGCTCGTCTGGGAAGTCCCGCATCACACCACGCCAGCCTCACGCATACCGCGCAGCTCCCGCTTCAGCTCCGCGATCTCGTCACGCAGCCGCGCCGCGAGCTCGAACTGCAGTTGCTCGGCGGCGGCGTTCATCTGGTCGTTCAACTCTTGGATCAAGTCGGCGAGCTCGCTGGCCGGCAGAGCCGCGAGATCCTTCGCGTGCCTGCCCACCTCGGCCCGGCGGCTGGCCAACTCTGGGACCGGCGCCTTGCCACGGGTGCGCTGCCGACCGGCGCCACCGAGGAGCTTCTGGGTGTCGGCGTCCTCCCGGGCCAGCATGTCCGTGATGTCGGCGATCCGTTTGCGCAGCGGGGTCGGGTCGATGCCCTTCTCCTTGTTGTAGGCGATCTGCTTGGCACGCCGCCGGTTGGTCTCGTCGATGGCGCTGCGCATCGACGGGGTGATCGAGTCGGCGTACATGATCACCTGACCGGAAACGTGACGGGCCGCCCGGCCGATGGTCTGGATGAGGCTCGTACCGGACCGCAGGAAGCCTTCCTTGTCAGCGTCGAGGATTGCCACGAGCGAGACCTCCGGAAGGTCGAGACCCTCGCGGAGGAGGTTGATGCCGACCAGGACGTCGAACTCGCCCAGGCGCAGCTCGCGCAGCAGCTCGACCCGACGCAGCGTGTCGACCTCGCTGTGCAAGTAACGGACCCGGATGCCCTGCTCGAGCAGGTAGTCGGTGAGGTCCTCGGCCATCTTCTTGGTCAGCGTGGTGACCAGGACCCGCTCGTTGCGGGCCTCCCGCATCCGGATCTCGTGGATGAGGTCGTCGATCTGCCCCTTGGTGGGCTTGACGATGACCTCGGGGTCGACCAGACCGGTGGGCCGGATGATCTGTTCCACCACACCGTTGGCCTTCGACAGCTCATAGGGGCCCGGCGTCGCGGAGAGGTAGATGGTCTGGCCGATGCGTTCCAGGAACTCCTCCCACCGCAGTGGACGGTTGTCCATCGCCGAGGGCAGCCGGAACCCATGCTCGACGAGCGTGCGCTTGCGGGACATGTCGCCTTCGTACATGCCGCCGATCTGCGGCACGGTCACGTGCGACTCGTCGATGACCAGGAGGAAGTCCTCGGGGAAGTAGTCGAGCAGACAGTTCGGGGGCGAGCCGGGCGGACGACCGTCGATGTGCCTCGAGTAGTTCTCGATGCCGGCGCAGGTGCCGATCTGGCGCATCATCTCGATGTCGTACGTGGTGCGCATCCGCAGTCGCTGTTCCTCCAGGAGCTTGCCCTGTCGCCGAAGCTCGGCGAGGCGCTCCTCCAGCTCCTGCTCGATGCCGCGGATGGCGCGTTCCATGCGCTCGGGACCGGCGACGTAGTGGGACGCCGGGAAAATGTACAGCTCCTCGTCCTCGGTGACGATCTCGCCGGTCACAGGATGCAGCGTCGACAGACGCTCGATCTCGTCGCCGAAGAACTCGATGCGAACCGCCATCTCCTCGTACATCGGGAAGACTTCGAGGGTGTCCCCGCGGACCCGGAAGGTGCCGCGGGTTCCGGCGGCGTCGTTGCGCGCGTACTGCATCTCGACCAGGCGGCGCAACAGCTGATCGCGGTCGAGCTCCTCACCGACGCGTACCCGCACCATGCGGTCGACGTACTCCTGAGGTGTGCCCAGACCGTAGATGCTCGAGACGGTGGCCACCACGATCGTGTCGCGCCGGGTCAGGAGCGAGTTGGTCGCGGAGTGCCGCAGGCGCTCGACCTCCTCGTTGATCGAGGCGTCCTTCTCGATGTACGTGTCGGTCTGCGGGACGTACGCCTCGGGCTGGTAGTAGTCGTAGTAGGAGACGAAGTACTCAACCGCGTTGTGCGGGAAGAACTGCCTCAGCTCGTTGGCGAACTGCGCCGCCAGCGTCTTGTTCGGCTCCAACACGAGCGTCGGCCGCTGGAGCCGCTCGACCACCCAGGCGATCGTCGCGGTCTTACCGGTACCCGTCGCGCCCAGGAGGACGACGTCCTTCTCCCCCGCCTCGATCCGGCGGACGATCTCCTCGATCGCTTGAGGCTGGTCACCCGAGGGCTCGAACTCGGAGACGACCTTGAACGGCGCCACCTTGCGGACGATGTCTGTGACCGGACGCATGAGACCACCGTAGCCGGGACCGCTGACAACCCCACTCAGGTCGCCCGGCGGCGCAACTCCTCCCAAACCCGGTGAACCTTCCCGTCCAGATCGGCGAGATCTCCCGAATTGTCGATGACGATGGTGGCGGCCCGCAGGCGTTCCTGCCGCGACGCCTGGGCCGCGATCCGCGATCGTGCCTCGTCGCGAGTCATCCCACGCATCCGCACGAGGCGGTCGACCTGGATCTCCTCCGGGACGTCCACCACGATCACCACGTCGAAGCGTTCGGCCTGACCCGTCTCCACCAGGAGGGGGATGTCGTGGACCACCACTGCCGAGGAGTCGGCCGCCACGGCCGCCGCCTCCAGTGCCGCGGCGCGGGCGCGCACCCGCGGGTGCACGATGGCTTCCAACCTGCGGCGGGAGTCGGGATCGGCGAAGACGATCCGCGCCAGCGCCGCGCGATCCAACGCGCCATCGCTGGTCAGCACGTCCTCACCGAACTCCTTCACCACCTCCGCGAGGCCCTCGGTGCCCGGAGCCACGACCTCGCGGGCCAAGAGGTCGGCGTCGATGACGACCGCTCCGTGCGCGGCGAGGCGCCTGGCGACCTCGCTCTTGCCTGAGCCGATCCCGCCCGTCAACCCCACTCGCAGCACGCCCGGACCCTACCGTGACGCTCGGCGCCACACCACCGTCACGACACGCGAGAAAGACACGATCGTGACGCGCCGTCGCGCGTCTCACCAGCCTGCCGCCTCGCTCAGCCGTGTGCGACCACCTGAGCCATCGCCCGCCGCGCCCGCTCCAGACTCGTGGCGAGCGGCTCGTCGAACCGCTCAGGGTTGAACGGAGCCCTGGTCGAGACGTACAAGCCGGATCCCACCCGCTCCATGTGCGCGCCGGTGTAGGCCTGGACGATGCTGGTGTTGAGCCGCGTGAGGTCGAACCAGGCATCGAGGAACAGGTCTGGCTCCGGCGTCACGAGCAGGTCCTTCGGCGACAGGAACGGCGCCTCCAAGACGATCGAGGCGTACAGCGGGCGCAGTGTCACCGCGAGCGCCAGGAGGAGCTCCCGAAGCCGGTCCCCCAACCCGAAGGCGAGCTTCTCGTCCGTGTAGGGACGTTCGAAGACCGAGCCGTCGACCACGACCTCGATCGGGTCCGCGTCGAGCAACGCCAAGGACGTCATCGGCGAGCAACGGCGGACGACCGGGTCCTGCAAGCCGCCCAACCGGTCGACGACCTCGCGTACCTCGGCCACGAGCGCGTCGTCCCGGCGCCCCGGAACGAACAGGCCCACGCCTGCGGGTTGCCATCCGAGCTCGTGCACGTCTCCAGTGTCACCGACCTGACGAGCATCGGACAGGGCGCTGCCAAAGACGCCGACGCGCTTTGCGGGGTATGCGCTCGTTCGCGTCAGACGCGCCAGGCCGGCTATGGGCGCAGGACGTGGTTGACGAACCGTTGCAGGGCTGGCCCGGCTTGCCCCCGTCTGCGGACATCCACGGCTTTCACGCGCGACCTTCGCCGACCCCGTCCTGCTCGGACCCGACGGCCCGCCTCCTCGTCCGCACCCTCACCAAAGCCGGGACGAACCCCGTCGTTGGCGAATCCAGGGCTAGCTACGGCATCGTGCCGTATAACGGAGGCGTGCCGAAGCTTCCCCGCGACGAGGCCGAGGCGCTCTTGCGCGTCCGCAGCCAGCTGGGCGACGACTTCGAACCGGCGCTCGTCGACTCCTTTGTCGACCGCATCGACGAGGCCATCGAGACCAGGGTCGCCCAGCACCTGCGGCGCGCCCTCGAGCAGGAGCGGCGCCGCCGTCACCAGCGGCGGAGCAGAGACGACCATGCTCTGGCGCTGGCGATCGTCTCCCTGGGCGTCGCGATCCCGCTCACCGCGATCGCCTCGGAGTCCGCTGGCTTCGTGGGTGTCCTCGTCGCCTGGCTGGGCATCGTGTTGGTCAACGTGGTCTACGGCCTGGGGTGGTCCACCAACGACTGACCCCGACGGTCGGGAGGACGACGATGAGGCCCCGCCCGGGTCCGGGCGGGGCCTCATCCATGCGGACTCGTCGAGTCCGACACATCTCAGCTCTGGCCGGTCAGCTTCTCCCGCAGGGCCGCCAGCGCCTCGTCGGACGCCAGGGTTCCCTCGGCCGGCTGGGACTGCTCCTCCGAGGCGTACGAGGAGGAGTCCGAGCCCTCGCCGCTGGCGGCGTACTCGGCCGCGGCGGCCGCCTCGATCTGCCGCTTGTGCGCCTCCCAGCGGGCGTGGGCCTCCGCGTAGGCCCGCTCCCACTCGTCGCGCTGCTGCTCGTAGCCCGGCAGCCACTCGCCCGTCTCGGGGTCGAAGCCCTCCGGGTACTTGTAGTTGCCGTGCTCGTCGTACTCGGCGGCCATGCCGTAGAGCGTGGGGTCGAAGTGCTCGACGATCGCCTCGCCGCCCTCGTTGGCCTGCTTGAGCGACAGCGAGATACGACGGCGCTCGAGGTCGATGTCGATGATCTTGACCATGACCTCGTTGCCGACCTGGACCACCTGCTCGGGGATCTCGACGTGGCGCTCGGCCAGCTCCGAGATGTGCACGAGGCCTTCGATGCCGTCTTCGACCCGGACGAACGCACCGAACGGCACCAGCTTGGTGACCTTGCCCGGCACGATCTGACCAATCTGGTGCATCCGGGCGAACTGCTGCCACGGGTCTTCCTGGGTCGACTTCAGCGACAGGGAGACCCGCTCGCGGTCGAGGTCGACATCGAGGACCTCGACGGTCACCTCCTGGCCCACCTCGACGACCTCGCTCGGGTGGTCGATGTGCTTCCAGGACAGCTCCGAGACGTGCACCAGGCCATCGACACCGCCGAGATCGACGAACGCGCCGAAGTTGACGATGCTGGACACCACACCCTTGCGGATCTGGCCCTTCTGCAGCTGGTGCAGGAAGTTCTGCCGGACCTCGGACTGGGTCTGTTCCAGCCAAGCGCGCCGAGACAGGACCACGTTGTTGCGGTTCTTGTCCAGCTCGATGATCTTGGCCTCAAGCTCCCGACCGACATAGGGCTGCAGATCGCGAACCCGACGCATCTCGACCAGGGAGGCGGGCAGGAAGCCGCGGAGGCCGATGTCGAGGATGAGGCCGCCCTTGACGACCTCGATGACGGTGCCCGTGACGACGCCGTCCTCCTCCTTGATCCGCTCGATCGTGCCCCAGGCCCGCTCGTACTGAGCGCGCTTCTTGGACAGGATCAGCCGGCCTTCCTTGTCCTCCTTCTGCAGGACCAGCGCCTCCACTCGGTCGCCGACCTGCACGACCTCGCTGGGGTCGACGTCATGCTTGATCGACAGCTCGCGAGCGGGGATCACGCCCTCGGTCTTGTAGCCGATGTCGAGCAGGACCTCGTCCCGGTCGACTTTGACGACGGTGCCCTCGACGATGTCACCGTCATTGAAGTACTTGATCGTCTCGTCGATCGCGGCGAGAAAGGCCTCCTCCGAACCCACGTCGTTCACCGCGACCTGCGGCGTGTCCTGCTGGGCCGGTGCTGCGTCGTTCAGCGGGGCCTCAATACTGCTCGTCATCTGGATGGTGGCTCCGATATATGGCGTAATCGTCGTGTCGATGCGCGCGTGGACCCTGGATCGTACTGCCGAGGGAACCGGGCGCCGCGTGGAGCCGGAACCGGGGGATTTCGACAGATCAGAGCGCGAGCCTGCTCCGTCCGAGGTCGCGCAGGCCCACAGCGCTCAGGTCAGGATACGGGCACGCCGCGATCAGGGTCAACGCGACCCCCGCGCGTCGCGACCGCCGTGACTGCCCGCGGCGTCCTCGCCGCGTCCCGACATCGTCCACTGGTGGCATCCACTGGTGGCGCACACACCGAGCACGCCCGCGAGGGGCGCGACGCCCTAAGGTTCCAGCTTGTCCGGCTCCGGTGTCAGGGCCATGTCGGCCGTCCTGCGGCAAGATTACGGCATCGCGCCGTGGCCTGGAGGAGTCGGATCGCCGCGGTCGCGGCGGCGTCGCTGCGCATGGCGGCGTCGAGGAGCGCTGGGAGGTCGGCGGCCCGGGCGAGCTCGACGAGCGCGCCCAGGTCGTCGGCTTTGTCCGGATTCGTCGCGATACCTGGGACACGCCACGCGTAGGCGCGAAGGACGGCTTCGGCGAAGGTCGCGTCGGACTCGAAGCGCAGCAAGGCACCGAGGTCCGTGTGGGGAGTGCCAGCGTGCGCGAGCTCCCAGTCGAGGACGCCGGTCACCTCACCGGTCGTGGGGTCGACGAGAAGGTTGCTCGGGTCGAAGTCACCGTGGACCAAGCAGATCCGAGGTTCCCCGCCGCGGTCGAGGATGTCTTCGGCGGAACGGGCGACCTCCACCAGCCCGGTGAGGTCCTCCTCGGACAGGGCCGCGAGTGCCCCGCGCGTCCGCCGGTCCTCCACCAGGTCGACGAGGGACGCGGACCTCGCCCGTGCCTCGATCCTGAGCTCGGCGCCGACGAACTCACCGGCGCGCAGGAAGGGAATGCCGGCGAGCTGGGCGAGAACCCTGCCGACGCTGCCGCCGGCTCGCGCCCGAAGGTCGGCGTCCGCCTCGGGAAGCCACTGGTCCAGACGAACACCGGGCAGTCGTTCGAGCAGGAGGAACGCCGGCGCCTCCGGTGTCCCCCTCACCCGCTGCTCCAACACCCGTGGCACGGGAAGCAGGCCGCGTACCAAGGCGAGCAAGGCCGCGTCGACCGCCGCCCGAGCGGGATCACGGGCGTACAGGCGAAGGACCGCCTCTTCGCCGGCGACTCCCACGAGGAACACCTCACCGCTGTCGCCGTCGAGCGGACGTACGTCAGCGCCCAGGAGCGCCCGGGCCGCGTGGACGAGGCCTGCGGCGGAGCTCGGTCCCTCCACGTCAGTCGGCGGGTGCGAGGAAGGCCGCGAGAGCGGCGACGTACATGCCGGGATCCGCCGCACCACACAGCTCACGAGCGGAGTGCATCGCGAGCTGGGGCGCGCCGACGTCGACCGTCGTGACCCCGATGCCGGCCGCCGTGATCGGACCCACGGTTGAGCCGCACGGCAGGTCCGCCCGGTTGACGAACCGCTGCATCGGCACCCCGGCCTGCTCACACGCCCGGGCGAACGCGGCCGCGCCCCGCGCGTCGGTCGCGTAGCGGAGGTTGACGTTGACCTTGAGCACTGGCCCGCCGTTCACCTGGATCAGGTGAGCGGGCTCGTGGCGGTCGGGGTAGTTCGGATGGGTCGCGTGCGCCATGTCACCGGACGCGCAGATCGAGCCCGCCAAGGCCCGAAGCAGGTCCTCCCGGTCACCGCCGGCCGCGAGGACGACCCGCTCGAGGACCCTCGGCAGGAGGGTGGACGCCGCGCCGCGTTCGGACACGCTGCCCACTTCCTCGTGGTCGAAGAGGACCAGCAACGGCACGACGCCCTCGGTCGGAGACTCCACGGCGCTCAGGAGCGCTTGCAGGCCGGCGTAGGTCGTCCCGAGGTTGTCCAGACGAGGCGCGCTCACCAGGTCGCCGTCGCGGCCGATCCGCCGACTCGGCGCGACGTCGTGTGTCATGAGCTCCCAGCTCACGATGTCCTCCGCCGCGACCTCGAGCTCGTCGGCCAGGAAAGCGGTGAAGTCGGCCGGCGAGGTGCCCACACCCCAGACCGGGTGCAGGTGCTGCTGCGGGTTGAGTCGGACGCCGGTCTCGCGAATCTCCCTGTCCAGGTGGATGGCCAGCTGGGGCACGCGCAGGATGGGACGGTCGACCTTGAGCAACCGCTCCTCGACACCCTTGGCTGCCCGGACGCTCACTCGACCGGACAGCCCCAAGTCCCGATCCAGCCAGGAGTTGAGCAGCGCCCCGCCGTACGGCTCGGCGGCCAGCAGCTGCCAGCCCGCCTGGGCTCGGTCGGGGTAGGGCTTGATGCGGAGGTTCGGGCTGTCGGTGTGAGCGCCGACGATCCGGAACGGCGTACCCGGGCCGCGCGCGGCCTCGGTGCTCCACGCGACCAGGGAGCCGGACTGCCGGACGTAGTAGCGCCCCGCCTCGCGGGGCCAGCGTTCGGTCTCCTCCAGCTCCTGGAAACCGGCCGCCTCGAGCCGGGCCGCCGCCTCGGCGCACGCGTGAAAGGGCGACGGTGCGGCGTCGATGAACGCGCACATCTGGTCGGCGTGGAAGAACGCGTCAGAAGCTGCGGCCGTCATGCGGAGCATCCTAGGCCGCGCCGCCGAGCTGATCGCTGCCGCTGGGCTGACCCGACGCTGCCGCTGAGGCAGCGGACCCAACGCCATACGCCCGGCGGCCCTCTCCGGGCGGTGGTCCGGCCCAGGTGAGACTGGATCCGTGCCAGACGTCCGATCCCACACCCATGCGGACCGACCGTCCGCCGGCACTCCGTGCGCCGACGACTCCGCCGCGGGCTCGCCTCAGCACCTCGCGAGGGATCCCGCGGTGACCACCCGAGCCAACCGCGGCTGGTGGGACGCCAACGCCGACGACTACCAGCGCGAGCACGGTGACTTCCTCCGCGACGTCGGCTTCGTGTGGTGCCCGGAAGGACTCGACGAGGCCGAAGCCCGGTTGCTCGGTGACGTCCGCGGCGCGAGGGTACTGGAGGTCGGCTGTGGCGCCGCCCAATGCGCCCGATGGCTCCGAACCCAGGGCGCCTTGGCCGTCGGCGTCGACCTGTCCTTCCGTCAGCTGCAACACGCGCGCCGGCTGGACGACGCCACCGGGCAGATCGTGCCGGCCGTGTGCGCCGACGCGGCGGCTCTGCCGTTCGCCACAGGCTGTTTCGATGTGGCGTGCTCGGCGTTCGGCGCACTCCCCTTCGTCGCCGACGCGGGCGCGGTGCTGCGGGAGGTGGCCCGCGTCCTGCGCCCGGGCGGGCGGTGGGTGTTCAGCGTCAGCCATCCCATCCGCTGGGCGTTTCCGGACGACCCCGGCCCGCGAGGACTCGTGGCTCGGCACTCCTACTTCGACCGGACGCCGTACGTCGAGACCGATCCCAGCGGCCAGGTCTCCTATGTCGAGCACCACCGAACGCTCGGCGACTGGGTCGACCTGCTGGTGGAAGCGGGCTTCCGCCTGCGACGACTCGTGGAGCCGGAGTGGCCGGACGGACACCGCCGGACGTGGGGAGGCTGGAGTCCGCTGCGGGGCAGCCGTCTTCCCGGCACCGTGATCTTCTGCTGCGTCCGGGAGAGCGGCTGACCTCGGCCGTCGCCGCGCCACCCGCGACCTCGAGCCGTGCGTCGACCTCGTGGCTCGCGCCGGTCCCGAGACCTCAGTGGCCCGCCTCGTGCCAGGTTCGACCTTGGCCGATCGAGACGTCGAGCGGCACGGTCAGCTGCGCGGCACCGCCCATCTCCCGGCGCAGGATCTCCGCCACCTGGTCACGCTCACCGGGCGCGACCTCGACCACGAGCTCGTCGTGCACCTGCAGGAGCATGCGCGACCGTAGCCCCGACTCCCGCAGCGCCCGGTCGACACCGAGCATGGCGACCTTGATGATGTCGGCGGCCGAGCCTTGGATCGGGGCGTTCAGCGCCATCCGCTCCGCCATCTCCCGACGTTGCCGGTTGTCGCTGGTGAGGTCAGGCAGGTAGCGGCGGCGCCCCAGAATGGTCTGGGTGTAGCCGGTCTTGCGAGCCTCCTCGACGACCCCGCGCAGGTAGTCGCGCACGCCGCCGAAGCGCTCGAAGTACTCATCCATCAGCGCCCGCGCCTCACTGGCCTCGATGCGCAGCTGCTGCGACAGGCCGTACGCCGACAGGCCGTAGGCCAGGCCGTAGTTCATCGCCTTGATCTTGGCTCGCATGTCGGGGGTGACCTGCTCGGCCGGCACGCCGAAGACGCGCGACGCCGTGGCGGCGTGGAAGTCCATGCCCGAGTGGAAGGCCTCGATCAGACCCTCGTCGCCGGACAGGTGCGCCATGATCCGCATCTCGATCTGGCTGTAGTCAGCGGTGAGGAGGCAGTCGTAACCCTCGCCCACGACGAAGGCCTCGCGGATGCGTCGACCCTCCTCGGTGCGGATCGGAATGTTCTGCAGGTTGGGGTCGGTCGACGAAAGTCGTCCGGTCGCCGCGATCGTCTGGTTGAACGTCGTGTGAATCCGCCCGTCGTCCGCGACGGTCTTGAGCAGGCCCTCGACCGTCGAGCGCAGCTTCGCCGCGTCGCGGTGAGCCAGCAGGTGCGCCAGGAACGGGTGCCCGGTCTGGGCGTAGAGCTGCTGCAGCGCCTCCGCGTCCGTGGTGTAGCCGGTCTTGGTCCGCTTGGTCTTGGGCATGCCGAGCTTGTCAAAGAGGACGACCTGCAGCTGCTTGGGCGAGCCCAGGTTGATCTCCTCGCCGATGACGCGGTAGGCGTCGTCGGCGGCCTGCTTGACCTTGCCCGCGAAGTGGGCCTCGAGCTCGGACAGGTAGTCGACGTCGACACAGATGCCGGCGCGCTCCATCCGCGCGAGCACCTCGACCAGGGGAAGCTCGACCTCTCGCAGCAGCCGATCGCAGTCTCGGTCGGCGAGCTCGGCGTCCAGGGTCGCGGCGAGGTCGATGATCGCCCGGGCCGCGACCATGGACCGGTGGGCGACGCCACCTTCCTCGTCGACGCCGTCGAGGGTGAGCTGGCCGTTGTCCGGCTCGTCCGAGCGGAGCTCCCGCTGGAGCCACCGCAGGGTCAGGTCGGACAGTTCGTAGGAGCGTTGGTCGGGTCGGACGAGGTAGGCCGACAGGGCGGTGTCGCTGGTCACGCCGCGCAGCGTCCAGCCGCGTGCGGCCATCGCCAGCATGGGCCCCTTGGAGTCGTGCATGGCCTTCTCGTAGCGCTCATCGGCGAGCCAGTCGGCCAACGCGCGCTCGTCGTCGGGCGTCAGCTCTGTCGGGTCGATCCACGCGGCGGCGTCGTCGGGCGCGGCGAGAGCCACACCGTAGACGTCCCCGGTGCCTCGGCCCCAGCTGCCCTCGACCGCGACACCGATCCGAGCGTCGCCCTTGGCGTGCTGTTCCAGCCAGCCACCGACCTCGCCGGGCGAGAGCTTCCTGCCGTCGATCTGGAAGCCGTGCTCCGCCTCCGGTTCGGGCGCCTGCAAGGTGGAGAACAGCCGGTCCCGGAGAACGCGGAACTCCAAGGCGTCGAAGACCTGGTGGACCGCGTCGCGATCCCACGGCTGGAGAGCCAGGTCGTCGGGTCGGACGGGCAGAGGCACGTCGCGGACGAGCTGGTTGATCTGGCGGTTCTGCAGGACCTGGCCGAGGTGGGCGCGCAACGACTCCCCCGCCTTACCCTTGACCTCGTCGACTCGCGCCACGAGATCGTCGAGTGAGCCGAACTGGTTGAGCCACTTGGCCGCGGTCTTCGGTCCGACGCCCGGGACGCCCGGAAGGTTGTCGCTGGTCTCCCCCACCAGCGCGGCGAGATCGGGATAGCGCTCGGGCGGGATGGCGTAGCGACGCTGCACCTCCTCCGGCGTGACTCGGGTCACCTCCGAGACACCCCGGGTGGGGTAGATCACGGTCAGCCGATCGGACACCAGCTGGAAGGTGTCGCGGTCGCCGGAGCACACCAGCACGTCGAAACCCTGCTCCACCGCCTGGTCGCCGAGCGTGGCGATGATGTCGTCGGCCTCGTACCCCTCCACCTGCAGGTAGGGAATCCGCAGCGCTTGGAGGACCTCCTTGATCAAGGACAGCTGGCTGCGAAACTCCTCCGGCGTCGAGGTGCGGTTCGCCTTGTACTCGGCGTAGGCCTCCGCCCGGAACGTCTGCCGCCCGGCGTCGAACGCGACCGCGATGTGGGTCGGCTGCTCATCCCGGATCATGTTGATGAGCATCGACGTGAAGCCGTACACGGCGTTGGTCGTCTGCCCCGTCGCGGTCGAGAAGTTCTCCGCTGGTAAGGCGAACCATGCCCGATACGCCAGGGAATGGCCGTCAAGGAGCAGAAGGCGAGGGGTCTCGTCCAACCGTCGGTTGCGGGATGCGTCGTTGGCGACCACGTAGCGACTCTAGCCGCCGGCTCCGACAGCCCGAGCGGTCCGCCCCGACCTCCGTGTCGCGTGGTGCTGGGCCGTGGAGCTCGGCCGTGGGGGTCCCGCCCGGGCTTAGGCTCGGGGCCGACCGTGTGGAAGGAGAGCCCCGATGTCTGGTCCCCGGCAGACCTCGGCTGACGGCGCCTGCGACCCCGCCGCCCTGCCCCACGCCGCGATCCATGACCGGCTCGGCATCCGGATCGTGAGCGCGAGTCCGCGACGCTGCGTCGGCACCATGCCGGTCGAGGGCAACACCCAGCCGGCCGGGCTCCTGCACGGCGGCGCCTCGTGCGTCCTGGCCGAGAGCCTCGGCTCGATCGCCGCGACGTTGTACGCCGCGCCGGATCGCGTCGCGCTCGGCGTCGACCTCAACGCCACCCACCACCGCCCGGTCTCGTCGGGGACCGTGACCGGGGTGGCGACCCCGGTCCATCTCGGCCGGACGACGGCGACGTACGAGATCGCGATCAGCGACGAGGAAGGCCGGCGGGTCTGCACCGCCCGGCTCACCTGCTACCTCCGGCCGGCTGAGGGTGCCCGGCGTGAGGACAGCGGCGTACGGTGACCCGCACGCTGAGACCGTCGTCGACCTCGAGAGCGACCGTGCCGACACCCTGGCGTTCCTCGACGTCATCCGCGACGACCGGGGAGCTCGCCGGGTGTGTCTCCCCCGGGGCGCTCCCGTGGTCGAGGGCGGCCGATGCCGACCCCGGCTCGACCCTGGTCCGCAGGGCCAGCGTCTCGGCGGCGACGAGGTCGAGGTGCGCGTCGACGGCATCCCGCACCTCGGCGTGGGGTGACGCCACGACCAGCTCGATGCGGTCGGAGACCTCGAGGCCAGCCTCGCGGCGCGCCTGCTGCACCGCTCGGATCACGTCGCGTGCGACACCCTCGCGAGCCAGCTCGGGCGTCACGGTCGTGTCGAGGGCGACCACGCCACCCTCGCCCACGAACCCCGTGGAGGAGGGCAGCGACGCGGACGAGTCCGCGTCGGTGGGCACCAGGCGCAGCTCGTACTCCCCCTCCCGGAGTCGCACCCCGCCCGCGACGACACCCTCGCCGGACACCGACCAGTCGCCGTCCTTGACGGCGCGGATGACCCGCTGGACGTCCCTCCCCAGCCGAGGACCGAGGACACGTGGCACAACGGACAGGACCCAGCGGCCGTGGGAGGTGAGGTCCTGGGTGAGAACCACCTCCTTGACGTTCACCTCGTCGCGGATGAGGTCAACCAGCGGGGCGAGCCTCGGGGCGTCCGGCGCCGCCACCGTCAGACGACCCAACGGCAGGCGCACCCGTAACCCCTTGGCCTTGCGCAGCCCGAGCGCCGCCGAGCAGACGTCGCGAGCCGTGTCCATCGCCGCCACCAGTGCCTCGTCGCCGGGCAGGCAGTCCGGCCGCGGCCAGTCGGTCAGGTGTACCGAGCGGCCTCCGGTCAACCCACGCCAGATCTCCTCGGTCACCATCGGGAGCAGAGGCGCCGCAAGACGTGTCAGAACCTCGAGCACCGTGTAGAGGGTGTCGAAGGCGTCCTGATCACCGGCCCAGAACCGAGCACGTGAGCGTCGGACGTACCAGTTCGTCAGCACGTCCAGGAACGAGCGCACCGTCGCGTAGGCCCCGGGGATGTCGTAGCCGTCCAGCGCCTTCGTGGTCGCCACGACCGTGTCGCGGAGCTTGGCGAGCGCGTACCGGTCCAGGACGTGCGGTGAGTCCGTCCGCCACCGCGCGGTCGTCGACTCGGCGTTGGCGTAGAGGGTGAAGAAGTAGTAGGCGTTCCAGAGCGGGTGGAGCCCCTGCCGGACCGCGTCCCGGATGATGGTCTCGGCGACCGCTCCCTCGCCACCTCGCATGAGCGGCGACGAGAGCAGAGCCCACCGCATCGCGTCCGCGCCGTAGCGGTCGAACATCTCCAGTGGGTCGGGGTAGTTGCGCAGGCTCTTGCTCATCTTGCGGCCGTCCTGGCCCAGCACGATGCCGTGCGAGACGCAGGTACGGAACGACGGCCGGTCGAACAGCGCGGTCGCCAGCACGTGAAGGGTGTAGAACCACCCGCGGGTCTGCCCGATGTACTCGACGATGAAGTCGCCCGGATAGTGGTGCTCGAACCACTCGGCGTTCTCCACCGGGTAGTGCACCTGGGCGAAGGGCATCGACCCGGAGTCGAACCACACGTCGAGGACGTCGGGCACTCGGCGCATGGTGGACCGGCCGGTCGGGTCGTCGGGGTTCGGCCGAGTCAACCGGTCGATGTACGGCCGGTGCAGGTCGGTCAGCCGGACACCGAAGTCGCGTTCCAGCTCGTCGAGCGACCCGTAGACGTCGACCCGCGGATACGCCGGATCGTCCGACTTCCACACCGGGATCGGGGTACCCCAGAAGCGGTTCCGGCTGATCGACCAGTCGCGGGCGTTGGCCAGCCAGTTGCCGAACGCGCCGTCTCTGACGTGGGCGGGCACCCAGGTGATCTGCTGGTTGAGCGCCACCATCCGGTCGCGGAGCTTCGTCACCTCCACGAACCAGCTCGACACCGCCTTGTAGATCAGAGGTGTCTCACACCGCCAGCAGTGCGGATAGCTGTGGGTGTGGCTGTCGTGCCGGAGCACCACGCCGCGCCGCTTGAGATCGCTGATGATCGGCTGGTTCGCCTCGAAGACTTGAAGTCCCTCGTAGGCGGAGACGACCGAGGTGAACCGGGCGTGAGCGTCGACGGTGACGACGGTGGGGATCTCAGCGAGGTCGCAGACCGCTTGGTCCTCCTCACCGAAGGCCGGCGCCAGGTGGACCGCGCCGGTGCCCTCCTCGACGGAGACGAAGTCGGCAGCCAGGACCCGGAACGCGTTCGGTGTGTCGCTGAGGAAGTCGAAGAGGGGCGTGTAACGCCGTCCCACGAGCTGCTGGCCGAGCAGGGTGCCGACCCGCTTGGCGTCGCCGAGCTCCCGCTCGTAGGCCGCCAGCCGCGCGGCGGCCAGGATGTAGCGGACGCCCTCCTTGTCGACCACGGCGTACTCGACCGACGGGTTCACCGCCACCGCCAGGTTGGACGGCAGCGTCCAGGGCGTGGTGGTCCACACCAGCAGCAGCTCGCCGGACTCCAGCTCGACGGCGACGGTCAACGCCGGGTCCCGCCGGTCGCGGTAGACCTCCTCCATCCGAGTCTCCGCGTTGGACAACGGCGTCTCGCAGCGCCAGCAGTACGGCAGGACCCGGAAACCCTCATAGACCAGGCCCTTCTCGTAGAGGCGCTTGAACGCCCACATGACGCTCTCCATGTAGGAGAGGTCGAGGGTCTTGTAGGCGCCGGAGAAGTCCACCCAGCGAGCCTGGCGCGTGACGTAGTGCTCCCACTCGGCGGTGTAGCGCAGGACCGATCGACGGCAGGCCTCGTTGAACCGCTCCACTCCCAGCGTCTCGATCTCGCGCTTGGTGGTGATGCCGAGCTCGCGCTCCGCCTCCACCTCGGCGGGCAGACCGTGGCAGTCCCAGCCGAAGCGGCGCTCGACCCGGCGGCCCCGCATGGTCTGGTAGCGCGGCACGACGTCCTTGACGAAGCCGGTGAGCAGGTGGCCGTAGTGCGGCAGCCCGTTGGCGAACGGCGGACCGTCGTAGAAGACGAACTCATTGGCCCCGTCGGGTCCTGAGTCGCGCTGGTCGATGCTGGCTTGGAAGGTGTTGTCAGTTTCCCAGTAGGCGAGGACTTCCTGCTCGAGCGCGGGAAAGGAGGGCGTCGGAGACAGCTCGAAGCCGGTGGCCCCATCGCCGGGCGCGCCTTGGCGGTGCCGCGGGTAGCTCATCGTCGATCGTCCTCGTTTCGTGTGATCTCGTCACGCGAGGACGAGCGAACCGCTCACGGGGAGCGCCCACCCGCGGTACCACCTCGCTTGGCCCGCACGCACATCGCTGCGCGGACCCACTCATTCCGCCGGCTGTGACGGGCCGGACCCGTCCGGGTCTACTGAGGATCACCAGGGGAGGCTGTGATCCCGTTCTTCCGGAGGCTCACCGGTGATGGCCGGGTCGATGCCTGTAGCGCAAGGGTAGCGAATCGCTCGACGCCGGCCACTCCTCGCCGGGCTGCGCACGCCATTCGTCGCCGTGGCGAACTCAGCTCGGCCCCGCGTGAACCCCACAGCGTGCGTCGCGGCGTGGGCCTTCACCGGCCGTGCCTGCCGAAGAATGATCCACGGTGATCGGCTAGTCTCCGGGCGTGTTTCCTGGGTTCGGAACCGTCCTCAACGTGATCACCGTCCTCGTGGGCACCGGGATCGGTGTCGCGGTGGGGCACCGCCTCCCCCAGCGGACTCGCGACGTCGTGACCGACGCGCTCGGCCTGGTGACCTTGCTCATCGCGGCGTCACTGGTGCTCGACGTCCGTGACCCAGCGTTGACCGCGGCGGTCGGTTCGAGCGCTCCGGTCCTCCTGGTGCTCGGGGCGCTCGTCGTCGGCGGTGTCATCGGATCGCTGTCCAGGATCGAGGACCGGCTGGCCGGCCTGGCCGCCTGGCTGCAAGGCCGCCTCGCCTGGTCCGGCTCCGCGGAGCGTCGTCGGTTCGTCGATGGATTCGTCACCTCCTCGCTGGTCTTCTGCGTCGGTCCCCTTGCGGTCCTCGGATCGATCTCCGACGGGCTGGGGAAGGGCTCCGAGCAGCTCGCGCTCAAGGCGGTGCTCGACGGCTTCGCGTCGATCGCTTTCGCCGCGTCGTTCGGCTGGGGGGTGGCGGTGGCCGCCGGGACCGTGTTCGTCGTCCAGGGCGGTCTCACCCTTCTCGGCGCCGTCCTCGGGGAGTTCCTCGCCGATGCCCAGGTGGTGGCGCTCAGCGCCACCGGTGGCTTGTTGCTCGCCGGGGTGGGTATCCGCCTCCTGCGACTCAAGCAGCTCCCCGTGGGGGACATGCTGCCCGCGCTCGTCGTCGCCCCCCTGCTTACCGCGCTCGTGGCGGGCTTGCGCTGATCCGCAGTGTGTCCGTGTCGATCGCAGAACCGTCAGCCCGGATCGCGGTGACGACCACGTCCTCCCTCGGCGCGTCGCTCACGGTGAGCCGGCGCAGCACGGGCGGTTCGAGCGTGAGAGGGGTAGCGCCTCCGGTCACCTCCCGAATGCTCAGCTTCTCCACGCCGGGTCGGGCGACGACCGCCACAGCGACGAGTCGCGACCCCGGCCTCGTGCAGCCGAGCGCCACCACCGATCGCCGGTCGAGGTCACGGTAGGGGCGGGTCGCGACGCAGCCGACGCGAGAGCCCTCCCAGGCCACGAGCCCCACCTGCGTCTGGCGAGCGGTGCGCACCTCCACGACGGCCAAGCGACCAAGGCTGTCAGCCGAGGCGGCCAAGAGCGCCGCCTGATGGCGAGCGTTCGCCGTCGCGAGGACCGCCTGGGCGTCCTCGTACACCGCGAGGTCGACCGCGCCGAGCGGTCCCCACGTCGGATCGGCCAGGGCGGTCTCGGGTTCTCGGGTCACGAGGTGGGAGGGGTGGGCGACGACCGTGGTGACCGTCTCCGAGCCTCCTGACGCCGGCCGGGCCAACACCAGGACGCTGCCGGACGGCGCTCGGCTGTCCAGGTGCAGCCACGTCTCGGTGAGCCCGGCCCCCTCCAGCTGCAGGTGCTCCCACCCGGAATCGTCGTAGACGTTCCGAGTGTCGTGGACGCGTCGCCACACTCGAAGCCCGTCCGGATGGTCCGGGCCCAGCTGGGATGCCGACGACGTGTCGCGGCTCAACGGGGCGGCATCGGCTCGATCGGTGAGGGTGGGCGACGAGGTGGCGTCCGGCTCCCGGTCCGCGGGCGGGACCAGGAGTCGCAGCAAAGCTGCGCCCCGACCGGGTCGCAGCATCGGGATGTCGACGTTGCCGTCGTAGTTGACGACGAGCACCGACGGCAGGGTCTTCCCGAACCTCTCCTGCCTGTCGACCCGGAGCACCGCGGGTTGCTCGTGTTCGGCGACCTGCGCGACGTAGCCCTGCCCGTCATCGCCGACGGCCTGCAAGAGCGCGACCCGTCCGGCTCCGATCGTGCCTGCCCAGAGCGGGTGGACTTTGCCCAACCGGCCTGGACCCGCTCGTTCGGCCTGTTGCCGCCACACCCGCTCGGCCTGGTCGAGGAACTCTCGGTCCCCGATGAGGTCACCGCGCGGACGCCAGGGCAGCAGCCGAGGGTCGTCGGGGACCCGCGGTCGGTCCAGGTACGACAGGAGAGGGCCCACGGCCGTGGGCACCGCGATCAGAGCGATGAGCACCAGGACGACGACCAGACCGAGGCGGCGGCGGCCGGGAGGTCGCCACTCCCCTCGCCGTGCGACGTAGCTGCGGCTCTCCCCGAGCGATGGATCCGCAGACACGGCTAGGCCAGCGGGCTTCATCCCCGCCTTCTCCATGACGCGCGCCGAGGCCGGGTTGGCCACGTAGTACTGCGCTCGGATCGTGCGCGCGCCGAGCTTGGTGAACCCGTACTCGAGGACGGCGACCAGGGCCTCGGTCATGTAGCCCTTGCCCCAGTGCGAGCGCTTCAGCGCGTAGCCCACCACCATCTCGCCGGCGATCAGGTCCGGTGAGTGCGCGATGCCGATCCAGCCGATCACCTCGCCGGTCTCGCGCAGGACGATGGCCGCGTCGTGCGCCACGCGCGGCTGCCGCTCGGCGTACCGGAGGACGGCGTCGAACCACGCGTCAGGGTCGGTGCCAAGCGGCTGGTCGAGGTAGCGCATGACCTCCGGATCGGTGCGCCATCCGCGGACCGCCTCCCGGTCCGTCTCGACGAAGTCGCGGATGAGCAGGCGCTTGGTCTGGCACCGCATGCCACCCAGTGTCGCGGCTCGCGACCAGGCTGAGCGCGAGCTTCGCCGCGTCGCGCGGCGAAAGCAGCCAAAGCGTGACCTACGCCCGATCCATACGTGACCCGGCCGCCGCGACCGTGCGCTGCGCCGGCGGTCTAGTCCTCGCCGAGGTAGGCCTTGCGGACCTGTTCGTTGCCGAGCAGATTGTGGCCGGTGTCCGACAGCACGATCCGCCCGACCTCCAAGACATAACCCCGGTCGGCCAACTCCAGAGCCGCTTGGGCGTTCTGCTCGACCAGGAGGATGGTGGTGCCCTGCTCCTTCAGCTCCCGGATGGTGGACATGATGCGCCGCATCATCATCGGGGACAGCCCCATGGACGGCTCATCGAGCATGAGGAGCTTCGGCCGCGACATGAGCGCCCGGCCGATGGCCAGCATCTGCTGCTCCCCACCGGAGAAGGTGCCGGCCGCCTGCCGCCGCCGCTCGGCCAGGACGGGGAACAAGGTGTAGACGCGTTCCAGGTCGGTGCTGATGCCGCTGTCACGCCGCGAGTACGCACCGAGCAGGAGGTTCTCCTCGACCGTCATCCGGGGGAAGATTCGTCGCCCCTCCGGCGCGTGGGCCAGACCGCGCTCGACGATCTGGTGTGCGGGAACCCCGTCGATTCGTTCGCCCTGGAAGTAGATCTCGCCCGACTCGACGGGAACGAGCCCGGAGATCGTGCGCAACGTCGTGGTCTTGCCGGCGCCGTTCGTGCCGATGAGCGTGACGATCTCACCGTGGTTGACGGTGAACGAGATGCCCTTGACCGCTCGGATCTTGCCGTAGGCGACGACGAGGTCGCGCACTTCCAAGGCCGCGCTCATGACTCCTCACCCCCCAACGGCGCCTCCTCCGTCGGCTGTGCGGCCTTGTCCGCCGCCGGAGAGTCCTCCTCCGCCGAGGCCTCGCTGCCGCCGATGTAGGCCTCCACCACCCTGGGGTCGGTCTGCACCTGCGTCGGCGTGCCCTCCGACAGGACCCTTCCTCGTACCAAGCACACCACCCGATCACAGACACCGAAGATGAAGCGCATGTCGTGCTCGATGACGACCACCGCCAGACCTCGCTCACGGATACGGAAGATGAGGTCGGTGGCCTCTCGGGTCTCCTGGGGGTTCATCCCGGCTGTCGGCTCATCGAGCAGCAGCAGCGACGGGTCGGTGGCCAACGCCCGAGCGATCTCCAGACGCCGCTGGTCACCGTAGGGAAGGTTGCGGGCGAGGTGGTCGGCGGCGCGGCGCAACCCCACGAAGTCGAGCAGCTCATAGGCCCGCTCACGGGTCTCGCGCTCCTCGCGGTGGAAGCGCGGGCCGCGCAGGATCGCCGAGATGGCGCCGCTCTTGGTCCGGCAGTAACGACCGACCATGACGTTTTCCAGGGCGGTCATGTTGTTGAAGAGCCGGATGTTCTGGAAGGTCCGGGCCACACCCGCCCGCGTCACGGCCTGAGGCTTCGGCGGCAGCCGCCGGCCGCGGAACAGCACCTGGCCTGACGTGGGCCGGTACATCCCGGTGAGGCAGTTGAAGAACGTCGTCTTCCCAGCGCCGTTGGGGCCGATGAGTCCGACGATCTCCTGCTCACGCACACCGAAGTCGACGTTGTCGACCGCGGTGAGGCCACCGAAGCGCATGGTCACACCACGCGCCTGCAGCAGCCACTCACCGGTCGAGGTCGACGTGGGTGGGCTCGTCGAGGTCGTCTCCGTCATCGCGCGCCTACCTTCACCACCTCGGCGTCCACCTGTGCGGCGAGCTCGGTGTCCTCCTCGTGGAACTCCAGCTGACGTCGGCGGCTGGCGATCAATCCCTCGGGACGGAACCTCATCATCACCACCAACAGCAGGCCGAAGAACAGCAGCCGGTAGTCCGAGAAGAAGCGAAGCTTCTCCGGCAGCAGCTTCAGGATCGTCGCGCCCAACAGCACTCCGCCGATCGTTCCCATGCCGCCGAGGACGACCGCGGAGACCAGGAACGCCGACTCGAGGAAGACGAACTGGTCGGGCGAGGCGGCCACGTCGAGGTGGGCCTTGACCGTGCCGGCGAAGCCGGCGAGGGCGGCACCTCCGGCGAAGGCGAGGAGCTTGAGCGCGAAGGTGTTGATGCCCATCGCCTCGGCGGCACGCTCGTCCTCCCGGATGGCGATCCAACCGCGTCCGATCCGGGAGTTGTTGAGCCGCGCGAAGACCAGGATCACCACCGCGATGACGAGCAGGAGGAGGAAGTAGTAGTTGGCGAACCGGGTGAGCGTGACACCGAAGACGACGTGTGGTTCACCGAAGTCGAACCCGAACAGCACCAGGTCCGGGATTCCCGGAATCCCGTTGGGCCCGTTGGTGATCTTCGGCCCGTTGGTGCCGTCGAGGTTGTTCATCCCGATCCGGAAGATCTCCCCGAACGCCAACGTCACGATCGCGAGGTAGTCGCCGCTGACCCGAAGGGTGGGGCTGCCGATGATGACTCCCGCGATGGCCGCCACCACCGAACCGATGATCACCACCACGATGAAGGGCGGCGTCCAGTCGATGGTGGAGAACGCCGAGGCTGACAGGAGCGCACCCACGTAGGCTCCGGCGCCCAGGAAGGCGATGTAACCCAGGTCCAAGAGCCCGGCCAGGCCAACAACGATATTGAGGCCCAAGGCCGTCGCCGCAAAGATCAGTATTTGCGCCGCGATCGACATGTTGGCGTCGCTGCCGTCCTGGGTGAGCGGGAAGACGAACGCGGTGATGAACGCGGACAGCAGCATGACCCGACGCCGCCGCACGGCGATCTCGCTCACCCACTCGACGACACCGGCCCGCTGTCCGACGACCACGATTCCTGCGACGGTGAGCAGGAAGAGGAAGAAGATCCAGGGGTCGCTGGTTCCCAGGGCGTAGGCGGTGGCCCACAATGCCGCCCCAAACGTCGCCGCGAGGACCAGCACGTCCGCCCAACCCGGCATCCGCCAACTCAACGTCGGAACTTCGGAGGCGGGTAGGGCACGAGCCCCGAGGTGCGCGACGACCGCGCCGACGCCGCTCACCCAGCCGCCTGGATCGACGTTGAGGAAGCCGCCGAGCTCGATCGCGATCGCGACCAGCGTGAGCCAGACGACAAGTGCGGCGAAGAGCGTGGCGGCGCGGACCGGCCCCGCGCCTCCCCGCAGGACTCGTCCCAGCCGACGGGCGAGCGGTCCACGCTCCGCGACGAGGAAGGCGAGCGCGAGGAGCGCGAAGGCGAGCGTGTAGACCTGGGGGCCCGCCGGCCAGAAGGCGATGGTGAGGTCCCCGAGGATGTCGGGGTCGTACGTCCACGGGAGTTGCGTCCCCAGCAGGGTCAGCAGACTGCCGGCGATCGCGACCGGCCAGGCCCACGCCGGCCGGATGCCTGCGGCTCCCACGAGACGCTGTGCGGCGTTCATGCGCGGTCCACCACCCTTGCGCCGAGGATGCCCTGCGGCCGGAAGACCAGCACCAGGATGAGCACGACGAAGGCCCAGACATCCTTCCACGCGGATCCGCCGAACTGGCCGGGCACGTACTGGATCGCCATGGCCTCAGCCACACCGAGCACCAAGCCACCGACGACCGCACCGTTGATGTTGCCGATGCCGCCGAGGACAGCAGCGGTGAAGGCCTTGAGTCCGGCGAGGAAACCCATCCGGAAATCGATGTTGGTGTAACGGAGGCCGTGGGCGATGCCAGCGATGGCGGCGAGCGCGGCGCCCACCGCGAACGCGGTGACGATGATGCGGTCGACGTTGATACCCATCAACCGCGCGGTGTCCGGATCTTGCGAGGTGGCCTGCATCGCCCGTCCCGTCCGCGTGCGGTTGACGAAGAACCACAACGCCACAGTGCAGACGATGAGCGAGACGATGGTGAACGCCGCGGCGCGTTGGACCGTGATCTGCCCGATGACCGAGTCCGGTCCGCCGATCCGAATGGCCGGCCCGGTGAGGACGTCGATCTGCGGGAAGGGAATCGCCTTCTTCGCGTCAGGGAAGCCCGGGATCTTGCCGAAGAAGAGGCGAACCGCTTCCTGCAGGAAGATCGAGACACCGATGGCGGTGATCAGCGGGGCCAACCGTGGTGCCCTGCGAAGTGGCCGGTACGCGAAGCGTTCCATCAGGACGGCGGTGCCCACGGAGGCGGCCATCGCGGCCACCACCATGAACGGCAACACCCAGAGCGCGGTCGTGTCCGAGAAGAACGCCGTCCACACGGCCAGCGCCCCGAACGCCCCGACCATGAAGATCTCGCCGTGGGCGAAGTTGATGAGCTGGATGATGCCGTAGACCACCGTGTATCCGACGGCGATCAGCGCGTAGAGCGCTCCTAGGGACAGACCATTGATGAGCTGCTGGAGGAACTGGTCCACGCCTTACCCCTCGAGGTGACGCCTACCCGGGTCTCGGGCAGCGCATCCTTCCAGACAGCGGTTGGGGGCGGGAAAGGTGCCCGCCCCCAACCCGTCGACTACTTGAACTCCTCGGTGAACGCCGGCTCCCAGGCGTCGCCTTCGACGCGGTAGACCGTGAGGACCTTGGTCGTGGTGTCACCGAACTCGTCGAAGGCCACTCGGCCGGTGACACCGTCGAAGCTCACGTCGTTCATCGCCTCGATGGCCGCGGCCCGAGCGGACTTGGCGTCGGAAGCGTCCTTCAAAGCGACCTGCAGAGCCTTGATGACCGCCTGGGCGGCGTCGTAGGCGTAGGCGCCGTAGGCCTCGTAGGACGTCTCGTAGCCGGCCGCCTCGTAGTCCTTGATGAACTGCTGGGCGGTCTCGAGCTCCTCGGTGGGAGCGCCCACGGAGGTCGCCAGGTCGCCCTGGGCCGCCTCACCAGCGAGGTTGATGTACTCGGAGGAGTACATGCCGTCGCCGCCCATGAGCGGGATGTTGAGTCCGGCGGCCTTCATCTGCTGGCTGAGCGGACCGGACTGCGGGTACTCGCCGCCGTAGTAGAGCAGCTCCGGCTGGGCTGGCTTGATCTTCGAGATCACCGCGCTGAAGTCGCTGTCGTCGGGGTTGATGGTCTGCGCGGACACGACCTCTCCGCCCAGCCGCTTGAACTCCTCGGTGAACGCCTCGGCCAGGCCCTGCCCGTAGGTCTTCTTGTCGTGCACGGTCGCGACCTTGCGGATCCCGAGCTCGTTGTAGACGTACCGTGCGGCGAACGGGCCCTGGATCGAGTCGGTCGTGCAGACCCGGAAGTAGTTGTCGTACTGCCGCTGCGGGTTGTTCTCGAAGTCCGCGCCCTTGGTCAGGGTGTCGTTGGTGTTGGCCGGGGAGATCTGGAGGATGCCGGCCGAGTGGAGCACCGGCTGCACGCTTTGGGCGACGCTGGAGTTGAGCGTGCCGATCACCGCGACGACCTCATCGTCGGACGCGAGCTTCGTCGCGGCGTTCTTGCCGACGTCCGGGCTCGCCTGGTCATCCTCGGCGGCCAGCTCGAGCTTCCAGCCGGGGATGAGGTTCTGCTCATTGGCTTGCTTGATGGCCAGGTCGACCGAGTTTCTGATACCAAGCCCGAGAGCGCTAAGGCCACCAGACAGCGGCGCGATCACCCCGATCTTGGCGGTCTTCGTGGACTGCTGGGTGCCGTCACCCCCGCTACCTCCGCCGCGCTCGTCGCCACGAGTACCGCAGGCGGTGAAGATGAGAGACGCGGCGGTGAGCGCCACACCCAGTCGCACGATGGCGCGTCGACGCACGATTCCTCCTGTCAACTGTGCCGTTCCCGCGCACACGTCGGGTCCCGCAGGAAGCGGGGTGTCGGAAGACTAGCCGTCAGGAGCCCGTCGTCGGAACAGAGCAGCCGAGGCTCTTATCTTCTCGTAACGTGGCTGTCCGATTCGCCAGATCCGCCTATGACGACGGCCGATCGGACGCCGAGGACTCATTACTCTGCGTCGCCGACGCCTTACTCTCGTCAATCACCAGCTGGGCGACACGCCGCATGGTGACTCGCTTGTCCATGGCGGTCTTCTGGATCCAGCGGAAGGCGTCCGGCTCGCTGAGGCCGAACTGCTGCTGGAGCAGCCCTTTGGCCCGTTCGACCAGCTTGCGGGTCTCGAGGCGCTCGGTCAGGTCGGCGACTTCCTTCTCCAGCTGCTGCCGCTCGGCGAACCTCGACATCGCGATCTCGATCGTCGGCACCAGATCGGCCTTGGTGAACGGCTTGACCAGGTATGCCATCGCGCCGGCGGCGCTCGCCCGGTTGACCAGGTCGCGCTGGCTGAACGCGGTGAGGATGATCACCGGGCAGATGCCCTCGTCGCCGATCTGCTCGGCGACCGTGATGCCGTCCAGCTTGGGCATCTTGACGTCGAGGATCGCCAGGTCGGGTCGGAGGTCACGGACGAGCGCCAAGGCGGTCTCGCCATCGGCGGCCTGGCCGACGACCTCGTAGCCCTCCTCCGCCAGCATCTCGGCGAGGTCGAGCCGGATGAGAGCCTCATCCTCTGCCAGGACGACACGACGTGGCTGAGCCTCGGTGGTCACTAGGCACCTCCTGCCGGCCGTTTCGCGACACGAGCGCGGTCAGCGTACCCGCCACGGCCAACATCGCGATGCCAACCGCTACCGGTAAAGTGTGTGCGGGCCCCGGTACGCCAACCGGTAGAGCGGGCGGTCTCAAAAACCGTACAGTGTGGGTTCGAATCCCACCCGGGGCACGCGGCTTCCCCCTCGACGGCTCCGGTGCCGACGGTCGTGGCATCGATGATCACGTCGGTCATCACGGTACCGGTGATCATGGTGTCGGCTCTCCTCACCGCCGGTCGGCCGCCGTTTTCGGCCGAGCTGTTCACCGTCTCCGCCTCACCCACCGCGGCGGTTTGGCCCCATTCGCCCGTTCCGTCAGCACCTGGCCACCCGCGAGCGGTGTGCTGGGCGGCCCGGCCGGGTGGGCCGCCCCCGAATGACTCGGACGTCGAGACACGCCCCGTCGGACCCGACGCCGACGGACCGTCTAGGACTGGTAGCCGGCCACCGACTCCGAGACCGCGTCACCGATGCGGTGCACGCGCAGCGCGTTCGTCGAGCCCGGAACCCCTGGAGGACTCCCCGCCACGATGACAACGGTGTCACCGCGACGGCACCGGCCCAACGCCAGCAGCGCCCGGTCGACCTGTTTGACCATCTCGTCGGTGTGCGACACCGTCGGGACGAGGAACGTCTCCACACCCCAGGTGAGTGCCAGCTGGTTACGCGTCGACTCCTCCGGGGTGAAGGCCAGCAGCGGCACCCGGGAACGGTGTCGGGCGACCCGCCGAGCACTGTCGCCGGACTGGGTGAAGGCGACGAGGTACTTCGCACCCAGCCGCTCCGCCACCTCGGTCGCCGCCTTGGCGATCACGCCGCCCTTCGTGCGTGGCTCCCAGTTGATCGGCGCCACGCGCTCCAGGCCGTGCTCCTCGGTGGTCTCGATGATGCGGGCCATGGTGCGGACCGCCTCCACCGGATACATGCCGACGCTGGTCTCGCCCGAGAGCATCACCGCGTCAGTGCCGTCCAGGACCGCGTTGGCCACGTCCGACGCTTCGGCTCGGGTCGGCCTGGGCGCGTTGACCATCGACTCCAGCATCTGAGTGGCCACGATGACCGGCTTGGCGTTCGTGCGAGCCAGCTCGACGATCCGCTTCTGGACGAGAGGAACCTCCTCCAGCGGCATCTCCACGCCGAGATCGCCCCGCGCGACCATGAACCCGTCGAAGGCGTCGATGATCTCGGGCAGGTTCTGGACGGCCTGCGGCTTCTCGATCTTGGCGATGACGGGAATCCGCACCCGCTCCTCGTCCATGATGCGCAGGACGTCGTCGATGTCGCTGGCGCTGCGAACGAACGACAACGCCACCATGTCGGCGCGCAGGTTCAACGCCCAGCGCAGGTCGTCGACGTCCTTCTCGGACAAGGCGGGGACGGACAACGCCACACCCGGCAGGTTGAGGCCCTTGTGGTCGGACACCCGTCCTCCCACGACGACCCGTGTGACGACGTCGGTATCGGTGACCTCCTCGACGTCGAGGACCAGCCGACCGTCGTCGACGAGAATCCGGTCGCCCGGACGCACGTCCCGCGGCAGCCCTTCGTACGTCGTGAAGGACCGAGTGGCGTCGCCGTCCACCTCCTTGGTGGAGATGACGAAGCGATCACCGTAGACCAAGTTCGCCGACCCCTCGGCGAACTTTCCGAGGCGAATCTTTGGTCCCTGCAAGTCGACGAGGATTCCGACTCCGCGTCCGGCCTCTTCGGCCGCCTCGCGGATCATCTGGAAAACCCGCTCATGCTCAGCATGGGTCCCGTGGCTGAGATTGAGCCGGGCGACGTCGAGCCCGGCCTCCACAAGCTCACGAACCCGCTCGGGAGTCGCGGTGGCGGGACCGAAAGTACAGACAATCTTGGCACGGCGCACGCCATGAGCCTATGCCCGCCAGTGGCGCTCGTGGTCCTCAGGTCGGGGCACGTCGCGCTCCGTCCTGAGGACCACTCGCCGCGTCACACTGCCAGCGGCCGGTCGGTAGGCCTGATGGGCGCAGGCAACGCCGACTCCTCACCGCGCAGCCAGGCGTCCACCGCAGCCGCGCACGACCGTCCCTCCGCGATGGCCCACACGATGAGCGACTGGCCACGTCCGGCGTCTCCGGCCACGAACACCCCGTCGACCGTCGTCGCGAACGACGAGTCCCGGCGAACGTTGCCGCGCTCGTCCAGCTCGACTCCCAGCTGCTCCAGCAGCGGCCCGCGCTCGGGGCCGACGAAGCCCATCGCCAGCAGCACCAAATCGGCGGGAATCTCCTCCTCGGTGCCTGGCACGGGCTGGAAGCGTCCGTCCTCGAACCGAACCTGCACCAGCCGCAGCGCCCGGACTCGACCCTGGTCGTCGCCCAGGAACTCGGTGGTGGACACGGCGTAGCGTCGCTCCCCGCCTTCTTCGTGGGCGCTGGAGACACGGAAGACCATCGGGTACGTCGGCCAGGGCTGGTGCGGTGGTCGTTCGTCGCTCGGACGAGGCATGATCTCCAGCTGGACCACGCTCGTCGCGCCCTGGCGCAGCGCCGTTCCGAGACAGTCGGCGCCGGTGTCGCCACCGCCGATGATGACGACGTGCTTGCCTTCCGCGGTGATCTGGCCCGGCACCTCCTCCCCCAGCGCGGCACGGTTGGCCTGCGGCAGGTACTCCATCGCCTGGTGGATGCCCGCCAGGTCCCGGCCCGGTATGGCCAGGTCGCGCGGGGTCGTGGAGCCGATCGCCAAGACGACCGCGTCGTAGCGCTCCCGCAGTTCCTGTCCGGTCACGTCGACGCCGACGTTGACCCCAGGCCGGAAGATCGTGCCCTCCCGAGCCATCTGGTCCAGGCGACGGTCCAGGAACCGCTTCTCCATCTTGAACTCGGGAATGCCGTAACGGAGCAAGCCGCCGATCCGGTCGGCACGCTCGTACACCGCCACGGTGTGTCCCGCTCGGGTGAGCTGCTGCGCGGCGGCGAGACCAGCCGGTCCCGAGCCGACGACGGCGACCCGCCGGCCCGTGAGCCACTCGGGCGGCCGTGGCTGGACCCAGCCCTCGTCCCACGCCCGGTCGATGATGGAGACCTCGACATTCTTGATCGTCACCGCTCCGCCAGATGTCGCCTCGTCGATGGCGAGCACACAGGCGGTCTCGCAGGGCGCGGGGCACAGTCGACCGGTGAACTCCGGGAAGTTGTTGGTCGCGTGCAGGCGCTCGATGGCGCCCCGCCACTCGCCCCGCCACACCAGATCGTTCCACTCGGGGATGAGGTTCCCGAGCGGACATCCGTTGTGACAGAACGGGATGCCACAGTCCATGCAGCGGCCGGCCTGCTTGGTGATGATCGGCAGGAGCACGCGCCCAAGCCCACCTCGACCGTCGCCTCCGGCGTCGCCCTCGCCGGTGGGGTAGACCTCACGCCAGTCGCGCAGCCGCTCCGGGACCGGGCGGCGTTGCGCGACCTCGCGCGGGGTGGTCAAGAAGCCCTTGGGATCAGCCATGCGCGGCCTCCATGATCGCCTCGTTCACGTCGCGCCCTTCCGCCAAGGCCCGAGCTCGCGCCTCCAAGACCCGCTTGTAGTCCAGCGGCATCACCTTCGTGAACCGCTCCGACGCCGTCGGCCAGGTCGCCAGCAGTGCCGCGGCGACCGGCGAGCCGGTCTCCTCGGCGTGCGTGGCGAGGAGGTTGCGGAGGACCTCCTTGTCGTCTTCATCGAGCGGTTCGAGCATGACCATCTCGGTGTTGACCCGCTCCTCTCGCAGGTCGAGGACGTAGGCGATCCCACCGGACATGCCGGCGGCGAAGTTGCGCCCGGTGGGACCAAGGACGACCACCACGCCACCGGTCATGTACTCGCAGCCGTGGTCTCCCACGCCTTCGACCACGGCGGTGGCGCCGGAGTTGCGGACGCAGAAGCGCTCACCGACCTTGCCGCGGATGTACAGCTCGCCGCTCGTGGCGCCGTAGGCGATGACGTTGCCGGCGATGATGTTCTCCTCCGCGGCGAAGGTCGCCGCCTGGTCAGGCCGGACGATGATGCGCCCGCCCGACAAACCCTTGGCGAGGTAGTCGTTGGCGTCGCCCTCCAAGCGCAAGGTGATGCCGCGCGGTACGAACGCGCCGAACGACTGGCCCGCCGAGCCCACGAAGGTCAGGTCGATGGTGTTGTCCGGCAGCCCCGCGCCGCCATAGCGCTTGGTCACCTCGTGACCGAGCATCGTGCCGACGGTTCGGTTGACGTTCCGGATCGGCAAGGTGGCTCGTACTGGACCCTCCCCGTTGAGAGCGTCCTGAGCCAGCTCGATGAGCTGGTTGTCGAGCGCCTTCTCCAGGCCGTGGTCCTGGCTGGTGACGCAGCGCAGCGGCGTTCCCTCGGGCAGCTTGGGCATCTGCAGGATCGGACTGAGGTCGAGGCCGGACGCCTTCCAGTGGTCGACAGCCCGTCGCACATCCAGCATCTCGGCGTGCCCGATCGCCTCATCGAGGGAGCGGAAGCCCAGTTGCGCGAGGTACTCACGCACCTCCTGGGCGATGAACTCGAAGAACGTGATGACGAACTCCGGCTTGCCGCGGAACCTCTTGCGGAGCTCCGGGTTCTGCGTCGCCACACCCACCGGGCAGGTGTCAAGGTGGCAGACCCGCATCATCACGCATCCGGAGACCACCAACGGCGCGGTCGCGAAGCCGTACTCTTCCGCACCCAACAGCGCGGCGATGACCACGTCCCGGCCGGTCTTGAGCTGGCCGTCGACCTGCACGACGATCCGGTCCCGTAGGCCGTTGAGCAGCAGGGTCTGCTGTGTCTCCGCCAGGCCCAGCTCCCACGGCGCGCCCGCGTGCTTGATCGAGGTGAGCGGAGCCGCGCCCGTACCGCCGTCGTGACCGGAGATCAGGACCACGTCGGCGTGCGCCTTGGACACCCCTGCGGCAACGGTGCCGACGCCCACCTCGGCGACGAGCTTGACGTGCACCCGAGCGGCCGGGTTGGCGTTCTTCAGGTCGTGGATCAGCTGGGCCAGGTCCTCGATGGAGTAGATGTCGTGGTGCGGCGGTGGGGAGATCAGTCCCACGCCCGGTGTGGAGTGACGGGTCTTGGCGATCCAGGGATAGACCTTGTGCCCGGGCAGCTGGCCACCCTCACCCGGCTTGGCGCCCTGCGCCATCTTGATCTGCAGATCGGTGGCGTGGGTGAGGTACTCGGCCGTCACTCCGAAGCGTCCACTGGCGACCTGCTTGATCGCGCTGCGGCGCTCCGGGTCGTACAGCCGCTCGGGGTCTTCCCCGCCCTCGCCGGTGTTCGACCGCGCGCCCAGCCGATTCATCGCGATCGCCAGCGTCTCGTGCGCCTCGGCGGAGATGGAGCCGTACGACATCGCGCCTGTCGAGAACCGCTTGACGATGCTCTCGACGGGCTCGACCTCCTCGATCGGGACAGGTGGGCGCACGCCATAGCGGAACGAGAACAGACCCCGAAGCGTCATCAGGCGCTTCGCCTGCTCGTCGACTCGGGCCGTGTACTTGCGGAAGATGTCGTAGCGCTGGGTACGCGTGGAGTGCTGGAGACGGAACACCGTCTCCGGGTCGAACAGGTGCTCCTCGCCTTCCCGACGCCACTGGTACTCGCCACCGACGGACAACCGGCGATGGGCCGGGGCGATGCCGTCACGTGGGTAGGCGGTCACGTGGCGACGCCGCACCTCTTCGGCGATGCCATCGAGGCCGATCCCACCCAGCCGGGACACCGTCCCGGTGAAGTAGCGGTCGACCACCTCCTGGGACAGCCCGATCGCCTCGAAGATCTGCGCCCCGGTGTAGGAGGCGACCGTCGAGACGCCCATCTTGCTCATCACCTTGAGGACCCCCTTGCCGAGCGCCTTGACCAGGTTGCGCACCGCCTTCTCGGGGGTCACGCCCTTGACGAAGACGCCCTCCCGGGCCAGGTCCTCCACGGTCTCCATCGCCAAGTAGGGGTTGACGGCAGCGGCGCCGTAGCCGATCAAGGTGGCGACGTGGTGTACTTCGCGGACGTCGCCGGCCTCGACGATGAGACCCACCTTCGACCGGCTCTTCTCGCGGATGAGGTGGTGGTGCACGGCGCCGGTCAACAGCAGCGACGGGATGGGCGCCAGCTCGGCGTTGGAGTGTCGGTCGGACAGCACGATGATGCGCGCGCCGTTGGCGATCGCCTCCGAGACCTCCGCGCAGATCTCTTCCAGCCGACGCTCCAACTCCCGGCCGCCGCCGTCGACGCGGTACAGGCCGCGTACGACGTGGGTGGCGTACCCGGGGTAGTCACCGTCACGGTTGATGTGGACGATCTTGGCCAGCTCGTCCTTGTCGAGGACGGGGAAGGGCAGCACGATCTGTCGGCAGGACGCGGGCCCCGGCTCGAGCAGGTTCCCCTCCGGTCCGATCGTCCCAGCCAGGGACGTGACCAGCTCCTCGCGGATCGCGTCCAGCGGTGGGTTGGTCACCTGCGCGAAGAGCTGAGTGAAGTAGTCGAACAGCAGCCTGGGTCGCTCCGACAGCGGGGCGACCGGGGTGTCGGTCCCCATCGAGCCGATGGGCTCCGCGCCGGTCATCGCCATCGGCGCGAGGATGAGGCGCAGCTCCTCCTCGGTGTATCCGAACGTCTGCTGCCGGCGAACCACCGACGCGTGGGTGTGGACGACGTGCTCTCGGGGGGCGAGATTCTCCAGCCTGATGAGCCCGGCGTGCAGCCACTCCTGATATGGGTGCTCGTCGGCCAGTCGCTGCTTGATCTCCTCGTCCTCGATGATGCGGTGCTCGGCCACGTCGACCAGGAACATCCGGCCGGGCTCGAGGCGCCCCTTGCGGACCACGGACTTGGGGTCGATGTCGAGAACGCCCACCTCGGAGGCGAGGACGACCAGCCCGTCGTCGGTCACCCAGTAGCGGCTCGGACGGAGGCCGTTGCGGTCGAGCACGGCTCCCACCTGGGTGCCATCGGTGAAGACCACGCACGCCGGGCCGTCCCACGGCTCCATCAAGCAGGCGTGGAACTCATAGAACGCCCGGCGCTTGGGATCCATCTCCGTGTGGTTCTCCCACGCCTCGGGAATCATCATGAGCACCGCGTGCGGCAGGGACCGTCCGCCCAGGTGGAGCAGCTCGAGGACCTCGTCGAACCGCGCTGAGTCGCTCGCCCCCGGCGTGCAGATGGGGAACAACCGCGCCACGTCGGAGGCGTCCGCACCGGGCCGAGCGAGCAGCTCGCTGGCGAGCAAGGCCTCCCGTGCCCGCATCCAGTTCTCGTTGCCCATGACGGTATTGATCTCGCCGTTGTGGGCCACGAACCGGTACGGATGCGCGAGCGGCCAGGACGGAAACGTGTTGGTGGAGAACCGCGAGTGCACGACCGCGATCGCGGTCTGGATACGTCGATCGGACAGGTCAGGGAAGAAGGGCTCCAGCTGCTCGGCGGTGAGCATGCCCTTGTAGACCAGCGTCCGAGACGACAACGAGGGGAAGTACGCGGGTGTGTCGTGCTCGACTCTCTTGCGCAGCGCGAACGCTCGACGCTCGAGCACCATCTGCGGCAGCGGCCTGCCGTCGGCGCTGCCCACGAAGAGCTGGCGGAAGCGTGGCATCGCCGCACGTGAGGTCGCGCCGAGCAGATCAGGCACGACCGGAACGTCACGCCAGCCCAAGACGGCGAGCCCTTCCTCGGCCGCGATCTCCTCGATGCGACGGACGATGGCGGCCTCCACCTCGCCCTGGAGGTCCTCCCGAGGGAGGAAGACCATGCCGGCCGCGTACTCCCCACGCGGTGGCAGCGGGAAGTCGCACACCGCTCGGAAGAACGCGTCAGGCACTTGGAGCAGGATGCCCGCGCCGTCGCCGGAGTCGGGTTCGCTTCCCGAGGCGCCGCGATGGTTGAGATTGCGTAGCGCCGTCAGAGCCTGCTTGACGATCTCGTGACTCGGCTCACCGCTCAGGGTCGCGACGAAGGCAACACCGCAGGAATCGTGCTCGAAGCGAGGGTCGTAGAGGCCTGGCCGCTGGGATGCTCGTCCCATAGAACTCCCGTCGTCGCAACTCGTGTGTGTCTGGATCGCACGAGGGACGACGCTGGCCCCGGCCCCAGTAGCGTAACGGATAGGTTAAGCCCGGCGTTGGGCCTGCCGACCAGGATCGCACGACCAACGGCGGATGTCATCTCCACGTCCGACGCGTGGCGGTCAGGTTTCGGGCGTCCGCCCCCAACGGGGACGTTCACGGCGGATCGCCGGCCGACGGACTGACGTGGTGGCCTCGCTAGTCCTCCGGTGCCCGAGTGGCCTGCCTCGCGTTCGTGGGGTCCTGGCGACGTTCGTGCGTCCCCGACTCCGCTGACGACCCGGTAGGCACCTCGTCGTCGCCGCTACCGCCGGCCCGCTCGGTCGGGTCGCGATGGCGCCCCTCGCTCGCGGACGCCGTTGCCAGCCCGGTCTGCTCGGTCTGTTCAGGTTGACCAGCTTGGTCAGGCCGCTGGTCGGTTCGCTCAGCCCGCTCGGTCCGCTCCGTCTCCTCGGTCGGCTCGGTGACCACCTCGCGACCCGGACGAAGGCGAGCCGACACGACGATGTAGACGACAGCGGCGAGGAAGACGACGATCGACGTCCAGACGTTCAGACGCAACCCAGCGATGTGGTTGACGGGGTCGATGCGGAGGTACTCGATCCAGCCTCGGCCCGCCGTGTACCCCGCGACGTACAAGGCGAACGCCCGTCCGTGACCGAGCCGGAACCGTCGATCGGCCCAGATGACCAAGCCAGCGACCCCGACGTTCCACAGGAACTCGTACAGGAAAGTGGGGTGGAAGGCCTCGTACTGCTCGTACCCGTCCGGACGGTGCTCGGGATCGATCCGCAGACCCCAGGGCAGGGACGTGGGCGCCCCGAACAACTCCTGGTTGAACCAGTTCCCCCACCGACCGATGGCCTGGGCGAGCACGACGCCGGGCGCGGCCGCGTCCGCCATCGCCGGCAGCGGGATCCCCCGGCGCCGGCACGCGATCCAGGCGCCGACCGCGCCGAGCGCGACACCGCCCCAGATGCCCAGGCCTCCCTCCCAGACCGCGAAGACCCGCCAGGGGTCCCGACCCGGGCCGAAGTAGAGCTGGTAGTCGGTGATGACGTGGTAGAGGCGGGCGCCCACGAGGCCGAACGGCACCGCCCAGACGGCGATGTCGGCGACGGTCCCGGGGTTGCCTCCACGCGCGACCCAGCGACGGTTGCTGAGCCACACGGCGACGACGACCCCGGCGATGATGCACAGGGCGTACGCGCGGATCGGCACCGGCCCGAGATGCCAGACACCCTCCGACGGACTGGGGATCAACGCGTGAATCAACATGCGCGGAGTGCTCCTCGGAAGCGGAGTGCTCCTGAACAGGAGTCCCGGACGGGGCCTGGCCGGGAGAGGCGACCTACCCGAGGGGGCGACTTACCGGAGGGACCCTACTCGCGTCCCGACCGCTTGGCGAGCGCGTCGTCGATGACCAGCCGAAGACCCGGGGCGGTCATGTCCTGCGGCTGCAGTGGCTCCCCACCGTTGACGAAGACGGTCGGCGTCCCCGTCACACCTCGGTCAGTGGCGGTCTGGTCGATCGAGCGGACCCACTCCTCGAACTTGCCCCGACGCACACACGAGCGGAAGGACCCGTCGGACAGTCCGACAGAGCTACCCAGCTCCGTCAGCAGGTCCACCGTCCAGTCCTGACGGAAGTTGGTGTAGAGCGCGTCGTGCAGCTCCGGTCCCTTCCCGGCGTCGGCAGCGCAGGCGAACGCGTTGGCCGCGAGCTCCGTCGGCCGCCCGAACGACGACAGCGTCACCGGGTAGTAGACGACCCGCACCTTGCCACTGTCGACCTGCTCCTTGAGGTAGTCCGAGACGGCGGCCTCGAAGTCGCGGCAGTGGGGGCAGAGGAAGTCCTCGAAGACTTCCACGGTGACCGGGGCGTTCTCCTTGCCGATTGCGATCCCGTTGCCCATACCGACGGGCTTCGCGCGTTCCTGGACGTTGCGGGTGTACCCGTGCGCCACACCCGCCGGGACGTCGGAGCCAGAGTCGACCTTGGACCGCTGCCACTGAACGACGCCGGCGATCGCGACCACGACCACGACGACCACCAGAGCGATGAGCAGGCGCAGCCTGTTCTCGCGGCGCCGCGCCTCGGCGGCCTGCCGTGCGCGCTCGGCGCGCAAGGCCTCACGGGCGGACTTCTTGCTCATTCCTCTCCCCGATCAAGGTCCTCGCCGCTGGAGGAGGGCCGTGACATCGCCGAGCTGAGCGCGAACCGGCCGGGGCCGACCACGGCCAGCCACCCGGCGGCCACCATCAGGCCGATGTCGCGAAGAATCTCCTCCAGGTATCGCGTTTCGCCCGGCTCGACCGGACCTCCACCACCGAAGCAGCCGCAGTCGATCGACAGTCCTCGAGCCCAGACCGAGGCGACTCCGATGACGAAGGCCAGCATGAGCACCCCTGACGCCACCGCGGCGATCCGGGTGGCAACCCCGACGATCAAGGCGATCGCCAGGACCAGCTCCACGAATGGAAGCGTGTAGGCGACCGCGGCGTCCACGCCGTGCGGAAGCAGCTGGTACGCCCGGACCGCCCGCACCTGCTCGGCCGGCGATTGACTGAGCTTGGCGATCGCGGCCACCACGAGCACGCCTCCGAGCACCAGGCGCGCCAGGACCGAGATCCACGGCGTGACCACCGCGAGCCGAGACGGAGCGGCGGTGCCGGACGCGGGCTCCGCGTGGACGTCCGTTTTGCTCACCGAACAACTCCTTGCCGCGCCGCAGACGACCTGGTGGCGGAGGGGGGCACCTTGTCCACGCGAGCCGGGCGCGCGTCAAGGGCGTGGGAACACCCCACGAGGATACTGGCCGCCCGCCACCCGCCATGGACGCCGACGCGGCGACGTGTCGGCCCGCCCGCCAACCCGCCCGACGTCGCCACCGAGGTCGTCATAGGGGTCGTCACAGGCCACCTCACCGTACCGAACGGGCGAGCGACGGAGGTCGGTTCAACGGTCACGGTCGGACAACTATGCCCAGGTGGCCGGAAGTTCCCGGCCTGAGGCGATCTCGCCCGACTCGGCCGCAGGTCACCCGACACGTCGCCGAACTCCGGCGGACAGGTCACGAGCCAGGTCACGCACCGCGGCGACACCGGACTCCACGTCCGGCGCGTCGAGGACCCGGCGCACGAACGCCGAGCCCACGATGACGGCGTCCGCGTACGACGCCACCTCTGCCGCCTGGTCGGCGTTCGAGACACCCAGGCCGACGCCGATCGGCAACGAGGTCGCCGCGCGGGTGCGGGCCACCAGCTCCGGTGCGACCGCGGAGGTGTGCTCCCGCGCCCCGGTCACGCCCATCACGGACGCCGCGTAGACGAAGCCACGGCAAGCGCTGACGGTGATCTTGATCCGTTCCGGCGATGAGGAGGGCGCCACCAAGAAGACGCGGTCCAGCCCGGTGGCGTCCGAGGCGGCGATCCACTCCCCCGCCTCCTCGGGGATGAGGTCGGGCGTGATCAAGCCCGAGCCGCCCGCCGCCGCCAGGTCACGCGCGAACCGCTCGACGCCATACCGCTCGATGGGGTTCCAGTACGTCATGAGCACAGCGGGGACCCCGAGGGACGCGACGGCCTCGACGGTCCGCAAGACGTCTCGGGTCCGGATGCCACCCCGCAGCGCCTGGTCGGCCGCCATCTGGATGGTGGGGCCGTCCATCACCGGGTCGGAATAGGGCAGCCCTACCTCGATCAGGTCGACACCGCCCTCGACCATCGCGCGGAACGCGGCGATGGCGCCGTCGTAGCTGGGGAACCCGGCGGGCAGGTATCCCACCAGGACGCCTCGGCCCTCCTCGCGGGCCTTGTCGAAGACCGGCGTGACGCTCATCGCTCGCCCCGATCCGCCTCGAGCAGCCCGAACCACCGGGCGGCGGTGTCCATGTCCTTGTCGCCCCGTCCGGACAGGTTGACGACGATGACGGCGTCCGGACCGAGCTCCTTGGCGACGCGAAGCGCGCCAGCCACCGCGTGCGCCGACTCGATCGCCGGGATGATCCCCTCGGTACGGGTGAGCAGCCGGAACGCCTCCATCGCCTCGGCGTCGGTCACCGGCTCGTAGCTCACCCGACCGGTGTCGTGCAGCCAGGCGTGCTCCGGGCCGACCCCCGGATAGTCCAGCCCGGCCGAGATCGAGTGGCTCTCGATGGTCTGGCCGTCCTCGTCCTGCAGGACGTAGGACCGCGCGCCGTGGAGGACGCCAACCTGCGCGGCGGTGATCGTCGCGGCGTGCCGCCCGGTCTCGACACCCTCGCCACCGGCCTCGAAGCCGTAGAGCCGGACCGTCTCGTCGGGAATGAAGGCGGTGAACATGCCGATCGCGTTGGACCCTCCCCCGACGCAAGCGCAGACCGCGTCCGGTAGCCGGCCGATCAGCTCGAGGACCTGCGCACGCGTCTCGTCGCCGATGCCCCGGCAGAAGTCCCGAACCATGACGGGGAACGGGTGCGGCCCACCGACCGAGCCGATGAGGTAGTGGGTGTGGTCGACGGTGGCCACCCAGTCCCGCAGCGCCTCGTTCATCGCGTCCTTGAGGGTGCGGCTCCCTGTGGTGACGGGGACGACCTCGGCGCCCAGCATGCGCATCCGGGCGACGTTGAGCGCCTGCCGCCGGGTGTCCTCCTCGCCCATGTAGACGCGGCACTCCAGGTCGAGGTAGGCGGCCGCGGTCGCGCTGGCCACGCCGTGCTGGCCGGCACCGGTCTCGGCGATGATGCGGGTCTTGCCCATGCGCTTGGTGAGCAGCGCCTGCCCGAGGACGTTCCGGATCTTGTGCGCGCCGGTGTGGTTGAGGTCCTCCCGCTTGAGCAGGATGCGCGCACCGGCCGCCTCGGACAGCCGTTGGGCGTCGTAGAGGAGGCTGGGCAGACCCGCGTACTCCCGCAGCATTCGGTCGAACTCGGCGGTGAACGCGGGATCGGCCATGGCTTCCTGGCGCGCCGCGTCGAGCTCCTCCAACGCCGCGATCAGGGCCTCCGGCACGAACCGCCCACCGAAGCGCCCCCAGTGCCCGCGCTCGTCAGGGCCGGTGGGCGACGTGGTGGGAGGGTGGGTGGCCAGGTCTGTCATGGCGTCTCTCGGTCGTAGTAGAGGGCTGGGTGCGCGCCAGCCGCCACGAGGTCCGCGACGGCCGCGCGAGGGTCCTTGCCGGTGACCAGGCTCTCACCGACGAGGACGGCGTGGGCACCGGCCCGCGCGTACTCGATCACGTCGTGTGGACCACGGATGCCGGACTCGGCGATCTTGATGATGCCGTCGGGAATCTTCGGCGCGAGTCGGGCGAAGGCGGTGCGGTCGACTTCGAGGGTCTTCAAGTTGCGGGCGTTGATCCCGATGATCCGCGCCCCGGCGTCGACGGCCCGCTCGACCTCCTCCTCAGTGTGGCACTCGACGAGCGGGGTGAGGCCGATCGACTCGGCTCGCTCGATGAGTCCGATGAGGGCGTTTTGCTCCAGCGCGGCGACGATGAGGAGTACCAGGTCGGCGCCGTAGGCGCGGGCCTCCCACAGCTGGTAGCTACTCACCACGAAGTCCTTGCGCAGCACCGGGATGTCCACCATCGCCCGGACCGCGCGGAGATCATCGATCGAGCCGCCGAACCACCGCCGCTCGGTGAGCACGCTGATGGCGGCCGCGCCACCCGCTTGGTAGTCGACGGCGAGCGCGGCGGGGTCGGCGATCGCGGCGAGGGCGCCCTTGCTCGGGCTCGCGCGTTTGACTTCGGCGATGACCGCCACACCCTCCCGCCGGAGGGCCGGCAGCGGGTCGATCGCGTACGGCAGCTGCGCGACTCTCGCCTTGAGATCCTCGATCGAGACTCTCGCCTGGCGCTCGGCTAGGTCGGCTCGCACGCCGTCGAGGATGTCGTCGAGGACGCTCACGCGGTCAGTCCCTTCCTGCGCGGGCTACGGAGCATGGTCGGCCCGATGCGCGGGCCGCCAAGCTCAGGACGTGGCCAGCGTAACGACGCCTCGTGGCCCACCTGACACCGGATGGGTCGATCAGCCCTCGTCGCCCGATGGCGTTCCTCCGAGAACGGCACGACGGTCCGGGGGGGGGCAGATCCCATCACGGCGACCGACCCGCCCCGCGCGACACGTCGCGCGCTGCCGGATGTCACCTGGACGCGGTCGAGAGCGCGCGACGTCAGGAGGCGACGTCAGGAGGCATTGTCGGCAGCGGGCCCTGGTGTCGGACGGCGTCGAGGGCCAGACAGCGAGGGCCAGACAGGGCCGAGGGCCCACGTCGGGGCCCTCGACACGGGACAACGGGTGCCTTGAGGCGACGACCGTGGCGCTCGGTCAGACCCGCACGACCAGGGTGTGCATGATCTTGTCGGTGAACGTCTGTCGCTTCTTGTCCCACAGCGGCCACAGGTACCCGACGTAGATCGGAAGAGCGTCGAGGACGTGGCAGAAGGCGCGCAGGAGGCACCAGAGCCCGCCGATCGGCTGACCGTCAGTCTCTCGGACCAGCTTGATGCCCAGGACCTGCTTGCCGATGGTCTGACCCTTACCGCCCTGCCGAATGCAGTAGTTCCAGATGAACAGGCCCAAGGTGATCAGACTCAGCAGGTTGAGCAGCAGCGGGCTGCCGTTGCCTGTCACGAGCAAGACGTTCGCCACGATCGAGGGGGGTGCCACGACGAGGACGTCGATGAGGGTGGCGCCCACCCGCTGCAGCCACGAGCCCAGCATGTCAGGGCTGGGAGCGGCATACGGGCTGGCCTGCGCGTACGGCCCGTAGGGTGCGACCTGGCCGTACTGCTGCTGGGCGTAGCCGTACTGACCGTACGGCTGCTGTCCGTAGCCGGGGTAGGGCTGGTGGGCGTAGGCCTGCTGGCCCTGGGCGTACTGTCCGTGACCCTGGTGCGCGTACGGCTGCTGGGCATAGCCGTACTGACCGTACGGCTGCTGGACGTAACCCTGCTGGCCGTAGCCCTGCTGCTGTCCGTAACCCGGCTGCGCGTAGGCTTGCTGGCCGTAGCCCGGCTGCGCGTATCCCTGGTAGCCGTACGGCTGGCCGTAGCCGGGCTGCTGATGGGGCTGGCCGTAGCTCTGGCCGTACTGCTGCTGCCCGTACGCACCCGGCTGGCCGTACTCGCCCGGACCGTAGGGCTGCCCGCTGCTGGTCGGCTGCCCCTGCTCGTGCGCATCGGAGCCCGTGGGCGGGTTCGGCGTACTCACAACCGTGCTCCATTCTCGGTGTGTGAACGAACGCGGAGCAGGCTAGCGACCTACAACGTCGCTGAAAACTGGCAGCGCCGCGAGTCGCCACCGTCGGCCAGCTCCACCGCCGGTCGCCGGTGGACTCCTCCTGGCGAGCCGCCGGGGGAGACCCTCCGCGAGGCAGGACAACACGCACCGATGACGCTTCGCCCCGACCACCGGGTCGCTTCGTAGGCTCCGGGAGACCGCGCCCACGGAAAAAGGTGACGGCGTACGTACGGTGGTGGTATGGCCGACGCCCCGGACTCGCCAGAGGCCGTTGAGCACACGCTTCCCTCCGGCGTCCCCTCCGATGCCACCCTGGTCGGCATGGCGGTTGGCGGCGCCGGCGCGGTCGGCCTCGCGGTCCTCGCGGACGCGACCGGTGGGGCGGTCGGCGTCCCCTGTCTCCTGCGCGCCACGACCGGCCTGGCCTGCCCATTCTGCGGCGCGACCCGGATGGGAGCGGCACTGTTGCGCGGCGACCTCGGCGAGGCGCTGCGGCTCAACGCGCCCGTGCTCGTGGCCGGCCTCATGGTCGGCTACCTCTGGGTGAGCTGGGTGCTGGAGCGGCTGGGGGTCGCCCGCGCCCCGCGACCGCGGCTGACGCCACGCACCCGCCGTCTGCTCGTCCCGATCCTGGTGACGCTCGCCCTGACGTTCACGGTCGTGCGGAACCTTCCATGGGAGCCGTTCGCCGCCCTCCGCCCTTGATCACGGATCCGGCTGGGCGAGGCTCGGTGTGCCAGGCTGACGCCGTGCTGGAGGAGCCAGCACACAGATCTGTGCCAGAGGCAGACCTCTCGACAGGGAGCGGATCGGTGCCGGTCCGCGAGAACCCGGTGCGGTGGTGGTTCTGGCCGGACGCCACGGACGTGGAGAAGATCGAGGTCGGGTCGCGTCAGGCGTTTGACGGGTGGGCTGGCGTCGCCGCTCGTCGAGCGCGTCGAGGTCACCGCCGTCCGGGCCGGGGGCGCGCTCCGACGGTTCGGGGAACTCCTGGACCGGCGCTGACCCGCGGGCCGGCCGGCCGGGCCCCGGTCAGGCTGGGCGAGCGCGCGCGGGTGGTGGGCGGCCGTTCCCAGTTCCGCCAGCGGGTCCCCAGTGCCGTCAGTGGTTGGACAGGGACGCCGCCGACAGGCCGCGCCGCCGCGCCGTCGCCAAGACGTCCGCGAGCTGGTCGACGGCCCACTCCAGGTCGGCTCGCTCCACCACGAGGGGCGGTGAGAGTCGGATGGTCGAGCCATGGGTGTCCTTGGCCAGCACACCCCGGTCGGCGAGAGCCGCGCAGACGTCCCGTCCGCTGCCCAGGGTGGGGTCCACGTCGATCCCCGCCCACAGCCCAACGCCCCGCACCTCCCGCAGGCCACGGCCGACGAGCTCGCGAAGCCGCGCGTGCAGGATCACGCCGAGCTCTCTCGCCCGTGCTTGGTAGGTGCCGTCCCGCAGCAGGTCGACGACGGCGCGACCGACCGCGCAGGCGAGCGGGTTTCCGCCGAAGGTGCTGCCGTGTTGGCCGGGTCGGAGCACCCCCAGCACGCTGGCGTCCCCGACGACCGCCGAGACCGGCAGAATCCCACCGCCGAGCGCCTTGCCGAGGATCAACAGGTCGGGGACCACGCCTTCCAGCTCACAGGCGAACGTCGTGCCGGTGCGCCCGAGCCCGGACTGGATCTCGTCCGCGAGAAGGAGCACCCCGCGCTCGGTGCACAGCCGGCGCACCTCCGCCAGGTAGCCGCGCGGGGGCACGATGACGCCCGCCTCACCTTGGATGGGCTCGAGCAGGACAGCCACCGTGGTTTCGTCGATCGCGGCCTCGATCGCCGCGGCGTCGCCGTACGGCACGCGTCGGAAGCCCGGCGTGTAGGGGCCGAAGTGGTCGTGGGCGTCCGGGTCATCGGAGAAGCTGACGATGGTGAGCGTGCGACCATGGAAGTTCCCGCTGGCCACGATGACGCTGGCGCGTCCATCCGGGACGCCCTTGCGCTCGTAACCCCACTTGCGAGCGACCTTGAGCGCGGTCTCGACGGCCTCCGCGCCGGTGTTCATCGGCAGCACCATCGTGTCGCCGGCGAACCCGGCGGTCCGTGTCAGGTCGACCAGCTCCGCGCAGAACGGCCCGAACTGATCGTGGTGGAAGGCCCGGCTGATCAGCGTGAGCCGCTCCAGCTGCTCTCTCGCCGCGGCGACGATGCGCGGATGCCGGTGGCCGAAGTTCATCGCGGAGTAGCCAGCCAGGCAGTCGAGATATCGCCGCCCAGTGACATCGGTGACCCACGCCCCGTCGCCCTCGGCGATGACGACCGGCAGGGGCGCATAGTTGTGGGCGGCGAACCGCTCGGCCATCTCCACGTGAGCGGAGATCGGCGAGGTCGTGTCATTCCTCATGGTGGCCCCCATCCCCACCGCGCGCCCCGTGAGCTTCGTCAACGGCAGTGGACGCCGGTCGAATCTCCAACGTGCAGCACTTCGGTCCCCCACCGGCTTTGCGCAGCTCGGAGATGTCGACTGGGATGGGTTCGAAGCCGCGATCGGCGATCTGCTCGGCCAGTCTGGCAGCCTCCCCCGGTAGGACGACATGACGGCCGTCGGAGACGGCGTTCAACCCGAGCACCATCGCGTCGGCCTCGTCGGCGAGGATCGCGTCGGGATAGAGCCTGCGCAGGAGCTCCTGGCTTTCCGGCGCGAAGGCCGGTGGGTAGTACGCGATGGTTTCCTCGTCGAGGACGACCAGCGCGGTATCCAGGTGGTACAGCATCGGATCGACCAGTCGGAGGGTCACCACTGGGCGAGCCAGGAACCGCTCGAGCTCCCGATGGGCGGCCGGCTCGGTGCGGAAGCCTGTGCCGGCGAGGATCCGCGAGCGTGTCACGAGCAGGTCGCCTTCACCCTCGTTCACCGCGACCGGCACGTGGATGCTCCGAAGGCCGAGCTCGGCGGCGTGGGCCTTGAACCACTCCAGGTAGTGCGTCGCCTCCGGCGCCCGTTCGGCGTACCGGAACTTGGCGCCGAACACCATCCCATCGACCACCAAGGCGCCGTTGGCCGCGAAGACCATGTCGGGGAGCTCGGGAACCGGGTCGATCACACTGACCTGGTGCCCCAGCGTCGTGTAGACGCGACGCAAGGCCTCCCACTGTTGGCTCACCCGATTCGGGTCGACCGCTCCCGCTGGATCGTCCGGGCGCATCCACGGGTTGATGGCGTACGCCACCGTGAAGTACGTCGGCGGGCACATGAGGTAGTGCCGACGAGTGGCCTTTCGCTCGCCCTTCGCCGGGATCCACCGTGGGTTGCGAACACGTTCCCCCCGTACGGCGCTCGTCCGCGCCCATGCGTTCATCGCGAACCTCCGGTGCGGTGTCAAGCTGGACCCGCGACGAGCGTACGAACGACCTGATAGTCGAACCAATGTGCGACACGTGCGTCCCAGCGGCGGTTCGTTGCGTCTTTCCTCCCTGGTCCGTCGATTCGTTGCATTCGCGACCCAGTGTCGGCGACGCCCGCCGGCTCGGCGACGGTCAGCGCCTCGCAGCAGTCGAGACTCGCAGGCGATCGAGGCCGCAGACGGTCGGGCGCCGCCGACTCACCGCTCGGACGGACGAAGGCCGGGACGGTCGAGGAGCCGGGAGAGCACCAGCACGCTCTTGGTTCGGACGACGTAGGGCTCGGCGTTGATCCGCTCGAGGACCTCCTCGAAGTGGTGGATGTCGGTCGCCAGCACGTGCACCAGGGCGTCCGCCTCACCGGTCAGCGTGCAGGCGAAGACCACCTCGGGGAACCGGGCGAGGCCGTCGCGGATGGTCGCCGGCGAGGTCTTGCCCTGGCAGTACAGCTCGACGTAGGCCTCGGTCGTCCAGCCCAATGCCTGCGGCTCGACCGTGGCGGTGAAGCCGGTGATCACCCCCGACCGCCGCAGTCGGTCGACCCGTCGCTTGACGGCCGGCGCGGACAGACCGACCCGCGCGCCGATCTCCGCGAAGCTCGCCCGACCGTCGTCCAGCAGCAGGGCGACGATCCGCTCGTCGACAGGGTCGAGACGCACCAGAGCCACTCCCCAGCGTTGCCCCTCCTGGTCCCGATCCTGCCGCTCGCCTCGCGCCAGGGCTGAGCGGACACGCCCACGCCTACGGTCGGTCATGCCCTACCCAGTGCGTGGCGAGACCACCCATGGCCACCGGAGATCTTGACACCGAGGTAACGATCCTCGAGCATTCGAGATCGAGACGTTACGTGAACGTTCACATTCACCCGGCCGCACCACAACGCTGGGCACGCCCTGCACCTCGGAGCGCCGTCTCGTGTGTGCGCGGTGTTGGCCGACGACCGCTGTGGGCCGACGACGCCGACGTGGGCGTCCAACGGGCCTTAGCGGTTCAGGTGGGAAAGGGCTGACTTCATGCGACGGAAATCCTTCGCGACCGCGATGGTCGTTCTCGCGGCCATGGTGGTGTCAATTCCCTCCGCACAGGCTGCCGGCGTGTTGAGCCCATGCCGCGACGCGCCGAGAAAACCCGTCACGACAGGCGCGGTGTTCAACGACCCCACCGGTGACGCCACGGCTATCGTCCGCGAGATCTGCAACCTCGTGCACCAAGCCCCACGCGGCTCGAGGATCCGCATCGCCCACTTCGTCATCTCCGGCGACGCCGGAATGGATTTCGCGAACGCCCTCATCGACGCACACCGCCGTGGCGTCGACGTGCAGATCGTGCTTGACGGCTGGCAGGCTGACACCGCAGCTGTCGAGGCGCTTCGCGCGACACTCGGCACCGATCGGTCACGACGGTCGTGGCTACACGTGTGCACGAACGTGTCCCCCGAGGGCAACACGGCCGCCTGCATCGGGAACAAGGGGCAGCACAACAAGTTCTATCTGTTCTCCCGGACGGCCGGAAAGTCTCATGTGGTCGTGCAGTCCTCAGCCAACTTCACCGACCTCAACTCCACCACCTACTGGAACAACGCGGTCACGATCGTTGGCAACAAGAGGCTCTACGAGGCCTACGACGCCTACTTCGAAGACCTCGCCGCGGAGAGGCGAACCGACGACTACTTCCGCACTGTGACGACCCGCATGCCAGGCGGCACGGTCACCGCTTCCTTCTTCCCCCAGCGAACCGGTGACCCCATCATCGACCACCTGGCGAAGGTCCGCTGTCACGGCGAGACGACCATCCGTGTCGGGATGTCTGAATGGGACACCTATCGGATCGGCATCGCTGAACGTCTCGTCGAGCTCGCGCAGCAAGGCTGTCAGGTGCGGATCGTGTATGGGCTCATGGACGACGACGTGCGCGAGCTCCTGTCAGCACAGTCGACCATCACCTTGGCCGCGCTCAGCGACGCCCAGCAGCTACCTGGGCGCATCCACTCCAAGTACATGCTGATCGAGGGGCACTACGACGGTCGACCTCACGCTCGTTGGGTCTTCACCGGCAGCCCCAACTTCACCATGACCTCATTGCGGCGCAACGACGAGACCCTCCTGGCGATCAATCTCACCGGCGTGTACCAGCAGTACCGCGCGAACTTCGCCACCCTGGCGAACGCTGCGCGCCAGCGCTGACGCGCGGGCCAAGCGAAGGAACAAGAGAAGAGAAGGAAGAGGCAGAAGATCGTCTAGGACGACGGTGGCTGCCCTGTGGAGACGACCCCACGGGGCAGCCACCATCCTTCCCACCGCGCCTTTCCAGGCGTCAGCCCACGATGCCGAAGCGGGCGTCCGCGGCCGCGAAGTGACACGCGACGTCGTGACCCACCGCTCGGTCAGCCAAGCGCGGGACCTCGATCGCGCAGAGGTCTCGCGCCTTCCCGCAGCGGGTGCGGAACGGGCATCCAGACGGTGGGTTCAGCGGCGACGGTACCTCGCCGGACAGCACGATCTCCTCACCCGCCTCGCCGCGATCGAGGTCCAGGATCGGCGCTGCCGACAGCAACGCTTGGGTGTACGGGTGAGCAGGTTCGGCGAAGACGTGCTCCGTCGCACCGTGCTCGACGATACGACCGAGGTACATGACCGCCACCTCGTCGGCGACGTGCCGCACAACACCCAGATCGTGGGACACGAACAGGTACGACACGCCGGTCTCCTGCTGGATGTCTCGCAGCAGGTTGAGGATCTGCGCGCGAATCGAGACGTCGAGAGCCGAGACCACCTCGTCGCAGACGATGAGCTTGGGACGCATGGCGAGCGCTCGGGCAAGACTGATGCGCTGACGCTGCCCACCCGAGAACTGGTGAGGACGCAGGTGCCGCTGGTTGGGGCGCAAGCCCACGAGCTCCAACAGCCGATCCACCTCACGGTCCCAGTCGCTCGGCTCCACGATGCCGCGATGGATGCGCCACGGCTCACTGATGAGCTCGTGCACGCTCATCCACGGGTTCAGAGAAGCGTAGGGGTCCTGGAACACCATCTGGACCATGGGCCGCAACCGTCGCATCGTCGCCCGAGAGGCGGTGGCCAGGTCGACTCCGCAGACCACCACCTGGCCCCGGGTCGGCCGGAGCAGGCCAACGATCGCCCGAGCGAGCGTGGACTTGCCGCAACCGGACTCACCCACGATGCCGACAGTGCGAGCTGGTGGCACGACGAGGTCGACACCGGTCACCGCGTGGAGCGCCCGCTTGCGGCTGAACCAACCCCCAGGGAGGGGGTAGTCGACGTGGAGGTCGCGCACCTCGAGCACTGGCGCATCGTCGCTCATGGCCGCTCCCCTCCCTCGACACGCTCGGAGGCGAAGACCTGCGTGGCGAAGTGGCATGCGCTCGTCCGTGTCGAGGTCACCGCCACAGGTTGGGGCGGCACGGTTCGACAGATGCTCTGCGCGATTGGACACCGTGGATGGAAGGCGCATCCGGTCGGCAGCGCACGGGGGTCAGGCGGTTGCCCGGGAATCGCCTCCAGAGCGCCACGCGGCCGACGCCTATCGGGCACCGCCCGTAGCAATCCCTGTGTGTACGGGTGGGCAGGCGTGGCGAGTACATCGCGACACGGTCCCGACTCCACCACGCTGCCGGCGTACATGACGGCGACCCTGTCGGCGGTGCGGGCCACCACACCGAGATCGTGACTGATGAGGATCATGGTGAGGCCGTCGGTCCGCTTGCGTTCGGTCAGCAGACGCATGATCTGCGCCTGGACGGTCACGTCGAGCGCCGTGGTCGGCTCATCCGCGATGAGCAGCTTCGGCCGAAGAGCCAGCGCCATGGCGATCATGACGCGTTGGCGCATGCCGCCGGAGAACTCGTGCGGGTACGCGGTCGCCCGCTGACCAGGATCGGGGATTCCGACCTCGGCCATCGCGTGTACCGCGCGATCCAGGGCGTCTCGACGACTCAAGCCAGCGCGCCTGCGGAACATCTCCGCGATCTGCGTGCCGACGCGCATGGCGGGATTGAGCGAGGACAGCGGGTCCTGGAAGATCATGGCGATCTCGGCGCCTCGCACGGATTCCCACTCCCGCTCGGATAGGTGGGTGAGCGAGCGGTTCTGGAAGCGGATCTCCCCACCGCGGACAGTGACTCCAGGGGGCAACAAGCCGATCAGCGACAAGGCGGTGAGGCTTTTCCCACTGCCAGACTCGCCGACGACCGCCACGGTGCCGCCACGCGGGACGGTCAGGCTGACGCCTCGCACGAGGTCGACGGCGGGATGGCCGAGCTGGATCCGCAGATCAGTCACGCGCACCAGCGGCTCACGTTCCGGATTGGCCGTCGGCGCCGTGGTCGACGACGGCGTGCCACTGGCGCCTGGCAGGCTCGACGTCTCGGTCATAGCACCGCCCTCGGATCACTGACGTCTCGATACACGTTGCTCACGAGGCCGACGGCCACCACGACGACGGCCAGCATGACCCCGGGGAGGGTGGAGATCCACCACGCCGATGCCAGGTAGTCACGGCCCTCGGAGATCGTGGTGCCCCAGGACGCCTGAGTCACCGGCACACCGAGGCCGAGGAAGCTCAACGACGCCTCGGCGACCATCGTCAGTCCGATCTGCGCGGTGCCCGCCACCAGCAACGGCGGCCAGCACGACGGCAGGATGTAGCGGGTCAGGATCCGCAGGTGACTGGCACCAAGCACGCGTGCCGAGTCCACGTATTCGAGGTTTCGCGCCGTGATCGCGGACGCGCGCACCACTCGAGCGAAGATGACCCAGCGGGTGACCGCCAACGCGATGATGACGTTGGTCATGCTGGGGCCGAGGACACCGGCGATGAGGATGGCGAGCAGCACGCTGGGAAAGGCGAGCTGGATGTCTCCCAGCCGAGAGATCACCGTGTCGATCCAGCCGCCGAAATAGCCCGCGACCAGGCCGAGCACCATCCCGACCAGGCCGCCGATCAGGACAGTGAGCACGCCGACGGTGACGGAGACGCGACTTCCAGCCAGAATCTGAGCGAGCATGTCACGTCCGACGGCATCCGTCCCCAACCAGGCGATGGACCCATCCGTCAATCGCGCGCCCGGAGGGAGCAGCCGGTTGGGGAGATCTGTCTTGGTGGCCGAGTAGGGGCGCAGCATCGGCCCGACGACGGCGCCGAGCACGACCAACGCGATCAGTCCCGTCGCCACCTTGGCGCTCCAAGGAACGCGTCGGCGCGCGAGAGCTCCCTCGACAGCCGGCGTTTCCTCGGGCGGTGACGCGTTGTTGGCCGGTGCGGCAGTGGCGTTGGCAGTCATCGCAGATGCTCCGGCTTCAACCGAGGGTCGAGCGCGACGTACAGCAGGTCGACGAGCAGGTTCAGCAGCACGTACGCGATCGTGATGACCATGATCACCGCCTGGACCACCGCGTAGTCCCGGTTGGTGATCGAGTCGATCATGAGTGATCCGATACCTGGCCAGGCGAAGACCACTTCGATGATCACCGCGTTGGCGATGAAGTTCCCGATCAAAAGACCTAGCAACGTGACGACCGGAATCAGCATGTTCCGGACCACGTGACCGTAGAAGACCACACGGCGATTCAGCCCTTTCGAGAGCGCAGTCCGCACGTAGTCCTTGTTGAGCTCGCCGAGCGCGCCGTTTCGCACCAGCTGCACAAGCCAACCGAGGAACGGCAGGGCAAGAGTGATGGCGGGCATCAGAAGGGCCGCGACGGTTCCGTCCGCGGTGGGTGGCAGGAGGTCGAGCGTTCGGGAGAAGATCAGGATGAGCATGACCCCGACCCAGAAGGACGGCAGGGCCTGCCCCACCATGGCTGGCACCGAGATGAGGCGGTCCAGCCACGAGCCAGCGTGGCGAGCGCTGACGACGCCGAGTGGGAAGCCGATGAGAACGGTCAGGAGCAAAGCGAACGCGCTGAGCTCCAAGGTTGCGGGCAGACGCTCGGCGACGTTGGCCAGCGCGTCGCCACCGAGCCGCCACGAGATGCCGAAGTCGCCTCGCGACACCTGGGAGAGGAAGGTGAGGTACTGCACGCCGAGCGGTTGGTCCAGGCCCAGCTGACGACGCAGGCGCGCGACATCCTCGGGCGTGGCGGACGAGCCCAGCATGAGCCCCGCTGGGTCACCTGGCACCACGCGAACGATGAAGAACACCACGCTCAACGAGGCGAAGATGATGAGGGCGGCTTGGACGAGCCGCCTGAGCAGAAACCGCAGCATCAGCCGCCTCCAGGCGGACTCTGGGCCGGCGAGGAAGCGATGGACGAGTCGCGAACGACAAGCTGGCAGGAGTAGCGGACAGTCGTGTAAGCGTCCGGTGACTCGCGCTTCGACAAGCGGGCGACCAGCTGGTCGACGGCGGCGCGCCCGACTTGCTCGGCGGGTAGACGTACGCTGCTCAAGGCCGGCATCAGGTAGGCCGAGAAGGGGTGGTCACCGAAGCCGACGACGGCCACGTCGGTGGCGATCGTGCGGTGGGCCTCGGTCACCGCCCGGTATACCCCGAGCGCGAAGTAGTCGTTGCCGACGAGGATGCCCGAGCGTCGCGGAAGCTGCCCGACGAGCTCGCGGGCGAGCTGGTAGGACTCGTTGGGTTCCCACGGCAGCGCCCTCGCCTCACGGCGTCTGGTCGGCACTCGCAGCACCGAGACCGCATCCTCTGGCACACCACGCTCGGCGAGGGCCTCGCGGAACCCCTCGATGCGAGCTTTGACAGGCGAGATCTCGAGGTCCTCCTCCAAGAGACACAGGTGCTCGGCTCCGGAGTCGAGCAGATGCGTGGTGGCGTCATACGCCCCTTGTCGGTAGTCGATGCCTACTAGGTCGCAGGAGAACCCGGATAGCTCGCGGTTGACGAGCACGACGGTGGTCCCCGCCGACGTGAGCCGCCGCAGGTGGTCGACCTCCGTCTGGACCGGCACCACCAGCGCTCCGTCCACGCCCCATCGCATCATCGTCTCGACCGCGCGCCGCTCGTTCTCCTCGTTCTCCTCGGAGACCATGAGCAGCAGGGAGTAGCCGAGGGCACGGCTCCGTTGCTCGATCGCGCTGATCAGGCGCGCGTAGAACGGGTTGGACGGATTCGTGATGACCACGCCGATGGTCATGTTCGAGCCGAGCACGAGCGAGCGAGCCACGCTGTTGGGGACATAGCCCAGCCGTTCCGCCTCGGCCTTGATCAACGCGCGAGTTCGCTCGCTGACCGCGCTCTTGCCCGCGAGCGCTCGGGAGACCGTGTTCACGGACAGTCCGAGCGAGTCAGCGATGTCCTGCAGCCTGACACGTCGCGGTGGGTTCATGGCGCATCCGTTCTCTGGCTCGGTTCGGTCACGTAGCGCCGTCCCCCGCCACGCGACCGAGCCGCGGCTTAGCTCACCGATACCTTCGCGAGGTCCGGCTGGTTGCTTGGCACCGGTGCGAAGCCCCGGACGGAGTCGCGCAGCGCGTAGACGGTGACGATCGTCGCGGGGAAGATGCCGACCGCATCCTCCCAGATGATCTTGCACGCCTCCGCGTACAGCGACTCCCGCTCGGCGGGCTCGGACGTGGCGCGAGCGTCGGCGAGCAGCTTGTCGAGCCGGGGGTTCTGGTAACCCATCCGGTTCGCCGACGACGTGTACAACCGGCCGAGGGTGAAGTCAGCATCACCGGTGGTGACGGTGTTCGTCTGAAGCTCCAGGTCCCAGTCGAGCTTGTTGAGCCGCTCCAGCCAGGTGGCCTTCTCGATCTGCTCGGCCCGCACCTTGATGCCGATCTCCTCCCAGCCGGAGATCATCGCTTGGGCCAGCTCGGAGATCAGCGGGCCGCTCGTGGGGAACCACATGAGGGACGTCTCGAACCCGCGTGGCAGGCCAGCGTCGGCCAACAGCTTCCGAGCCTTGTCCGGGTCGTAGGCGTAGGGCTGCTGCGCGGCCGCCCCGAACACCGAGGACGGGATCGGGGCGTCCATCACCGTGGCGGACTCGCCGTAGAGCTCGGCGACGATGCTGGTGAGATCGAGGGCGTGCCACATCGCCCGACGTACCCGCGCGTCGGTGAACGGCTCGCGGCTGCAGTTGAACCACATCAGGAAGTAGACCCAGCTGGGCTCTCGCTCCAGCTTGACGCCGTTCTTGCCCTCGACGTCTTGGACCTGGTCCGGCGGGACCGGCCAGAACACGTCGATGTCGCCCCTGAGGAGCGAGGTGATCGCGGTCGACGTCTCCGGGATGTACGGCAGCTCGACCTTCGGCTGGAGCGCCTTCTCATCCCAGTAGTCGTCCCAGCGCACGAGCTCCAGCTTCGATGAGGGGGTGAAGGACTGGACCCGGAACGGACCGCTGCCCACCGGCTTACGAAAGAACCCGGGTTCCTCGAGACGGTCCTTGGGCGTGATGAAGAGCAGGGTCAAGTTCACCAACAACGTGCCCAGTGGGCCGTCAGTCTTGATGGTGACCGTGGTGTCGTCTGTCGCCTCAGCGGACGTCACCGCCTCCCACAACGGCGACAGGTTGGTCGTCGTCGACGTGGCCCGGTTGATCGTGGCCACCACATCGTGGGCGGTCAGTCTGGTCCCGTCGTGGAACGTGACGTCGTCACGGATCTTGAAGACCCACGTCTCCTCGTCCGGCTGCTCCCACGACGTCGCCAACGCGGGCGTGATCTCGTCGCCCACCCGGCGGACGAGCGTGTCGAAGATCAGCCGGCGAGCCATGAGCGCGGGCTCGTCCACCGTCGTCGTCGCGCTCAGCGGATCGAGGTCGGTGATCGGTTGGGCGAAGCAGGCGCGCAGCGCTTTCTCCGCCTGCTTCGCGTCACCTCCGCTGACTCCGCACGAGGCGAGAAAAGCGCTCGCAGCTCCGATCCCCGCGATGCTCAAGAACTGCCGACGGCTCACCGTCACGTCGTTGATCATGTTCGTCTCCTCACCTTGGCTCGCGGCCAGTCGTGAGTCGCTCTCATTCCTTGAGAGCGAGATAGATGAGCATGGGCACCTGGGTGCCGGCCGCCGCGGGCCCGCGTACCGTCGCGTGGAGCCTCAGCCAGCCGCCGAACTCACGCGTCGTCCACGTCGCGACCCCAGGCGTGACGACGGTGTGGACAGTCTCGTCGATGTCACACCAGTACAAGCCGTCCGGCGACACCTGAACCCGGAAGTCGACGCCCTCGATTCCTTCCGGGAACTCGAGGGTGCGCACGAACCACCGTGCCTCACCCGCCCATGCGACCTCGTACGGCTCGGTGGTGTAGTCAGGACCAGTGACGCCGTCCCGTTCCAGCACTGCCGTCATCGAATTGCGCATGGGCTCACCAATCCGTCGAGATCAGGATCGAGTCGAGGTACAGGAAGTTCCGGACGTTGGTGTGCGTGCGAACGCTGACGTAGAAGTTCAGCAGGTTGTGCAGCGAGCCATAGGACTCCTCGTACACCGGGACGGGAACCTCGGAGAGGTCCATCACCCGATCGTTGACCTGCAGCTCGACGTTCTTGCGGGTCGAGGTGTCGATGACCCACCGCAGGTAGTGCCAGTTGACCTTGGTGGGCACCTCGTTGTAGCAGAGCTCCTGAGGCTCGCCGATCGGATGCCAGTCCTTTGGGTTCGGGGCGGTGAAGTCCGCCAGTCGGGGCAGCTTGATCTTGCCCTGGAGATGCTCCCGAGGCGTCGGCTCGGGAACCGTGGGATAGACCCACTGCCGGACCAGCTTGTTCTCGAGGTTCGTGTTGAGATAGCGCATCACCGTGTGGTAGCGGGTGCCGTCACAGATGTCGGTGGCCACGGTGAACGCGCCGAACTGAGTCTCTGACGGATGGAAGTTGGCATCCCAGCCGCCGCTACCCGCCTGTTCGTAGGCACGGTTCTCCGCTGAGGCCGCCTCCGCCTTGTAGGTGAAGTAGGTCTCGAACTGGACACGACCCCGACCGGCCATCGTGAGCCTGCGGATCGCCACCGCGGTGTGCCCGGCGATTGGCTTGGTGGCGACTTTCAGCGCGTAGGTCCCCGACATCGCGCCGTGCGTCCCGATGTCGAAGAAGTTGCACGCGCTCAGCTGGGGCGGTCGGAAATCGCGCATGTGGTCGTCGACGGTCGCGAGGTCGCCGCGCTCGTCATGGTTGCCGATCAGTTCGGTCCAGCCATGAGTGCCGGTATTGAAGTCGTCGTAGCAGAGAATTCGCGGCAGCGGATTGAAGCGGGAGAGCCGGGCGTCGGCCGATTGGATCGCCCGCCGCACGTCGTCAACCGAGACAGTGATTCCAGGCGCCAAAAGGTCACCCTTTCACGTCGGACGGTGAACGTTCACGCACTGAAGGCGGCTTGAGCTACGTGAACGTTAACGTTGAGGTGGCAGGAAGATTATGAGCGCGTCATAGGCTCGTCAAGGCTGGCCGCGCGCCTCGTCCTGGACCAGCCATTCCCACGGGTGTCCTCGCGGCGCTCTCCGAGACTAATCGATGGCGGAGCGCGGTCACTCCCCGAGACGATCACGTAGTGCCCTATGCTGCCGGCGTGCCACGTCAGGCCAGACTCGTCGTCCTCGTCAACGGCATGCCGGCCACCGCGGCACGTCCACACTCGCGCCGCGACTGGCGGAAGCGCTGGCCCTTCCACTGTTCGGCAAGGACGTCATCAAGGAGGCGCACGCCGGTGTGACGTGTCCGCTCGAGGTCTGGTGCGATGTCTCCCCGGAGCTGTCCTGGAGAGGTACGTCACGCGCTTCCCGAGCCGGTACCCCATCCACGGCGCCCATGATGAGCCGGGACGACGAGTGGGCACGGATGGTCGCCGACGCCGAGCCGCTCGGGCTCGGGCCTGTGTACCGGGTCGACACGAGTGGCCCGGTCGACATCGACGCGATCGTCGCGTGGTGTCACACGACCGCGTCCGCCCTCGCGACGTGACCGAGCGAGCCACCGACCACGGGGCCGCCAAGGGCGATCCGGCCAGACGCTGCGGTGGACGTCAGGCGGTCTCCGCGGAGGACTCGACTTCCTCGCGAGGGTGCCGCGCGTTGGGTCGGCCGCCCAGCCCCATGCTGGCCATGACGCGTCCGACGATCAAGCCCACAAGGGGAAGGCCGACCGCGCCCACGCCGAAGAGCACCCAGTTCCCCATGGCGACCGCGACGCCGGCGACGATGGCGCCGATGATGATGATCGTCACCGCGGTCCACGCGGCGGGGCTGTTGCCGTGGCTCTGCCCGCCATGCAGGTGCGGGTGGTGGTGCTGCTGCGCCATGTCGCTCATCTCCTTCCCGGTCCCGCCCCCATTGTGGCCGGCCGGACCGGGCGCAGTGCGCCGGGGGTGAGGGCTGCGCGGGACGTCCACGCCGGCGGGACGGCTCCGTGACCGGACTCGTCCGGTGAGGGCGCTCAAGCCCCGAGTGTCGGGTCCTCGCCCTTGTCGAGCGCCGTCCATGGGTCGTCGTCGGCGTGACGCCGGGTCGTCGGCGCCTCGTAGCGCAACCCCAGCGCCGGCCACTGCGGACCCCGGGCCGTCGCCCACACGCCCGCCCCGGTGATCAGCACGCCACCAGCGACCGCGAGAAGGGGCCAGCCGGTCGTCGTGATGTCGGAGGCCACGACGCCAAGCGTCGACTCGCCCGCGGCGTGGGTGAGAGCGGAGTCGGCGACCACGTCCCCGAGCCACCAGAAGAAGCCACACGCCACGACCACGCCCAGGCCCGCGAGGGCGAGGAGAGCGCCCACGATCCGGCGACCGGTCCTGCGGGTCGCGACCAGCGCGACCACTCCGGCCAAGGCGACATACCCGCACGCGCGGGCCACCGGTGAGGCGTCGCCCCCGTCGAGGCGCACCCACACACGTGGGTAGTCAGGCGCAGTCCACGCCGCCGTGACCCACGTCTGGCTCACGGCGAGCAGCACCGCCACCGCCCCCACCAGGATCGCCAGGGCCGCGATCGTCATCTCCCTGCGCCCGGTCATGGTTGTGCGAACGTCTCGGCGATCGCGACGGCCCGAAGCGCGGCAGCCGCCTTGTTGCGGGTCTCGGCGTCCTCGGCCGCCGGGTCAGAGTCGGCCACGATTCCACCGCCGGCTTGGACGTACGCCACACCGTCCCGCAGCAGCGCCGTCCGGATCGCGATGGCGGCGTCGACGTCGCCGGCAAAGTCGAAGTACCCGACAATGCCGCCGTAGAGCCCGCGCCGGGTGGGCTCGAGCTCTTCGATGATCTCCATGGCGCGTGGCTTGGGCGCGCCGGAGAGAGTGCCAGCCGGGAAGCAGGCGCAGAGCGCGTCGAACCCCGTTCGCCCCTCCGCGAGTCGGCCCACGACGGTGGACTCCAGGTGCATGACATGGCTGTAGCGCCGCACCGTCATGAAGTCGACCACCTCGACCGTCCCCGGAGCACAGACTCGGCCCAAGTCGTTGCGGCCGAGGTCGACGAGCATGAGGTGCTCGGCGCGCTCCTTCTCGTCGGCCCGCAGCTCCATCTCGAGGGCGTGGTCTTCCTCCGGCGTGGCGCCACGGGGCCGAGTGCCGGCGATGGGGTGCGTCATGACCCGCTCCCCGGTCACCGTGACCAGCGCCTCCGGACTCGACCCCACGACGTCGAAGTCGTCGAACCGCAGGAGGTACATGTACGGCGACGGGTTGGACAGACGCAGGACCCGATAGACGTCGAACGCGCGGGCCGTCGTACGGCGCTCGAACCGCTGGGACACCACGACTTGGAAAGCCTCGCCCGCGCGGATCTGCTCTTTGGCGCGCTCGACGGCCGCCATGTGCTCCTCGGGTGTTCTGCGCCGCTCGTAGGTCACCTCGGCGGTGAGGTCGGCGGTCACCACGAACGACGGCGTGGGCTGGGCGAGCGCCTTGGTCATCGCGTCCAGCCGCTGCACCGCGTCCTCCCACGCCTGGTCGACGCGTTCGTCGGTGTCGTCCCAGTTGACCGCGTTGGCGACGAGGAGCAGGGTGCCGTCCTCGTGGTCGAGCACCGCGAGGTCAGTGACCAGCATGAGGGCCAGCTCGGGCAGCCGGAGGTCGTCCGTCGCGAGCTCGGGAAGCCGTTCGAGCCTGCGGACCGCGTCGTAGCCGATGTAGCCGACCAGACCGCTCGTCAAGGGCGGCAGGCCAGGCATGCGCGGAGTGTAGAGGCGAGCGATCGTGTGACGCACCGCCTCGAGCGGATCACCGCCCTCAGGGAGTCCCACCGGCGGTGCGCCGAGCCAGCGGGCCACGCCGTCGCGCTCGGTGAGGGTGGCGGCGGAGCGCACCCCCACGAAGGAGTAACGGCCCCAGACACCGCCCTGCTCGGCGGACTCCAGCAGGAACGTGCCCGGCTCGTCGCGGGCCAGCTTGGCGTAGACGCCGAGTGGGGTCTCGGCGTCGGCCATCAACCGGCGAGTCACCGGGATGACCCGATGCTTGCGGCCACCCGCTCGTGGTGTGTCCTCACCGGGGACCGGCTGGCCCAAGGCGAGCGCGCGGAACGTCGCGAGATCAGGAGTGGTGGATCCCAACTCGGTCATGCGTTCCCCTCGACGTCGAGCAGGCCCTGGTCGAAGCAGGTCCGTGCGCCGGTGTGACAGGCCGGGCCTTCCTGGTCAACCCGGACGAGCACGGTGTCACCGTCGCAGTCGAGCCGCACCTCTTTGACCCACTGCCGGTGCCCGGATGTCTCGCCTTTGACCCAGTACGTTCGCCGGCTCCGACTCCAGAACGTCGTACGCCCGGTGGTGAGCGTGCGGTGCAACGCCTCGTCGTCCATCCAGCCGACCATGAGGACCTCACCGGTGTCGTACTGCTGGACGACGGCCACGATGAGCCCGTTCGCGTCTCGCTTCAGGCGCGCGGCGATCTCCGGCGCGAGCCCGCTCGGTCTTCCAGGCACGTCCGTCATTCTCGCCCGTCCCCACGACCGCCTGTTTGGTCGGGTGGCCGGTCGATCACCCGGCGGCTCATCGCCGCGGCCTCCACGCTGGCCGGGCGGTGCCGACCGGCGGCGACGGCCAGGTGGCGGCACGCCCGTTCCCACGTCGAGCCCGCGCGTGGCAGGCTGCAGCACCATGGCCACGTCGCTGACCGGTGATACGAACCCTTCCGCCTCGTCGAACCTCTCCTGCTCGTCGAGCCAGTCGACGACCACGTTCTCGACCTCCTTCGAGGCCGGTGATCCTCAACCGCTCGCTACCACCACGCCATCGCCCTCGCCCGCCGGCGGTGTCGAACTGACGGTGACCGTCGGCGGTGGACCCGCCTTTTCCCCCACCGCGAAGACCGGCGTGGGATTCACAGGGAAGCGGGCGCTGCGGTACGAGGGTCGCCATCCGGTCGACGGCACCGCGACCGCCTCCGTCCGGCTGTTCGAGGTCGATCTCCCGGTGCAGCCAGAGACCACGCTGTCCTACCTGATCTTCCCCGAGCTCTCCGACGACCCACGCCAGCCGGCGACGTACATCGCGATCGACCTCGCCTTCGACGACGGCACCCGGCTCAGCGAGCTCGGCGCGCGCGACCACCACGGCGCCCCGGCCACGCCGCGCGGGCAGGGCGAGTCGAAGACGCTCTCCCTCGACCAGTGGAACGCCAAGCGGGTGGCGGTCGGTGACGTGGCCGCCGGCAAGACGATCAGGGCGATTCTGCTCGCCTACGACAACCCCGCCGGTCCCGCGTCGTTCGGCGGCTGGATCGACGACGTCCGCATCGGCCCTCGGCGCCGGCGTTCGACCACCGACCGACCATCGGACTACGTGCTCACGACACGGGGCACCAACGCCAGCGCGGCGTTCTCCCGGGGCAACACGATCCCGGCCACGGCGGTGCCGCACGGCTTCAACTTCTGGGTGCCGGTCACCGACGCCGGCTCCCTCAGCTGGCTGTACGAGTACCACCGCGCCAACACCGACGACAACCGCCCCGCGCTCCAAGCCCTCGCCCTCAGCCACCAGCCCAGCCCGTGGATGGGCGATCGGCAGACCTTCCAGGTGATGCCGTCCGACGACCCTGGCACCCCGAACGGTGACCGGCGCGCTCGGGCCCTCACCTTCAGCCACGACAACGAGGTCGCGCGCCCGCACTACTACTCGGTGACCTTCGACAACGGCATCCGCGCCGAGATCGCGCCGACCGACCACGCGGCCATCCTGCGCTTCACGTTCACCGGTGACGTATCGACGTTGCTCTTCGACAACGTGACCGCCGACGCTCACCTGGAGATCGACGGCGCCGCGGGCGTCATCACCGGCTACACGGACGTACGGAGCCCGCTCTCGACGGGCGCCACCCGCATGTTCCTCTACGCCACCGTGGACCAGCCCGTCTCCTCCTACGGCCGGCCCGTTGGCGTCGGCGAGCGTACCGAGGCCGCCGGCTACGTTCGCTTCGACACGACGGACAACAAGACCGTGACGATGCGCATCGCCACGTCGCTGCTCAGCATCGAGCAGGCGAAGGCCAACCTCACGCTGGAGATCGCGCCGACCGACACGTTCGAGGACGTGCGCGAGCGAGCGCAGCGGCTGTGGGACGACAAGCTCGGCGTCCTCGAGGTGGAGAACGCCACCGAGGACCAGCTCGTGACGCTGTACTCGAACCTCTACCGGCTGTTCCTCTACCCCAACTCCGCGTTCGAGAACGTCGGCACCGTGGAGGAACCCACGTTCGTCCACGCGGTCCAGTCCTCCACCACCACGCCGCCGAGCACCCCGACGCGCACCGGCGCGCCCGTCGCTCCGGGCACGGTCTTCGTCAACAACGGTTTCTGGGACACCTACCGGACCTGCTGGCCGGCCTACGCCCTCCTGTGCCCCACCGCCGCGGGCGAGCTGGTGCGAGGCTTCCTGCGCCAGTACGAGGACGGCGGGTGGGTCGCCCGCTGGTCCTCCCCCGGCTACGCCGACCTCATGGTCGGCACGAGCTCTGACGTCGCGTTCGCCGACGCCGCCTTGCGGGGGGTTCCGGGCTTCGACCCGCACCTGGCGTACGAGGCCGCGCTGAAGAACGCGACCGTGCGACCGCCCAATGACCACGTCGGCCGGAAGGGCTTCGACAGCGCGGTCTTTCTCGGCTACCCGTCGGTGGAGTCCACGGCGGAGGCGATGTCGTGGGCCATGGACAACCACATCAACGACTTCGGGATCGCGATGTTGGCACGCGCCTTGGCGGAGCGAGCCACCGAACCGCTCCGGAGCCGGTACCTCGACGAGTCCGTCTACTTCCTGCACCGCTCGCTCAACTACGTCCATCTGTTCGACCCTGCCGTCGGCTTCTTCCAAGGCAGGTACGCCGACGGTCGCCGACGGCTGCCACCGGAGGAGTTCGACCCGCGCATCTGGGGGTTCGACTACACCGAGACGAACGCCTGGAACATGGCGTTCCACGTCCCCCATGACGGCGCTGGTCTGGCCTGGCTCTATGGCGGCCCCGAACGACTGGAGGCGAAGCTGGACGAGTTCTTCGCGACGCCGGAGACCGGCGACGCCGCCGTCAAGGGCTCCTATCGCACGGTCATCCACGAGATGGTCGAGGCCCGGGATGTCCGGATGGGCATGTACGGCCACAGCAACCAGCCGGCCCACCACATCGCCTACATGTACGCCTACACGCCTGCCCCGTGGAAGACGCAGGAGAAGGTCCGGGAGGTGCTGGCCCGGCTCTACCTGGGCAGCGAGATCGGGCAGGGCTATCCCGGTGACGAGGACAACGGCGAGATGTCGGCGTGGTGGATCTTCAGCGCGCTGGGGCTGTACCCGCTGCAGGTCGGGCGACCCATCTACGTCATCGGGTCACCGCTGTTCACCAAGGCGGTCGTGCACTTGGAGAACGGCAACGACCTCGTCATCTCCGCGCCGAACAACAGTCCGGAGAACGTCTACGTGCAAAGCGTCCGCCTCAACGGCAAGCCGTACGAGCGGACCTGGATCGAGCATGACGTGGTGGCGGCCGGTGCGGTGCTGGAGTTCACCATGGGACCGCGACCGTCTCGCTGGGGAACCGGTCCGGACAGCGCCCCGCCCTCGATCACCACCGACGGCGGTCCCCCTCGTCCCTTGGTGGACGTCACCGGCCCTGGCATCGGCCAAGCGACGGCGAGCGACGAGGTGGACGTGGCCGCGCTGTTCGACAACTCGTCCTCGACCGCAACCCGCCTCAACCCTGCCGGCTTCGTGGAGTACCGGCTTCCTGAGCCGCGGTGCGTCGAGTTCTACACCCTGACTTCAGGGGAGCCGGACAAAGACCCCTCCGCGTGGGTGCTCAAAGGCTCTCTCGATGGCGAGCGCTGGGAGGTGATCGACGAGCGTCACGGCGAGCGCTTCCCGTGGCGGTGCCAGGTTCGGCCGTTCCGGGTGCGCCGTCCCGGGGCCTACCTGAGGTATCGCTTCGAATGGGCCGACGAGGAGCCGGTGTGGCTCGCCGAGATCGAGCTGTTGACGCGACAGGAGTGAGCCGGACGCCGGCTCGCCGGCCAGGCGTTCCCGCCGTCAGTCGAGCGTGATGAGCGTTCCGCAGTTCTCACACCGGGTGGGCGGCTCGTTCTCGGCCAGCCGGCCGCACTCGGGACACACGCGTGGAAGCCAGCAGACTGGTTCTCCGCCGAGCTGGTCGACCTCCTCGCGGCGTCGCTGCGGGCGGCGGTCGCTGGACGGTGGCCGTTCGCCCATGGTGGCTCCTCCTCGGCGTTCTCGCGGCTTGTCTTCCCCAGTGTCCGTCGGCGGTGCCCCGAAGCGAAGGGACCTTCCGCCTACGATCGGAGCATGACCGAGCACGCACGCGCCGAACGTCACGCCCTGGCCGACCTGCTCATGGCTGTCGGCCCCGACGCCCCGACGTTGTGCGCGGGCTGGACGACGGCTCACCTCGCCGCGCACCTCGTGGTCCGCGAGAGCGATGTGCTCGCCGCCGCCGGCATCGTGCTCGGCCCGCTGGCCCCCCGCACCAAGGCGGCCATGGACGACCTCGTGCGACGAACGGACTACGCGACGCTCGTGGAGCGGGTTCGTAGCGGCCCGCCACGGTGGTCTCCGGCGCGGGTCGGCGCTGTGGACCGAGAGCTCAACACGACCGAGTTCTTCGTCCATCACGAGGACGTACGGCGCGCTCAGCCGACGTGGCAGCCGCGCGAGCTCCCCGACGACCTGGAGGAGTTCCTCTGGCGGCGCCTCACCCGCGCGGGCCGATTCTTGTTCCGACGAGCCGCCGTGGGCGTCCTCCTCGTCCGACCGGACGGCCCAACGGTGCGTGTCCGAGGCGGCGAGCCGACGGCGGTGCTCGAGGGCAAGCCGAGTGAGCTGACGCTCTACGCCTTCGGCCGGACGTCGGTCGCGGACGTCGCGTTGCGCGGTCCTTCGGAGGCCATCGAGGCCCTCGCCCACGCGCCGCTCGGCGTGTAGCGGCAGCGCACCACGCTCCGACCGGTCCCGTCGTGTGCACGAGGTCAACCCGACTTGACGGGCGGTGCCTGTCCGCCGCTGGACATCGGCGAGAGTCGCACCCCGTGTTACCCTTCGCCCAGGGCGCCGCGCCTCGCGCGGTCGCCCACACGGCGCGAGGCGCCGACACTCAACCACACAGTGTGCAGACGACAGGGGAGCGCGTAGGCGCTGAGAGTGCGGGACCACCGTTGTGGCGACCCGCAGACCCTATGAACCTGATCTGGGTAATGCCAGCGCAGGGAGTCGGGCTGTCAGGCACGGCGACGTGCCACACACCCTCCCTCACCAGCAGGGGGCGGGTGTGGCGGCGATGTCGCCGAATCTCGTCACCTTCGCTCTCCCCGCCGTCCTGCACGCAGCAGGGAGGGCAATCGGATGAGTCCGCAGAGCACGGCGGGGACACGGAGTGGCGGGTCGGCCACTCCTACCCGCTGGCGTACCGTCGACATCATCGTCGCGGCCGTGATCGGGGTCGCGTTCGGCGTCGTCTTCGCCGGTTGGAACGCGTTGTGGGCGGCGACCAGCCCTGTGTTCACCGGGTTCCCACCAGCGCAAGCGTTCCTGTACGGCATGTGGCTGGTACCGGGCGTCCTGGGCGGTCTCGTCGTCCGTAAGCCTGGTGCCGCGGTCTTCACCGAGCTCGTCGCCGCCTCCGTCTCGGTGTTCTTCGGCGCGCCGGCGCCCACAATGATCATCCTGTACGGCCTGCTCCAAGGCCTCGGCGCCGAAGTGGTCTACGCGACCTTCCGGTATCGCTCGTGGCGTCCCACCGTCGCCCTCCTGGCGGGCGTCGGTGCGGGGCTCGTCCCGGCGATCCTCGACAACGTCCTCTACAACGCCGGGTGGGCACCGAGCTGGATGCTCGTCTACGGCGTCCTCGTGGTGCTCAGCAGCCTGGCGCTCGCGGGTGGCGGAAGCCTCCTCCTGGTCCGAGCGCTGGCTCGCACCGGCGTGCTGGCGCCCTTCGCCTCTGGCCGTGAGCAGTCGGCGACATGAGGTACGGGCTGAGCCAGAAGCTCGTTCGAGACCCAGGCACACGCGAGGACTGTGGGCCGCGTCGGGATCATCATGGTGCGGCACGCCGCACGCCGGCCCGGATCGCGGCTCGAGGATGGGGCTACCGACACGCCGGGCGTACCACGTGGGCGATCCGCAATCTCGACCTGTCGGTGGATCCCGGCGAGCGTGTGCTGCTCGCCGGGCCCTCCGGCGCGGGCAAGAGCACCTTGCTCGCTGGCCTGGCTGGGCTGCTCGACACCGACCAGGCGGGTGAGACGGAGGGAACGCTCCTGGTCGACGACGCGCCCCCGGTGCACGTGCGTGACCGGATCGGCATGGTTTTCCAAGACCCGGAGACGCAGTTGGTCATGGCGCGAGCCGGTGACGACGTGGCCTTCGGGCTGGAGAACCACGCCGTGCCCACCGAAGAGATCTGGCCGCGGGTGGACGCCGCCCTCGCTCGCGTGGGATTCCCCTACGACCGCGATCACCCCACTGGCCGGCTCTCCGGCGGCGAGAAGCAGCGGCTGGTCCTCGCCGGCATCATCGCCTTGCAGCCTTCGCTTCTGCTGCTGGACGAGCCCACCGCGAACCTCGACCCGGAGGGCGCCACCCTCGTGCGGTCGACCATCGCCCGGCTGGTGGACGACCGGCGAACGACTCTCGTCGTCGTCGACCACCGTGTCGAGGACTGGCTCGATCTGGTCGACCGGGTGATCGTCCTGGATCGGCAAGGAGAGCTGCTGGCGGACGGCCCGGCGACGACCGTCTTCACCCGCGAGGCCGACCGCCTGGCCGCCGCCGGTGTGTGGACGCCGAGTCCACGACCCGTCGACCGCCGTCGGCCTCGGGCGATCGACGGCGAGGAGTTGCTCGTCGGTGACCGGCTCTCCTACACCTACCCCGGCGCCGCACGGGAGGCGGTCAGCGAGGCATCCGTGTGCCTCCGCGCGGGTGAGATCGTGGCCGTGACGGGACCCAACGGGTCGGGCAAGTCCACGCTCGCCATGCTGCTTGCCGGTTTGCTCGCGCCCACCGCGGGGGAGGCCCGGGCCGGAGCCGGCCTCCACGACCGTGTGCGGTCACTGACGAACGGTCGCGCGACGATTGATCGTCGCATCCTGGGGCGGCCGCTGCATCGATGGCGGGCACGCGACCTCGTGTGTGCCGTCGGCACGGTCTTCCAGAATCCCGAGCACCAGTTCCTCACCGGGACCGTCCGCGCCGAGCTCGCCTTGGGGCCTCGGGCTGCCGGTCGGTCCGCGAGCGAGACCCGCGGCATCGTGGACACTCTGCTCGAGCGCTTGCAGCTCGTCCACGTCGCCGACGCGAATCCCTTCACCCTGTCAGGTGGGGAGAAGCGGCGGCTGTCGGTGGCGACCGCGCTCGCCAGCATGCCGACCGTGCTGGTGCTGGATGAGCCGACGTTCGGGCAGGACCGGCGAACCTGGTCGGAGATGGTGGACTTGCTCGGCGAGCTCCGCGACACCGGTCACGCTCTGTGCTGCGTGAGCCATGACGTCGAGTTCGTCACCGCCGTGGCCGACCGTGAGATCGCGGTCAGGACTGGATCGGTGATGTCAGCGGCGGGCTGACGGTGGTGTCATGAGTGTGTTGACAGAGCCCATCGTGGCGGATCCGAACGCGCCGATCACCCGGTTGAACCCCGTCGCCAAGCTCGCCGCGGCGTTGGTGATCGCCGTCGGTCTGCTCCCCACCGGGGATCCGCTGACCCCGGCGCTGGTACTGACCGTCGAGCTTCTCGCCATCGCGGTCGCGGGCGTGCGGTGGCGGGTCTTCCTTCGTCGGCTCTGGCTGCTGTTCGTCACGATGGCGGGTCTGTGTGTCTCGACCCTGATGTTCACCGACGAGCGCGGAGGTACCGTGCTGGTCGACGCCGGGCCCTTGCTGGTGACGAGCGACAGCGTGCTCACGGCGACGGCGATGGGCCTGCGTGTGATCGCGATCGCCCTGCCGGGGGTCTTGGTCTTCGCCTCCACCGATCCGACGGAGTTCGCTGACGCGCTGGTCCAGCACCTGCGGACCCCACCCCGGTTCACCTTCGGCGCTCTCGCGGCGTTCCGGCTCCTGCCCGTGCTCGGCGACGAGTGGCGCATGATCATGCTGGCCCGACGTGCTCGCGGCGTCGACCCTGGTCGCTCCCCGTGGGGACGGGTCCGCCTGTTCGGGTCGGCGGTGTTCGCGCTGCTGGTGGGCGCGATCCGCCGCGGCGTACGGCTGGCCACCGCCATGGACTCACGCGGCTTCACTCTTCGGCGTGACCGCACGGTGGCCAGGCCACGGGACTTCCGGGCCGTCGACGTCGCGCTGATCGCCGCCAGCTGTGTCGTCGTGGTCGGTGCGACCGCCGTGAGCGTCTGGCTGGGGACGTGGCGGTTCGTGTTCTTCTAGTCGGCCGTACCGACCACGAGCACCTTCTGTGCTGGCTCGGGGCACACGATGACGACTAGGCACGTTCGAAGGTGCCGGCGCGAACTCCTCGGACGAAGGAGGACCACGCGCCGACGGAGAACGTCAGGACAGGTCCGTGACGATCCGCGGAATCGCGCACCGCGATTCGCTCGTCGAAGACGCCGACCTCCACACAGCTGGAGCCATTGGCGCAGTAGCTGCTCGTGCGCCAGGTGAGGCGGGATGAATCAACGGTGGGCTCTCGCATCTGTTCTCCTCGCCCCCATCAGCTGACGATCACCTCAGCTGTTCATGACTTTCTCGGCCGCCTGCGCGAGGTACTCGAGTGAACTCGCTGGACTGAGTGCCATGGCACGCAAGTGGTCGAACGCCAAGCTGTACCGGTAGATCTCCACATGACTTTCGACATACCGGTTTGCCGTCATCGTCTCGACGTAAACCACATCCGGCTCGTGCGGACTCGGAAACTCCAAGATGTGGAAGGCCCCCGTGGTCCCCGGATGAGCGCCGGCGGAAACCGGAAGGATTTGCAGCGTGACGTTGTCGAGACTGGCGAGCTCCCGAAGCTTCTCGTACTGCTCGGCCATGATCTTCGGCGATCCGACCATCCACATGAGCGCTGGCTCGGCGATCACCGTCCAAAACCGCAGCGGTTTGTCCTCGCGCGTCAGTACCTGCTGCCGAGTCATGCGGACCTCCACCCGACGCTCGATCTCCGCGGGCGAGGACAGGCCCATGACGCCGGCGCGAATCACCTCGCGCGCGTAGCTCTCGGTCTGCATCAGGCCATGGATGACGTGCGCGTCGTAGCAGCGCATGCCCGCGAGCTGGGCTTCCACCTCGATGTAGTCGATGTAGTCGCTTGGAACGAATTCCGCGTAGGCGTCCCACCATCCCTTCGTCCGCGCGGTCCGGGACTTGCTCAGCAGGGCGGTGCGACGTTCACCCGTCACCTCGTACAGGTCCAGCAGACGGCTGAGGTCCTTCGCGCTGATTCCGACGACCGCCGTCTCGATACGACTGATCTTGGCCACTGACCAGCCGAGCCGCTGCGCGACGTCCTCGAGCGTCAGCCGCGCCCGTTCTCGAAGCAGCCGAAGCTCCGCGGCCAGGCGGCGTCGTTGGATCGTCGGAGGTTTCGGATTCGGTCTCGACATCGTCTCTTCCAGTCAGTCAGGGACGGCCCTCGGCGGTTCGGCCATCGGCGACTGTGACCACCGGTAACAGGATCGTCACGTTGGGTACTGAACGACACAAGTGCAAATTTACGCATACATGTTGTGCTGTGGGGTACTGGAGTTTACGGTCGGTATCAGCGCAGTGCCACAGCGCAAACACCTCGGCGAGGAGGTCCGTGCGATGGCATCGACGTCACCAAGCTTCGCGTGGCAGACCGGTCGAAAGCCAGCGTCCGAAGCTGACGTCTGGTTCCTTGTCACCAATTACGGCCAGGCGGACCGCCCGGAGGATGAGCTCGACCGTCGAGCCCGAGACTTGGCCGCGATCCATCGGCCCGACCGCGAGGCGGTGCACTGGCGTCGACGCTGGGGCGTCCTCCCCTGGCCGGAGCTCCACCAGCCGCTGTGCGTCTTCTGCAAGCGAAAGTGGCTATGCCCACCCGCAGCCTGGGCCCACGCCCGGCTCTCCACGCTCGGAAGTTTCCGTCGCGAGCACCTATGCGAGGAGCGACCTTGACGCCTACGACGTCGCGAGACGGCGGCCGGGCGGTCACCGCTCCCGGCACGCGCACCCCCGTCGTTCTCAAGCTGGGACCCGGTGATCCAGAACCCACCGGCCATGCCGACTACGACGAGGTCATCGCAACCGTCCCCGTCCGCGAGATTCCCTACAGCTGGGTGCGACTCGTTCGTCCCGGCGGCACGCTGCACGTGTCGTGGCTCAATCCGTTCTCGGGACCGGCCACGGCTCGTCTCACCGTCGTCCCCGAAGGCCGCGCCTCCGGTCACTTCGTCGAGATGGCCGACCACCCGCCTGCCGAGGAGGTCCCCTCGGTCGTGCGGCAGGCGGAGCTGTCAGTCCCCTGGTATCGCACCACGACCAGCCTCGATCCCGAGGTGATCTGGTCCGACCCTGCCGCGCTGTTCGCTCTCGGTATCCGACTCCCCCGCTTGCGTTGCGCACAGACCAGCGTGGGACGCGGGCAGGTGCGGCGGTGGGTCCACGACACGACCTCGGCGGCCTGCGCCGTCGTCACGCCATCGGGGGCGATCACGGTCGAGCAGCACGGTCCGCAGCTGCTCTGGCGGGAGGTCGAGGCCGCCTATCAGTGGTGGGAGGAGCAAGGCCGCCCGGAGTTCCACCGGTTCGGCTTGAGCGTCACGTCCTTCGGGCAATTCGCTTGGCTGGACGACCGTTGCTCAGGACGAATCTGGCGGGTGTGAATCGGGCGGACGCGGCATTCCGCCTTTCCCGTCCGTAACCGTGCGTCATGACACGAGAGTTTCGGTGAAGTCTCCCCAGTGATCGCGCCACCCCACTTACGATGAGCGACATTGGTGCGACAAAGGCACGAGCACGGGGAGACATTCATGCTGAGCGCCGGCGCCACCCAGGTGGTGAGACATCAGGCTGACCACGGACTGGCGCAGTCTCGTCCCGCCACCCGCGACGGTGGCGGAGCGGTGGCGGAGCGGTCACGCCGATGACGCGCCTGCTTCCCGCGGAGACCACCCTCGCTCCCCCGCGGCACGACGGCAGGCTCGGCCGGCGTGAGCGTGGCGGTGGTCTTCTCACCGCCGCAGTGGGGGCGGTGCTCGCCGTGGGTGTGGCAGTGGTGGAGTTCACCTATCGGGTGACGCCTTTTCCCTCCGACCAGATCAACTACTTCGAAGCAGCCTCGACCTTTCCCAGTCATCCGACCTACGCCGGACTACACCAATTCCTCCGGCACGGATTGATCTTGCCGATCCGGGCTGCGCAGGAGATATTCGGCTATTCCCAAGCGGCCTTCCTCGTCGTCCCCATGCTTGCGGGCGTCGCCCTCGCCGTCGCCGTGTATCTCCTCGGAGTCCTCCTGCTGGGCAGCCGGACCGTGGGCGTCGCCGCGGCGGTGTTGACCGTCGGCAACAGTGTGGTCTTCCCCGACCTCACCCAGCCGCTCCCCGACTTGATGGCGACGAGCCTGATGGCGTGGGCCGTCGTGCTCGCGCTCGCGATCCGGCAGCGACGACGGCTCGTCACGGGCAGGCCGTGGCGACTCGCGCTGGCGCTGGTGGGCGTCGGGCTCCTCATGGGCTGGAGCTATCTCGTCCGTGAGTACATCGTCTTCCTGTGGCCGCTGGTTCCCCTCCTGCTGGTGGGACGCGTTCGAGCGCGAACTCTGGTCTGGGTCGTCGTCCCACTCGCCCTCATCGGAATCGGCGAGGTCCTCGTCAACGGCGCCGTCTTCGACCAGCCGTTCGCTCGGTTCCAGGCGTCAGCGGCCCACGGAAGTCAGCCCTCCCCCGTCGACGACCACATCGGCCACGACCGCGTGTGGTACCTCGCGCAGCTGCCCACGATCCTGGCCGGCACACCGGAGGGCCGGTGGCTGCTCGCCGCCCTCGTCGGCTGCGTCATCGGCGCGTTCTTCTCCCGCAAGCTGGCGTTCCTGCTGTGCTGGGCGCTGCTGTTCTACGTGCCGTTCGTGGCGCTGGGTGGCTTCCTCGACCCCAGCGAGCCCAAGCTGCGAATCGTCAAGGAGCGGTACTGGCTGCCGCTGCTTCCGGCGATCACCGTGAGCGCGGTCGCCGGCCTGTGGCTCCTGGTGCGTCGCATCGCCTCTTGGCTGCCGTTCCTCCGCCGGTACGCCACCGCTGTCGCCGCCGTCGCCACCATCGTGGCGGTGGCGTTCCCGGTGACGATCGCGCACCAGGCGCGGTCTGCCTCGGACGATCCAGACAACGCCAGCTACGCCGCCAACGGCGGGACGGGCCTGGAGCAGTTCCGGACGTGGCTCGCGGCGCACCCTGGCGAGGTCACCAGGTTGTGGGCGGAGAAGCGTACCTATCGTCTGGTGCGCGTCTTCGCGCACAGCCCGCTCCGCGGCACTCCGCTCTGGGACGGCGAGCTGGTGCTCTGGACACCGGGACAAGCACGCCACCCAGGTCCTGGGGACCACGTCGTGCTCTACAGCGCGCGGTCGACCCTGTGCAATGAGTGCAAGCTGAACGCATGGCGGCTGCTCGGCAATCCGCTCCAGATCCCGCGAGACTGGCAGCGGGTGTTCCTCTCCAGCGACCGGATGGTCGAGGTCTATCGAGTCCGCTGAGGGACGGTCCCCTGACGAACCCGCCAGCGTGGCTCCGGAACGGCCCCGTCGAACCTCGCCGTCACCACTCCTCCGGCAGGCCGGCGATGCGAAGCACCGCTCGCCGCGATGGCCGGCCCCTCCAGGCCATCCGGCTCCGGTGTCGTCGACCGGTACGGTCAGAGGACGTGACGACGAACGATGTGACGACCCATCCTTCCACGAGTCTCACCGTCGCGGCCGTCCTGTTCGACCTGGACGGCACCCTGGTCGACTCCACGCAAGCCCTCGTGCGGGCGTGGACCCGGTGGGCGCTCCACTACGGAATCACCCGCGAGCAGCTCACCGCTGTTGTCGGTCACGGGCTCACCTCCGAGGCGATCATCGCGGCCCTCCTGCCACCCGACCAGGTGCCAGCCGCGCAGCGACACATCGAGGAGCTCGAGGCCAGCGACGTCGACGGGGTCACGGCGCTCCCGGGCGCACGAGAGCTCCTCGCGGCTCTGCCGACCGACCGGTGGGCCGTCGTCACGTCTGGGACACGTGCCGTGGCGAGCGCACGGCTGCGGGCCGCCGGCCTCAGCTGCTCATGCCTCGTGACCGCGGACGACGTGCGCCGAGGCAAACCCGACCCCGAGCCGTACCTGGTCGGTGCCGCCCAGCTCGGCGTCCCACCCGAGCGGTGCCTGGTGGTGGAGGACGCCCCCGCCGGTCTCGCCGCCGCCCGCGCCGCCGGGATGCGGTCGGTGGGGGTCACGACCCACCACAGCCCCGTCGAGCTCGACGCCGACGTGGTAATCGACACCCTCGAGCGACTCCAGGTCCAGGTCGACGACGACGTTCTCACCGTCACGGTCAGGCCCGCGCCCTAGCTCCGGTCCCCTAGCTCCGGTCACCGCCGCACCCCCGCCACGACCGGCCCTCACCTCCCCGCGGTGTGATCGGCGAGGTTGGCGGCCTGGTGGAGCGCCCACGCCGCGTCGACCAGACCGATGTGACTGAACGCTTGTGGAAAGTTGCCCAAGGCCTCACCGGTGACGGGGTGGGCCTGCTCGGCGAAGAGCCCGACGTCGTTCCCGAGCGCCGCCGCGCGCTCGAAGACCTCACCGGCCCGCTGAACTCGCCCCGCGAGCGCGAGGGCGTGGGCCAGCCAGAACGTGCACAACACGAAGCTGCCCTCGCCCCCCGACAGACCATCGACGCCAGCACGGTAGCGGTACACCAGTCCCCGGTCGTCGGTGAGCCGCTCCTCGATCGCGTCGATCGTGGCGAGCATCCGTGGGTCGTCGGCCGACACGATCCCCGTGATAGGCATCGTCAGCACCGAGGCGTCCAGCTCATCGGAGCCGAAGGACTGGGTGAAGGCCCCCACGTCGGCGTTCCAGCCATCCCGCAGCACCGCCCGCCGAATCTGGTCCCGTACCCGCCGCCATCGGTCGAGGGTCGTGCTGTCCGGCCGCAACAGACCGGTGAGCCCGAGCGCGCAGTCCAACGCGGACCAGCACATCACCTTCGAGTGCAGGAAGTGGCGGGGCTCCCCGCGGATCTCCCAGATCCCGTGGTCCTTCTCGGTCCACTGCTCGGCCGCCGCGTCCGCACAGCCACGGAGGAACTTTCGGGTGCTCTCGTCGAGAGCATGAAGCTGGTCGGCGAGCCGACGGACCGCCGCGAGGATCGCGCCGTAGACGTCGAGCTGGCGTTGGTTCCACGCCCCGTTGCCGACCCGCACCGGTCTGCTGTCACGCCATCCCGACAGGTGGGGGAGCTCGCGCTCGGAGAGGTCCCGCTCTCCGCCGACCCCGAACATGATCTGCAGACCACGGTCCCGACCGGACGAGGACGCGGCGGCGGTGAGGAAGTCGAAGAACTGACGCGCCTCATCTGGACACGCCGCCACCCAGAGCGCCTGCAAGGTCAGCGAGGCGTCCCGCACCCAGGAGTACCGGTAATCCCAGGTGCGTTCCCCGCCCGGCCATTCCGGCAGCGACGTCGTGGGCGCCGCCACGATCGCCCCAGTGGGCTGGAACGACAAGGCTTGGAGCACCCGTCCGCTGTGGTGGACCAGGTCCCGGGCCGGACCGTCGTAGGCCTGATGCAGGCTCGACCAGGAGCGCCAGGCCAACACCGTGCCGCCGAGCCGCGCGGCGAGCTCCCGCTGGGACCAGACGCGCGGCTGGGAACGGTCAAGGCTCGACCAGTGGAGACCGAAGCGCAGGGTGTCGCCAGCGGTGAGCAACACCTCGCCGTGGAGTCCTCGCGGTCCCGGCTCGAGCCGGACGGGTGTGGTGAGCACCATGCGGGCGCTGCCGCCCTGGCTGGCGATGCCACCGTCGCTCCAGGACAGTCGCGGCGAGACCAGCCCGTACTCAGGACGCGGGTCGTACTCCACCCGTACAAGCACCGCGCCCTCCGTGCAGCGCACCTCACGGGCGAGCACGTGCGGGACGTCCACGCCGAGCCGGTGACCGCCGTCGTCCGCTCCGGTGAGGAGGGCGTCGGAGAGAACCAGCACACCGTCATGGGTTCGGAAGATGGTCTGCAGGACCATGGTCTGGTCGACGTATCGACGCGTGACGTGCGCGTCGTCCGCGGGTCCGATCCGCCAGTGCCCGGCGTCCTCGTCGAGGAGCCGACCGAAGATGGACGGGCTGTCGAACCTCGGGAAGCAGAGCCAGTCGACCGAGCCCTCCCGGTTGACCAGAGCCGCGGTGTGCCGGTCAGAGAGGAGCGCGTAGTCCGCGATCGCTGATCCGCTCATGCAGCCGCCGCCCCCGATGCCAAGGTTGACCCAGATGTCCCGACCTGGCCGGACGACTCCAGCTCACCAGCGAACGGGGACCGCGGCCAGACCCGAAAGTCCCATCGACAGTCCTGCCCGGCGCCCCTGAAGGCCCCGCGGCGTGGGACGCCTTCCAGGGTCACCGGACGTCAACGCGGTCCACGATCGGCGGGCCGCCGCACCGCGCGTTGGCGCCACTGCTCGGTCCATGCGCGCAGCTCGTCCAAGATCGCGGGATCGTGCGCGTACCGGGGGGCCCGCTCCGCGAGCATGGCCGCGCCTGCCCACGCGTGACAGATCGGCGGGATACTGCGCGCGGCCTCGCCATATCCGTCGGCCCACCCCTCGGCGAGCGTGGCGACGATCCGCCGGACGTCCGGGCCGAACTTTTGCAGCTCGGGTTCGACGATGAGGAGGGCGTGGGTGCGGGCGAGGTCCAAGAGCGGGTGGCCCGCTCCGGCGTTCACCCAGTCCACGATGCCGCTGACGCCGTGATCGTCCACGAGGACGTTGTAGGGGTGGAAGTCCATGTGCAGCACCGCGCTGCGGCCGACGAGCTCGGCAGGGGACGAGCCGTCCTCCAGCACGGGTGGCTTCACCGCCGGGAGGGCAGCCGGCGCGGGTGCCTGGTGCAGCGCTCGCTGCGCGACACCCATGAGGTGGCCGAAGTGGTAGGCATCATTCGGGCGCGCCGGCAGCAGCTCGTAGATGGGCGTGCCGGGAAGCCAGGTGCACAGCATCACCTCATGACTCGCGGTGCTCGCACATTGGAGGACCTCCGGCACGGGAAGGCCCACGGATCGAGCGGCCGTCATCGCGGCGACCTGGCGAGCCATCTCCTTCTTCGACCTGCTCAGGCGCAAGGCGTACGTCGCGCCGTCCACACAGACCTTCCATTGGGCTCCCGTGGCACCGCCAGCCGGCTCGAGGTCGGCGTCCGCTGGGAGGCCGACACAGCGCAGCACCTCGGGCCCAGGCCTGATCGTCATGGCAAGCACGGTAGCGGCTGACGCGTCACGTGGTCTTCTCCAAGACGCGCACCAACCCTTCCGCGCCGGTTCCGGCCCGACCTCACCGGACGGCGTATCCGGCCGCCCGCAAGGCGTCCTTGACGTCACCGATCCGCAGGTGGCCGAAGTGGAAGACGCTCGCGGCGAGCACCGCGTCCGCGCCGGCCTCGACCGCTGGCGGGAAGTCCTCGACCTTGCCGGCCCCACCACTGGCGACCAGGGGGATGTCGACGGCGGCACGAACGGCGCGGATCAGCTCCAGGTCGTATCCGGCCTTGGTGCCGTCAGCGTCCATGGAGTTGAGCAGGATCTCGCCGGCGCCCAGCTCCGCGCCTCGAGCCGCCCACTCGATCGCGTCGATGCCGGTGCCGCGCTGGCCGCCGTGGGTGGTGACCTCGAAACCGGACGGCGTGCAGTCGGCGCGACGGACATCGAGGGACAGGACCAGGACCTGCGAGCCGAAGCGCTGGGCGATCTCCGAGACGAGCTCCGGACGAGCGATCGCCGCCGTGTTCACGCTCACCTTGTCCGCACCCGCACGCAGCATCCGGTCCACGTCATCGACCGTGCGGACCCCGCCACCGACGGTGAGCGGGATGAACACTTGCTCGGCCGTTCGACGCACCACGTCGTAGGTGGTCTCCCGGCCTTCCACTGAGGCGGAGACATCGAGGAAGGTCAGCTCGTCGGCTCCCTCAGCGCCGTACACGGTCGCGAGCTCGACGGGGTCCCCGGCGTCCCGGAGGTTGGCGAAGTTGACACCCTTCACGACTCGCCCAGCGTCGACGTCGAGGCAGGGGATCACCCGCACAGCCAAACTGTCCCGCATGCCAGCACTGTAGCGGTCGAGTCGGCGAGGCCCGATCGGCCGCACGGCACCTCCGCTCAGCCATCGGGAGTGGCGCCACGCTGTCGTTGCGCTCTTTGGTGACAGCGGCGGGTCAGGTCGCGAGGGTCCCCTCGCGCGCGAGGCGCTCGATGCGCTCCTTGCCCCAGGCTCCCAGCGGTCGAAGGGCCTCGTTGAGGGTCTTGCCGTGCTCGGTGAGGGAGTACTCCACTCTGGGTGGAACCTCGCGAAACACCTTGCGGTGGATGAGTCCGTCCTCCTCCATCTCCCGGAGATGCTGGATGAGCATCTTCTCGCTGACCCCGGGAAGAGAGCGTTTGAGCTCGCCGAAGCGGCGGGTGCCGTGACTGTCGAGCTCCCACAGGATGAGCGACTTCCACTTGCCCGACACCACGTCCATGGCCGCGTCGATCCCGCAGATGTACGGCCCACGCCTCGCGCTCGACGCCATCACGACCCTCCGCGCTCCCGCCGGGTCCTTGGGTACCACGTCAATACTTACGAGAAGGTAAGTATTGAACAAAAAGGTGAGTACTTGTCGATGAGAAGGTGCTCGCCGAGGATGGCCACGGGCGCGCCCTCGCACACGAAGGAAGGGACCTCCCGTGAGCACGACGACAACGTTCCTTGGACTAGGGGCGATGGGCAGTGCCCTCGCCAAGGCGTGCCTGGACGCCGGCCGACCCACCGTGGTGTGGAACCGCACGCCACATCGGGCGCACGAGCTCGGCGAGCGCGGCGCGACGGTCGCCACCACCGTCCAGGACGCGGCCACCGCCGGCGGAGTGGTCGTCTCCTGCCTGTTCGACCACCGCTCCGTCCATGACGTCCTCGATCCGGTGGCCGACCTGCTGACCGGACGCACCGTGATCAACCTCACCACCACGACGCCGCACGAGGCTCGCGAGCTCGCAGGCTGGGCCGACGAGCGTGGAATCAGCTATCTCGACGGCGCGATCATGGCGGTGCCCGAGATGATCGGCGGCCCTGGCGCAGCGATCCTGTACAGCGGTTCGGCCACCGTCTTCGACCGGTACCGAACCCTGTTGGACCTGTGGGGCGAGAGCCACTACTACGGATCGGACGCCGGCCTGGCCTCCCTCCACGACATGGCGATGCTCACCGGCATGTACACGATGTTCGCCGGCTTCATGCACGGCGCGGCGATGATCGCCGCCGAAGGCGGGTCGATCAGGTCGTTCGCCGAGAGGGCGGCTCCCTTCCTCGCCGCCATGACTGAGGGGCTCGCGGACCTCGCCACCACCATCGAGGCGCGCGATTACGACGGCGAGGGCCAGCAGAGCCTGAAGTTCACCGAGACCGCCCTCGCTGCGCTGCTTCGGGCGAGCGTCGACGCGGGTGTCAACGTCGAGGTACTCAAGCCCGTGCACGACATCGTCCGTCGGCAGATCGCCGCGGGCTACGGGAAGCAAGGCACCGCCCGCATCTTCGAGGAGCTGAGGAGCCCGCAGGCACGGCGACCGCGCTCGACCGGGTAGTCACCAGCTCGTCGGTACGGACCGTCGAGGGCTCCGGCGTGGCGCGAGGGCCATGCTGGAGCCCTCCATCGTCACTGGAGGAGCCGTCGTCGGAGCGCCTGTCGACCTCACGCACGTGATTCACCTCACTCTTCAGCGACGTCGCTTCCAGATACATAGCTTCCCTATGTAAGTTCCTTGCACGTGCCGACGGACTTGACTCGTCTCGGCGAGGACCTCGCGGTCGCCGCGAGCCGCCTCTCCCGCTTCGCCACCCGGAATCTGAACGCCCTCCCGCACGCTGCTCTGCGGGTGCTCGGCCGCCTCGACGAGCTCGGACAGGCCCGGATCAGCGAGCTCGCGAAAGCCGATCGGTGCTCGCAGCCGACCATGTCCGCCCTGGTCCAACGCCTCGAGGACCACGGCTTGGTCCGGCGGATCTCAGACCCCGGCGACTCGCGCGCCAGCCTGATCAGCCTCACCGAGAAAGGGCTCGGTGAGCTGCGCAGTGCCCGGCGACAGGCCGGCGAGGCACTCGCCCAGCAGCTGCGTCAGCTGCCACCGTCCGACCTCGCCACCCTCGAGGCCGCGGTCGCCGTCCTGCAGAAACTCGTCGCCCTCGACCCGGTGGAGGCCACGCCCCGGTGAGTACGTCGTCGTTCCTCAAGCAACCCAAGGCGGTGTGGGCGGTCGCGTTCGCGTGTGTGATCGCCTTCATGGGCATCGGCTTGGTGGACCCGATCCTCAAGCCCATCGCCGATCAGTTGCACGCCACCCCGTCCCAGGTGTCGCTGCTCTTCACCAGTTACATGGCGATCATGGGCGTCGCGATGCTGATCACCGGTGCGGTATCCAGCCGACTCGGCGCCAAGCGCACCTTGCTCACCGGCCTGGCCGTCATCGTGGTGTTCAGCGCCCTGGCCGGCATGTCCAACTCCGTGACCGGGATCGTCGCCTTTCGGGCCGGATGGGGTCTCGGCAACGCCCTGTTCATCGCCACCGCCCTGGCCGCGATCGTCAACTCCGCGAGCGGCTCGGTCGCCCAGGCGATCATCCTCTACGAGGCCGCCCTCGGCGTCGGCATCGCCGCCGGCCCGCTGGTCGGCGGCGAGCTCGGAACGATCTCCTGGCGTGCCCCGTTCTACGGCGTCGCCGTCCTGATGCTGATCGCCCTGCTCGCGACGTGGACCATGCTCCCTGCCACGTCGCCGGAACCGCGCCGCACGTCGATCGTCGAACCACTGCAGGCGCTGCGAAACCGCTCGTTGGCAACGGTCGCGGCGACCGCGCTGCTGTACAACTTCGGCTTCTTCACCGTGCTCGCCTTCACACCGTTCCCGCTCGCGATGTCGGCGCGACAGATCGGGTTGATCTTCTTCGGCTGGGGCCTCTGTCTCGCGATCACCTCGGTCTTCGTGGCACCGCGCCTACAAGCCCGCTTCGGCGCCCTGCCGGTGATCATGACCGTCCTGACGCTGTTCGCCATCGACCTGTTCGTCATGGGGCTGGGGGCGCAGCACAAGCCGGTGCTGGCCGTTGGCGTCGTCGTGGCCGGCCTCTTCCTCGGCATCAACAACACGCTGGTCACCGAGGCGGTCATGGGGGCCACGACACTCGAGCGCAGCACGGCGTCGGCGGCGTACTCGTTCGTCCGGTTCGCCGGCGGAGCGGTCGCGCCCTGGCTCGCTGGCAAGCTGGGCGAGGAAATCAACATTCACGTGCCGTTCTTCGTGGGCGGCGTCGCCGTCGTGCTCGCAGTCGCCGTTCTCGGCTCGGGCTGGAAGCCGTTGGCCCACCTGCGCGTCCCGAAGAGCCACTCGGCGGAAGAGGCCGAGGCCCTCACCGTCGCCGACGCCTGACGCCGACCGCCGCCAGGGAGGTTGCTGACCCGCGTGCGGAGGCCGGTCCCGGACGACTGGTACACGTTGGGGCTTGGGCTCTCGTGCCCAAGCCCCAAGCTCTCACCTGACCGCCGTCGTGGGAGCCACCAGGCCGGCGATCGACTCAGCCCGGATTCTCGTGGGTCGCCACCAAGGTCGCCCGGCCAATGGAATGCATGAAGAGGTTGAAGCCAAGGTAGGCACACGACGCGCCCTCGGGCAGCTCGAGAGTCTCGACATCGACGGCGTGCACCACGAAGAAGTACCGATGCGGCCCGTGGCCAGGCGGCGGCGCCGCGCCGACGTACTGCTTCAAACCCGCGTCATTGGCCAGCGTCACAGCGCCCTCCGGCAGACCTGGCCCACCGGGAGTCCCCGCGCGGGAAGGAAGCTCCGTGACACTCGCTGGGATGTTGTAGACCGCCCAGTGCCAGAAGCCACTCGCCGTGGGAGCGTCCGGGTCATAGACAGTGACGGCGAAGCTGCGGGTCTCGGCCGGGAAGCCACTCCACGACAACTGGGGCGACGCGTCCTCGCCACCCGCACCCATGACCCCGGACAGCTGCGGCTTCGGCAGAGACCCCCCGTCTTTGATGTCGGTGCTCGTCACGCTGAACGTGGCCACCGGCGGAAGATAGTCGTAGGGGTTGAAGCCGAACGGCGCCTTCGGTGTGCTCATCGGTCCTCCAGTGACAACTCGCTCACCCCAGGTGAGGTTACCGCCGGGCGCGTGACGCCCGCGCGATGCTCGCATCGTCTCGCCGGAACCTCAACGCCACGCCCGCGGACGACCATCCCTCCCCGGTGGCTCCGTCTGCGCCCAGATTCGTCGCCACGTGGCGATCGGCGGACCCGCTGGGTCGGGTGTCTCCCCTCGCGCTGCCCGTCGGGTCGCGTCCCACCACGTCGTGGCGTCCTCGTCCAAGAGGCGGGCCACGGCGTCACGGATCTTCGGCGCGAACGCCCGCGGCCCCTCCCCCTCCTCAGGCCAGATCGGCTCGCCGTACCGAATCCGAACCGGCAGGCGGCCCGGCTGGGGCCAGCCGCGACCACGCGGCATGGCCGCGTACGAGCCTCGAATGGCGATGGGGACGACCGGAACCCGATGATCGACCGCGAGCCAGGCAGCGCCCATGCGGAAGCGTCCCACCCACCCGTCGACCGAGCGGGTGCCCTCGGGGTAGACGACGACGTTCCAGCCCTCGTCGAGCAGGTCACCTGGTGTCGACGACAGGGCACCACCGCGCCGCTCGATCGGGAAGGTGTTGAACACCATCGCCGAACCGGTCGCCCGCCACCAGGTGTCGAAGAAGTAGTCCGCCGCCGCGGCCACCGCCGTCCGACGCCGCCACTCGTCGGGCAACGTGCAGAGGATCATCGGCGTGTCCAGGTGCGAGGAGTGATTGGCCACGAACAGCACTGGTGGCTTCACCCTGGTGAGCACGTCGAGGCCGGCGACCTGCGGCGTGACCGTGGAATGCAGCAGGGGCCGCAGACCCGCGCGCTGCACGATGTCGCGGACAGCGTTCGCCACCGGGGTTCGCGCCCACGCGGTGGGAAACACGTGGGGCTGCTTCGGCGGCTGGAACGGCTCGGCGCTGCGCGGCACGAGAGGCCGTCGACCCCACCGCCAGGCGCGGGCCACCATCCGCACTTCTTGGGCGGTCTCGCGAACGAACCGCACCGGACCCATGCGCCGCGTGCTCATCGGACGTCCGCGATCAGGTGGGGCGGGTTGTGGGTGTAGGTGATGGTTGGCGATCGGCCGACCGTTCCACTCACCATCTCCAGTGCGTCCTCCAACGTCGACGCGGCCCGGAAGCCCATCCGCTGCACGGTCTTACGGTTCGCCCCAACCCACACCACGTCGCCGACGTGGTCCATGGCGTGCGCGGCCCAGTACCACATGTAGAACGGGTGGACACCGTGGTAGGCGTACGAGGTGCGGTACAGGTGGATGTACCACGGGTCGGTGGCGTACTGCTTCTCGAAGTTCTGCTCGATCGTCGCCGGGTCGGTGGACTCGGCGAGCACCTCCTCGAAGAAGTCGATGTAGCTGGGGTGGTGCAGCTGGCTGAACTCGTACGGCACCGGGTGGTAGAGGATGACCGCGCCACCCTTCCGCACCAGCGGTTTCCCCCGGTAGGAGTTGAAGAAGTAGCCCAAGCCCATGCAGGTGGCCAGGATGGGGTTCATGGGCGCGTTGACGTTGTACGGCCCCAGGTAGGGCACGCCCATGATCAACACGTCCGTCTGCCCCTGCACCTCGACCGCCTGCTGGCGGAAGACGTTGGCGAGCGTCTTCTTGTGCACCGCTTCCGTCTCGCCCGCGTGCACCCCGGTGACACCGTACGGCGCGCGGATGCTCTGGAAGATCCGCCGCTTCAGCTTCGGCGGGGTGATCGCGAGAGCACGCCGCGCGGCGAGCATCGCGGCCTGGTCCCGGACGCTCCACTCCCACTCGCGCTTGTTCAGGAAGTCATACGGCGGTGGGAAGACGTCGTTGTTGAGTGTCGTCTCGATCGTGAAGATCTTGACGTGCTGGTTCAGCAGGCGTCCCATCCGCCACGCCGAGTGGTGCATGGCTGAGTTCTCGGGATCCATGAACGAGCGGGAGTGCACCATCGTGTGACTGTTGTGGTGGTGCCGCAGTGAGCGGTACGACGCCAGACCGATCGGCACCGACTTGTGCCCGCCGTCCATGGGGACGAGGTTGATGTTGACGTAGACCAGCAGGTCGGACGTGGCCGCCCGCTTGTTGATCTCGACCTCCTCGCCCTGGTCGGTGGTGCCGATGAACTCCAGGTTGTCGGGGTCCTCGGCGTCGTGGTTGTAGAGCAGGCCCTGAGGTGCGAACGACCGGTAGACCCGCTCCCCGACCGCGTGCTTGAGCTCGCTCGGCGTCATCCGCCGATGCAACGCGAGCGCGGCGATGATGTGGACGTCGTCGACACCCCGCTCCGCGGCGATGGTGAGCACCTGCTCGATGACGCGCTGCCGGATGTCAGGAGCCCGCATCGGTGGCAGCGGCAGGGAGACGTCGTCGAACGCGATGGTGAGCCGCATGCCCGGCCGCAGCAGCGCCCGCAGGGGCTCGGAGTTCTCCGGGTTCTCCAGCGCGTGCCGGATCGCGCCGTCGACGTCACGCAACCCGGGCAGGGACTCGGGCGGGTACACCACGCGGGTTCCGATCGGGAACTTCTCCAACCGGAAGCCCTCACCCTCATGGACGACCAGCGGCGGCGTACGGTCGTCGACCTCGAGTACGAATCCTGGTCGGCTCACCTGCTGCTCCTTACGTCGAACGCCACCTTCACGGTCCCCAACCTGCCCGCGGAGTGCGCGTGGTCGAGTGCCTCCCGCCAGCGGTACAGCGGGTACCGGCCCCCGACCACACCGTCGAGTGGTGCGGTGGCCGCGAGTTCGAACGCGGTCTCGAACGCCTCCCGGCCGGGCGAAGCGTAGGTGCCGGTCACCTCGAGCTCGCGGAACCACACCGGCGACAGGTCGACACCACTCGCTGGCATCCCTGACAGTACGACGCGGCCGCCGGCCCGGGTCACCCGGAGCACGGTGTTGAGGGACTCCTTGCTGCCCACCGCGTCGATGGCGACGTCGACGCCGCCGAGCAGGAACTCGCCACCCCGCTCGGGTGTCAGCCGGAAGGCCTGCGTGGTGCGCCGCACCCGTGCTGGCACCTCGTCGGGCGCCAGCACGTCGGTGGCGCCGAACGCCTTCGCCAGCTCACGCTGGCGTGGGTACTTGGCCACGACGCTGATCCGACCCGCGTTGGTCAGCTCCCGCACCGCCAGCGTGGCGAAAAGGCCGACCGCTCCCGCGCCTGAGATCAGCACCGATCCGCCCTCAGGCACCTGCGCGCGTCGAGCGGTGTGGACCGCGCAGGCCAGCGGTTCGACGAGCACCGCTCGTTCGTCGGACAGGTCGTCCGGCACCGGGTGGAGCTGGCTTCGGTGGGCCACGAGCAGACCGCCCCAACCGCCGCCGGTGTCGGCGCAGTACCCGGTCTGGAGTCCCGGCGACACGTGCCCGACCGTCACCCGGTCACACCGGTTGGTGTCACCGCGGGCACAGGACTCACACCGCTCGACTCCTCGTGCGGCGCACGCGAGCACCGGGTCGAGCACGACGCGCGTGCCCTGCGGGAGGTCCTCGCAGTCGTCCTGCAAGACGCCCACCACTTCATGGCCCGGCACGAACGGCATCGAGACCAGAGCTGAGAAATAGAGAGAGGTCTGGCCGAACAACGCGCCCAGGTCGGAGCCGCAGATGCCCGAGAGGATGGGCTGGACCCTGGCCCACCCGGGCCCGGAGACGCGTGGCTCCTCCCGGTTGACCAGACGAACCGGCGCGGCGGGTCCGGTGAGGATACCGGGGATCCGACCACCGACCGCCCGGGCCGCGACGTAGCGGGGCAACGAGCGGTACATCTCCAACGCGAGCATCATGAGGCTGGTTCCCCCGTCAGGTCACGGTCGGGCAGGGTCAGTCGGGACACCGTGCCCGAGGTCTTCCAGTCCTCCACGGGCCACCGGCCCTTGCGGGCCTCCCGCCACAGGTGGACGTCCGGGCTCACCGCCACCGGCCGGCCGACCGCCCGCAGCATCGGCAGGTCGGAGTGGCTGTCGGCGTAGGCGTAGGACCGGGTCAGGTCGAAGCCGTGCGTGCTGGCGTACCTGCGCAGCCACGCGGCTCGGGCTTCTCCCACCAACGGTGGCGAGGTGAGGAACCCGGTGCACCGGCCCCAGTCGTCGGTAGCGAGATCGGCGGCGACGATCTCGTCGAACAACGGCGCGAGTGGCCTCGTCAGCGGCCGGATCGCGCCCGTGATGAGCACGGTGCGGTGACCGGCCGCCCGGTGCGCGCGAACCCTGCGCAACGCGGCGCCCGAGACCCGTTCCAGGATGTGCGGGGTGAGGATCTCGTCGACGATGCGCTCCAGCTCGGCCAGGTCGGCACCCTGGTAGCGGCGGTAGACCGCGCGCAGGAAGCCACCTCGGTCACGGCGCTCGGCGGCGATGAAGCCGGGCAGCTTCCGCAGTAGCACGCCGATCTCCCGCAGTCTCCCCACGCGGTCAAGCTCGGGCAGCCGCAGCCACAAGTAGGTCTCGATCACGTTGCTCGACAGCAGGGTGCCGTCCATGTCGAACGCGGCGAGGATGTCGGAGCCCTGCGGAAGCTCCTTGGCGACCGTCGGCGCCCGCCGGCCGCGGCGTCGCCGGATGACGTCGTACTGCCGCATCGACTTCGTGACGCTCGGGCAGTGGACGTCGATGAGGTAGTGCTTCCAGTCGATGACGGACGTGTCGAAGGCGAAGACCCGTCGGTCCTCCTCGTCGAGGCTGGCGAGCAGCTCCATCGTCCGGTCGTCGGTGAAGTGCAGCTCGGCCTCGGCGTAGGGCCGGTACAGGTCCAGGTAGCGGCGCAGAAAGTCCAGCCGCCGCTGCTGCTGGTCGAGCTCTCGGGCGAGCTTGCGGACCCGCTCACCACGCGGAGCGTGCCGGACCGCCCAGTCGGCGATCTTGTGCGCCCGCTCGCTCATTCCGAGCAACCGATCGACCGCCTCCCCGCCGGGGAAACGCCACGTCGGCAGGCGAACCGCGCCGCGCTCGTTCATGTCGAACGGGTGTGCGTCGAAGTAGCTGCGGACCAGCTCGTAGAGCCGGCTGAAGGTGAGCGGGTTCCGCGAGCCCGAGCAGATGTGGAAGTACGCGGGCTTCCCCGGGGGTGGTGGCGTCGCCGCGGCCGCCAGCGTCGCCCCCACCACGTGGTCGACGGGCACGATGTCGACGACCCCGTCCGGACTGGCGGGGAACTCCGGCAGCTCACCTCGCCCGTAGGCCAGGATCAACGGCTCGGCCATCTTGAAGCCCTCGATCCAGCCCGGGTAAGGCGTCTCCAACGCGCTCTCGATGATGCTGGGCCGGACGATCGTGACCGGGAGTGGCGCGCCGACCTCTTCGACGACCCGCTCCCCCAAAGCCTTGGTGAAGGTGTAGACGTCGGTCCAGCCGAGGGAGCGGGCCCGCTCCCGTCCGGCCTCGACGAGCTTCTTGTCGACCCACTCCCGCCGCCGGCGCTCGGTGTCGTGGGCCGAGGTGATCGGGCCAGCGCGGCCGTGCTCACGCTCGGCTTCCCGGCGCAGCCTGGACAGCACCCCCGGCGACCGGGAGGTCTCCTCGATGCGGTCCCGCAACGCCTGGCCCCACCGCGCCTCCGTCCGCCAGTCGACGTTGTGCTCGACGGGGGCCTCCGGGATCGCGCCGCGGCGCCGACCGGCCGTGTAGGCGGTCGAGACGTGGACGTAGTGCGGCTCGGCGCCGCTGGCCAGGATGCGCCGCAGCAGGCGTTCGGTGCCCAGCACATTGGTCTCGAACGCCTCGTGGATCGGAGGGTCGAACGACACGTCACCAGCGCAGTGGATGACGATGTCCAGGTCGCCAGGCAGCTCCGGCACGTCGGTGAGGTCGCCCTCGAGCACCGTGACCCGCGTGTCGAGCAGTGCTGCCGCCTCGCCTCCGTGCTTCGCCCGGATCTCCTCGAAGATCGGCTTGCTCAGCAGCTGCTCAGCGCGGGCACGTCCGGTAAGTGATCCCTTCGGGCGGACGAGCGCCACGACGTGGGTGTCCGGCAGGTCACGAAGGATGCGGTGCAGTAACGCCTCGCCCACGAAGCCGGTGACACCGGTGAGAAGCATCCGCTTCCCCTGGAGTCGTTCCCTCAGCTTCACTGGCGCTTCCCCTCTTGTCGGCAGCACGGAGCACGCCCCCGGACGTGTGCTGCCACACCCTATCCGGACGCTCTGCGTGACAGCGGGAACCCACTCAGAATGCGGCCCAGCTTGTCAGCCCACCGCAGCGAGAGCTTCCTCGAGAGTGAACGCGCCGGTGTAGAGCGCCGTCCCGACGATCGCCCCCTCCACCCCGAGTGGGACGAGCTTCGCGATGGCTCGCAGGTCCTCGAGCGTGGAGACCCCGCCGGAGGCGATGATCGGCCGATCGGTCGCCGCGCACACGGAGCGGAGCAGATCCAGGTTGGGGCCCTGGAGCATGCCGTCCTTGTTGACGTCGGTGACGACGTAGCGGGCGCAGCCTTCGGCGTCGAGGCGGGCCAGCGTCTCGAACAGGTCGCCGCCCTCGCGGGTCCACCCACGAGCGGCGAGCGTACGGCCACGGACGTCCAGGCCGATCGCCACCCGGTCGCCGTACTCGGCGATCGCCTTCGCGCACCAGGTGGGGTTCTCCAGCGCGGCGGTGCCGATGTTGACGCGGGCGGCACCAGCGCTCATCGCCCAGTGCAGCGAGTCGTCGTCGCGCAGCCCACCAGACAGCTCCACCTGCACGTCGACCCGCCGGATGATCTCGGCGAGGAGATCCCGGTTGTGACCGCGCCCGAACGCCGCGTCGAGATCGACCAGGTGGATCCACTCGGCACCGGCCCGCTGCCAGCGCAGCGCGGCCTCGATGGGGTCGCCGTACTGTCCGCCGGTGCCGGCACGCCCCTGGACCAGCTGGACGGCCTGTCCGTCCGAGACGTCGACGGCGGGAAGAAGGACCAGGCTCATGACGTCCGCCTCACCTCGCTCATGTCCGCGCAGGGTATCCCCTCGCAGGGACGGCCGGCTCACGGCCCAGGCGACTCCGCCTGGAGACCACGCGACCCCCTCGCGTCACGTCCGCTCGCCGCTTCGTTCGGGACGGATCCGGCAGCGCTCCGCGTGGACGATGTGCACGAGGTTCATGGCAGCGACCTCCACGTCGTCGTTGACGATCTCGTAGCGGAAGAGGTGCCGCTCCCGAAGCTCCTCCTCGGCCTTGCGCAGTCGGAGGGCGATCTTGTCCGGGCTGTCCGTGCCTCGACGGTAGAGCCGCTCCCGAAGCGCCTCGAACGAGGGTGGGGAGAGGAAGACGAGCACCGCGTCGGGGTGGCTGGCCAGCACCTGCTTGGCGCCTTGGACCTCGATCTCGAGCAGGACGTCCAACCCCGCCGCCAGCCGGTCCTCCACCCAGGCGCGGGGTGTGCCGTAGTAGGCGCCGGCGAACTCGGCCCACTCGAGCAGCTCACCCGCCGCGCGCAGCTTGGCGAACTGCTCCTCGGTGCGGAAGAAGTAGTCCACGCCCTCGATCTCGTGGGCACGCCGCGGACGGGTCGTCACCGAAACCGACAACACCATCCGGGGGCACCGGGCCAGCGCGAGCTCGCGGACGACTCCCTTGCCCACGCCGGAGGGTCCGGTCAGGACGATCAAGTTGCCGGGTCGGATCCCGTCCCGACCCTGGTCGGGGCACATAAGCCCGAATCTAGCGGGGGCACCTCCGGGACGCCCGGACCTCCGCGGTGTCCCGAGCCCCAGAACCTGCACGCGTCACCAAGGCTGTACCGCCAGCGAGCGGATGCCGGAGGCCACCGGCACGAGAGGCTCAGCCGAGGTCAGCGGAGAGTCGTGAGCCAGTTCTTCAGAACCTGCGCGCCGGCGTCGCCGGACTTCTCCGGGTGGAACTGGGTCGCCCACAATGGGCCGTTCTCCACGGCGGAGACGAAGCGGTCGCCCCCGTACGGCGTCCAGGTCACCAAGGGTGTACGGAAGTGCCCGCTTCCCTCGAGCAGCCACTGGCGCACGGCGTAGGAGTGGACGAAGTAGAAGCGTTCCTGCGACACCCCCGCGAAGAGCGCGGAGTCGTCCGGCGCCTCCACGACATTCCACCCCATGTGGGGCACGATGGGCGCGCGCAGACGCTCGACGACGCCCGGCCACTCGCCGCAGCCCTCGGTCTCCTCCCCGTGCTCGATTCCTCGTTCGAAGAGGATCTGCATCCCCACGCAGATGCCAAGCACCGGTCGGGAACCGGCGAGCCGGCGTCCGATCAACTGGGCACCCCGCACCCGCCGCAGGCCGGCCATGCAAGCGGCGAAGGCGCCCACGCCGGGAACCACCAGTCCGTCGGCCTCCATCGCCGCGTCGTAGTCGCCGGTGACCTCGACGTCCGCACCGACCCGAGCCAACGCGCGTTCAGCAGACCGGAGGTTCCCCGATCCGTAGTCGAGGACCACGACCCGTGGTCGCTTCATCCGCGCAGCTTCCTCCTCCCTGATCTCATCGGGTGGACTCGCGCATGCCGGCCCACAAGAAGATGGCGGCGAGCACGGCCAAGGTCAGCGAGACCCACAGTGGCCGGCGCTGCTGTCGAGTCGCGATCACGCCACCGACGAGGAGGCCAGCCAGAGCGAAGAACACGTACTGCACCGTGGTCGCCTACGCGGTCAGGTCGTCGGATCTGCCCTCGCCCCCGAGGACTCCCTTGGTGCTGGGCACGCCGGTCTCCCTCGGATCGAGCGCCACAGCGTCCCGTAGCGCGCGGGCGAGCGCTTTGAACTGCGCCTCGACGATGTGGTGGGGGTCGCGTCCCGCGAGCACCCGAACGTGCAGACAGATCGCAGCGTGGAACGCCAGCGTCTCCAGGATGTGCCGGGTGAGTGAACCGGTGAAGTGGCCGCCGATCATCGCGTAGGCCTGACCCTCCGGCTCTCCGGTGTGGACGCAGTAGGGACGTCCCGCCACGTCGACGACGACCTGGACCAAGGCCTCGTCGAGTGGCACGGTCGCGTCGGCGAACCGTCTGATCCCTCGCTTGTCGCCGAGCGCCTGGCGCAACGCCTGCCCGAGGACGATCGCGGTGTCCTCCACCGTGTGGTGGACGTCGACGTCGATGTCACCTTGAGCGCGGACGGTGAGGTCGAACAAGGCGTGGCGGCCAAGCTGGTCGAGCATGTGGTCGTAGAACGGGACACCGGTGGACACGTCCACCCGCCCGGTGCCGTCGAGATCGAGCTCGACGATCACCTTGCTTTCCTTGGTTTCCCGCTCGATTCGAGCGCGCCGCGCTCCCCGGTCACTCACAACGCCAGCACCTCCCGCAACGCGGCCCGGAACGCCGTCATCTCCTCGAACGTACCGATCGAGACTCGCAGCCAGCCGTCCGGGCCGGTCTCCCGGATGAGCACGCCCCGGTCGAGCAGCCCCTTCCAGACCGCGTGCCGGTCCTCGAAACGACCGAAGAGGACGAAGTTGGCGTCGGAGTCGATCGCCTCCAGGCCGAGGCCACGCAGCCAGCTCACCGTCTGGTCACGACGCGCGCGGAGCTCGTCCACACGGGCCAGCAGCTCGTCGGCGTGCCGCAGGGCGGCGAGCGCCACCGCCTGGCTCACCGCCGACAGGTGGTACGGCAACCGGACGATCCGCAAGGCGTCGACCACGGCGGGGTCGGCGGCCAGGTAGCCCAGGCGCCCGCCCGCGAGCGCGAACGCCTTCGACATGGTCCGGGTCACCACCAGACGGGGGTACGACGGCAGCAACGTCAGCGCGCTCGGCGTGCCCTCCCGGCGGAACTCGGCGTAGGCCTCGTCGACGACGACCATGCCGGGCGCCACGGCACAGATCCGTTCGATCACCTCGAGCGGCAGCGACGTGCCCGTGGGATTGTTGGGCGAGGCGAGAAAGACCACCGACGGCTTGTGGTGGACGATCTCCCGCACGGCGCGCTCGGGGTCGATGGTGAAGTCGTCGGAGCGGGGAACGGTGAGCCAGGTGGTGTTCGTGTCCCGGGCGTACTCGGGATACATCGAGTACGTCGGCTCGAAGGACATCGCCACCCGTCCGGGCCCGCCGAACGCCTGAAGGATCTGCAGCATCACCTCGTTGGAGCCGTTCGCCGCCCAGACGTTGTTGGCGGTGAGGCCGTGTCCGAGGTACGTGGCGAGAGCGCGACGCAGCTCGAGGGCCTCCCGGTCGGGGTACCGGTTGAGCCCGCGGGCCGCTTCGGCCACCGAGCGCGCGATGTCGGCGACGACCGCCTCCGACGGCGGGTAGGGGTTCTCGTTGACGTTGAGCCGAACCGCCACGTCGAGCTGGGGCGCGCCGTACGGCTCTTGGTCCCGCAGATCGTCTCTCAGCGGAAGATCGGCGAGTGTCTGGCCCATCTCATATCACCTTGACCATGCCAACCAGGGCTTGCGTCACAGCGGGGGTGCCGGCGACAAGCACGTCCATGCCGGACTCGGTGGTGACCCACTGGCAGCTTCCCCCCGCGGCGTGGACCAAGGCGATGCCGGCCGCGACGTCCCACAGGTTGACGCCGAACCCGAGATACCCCTCCTGGGAGCCGAGTGCCACGGACAGCAGTTCGCAAGCGGAGGAACCACTGCGCCGGTAGTCGCGGATGTGATGCATGAGGTCACTGACGAACGCCTGAACGCGCAGCCGCTGCTCGAGCCCGCTGGGGAGCCCGATGCCGATGAGAGCATCGCCGATGTCGGTGGCCGCAGAGACTCGCGGTGTCACCGACCGACCGAACGCCTCTCCACCTCCCGCAGTCGCCCACTCACCGTCAGCGGGCCGGACGATCGCCCCCGCGACCACCTGTCCATCCCGCTCGACACCTACCGACACCGCGTAGTCGCCACGCCTGTGGACGAAGTTCATCGTCCCGTCGAGAGGGTCGACCAGCCAGCGGACTCCGCTCTCACCGGCGTGGACGCCAGACTCCTCGGCGAGGATCGCGTCGTGCGGTCGGGCGGCTCTGATCAGGCGAAGGATGGCCTGCTCGGCCGCCTTGTCCGCGCTGGTGACGAAGTCGGCGGCGTGTGCCTTGGAGTTCACCTCCACGCTGCCCAGACGCAGCTCACGCAAGATCGCGTAAGAGCCCGCGTGCGCCGCCGCGAGCGCGAGGTCGCGCAGGTCACTGTCGAGGGTCATGGGGTCATCGAACCGGTCATCCGCCGGTGTGGTCATGGTGATACCTGCTCCGTTCGATCGGTGGGCAGTATCTCAGGCGGCGCGAACGGCACCGTGGGGCCTCAGGAATACCCACCGGGATCGTCGACGAACCGAACCTGTACCGCGGCGCCGTGTGCCGGAAGGTCCTCCGCCTCGGCGAGCGCGACGACGTGCGGAACGGCCTCGCGCAACGCTCGCTCGTCGTAGGTGACCACGTGGACCGCCTTCAGGAAGCTCCGGACCGACAGTCCGGAGGAGTGACACGCGCATCCACCGGTGGGGAGCACGTGGTTGGAGCCAGCGCAGTAGTCACCGAGCGAGACCGGGGACCACGGTCCGACGAAGATGGCGCCGGCGTTGCGCACCCGCGCCGCCCAGCGGTCCGCATCGACGGTGTGGATCTCTAGGTGCTCGGCGGCGTAGGCGTCGACGACGGCCAGTCCTTGCTCGAGGTCGTCGACCAGCACGATCGCGGACTGCTCACCACCGAGCGCCTCGGTGATGCGGTCGACGTGCTTGGTCGCCCGGACCTGCGCCTCGATCTCGTGCAGGACCCGCGTGGCGAGCGTCTCGCTGGGCGTGACGAGAACGCTGGCGGCCATCGTGTCGTGCTCGGCCTGGCTGATCAGGTCGGCTGCCACGAAGGCGGGGTTGGCGCTGTCGTCCGCGAGGATGGCGATCTCGGTCGGACCGGCCTCCGAGTCGATCCCGACGACTCCCTTGACCAGGCGCTTGGCGGCCACGGTGGTGATCCGACCCGGACCGGCCACGAAGTCGACCCGGGGACACGTCTCGGTGCCGTAGGCGAACATGGCCACCGCGCCGACGCCGCCGACGGTGTAGACCTCATCGACGCCGAGCAGCGCGCACACCGCCAGGATCGTGGGATGCGGCAGGCCGCCGAACTCCCGCTGGGCGGGCGAGGCCACCGCGATCGAGCCGACCCCTGCGACTTGGGCGGGGACGACGTTCATCGCCACGGTGGATGCCAAGGGCGCCAGACCGCCGGGAATGTAAAGCCCGACCCGCTGGTAGGGAATCAGGCGTTGGGCCACCCGGCCGCCGGGCACGACCTCAACGCTGGGTTCCTTCTCCAGCTCGGCCTCGCTCACCACGCGCAACCGGCGGATGGACTCCTCGAACGCCGCACGCACCGCGGGATCAAGCTCGGCGAGCGCCCGCTCGAGCCGTTCGGGGGGAACCCGAAGATCCGTGACCTCCACGCCGTCGCGGCTCGCGATCTCGAGGAGCGCCTCGGTCCCCCGGTGTCGAACGTCGTCCATGATGGGGCGGACGACCTCGATCGCTGCGTCGACGTCGAACTCCGCCCGAGGAACCAGGCTGCGGTAGTCGAGGGCTTCACCGCGGGCACGGCGGCCGCGAAGGTCGATACGACGGATCACGTCACCGAGTCTAGGGCGCCGGTCGCGAACCGCGTCGTGCGCTGCCGACACCAGCTTCGGGGCGTTGCGTTTCGCCCGACCTATCCGATTTCACGCCGGACCTGGTGCCGCTCAGCTCAGCCGAGGTGCCACCCCCTGAGAAGACGTCGCGGCGCCCCGACCGACCACGCCGGTGGGGCGCCGCGACGAGGTGCGAGTGCGCGTCGGTTAGTTGACGAGGACTCTGAGGGTGAACGCCGCACCGTCGTCGGTGGTGTACCCGGACATCCCGACGGCCTTGAGCGGCTCGATGACGTCCCGGTTCGACATCGACGACGGCGCCAGTTGCTCCAGCTTGTCGATGTCGACGAACAGCCCGAACTGGGCGTTCTCGGTGTTGGCCACCACCTGCCGGAAGGCGTCTGTGTCGCTCAGGCCTCCCTCCTCGACGAGCGCCTGCGCGTAGGACTCGCTGGTGGCCAGCGCCACCGCATCGGACGAGGTGGCCGTTCCCAGCTGGAACGGCGCACCGGCCGCCGACAGCAGGTTCGTGACCTTGTCCAGGACGTCCTTGGCCTGGTCGACGTCAGCAGGCGTCGACCGGAATCCCACCTTCGGGAGCGCGGAGGCACGGCCCTGCACGGCGTCGGCGAGCCCCTCCTCGTCGAGCGCGATGGTGAACTCCTTGCCGAGGATGGTCACCAGGTCACCTGGCAGCTCGATCCCGAACTGCTGCCGAGCGGCGTCGATCACGGCGTTGTACTGGTCGCCCGCGGAGGCCCTCAGCGCGCTCTCCACCATCGACCAGTTCTGCTCAAGCGACGCGCCGGCACCGGCGACCGAGAGCCCGACCACGGTCGACTCCGGCAGCTCACCGAGCTTGATGCCCTTGTCCTGCACCTCGGGGATCTGTCCCCCGCGCAGGCGAGCCTCCAGCTGGGCGTAGTTGCTCTCGAAGCTGAGAGCCCCGACGACGCGCCCGTCGAACTGGGTGCTTGCCGCGCCCAGCTGCCCCATGGACTCGTCACCGACCTCGTTGGCGAGCTCCTTCGCGTCGGCCCAGAAGGAGAGCACACCCGTGCTGTCGAGGGCGGCCATGTCGGCGCGGAAGTCCTCGTTCTCGGCCAGTGGCTTCTCCGCCGCGGCCTTGACCACGTCGTCAGCGATCTGCTGGGTGTCGGCGATGACCATGTAGTCATCGGTGAAGGCGACGCCGGTGTCGTCGTCTTCGGAGCGGATCTTCTTGACCGCCTCTTCAGCCTTCTCCTGGTCGGTGATGTGGAGGACCGCGACTGGTTCGGTCCCGCTGTCACCGGCCGGGACCGCAGCCATGGCCGCCCGGTTGCCCAGCCACGGCTCGATGTCCGTGGCGTAGTCGAGGTCCTTCAGGTCGTCGTCCTCGGACGCGATCGCCTCCCACAGGGTCTTGCGCAGATCCTCCTCCTCGTCCCCGAGCTTCTTGTCGACCTCTGGGAACTTCTTGAAGAACCGGAGGGCGTTGAGCTTCTGGTCGGCGGACGGGTCGAGGTCCATGCGGACGTAGGCGACCGCGTCGGCGGGCAAGACCTCCTCGGGCTGCGGGCCCTTGCTGCGGAGGGCGTTGAAGGCCCACGCGCCACCACCAACCGCGACGACGAGGAGCGCCGCGACACCGGCCGCGAGCCACGCTCGACCGCGCTTGGGCTCCGATGGCGGCACACCCGGAGCCGAGCCCTGAGCCCACGGCCCTTGAGGAGGCGTGCCCGGGCCGCCCGTGGGGGACGCACCCGGCGGCGTGGACGCGTGCCGGCCCGGAGGGCCGTACGGCGCTGGACCCGGCTGGCCAGGCTGACCAGGCGGAGGGAAGGGCGGCTGACCACTCGGCGGCGGACCATAGGGCGGCTGACCACCGGGCTGTGGACCCGCAGGAGGCCCACCAGGCTGGCCGAAGCCAGGCTGACCCGGCGGCGGCCCGCCAGGGCCGCCCGACGGCGAGTAGCCAGACCGATGTGGATCGTATGGTGGCTGATCGTGCGACAAGACGGACACCCCCGTCGTAGGCGGACGTGTGGCGGCAAAACGCTAGCGCATGACCTCGATGTCTCGGTGACGGTCCGGCCCCTCGGTGGAGAACTCGTGGTTTGCGTCGTCCGCCCAGCCCAGCCAGGCCAGCGGCAGCAGCGGCATGAGCGCGGCGATGGGCCATACGAGAAGGAAGCCCCAGGCGCGTAGCGTCAACGGAGCCGGCGCCAAGGCCCCCATGGGAAGGTCGGGCTCCCACCGCAGGACGACCGCGCCGTTGGCGACCAGGCTGCCGGTGACGAACGACACCACGGCAGCCACCAGGCCACCGACGAGGAGAGCGAACACCGTGACGAGACCGTGGCGGAGGTAGACCGTTCCCAAGACAGCGCCGAGCATGACTCCCGCCCCGCCACCGAGGACGGCGTACCAACCGTCCATCGAGGCGAGGAGTCCGGCGTCCTGCTCGCTCGCCGGGTAGGGGCCGACCTCCGTCATGCGGAGTTGGACATCGGGCACGAGGAACGGCCACACCAGGCCCGCCACGACTCCGGCCACGGCGAGGACGACGAGGGGCACCACGAAGGCCCAGACCCGCGCCGTGGGTTCACCGCGTCCGATCGCGCCGGGGACGGCGGGCACGGACGCCGGCGGCGGAGTCGGGGAGCTCGATGGTGTGGTCACCGCGCCAGATCATAGAGGTCCCCCGGCGCCACCCGGGCCCGCACCACGATCGTGAGGCGACGCCCCTGGTTTGACGAGGCGTCCCGAGGGCTGTCACACCCGGACACAGCCTGGACCGAGGAGCGCCTTGAGGTCGCCCATGAACGCGGTGGAGGGCGTGACCCGCCAGCGGTCCTCCAGGCGCCACACCTCGGTCTTCCCATCAACCCGCACGTGCACGTGCACCTGCGTCAGGCCTGGGTGGGTGGCGAAGATCTCCTTCAGCCGATCCACGACGGGCGGGGTGCAGCGCTCCCTGGGCAGGGAGATCGCCACCGGACCGCTCTGCTGGTCGGTGAGGTCGGGTGTGGACACCTCCATGGCCACCAGCTGCGGCACCTCGTCACGACGGTCGAGCCGACCCTTGACGACGATGACGGCGTCCTCGGTGAGCTGGTGGGAGGTGAGCTGGTAGGTCGACGGGAAGAACATCACGTCGATCGCGCCCTCGAGGTCCTCGAGCGTGACGATCGCCCAGGGGTCGCCTCGCTTGGTCATCTTCCGGGTGACGCCGGTGATGAGCCCACCGACGGTGACGACAGACCCGTCGGGGCGCTCCTCGTCGGTCAGCAGCGCGCCGATCGTGGTGTCGGAGGCCTTCGCCAGGACGTGCTCGATGCCGAAGAGCGGATGGTCGGAGACGTAGAGGCCGAGCATCTCCCGTTCGTGCGCGAGCAGGGTCGACTTGTCCCACTCCGGCACGTCCGGGAGCTGCGGCGCCATCATCGCGTCGGTCGCCCCGTCCGTGTCGTCGCCGAACCCGAACAGCGAGTCCTGGCCGATCGCCTCCTGACGCTTCTGGTCGGCGAAGTAGTCGACCGCGTCCTCGTGCCACGCCACGAGCGCGCGCCGTCGGTGGCCCAGCGAGTCGAAGGCGCCGGCCTTGGCGAGCGACTCCACGACCCGCTTGTTGCACACGCTCGCCGGCACCTTGGCCATGAAGTCCACCGCGTCCGTGAACCGCCCTTTGGTCTCCCGCGCGGTGATGATGGCATCGACGACGTTGGCGCCGACGTTGCGGACCGCCGAGAGCCCGAAGCGGATGTCGGTGCCGACCGGGGTGAAGTTCGCGGCCGATTCGTTGACATCCGGCGGCAGCACCTTGATGCCCATGCGACGGCACTCGTTGAGGTAGACGGCCATCTTGTCCTTGTCGTCCTGGACGCTGGTGAGCAACGCCGCCATGTACTCAGCTGGGTAGTTGGCCTTGAGGTAGGCCGTCCAGTACGACACCAGGCCGTACCCGGCGGTGTGAGCCTTGTTGAAGGCGTAGTCGGAGAACGGAACCAGGATGTCCCACAAGGTCTTGATCGCCTCGTCGGAGTAGCCGCGGGCGCGCATGCCCTCCGAGAAGGGCACGAACTCCTTGTCGAGCACGTCCTTCTTCTTCTTGCCCATCGCTCGGCGGAGCAGGTCGGCCTGGCCGAGCGAGTAGCCCGCGACCTTCTGGGCGAGACGCTGCACCTGCTCCTGGTAGACGATCAGGCCGTAGGTCTCGCCGAGGATCTCCTCACACGCCTCCTTCAGCTCGGGATGGATCGGCGTGATGGGCTGCTGGCCGTTCTTGCGCAGCGCGTAGTTGGTGTGGGAGTTCGCCCCCATCGGGCCCGGCCGATACAGCGCGAGCACCGCGGAGATGTCCTCGAAGTTGTCCGGCTTCATCAACCGGAGCAGCGACCGCATCGGTCCGCCGTCGAGCTGGAAGACGCCCAGCGTGTCCCCGCGGGACAACAGCTCGTAGGTGCGCTTGTCGTTGAGCGGCAGGGAGAGCAGGTCGATCTTCTCGCCGCGGCTGGCCTCGATGTTGCGCAGGGCGTCATCGATGATGGTGAGGTTGCGCAGCCCGAGGAAGTCCATCTTGAGCAGGCCGAGCGTCTCGCAGGTCGGGTAGTCGAACTGCGTGATGATCGCTCCGTCGGTCTCCCGCTTCATCAGCGGGATGTGGTCGGCCAAGGGCTCGGCCGACATGATGACGCCCGCCGCGTGGACGCCAGTCTGGCGGATCAGGCCCTCCAGTCCCCTGGCGGTGTCGATGACCTTGCGAACGTCGGGATCCTGCTCGTAGAGCGCCCGGACCTCGGCCGCCTCGTGGTAGCGCGGGTGGTTCTCGTCGAAGATGCCGGACAGGGGGATGTCCTTCCCCATGACCGCCGGTGGCATCGCCTTGGTGATCTTGTCACCGAGCGCGTACGGGTAGCCGAGCACCCGTGCGGCGTCCTTGATCGCCGCCTTCGCCTTGATGGTGCCGAACGTGACGATCTGCGCGACCTTGTCCTCGCCGTACTTCTCGGTGACGTAGCGGATCACCTCCCCGCGCCGACGCTCGTCGAAGTCGATGTCGATGTCCGGCATCGAGACGCGCTCGGGGTTGAGGAACCGCTCGAAGATCAGGCCATGCTTGATCGGGTCGAGGTCGGTGATGCCGAGGGCGTAGGCCACCAGGCTGCCCGCCGCCGATCCCCGGCCGGGCCCCACGGCGATGCCGTTGTTCTTGGCCCACATGATGAAGTCGGCCACGACCAGGAAGTACGACGGGAAGCCCATCTGGATGATGATGTCCATCTCGTACTCGGCCTGCCGCCGGTACTCCTCGGAGTAGCCGTTGGGGAAGCGGCGGCGCATGCCCCGCCAGACCTCCTCGCGGAACCACGACTCCTCGGTGTAGCCCTCGGGAACCTCGAAGCGGGGCATGAGGTTGCGTGGCTCGAACATCCCCGTGGTGTCGATCCGCTCGGCGATCTCGAGCGTGGTACGGCAGCCCGCCTGCCACTCCGGCGAGTCGTCGAGGGCTCGCATCTCCTCCGGCGACTTGAGGTAGTAGCCGGATCCCTCCAGCTGGAACGCCGGTGCCGCCAGGGTGGAGGCGGTCTGCACGCACAGCAACGCGGCGTGCGCGGTCGCCTCGTGCTCGTAGGTGTAGTGCGAGTCGTTCGTGACGACGTACTGGAGGCCGAGCTCACGGGCGATCTTCTCCAGGCCCGGACGGGCCCGCTTGTCGATCTCGATCCCGTGATCCATCAGCTCGACGAAGAAGTTCTCCGCGCCGAAGATGTCGCGGAACTCCGCCGCCGCCTCGAGCGCCTCGCGCTCCATGCCGAGCCGGATCTTGGTCGGGATCTCCCCGGACGGACACCCGGTGGTGGCCATGAGGCCCTCAGCGTGTTCTGCGAGTAGCTCGCGGTCGACCCGAGGCTTCCGGAAGAAGCCCTCCATCGAGGCGCGAGTCTGCAGCTTGAAGAGGTTGTGCAGGCCCTTGACGTCCCGGGCCCAGATGGTCATGTGCGTGAAGGCGCCGCCGCCGGAGACGTCGTCGTCCTTCTGGTGCTGCTGGCCCCACCGCACCGGCGCCTTGTGAAAGCGTGACTCCGGCGCGACGTAGGCCTCCAGGCCGATGATGGGAGTGATCCCCGCCGCCTTGGCCTTGGTGAAGAAGTCGTAGGCGCCATGGAGGTTGCCGTGGTCGGTGATGGCCACGGCAGGCATACCGAGCCGCTGCACCTCGGCGAAGATGTCCTTGAGCTTCGCCGCCCCGTCCAGCATGGAGTACTCGGTGTGGACGTGGAGATGCACGAACGAATCAGCCATGCTGGTGCGCCTTCCTCTGGTCCGGGGACCCCGACTCTCCGGGGGTCCCGACTCTAGGACCGACCTGGGACAGGGCCGAAGGGGACGCGCCGCGCGACCCTCGAGCCGGTCGCCGGACGATGGTCAACGCAGATCACCGGCCGACGATCAGCGGGCAGCCGGTGCCTCCTCCGCGAGGTCCAGGCTCTCCTCGATCACCGCGGTCATGATGCGGCGGAGGCGTCGGGGGCCCAACCGCGGCGCCCACCGCGCCATCCGATCGACGATCTCCGCCTCACGGCGAGGGTCGCGCCCAGCGCGCCCGCCCACCGGCTTGAGCTGTTGGACACGCGCGCTGATCGTCGCGCGGTACTCGAGGAGGACGGCGAGCAACGCGTCGACCTCGTCGATCAGCTGCCGGCACTCGGCCAGCGACGCGGGCACCTCTCTGCTGATCAGGGCACCGATCGAGGGGTGGTGGTCGGTCGGGTCGGGCACCCTCGACTCCTTCGACGAAGACTCACGCCAAACCAGCGCCCCACGCTAGGCGGAAGGTGATCAGCCGTTCAACATGGCGAGACGTTCGTCTCGCTAGGTGACCCGCTCCGTCTCCTCGCGGGCGGTCTCCAGCGCGGAAGCCAGGTCCTCCGGGTAGGGGGAGGTGAACTCGACCCACAGCCCGGTGGCGGGATGGGTGAACCCCAGCCGGACAGCGTGCAGCCACTGCCTGGTGACGCCGAGTCGACGCGCCAGCACCGGGTCGGCGCCGTACATGAGGTCACCCACACACGGATGCCGGATCGCGCTCATGTGCACCCGGATCTGGTGGGTACGCCCGGTCTCCAGCCGGATCTCGAGCAAGCTGGCGTACCGGAGCGCCTCCAGGGTCTCGTAGTGGGTCACGGCCGACTTCCCACCGGCCACCACGGCCCACTTGTAGTCGTGGGTGGGATGACGGTCGATCGGCGCGTCCACCGTGCCTCGCGACGGGTCGGGGTGCCCCTGGACGAGCGCGTGGTAGTACTTGTCGACCCGCCGCTCCTTGAACGCGCGCTTGAGGACCGAGTACGCCAGCTCGGACTTCGCCACGACCATGAGGCCGCTGGTGCCCACGTCGAGCCGGTGGACGATCCCTCGCCGCTCCGCCGCGCCAGACGTCGCGATACGGAACCCGGCAGCGTGAAGGTGACCCACGACGGTGGGTCCCCGCCACCCGGGGCTGGGATGGGCCGCGACGCCGATCGGCTTGTCCACGACCACGATGTCGGCGTCGTCGTGGACGATCCGCATGCCTTCGACGGTCTTGGGAGCGACTGGCTCCGCAGGGCCTGGAAGCTCGACCTCCAGCCATGCGCCAGCGCTCACCCGCGCCGACTTGGGGAGAGGGGAGCCGTCGACGAGAACCTGGCCACTCTCCACCAGCTCAGCCGCCTTCGTCCGGGAGAGTCCGAACATCCTCGCCAACGCGGTGTCCAGGCGCTCCCCCTCGAGGCCGTCGGGCACGGGGAGGCTCCGGCGTGATCCGGTCGACAACGTCACGCTCATTCCGGTTCTACCGCGGGTACGTCGCGGGCGATCGCTGATCTCGTCGAGACGGTCCTAGGGGCTGACCGCTCCGGTGGCTCGGTCGTGCGCTGTTCTCCCTCCGGCGGTGGCGCGCCCTCGTCCGGCCGCGCCGGGTCGGTGTCCGTCGTGCCATCCCACCGTCGGCCGCGCAAGGCCATGACCATGATCAGGCCGGCCGCCACGCACACCGCGGTGTCGGCCAGGTTGAACACCGGCCAGTACGGGAGCGCGATGAAGTCGACCACGTGGCCGCGCAGAAACCCGGGCTCTCGGAACACGCGGTCGCTGAGGTTTCCGAGTGCTCCTCCCAGCAGCAGGCCGAAGGCGACCGCCCAGGGAACGCTGCGCAGGCGCTTCGACAGTCGGAGCACGACGGCGACCACGCCGATCGCGAGCAGGGAGAGGATGATCGTGTACTCCTGCGCCAGCCCGAACGCCGCACCGGAGTTGCGCACGAGCCGGAGCGTGAGGAGTCCGCCGAGGAGGGAGATCGGCGGGCGACCCGCCAACTGCGCCATCGCCACGAGCTTGGTCACCACGTCCAAGGCGAGGACCAGGCTCGTGATAACGGCGACGAGGACGAGGCAACGCCGCCGGAGGGCTCGGTCGGCGTGGTTGGCGTCGTTCAGTGACGCTCCTCCTTCTGCTTGCATGACACGCACAGTGTCGCACGAGGGAAGGCGAGCAGCCGAGCCTTCCCGATCGGCTGGCCGCAACCCTCGCAAACGCCGTAGGTACCGTCGTCGATCCTGGCCAGCGCGCGCTCGGTCTGGATGAGCAGGTCGCGGGTGTTGTTCGTGAGCGAGAGCTCGTGCTCGCGCTCGAACGCCTTGGAGCCCACTTCGGCCTGGTCGTCGCCCGCGCCGTCACCGCTGTCCCGAAGCAGATCAGCGAGCTCGATGGTCGCCAGGTCGAGCTCCTCCCGCAGGCGCTTGGCGTCGGCCGTGAGCTCACGGTGCACCTCCGCGAGCTCCTCCGCCGTCCACGCGTCCTCGTCATCGCGGACGACCAGGGCCGAAGCCCGCTCAGCGAAGTCGGGGGCTTGGGATGTCGCGACGTCCGACGCGTTCATGGTGGGCCGCCCCTCCTCCGGCTTCGTCTGCTTGCTCACGGTCTTGGAATTCACCTTCGCGTTCTCTGTCGTATCTGTCGTACTGGCAGCTGACGTCTTCGTCATGGCGGAGCTGGCCCGGGATCTCGTCCCGGTGGCCTTGGTCCGGGCCTTCCGCCGGGCGCTCTTCGACACGTCCGCGGAGGCCGCGTCGTCGAGCAGCTCCTGGAGCCGCTCCTCGACGAGAGTCCCAGACACCTCGATGATCTTGTCACGGCTTCGCTCACCCGACACTAAGGAAACCTGACGACTCGAGACACCGAAGGCCTGGGCGACCGCCTCCATCACGGCTCGTGTCGCCTTCCCCTCCACGGCCGGAGCGGTGACGGCCACGACCAACGCGGGTCCGTGCGGGCCGTCGTACCGCCCGCCGACGTGGGTGCGTCGAGCGCCTGGTTTGACCCGGACTCTAACCCGCCGCGACGTCTCCATCAGGACAGTGTGCATCGGTCGCCAACCGCCGCCGCCCCGGGTCCGACGATCAGGGACGCCGGCGTCACGACGCCTCCGGGGCTCGCGCGACGGGCCGGTTGATCATGAGCGGCCAGGGTCGATCGACGATCGGATGAACGATCGGATAAGAGAGGAGGGCGACGACGCCTCGCGCGCCGCCGCGCCAGGAAGAGCACGCCACTAGGATGGGCCGTCCGTAGATTACCCCCTTGAGGACCGGAGAACCGGTGAAGGACACCAACAACCGCGCCTATCGGGTCGTGGACCCCCATGTGGACCTGGCCTCCGTGGACCGGGAGGTCCTGGACTTCTGGCGTGAGCACCGCATCTTCGAGAAGTCACTCGAGATGACGGCGGGCGGGCAGCCGTGGACCTTCTACGAGGGCCCGCCGACCGCCAACGGGACGCCAGGCACCCACCACATCGAGGCCCGGGTGTTCAAGGACGTCTTCCCGCGGTTCCAGACCATGCGCGGCCGGCACGTCGAACGGAAGGCCGGCTGGGACTGCCACGGTCTGCCCGTCGAGGTGGCGGTCGAGAAGGAGCTCGGTCTGTCGGGCAAGCAGCAGATCGAGGAGTACGGCATCGCGGCGTTCAACGCGGCGTGCCGCGAGTCGGTCCAACGCCACGTCGACGCGTTCACCGAGCTCACGGAACGGATCGGCTACTGGGTCGACATGACCCAGGCCTACCGCACGATGGACCGCGAGTACGTCGAGAGCGTCTGGTGGTCGCTGCGGCAGATCTTCGACAAGGGCCTGCTGGTGCGTGACTACCGCATCAGCCCCTATTGCCCGCGTTGCGGCACCCCGCTCTCCGACCACGAGCTGGGCCAGCCCGACGTCTACCAGACCGTCGCCGACCCGTCCGTCTACGTCCGCATGCCGCTCACCTCGGGTCCGTTGGCGGGCCAGGCGGCGCTGCTGGTCTGGACGACGACACCGTGGACGCTGCTGTCCAACACCGCCGTCGCCGTTCACCCCGAGGTCGACTACGTCGCCGCGACGGACGGCAACGAGACCCTGGTGGTCGCCGAGGCTCTCCTGTCGTCACTGGGCGAGGGTTGGCGGGTGACAGCACGCTTCCGCGGCTCCGAGATGGAGCGCTGGACCTACACCCGGCCGTTCTCGCTCATTCCCTTCCCGAGCACCGGCGAGGATGCCGCCGAGGGGCAGCCGTCGGCCCACTTCGTCGTGGTCGACTCCTACGTCTCCACCGAGGAGGGCACGGGCCTGGTCCACCAGGCGCCGGCGTTCGGTGCCGACGACTACCGGGTCGCCAAGGCGTACGGGCTGCCGATCGTCAATCCGGTGCGCGCCGACGGCACCTTCGACCCCGAGGTGCCACTCGTCGGCGGGATGTCGTTCAAGGCGGCAGATCCCACGCTGATCGCCGACCTCAGGGAGCGCGGGCTGCTCTTCCGTGCGGAAACCTACGAGCACAGCTACCCGCACTGCTGGCGCTGCGAGACGCCGCTGCTCTACTACGCCGTCCCGTCGTGGTTCATCAAGACGACGGAGATCAAGCAGCGCCTGCTGGAGGAGAACGCACGCACCAACTGGTATCCCGAGACCATCCGGGACGGCCGCTACGGCGAGTGGCTGCGGAACAACGTCGACTGGGCGCTCTCCCGGAACCGCTACTGGGGTACGCCGTTGCCGATCTGGGTCTGCCCCGCGGGCCACTACACGTGCGTCGGATCGCTGGCGGAGCTCGGCGAGCTCGCCGGCCGCGACCTGTCCGACCTGGATCCGCACCGCCCCTACGTGGACGAGGTGACCTTCACCTGCCGACACACCGAGGACGGCGGGCCGTGTGGGCAGACCGCGACCAGGGTGCCCGAGGTCATCGACGCCTGGTACGACTCGGGTGCGATGCCGTTCGCCCAGTGGGGCTACCCGTACGTGCCGGGGTCGAAGGAACGGTTCGAACGCGCCTTCCCCGCGCAGTTCATCTGCGAGGCGATCGACCAGACGCGCGGCTGGTTCTACTCGCTGATGGCCGTCGGCACGCTGGTGTTCGATCGGTCGGCGTACGAGAACGTCGTCTGCCTCGGGCTCATCCTGGCCGAGGACGGTCGGAAGATGAGCAAGCACCTCGGCAACGTCCTGGAGCCGATCCCGCTGCTCGACCGGCACGGCGCGGACGCCGTGCGGTGGTTCATGGTCTGTTCGGGCTCGCCGTGGTCGGCTCGCCGGGTTGGCGACGCCACGATCCAGGAGGTCGTCCGCAAGGTCATCCTCACCTACCTCAACACGGTGGCGTTCCACACCCTCTACGCCCGGCTGGCCGGCTGGACGCCCGGGGCGTCCAGTGAACAGCCCTCCCACGTCCTCGACCGGTGGCTGCGATCGGAGACGCACCGTCTGGTGCGCGAGGTCGAGGCGGCGTTCGAGCGGTTCGATACCCAGTACGCCGGACAGCTGCTGAGCCAGTTCATCGACGACCTGTCGAACTGGTACGTCCGCCGGTCCCGGCGCCGCTTCTGGACCGGTGACTCGGCCGCGTTCGCGACCTTGCACGAGACGCTCGAGGTGCTGACGAAGGTGCTGGCACCGCTCATGCCCTTCGTCACCGAGTACGTGTGGGCGCGGCTGGTCCGCCCGGTGGCGCCCGACGCGCCGGAGTCGGTGCACCTCGCCCACTGGCCGGCGGTCGACGAGGCGGCCATCGACGACCGGCTGGCCGCTCAGGTGGCTCTGGCCCGCCGCGTGGTGGAGCTCGGCAGGGCCGCGCGAGCCGAGGCCAAGGTCCGCACCCGTCAGCCGCTTCGTCAGGCTCTGGTCGGCGCCTCGGGGTGGACGGACCTGCCGGAAGAGCTGCGCCGTGAGGTCGCCGAGGAGCTGAACGTCCTCACCGTGCACGGCCTGTCCGAGACAGGTGACTCGCTCGTCGAGTACGCCGTCAAGCCCAACTTCCGTGCGCTCGGCAAACGGTTCGGCAAGGACACGCCGCGGATCGCCGCCGCGGTCACCGCGGCCGACGCCGCGTCCTTGGTCGAGCAGCTGCGCCAGACGGGTCAGGCCACGCTGGACGTCGACGGCACCGCGGTGGTCCTCGAGGCCAGCGAGGTGATCACGTCGGAGCGTCCACGCGAGGGCTGGGCGGTCGCCAACGCGCACGGTGAGACGGTGGCACTCGACCTCACCGTGACCGAGGAGCTGCGCCGCGCTGGCATCGCTCGCGAGGTCATCCGCCTCGTCCAGGAGTCCCGGAAGAAGGCCGGTCTCGAGGTGAGCGATCGGATCACGCTCTGGTGGTCCGCGTCCGACCCCGAGACAGCGGCTGCCTTGCGGGAGCACGAGGGGTTCATCGCGGACGAGGTCCTCGCGGTCCAGGTTCACGAGAAGCCACCGGCCGAGACGGCCGACATCGTCACCGGCGACGCCGAGGCTCTGGGTCTGTCGTTCTGGTTCACGCGAGCGGCGAACACCTGAGCGGTGTCACTGACCGACCGTGCCGGCCGGGACGAGCCGCACCGGCCACCCGGCCGGCACGGTCGGAGCCGGCCGCGTACACGACGAGGGCTCTAGCCGCTCCCCAAACGGCGCGGCTAGAGCCCTCGTGGCGTCAGTCGAGGCCTTCGTCGGTGGTGCGGTCACGCCCTTCGGTTTCGCCGGGACACCACGCCGGCGGGCTGGGCCCGGCGAGCTAGGCCGGTGAGCTGGATGGCCTAGATGGCGGAGTCGTCGTCGTCCTCGAGCAGAGCGTTGAGGCGGGGCGTCGCCGCGCCGCTGCTCACGCGGTCGCCACGGTCCACCCGCTCGCCACTGCCGCCGATCGCCGACGGCTGCTTGTGGGCGTTGACGGGCCGCGGGCCGTTGGACGACTCCACGTTCGGCGCGGGAATGCTGTTCTCGACGCTGCCCTGGCTGGCGAGCAGCCGCAGCTGGCTCTCGAAGTAGGCCTTGAGGCGGCTGCGGTACTGCCGCTCGTAGGCGCGCAGCTCGTCGACCTCGCGCTGCAGACGAGCCTTCTCCTTGTCGAGCTGGCCGAACAGCTGGTTGCGCTTCTCCGCGGTCTCTCGCTCCAGCTGCTCCGCCTTCGCCCGGGCCTCGGACTCCAGCCGGCTGGCCAGACCACGAGCCTCGTTCTCCATCCGCTCCGCGCGGGCGCGAGCCTCGGCGAGGATGCGGTTGGCCTGCTCCTTGCTCTCGGCCACGAGCTGGTCGGCGTTCTGGGTGGCGATCTCGAGAAGACGAGCGGCCGCGCTCGACGCCTCCGCCACGCTGGAGGGCCCCGCACCCTGGGCCTGCCTCACCATGGCGTCGTCGCCCATAGGCTGCTTGTAGACCCCCTCGCCGCGCTGCGCAGCCGCAAGCTTCTGCCGGAGGTCCTCGTTCTCGTGGTGGAGCCGCTCCAGTTCAGACTCGACCTCGTCGAGGAACTGGTCGACCTCCCCCATGTCGTAGCCCTCCCGCAAGCGGACGGGCGTGAAGCGCTTGTTGCGCACGTCCTCGGGTGTCAGCGGCATGACCTCACCTCAGGCTCGCAGGCTTCGACAACTGGCTGGGAGCAACGGTACCCGGTTTTGGGTGACAAACACCCGGGTGGGCTCCACATGCCGGTGACTTGCCACTCTATGCCATAAAGCTCAAGACGAGCATCTGCAGGACATAGATGATCACGATAAGTAGCAAAAAGGACAGATCGAGCGCGAAGCCGCCGAAGCGTAACGGCGGCACCACGCGGCGCAACGCTTTCAACGGCGGGTCGGTGGCGGTGTAGACCCCCTCCAATACCACGAGCAGGATCCCACTCGGCACCCACGACCGGGCGAAGACCTGAACCCAGTCCACGACCAGCCGGATGAACAGCAGCACGAGGTAGATCCACAGCGCGACGTAGATCAACTCGCCGATGACCTGCACATCCGCTCCTCAGGGTGGGCTGACCTTGGGTTTCGACCCTATCCCCGAGCGGTGCGGCACGCCGCTAGCCGGCCGAGGACCGGGGCCGGAGTGGTGCGCTGTGTGGTGCTCCGCGCCGGTCAGCTCTGGTTGAAAAAGCCCGCTTCAGCCATGCGTTCCTTGTCCTCGGCCCGCACGTTTACGTTGGCGGGCGAGAGCAGGAAAACCTTGGCTGTCACGCGCTCGATGCTGCCACGCAGGCCGAAGATCAGCCCTGCGGCGAAGTCAACCAGGCGCTTGGCGTCCGCGTCGTCCATTCCGGTGAGGTTCATGATCACCGGAGTGCCTTCGCGGAAGTGCTCCCCGATAAGCCGCGCGTCGTTATACGTGCGCGGGTGCAGGGTGGTGATGCGCGACGGCGGCGCCTCCGGCGCCACCCGGACCCGACGACGCTCGGGGAAGGGTGCGACGTTGCCCACCCTCTCCTCGTGCACGGACGGTGGTTCGCCCGACCGCGGCTCACGCTCGTCGGCGTCGTAGTCGCCTTCGTAGGCAGGGTCATACTCGTCGTCGTAGCGGCCCTGGTCTTCGACGAGACCGAGGTAGACCGCGACCTTGCGCAGGGCGCCCGCCATTGACCTCTCGCCTTCTTGGTTGAACTGCGACTGTCGAACCCGTCAAGGCTCCGTCCGCGATGACGCTACCTGTTCCTCGGCCGAGCACCTAGTAACCCACGCCCTATCCGCACGTGTGTCGCGCCGTGGCCGATCGCGGCCTCCAGATCGCCGCTCATCCCAGCCGAGATCCAGGTGGCCTCGGGGTGGCGAGACCGGACCGCCTGGGCGACCTCGGCGAGCCGCGCGAACGCGGACTCGGGGTCGACGCCGAGCGGTGCCACCGCCATGACGCCCGCGCAGAGCAGCCCGGGTGCCGCCGCGATCGCGTCCGCGAGCTCCACCGCGGCCGATGGGTCGGCGCCGCCTCGGCCTGGCTCGTCATCCAGGCGTACCTGGACCAGGCACCGGAGAGGGTCCGACCGGACTGATGCGACGGCCCGTTCCAGGGCGTGAACGAGCCGCACCCGGTCGACGGAGTGAACGACCGAGGCGTAGCGCGCCACGGAGCGGGCCTTGTTCGTCTGGAGCTGGCCCACGAAGTGCCAGGTGAGACCGAGGTCAGCGCATGCCGCTGCCTTCTCGCGCGCCTCCTGGTCACGGTTCTCGCCGATCTCGCGGACGCCAAGCTCGGCGAGGAGCCGGATGTCAGAGACGGGGAACGTCTTCGTCACCGCGACGAGGGTCACCTCGTCCGGGTGCCGGCCGGCACGCTCGCAGGCACGCGCGATCCTCGCTCGAACCGCAGCGAGGTTGGCGGCGAGCTCCGCGCGGCGTTCCGGCCGGTTAGCGTCGAGGTAGACCCGTGGCGACCCCGGCGTCACTTCAGGAAGTCGGGGATGTCCAGGTCGTCGCCCTCGTCAGGGGCCGGGCGCAGCGGTGGTCGACTGGACGAGAGCGGCCGGCTGACCGAACCCTCACCGCGCTGGCTTGACTCGGCGTGGGTGTCGGAGCGCGCGTACGGGCTGTTGCCCAGCAGCCGCTGACGCAGCTCCTGGGTCTGCGCAGCGAGGTCACTGGTCGGTCGCCCGACGTCGCCACCGGCTGCCGCGGCTGCCGTCCGCACCTCCGCCTCGCTCGCTTGCTCCGCCGCCGTGGGCGCCTCGGCCGGCTTGGTCGCCGCTTGGGCCTCGTGCTGGTCTGCGGCCGGCCCGGACGGCTGCTGCACCGAGTGCGCCGGCGCGTCAGGGGCGTGGCTGGTCTCAGCCGACTGACCAGCGCCGTTCGACGTGCGCGAGGTCGAGGATGCGGGCCAGCCGAGCTCCCCCGGACGCCGGAAACCGTAGACCTGGCCGCCCTGCGTCGGCAGCGAGCTCACTCCCGACCTGGACGCGGGCCGACCCGGTAGCCGTTCCTGTTGCTGCTCCTGACGACGTCGAGGCATCCCGCCATCGAAGCCCGCCGCGATGACCGTCACGCGGACCTCGTCTCCGAGACCGTCGTCGATGACCGCGCCGAAGATGATGTTGGAGTCCGGGTGCGCGGCCTGCGAGACCAGCTGGGCCGCCTCGTTGATCTCGAACAGACCGAGGTCTGAACCCCCAGCGATCGACAACAGGACACCATGGGCTCCGTCGATCGACGCCTCCAGCAGAGGGCTGGAGATCGCCATCTCGGCCGCTGCCACCGAGCGGTTCTCGCCCCGGGCTGACCCGATCCCCATGAGCGCCGAACCGGCGTTCGACATCACGCTCTTGACGTCGGCGAAGTCGAGGTTGATCAGACCGGGCGTGGTGATCAGGTCAGTGATCCCGGACACGCCCTGGAGCAGGACCTGGTCGGCCTGCTTGAACGCGTCGAGCACACTCACCTGACGGTCGCTGATCGACAGCAACCGGTCGTTGGGGATGACGATGAGGGTGTCGACCTCCTCGCGCAGGCGGTTGATGCCCTCCTCAGCCTGCGTCGCCCGCTTCCGCCCCTCGAAGGAGAACGGGCGTGTCACGACACCAATGGTCAAGGCGCCCAGCGACCGCGCGATGCGCGCGACCACCGGCGCGCCACCGGTGCCCGTCCCACCGCCTTCCCCAGCGGTGACGAAGACCATGTCGGCGCCCTTGAGGACCTCCTCGATGTCTTCGGCGTGGTCCTCGGCCGCCTTGTGGCCGACCTCCGGGTTGGCCCCCGCTCCGAGCCCGCGCGTGAGCTCCCGGCCGATGTCGAGCTTGACGTCGGCATCGCTCATCAGGAGCGCCTGCGCGTCTGTGTTGATCGCGATGAACTCAACGCCTTTGAGGCCGACCTCGATCATCCGGTTGACCGCGTTGACACCTCCGCCGCCGATACCGACGACCTTGATGACCGCGAGGTAGTTCTGCGGTGCCGCCACGACGCTCGCCTCTCAGTAGGAAATCCGCTCGACCCGGTCGTCCATAAACTCTCACCCTCAAGTAAAGGGTTATAGTTATGTCAACCTCGGCTGCCAGAACGGTACGGAAGCCGTGTCAGGCGAAGCAACACAACACGCCGTCCAGGGCTGGCGAAGCCGTGTCTTCGGCGTGTCCTGTTCCCGTCGCCGCCTCACGCCCGTGTCGCCGGGAACCTCGGCGCGCTCACGTCGTAGACCTTGGCTGGCAGGTGGCGCAACAGGACCTGGAGAACCTGAGCCTTCGCGGCTCCCTCCTCAGCGCTCCCCCATTTCACCACCACGCCGTCGGTGAGTCGTATCACCACCGACTCGACCGACTCCACCCGGACGACCTGCACCCGCGGGCGAAGGCTTCGGGGCAGGTCCGCCACCACCCGTGCACCGGCCCGACGTAGCTCCGGCGAGCGGCCGGCCGACGGCGCCGCCTCGACGATCGGCAACGAGGTCTTGACAGGGTCGACGGTTCGGAACGGCACACCCTCGACGTCAACCAGGCGATGGACGGCGCCTTCGCGCCACACGCCGACCGGGGTGCGCTCGGTGACGCCGATGCGGACCGTGTGAGGCCACGACCGTTCGACGGTCGCTGTCCGCACCGGCGGCAGCTCCATGACGCGTGTGCGGATGGCGTCCAGGTCGAGGCGGGCGAGGGGACGACCGAGCGGGACCGCGGCCGCCTCACGTACCTGCGCCACCGAAAGACCCGACGCCGTACTCACACCCCGGACCGTCACCTCGCGCACGTCGAGCAGGGACGAGAAGCCCACCGCCCACACGGCCGCCCCGAGCACGAGGAGCACTCCGGCGGCGATGAGCGGCACACGGAGCCGAGACAGCCGGCGGGCCCACTGCCTGCGGATGAATCGGCGGGCGGAGGACGGCACGGTCCCCGACCGCGCTCTCCGCGCCACGCGAGTCATCCTCGGATGTCCTGGTCGTTGTCGCCGGCCCCGGCGTCGGCGTCGTCTCGGCCGCCGACGAGCTCCAGGACTTCCGGGCCGATGAGTGCCACGTCCGGCGCCCCGAGGGTGAGCACCAGGTCACCCGGCCGCACCCGCTCGGCCACCCGGACCGGAGCCGCTGACCAGGAGCGTTCGTAGACGATGCGCTCCGCCGGGAGCGGGATGTGCGGGACGATCAGCGCGCCGGTGACACCGGGGATGGGGTCATCGCCGGTCGGGTCCATGACGACGACCTCGTCCGCGAGCCCGAGCGCCTCCCCCAGCTCCTTGTGAAAGAACTTGGTCCGGGTGTGCCGAAGCGGCCGGAAGCACACGACGACTCGCCCGTCCCCAGCCGCGCTCCGAGCCGCGCGGAGGGTGGCGACCATCTCCGTCGGATGGTGACCGTAGTCGTCGTAGACGCGGATGTCTCCCGCGCTGCCTTTGTACTCGAAGCGGCGGCGCGTGCCGGTGTAGCTCGACAAGCCCTCCCTCAGCTGAGCCGAGGGAAAGCCAAGGCCCAGTCCCGCCGTGAACGCGGCCGCGGCATTGAGGGTGTAGTGACGCCCGGCCACGTGGACGTCCACCGAGCCCACCCGGCGGCCGTCGACCACGAGGTCGAACGTCGAGCTCAACGGGTGGAGCTGGACGTTGTCCACCCGGACATCCGCTTCCGGCGACTCTCCGTAGGTGCGGACGTCGATGCCACGCGCACGGGCGGCCTCCGCCACCCGCCGGGCACCCGGGTCGTCGATGCAGGCGACGAGGACGCCGCCCGGCACGATCCGGTCGGCGAAGGCGTCGAAGGCGCGGTGGTAGTCCTCTCGGGACTCGTACATGTCGAGGTGGTCGGGGTCGACGTTCGTGATGACCGCGACCTCCGGGGAGTACTGCAGGAACGCGCGGTCGGACTCGTCGGCCTCCACCACGAAGATGTCACCCGTGCCGTCGTGGGCGTTGGTTCCGGTGTCGTTGAAGTTGCCGCCGATGGCGAACGACGGGTCGGCGCCACAGTGCTGGAGTGCCACCGCGAGCATCGACGAGGTGGTGGTCTTGCCGTGCGCCCCCGACACAGCGGCGACCCGGCGGCCGTCCATGACCGCGGACAACGCGGAGGCTCGGGAGTACAGCAGGAGGCCACGTCGCCGGGCCTCCACCACCTCCGGGTTGTTCTCCTTGATCGCCGTGGACACCACCACTGTGTCGACGCCGTCGAGGTGGGACGGGTCGTGGCCGACGTAGACGGTCGCGCCGAGCGCGCGGAGGGCGGTGAGCGTGGGCGAGTCCTTGACGTCGCTGCCGCTCACGGTCATCCCGCGGGCGAGCATGATGCGCGCGATGCCCGACAGCCCGGCGCCGCCGATGCCCACGAAGTGCACGTGCCCCAACTTCTCCGCTGGGATGATCTCCGGAGGCGGAGGAATGATCATCGGCCACCCTTTCCGGCATTCCCTGCGCTGGCGACCGAGCGGACCAGCTCGGCTAGTCGGTCGTCGGCGTCGGCGGGCACGAGGTCTCGCGCCACCTTGGACATCGCGGTCAGTCGGTCGGCGTCGGTGAGCAGCGCGACGACGTGCTCGCGGACCCAAGCGGGGGTGAAGTCCGCGTCATCGACGAGGAGACCGCCGCCGGCGTCGACCACGGGCTGGGCATTGAAGCGTTGGTGCCCCGCCACGGCCGGGTAGGGGACGAAGATCGCCGGCAGGCCGACCGCCGCGAGCTCGGTCACGGAACTGGCACCCGCACGTGCGATCGCCAGGTCCGCCGCCGCGTACGCCAGGTCCATGCGGTCGATGTACGGCACCGCGACGTACGGCGGTGCACCGGCGGGGCGGTCCGGCACGGTCACGGTGTTGCGTGGCCCGGTCGCGTGCAGCACCTGGATGCCCGCCTCGGCCAGCTCGGCCGCGGCGCCCGACACCGCTTCGTTGATGCGCACGGCGCCCTGCGAGCCGCCGGTGACGAGCAGGGTCGGCCGTTCGGGGTCGAGGCCGAAGGCCGCCCTCGCCTCGAGTCGAAGCGCGGCGCGGTCGAGGGTGGTGATCTCCCGCCGGAGCGGTAGTCCGACGAACGTCGCGTGTCGCAGCGGCGTGCCGGGGAAGCTCACCGCCACGTGCTCGGTGACGAACCGGGCCGCGAACCGGTTCGCGATGCCGGGGCGCGCGTTCTGCTCGTGCACGACCGCGGGCACCCTGAGCCGTCGGGCCGCCAGGTAGGCCGGCATCGCGACGTAGCCGCCGAAACCCACGACGACGCTCGCCCGGGTGCGCTGGATCACCGCCGCGGCGGCGCGCACCGCGCCCGCGAGACGGCCCGGCACGGTGAGCAGGCGAGGGGTGAGCTCGCGTGGCAACGGCACGCGCGGGATCGTGACGAGCTCGTAGCCCGCCGCGGGAACAACCCGGGCCTCCAGGCCTTCCTCGGTGCCGAGAAAGGTCAGACCCACGTCCGGGTCGGCCCGGCGGAGCGCGGCGGCGAGTGCCAGCGCGGGGCTCACATGTCCGGTGCTGCCTCCACCGGCGAGGACCACGTGCACCGACTCTCAACCCTCCTTCGAACGTGCCGAGCGACGCTTCCTGGCCGCACGGGCTGCCGCTCGGTCGGCGAGCGCGGCGCGCGCCGCCGGCTCGCTTCGAGCGAACGACACGAGCAGACCGATGGCGAACAACGTCGGAAGCATCGCGGACCCACCGTATGACACCAGAGGCAGCGGAATCCCGGCGATGGGAAGGAGACCCAAGACTGCGCCCATGTTGATCACGGCCTGTGAGGTGAGCCAGCCCGTGATCCCCGCGGCGGCCAATCGGACGAAGGTGTCCTCCACACGCAAGGCGATCCGCACCCCGGCGTAGGCGAGGGTGAGGAACAGGGCGAGGACGATCGTCGTCCCGGCTAGTCCGAGTTCCTCACCGATGACGGCGTAGATGAAGTCTGTATGGGCTTCGGGGAGAGAGCCCCACTTTTCCCGGCTGTTGCCGATGCCAACACCCCACCATCCGCCCGTCCCCAGAGCGAACAGCGAGTGGGCGGCCTGCCAGCCGGTGTCGTGGTAGTCGGCGAAGGGGTCGAGGAAGGAGGTCAGCCGCCTGATCCGGTGGGGAGCAGTGACCGCGAGGTAGGTCACCAAGGCGGCGACGCACACCACGAGCGCTGCGAAGAAGCGCATCGGGATGCCCACGACGAACAGCAGGACCAGCACCAGGGAGAAGAGCACCAGGGACGTCCCGAGGTCGCCTTGGCCGAGCACCATGGCCAGGACGACACCGCTGACCGGAACGAACGGGATGAACAGGTGCTTCCAGTCGTGCAGCAGGCGCGACTTGCGCGCGAGCAGGTCGGCGCCCCACAGCGCGAGCGCGAGCTTGGCGGCCTCACTCGGCTGGAGCAGGAACGGGCCACCGAACGACAGCCAGTTCCGGTTGCCGTTGATCTCCACCCCGAGAGGAGTGAAGGTCAGCGCCAGCAGCACGATCGCCGCCAACAGCCCCGGGAGGACCAACGCGCGCACCAGACGCAGCGGTAGGCGCGAGGCCACGAACGCCAGCGGTAACCCCGCCGCCACCCACATCAGCTGCCGGCTCGCCACCGCGTACGGGTTGCCGTAGCGCTGGAGCGAGTAGACGCTCGACGCCGAGAGCACCATGACCACGCCGAGCGCGAGCAGCAGGCCGCTGACTCCGAGTACGAGGTGGTACGAGGTCAGCGGCCGGTCGAGAGATCGCCTCGCGTCAGCCAGCCATCCCGTACGCTCCCGCGTCGCCGTCGTCACGCCGCTCCCACTCCGGTGACCAAGGGCCTTCGGTGACCAAGGGTCTTCCTCCACGGGTCGTGTCGTCAGCGACCTCCGAGCCGGCGTACCGACGCCGCGAAGGCGTCGCCACGAGCGGCGTAGCTGTCGAACAGGTCGAAGGAGGCACAGCCGGGGGCGAGGAGCACCGTGTCGCCCGGCTGGGCGAGCTGTGCGGCACTCGCCACGACACGATCCATCACCTCAGTGTCTCCGCCCGCCACCTCGACGACGGGGACGTCAGGGGCGTGTCGCGCGAGTGCGTCGGCGAGCAGGTGGCGGTCCTGCCCCAAGAGCACTACCCCACGCAACCGACCCTTGACAGTCTGCACCAGATCGTCGAACTCCTGTCCCTTGGCCAAGCCGCCCGCGATCCAGACCACCGGCTCGTAGGAGAGCAGGGACGCCAAGGCGGCGTGCGCGTTGGTCGCCTTGGAGTCGTCGACGTAGGTCACCCCGTTGTGCTCGGCGACGTACTGGATGCGGTGTGGCTCGAGGTGGAAGCCCGACAGGCCGGCCCGAACAGCCGCCGGTGGCACTCCGAAGGCGCGGGCGAGAGCGGCGGCCGCGAGCGCGTTGGCGATGTTGTGGGGCGCCTGGGAGGGCAGGTCATCCAGCTTGCACAGCTCCGCAGCGGAGGTCTGGCGCTGGGCGACAAAGGCACGGTCGGCGATGACCCCGTCGACGATCCCGATCATCCCGACAGCCGGGATTCCGGCGGTGAACCCGATCGCCCGACACCCTTCGACCACGTCGGCGGCCCGAACGAGGTCCTCCGTGGTGGGGTCGGCCACGTTGTAGACGCAGGCGACCTCACAGCCTTCGTAGATCTTGCCCTTGTCGCGGGCGTAGGCGTCCATCGACCCGTGCCAGTCGAGGTGGTCCGGTGCGACGTTGAGCACAGCGGCCGCCCGCGCGCCCAACGGCCGCGCCCAGTGCAGCTGAAAGCTGGAGAGCTCGACCGCGAGGACGTCGTAGGGCGTGGGATCGAGGACCGCGTCGACGACGGGAGACCCGATGTTGCCCACCGCGGCCGTGCGGAGCCCGGCAGCCCGCAAGATCGCCGCGACCATGCCCACCGTGGTGGTCTTGCCGTTCGTGCCGGTGACCGCGAGCCAGGGCGCGGGGCGTTCCGGGTCGCGGAGCCGCAACGCGAGGTCGACCTCGCCGAGAATCGGGAGGTCGCGCTTGGCCGCCTCCACCAGGAGCGGGGCGTCCGGCCGCCAGCCCGGAGAGGTGACCACCACGTCGACGCCGTCCGGGAGCGACTGGGTGGTGCCGGCGCCGAGCCGCACGTCGGCCCCCAGTGTCTCCAGGATCGTCGCCTTCTCCCGCTCGGCGTCGCCGTCCCGCTCGTCGACCACGATCACCCTCGCCCCGACCTGGAGCAGGCCGGCGGCGGCGGAGTACCCGGAGACCCCGATACCGGCGACCAGGACGGTCACCGTCGGCCACGGAGAGGTCCGATTGGCCTCGTCGAGCCAGCTCCGCACGTTCACGTCGGTCGTCATGTGCCAGTCACCCACTCGGTGTAGAAGATGCCCACCGCGCCAGCCACGCAGATCCCACAGATGATCCAGAACCGGATCACGATCGTGACCTCGTTCCAGCCCTTGAGCTCGAAGTGGTGGTGGATCGGCGCCATGCGGAAGATCCGACGTGGCGTCCCAGTCCGCCAGCGGGTGAACTTGAAGTACCCGGTCTGGATCATCACCGAGGCGGCCTCGATGACGAAGAGCCCGCCGATGAGGAGCAGCAGCAGCTCGGTGCGGGTCATGATGGCCATGCCGGCCACTCCGCCGCCCAACGCGAGCGCCCCCGTGTCACCCATGATGATCTTGGCCGGCGAGGCGTTCCACCACAGGAAGCCGAAGCACGCCGCGGCCACCGCGAACGCCACGACGGCCAGGTCGTAGGGGTCACGGACCTCGTAGCACTTCGGGCCCGGTTGATTGGCGCAGGACTGGTTGAACTGCCAGACGCAGATCAAGGTGTAGGCCGCGAAGACCATGACCGAGGCCCCCGTGGCGAGACCGTCCAGGCCGTCGGTGAGGTTCACGCCATTGGACGTGGCCGCGATCATGAGCAGGACCCACAGGACGAAAGCGACCGAGCCCAGGCGGAGCCATGGCACCTCGATGTCGCGGATGAACGAGACGAACGGCGAGCCAGGTGTGACGCCTCGCTCGTCGGGGAACTGCAAGGCCAGGATGCCGAAGATGATCGCCACCGAGATCTGGCCGGCGAGCTTTGCCTTGGCGCGCAAGCCAAGGCTGCGTTGGCGAGAGACCTTGAGGTAGTCGTCGAGGAAGCCGACGACCCCGAGCCCCACCATGAGCAGCAGGACGAGCACCGCCGAGGCCGACGGTAGGCGGCCGGCGTAGATGTGCGCGGCCGTGTACCCCATGACCGCGGCGATGATGATGACGACGCCGCCCATCGTCGGGGTGCCTCGCTTGGTGTGGTGCGAGGTGGGCCCGTCGTCTCGGATGATCTGGCCGTAACCCCGCGCGGCGAGAATCCGGATGGCGACCGGAGTGCCGAGCAGGGCGATCAGGAGGGAGACGCCGCCGGCAAGGAGGATCGCCTTCACGCCTCGCCCTCCGAGGCAGCCGTCTGCGCGCACAGCGCGTCGCCGAGGTAACGCAAGCCCGCGTCACGCGACGACTTCACAAGCACGACGTCACCCGGTCTGACCTCGCGACGCAGCAACCTCAAGGCATGATCGGCGTCCGGCACGACGACTGGCTCCTCTCCCATCTGTCCCCCGGACCTCGCCCCGCGCTCGATCGCGCGGGCTCCTTCTCCGACGACAACCAGCCGGGACACACCCAGCTCGGCGACGAGCCGACCGATGGCCTCGTGCTCTCTCGCGGAGGCCGGGCCGAGCTCGAGCATCTCCCCCAGCACCGCCCACGTCCGCCTGCCCTTGGCGATGGTCGGCAACGCCTGGAGCGCCGCTCGCATCGAGTCCGGGTTGGCGTTGTAGGCGTCGTTAATGATCGTCACCCCGTCTGGACGCTCCGTGACCGCCATCCGCCACGGAGACAACGGCACCGCCGCCGACAGCCGCTCGGCCACCTCGCCGAGCTCCATGCCGACAGCGAGCCCCACCGCCGCGGCGGCGAGGGCGTTGGACACATGGTGACGCCCCACGAAGCGCAGTCGCACCTCGGCCTGACCCTGTGGTGTCGCGAGAGCGAACGACGGCCGTCCCCCCTCGTCGAGCCACACCTTCTCCGCCCGCACCGCGGCATCCTCGGCCTCACCGACGAGCACCGTGGGCGCCGAGGAGCGGTCGGACATCCCCCGCACGAGCGGGTCGTCGGCATTGAGAACCGCCAGGCCGTCGTCGAGCAGCGCCTCGACAAGCTCCCCCTTCGCCCGGGCCGTCGCCTCTCGGCTGCCGAACTCCCCCACGTGCGCGAGACCGACGTTGAGCACCACGGCGATGTCGGGCGGCACCAGGTCACAGAGGTAGCGAATGTGTCCCACGCCACGGGCGCCCATCTCCAACACGAGGAAGCGCGTCTCCTCGTCGGCTCGGACCACGGTGAGAGGGACACCGAGCTCGTCGTTGAGGGACGCCTGCGGAGCCACCGTGGGACCGGCACCGGCGAGCACCTGGGCGAGCATGTCCTTGGTGCTGGTCTTGCCGCTGGAGCCGGTGATGGCGATCACCGAGGCGTCGACCAGCCGGCTGGCGACCACGTGCGCGAGCCGACCGAACGCGACGACGGAGGCGTCGATGTCGCGGTCGGGCGCGGGTGGCGCGACGATCGTCGGCAGATCGGGCAACGGTCGGCTGGCGAGGACAGCGACCGCACCCCGACGGACCGCATCCTCGGCGAAGTTGTGGCCTGGGCCGTCAGCGACGAACAGGCTGCCCGGCTCCGCCAGCCGAGAGTCCGCGACCGGTGGTGCCACGACCACGTCGTCCGGATTCGCGCCACGAAGCTCCCCGCCAACCACCGCCGCGATCTCGGCAAGCGTCATCGTGATCATGGGCCGGCGACCCTCCGCTCCGCGGCCTGCGTCGTCTCGGACATCTCGTGGAGAACCTCCTGGGCGACCACTCGGTCGTCGAAGGGATAGACCACTCCAGCGACTTCCTGCCCCTGTTCATGCCCCTTGCCGAGGATGAGCACGGTATCGCCGGGGCGGGCGGCACCGATCGCCCACCTGATCGCCTCCCGTCGATCGGGAACGTCCACGACGTCGCCACGCTCCGTGGCCGGCACGGCACAGGCGCCGTCGAGAATGGCTCGCCGCACCCGCGCGGGATCCTCCGAGCGCGGGTTGTCGTCAGTGATCACTACCATGTCGGCTTCCCGCGCCGCGACCTGGCCCATGAGTGGACGCTTGCCCTGGTCGCGGTCTCCGCCGCAGCCGAGAACGGCGATCACTCGCCCCTTGGTCCACTGACGAGCCGACCTCAGGACGACCCCGACCGCGTCCGGGGTGTGGGCGTAGTCGACGATCACGCTGAAGTCTTGCGGACCCGGCACTCGCTCCATCCGTCCCGGCAAGCCGGTGAACTCGGCGAACGCGGACACGAAGGCCGCGGGTTCGACACCGGCGGTCACCAGCATGGTCGCGGCGAGGAGGGCGTTGGCGACGTTGAAGTCACCGGGCAGGTTCAGGTTCAGCGCGTACCTGGCGCCCTCAGGCCCGACGATGCGGAAGCGGCTCGTCCCGTCGGACGTCAGATGGACCGCCTCGGCCCTCCAGTCCGCCCCGGGCGCACCGGCCGCGGAGCAGGTCACCACCTCGATGGGGGCGTGGCGGGCCAGGCGCCGGCCATAGTGGTCGTCCAGGTTGACCACGCCCCGCCGAGCACGGTCGGGATGGAAGAGCGCCGCCTTGGCGGCGAAGTACGACTCCAAGTCGCCGTGCAACTCCAGGTGGTCCTGCGTGAGATTGCTGAAGCCGGCGACATCGAACACGACTCCCGCCACCCGACCGTAGGTCAGGGCGTGGCTGGAGACCTCCATCGCCACGGCGGTCACGCCTCGCTCCCGCATCAACGCCAACAACGCCTGGAGCTCCGGCGCCTCCGGCGTCGTTCGCGCGCTCGGCAAGACCTCCTCGCCTACGCGAGTCTCGACGGTGCCGAGCAGGCCGGTCCGGTGACCGGCCTGGCGAAGGGCGACGTCGAGCAGGAAGGTCGTCGTCGTCTTGCCGTTGGTGCCGGTCACGCCGAGCATGAGGAGGTCCCGCGACGGGTGGCCGTAGATCCACGCCGCGAGCGGCCCGAGCACCGACTGCGGGTCAGGCACGACGATCGTCGGCAGGTCGGCCTCGCGGCAGGCGGCCGCCCCCGAGGGGTCGGTCAACGCGGCGACGGCCCCGGCGTGGGCCGCCTGCGCCGCGTAGTCTGCGCCGTGAGCGACCGTGCCCGGTCGGGCGATGTAGAGGTCGCCCGGCACCACAAGGCGGGAGTCCTGCGCCACACCGGTGACGGTGACTTCAGCGAACCCAGGGGCGGGGTCGGCACCCGCGACGCGTGCGATCTCGGCCAGGGTGTGACGAGGTGGGTTGGCAGGCCGCCGGCTCATCGGCTGGGCGGCGGGGACGGCCACGGCGTCTCCTCCCTCGGTCGTACTCGTGTGGCGTGTCTGGACTCACCTGGACTGTCGTCCGTGCGCACCCCGCAGCGTCGCCAGGACGGGACAGTGCGTTCCCTGGCCATCTGGGGCGTGAGAGTACCGCGCACACCACGCGGGCCGAACCGGCGCCCGCGCTACCACGTGAGCGGCATCGAGGGCGAAGTGCTACCCGTGGGCGGAACGCCGTACTTCTGCAGGGTGAAGGCCATGATGTCGCGGAAGACCGGGGCGGCGAGGCCACTTCCGCTGTTGTCGCCACCTTTGGGATCGTGGATGGCGACATAGACGACGAATCTCGGCTTGTCGGCCGGGGCGAAGCCGCCGAACGACGCCGTGTAGCCGCGGTAGCAGCCGCACGCGGGGTCGACTCGCTGCGCGGTTCCCGTCTTGCCAGCGACGCGGTAGCCCGGGATGGCGGCCTTCGGAGCCAACGGGTCCTCGCCCGTCACGACCTGCTCCATCATGCGCGCCACCGTCGAGGCGGCCTCGCGGCTGATGACCCGGGTGCGCTTCGGGGTGGACGCCCGCTCGACGCTGCCATCCTCCCGCACGAAACCTTTGATGAGCGTCGGCTGGACGCGGACGCCCGCGTTGGCCACCGCGCCGAGCGCCGATGCCATCTGTACGGCGTTGACGGACAGGCCCTGCCCGAAGGAGATCGTGGCTCGCCGGAGGTCCGACCAGTCCTCCGGGTCACCGAGGGAGCCCTTGCTCTCTCCCGGCAAGCCGACGCCGGTCGGCTGGCCCAAGCCGAACTTGCGCAGGTACTCGGCCTGCTCCCGCTTCGGCATCCGTTCCGCGGCAAGGATCGTCCCCACGTTGCTGGACTTGGCCAACGCGCCGGTGAAGGTCAGGTTGATGGTGCCGTGGTCCCAGTAGTCGCCGATCCGGTGACCGCCTCGCACCAGCGTTCCAGGCACGCGGATCTTGGTGTCAGGCGCGACGTAGCCGGCGTCGATCAACGCCGCGGCGGTGAGCACCTTCGCTACGCTCCCCGGCTCATACACCTCTTGCAAGGGGCGGTTGACGCGCTGCTCGGCTGGGGTGGCGGTCGGCTTGTTCGGGTCGTACGTGGGAACCGTCGCCACCGCGATCAGCTCACCCGTCGTGGCGTCGAGCACGATGGCGTCACCACTGCGGGCCTTGTGACGCCGGACCTGCTCGGCGAGCGCGCGTTGTGCCACCCACTGGACGTCACGGTCGATCGTCAACGCCACGTTCGCCCCAGGCACGGGGTCTCGCTCGGCGCTCTGCGCGAGCGGGATCTGCTGCCCGTTGGCGCCACGCTCGTAGACCCGATGTCCTTCCTTACCGCGGAGCTTGGCGTCGAGGGCGTACTCGATGCCCGCCAGGCCCTGACCGTCACCGCCGACGAAGCCGACGATGTTGGCCGCGACCTGGCCAGCGGGGTAGCTGCGCAGCGGGTCAGGCTCATGGAAGACGCCGCTGAGGCCTTCCGCCGCCAACGCCTCCTTGACTTTCGTCCAGGTGTCCGCGGGAACCTTCCGCGCTAGGTAGACGAACCGGCTGTTGGGTTTACGCAGCTTGGGGACGAGCTCGTTCGCCGGGACGTCCAGCAGCGGTTCCAGTACCTCGGCGATCTGCCTCGCGTTGGACCGCGTCATCGTCGGGTCCGCGGTCACGGCAACCGTGTCGACGGTGGTCGCCAGCGGGACACCACTGCGGTCGGTGATCTCGCCACGCTTCGGTCTGATGGTGACCTCGCGCAGTCGCTCCCGTGCCGCGGCGTGGGCGTAGCCCGCGGCGTCCACGGCCTGCAGCTCGAGGAGACGGCCAGCGAAGATGGACATGACGAAGGCCACCAGAACGAAGCCGACCTGCAAGCGCCGCTTCGTCTGACCCAGCACGAGCCTGCGACGGCGACGACGAGGGGGACGCGCCGGAGGGCGCGAGGGCCGGCGACGCGGCTCGGCTCGGAGGCCTTCGGCCCCCGTCGAACGAGCTCGTCTCGGCACACCCGTCGACGCCCTGGACGAGTTCGCCTTCGTGGTTGGCGTCGCCTTCTGGGTCGCCTTCCTTGTCGTACCGGCGGATTCCCGTCGGGTCGAGGCCGCCTCTGCGACACGCCCGCTGGTGGTGCCGGAAAGTGTTCGCCGAGCCGCCCTGCCCGTCGACGTCACCCGAGCGGCCGCGACTCGCCCCGTCGCCGCTCGGGTGGCGCCGACGCGGCGACCCACCCCCTGACCGGATCTCTGTCGCACGTTCGTCGCCGCGCCGCCTGTCCGCCGGCGTTCCTGCGGGATGACCGCCGGCTCGGGACGGCCACGGCGGGGTGGCCGGACACCGGTCATTGGTCTCCTCTCTGTTCGGGCAGCGCCGGCGCGGGGTTCACCTGGTCGTGCTGCGGTGCGGGGCTCGCCTGCGGACTCGCCGTACCGCGAGGCTGGGTCGGGGCACCTGGTGTCGGCGTGCCGTTCGGCTGCCCAGTCGGCCCGCCGCTGGGCGCCGGTGTCGGCCCGCCGGTCGGCCCTGACGTCGGCCGCGGCTGTGGCGTGGGCGGCGGGCTCGCGGGTACGGCGTCGCCCAGCACGGCTCCGTCGGAAAGGCGCAGGAAGACGGGGTTGGTATTGGGCACCATGCCGAGCGACCGCGCGCGTCGGGCGAGGACCTCCGGCGACTTGGCCTGAGCGACTCGCTGCTCGAGCTGGCCCTGCCGCTTCTCCAGCTCGGCCGTCGTCCGGCGCAGCTCGTGGATCGCGAACGATCCGCGCTGCAGCGACGTGTTCAACAGAAGCAAGCCGACGAGCCCAACCCCGAGGATGAGCACCACGAGCACGACGAACGCGGCTCGCGAGGGAGCCGGCGGCGGCGTGGGCACGACGCGCAGCCTCGTGCGCGGCGTGGGCGTCGACGACGGCGCGGGTTTGGCGTGCAACAGACTCATCCGGCTCCCCCTTGACGGACCGTCCGACGGCCCTCTCGAATCCGTTCGGCAGCCCGGAGCCGAGCCGACGCCGCGCGGGGGTTCCGCTGCACCTCCGCGGGCGTGGGCTTCTCCGCTCCACGAGTGAGGAGCCGGAGCACCGGCTCGTGTTCCGGCGGCACGACCGGCAGTCCTGGCGGCACGTCGGGCTGGGCTAGGGCCCCGAGCGTGCGCTTGACCAGCCGATCCTCGAGCGAGTGGTACGACAGCACGACGATCCGCCCACCGACCGCGAGCGCGTCGAGGGCGGCAGGTAACGCCCGCTCCAGAGTGGTCAGCTCGGCGTTGACCTCGATACGCAGCGCTTGGAAGGTCCGCTTGGCGGGGTGGCCGCCGGAGTGTCGACCACGGACGACGCCGCGGATCAGCTCGACCAGCTGCCCACTCGTCCGTAACGGCTCCGCACGACGCGCTCGGACGACCGCGTCGGCGATCCGCCGCGCATGGGGTTCCTCGCCGTAGACGCGGAAGATCCGGGTGAGCTCCGACGCCGAGTAGGTGTTGAGGACGTCCGCGGCAGTGCGTCCGGTCGTCGGGTCCATCCGCATGTCCAGTGGGACGTCGCGGCTGTAGGCGAACCCACGCGCCGGCTCGTCCAGCTGGAGCGAGGAGACACCGAGGTCGAACAGCACACCCGCGACGCGCTGGAGACCGAGTCGGTCGAGGACTCGCGGGAGCTCGTCGTAGACCGCGCGTTCGACAGTGACGCGGTCACCGAACGGGGCCAGCCGCCGTCGAGCCAGGGCCAGCGCATCCGGGTCCCGGTCCAGACCGACCACCCGAACGTGGTCGTGTTCACGCAGGATGCGCTCGGCATGACCGCCAAGGCCGAGGGTGGCGTCGACCACGACAGCGTCGGGCTCACGCAGCGCCGGAGCGAGCAGCTCGGTAACGCGCTCGACAAGCACGGGAACGTGGGCGGGCTCCGTCCGTGCGTTCATCATGGGCCCGCCTCAACCTGGGGATCCGACCAGAACTCGCAGCGCGATCACGACAGCCGACGAGGCGACGAGGGAGAAGGCGGCGACCGCCAGCCGGGCGCGCAACGCCTCCCGGACAGACCCGTCGCATAGCGGCGTCTCGCGCCTCGGCGCCTCGTCGGTCGGGATCCGGGGTGGTGCGACACAGGACGCGCCACCATGACCGTGGGCGAGGAACGGCGGATGGCCGTGCACGGGCCCGTGCGGAAGCGTGGCCATACGACGGCTACCGCTCCCTTCGTGACCTCGTTCGTTCACGCCGCCCCCCTCTACTGCAGAATTCGTGTCGTGCGGCCAGGTCTCCGCCCGCTCTCCGGGGAAGCCGCCGTCTGGCGCCGGGGAAGGTGCGTCAGAAGGCGCGAGGAGCGGGCTGGAGACCTCGCCGCACGCGTCCGTCTCAATGAGCTCCCGCCGTCCCACCCGTGAGGCGGGTGCTCGACCGGTCGTGGCGCCGCCACGCCACGCCCGCGGTTCACAGGATCCCGGGCAACACCTCCTCGCTCAGCTCGGCGAAGACCTCTTCCTGCTCGCTGGAGTAGCGAGCCCACGCCTCCGCGTCCCAGATCTCCACGCGGTTCATGGCGCCGATGACGACGCAGTCGCGCTTCAGTCCGGCGTACTCGCGCAGCATCGGCGGGATCGTGATGCGGCCCTGCTTGTCGGGCTTCTCGTCCGACGCACCTGCGAACAGCATCCGCAGGTAGTCGCGAGCAGCCTTGTTCGTGACGGGTGCCTGCCGCATCTGTTCCGTGAGGCGGGCGAACTCAGACATCGGCCAAACGTAGAGACAGCGCTCCTGCCCCCGTGTGACCACAAGCCCCTCCGCCAGCTCGTCACGGAACTTGGCTGGGAGGAAGAGCCGACCCTTCTCATCCAGCCGGGGAGTGTGGGTGCCGAGGAACGTGGCAGCCACCTCCCCGTGTAGCAATCAAGGTGCCGCTCTCCACCACTGGCCGCCACTTTACCCCACTTCCCCCCACGGTCAATCATTCCCGGCCGTGTCGCGACAGTCCTCCGCGTCGCCACGCTGCGCACAATGTCGCAGGTCAGAGGCCGAATACGAACAGTGACGAGAGGACTGTCCGGGGAGTCGGACGCTCCGCGCTGCCCCCGTTCAGCCACGCAAAGGACGACGCTCCACAGAGCCGGTCCGCCACCGTCGCGCACGGGCCCGCTGGGCTTCGCGAGCGGCGAGCTGACCACGCGAACGCGCGACGCGGGTGGAGGTGGTAAGGCACGTGGGGGCAAGGCACGTGGGGATGAGGCCGTGCAGGTCGTGCAGGTAAGGCAGTGGAGCGACGTGGAGCGGCCCGCGGCTCACTGGCGGGTGTGGCACCGGGGAGTCCCGGAGACGACGACCTCGCCGCGTGACACCCACCGGCATGTCCCGGAACCGGGGATGGGCTTGGCGCCTCGGCGTACCTTCGAATTCGAAGGGGTACCGGCTCCTGGCTGACGGCGATCGGGCACGATCTTGAAGGCGAAGGGATTTCGTCGTTCGTCCCACACGTCGCCGGCGGTCTGTTGCGGGACCCCACGCGGGTGTGACAGGAGCAGGCACGCTGTGAATGGACGAGGAGACCCTGATCTGCCGCCCCACGCAGTACTCGAACCTGACAGACTCAGAGCCAACACTCGCCGCCCCGCGCGGCCCTGCCGGTAGAGGGAGGCCATGGTGTCGACCGGCCCGACAATCGAGCCGACGAGGCGGCCCGGACGACGCTGGGCGCCGGCTGCGGACTTTCCCTATCTCGCTCAGACCATCGCGCAGGTACGCGGTGCGGTCGAGAACGTGATCGAGGGCAAGCCCGAAGTCGTGAAGGTCGCGCTCACGGTTCTGCTCGCCGAGGGCCACCTCCTCATCGAGGACGTGCCAGGCGTCGGTAAGACGATGCTGTCGAAGGCGCTGGCCCGCTCCATCGACTGCACTGTACGCCGGATTCAGTTCACCCCCGACTTGCTTCCGAGTGACGTCACCGGCGTCTCCGTGTACAACCAGGAGACGCGGGACTTCGAGTTCCGGCCCGGTGGCATCTTCGCGAACATCGTGGTCGGTGACGAGATCAACCGCGCGTCGCCCAAGACCCAGTCCGCCCTCCTGGAGTGCATGGAGGAACGACAGGTCACCGTGGACGGCACCACCTACCACCTGGAGCCGCCGTTCATGGTGATCGCGACTCAGAACCCCATCGAGATGGAGGGCACCTACCCCCTGCCCGAAGCGCAGCGAGACCGTTTCATGGCCAGGGTCTCCATGGGCTACCCCAGCGTTCAGGCCGAGCTGCAGATGCTCGACACCCACGGCGCGCGCTCGCCGTTGGACGACTTGGAGCCGGTCACCGACGCCCGGGAGATTGCCAAGCTCATCGACATCGTGCGGGGCGTCTACGTCGCCGACGCGGTCAAGGAGTACGCCTTGGCGCTGGTCACCGCGACCCGCAACTCCCCCGAGCTACGCCTCGGCGCCTCGCCACGGGCCACGCTGCACCTGCTCCGCGCCGCTCGGGCCGCGGCCGCGCTCGACAACCGCGAGTACGTCCTTCCCGACGACATCCAAGCCCTGGCGGTCCCAGTCCTGGCGCACCGACTCCTGCCGGCCGCCGAGGCACAGGTCGCTCGGCGCACCCCCGAGCAGATCGTCGCCGATCTCCTCCGGACCGTGCCGGTACCGGACCCGCAGCGTCGTCGTCGGTGAGCTCGATGGGCGGGCGGTTCTCCTCGCTGACCACACGCGGCCGCGCGTTCCTCGCCGCGGGTGTCGCCGCCGCCGTCTGTGCGCTCGGCCTCGGGCAGAAGGACCTCCTCCGGGTCGCCGTCTTTCTCCTCGCCCTGCCCGTCGTGACCGTGCTCATGGTCGCGAGGACCCGCTACCGCATCGCCGCGTCCCGCTCCATCACTCCCGTCCGTGTCCAGGTCGGGCAGCAGGCGGTGGTGCGCTTACGGCTGGAGAACGTGGGACGAGCGCCGACGGGCCTGCTGCTGCTCGAGGACACCGTGCCGTACACGCTCGGTTTCCGACCTCGCTTCGTCCTCGATCGGATGTCGAGCCGGTGGCGACGCGAGGTTGCCTACTCCGTCCGTTCCGATGTTCGTGGTCGATACCCGATCGGCCCCCTGACGCTGCGCGTGACCGACCCGTTCGGCCTCGTGGAGCTCACCCGCTCCTTCAAGGCGCGCGACCACCTCCTCGTCACGCCCGCCGTCCACCCCCTGCCATCCGCGCGGCTGGTCGGTGAGTGGGCCAGCAGCGGCGAGAGCCGGTCCCATGCCGTGGCAGCGGACGGCGAGGAAGACGTCACTGTCCGCGAGTACCGCGACGGTGACGACCTTCGCCGTGTGCACTGGCGCTCCAGCGCTCGCCGCGGCGAGCTCATGGTGCGGCGTGAGGACCAGCCATGGCAGGCACGGGCAACCCTGCTTCTCGACACCCGACGCATCGCCCACCGAGGCAGCGGCCCAGCGTCCTCATTCGAATGGGCGGTGAGCGCGGCCGCTTCCGTGGGGGTCCACCTGCTCCGACACGGCTACTCCGTCCGATTCCACACGGACTCCGGCGTCTCGGTGACGGCGTCCGCCCGGGAGTCCGGGCTCTCCGTCGAGGCCGAGGGCTTACTCCTCGACATGCTGGCCGTCGTGGGACAGTCGTCGGTGGGTCAGCTCAGCCAGATCCCCAGCCTGTCCGTCGACGGCTCCCCTGGACTGCTCGTCACGGTCCTCGGTGTGCTGACACCGGCCGACGCCGAGGCGCTTGTTCGCCTCCGCCAAGGGAGCAGGAACGCCTTAGCCATCGTCACGGACGCGCCGTCGTGGGCGATGCAGAAGGAACGCTCGCCCCAGCAGGTGGCTGAGCAGCTGTCCGACAGCGTGCGCATGCTCCGGCACGCGGGATGGAAAGTCGCGGTCGCTACCGCTGGCGACACCGTTCCCGCGGTCTGGGGCGAGCTGGTCGGGGCGGCGGGCCGGCCCGGGCCGCCGACCTCTGGCACGCCAGCGTCGACATCACCGTTCCATACGGTAGGTGTGATGCCGCCGAGCCGACCGGCCTGACGGGGACGCCGACCGGTCGTCGACCGGCTCGGCGACGTCTGGCTCTGACAGACCGAGAGCGAGGGGCCGTGATCAGCGCATTGAGAACCACCGCAGCCGGAGCCATCGCCACCCTGCTGGCCAGCCTCGCGCTTCTCCCTGCCATGCAGAGCCAGGCGTGGTTATGGCCCACGGCTTTCGCCGTCGTGTTCGTCGCGGCGACCGGGTTCGGTCTCCGTCACCTTGGCACCCCTCGCCTGCTCATCCCCCTCGGCCAGCTCGCCGCACTTGGCTGGGCCGCCACGCTGGTCTATGCCAACGACGAGCTGCGGTTCGGCTTCCTCCCGAGCTCGGAGTCGGTCCGCACCCTGGTCGAACGCATCAACGACGGGCTCTTGGTGGTCGTCCGCTTCGCCGCTCCGGTGCCCCACGATCCCGACCTGGTGGTCGTGACCGCCCTGGGCGTCGGGCTCGTCGCGATCGTCGTCGACACGATGGTCGCGACCTTCCGCTTGGCACCGTGGGCCGGGCTGCCCCTCCTCCTGCTCTACAGCATTCCCGCCACCACGGTGGCGGACGGCATCTCACCGTTCGCCTTCATCCTGCCCGCGATCGGCTACATCGCCCTGCTCGTCAGCGAGGGACGCGAGCGCCTCAACCGATGGGGCCGAGTCGTGGGCTTCGCCGACGATGTGGCCGGTCCCCAGAAGTCGGTGGGTGGGTCCGCGCTGGGGCAGACCGGACGTCGAGTCGGCGCGACCGTGATCTGCCTCGCCGTGGTCGTCCCCGCTGTCCTGCCGTCTCTGCCGGAAGGGGTCTTCGGGCAGGGCGACGGGCCAGGGCTCGGGAACGGCGGTGGTGGTCAGACCATCCGCGTCGACAACCCCATCGTCGACCTGAAGCGTGACCTGCGGCTCCCACAGAACGTCCCGGTCCTGAGGTATCGCACCGAGGTCAACCAGCCCGACTACATCAAGCTGGTGACCCTCGACGAGTTCGACGGCCAGCGGTGGCGACCATCGCAACGGAGTGTTCGTGACATCGCCGGTGGCTCTGGCGAGAACACCTTGCCCGACCCACCTGGACTCGACGACCGCGTGCCCCGCACGAGAGTGCGCAGCACGTTCGAGATCGCCGAAGCGCTGGAGAGCAAGTGGCTGCCGACGCCCTATCCGCCCAGCGCACTCGACGTGCCCGGCGACTGGGGGTACGACCCCGACACGCTCGACATCGTGAGCAAGGGCGAGAGCTCAGCCGGGTTGCGGTATGAGGTCACCACATTGGACGTCGACCTCCAGCCGGAGGGTCTGCAGGCGGCCGGGCCGGCGCCGTCGGCCGTCCACGGCGACTACACCAGGCTCCCTCCGGACCTGCCTCGCCAGGTCGTCGAGCTCGCCCGTCAGCAGACGGCCGGGGCGGCCACAGCGTACGAGAAGGCGGTGGCGCTGCAGCGGTGGTTCCGCACCGACTTCATCTACGACCTCAGTGTTGAGCCGGGTCATGGTGGCTCGGCGATGGTGGAGTTCCTCACCGACAAGCGGGGCTACTGCGAGCAGTTCGCCGCCACGATGGCGGTGATGGCGCGCTCGCTCGGAATCCCCGCTCGGGTTGCGGTCGGCTACTTGCCCGGGACGCGTCAGCCCGACAACTCCTGGCTCGTCACCGCCCATGACTCCCACGCGTGGCCGGAGCTGTATTTCGCAGGCTATGGCTGGGTGCGTTTCGAGCCGACCCCCCAGGCTCAGACGGGCATGCCGCCGACCTGGACAGTGCCCGACTCCGGCACCACCTTCACTCCGGAGCCTGGGCTGACCGGGCGCCCCGAGGATCCTCGGGAGGAACGAGCGAGCGCCGCGCCGGTCGTCCCCACGGTGGAGCCGACCGACATGGCTGCTCCAGCCAACCCGGGCTCAAACGGGTGGTCCCTCGACCCGGTTCCCCTGCTCATCGGTGCCGGCGTCCTGCTCCTCCTGGCGTCACCCATGCTCGTGCGGACGACGATTCGTCGTGTGCGCTTGGCACGGAGCGAGCCGGCCCACCTGGTCGAGGGCGCGTGGCGTGAGCTCGCCGACGCCTGTCTCGACTATGGCGTGGCCTGGGATGCCTCGCTGACACCGCGGGCGACGGGCGCCCGGCTGCTGACGGCCTTGCCGATGTCGGTGTCGGCGGCTGTCCACCGACTCGTCGGTGCCGTCGAACGGACCCGCTACGCCCCCGAACCCGGATCAGTCGGCAGCACTCCCCGCGATGTCCGCATGGTGATCCGCGCCCTGCGCGAGGGAGCGCCGCTCAGCCGCAAGCTCCTCGCGCTCCTCCTACCCCCGTCCTTGTGGCGCCACCTGCCGCGGCTGTGGCGACCGATCACACGTTTGTTCGATGCGGTGGACGCGATCGGTCCGCGGCTTCGGCAATGGTGGTCTCGTTCCGATGCTGGAGGTCAGGCGGCCGCGCGACCGGGACGCTGATCTCCCCTGACTTGGCGCGGTTGCGGTCTGGCGGAGTACGACATTCGATCCGCGAGAATTCGATCCGCGAAAGCGTGACGTCGCGACACCGCCGCCTGCTCATCCGCCGCAGGGCGGCTGATCACGTGGAGCGAGCAGGTCCCAAAGCCAAGATCCGATGGACTGCGAAAGAGCGGGCACACTCAAGCCCAACGATAGGAAGGCTCGGAATCCTGCGAAGGACCCCGAAAGGCGGAGGAGGCTAGAAGCCGGACTCCCGTCTGCGTCGCCAGCGCTCCTCCATCCGCTGCATGAACGAACCGCTCGGCTTGCCCTTCGCACCGGGCCGGCCGGCACGACCACGCAGCGGGATCACCGTGGACGTCTCGCCCGATGCGGGCATATGGCGCAGCGTCGTCGCCACGTAGTAGGCGGACACCAGCATGACGACGAAGCCCAGGACACTGACCACGATGTAGCCGGTGGCATTCCGTCCCGTGGTCATCACGACGGCGCCACCGAGCATCATGACCATGCCCACAAGGAACACCAGTGCACCAAGGACCGCCCTGCGGCGTTGCCGGGTGCGCAAGTCGACTCCTCGCAGCGCCGAGGCCAGTTTGGGATCCTCGGCGGCAAGGGCCCGCTCCATCTGCTCGAGCAGTCGCTGCTCGTGGTCGGAGAGAGGCACCGGACCTCCAACGGGACACTGCCGTGTTCGATCTTTAACGGCTTTAGGTGCAGTCTAGGCAGGCACCGACCCGCGCGGTAGCTGACCTGTCACGTTCGACGGTACCCCGGCAGTCCCGGCCTGCTCCACCCCGCGGCCGCCCGAATCGTCACGCACGTCCTAACCCCGTCACTTCGCGGCCACGCTGGTCCTCTCGATGGGTCTGACGCGGCCGCCGTCGGTCAGAGCCGCCGAGCCAGCACGTGAAGCTGGGTCGCGAGAGCGCGGAAGGTGGGATCCTCGCTCGCCAAGGACTCCAGCTGTAACAACTCGTCGACACCGCCAGGATCGTCCGCGCATCGGCTCGGGACGAGGTCGGTGACCACGCGGACCCCGTGCTCGGCGAGCACCACCAGGCCGGCGTCTTCGACCGCTCGGCGCAGCTGTTCAGCGGTGAACCGCCGGGGCACCGGATCGCTCACACCCCAGCGGCCAGCCGGGTCGGTCAGCGCCGTCCGAGCCTCGGCGATGTGACCGCCGAGCAGCTTGGTGAGAACCAGGCCGTAGCGATTGGCGACGACGACACTCAGCGCACCACCCGGCCTCAAGACACCCGCCAACGCACGAAGAGCGACACCGGGATCGTCGACCACCTCCAAGACGCTGTGGCAGAGCACGAGGTCGGCAGTCGTCTGGAGGACGTCCGGAAGGTCGGCGGCGTCGCCCTGCACAGCTCGAACACGGTCGGTGACACCCGCCTCCTCCGCACGCCGTTCCAAGGCCGCGAGGGAGTCCGGACTGGGGTCCACGACTGTCACGCGGTGGCCCAATCGGGCGATCGGTACGGCGAGATTGCCCGTGCCGCCACCGGCGTCGACGACGTCGAGGACGGATCGGGCCGCGACCTCCACCTGCTCTTCCAGGGCAGCTCGTACCAGGCGCCAGATCACTTCAGCACGGACCGATCGGCGGTGGCCGGCAGCACTGCCTGGCGACTCGCCCCACGGATGGTCAACGGTGTCAGGGGTGTGTGGGCCTCGCTGGGCCACGGGCGGAGCCTCCTCGACGGTGTGAACAGCTCGCCCCAACCCTACGGCGCAGCGGGGTCACTCGGACCACGGAAGGTCGTATTCGACGTCGTCCGCGTCCGACGTCGAACGCATCCGACGATGCCATGGTCAGACCAGATCGGCCTTCCGACCGGTTCACACGTCCGAGCCAGCCTGCGCGCCCGGGTCAGGTCGCTCCAGGGGAGGCAGGCCTTCGCTCCTACGCGGCAGCGCCCGGTCGTCGCGACGGCGTGGGATCCGCAGCGGCCGCCGTCGCCGGTCCACCGGTCGGTCCAGTGCGCGGCTGGTCGACAACACCCGATCCCTGTGGGAGCACCGGTCGATGCGGGACGTCGAGCAATTGCTCCACCACGACCAAGAACCGCTCCGCGTCGCGAAGCAGATCGTCCGCCTCGCGATCGGTCACACGACCGAGGCCTGCCTCCAGGGCCGCTCGCTTGTCGGCACCGGCGGCGAAGAAGGCCGCCCACTCGCTGAGTTCCGGCGCCACCCGGGCGAGGAGCGTCCAGGCGCTGGTCGGGCGGCGACGACCAGCCGGACGCGCGCGGCTGGCGAGCACGGCGGCAGCGATCCGCAACGCGGCGACGTGAGCGGCGACGTACCGATCCGCGGCGGAGTCCGCCAGCATCGCCTCGGTGAGCGAGGCGCGAGCTCGGTCGAGTGAGGTGAAGACGCTCGGTCCCAACGGCGCCTTGTATCGACTCGTGGCGCGTGTCGACATGACGACTCCTCCTGGTCAGACAGCGTCCGTCCGAGGGACTCCTACGGCCTGGCTGCGCCTCCCCCTCGTTTCGCTTCGCGCGTCCCGATCCGTCCACGTGTCAGCCGCCGTGCGTGCGTGACCGAAGGCTGCTGGGGTCTGGGCGGAACGCTTCCCCTGCCCTGCACACTCCGCCCAGACCCAGCCAGGCCCGAGCTCGCCACGATGGTGGCGGCTGGGCCCTCACCCGGCGGAGACGAGGCACCGCACCACCGGCGTTGCTCGAACATACGTTCGAACGATGGGCACTGTATCCGGCCACCGCCGAGGGCGTCAACACCGGAACGAGCAACCGGACACGACGCGCGGAGTTCGCAACCGGCAAGGGCCGGGTCCCGGCTGCTGGAGACGCCCAGACGATGCCGGGTCGAGACCCAGTGCCAGGTCGAGATGCCGTCGGTACGGGCCGTCATGAGGCGAGTGTGACAGCGAGCACCGACAACGCCTCAGCTCACGGAGTGGAGAAGACCACGGCGAAGACCGGTGGGAGACGCGGAGGAGAAGACGTGGAGGAGAAGAAGAGGACGACGAAGGAAGCGAGCGAGAGAAGCGACCGGACGCGCCTCGCGCGTCTCGGGTGAGCCCCACCCCCGTCGGGGCCCACCCGAGACGGTGCCTTCCTCTTGCCTGGAATCTTCCCGGCCGGAACGGCCGGCATCATCCGAAGCCGTACTCAATCCGGACTAGGTACCCGGACGAGGTCCCAGCCTGGGTACGCAGCCGGGGTCTGGGCACGACGCCTCAGGGGTGTCCACCCAGACGGAAACGGCAGGGCGAGCCGTGACCAGCGGGACCGGCCAGTCAGGCGGAACGTGGGCGCGCACTAGGCTCCCCTGGCTGTGGCACGCGTCGTCGTGGTCGGAGGAGGGCTCGGCGGGCTCGCCGTCGCCGCTCGGCTCGCGAAGAACGGACACCAGGTCACGCTGGTGGAGCGCGCCACCCGGCTGGGTGGCCAGATCACGCGCCGGACAGGTGTCGGCCCAGCCGAGGGCTTCCAGTGGGACGCGGGGCCCGCGGAGATGACGTTGCCGACCACCATCCGCGACCTGTTCCGCAAGTCCGGACGGCCACTGGAGAGAGTCCTCGACCTCCACCTGGTGACCGACCCTCGACGCCACGTGTTCTCGGACGGCACGGTCCTCGACCTGCCCACCCAGAGCCGGGCCGACCAACGACGCGCGCTCTCCGAGACGCTGGGCGCGGCGACCGCGGACGCGTGGGAGGCGACCGTCGACGGTTTGACCGCGACGTGGGAGCTGCTCCGCACCCGCGTCCTGGAGGTCCCCTTCGCGGGAGCGCGACGTCTCGGCCCTCGAGCACTGCGCCGTCTGGCGTTCGGGACGTCGCTTTCCACCTTCGCCGGTCGCGCACTCCCCGATCCACGCGCGCGGCGCGTCCTGGAGTACACGGCCGTCGGTGTCGGCTCCGAGCCGCGGCTGGCTCCGGCGCTCACCGCGGTCCACGCCTACGTCGAGCGGACCTTCGGGCTCTGGCGCTGCCCCGGGGGCTTCGCCCGGCTGGCCGACGCCCTCGCCGACCGAGTCCGGGAACGCGGTGTCGACCTTCGGCTGGGGAGCGCGGTCGTGGCCATCGAGACCAACGAGGCCGCCGTCACAGGTGTCCGACTGTCAGACGGCAGCCGGCTTGCGGCTGAGGTGGTCGTGTGCGACATCGACGTGCGCGACGTGGTCTCCCGGCTGTCGCCGAGCGCTCCTCGGGCGCTGCGGCGAGCCGCTCGACGGCTCCGTCCCGGGCGAGCACTTCGCCTCGTCCACCTCGGCCTGCGAGGCGAGGCCGAGGACCTCCCCCACGAGACCGTCGTCCACGGCGCGGAGGCGACCGTCGTCGTGCGGGCGCCACGCGACCCCGCTCTCGCGCCGCCGGGCCATCGCGCGGTCACCCTCGTGGTGCCCGACGGGGCGTTGGCCGGCGAGGACGTCCTCCGGTGGCTCGCCCGGTACGGCGTCGACCTCCGCGACCGGGTCGCGGTCCGTCTCGACGACGAGTCCCGTCCATGGGGGCCGACCTGGCGGGGGCCGTGGCGTGGCCTGGGCGTCGCGCGCAACGCCACACCGGTTCGAGGACTGTTCCTCGTCGGCGACACCGCGCACCCGGGGCCGGGCGTGCCCGCGGTGCTGCTCGGAGCCGCCGCCACCGTGCGGATGATCGACGAGACGTTCGGGCGGCCGCCTCGATGAGGCACCTGCCGGGGTCAGCGAGCCGCGCGGACTCCGGCGATGTTGGCGTAGATCTCCCGCGTGGCTGTCGAACGGTTGAGCGTGTAGAAGTGCAGGCCAGGCGCGCCGCCAGCGAGCAACTTGAGGCAGAGCTCGGTCGCCACCTCCACACCGATCGCACGGACCGCCGCGGGGTCGTCCTCCACGGCGAGCAGCCGCTCGGCCAAGTCGGCGGGGAACTCCGCGCCGGACAGGAGGGCCATGCGCTCGATTTGGCGAACGTTCGTGACCGGCATGATCCCAGGGATGATCGGGATGTCGCAGCCGTAGCGGCTAGCCCGCTCGACCAGCGCGAAGTAGTCGTCGGCGTCGAAGAAGAACTGGGTGATGGCGAAGTCCGCGCCCGCCTTGGCCTTGCGGGCGAGGTACCGCGCGTCGGCCTCCAGGCTCTCGGCCTCCGGGTGCCCTTCGGGGAACGCCGCCACGCCCACGCAGAAGTCCCCCAGCTGCCGGATCAGCGCGACCAGCTCCTCTGCGTGGTCGAAGCCGTCGGGATGACGGACCCATGGCTGCCCCGGTCCACCTGGAGGGTCCCCGCGGAGAGCGAGGATGTTGCGCACGCCGGCGTCGGCGTACGCGCCGACGACCGAGCGCAGCTCGGCGCGGGAGTGACCGACGCACGTCAGGTGTGCCACCGGGTTGAGGGTGGTCTCGGCGGCGATCCGGCCGGTGATCCGCACCGTACGGTCCCGGTTGGACCCGCCGGCACCGTACGTCACCGACACGAAGGTGGGCGAGAGACCTTCCAGCTCCCGGATGGTCCGCCACAGCTGACGCTCGCCCTCGTCGCTCTTCGGCGGGAAGAACTCGAACGAGTACGACACCGCACCGCCCGCGAGCAGCTCACGGACCGTCGGGGGAGCGGCGAGCCTCGTGGAAGGTCGTCGGGGTGCCATGCGGCCCAGGCTACTGGGACGGACGGCCCCGCGGTCTAGGCTGGCGGGCGTGCCGAGCATCAAGCGCACCCAGGACGACACCGCCGAGCACGGGAGCGCGGGGGCCGGTGGCGCCGGCCTGGATCTCGCGCCGCTGCGCGCCGCTGTCGATCGCGCCTTGGACGAGTTCCTTCGCGGCAAGGCGGCCGAGCTGCGCGCCATCGACCCCGAGCTCGACGCCCAGGTGACGACCGTCGTCGAGTTCGTCGCGGGCGGCAAGCGGCTGCGTCCCGCGTTCTGCTACTGGGGTTGGCGCGGCGCCGCCGGCGACCCCGACGATCCCCGCGTCGTGGTCGCCGCCGCGGCGTTGGAGCTTCTTCAAGCGGCGGCGATCGTTCACGACGACGTGATGGACGCCTCCGACACCCGCCGCGGCAGGCCCTCCGTGCACCGGCAGTTCGCCACGCTGCACACGACACGGGGATGGGTCGGTCCGGCCGAGCGGTTCGGGCTCGGTGGGGCGCTCCTCCTCGGCGACCTGTGCCTGTGCTGGTCCGACGAGATGCTGCGCGGCTGCGGGCTCGCGCCCGACCGCCTGCTCGCCGGATTGGCGTACTTCGACACGATGCGCACCGAGGTGATGGCCGGGCAGTACCTGGACCTGGTGAGCCAGGCCTCCAACACCGCCTCGCTGGACCGAGCGATGCGAGTGGTGCGGTTCAAGAGCGCCAAGTACACCGTGGAGCGTCCGCTCCACCTCGGCGGGGTGCTGGCCGGCGCGAGCCCCGAGCTGCTCGAGGCGTACTCCGCCTACGGCATTCCCCTCGGCGAGGCGTTCCAGCTGCGCGACGACATCCTGGGCGTGTTCGGCGATCCCGCCGTCACCGGCAAGCCCGCCGGCGACGACCTGCGCGAGGGCAAGCAGACCGTGCTCGTCGCCAAGACCCTCGAAGCAGCCAGTGACCTGGAGCGGGAGCGGTTTCAGGCCAGGTTCGGTCGGCGCGACCTCGACGACGACGGGGTCGCGGAGCTGCGCGAGCTGATCGTCTCCACAGGCGCGCTCGACGCGGTGGAGGGCATGATCGCCGAGCTCACGACCACGGCGGAGGAGGCGCTGGCGAAGGCGCCGCTCGCCGACGACGCGCTCCGTGCCGAGTTCGCCGCCTTGGCCCAGCTCGCCACGCAGCGCACGGTCTAGCGTCGACCTCGGCCGGCTTCGACGCCACCTCGTGGCTAGATCGGCGGCCCGCGTCGACCGCCCTCGTCGCAGGCCGGCCGGAGCCCAGGCCCGCCCACTCTCATTCGGGGACCAGCGAGGGAACGTCGAGCGCTGGCCCGGTGCCGACGAGCAGGACCACGAAGGGCCCGCCGAGCGAGCGAGCCGCCCGGCCGGTGAACGCCTCGATGGCCAGGCGCGCCGCTTCGGGGTTGAGCTCGGCGAGGCCCGCCCAGCCGTCCCACACGACGAGGACCCCGAAGTCATCGCGGACCTCAGCGAGGTACGCCGTCAACGACTCCAGACCTCGGCCGAGGTAGGCCGGCAGGCCGAAGGTCTTCGCGACCGCGTCGAGCAACCCCGCCTTGTCGACCACGGTCGTCGTGTCGAGGTAGATGAACCTCCAGCCGGCCTCCCCCACGACGGCCTGGATCCGGTCGGTCGCCGGCGCGGCGGGCCACAGGTAGACCCCCGGGGCGCGATCACCGGTGAGCACCTGTTCGAGTGGGTCGAGCGTCGACACCGCAGTCCTCCGGCCGTCCATGGAGCCCAGTCGTCGGCCCCGCTCGGTTCACCTGGCCCAGGCGGCCGACCTGGCCGAATCGACTCTGCCCCGAGTGAGGCGGACTAGAAACCCAAGACCTGGGCGTGACGACGAACGAGACGGCCCCGGCCGTGCGCGAGCGCCGCGATGGGGGTGCCATCGAGCGCCTCGTCCGGGGTGAAGAGCCACCGCACCGCCTCGACGGCGTCGTAACCCTGGTCGTGCAGGACGGTCAGCGTGGACCCGAGACCTCGGAGCACGTGATCGCCATCGAGGAACGCGGCCGGCACCAGGAGAGCCTCACGGTCGTCTCGGGCGCTCGGGACGGCGACCAGCTCGCCGTCACGGAGCAGTTGACGGACCTTGCTGACGCTGACGTGGAGGCGCTCGGCCACCTCGGGAATGGTCAGCCACTCCCGCACCAGCGCGTCGAGGTCAGGGGCGGCCGCGTGCGTGGTCGAATCGCTCTGGCTCACTCTGAAGAGCCTGCCACCGACTGCTTGACACTAACCAGCGGGTCGGCGAGGAGATCCAGGTCGACACGGGCGTCCCGCTCGGCCAGTCGCCGCGCCTGGGTCAGGTCGCGGGGTCGGTCGACGGTGAGGGCGGCGGCGATCCGGTGATCCGCGGTCACCCAGAACACCGCCCAGGTCGGGTCGCGGGTCGGGTCACCTCGCCAGACCAGTCGAGCGTCCGGCATCGGGACGCCCGCGAACTGGACCATGCGTCCGAACTGCTCACTCCAGACGTACGGCACGGGGTCGTAGCTGGTCGGGCGCCCCAGGAGCGTCGCGACAGCCGCCGCGGGCGCCCGCAGGGCGTCATCCCAGTGCTCGCCCCGGATCCGCCGCTCGTACCGCGGTGACCAACGGGCGGCGACGTCGCCCACCGCCACGACGCCGGGCCAGCTGGCGCGCAGATCCGGGCCGACCAGCACACCCGCGTCCACCTCGAGGGGCGAACCTTCGAGCCACCCGGTCGCGGGGCGAACGCCGACCCCCACGATCACGACGTCAGCCCGCAGCAGCTCACCGTCGGCCAGCTCGACGCCGTCGGGTCGGACCTCCGCGACCCGCTGGCCGGTGCGCAACTCGACGCCGGCCCGCGCGTACCAGGGCGCGAGGTGACGGCCGACCTCGGGCGGCAGGACGTGAGGCGCCGGCGTGGCGGCCTGTTCGACGACGGTCACTCGGCAGCCCCGGCGTGCGGCGGCCGTCGCGACCTCCGCGCCGATCCAGCCGGCGCCGACGACCAGCACACGAGCGCCGGGGCGAAGGGCCGCGCGGACCGTGTGAGCGTCGTCCCGCGTCCGCAGGTAGTGACCACCGGTGCCGGGCAGCCGCAGCGGCTCGGCTCCGGTGGCGATGATGAGCCCGTCGTACGCCTGGTCTTTGCCGTCGGTCTCGACCAGGCCGGGTCGCAGGCCAGTGGCCCGCACACCGTAGTGCACGTCGACCTTCAGCTCCTGGGGGTCGAACGGCAGGGTCGAGTCGTCGAGGTCGTTCAGCAGGAACCCCTTGGTCAACGGCGGGCGGTCGTAGGGCGGGTACCGTTCCGCGCCGAGGAGGACCAGCTCACCGGCGTATCCCTGGGCCCGAAGCGCGGTGACCGCCTGGAGACCCGCCAGGCCGGCTCCGACGACGACGACTCGCTCCACGCCTCGCACCTTAGAGGCTGCGTCGAGGTGGGCGGTCACCGCCGCGGTGACGTAACCGCCAAGATCGCTGCCTTCTGTGATCGTTATGTCGCGTCCGGTGCGTCCCTAGGGCGCCTTGACCTGGTGTCTTTACACTCGTGGGGATCTGTCCGACCACCCCTACGAGGTCCGCACGTGGACGTGACCGTCAGCGACCCGATGGTCGGCCGTCTGCTCGGCGGCCGCTATCGCGTGGGTCGGCGCATCGCGCGCGGCGGTATGGCCACCGTCTACGAGGCCCGCGACAACCGGCTCGACCGTACCGTCGCGGTCAAGGTGCTGCATGCCAACTTCGCCGACGACGCGGACTTCGTCCGGCGCTTCCAACGGGAGGCGCGGTCGGCCGCGCGACTGTCCCACCCGAACGTCGTGGCGGTCTTCGACCAAGGCTCGGACGACGGAGTGCCCTACCTCACGATGGAGTACGTCCCCGGCGGCACCTTGCGACAGCTGCTACGTGAGGAGGTACGCCTCTCGCCGGACCGGGCGTTGACGATCCTGGACCAGATCCTCCAGGCGCTCGCGGCGGCACACCAGGCCGGTCTGGTGCACCGCGACGTGAAGCCGGAGAACGTCTTGCTGGGTGAGGACGGCTCGATCAAGGTCGCTGACTTCGGGCTGGCTCGGGCCGTCTCGGGACACACCAACACCGCCACGCAGGGCCTGCTCATGGGCACGGTCTCCTATCTCGCGCCCGAGCAGGTCACCCACGGTGTCGCGGACGCTCGCGCCGACGTGTACGCGGCGGGGATCATGCTGTACGAGATGCTGGTGGGCGCCAAGCCGCACGAGGGCGACTCGCCGATCCAGGTCGCGTACAAGCACGTCAACGAGGACGTGCCAGCACCGTCGCTCACCGTGCCCGGCATCCCCGCCTTCCTCGACGGCCTGGTCCTGCGGGCCACGGCTCGCGACCGGGACGTCCGCCCGGCGGACGCGCGGGTCTTCCTCCAGTACGTGCGCAGGGCCCGCAGCGCGCTCGCGGAGGGCGTCGACGACCCCGAGCTCACGCAGGACCTCACGATGTTCCTGCACCGGCGACCGACGCCTCCCCAGGTGCTGGGAGTCGAGCCCACCCTGGTGGCGCCCGCTGAGGAGATGCGCGGTGCGATCGGCGTCCCCGCCGGGGCTCCCCGCCCTGGGGGCGATGTCGCTTCCTCGAGAACCTCCGTACGGTGGTGGCGGCGGCGGATTCCCGTGCTCGCGGCGACGCTCGTGCTCCTCGTCCTCGTCGCGGGTGGTGCGTGCTGGCTCGCGGGAGTTGGGCCATTCACCCGGGTGCCCGTCGTCGTGGGCGTCGCCCAGTCCGAGCTGGATGAGTTGGCGGCCCGCTCGGGAGTCCGATTCGTCGTCGCGGGCCAGGTGTACAGCGAGGAGCACCCCAAGGGCACCGTGGTGCGGTCCGAGCCGACGCCCGAACAGCGCACTTTCCGGGGCAGCACGGTCCAGGTGTGGGTCTCTCGCGGGCCTGAGCGTTACCCGGTCCCCCGGCTCGCCGGTCTCACTGAGAAGAGGGCGCGCGAGCTGATCGCCGCCACCAAACTGCGGGTCGGCTCGGTCGAGCGCGTCTACACCCTCGAGGTCGGCCGGGGCCGAGTGATCAGGTCGTCTCCAGCGGCCGGCGCGCTGCTACGCCGGGACTCCCCCGTCAACCTGGTGGTCAGCCTGGGACCCGAGCCGGTGACGATCCCCTCCGTGACCGGCCTCCCGCTCGACCAGGCGAGGGCCACGCTGGACCCGCTCGGCCTCACCGTGACCACCTCGGAGGAGTACTCCGATACCGTCCCCGCCGGTGCGGTGGTCCGCCAGAACCCAGGTCCTGGGCCCGGCCACCGTGGCGATACCGTCGAGCTGGTCGTCTCCAAAGGCCCCGAGTTCTTGCCGGTGCCCGAGGTGCGGGGCCGCAGCGAGCAGGACGCCCGACAGATCCTCACCGACGCCGGGTTCCAGGTCGAGGTCCGACACAGCCAGCTCTACGTCGGGGCGAACCTGGTCGTGAACCAGTCCCCTGGGGCTGGCGAGTCCGCGAGGGTCGGCTCGGTGATCGTGCTCGAAGTGGTCTGACACTTCTCCCGGGTGCCATGTCTCCCAGGTGTCTTGTCTCCCAGGTGTCATGTCTCCCAGGTGTCATGTCTCCCGGGTGTCAAGGCCGTCCGGCGCGAGCCGTCAGCTGGCGGAACCACCACCGTGCGCCAGAGCAGGGGTTTGAGAACCTGGTGCGGTGCCCGCACGTCCACGTCGCACACCATCGATTCCTATCGGAGCCCACGTGCCCGTCTCGGGTGGGCTGGCGAACGGAGCCATCCGAGCCGCCACCGAGATCGGCGCCGAAGCCATCCAGGTCTTCGTCGGCAACCCTCGCGGGTGGGCGCAGAGCGCCGGAGACCCGGCCCAGGACCACGCCTTCCGGGCATGGTGCGAGCAGGCCGGCATACCGGTCTTCGTGCACGCGCCCTACCTGGTGAACCTCGGCTCGCCCACGCCAGAGACCGTGCGGCGTTCCGCTGACGCGGTGGCGCACAACCTTGCGCGCGCAGCCGCGATCGGAGCACGGGGCGTGGTGGTGCACACCGGTTCCTGTGTGTCGGAGGGGAGCTATTCCCAGGCGATGCGGCAGCTACGCGACCGGCTCCTGCCGCTGCTCGACGCCCTCCCGCCGGACGGCCCGCGGCTGGTCCTGGAGCCGACCGCCGGTCAAGGTCGGTCACTGTGCGCCGGCGTCGACGATCTCCCGGCGTACCTGGACGCGCTCGACCGGCACCCCGCACTCGGCATCTGTCTCGACACCTGCCACGTCTTCGCCGCAGGAGCCGACCTCGACCAGAGGGGTGGCATGACCCGCACACTTGACCGGGTGGTGGCGTACGCCGGCCCGGATCGGCTGCTCCTGGTCCACGCCAATGACGCCAAGGATCCCCGCGGCAGCTACCGGGATCGGCATGAGCGCATCGGACGCGGCCACATCGGCAAGGCCGCCTTTCGCGCCCTGTTCCGCCATCCGGCGATGCGCGGTGTCCCAGTGATCGTGGAGACCCCGGGCGGCAAGGAGGCGTGGCGCGAGGACATCGCCCTGCTCAAGGCCCTGCGTCGGGGTGGACGGTGACCTCGGTGTCAGGCGCACCGTTGGTCTCCGGCGAGGAGACACCTGCCAGGCCGACCGGGCGTGAGTCCGTGCTCGCCGTCACCGGACTCCTCGTGGTCACGGCGTCGTGGGGGTCGACGTTCTTCCTCATCAAGGATCTTGTGACCCGCGTGCCCGTGCCCGACTTCCTCGCGCTGCGATTCGCTGTCGCGACGGCAGCGCTGGCGCTGGTCGCGTGGCCGGCGGTGCGACGGCTGAGCGCTGGCGCGAGACTCCGGGGGGTCGTGCTCGGTCTGCTCTACGGACTCGCCCAGATCCTCCAGACGGAAGGGTTGGCCCATACGGCCGCGTCGGTGTCCGGGTTCGTGACCGGGATGTACGTCGTCTTGACGCCGGTGTTCGCGGGACTGCTTCTCCGCCATCGGATTGGCGTGCCGGCCTTGTGCGCGACTGGGCTCGCCACGGCGGGACTGGCGGTGTTGTCCCTGCGCGGCTTCGCCTTCGGTCACGGCGAGTTGCTCACGCTCGCGTCAGCGGCGCTGTACGCGTTGCACATCGTGGCTCTGGGTGCGTGGACCAACCAGCGGGACGCGCTCGGGCTCTCGGTGGTTCAGGTCGCCGTCATCTCCTGCGTCTGCGCGTTGGCCGCGCTGCCCGGCGGCATCACCGTGCCGAGTCGGGGCGACGACTGGCTCGCCTTGCTCTACATGGCGCTGATGGCGGGAGCCTTCGCGCTCGTCACGCAGACATGGGCGCAAGCGCACCTGTCGCCGACCAGGTCCGCGGTGATCATGTGCGCCGAGCCGGTGTGGGCGGCGCTGTTCGCCGTCGTCTTCGGCGGCGAACAGGTCACCTTGCGGATGGTCGCCGGTGGCGGACTGATCCTCACCGCGATGTACACCTCGGAGCTGGGCAACAGTCGGCCGCAGCGCGACGCACAGCCGTCGAGGTCTGCACCGAGCGAGACCTGATCGCCGCCCCTCTTCGCCGCCTCAGCGGCGTCACGCTGTCGGATTGGTCTGGTCGTCCGCCCACCGATTGGTTCGGGAACGCGCGGCCTCCTGCACGTACGCTCGACCGCGCACATGCTCGACAACAGTGACTTCGGAGCGTCCATGGAGTATCGCACCATCGGCACCAACCCCGCGACTCGGCGGTCGGTGAGCGTGCTGAGCCTCGGCGCCATGATGTTCGGGACGGCGGTCGACGAGGCGACGTCGTACGCCATCCTCGACCGCTACGTGGAGGCGGGTGGCACCTTCATCGACACGTCGAACAACTACGCGTTCTGGCACAGCGGTACGCAAGGCGGTGAGAGCGAGACGTTGCTCGGCCGGTGGCTGCGCAGCCGCGGCGTCACCGAGAAGGTGGTCATCGCCACCAAAGTTGGAGCTCGACCGCTGACGCCCGGGACGAGCTACGTCGACAACGCCGAAGGGCTGTCCGCGAAGGTCATCCGGGAGCAAGCGGAGCGGAGTCGCGAACGCCTCGGCGTGGAGAAGCTCGACCTGCTGTACGCGCACATCGAGGACCCCAGGACGCCGTTGCAGGAGACGGTCGAGGCGTTCGCCGAACTGGTCGCTGACGGCGTCGTCGGTCTGCTCGGTGTGAGCAACCACTGGGCATGGCGCGTCGAGCGCGCTCGTCAACTGGCCGCTGCGGCCGGGCTACCCGGATATGAGGTGCTGCAGTACAGCTACTCCTACCTACGGCCGCGCACCGACCTGCCGGGCGAGCTCTCCAGGGACGGCAACCTGGGTGCGGCGAGCGGGGATCTGCTGAGCTACGTGCGAGAGCACGAGGGCCTCACGCTCGTCGCGTACTCGCCGTTGCTCAAGGGCGGTTACGTCAAGCGCGACAGGCTCGGCGCGGAGTTCGACCACGCCGGCACCGCGTCACGCCTCCAGGCGCTGCAGGAGGTCGCCGATGAGACGGGCGCGACCGTCAACCAGGTCGTCCTGTCGTGGTTGATCGGGCACGAGGTTCCCATCATTCCGCTCGTGGGCGTGTCCTCGCTGGCGCAGCTGAACGAGAACCTCGCCGCCGTGGACCTCACGCTCACCCCGGAGCAGCGGGCCAAGCTCGACGCGGCTCACTGAGACCGGCTCGTCGTGACCACGTGCGACGGGCCTTCGCGCCGTCGTACGTGGTCACGGCTCAACTCACGTGCCGAGCGCACGCACGCCGCCCACGGCGCTCAGCAGCGAGCCGTTCCCCTCACCGGTCGTGGCCGGGTGGGCTTGCGGAGTGGCCGGTGACGGACCGTCCTCGTCGCGGTCGACCCCGCCGAGCTGCGAGCTCGACCGTTGAGTCGACGCGGTGTCCGGATTCGGCAAGCGACGGGGGTTGATCCAGCGCAGCCGTCGTGGTCATCCTCGACCCGGCTCCCGGCGTGTCCGATTGGCTGGTTTCCCAATGTGGGAACGTGCCCACATCGGAAGCGTCGGTACCAGCGACAGCGACGTTCGCCTAGGTACAGTGACTCGCGCCTAGGTGGAGTCGCCGGCTCACGGGAGGTACCGAGGGTGACCGCAACAGCGCAGGTGGCATCCGAACGCCAACCATCCCCCACCGGTCGCGCAGCCGCCCGGAGAGCGTGGAGCCCACGAGAGAAGGCCAACCTCGTCAAGGGCCTTCTCTTCATCAGCCCCTGGATCGTGGGCGTCCTGGCCTTCGTGGCCTACCCGATGGTCTACTCCCTGGCCATCAGCCTGACGAAGTACAGCGGCATGCAGGCCCCGGAATGGTTCGGGCTCGGCAACTACGTCCGGCTGTTCCAGGACCCGTTGGCGTGGACGTCGATCTACAACACGCTCTTCTACTCCGGATGGGCGGTGCCCATCGGACTGGTGGTCGCGCTCCTGCTCGCCCTGGCGATGAACCGCAACGTGCGGGAGGTGGCGTTCTACCGCACCGCGCTGTACATACCGTCGTTGGCGCCGATCTTCGCGCTGTCGTTCATCTTCATCGTGCTGGTCAACCCCGGCACGGGTATCGTCAACCAGTTCTTCGGCCTGTTCGGCGCCGAGCCTCGGGACTACCTGGCCGACCCGACGACAGCGAAGCTCGTCATCGTGGCGACCGCGCAGCTCGGCGCTGGTAACGCCGCCCTCATCTTCCTGGCCGGGTTGAACAACATCCCGCAGACGTTGTACGAGGCAGCCCGCATCGATGGCGCGAACGCGTTCCAGTCGTTCACTCGGATCACGCTTCCGCTGCTCACGCCCGCGATCCTGTTCAACCTCATCACGGGCATCAGCGCAGGCCTGCAGGTCTTCACCCAGGCCTACATCATGACGCGCGGCGGCCCCAACAACGGCACCTTGTTCTACATGTACTACCTGTACAAGAACGCGTTCAGCTACGCCCAGCTCGGGTACGCGTGCGCGCTCGCCGTCATCCTCTTCCTCGTCGGTGTGATCCTCGCCGTGGCCGTCTACCAGGTCTCCAGGCGTTTCGTCCACTACGACGTCACCGCCTGAAGCCGGCGCCGCGCAGACATCCGACCCAAGAAACGAGGACCATCATGGCCACGCAGACCGAGATCGACTTCCGCACTCGGCGGCAGGACAGCGGGCCCGTGATGTCGGCACGCTCCCGTCAGCTGCGCCGGCTCTGGGACGGTGTCGGCAACCGGATCTTCCTGATCACGATGTCGGCGCTGTTCCTCCTGCCGCTGTACTGGATGGTCGCGACCGCGCTCAAGTCGAACGAAGAACTGGCCACCACGCCGCCGACGATCATCCCGAGAAGCTGGCAGTGGAGCAACTTCGTCGAAGCGTTCCAGACGATTCCGTTCGCCACCTACTTCAGCAACTCGGTCATCATCACCGTGCTCGGCGTGGTTGGCTCGGTGCTCTCGAACCTCATCGTGGCCTACGGGTTCGCCTGCATCGAATGGCGCGGCCGGGACAAGGTCTTCTACGTCGTCTTGGCGACGCTGTTCATCCCCTTCCCCATCGCCATCATCCCCACCTTCGACCTGTTCGCCTGGCTGGGTTGGATCAACACCTTCCTGCCGCTGGTTGTCCCCCACTTCCTCGGCAGCGCGTTCTTCGTCTTCCTGCTTCGCCAGTTCCTGCTCCAGATCCCACGCGAGCACCTCGACGCCGCGCGGGTAGATGGCGCGAACGAGTGGCAGATCCTGTGGCGGGTGGTCTTCCCGATGGCGCGGCCAGCGGTCGCCACGGTGGCGATCTTCAGCGCGGTGGGCTCGTGGAACGACTTCATGGGGCCCCTGCTCTACCTGCAGGACGAGGCCAAGCAGACGCTCGCGATCGGGCTCGAGGCGTTCCGGTCGACCCACGACGTGCAGTTCAACCTGCTGATGGCCGCGTCCGTGATGATCGTCCTCCCGCTGGTCATCTTGTTCTTCGCCGCCCAGAAGTACTTCATCCGCGGCATCACGCTCGGCAGCTTCAAGTAGGAGAGGGCACTCGCAGATGAGATTCCGACGCACTCGTCCTCGCCGGCTCCTCCTCACCGCGTTAGCCATGCTCATGGTGGCGGCCACTGGCGCGGCCTGCGGAAACGACCGACCAGACAACGAGCTGCTGGTGTGGACCTCTCTCGGCGGCGAGATCGATATGGCACCGCAGCGGCAGATCATCGCCGAGTTCGAGAAGCGCAACCCCGGCGTCAAGGTTCAGATCGTGCCGAAGTCCGGGCGCTTCACCGGTGACAACACCGCGCTGATCGCCGCCGTGCGCGCCAAGGAGCCCCCGGACGTCTTCATCACCGACCGGTTCACGGTGGCCAACCAGGCGTCGATCGGTCTGCTCACCAACCTGTCCGAGCTCGCTGGTGAGGAGGCCGACGAGCTGGCCAAGCAGTACCTGCCGTTCGCGATCGCCGAGGCCTCCTACAACGGCGACCTCTACGCCCTGCCGTTCGACACCGACGCCCGCGGGCTCTACTACAACAAGCAGGTGCTGCGGGACGCGGGCATCGATCCCGACGTGCTCGACCCTCGCCATGGACCTCCCACGATCGCCGAGGTCATGGAGATCGCCGACAAGATCACCCAGACCGACGAAAGGGGCAACTACACCCGTCTCGGCATCATCCCCTGGGACGGCCAGGCGTTCCACGCCACCTGGGGTCTGATCAACCGCGCGCAGTGGTACGACGAGAAGACGTGCGAGATCACCGCCACCTCGCCGGGCTGGCTGAAGACGTTCCGGCAGTTCGACGAGTGGGCGCGGAAGCTGGACTTCCAGAAGGTGCAGGCCTACCTCGCCACCTACCGTCCGCCGAACGCCGACCCGTCGACCTCCCCCTTCTACACCGGTCGGCTCGGTATGGCGATCGACGGCAACTGGCAGCTGGCCAGCATCAAGAAGTACGCACCCGACCTGGACTTCGGCGTGACCTGGCTGCCCGTACCGGAGGAAGGCGACCCTCCCCTGACGTGGTCGGGTGGCTTCGCCCTGGTCATGCCCAAGGGCGTGAAGAACCCGGACCTGGTCTGGAAGTTCATGAAGTTCTACGCCGGCGAGGAGGGGCAGCGCATCTACGCCAAGGGCGCCAGCAAGATCCCCACGTGGAAGTCGCTCATCAACGACGAGAGCGTCACCGGTGAGCAGGGGATCTTCCCGAGCATGATGGAGCACTCGACCAACCGGCCGGCACTGCCTGTGGGCGCCCAGATCTCCGACGCGATGGACGCCGCGCAGTCCGGCGTCCTCCTCGGCGAGCTCACACCGGAGGAGGCCACCCAGCAAGTGCAGGACCGGGTGGGACCGCAAATGAAGCAGTTCTGCCCGTTCACGTTGACCTAGTCACGCTCTCGACCACCGTCCGAGACGGTGTCACCGCCCGCTTGTCGGCGATCGCTGTCCACAAGCGGGCGGTTTCATACCGTTTTCCAGACCTGCCGCGTGTCGCGTCCCCACCGTCTGGAACCATGAGGTTCGTGCAGGGTTGGCCCAAAGACGCGTGCGTCGGCACGGTGACACGGGTCGACGCCCGGCGCGGGCTGCCGCCGGGCCAGCGGGTCGCCCGGGAGTGGAAGGTCTACCACTACGGACCTCTGCCGCGTCCGAAGGACCTCGCCACCTGGGACCTGCGGGTGTTCGGCGCGACGGCGTCGGGGCGCGAGCACGTGTTCGACCTCGACGCGCTGGCCGACCTGTGCCGGATCACCGTCGACGCTGACCTGCACTGCGTGAGCGGCTTCAGTGTCCTCAACCTGACCTGGGAGGGCATTCCTGCCCAGCGGCTGCTGGAGCTCGCGCCACCGCGGGACGACGTTCGCTACGTCGTCGCCTGGGCACAGTACGGCTACTCGGCGAACATGACGCTGGCCGACTTCACCGCGCCGACCACGATCCTCGCCACCGGCGTCAACGGCCAGCCGCTCAGCGTCGAGCGTGGCGGACCGCTTCGGCTGGTCGTTCCCCACCTGTACGCCTGGAAGGGGCCGAAGTGGCTCCGGGCCATCGAGTACCTGACCCACGACCGGCGGGGGTTCTGGGAGGAGCGCGGGTACCACAACCGCGGCGACCCGTGGTCGGGACGCCGCTACTCCTACCAGGAGGAGGCCGGCGAGGGCCCGCCCTTGTGAGTCGTCGCGCCGATCCGGCCGTCGCTGCCGAACCGTGACCATCAGGGCTGTCCGAATCCTGGACAATCGTCCCGGAGACTGAGCGGACGCGGGCTAGGTTTCGCTCTCAAGCGGTCCAGGCCCTCGCCGCTGGGACGGAGGTCCGCCGGCCATGGTGGTCGTCATGCAACCAGGCGCGACCCAGCACCAGGTCGACGCCGTCGTCGCACACATCGAGGCTCGGGGCGGGGCGGCGTTCGTCAGCAGGGGCGTGCGTCGCACGATCGTCGGCGTCGTGGGCGACACCGACATCTGCTTCGAGCTCGACCTGAGCAGGATGCCCGGAGTCGCGACGGTGCTCCGGGTGACGGCGCCCTACAAGCTGGTCAGCGCCGAGGCCAGCGGCGAGCGCTCCGTGGTCCACGTCGGACCACCGGACCGACGGGCGCCGATCGGACCCGGCACGTTCACCCTGATCGCGGGGCCGCCCGCGCTGGTGAGTGGCGACCAGGCGGTCGAAGCGGCCCGCTTGGCCGCCGCCGCGGGCGCGTCGGTCCTGCGGGGAGCCACCTACCGGCCCCGCCTCGCTCCGCCGTCGCCGCCGGGGATGGACGAATCCGACCTCCGCACCCTCGCCGAGATCGGGCGGGCAACCGGACTCCCGATCCTCGTCGAGGTGGTCGATCCCGCCGACGTCGAGACCGTGGCGGGGTACGCCGACATGCTCCACGTGGGGTCGGTGAACATGCAGAACCTTCCCCTCCTCGATCAGGTCGGCCGATGCGGTCGCCCCGTCCTGCTCACCCGTGGTACCCACGCCACGGTCGAGGAGTGGCTGCTGGCCGCCGAGTACATCGCCGAGCGGGGCAACCTCGACATCGTCCTGTGCGAGGCTGGCGTCCGAACCTTCGATCCGGCCGTCAGCCGAGCCCTCGACATCGGCGCCGTCCCTCGGGTTCAGCGGCTGTCGCACCTCCCGGTGATCGTCGATCCCTCGACCGGCGCCCACGAGCTGGTGGTCCCGCTGGCGAGGGCCGCCATCGCGGCGGGCGCCGACGGCCTGCTCGTCGACGTCCACCCCGACCCGGACAGCGTGCTCGTCGACGGGCGCTGCCCGGTCGCCGGCGCCGTCCTTCGCGAGCTGGCTTCGGTGCTGCGCCACCTGCCTCCGCTGATGGGTCGTGCGTTGGCCGACGCTCGTCGCTCCTGACGCCACACGCTCTGGTACGCGTGCTCAGCCTTCGCGGATCGCACGGGCGAGGACGTCCCCGGCCCACGCGCAGTCGTCGGCGCCGACGTCGAGGTGGGTCACCAGGCGCAGGGTGGACGGGCCCAGCACGGACACGAGGACGCCCTCGGCCCGGGCGCGCTCCGCGACCTTGGGGGCCGCGGGACCCGACGAGGGCAGGTCGATCACGACGATGTTGGTCTCGGCGTCGGACACCGCGGCCACGCCGTCGAGTCGCTCGGCCAGGGTGCGCGCCAGCGCCTGGGCATGGGCGTGGTCCTCGGCGAGCCGCTCGATGTGGTGGTCGAGCGCGTAGAGACCGGCGGCCGCGAGCACCCCCGCCTGACGCCATCCCGCGCCCAGCCGCTTGCGCCACACCCGCGCCTCGGCGATGTGCCGCGCGGAGCCGGCGACCAGCGACCCGACGGGCGCTCCCAAGCCCTTGGACAGGCACACCGTCACCACATCGGCGAGCTCGGCGTAGACGTGGACTGGCACACCCGTCGCAACGCTGGCGTTCCACAGCCGCGCACCGTCGAGATGGATCGCGACGCCGGCCTGCGTCGCCATCGTCCGCAGCGCGCGCAGGGTCGGCACGGGCTGGACGCTGCCCCCGCCGAGGTTGTGGGTGTTCTCCACGGACACCGCCGCGGTCGAGACGAAGTGCGGGCCGGCGTCGGGTGCGAGCATGGCCTCGATCGCGTCGAGGTCGACCAAGCCTCGGGGGTGACTCCACGTCCGCGTCGTGACACCGAAGACGGCGGCGTGCCCGCCGAGCTCGGCGCGGGCGATGTGGGCGCGCGCTTCACACAACACCTCCTGTCCGGGCTGGACGACGGTGTGGACCGCGAGCAGGTTGGCCAGCGACCCGCTCACCGTGAAGAGCGCGGCTTCCTTGCCCAGCAGCTCGGCGACCCGGTCTTCCAGCGCCCGGCAGGTGGGGTCCTCCCCGTAGACATCGTCGCCCACCTCCGCCTGGGCCATCGCCCGCCGCATTCCCTCGGTCGGCTTGGTGACGGTGTCGCTGCGCAGGTCGACGAGATGGTCTGGCTGTCGAGACACGACGGCACCGTATCCGACGGCTCAGGTCCGGCCGCACCCGAGCGACCTCCTCGGTGGCCGATTTCTCTCCGCGACTGACCGATCTCGGAACGAGCTGATGTCGACTGCTGACGCGGTGCGATGCTGGCTCGAGACGAGACGCGATCATCGCGGAGGTCTGGGCTCCCCATGCGCATCCACCCCACCCCGGACGACCTCATCGAGCTCACCGCCAGCTGGACCGGCGACCGATTCCCCGACGGGCGACCACGGGTTCCCGACGATGTCCTCGACAAGATCCGCCTCGCCACGACGGAGCAAGCATGGGCGGTCCTGCTACGCGAGGGCTACGAACGCCAGTTCGCCGGTGGCTGGCGACAGACCCATCCCGGCACGATCCTCGTCGGACGCGCGGTGACGGCCGCGTTCCTGCCCCACCGGCCGGACTTCGACGAGGCGGTTGTGCGAGCCGGCGCCCGGGAGGGGCACCTGGAAGCGGACCGGCAGAACTCCTGGATCATTCAGACACTGCAACCCGGCGACGTGATGGTGACCGACATCTTCGGAAAGGTGAAGGAAGGCACCGTCGTCGGCGACAACCTCAGTACCGCCGTAGCGGCCCGTACCGGTGTCGGCGCCGTCATCGACGGCGGCATCCGTGACTACCAAGGCATCGTCGAGCTCGGTGGTGGTGTCAACTTCTTCTTTCGCGACGTCGACCCCACTCCCATCCGCAACGTGACGCTCGCCGGCATCAACATCCCGATCCGCATCGGCGAGGCGACGGTCCTGCCTGGCGACGTCGTCCTCGGCACGCCCAGCGGGGTCATCTTCATCCCAGCGCACCTGGCGGCGAAGGTCGCCGAGGTCAGCGAGGAGATCCGGATTCGCGACGTGTTCGGCAAGCTCCGCCTCGCCCACGGCGTCTACACCAGCGCCGAGATCGACGTCCCCACCTGGGCCCCGCACATCGAAGCCGACTTCCAGCAGTGGCGGAAGGAGTCGCGATGACGACGGACCAGGCGGAGGAAAGACTCCTGGACAAGGTCAACACCTACTCCCGCCCGTCCGATCTGCGGATCACCGACCTGCGGGTCGCCACGCTCGTCGGGGTGCCGTTCCGCTCGACGATCATCCGGATCGACACCAACCAAGGCATCTCCGGGTACGGCGAGGTTCGCGACGGCGCGAGCAAGACCTACGCGCTGATTCTGAAGAGCCGTCTGCTCGGGGAGAATCCCTGCAACGTCGACAAGCTGTTCCGCAAGATCAAGCAGTTCGGCTACCACGCTCGGCAGGCCGGCGGCGTGTGCGGGGTCGAGATGGCGCTCATGGACCTGGCGGGCAAGGCGTATGGCGTCCCTGCCTACGCGCTCGCCGGCGGCAAGTTCCGTGACCGGGTCTTGTGCTACGCCGACACGCCCCGGTCAGCCGATCCGACGGTGTTGGGCGAGCGACTGCTGGAGCGACGCCGACGCGGCTACAAGTTCCTCAAGATGGACGTCGGCATCGACCTCCTCTGGGACGTGCCGGGAGCACTCATCGCCCCGCCGGGCGCCCGGGAGTCGACGACGACCATGCACCCGTTCACCGGGATCCAGGTCACCGACAAGGGCGTGGAACTGCTGGCCGAGCACGTCGCGACGGTCCGGGAGATCGTCGGCTATGACGTCCCGCTCGCCGTCGACCACGTGGGCCACATCGGCGTCAGCTCCTGTTTGCGTCTTGGGCGCGCGCTCGAGCCCTACACCCTCGCCTGGCTCGAGGACCTCATTCCCTGGCAGCTCACCGAGCAGTGGCGTGAGCTCACCACCGCGCTCACCACGCCAACCTGCACCGGTGAGGACATCTACCTCGCGGAGAACTTCCGGCCGCTGTTGGAGCGCCAGGCCGTCCGAATCATCCACCCCGATCCCGCCACCTCGGGCGGCATCCTGGAGACGAAGCGGATCGGTGACCTCGCGGAGGAGCATGGCGTGGCCATGGCCCTCCACATGGCGGGAACGCCGATCGCCACACTGGCCAGCGTCCACATCGCCGCGGCGACGAACAACTTCCTCGCGCTCGAGCACCACGCCGCCGACATCCCCTGGTGGAGCGACCTGGTGACCGGGCTTCCCCAGCCCCTCATCGAGGACGGGTACATCACGGTGCCCGACACCCCAGGGCTGGGGTTCGACGACATCAACGAGGAACTCTTCCGCGAACACCTCGACCCAGCCGACCCGACGTTCTTCGCGGACACCTCCGCGTGGGATGCCGAGATCGTGCGGGATCGCCTCTGGAGCTGACGTCCCGCCTTCGACGCGGCGCTCGACGTGGCTAGGACTCGTCGTTCACGGTCTCGATGAGATGGCGCCGTTCCAGTCCGCGCGGCACGACAATGACCGGACAGCCCGCGTGGTGGAGAAGAGCCTGGCTGACCGAGCCCACGACCATCCCGGTGAACCCGCCTCGGCCTCGGGTTCCGACGACCACCAGGCTCGCCTGCTGTGACAGGTCGAGCAGGACACCCGCCGGGTGTCCGGTCAGGACACGTTCCTCGATCGCCACCTCCGGGTGACGCCTCCGGCATCCGGCCACGGCCTGGCGAATCGCTTTGTGTCCAGACGGCGTGCCTCGAAGTCGGGCTCGAACGCGCGCGCCAGGACCTGGCCTCCGGACGTGGGTGACGAGGAGGCGGCACCCGCGAACCGCCGCCTCACGTGCCCCGACCTCGACCACGTCCGTGCTCAGCGATGACCCGTCGACACCGACGACCACGGGCCGAGAGGTGCGTTCCGGCGCAGCCGTGCCACGAACCACCGCGACGGGCGCGTGTGAGCGAGCCACGAGGCCGACAGTCATCGAGCCGGCCAACATGTCGGCCACTGGGCCGAAGCCAGAGACCCCGACGACGACCAAGCTCGCTCGGCTGCTCTCGTTGACCAGCAACGACAGCGGTTGGTCGGTCACGATGGCCGTGCTGATCGGGACGGCTGGCGCCGCCGCTCGCGCCGCCTTCTCCGCCTCGGACGTCACCAGCTCGGCGAGGGCCCGTGGGGCCCCCTCGGCCGCCACCTCCCAGGTCAGGGGTGGGATGGTCGGCAGCTGCCAGGTGAAGGCATGCACGATCCGCAGGGGTACCTCGTGCAGGTCAGCTTCGAGGGCTGCCCACGTCACCGCGGCCAAGGCACCGCTGGACCCGTCAGTCCCGACCACCACCGGCCGGACGGCTGTCGACATCCGCCCTCCTTCCGTCGAACACCGTCTCCGGCGTGCGTCGCGCGTTAGCAGTTCTCCATCAGGACCTGCACGACGTCCCGGATCGAGACGACACCGACGACGGCGTCCTGCACGCGAACCGGGATGTGCCGGACCTCGGCCTCCCGCATCATCGCCGCGACATCGCGGATCGAGTCGGTGGGCTGCGCCCACACCGTGGTGGCGCCCACCAGGTTGAGCGCTTCCACCTGGTCCGGGTCGCTCCCGCCGGCGACGGCGTGGACGACGTCGCGCTCGGAGATCATGCCGAGCGGAGTCTCGTCGTCCATCACGACGAGCGCACCGACGGCGGCGTCGGCCAAGGACACCGCCACCGTGCGGAGCGAGTCACGCGCCTCCACCGTGGCGACCGGGCTGCTCATGATGCGCTCGACGGGATCGTCCGGCCTCGTCCTCGAGACCGCGGGCGGGGTCGTCCTTCCCTCGGTGCCCTCCGCGGCCGATCCAGTCGTCGAGGCCGGCGGCTGCTCCCGCCGCGTCTGAGCAGGGATGATCGCGGCGTCCGGTCCCGGGTACAGCACGGACTCGCGACCGTCATCCCAGACGACCCGGTAGTGCTCGTGGTCACCGGCGCCGAGCACCTCGCGGACCGTTCCCTGCCGATCGGGTCGGTCCACCGAACCGCTACGGACGACGATTCGATCTCCTACCACCGCGCGCATGTCCACCTCACCCTTGGCAAGGGCTCACCCCTGGCAAGGGTGCCCGGCCGCGGCGTCCCGCCGCGCGGCGAAGGTCCTCGCCAGACGGGTCGAATGGCTCTGGCGGGACGACCGAGCAGGAGGTGCGCGGCAGCGGTTCGGAGACGTCCGCGGTCAGGCGCGGTGCAACATCTCGGCGACGAGGAAGGCCAGCTCCAGCGACTGCGCGCGGTTGAGCCGTGGATCGCACACGGTCTCATAGCGCTGGGTCAGGTCGGCCTCCTCGAGGGCGTGCCCGCCGCCGACACACTCGGTGACGTCGTCCCCGGTGAGCTCGACGTGGAGGCCGCCGGGCACGGTCCCCAGCTCTCGGTGCACCTCGAAGAAGCCCGCGACCTCATCGAGGACGTCGTCGAAGCGACGCGTCTTGTACCCCGTGGGCGTCTCGAAGGTATTGCCGTGCATCGGGTCGCAGACCCACGCGACCGTCGCGCCGCTGGCGGTGACCTTCTCGACGAGCTCGGGCAGCACGTCGCGGATCTTGTCCGCGCCCATCCGGGTGATGAACGTCAACCGCCCGGGCTCACGGTCGGGATCGAGCGCCTCGATCAGCGCGAGGGCGTCCTCCGCGGTCGCCGTCGGGCCGAGCTTGACGCCGATCGGGTTCCGGATGTGCCGAGCGAACTCGACGTGGGCGCCGTCGAGCTGACGGGTGCGCTCCCCGATCCACAGGAAGTGGCCCGAGGTGTCGTAGGGCAGGCCGGTCCGCGAGTCGATCCGGGTGAGCGCGGCCTCGTAGTCGAGCAGCAGGGCCTCGTGGCTGGCGTAGAAGTCGACCGTGCGGAACTCCGCCGGGTCGGCGCCGCACGCGTGCATGAACGCGATCGCCCGGTCGATGTCACGGGCCATGCGCTCGTACCGCTCCCCCACCGGGCTGTTGCGGACGAAGTCGGTGTTCCACGCGTGCACCTGACGCAAGTCGGCCTCGCCGCCCACGCAGAACGCCCGCGCCAGGTTGAGCGTGGCGGCCGACGCGTGGTAGGTGCGCACCAGCCGCCTCGGGTCGGGCACCCGCGCCTCCGGCGTGAACTCGAAGCCGTTGACGGCATCGCCGCGGTAGACAGGGAGCTCGACGCCATTGCGCACCTCGGTCGGCTTCGACCGTGGCTTGGCGTACTGCCCGGCGATCCGCCCCACCTTCACCACCGGCATGCTCGCGGCGTAGGTGAGGACCACGGACATCTGCAAGATCGTCCGCAGCTTGTTGCGCAGCGGGTCGGCGCCCACGCCGTCGAAGGTCTCGGCGCAGTCGCCGCCTTGGAGGAGGAACGCCTTGCCCGCGGCGACGTCGGCGATGCGCGCCTTCAGCGCGTCACACTCGCCGGCGAACACCAGCGGAGGGAACGTTCGAAGCTCCGCGACCGCGGCCTCGAGCGCGGCGGGGTCGGGCCAGTCCGGCTGCTGAGCCGCCGGCCTGGCCCGCCACGAGTTCAGATCAGTCACGAGTCGCAGATGACGGTCAGCCGAAGAAGACCTCGGCCTCGGCGTACAGCTCCGGCGTCACGAGCTTGAGCTCCTTGGTGGCGTCCGTGAGCGGAACGCGCACGATGTCGGTGCCTCGCAGCGCCACCATCATGCCGAAGTCCCCGTCGTGAACGGCCTCGATCGCGTGCAGGCCGAAGCGGGTCGCCAGCCACCGGTCGAACGCCGTCGGGGTACCGCCGCGCTGCACGTGTCCGAGCACGACGGCGCGCGCCTCCTTCCCGGTGCGCTTCTCCAGCTCCTTGGCGACCATGTCACCGATGCCGCCGAGCCGGACGTGTCCGAAGGCGTCGCGCTCGTCGCTCTGCAGCGAGTGGGTGCCCTCCTTCGGCACCGCCCCCTCGGCGACGACGACGATCGGCGAGTAGTTGGTGCGGAAGCGGCTCTCGACGTACTCGACGACCTTGTCCATGTCGAAGGGCCGCTCGGGGATGAGGATGACGTTGGCGCCACCGGCGAGTCCGGCGTGCAGCGCGATCCAACCGGCGTGCCGCCCCATGACCTCGACCACCATGATCCGGTGGTGGGACTCCGCCGTCGTGTGGAGACGGTCGATCGCCTCCGTGGCGATGTTGACGGCCGTGTCGAAGCCGAACGTGAAGTCGGTCGCGCCGAGGTCGTTGTCGATCGTCTTGGGCACGCCGACGACCTTGACGTCCAGCTCGGAGAGCTTCGTCGCGACGCCGAGGGTGTCTTCACCGCCGATCGCGACGAGTGCGTCGACACCGTTCGCGGCGAGGTTCTCCTTGATCCGCTCCACGCCGTTCTCGATCTTGAACGGGTTGGTGCGGGACGAACCGAGGATGGTGCCGCCGCGCGGGAGGATGCCCCGGACCTGTGGAATGCCCAGCTCGCAGGTGATGTTCTCCAGCGGTCCGCGCCACCCGTCGCGGAAGCCGACGAACTCGTAGCCGTACTCGCTGACACCTTTGCGAACAACAGCCCGAATGACAGCGTTCAGGCCAGGGCAGTCGCCACCACCGGTGAGGACACCAACGCGCATGACAGTCCCTTTCACAAGGCTGCGCAAGAACAGGTCGTGTCGAGCCTAGTCGGGCCGCTTCGGGCTCATGAGCCCGGGCCGTCGCCGGTGTCGTCGTCGAGACCGGCCTGGAGAGCGTATCGAACCAGCTCGACACGGTTGTGCAACTGGAGCTTGCGCAGGGTGTTCTGGACGTGGTTCTGGACGGTCCGATGCGACAGCACGAGGCGCTCGGCGATGTCCTTGTAGCTGAGGCCCTTCGCGACCAGTCGGAGCACCTCGGTCTCCCGCTCGGTGAGCCGTGGGGCCGCGGGCTCGGCGTTCCGCGCGGAGCCGTCACCGGCCGACAGTCGGCGGAACTCTCCCAGCACCAGCCCCGCCAGGCCGGGAGTGAAGACGGCGTCACCTTCCGCGGTGCGGCGCACCGCCTCGAGGAACTCCTCTCGCGTCGCGGACTTCACCAGGTACCCGGACGCGCCCGCCTTGACCGCCGCGAGCACATCGGCCTGCTCCCCGCTGGCAGACAGGATGAGCACCCGCACACCCGGGTCGGCCGCGACGAGCCGACGCGTCACCTCGACCCCGCCGAGCCCGGGGATCTGCAGGTCGAGGACCACCACCTGAGGACGAGTGGCCTGGGCACGGCGGAGCGCCTCCTCACTGGTGGCGGCCTCGGCGACGACCTCGAACCCCGCCTCGCGCAGGTCGCGGGCCACGGCGTCACGCCACATCGGATGATCGTCGACGACCATCACGCGGATCATGCCGCTGACCCTACGCGGGTTCGTGCCGTCGACGACGGGTTACCTCAGGATGCGGAACGACGAGCTCCCATTCCGTGCCTTTCCCCGGCGCGGTGGTGAGGGTGGCGCTCCCTCCGAGGTCAGCGAGCCGACCGACGATGGAGCGGCTCACTCCCATCCGCCCGGCGGCCTCGGCCTCCTCCAGGCGTCCGGGTGGAATGCCGGGGCCGTCGTCGCGCAGGCTCACGACGATGCGGTCGTCGTCGTGCTCCAGGAGCACGTACGCCTTGGCTCCCGGGGCATGGCGCTCGACGTTGTCCAGGCCGGCTCGGACGGCGGCGACGAGCTCCTCGGCCAGGGACGCCGGGACCAGCACCGGCTCAGCCGGCGTCGCCACCATGACGTCGCCGGTCCCGAGGCTGGCGAGCCGCTGGGCGAGGTCAACCTGTCCCCCGGCGGAGTCGGTCGCCTCCGACTGTCCGCGGATGAGATTCCGCAGCAGCTGCTCCTGCTCCCCCGCCGCCCGCGCCAGCTCGGCCGTCTCGCCACCGATCTCCATACCGCGCCGCTGGACGTAGGCGAGCACTTGCAGGACGCCGTCGTGGACGGCTCGCGCCAGCCGCTCCCGCTCGGCGGTGCGGGCCGCGAGCTCGGTGGCGCGTGCCCGCTCGGCCGCCGCGGCTCGCACGTGCAGCGAGGTGTAGCCGACGACCGCCGCGGCGAGCAGCAGGAGGAACATGTTGCTCACCGTGGTCGCGGTGATGATGGCGCGGGTGCCGAGGTCCACCGGCACGATGACGAGTCCGGCGAGCACTCCCCCGACCCAGCCACGGTGGATGGCCCAGGCCAGGACGGGCGCGGTCACCCAGTAGGTCGGGAGGGTGAAGTCGTGTCGGGCCAGCATCTCGTCGCTCAAGACGTACGGCGTCACGAGCAGGGCGCCGACGGCCACGCCCAGGTCGGCGGCGAGGAGGGGCCAACGGCGCCGCCGCGGCGCGTCGTACGCCCAGGTCACGACCAGCGTCCAGACCGCGATGACGGTGAGGACGAACCATCCGACGAGCGGGTCGTCGAAGCGCTGCCAACGGGCCAGGTTGATGGCCAGCGCGTAGGCGAGGAGGATGAACCGAAGGACCGCGAGGCCCTTCCACAGGGATCCGGTGGGGTCACCCCCACCCGTCACCTCAGCCGGCGCGTCGGACACCCGCGTCACTGGCGACGCCCCCCGAGCCAGCGCGGTCCGCGCCGCCGTCCGGCGCCGCGGAAGGCCGAGACGAGTCGCTGCCCTGACCGGCTGCCTGCTTCTTGGCCCGAGCGAGCTCTTCCTTGGCGCGCTGGGCGTACATGTCCACGTACTCCTGACCGGACAGCTCCATCACCTCGTACATGATCTCGTCGGTGATGGACCGGAGCACGTACCGGTCGTCCTCCATGCCCTCGTACCGGGAGAAGTCGAGCGGCTTACCGATCCGAACACCGGGCCGCATGATCTTCGGGAGGGCCTTCCCCGGAGGCTGCATCTTGTCGGTGCCGATCATGGCGACCGGCAGGACCGGGGCCCCGGACGCGAGCGCCAGTCGCGCCACACCGGTCTTGCCCTTGTACAACCGGCCGTCGGGCGATCGGGTGCCCTCGGGGTAGATCCCGAACAGCTCACCCCGCTGCAGCAGGCGAAGACCGGCCTCGAGGGCGATCTGGCTGGCCCGTCCGCCGGAACGGTCCATGGGCACCTGACCGACACCGCGGAAGAACAGCGCAGTCAGTCGGCCCTTGATGCCGACGCCGGTGAAGTACTCAATCTTGGCCGGGAACGTGATGCGGCGAGGCACCACGAGCGGGAGGAAGATGGAGTCGGAGAAGGACAGGTGGTTGCTCGCAAGGATGGCCGGGCCCTCCTTGGGAACGTTCTCCAGGCCCTCCACCCAGGGCCGGTAGATCGCCTTGAGCAGCGGCCCCAGGGCGAAGACCTTGAGGAACCAGTAGAGCAAGTCCCACCTCCGTCTCCTGTCCGGCACATTAGGACGCTCCCGATCCGAGGGCAACGCCGGCACCGCGGTCGGCGCGCGAAAGATCTTCGGGAACACCCCCACGGACCGCGCTGGCCCGGTCACGATGGAGGTCGACCGGCCCGGTACCCTCGCTGTCCGTCATCGCGTGATGCGTCATCGCGCGACGTCTGGAGGAGCGTGCCCGTGCGAGTGCAGCCCTTCGCCGAGCCCTTGGACGCCGGCTCCGGCCGAACGGGCGTTCTGCTCTGTCACGGCTTCACGGGCTCCCCTCACTCGATGCGGCCGTGGGGAACCTACCTTGTCGACCACGGGCTGCGGGTCGTCGTCCCCCGGTTGCCCGGCCACGGCACCACCTGGCAGGACCTCAACCGCACCGGCTGGCAGGACTGGTACGTCGCCGTCGAGCGCGCGCTCCTTCGCCTGCGGGACGAGTGCGACCACGTCGTCGTGGGCGGCCAGTCGATGGGTGCGTGTCTCGCACTACGGCTGGCTCAAACGCACCCCTCGGCGGTGCACGGCCTGATGCTCGTCAACCCGGCTCTGTGGAGTCGCGATCCCCGGCTGCTCGTCCTCCCCGTGCTGCACCGCGTCGTTCCGTCGCTCGCGGCGATCGGCCACGACATCCACAAGCCGGGCGTCCACGAGGGCGCCTACGATCGGACGCCGCTGTCGGCTTTGTACTCGCTGACCCGACTGTGGCGTATCGTCGCCGCTGACCTACCGAAGGTGACCCAGCCGCTTCTGGTTTTCCGCTCGCTGCAGGACCACGTGCTCGACGGCTCCAGCCTCCGGCTGCTCCGGTCCCGCGTCGGCTCACGCGAGATCGAGGAGCATGCCCTGCCGGACAGCTACCATGTCGCCACCCTCGACTACGACGCCCCGACGATCTTCGAGGTGAGCCGCGGCTTCGTCGAGCGCGTGTGCCGAAGGGCGGCCGGGGCCAGAGCTGCCGGGAGGTAGCGATGCGGGACAACGGGCTGCGCGCCGCGTCGTACGTCGCGATCGCCGACCTCACCCCCCGGGTGGCCGAGGCGATGCTGGACATCCTCCGAGAGGCTCACGTGGCCGCCTATCTCGAGCCCTGCCAGCCAGCCGCGCCCTCACTGGAGATTCGGATCCGCCCGGTGCCGTGTGACCGGCTGTTCGTCGACGAGACCGAGCAGGACCGAGCCCGGAGGTTGGTGGACGAGCACGCGGCGAGGCTGCGAGAGGAAGCCGAAGCCTCGGGTCTTGCCGAGACGGGTGGCGACGGCGATGGGCGACTCGAGGACGCGGACGTCGGGAGGTCTGGCCAGCCACCGGCCGGCTCCGACGACACCACCGGCGGCACCCGCATGGCGACCTTCGACGAGGACCGCGCCTTCGCCGAGATCGTCGCCGGCTTCGATCGGCCCACCGACGACGTGGTGCCCCGGTGGCCGGTCGAGGAGGACGTCGACGACGAGTCCGACTCCCCTCCCGACGCCGGGTTCTCCACCGCGACCATCCGACGCGCGCGTGGCATGGAGGACCCTGACGAGGAGGACACCGACGATCTGACCGACCTCGAGGGCATTCGGGAGGCGGTCACACCGGCGGACGACCGCTACATCCCGCCACCGCCCCCACCGCTTCCCAAGCTCGAGACGGCCACCAAGCTCGCCTGGCTCGCCATGATGGTGGGGCCGGTCTTGCTCGTCCTCTCCGCGGCCGCCGACGTCTACGTCCCGACCTGGCTCGGCGCGCTCGCGGTGCTCGCCTTCGTGGGCGGCTTCGTGGCGCTGGTCTTGCGGATGAAGGGCGGCCCGCCGGACAACGAGGACGGCGCCATCGTGTGAGCGGCCACCGTGGTCCGGGCGCGGCGGCGACCGCTGCGGTCATGGGTCCCGGCTGGGCATGACTGCCCAACCGGCTGTCTTGGGGAGACCTAGCGGGTCACGAGGACGTGGTGAGCTCCTTCTCGCCGTCCCAGGCGATCATCGTCTCGCAGTACTCGTTGGTGGAGTAGCCGTCCTCGTCGAGCTGGCCGGCGCCCGCGCAGTAGAGCCCGATGTCGTACCTGCCTGAGGCGAGGACGCCGAGCGCCCACATCCGCAGTCGTGACCGCATCTCCTCCGGCGTTCGACCGTAGGTGTCCACCTCTTCCTGGCGCAGGACCTCCCACGAGACCACCGACGGGCTCGACTTCCTGATCTCCGAGAGCTCGAAGACGCACTTCATCTGGCGACCTTCCACCTGCCCGGCGTGCCACGCGCCCAGCGCGCTCAGCGTCGTCGCGAGACCGCTCTGGGTCTATGCTGACCGATAGTGCGGAATGGGTGAAACATACTGGAAATTTCCAATTCGCCCTAGACCCTGACACGCCCGAACGACGGGAGTCTTCGAACGACGGGAGTCTCGATGGACAAGGCCACGCCGGCGCCTCGTCGGGTGACGAGGGTCCAGCTCGGCATCCTGCTGCGGGAGTGGCGCGACCGGGCCGGGCTGTCGTCGAAGGACGCCGCGGACCTGTTGGAGTGGCATCCGAGCAAGCTGTCGAAGGTGGAGAAGGGCGCCGCCCGCATCTCGGCCGCCGAGCTGGACCGGCTGCTCGACAAATACGGCGTGCCACCCGAGGAGGCCGAGCGGATGCGGGCCCTCGGCAGGGAGGCCCGCAAGCGGGGTGTCGCCGGACGGGTCCCCGACTGGGCCCGGACCTACGTCGAACTCGAGCAGGGCGCGGACGAGATCAAGCTGTACGACGGGGAGATGGTGCCGGGACTCCTCCAGACCGATGAGTACGCCCGCGCCCTCCTGGCGACCTCGCTCATCGCGCCGCCAGAGGACGCGCCGGAGCGGGCGGCCGAACGTGTCCAGCGCCAACAACGCCTCACCAGCGACAACCCACCCGACCTCTGGGTCGTGCTCGGCGAGGCGGCTCTGCACCGCCTGGTCGGTGGGCGCGCTGTCCTACGCCGCCAGCTCGAATGGCTCCTGGAGCTGGCCAACGCGAGGAACGTGTCCTTCCAGATCCTCCCGTTTAGCGCGGGCGAGCACCCCGCGCTCGGGACGCAGTTCTGTCTCCTCAACTTCACCGAGCCCGCGGCGACATTCGTCTACCTTGAAGGGCTCACCGACGCCACCTACTTCGACCGCGCGCCCCACACGGAGGTGTACGCACGGGCGTTCCGACGACTCCTCGTGGCCGCGGCGAACGAGCGCGAGTCGATGCGTATGCTTGGCGACCGCATCGAGGAGCTGTCGTAGGAAGGACTTGAGGGGCAGGATGCGGACCCCTGGCCTGTCCCGCGTGGTGTGGCGAAAGAGCAGCTACAGCAGTGGCGCCAACAACTGCGTCGAGGTCGCCGTGGGAAGCCGGTGGGTCGCCATCCGCGACAGCAAGAACCCCCTGGGCTGTGTGCTCGTCGTCGGTACCGACGCGTTCGCTCAGTTCACCGCCGCCGTCAAGGCGGGCGTCTTCGACCTCGCCTAGACGCCGACGACCCGGTACGCCGCGCCGCTCGCGCCAGCCGTCGGGTGCCGCGCGCCCGTCCCGAGGGTCGGACGTCGACACCGACGTCAGCCGCCACCAAACTCCTCCTGACCCGCGTGGGCTCCTCCTGAACCGACAGTGGTCACGGCCGGGAGCGGTCAGCCCGGCACGCGGTCGGTCACCGTGCGGGCGATGATCACACCACCTGCCTCACCCAGCACGGCGTCTCCCGCTCGCCCGGCTACCACGCCTCGCCGTCGCCACCAGGGAAAGGACGTGCCATGGCTCGCACCGCGCGGATCGTGTCCGGCCCCGCCGCCCTTCTCCTCAGCGTCGGGCTGCTCAGCGCGCCCGAACCGGCGGCGGCCGCGCCCGTCACCTCCCCCGCGGACGCCCCTGGCAGCGCGGTGACCGTCCAGGTCGACCCGTCGTACCGCCACCCGGTGTTCGAGGGATGGGGCACCAGCCTGGTCTGGTTCGCCAACATCACCGGCGGCTATCCCGACGAGATCCGGCGCAAGCTCGTCGACATGGTGTTCGGTGAGGACGGCCTCTGGCTGACCATCGCCCGCTACAACATCGGTGGCGGCAACGCGCCCGACGTCCGTCGCGACTACATGAAGGTCGGCGCGACCATGGAGGGCTTCTGGAAGGCCCCCGAAGGGATCACCCACGAGGACATGGACTGGTGGGACCCCGACAACCCCGAGCACTGGAACTGGGACGCCGACGCCAACCAGCGCTGGTGGGTCGACCAGATCAAGGACAAGGTGACCCACTGGGAGGCGTTCAGCAACTCCCCACCGTGGTTCCAGACGGTCAGCGGGTACGTGTCCGGCGGCTTCGACCCCAACGCCGACCAGATCCGCGAGGACCGTGTCGACGACTTCGCGACGTACCTGGTCCGCGTGGTCGAGCACCTGGAGGACGCCCACGGAATCGAGTTCGACACCGTCGAGCCGCTCAACGAGCCGAACACGCCGTACTGGAGCACGCAATTGGGCCCCGACGGACAACCCACGGGCGGCCGTCAGGAAGGCGCCCACGCGGGACCTGAGCTGCAGCAGAAGGTCATCCTCGCGCTCCGACGCGCGCTCGATGACGCCACGACCGACGCCGTGGTCTCGGCGATGGACGAGACGAACCCGTCCACCTTCGTGCGCAACTGGAACGCCTACACCGACCAGGCCCGCGCCGCCGTCGACCAGCTCAACGTGCACACCTACGGCACCGGTGGCCGGACGAGCGTGCGTGACATCGCCAAGGCCGCCAACAAGAAGCTGTGGATGAGCGAGGTGGAGGGGAGCTACTACTCCCCGACCGACTACACGAGCATGGAGCCCGGCCTCGGGATCGCCGCCCAGATCGTGGGCGATCTCCGTGAGCTGGAGCCGTCGGCCTGGGTGTTCTGGCAGCCGATCGAGGACGCGATCCCGCAGCAGGAGAGCAACAACAACTGGGGCAGCATCCACATCCCCTTCACCTGCACGGCCGAGGACACCCTCGAGACCTGTCCGATCCGCACGAACACCAAGTTCCACACCATCCGCAACTTCACCCACTACATCCGGCCGGGCGACCAGGTGGTGAGAGTCGACGACCCCTCCAGCGTCGCGGCGATCCGGCCGGCGGCGAAGCACGTCACGGTCGTGCACGTCAACAGGGCCACGACGAGCCGCGCGGTCACCCTCGACCTGTCGCTGTTCGCCCAGGTCGCGCCGGGCGCCACCGTGACGCCGATCGTCACGAGCGCTGCCGGCCCGCTGGTCGAGGGCGATCCGGTGCCGGTCCGCGAACGCTCCGCCACTCTCGTGGTGCCGGCGAAGTCCGTCACCACGTTCGTGGTGGACGGGGTGGCCGGGGTCGCCAAGGATGCCGCGCTGGTCCAGCCCGGCCACCCGTATCGACTGCGGGGTGTCCAGAGCGGCCGCTCGCTCGCGCCCTCCGACGATGGGCGCGGCGTGGTGATCCGCACCGACGACCCGACCGACACCGCCCAGCTGTGGTGGATCCGCAAGCTCACCAACGGCTACAGCAACCGCGAGCGCTACGCCCTCGTCAACGTCGCGCAGGGCACCCGCCTGGCGGTCCGAAACGGCGCCGCCGTGCTGGAGAAGGCGGTGGGCACGCCCGACCCGGCCGGGCAGTGGATCTTGTCGACCACCGGTGACGGAACCTGGACGTTCGTCAACGTCGCGAGCGGGCTGCTGCTGGACGTCAGCGGTGAGGCCACCGCCGACGGCTCGCCCGTCTCGGTGTGGACGCCCACCTCGGGCGCCAACCAGCGCTTCGCCGTCGTGGACGAGCACGTCCTCGGCACCGAGCCCGTCGAGGTCTTCACGGTGCCCGGCCGGCCACCCGTCCTGCCCGACCACGTGACCCCGGTCTACCGCGACGGTGCCCGGGGCGAGCTGCCGGTGCGGTGGGCGCTGCCGCCCGACGGTCGATGGAACCGGCCCGGCACCGTCCGCGTGCGAGGCACCGCGACCGACCCGCTCGGACGCCTGGTTCGAGCCGAGGCCGTCGTCACCGTGGACACGATCGTCGCCACCCTGCCCGGCCGGGCCAAGGCCTACGTCGGCGGACGGCCCCAGCTACCCGCCACCGTCGTGGGCGTCGGCGCGCATGGCGGGCGGCCGGACCTGCCCGTGACGTGGGAGGAGGTCCCCGACGAGGCGTTCGAGCGTCCCGGTGTGGTGACGGTGCCCGGCGTGGCGCGGATCGTCGACGGAAGCACGGTGCCGGCCACGGCGCGGGTCCAGGTGACCGAGCCGGTCGAGACGAACACCGCGCTCGAGGACGGCGTCGAGGTGGGCGCGACGTTCACCGAGAGCGGCTACTCACCGGCCGGGTTGCGCAACGGCGACCGCACGGACAAGGCCTGGTCGAACTGGAAACCGTCCGACAAGAACCCCTCCGACACGATCACGTTCACCTTGCCCGCGCGACGCGACCTCACCCGCGTGGTGACGTACTTCTACCGGGACGGCACCAACATCAGCTTCCCCGCGAGCCTTCGGGTGCAGGTGCGCGACGCCGAGGGCCAGTGGGTCGACGTGAGCGACGAGATCGCGGTGGATCCGGACGCTCAGCCAGCGCCGGTGACGGACGTGCCGGTGTTGGCGGCGACCGACGCGGTGCGCGTGGTGATGACGGCTCGGCCGGCCGGTTACATGACCGTGAGTGAGATCGAGCTCTACGCCAAGGCGCCCGGTGTCTCCTCCGACGCCCGGGCCGCGTCGATCGAGGTGGACGGCGTGCCGATCCCCGACTTCGACCCGGACACGACGACCTACCAGGTGGCCGGTGACCCTGGCGAGGTCACGGCCACGCCCGCCGACCCGTACGCGACGGTGGACGCGCGGACGGAGGGGCCGTCGACGGTCGTCGTCACCGTGACGAGCGAGGACCGCACGGCGTCCCGGATCTATCGGGTGGAGTTCGTGCGCCCGTGAGACAGCGCCCTTGAGACCACGTCCCTGCGGCCACGGGCACACGAACTCGCCGACGCCCTCAGCGAATGAACTGGTCTACGAAGTCCGCCCCCAGCCCCACCTTGGCGTAGTGGCGCCGGCACAGCTCGATCTTGGTCCACACGTCCTCGTACCCGATCTGCCGGCCCTCGGCGTCGAGGTAGATCATCGCTCCGGTCACGTTGAAGAAGGTGATCATCTCCGAGCAGTCCTCGGGCACGGCGAGGGTGTGGATCTCGCCCGGCGGCTCGTAGACGAAGTGGCCCGCCTCCGCCATCCACGGATGCTCGTAGTAGTGCCACTTTCCCTTGATGACGTAGCCGAAGACCGCGGCTGGGTGGCGGTGCCGCGACACGACGCCGGAGCGGGTGACCCGCAGAAGGTTGCACCACTGGCCGAGCACGGTGTTGAACATCAACGGGCGGAACCACACGTTCGGCTCCTGCTCCACCCAGATCCGGTCATCGTCGGGAATGGCCGCGATCGCGATCTCCTGCGGCAGCCCCTGGGACTCCAGCACCCGCCCGAACACGATGTCGGTGGCTTCGGCCATGACCTCTCCCTTCCGTTGCGCGTCCCTTCCGTTGCGCGTCCCTACCGTTCCGCGTGGTCCCTCCGGTCCGCGCGGTCGTCCACGTCCGTCCGTCTGGTGCCGCCTCGCGCCGCCCAGTCCGACAGGCCAACCTCACGCCGCGAGGTATCCGCCGTCGACGGGGACGACAGCTCCGGTGACGAAGCCGGCCGCCGGTGAGGCCAGGAAGGTCACCACCCGCGCCACGTCGTCGGGTGTCCCCCAGCGACGCATGGGTGTGCGGTCGAGGATGCGACGCTCCGCCTCCGGGTCGGCGCGTACTTCGGCGGTGAGGTCGGTGCGAATCCAGCCCGGCGCGACCGCGTTGACCCGAATCCCGTCCTCCGCGAACGCCACGGCGAGCGCCTTGGTGAGCTGGACGACACCGCCCTTGCTCGCGGTGTAGGCGGGGACCAGCGGCCCGCCGAAGTAGCTCCAGACCGACGCCACGTTGACCACGCAGCCACCGGAGGCGGCGAGGAGGCGCCGCGCGGCGACGCACGCGCGCATCGTTCCGGTGAGGTTGACGTCGAGCACGTGGGCGAAGACCTCGGGCCGGTACTCCTCGCGTCGGCGGATGATGCCCGCGCTGTTGACCAGCACGTCCAACCGCTCCATCGACTCGACCAGTGCCTCCACCTCGCCCGGCCGAGTGACATCGAGCTCGACGACAGCGCGGGCCGCGACAGGCAGGGGCGTCCGTGGTGGCAACCCGGCGACGGTGACGTCCGCGCCGAGCCGGCTGAAGTGCTCGGCCACCGCGCCACCGATCCCCCCGGTGCCTCCGACGACGAGCACCGCGCGTTCCTTGAACAGGTCTGGGGCGAACGTCGTCGGGGCGGAGGCGTCAGCTGCCATCGGCCCCTCCCGTCTCGAGCTCCTCCCACAGCTCCTCAGGGATCGGCCAGCGCGCCCACTCCAGGATCTGGTCGACCCGCTCGGGAGCCGACACACCGACCACGGTCGAGGCGATGAGCGGCTCGCGCAGGGAGAACCGCAGCGCGGCCGCTCCGAGCGGAACCCTGTAGGCGGCGCACCGCTCCGCGATCCAGCGAACTCGGCCGAGCAGACCCACGTCCGCGTCGCGGTAGGCGTAGCGGCGCGCGACGTCGGGCCCCTTGGCGAGAATCCCGCCGCCGAACGGCGCGGCGTTGACCACCGCGACCCCCGCCCGAGCGGCGTGCTCCAGCAGCACCCGCGCGGACTGGTCGATCAGCGTGTAGCGGTTGTGGGTGAGCACGACGTCGAAGCACCCGGTGTCGACGAACGCGCTCAAGAGCTCGATAGGTCCTCCGGCCACCCCGAGGTGCGCGGCGATACCTTCCGCCTGGAGCTGGAGCAGCGCCTCGACCGGGCCGCCGGGCGCCATCGCCGCCTCGAAACCGATCACCTCCGGGTCGTGCAGGTAGAGCAGCGGGAACGCGGTCAGCCCCAACCGCTCCAGGCTCTGCTCGGCGCTGCGGCGCACCTGCGCGCCCGAGAAGTCTCCGGTCACCGGGTCGGGATCGACCTTCGTGGCCACGACGAAGCCGCCCGGCAGGCCGCCACGGGCGCGGATGGCGGCGCCGACCCGACGTTCGCTCTCGCCGGCGCTGTAGCCCGCCGAGGTGTCGAGGAAGTTGATCGGGCTGTCGAGGACGCGACACACGGTCGCGACACCCTGGTCGGCGGCCACGTCGTAGCCGAAGATCTCCGGCATCCCGCCGAGCACACCGCAGCCGAGGCAGAGCCGCGTGACGTGCAGGTTGGTCCGGCCGAGACGACGACGTTCCCATGTGGTCCCGGGCTCTTCCCAGACGTCCGCACCGCCGTCTGGCTCCCGCAGACTCCGCGTCTCCACGCCTCGAGCCCTCTCTCGGATCTGTGCCCGCCGTGGGGCGCGCCAGCGCTCTCCTTCGCGACGGTAGCTGACCGAGCGCGTTCCGGAACCACCGTCGCGACGGTCAATACCGGTCACGGCCCGCGGCGCGGGGTCGCCACCCTCCGAGGTCACGACCGGGCACCACCAGCTCCGCCAGGACGGGCAGGTGGTCACTCGCGCGAGGCAGCAGCGACCGCAGGTCCGGATCGAGGGGGACGCCGGCTTGGAGCACCTCCACGTCAGGGTTCGACACGAACACCCCGTCGATCCGCGCGCGAGGCGCGTGCGCCGGGTATGTCGGCCGGGCCGAGTCGTCGGCACAGACGTCGCGCAGCCCCGCCCTGGCGAGCGCCGCCCAGCTCGGGCCCGTCGGACCCTCGTTGAGGTCGCCGGCGACGAGGAGCGGCAGCCCGGACTCCACCTGAGCCGCGGCGAGGACCTGCGTCACCTCGCGGGGCCGCTCCCTCGCCGCCAGGCTGAGATGGAGGCCGACGACCCGAAATCGGGTGCCCTCGACGCTCAACGTGGCCGCGACGATCCCGCGCATCGGAGCGCCCAGCGGCACGGTGATCCGCCGTTCCAGCACCTCGTGCACCCTCACCCGGGCGGTGGTGAAGAGGACGTTCCCGCCGGCGGTTCGACCACCGGCGACGTAGAAAAGGCCGCACGCGCGCGCCAACGCCGCACAGCGTGGACGCCACCGAGACCGACGCGGCCCCTCCTGGACGACGAGCACGTCCGGCTGGCAGCGACGAACGATCGTGGCCACGGCGTCGGGGTCATCGCGAAGGCCGCGTACGTTGTAGCTCAGCAGGCGGACCTTGGGCACGGCACCACCGTAATCCTCGGCTCGCCACGCCACGTCCGGGCGACCCGCGGCCTAAGCCCACCCACACACCACGACTGGAACCGGCTCCGTCGAGCGGCTCGGTCAGTCGTGGTAGAGGCTCGGCCGAGGCTCGAGGTGGACCGTGCTGGGCGACCCCGTCTCCAGCGCCCGGATGCCGGCCTCCGCGACAGCCGTCGCGGCGTACCCGTCCCAAGCCGTCGCGCCACGTTGCTGCCCCACCGCGACACCGGCGACCCAGTCCTGCAGCTCAAGTCGGTAGGCGTCGGCGAAGCGATCCCGCCAGTCCTGCACGACGGCGGTGGACCGGGATCGCGTCGTCCGGAGCACGACAGCAGCGGGGTCGTCCACGCTGAGCGTGCCGGTCTCGCCTACCAGCTCGGCGCGAACGTCGTAGCCGTACTGCGCGTTGACGAACACCTCGACGTCGACCAGGACTCCACTCGTGGTCTCCATCACGAGCAGGAGCGGATCGCTGGTCTCGCCCACGACCCGTCCCGACCGCCGAGGCCGGTGCACGGTGACGCGGGTGATCTCCTCCTCGAACAGCCACCGCGCGACGTCGATCTCGTGGATGGCCGACCCGGCGATGAGCGCCGAGCTCGGCAGGTTCGGACGCGCCTCGGCGTTGCGGTGGACGCAGTGAAGCATGAGCGGGGCATCCACCGTGCCTTGGCGCAGGGCGTCCTTGACGGCGACGTAGCCAGGGTCGTAGCGACGCATGAAGCCGACACTGACCAGTCGCCGCCCCAGGTCGCGCTCCGCGGACACGATCCGCAGGGATCCGTCAGACGTCGGTGTCAAGGGCTTCTCGCACAGGACGGGCTTGCCCGCGTCGAGGCAGGCCAGCACGAGCTCCTCGTGCGTGTCGTCGTGCGACGCGACCACGACCGCGTCGACGTCCTCCGCGGCCACCAGGTCGGTGGGCTTCTCCACGATCCGGATGTCGCCGAGCCCGGCCACCGCCGCCCGGGCTCGCTCCTGGTCGAGGTCACTGACCGCGACCACCTCAGCGCGCCGGACCGACGTCGCCAGCGTTCGCACGTGGTCCGCTCCCATGACGCCGGTGCCGATCACACCGATGCGCACGTCCATGCCGGACCTCACCCGCTCTCCTGGACGAGGGTCGGAACGACGGTTCGCCGCAGGTAGTCGACGCTCGCGCGCACGTCCACGATCGGGCCCTCGCCGGAGGCCGGCGGCCCCGTCAGCGTCGTGTCCTGCTCGAGGACGTACCAGCCGGCGAAGCCCGCCTTCTCCAAACCCGCGACGATGCCGGCGATGTCAAGATCGCCCTGCCCCAAGGGAGCGAACAGCCCCGAGCGCACCCCCTCGAGGAAGGTCACCGACCCGTCGGCGACCTGGCGTGCGACGTCACGGCGGACGTCCTTGAGGTGGACGTGGCCGATGCGTTCCGGCGCGGAGTTGACCAGCTCCAGCGGCTCGGTACCCCCGATGGCCAGGTGGCCGGTGTCGAGGCAGACGGGGATGTCGCTGGCGTCGAGCAGCCGCAGCACCGCCTCCCGGGTCTCGATCGCGGTGCCGACGTGCGGATGGAGCGTCGAGCGCAGCCCGAGGTCGGCGGCCAGGGCGGCCAGCCGGCGCAGGTTCGCCGCCAGCACACTCCACTCGTGGTCGTCGAGCCGCACCTTCTGGTCGTAGCCAGCCGGCCCGGCGTCGGCGGCCAGCACCACGACGTCGGCTCCGGCCTCGGCGAGCGTCCGGATCGCCGCCTCCGGTTCGGAGAGGTCCATGTCCGGCGTGACGTGGAGCGTGACCGGCAGGAAGCCGCCGACCAGGCGAAGGCCGTGCTTCTCCAGCGTGGCGCGTACCGCCGTGGCGTCGGGGCCGAGGTAGCCGGTCGGCCCGAGCTCGGTGGCGGTGAGCCCGAGCTGAGCCATCTCCGACAGCACGACCGACGGTGGCAGCTCGTAGCCCCACCCCGGCGCCTCACAGACTCCCCACGAGATCGGCGCGCCGGCGATCCGACCGGTCAGGGGACCAAGGTCCATCACGTCTCGTCTCCTCGCTGTGACGTTGTGGTCGGCTGAGCCGCCGCGGACCCGGCGCCCGACGCCTCGAGCGTCTCCGCCGCCACGTCTTCGTCCACGATCCCGCGCTGGGCGAGCTCGTGGCTGAGCGCCTCGAGCTCGGCGCCGCCGGCCATCTCCCGCGTCAGCTCCGCCAGAGACATCTCCTGCCGGCTCCGGTTGGCGACCATCGTGCCGCGCTTGAGCAGGACGAAACGGTCGCCGACGAGGTAGGCGTGGTGCGGGTTGTGCGTGATGAAGACGACGGCGAGCCCTTCGTCCCGGGCGGCCGCGATGTACTTGAGCACCGTTCCGGACTGCTTGACACCGAGCGCGGCCGTCGGCTCGTCCAGGATGAGGACGCGAGCGCCGAAGTAGATCGCCCGGGCGATCGCGACGGATTGCCGCTCACCACCCGACAGGGTGCCGATCGGCTGGTCGACGTCACGCAGGTTGATGCCCATCCGGGCCAGCTCGGCCTTGGTGGTTCGGCGCATGAAGCCGACGTCGAGCCGCCGAAACGGCCCGAAGCCCTTGGTGACCTCAGCGCCGAGGAAGAAGTTCCGCCACACGGGCATGAGCGGAACCACCGCGAGGTCCTGGTAGACCGTCGCGATGCCGGCGTCCAACGCTTGTCGCGGGCTGGCGAACCGGGTGGGCTTGCCGTCGACGCGCAGCTCTCCGTGGGTGTGCGGGTGCGCACCGGAGAGGATCTTGATGAGCGTGGACTTGCCGGCGCCGTTGTCACCGAGGACGCAGGTCACCTCACCGGCCCTGATCGTGGCCGTCACTTCCTTCAGCGCCTCGATGCTGCCGTAGGACTTGCCGATCCGGTCGACCTCCAGGATCGGCGTACCGGGCTTCGGACGCGACAGCGGCGTCCGCGCGCCGGCCTTCGCTCCGCCCGTGGACGTCGTCGCGGTCATCGTCGGCTCACCTCCGCGCGTCGTCGGACATAGGTGTTGACCAGCACCGCGCCGAGGAGCATGACCCCGAGGAACGCCTTGAGCCAGTTGTTGTCCCACTGGGCGAAGACGATGCCTTGGTAGGTCATGCCGTAGATGAGCGCGCCGAGCGCGGCGCCGATCGCGGAGCCGTAGCCGCCGGTGAGCAGGCAGCCACCCACCACCGCGCAGATGATGTAGATGAACTCCTGCCCCACACCGGTGGAGGCCTGCACGGTCGAGGTGCGGAACAGCTGCAGCATCCCGGCCAGCCACCCGGCACCCGCCGTCACCATGAACAGCCCCACCTTGGTGCGCATGACCGGCACGCCGACGTGGCGCGCGCTGGTCGCCGCGCCGCCGACCGCGAAGATCCAGTTGCCGGCGCGAGTCCGCAGCAGCACCCAGGTGGCCAGGGCCGTGAGCGCGATCCACCAGACGATCGAGATCTGGAACTGGGCGCCGAAGAGCGCGAACGTCGAGCCGAAGAGCCACTTGACGTCGAAGAATCCCGGCACCTTGTCCAGTCCTTGGACCGACACCTGGCCGATGATCGCCTTGGTGAGCGCGAGGTTCAGCCCTTGCAGGATGAAGAACGTCCCGAGGGTGACGATGAAGCTCGGCAGCCCGGTTCGCATCACCATCAGACCGTTGCCCAGCCCGACGGCGAGCGCGAACACCAAGGCCAGCACGACCGCCAACCAGATGTTGACGCCGTAGTGGGTCGTCAGGATGCCCACGAGCAGGCCGGTCGAGCCGACGACGGTCCCAGCGGAGAGATCGAACTCCCCGCCGATCATCAGCAGCGCGACCGCGACGGACATGATGCCGAACAGAGCCGCGGAGTCCAGCCAGGTGGCGACACCGCCAGCGGTGCTGAACGATGCCGTCGTGGTCGCGAAGAACGCGTAGACGAGGACCGCGGCGACCGCCGCCCCGACCTCGGGGCGGCGGAGCACCCGCGTCACCAGACCGACCGTGGTGAGCGTGTCGTCAGTCGTGGTCTGCACTGCCTGCGTGGCCATGACTCACCGAGTCCCGCGTGCGGCGAACTGCTTGACCTGCTCGGCGTTCTCCTTGGTGACGAAGCCCGGTCCGGAGTAGACGGGCTGGCCACCACCGACGTCGTTGCCGTTGCGGATCTTCAGCGCGATGAACTGCACCGGCAAGTAGCCCTGCAGGTACGGCTGCTGGTCGACCGCGAAGAGCAGGTCTCCGGCGAGAATCGCGTCGCAGATGTCGGCGGAGACGTCGAACGTGGCCAGCGTCACGTCCCGCCCGGCCTCCTGCTTGGCCTGGATGGCGGCCTTGGCCACGACGGGGTTCAGCGTGATCACACCGTCGACGCTCTGGTCGGCCATCAGCTTGCTCTTGATCGTGTTCTGCGCGTCGGCGGCGTTGCTCACGTCGACCTGCAGGTTCTCGACCGTGCCGCCAAAGGTCTTGCGCACACCGTCGCAACGGGCCTCCAAGCCCACGTTGCCGGCCTCGTGCACGACGCAGAGCACCTTCGTCAACCCGGCCTCGGCGAGCCTCTCCCCCGCCGCCTCACCGGCCAGGCTCTCACTCTGGCCAACGTGCGTGATGGCGCCGAACTCCTTGGACCGCTCGAGACCGGAGTTGATCGTGATGACCGGGATACCGGCGGACACCGCCTTCTCCACGCTGTCACGGACGCCGTCCGGGTTCGCCATCGACACGACGAGACCGTCGACGCCCTGGGCGACCGCGTTGTCGATGAGCTGGCTCTGCTGAGCGGGGTCGCCGTCACCGCTGTAGGTCACCTTCACGCCGAGGTCCTTCCCGGCTTGGTCGGCGCCGGTCTTGACGATGTCCCAGAAGGCGTCACCCGGCTTGCCGTGGGTGACCACAGCGATCGTGATGTCGCTGGAGGCGTCGCCGTTCTGGTCGGCGGCCCGGTTGGTGTTCTCGTTCGTGGTGTCCGTGCCCGACGCCTGGTCCGGCGCGGCGTTGGAACATCCGGCGAGCGTGAGCAGCGCCGTTACGGCGAGCACGCCCACTCCCTTGAGGATCTTCATTGACTGCTCCCCCTTTCGGAGGTCTGCGCGCGATGCTGGATAGGTCTGGGCTGACAGATGGGTGGTGTGGGGTGGTCGCGCGACACCCCCGTGGCGGACCGCCCGACCTCAACCAGAGCTTGGGAAGTGGAAGCTGGCGGAGCCCTCACCTCCGACTTCGACGTGGGGCCACCGCGCGGTCACCACCTTGGCCCTGGTGTAGAAGCTCACTCCCTCCGGGCCATGGATGTGCCGGTCGCCGAACAGAGAGGCTTTCCATCCACCGAAGCTGTAGAAGGCCATGGGTACCGGAATCGGCACGTTGATGCCGATCATTCCGACACTCACGCGGCGCTGGAACTCCCGCGCGGCCCCGCCGTCGTTGGTGAACAGCGCGGTGCCGTTGCCGAAGGGGTTGGCGTTGACGAGCTCGATCGCCTCGTCGAGGTTCTTGACCCGGACGACGACGAGGACGGGGCCGAAGATCTCGTCCTGGTAGACCTTCATGGCGGGTGTGACGTGGTCGACCAGGCACGGGCCGGCGAAGAAGCCCCCCTCGTGACCAGGCACCCGCAGACCGCGGCCGTCGACCACGACCGTCGCGCCATCGCGCTCCGCGGCGTCGACGTACGACACCACGCGGTCCCGTGCCTGCTGGGTCACGAGCGGCCCCATCTCGGCACCGGCGTCGTCTCCCGGCCCGACTTTCACGGCGCGAGCGCGCTCCGCGAGCTTCTCGACGAGCGGGTCCGCGCTCCGCCCCACGGCCACGACCGCGGAGATCGCCATGCACCGTTGGCCGGTCGAGCCGTAGGCCGCGGCCGTGATGTGGTCGGCGGCGTAGTCGAGGTCGGCGTCCGGAAGCACGACCGCGTGGTTCTTCGCGCCTCCGAGGGCCTGCACGCGCTTGCCCGCCTTCGCCGCCCGCTCGTGCACGTAGGACGCGATCGGCGTGGAGCCCACGAACGACACCGCCGCGACCTCGGGGTGGTCGAGCAGCGCGTCGACGGCCTCCTTGTCACCGTGGACCACGTTGAAGACGCCGTCCGGGAGACCCGCTTGCTGCCACAGCTCCGCGACCAGCCGCGAGGGGGAGGGATCACGCTCCGACGGCTTCAGCACGAACGTGTTGCCGCAGGCGATCGCGATGGGGTGCATCCACATGGGCACCATGACCGGGAAGTTGAACGGCGTGATCCCGGCGACAACGCCGAGCGGCTGGCGGAAGGCCCAGCTGTCGACACCGGTCGACACCTGCTCGGAGAACTCTCCTTTGAGCAGCTGCGGGATCCCACACGCGAACTCGACGACCTCCAAACCGCGCAGCACCTCGCCACGAGCGTCGGAGAGGACCTTGCCGTGCTCGGCGGTCACCAACCGGGCGAGGTCGTCGACGTGCTTGTTGACCAGCTCCCGGAAGGCGAAGAGGATCTTGGCGCGCTTGCTGACGGAGACGTCGCACCATGTCTCGAACGCCTTCGCCGCGGCCTTGACCGCAAGGTCGACGTCCGCGGCGGTCCCCAGGACGACCTCCGCTTGCTGCTCGCCTGTCGCGGGGTTCCACACCGGACCGCGGCGCGTCGACGATCCGGGAGTCGACGCTCCGGCGATCCAGTGCTCGATCGTGCGTGGCATGGCGGACCTCTCCCCTTACAGGTAGTGCCGTTGGGTTGGCTTGTGGGCGTCGTACTCCTCACGGGCGCGGCGGGTCGACTCCAAGCTGGAAACCTCCGCCACCGGCACGTCCCACCAGGCTTCTGACGACGGTGCGCCGGCGAGTGGATCGGTCTCGATGTGGACGAGAGTCGTCCGGGTGGCTTCCTTCGCCTTGACCAACGCCGAGCGCAGCTCGTCGATCGTGCTCACCCGGATGACGTCGGCGCCGAGGCTGGCGGCGTTGGCAGCGAGGTCGACCGGCAGGATGTCCCCGTCCAGGCCACCGGTGTTGGGGTCGCGGTAGCGGTAGCGGGTGCCGAAGCGCTCGGTGCCGACCGTCTCCGACAGCGATCCGATCGAGGCGAAGCCGTGGTTTTGCACCAGGACGATCGTCAGCTTCACGCCCTCCTGGACGGCGGTGACGATCTCCTGCGCGAGCATGAGGTAGGACCCGTCGCCGACGAGGACGATGACCTCGCGATCGGGTGCCGCCATCTTCACGCCCAGGCCGGCGGCGATCTCGTAGCCCATGCAGGAGTAGCCGTACTCCACGTGGTACTGCTTGGGGTCGCGGGCGCGGAACAGCTTGTGCAGCTCGCCCGGCATGCTGCCGGCGGCGTTGATGACGACCGCTCGGTCACCCGCGGCCTCGTTGACCACGCCCAGGACCTGGGTCTGGGCGGGCAGACCGTTCTCTCGAGGCGCGGGGTCGTACGCCTGGTCGACCACGCGCTGCCAGTTGTCGGCCAGCTCGCGCGCCCGCTGGCGGTAGGCCGGATCGACCTGCCACCCCACCAGTCGCTGGCTCAAGGCCTCCAAGCCGGCCCGGGCGTCGGCCACCACGCTCACACCCGCGTGCTTCGCCGCGTCGAAGGCGGCGATGTTGAGGTTGACGAACCGCACGTCGGGGTTGGCGAACAGCGAGCGGGACGCCGTGGTGAAGTCGCTGTAGCGGGTACCGATGCCGAGCACGACGTCGGCTTCGCGCGCCAACGCGTTGGCCGCGGCCGTCCCGGTCGCGCCGATCGCGCCCACGCTCGCGGGGTGGTCCCACGGCAAGGAGCCCTTGCCGGCTTGCGTCTCCGCGACGGGGATGCCCGTGGCCTCGACGAACGCGCGGAGCTGTTCGGTGGCTCCCGAGTAGATCACACCGCCGCCCGCCACGATGAGAGGGCGACGCGCGGAGCGGAGCAGCTCGACGGCCCGCTCCAGCGCGGCCGGCTCGGGCACCGGCCGGGGGATGTGCCAGACCCTGCGAGCGAAGAACTCCTCCGGCCAGTCGTAGGCCTCGGCCTGGACGTCCTGCGGCAGCGCGATGGTGACCGCCCCGGTCTCGGCGGGGTCGGTGAGCACCCGCATCGCCGCGAGCGCCGAGGGGATGAGCTGCTCGGGCCGGTTGATCCGGTCCCAGTACCGTGACACCGGACGCAGGCAGTCGTTGACAGAGATGTCGTACGACCGCGGGTCCTCCAGCTCCTGCAGCACCGGGTTGGCGACGCGGGTGGCGAAGATGTCACCTGGGAGGAGCAGGACCGGGAGCCGGTTGATGGTGGCGAGGGCGGCTCCCGTCACCATGTTGGTCGCGCCCGGCCCGATGGACGTCGTGCACGCGAGTGTCTGCAAACGGTCGCGCATCCGAGCGAATCCGACGGCCGTGTGCACCATCGCCTGCTCGTTGCGCGACGGGTAGTACGGCATCTCCGTGGGATCACGGCGGGCCGACTCCAGCAGCGCCTGACCCAGGCCTGCGACGTTGCCGTGACCGAAGATCCCGAAGCAACCGGGGATGAGACGCTGCTCCACACCGTCGCGCTCGGTCCACTGGTTCGCCAGGAACGTCACGAGCGCCTGACCGACTGTAAGGCGACGGGTCGTCATCGTGAGCCTCCCGAGGTCATCGGCAGTCGGGGATCGACCGGCTGGTCGTTCCAGGTCTGGCGGATCCAGCCATGCGCGGGGTCGTCACGGATGAGCCACGCCCGATCCGGGCCGGGCCCCGCCATCACGTTCAGGTAGTAGAGGTCGTAGCCGGGGACGGCCATCGACGGCCCGTGCCACCCGTGCGGGATCGTGACCACGTCGCCGGTCCGGACCTCGGCGAGCACGTCGATCGGTCGCTCCGGGGTCCCATAGACCCGCTGGTAGGCAACGCCTGGGCCGGCCGGGCCGTCCGCCACCTCGAAGTAGTAGACCTCTTCCAGGGGGCACTCCTGTCCGGGATGGTCCTCGTCGTGCTTGTGCGGCGGATAAGAGGACCAGTTGCCGCCGGGAGTGAGCACCTCCACCGCGATGAGCTTGTCGGCCTCGAAGGCATCGGCGGCGCAGAAGTTGTGCACCTCTCGGCTGCACACTCCGGCACCGCGCAGCTCCACCGGCACCTTGTCGGCCGGACCGTAGCGAGCAGACAATCGCCGCTCACACCGGGCGGACGGGAACGCCACGCGGGCGGCGCGCGGTGCGCGGACGGTGACCTCCGCGTCGCGCGGGACGTAGGCGAAGTCACTGACGCCGGCGAACACGTGAGGCCGCCCGGCGAGCTCGAACCGCTCGCCATCGCACTCCACGATCACCCCCTCGCCGGCGAGCGGCAGGACGACCATCTCCTCCTCGCCGGTCGCGAAGGTGTGTGACTGGCCGGGCGCAAGGTCGAGCACCCGCAGGCCGCTGTAGGTCCAGCCGGCCCGCTCTGGCGTCAGCAGCAGGCTCCACGGACCCTCGGCGAGCTCTCCAGCACGCAGGTGATGGCTCACTGTTCGTCCTCCACAGGTAGCAGGCTCACCGCGGTGTCGACGGCCGCGGCCACGTCGTCGTCAGGCGGGTAGAGCAGGGACCGGCCCACCACGAGCCCGCGGACGGTGGGGAGCGCGAGCGCCTTGGCCCACGCGGCGTACGTCTCGGTGGGGTTGGCGCTCACCTCGCCGCCGAGCAGGAGAATGGGCAGGGTGGTCGCGGCGGCGACGCGTTCCATCTCCTCCACCACGGGGAGCTTCAGCCACGTGTAGGCGCTCGTGGTACCGAGCCCGGAGGCGACCACGGCGGAGCGGATGACGGCGTCCGTGGCCAGGTCATTGCGAAGCACGCCGTCGACCCTGCGTGCCATGAACGGCTCGACCATGGCGATGAGGCCCCGGCTGGCGAGCTCGCTGACCGCCTGCCCGCACCCTTCCAACGTGTCGGCCGACGCAGGGTCGGACAGGTCGATGCGCAACAAGACCTTGCCGCCGTCCAGCCCAGCCCGCGCGATGCTCTCCGCGTCGTAGGCGGTGAACCGATCGTCGATCTCGAACGTCGCGGTCGGCAAGCCGCCGCGGTTCATCGACCCGAAGACGACCTTGTCGTCGAGCGCACCGAGCAGCAGGAGGTCTTCGACGATGTCGGGGGTGGCGAGGACACCGTCGACCCCGGGTCGCCGCAGCGCCACGAGCAGTCGGCCGAGCAGGTCGGCCCGGTCGGCCATGGCCAGCGGTCGGTCACCGGCCCGGAGGGCGCCCCGGGCTGGGTGGTCGGCGGCGATGATCAGCAGGCGCCCGGACGGACCGATCAACGGCCGCCGACGTCGCCGGGCGGCGTACGCGCGGGCGATCTCGCCCGGGTCACGGAACCGCCGGGTGGTGAGGGAACGGACGTCCACGACCGGGGGCCGCTCACTCATCGGCCACCTCCGCGAGCAGCCGCTCGACGTCCTCCTCACCGGGCATGGCGTCGGCGCAGGCGAGTCGAGCCGCGACGTAGGCGCCCGCGGCGTTGGCGAACCGCATGATGCGCTCGAGGTCCCAACCGGCCAGCAGGCCGTGACAGAGCGCCCCACCGAACGCGTCGCCCGCGCCGAGGCCGTTGACGACCTCGACTCGCACTGGCGGGACGACGACTTTCTCGGTCTTGGTGCGAGCCAGGACGCCGGCTGGGCCTTGCTTCACCACGGCCAGCTCGACGCCTCTGTCAAGGAGCGCCTGCGCGGCCTTGTCGGGGTCGCGAGTACCCACCGCGACCTCGCACTCGTCGAGGTTCCCGACCGCCACCGTGACGTGCTCGAGCGCCTGCTGGATGACCGGGCGGGCGTCCTCGTGCCGCCAGAACATGGGGCGGTAGTCGAGGTCGAGCACGGTGTGCTGACGGTGCTCGCGCGCCCGCAGCGCCGCGAGCGTGCTCGACCGGCTGGGCTCCTCCGACAGGCCGGTACCGGTGACCCAGAAGATCCCCGCCGAGACGATGGCGTCCATGTCCAGCTCGGACTCGTAGATCTCCAAGTCCGGCGCCTTGGGGTAGCGGTAGAAGTAGATCGGGAAGTTGTCGGGAGGGAAGATCTCGCAGAAGACCACCGGCGTCGGCAGGCCCTCGACCGGGGTGACGTACCGGTCGTCGACGCCGAACTCGCGCAGCGCCCGGTGGATGTAGTCGGCGAAGGGGTCGGCGCCGGTGCGGGTGATCACCGCCGAGCGGTGGCCGTACCGGGCCGCGGCGACGGCGACGTTGGTCGCGCTGCCGCCCAAGAACTTGGAGAACGAACGGACCTCGGACAGCGGGACGCCGATGTCGTTGGGGTAGATGTCGACGCCCACCCGTCCCATCGTCACCAGGTCGTAGCTCACCCACTCACCTCATCGATCCGCACCGTTCGGTTCTCGCGGCGCGCCCGCTCACACGCCTCGGCGACGTAGAGCGCGGCCAGCGCGTCCTCGCCCGAGCACGGCGACTCGCTTCGTCCCGCGATCACGTCGACGAACGCGCGCAGCTCCGCGACGTAGGCGCTGTGGAAGCGCTCGGCGAAGTTGGCGTAGGCCCGTTGGGTTGGCCACCGCGCGCCGGGCTCGGCCGACGCCAGCGGGACGCGCTCGTCCAGCCCGACGACCACGGTCCGGCGGGAACCGTGCAGCTCCAGGCGGACGTCGTAGCCCGCGCCGTTGTAGCGGGAGGCCGCCAGGGAGACCAACGTCCCGTCGTCGAGGGTCAACAACGCGTGTCCGGTGTCGACGTCGTCCGCGGCGGCGAAGAAGTCGGCGCCCTTGTTGGCGCCCGTGGCACGCACCTCGACGACCTCACGACCGGTCAGCCACCGGATCGCGTCGATGTCGTGGATGCTGCAGTCGCGGAAGATCCCACCCGAGGTCGGCAGGTACTCAGGCGCCGGTGGGGCCGGGTCGAGGGTGCACGCCCACACCGAGTGCAGGGTGCCGAGCTCACCCGCCACCAACGCCGCGCGGGCGGCCTGGTAGCCGGGGTCGAACCGACGCTGGAAGCCCATCTGGAGTGGGATTCCCGCCGCCTTCACCCGAGCGAGCACCTCGCGGGTCCCCGGCACGTCGGCCGCCAGCGGCTTCTCGCAGAAGACGGGGACGCCTGCCTCCGCCGCCCGAAGGACCAGCTCGGCGTGGGCGGAGGTGGCCGCTGCCACGACGACGCCGTCCAGCGCCATCGCGAACAGCTCCTCCACGGACGCGTGCCCCACCCCCAGCTTCTCGGCGGCCTCGCGAGCTCGAGACGTCGACGCGTCGGCGAGGACCAGGGCCTCGACCTCCGGGATGTCCCGCAGCGTCTCGGCGTGCAACGTGCCGATGCGCCCGACGCCGATGAGCCCGACACGCATGTGCTTTCCTCCTCCGACCGTGAATCCGCCCTCCCCGGCGACCGCTCGCGGACACCGTCGGCGGCTTGTCGGAGAGTTTTCACGGCCCTTTCTGACGTGTCAATAGTTTGTTAAGACATCTTCAAGTACGATCCTCACTCCATGGAGGTCAGCACTGAGCCAGCCGAGGCCCCGCGCCCCGCGCGACACGACACGGCGTCGGGCACCGCGCGGCGCGAGCCGCCGCGGTCAGGCCCGAGGCGCGAGAAGGAGGTACGGGGTGTGGCTGACCTCGCTGTCACAGTCGACCGCAGCAGCCCCGTCCCTCTGTACTTCCAGGTCGCCCAGCAGATCGAGCGGTCGATTCTCGACGGCACCCTGCCCGCGGGCACCCGGCTCCCCAACGAGGTCGACCTCGCTGACCAGCTTTCGTTGTCACGGCCGACGATGCGGCAGGCGATTCGCTACCTCGTCGACAAGGGCTTGCTCGTCCGCAAGCGCGGCGTGGGCACGCAGGTGGTGCAGTCGCAGGTGCGGCGGTCACTGGAGCTGTCGAGCCTGTACGACGACCTCGCCCGCACCGGCCAGCGACCGACCACGAGCGTGCGGGAGCTCCGGGTCGTCGAGGCCCCGGAGGAGGCCGCCGCCGCTCTCGGGGTCCCAGTCGGCACGGAGGTGCTGCTCATCCGTCGGCTTCGCTGCGCGCAGGGCGAGCCGCTCGCGCTCATGACGAACTACCTGCCACGGGACCTGGTCGACATCAGCGCCGCCGACTTGGAGAGGGCGGGACTGTACGAGATCTTGCGCGCGTCCGGCATCTCGCTCCGCGTGGCCCGGCAGACCATCGGGGCGCGCTCGGCGACCTCGGCGGAAGCTCGGGACCTCCACGAGCCGCGCGGGGCCGCTCTCCTCACGATGACGCGGACCGCGTACGACGACGAAGGGCGGGCCGTCGAGTACGGCACCCACGTCTACCGCGCGACCCGCTACTCCTTCGAGCTCACCCTCATCAACCGCTGACCCGGCCGGCGCCGTGCGGGCACGCAGCGTCCGACGCTCAGAGTTCGGCCAGCTGGTCGACCCTGGCCCGCAAGCGCTCCGACGCCCGCTTCCGACGTCGCCGACGCCGGAACAACCGCAGGTTCTCCCGGGCTAGGTCAGCCGCGCCCACCAGACCCGCCTCGTTGCCCAAGGCGGCCCGCAGGATCCGGGCCTCGGGCCGGAAGCCGCGCCCGGTCAAGGTGCGTCGGAACGCCTCCCGCGCCGGCTTCAGCAGCAGCTCACCCGCGTCGGAGACACCGCCGCCCACGACGAAGGTGCCCGGGTCCAACGCGGCCGCGATGTTGGCCAGGCCGACGCCGAGCCAACGACCGACCTCCTCCAGCAGCTCGACCGCGAGGCGGTCGCCGTCCTTGGCGGCCTCGGTGACGGCGGGGCCGGTGATCCGCCCGGGATCACCGCCGACCCGGTCGAGGAGGTTCTGGGCCACGGGCGACCCGGACGCTGCCAGCTCACGCGCCTCCCGCACCAGCGCGTTCCCACTGGCGTACTGCTCCCAACAGCCGCGGTTGCCGCACTCGCAGCGGTGGCCGCCGGGCACGATCGTCATGTGCCCGAACTCCCCCGCCACGCCGTACTTCCCCCGCAGCATGACGCCGTCGATGATGACGGCACCGCCGATGCCCGTGCCGAGGGTCACACAGACCAGGTGGTCCTCGCCCTGACCGGCGCCGAACCGCCACTCCGCCCACGCGGCGGCGTTCGCGTCGTTCTCGATGACGACCGGCAGCCGAACCCGGCGGCGGACCGCGTCCCGTAGCGGCTCGTGCCGCCACGCCAAGTGCGGGGAGAACAAGACGGAGGTGCCCGTCACGTCGATCCAGCCGGCGGCTCCGATGCCGACCGCGGTCACCTCGTGGCGGCTGCGGAGCTCGGCGACGACATCCGCGATGGTGTCCTCGGTCGCCTGCGGGCTCGTCGACGGAGTGTCCCGCCGCAGCCGCTCGAGCACATTGCCGTCCGGGTCGACGACGCCCGCGGCGACCTTCGTCCCGCCGATGTCGACGCCGATCGTGAGCGCCTGGATGAACGCCATCACCGCCACCGTGCCAAGTCGGCCGCTCCGATGATGCCGGCCTCGTTACCAAAGGACGCTTGCTGGATGCGCAGCACCGGCCGGTGACCGCGAGCGGTGAGGGTGCGCTCCAACGCCGCCCGCGCCGGCTCCAGCAGCAGGTCACCAGCCTCGGAGACGCCCCCGCCGATCACCACGACCGCCGGATCGAGGAGCGCCGCGAGGGACGCGATGCCCTCGCCCAGCCAGCGACCGACCTCCTCCAGGAGCTCCTGGGCGGCCCGGTCGCCCTCCTTGGCGGCCTGCGTGACCATTCGTCCCTTCACGTTCGCGGGATCACCGCCGGCCAGCTCGAGGAGCCGGCTGGCCCGCGTCGGGCTCGACTGCGCCAACGCGCGCGCCTCACGTTCCAGCGCGGTGCCGCTGGCGTACTGCTCCCAGCAGCCCCGGTTGCCGCAGCCGCACGGGTACCCCCCGGGGACGACGCGCATGTGGCCGACCTCTCCGCCCACGCCGAACGCGCCACGGTAGAGCTCGCCACGCAGCACCAGCCCGCCTCCGAGCCCGGTGCCGACCGTGAGCAGCACCATGTCGGTGACGTTCCGACCGCCACCGAACCGGAACTCCGCCCAGGCGGCGGCGTTCGCGTCGTTCTCGATGATCGTCGGCAGCCCGATGCGCTCCTCGACCACACGCTTGAGCGGCTCGTCCCGCCAGACGAGGTTGGGCGAGAAGAGCACGGTCGTCCGGTCGGCGTCGACCAGGCCCGCCGCACCGATCCCCACTGCACGCACGTCGTGTCTGGACCGCAGGTCCGCTACGACGTCGGCGATCGCCGCGGCGATCTCCTCCGGACTCGTCGCGGGCGTCTCCCGGCGTGCCTCGTCGAGGATGGCCCCCGACTCGTCCACCACGCCAGCGGCGATCTTGGTCCCTCCGACGTCGACCCCGATCGCCAGGGACGATCGGGTGGACCCGCTACCAGACCGCGCGCCTGGTCGCGCCCGCTCCTGTTCCACCTCGCCCGACTCAACCACGACGCCTACTTCCTCGTCCGCCTCGACGGCCTTCCTCCAAGCCAACTCGTGGGGCCGTCGGGTGACTCCTCGGTTGGAGAGGCGACGGCTCCCGGCCGCTGCCCGAGCGGGAGACTACCGCGCTGTCCGACGTGCGGGTCGAGCCGCCGCGGCGACGCCGACCGGCTCAGCCCTCGACCTTCTTCTTCAGCTCCTTCAACGCGGTGTCGATGATCACCTTCTCGGCTTTGCGCTTGATCAACCCGAGCATCGGGAATGTCACGTCGACCGCGAGCCGATAGGTCACCTCGGTCTTGCCCCGACCTCTGTCCCGCAGCGTGTAGGAGCCGTCCAGGCGCTTGACGACCTTCCCCTCGACCAACGACCAGCGCACCTCGCGGTTGCCGTCCCAGGTGTAGGCGAGGGTGTACTCGTCCTTGATCGCGCCAGCGTTCAAGACGAAGTGCACCTCCTTGGCGCGACCGTCGGGATAGGTGGAGAGCACCTCCACCTCTTTCACCGCCGCCGCCCACGACGGATATGCCTCGAAGTCGGCGATGACCGACATGATCGTCGCCGGATCGGCCTCGATCGTGACGCTGGAGCTCGTCTGCTCTGTCACCTGGGCTGTGCCCCTTCCACCGCTGCGTGCCCGCGCGCTGTGTATCCGCGGACGCACCTACCGTCGGGTCCCACAACCTACCCGAGGGCGGACCGCTCACGCGGTACCTCCAACATCGCACGGCTGGACGAGCGCCGTGAACGCGGGGTCACCAGCTGACGACGTCGTGTCCGCGAGCGGTCAGGCGTGGTGCGCGGCGTAGTGAGCAGCCAGCAGGTCCTCCCCCCAGTCGCGGCGCAGGTCACGCCACACCGTGTGGACGTGATTGGCGCCGTTCTGGGTGTTGTCGTACTCCAGCAGGAAGGTCGGGCCCGTCACGGCGTAGTAGTGGCCCTCGCCGGGCGTCGTCGAGCCAGCCCAGCAGAACGCCACCTCCGTCAAACCCGCGTCGACGGCGTCGCGCCACGCGGTTTCGGCGGCCTCCGGGGCCACTCGACCCATGTAGTAGCGCACCAGCGTGGTCAGGAGTCGCCGCTGCGGCTCCGTCATGTCGGCGTACGTCAGACCTCGCGGAACGACGCTCGGATCGGCGACCGGGTCGCGACGGGTGAGGATGTCGTCCGGCGCCTCGGGCGAGACGATCGCGACGGTGCGGCGGTCGGGGTCCAACGCCTCGAGCAGCGCTCGGCCAAGGTCCTCGGCGTCCGGCAACGTGCGCAGGCCAGCGTGCGGTCCGCTCGGCACCCGTGCTGGATTCGCGCCGAAGAACTGCGGGGTCGCGGCGATCCGGTCGCCCACGACCGTCACGTGGGTGGCGAGGTGGTGACCATTGACGCGCCAGGCCCACGGCTGGTCGCCGCCGGGATCACCGAGGATACGCACCCAGTAGTAGTGAGGGTGGCGTTGTCGCCACATCGCCCGACCGGCCCCTCGCTCCAGCTCGCGCAGGACGGCCTCGAGAGCCATGACCGCGCGAGCCTCCCGCGAGCCATGCGCGCTCAAGCCCGTGTCGAGCAGCACCATCGCCAGTTCGCGTTGCCGCTCGGTCATGTCGGCGAGCGCCAGACCGGGCCGCGGTCCGGGCAGGTAGGTCCACTCGCGGTGGTCGGGGGTGTCAAAGGGAGCGGTAGCCGCCCGCCGCTGGTCCGGATCCAACGACGCCAAGAACGCCACCGCGGCGGCCGCCATCCGACTCGCCCGCCCCGCCTGCTGCGACCCCTCCATGTGTCGACCTCCGCCACCACTCGACCGTCACGACCCACCATGAACCGGCAGATCACCACCGTGCAGAGCCCCGCCAGCCTAACCGCGCGTGGACGGAGTGACGTGAGCTCCACGAGTCCGCCGTCCCGCATCGGCCGCCTGTTGTCGCGCCCGCGATGGGAGACGGCGGTGGCGTCACGGTCGTGTCAGGGCTGCGACCTGTACAAGGCGGCGACGCGGACCGTCTTCGGCGACGGGGACCCCGACGCCCGCGCCGTTGTGCCCGGCGAGCAACCAGGCGATCGGAGGACCGCCAGGGACAGCCGTTCGTCGGCCCCGCTGGCGGGCTTTCGTCGCGGCCGGTCACCCACCCGCGACCGAGGGGACGATGTGCACCTCGACGCCGTCGCGCAACGCGGTCCGCAGGCCGTCCTGGTGCCGTGACTCCGTGCCGTCGACGTAGACGTTGACGTAGCGCCGAAGCGCACCCTTCTCGTCGCGCAGCCGGCGTTCGAGCCGCGGGTAGTGAGCGGCGAGCTCGGCCATCAGCCCACCGAGAGTGGGATCCCCGGTGAGCTCGACCACCAGACGGGCGGCCCCACCGCAGTCGGCCCGGAGGACGGACGGCACGACGACGTGCACCCTCATGCCACGACCGCCGCTCGGACACACAGCACATCTGGTAGGTGGGCGGCCACGAGCCGCCACGTCTCGCCCTCGTCGGCGCTGGCGTAGACCTCTCCGCTCCGGGCACCGAAGTAGACGCCAGCGGGCTCGGCGTCGTCACACGTCATGGCGTCGCGAAGCACGCTGGCGTAGAACCCATCGGTGGGCAGCCCTGCGCCCAACGGAATCCAGCTCCCGCCGGCGTCGTCACTGCGGAACACCCGACACCGATAGTCGGGTGGGAACCGGCGAGCGTCGGCGGCCAGCGGGAAGGTGTAGACGACGCCGGACTTGCGCGGGTGGGTGACGATCGGGAACCCGAAATCGCTGGGCAGTCCGTCGGCGATCGACGACCAGGTGAGGCCGCCGTCGTCAGATCGGTCCACCCCATGGTGGTTCTGGAGAAAGAGCCGCTCCGGATGCACCGGGTCGCGCGCCACCTTGTGGACGCACTGCCCGAACTCCGGGTACTCGTTGTCAGGCAGGAAGTACGCCCGGATACCGGTGTTGCTCGCCTTCCAGCTCTTGCCCCCGTCGGTGGTGCGGTAGACCCCACCGGATGACATCGCAACCAGAACTTGGTCCTGGTCATCGGGGTGCGGGAGCACGGTGTGGATCGCCTTGCCACCGTACCCGGGGTACCAGTGAGGGCGATGGGGATGGTCCCAGAGCCCGCGGACGAGCTCGAAGGAGCGACCACCGTCCTCGGACCGGAACAGCGCGGACGGCTCCACCCCTGCGTAGACGAGGTCGGGCTGCTCGGCCGGACCTGGCGCGATCTGCCACACCCGCTCCAGGGTGGCGTCGGTGTCGGCGGGGAACGCGATCGGCGCGACCTCCGACTCCTGCCACGTCTCCCCGAGATCGTCGCTGATGGTGACGCTCGGACCGAAGTGCGAACTGGCGGCACCGACGAGGAGACGTGGCGGCTGTCGTCGAGTGTCGATGGCGACGGCGTAGACGGCGTTCATCGGCACGTGCGGGCCGCTGAGCTCCCAGCGTTCCCGGTCGTCGGATCGGGCGAGGAAGAGCCCCTTGGCTGTGCCGATCGCGAGGAGGACTGTCATCGGTCTGCTCCCTTGGGCGCGTTGCTCGGTGCGTCCAGCGCAGTCGCCGAGACGTCCGCGCCGGTGCGTGCCGTGAAGTATGCGCCTCAGGACCGACAGTCGGCCACCGCGCGCATGACCGAGCGGGTGGGGTTAACGAGTGGGGTCAAGGGGACGAGTCCAGGCGTCGCGCGGCGGTGTCGAAGAAGGCCGTGAGTCTGGCGCGAATCGTGTCGGTGTCGACCGAGGCGCCGACCGCGGCGTAACGCTCGGCGACCTCGGGAACCTCGCAGAGGGCACGCGCCGCGGCGACGACATCCCACGCGGCGATCCCGCGCACCTCTCGTCCCGACACCTCTCGGTAGGCGCGAAGGAACTCGTGGGACGCCTCCTCGCCGAGAACGGCGGCAAGGTCCGCTCGGCAGGTCGCCACATCCACCTCGACCGGACCGGGACCGGCGGCACCCCAGTCGACGACTCCGGTGACCCTGGCCTCCCCGTCGATGCCCTCGGGAACGAGCATGGTGGCTTCGTCGACAAGGACGTTGGCGGACTGGAAGTCACCGTGACAAAAGCCGAGGTCTCGCGCTGGCCAACCCGACGCGGCTACGACGCGCAGCCGGCGCAGCGCCTCGTCGGCCGTGGTCGCGCGGGCCGCGTCGAGGTACGCCCCCGGCCACTGGTCCGGCCACGCGGCGAGAAACCGTCGGGACGGAGCCCCCGCGTCCGACACGGCCGAGTCGCCACGCTCTGGGTCTCGGTCCGGCTGGTCCTCGCGGGCACCGTGGCCGACGTCGGTCCCATGAACGGCGGCCAGCGTCGTCGCCAGCGCCTTGAGCCATCCCGTCCGGTCGCCTGCGTGGCGGACCAGCATCCCGGTGAGGACGACACCGGGGAGCGCCGTCATGACCACCGCGGGCGTCCCGAACCACCGACCCTCCAGGTCGAGCAGGACGGGCTCGGGCGTCGGAACGGCACACCGCCGAGCGAGCAGGAGCCCTTCCCACTCCGAGCCGGCCGTGTGGTCGTCGGCGAGGTAGCGCTTGAGGACGACGTTCTGCGCGGTCCCGGTCGCCTGGCGCACCGTGAGCCGGTGGACGGCGCTGGCCAGTCCTCCCGGCAGCGCGACGACTCCGGCGGGCTCGACGCACCCGCCCCGGCCGTCTGCCCCGGAACGACCGTTCGGCGGACCCATCGACGTGCCCCGCCCGCGAGGTCCGCTGCCGAGCTCGGACGTCACCGGCGCGTCGGGCGCCGCGGTCGTCACGTCCCTCAGCAAAGCCGCCAGACCGAGTCGAGACGGTTCGGTCCGGCGGTGGAGAGCACGCCTGGTGCGAGCATCGACCTCTCCCGGCCGCCCGGCCGCCCGGCCGGCCTCCAACTCGTCCTTGATCGCGAACACCGCCGCCTTCAACGAGCGGGTGAAGCGGTGCCGCAGCCTGGTCAGCCGCCGGGACGACATCGGACGCACGGGGTCGGCCCGGAGGAAGACGTGGACGAGCGTGCCGTCGCGGTAGGGCTCGAGCCACAGCTCAGCGGTGCCGACCACGGAACCGGTGACGTACCACCGTCGACCTTCGACGCCGCGGTCGTGGTAGACGGTCAAGGTCACGGTCGGCCAGCACGAGCGCCAGAACGCTGGATCACGCAGTCTGGCCGCGACCCTGCTCGGTGGGGCGACGACGAAGGAGTCGTCCGCGACGTCCACCTGGGGCACTGCTCACCTCCACCGACCGCCACCCCGGCACCCTGACCCGGCCCTCCGACCCGGGCGCTGAGACTCCGGACGCCTCGGGCACCAGCGACCGGGATAGATTCAACCGCGCCCGGAGCTCCGGGAGTGGGAGCGCACCTCGGCGGATGGAGGAGCGATGAGGACCGGCCTGCGTGTGGTGCTCGCCGGGATCCAGCTCTCCCTCGTGATGACCTTCCTGCCCCGGTGGACCGCCGCGCACGGTCTGGTGCTGGAACGGCTCCCCAACGTCGTCCTGCTCGCCACGCTGCTGGGCCTGGCCGTCGGACTGCTCCACGCGAAAGGTGCGGACTTCCGACCGACGTCGCCTCAAGGTCGCGGAGCGTCGGCGCTCCAGCGCGCCCACCGTCGAGCCCGCGACTTCCTCGCCCGCAGGCCCCTCGTGGCGGGTGCGCTGACCTTCTCCGTGCTCACCGGCGTCGCCGCGGTGCCCCGGCTACCGGTCAGGGCCGGCGTCCCCTTGGTGGCCGTCCTCGCCGCGGTGCTCGGCGCGATCTACGGCCTGCACACCGCCGCGGCCCTCCGACGCGCCCACCTGGCTGGCTGGACGCCCGCGGGCACGCTCGCGCTGGGCGTCGTGGGCGGTCTCCTCGGTGTCAGCGTGGACGCCGGCCTGTCCGCTGCGGCCGTCCCACCCCTGGGCTGGGTGCTTCTCCTGGCGGTGGCCGCGGTGCTCGCGCATCCCTCGTACGACGTCCCGGTCGGATTCGTCGTCTGGTGGTCCGTGACCCTGACCGTCGTCGGGGTGATCACCATGGCCGACGACACGACCTGGACCCCGTACGGTGCGACCCGCAGCCGCGATGACCCCGCAGGAACCTCGTGGACGGTCAACGGCGTCCCCGGACCACCGATCCGGGACGCCCGCGAGCTCGCTCGGACCGATCCGGCCACCCCGGCGACCCTGCGCGCCACAGACGGCGGACGCGTGCTCGTCCTGGGGGCGGGACCGGGCAACGAGGTGGCGTTGGCGCTCGCCCGAGGCGCCAGCCAGGTCGACGCGGTGGAGGCCGATGAATCCCTCCTGATTCTCGGTCGGCGTCGCCACCCCAACCAGCCCTACGTCGACTCGCGGGTGACGACACACGTCCGCGACCCCCGCGCCTTCCTGGACCAGACCACGGCCCGCTACGACCTCGTCGTCGTCACGACGCGGATCGCTCGGGCGAGCCTGCCCCCGACGGGCACTCCCGGCTCGTCCTACACGCTCACCACCCAGGCGCTGGCCAAGGTCCGGGACCGGCTGTCCCCCTCCGGTGTGCTGACTCTCCGCTACGACAGCCAGGAGGAGGGACTGGTCCGGAGACTCACGGCCACCTTGGGCCAGGTCTTCGACGAGCGCCCGTGCCTGCACCGAGTGGGTTCCGAGCTCGCCCTCACCGTCGCGATGACGGCCGACGCCTGCCCCGCCGGCAGTCCGGCGACCGCCGACGGTTCACCGCCCGTGACCGATGACCGGCCGGCGCTGAGCCGGCACGGGTCACCGTGGTCGGCGCTGACCGTGGGAGCGCTGTCAGGACTGGTGCTCGTGGGCCTCGTGGCCGGCCTCCGCGGCGCCCGTCCGCTCCGCAGCAGGCGAGCCCTCCGACACGCTGCTCGGGTCTCTGCGGGCGCCACCGGGTGGCTGCTGGGCAGCGTCGCCGTCACGCTCGCGTGTCGTCGGTTCGGGACCACCTGGCCGGTGTGGTCCGTGACACTCGTCGTCCTCCTCGCCGGACTGAGCCTTCTCGTCACCGCGGGCGCCGTCACGGCGGCACGGCGAGGGCGCCCGACGACGCGCGACGAGCCCGTCACCGGTCTGGGCATGGGCACACTCGGTGCGCTGCTCGGTGCCTGCCTTGCCTACGGCGTGCCCGTGCTCGGCACCCGCTTCGTTGTCACGACCGTCGGTGTCCTGGTCCTCCTCGCCGGCGGCGCTGCCCTGCGTGGCCACCGGACCGCGACCTCGAACCAGCCGGGAGCGACGCGTCAGCTCGTCGGGTAACCCAGGAGCTCCCTCAGCCGCGCCACCGAGGAGTCCCATGTCCAGCACTCACGGACCCAGGCCCGGCCGGCGGCGCCCATGGCGCGGGCGTGCTCGCGGTCGGTGAGCAGCCGGGTGATCTTGGCGGCGACGGCGACCGGGTTGTACGGGTCCACGACGTATCCCGTCTTCCCGTGCTGGACGGCGTCCGGCGCACCACCAGAGTCACCGACCACGACGGGCAGCCCGGACGCCTGCGCCTCGAGGAACACGATGCCCAGCGCCTCCGGCTCCAGCCCGCCGAGACGTGTACGGCAGGGCATCGCGAAGACGTCACCGGCGTCGAAGTACGGCGGGATCTCACTCCACGGGACCGCTCCCGCGAACATCACGTGCGACCGCATCCCCTCGGCGTCCACCAGGCGCTCCAGCGCCGAGCGGTGCGGACCATCGCCGACGATCAGCAGCAGCGCGTCGGGTACCTGACGCACGACGTGCGGCCACGACCGGATCAGGACGTCCTGGCCCTTGCGCTCGGTGAGGCGAGCCACGCAGACCACCACCGGCCTCTCCGGCGCGATCCCCAGACGCTTCCGGACGATCTCCCCGCCGCTGCCTGGGCGGAAGGTGTTGACGTCGACTCCGGGCGTCAAGCGCACCATGCGCGCGGCGTCCTCCGGCGCCAGCGCGCGAGCGATGATCGAGCGGGTGTACTCGCCCAAGTACGTGAGCGTGTCGGTGGCCCGACCGATCCGACGGAGGGCCCGCCTGGCGCCGGGGACGCGCGCCCACCACGTCTCGTGGCCGTGCGTCAACGCGACGATGCGTTCGGCACCGGAACGGCGCAGCGAGTCGGCGAGCAAGCCCAGCGGCGCGGCCGCGCCAAACAGGACCCGGTCGCAGCCTTCGGACCGCAGCACCTCGCTGGTCCGCCGAGCCACCATCGGGGTCGGGAGGAGAGTGCCCGCGGGGTCGCGGACGACCGGGAACGGCAACGTGGCGTCGAAGGCCCGGTCACCTGGCATCGAGGCGGTGTAGACCACGACCTCGGACGCGGGCATGCGCTCGCACAGGGCGAGAACGAACGCCTCGATACCGCCCTGACGGGTCGGGAAGTCGTTGGTGACGACGAGGGTGCGGCCCACGACGACTGAGCCTAGCCGGGCGATCATCGCCTGCCCGGTCGGCGCGCCCGCCGCCTCACTGTCCGGCGAGCGCGGGAATCTGCGGCTCGCCGCGGTGCGCGACCCACCACCGGACCACGCCGAGTCGATGCGGCGGGGCCGGGTGCGTGGCGAACCACCCGAACAGCACGGGTGACGGTTCCAGGTCACTGCGGTTCGTGACGGCCAGCCACCGGTGCACGCGCGCGTAGCCGGCGGGATCGCGGGTGAGGTCCAGAGCGTGGACATCCGCCCGCGCCTCCACCCGGCGGGACACCAGGTTGTGGATCGGCGCCGCCACGAGCGCGCCGACAGCCACGAGGGCGAGCACGAGCGCCACCGCGCGCGGGTCAGCGGCCGAGCGCACCCGGGCTCGACGGGTGAGCCACCGACTGTCGAGCAGATACCCGAGCACGACCACACCGGCCACCGCGGCGAGTGCGCCGAGCGCGGTCCCGCGCGCGACGTCGTGTCGGCGAGCATGGCCGAGCTCATGAGCGACGATCAACCGGATCTGCTCCGGCGTCGCCTGCTCGAGCAACGTGTCGTACAGCACCAGCCGCCAGGTCGGGCCGACACCGGACACGTAGGCGTTGACCCTGGTGGTCCGCCGCGACGCGTCCGCGACGAGCACCTCGGTGAGTTGGATTCCATCCCGTTCGGCGAGCTCGAGGAGAGACGACCGCAAGCCGCCGGGAGGCAACGGGGTGAACCGGTACTGAAGCGGCTCGACGACGACCGGATAGACGGCCGAGCCGACCGCCACGGCCAGACCAGCGAGGACGGCGGCGGGCACGCACCACCACCGCGGGAACCGTCGAGCCAGGCCCACGAGCGTGAGCAGGAGAGCGACCACGACCGCGCAGACGAGCGCGAACCCGGCGGCGAGGTCGCGGGCCCACGCCCCCCAGCCATGGGTCGACGCGTCCACGTGTCGCCGCGCCAGCTCCAACCAGACATCGAAGGGAAGGACCGCCAGCCGGACCACGACCAGCAGAGCGAGGGAGCCCAGTGCCACGCGCACCCACCACACCCGAACGCCGCGGGTGACGACGGCGCACAGCCGGCTGCCCCAGCCAGTGAGGCCGAGGAGCGCGAGGAGCACCGTCGACGCGACGGTTGTGAGGTAGGCCGGCGGCTGGATGAGGCGCTGGAGCCGCCTGCTGGCCTCGATCTCCGCAGGGGTGAAGTCCGCGGTCAGCGGAAGCCGCGGCACGGTCACCGCCGTGCCATCGTCGGACAGCCGCCACGGGGTGAGGAGGACGAGCGCCACACCGACGGTGAGCACCATGCCCATGGCCAGGCACGCGTGTGCCCGACGTCTCCCCCGTTGGTCCACCGCGCTCCCCCTCGCGGTTGGCGGCCTCTGGGAGGGTTATCCCCCGACGCTGACGTCCCGCACCCAGTCGCGCCAGGCCTCGACGAAGTCCTCCGGCGTGATACCCAAGACCTCGCGATAGGCCCGGCGCTCCTCCCTCTCCGTCGACGCGGAGTCCATCGCGCGGTAGAAGTCGACCAACGCCGCCTCGCCCCAACGCGAGGCGATGAACCGACAGGCGGTCCACGCCGCCTCGTAGGCCTCGTCGAGGTCCTCGGCCTGAGGGTCGAACTCCTCCTTCTGCGGAAGGTCACGCGGCGGTCCGGAGCGCCGGACCTTCGCCAGGAACTCTTGGGCGATCACGTCGGTCGACAAGCCCGAGTCGTGGAATCCCACGTAGTCGGCGAAGCCCTCGGACAGCCAGAGCGGCATGGCGCTCACCGTGGCACCGGCGGCAACGTGCGTGGTCTCGTGGGTGAGGACGACCAGACGTCCCAGCGAGCCGATCTTGTCGAAGGTATCGGGATTGAGGACGATGTGGGACGCCTCCGTGGGGTTCGCCCGCTCCACGGAGGTGGTGACGGCCGCCACCGCGCCCTGGGTCTCGGCGTCGACGCCGACCACCCGTTCCATCTGCTGCTGGGTCGCAGGAACGAGGACGACCACGTGCTGTGCCCAGTCCTGGCCCCAGATCTTGCTGACCCTTTCGACAGACCGATCGGCGGTCCGGGCGATGCGCTCCAAGCGGCTGCGCGGCGCCACACCGATGAGCAGGCTGTGGGTACCGCGCACGACAGTGACCTCGTCCTCCCACCACAGAGCGGTCGGGCCTGTCGGCTCCTGCCCCTCCCGGTCGGCGGCGACGTAGGTGACACCGTCGCGTTCGACGAACACCATGCGCAGCGTCGTGCGCCACGGTGCCGGGTCACCCTCGAGCTTGTAGGTGACGTCCACCTCCGCGACCCACGCGGTCGGTCCGAGGACGGCACGGCGGTCCGGGGTCAGCCCCACGGTATCCTCGACCGGCGCACCGAAGCGGTACTCCGTCACGCCCATTCGCACCAGGTTGTCGTAGGTGCGGGCGGCGCGCGCGGCGAAGTCCTTGGCGTGCGGATCGACCGTGCGAAGGTAGGCGGCGCGGTTCCGCTCGGTGAGTGCCCGAGCCTGGCGCGCGAGCAGAGCACGAGCGGCGTCGAAGCGTTCAGCGGCGGCTGGCACCGGGCCCGCGCGCTCGTCGCCACTGCCCCGCCGGCTCGGCGATCCCCCCTGCGTCGCCTGGTGGACTGACACCGCGGAGGGGAGCGCACGTCCGTCGGTTACCGCCTTCACGGTGCCCGCGACACCGACGACGAACAGCAGGCCGCAGGCGACCAGAAGGACGAGACGTCGGGGCGATCGGTCCGCCAATGCCGGACGCCGGACTCGGCGGTGAGAGCCCGGCGTCCTCGCGCGGTCAGTCACGCTGGCATCGTAGGGGCGGCCGGCCCCGGCTGGCGGCTACGTCGTGTCTTACGGTCTCGACCCGTCGCGTCCCGCCACCCCTCGCGGCGGCGCGACGATCAGCCCGGGCGACCCGCCCCCGCGTAGGGCATATACCGCATGGGGATGTACTCGACGACCTTCCCCGGGCGAGGCGCGTGGATGATCATGCCGTCGCCGGCGTAGATCCCGACGTGGTGCAGGTCGCTGTAGAAGAACACCAGGTCGCCAGGCCGAAGCTCCGACTGCGAGATCTTGCGTGAGACGGCGTACTGCTGGCGCGAGGAGTGCGGGAGGGACACCCCGGCCTGACGCCAGGCCATCATTGTCAGACCCGAGCAGTCCCACGCGTCCGGGCCGGCGGCGCCGAACACGTACGGCTCACCGAGCTGGGCACGGGCGAAGTTGAGCGCGATCGCTCCGCGACCGCTCCCTGGCGGGGGCGGTGGAAGCCGGTCGCCTCCTCCCCGGGACGAACGGTCACGCGCGCGCTCCCGTTCTTCCTGCTCCCGAAGTCGCCGCCGCTCCTCTTCGGTCAGCCGTTCGAGGAGCGCCTTCGCCTTGGCCGCCTTGCTCCGCGCCACCTTCATGCGCTTCTCGGCGGCCTCGCTCGCCCGGCGGTAGCGCTCCAGTTCCGCCTCGCGCATCGCCTTCTGCTCCGCGAGGCGCTTCTGCTCGGCCTGTAGCCGGCGCAAGAGGTCACCCTGTTGCCCGGCGAACGCCTTGGCCGAGGTCATCTGGGCCAAGAACTCGTCAGGATCGTCGGCGACGAGCAACCGCACCGTGGGATCCAGACCGCCGGAGCGATACTCGGCTGCGGCGTACTGGCCGATGGCCCCCCGAAGCTCAGCCAGTCTGGTTTCCTGCCGCTCGACGTCGGCGTCGAGGGTTTTCACACGCCGCTTGATGACGGCCATCTGGTCTTCGAGCTCGTTGGCTCGTTCGGCCATCAACTCGGCCTGATGGTAAAGACGGTCGACCTGCTTGCGAACCTCGTCGATGCTCGGGGTGGGATCGGCGTGACTTGAGCCGGGAAGACCAACGGCCACCGCCAGCGTGGCGGACCCCAGCGCGAGCAGAGCACGTCGCTTGCGACGGTTCGACACGGGCAGCTTCGCCCCTTCCTTCCAACAACGCCTACCGGGTGAGCTGACGGGTTCGGGCCGGAAGTCGCCCTACGAGAACGCCGGCTCCTGGTGGGCCGCCGACCCTCCCGATTCACCCCCGGGATGTGTTGCTGGGTCCCCGGCTCCTTGCCGGGCGTTGTGACCCGACAAGGATTAGGCGTGGCGTCCGCCCGCCGACCGGGTGGCCGACTAGCACAAGACGGACACCTGGGGCGGGACTTTAGTGACCATCTCGTAATCTTTCAAATCCCCCAGCCGGGTGTTCCCCGGCCGCTGATTACCGCGAGCTACCGCGCGAGAAGGCGGACGAGTTCCGAGGCCGGTCTCGGACGGGCCCCGAAACGGCGAACTCCCTCGGCGACCTCACGGTCGCTCGAGACCACCACCACCGGCCGTCCAGGCGGCTCCGCCGCGGCGATCTGCCGAATCACCTCGTCGGCGCTCACCCCCGCTGGGCTGAATCGGACGCGAACGCCTCTCGGCACCGAGAGCTGGGGTGGCGTCGTCACCTGTGCGCCGTCGAAGACACAGGTGACCTCCGCGCCGGTCTGCGCCACCACACCTCCCAGCGCGGTCACCAGCCGACTGCGCTGCGTCTCCAACGGCAGGGTCGGCCAGGCCGTCTTCGTCACGTTGTAGCCGTCCACGACGAGATGGACCTGTGGCAGCCCGAGCAGAAGCTCCAAAGACACGGCGTCCTCGGGCCTGGATACCGCCGGACCGGGGGCAGGCTCGGTCGCCTCCACGATGTCGGCTGGCCGCGACCGCACCGGCGGCAGCGCCAACTCACGGCGCAGCCCCTGTGCCGCATCCACCAGTGTGTCGAGCAGGAGCCGCAACCGGGCGCTCGCGACGTCACGACTCTCCCGCACTGCCCGGCGCGCCGACTCCAGCGCCATCTCGGCGTCAGCGAGCCGCGCCCGCAGCCGCCGAACCTCCGCCTCAGCGCGCGCGACGTCGGCGGCGGCCTTCTCCTGCACCTCCTCGAGGAGTCGAGCGTGCTGGGCGGCCGTTTCCTCTGCGCTGCGGGCTCGGTCTCGCGCCTGCCGGACAGTGCGGCGGAGCGTGGCGTTCTCCTCCTTCACCGCGGCGAGCTCCGCCTTGAGTCGCTCGCGTTCGTGGCGAGCGGCCTCCCGGACCGCCGCCAGCTGCTCACGGAGACGCGCGACAGTCTCCGCCTCCCGGTCACTGGCCTGCGCGGCGCTCTCCCGCTCGAGCTGCTCGAGGACGTCCTCAGCCACCGCGGTCCACCCCGGCGGCCGCAACAGATAGGCCGCCGCCACCACGTCGAACGGGTCCGCAGCCGCCGGTCGGCGTCCTTCCCGGATCGCCTCGGCGAGATCGGGCATGCCGCGTCGGAGCCGATCCGCCACACGGTGACGGAAGTTCGGGTCCCGATCCACGGCGACCGCGATCGGCGTCGCAGCCAGCCGGACCCGGCGCGCTGGAGCAAACCTCGCGAATGGACGCAGCCCAGCCGGAAGCTCCGCCACCTCGAGCTCGTCGATCGCGCCCGAGGCGAGAGCCACGATCCGTTGCCGAACCTGGTCCGGCAACGGCCGGGAGAGGACGTCTTCGCCCGTCTCCTCCGATCCGGCTGCTTCGCTGCTCACCTTTCGAGCGTAATTGGACGCCCGCCACGCCCATGCCGCGCCTCAATCCCGCGATGAAGGAGAAGACAAAACGTCACCGGATGAGAATGCGCCGTGACACATCGCGACATGACGCCCAGGCGCGACCAGAAACCCCGATCTCTGGCTACCCTTCCGCGCGTGAGCACCAAGAACCGCGCGAAGCTGCTCTACCAGGTCCAGTACGCCGCCCGAAACCCGGGCAAGATTCCGGGCTACCTGCGGCGACTCAGCCGCGACCTCATCCTTCGCGCCCGGTACCGCGATCACGTGAGCTACTACCGCGCGGTCATGAAGTCGGACGCCGCGAAAAGCCCTGAGGCCGCCGTCGGCAGCAAGTCCCACGAGCGTTGGCTCGCCCTCGGCCAGATGCAGTTCGACTACCTCATCGAGCACGGCCTCAAGCCCGGCGACCGCATGCTGGAGATCGGCTGCGGGAACCTCCGAGCCGGCCGGTTGTTCATCGACTACCTCGAACCGGGCCACTACTACGGGATCGACATCTCCCCCGACATTCTCCTGGCAGCGCAGGAGACCATCGTTCGGTACGGGCTGCAGGACAAGATGCCGTACCTCACGCCGGTCAGCGACCTGCGCTTCTCGTTCCTGCCCGACCACTACTTCACCGTCGTCCACGCGCACAGCGTCTTCTCTCACTCGCCGATCGAGGTCATCGACGAGTGCCTGGCACACGTCGGACGAGTGATGGCTCCCGACGGCTTCTTCGACTTCACCTTCGACCGCACCGAGGGCGAGGAGCACCACGTGCTGCGCGAGGACTTCTACTACCGGACCGAGACCCTCATCGCCCTCGCCGAGCGTCACGGGTTGCGGGCGCGCTTCATGGAGGACTGGGAGAAGCGTCCGCACGGCCAGTCCAAGATCCGCGTCACGCACCGCTAGCCAGCCGACCGCGACCCGCGTCGGCGTCCGAGCACGAGCGCGTCCTGCGTCGCGGTGTCGGTGGACACTCGTAACGTCCCGCCCATGACCGTCGAGGCGACGTTCGCGTCCCCACGTAGCGGCGGCCCACCCGTCGGTGTTCAGACCAGCTTCGACGAGCTCGGCACCCCGCTGCGCGAGGTCACCTTCTGTGTGGTCGACCTCGAGACCACCGGCGGCAACCCCGACAGCGCGGGTATCACCGAGATCGGAGCGGTCAAGGTCCGAGGAGGCGAGGTCCTCGGCGAGTTCCAGACGCTCGTCAACCCGGGCGCCGCGATCCCGCCGTTCATCGCGGTCCTCACCGGCATCACCGACGCGATGGTCGCGAGCGCACCCACGGTGAACGAGGTCCTTCCCACGTTCTTGGAGTTCGCGCGTGGGTGTGTGCTCGTGGCCCACAATGCTCCCTTCGACGTGGGTTTCCTGCGCGCCGCCGCCGACGCCGCCGGCTACCGTTGGCCGTCGTTCAACGTCATCGACACCGCCCGACTCGCCCGCCGGGTGCTCACCAGGGACGACGCCCCCAACTGCAAGCTCGCCACGCTCGCCGCCTACTTCAAGTCGCCGACCACCCCGACACACCGAGCCCTCGCCGACGCACGCGCGACCGTCGACGTGCTCCACGGCCTGCTGGAGCGCCTCGGATCACTCGGCGTCCACACGTTGGAGGAGCTGTCGACGTTCAGCTCCCGGGTCTCCCCCGCCCAGCGTCGCAAGCGCCACCTGGCCGACAAGCTCCCCCACGCACCCGGCATCTACCTGTTCACCGACGACCGCGGACGGGTCCTCTACGTCGGGAAGTCCAAGGACCTGCGCACGCGAGTGCGGAGCTACTTCACCGCGTCCGAGACCAGGTCCCGGATGGGCGAGATGCTCAACCTCGCCGCCGACGTCATCGGTATCGAGTGCGCCACGCCCCTCGAAGCCGAGGTTCGGGAGCTGCGGCTCATCGCGGCGCACAAGCCTCGTTACAACCGGCGATCTCGTTTTCCTGAGCGGGCGAGCTGGCTGAAGGTCACCGTCGAGCCCTTTCCTCGACTGTCCCTCGTTCGCGACGTGAAAGCCGACGGGGCCACCTACTTGGGTCCCTTCGGCTCCCGCCGAGTCGCCGAGCAAGCGATCGCAGCCCTCCACGAGGCGTTCCCTATTCGCCAATGCACCCAACGGCTGTCCCGCTCTCCAGGACGTGGTTCCGCGTGCGTCCTCGCGGAGATGGGCCGGTGCGTCGCGCCGTGTGTCGGCACCGTCGATGTCGCGGCGTACGCCGTGCATGTCGAGGCGGTGCGCCGCGCCATCACCACCGATCCCAGCCCTGTCATCGAGGCGATCACCCGTCGGATCCGGGTCTTGGCGGAGCAACAGCGCTACGAGGAGGCCATCGTGCACCGCGACCGGATGGCGGCCTTCGTGCGTTCGGCCGCGCGCACACAACGGCTGGCCGCTCTCGCTCGCTGTCCGGAGGTGGTGGCCGCACGACGTCTGCCCGACGGGGGATGGGAGGCGCACGTCATTCGGTACGGCCGGCTCGCCGGCGCCGGCGTGGTGCCTCCCGGGTCACCGGCACGCGCCGGCATCGCGGTCATCACCGCTTCCGCGGAGACCGTCGAACCGCCACCACCCCCTCGACCGGCCGCCACGGCTGAGGAAACCGAACGGATCCTCGCCTGGTTGGAGCAACCCGGCGTCCGTCTTGTGGAGCTGTCCGGCGAGTGGAGCTGTCCGGTCGCCGGAGCGGAGAGCCGGATCGCGTGGCTGGACACCGCCTACGACTGGCGTGAGGGGCACGTGGACGACTCGCGGGGACTGCGTCCCGGCCAGTCGCCGCTCCGCCCGTGACCCTGCCCACCCGCGTCTTGTCCGGCGCGGCGGCCAGGTGCGGACGGCCGGCCGGGATGTGGTACTCGTTGCGGAGGCAACTCAACGGGTCAAGGAGGCACAGTGATCACGGCGATCGTGTTCGTGCAAGCAGACGTGGCACGCATCCCCGAGGTGGCCCAGCAGATCGCCGAACTCGACGGTGTGAGCGAGGTCTACTCCGTGACCGGAGACATCGACCTCATCGCCATGGTGCGCGTGCGCGAGCACGAGGAGATCGCCACCGTGGTCGCCGACCGCCTCAACAAGGTCCCGGGTGTCCTGGCCACCGAGACCCACATCGCGTTCCGCGCCTACTCCCGGCATGACCTGGAGGCCGCTTTCAGCCTCGGCCTGGACGAGTCCTGAGGGGACGACGTCGAGCTGACCTCCACCTGATCAACACCGGCACACCACGCACTAGCCTGAGCGCATGCAGGACCAGGCGCCCGGCTGGTACAGCGATCCGTTCGGGCTACCGGAGACGTATCGCTGGTGGGACGGCCAGCAGTGGACGCGGTTCGTCACCACGGACTCGTCCGCACCACCGCCGGTCAAGGATGAGGAGAGGCAGAGCGGCACAGCGTCGCAGGCAGGTCCACCCGCGCCCGGAAACGCGGGGCCTCCGGCTCCGCCGCCGTCCACGGTCCCGCCCTCCCGGGGCCCGGCTGGGCCGCCAGGCCCGGGTGGGCCACCTCCGACGCCGCCGCACCCGCCGCCCGGTCCTGGCCCTCACCCGCCCATGTGGCCGGGTTCGGCGCAGCCCATGCCGCCTGGCGCACAGCCACCGCCGCCCGGTGCGCCCGGCCCGGGGTACCTGCCACCCCTTCTCCCACCGAGCGTCCCACCCGCTGGCGGCCTTCCGCCACGAGCGGAGGGGCTAAGCACGGAGGCACGCGTCACCTCCCCCACCGCTCGTCTCGCCGTGATCATCGGCGGCGTCGCGGCCTTCGTCCTGCTCGGAGTCGTCGGTTACGTCGCGGCCAGCTCCGGCGACGACGAGGACACCACGAGCGCGTCCGAGCCCGCTCCGGCAGCCAGCACGCGGGCGCCGGCGTCCCCGGAACCGACCACCAGCCCTTCGTCGCGTCCTGAGCCGGCCCCGAGCACGACGCCCGCAGAGCCCACGAGGCCGGACGACCTCCAGGCGGGACCGCACCTGATGTACAGCCTGTTGTCGTCGCCCTGGCGGCTCGACCCAGCGGCGACCAACGCGTTGAACGCCGTCGTCGCCCAGACAACGGTGACCGAGCCCAACTACCGGGACGGGCACGACTGGCTCGCGCTCGCCGCGGTCGGCCCGGCCAGCCCAGAGTTGTACGACCGGAACGACCTCGCCGCGAGCGCGCAGGAGATCGCGACGTGGTTCGCCGACAACAACTTCGTGGGCGCGGAGATCACCAGCGAGACGAGGTCCCGCACTCCCTTCGAGGTCGACGGCAGGAAGGCCTACCTGCTCGAGCAGCACTTGAGCTACCACATCGAGGGCCTGCGATCGACCGGCGAGACCGTGTACGTCGCGGTCGTGGACCTCGGCAACGGGCAGGGCGGCATGTTCATCGGATCCGTGCCCGACACGCACCCGCAGCTGGTCAAGGACGTGCAGGACGCGATCGAGTCACTCCACGTCATCGAGTGAGGCCAAGTCGGGCGACGCGGGGCACCCGCGGTCGCCCCGCGACGACGCGACACCCCCTGCCCGAGGCGCTACCTCGTGGCAGCGGCGAGCCAACGCTCGAGGACCGCGGCTGCCTGGCCCTCGTCCAGCGACTGGCGAGCCCGCTCGTACGCGGCGGCCAGACGCTCGGACAAGGAGGCGTCCGAGGGCTCGAAGACCGCCAGGGCGGCGGCGGCGTTGAGCAGCACCGCGTCCCGGACGGGCCCGGACTCGCCTGCCAGGAGGCGCCGACAAACCTCCACGTTGTGAGAAACGTCACCACCTCGGAGTTCCTCGGGGGTCGCACGCGGAATCCCGAGGTCGGCCGGGTCGAAGCGCTCCTCGGTGATCGTGCCGTCCCGCACCACCCAGATGCTCGACGTCGTGGTGGTGGTGAGCTCGTCGAGGCCGTCATCACCCCGGAACACCAGGGCGTCGACGCCACGCGCCGCGAAGACACCGGCCACCAGCGCGGCCAGCTTCCGGTCCGCCACACCGACCGCCTGCGCCTGGGGACGCGCCGGGTTACACATCGGCCCGAGGACGTTGAACGTGGTCGGGACACCGAGCTCACGCCGTGGCTGGGCTGCGTGACGCATCGCTGGGTGGAAGCGGGGCGCGAAGCAGAACGTGATACCCGTCTCACTCGCGATCTCGGCCACCCGGCTCGGCTCGAGATCGAGAGGCACGCCCAGGGCCTCGATCAGGTCGGCCGCACCGCAGCGTGACGACGCGGCCCGGTTGCCATGCTTGACGACCTGAGCGCCCGCGCCGGCCGCCACCAACGCCGCCATCGTCGAGATGTTGACCGTGTGGGCTCCGTCACCGCCCGTGCCCACGATGTCGACGGAGCGGCCTGGGACGTCGATCGTCGTGGCGTGCGCGTACATCGCCTCGACGAAACCCTCGACTTCCTGGACCGTCTCGCCCTTCATCCGCAAGGCGATCATGAAGCCGGCCACCTGCGCCGGCGTGGCGTCGCCCGACAGAATCTGACCCATCGCCCAGGACGCCTGCTCGCTCGTCAAGTCCGCACCCTTGAGCAGGTGGTTCAGCACGGACGGCCACGTCAAGGCCGGCTGGTCTGCCATCTCGGCCTCCAGGACAGCGACGGGGGCGACAGGAGAGAGATAAGAGAGATCGACGTAACGGAACGAGCTCAGCGCACTGCCGGCACCTGCTGCGAGAGTCGCCGCCGGGCCAGCTCGACCACCGCCTTGCAGACCGCGCGGGCGTCGAGCGGGTAGGGCACCGCGGCGTCCGCCCGGGACCACGTCGCCAGCCAGGCGTCCTGAACACGGCCTGTCAGAACGAGGATCGGCGGGCACTGGTAGATCTCGTCCTTCAGCTGCCGAGCCAGCCCCATCCCGCCAGCCGGCACCGCTTCGCCGTCGAGGACCGCCACGTCGATGCCGCCGGCGTCCATGGTCTTGAGCACGGCGTGATGCGTGGCGCACTCGACGAACTCCACTGGTGGCAGGTCGGTCTCAGGCCGCCTGCCTACCGCGAACTTCACCTTCTCCCGGGTGGTGCGGTCGTCGGAGTAGACCAGCACCCGCAGCTTCCGGGGGGACGCGGTGGCTTCAGTGCTCATCAGGTGACCTCGCGTGCCGGACTAGGCGGTGTGGCCGGGCGGTGTACTTCGTCCCACCCGTCAACGGCAGGTGACGGGCAGGCATTGGACACGATGCTACCGATGGGCCACCCGCACCCAACCGCCGGACCATGCCGTTCCGGTCCCACCCTGGCCCGACTCGTCGGCACAACCGCCATACGCGCCGCAACGGGGGTCCCACCCCATCGGCCACCCTCTGTCGACATAATGGCCAGCGTGGCGACAGCAGCAGCAGTAGAGCCGGTGGCACGCTTCCACGGCCACCCGAATCGCCCCTCGATGGTCAGCGTGGGGACGATCGTGTGGCTGGCAAGCGAACTCATGTTCTTCGCCGCTCTCTTCGCGGCGTACTTCACCATCCGGGCGGTGTCCCCGGAGCTATGGGCCCAGGAGACGGCGAAGCTCAATATCCCCTTCGCCGCCTTCAACACGACCGTGCTGGTGCTGTCGTCGGTGACGTGCCAGATGGGCGTGTTCGCCGCTGAGCGCGGCCAGGTCGGTCGGCAAGGCGGCCTGCTCAACGTGGCCCGTTGGGGACTGCGCGAGTGGTTCGTCCTCACCTACGTCATGGGCGCGTTCTTCATCGGCGGCCAGGCGTATGAGTATGCCGCGCTGATCTCCGAGGGCGTCACCTTGTCGTCATCGGCGTACGGCTCGGTGTTCTACCTCACGACCGGCTTCCACGGTCTCCACGTGACCGGCGGGCTCATCGCGTTCCTGCTGGTCCTCGGTCGTACGTTCGTGGCCCGACGGTTCACTCACGAGCAGGCCATCAGCGCGATCGTTGTGTCCTACTACTGGCACTTCGTCGACGTGGTCTGGATCGGGCTTTTCGCAAGTATCTACCTCATTCAGTAGGACGGAGCGCTCCGACGTGATCTTCGGGGTTCGGGGTCGTCCCCGGCGCAACAAGGACAGAGAGCGGGCGCAGGGTCGGTTGAGCCGAGTGCTGTCCGCCCACCGGCGGCACCGCTTCGCCGGTGGAGCGGTGCTGCTCGTCACCCTCGTGGGCTTCGGTGGCGTCTACGCGCTTGCCTCGCCGCCGTCCCAGGCGTCCGAGAAGGCCGCGCAGTCGACGCAGATCGAGGAAGGCCGCAAGCTCTTCGCGGTGAGCTGCTCCTCCTGCCACGGGCTCGACGCCCAGGGCACCGAGCGCGGTCCCAGCCTCATCGGTGTCGGCGCGGCTGCCGTCGACTTCCAGGTAGGCACCGGTCGGATGCCGGCGCAGAACCCGGCGGTGCAGGTGCCGAGGAAGCCGCCGGCGTTCGACGAGGAGGAGACCGCTGCGCTCGCCGCCTACGTCGCCTCCCTCGGGCCTGGCCCCGCGGTGCCATCCCGCGAGGACTACGACCCGGAGGGACTGACGGACGCGGAGATCGCCGAGGGCGGTGAGCTGTTCCGCACCAACTGCGCGAGCTGCCACAACGTCGTCGGCAAGGGCGGCGCCCTCACCTGGGGCCGCTACGCCCCCAACATCCAAGGCGTGAGCCCCAAGCACGTCTACGAGGCGATGCTGACCGGCCCGCAGAACATGCCGGTCTTCGCCGACTCGGTCCTCACCCCTGAGGACAAGCGCAAGGTGATCGGCTACCTGGATGCCGTGCAGTCCCAGCCCAAGCAGGGTGGCTTCACCCTCGGCAGCATGGGTCCGGTCACCGAGGGTCTCGCCGCTTGGCTGGGCGGCATCGGCGTCCTCGTCCTCATCGCCATCTGGATTGCCGCGAAGACCGCCAAAGGAAAGGGAGCGCAGGCGAGATGAGCAGCGAGTCCGGCCCCCACGGTGAGGTGGCCACCGCCACCGGCGCCGGCGACCCGATCCCGGACCCTGGGATCCCTCCGCACGAGCCCCGGCTGACCGACATCGACGAGCGCGCCGCCAGGCGAGCCGAACGTCAGGTCGCGACCTTCTTCGGGCTCGCGGCGCTCCTCCTGGTCGCTTTCGTCGTGCTCTACGTGGTCGTGCCGAAGAACGCGACGTTCCTCGGCTTCGGCGCCTCCCACATGGGCTTGGGGCTGACGCTCGGCCTGGCGCTCTTGTTCATCGGTGTCGGCGCCGTCCAGTGGGCGCGCAAGCTCATGGACGACCACGAGATCGTCGAGGAGCGTCACCCCTCCAGCTCGACCGAGGAGGATCGCCAGGAGACGATCGCGATCGTGCGGCAGGGCGCCCAGGAGAGCGGGATCGGTCGGCGCACCCTCATTCGCCGCACGCTCATCGCCGCGCTCGCCACGCTCGGCCTCCCAGTCGTGATCCTGCTTCGCGACCTGGGCCCGCTCCCGGGGAGCAGGCCGGCCCACACCGTCTGGCGGCGCGGAGTCCGGATCGTCAACGACGTCACGTTCAAGCCGCTTCGCCCGGAAGACATCTCCATGGGCATGCTCGTCAACGCCGTTCCGGAGAACATCCAAGAGCTTCCGGAAGGGCGCGAGCGGAACGCGGCCCGCGCCAAGGCGGCGGTGATCTTGGTCCGCATGCGCGAGGACGACATCCGCGCCCTGCCAAACCGCCGCAACTGGGGCGTCGACGGCATCCTGTGCTACTCGAAGATCTGCACGCACGTGGGATGCCCGGTCAACCTGTACGAGCAGCTGACACGCCAAGTGTTCTGCCCGTGCCACCAGTCGACGTTCGATCTCTCCGATAACGGGCGCGTCGTGTTCGGTCCTGCGGCCCGGTCACTCCCCCAGCTGCCCATCATGGTTGACTCGGAGGGGTACCTCGTGGCCCAGAGCGACTTCACTGAGCCCGTCGGTCCTAGCTATTGGGAGCGCGGATGAGTAGCGCCACACCAAAGGCGGTCACCCAGCCCTTGGAGTTCCTCGACGAACGACTGGGGTTGGCCAAGGCGCTCAAGAAGACTCTCCGGAAGGTCTTCCCTGACCACTGGTCGTTCCTTCTGGGTGAGATCGCCCTCTACAGCTTCATCATCCTCCTGCTGTCCGGCACATTCCTGACCTTGTGGTTCAAGCCGAGCATGCAGGAGGTGGTCTACGACGGCAGCTACGGTCCGCTGCGCGGCGTCCACATGTCCGAGGCGTTCGCCTCGACCTTGAACATCTCGTTCGACGTCCGTGGCGGGCTGCTCATGCGGCAGATCCACCACTGGTCGGCGATGCTCTTCGTCGGCGCGATGATGGTGCACATGCTCCGGGTGTTCTTCACCGGAGCGTTCCGCAAGCCGCGTGAGATCAACTGGCTGATCGGTGTCGTCCTGCTCAACCTCGGCCTCGTCGAGGGCTTCACGGGCTACTCCCTCCCCGACGACCTGCTCTCGGGTACCGGCCTGCGGTTCGTGGAGGGTCTGATCCGGTCGATCCCGGTGGTCGGCACCTACCTGTCGTTCTTCGTGTTCGGCGGTGAGTTCCCCGGCGACTCGATCATCCCGCGGCTGTACGGCATCCACATCCTGCTGATCCCCGGGCTGATCCTGGCGCTGATCGCCGCGCACATCGGGCTCGTCGTCTACCACAAGCACACGCAGTACCCGGGGCCGGGACGGACCAACAACAACGTGGTCGGCTACCCGCTCCTGCCGGTGTACATGGCCAAGGCCGGTGGCTTCTTCTTCATCGTCTTCGGCGTCACCGCTCTCATGGGCGCGCTGTTCCAGATCAACCCGGTCTGGGCGTACGGGCCCTACAACCCCACGATGGTCGGCGCGGGCACCCAGCCCGACTGGTACATGGGTTGGGTCGAGGGCGGTCTCCGGATCATGCCGAACTGGGAGACTCGGCTGTTCGGCTACACCGTCAGCTGGAACATCTTCCTCCCCGGCGTCGGTCTCCTCGGACTGCTCGCCGTCGTCCTCGCGCTCTACCCGTTCATCGAGCGGTGGGTGACCGGAGACACCCGCGAGCACCACGTGCTCGACCGGCCGCGGAACCAGCCGACCCGGACCGCGTTCGGCGTCGCCGGCATCACCTTCTACGGCCTGCTGTGGATCGGCGGCGGGAACGACATCATCGCGATCACGTTCAACCTGGCGATCAACGACGTGACCAACTTCCTGCGGGTCGCGGTGATCGTCGGGCCGATCATCGCCTTCCTGGTCACCAAGCGGATCTGCATCGGCCTCCAGCGCCGTGACCGGGAGTCGCTCCTCCACGGGATGGAGAGCGGTGTCATCACCCGCCTGCCTCATGGTGAGTACGTCGAGATCCACACACCGCTGCCGAAGGAGGAGGCCTACGTCCTCGCCTCGCACGAGCGGCAGACCCCGATCGAGATCGGTGAGGGTGTCGACGCCAACGGGGTCGAGATCCCCAAGCGGCGGAGCCTCAAGCTGCGAGCTCTGGCCTCGCGCTTCTACTTCGGTGACGTGGTGCAGAAGCCGACCAAGGGTGAGCTCGAGGCCGCGCACGCGCACGGCCGTGGTCACGGAGCGATCCACCACGACGGGGCTGACCGCACCAAGGAGGTCGGGGCTGGCACGCAGCAGCGTCAGTCCGACAGCTGACACGCTGCCGAGAGACGGCCAAGACGCCCGCCACCCACACGAGGACCTGGGTGGCGGGCGTCACCGCTTTCTGGGACAGCGGCCAACGCGAGGACCTCGCGAGATGACACGGAACTCGGTTCCGAGGTCAAGGCCGCACGGGAAGAGCCGCAGGCCTGGTGTGGCCGGGAAGGAGAATGCCACGGGCCTGGCGTTTCTTCGCCCCGTCCCTCCGATACCTGCCGAGGGAGTGGTGAACGCTGCCCTCATCGCTCCACCGTGAGGACCCGCGAACAGGCCATGCCCTCCCGACGTTCACGAGGATGGTTCGGCTGAACCATGGCACGGTCTTCACGGATCGCCGCGGGTCGGCACCACCCCTGTGGGGCGGTCACTCGCTTCGACCGCGCCCGTTCCGGAGGATATGGCCATGGAGGTCACCACTGGACGGTGACGAGGCCCATGGACGAAGAGGAAGCGGCGCACCCAACAGAGCGTGGCGACCGTCTCCAGACTTCTGGGAAGACGACGGAGGGCTGGCCCCTCCCCTCGCGGGAGATCGAGCCAGCCCTCGGGCACGGCGTGTCGCGATGGAGTCAGACCAGTGCGCTGCCGGCCGTCCACTCCTCCCAGGAGAAGTTCCAGTCGCCGTAGCCGTTGTTGGGCTCCATCGGGTTGCCGTCAGGGCTGTGGACTTCCACGGGGTCGCCCACGTGCGAGTTCTTCCACAGCCACTCGGAGTTCTCGGTGTTCATGCCGATGCAACCGTGGCTGACGTTCGCCCTGCCGTGTGACCCCACCGACCACCAAGCCGTGTGGATGAACTCCCCGCTCCAGGTGAGGCGGAGCGCCCACCGCGAGTGCAGTCGGTAGCTCTCCGGGGCCCCGATCTGCTCGTTGGTGAAGATGACGTTCTCCCTCTTCTCGAGAACGACCTTGACGCCGTCGCGGGTACGCCAACCCGCCTTGCCACCTGTCACCGGGATCGTTCGCGCCAGCTTGCCGTCGATGTAGACGTAGGCGTGGTGCTTGGCGAGGTCGACCTTGGTCACCACCGAGTTGGTGATACTGAAGTTTCGAACCTTGTCCTCGAGCCCCCACGCACCGGCACCCGAGGCGACACCGCGCAGGTTCGCTCGCACCGTGACCTTGGTGTGCGCCGGCCAGTAGGTCTTCGGCCGGAAGCGCACTTCCTCGTCGCTGAACCAGTGCCAAGCGCCCACGATCGGCTTCGACGTCTCGACCAGAAGCCGGCGCTCGACGGCGGCCTTGTTCTTGACCGGCTCCGAGAACTTCACCGAGATCGGCATGCCCACACCGACCGCGCTGCCTTCCGTGGGGGTGATCTCGGCCTCGAGCACTTTCCTGGGCTTGAGCGTGCTGAACGTCTTGTCGACCTTGGTCGGGTAGCCCTCTGCGTTGAGCGCCGTCGCCTGGACGCGATAGACCGTGTCTGGCGCCAAGGGCTGCGTCGAGGTCCACGTGGTGGCGCCCTTGCTCAAGGCGCCGTCGAGCCGCGTGCCGTCCGCTTGGGTGACCCGCACCTCGGTGAGCTTGCCGCCCGCAGCGGTCACCTTGACCGTGCTGTCCAGGCGTACGTTGGTGGTGTTGTCAGCCGGTTCGACCGTGACACGCGCCGGCGGCACGTTGTCAGCCACGGGTACGGCCGCCGCCTCGTTCTTCTTGGCATTGATGTTGGCCTCACGCGGCACGCCCTCTCTCGACTGGCAGCCGGCCACCAGCACGGCGGACAGCATGACAGCGAGAAGACCGACGGCACGCGCAATTGGAACCCGTCGCCCCCGTTGTCCCATGTCGGCTCCCCATCCCAAATCGCCGGTTCTGAGCGCAGAACCGCCAATTCCCCACAGAGTACGTCCTTAGAGAAAGACGCGCTCGACCCCTGGGAAGTTGCTTGCCGATCTGTGCAACAAAACAGTACCGAAGAGCGACGCCGCCCGAAGCTCAGTGGGCGTGCACACCTCGGTAGTACTCGAAGACGAGACCCAGAACGGACACGGTGCCAACACCGACAGCGATGAGGAAAAGCCACCAACCGAACACGACCCCGAGGACGGCGAGCGCCAGGGACAGACCGCAGTAGAGCGGCCACCAGCTGTGCGGGCTGAAGAAGCCCAGTTCGCCCGCCCCTTCCTCGATGTCGGCGTCCTTCCGGTCCTCAGGGCGCGGACCCACCCTCCGGGCGGTGATCAGGGTGTAGAAGCCGATGAGACCCGCCAACAACGTGCTCATCAGCAGCGCCGCGGTACCTGTCGGGTCATGCGACAGGAACCAGTACACAGGGGTGACCATCGCGAAGAACGCGGTCAAGCACAAGAAGATGAAACCTTCGATCTTCACGACTGCCCCTCCTGCTGCGTGCTGATCTGCTCGACGTGGTCTCGCCGGCCCGCCGTCTCCGGCGCGTCCGGGCCTCCCGCGCCGACGGAGGCGAGCTCCGCCATCACCACCTCAGGGTGCCGCAGGTCGAACGCCGGGCTCTCGGAGCGGATCCGCGGGATCGAGGTGAAGTTGTGCCGGGGTGGCGGGCAGGAGGTGGCCCACTCCAGGGACCGGCCCCAACCCCACGGGTCGTCCACCTGCACCTTCGGGCTCCTGCGCGTCCGGAGGACGTTGACGAGGAACGGCAGGGTCGACATCCCCAGCAGGAACGCACCCACGGTCGAGACCATGTTGAGCACCGTCCAGCCGTCCTCGACGAGGTAGTCGGCATAGCGGCGGGGCATCCCCTCCGCGCCGAGGATGTGCTGGACGAAGAACGTGGTGTGGAAGCCCACGAACAGCGTCCAGAAGTGGATCTTGCCGAGGCGCTCGTCGAGCATCCGCCCGGTCATCTTCGGCCACCAGAAGTAAAAGCCCGCGAACATCGCGAACACCACCGTGCCGAAGACCGTGTAGTGGAAGTGCGCCACGACGAAGTAGGTGTCGCTGACGTGGAAGTCCAGCGGCGGCGACGCCAGGATCACACCGGTGAGGCCGCCGAAGAGGAACGTGACCAAGAAGCCGATCGTCCACAGCATCGGGGTCTGGAAGCTCAACGACCCCTGCCACATCGTCCCGATCCAGTTGAAGAACTTGATGCCCGTGGGCACCGCGATCAGGAACGTCATGAACGAGAAGAACGGCAGGTTGACGGCCCCGGTCACGAACATGTGGTGCGCCCACACGGCCATCGACAGCGCCGCGATGCCCAACGTGGCGAGGACCATGCCGACGTAGCCGAAGAGCGGCTTGCGGCTGAAGACCGGCACGATCTCGCTGATGATGCCGAAGAACGGCAGCGCGATGATGTAGACCTCGGGGTGGCCGAAGAACCAGAACAGGTGCTGCCATAGCAGCGCTCCGCCGTGGGCGGCGTCGAACACGTGGCCGCCGAGCCGGCGGTCGAACTCCAGCATGAGCAGCGCGCCGGCCAGCATGGGGAAGACGAGCAGCACCAGGATGCTGGTCACCAGGACGTTCCAGGTGAAGATCGGCATCCGGAACATCGTCATGCCCGGCGCCCGCATGCAGAAGATCGTCGTAACGAAGTTGACGCTCCCGAGGATCGTCCCCAGACCACCCAGGTAGAGGCCCATGATCCACAGGTCCCCGCCAACACCAGGCGACCGCACGGCGTCGGCGAGCGGGACGTAGGCGGTCCAGCCGAACGACGGGGCGCCGCCGGGGACGATGAAGGAGGAGAAGGCGATCAGTCCGCCGAACAAGAACAGCCAGTAGCTGAACATGTTGAGGCGCGGGAACGCCACGTCCGGCGACCCGATCTGCAGCGGCATGATGACGTTCGCGAAGCCGACGAACAGCGGTGTCGCGAACAGGAACAGCATGATCGTGCCGTGCATGGTGAAGAGCTGGTTGAACACCTCTTCACCGGTGCCGGACTTGAAGATCTGCATGCCCGGGACCGCGAGCTCGGCCCGCATGAACAGGGCCATCAGGCCGGCGACGAGGAAGAAGGCGAAGGACGTGATCAGGTAGAGGTACCCGATCTTCTTGTGGTCCGTGGTGGTGAGCCAGTCGACCACCACGCTGCCGATCCGGCGCTCTCGTCGTGGCGACTCGAGCGCGATCTGGGTCTGCGTTGGCCGATCACCGAGAATGGTCACTTCGCCGCTCCCTGAGCTTCGGACACCAGGCCATGCTGCGTCGTGGCCCGTGCGCCGCCAACAGCCTCACCCGTCTGTCCGCGGGCTCGCAGCTCACGCAAGTGCTCGGCGAACTCCTCCCGACTCACGACGTGGACGTTGAAGAGCATCCTCGCGTGGTAGCTGCCACACAGCTCGGCGCACTTGCCCGCGAACACACCCTCCTTGGTCGGGGTGAGCTCGAAGTAGTTCTCATGCCCCGGGATGACGTCCATCTTGAACAGGAACGCGGGGATGAAGAACGAGTGGATGACGTCAGGCGACTCCAGCTGGAACCCGACCTTCTCCCCGACCGGCAGGTACAGGGTCGGGAGACGGTCAGGCGTCCCGGACTCCCAGACCGCCCCGGCCTCCGGCGCCGCACGGCCAGGCCGGTCGAGGTAGTTGAAGGTCCAGCTCCACTGCTGACCCACGACCCGGATGACATTCGCGGGCGGGTCGTTGCGGTCGACCTTCAGGATGGCGTTCTGGTCACGAACGGTGAAGTAGAACAGCACGCCGATGATGACGAACGGCACCACCGAGTAGAGGATCTCGATCGGCAGGTGGTAGCGCGTCTGCGGCGGGATCTTGTCATCGCGACGGCGGTAGGCGATGACGGACCAGATGATGAGTCCCCACACCAGCAGGCCGACGCACGCGGCGGCGATCCACGCGCCCTGCCATAGGTTCAGGACGTGGGTCGCCCGGTCGCTGGCCGGAGCCGGCAAACCGAGGCGCGACCAATTCCCGCCGCCCTGGCCCGCGCAACCGCTCAGCGAGACCAGTGCCACACCGGCGAGTGACGCCACGCTCGCCCACCGCCGGGCGCGGCGCGGCATCCGATCGTCAGGGTTCGACCTCACCGGACGCCTTTCTCCTTGGGATCCGTCCGTCGCCAACGGCCCTGGGGCCCCGGCGTACGGCGTGGAACGTCTCTGTCGGGACAGACCCTACTCGGCGGCTCGTGAGCGGTGGTGACGTACCCCGTGTCGGCCGGGTCACACCACCGTGAGCGGATGGTAGGTGACCGGGTCACGGCACGGAACCCATGCCCTCGTCGCGACGTCCCACCCTCGAGTCCACCCATGAGGCCCGGCCCACGCCCCGGGGATGTCCGTGACTCCCGGCCGTCAGTGGCCCTCGCGACCCGACGATCGGCGAGGTCGGACGCTGCTCTCACCACAGCACCTGTCCCGATCCCAGCACCAGGGCGGGAGCCACCATGGGGAAGTGAGGTGTCCGGTGGCCAACCGCTCGTCGACCTCCCTCGGCGTTCGCGCGCTGACCCTCGTGGCGATCCTGGCCGCGATACTCTCCGCGTGCGGAGATGAGCGGAGTGTGAGTACGGCAGCCCGGCGGGGGAGTCAGGCCCGGACGCCGACGCCGCAGGCCACGACACCGTCGCGTCCCGCGACCCCACCTTCCCCACCTGCCACGTCACCGACTCGAACACCGGACACGGAAGCTCGAACGCCGGGCACGGAACCCCCGCGGACCCCACCGCGCTCGCGCGCGACACCGCCCGACGCCACAGGTGAGCTGCTCCGAATCTCCGCGGCGGAGTCGACCGGGGATGGACGGAGCCTCCAGCTGACCTACACCCTGCCCACTCCCTGCTCGCCCGGCCTGCGCGAGGCACACGTCACCGAGCGTCCCGACGAGGTCGTCGTCACGCTGTACCGACGCTCGCCTCGCCCCGGGGACGAGGGTGTGTTCTGCTCCCAGGTCCTCACCGAGAAGTCCGTCACGGTGAGGCTCGAGCGGCCGCTCGGCGACCGCACGTTGGTCGACGGCTCCTCGGGGAGCCAGGTCCCGGTAGCGCGGCGCTGAGCCGCGGGTCACCCACGCCGACCCATCCGGCGGGGGCGGTGGCCTCACCAGCTCGGGACAGACCGGCGTCCGCACGCGGACGTCGATCTAGAACGACACCTTTCCGGCATTACACTCCCCTGGCAGCTCGCCACGTGACAGGACGTCCTGGTCGGACAGCGGGACGCGGGGCGGGCCGACGAGCCGACAGGTGCGCGCCAACCTGGTGCGCCCGCGAGTGGAGCGAGGGCACATGGGCAAGCAGGCCACCGAACGGCGCACCTTGGGCCGCAGCGGCGTCGAGGTCACCTGCCTGAGCCTGGGGACCGCGCCGCTCGGCGGACTCTTCCGACACGTCGAGGACGACACGGCCATCGCGGTCGTGAAGGCGGCGCTCGACGCGGGGCTCAACTACATCGACACCGCACCGCTGTACGGCCACGGCGTCGCCGAGCGGCGGGTCGGGGCCGCGCTAGCCGCGGCAGGCGTCGAGCGTTCGTCGTACGTGCTGTCCACGAAGGTGGGCCGGCTCATCGTCGACAATCCCGCCGGCGACTCGGACGGCTACGCCGACGCGCCGCCGTCCGAAGCGATCTTCGACTTCACCCCTGACGGGATCCGACGGTCGTTGGAGGAGAGCCTGGAGCGCCTCGGGCTCAGCGCGGTGGATGTGGTCTACATCCACGACCCCGATGACTACGAGGAGCAAGCGCTCAAGGTCGCCTACCCCGTGCTCCACGAGCTGCGCGAGCAAGGGGTGGTCAAAGCGATCGGCACGGGCATGAACCAGTCCCGGATCCCCACTCGTTTCGTGCGCGAGACCGACATCGATGTCGTCCTCCTCGCCGGTCGCTACACCCTGCTCGACCAGACCGGCGCGGCGGACCTGCTGCCCGCCTGCCTGGAGCGAGGTACCTCGATCGTCATCGGCGGCGTCTACAACTCGGGTCTGCTCGCCGACCCGCGTCCGGGCGCGACGTTCAACTACGCTCCCGCCCCACCCGAGCTCATCGCCCGGGCGCAGGAGCTGGAGCGCGTCTGCCAGGCCCACGACGTGCCGCTCAAGGCGGCCGCGATCCAGTTCCCCCTCGCCCACCCGGCGGTGGCGACCGTGCTGACCGGCGCCCGCGACGTCAGGGAGCTGACCGAGAACCTCGCGATGATGGAGTACGACATCCCCGACGCGCTGTGGGACGACCTGGCAGAGGTGGGGGTGCACCGCTATGGCCGCTGAGGAGGGCCGCCCCGCCCCGGCACAGCCATCCAACACCTCCTCGGCTGAGGAACCGGACGCCACACCACCGAGCTCAGCTCGGGGCGACGCCGGGCGGGTCGACGCCCACCATCACGTGTGGGACCTGTCCGTGCGGCCGGAACCCTGGATCACCGGGGACGCCATGGCGCCGATCGCCCGCACCTTCACCGTGGACGACCTCGCGCCGCACGCCGCCGCGGCTGGCGTGACCACCACCGTGCTCGTCCAGACGGTGAGCGAGATCGACCAGACTCGCGACTTCCTGGCCTTGGCGGCGAGCTCCGATCTGGTGGGCGCGGTCACCGGATGGGTGGACCTCACCTCGCCCTCCGTGGCCGACGACCTCGCCGCGCTGCGGGACGCTCCAGGCGGTGAATACCTCCGGGCGATCCGCCACGGGGTGCAGAGCGAGCCCGACCCGGCGTGGTTGTGCCGGCCCGACGTCCGACGCGGTCTTCGGGCGGTCGCCAACGCGGGTCTTCGGTACGAGCTGCTGACCTACCCCGTCCAGCTGCCAGCGGTCTTGTCCACGGTCGCCGACCTGCCGGAGCTGTCGTTCGTCCTCGACCACTGCTCCAAACCCGCGATCGCCGCCGGCCAGATGCATCCGTGGGCCGACCAGATCCGCGAGCTGGCCCGCCTGCCGAACGTCACCTGCAAGCTGTCCGGTCTGGTCACCGAGGCGGACTGGGCGACGTGGGACGTCGCCACGTTACGCCCGTACGTCGAGGTGGTGCTCGAAGCGTTCGGGCCCGAGCGAGTGATGTTCGGCTCCGACTGGCCGGTGTGCCTGCTCGCCTCGTCCTACGCGGACTGGGTCGCGGCGGCGGAGGAGCTGACCGCCCACCTGTCCGAAGCCGAGCGGGCCGCGATCTTCGGTGGCACCGCTCGACGCTTCTACGACCTCGCCTGACCTCGCCGGCTCTCGCCCGTCGTCCCAGCGCGACGAGCGCCGAGGCAAGTCGTCCGCGAGGTGCTGACCCAGGCCACGTCTTCGACCACGGCGGTGCTAGAAACCGGCCATGAGTTTGCGCATCGGCATCGCCGGCATGTCCACCGAGTCCAGCACCTTCGCGCCCCACCGGACGACGCTCGACGACTTCCGCGTCGCGCGCGGTGCGGAGCTCGCAGACCGTTACCCGTTCCTCCGGGACTGGCGTCTGCCAGGACGGACGGACGTGGAGTTCGTCCCCCTCCTGCAGGCGTCGGCGCTCCCGGGCGGACAGGTGCTGCCCGAGGTCTACGACACGCTGGAGGCGGAGATCCTCGACCTGATTCGCGCCGCCGTCGCCGAGCGACCCTTCGATGGGTTCTACTTCGACATCCACGGCGCGATGGCGGTCGAGGGCCGGCGTGACGCCGAGGCCCGCCTAGCCCGACGCATCCGGGAGCTCGTCGGTCCCCGCTGTCTGATCTCGGCCTCGATGGACCTGCACGGACAGGTCTCGCGTGACCTCGTGGAGACAGTCGACCTCCTCACCGCGTACCGGACGGCGCCCCACATCGACTACCTCGAGACCCGCGAGCGGGCTGTTCGCACTCTCGTCCGCTGCCTCACCGAGGGCATCCGACCGGTGCGCGCGTGGGTGCGGGTGCCCGTGCTGCTGCCTGGGGAGAAGACGAGCACGCGGGTCGAACCGGCGCGGTCGATCTACGCCACCCTCCCGGAGATCGAGCGTCAGCCGGGCGTCCTCGACGCGTCGTTGTGGGTCGGGTACGCCTGGGCGGACGAGCCGCGGTCCGCGGCCACCGTCGTGGTCTCCGGCACCGATCGGCAGGCCGTCACCGCGCACGCCGAGCGACTCGCCCGTGCGTGGTGGGATGCCCGGCACCAGTTCGAGTTCTGCGCGCCCGCCGGTCCCGCGGACTGGTGCGTCGCTCAGGCGCTCGCCTCCGACCAGCGCCCCTTCTTCATCAGCGACTCCGGCGACAACCCGACCGGTGGTGGCTCGAACGACGTGGCCTGGTTCCTCGGCCACTTGCTCGCCACGCCGCAGCTGGCCTCCGGCGAGCGGACGGCGATCTGGGCCAGCTGTGTCGCTCCCGACGCGGTCCGCGCCTGCGTGCAGGCCGGTGTCGGCGGATCGGTGCGTGTCGAGGTCGGCGGCTGCTTCGGCGGGGGTGACCCGGTCACCGTCTCCGGCACGGTGACCCACGTCGAGCACGCCGACCCTGTCGGCGGTGACATCGCCGTCGTGCGCTCCGGGGGCGTCCACGCCGTCCTCACCAGCCGCCGGAAGCCGTTCCACTACGTCGCGGACCTGGAAAAGCTCGGACTTGACCCCGCGCAACACGACATCACAGCCGTGAAGATCGGCTATCTCCAGCCCGACCTCTACCAGGCCGCCAAGGGCTGGGTCCTCGCGTTGACTCCTGGCGGTGTCGACCAGGACCTGAACCGGCTCGAGTATCGGCACGTGCTGCGCCCCATCCATCCGCTCGACCCCGAGATGGCCGAGCCCGACCTGTCCGCGGTGCTCTTCGGCTAACCGCATCCACGACCGGGGCATGATCGCGTCCAGCTCGGGGCGTGGATGCTGCGCCGACAGTGATCGTCACTTAGGGTGGTACCTCCCGTCTGGTACCGCCCATGCACGGACCGTCGACGTACGGCCGTCGAGTCACAAGGCGTGGCCATCCGCGGTACCAGCGACCGCGAGAACCGAGGACCGACGAGACCGAGGATCGGGGCGCGGCAACCTCGCCCGCCCCTGAGGGAGCGGCATGGTCGGACTGAGGCTGGAAAGCCTCCGCGTCGCTGGGGTGTGCCCGGAGCTGACCCTCGACGTGCCCGTCGGCGTGATCCGCGCAGCGGTCGTCAGCGACCAGGCCGCCGTCCACGCGCTCGCCAACGCCGTCGTCGGCCTGGACCGCACTCAATCAGCCGGTCGAGTCCTCGTCGATGGCGTGGACGTCTGGCAGCAGCACGTCGACCACCGCAGACGTCGGCGGCACCGCACGGGTCGGCACTGCCCGGTCCGGCTGGTGCCAGCGGCTGGGGGCCTTGTGCCGGGAATCACCGTCGCCGAGAACATGTGGCGGCTCCGATGCCCGACCGCCCGGGTGTCGAAGGCGTTGGGAACGGTGATGACCCAGGAGGTCGCCGCCACGCTCGACATGGCGGACCTGCTCGACCGTCGTCCCGAGCACCTCAGCGCCAACGAGCGCCGACTCGCCGGCCTGGCGCTGGCCCTGTGCTGGGAGCCGATCGCCATCGTCATCGAGGACACACCCGACCACCCGACCTGGCACGCGGTTCTGGAAGAGCCCCGGCGCCGTCGGGTGCCCTCGGCCGAGCTGACGTCGTCCAAGGCCGAAGCGGTGCTCGCCAACGTCGCGGTGCTCGTCATCACGACCGATGCCGCCAGGGTGTGGCAGCTGGACCACGATCCGGTGTGGCTCGAACCAAACCTGGTAACGGTCGGACGCTCGGCGGCGACGTCCTCCACCGGGAGGGCCGACGATGCGTAGCGTGCCTCGAGGCCAGTCGGGCGCTGGACGGCTTCGCCGGCGGGCGGTCTTAGCCGGGCTCCTGTCGGTCAGCGTGCCTCTCCCCGCGTGCTCGGCGGCCGGCGCACTGCTCGCCGATCGGCCGACCGTGCGGGTCGCGGTGACGTGGAGCGCCGCCGAGCTGTCGTTGTTCCGTCGGGTGATCGACGACCTGCGTCGCCTCCCCGGGGAGATGGCCTATGACGTCGACATCCTCCCCTACGGCGACGACATCTCGGCGGCCCTGGCGACCCGCGGCGCCGGCCGGCCAGACGTCGTCCTGCTGCCCCGGCCGGGCCTCGTCGCCGAGCACCTCGACGCTCTGGCACCGTTGCCCGCTGAGAGCTGGCCAGCGCCCGACACCTACCCACCGGTGTGGCGGTCGCTGCTCTTCCATCGACATCCCCAGACCGGGGAGCAAGTCCCCTATGGCCTGCCGTTCAAGGTCGCCCACAAGTCCTTGGTGTGGTATCGGCCGTGCCAGTTCGAGCGTCTCGGTCTGCAACCCCCGCAGACCTGGTCGGACTGGCTCGCCCTCAACACCGAGCTGAGCCGGCAGGGGATCCCCGCGTTGGCACTCGGTGGCGGGGACGGCTGGATGCTCACCGACTTCTTCGAGAACGTTCTCCTCGGACACTCCCCCTGCACCTACGACGCGCTCAGCGGGCCAGCGCCACGCCCGTGGCACGTGCCCGCCGTCCGAGAGGCGTTCCGTTCACTCGGTCAGATGTGGAGCACGCCCGGCGTGGTGGCGGGAGGGGTACGTCGGGCGCTCGTCCAGCAGTTCTCGGACGCGGTGCTGGAGGTCTTCCGCTACCACCGCGCCGCGATGGTCGTGGCGCCCGACTTCGCCTGGCCGATCATCGAGAGGTTCGGCATCGACCCCGACGGCTGTGACAACCCGGTCGGCACCTTCGCGTTCCCTCCCCCGCGCCGAGGCCAACCGCCGCTCGTCGCCGGAGGCGACGTCGTGGTGCTGACTCGACCAGCCCGGCCCGAGGCGCGGGACCTCCTCACCCGACTGGTCGACTCGCGAGCGGTCACGAGCTGGATCAGGGCCGGCGGCTTCGTCTCCCCCGACCTCACCGTGCCCGAGCGGCTGTACCCACCGGACATGCGTCCGGTCGTCCGCCAGCTTGTCAACGAACCGTTCCGCTTCGACCTCTCCGACCAGATCGGGGCCGTCGGCGGCCAGGAGGGCCTCTGGCGGGTTCTCCAGCAGTTCCTGACGCGGGTGGGCGACCGGGATACGGCCGCAGTCGACGTCGCCGCCGACGAGGCTGTCGCGCAGCTCCTCGCTCTGGAGGACGCCACCGTCGGTCGCGACGTGTCGTCGACGTGGGCGAGGCTGCGCGCCAGCTCCGCCGAACAGGTCGACCTGTGCGAACCAGGAGCCGGCGATGGCGGTTGAGAGCCACCGCGGCCTGCGCCTGGAAGTCACCAGTCGTCCGATGAGCGGACGGCTGGTACCCGGACGGCCGCCCCGCAAGATCGGCCGGTACCTGCTCGGTCTTCCGGCCGCGACCCTGGTCCTCCTGCTGGTCACACCCATGCTGCGAACGCTCGTGTGGGCGTTCCGGGAGGATGGGTCGTGGACGCTGCGCCACCTCGTCGGCGTCCTGGCCGACGGCGCGACCCAGCGCGCGTTGCTGCACACCCTCGCCTGGGTCGGCATCGCCGCCGGCTTGGTCGTCGTCTCCTTCTTGCTGGCGTTGGCCAGCCTGCGCTTCGAGCGCTGGGGCACCGCGTTCATGGGCGTGCTCGTGCTGCCTTTCGGTATCTCGGCCCTCACCTCCGGTGCGGCGTTCCGGCTGCTCTACGACCCGACGCCCGAGCGGGGGACGGTCAGCGCTCTCGCCGCTCTCGTCGGCGAGAGCCCGGTGTGGCTCGGCCCAGGCCTCATCTGGTTCGTCTTGGTGTCGGCGTTCGCCTGGACGTGGCTGGGTTTCGCGGTGTCGCTGTTCCGCGCGGGGCTTCGGGCCATCCCTGAGGACGTCGAGCGCGTCGGCCAGGCGCATGGAGCCAGCTGGTTCCAGTTGCTCCGCATTCGCATCCGCCTGGTGCTGCCCGTCGGGGCTCTCATCCTCCTCACCTTGGTCGTCGCCGCCGCCCGCCTGTTCGACCTCATCCTCATCGTCACACCTGGGCCGATGCGGCAGGAGGTCGACACCGCCGCGGTCCACTGGTGGCGACTGACGGTCCAGTCCCCGGAGCCAGGCCGGCCGGCCGCGCTTGCCGTCGTCTTGTTCTGCCTGCTGGGCTGCTGCGCGCTGCTCCTCAGCCACGCGATCGGGCGACGTCGGAGGATGCCACGCACGCCCCGGCCCTGGTGGCGGGAACGCCGGAGCGGTCACGTGCGCTGGTGGCACGTCCTCCTCGGAGTCGGCGTCGCCGCCATGTGGGTGTTCCCCGTCCTCGTGCTCGTCACGACAGCGCTGCAGACTCCCGAGGACGCCGGCGCTCGAGGCTGGTGGACGGTCGGCCAGTCAGGCCTGTCGCTGGCGTCCTTCCGTCAGATCATCGACGGCGGACTGCTGAACTCGCTGTGGTCGACGCTGGTCGTGGCGCTCGGCGCCACGAGTCTCCTCGTGGTCATCGCTCTGCTGGCCACCCCGGCGCTGTCGCTGCGCGTCCCGGACTGGGCCGGTCGACTGGTCGTGGCGGTGCTCACGATGCTGGCGGTCGCGCCGGTGCAGATGTACGCCATCCCGCTGCGTGACGCGTTCACCTCTCTCGGCGTTGTGGGCTCCCGACTGCCGTTGATCGTGGTGCACGTGGCGGCGGGTCTGCCCTTGGCGGTCCTCATCCTGCGCGCCGCCCTCCTGTCCTCCCACCGTCTGTCGTCCCACCGTCCGGCCCTCGACGACGTGCTGCTCGGGCAGACCGGCCCGCTGACCGCCCTGCGTCGACTGTGGGACCGCGCCGGAGCCGCGCTCGTCGCGGTGGCGGTGATGGAGTTCGTCCAGGTCTGGAACGACTTCATCGTCAGCCTCTTCATCAGTGGACCCGGCTCGAGCCCGCTGACGATCGTGCTGTGGGGTGAGGCTCGGCAGTTCGCCACCTCCGCGGGCACGATCGCGGCGAGCGCCGTGCTCGCGGCGCTCGTCCCGGTCGTCGTGCTCTTGCTGGTGTGGCGCCGGTGGATGGTGCCTGGCCTGACCGGAGGACTGCTGCGATGACGGTCACGCCGGATCCGCCACGAGACGCCGACCACCACGGTTCGCCAGGACCGGGCGAGGAGCCGACGGCCGGCCACCAACCTTCCAGCCTTGGCGCGACCGAGCTCGAGAAGGCCGCCGCCGCACCATCCTCGGCGGGGACGACGACCCAGCCTGCCACGCCGTCACATGCCTTCGCCGCCGCTCCGGTCGACGTCGGCTCCTCCACGCCGAGCGGGGTGACGACCGGACCGACACCCGCGCCCTACCACCAGCGACCGGCGCCACCGAGAGTCCCCGACCACCCGCAGGCGCCGCCGACCGCTCACGCGCTCGACGAGCCACGATCGGGCGTCATCCGCAACACCCTCATCGGCGCCGCGGCGCTCTTCGGCATCTTCCTCAACGGCCTCGCGTCAGACCTGCTCGCGGGAACGCTGAGCGACTCGCCGACCTGGGCGCCCGTTCAGCACCTGCTCCGCGTGCTGAGCGGGGTCATCGTCGTGGTGCTCCTCGCGGTCTGGCTCCTCGGCGCGTACTTGCGCAGGCGTCGACCCGTCCGCCAACTCGACAGCGACCTGGTCGCACCAGGACCGCCGACTCGACCCGCGTGGTTTCGACCCGAGCCCGTCACCATCGGGCGGGCGGAGGTCGTGCGGCAGGCGGTCGACGTCGTCCTCCGCCGGGGCGTCGTCGCCATCGTTGGGGCGCCCCGAATGGGAACCTCGACCGTCGCGCACGCCGTCGTCAGCGAGCTCATCCGACAAGGCCACGCCAACCCGGCCCACACCGCGCCCTTTCGACGTGCGCGGATGGTCGACCGAACGCCCCGACGACGCCACCACCATCGCCGGACACCTGCTGAGGACGTTCGGGGCGAGCGAGCCGCTGTCCGGGAGCGAGCAGGTGATGGACGACGCGGCCGCGAGGCTCCTGGAACGTCTGGCTGCGCAGGGCTCGACACTCGTCCTCGACAACGTGTCGAGCGTCGACCAGGTCACGTGGCTCACCAGGCGGTGGCCCAGCGACGGCTCGGGACCCCTGCTCGTGGTGGCCCTCTCGCACGACCCCGGCAGCCTGACGCTGGCCGACGGCTTCCCCGCCGAGTCGATCGTGCCCCTCGCTCCGTTGGAGATCGCTGACCTCCGCCAGCTGTGGCGAGCCGAGATCCGAGACGAACGGTGGGACCCCTATCTCGACGACGTCCTGCGCGCCTGTGACGGCCGTCCCGGCGCGGTCTGGGACCTCGTCCAGGAGCTGACGAGGCCCGGAGCCGACATCTGGCACCCGGAGGAGCTGGTCGACCGACTTCAACTGGCGGCCGTCGATCCTCGGCTCCGACAAGCCACCTCCGTCGTCGACCCGCCCGCCAGAGTCTGGTACGCCATCGTGGGCCGAACCCACCCGGGCATGTCACGTCGTGCGCGTCGGCTGGCCCGGGCGCTGGCCGACCTGCCAGTGGCCGAGCTCACCGTCGAGGCGATGGAGGCGGTTCGGCGGGGTCTCGACGAGGACGCCGACAACTCCGCCGAAGGGGAGCCTGAGCGAGCCGAGTACCCCCACCTCGTGGACCCGCTCCACGAGCTCACGGCCAGGAACCTGGTCCGACAGTCAGAGGCGGGGCGCTACCGGATGCCTCGAGAGATTCGCGTGGCGGTACGCGCCATCGTCACCGACGACAAGCGAGAGGCCCTCCGCGCCGCCCTGCCTTCCCTGGTGCGACGCTATGCCCACCTGGCCGAACGCTGGCGTGGCGTCCTCGACAGCCGCGCGCACGCCGCCTCGGCGGCTCGCTGGTTCCAAGCCGAGGAGCCCTTCCTACGCGCACTCGTCACCGCCAGCTACCCCGACGAGCCCGGCGAGACCGACGAGCCACTGCTCACCCTCGTCATCGACGATCTCGCGACGCTAACGGACGCGTTGGACGTCTGGTACGTGCGCCAGGGCCAGGTGCTTGGCGCCAGGGTCGTCCACAGCAGCTTCGGCGACCTCGCCGAGCGTGCGGGACGCCCCGACCTCGCCATGGTGGCCGAGACCAGGTGCGCCGCCCTCGCTCGGGCTACCGGACAGTTCGAGGACGCAGCCGCCCGGCTCGAGAGGGTTCGCCGCCAGCTCGCCGCCTTCGGCAGGTCCACTCGTCGCACGGCGTGGGCCCTGCGGGCTCGGCTCCACCACGAGCAGGCACAGCTCCACCTGGCGCGCGCCGACCAGTATCACGCCCACACCTCCCCCACATCGGACCACGGCAGCGGCGCAACCGACCCGTTGGCCGCGGCGACCCGACGCGACGTCGAACTGCGCGCCGCCGAGCGGGAGCTCCAGCACGCGTGGGCGGCGCTGCCCAAGAAGGACACGGCCGGCGAGATCACCACGTTGCTCAGCATGGCCGTCGTCTACCTGCACCAAGGCGCACCTGAGCGTGCGCTCGACCGGCTTGACCTCGCCGAAACCCGTGCTCAGGACGCCGAGGACGCGACTGCCCTGGCGCACGTCGCCGAGCTACGGGGAATCGCGGCGTGGATGCAAGGCCGGGCCCCAGTCGCCGTGGCGCTCTGGCAGCGGGCGATGACGCGCTTCAGCGAGCTGGCCGACCACCAAGGGGAGGCTCGATGTCTCCAACACCTGGGTTCGGCCGTCTTGGTCGCGCCGGAGCTGGCCAGCCTTCTGGTCGGTGACCAGCGACGCCCGCTCGACGAGGTGACCGCCGTGCGACACGCGTACACGTGGTTGCAGCGAGCCCAACGACTCGTGGCCGGTCAGCCTGAGTCACCGATCGGCCGCCGTTACCTGGACCTCGCCCGCGAGCGGGTCGGGCACAGCGGCGGCCTCGCCCAAGGCGACGCGGAGGGCGTGGCAGAGGACCACCCCGCCCGCACCGACACGTCGGATGACTCCGACCGTCGCGGATGGCTCCGCCAGATGCTCGGCCGTCTCGGACGTCGGCTCCTCGCGTAGGTGGCTGGTTCATACTCGTCTACGTGACCGCACGCAGCGCCGACTCCGCCGACGAACGGAGCACCGATTCGGGTGTCGGCGACGAACGCACGATCGTCCTCACCGGGCGGTTGGACACCGACGCACCCGACTGGGTCCCCGTCCCGGTGGACGTACCCGATGGTGTGCGTGAGATCGTCGTCCGCTACACCTACGACAACCCGTCGGCGGGCACCGGAGCACCTGGGAACGCGCTCGACATCGGCATCTTCGATCCGCGCGGCCATGAGCGAGGAGCCGCACACGGTTTCCGTGGGTGGTCCGGTGGAGCAAGGGAGAGCTTCTCCATCAGTCGGTCCACCGCGACGCCCGGCTACCTCCCCGGGCCCATTCATCCGGGCACGTGGCACCTCATGCTCGGGCCGTACACGATCACCCCGCAGGGTCTGTCGTACCGAATCGAGGTCACCTTGCGCTTCGGCCCACCCGGCCCGGACTTCGTCCCTCGATACGCCCCGCGACACGCGACGGGTCGTGGCAGGGCGTGGTACCGCGGTGACCTGCACCTCCACACCGTGCACTCAGACGGGCGGCGAGAGCCGGAGGAGCTCGTCGCCGACGTGCGCGCGGCGGGCCTGGACTTCATGGTGTCGACCGAGCACAACACCTCGAGCGCGTCGGGCGTGTGGGGCTACCACGTCCCGGACGACCTTCTCGTCATCGACGGGGAGGAGATCACGACCCGCAACGGCCACCTCGTGGTGGCAGGGCTGGACCCGGGCACCTGGCTCGACTGGCGGTACCGAGCCCGCGACGGTGTCTTCCCCGACGTCCTTCGGCACATCCACCGCCAAGGCGCGCTCGCGATCGCCGCGCACCCGTTCTGTCCGTTCCTCGGCTGTGCCTGGAAGTTCGGGTTCGACGGTCTCGACGCCGTCGAGGTGTGGAACGGCTCGTGGACCCCCGATGACGAGGTGACGCTCCGTCAGTGGGACGCCCACCTCGTGGCCGCGGGAAAGGACGGCGCCTGGCTGCCGGCGGTCGGTGGCAGTGACGCGCACGACCACAGTCAGACCGTTGGCCTCGGGCAGACGGTGGTCCTCGCCGACGACCTCACGAGGGACGCCATCCTCGCCGGTATCCGTGCCGGACGGTGCTACGTCGCGGAGTCCGCGAACGTCGAGCTGGACTTCTCGGCGAGCGCCGAGGAGGCCACGGCGGGCATCGGCGACCGCCTCTCCCTGAGGCCGGACACCGAGGTGGCGGTGGAGGTCGCGGTGCGTGGCGCGCCCGGCACGTTCGTCCGCTTGGTCACCGACGCGGGGCCGGTCGCCCAGCTGCCCGTGCCCGAGAGCGGTAACGGGACCGTGACGTGGCGGACGACTGCACGCGCGGCGGCCTACATCCGCGCCGAGGTCCGACGGATGCCGTCCGGGCCGCTGCCCTTCGAGCCGATGGTGGCGTTCACCAACCCGATCTTCCTGGACGTGCCGTCCTGACAGCGTCCGCCCTGGCGGCGTCCCTCCTGACAGCGTCCGGAGGGCACTCCACGGGCGGATGGTCACCGCGGTGGCGGCGGCCCACCAGCAGAGCCGTCAGTGGAAGGAGTCGCCGCAGGCGCAGGAGCCGACCGCGTTGGGGTTGTCGATCGTGAAGCCCTGCTTCTCGATCGTGTCGACGAAGTCGATGACGGCGCCGTGCAGGTACGGGGCACTCATCCGGTCGACGACCACGTCGACGCCGCCGAAGGTCCGGACCACGTCACCTTCCAGCTCCCGCTCGTCGAAGAAGAGCTGGTAGCGCAGACCCGAACAACCACCCGGCTGCACCGCGAGCCGGAGCCGCAGGTCGTCACGACCCTCCTGCTCGAGAAGGCTCTTGACCTTGGCGGCCGCTGCGTCGGTGAGGACGACGCCTTCCTGCCGCTCCTGCTGGGTCACGTCGCCTGAAATGGTCATACCTCGGACTCCCGTGGTCGGATGTCGGCTCAGTGATGTCGGCCCGATTTCGTCCGCATGGTGCTCAACACCGGCATCGGCACCGGCATTCCAGTGCTCCGGACCCATCGTTGCACAAGCGCACCGCCGCGACACTCAACGGGACCAGGTTCGCCCCGTCAACGCGACCAGGTTCGGGCGACCCGCTCGGCGAGCGCGGCCAACGACTCCCGGGGTCGGCCGAGCGCCTCCTTCTCGCCGACGAGGTCGACCACCGAATAGGCCGACTCCACCCCCATGGCCCGCATCTCCCGGGCGCCGACGTGGACCTGACCCGCGAGCACGACACAGGGTCGGAGCGCCCGCGCCGCGACGGTCGCGACGCCGGAGACCACCTTGCCGCTGGCCGACTGGAAGTCGAACGAACCCTCACCGGTCAGGACGAGGTCGACGTTACGGGCCTTCTCGGGCAGACCGACCGCCTGAGCGACCGTGTCGATGCCCGGCACTCTGCGCCCCCCGAGGAGGAGAAGGGCGTAGCCCAGACCGCCCGCCGCACCCGCTCCCTTGGCGTCGGCGAGCCGACGGTCGGCGAGATCAGCCAGCCGTGCCAGCGCGGCGTCGACGACCACGAGGCGCTCCCGCCGCAAACCCTTCTGCGGCCCGAAGACGTTGGTCGCACCACGCAGGCCGAGCAACGGGTTGTCGACATCGCTGGCGACGAGCAGCTCGACACCAGCCAGCCGCTCACGCGCTGCTCGGACGTCGAGGCGGGTGAGGTCGGCGAGCGCTCGCGGCCCACCGGTGAGGGCGGTCGGCGGGTCGGCGACCGCGCCCATCGCCGCGAGGAGGCCCGCACCGCCGTCGTTCGTCCCGCTTCCACCCAGGCCGACGACGACCCGCCGCACCCCGGCGTCGAGAGCGGCGCGAAGCAGCTCACCGACGCCGTAGGTGGTGGCAGCCTCTGGGTCACGCCGGTCGGCGGGAACCAGCGCGAGCCCGCACGCCTGCGCGGACTCCACGTACGCGGTCCGCTCGTGGAGCAGGAGGGTCGCCGGCGTGGGTTCGCCGAGCGGCCCGGTGACCGTCACCGCTTGCAGCTCGCCGCCGAGAGCGGCGTGGAGCACGTCGATGAAGCCTGGGCCGCCGTCGGACATCGGTGCCGTGAGGACCTCGTCGCCGGGTGCCTGGCGGCGCCAACCTTCGGCGATCGCCTCGGCGGCCTCGACCGCACTCAGGGTGCCGGCGAACTTGTCGGGAGCGATCAGCACGCGCACGCCGGCCATCTTCCACCGCCCGGGTGTCCTGCTCTCACCGGGGGTGACGCGCTCGCCGCCCTCGCGTTTCCCCTGGGATGCGCACTGGCCGCTATCGAGCGTCGACGTGCGCGACGTATGGTCGCCTCGTGCTGATCCGACCGATGACAGAGGACGACATCCCAGCCGCGCGAACACTCGCCCACCAGGCGATGGATCAGGTCCGCGCGGCGACCCGCTCCCCCGGCTCCCCCGAGCCTCGAACCGGTGACCCCTCACCCGAGGCGCTCTCCCTGTGGACCCGGCGCGCCAAGCACTTTCTGCGCCACGACCCCGACGGATGCTGGGTGGCCGACGTCGACGGCAAGGTGGCCGGCGTCGCCATGGCGCTGCGGCGGGACAAGCTGTGGGGTCTGTCCGCGTACTTCGTCCACCCGAACCACCAAGGGGCGGGGATCGGGAAGGCCCTGCTCGACGCTGTCCTCGGCTACAGCCGCGGCTGCCTGCGAGGGATCATCATCTCCACCGAGGATCCGCGAGCGGCCCGCCGTTACCGTCTCGCCGGCTTTTCCCTGCATCCCACGATCCGGGTCGCCGGCGTCGTCGATCGGACGTCGCTGCCCGTCGTGCCGGGGGTGCGGGAAGGCGGTCCGGGCGATCGCGACTTGTGTGACTCGGTGGACCGCCAGGTCCGCGGGGCGGCGCACGGTGTCGACCACGAGTTCCTCGGCGGCGAGTACGGGCTCCTCGTCTGTGACACGCTCGTCGGCAGTGGCTACTGCTATGTCGACGCCAACGGGTCACCCGTCCTGCTCGCCGCGACCGGACGCAAGATCGCGCAACGACTGCTCTGGTCGGCTCTGGCACGTTCACCGGAGAACGCGCAGGTGCGGATCGACTACCTCACCGCGGCGCAGGAGTGGGCAGTGGACGTCGCCCTCACCGCCGGTCTGTCCCTCCGCACCGAGGGCTACCTGTGCCTGCGCCACATGCGCCCACCGGCTCCGTACATCCCCTCAGGCGCCTTCCTCTGACCGCGCCGTTCCAGGGTCCCGACACGGGACCGGCCGGAACGACGCGTCCGCGAGGACCAGAGCTCTCACAAGCCGGGGGCACCCCAGACGGGGAACCACCGCGAGAGGTCGTTCTCGATTCGTAGGTCGTTGGCGATCAGGCCACGAATCTGCAGCTCCAGCGCGTTGTCCCGGCGCTCGTCGCCCACCGGCGCGAAGGGGTAGAAGGACCCCCGCTTGTACAGGTAGACCAACGCCAGCCGCCTCCCCTCCGGGTCGCGGAAGCCGACCAGTGAGCACAGCAGAGACGGCCCGAAACCGGCGGCCTCGAGTGAGGAGTTGACCGCGTGCAGGTCGGTCACCAGGGCGGACATGTCGGACGGATCCGCGCGGCAGACCAGCCAGGTGAAGCCGTAGGAGTCCTGCGTCCGCTCCACCTTCGGCCCCTCGTCGGCGTCGAGCAGTTGCTGGATCTCGGCCTGTGTCGCCGCGAACGCCCCGCCCTCGGCGGCGCGGTAGCACACCGAGCCGACGCCGGTGGGTCGAAACGTCGTCGCGACCTCCAAGGTGAGGGCGGCCTGGGGCAGCCCGAACAGCTGGTCGAGATCAGGCCGCTTGGGCTTGCTTCGCCCAAGGATCACGTCGAGGAACTTCATCGGCCGCCCTTCAGCAGCGAACCCAAACCGTCGAGGCCGCCGAGGCGAGCGTCGCGGGATGTCACAGCATCGGCCTTCCCAGCTCCGCGCTCACCTGCGCCAGCCGCTCCAAGCGCTTCTCCGTGCTGGGGTGCGTCGACAGCAAGGTCGCGAGCGAGTTGCCGACCGCCGCCGGCGCGAAGAAGAACGCTTGCGCCGGCGCGGACCGCCGCAGGTCTCGGGTTGGGATGCGCTCGACGTCGGAGGAGATCTTGACCAGAGCGGACGCCAGCGCTGACGGCTGACCGGTGAGGTAGGCGCCAGCTCGGTCGGCCGCGAACTCGCGGTACCGCGAGAGCGCCCGGGTGAGGAGGAAGCTGATCACGTAGACGACGATGCTGGCCAACCACACCACCGCGAAGACCACGGCGGTGTTGTCCCGGCTGCGGCCGAGCCCCGAGTACATCCCGAACCGGGCGATGAGCCCGGCGAGGACACCAAGGAACGACGCCACGGTCATGACGGCCACGTCCCGGTGGGCGATGTGGGACAGCTCGTGCGCCAAGACTCCCTCGAGCTCGGCACGATCCAGCCGTCGCAGGAGACCCGTGGTGACGCACACCACCGCGTTCCGCGGGTTCCGACCGGTGGCGAACGCGTTGGGGAGCTGCATGTCGGACACCGCCACCCGCGGCTTCGGCATGTCGGCCAGGGCGCACAGCCGGTCGATCATCGCGTGCAGCTCCGGCGCCTCCTCCGGAGTGACCTCGTGCGCGCCCATCGCGGCGAGCGCGATCTTGTCCGAGAAGTACCACTGCGCGACCAGAGCCCCCGCCGCGATGAGGACGACCAGGAACCAGTCGACGCCCGCGGCGATCAAGCCGGCCATCGCCGAGACGTACAGCAGCCCCAGCAGGAACATGACCACGACCATTCGGGTGGTCAGGCCCCTATCCGCCGGAAATCGCGTTCGTGCCATGTGTCATCGCTCCTCCTGTCATCTCATACGACGACGCGCGAGCGCCGAAGATTCCCGGCGCCCGCGCGTACGGCGCGATGAGCGTTCACCACCGAGGTGCCTGACCCGTCCGTTACCCGGGGATCAGTCCCTCCTCGCCGAGAAGCTCTTTGACCTCGTCGATGGTGGCGTCCTCCGGCGGAAGGAACAGGTCCGAGTCCTCCAGCGCGTCGTCCGGCAGCCTGGTGCCGACGGCTCGCACCTTCTGCAGAAGCGCCTGGAGCGCGGACTTGAACGCCGCCTCGTCGCCAGCCTCGACCGCCGTCTCGAGCTCGCTGTCGAGCTTGTTGAGCTCCTCGAGGTGCTCGTCGGCAACCCGCAGCTGGCCCTCGCCGAGGATTCGGACGATCACGATCCCTCCCCCTGCCGTTGTGCCTGCTCCGGCCTGACCTGCGCGGACTGTTCCGCCCCACTCCCGGCCTGGTCACTCTGGGCGGGCTGGCCCTCCAGCTCGCGCGGCTGCTGGGTGCCCCCAGCGAGCTGCGCCTTCATCGCGGCGAGCTCGCGCTCGACCTCGTTGCTCGAGGCCAGCATGTCCAGTTCGCGGGAGATGTCGTCCTTGCCGGTGCCCGTCACGTCGTCCAGCACCCCGGACGCCAGCAGCTCGTCGATTGCCCCGGAACGCGCCTGGAGCTCGGCGGTCTTGTCCTCGGCACGCTGGATGGCCAGGCCCACATCGCCCAGCTCCTCCGAGATCCCAGCGAACGCCTCGCCGATCCGGGTCTGCGCCTCGGCTGCGGTGTAGGTGGCCTTGATGGTCTCCTTCCTGGTGCGGAAGGCCTCCACCTTGGTCTGCAGACGCTGGGCGGCGAGGGTCAGCTTCTCCTCCTCGCCCTGAAGGGCGGCGTGCTGCGTGCTGAGATCAGCGAGCTGCTGCTCCAGGCCGGAGCGCCGAGTGAGCGCCTCCCGAGCCAGGTCCTCCCGGCCCATGCTGAGCGCCTTCTGCGCCTGCTCCTTGAGCTTGTCCGACTGCTGCCGCAGCTGGTTCATCTGGAGCTCGAGGCGCTTCCGGCTGGTCGCGACGTCGGCGACGCCTCGGCGTACCTTCTGGAGCATTTCCAGCTGCTTCTGGTACGAGTAGTCGAGGGTCTCCCGCGGGTCCTCGGCACGGTCCAACGCCTTATTGGCCTTCGCGCGGAAGATCATCGCGAAGCGCTTGAGAATACTCATCGAGGTCGGCCGCCCCCTTCGTCTCCAGGCCGGTCGTCAGTGTCAATCGTGCCGGGTCGGCACCGGACGGCGTGTCTGCGATCACCCTATGCCGCGAAGCCCTCACCAGGCGACCCCGCCACCCGCGTGCCTTGTCGCTGCGGTCGATCAAACCACAGGAAGCCAGGCCACCGGGCCCCATGGCATAGCGTGCATTGGGGACCGAAGCGACGGCCGGGACACATCGTCGAGCCGTTACGCTGTGGAGCGTGTTCCGACGCCGTACGACGACCGAGCCGGCCCCCGCCGAGAGTACCGAATCCACCCCTCGACCCACGACACCGGCCAAGGGGCCACGCGGCAAGGGATCGCCAGGCAAGGGACGTCCGACGCCGAAGCGCCGTGACGCTGAGCGGGCTCGCCGGCAACGGATCGCCGCCCCGCGCGACCGTCGGGAAGCCGCGCGGCTGGCGCGGCAACGGGCCCGGGCGGAGCGCGCGAAGATCCAGCAGGCGCTGATCACGGGCGACGAGCGCTACCTGCCGCCACGTGACAAGGGACCCGTCCGCCGCTTCTGCCGGGACTTCGTCGACTCGCGGAGGACGCTGGGCGAGTACCTCCTGCCCTTCTTCCTGGTGATCTTCCTCGCCATGATGATCCCTGTGCCGCAGGTTCAGCTTGTCGCCTACTACCTGTGGCTCACGGCAATCATCATCGTGCCCGTCGAGCTGTTCATCCTGGGCCGACGGCTCAAGCGCGAGCTCCGGGCGCGCTTCCCGAACGAGAGCCACCGCGGCGCTGTGTTGTACGGCGTGATGCGCGCGACGCAAATCCGACGGCTGCGCCTACCGAAGCCGCAAGTCGCGCCCGGCGACACGATCTGAGACCACCGGGCGCCCCGAGGCGACCGGACGCCGTCCGTCGGACACCCGCAGACCCGGGTCACCACACCCAGAGGACTGACGCCCCCTCAGGACGCGCCCCTCAGGACGTGGGGTAGGGCTACGCGCAGTCGGCCTGTCCGCGGGCGACCGTACTCCGCAGGGTCGGCCGCCTGGCCAGCCGTCCACTCAGCTCCGCGTTCCGCCACGCCGAGCGCATCTCCCCGGCGCTCAGCGCCTCCCGGATGCTCTCGGCGAGCTCGTCGTGGGGAGTCTGCAAGGCGTACCGCCACGACACCACGAGCCCGCGCAGCTCACCGAAGCAGTCGAACTCAGCCAGGACACGGTCATCCGCCGCGGTGCCGACGACCGTCTCCAGGCCCAGCTCGGCGAGGACAGCTCCCGCGCGCGGGACCAGCGGCGCCAGCCGGTCGAGGAGAGGCGGCAGCGCGCCCGCTCCCGCTGGCAGGAAGCTCCGGGCGAGGACCGAGACACCCGTCTCGGCGTACTTCTCCGCGACGAAGTCCGACGCCCGGCGGCGGGCGGCGCGGTAGGCGTCACGGACCGTATCGGCGAGGTCCCGGACCTGGATGCCTTGGGTCCAGTCGGGCGCCAGCTCGACCGCTTGAACGCGGCCATGACCGTCGACGCTGACCCGCACCAGGCCACGTCCGTCGTCGCAGGTGAAGGTGCTCGTGGCGATCCGCTGCTCCAGGATGCGCAACCGGTGCAGCCACTCTTCGCCCCGACGCATGCCGACCCTCCGTTGCGGTGTCTCACCAAGATCGCCCAGACGGTAACGGATGCCTGACAGGGTGTACCAGGCGACTCCCCGAGGACTCGACGTGGCGAACGTCGCACTCCACGGGACTCACGAGGGTCGACTCGGGTGTCGGACCAGGAACTCGGCGGTCAGTCGGCGCTCTCGTCGGCGGGATGCAAGCTCATCGGCCCGTACACCTCTCGCCCGGCCTCGAGCAGGGTGACCTGGTCCACTCCGGCAGCCCGGAGCTCCCGCCAGGTCTCCCCGATCCAGCTCTCCGCGTCACTTTGGGACGGAAACTCGACCCGGGCCAACCCGCCGACGTCGACGGGGTTGCCGTCCGCATCCTCGAGCCGCCATGTCCACGTCATCCCGTTGAGCTTAGAGCCTCCGCAGGGACACGGGCCGCAGCCGGCGCAGTCCACATCCTGACGTCCGCTTTGACGCGACCGGCTCCGTCGTGAGAACTTCCGTCCTGCACAACGTCATGGTGACGGGTCGGTTGACCCGTCTGACAGGGGAAGCCGGTCGGAAGCCGGCGCTGACCCGCAACCGTAGGCCGCGGCCTGGAGAGCAACCAGGCTCCACCCCTTGAGCGGCGAGCCGGGACGCCTGGCCATGACGTGGCTCCACGAACACCCGTCGAGGTCTGCGGGGCGGAGCCCGGGTGAGCACCCGAGTCTGCCCTCGGCCGCCGGCACTCGCCGGACGACGCCGAGGGTTTCTCGTGTTGGTCCCGGGGTCCGCGCCCGGACCCCTCACCCGGAGGACCCCATGAGTCTGGAGCGCGACGTTCGACGCCCTGTCCGGTCAGTCCTGACCGCGTCCAGGACTGCCCTGGCCGCGTCAGCAGCCCTCGTCCTCGCCGTTGTAGTGGCCGGACCCGCGTCCGCCGAGGCCTATCGCTACTGGGGCTTCTACCAGTGGAAGGACGGCGCCTGGGTCCTGGCGAGCAGCGGACCCGCGTCGGTCACGCCGGAGGACGGCGCTGTCGACGGTTGGCGACTGGCTGTCTCGGGCGAGACCACCCCACCCCGACCGCCTCGGGCGCCCGGCGACTTCGAGGCGATCTGCGGAGGGACACCAGCCGAACCCGGCCGCAAACGCGTCGCCGTCGTCGTCGACTACGGGCTCGCCGAGGAGGAGACCAGCGGCCAGGCGCTGCCCCAGCCACGGGGCGCCTGTGCGGTTGTCGACGCGGACGCCAGCTCCGCCCAGGTGCTGGCAGCGGTCGCTTCGGTACGGGAGGAGAACGGGCTGGTCTGCGCGATCGACTCCGTTCCGGCGACCGGCTGCGGGGACACGGTTCCCGAGGAACCCGACATCCCCTCCCCCGAGCCGACCGTGGCGCTCCAGCTTCCGGGTGGCACGCCCGAGGCGACGTCGACCGCGCAGGCCAACGAGACCACGACACCGAATCCGGCGGCCGCTGAGAACACCGATGGAGCGGCGAACACCGACGAGCAATCCTCGTCGCGCGGTGTCGCGGTGTGGTCGGTCGTTGGTGTGCTGGTCGTCGCGGCGCTTGTCCTCGCCGCGTTGGTGACCCGGCGCCGCCGCGGCGCCGGCGAGGACGTCTGACCTGTGCGCGCCGCCCACCGCCCTTCACTCCCCCGCCACCTCCACCCGGGCGCGTGGTGGCTGTGGGCGCTCGGCCTGGCGACCGCGGCGAGCCGTACCACGAACCCGGTCCTGCTGGCTCTGCTCGTCGCGGTGGCCGGCAACGTCGTGGCCGCGCGACGGACGAGCGCCCCATGGGCCAACTCGTACGCGGCGTTCCTCCGGCTCGGACTCGTCGTCATCGCGATCCGGGTGGTGTTCCAGGCCGTGTTCGGAGCCGCGGTCAGCGGCACGACGGTGCTGGTCCGACTGCCCCAGGTGCCGCTGCCGGACTGGATGCAAGGCATCCGGATCGGCGGTCCGGTCACCGCTGAGGCGTTGGCCTCTGCCGCGCTCGACGGCCTGCGCCTCGCGGCGGTCCTGGCCTGCGTGGGCGCCGCCAACGCGCTGGCCAACCCCAAACGTCTGCTGGCCAGCGTGCCCGGTGCGCTGTACGAGATGGGCGTCGCCGTCGTGGTGGCGATGACGTTCGCTCCCCAGCTCGTCGCCGACGCGGCTCGAGCCAGAGCCGCGCGGCGGCTGCGTGGCCAGCCGGACCGTGGGCTGCGGGCGCTTCGCGCCGTCGCCGTCCCGGTGCTCGAGGGCGCCATGGAGCGTTCGCTCGCACTCGCCGCGGCGATGGACTCGCGCGGCTACGGACGGACGAGGACGACATCCGGCCGAGCCCGGGTGCTCACCGGCGTGCTCGTCCTCGGCGGCCTGCTCGGCATCTGTGTCGGCCTCTACGGCCTCCTCGACGCCGGCGGACCGCCGGCGCTGGGCCTTCCCCTCCTGGTCGCCGGCGTCGCGGCGGCGGGAACGGGCCTGTTCCTCGGCGGCCGGCGGACGGCCCGCACCCGCTACCGTCCCGACCCCTGGGCGTTGCCCGAGTGGCTGGTCGCCGGCTCCGGCATCGCCTGCGCGGCCAGCTTCATGTGGTCTCAGGCCACCGGCGCCGACGGCCTCGTCGTGGCGACCACACCGCTCGCCGTGCCGCCCTTGCCGGCCGTCGCGGCGGTCGGCGCGCTCCTCGCTCTCCTTCCGGCGTGGCTGGCACCTCCGCCGCCGACGCCCGCCGGCCGAACCGCGGAGGTCTTCCGGTGATTCGCTTCGAATCCGTCACGGTCTACTACCCCGAGCAGCCCGAGCCGGTCCTGCGGGACGTCACCTTGCACGTGGCGGAGGGCGAGCTGTGTCTGGTCGTCGGTCAGACCGGAAGTGGCAAGTCGACCTTGCTCCGGGCGATCAACGGTCTGGTTCCGCACTTCACCGGCGGAACTCTGATCGGACGGGTGCTCGTGGACGGCCGCGACACCCGCACGCACCGCCCTCGCGACCTGGCCGACGTCGTCGGCGTCGTCGGGCAGGACCCGCTTGCCACGTTCGTCACGGACACGGTGGAGGACGAGCTCGCCTACGGCATGGAGTCGCTCGGCCTTCCCGGCGACGTCATGCGGACCCGTGTCGAGGAGACCCTCGACCTCCTCGGGCTGGCCGAGGTGCGCGCGCGTCCGATCAGCACGCTATCGGGCGGGCAACGGCAACGGGTCGCGATCGGCGCCGTGCTGACCACTCAGCCTCGAGTTCTCGTCCTGGATGAACCCACCTCGGCGCTCGACCCGCAGTCCGCCGAGGAGGTCCTGGCCGCCCTGCAGCGGTTGGTGCACGACCTCGGGGTGACCGTCGTCCTCGCCGAGCACCGGCTGGAGCGGGTCGTGCAGTACGCCGACCGGATCGTGGCGCTGCCGGGCCGCGGGCGACGACCGACCGTGGGCGCACCCGCCACCATCATGGCGTCCTCCACCGTCGCGCCGCCGGTCGTCGAGCTGGGGCGCCTGGCGGGGTGGGATCCCCTCCCGCTGAGTGTTCGCGACGCCCGGCGGCTCGCCGCTCCGCTGCGGGACCGGCTCGCCGGCCAACCGCGTGTGAGCGGGCAGCCGTCGAGAGACGCCGCGAGCTCGGCCGGCGTCCACGACGACCTGCCGGCCGCGACCATGCGTGGGGTGACGGTGCGGTATGGCGGGCGACGCTCCACCGCACCGCCCGCCCTGCGTGACGTCGACCTCAGCGTGCGGCGCGGCGAGATCGTCGCGCTCATGGGACGGAACGGCGCCGGCAAGTCCACGTTGCTCAGCACCCTCGTCGGCTTGGTCCGGCCAGCCTCCGGCGCGGTCCGCGTCGGCGACCTCGACCCCACCGTGTCCCCACCGAAGGAGATCGCGCGCACGGTGGGGCTGGTGCCCCAGGAGCCGGGCGACCTCCTCTACGCCGAGACAGTGGCGCGGGAGTGCCGACAAGCGGACCAGGACTTCGACGCGGAGGCGGGGCGCTGCGCCGCCATCCTCGCCCGACTCGCTCCGGGAATCCCCGCCGATCGGCATCCTCGTGACCTGTCGGAAGGGCAGCGACTGTGCCTCGCCCTCGCCGTGGTCCTCACCGGCGACCCGCCGGTGCTCCTTCTCGACGAGCCCACCCGAGGCCTCGACTACCTCGCCAAGCGGCGACTGACCACCATCCTGCGGGAGCTCGCCAGCGGCACCGACGGCGAGCCTCACGCCGTCGTCTTCGCCTCCCACGACGTCGAGCTCGTCGCGGAGGTCGCCGACCGCGTGGTCGTCCTCGCCGACGGCGAGGTGGTGGCCGACGGACCCGTCGAGTCGGTTGTGGTCGCCTCGCCGACGTTCGCTCCCCAGGTGGCGAAGATCCTCCGACCGCTTCCCCTGCTCACCGTCTCGCAGGTCGCCGAGGCTCTCCGGGAAGCGTCATGACGTCCCTTCGGTCCGCGCACGCACGGGCGGTGCCGCTTCGGGTTCGTCCACGCTCCGCGCTCGCCCTCACGCTGGCCTGCCTCGTCGGCGTCGCCGGGTACGGCTGGCCGTTCCTCGCCGACTCGACCAGTTCCATCGGTGGTCACTCGACGGACGCGCCCTATCTGTTCGCCCTGCTGCTGCCACTCGTGGTCGCGATCGTGGTCGCCGAGCTCAGCGACGGCGGCATGGACGCCAAAGCGGTCGCGATGCTGGGTGTACTGGCGGCGGTCGGGGCTGGTCTGCGCGCCGTGAGCCCGGGCACGGGCGGGTTCGAGCCCACTCTCTTCCTCGTGGCGCTGGCGGGACGCGTCTTCGGCGCGGGATTCGGCTTCGCGCTCGGCGCGACCATGATCGTGGCCAGTGGCCTGGTCACGGGCGGGGTCGGACCGTGGATGCCGTACCAGATGCTGGGGCTGGCCTGGGTGGGCATGGGAGCCGGGCTCCTGCCGGGTGGCACCGGCAAGGGCGAGCGGTGGCTCCTCGCCGGCTACACCGCGATCGCGAGCCTCGCCTTCGGCGCTCTGCTCAACCTGTCGTTCTGGCCGTTCACCACCAGTCTGCCGCCGACCATGGCCTACACGAGCGCCGCGTCGGCAGGCACCAACCTGGCCCACTACGCGGCGTTCTACGTCACGACGTCGCTGGGGTGGGACGCGGTCCGCGCCGTCGTCAACGCCACGCTCGTCGTCCTCGCCGGCCGTGCGATCCTGTCGACCCTGCGGCGGGCCGCGCGGCGGGCCGCCTTCGATGCGGAACCCGTGTTCCGTCCTCCCTTCCATCCGACGTCGACACGTCAGTCGAGGGCGGCGTCGGACCCGGACCAGGTCGACGACGGTGCCGTAGTGAGAGACACCGCCGACACGGCCAGGCGGCGGGAGAAGACAGATGACAACCCGGCGCCTTGTTGACATGCTCAGGAGACGTGCCGGGTTCTGATATCAGAACGGACGAGCGCCGTCGGCGTTCCGCACGCCGTGCCGCGCTCGGTGTCCTTCTCCGCGCGTTCCCGGGTCGGACGACTCTCCTCGCCATCCTCGCGCTGCTCGGCGGAATCCTGCCCACCGGCTTCGCGCTCCTGGTGGCCCAGCTGGTCGACCTCCTCCCCGTGGCGGTCACCAGTGGCTTCGACTCAGCGCACGGGCGCCGGGTCATCGGGACGCTGATCGGGATCGGGGTCGTCCTCGTGGCCCAGGAGCTCATCCGGGTGCTCCGCGAGCTCCACTCCACCGATCTGTACCGACGGCTCGACGAGTACCTCCTGTCCCGCGTGATGGCGACCACGATGTCGGCGCCTCGGCTCGACCTGTTCGAGGATCCCGAGCTCGCCGCGGCCACGAACCGGGCGGTGCGCATCGCCCGCTACGGTCCGGGCGAACTGGTGAGCGGGCTGAGCTACCGCTGGACCTCGGTCGCGCAGGGGCTCGCCGCCACTGCCCTGGTCGCCACGGTGTGGCCGCTCGCCGCGGCGTGCCTGCTCGTCCTGTGGTTCGTCGTGAGCCGCCACCTGCGGGCCGACTTCTACCGCGCCAACCCCTTCTGGGCCGAACCGCTGCGCCGAGCGGTCTACCTCAAGCGGCTCACCCTGATGCCCGAGTGGGCCAAGGAGCTGCGCGTCTTCGGCCTGACCGACTTCGTCGTGAGGAGGTTCGGCGAGGAGTGGTCGCGGGTGATGGACGAGCTCTGGCGCACGCGCCGCGTGGGGTACCGGACCACCACCGTCCTCACCGTCGCGATCCTCGTCGCCAACCTCGCGGTGATCCTCCTGGCCGTCCGGGACGCCCTGCGCGGCGCCATGGACACCGCCTCGCTCGTCGTCCTCATCCAAGGGCTCTTCGCCATGGCTCTCATCGCCGCACAGGACGGCGACATCTGGATCGAGAACGGCGCGATCCCGGTGCCGGACGTCCTCGCGCACGAGCGGGCAGCGGCCAAGGTCACGCCCGCGCCCGACCCGACGGCCCGTCCGGCCACCGGCATGCCCCGCCGAGAGATCCGTTTCGACAACGTGCGGTTCGGCTACCCAGGCCGCGACCGCCCGGTCTTCGACGGTCTCGACCTCACCATCGAGGCGGGCCGATCGCTCGCCGTCGTCGGTCTCAACGGCGCGGGCAAGACGACCCTGATCAAGCTGCTCACCGGCCTCGTCCAGCCGCAGGGCGGTCGCATCCTCGTCGACGGGGTCGACCTCGCCGAGCTTGACCTGGTGAGCTGGCGGCGGATGGTCGCGGCGATCTTCCAGGACTTCGTCCGCTACCAGCTACCCGCTCGGGAGAACATCGGCTTCGGAGCGGTGGAGACGCTCACCGATCCGAGGGCGGACGACCGAATCCTCGCCGCGGCCCGAAAGGCGGGCGCCGACGCGATCATCGAACGGCTGCCGGCAGGGCTCGACACGATCCTCTCCCGCCGTCACGACGGAGGCGTCGACCTGTCCGGCGGTCAGTGGCAGCGCATCGCGCTCGCGCGGGCCATGGCCGCGGTGGGCACAGGCGCACGGGTGCTCGTCCTGGACGAGCCGACCGCCCACCTCGATGCTCGCGCCGAGGCCGACCTGTATGACCGGTTCCTCGATCTGACGTACGGACTGACGTCGATCGTGATCAGCCACCGCTTCTCCACCGTCCGGCGGGCCGACCGGATCGTCGTCCTCGACGGCGGGAGGATCGTCGAGGACGGCAGCCACGACGAGCTCGTGGCAGCCGGCGGACGCTACGCCACGCTGTTCCACGCCCAGGCCATGCGCTACTACGACCTCACGGCGGAGGCCGCCGATGGCTGACTCCACACCCTGGTCCGGCGCCCGGCCTCCCGCGAGCCGACTGCGCGCGGCCACCGTCATGCTCGGCATCGCCTGGCAGGCAGACCGGCGGCGCGCGGTCCTCGCGTTCGGGATCTTCACCGTCCAGGCGCTTGTGACGGCCTCCTTCGCCTGGTGGCTCAAGCTCCTCCTCGACGGGCTCGCGGCAGGCGAGACCTGGCGTGTGGTCGCCGCGGCGGGAGCGGTGGCCGCGTGCGTGACCGCCGGCACCGGCTTGGACTACGCGGGGAGCCGAGTCCGGATGGCCCTCAACGAGCGCGCCCACCACCTGGTCGAACGTCAGCTCGCCGAGACGCTGGGCCGCACACCGACTCTCGAGATCCACGAAACCCCCGAGCACCTCACCCAGCTGGAGCTCCTCGACCAGGAGTCCTGGGAGTTCGGTGAGGCCATTCCCTCGCTCGTCCAGCTCACCAACACCGCCGTTCAGGTCGTCGTGACCGTCGTTCTGCTGGCGAGCGTCCATCCCCTGCTGCTCCTGCTGCCGGCGTTCGGCGCGCCGATGCTCTTGCTGAGCTCGCGGATCAACGGCCTCTACGAGCTCGGTGACGAACTCGCCGCGGCACCGCAGCGACGCGCCAACGACTTGTGGGACCTGGCCACGCTCGGCGACGCCGCGAAGGAGGTTCGACTGTTCCGGCTGGCGCCGGAGATCCTGCGACGGTTCCACGAAGCGCACCGCGAGATCAGAGCGACGCATCTTCGCGTCCAAGGCCGAGGTCTCGCCCTGGGTTTCGCCGTCCGACTCGCGTTCCTCGTCGGCTACTTCGGCGCGATCCTCTTCGTGGTCGACCAGGCGGTACGCGGTCGGGTGAGCGTAGGTGACGTCGTGCTGACCGCGGTCCTGGCCGGCCAGGTGCTCAACCTCGTGGACGGGTCTGGGGAGATCCTGCAGTGGACGCTGCGCACGCTCACCGCGGCGAGCCGCTTCGTGTACCTCAACGACGTCGCGAGCCGCAGTCGAGCGACCGTCGACGCGAGGCGCACGGTCCCGGAACGCCTCCGCTCGGGCATCGTCCTCGACCACGTCTCGTACCGCTATCCCCGCAGCGAGGCCGACGCGCTCCACGACGTCAACCTCACCTTGCCGGCCGGCTCGACCGTCGCCATCGTCGGCGACAACGGCGCGGGGAAAACCACTCTGGTCAAACTGCTCGCTGGGCTGTACCAGCCGACGAGCGGGCGGATCATGGTCGACGGGATCGACCTGGCCACGCTCGACCCGGATCGCTGGCGTGCCCGGGTGTCGGCGGCGTTTCAGGACTTCGCACGCTGGGAGTTCACCGCCGGCGAGGCGGTGGGAATCGGCGACCTCGCCGGTGTCGACGACCGGGTCGACCCCGAGCGAGTGACCGCCGCGCTCGACCGAGCGGGCGCGAGCGACCTGCTCGACACGCTGCCGAGAGGGCTCGACACCCAGCTCGGGCCGAGCTGGCCCGGGGGCATCGACCTGTCCGGCGGACAGTGGCAGAAGCTCGCGATCGGCCGAGCCATGATGCGCACGGCTCCCCTGCTGCTGCTCCTCGACGAGCCCACGGCGGCGTTGGACGCCGAGACCGAGCACCTGCTCTTCGAGCGTTGGACGGCGGCGGCTGCTGCGGTGCGCCGCACGACCGGCGGCGTGACCGTGCTCGTGTCGCACCGGTTCTCGACCGTGCGGATGGCCGACCTCATCGTGGTGTTGGACCGCGGCCGGGTCGTCGAGGTCGGCAGTCACGCCGACCTCGTGGCTCGACGAGGCGGCCGTTACGCCGAACTCTTCGAGCTCCAGGCTCGCTCCTACCGGTGACGTCGGCCGCATCCGCCGTACCGTCCTGGACGGTGGGGCCGGGTCAGCGCCGATCTGCCACCGGAGCTCGCGCTCGAACGGTTCTCATCGTCGTCCTGGTGCCACGCGGCTCCACGTTCGTCGCCGTCAGCTCACCGTTGGACGGCTGGACCGTCGACGCAACGCTCGGCGATCCGGGCGCCGCCTCACCGAGGTCGCCCGGCCGCGGCGGCGGGCTCGGCCGCCTCCAGCCTGCGGAGGATGTGGGCGCACGCGGCGGCATCGAAGCGGCCCCCGCGTGCCCGCAACCGGGCCGCGATCTGGCGTCGGTGCGCCGGCTCCTTCGTCCCGGCGTACTTGAACTTCGCGCGGACGTCGGTCACGGTGAGCTCGGCGCCGCGCAGGCCAGGGAGCAGCCGTCGGTCGGGTCCGGTCGTCGAGACCGGCACACGACCGCTGTTCGGTTCGAAGTGGGCGAGCTGGCGGTTGAGCAGGGCCGCCTTCTCCTCCGGGTCGTCGATGATCCGGACATCGCAGATGAGCTGGACGGTGGCGTAGTACGACGTCGGCACACCCAGCTCCGGTGGCGACCCCGGCTCGGCCTGCCAGGCCGCGGTGGCGTACACGTAGTCGTCGACGACGCTCAACACGCAGCGGGGGTTCGCCTCGAGCAGCGGCCACACGGGGTTGGGCCGAGCCAGGTGCAGCCAGGCCGTGGCGATCCCGTCGAACACGAAGTGGGTGGGCACCACGACCGGGACGTCACGGTCACGCCCGGAGGCCACCAACTGGCCGAAGTCGTGCTCGGCGAGCCAGGATCGCCATTCCTCGTCGGCCGCCTGATCCCAGGGGTGGATGAGCACGCCCCGCCTCCCCTTCGTTCGTCGCTCGCACCCGGGGGGTGCTAGGTCGAGAAATTTTGTTACAGTACAAACTTGTGACTGTGTCTACACAATATTCCATCCGTGGCTCGACGTCGAGCGAGATCGCGGCGAGCGTGGAGTCCGGCGTGCGCTCAGGTGCGCTCGGGGCTGGCACTCTCCTGCCACCGGTGCGGCGGCTCGCGGCCGATCTCGGCGTGAGCCCAGGCACCGTCGCGGCCGCCTACCGGACCCTGCGCCAGCGTGGCGTCATCGAGACCCACGGGCGCCGAGGAAGCCGGGTCCGCGCTCGGCCCCCGATAGCGCCGCGCAGCAAAGGCCCGCTCCCCGTGCCACCGGGAGCTCGCGACGTCGCGAACGGTGCCCCGGACCCAGCGTTGCTCCCCGCGCTCGGACCCCGGTTGCGGAAGCTCTCCCCGGAGCCGGTCCTCTACGACGTCACCGGACCGCTGCCAGCGCTCGCCGAGCTCGCACGCGACCGACTAGCCGCCGACGGCGTGCCGAGTGATGCCCTCACCGTCGCGAGCGGCTGCCTCGACGCCGTGGAGCGCGTCCTCGCCACACACCTACGCCCCGGTGACGCCGTAGCGGTCGAGGATCCCGGCTGGTCCAACCTGCTCGACTTGCTCGCCGCGATGAACCACCCAGCCGTCCCCGTCCCCGTCGACGACGACGGGCCATCGGCCAGGGGTGTCGCCGAGGCCCTCCGTCGCGGAGCGCGAGGTCTCGTCCTCACCAATCGCGCCCAGAACCCGTGGGGAGCCTGCGTGACCGCCGCACGGGCCGACGAGCTCCGCGCGGTGCTCCTCGCGCACCCGGACACGCTGCTCATCGAAGACGATCACGCCGCCGAGCTGGCGACCACGCCGTTGTACTCACTCGCCGGCACGACACACCACTGGGCCTACGTGCGATCCGTCTCCAAGCCTCTCGGTCCCGATCTACGCTGCGCCGTCGTCGCCGGCGACGAGGAGACCATCGACAGGGTCGAAGGACGTCAGCGGCTGGGCGCGCGGTGGGTCTCGACGGTCCTGCAGTCGCTCGTGGTCGCGCTGTGGCGGGACCCGTCCGTCGACGCGCTCGTCGCCCGGGCGGCGAAGCGCTACGACGAACGGCGGACCGCGCTCCTCGCGGCACTTCACCGGCGCGGCGTCGCCGCCCACGGTCGCTCCGGCCTCAACGTGTGGGTCCCGGTCGCGGACGAGACGGCGGCCTGCGCCCGCCTGCTGGAGGCGGGGTGGGTGGTGGCGCCTGGCTGGATGTACCGGATCGCGAGCGGGCCGGGCATTCGCATCACGACCAGCGCGCTTCGCGACGAGCGTGACGTGGAGGCGCTGGCCACCGCCGTCGCTGCCGCGCTCTCCCCCGCTCGGGTGCCAGTGAGCGTCTAGTCGTCGACCACCTTGTCGAGGAACGACGTCCCACCGACTGGACGTCCCATGGAACAGCCGAACCCGTCCTGGGAGCACTGCCGCGCACCACAACCGACGCGAGGTCCGACCGCGCGGACACCCGATCAGGAGGGACGTCCGGGTGTCACGACCGTGTCGAGCAAGCCATAGCTCAGCGCTTGCTCGGTGGTGAGAAACCGACCCTGTCGCAGGTCCGCGAGAACCGTCTCGACGTGCTGGCCCGTCGCCTCGGCGAGCAGCTCGGTCAGGGCACGCACCATGCGCGCGTACTCCTCCGCCACCGTCCCGACCTCTGTCGCGCGTCCGCGCACGTGTGTCGCCGGCGGCTCGACCAGGCGGAAGCGCGCATGCGGGTAGGCCACGCGTCTCGGCGCGGCAGCCAGGACGCCCAGCGCCGCGCCGCTCACCTCACCGACAGCCACCGCGGTGAGCTCCACGCTCAGCGCCCGGATCGTGTCAGCGAGGCTCAGCGCGGCGCCCAGCTCCCCTTCGGCACAGGCGAGATGCATCCGGACCGGCTCCGCGGCGCGAGCCTGGAGCGCGAGGAGCTGAGCGGAGGTCCGGTTGGCCATCGCCGCGTCGAGAACGCCCCGAGCGACCACGACGCGCTGGTCGAAGAGGCGCTCTTGGAGGAACGAGTCGAATGTCGGCTGCTGGTCGCTCATGCACCGCCCTCCACGCGTGGCCCGTCGCCATGACCTCCTGTGGGCGACGACCTCCTGTGGGTGACGCTAGCTCGCGGACCGCCAGCACGACGTCTCCGGTCGCCCGACCGTCGCGTGCCGCCAGGGGTGTTACCGGGTGGGCGAGCTGGACACGAACGGGGGTTGGCGAACGACGAAGGCCTCCTGCCGCCCCCGAACGTCCACCGACACCGAGGCTCCCTCACCCACCCCCGCGTCCAGCAACGCGAGCCCGATGCCACACCGCAGGGTCGGCGAGAAGGTGCCACTGGTCACGGTGCCCAACGGTGCTCCGCCGACATCGCGAACCGTCATGCCGGGGCGAGGAATCGCCCGTCCCTGAGAGACGATCCCACGCAGCCGCCGACTCGGTCCGGACTCCCGCTGCGCGACCAGCACGTCTCGGCCCCAGAAGCGCGGCTTGGCCCAGCCGACCGCCCAACCGAGCCGCGCCTCCACCGGCGTGACCTCGAGGGAGATGTCCTGGCCGTGCAGCGGGTAGCCCATCTCCGTGCGGAGCGTGTCACGCGCGCCGAGGCCGCAGGGCAGTGCGCCGTACGCGGCGCCGGCCTCCAGGAGGGCGTCCCACACACGTCCAGCGTCCTCGGCCGGCGTCACGATCTCGTAGCCGCGCTCGCCGGTGTAACCGGTCCGACAGACGGTGAGCGGGACGCCGTCCCAGTCCACCGTCACGAACGACATGTAGGAGTGGTCTGCCGGCAGGCTGAGGTCGGAGAGGAGCTCGCCGCTGCGGGGACCTTGGACCGCGATGATCGCGTAGTCCTCGTGCAGGTTCACCACCTCGACACCGGCCGGTGCGGCGACGCTGAGCCGGCGGACCACCTCCGCGCAGTTGGCGGCGTTCGGCACCAGGAAGACCTCATCGGGCCCGCGCAGGTAGGCGATCAGGTCGTCGACGATCCCGCCGGTCCGATCGTCGCAGCACAACGTGTACTGCGCCTGCCCGGGCTCGATCTTGGTGAGCGCGTTCGTGAGGGTGGCGTCGACGTACGCCGCGGCACCGGGCCCACTCACCCGTGCCTTGCCGAGATGGCTGACGTCGAAGATGCCCACCGCCGATCGCACCGCCGCGTGCTCTTTCAAGACACCGGCGCCGGCGTACTCCAGCGGCATCTCCCATCCGGCGAACTGCGCGAACTTCGCGCCGCGAGCCACATGTCGATCGTGCAGCGGGGAGCGGGTCATGCCGGGAACCTACCGCTCCTGGCTCGCTCGAGGTTCCTGGCCCGCCAAGTGGCCGCCCGGATCGCCCCCAGCTGACCGGTACGCGTACGATCCGCCGAAGGTCCATGAGAGCCGTCGACGTCCGCCAGCACCAGGCCGTGGCTTCGCGGACGTCACCGAGGGGGAGGGAACCGACGTGAGCGTTTCCGGTCCGAACATCAGCGTGGCGACTGTCGCTGCGCGCTCGGCGAAGGTCGATGCCGTCGTGATCGGTGTGGCCCCCAGCGACGGAGGCCTGGCGCTGGCACCCGGCTCGGACGACGTCGATGCCGCGCTCGGTGGCACCCTCACCCAGACCCTCACCAGACTCGGGGCGAAGGGCAAGGCCGACGAGGTGACGGTGCTGCCGTCGGGCGGCGCCCTCGTCGCTCCCCTCGTGGCCGCGGTCGGCCTCGGCTCCGAGGACCCGAGCCCAGAGGCGTTGCGTCGGGCCGCCGGCGCCGCCGTGCGCGCGTTGGCCGGCCGAGCGGACACGGTAGCGCTCGCCCTCACCGACGCGGACCCGACCACTGTTGGCGTCCTGGCCGAAGGGGCTCTGCTGGGCGCCTACTCCTACGACAGGTACCGCTCGGACAACGGCGAGCGTCCCCGCCCGGTCTCGGCGGTCACGGTGCTCACCTCGCACCGTCGGGACAAGGAGACCAAGGCGGCCCTGGAGCGGGCCCAAACCATCGCCCGCGCGGTCAACCTGGCCCGCGACTGGGTCAACACCTCGCCATCCGACCTCTACCCCGCCGTGTTCGCCGAGGAGGCCCGGGCCGCTGGGAAGCGCGCCGGGCTCAGCGTGGAGATCCTCGACGAGAAGGCGTTGGAAGCCGGCGGCTACGGCGGGATCCTCGGGGTGGGCAAGGGGTCGCAGCGCCCACCGCGGCTCGTCCGGTTGAGCTACCGGCCCTCCCGGGCGACGAAGCACCTGGCGTTCGTCGGCAAGGGGATCACCTTCGACACGGGTGGGATCTCGCTCAAGCCGAGCGACGCCATGATCACGATGAAGAGCGACATGAGCGGCGCCGCGGCGGTGATCGCGGCCGCCGCGGCGGTGGCCGACCTCGGACTTCCCGTCGCCGTGACGGCGTGGGCCCCCATGGCGGAGAACATGCCGTCCGGATCGGCCCAGCGTCCGTCCGACGTCTTGCGCATCTACGGCGGCAAGACGGTGGAGGTGCTGAACACCGACGCCGAGGGCCGGCTCGTGCTGGCCGACGCCATCGTCCGGGCCGGTGAGGACAAGCCGAAGCCGGACGTGATCGTCGACGTCGCCACGCTCACCGGAGCGTGCGTGGTGGCCCTCGGGCCGCGCGTCTTCGGGATCATGGCCAACGACGACGACCTCCGCGCGAAGGTCCACCAGATCGCCGAACGCGTCGGCGAGGACGGCTGGCCGCTCCCGATCCCGGAGGGCACCCGGGAGCGCCTCCAGTCCAAGGTGGCCGACCTGGCCAACGTCTCGACGCAGCGACAGGGCGGCGCGCTCGTCGCCGCGAGCTTCCTCGAGGCGTTCGTGGCCGACGGCATCCGGTGGGCGCACCTGGACATCGCCGGGCCGGCGTTCAACGAGTCCGGACCGTGGGGCTACACCCCGGCTGGCGGCACCGGATGCGGGGTCCGGACCCTCGTCGGGCTCGCGGAGGCCGCGGCCGCCGGGGAGCTGTGACGGGCCGCGCCAGACGAGGCGACGTCGACCTGCTCGAACGGACCCTCCCGCGGAGCCTGTCCGTCGAGCGTGCCTCGACTCAGGCGCCCACGTCGCCGGCTTTGCCGAGAGCATCCTTCTCAGCCGCCGCCCGCTTGGCGTTCCACTCGCGCATGCGCTTGGGGTAGCCGACCACCTGCGCGTCGTAGCTCGGGATACCGAGCTTGTTGGCGAACTGGTGGGCCCGCGCGGCGTCGGGAACGCGCCGCCGGGTCCACTCCCCGTCGCCAGCCACGAGCAGCAGTGTCGTGTCGGTCACAGCGGTCCGTGGCTCGACGAACCCCTCGACGCCTTGCCGGGTGCGCGCGAAGTTCGCCAGGTGCTCCATGTCCTCCCGGGACCATCCGTCACCGGACGACGCGCCGGCCCGGAGACGGCGCCGGAACCATCGCAGCATCGCCAGGAACCTCCAGCTTCGCGCACACCAACCGGACGGTTGTCGGCGGAACGCCCCAAGGGCGACGTCGGTTCCCGCATCGTCGCACATCAGCTCCAAGGGATCGAGCCCTTCGCGCGGACCTCGCCCCCACCCGAGGCCGGCACCGCCCCGCGCGCCGAGAGCGGACCGTTTGGCCAGCGATGCGCCGAGGGTGACAAGATGACGGTGGTATGACGACCGGACGAACGCACCGGTCGTCGACAGCACACGACTCGACACGGCTACGGAGGACCCCGTGGCGGACAACGCCGGCACCTCGTTCGACCTTGTGATCCTTGGTGGAGGCAGCGGCGGGTACGCGTGCGCCCTGCGCGCGGCTGAACTCGGCCTGAAGGTCGCCCTGATCGAGAAGGACAAGCTTGGCGGCACGTGCCTGCACCGCGGCTGCATCCCGACCAAGGCGCTGCTCCACGCCGCCGAAGTCGCCGACAACGTCCGTGACAGCGCCGACTTCGGAGTGCTGTCGACGTTCGAAGGCGTCGACATGGCCGGTGTGCACAAGTTCAAGGACGGTGTGATCAACCGCGCGTTCCGCGGGGTCACCGGACTGATCAAGGGGCGCGGCATCACCATCGTCGAGGGCGAGGGACGTCTGGTCTCGCCGAACACCGTGGCCGTCAACGGCACGCACTACACCGCCCCCACCATCGTCCTCGCCACCGGGTCCTACCCCCGCACACTGCCTGGTCTGGAGATCGACGGTGAGCGCGTCATCACAAGTGACCACGCTCTGCAGCTCGACCGCGTGCCCAGCTCGGTGATCGTGCTGGGCGGTGGTGTGATCGGTGTCGAGTTCGCCAGCCTGTGGCGGTCGTTCGGGGCAGAGATCACCATCGTCGAGGCGCTCCCGCGGCTTCTCCCCGCCGAGGACGAGGCGTCCTCGAAGATGCTCGAGAGGGCGTTCCGTCGCCGCGGCATCACCGCCAGGACCAACACCACGTTCAAGGCCGTCGAACGCACCGACGACGGCGTGCGGCTGACCACGGAGTCCGGCGAGACGCTCGAGGCCGAGCTCCTGCTCGTCGCGGTTGGACGCGGCCCGAACACGGCCGGACTCGGTCTCGAGGAGGTCGGCGTCGCCCTTGAACGCGGGTTCGTCCGGACCGACGAGCGGCTTCGCACCTCCGTGCCGGGAATCCGAGCCGCGGGTGACATCGTGCCCGGCCTCCAGCTCGCCCACCGTGGCTTCCAGCAGGGCATCTTCATCGCCGAGGACATCGCCGGTCTCAACCCGCCCGTCATCGACGAGACGGGGATTCCTCGCGTGACCTACTGCGACCCGGAGGTCGCCTCGATGGGACTCACCGAGGCCGCCGCCCGGGACAAGTACGGCGACGATGGGATCGAGACGTTCACCTACGACCTCGCCGGCAACCCCAAGAGCCAGATCCTTCGCACCCAGGGCTTCTGCAAGGTGATTCGTGCCAAGGACGGCCCAGTCGTCGGCATCCACATGGTGGGCGCGCGGGTTGGCGAGCTCATCGGCGAGGCCCAGCTGATCTACAACTGGGAGGCCTTCCCCTCCGAGGTCGCGCAGTTGATCCACATGCACCCGACGCAGAGCGAGGCCATCGGCGAGGCTCACCTCGCGCTCGCTGGCAAGCCTCTGCACGTGCACGGCTGAGCCCTCCATCACCCACGGTCCGGAAACACGACAAGGAGCAAGATGCCGGTCTCCGTCACCCTCCCCCCACTCGGCGAAAGCGTCACCGAGGGAACCGTCACCAGGTGGCTGAAGCAGGTCGGCGACACCGTTCAGGCCGACGAGCCGCTGCTCGAGGTGTCCACGGACAAGGTCGACACCGAGATCCCCGCCCCAGCCTCCGGAACACTGCTGCAGATCCTCGTCCGCGAGGACGAGACCGTTGAGGTGGGCGCCCAGCTCGCCGTCATCGGGTCGGAGGAGGAGGCTGCCGCGACGCCGCAGGAGCCCACACCAGCGCCCGCCGAGGCGGCCGCCCCTGAGCCCACGCCCGCCGCACCCCCGGCGGAGCCAGCGCCAGCGCCAGCGCCGCAACCCACGGCGGGCGCTGACGAGCAGACGGTTCCGGTGACCCTGCCCCCTCTCGGCGAGAGCGTCACCGAGGGAACCGTCACCAGGTGGCTGAAGCAGGTCGGCGACACCGTTCAGGCCGACGAGCCGCTGCTCGAGGTGTCCACGGACAAGGTCGACACCGAGATCCCCGCCCCAGCCTCCGGAACACTGCTGCAGATCCTCGTCGGCGAAGACGAGTCGGTCGAGGTCGGCGCCCAGCTGGCTGTCATCGGGACCGGCGTGGCCGCCGCACCGACGCCGGCCGCGCCCGCCCCGCAGCCGCCAGCTCCTCAGCCTCCGCCGGCCCCCACCCCGCCGCCGGCGCCTGCGCCTACACCTGCACCCACGCCCGAGCCGCCGACCGCGGCCGCGCCACAGCCAGCGCCGCGACCGACCCCGGCGCCGGAGCCAGCACCCGCGCCGCAGCCACCGGCCCCGCAGCCGGCGCCCACGCCGCCGCGCCCGGAGCCCGTGGCACCTGCCGCCGAGGTCGCCGGTGGGCGGCAGTACGTCACCCCTCTGGTCCGCAAGCTCGCCGCCGACCTCGGCGTCGACCTGTCGACCGTGCGCGGCACTGGCGTCGGCGGTCGTATCCGCAAGCAGGACGTGCTCGACGCCGCTCGGGCTCAGGAGGAGGCGGCTCGCGCCGCGGCACAGGCCACGCCCGCCGCACCCGCGCCGGCTGCCGCGGCACCCGCCCAGCCGAGTCCGCTGCGTGGCACCACGGAGAAGATGTCCCGTGCCCGCAAGGTGATCGCGCAGCGAGTGCACGAGTCGCTGCTGAACACGGCCCAGCTCACCACGGTGGTCGAGGCCGACGTGACCGCGATCGCCAAGGTTCGCGACCGGGTCAAGCGCGCGTTCGAGCAGCGGGAGGGCGTCAAGCTGACCTTCCTGCCGTTCTTCGCCAAGGCGGCGCTCGAGGCGCTGAAGGAGCACCCGAAGATCAACGCCTCGATCGACGTCGAGAAGGGCGAGATCACCTACCACGACACCGAGAACCTGGTGATCGCCGTCGACACCGACCGCGGCCTCATGGTTCCGGTGATCCACAACGCCGGCGACCTCAATGTCACCGGATTGGCCAAGCGCATCACCGACCTGGCCGAGCGGACGCGGCTCGGCAAGATCACGCCGGACGAGATCTCCGGTGGCACGTTCACCATCACCAACACCGGAAGCCGCGGCGCGCTGTTCGACACGCCGATCTTCTTCCAGCCTCAGGTGGCCATCCTCGGCACCGGTGCCGTGGTGAAGCGTCCGGTCGTGGTGGACACGCCGTTGGGTGAGACGATCGCCGTCCGCCACATGGTCTACCTCGCCCTCAGCTACGACCACCGGCTCATCGACGGCGCCGACGCCGCCCGCTTCCTCAACGCGGTCAAGCGTCGGCTGGAGGACGGCAGCGTCGCGGCGGAGTTCACCTCCTGACGAGCTGGAGGGCCACCACCTCCGGCCACCGGGTTCGACTCCGAACGCGTGGGGGACGCTCAGGTCATGCGCTACGTACTGGCCGGGGCCTCGGGGTTCCTGGGGCGCGCGCTCCGGGCGCGGCTGACCCGCGCCGGCCACGAGGTCACCCGGCTGGTACGTCGCGAGCCCCGCGGGCCGGACGAGGTCCAGTGGGACCCGGCACGCGGACGACTCGACGGACGGGTCCTCGAGGGCGCGGACGCCGTGGTCAACCTCGCGGGTGCGAGCATCGGGCGGATCCCCTGGACGAGGTCCTACCGGGAGACCTTGGTCTCCAGCCGTGTTGACACCACGGGCACCCTCGCCCGAGAGCTAGCCAACCTGAGCGATCCCCCGGTCTTCGTCGTCCAGAGCGCGAGCGGCTACTACGGCAAGGAGCGGGGCGACGACGAGCTCGACGAGGACTCACCCCCGGGTACCGGCTTCCTCGCCGACCTGGTACACCGCTGGGAGCAGGCCGCCGAGCCCGCCGAGCGCGCGGGAGTCCGGGTGGTCTGGCTGCGCACCGCGGTCGTCCTCGACCGGTCCGGGGGCATCTTCCCGCTGATGCTGCTGCCGTTCCGGTTCGGCCTCGGCGGACGCCTGGGATCCGGGCGACAGTTCATGCCGCTGGTGTCCTTGCGCGACTGGGTCGAGGTCGTGCCGTTCGTGGTCGAACGAACGGAAAGCCACGGCGCGTACAACGTCACGCTGCCTGAACCAGCCACGAACGCCGACCTGACGGCGGCGATCGGCGCGGCGCTCGGCCGTCCCACTCCCCTCCGAGTTCCCGCACCCTTGATCCGTCTCGCCCTGGGAGAGCTGTCCGGTGAGCTCGTGGGCAGTGTCCGGTTGCGACCCCGGCGACTCCTCGCCGAGGGCTTCGCGTTCCGTGACCCGGACGTCCAGTCGCTGGTCCGTGCCGGACTCCACCAGACCGAGCCGGGTCCGGCGTGAGCGGCCGTGGGCCCACCGGTCGGCGGCCGTGCCTCCCCTACCGCGCGGTGACCGAGCGATGGTTCAGGCGGCCTCGATCCGGGCAATGAGCCACCCGGCCGCGGGCTCGCGGACGAGGGTGATGCGACGGGTCGTCCACGGACCGGCCGGCTGAGGGGTTCGCACCCCCGACGGACTCACGATCGTGTACGCCTGGAGCTGGTCGGTCACGACGAGCACCACCTTGTCGTCCGTCTCGGACGCCACGTCGAGCTCCTTGATCTCGAAGCGCAGACCCTCGACTCGGCACCCGGCGCGGACGCACTTGTCGATCTCGGTCCGGTCGGCGGCCAGCAGATCCGATTCGCTGACGTAGACCGACGCCAGAAGGCTGGGATCCGACTCCGCGAACGCCCTCGCGCGTCGGCTGTCCAGCTCGGTCAGGACGTGTCGCCAGCGCGCCTGGGGATCGGCGGTCTCGGACGGATCCGCTGGAACAGGCTCGGCCGTGGGCGAGGACTCAGCCGTCGCCGTGGGCGTCGTGGCCGACGTGCTGGGTGGCATCAGCACGAGGGTCGGCGTGGCCGTTGCGGCGGGCCCGGCCGGCGGGGACGTGCGCGTGCGCGTACCGGTGTCGAGCTGTGCGACGGTGGGCGCCGTCGGAGGCGTCAGGTGGGCCCACGCCAAGCCGCCCGCCAGAGCCCCACCGAGGAGGAGCGCCACACCACCGCCAGCGAGGAGGACCGGTCGCAGGCGTGACGTGTCGTCCTCGTCCTCGTCCGCGCCGTCCACCGCCCCAGCGGGGATAGCCGCGGCGACGCCGGTGAACTCACGGAACGGTGGAGCGTCGTGGCCGGCGGACGTCGACGCCTCAACGCGGTGGCTCCCGTCGGCGCTGCCGGCGTGGGTCCCACCGGATCCGTCGGCGCGGTCGGATGCCGACGACGCGTCATCCGTCCGCCCCAGCATCGCGGCGAGATCGGCGTCGCCGAGGACGAGGCCGATGGGGAACCGGACAGGCGAGGGCGGGCAAGCGCTGTAGAGCAGCTCGGCGAACATCGCCGCGTCAGGTCGACGCGCGGGCAGGGGTTGGAGACCGACGGTGACCGCGTGGACCATGGCGGACGGCAGGTCGGCGGCGGCCTCAGCGAGCGGCATCCGAGGTTGTCCGAGGCGCGGCTGAAGCCCGGTCAACGCCGCGTGGCCCACGGCCGCCAGAGCGTAGACGTCGCTCGCGGGTGTGGGCTGGCCGCCGGTGGCGGGGTCGGCGTACCCGTGGGACGGTGGTGCGTCACCGCCCTCAACCAGCCCGAGGATGCCGACGTCCGCGAGGAGAGGGCGCCCCTCAGCGGTGAACACGATCGCCTCTGGTGTCACGTCACCGTGGACGAGGCCATGCTCGTGGACTGCCGCGAGCGCCTCCGCGACCGGCGCCAGGGCGGTCACCACCTCACCGGGGTCGAGGGCGCCACGCCCGCTCAGCAACTCGTCGAGACTCCCTCCGTCGGCACGGTCGAGGACGAGCACGACGTCCGCGCCGAGAGGCACCATCTGGCGCACGCGGACGAGGTGAGGGTGGCCGATCGAGTCCAGCAGCGCGAGCAGACGGCGCACGTCGTCGTGCGTACGGTCGGCGCGCAGCCGGAGGCGCTTGAGGAGTACCTCCTCCCCGGTGACGGCCGAGCGAGCGTGCCAGGTCTCGCTCCCGACGCCGGTGTCACGCAAGGGGCCCAGCTCGTATCCGGGCACTCGGAGATCGCCGCGCATATCGGGGAAGCCTGTCAGACCGAACCGGTCGACGTCGGACGTTGTCCACAGGGACAAGAGGCTGTGGGTGGGCCAGCCACCCCGCCGTCGTCGCGGACACGTGTCCCGCTCACGGCGGGTGCGGTGGGGCGACGCGGGACGTCACCGCGACTCCGCTGAGCCGATCTCCTCATTGGCGGCGATCAGCCACTCCCCGGACGCGTCACGTTCGAGCGTCATGCGGAACCGACGCGGTTCACCGCCCTCGTGCGGGTAGAGCCGGTCACCGATCCGCAGGCTGTAGGGCTGCAGCTGGCTCACCGCCTCGACCACCACCCGCTCCTCGCTCTCGGAGATCACCTTCAGCGACAGGATCGGCGTGTTGAGGCCGACGACACTGGTGACGTTGTTGGCCGCGTGCTCCTCCATGTTCGCCAGCTCCTCCTGCAGGACGACGGAGCCCGCCTTGTAGATCCTGCGGAGCTGGTCTCGATCGAGCTCCTCCCAGGCCTTGGTACGCCGCCGGTCGAGCTCGGTCAGGACTCGAGCCCAGCGCGCCTCGGCGGGGGTCCGAGGAGTCCACCGCGGGCTGGCGGTCGGTGGCGCGGGCGACGGCTGGCTGGTGGACGGTTCCTCGCCAGGTTCACTGGTCGGTCGCGTCGTCGGGGCGGTGCGAGGTTCGGTCCGTGACGACGAGTCGGCCAAACTCCGCCACCCCAGCACTCCCACCGTCACGACGAGGGCGAGCACGACGGGAACGCCCACGAGCAGCGCGACCAGTCGACCTGTCCGGCGACCTCGGCTGTCGTCCTCCACGTCGTCGTCCGCTGGCGGCGTCGGTCTGGAGGGCGGCGGCGTGGGCGGTGGCACGGACGTAGAGGGCGCGAACGCCTCCGCTGGGTCACCGTGTGGAGCCTGCCGAGGCGGAGCCGGAGGAGACTGCGGCGGCGGGGTCGGACCCGGCTGCGTGGGGGCCGGCGGTGCGGACACGCTGACGGACGTGATGGCCGGGCCCGGCTCAGGCATGGGCGGCCCGGGCGGCGGAAGCACGTCGCTCGACGGTGTGGGGAACCGAATCGGGACAGCCGCGGCCGCCGCCTCGACCTGCGCCGCGAACTGCGCGGCGCCAGGACGCTGCTCCGGTTTGCCTTGCAGTCCCGCCTCCACCACGTGAGCCAGCGGCGGCGGAACCCCGGGTGCCAGCTGGAGCAGGGGACGGCGCGCCGGCCCCGGCTCCGGCGGCGTTCCCGTGAGCGCGGTGTAGCAGACCGCTGCCAAGCCATAGACGTCACCGGCCGGAGTGGCCGCCTCGCCCGGCTTGCGCGCCGGGTCGGTGTACCCGAACGTGCCGGCGGTCGGCCCGTCGCCGTCGTCGACCAGGCCGAGCAGCCCGACGTCCGCCAGCAAGGGAGTGGCGTCCGCGGCGAGAAGGATGTTCTCCGGCGTCACGTCGCCGTGGACGACGCCGCGCTCGTGCAGGGCGGCCAGCGCGCGGGCGACAGCTCCCGCCATCGTCACCACCTCGCCGGGGTCGAGGGTTCCCCGCGCCAGCAGGAGCTGCCCGACGCTGCCTCCTTCGGCGTAGTCGAGCACGAAGACGAACTCATCGCCGCACGGAATCAGCTGGAGAACCCGGGCGAGGTTCGGGTGGCGGATCGCGTCGAGGGCCGCCAGCACACGACGCGCGGCCTCCTGCGCGTCGGCGTCCCTCGGCCGTACCCGCTTCAGCGCGACCTGGGCTCCCGACGCCTGCTCTCGGGCCAGCCACACCTCACCCGCTGGTCCGGCGCCCAGCAGGCCCTCGATGTCGTAGCCCTCGACGGAGAAGTCGCCCTGCATGCTCCCCAAGCCTCCCAGAGTGACGCCCGGAGCCCCTCAGCCAGGTCGCCGATCCCCCAGCGACGGCGAGCGGGCCAGCGCGTGGGCCGCGGACGCGCTCCTCACCCGGTGGAGGAGCCTGGGAGGCACAGGCGCACCTCCGGTGTCCTCGGACCGCCGATCTGCGACTCCTGCAGGATGCGCCACGCCGTCGAGCCCTCGAGAGGCACGACCTCGATCCGGACCCTCTTCAACGGCCCGCCCTCGCAGCGGTACCGCTTCCCGTCGGTGGTGACGATGGTGTACGGGGTCTCCTGGCGCTCGACCTCCAAGAGGATGGACTTCGGCCGTTCGGAGACCACGAAGATGCTGTGGATCGGTCGGCGCAGGCCCAGAACCCTGGCCACGGAGTTCGCGGCCATCTCCCGCATGTACTGACGGTTCTCGGTGTAGGCGGGCGAGTCCTGGATGTACAGCGTGGTGAGCTGGTCCGGGTCACGCTCGGCGAACGCCTTCGCCCGCCGCTCCTCGAACAGCTCCAGTGCGTTCTTCCAGCGAGCGGTCAGAGGGTCGAGCGAGACGGTGGGGCTGGGCGTGGGAGTCGGTGTGCGCGACCGGGTCGGCGTTGGTGACGGGTCCGCGACCGGCGTTCCATTGGTGGACAGCTGCCACACGACGATGCCGGTGATGGCGACGACGACCAGCACAGCCGCCGCGAGGATGAGGTACAGCCGCGGCGAGCGCGCACCGTCCGCACTTCGATCGGTGCCGCGTTCGTCCCCGAGCCGCGTCAGGAAGCCCTCCGGCGTCGATCGGATCGGCGACCCCGCACCCGGCGCACCGGGCCGTCCCACCGCTCGCGGACCGTCGCTCGGCGCCCCTGCGCGCCAGCCGGGCGACGTCGCTGGGCTCGAGACCGGTCCAGGCGGCCGCACGGCCGCAGCGGGTGGTGGGCCACCGTGCGGGGACACCGGTCCGCGGGAGGCGGGTGGGCCGGCGGGCGGGCCGTACGGGGCAGGCCCCGACCCCTCGGCGGACCTGGTCGGAGCGTCCGCCTGCTCCGGTCCGTAGAACGGCGCCTCCTCAAGATCCGGTTGCGCCTCCGGGAGGCGGATCGGCGCACGGCGGCACGACGCTTCGAGGAGCGTGCCGAACTGGCCCATGTGCGGTCGCATGTCCCAGGCGCGCTGCAAGCCCGCCTCGACCGCGTGGGCGAGGCCTGGTGGAACGCCGGGCGCGACCTGGTGCACCGGTCGATGTCCCTTCGGTCGCGGGACCAGCCCGGTCAACGCCATGTAGCAGATGGCGGCGAGGCTGTAGACGTCACCGGCCGGCGTGGGTTCGGACTCCTGCGTCTCCGCCGGATCGAGGTACGGGTTGGGCTCCTCGTCGTCGGACGGTGCGGCCAGGCGCCCGAACGCCAGGCCGCTGACCATAGGGGTGCCGTCGGCGCTGAGCAGGATGGTGTCGGGCGAGAGGTCGCCGTGGACGAGACCTCGTTCATGGGCTGCCGCCAACGCGGATGCCACCGTCGCGCCGAGCGTGACGACCTCGCCGGGGTCGAGGGTCCCCCGCACGAGGAGTAGCTGCCCGAGAGTCCCACCTTCGATGTGCTCGAGCACGAGCACGAGCTCCTCGTCGAGGGGCAGCAGCTCCCGCACCCGGCGGATGTTCGGGTGGTTCAGCGTCGACAGGCGTTCGACGAGCCGACGCGCGTCCTCAGCAGCGTCGCGGTCACGGAGGCGCATGCGGTGGAGCGCCACGTGGACGCCCGTCGACTCCTCGCGAGCGAGCCAGGTCTGCCCGCCGCGGCCGGCGCCCAGCAGGCCCTCGATCTCGTACCCGTCCACGTCGAAGTCGCTCCGCACGGTGCTAAGCCTTCCAGAAGGACCCCACAGCCGGCGGCGCGGTGGCTGCGGGTACCTACACAGACCCTGTGTCCTCGTCGCTGCGAAGAGTGAGCGAACGAACCGATCATGGCACACCGATCCAGGCCGCCGAGGAGGATGTACCACGAGGCCTGGACGGACCGATCGGCGGGATGGCCGATTCGTCGACGCCGCGCACGAGGCGACCAGGAAGTCGGCGCGACGACAGTAGGCTGCGGGACATGGTCGCACCGCGGTTCGTTCGGCTTGGGTTCGGTCCAGAGGCACGCGACTACGAAGAGGTGTGGGCGGAGCAGCGTCGCCTCCATGCCCAGCGGGTGGCCGGGGAAGTTCCGGACACCGTCCTTCTCCTCGAGCACCAGCCGGTCTACACCGCCGGGAAGCGCACCCAACCACACGAGCGACCGTTCGACGGCACACCTGTCATCGACGTGGACCGCGGCGGCAAGATCACCTGGCACGGCCCGGGTCAGCTCGTGGGCTACCCCATCGTGCGACTGCCCGAGCCCATCGACGTCGTGGCCTTCGTCCGTCGGCTCGAGCAGGCGCTCATGGACGTGTGTGCCGACATGGGTCTGGCGACCACGCGGATCGAGGGGCGCAGTGGTGTGTGGGTACCCGCGGACGAACGCGGCGCCGCGCGGAAGATCGCGGCGATCGGACTGCGCGTCGCCCAAGGTGTGACGATGCACGGCTTCGCGCTCAACTGCGACTGTGACCTCAGCGCGTTCGATCGCATCGTCCCGTGCGGTATCACCGACGCGGGTGTCACCTCGCTGTCGGTGGAGCTAGGTCGTCGGGTCGGCGTCGAAGACGTCCTCGAGGCCACGGAAGCCCGGCTCACCGCGATGCTCACGCCGCACGGCGTCAGCCGCGTCGCCTGAGAACGTCGCGCTCACGAGGGGGCCAGCGTTCGCCGCGAGCTCGCCTCAGCTCGGTGAGCCGGAAACGGGCGGCGTGCCCACGGAGGGCGCCTCGGGGAAGGGCAGGTGGGCGTTCCGGAACGGCACGAGCGCGAGCACGGCCGCGTGCGCGTAGTAGGCCACTCGGTCGATCACACCCCCGGTCAGCGGACCGACGGTGCCGGTTCGCTGCTTGCTGCCCGAGCAACCGAGGACGCGGTCCGTCGCCTCGCCGAGCTCGACGCCGGCACGCACCAGATCCGCGATCGGGGTGGGCAGGACGAACGTCGCCGTCCGGCTCTCCCCCTTGCGCAGGTGTCCGGGCTGCTCACCGTGTCCCAACACGACAATCCAGGCGAAGCACTCCAGACCGCCGTTGCGCTCGAGCACGCCCCCCTCGATCCCCACCCAGAGGTCGGCGTTGGGGTGCGCGAGGCGCGCCGCCTCGGCCCGGTTCCGGGCGCCGCGCAACGTCTCCTCGTCTCCGACGGGCTGGGCGGGCACGCCGGGGTTGACGTCAACCGTGATGGCGTCGACGTCGTCATGACCGAGCGTCACCCGCACCGCTTCGAGCGTGGCGCGGCGTTTGACCGGGTTCGTCGAGGCGATCACAACCTGAAAGGGCACGCCGCCAACCTAACCCTCGCCGTGGGGAGACCGTGCGCCCACCCACCTCGCTCACGTGACGACGCCACCCACGGATGCGAGAGCCATCGCGCGTCCCACGCGCGCCTCTGGCCTGTGCCGGGGCACTGGCGGCCCACCGTAGGCTGTTGGCGTGAGTGCCGTGGCCCCCGAGGGACGGAAGCTGCTGCGCCTGGAGGTACGCAACAGCCAGACCCCGATCGAGAAGAAGCCTCCGTGGATCAAGACCCGCGCCAGGATGGGTCCCGAGTACACCGCGCTGCGCTCGCTGGTCCAGCGCGAGCAGCTGCACACGGTGTGTCAAGAGGCGGGCTGTCCCAACATCTACGAGTGCTGGGAGGACCGCGAGGCGACGTTCCTGATCGGGGGCGACCAGTGCACCCGGCGTTGCGACTTCTGCCAGATCGACACCGGTAAGCCGAAGCAGCTCGACCTCGACGAGCCTCGCAGGGTCGCCGAGAGTGTCCGGACGATGGGCCTGCGCTACGCGACCGTCACCGGCGTCTGCCGGGACGACCTCGACGACGAGGGCGCCTGGATCTACGCCGAGACGGTTCGCCAGATCCACGCTTTGAACCCCGGCTGCGGCGTCGAGCTGTTGGCGCCGGACTTCTCCGGTCGACGTGAGCTGCTGTCGCAGGTCTTCGAGTCGCGGCCCGAGGTCTTCGCCCACAACGTCGAGACCGTCCCGCGCATCTTCCGCCGCATCCGCCCGGCGTTCCGGTACGAGCGGTCCTTGGAGGTGCTGAGGCAAGCCCGGGCGGAAGGACTGGTCACGAAGTCCAACCTGATTCTCGGCCTCGGTGAGGAACGACACGAGATCACCGCGACCATGCGCGACCTCCTTGACGCCGGCTGCGAGCTGCTGACCATCACCCAGTACCTCCGACCCTCGGTCCGGCACCACCCGGTCGCGCGGTGGGTGAAGCCGGAGGAGTTCGTCGAGCTTCGCGAGGAGGCGCTGGAGATGGGCTTCGCGGGCGTCATGTCCGGGCCGCTGGTCCGTTCCTCCTACCGCGCCGGACGCCTGTACCGCCAGGCGCTGGAGTCCCGCCGGCTCAGCGTGGCCCCTGCCACGGGCTGATCGGGGAACCACGGGCTGATCGGGGAACAACGACAGCTGACGACCGTTCACGTGAGGAAGGACGCGTACCGCACCGATGGCCAAGCGCGACACCACACCGGAGCAGAATCCTGGCCGGGTCGCCCAGGTCCGTGCCGCCTACCGTCTCACCAAGGAGGCCCAGCCGCGGATCGGGCTGATCCTGCTGGGAATCTTCCTCGCCGTCCTGGTGGTCTTCGTCGCTGTCGGACTGCTCCTCGACAGCCCCATCCTGTGGGGCCTGGTAGGCCTGCCGTTCGCTTTCCTCGTCACCGTGATCGTCTTCGGTCGCCGGGTCGAGAAGGCGGCGTACGCCCGGCTGGAGGGTCAGCTCGGAGCGGCCGCGAACGCGCTCGCCACGTTGCGTCGCGGGTGGACGGTCGACCCGGCGGTGGCGGTGACACGTAACCAGGACGTGGTCCACCGCGTCGTCGGCCGGCCCGGGATCGTCCTGGTCGGGGAAGGCGCTCCGAACCGCGTCGGTCACCTGCTCGCCAACGAGAAGCGCAAGCACGCCAGGGTCGCGCCCGAAACCCCGATCTACACCATCGTGGTCGGGGACGGCGAGGACCAGGTCCCGCTCCCCAAGCTCGCCTCCCACGTGATGAAGCTGCCGCGCAACTTGCGGCCCGCGGAGGTCACCGAGGTCCTGTTCCGGTTGAAGGCCCTGACGGCGCACCGGCAGCAGCTGCCGATCCCCAAGGGTCCGCTGCCCAAGAACATCAAGCTGCCACCGGGCGTGCCGCGTCCTCGCTGACGCCGCCGCGATCACCCTCGGCTCAGCGGGCGCGGACGAGCACGGTCCCCGCGAGCTTGTCGTGCAGTCCTCGACCGTCGGAGTCCACGACCAACGGCGGCAGCACGAGCAAGATCAGGACGGTTCGCAGGAGCGCCCGGGCCAACCCCACAGGCTGACCGTCGAGGCGGACGACGAGGAGGTGGCGCACCCGCTGGCCGATGCTCGCCCCCACGAACCCGGTCATGAGCCACACCTGCAGACCGAACAGGGCGAGGGGGAGGAAGTCCAGCGCGGTCACCGGAGCCTGCCACACCGCGTCGTCCCGGACGATGCCCAACGCCGCGAGGTTGGCGAGGAGCCAGTCGACCAGCAGCGCGGTGATGCGCGCTCCCCAGCCGGCGAGCGAGCCCCGACCGGTCTCGGGGAGACCGAGCCGTCGGCCTGCGTGGTCCTCCTCCCGGGGATCGGTGTCACCCGCTGGCTTGGTCCGACCGGGTTCACGACGCTGTGCCATGCCGTGAGGCTATCGCTCACGACCAGCCGGTCCGCGTCGTCTCTCCCCCGGCGGAGGAGGTGACTCGGCGGGGCAGCCCGGGGTAGAAGGGGTAGCGAGCGGGGCGCCAGGACGATCGGCGCTTCGCGGACCAGCGCACGGTCCGCTCCCCCGCGCCACACTGGGTGGGTAGACGCACGATTTCCGCGGAGGCTGCACCTCGGCCGTAACAAGGGCGCAACAACCGAGACACTGCCGGGAAACGGCCGCCTCCTAGCGTCGCGGAGCAGAGACACAGAGGAGGGGCCGAATGTTCCGGAGCGCCGACGAGCTGTTGGCATTCGTGCGCGACGAGGGCGTCGAGTTCATCGACGTCCGCTTCTGCGACCTGCCCGGCATCATGCAGCACTTCAACGTCCCCGCCGAGTCGTTCGACGAGGATGCCTTCACCAACGGGTTGATGTTCGACGGCTCGTCGATCCGCGGCTTCCAGGCCATCCACGAATCGGACATGAAGCTGATTCCGGACCCGGCGACCGCGTTCTTGGACCCGTTCCGGGCCAAGAAGACGCTGGCGATGAACTTCTCGATCGTGGACCCGTTCACCGACGAGCCCTACAGCCGGGACCCGCGCAACATCGCGGCGAAGGCCGAGGCCTACCTCAAGAGCAGCAACATCGCCGACACGGCGTACTTCGGGCCGGAAGCGGAGTTCTACGTCTTCGACGACGTACGGTTCGAGACCAAGCAGAACGCCGGCTACTACTACATCGACTCCATCGAAGGGGCCTGGAACACCGGTCGGGAGGAGGACGGCGGCAACAAGGGGTACAAGCCGCGGTACAAGGGCGGCTACTTCCCCGTTCCGCCGATGGACCACTTCGCCGACCTGCGTGACGAGATGGTCAAGACCTTGCGCAGCGTGGGCATCGAGGTGGAGCGGGCCCACCACGAGGTTGGCACCGCCGGTCAGGCCGAGATCAACTACAAGTTCGACTCGCTCCTCCACGCCGGCGACAAGCTCATGCTCTTCAAGTACGTCATCAAGAACGTGGCGTGGAGGGCTGGTCGCACCGCGACGTTCATGCCGAAGCCCCTCTTCGGGGACAACGGTTCCGGGATGCACTGCCACCAGAGCCTGTGGAAGGACGGGCAGCCGCTCTTCTACGACGAGCTCGGCTACGGCGGCCTGTCCGACACCGCCCGGTGGTACATCGGCGGCCTGCTCAAGCACGCGCCGAGCCTGCTGGCGTTCACCAACCCGACCGTCAACTCCTATCACCGGTTGGTGCCGGGCTTCGAGGCGCCGGTCAACCTCGTCTACAGCCAGCGGAACCGGTCGGCCGCGGTGCGGATCCCGGTCACCGGAACCAGCCCGAAGTCCAAGCGGATCGAGTTCCGAGTGCCTGACCCGTCCTGCAACCCCTACCTCGCGTTCTCCGCGATGCTGATGGCCGGCCTGGACGGCATTCGGAACAAGATCGAGCCGCCGGAGCCGATCGACAAGGACCTCTACGACCTGCCTCCGGAGGAGCACGCCCTGGTCGAGAAGGTTCCCGCCTCGTTGCCGGAGGTTCTCGACGCCCTGGAGGAGGACCACGAGTACCTGCTGGAGGGCGGGGTCTTCACCCAGGACCTGATCGAGACCTGGATCGACTGGAAGCGGACCAACGAGGTCGACCCGATCCGCCTTCGGCCGCACCCGCACGAGTTCGAGCTGTACTTCGACATCTGAGGTCGTCCCTGCTCAGAGGGTCTAGGCTCCTAGGCAGTCTTCGGGCCGTCGGCTGTCGTGTCTCGCTCGTCGAACACGCGGTCGACGGCCCGACGCGTTCTCTGCTCGGCATCAGGTGCGTAGAAGTGCGCAGCGTGAACCCGGGTCCGCGTGGCCTAGGTAACCAGACAACGTCAGCTCCTACGGCCACCACTGCTGGACTTTTCTCATAGCACGGATCAACTGGTGAATAGCTGATTCTCCACCGCAGGCCTGGATCGTCGGGATCGCTGCACGAATCAGAGCAAGGCATTCCCGCCGTCGTTTTATCCAGCAGGATCGTCGTAAGAAGCCAATGGCAATGACATCGACATCCGGTTGCCGAAAACGGCAGGCCTGCTCCAACAGTACCGAGCCAAAGTGATTCGCCCAACTCATCTCTCGAAAGAGCCCAACGAGAACGGCGGGCCGCTGGTCATCAGGCAGGTGTGGGGCCAGCGCCTCCAACGCCTCAACGCGGAAGTACTTGTCGGTGATGGCGTGGGCGGTCTCGAGCGCTTCGCGCACAACGGCGGGCCGCTGGTCACCAGGCAGGTGTGGGGCCAGCGCCGCCAACGCCCGAACGCGGTCGCCTTCGTTGGTGATGGCGTGGGCGATCTCGAGCGCCTTGCGGAGTAGCTCTTCAGACAGGTGTGGAGCCAGCGCCTCCAACGCCTCAACGCGGAAGTACTTGTCGGTGATGGCGTGGGCGGTCTCGAGCGCTTCGCGCACAATGGCGGGCCGCTGGTCATCAGATAGGCGTGGGAGAAGGGCGACGAGGGCGTTGCAGCGGATGCTTGGCTCGTGGAGCCGTCGGGCGTGGGTGAGGGCGCGGGTGGTGTCCCAGATCCCGGTCTCGACCAGGCGTTCCAAAAGAGGGATGGGGACGTTGCTCGTGATGCTGTTGATGCTGGCCGCCATCAGAACATAACGCAGCTCCAGCCCCAGAGAGGGAGCCTGTCGGCCGGCGCGGAGCCGGGCGTCGGTCTCCTGTTCGACCTGGCAGCGAGCCCGGTCCAGGTCCGTGAGGTAACGGTCGAGAGTACCGGCACGGTCATGAGCGTCGAACCACACATTCGTCGCACTGCCCGAACCGGTGGGCCGTTCGCAGGCGAGCAGCCGGTGCAGGTCCTCGATCTGCCCAGCGTGGTCCAGGTGGGCGGCGAGATGCCGCAGCGGGTAGCCGTCGTCGAGGTCCGCGAGAGCGGGATCGGCGGCCAGGGCGGCCAGCCCGGTGTCGAGTCCGCCGAAGCGGGTCAGGTAGTGGTCGGCGATCCGGGCGTGCGCGGCGTGGGTGGCGCCGGCGAAGGTAGCGGCGAGCGCGTGCAGATGATCGGGCAGGGACGTGTCAGGCTGTGTGGACAGAGTGCCGGTGAGAAACTCGCGCAGGCTGGCGTGGTAGATCGCGTACGTCCGCGGGAGTCCAGTGGCGGTCAGCAGGGGCCGGTAACGGACGTCGCACAACCGCTGAACGGCGTGGGTGTCGGGCAGGCCGGCCAGACGGGCCAAGGCTTCGGCGGGCAGCGGCTCGCGCGCTGCGGCCAGGGTGGCCAGTAGTGGCAGATGCACCTCGACCCACTGTGGGGAGTGCTGGTCAGCGCCCAGGGTCTTGGCGTAGTAGCCAGTCAAATCTGTGGGGAGATTGTCCACGTCATCGGGTCGGCGCAGACCGAGACGGATCTCACGCAGCACGTAGCGTAGGTACACCCACACGCCCCGGCAACGCTCAGCCAGCGCCTCGGTGAACTCCGCCGCGGGCACGCCGCACTCGGCCAGCCTGCCCGCCAATCTCTCCTCGGCGACGGCCTGGTTCAGAAAGCGCCGCACGTCGGCGTGATTGCGGGGATCGTCAGCGCGCAGCCGCAGCGTCGTGGAGTCCACCTCCGGTTCCCCGGGCGGGATGCCGGTTCGGTATGTCGCGACGACCCGGTTGTGGCTGTCTCGGATGGTGATCCGCCCGACCGTGTCCCGCACGCTGTCGGTGAAGAAGTCCCAGCCGAAGGCGGCATGGCCGGACCAGTCGGTCACCGGGAGGCTGGCGGTGCCGGCGTGCAGGGTGAGGCCGGCCGAGGCGGAGGCGCCAGGGGTGTTCGCCGGCCCGACCGTGAACCGCACACTTGATCGACCGTGTGTCGGGTAGCCGACCCGGACAGCGCTGTCGACCTGTGGCAGGGAGACCGTGAGGCCCGCCAGGTCAGCGTCGGTCTCGAAGTCCTGGAAGACACCAGCCGGGGCCGCCTCGGCCGGCGGACTGAGCACGGTGCCGCTGAGGGCCAACGCTCCGGTCAGGAGAAGACCGGCCAGGCGGGCGGACGTGCCAGCGCGCATGAGCTCCTCCGCCCCTTGGGAGAAATCGGGCGAGTCTTCGGTCGCGACCGCAAGTTCGGCGATTTGCCCTGTCAAGCGCTCGCCCCAAGCGGTCGCGACCAAGGTCGGCACGCGGACAGGGATCGCCGCTCGATCCGTGCTGACCTGTCCCCCGCCTGTCCCCCGGGCCGTGGTCGCGCGAGGTCGATCCTGGGCGATACCGTGGCGGCCATGGTGATCCCGTACGGCCCGTACGAACTGGACGACGACCCCACACGCATCGACCTCGACGCCGTCTGGTCCTTCCTGTCGACCGAGGCGTACTGGGGCCGTTGGCGTCAGCGCGAGCACGTCGAGCGGCAGGTGGCCAACGCCTGGCGGGTGGTCGGCGGCTACGACCGGGCCAGCGGTCGGATGGTGGCGTTCGCCCGAGCTGTGTCGGATGGCGTGGCCTTCGCGTACCTCGCGGACGTCTTCGTCGTCCCGGAAGCCCGGGGGAAGGGTCTCGGCAAGGAGCTGGTGCGGGTCATGATCGAGTGCGGGCCCGGTGCGGCCTTCCGGTGGACGCTCCACACGAAGGACGCGCACGGCCTCTACAAGCGGTTCGGCTTCGGTCCGCCCGACCCCACGTTCATGGAGCGCCCGGCCCAGCTGGGACGGTGACGGCGAGCGATCACGCGGGTCCATGATCGAGGGGCCGCGTTGCCGGGCCACACGGCCTCGTTGTATCGTCATGGCCATGCTTTGGCGCTATTGGTTTAGCAGGCCGGCCCTGGGTGGGACCGGCGGCGGCCAGTTGCGCTGATCTGAGGACCACCCAGAGCCGGCTAGGCAGCGGTCCGAACGGGCCACTGCCTTTTTTGTTGCCCATCGGCGAGCCGGCCCGGGTGGAACGGGACGGCTCCCGGACCGAAAGGAAGAAGCCGCCCGTGACATCGACACCACAGCTCGCGACCTCGACCCGCGACCTGCGTATCCTCCGAACCAGACCGCTCCTGCCTCCGGCACTGCTTCGGGAGGAGCTCCCGCTCGACGACAAGCGAGCGGAGGTCGTCGTCCGTGGACGACGCGAGGTCTCGGCGATCCTGGCCGGAGAGGACGACCGGCTCATCGTCATCGTGGGCCCCTGCTCGATTCACGACCCGAAGGCGGCGCTGGACTACGCCCAACGCCTCGCCGCGCTCGTCCCCGAGCTGGAGGACGACCTGTGCGTCGTCATGCGGGTGTACTTCGAGAAGCCGCGGACGACTCTTGGCTGGAAGGGGCTCATCAACGACCCCGACCTGGACGGCAGCTGCAACGTCAACAAGGGGCTGCGCACCGCCCGCAAGGTGCTGCTCGACGTCCTCGACCTCGGGCTGCCGGCCGGCTGCGAGTTCCTCGACCCGATCATCCCCCAGTACCTCGCCGACACCGTCAGCTGGGCCGCGATCGGCGCGCGGACGTCCGAGAGCCAGGTGCACCGGAACCTGGCCAGCGGGCTGTCGATGCCGGTCGGCTTCAAGAACCTCACCAGCGGCGACGTGCAGGGCGCGGTCGACGCGGTGCGCGCCGCAGCGGTCAGCCACGTCTTCACCGGCATCACCGACGACGGTGTCGCCGCGATCCTCACCACCAGCGGCAACCCGGACTGCCACGTGATCCTGCGTGGCGGCCACAGCGGTCCGAACTACGACGCCGAGAGCGTCGCCGACGCGCTGCTGCGGCTGGAGAAGGCCGGTCTTCCGCGACGGCTGATCGTCGACGCGAGCCACGGGAACAGCCGCAAGGACCACCTGCGCCAGCCACTGGTCGCCGAGGACGTCGCCCAGCAGGTGGCCGGTGGCCAGCGTGGTGTGGTGGGGGTGATGCTGGAGAGCTTCCTCCAGCCAGGTCGGCAGGACCTGGTCGAGGGCGAGGCTCACAAGCTGACCTACGGCTTGAGCATCACCGACGCCTGCATGGGCTGGGAGGTGACCGCGGACGTCCTGCGTGGGCTGGCGCGTGCTGCCCGGGCCCGGCGCTCGACGATCGCCGGAACCACGCACTCGTGACGACGATCGCCGACGACCACCAGGGGTGGCGCGCCCCCGGCCTGCGCCACCCCTCACGCGGCGAGGCCGCGGGGCGGCGGCTCACACCTGGAACAGCCGCTCGACGACGGCGCGAGCGCGACGAGTGACGCGACGGTAGTCCTCGACGAACCGGCTCGACTCCAGCGGCCCGTACCCCAAGATCCTCGACACCGCCGCCAGGTCCCGCGCATCGCGCGGCAAGGAGTCCGACGGCCGGCCGCGGACGAGCATCACCGCGTTGCGCGTTCGGGTGGCCATGCGCCAGGCCGCGAGGAGGGACTGCGTGTCCTTCGGCTCGACCAGACCCGCCTCGGTCGCCGCACGCAGCGCCTCGACCGTCCGCGTCGTCCGCAGCTGCGGGACCGCGCCCGCGTGACGCAGCTGGAGGAGCTGGACGGTCCACTCGATGTCGGCGAGACCACCGCGACCGAGCTTGGTATGGGTGGTGGGGTCCGCTCCGCGGGGCAGCCGTTCGGCGTCCACCCGCGCCTTGATCCGGAGGATCTCGCGGACGTCACGCTCGGACAGCCCTGAGGCGGGCCAGCGGATCGGGTCGACGAGCTCGACGAAGCCTCGCAAGAGTTCTGGGTCCCCGCACAACGGCTCCGCCCGGAGCAGGGCCTGGGCTTCCCACACGTGCGACCAACGCTCGTAGTAGGCGCTGAACGACGAGAGCGTCCTCACCAGGGGGCCTTGCCGGCCCTCCGGCCGCAGCGCGACGTCGACCTCCAGGGCCGGGTCCGGTCCGGGGAGCCCGAGGAGCCGGCGCAGCTCCGCGACGACCGCGGTCGCCGCCCCCGCCGCCTCGTGCTCGTCGACTCCCTCGAGAGGCTCGTGGACGACGACCACGTCGGCGTCGCTGACGTAGCTCATCTCGTGCCCGCCGAACCTGCCCATCGCCACGATCGCCAGACGTGTCGGCAGGGTGCGCCGGCGTTCGGCCTCGATCGCACGCACGGCCACCGACAGTCCGCCGGTCACGGTGGCCGCCGCGATCGCCGTGAGCGCCTCCCCCACCCTGTCGACGTCGAGAAGACCGAGCAGGTCCGCGGCCGCGACCCGGAACAGCTCCCGCCTGCGGATGGCGCGAATGGCAGCGATCGCGTTCGCTTGGTCGTCATGCCGACGAGCCGCGGCGAGCATCTCCGCCTCGATCTGCTCCCGGTCGCGCGGCTCGAGGGAAGCGTCGTCGCCCAAGATCGCGACCGCCTCCGGCGCTCGGAGGAGCAGGTCGACGATGAACCGACTCGACGCCAGCAGGCGGGCCATCCGCTCAGCGGTGACACCCTCGTCCCGAAGCAGTCGGAGGTACCACGGCGTGGTTCCGAGCGCCTCGGAGACCTGGCGGAACGCCAAGAGTCCAGCGTCGGGGTCGGGGGCGTCGGCGAACCAGCCCAGCATCACCGGCAGCAACGTGCGCTGGATGGCCGCTCGCCGCGACACCCCGGCGGTCAAGGCCTCGATGTGCCGGAGGGCCGCCGCCGGGTCGGCGTACCCGAGTGCGGTGAGTCGCGCCTCCGCGGCCTCCGGGGTAAGCCGTGCGTCGTCACCTGGAATGCGAGCGACGGCCGCGAGCAGCGGACGGTAGAAGAGCTTCTCGTGCAGTCGCCGGATCTGCCGTTGGTGCTGTCGCCACTGCTGGAGAAGCTCCTCGACGGGGTCGGACCACAAGCCAAGCGAGCGTCCGAGGGCTCGTAGCGCTCGTTCGTCGACCGGTAGCAGATGCGTTCGTCGCAGCCGAGCGAGCTGAATCCGATGCTCGAGGGTGCGCACGAACCGGTAGGCGTCGGTGAGCGCGGCACCGTCGCGCCGTCCGACGTACCCGCCTTCGGTCAGCGCCTCCAAGGCGCGCAAGGTCGACGGGATCCGCAAGCTCGGGTCGGAGCGTCCGTGCACCAGCTGCAACAGCTGGACGGCGAACTCGACGTCCCGCAGCCCACCCGGGCCGAGCTTGAGCTGGCGATCGAGCTCCTGGGCGGGGATGTGGTCCAGGACCCGGCGCCGCATCGCCTGGACGTCCTCGACGAAGTTCGGTCGGTCCGCGGCCTTCCACACCAAGGGGGTGACGGCTGCGAGGTAGGCCTCGCCGAGCTCCTTGTCCCCGGCGATGGGGCGCGCCTTGAGCAGGGCTTGGAACTCCCAGGTCTTGGCCCAGCGCCGGTAGTAGGCGAGGTGGCTGGCCACGGTTCGCACGAGCGGGCCGGCCCGTCCTTCGGGACGCAAGGCGGCGTCCACCGGCCACAAGGTGCCTTCGGCGGTGTGCTCGGAGCAGATCCGCATCAGGTGCGAGGCGAGCTGCGTGGCCGTCCGTAACGCGGCCGCCTCACGGTCGCGATCGCCACTGGTGTCGCCGACCGGCTCGGCGACGAACAGGACGTCGACGTCGCTGACGTAGTTGAGCTCCCGAGCGCCGCACTTGCCCATGCCGATGACGGCGAACCGACACGGTTCCGCGCTGGCGGGGAGTCGGGCCCGCGCGATGGCGAGCGCCGCCTCCAACGCGCCCGCCGCGAGGTCGGCCAGCTCGGCGGCCACGTCGTCGACGATCACCTCGCCACACAGGTCGCGTGCGGCGAGCCGGAGCAGAAGCTTGCGGTAGGCGATCCGCAAGGCGTCGACGGCCGCCGGACCGCCGTCGGTCGCGGTCGGTTCGGCCGCCCTCGGATCGGCACCGACCGCACGGAGAAGCTCGTCGCGTAGTGCCCACGCGGCCGGGCGCACCGCGCCGAGGGCTGGATCGGCCAGCTCGAAGCAGTGCTGAGGATGCCGGACGAGATGCTGGGCCAGGCCGGTGCTGGCGCCGAGCACCTTCAGCAGTCGTCCCCGGAACGCCGCGTCCGCGACCAGCGCCGACTCCAGGCCCTCCCGATCGGAGGCGGCCTGGAGAACCGCGAGGAGGTAGTCCACCGCCTGGTCGGGGTCCGCGGCTTCCGCCGCCGCTTCGACCACCGGGCGGGCATCGACACGAAGGTCCGCCAGGGACGTGCGCGCTCGCTCGGAGTCGGAGAAGCCCAACCGGGCCAAGTCCGCCGCGCTCGGAGTGGTGTCGCTCGACGTGGTGCTGCTCGGAGTGGAGCGGGCGTCCGTCACCGACTCGACCTCCTTCCACCGAGCGCTGCACCACCCACCGAGCGCCGCACCACTCACAGTACGGCAGCCGTGTCGTCCGATCGTGGCGACCGGGGCCGGTCGCACGCCGTGGAAAAAGTCCGCCGGCACGCCGAAAGCGGTAACTTTGCTCCAACCAGTCCACGCGGGAGGTCCGTGATGAGTCGACGCACACTGGCGGCGGTCACCACTGTCGGCGCCCTCCTCGCCGGCACTCTGGCGTTCACCACACCTGCCACGTCCCACCCGGCCCACGCGGCCGACGACGCCCGACCGACCGAGACGCAGTGGCGCAGCTTGTGGGTCGACTCGTTCCGGCCCTCCATCTACACCCCGGAGAACGTCGACAAGCTGGTGGCCGACGCCAAGGCGCTCCGCGTCAACGCGCTCATCGTCCAGGTCGGCCGGTGGATGGACTGCTTCTGCAACCGCTCGACCTTCCCCCGGACGCACGTGGCCATCGACCCGGACTTCGACCCGCTGGAGTACGTCGTGGAGAAGGCCCACGCGGCCGGCATCGAGGTCCACGCCTGGGTCAACGCCACGCCGCTGTGGAACGCCGCCTCCCCGCCGCCCTCACCGGACCACATCTTCCACACCCACGGTGAGACCGCGACCGGTGACGACCGTTGGCTCAACAAGCGCCACGACGGCACCGAGCGAGTCGGAAACATGCTGCTCCTCGACCCGGCCAACCCCGCCGCGGTCGACTACCTCGTCGACGGCATCGCCAGCATCGTCCGGGAGTACGACGTCGACGGCATCAACCTCGACTACATCCGCTACCCCGACTACAACTCCACCACCGAGCACAGTGACTGGGGCTACTCCGACGTCTCGCTACGACGCTTCGCCGCGGCCACCGGCCGCACCGACGTTCCGGAGCCGGATGACCCGCAGTTCAGCGATTGGCGGCGCGAGCAGGTCACCCAGCTCGTCCGCAAGATCTACCTGACGATGTACGACATCGACCCGCGGGCGCGGCTGTCCATCAACGGCATCACCTACGGGTTCGGCCCGCAGAGCGTCGGAGGGTGGGAGCGCACCCGCACCTACGCGGAGGTTCTCCAGGACTGGAAGGGCTGGCTCGCCGAGGGCATCATCGACACCAACGTCGCGATGAACTACAAGCGCGAGTTCCTGCCGGACCAGTACCAGATGTTCCGCGAGTGGAACGAGGTCCTCGCCGACTGGCAGTACGGTCGCCACAACGTCGTCGGTCCCGCCCTCTACCTCAACTCCGTCGAGGACAGCGTCCGGCAGGCGCGAGCGGCATTGGCGCGGACCTCCGCCGGCAACCGGGTCGCCGGCTGGAGCGGCTACTCCTACGCCGTCCCGAGCGCGACCGCCGACGCCGACCCCAGCCTCGCCGACGCCGAGCGCGCCGCGCTCACCACCGCGCTGACCGCCGAGGACCCCGACGGAGCGACGCCGTTGTTCGCTCGACCGGCCAAGGTTCCGCCGATGACCTGGAAGATCCGGCCGACCAAGGGCCACATCACCGGTGAGCTCGTCGCGGCCGACGGCACGCCCGCGGACCAGGTGGAGGTGTCGCTCACCCGCCCCGGGACTGGCACGGTCGTCGCGACCAAGCGGACCGACGGCTCGGGTTGGTTCGGTTTCGTCGACGTCCGGCCCGGCCGCTGGACGGTCACCGCGACCCTGCCGGATGGCGCCACGTCCGTCGCGACGGTGACCGTCCAGCCGGGCCGCATCGCAACCGCGACGTTCTCGCCGCGCTGAGTCGTCGCTGACGCGGCCGCGGGTGGGCATGCCCACCCGCGGCCGCGTCAGCTTCGACCGTCATGACGCGCCGGTTGTTCTCCGCCCCCATGCCGGCTGGGTCTTCTCAGCGCCCGTTGAGTCCCGGCGTCGGCTGGTCTCCATGCCGGCGGACCTACATGACGGGCAGCATCCGGGACAGCTCGTACGGCGTGATCTGCCGACGGTACTCGGCCCACTCCGACCGCTTGTTGCGCAGGAAGAAGTCGAACACCTGCTCCCCCAGCGTCTCGGCGACGAGCTCACTGCGCTCCATGAGCCGAATCGCCTCGTCGAGGTTCTGTGGGAGTGGGTCGATCCCGAGCGCGCGCCGCTCCCCCTCGGTGAGCGACCACACGTCGTCCTCAGCGCCCGGCGGCAGCTCGTAGCCTTCCTCGATGCCCTTCAACCCGGCCGCGAGGATGACCGCATAGGCCAGGTAGGGGTTGGCGGCCGAATCCAGGGACCGGAACTCGATCCGCGTCGACTGACCCTTCTGCGGCTTGTACATCGGCACCCGCACCAGCGCGGAGCGGTTGTTGTGGCCCCAGCAGATATAGGCCGGCGCTTCACCGCCGCCCCAGAGACGCTTGTAGGAATTGACCCACTGGCAGGTGACGGCGGTGATCTCAGCCGCGTGCCGGAGCAAACCCGCGATGAACGACCGCGCCAGCTTCGACAGGTGGTATTCCGCCCCGGCGTCGTAGAAGGCGTTGCGGTCGCCTTCGAACAGGGACATGTGCGTGTGCATGGCGGAGCCCGGCCATTGCGCGAATGGCTTGGGCATGAACGACGCGTAGAGTCCTTGGGTGAGCGCGACCTCCTTGACGACCACCCGGAACGTCATGATGTTGTCGGCGGTGGTCAACGCGTCGGCGTAACGCAGGTCGATCTCCTGCTGGCCGGGAGCGCCTTCGTGGTGGCTGAACTCCACCGAGATTCCCATCGACTCCAGCATCGTGATGGCTTCCCGGCGGAAATCCTGGCTCCTGCCGTGCGGGGTGTGGTCGAAGTAGCCGCTGTGGTCGATGGGCACAGGCGACTCACCCTCCTCCGGCAGCTTCTTGAACAGGAAGAACTCGATCTCCGGATGGGTGTAGAAGGTGAAACCGAGGTCAGCCGCTTTGCCCAACGCCCGCTTCAGGACGTACCGGGGGTCGGCGTACGACGGTGATCCGTCCGGCATGAGGATGTCGCAGAACATTCGCGCCGTGCTCGGCGAGTGACCTCGCCACGGCAGGATCTGGAAGGTCGACGGGTCGGGCTTGGCGAGCATGTCCGCCTCGTACACGCGTGCGAAGCCCTCGATCGACGAGCCGTCGAAACCGATGCCCTCGGAGAAGGCGTTCTCCAGCTCCGCAGGCGCGACGGCGACGGACTTCAAGAAGCCCAGCACGTCGGTGAACCACAGTCGGACGAATCGCACATCCCGTTCTTCGATAGTGCGGAGGACGAACTCTTGCTGTTTGTCCACTGGTCCCATCTCCGCTCGGATCATCCGGGCTCGACCAACTCGTCCCGGCCGCCTGTCGAGCACGTTACCGCGCGTTGGTTTGAACGGCTGGAACGGCCCGGTTACGAGGACGAACACGCGACCCGACGACAGCGCCCGACGACCCGGGCAGCCACTGAGCCGTCGGGTGCGGGCGGGCCATCGGAAGCGACTAATCTCGTGGCGTGGCTCAGATCCGCCTCGCCCTCGCACAGCTCAACGTCACCGTCGGCGACATCGCGGGCAACGCCGACGCGATCCTGAGGTGGGCGCAGCACGCCGCCGACCGTGGTGCCCACGTCGTCGCTTTCCCGGAGATGGCCCTCACCGGCTACCCCGTCGAGGACCTCGCCCTCCGGACATCGTTCGTCGACGCGTCACGGGCAGCGATGGACGACCTCGCCGCCAAGCTCGCCGCCGCCGGGCTCGGCAATCTAACCGTGATCTGTGGCTACCTCGACCGGGACCCCGAGGGGTACGACCGACTGGGTCGGCCGAAGGGCTCCCCTCAGAACGCGGCGGCCATCGTGCACGGCGGTCGGGTGGTCGCCCGCGCGGTGAAGCACCACCTGCCCAACTACGGCGTCTTCGACGAGTACCGCTACTTCGTGCCGGGCGACACCCTCCAGGTCGTCACCGTCCACGGCATTGACATCGCGGTGGTCATCTGCGAGGACCTGTGGCAGGAGGGCGGTCCGGTCCGAGCGACCCGGGCCGCGGGGGCCGGCCTGCTGCTCGCGATCAACGCCTCGCCGTACGAGCGGACCAAGGACGACGAGCGGCTCAAGCTGGTCACTCGGCGCGCGCGGGAGGCGATGTGCCCGCTCGCCTACGTCAACATGGTGGGCGGCCAGGACGAGCTCGTGTTCGACGGTGACTCGATCGTGGTCGACGAGTCCGGCACCGTCGTGACCCGCGCGCCGCAGTTCAGCGAAGGCCTGCTCACCGTCGACCTCGACCTCGCCGGCACAACCCGAGGCGCCGACGAGTACGCCGGCATCCGGATCGAGCGGACGGTGATCTCCGACCGCCCGTTGCCCCCGTACCAGCCGGCCCGCTCGGGCATCGCCCCGCGGCTGGATGAGGAGGCGGAGATCTACACCGCCATCGTCACCGGGCTGCGCGACTACGTGGAGAAGAACGGCCACCGCAGCGTCGTCGTGGGGCTGTCGGGCGGGATCGACTCGGCACTGACCGCCACCATCGCCTGCGATGCCCTGGGCCCGGAGAACGTCTACGGCGTCTCCAACCCGAGCAAGTACTCCTCCGAGCACTCCAAGGTCGACGCCGCCGAGCTGGCCGAGCGCACGGGTCTGAACTTCCGGGTGATCCCGATCGAGGACATCAAGGAGGCGTTTCTCCGGCAGCTGCCGCTCACCGGTGTCGCGGACGAGAACCTCCAGGCCCGCATTCGCGGCATGATCTGGATGAGCATCGCCAACCAGGAGGGGCACCTCGTCCTCGCCTCCGGCAACAAGAGCGAGCTGGCCGTCGGCTACTCCACGATCTACGGCGACGCGGTCGGCGCCTACGCGCCGCTCAAGGACGTGCCGAAGACCTGGGTGTGGCGGCTGGCGCGCTGGCGCAACCAGCGAGCTCGGGAGCTGGGCGAGACGCCGCCGATTCCGGAGAGGTCCATCACCAAGGAGCCGTCGGCGGAGCTGCGGCCCGGCCAGCGCGACACCGACTCCCTTCCGCCCTACGAGGTCCTCGACGACGTTCTCGACGACTACGTCGAGCAGGACGCGAGCGCGGCGGACCTGGTGGCCGCCGGCTTCGACCCGGACCTCGTCGAGCGGGTGATCCGGATGGTCGACGCCGCGGAGTTCAAGCGTCGCCAGTACCCGCCAGGCCCCAAGATCACGTTCAAGGCCTTCGGCCGCGACCGCAGGCTGCCATTGACGAACCGCTGGCGGGAGAGCGTCACGGATCACCAGCCCTCGCCGGCACCCGCCCGAGCGGCCTCTCCGGGCGAGGGACCACGGGGATAGGCGCCCACGACGACCTGTCGATCACCCCGAGCCGTGGCGCCCCAGGTCCCGGAGCTACGGTCGAGCGGTGAGCCAGCTGGTCGGGCATTCCCGCGCGCACGCGGTGGGCATGGTCCTGCTCTCCGCGCTGTCCTTGCAGTTCGGCGCGGCCGTCGCCGTCATCCTCCTCGGACGCGTGGGCCCGCTCGGTGCCGTCGCGCTCCGGCTGTCGATCGCCGCCGTCCTCCTCGTGGGCGTCGTGCGACCGCGCGTGACCCATCGAGACCGGGCTGACTGGGCCGTCGGAGTGGCGTTCGGTCTCACCCTGGGGCTGATGAACCTCTGCTTCTACGAGGCCGCCGCGCGGCTCCCGCTGGGAGCGGCGGTCACCCTCGAGTTCCTCGGCCCGCTCGGGCTCGCTGTCGTCACGTCCCGACGCGCTCGCGACCTGGCCTGGGTCGCGCTCGCCGGACTCGGCGTGATCCTGTTGAGCGAGGGCGGCTTCGAGCGGCTCGACGCGGTCGGCGTGGCGTTCGCGTTGGGGGCCGGAGGGTGCTGGGCCGGCTACATCCTGCTGGGCTCGCGGGCGAGCCGTCGCTTCCCCGGCGCCGAGGGCCTCGCCGTCGCGCTCGTCGTCGCCACGGTGGCGATCGCCCCACCGGCTGCGCTCGTCGCCGGACCGGCGCTCGTCGAACCGGGCATTCTCTTGCTCGGGGTGGGCGTCGCCTTGCTCTCCTCCGCGATCCCCTACACCCTGGAGCTCGCCGCGCTGCGCCGCGTCTCACCCGGGACGTTCGGGGTACTCATGAGCTTGGAGCCCGCCGTCGCTGCGCTCGCGGGCTTCCTCGTGCTGGGCCAACGGCTCACGCCGTGGCAGCTTCTCGCCGTCGGTCTGGTCGTGGTGGCGTCGGCCGGAGCGACCTGGGGCGGTCCGTCAGGGGCCCCGCGCGAGGTTGTCGAGCCGACGACCTCGGCGACGCCGACCAGCGTGGCGGTGGGCGGGCCGACCGACCAACGGGACAGCGCGGGCGACCGCGACAGGGCGGAGGGAGCGTGAACGCCCTACGGATCATGTGCCCCACCTGTGGGGGTGCGGGACAGGTGGCCGTCGACCGGTTCGCGATCGAGCTGGGCAATCCCCGGACCGGCACGGGACTGGTTCGTCAGGTCTGCCCGACCTGTGACGACGAAGGCTGGCTCGACACGCGGTGAGGCAGCCCGGCCGAGGCGGCCACCGACGCGCGACCTGATGGCGCACGGACGGGGTCAGGGGCCCCGCCCTGCGACGAGGCCCCCGACGTTCGCGCTCTCGGCCGGCCGCGATCAGGCCATGCCGACACCCGCGGCGATCTTGTCGCCCACCTCCTGGTCGATCTTGCGCCAGTAGTCCACCGCGCGGGCGAGGACTTCCTTGGACACGCCCTTCTTGAGGTGTCCGACGACGTTGGAGACCAGACGCTCCCGGGCGGCCTCGTCCATCACCTTCCGGACGAGCGTGCCGGCCTGGCCGAAGTCGTCGTCCTCCGGGTGCAGCGTGTACGCCGCGCGCACCATGTCGCCGTCGGTCTCCCACACGTGGTCGGCGTACGGGTCGTCGGTGGCGACCGGGCCGCCGTAGGAGTTCGGGTAGTAGACCGGACGGCTGCCGCTGTGGTGGTAGGTCATCGGCCCGTCGAAGACGTAGCTGTTGACCGGCACCTTGGGCTGGTTCACCGGCAGCTGCGCGTAGTTGGGGCCGATGCGGTACCGGTGGGTGTCGGCGTAGGCGAAGATCCGCCCGAGCAGCATCTTGTCCGGCGAGACGCCGATGCCCGGCACGAGGTTGCTCGGCTCGAACGCGGCCTGCTCGATCTGGGCGAAGTAGTTCTCGGGGTTGCGGTTGAGCGTCAGCCGCCCGACCTTGATGAGCGGGTAGTCGCCGTGCGGCCAGACCTTGGTCAGGTCGAACGGGTTGAACCGGTAGTCCTTCGCGTCCTCGTACGGCATCACCTGCACGTAGAGCGTCCAGCTCGGGTGGTCGCCGCGCTCGATCGCCTCCCACAGGTCCCGCAGGTGGTAGTCCGGGTCCTCACCGCGGATGGCCTGCGCCTCGGACTCGGTGAGGAACTCGATGCCCTGGTCGGTCTTGAAGTGGTACTTGATCCAGAACCGCTCACCGCCGGCGTTCACCCACATGTACGTGTGGGAGCCGTAGCCGTTCATGTGCCGCCACGTCTTGGGCAGGCCACGGTCGCCCATGAGCCAGGCCACCTGGTGGGCCGACTCGGGATTGGCGGTCCAGAAGTCCCACTGCATGTCGTGGTCCCGGACGTGCTTGTGGGGCAGTCGCTTCTGGGACCGGATGAAGTGGGGGAACTTCATCGGGTCACGGATGAAGAAGATCGGCGTGTTGTTGCCGACCAGGTCGTAGTTGCCCTCGGAGGTGTAGAACTTCAGCGCGAACCCCCGCGGGTCGCGCTGGGTGTCCGCGGATCCCAGCTCGCCAGCGACGGTGGAGAAGCGGGCGAGCACCTCGGTGGTCGTGCCCGGCTGGAAGACCGCCGCCCTGGTGAACTGGCTGACGTCTTCGGTGACCTCGAAGATGCCGAAGGCGCCTCCACCCTTGGCGTGCACGTTGCGCTCGGGCACGCGCTCGCGGTTGAAGTGCGCCATCTGCTGGATGAAGTGGTGGTCGTGGAGCAGGATCGGGCCGTTGGGGCCCAGCGTCAGCGTGTGCTGGTCGCTGGGGGCCGGCGCGCCCGACTCGGTGGTGGACCGGATGGGCTCTCCGGAGGACTGGAGGGTGGTCACAGCTCAGGACTCCTTCGTCGAAGAACGGTGCTGACAGTCCGGGCAGATACCCCAGAACGTGACCTCGGCCTCGTCGACACGGAATCCGGCGGTCTCCGAGGGCTCGAGGCAGGGTGCGGCGCCGGTCACGCACGGGACGTCGCAGACCCTCCCGCACTGCCGGCAGACGAGGTGGTGGTGGTTGTCGCCGACCCGGCGTTCGTAGCGGGTGGCGCTTCCGGCCGGCTCGATGGCACGGAGCAGGCCGACCGAGCTGAGGGTGTGGAGGACGTCGTACACCGCCTGGGTCGAGACCGAGCCGTGGCGGGCACGGACCTCGGCCGCGACTTCCTCAGCGGACAGGTGCGAGCGCTTCTCGAGGACGTCGAGAACCGCGAGGCGTGGGCCGGTCACCCGCAGCCCGTGGCTGCGCAGCAGCTCGGTCCACCGGGCACGCGCGGCCTCAGCGTCCTGGGTAGCGCCGCGCTGCGAGCTCATACCCTCATCCAAACCGATTTTCTTGAACTATTCAAGATTAGTCCGACAGCGGCTGCACCGTGCTCCCTGCTCGTTTCGCTCCGTCACGCGACCAGGCGCACCGCACTCCGCCGACCCCGGCACTGGGCTCGCGGGACGCGCGGCACGGCGTCACACAGCCTCGCTGGGCGCCTGGTCCGGCCTCGCTCGCGACGTAGACGACTCGCGACGCAGACCACTCACGACGCAGACACTCACTACGCGGACCAATGGAGGAACGCGTCGCCGATCTGGACGACGACGAACCACACCACCAGACCGACGACGGGCAGCAGAGGAACGAGCGACGGCCGCCGACGGAGAGACACCACGGCAGTGACGAGGAGGCCGCACCAGAGGACGAGGAAACCCACCACGGCCCACCGTGGTGCGACCAGGCCAGTGGCGAGATAGAGCCCCAAGAGCGGCACGAGAGCCGCGAGACCTACCCACCTCGCCGCCCGCGCAGCCGCACTCACACAGCCACCGTGGCGTGGTCGGGCGCGACGCGCCAGGACGGGTACGTCACCTCAGGCACCGGTCACGCGCTCGGCCAGCGCTCTCGCAGCTTCGGGAGGACGTCCCGAGCGAACAGCTCCAAGAACCTGGCCTGGTCGTCACCCGGACCGTGGAAGACCAGCTCGGTGAAGCCCAGCTCCACGTAGGGCGCGACCTTCTCCACGACCTCGTCGGGGTCGTTGGTGACGATGAACCGCTTGGTCCCGGCCAGCGGGTCGGCGTCGGCGAGACGTTCCAGCTCGAGCGGATCGTGGGTGCCCTGCTTCTGCTCCGCCGACAGACCGAGCGCAGCCCACCACCGACACGCCTCCCGAGCCGCGTCGAGGTCGGTGTCGTAGGAGACCTTGATCTCGATCTGCAGAGGGAAGCCGCTCTCGGCGCGACCAGCGGCGCGGGCGCCCTCGCGCATGGCGGCGAGCACCGCCTCGTACAACTCCGGATCCTTGCCGCTGGTGGCGATGAGGCCGTCCCCGATCCGGCCGGCGAGCTTGCCGGCGAGTGGACCGCCCGCGGCGACGTAGATGGGTGGCGGTGTCTCCGGGCGCTCGTAGATGGTGGCCTGGCGGGTCTTGTAGTACTCGCCGTCGTAGTCGACCCGTTCCTGCGACCACAACGTGCGAATGAGGTCCACCGCCTCACGCAGCCGGGCCCGGCGCTCCTTGCCACTCGGCCACTCGGCACCCGTGGCCGGCACCTCGTTCATCGCCTCCCCCGTTCCGACGCCGAGGTAGACGCGACCTGGCGCGAGCCGTTCGAGAGTGCCGAAGCCCTGCGCCACGATCGAGGGGTGGTAGCGCAGCATCGGCGTCAACACGCTCGTGCCCATGGTGATGCGCGTCGACGTCGCGGCGAGTGCGCCGAGCCAGGTGAAGACCAGCGGCGCGTGGCCCGACGTGTGTCGCCACGGCTGGAAGTGGTCGGAGACCGCGACGAGATCGAAGCCGAGCCGCTCGGCGAGCAAGGCGTAGTCGAGCAACTCCCGCGGCCCGAACTGCTCCGCCGACGCCTTGTAGCCGTACTTCATGAGGACGCCCCTCCCTCGCCACCGCGCGTTCCTACCCTCACCGAGCCCAGTGTGGCACGGTAGAGCCAATGGATCTCCACGAGGCACGGATGCTCCAGGATGTGCTCGACGGCACACCCTGGCTCGAACGTGCGCGCGAGTTCGGCCGGGCGCTGCGGCGGTCGACCCGAAGCGGGCTGCTCCTCTTCGGTCCTCGCGACGACGAGCCGTGGCACTTGACCGCCCACCTGGAAGACGAAGCCCGCTTCGCCGGGGTCCCCGAGCTCGCTCCCACGCTGGTGCGGTGGAGTCCTCCCTCGGACGCCCCGGCGCATCTGTCCGTCGGTCTCGACCGCCTCGCCGCCGCCCGACGGGGCGAGTCCGTGCTCGTCGTCGCCGCCGCCACACCCCCGGCCCTGTTGGAGCGGGTGGAGGACGTTCGCCGCCGTGGCGCGAACGTCTTCGCGCTCGGCACGGGGGACACCGAGCTCTCGACCCTCGCACACGAGACGTTGAGCCTCGAGGCGAGCGTCGCGCCCGTCGTGTCCTTCGAGGGCGCCCAGCACCTGGTAAGCCTCACCACGACGCACGCAGCGATCGAACGTCGAAGCGTGCGTGCCCGGTTGCGCCGTCTCCTGGACACGATCGCCGGCCCGGACCGGTGAGCACACACGGTCCACGCCTCGAGCCCGACGCATTCCCTCGCCCCGAAGGCGACCCCACATTGCTGGCGAGGCAAGAGCGGTACGACACGCGGTGCCGGTGAGACAAAGTGGCCCGTGAGACAAACGACCCGTGAGACAAAGGGACCGGTAAGACGAGCGGTCGGTAAGACAAAGAGGTGACTAACGCACCACGGCATGGCCCTTGTTTGGGATGAATTCCCGGACCACTTCGGACGTTTCCCGCACGGACGAAAAGATTCCTTGACACTCATGGTTTACAAGTGCCCCTCATGCGCAAGACCCACTGAGACGGCGGAGTGACGCCTTGCCATGGCAGCAACGACCTCCTACAAGGTCGGAGCCCTGCGAGGGAGGCAGTGCGGTGCCCACACGAATGACAGCGGCGACGAGAGCCGCGAGGACGACAACGGCCACGACAGGGAGACGGAAGAGCTCCTCCGGCACGGCGGCCATCGCGAGGTCCGTCGCGAGGCCGGCGGCGACCGCCCGAAAGGTCGCCCGGGGAGTCGTCCAGGCCGCGGAGAAGGTCACCGGGACCCGACGGACGGCGACGAAGCGATCGGCGACCAAGCGCGCCGCCACCAAGCGAGCGGCGACAAAGCGCACGACGACCGCGAAAAAAGCCGCCAAGAAGGTGACGCGCAAAGCGACCGCGCGCAAGACAACGGCCAGGAAGACCGCGGCGCGGAAGACGGCGGCGAGAAAGACCGTGGCGAAGAAGGCCACCGCGCGGAAGACAGCGGCGAAGAAGACCGTGAAGAAGGCCGCCGCGAAGCGAGTAGCCGCCAAGAAGGCGGCCGCCAAGCGTACCGCCAAGAAGACGACGGCGAAGCGCACGGCGAAGAAGGCGGCGGCGAAGCGCACGACCGCGCGGAAGACCGCGAAGCGGACGACGGCGAAGAAGACCACCCGAAGCCGAACCACGAGGGCGAGGGCGACGAGAACGCTCTGATCGGTCGTCGCCCTCCGCGGCGAGCCGTCAGCTCCTCGGCGGTGCCCGAAGCCCCGTCACCGTGCCGAGGAGCAGATCCCACGCGAGAGACCCATGCCGGCCGCCGGCACCGCCCGACGGCCGACTCAGCGGTCGTCCTCGTCGAGGTCGTCGTTCCAGAGCGGGTCGTTGTCCCACGCCTCGTTGCGTTCGGCGACCTTCGCCAGGGCGTTCTCGGCGTCCTCGCGACTGGGATAGGGACCGAGCCGGTCGGCGTTCTTGCAGCCCTCTCGCGGCTCGACGCGGTGATGCCGCAGGCAGTACCACCACTCCGGGCGCTCCACGCTCATGGAGCTAGCCTTCCCCACGGTGCCGACTCGAGCAACCCAGAGGGCCATGAACCGGGGGCCGGAGCCGTAGACTCCAGGAGTCATGAGTCCCCTCGCACCCGCCACGATCTCGCCGCGTCGGCCAGTCCCCCGCGGCATCGCCAGGCCTGAGTACGTCGACAAGCCCGCGCCGGCGCGGTTCCGCGGCTCCGAGGTCAAGGACGAGGAGACGATCGAGCGGATGCGGATCGCGTGCCGCATCGCCGCCCAGGCCCTGCAGGAGGTCGGCCGCCACGTCGCCCCGGGCGTCACCACGGACGAGCTCGACGCGATCGGCCATGAGTTCTTGTGTGACGCGGGAGCGTACCCGTCGACTCTCGGCTACCGCGGTTTCCCGAAATCGCTGTGCACCTCCGTCAACGAGGTGATCTGCCACGGGATCCCCGACTCACGGCCGCTCGAGGACGGCGACATCGTCAACATCGACATCACCGCCTACATCGGCGGCGTCCACGGCGACACCAACGCGACCTTCCTCGTGGGGGACGTCGACGAGGAGAGCCGCCTCCTCGTCGAGCGAACCCACGAGGCGATGATGCGGGGAATCCGCGCGGTCGCACCAGGTCGCAAGGTGAACGTCATCGGCCGAGTGATCGAGTCCTACGCCAAGCGGTTCGGTTACGGCGTCGTCCGAGAGTTCACCGGCCACGGCATCGGCACGGCGTTCCACTCGGGCCTCATCATCCCCCACTACGACGAGCCTCGGTTCGACACCGTGATCGAGACCGGGATGACGTTTACCATCGAGCCGATGCTCACCCTCGGCACCCATGAGTGGGAGATGTGGGACGACGGGTGGACCGTCGTGACGAAGGACCGTAAGCGCTCGGCGCAGTTCGAGCACACCATTCTGGTGACCGCCACGGGCGCGGAGATTCTCACGCTGCCGGACGCTCCCACGAGCTGAATCGGGCGTGGTGGGTGTCAGGCCCGGGCGTTGAGCTCCTCCACGATGAGCTCGGCGTCGCGGCGGGTCATGTCCAACCGTGGAATCCACCAGTCGTTGGCATGCAGGTCCCAGATGCCGTAGCCGAACCTGGTCTCTCGTACGACGTATCGCTCACCCACCGGTTCGCCTCCCCATTGTCGTACGGGGACCAAGCTATCGAACACACGTTCGAAATGGAAGTCCTGGGTGTGACCGAAGGACCGGTCGGACAGCGCCGTCCGACCGGGTCAACGCACTACGTGTTCCGCTGGGTACGTGTCCGCGCGGCGACCAATGCGGCCAGGTCCTGGGCGGCTCTGCGGGCGCGAGCGCCGTCCGCGCTCTGGATCGCCATCACCGGCATCGTCGTGCCGTCGTCCAGGTCCAGCTGAACCCACGGGTCCCCTGGGCGCAGGCTCACGTTCAGGACCTGCGCCCACTCCAGGCGACGACTGCGCACCAGGTTGACGATGGTGAGCCCGTGCTCGTCGGCCTCCAGCCGGATCCGCCCCAGTCGGTAGAGGCCGTACAGCAGGGCGACGAGCAGAAGCGCGAGCGTCACGACCTGGGCCGGACTGAAGTCGGCCCGGGCGGCCGGCGGCAGAGCCACCCAGAGACCCACACCCGTGATGACGAGCACGACCGCCATCACGACGGCCACCACGAGGCCCAGCCGGGCACGCCAGGTATGGGGAAGCGCGGGCAGATCGACCGAGGGCTCGGACGTCATCGAGGACCGACTCTCACCTTCGCCGACCGCCGACTCGTGGTCCTCACAGCCGGCACGCGTGGATGTTCGTCACCAGAATGGCACGCGCGCCGATACCCCACAGCTCATCCATCAAGCGTTGCGCGTCCGAACGGGGCACCATCACGCGCACAGCCACCCAGCCCTCGCGGTGCAGCGGCGAGACGGTCGGCCCCTCGAGTCCCGGGGTGATCTGGCACGCCTCGTCGATCCGGTCGGCCCTGATGTCGTAGTCCATGAGGACGTAGTCGCGAGCGACGAGGACGCCCTGCAGCCGACGAACGAGGAGATCCAGCCCGTCAGGGTCGGCGACGCCGTTCCTCTTGATGAGCACCGCCTCGGACTCCAGCAGTGCTTCGCCGAACAGCTCCAGTCCCGCCTGGCGGAGGGTGGCACCGGTCTGCACGACGTCAGCGATGACGTCGGCGACGCCGAGCTTGATGGCCGTCTCCACAGCGCCGTCGAGCCGCGTCACCTGAGCGCTCACGCCTCTGTCCGCGAGGTACTTGTGCACCAGTCCCGGGTACGACGTCGCGATCCGAAGTCCCTCCAGGTCCTCCACCGAGGTCGCGGTGCCGGGCTGGGCGGCGAACCGGAACGTCGATCGTGCGAAGCCCAACGGCAGGATCTCCTTCGCCGGCGCCCCGGAGTCCAGCAGCAGGTCACGTCCGGTGATGCCGACGTCGAGAGTGCCCTCCCCCACGTAGACGGCGATGTCACGGGGGCGCAGGTAGTAGAACTCGATGTTGTTCTCCGGATCGGCGAGCACCAGCTCACGGGAGTCGAGACGCTGGCGGTAACCGGCCTCCCGCAGCATGTCGACGGCGGGGCCGGCGAGGGTTCCCTTGTTCGGGACGGCGACACGCAGCATGGTCTAGCTCACTTTCTCAGCCTGTGACGAACTCGATCGACTGGGCGCGTCGGCAGGCCGACACGCCCTACAGATGGGCGTAGACGTCATCGAGATCGAGGCCGCAGGCGAGCATGAGCACCTGGGCGTGGTAGAGCAGCTGGGAGATCTCCTCGGCGGCCCGTTCCCGCGACTCGTACTCCGCCGCCATCCAGGCCTCCGCGGCTTCCTCCACGAGCTTCTTGCCGATGGCATGGACGCCCGCGTCCAGAGCGGCGACGGTGCCGGAGCCCGGCGCACGCGTGGCCGCCTTGGCGGACAGCTCGGCGAACAGCTCGTCGAAGGTCTTCATGGTGATCCTGAGTCGGTGTGGCGGGCAGGGTCCGTGTGACGCGGACACAAGCCTAGAAGCGGGGCCCGCCCGACCTGGTCGTGGGTGCCGCGACGACCCACGCGAGCGCCGACTTCGTCCGTCGTGGAGGCGTTTCTCCCGGATGTCAGACGAGTCCCGAGCGCACGGCATAGAGCGCTGCCTGCGTGCGGTCCGACAGGCCCAGCTTGGCGAGGATGGAGGACACGTGCGCTTTGACCGTCTTCTCGGACACCACGAGGGCTCGCGCAATCTCCCGGTTGGAGCGGCCCCGGGCCAGCTCCACCAGCACCTCCTTCTCGCGCTCCGTCAACGCCTCCACACCGCTCGGCTCGGATTCGCTCCGCAGGACGGCGGTCGCCACTTCCGGCTCGAGGAGGACCTGCCCGGCGTGGACGGCGCGGATTGCTTGCGCGAGCGCGTCCGGGTCGACGTCCTTGAAGAGGTAGCCTGACGCGCCGGCCCGCAGCGCGGCCACCACCCGGGCCGGCTCGGTGAACGAGGTGAGGACCAGCACCCGCGTCTGGTCACCCTCGGCTCGCAGCATTCGCAGCGCCTCGACCCCGTCGACCGACGGCAGCAGCAAGTCGAGGAGCATGACGTCCGGGCGCAGCTGGCGAACCCGCTCGACCGCCTCGGCACCGTCGGCGGCCTCACCCACCACCTCGATGTCGTCTTGAACGTCAAGGAAGCTTCGCAGCCCGTGCCGGACGACCTGGTGGTCGTCCACGACCAAGACGCGAATCCGGCCACGGGTCGGACCGGCCCCCGTCACCGTCGACGCGGCCTGTTTGGTCACCTCGGTCGCGGTCGTCGCCTCGGTCGACATCGTGCGCGCCGGGACAGCGTCGGCCTCACTCACGGGCGCCTCCGGACTCACGGGCGCCTCCGGACTCACGGGCGCCTCCGGACTCACGGGGCACCTCCAGCCGCACGGTCGTCCCCACTCCTGGCGCAGAGTCGATGCGCAGCCGTCCGCCCGCTCTCCTCGCCCGGCTGCGCATGGACGCCAGTCCCAGGTGCTGACCGCTCATCGCCGACGGGTCCTGGGTGAAGCCGGCGCCGTCGTCGGTGACGGCGAGCACAACCCGGTCGTCGTCGACCCGGAGGTCGAGGGTCACCACGCTGGGCATGGCGTGACGGACCGCGTTGTGCAGCGCTTCCTGCGCGACCCGGAACACGGCGTCTTCGATGTCCTCGGGCAGCGCGCACCTGCCGTCGCAGTTGGAGGTGAAGCGAATGTCGACAGGGTGCAGGCGACTCACCACCGCGACGTGCTTGCGCAGCGCGGGAACCAGCCCGTCCTCACGCAGCGCCGGCGGGCGAAGCTCGGTGATGACCGCCCTCAGCTCCTCCAGCGCGCCTCCCGCCAGCTCCTTCATCCGGGCGAACTCCACCCGGGCCCGCTCGTGGTCACCCTTGGCCACCAACGCCTCCACGGCCGGGATGGTGAGCCGCAAGCTGAACAACTTCTGGGCGACGGCGTCGTGGAGGTCCTGGGCGATCCGCGACCGTTCCTCCAGCAGGGTGAGCTCCCGGTCACGCTCGAACATCCGTGCCCGGGTGAGGGCGATCGCCGCGTGCGCCGCGAGGATCCCCAAGAGTCGCTCGTCCTCAGCGGTGAATTCCGCGCCGTCGGGACCGTTCGCGACGTAGATGGCGCCGAGGGTCGTCCCACAGTCGATGATCGGCACGCCAAGGAAGGACCGGATCACCGGGTGGGCGGCCGGCCAGCCCTTGAAGTGCGGCTCGGTCCGCACGTCGGCGCACCGGTAGACCCGCGAGTCCCGCATCATCACGCCGAGCAAGCCGTGCCCACGTGGCGTCGGGCCGATCGCACGCCATTGGTCGGCGCTCACGCCCGCCGCGTGGAACTCCGCGAACGTGCCGTACTCGTCCGGCACACCGAGGCCGGCGTAGTCCGCCTGGACGAGCGTGCGCGCCGACTCGACGATCATCTGCAGGACCTCGCGGGTCGAGGTGCGCTCGGTGACCGCGAGGAGAGCACGTGACAGCGCGTCGAGCGTCTGGTCACACGACGGAGTCGCGCTGCACCCTGAGTCGTCGCGCCGTTCCGAGCGGCTCGGTGAGATGGTCGTCACATCGCCACGGTACCGGCCTGCCCGCCCGTCGTCCTCGGCCGAGCGTCGTAGGTCCAGGGTCCAGGAGAGGTCTCGTCCGCTGACTGATGGCCGAACCTCCTCGCCTTCCTAGGGTCGAAGCCGGTGAGGAGGGATACGGTTCATGACGAACGACCTGATGATGAGCGAGCTCGCCCGCGCCCGCATCGCGGACCTGTACCGAGAGGCGGAGGTCCGACGCCTATCCCGGGCGGCGCGTCACGCTGCCCCGGGCCGGACGCTCACCCAGCGATTCCTCGCCCGCCTCACCGCTCGCCACGCTCGGCAGGACGCCCGGGTCGAGCAGCCTCCCGTGGCACTGCCACGGCAGCGCACCACCTCGGAGTCCGCCACCGTCAGCGGTGCAGCTGACCCTGGTGAGCGTCGCCTCACGCCGCACACGGGAGTGGTGGCGATCACGCGCCCATCGCGTGGTACCCGCCGTCGACGTGGATGATCTCGCCGGTCGTCTTGGGGAAGAAGTCCGACAGCAGGGCGACGCACGCCCGACCCGTCGCCTCCCGGTCGTCGGCGTCCCACCCCAGGGGAGCGCGCGGCGCCCAGATGCTCTCGACCTGCTCGAAACCGGGGATCCCCTTCGCCGCGATGGTCTTGGTCGGGCCGGCGGAGACGAGGTTCACCCGGATGCCCTTGGGCCCGAGGTCGCGGGCGAGGTAGCGAGCGCAGGACTCCAGGCCGGCCTTGGCGACACCCATCCAGTCGTACGCCGGCCACGCCACCGAGGCGTCGAACGTCAAGCCCACGATCGAGCCGCCGTGCTGCATGAGTGGCAGCGCCGCCATGGCCAGAGCCTTGAACGAGTAGGTCGAGACGTGGAGCGCGGTGGCGACGTCGGGCCAGCTTGTCTGGAGGAAGTTGCCGCCCAGCGCCTCCTGCGGCGCGAAGGCGATCGAGTGCACCACGCCGTCGAGCCGGTCGACGTGGGCGCGCAGCGAGTCCGCGAGCCCGGCCAGGTGCTCCTCGTTGGTGACGTCGAGCTCCAGGACGGCCGGCTCGACCGGAAGTCGCTTGGCGATGCGCCGCGTGATCGACAGGGCTCGACCGAAGTTGGTGATGACGACCTGGGCGCCCTGCTCCTGCGCCACCTTCGCGACCGCGAAGCCGAGCGAGGTGTCCATGGTCACGCCCGCGACCAGGATGCGCTTGCCCTCGAGGATTCCACCCATGTCAGTGCCCCATTCCGAGTCCGCCGTCGACCGGGATGACCGCGCCGGTGATGTACGCCGCCTCGTCGCTCGCCACCCACCGGATCACCCGGGCGACCTCCTCCGGCGTGGTGTACCGGCCGAGTGGGATCTGGGCGAGGTACTGCTTTTGTAGCTCCTCGGACAGCTGCGCGGTCAGGGCGGTTTCGACAAAACCAGGCGCCACGACGTTGGCGGTGATGCCTCTCGACCCGAGCTCGCGGGCGATGGAGCGCGCCATGCCGACCATGCCGGCCTTGCTCGCCGCGTAGTTGACCTGGCCGGCGCTCCCGAGGAGGCCGACGACGGAGGAGACGAAGATGATCCGACCGCGACGCAGCCGCAGCATGCCCTTGGCGGCACGCTTGGCCACCCGGTAGGCGCCGGTGAGGTTGGTCTCGATGACCTGGGACCAGTCCTCCTCGCTCATCCGGAGCAGCAGGGTGTCACGGGTGATACCGGCGTTCGCGACGAGAACCTCGACCGGTCCCTGCTTCTCCTCAACCTCCGCGAACGCCGCCTCGACGGTCTCCGGTTCGGTGACGTCGCACTTGACCGCGAGGAAACCGGCCGGCGGCTCGCCTCCGCGGTAGGTGATGGCGACGTTGTCGCCCACCTCGGCGAACGCCTGAGCCACGGCGAGTCCGATACCCCGGTTGCCGCCGGTCACGAGCACCGATCGAGCCACGAACGCCTCCTGTAGTCACGCTGTCACAGTCGGGCAAGACGCACCCGTTCCGGGACGCTAGCAGCCTCGAGCCCGAGACCTTCGTCTGAGGCTTTCACACCCGCGCGCGTGTCGTAACCCCGACCGAGGCGCCGGCTGGCCGAGGCCGGACGAGCGCGCGAGACGGCTCCATGTCGGGACGGCCGTCTCGAGCCACGCCCGCGTAGGCTTCGGCCCGTGGCTCGTTCACCGCGCATCGTCTGCCTCGACACCACCGTCGTCACCCCCGACGGCGTCCCGTTGGCCACCGACGTCACCGTCGCCGACGACGGCGAGCGCCATCCCGTCCTGTTGTTCCGCACGCCGTACGGCCGCGCCTCGGTGCGCGGCGCTCACGACGCCATCGGCTTGGCGAGGCTGGGGTGGGCCGTCGTCACCCAGGACGTGCGCGGCCGATGGGACTCCGGCGGAGCGTTCCTGCCGTTCCGGTCCGAACGAGCCGACGGCGCGCACACCATCGCGTGGTGCGCGTCGCAGCCGTGGTCCAACGGCGCGGTCGTCATGGCGGGCGCCTCCTACAACGGCTTCACCCAGTGGCTCGCCCTGGCCGACCGGCCGACCCCACTGCGCGCCATCGCACCGGCCGTCTCGGGCCCGAGCGTCCGCGACGCGGTCTACGAGGGTGGGGCGTTGCAGTACGGCGTCTTCACCGCGTGGACGCTCGGCATCGGCGCGTTGGGGAGCGCCAGCCTCGACCGCGCGGTGGTCGCCGCCGCCCTCGCCGAGCTCGACGGGTGGCCACGCTCCCTCAGTGAGGGGATCGAGAAGAGCACACTGCCGCAGATCAGTCCCGACTGGACACGCTGGCTCGACCCCGAGGACGAAGCGCTGTGGTCGTCCCTCGACGCCACCCCTGCCGTGTCGGGGCTCGACATCGCCGGCTACCACCTCGCCGGTTGGCACGACCTGTTCTGTGAGAGCACGCTGCGCGGGTACCAGCTCCTCACCGGCGAGAGCGCCGACGAGCGGACGAGGCGTCGGCAGCGGCTGGTGGTCGGCCCCTGGTCGCACGCGAGCATGCTGCGTCGGTCGACCGGCGACCTGGACTTCGGCGTGGCGGCGCAGGGCGAGTTCAACGGACTCCTCGAGGAGCAGGTGGCGTTCCTGACCGGAGCCGTCGCCGGGCATGACGTGCCGTCCGGCGTGCGTGTCTTCGTCATGGGGACGAACCGCTGGCTGGACCTTGCCGCCTGGCCTCCGCCGAGCGACCCGACACCGCTCTTCCTCACCCACGAGGACGGGCAGCGCCGCCTGCGCTGGTCGCCGGCACAGACCGAGGGAACCGACCGTTACCGGCACGACCCCACCAACCCCGTGCCGACGATTGGCGGCCGCACCCTGCACCCCACCCCGCCGCAGGCCGGTCCGCTCGACCAGCGTGTCCTCGACAGCCGTCCGGACGTCGTCATCTACACGAGCGACCCACTCGAACGGGATCTCACCATCATCGGAACGGTCGAGGCACACGTCGTCCTCTCGTCCACGGCCGAGGAGACGGACGTCACCGTGAAGCTCGTCGACGTGCACCCCGACGGCGCGGCGATGCTCGTCGTCGACTCGATCCGACGCGTCCAGACGACGCCGGGACGTCCGCAGCAGGTGGATCTCACGGTGGGGTCCACCGCCCTGACCTTCCGCGCCGGCCACCGGATTCGGGTGGAGATCGCCTCGTCGAACTACCCGCGGTTCGACACGTGTGAGGCGGCCGAGCAGACCATTCACCACGGTGGACGCGCCGCATCCCGGATCGTCCTGCCGGTGGTGGGCGCGACGGTCATGGCGTCCTGAGACTCCGCGACCCGAGGCCGCTCCCGCCCGTGAGCCCCTCTCGAGGGGCCCACCTGACGGCCCCACCCGAGAGCCACGGCCGTACGGCCCGCGCGACACTGCCACGCGGGTGGATCAGTTGGCGACGCTCTCGTGGATGAGCGCGAAGAAGACGTCCCCGCGGACGAGTTCGAACCGGTCGTCGAGCCGCTCGGCGAGCTGGACGATCTGGGTCGGCGTCCACTGCCAGGCCTGGATGGCACACGCCACGAACCTCGGCGCGCTGCCGTCCCAGTCCGCCACGTGCGCGAGCAGATTCTCGTAGTAGTCGTCGACACCCGCGAACCGCGCGAAGTCTCCGACCACCGGCAAGCCACCGGGCATGGAGAACTGGTTGCCGCGCTCCCAGCCGAGCGTCATCCCGAGCGCCGGCGTGTTCTTCTTGTACGACGCCCCGACCCGCTCGCTCACCGGCGCCGGCCCGCTGCCGACGATGTTGAAGCAGGAGATGACGTTGATCCCGGTGGACCGCATGTAGCGGCCGGTCATCCGGGTGTAGAGGTCGAACTCGTCCGCCGGCCACAGTCCCGGGTAGGTGTAGCCGGCGCCGGACGGACCGGCGATGAGCAGGTCGTTCTCGGTGGCCGTGCGCTGGTAGTAGCTGTAGATCGCCGGACCGATGTCCCGGAGCAGCGGGTTGATCGTCCAGTTCGTCGGGACGGTGCCGCGGTCGTCGTTGTCCCACAGCTCGCGCATGCGGTGTTGACAGTACTGGATGTTGTCACCCTCGCCGACGGTGAACGTCACGTACACCTTGGCGCGTAGCGGCGGCACCGTTCGCCGTGGCGGCGCCGAACGGATCGGCGCGGCGACACCGGAGTGAACGGTGCCGTTGTTGTAGAAGTCGGCAGCCAGGACCTCCAGCCCTTGCGCCGATGCCAGCCCGACACCGCTGTGCTCGCCCGCGACGGCACCGCTGAACCAGCCGAGATACGGCGTGGTCGGCTCGACTGTGCCGAAGATCTCCGTCATGAGCTCACCACCCGGTCCGTTGGGCGGGAGCCAGAACACCATGGCCCTCGTCGCCACGATGTAGTCGCGGAAGTGCGGGAACGGTTCCACCCGAGTCGGCGCCGTGGTGGTCGCGGTGACGAGGAACTGGTTCCACATCTCCACCCGGGCGGTGAGCGTGGTCGTCCCGGCGGGAGGGGTGAACCGGTAGATGAAGTAGGCACCGCCGTCGCAGAACCGGTGTCCTTCCGGCGCGATCGCCGACCCGTCCGCGTCGAACAGGAACGGCTCTTCCTCCGGGCTGTTCGTGGCGAAGTCGGCGATCGGTGTGCCGTCCGCCAAGACCGTCATCCGGGCGACTGACGGACCCCAGCCGTCGTTGGTGAACGCGTCGTGGAAGCGGACGTAGACGGCCTCGCCACCGAGCTCTGGTGACAGGTCCAGCTCGTAGACGTCGCGGTTGGAGCTGTCGCGAATCTCCCTGGTCTCGCGGGCGACTTCGCGCCACTCGACACCGGGCACGCCGACCGTTCGGGTCGGTGGGACGCCGGTGAGCAGCCGGTGCGTACAGCGCGGATACAGGTGCTCGAGCTGCCACCGGTAGATCGCGATCGGGTCGTCGTCGAAACGCCCGCGCAGGTCCTCGACGACGGTGAGCCCGTACGTCTCCACCTGGTCCGGGCTCGCGATGACCGCGCCCTTGAGCCCCGCCAGCGTGGTCGCGACGTTGATGGTGTCGGGGACGTCAGGGTCGTACACGACCGCCCCGCTGATCTCGCCGCGGTACCGCTCGAGGAGGCTCATCGCGTCCTCGTGCCGCGTCGTCGGGACGCCGAGCGTCGTCAGCCAGGCGGCGTCGCTCCACCCGTCGAAGGTGAAGTACAGACGAGGCTGCGTGCGGTTGACGACGCCCTGCAAGGTGGCGAGCAGCGCCTGGTCCGCGCCGTGGAGTGGACGGATGTCGGCGACATCCAGTCGCTTCGGCCGCCGGAAGGTGGGCAGCACCTGCCGGGCAGGCCAGGTGAGCCGTGGCGGTCGCGGACCGGAGACTGGAACACCGGTCGACGTGGAACCCGCGGCCATGGCGTGGGTATGGGTGGTCGATGCGGCGGCCTGCGTGCCGCCGAGGAGGCTGGCACCGAACAGCCCACTGGGAATCGTGAGGAAGGTGCGACGAGTGACCATGGCAGCGGTTCCCTCCCATCGCCGAGCACGCCAGGTGGGACGGTAGGGGCCTCGCCTCGACGTTGTCGATCATGTTGACCAGAGTCGGCAAGCGACCACTCGCCAGGGCGCCGTGCTCCTCGCGTGCCCGCACAACGCCGGCATGCCGACCGCGTCGTCGCGGTCTCCGTAGGCGCACCCGTCCGCGGGTGGGACCGCCGCCGAGGTGGTGGCCCACCGCAGATCGGGCATTCCGGTCGTCATCGTCTGCCGGACGCCGTTCACCCGCACGTGCCGGAGTGACCGAAACCGGCACCTCCACGTCCGCGATCGAGCCGCAGGCGACTCGCACCCACTCTCCTCGTCTCCTCGCCGACGCCGGGCGTACCGTGGCAGGAGGAGTCGAGGAGGCCCGATGCGTCAGAAGGTCCGCACACCCGTCTTTCGGATCAGCGCGGCACCACGCAGCCTGAAGGAGGACGTCCGATCCCGCGAGGTTCGCTATCTCGTGTCGATGGGTGTACGGACTGTGTGCTTCCTGGGGGCCTTCCTCACCCACGGTGTGGTCAGGTGGCTACTTGTCGTAGCAGCCTTCATCCTGCCCTACATCGCTGTGGTCATCGCCAATGCGGGCCGCGAACGCCGCTCTGAGCCGGTGCCGGCCTTCGTTCCCACCCCGAAGCGGACCTTGGCGGAGGGCTCAAGCTCCACTGCACCACAAAAAGCTCGGGGGGACGTCTAGACCTCGCGAGGCGTTCGTGCCAAACTCGGTCGTGCGCGCTCCGCTTCCCCCGTCGGAGTGCGACGTGATGCGGTGCCGGGCGGCTTCCCCCGTGGCTGCCCGGCATCGCTTCTGTGCTCTTCCCCTCCGGTACACCCGCGATGGGCGGCGAGGTGGCGTCGCTCACCAGTGCAACGCGCACGGAGCGCTGCTGGTTGCCCGGTCGCGCGGATGCCCTGTCTTCTCGGCGTGTGCTTCTCGTCTCAGCGTCTGTCTCTCGTCGCCTCGGCTCTCCAGCTCTGACGTCCCAGAGCGACACGATGTCCGTGGTGTGCGGTGCCACGATGTCCTCAAAGACACGAGGCCCCCGAAGAACAGAACGACACGAGACCGGCGAGGTAACGCAGATGACCGACGCCCCGGGAGACGGCCTCATCTGCTCGGCGAAGGGCTGCTCGGAGCCGGCGACCTGGGCACTGAGGTGGAACAACCCGCGAATCCACACCCCGGACAGACGCAAGACCTGGCTCGCCTGTGACCGTCATCGGGCGCATCTCAGCGACTTTCTCCGGGTCCGCGGGTTCCTCCGCGAGGTCGAGCCGATGGCGAGCGACGACCAGTCGGCTCCGTGACCTTGACACATCCTGGGTGGACGCGAGCGACGTGCTGCTGTGTGACGTCAGACATGCCTGCTCGCGGCGACCCGCTCAACCGCCGATCGCCGACATCGGCCGTGACGGCTGGAGGAACGTCGGGTCGTCGATGCCGTGACCGGCCTGCTTGGTCGCGACCGCTCGACGCCACAGCGCCGCAAGCTGCTCGTCCGAAGCCCCCGCGCGAAGAGGCGTTCGCAGATCGGATTCCTCGCGCGCGAACAGGCAGTTGCGCACCTGACCGTCGGCGGTGAGCCGGACCCGGTCGCAATCGCCGCAGAACGGCCGCGTCACCGACGCGATGATGCCCACCGTGGCGGGACCACCGTTGACCACGAACTGCTCCGCGGGCGCGCTGCCGCGCACGTAACGGTCGTCGGGGCGCAGGTCGAAGCGCTCGCTGAGACGAGCCAGGATCTCGTCGGCGGTCACCATCGTCGCGCGATCCCAACGGTGCTGGGCGTCGAGCGGCATCTGCTCGATGAACCGCAACACGTAGCCACGCTCCAGGCACCACGCGAGCAAGTCCGGCGCCTCCGCGTCGTTGACGCCGCGCACGAGCACGGCGTTGACCTTGATCGGCGCGAGTCCGACCCGCTCGGCCGCGGCCAGCCCGTCGATGACGTCGCGGAGCCGGTCGCGACGGGTCAGCTGATGGAAGACCTCCGGCCGCAGGGTGTCGAGGGAGACGTTGACGCGATCCAAGCCGGCGTCCCGCAGTGGCTCCGCGAGCCGACTCAGGCCGATTCCGTTGGTCGTGAGCGAGATCTCCGGACGGGGCCGGAGCTGGCTGGTGCGGCGGACGATGTCGACCAACCCACGGCGGAGCAACGGCTCGCCTCCGGTGAACCGCACCTCGCGGACGCCGAGGAGCCGGACGGCCACTCCGATGAGTCGGACGACCTCGTCGTCGGTCAAGATTTCCGGCGACGGCAGCCAGGGCAGACCTTCGGCCGGCATGCAGTAGCTGCACCGCAAGTTGCACCGGTCCGTCAGCGACACCCGCAGGTCGGTGGCGACCCGGCCATAGCGGTCAGCGAGCACCATCACTCCACCCTATGCAGCCCCCTCCGACAGTCGGTACGCCCAGGATGTCCATTGCAGCGTCGGCACCCACCCGCTGCGTCCTTCCCCTGGAGGGTTCGGTTAGCGTCACCAGTCGTGTACCGCTTCCTGCTGCGTCCGCGCTGGATCGCGCTGGTCCTCGGGGTCGCGGTGCTGGTGACCGTGTTCGTCCAGCTCGGCGACTGGCAGCTGGACCGGCGCGCTCAACGCCAGGCTCACAATGCGTTGGTCACCGTCAACAGCGAGCGACCGCCGCGCCCCGTCGAGCAGGTCCTGGCACCCGGCCGCGCGGTCCAGCCAGCCCAGGAGTGGACACGCGTCCTCGTCCGCGGTAGGTACGACGCGGACCACCAGGTCCTCGTCCGCTACCGCCCCCTCGACGGCGCGCCGGGATTCCACGTGCTCACTCCGCTGGTGCCGCGGAACGGACCGGCCGTCCTCGTCGACCGGGGATGGATTCCACGCCCCGGTGGTTCCGAGGCTGCCACGGCGCCCGCGCCGCCGTCCGGCGAGGTCACGGTGGTCGGGCGGGTGCGCCGCAGTGAAGAGGCACCCGACGGCCAAGGCCGGCCGCAGGCCGGACAGGTGCGCTTCATCGACACCGACCAGCTCGCCGCCGACCTCCCCTACCCCGTGGTCGACGGCTACGTCGAGTTGGTGGAGCAGCGTCCCGCCGCTCAAGACACGCCTCGCCCGGTGCCGCCTCCGACGCTGTCGGAGGGGCCGCACCTGGCGTATGGGCTCCAGTGGTACTTGTTCGCCGTCATCGCTGTGGTCGGTCTGGGTCTTCTGATCTACGACGAGGCCCACGGCGGTCGTCTGCGCGAGCGCCTCCGCGGCCCGGACCCACACGCGGACGCCACCCCGCCACGTGACCTCGGTGAGTCGACGGCGCCCCTTCCTCGATCCGAGAGCGGGCGGCCCTGAGGACGGTCGACGACAGGACGGCGGGTTGGCGCGGGGCCCAGGCACGCCCGGCCGGCGGCGTCACGCCCGCGCCTCGCCGAGAGCGGCGTCTGCCAGGCGAGGCAGCACCTCGCCGATCGGATCCCGCAGAACCGCGGCGGCCTTCTCGTCGTACGGCGTGGGTTGACCGTTGATGACGACGAGCCGGGCGCCCGCCTCCAACGCGACATCGCAGAGTCCGGCCGCCGGGTAGACCGTCAGAGACGTCCCGACGGCGAGGAAGAGGTCGGACTCCTCGGCCGCGCGCACCGCCTGGGCGAGCACGTCGCGGTCGAGCGGCTGACCGAACGAGATGGTGGCCGACTTTTGGATACCGCCGCAGCTCAGACAGCGCGGGTCGGGTTCGCCCGCGTCGACGCGGGCGAGAACGTCGGCCATGGGCGTCCGCAGTCCGCACTCCAGGCAGACCGCCCACCACACCGTGCCGTGGAGCTCCACCACCCTCGTGGAGCCGGCCTTTTGGTGGAGGCCGTCGATGTTCTGAGTCACGACGGTGTGGATGAGCCCGGCCCGTTCCAGGCGCACCAGAGCCTCGTGGGCCCGGTTGGGCCGTGCCGTCCACGCCGGGTGGTCGCGGCGAGACTTCCAGGCTTCGACCCGCACGGCCGGGTCGGCGAGGTAGTCGGCGATGTTGGACAGCCGTTCGGCGGCCGGGTTCGTCGTCCACACACCGCGCGGCCCGCGGAAATCCGGGATACCGGAGTCGGTGGAGATCCCCGCGCCGGTCAGCACTGTCACGGTCCGTGCGTCGCGCAGCCAGACCGCCACCTGGTCGGTCCTGTCCCGATCGACCGTGCCCCGATCGGTCGAGCCCTGGCTGGTCGAACGCTGGTTGATCGAGTCCGCTCCCGCTTCGGCCATGCTCCGACAGTACGTGCCCCATGCACCAGCGAGCCCCGTGCACCAGCGAGCGCGACCCCGGGCGACGTCGTGGACCCGAGGGTCGTGGTCACGTCGCCGCGTCACGGCGACGCGATCCTTCGCGGACGCCCACGTGCCGTCGCTCTGCGTGACGGAATCGTCCGAAGACGCCTCGTCCTTCGGCATTTTTGCGGCACCATTACCGTGTCCGCATGCAAAGCGTGACCACCATGGGGCAGGATGGGCCACCGTGGATCTTGGGGTGCGGGACCGAGTTTTCCTGTTGAGTGGAGCGAGCCGCGGGCTGGGCCGGGCAACCGCCGAGGTTCTCGTGGCCGAGGGAGCCTACGTGGTGATCTCCGCCCGAGACGAGGACGCCGTGCAGCGCACCGCCGCCAGCCTGGGCACCGCGCGGGCTGTCGGCGTGGCCGCGGACAACGCCGACCCCGCGTCGGCTGAGCGTTTGGTGGCCACTGCCATGGCCAAGTGGGGTCGTCTCGACGGCGCGCTCATCAGCGTCGGCGGGCCGCCGGCGGGATCCGCGATGGACACCGACGAGGACGAGTGGCGGCGAGCCTTCGAGTCGATCTACCTCGGCACGTTGCGGCTCTGCCGAGCGGTGGCCGCGGCGTGTCGCGACGGCGGCTCGATCGCCTTCGTGCTCTCGAGCTCCGTCCGGTCCCCGATCGCCAACCTCGCGATCTCCAACGGGCTCCGTCCTGGGCTCGCCGGTCTAGCGAAGACCTTCGCCGACGAGCTGGGCCCTGCCGGTGTGCGGGTCAACAGCCTGTTGCCCGGATCGTTCGACACCGAGCGCACCCGAGAGCTCGCGGCCCAGTCGGGCGACCCGGAGGCGTACCGCCGTCGACGCGAAGCCGAGATCCCCCTTCGACGTTTCGGCTCACCCGCGGAGTTCGGCCGGGTCGCGGCCTTCATCCTGTCCCCAGTCGCCTCGTACGTCACCGGCACCACCATCGCCATCGACGGCGGCGCCCTCCGGGCGATCTGACTGCTCACCGAGCCACGCCTGGCGGGGTACACGCCCGTCGCCGCCATCGGCGTGACCGTCCCGCTCGCGAGCGGCGAACTGCGTCCGGTACAGGTCGGCGTAGAGGCCTCCGGCGGCCAGCAGGTCCTCGTGGGTGCCGCGCTCCACGATGCGCCCGTCGTCGAGGACGAGGATGAGGTCGGCGTCCCGGACCGTCGAGAGCCGGTGCGCGATCACGATGGACGTGCGGCCTCGCAGCGCGGTGGACAGCGCCTTCTGCACGGCCGCCTCCGACTCGGAGTCCAGGTGAGCGGTGGCCTCGTCCAAGACGACGATGCGCGGTGCCTTGAGCAGCAGCCGAGCGATGGCGAGCCGCTGCTTCTCCCCACCGGACAGTCGGTAGCCACGCTCACCGACCACGGTGTCCAACCCGTCCGCGAGGCTGTCCACCAGGTCCGCGATCTGGGCGCCTTCCAGGGCCCGATAGAGCTCCTCCTCGGTGGCGTCCGGCTTGGCGTAGAGCAGGTTGGCTCGGATCGTGTCGTGGAACAGGTGCGGATCCTGGGTCACCACGCCGACCGCCGACCGAAGCGACTCCACGGTCAGGTCACGGACGTCGACGCCGCCGACGAGGACCCGGCCACTCGTCACGTCGTACAGGCGGGTGACCAGGTGGGTGAGCGTGGTCTTTCCCGCGCCGGAGGGCCCCACCAGTGCCACCATCTGGCCCGGCTCGGCCGTGAACGACACGTCGTGCAGCACCTCGGTCGGAGTGGTCTGGTCAAGGACCGCGACCGTCTCCAGCGAGGCCAGCGACACCTCGTCCGCGCTCGGGTAGCGGAAGCTCACGTGCTGGAACTCCACGCGCGCAGGCGCGTCCGGGGCGAGGTCGACCGCGTCCGGGCGGTTCTTCACCAGCGGCTCGAGGTCGAGCACCTCGAAGACACGCTCGAAGCTCACCAGCGCCGTCATGACGTCGACGTGGACGTTGGACAACGCCGCGAGAGGTCCGTACAGACGGGTCAGGTAGGCGGTCATCGCCACGAGCGTGCCGACGTCCAGGACTCCGCGGACCGCCTGGACCCCGCCCCAGCCGTACACCAGGGCCACCGACAGGGACGCCACCAGCATGAGCGCGGTGAAGAACACCCGGCTGTACATGGCCTGGACCACGCCGATGTCACGCACCCGCGCAGCCCGCTCGACGAACGCCCGGTCCTCCGCTTCGTGGCGCCCGAACAGCTTGACCAGGAGGGCACCGGCCACGCCGAAGCGCTCGGTGATCATGGCGTTCATCTGGGCGTTGAGGTCGTACGACTCCCGCGTGATCGCCTGGAGCCGACGACCCACCCAGCGTGCCGGCAGCAGGAAGAAGGGCAGCATGGCCAACGCCACGACGGTGATCCGCCAGGACAGAGCCGCCATGGCGCCGATGGTGAAGGCGGCCGTGAACAGGTTCCCCACGACGTTGGACAGCGTCGAGGTGAACGCCTGCTGGGCCCCGAGCACGTCGTTGTTGAGCCGGGACACCAGCGCGCCGGTCTGGGTCCGGGTGAAGAACGCCAGCGGCATTCGCTGCAGGTGGGCGAACACCTTCGACCGCATGTCGAAGATGAGCCCTTCCCCGATCCGCGCGGAGAGGTAGCGCTGGACCAGCCCGAGCGCGGCCGACAGCACCGCGATCACGGCGACGACAAACGCCAGCGCCACGACGAGGCCGGCGTCTCGCTTGAGGACGCCCTCGTTGATGATCTGGCGGAACAGGAGCGGCGTCACCGCGCCGAGACCGGCGTCGACCGCTAACAAGAGCACCAGGCCGACCACGAAGCCGCGGTACGGCCTGGCGAAGGCGACGATCCGCCTCGTGGTCCCGGGTGCCAGGCGGCGCCGGGTGAGGGAACGGTCGCGGCTGAACGACCGCATCATCCCCCAGGCGCCGAAACCGCCGTGCATGGCCACGTGGGAGCCTCCTTGTCCGGCCAGGTCCTGGTCTACGCCCAGCACAACCCGCCGGCGAGGCCACCGCTTCCCGGCAGGGGGACGATTGTCGCACTGCCGAGCACGGTCGTCCCGCGCCGCGGCCCTCCACGTGACCTCGGGGGTCCTCAAGGCCCCAAGGTGGTCACCTCGGGGCCTTGAGAGCCAACTCGTCGGCTACGTCCGCTTCTTGGAACGGGTCGCGCCGCCCCTGCTGCGGAGCTTCACTCCGGACTCGGTCAGCAGCCGGTGCACGAACCCGTAGGACCGGCCCGTCTCCTGAGCGATGGTTCGGATGCTCTTACCTCCGTCGTACTTCTTCTTCAGGTCCGCCGCGAGCTTGTCTCGCTGCGGACCGGTGACTCGGACGCCCTTCTTCAGAGTCTCGGCCACGCCTGCCTCCCGCTGACGAGTCTGTTTGTCGCGCTCGGCACTTGGTCACCGATCCGTCCAGTTGGTGGACGAAACGGACTCACCTTCCAGTCGGCATCCGTTGCCAGATTCCGACCGGTCCGCTACTCGCCACCGAGCCGCACAGCATTCGATCACTCCAACCAATGCCCCATGATCCGCCGAACCATGCCTCCGAACCAACGGAAGATCCGCCGTGTCGGATGGAAAGTTCTTGACGCGATTGACAGATCCCGGCAATCGATCACCGACGCGGTGTTTGGTGATTCCGGTGGGTCACGCCAGCGCTACCAAATCCGCGTAATCGTCGCTCCAGAGATCTTCGACGCCATCCGGCAGGAGCAGCACACGCTCAGGCTGGAGCGCTTCGACCGCTCCCTCGTCGTGGGTGACCAGGACGATCGCTCCCCGGTAGGACCTGATCGCGCCGAGGATCTCCTCCCGGGACATGGGGTCGAGATTGTTGGTTGGCTCGTCGAGCAACAGAACGTTGGCAGTCGAACACACCAAGCACGCAAGGGCGAGCCGAGTCTTCTCTCCCCCGGATAGCACGCCGGCCGGTTTGTCGACGTCATCCCCGCTGAACAGGAAGGAGCCGAGGATCCCACGGGCTTCAATGTCGGACAAATGTGGTCCAGCCGACAACAGATTGTGTAGAACACTGCGGTCGAGATCGAGTGTTTCGTGCTCCTGGGCGTAGTAACCCAACCGCAGACCGTGTCCAGCCTCGACGACTCCGGTGTCCGGCTCCTCCACGCCTGCGAGGATCTTGAGCAAGGTTGTCTTGCCGGCGCCGTTGAGCCCCAGGACCACCACGCGACTGCCTCGATCGATCGCGAGGTCGACGTCTGTGAAGACCTCCAGCGATCCGTACGACTTGGAGAGCCCGGTGGCTGTCAATGGTGTCTTGCCGCACGGCGCGGGTTCGGGCAGACGGATGCGCGCGACCTTCTCCGGACGGCGCGGCGGCTCCACCGCCGCCAGCATCCGCTCGGCCCGGCGGGCCATGTTCTTGGCGGCGACCGCCTTGGTGGCCTTCGCGCGCATCTTCTCGGCCTGGGCGAGAAGTGCCTGCGCCTTGCGCTCGGCGTTGGCGCGCTCCCGCTTGCGGCGACGTTCGTCGGCCTCACGCTGCGTGAGGTAGGTCTTCCACCCGACGTTGTGGATGTCGAGCTCGGCCCGGTTGGCGTCCAGGTGGAAGACCCGATTGACCACGGCTTCCAGCAGGCTGACGTCGTGGCTGATCAACACGAGACCGCCCTTGAAGCCCTTGAGGAACTCCCGCAACCACGCGATGGAGTCGGCGTCGAGGTGGTTCGTCGGCTCGTCCAGCAGCAGGGTGTCGGCACCGGAGAACAGGATCCGGGCGAGCTCGATTCGACGCCGCTGCCCACCCGAGAGCGTGCCCAGCGGCTGGTTCAGCACCCGGTCCGGCAGGCCGAGGCTCCTCGTCACCTGGGCCGCCTCCGCTTCGGCCGCGTACCCGCCGCGGGCGAGGAACTCCGCCTCGACGCGGGCGTACCGTCGCATCGCCCGCTCGCTCCCACTGGCCGCCATCTCCTGCTCGCGGGCCCGGAGAGCACGCACCAGCTCATCGAGGCCACGCGCTGACAGAACCCGGTCGCGCGCTGTCACCTCGAGATCGCCGGTGCGTGGGTCTTGCGGCAGGTAGCCGACCGAGCCGCTGCGCGTGACCGTGCCGGCCGCCGGCAGGCTCTCGCCGGCGAGAACCCGTGTGAGCGTGGTCTTGCCGGCCCCGTTCCGCCCAACGAGCCCGATCTTGTCGCCTGGGGACACGCGGAAGGACGCGTTCGCGAGGAGAAGACGGGCGCCGGCTCGCAGCTCGAGATTGCTAGCGGTGATCATTCAGTAGCTCTCCGGAGTCGATCGGACACAGGGAAAGGGCGTCGGCGTTGGCTGTCCGATCAAGAGGTCCGGATGAGCATGAGGTTCAGTGTAGAGAACGGGATCTCCCAGCCGCATCCGAGGATCGGGCCGGGACGCTTCTCGGCGCCCAACCCGCATACGCTGAGCCTCGGCCATTCCGACCAGCTGCAGCCCTCGGGCCCGGTTGGCCGGCCGAGGACGCCCCTCGGCCGTTGGTCGACCGAGGACGCCGGAGCTGAGGACGCCGAAACGCAGGACTCAACGCTCAGGACCCCGAAACGGAGCCCGTCGATGCCGTCCAGCCGTCTATCCACCCGTGACCTGGCGCTCGTGGCGCTCTTCGCGGCGCTGCTGGCCGCGCTCGGGCTTCCTGGGACGTTCTACCTCTTCGGCACCGCGGTCCCCATCACCGCGCAGACGTTGGGCGTCATGCTCGCCGGGTCGATCCTCGGCGCGCGCCGCGGCTTCCTCGCGGTGGCGACGTTCGTCGTCCTGGTCCTCGCCGGACTGCCCCTGCTCGCCGGTGGGCGCGGCGGACTCGGCGTCCTCGCCGGAGCATCCGCGGGGTACTTCGTCGCGTTCCCACTCGGAGCCTGGGTCACCGGCTGGTTGACCGAGAAGGCGATGCCGCGTTACTCGACGCTCTACGGCTTCATCGCGAACGTCATCGGCGGCATCGTGGTCGTCTACGCGATCGGGATTCCCGTGCAAGCCTGGCGGACGGGGACGACCGGCGTGGTCGCCGCCGTCGTCGCCGGCCTGGTGTTCCTGCCGGGCGATCTCCTCAAGGCGGTGGTGGCGACCGCCGTCGCCAAGGGGGTGCACGCCGGCTACCCGACCCTCGCCCGCGATACCGTTCGCCACGATGGCCATCTCCCGAGACGTGATACGACGGGCGGCCGCCCAACCTGACCGGCCCGCCGTCACCGGGCCGTGCGGGCCGGTGAGCTTCGGAGAGCTCGCCGCCCGCGGCCGGGCGCGCGCCGACGAGCTGGCCGCGCGGGGCGTCGGCCCTGGGCAGCAGGTCGTCACCAGCGACGGTGACGTCGTAGCTCTCCTCGTCGACCTCCTCGCCGCCGACCTCTTGGGCGCGGCCACCGTCGTGACCGACGCCCGGTGGCCGGACTCCGTCCGAGCCGCGGCCGTCCAGGCGGCCGCGTCCGCGGCGGCACCGCACGGCGACGACGTCTGTCTCGTGGTGTTCACCTCGGGCAGCACGGGCACACCGAGGCCGGTGGCGCGCACGCGGCAGTCGTGGACGTTCAGCTTCCCAGCCTTCTCGGCGCTCACCGGGGTGGGCGACGCCGACACGGTGCTGATTCCCGGCGGGCTGTCGTCCAGCCTGTTCCTCTTCGGCGCGCTGCACGCCCTCACCATGGGGGCGGCCATCCATCCGCTCCCCCGGTGGTCGCCCGAGGCGGCCGCCGACGCCTGCCAGCACTGCACGGCGGTCCACGCGGTCCCGGCGATGCTCGCGGCGCTGGCCGACCGTCTCGAGCCGGCCAGGAGCAGACTGCGGACCGCCGTCTGTGGTGGGGCCCACCTCAGGCAGGACGTCGACGCCGCCCTTCGCCGTGCCGGTGTGACCGTGGTCGACTACTACGGAGCCGCCGAGCTGTCGTTCGTGGCGATCCGGCGGCCGGGCGCACCCGCCGGAGTCATGCGACCGTTCCCGAACGTCGAGGTCGACATCCGCGACGGCGTGATCTGGGCACGCAGCCCGTACCTCGCACTGAGCGTGGAGCGTGACCACGCTGGCTTCGCCACCGTCGGTGACCTCGGCGTCCGTCGCGACGATGGCACTCTCACCGTCGCGGGCCGCGCCGACGGCGTCATCACCACCGGTGGGTCCACGATCATCCCCGAGGCGGTCGAGGAGGTCCTGCGCCACGCACCGAACGTCGCCGACGTGGCGGTCGTCGGACGAGCGCACGACACGCTGGGCGAGGTCGTCGTCGCGGTCGTGGAACCAGGTGACGACGGCGTCGCGCTCCACGACCTGCGCAGGAACCTCCGCGCATGGGCGGCGGAGCACCTCACCCCCGCGGAGCGACCACGGGTGTGGTACGCCGTCGACCGGCTCCCGCGGACCGCCTCGGGCAAGGTCGCCCGGGCTCAGGTCGTCGCCGGGCTGGCGGACGGAACTCTCAGCGCGCGGACCCTGTCGTGATCGCCACCAAGCCCCATCCACGCACACCGGTCATCGTCGCCGCACGGCGCACCGCGATCGGCACCGCCGGCCGGGCATTGGCCGACGTCCCGGTCGAGCGACTCGCCGCGCCGGTCCTCCGGGCGCTGCTGGACGACCTCGCCGCACGACCGGCGGAGGCGAGCAAGGACCGGCTCCCCCCGGTCGCCGACGTCATCCTCGGAAACTGCATGGGACCGGGCGGCAATGTCGCGCGGGTGGCCACGTTGGCTGCTGGGCTGGGCCCGGACGTACCGGGGCTGACCCTCGACCGGCAGTGCGGCAGCGGTCTCGAGGCCATCACGCTCGCCGGCAGTCTCGTCCTCGCCGGCCGGGGCGACCTCTATCTCGCCGGCGGGGCGGAGAGCGCCTCCACCGCCCCGATCCGCGCGTGGCGCCCGAAGCGACCCGGCGACCCGCCGCGTCCGTACGAGCGGGCGCCATTCGCGCCACCCCCCTACACCGATCCGGACATGGGCGTCGCCGCCGACCGAGTAGCCCAGGAGGCGGGCGTGAGCCGAGCGCGGCAGGACGCTTACGCCGCCCGCAGCCACGCTCGGGCCGTCGCCGCCATCGAGGCGAAGCGCTTCGCGCGCGAGATCGTCCTCCTGGGCGGCGTCGACCGGGACGAGCGTCCCCGCGCCGGGCTGACCCCCGAACGCCTCGCCCGGCTGCGTCCGGCGTACGTGCCCGAGGCGGAAGGCGGAACCGTCACCGCGGGCAACTCGTGCGGCGTCAACGACGGAGCCGCGGCGGTCGCCGTCGTCCCCGACCACGTTCGGGTGGACCACGGGTGGCCCGGCCTCGCCCTCCTCGACTGGGAATGCGCCGGCAGCGACCCTGACCGACCAGGTCTCGGGATGGTCCCAGCGGTTCGCCGGCTGCTCGCCCGCACCGGGCTCCAGCTCGACGACATCGGCGCGATCGAGCTGGTGGAGGCGTTCGCCGGTCAAGTGCTGGCCTGTGCCGACGCGCTCGGCCTCGATCCAGACCGGATCAGTCCCGACGGGGGGACCCTGGCCCTCGGCCACCCGTGGGGCGCGAGCGGGGCCCTCCTGCTCGTGCGGCTCTTCAGCCGGATGGTTCGCGAGGACGGGCCGGACCTGGGCTTGGCGGCCGTCTCCATCGGCGGCGGGATGGGTGTCGCCGCCCTCGTGCGGAAGGTTCCTGAGCCGTGATCCGAGTGCGCGAGGTCACCCACCGCTACGGTGACCGGGTCGTCTTGGACTCGATCGACGTCGAGCTCACCGAGCGCCGCATCGGCATCGTCGGAGCGAACGGCTCGGGGAAGTCGACCTTCGCCCGGCTGCTCAATGGCCTGGTCATCCCGACACACGGCCGCGTCGAGGTGGACGGGTTCGACACCAGGACGCACGGGCGCGAAGTCCGACGACGCGTGGGGTTCGTCTTCACCGACCCGGAGGCCCAGGTCGTCATGCCCACCGTGGCCGAGGACGTGGCGCTCGGGCTCCGGCGACTCGGCCTTCCCCGCGCCGAGGTCGCCCAACGGGTTTCGCAGACGCTCACCCGCTTCGGGCTGGCCGAGTACGCGGACCACCCGGCTCACCTGCTGTCGGGCGGCCAGCTCCAGCTGCTCGCCCTGGCCAGCGTGCTGGTCACCGAGCCACGGACCCTCGTCTGCGACGAGCCGACCACGCTCCTCGACCTGCGCAACGCCCGAATGGTCACCGAGCTGCTGGCGAGCCTCCCCCAACAGGTCATCCTGGTCACCCACCACCTCGACCTGCTCGCCGGCTTCGAGCGCGTCCTCGTCCTGCACGAAGGGCGCGTCGTCGCCGACGCCGGCGCGAGCGAGGCGGTGGCGTTCTACCGGAGGCTTGTGGCGTGAGCCTGTCGACGCACGTTCACCTCGGCCTCTACCAGCCCGGCTCGTCCCCCGTGCACCGCATGCCGGCTGGGATCAAGCTGGTGGCGCTCGCCGTCGTCGCAGTTGGGATCCTCCAGGTCTCTCGCCTGGCCACGCTCGGGCTCGTCGCGGCGGCCACGGTGTTGCTCACCGCGGTCGCCCGCGTACCGTGGCGGGTGGCCCTGGCGCAGGTGAGACCGGTGTGCTGGGTCGCCGCGCCGCTCCTGGTCTTCCAGTGGGTGACCGCCGGCCCGGACCAAGCGCTGCTCGTCGTGGGGCAGCTGCTCATCCTCGTCGCGCTCGCCGCACTGGTCACGCTCACGACTCGGGTGTCGGCCATGCTCGACGCCATCGAGGCGGCGGCTCGCCCGCTCGTCCGCCTCGGGATCAACCCCACCCGGGTGGCGCTCGTCCTCGCGCTCACCGTGCGCTGTGTGCCGCTGGTCGCGCGTTGCTACGCCGAGGCACGGGAGGCCCAGAAGGCCCGTGGTCTGGACAACCGCCCCTCGGCGCTCGTCGTCCCCCTGGTCATCCGGCTGGTGAAGAAGGCCGACGCGATCGGGGCCGCGCTGGCCGCCCGAGGCGTGGACGACTGAGCCGGGACGCTCCCGTCCGAGCATCGGCCGTCGCCGTCGTCGCCAACGACCAACCCACGCCTGCGACGGCAGACGCCCGAGGACGGCGCCGCTCAGAGGCGGCGGTACATGATGTGCAGCCCGACGTACCCCTTCTCCGGATGGTGGAACGCCTCGGGGACGGTGCCGATGATCTCGAAGCCGAGCGAGCGCCACAGGGCGACCGCCCGCGTGTTGGTCTCCACCACCGCGTTGAACTGCATCGCCCGGTAGCCCTCGGCCCGGGCGAGCTCCAGGACGTGTTCGGCCAGCCGACGCCCGATGCCACGGCCAGCGTGCCGGGGGTCGACCATGAAGCTGGCGTTCGCGACGTGGGACCCGGGCCCGGCCTGGTTGGGCTGGAACTTCGCGGTGCCGACGACCTCGTCCCCGTCGAGGGCGACGACCGTCCGCACCGGGGGACCCGGCATCCACAGCTCACGAGCGCGCTCCTCCGGCGTGTCCGGGTCCCACGTGTAGGTGTCTCCCGCCGCCACGATGGCCCGCAGGAAGGGCCAAATCCGCGGCCAGTGCGCGGGTTCGGCGTCCCTGATCTGCATAGCACTAAGCATGTCGCATCCGGGCGATCGCGCGCGCCACACACCGGCGTCAGTGAACCGGCGGCTCGGCCGCGGCCACCTGCGCGGCCACGCGTTGCTTGGTGGCCCCGAGGAGCTCTGAGATCTCCCACGCGGCCGCGGCGACCCTCGGGCCGAGCTCCTCCATGCGCTCCTCAGGCATGCGCACCTCGGGCGCGGACACGCTCACCGACGCCACCGTGGCACCAGCGTCGTCGAAGATCGCCGAGGCGATCGTGTGGACGCCCTCGGTGCGCTCGGCATAGGAGAACGCGATGTTGTGTGCCCGAATCTCGGCCAGCTGTTTGCGCAGCAGGACGGGGTCTGTGACGGTGCGCGGCGTGGCGGCCGGGATCGGGCGAGCCAGGATCGTCTCCTGAATCGAGTACGGCAGGTGCGCGAGCATCGCTTTGCCGGGCGCGCCGAGGGGCAAGGGGATGGGAACCCCGAACTCGGTGTAGGCGCGGCGAAGTGGCTGGCGGCTCTCGACTTGGTCGATGACCGCCCGCTCGTGCGTGGGCAGGAGGACATGCAGTCCGATGGTCTCGTCGATGTCGTCCCGCAGCGTGGTCATCACCGGGAGAGCGACATCGCGCAAGGTCGCGGTGACCGTGCCGCCGCGCGCCAGCTGCAGCAGCAGCGGACCCAAGGCGTAACGGCGGTCGCTCGTCTGGCGAACGAGCCGGTTGTCCTGGAGAGCGCTGAGAAGCCGGTGGGTCGTACTCGTCGACAGGCCAGTCATCCGCGCGATCTCGCTGATCCCGAGCTCAGGGCGGTCAAGGCTGAAGCAACGAAGGATCGCGGCGGCTCGGTCGATCGACTGAACGCCCCGACGGCGCGCGCTGGGCGCGTCCGTCCCGGCCTCGCTCGCCTCGTGCGGTGCATCGGTCGTGTGTGGAGAGCTCGCGGACCCCACCCAGCCTCCTCGCCGAGCGTTCCAGATACAGGACAGTTACCCCACTTTTCGGCATCAACGGCCTCTGTGGCAAGGAGGGAAAGACGCACATGCCAGCTAGCCCCGAAGCCGACGACGACAGGTGTGGACTCGTGACCGACGACCTCGTGGTGAACCGTGACGGCGCCATCGCGACCGTCCTCCTCAACCGACCAGCCACGCACAACGCCATCACGCTGGCGATGTACACCGCCCTCCCCATGATCATGACCGATCTCGCCAGCGACCCGTCCGTCAGGGTGGTCGTCTTCCGTGGCGCCGGCACGAAGGCGTTCGCGTCCGGGGCGGACATCAGCGAGTTCGAGCGCGTGCGAGGGGACGCCGTCAGCGCACGCGCCTACAACGAGAAGGTGGCCGCGGCGGAGCGGGCGATCGAGGAGTTCCCCAAGCCCACGATCGCCATGATCCACGGCTATTGCATCGGCGGCGGTGCCGGCCTCGCTCTGGCCACCGATTTGCGTTTCGGGGACGAGCACACCGAGGTCGCCATCACGCCGGCCAAGCTCGGCCTCGTCTATGGCCTCGAGTCGACGAGACGACTGGTGGACCTGGTAGGGCCGGCGCGGGCCAAGTGGATGCTCATGTCCGGCGAGCAGATCCACGCCGAGGACGCCCTGCGTCTCGGACTGCTCGACGAGCTGGTGCCGGCGGACACGTTGGAGGACCGCACCTACGACTTCGCGCGGTTGCTGACCACTCGTGCGCAGTTCAGCGTCCGAGCCGCCAAGACGATGGTCAACCGGATTGTCGACGGTCAGCGCACGGACGACGAGCTGACCGCGCACCTGCGCGATTCGTGCTTCGACACCGCGGACTACCGCGAAGGGGTCCGTGCGTTCCTGGAGAAGCGACCGCCACGCTTCGGGTAGCGTGCCGCCACCGGCGCACGGGTGGGCGGGTCTCAGCTCGGCCGCCACGTCGTGACCCGACACGACGCGGTGACCGTCACGGGCGCGGGCAGACGTCGGATCCTGGCCGCCACCGTCTCCGGGTCGGTGTGCCACGCGCTCGGTCCCATGGCGACGAGAGCGCGCACGGCGTCGTGGTCCAACCGGAGGGAGACGTCGAAGCGCTCCGAGTCGGCGACGGTGAACCACCGACCGAGGCTTTCCGCGAGCCGACGTTCCTTCTCCGCGTCCACCGACAGCAAGTCGAGGCGGCTGACGAGCTCGACGAGGTGTCGCGGCTCGGGCGTCACGGTGACCAGCCGCCCGCCCCGACGAAGCACCCGCGCGAACTCCGCGGCATGACGCGGAGCGAACACGTTGAGCACCACGTCGGCTACCCCGTCCCCGAGCGGCAGGTCTCGCCACAGGTCCGCGCGGACCGCGCCGATGGCCGGGTGCGCCCGAGCCGCCCGGCGCAGCGCGTACGCGGAGGAGTCGATCGCGATACCCAGGCCGGGTGTCCGCTCGAGGACGGCCGCCAGGTAGTAGCCCGTGCCCGCGCCGGCGTCCACCACGACGTCACCGCCGGCGCGCGCGGCGACGGCCTCCGCCAGCCACCGGTAGTGCCCTGCGGCGAGGAACGCCTCCCGGGCGGCGACCATCGTCGACGAGTCTCCTGGTAGCCCTTTGCCGCGTCCCCTGCCTCTGAGCAAGGTCACGTACCCGTGTCGGGCGATGTCGAAGCTGTGCCCACCGCCGCAGCGCAGCGACCGGCCGCGCGCCGCCAGTTGTCGACCGCACACCGGACAGCGCAGCAGGTGGACGACGTCGAGCAGTCCCATCACGCCTGCGTCCGCGCCACATCAGCCAGGCTCATGGTCGGCATGATCGGTGGTGACCACGAGGCGGCCACCATCGGGGTACCGCCATGGCGGCACGCATCGACGTCCTCCAGCTTGTCCGCTGGCACGAGCACGCGCCTCGACCGCCGCTCACACCCCGCTGTGGCGCCTGGTCAACCGGTCTCCCCCGTCGCGTGATGGTGAGCCGCGCCCAGAGGTTTGGACTCCGGAGACCCGCGTTCCCGCAGGTAGATCGCGAGCACCGCCATGGAGACCAGTGCGAGCAGCTCCGACTGCCAGTTCTGGAGGGTGCGACTCCAGAAGTCCGGTGAGCCGAGGTACTCGTGCCAGGTCAGCGGCGGCTCGAGCTGGCTCAGCTGCTCCTCGTTGTAGGCCACGACGCCGGTGATCGACTGCGCGAACCAGGAGGCGAGGAAGATCGAGCCCATCGCGAGCGACAGCGAGTGCGAGTACACGCCCAGCCGGAATCCGCGGAGGCGAGCCCAGCGGGGTGAGTCCGGACCCGCGTACGGCCCGGCGCGCTGCTGTTCATCGGAACCGGGACCGGCCGCGTCAACCGGCTTGGACTCCGGGGAGCCACGCTGGACGAGCCACACCGTGCCGTAGATGTAGAGGAAGAACTGCAGGTACTCCGACTGCCAGTTCTCCGTCACGTCCACACCGAAGTCCGACGAGGTGAGGTACTGCCACAGCGACACCGGCTCCAGCCCGGCCGCCAGCTGCTGTTGGTTGAGGAGAGCATGCCCGGCGACAGCCTGCCCGCCGAGCGCCGCGAGGAAGGCGGCACCGAACACGATCGTCAGCGAGTTCTCGCGGAAGGCCCTGCGTAGCACGGTCACCTACCTGTGGAGGAGTCCGAGGACGACGACGTACGCCAGTCCCCCGACGAGAAGGAGGACAAGGCCGGTGAACGTGGCTCGCACGGTGGCTCACCGTCCAGAAATCACACAGTCGTACGGCTGGTCGCCGCGGTAGACACAGCCGGCGGCGGTGATCCTCCATCCCGCCGAGAAGCTCGCGAGGAAGACGGTGTCACCGGCGAACACCACCCGTGCCTGGTCGCCGTAGACGTCCACGGTGTCGACGTGGTGTCCATGGGTGGGCACGTCCGCGTCGGCGAGGGCGCGATCACACGGGAGATCGGCCGACCGCTCCAGCTCCCGACGCGTCTGGGGCGCCAGCAACCCGCAGGCGACCGCGGCGTTCCCGGCCGCGACGGCGGATCGGAACTGTCGAGCGACCGCAGTGACAGCCGCCTCACGCCGAGAGAGCGAGCCACATCCCGTCAGCGCGGCGATGAGGCAACCGGCCAAAGCCGCCCGGGCGATGATTGGTCGCGCTCTGGAGCGGGCAAGATCGCGAACCACGCCTCCAGCCATACCCTTCGGCTGCGGTGGGCATGCGTCCCGTGAGCGAGCCGCGAGCCCGCGGCCAGCTCGTCTGCGCGCCGGTCATGGACCTGCGCTGACCAACCGCACGCGAACCGAGCGGAACTGCTCCGGCGTCCGCTGGAGCACCGCCAGCTTGGGATCCGGCACGGTCAGGTGCGGGGGAACGACGAGCGGCCGCAGCGGCGCGAGTCGCGGATCGTCCAAGACCTGCGCCACCGCCCGACGGTCTCCGCCCACCACCACGGCGTCGAGCGTGTCGGCCACCGGAACGACGATCCGAGCGACGACGTCGGCCGCGGCCCGGAACGCCTCCCGCGCCTGCTTCTCCCGACGCCGGGCGAACCGCTGCTGCGACCAACCACCCGCCGCCGAGCGACCGTGGACCAGCCTCGAGCCCACTTTGGAGGCCACCAGTCGGCTTCCTTCGAACACCCCAGCGGCGTAGCCACCCAATCGCACCAGGACCACGCCGACACGACGATCCCGACACACGTGCTCGACGAGCCCACCGAAGATCGCGTCCGGATCTGACCGGAGCGGAGGAAACGGGACACGACACTCAGCGCGGGTGCCGTCCCGTGCCACCACCGTGACCGTGTCGTCGTCGACAGACCACGAGGCGGGTGGGCGGGCACCGACCGCCTCTCCTGACCGTGCCGCGTCCTCCTGGCCCGCCGCCGCCCCACCGCGTGGCGCATCGGGTGCGGCCTCACCGCTGTGGCGGCAGAGGAAGTTCTCCAGGAAGCGCTCCAGCCGCTCCGGCGCGACGCTGAGCTCGCGAACGCCACCGGCCATGGGCTGGCTCTGGCCCGCTCAGACGTTGAAGCCGAGAGCCCGCAGCTGCTCGCGGCCCTCATCGGTGATCTTGTCGGGCCCCCACGGCGGCATCCACACCCAGTTGATGCGGAACGCGTCGACGACGCCGTCGAGCGCCACCTGCGCCTGGTCCTCGATCACATCCGTGAGCGGACAGGCCGCCGAGGTGAGCGTCATGTCGATCGTCGCCACGCCGTCGTCGTCCAGCTTCACGCCGTAGACCAGACCGAGGTCGACGACGTTGATGCCGAGCTCGGGGTCGACCACATCCTTCAACGCCTCGAGGATGTCGTCCTCCGTCGTCCGCACGCCATCGGTCATCGGCCGGCTCCCTCCTTGTTGGCCTGCCCATCGAGGCCACCGCCGGGCCGCGAGGCTTGGTCACGGCCGAGGGCCCGAGCGGTGGCGTCCTTCCACGCCATCCACGCCAGCAAGGCACACTTGATCCGCGCCGGGTACTTCGAGACCCCAGCGAAGGCGATCCCGTCCTGAAGGACCTCTTCGTCGGGTTCGACCTGGCCCTTGGATTGCATGAGGGCCACGAACTCGTCGTGCACCCGCATGGCGTCCTCGAGTCGCTGGCCACGCACGAGGTCGTGGAGCACCGAGGCGGCGGCCTGGCTGATGGAGCAGCCCACGCTGTCGTACGAGACGTCATCGATGCGCACGTCGTCGCCCTCACCGGCCAGGCGCACCCGAAGGGTCACCTCGTCGCCGCAGGTGGGGTTGACGTGGTAGGCCTCGGCGTCGTACGGCTCCCGCAGGCCCTTGCCGTGCGGGTTCTTGTAGTGGTCCAGGATGATGTCCTGGTAGAGCGTCTCGACCTGCATCAGCGTGTCGCTCCCGAGGTGTTCCGACCGCCTCCAGCACCCCCCGCGGTGGCCGTCGGGGCCACCCCGAAGAAGCGCTGGACGTGCTCGACGCCCTCGACGAGCGCGTCGACCTCGGCCCGAGTGTTGTAGAGGTAGAAGGTCGCCCGGGTGGTCGCCGGGACCCCGTACCGCCGCATGATCGGCCACGCGCAGTGGTGCCCGACCCGGACGGCGATGCCGAGGTCGTCGAGGACCTGACCCACGTCGTGCGGGTGTACCCCGTCGACGACGAACGACACCGCACCGCCGCGCGCCTCGGCGGTGAGCGGTCCGACGACGCGGACGCCCGGCGTCGCGCCGAGCCGTTCCAGCGCGTAGGCGGTGAGATCGCGTTCGTGCTCCGCCACCGCCTCCATGCCGACCTCGGACAGGTAGTCGACGGCGGCGGCGAGCCCGACCGCCTGGGCGATGTTGGGAACGCCGGCCTCGAAACGCTGCGGCGGTGGCGCGAAGGTCGATGCCTCCATCCGGACGACCTCGATCATGGATCCACCGGTGAGGAAGGGCGGCAGCGCATCCAACAGCTCCCGACGCCCGACCAGGACGCCGATCCCCGTCGGTCCCAGCATCTTGTGGCCGGAGAACGCCAGGAAGTCGACGCCGAGCCGGTGGAAGTCGACCGGCTGGTGCGGCACCGACTGAGCCGCGTCGACGACGACGAACGCGCCCACCGCGTGCGCCCGCGCGGTGATGACGTCGACCGGGTTGACGGTGCCGAGCACGTTCGACTGGTGGGTGACCGCGACGACCTTCACGCGCTCGGTGATCATCTCCTCGAGAGTGGAGAGGTCCAGCCGACCCTCGTCGGTGAGCCCGAACCACCGAAGCGTCGCGCCGGTCCGCTCGCACAGCATCTGCCACGGGACGAGGTTGGCGTGGTGCTCCATCTCGGTGACCACCACCTCGTCGCCGGGTCCCAACCGGAACCGGTCGGCGCCCGGCACCGACGAGGTCGCCGCGTTGCTCATCCCGTAGGCGACGAGGTTGATGGCCTCGGTGGCGTTCTTGGTGAACACCACCTCGCCCGGGTCGGCGCCCACGAACGCCGCGACCTTGGCACGGGCCGACTCGTACAGCTCGGTGGCCTCCTCGGCCAGCCGGTGCGCACCGCGGTGCACGGCCGCGTTGTGACGCTCGTAGAACTCGCGCTCCGCGTCGAGCACCTGACGCGGCTTCTGCGAGGTGGCCCCACTGTCGAGGTAGATCAGCTGACGGCCGCCGGGCAGCACGCGCTCGAGGATCGGGAAGTCCTTCCGGATCCTCTCCACGTCCAGCCCCAGACCGGCCCGGCCGGCCCGCGCCACACCGTCACTCACGAGGATGCGCCTGCCTTCACGTAGTTCGCGTAGCCCTCCGTCTCCAGCTTCTCAGCCAGCTCAGGTCCGCCCGCCTCCGCGACCCGGCCGTCGACGAACACGTGCACGTAGTCCGGCCGGATGTAGCGGAGGATGCGCGTGTAGTGGGTGATGAGCAACACGCCCTTGTCACCCCTGGCGTGGAAGCGGTTGACGCCTTCGGAGACGACCTTCAGCGCGTCGATGTCGAGCCCGGAGTCGGTCTCGTCCAGGATCGCGAACTTCGGGTCCAGGAGCTCCAACTGGACGATCTCGTGCCGCTTCTTCTCACCGCCGGAGAAGCCTTCGTTGACGTTGCGCTGCGAGAAGCTGGGGTCCATGCCGAGCCGCTCCAGAGCGGCGTTGACCTCCTTGACCCATTGACGCAGCGCGGGCGGCTTTCCGTCGATGGCGGTCTTGGCGGTCCGCAGGAAGTTCGCGACCGACACACCGGTCACCTCGACGGGGTACTGCATCGCCAGGAACAGGCCGGCACGGGCCCGCTCGTCGACGCTCATCGCGAGGATGTCCTCACCGTCGAGCGTGACCGAGCCACCGGTGACCTGGTACTTCGGGTGACCGGCGATCGAGTACGCCAAGGTGGACTTGCCCGAGCCGTTCGGGCCCATGATGGCGTGGATCTCCCCCGACCGCACGGTCAGGTCAACCCCACGAAGGATCTCCTTCGGGCCGTCCTCTGTCTCGACGGAGACGTGCAGGTCGCGGATCTCAAGGGTGCTCACGAGGGATCTGGCTCCAGTCCTAGGCAGGTCGTTCGATGTTGTTCAACGGGTGGTGGACGTCGACGTAGACGTCGTCGCCCTCCACCTTCACCGGGTACACAGGTACCGGCTCGGTCGCCGGCAGACCCGTCGGCTGTCCGGTCGCGAGATCGAAACGGGATCCGTGCAGCCAGCACTCGATCTCGCCGTCCTCGACCTCGCCCTCCGACAACGCCACCTCCTCATGGGAGCAGACGTCGTAGATGGCGTGCAGCTGGTCACCGGACCGCACGATCGCGACCGGGACGCCGTCGAGCACAACCGGAACCGGGCTGGCCTCGGTCACCTCAGCCAGCGCGCAGGCGCGTTGGAAGTCGCTCATCGCTCACACCTCCGATCGCGCCCCGGGCGTCGCGCCGGACGACGCGGGCGGCAGGCCGATGCTGCGCTCGAGCTCCGCCTCGACCCGCTGCATCAGCCGGTCCCGCAGCTCCGGGACGCCGATCTGACGGATCAGGTCGGCGAAGAAGCCGTGCACCACCAGGCGGCGCGCCTCGTCGGTCGGGACACCGCGCGACTGCAGGTAGAACAGCTGCTCGTCGTCGAAACGCCCCGTCGCACTGGCGTGTCCCGCGCCCTCGATCTCGCCGGTCTCGATCTCCAGGTTCGGCACGGAGTCTGCTCGGCATCCGTCCGTCAACATCAGGTTGCGGTTGTGCTCGTAGGTGCGGATGCCCTCCGCCACCTTGCGGATCAACACGTCGCCGACCCACACCGCGTGCGCGCCCTTGCCCTGCAGCGCGCCCTTGTACTCGACGTTGCTCTGGGTGTGTGGGTGGTTGTGGTCGACGAACAGCCGGTGCTCGAGGTGCTGGTCGGCGTCGACGAAGTACAGGCCGAGCATCTCCACCTCGCCGCCCGGACCGGCGTAGTCGACCTGGGCGTAGAGGCGGACGAGGTCGCCGCCGAAGGTGACGGCCACGTGCTTGACCGTCGCGTCACGGCCGACCCGGAGCGCCTGGTGGACGGCGTGGACCGCGTCGTCCTCCCAGTCCTGCATGGAGACGACGGTCAGCCGCGCTCCCTCGCCCACGGCGAACTCCACGTTGGCCGCGTGCGTCGCCGAGCCCACGTGGTCGAGGATCACGACGGCCTCGGCGTAGGGCTTGACGTCGACCACGGTGTGCCCGTAGCTCGCTCCGCTCGCGTCCTCGCCGCGCACGGTCAGAACGACCGGCCGGTCGAGTCGAGCGTCCTGGGGCACCGTCACGACGGTGGCGCTCTGGAAGGAGGTCCACGCCTGGGCGCTGACGCGGTCCCCGGGGACGTAGACCGAGCCCAAACGCGGGTCGTCTCGGCCCACCGTCTCGACGCGCACCTCCGCCGGCGCGTCGACGCTGGTGACCACCTTGCCGTCCGGCGACGCCGTGCCGTCGGTCAGTCCACGCAACCGCTTGAGCGGCGTGAACCGCCAGACCTCCTCCCGTCCCGTGGGGACCGGGTGGTCGGCGAGGTCGAACGAGCCGGTCGGGTGCAGGTGCGAGGCGGGCGCGGACTCCGCGCCGGCGCCATGCGCGTGCGCACGCCCGGCCGCGCCGGCCGGTGTCGCGGAACCCGCGGTGGCGCCGGACTCGGGCGAGAGCACCTGGGAAGCCGCGGCGGCGGGTTCCCCCGCGGCCACCTCACCGGTGCGGATCTGGTCGTGGTCAGGCATGTCGGATGTCGCTCTCACCTTCTCGTCGTACGGACACCTGGTCGACGCGGCTGCCCGGCCGCGTCCGCTGGGCCGGATCAGCCGACGGCCCCCTCCATCTGCAGCTCGATGAGGCGGTTGAGCTCCAGCGCGTACTCCATCGGGAGCTCACGCGCGATCGGCTCCACGAAACCGCGGACGATCATCGCCATCGCCTCGTCCTCGTTGAGCCCGCGGCTCATGAGGTAGAAGAGCTGGTCGTCGGTGACCTTGGACACCGTCGCCTCGTGGGCCATCTCCACGTCGTCTTCCCGGACGTCGACGTAGGGGTAGGTGTCGGAGCGGCTCACCGTGTCGACGAGAAGGGCGTCGCACTTCACCGTGCTCTTGGAGTGCTCGGCGCCTTCCCGGACCTCGACCAGGCCACGGTAGGAGGTACGACCACCGCTTCGCGCGACGGACTTGGAGACGATCGTGGACGACGTCCGAGGCGCGCAGTGGACCATCTTGGCGCCGGCGTCCTGGTGCTGGCCCTCGCCGGCGAAGGCGATCGAGAGCGTCTCCCCCTTGGCGTGCTCACCCATGAGGTAGACGGCCGGGTACTTCATCGTGACCTTGGACCCGATGTTGCCGTCGACCCACTCCATGGTCGCGCCCTCGGCCGCCGTGGCCCGCTTCGTCACGAGGTTGTAGACGTTGTTGGACCAGTTCTGGATCGTGGTGTACCGGCAGCGGCCGTTCTTCTTCACGATGATCTCGACCACCGCGGCGTGCAGCGAGTCCGACTTGTAGATCGGAGCCGTGCAGCCCTCGACGTAGTGCACGTAGGCACCCTCGTCCACGATGATCAACGTCCGCTCGAACTGGCCCATGTTCTCGGTGTTGATCCGGAAGTAGGCCTGGAGCGGAATCTCGACGTGGACGCCCGGCGGCACGTAGATGAACGAGCCACCCGACCACACGGCGGTGTTGAGCGCGGCGAACTTGTTGTCACCCGGCGGGACGACCGTCCCGAAGTACTCCTGGAAGATCTCCGGGTGCTCCTTCAGGCCGGTGTCGGTGTCGAGGAAGATCACGCCCTGCTGCTCGAGGTCCTCCCGGATCTTGTGGTAGACGACCTCGCTCTCGTACTGGGCCGCGACACCAGCGATGAGACGCTGCTTCTCCGCCTCGGGGATGCCGAGTCGGTCGTAGGTCCTCCGGATGTCCTCGGGCAGTTCGTCCCAGCTCGTGGCCTTCTTCTCCGTCGAGCGCACGTAGTACTTGATGATGTCGAAGTCGATCTCCGACAAGTCGGCGCCCCAGGTGGGCATCGGCTTGCGGTAGAACGCCTTCAGCCCGCGGAGCCTGATGTTCAGCATCCACTCGGGCTCGTTCTTGAGCGCGGAGATCTCGCGGACGACCTCTTCGGACAGGCCGCGCTTCGCGGTGGCGCCCGCGATGTCGCGGTCGGCCCAGCCGTACTGGTAGCGTCCGAGACCCTCGAGCTCGGGATGGGCGGTGCTCGTCATGGAGAAGTAGTCCTTCCAGTCCGGGACTCGGGTGTTCCGGATGTCGCCGGGGCTTGCGTCCCCGAGTGGTTCCTACGTGTCGTCGCGGTCGTCGTCCGCCTGAGCGTCGCCTCTTTCGCCTTCGACGCTGTGGACCGGCCGAGGCGCTCCTGGTGGAGCGTGCTCACGATCTCAGTGCGCGGAACGTGCGTGGTGCAGACCCCGTCGCCGTGCGCGATCGTGGCGAGGCGCTGCACATGCCGCCCAAGCAGCCGGGCGAACACCTCCGTCTCGGCCTCGCAAAGCTCCGGGAACTGCTCGGCGACGTGCGCCACCGGGCAGTGGTGCTGGCACACCTGCTCGCCGAGCCGTACCGGCTCGACCGAGGCAGCGTACCCGTCCGCGGACAGCGCCTCGGCAAGCGCTGCCGTGCCCGCCTTCTCCGGCGCCGCCGCGGCCACCGCGTGGTAGCGCTCCTCCAGGCGAGTCGCGACACGGCGCGCGAACTCCTGGAGAGCACGCTCGCCGCCGGTCTCCCGGATGTAGCGCAGCGCGCTGACCGCCAGATCGTCGTACGCCTGGTAGAAGGCGCTGCGCCCGGCGTCGGTGAGGGCGAACACCTTGGCCGGTCGCCCCCGTCCCCTCCGGCCTCGGACCCGCTGGTCACGGGCGACCACGACCCCTTCGGCGGCCATGGCGTCCAGGTGGCGCCGGACCGCGGCCGGAGTGATACCCAGACGCTCGGCGAGGGCGGAAGCCGTCTGCGGCCCGCCCTCGAGGATCGCCCGGGCTACCCGCTCCCTCGTCCTCGTCGAGAGATGGGTGGCGTCGCTCCGACTCTGCCGACGCGACGCTGGCGCACCAGCCGGCGCGGCCGACGTCGCAGGAGACGGACCGACGTTTTTCACAACCTCATTGTGCTGTTATTCCTGCCGGCAAGCCAGTGAGGCTCGCCTAACTACACCGTCCCTCCCGCCCGATACGTCCGAAATCTCCCCATGAGAGATTCGTCACGGCGATGATTCAGCGCTCCCGGTCCGCGCCACGACCCGCCGCGGAGGGCGTCTCCGATCACGGCGCGGAGAGGCGGGACAGTGCCGCCACACCACGGTGTGATCAACCGTGATCGAGCCACCACGCCGCACACGAGGTGATCGATCAGCCACGACCTACACTCCCAAGGCGTGAACGACATGGTCGTCGAGGTGGAGGACCTCGTCGTGCGATACGGGCGCGGCCGATCGGCCGTCACCGCGCTCGACGGGCTCACCCTCACCGCCGCGCGCGGTCAGGTGACAGCCGTGCTGGGCCCGAACGGCGCCGGCAAGACGACCATGGTCGAGACGTGCGAGGGCTACCGCCGCCCGAGCGCGGGAACCGTCCGCGTCCTCGGACTGGACCCGATCCGCGACCGGCGCCGACTCCTGCCACGGCTCGGCGTCATGCCGCAGTCCGGCGGCGCGTGGCCAGGGGCGCGGGCCGAGGAGCTGCTCCGCCACGTCGCGCGCCTCTACGCCCACCCCCTCGACGTCGACATGCTCGTCGAGCGGCTCGACCTCGCCTCGTGCCGCCGGACGCCGTACCGGCGGCTGTCCGGTGGGGAGCGACAACGTCTCTCGCTGGCGATGGCGCTGGTCGGCCGGCCCGAGCTGGCGTTCCTCGACGAGCCGACCGCCGGCCTGGACCCGGCGGCTCGGCGCGCGACGTGGGAGTTGATCGAGGAGCTGAGAGCCGACGGCGTGTCGGTGATCCTCACCACACACCTCATGGACGAGGTCGAGCGCCTCGCTGACCAGGTGTACGTCGTGGACCACGGCGTCGTCATCGCGTCCGGCACCCCCGCCGAGCTGACCACCCGCGGCGCGGCCAACACCCTGCGGTTTCGCGGACCGGCCGGGCTCGACCTGCGCTCCCTCGTCGCGGCGCTGCCGGAGGACTGCGCGGTCAGCGAACCGAGCCCCGGTCACTACTTGATCGTCGGCAAGATCGACCCTCACCTCCTCGCGACGGTCACCGCGTGGTGCGCCGCCCACGGCGTCATGCCGGACGCTCTCGCGGTCGAGCGACACACCCTGGAGGACGTGTTCCTCGAGCTCACCGGCCGGGAGCTGCGACGATGACGACACCCCGGGACGGCTTCCCACCCGGCACGGAGGACGCTCCGACCGGTCGCGGCACGTTCACGCCCGCACCCGGCGCGGCGCCGCTCGTCCGCATGGTGCTCGCCCAGGGCCTGTTGGAGACCCGGTTGCTGCTGCGGAACGGCGAGCAGGTCCTCCTCGCGCTGGTCATCCCCCTGCTTCTCCTCGTCGTGGGCACCCTCGCGCCCGGGATCGAGCTGGGTGGTTCCCGGCGTATCGACGTCCTCGCCCCCGGTGTCCTCGCGCTCGCGGTCATGTCCACGTCGTTCACGAGCGTGGCGATCGCGACCGGCTTCGAACGCCGGTACGGGGTGCTGAAGAGGCTGGGAGCCTCCCCGCTCCCCCGCGTCGGCCTGCTCGCCGGCAAGCTCGTGGCGGTGGGGTTGGTGGAGGCGCTCCAGGTCCTCGTCATCGTGACGGCCGCCGCCCTGCTCGGCTGGCGGCCCCACCCACACGCCGGCGCTGTCGCGGTCGCCGTGGCGCTCGTCCTCGCCGGGACGGCGGCGTTCGGCGCGCTCGGCCTGCTCATGGCCGGAACCTTGCGCGCGGAGGCCACGCTCGCCGCGGCCAACCTGGTGTACCTGCTCCTTCTCGTTGGTGGCGCGACGCTCGTACCGGTGGACGCCTACCCGGCCGTGCTCCAGCCCGTGATCGGTTGGTTGCCCTCAGGAGCGCTCGGGGAAGGACTGCGTCACGTGCTCGCCACGGCCGTGCCCTCGATGGAGGTAGCCGTCACCTCACTCGGGGTCTTGGTGGCGTGGGCGGTCAGTGGCTCGCTCATCACCGCGCGCGTGTTCCAGTGGGAGTGACGGTCACCGATCGCGCGGGTCGAGGTCACCTGACCGTTCGCCCTCGGGGTCATCCGGATCAGGACCGTGGATGCGTCCCTCGAGGTCACGAAGTCGACGACCGGACCCGCCCCACCGCAGCGCGATGATCTCCGCGGCGATCGACACCGCGGTCTCCTCCGGGGTCCGACCTCGAAGGTCGAGCCCGATCGGCGCGGACAGCCGCGCCAGCTCCTCCTCGCTGACGCCGGCGGCCCGCAGCGCCTCGACGCGTGCGGCATGGGTGCGCCGGCTGCCCATGACCCCGATGTAGGCGGCCGGCGCCCGGAGGGCGACCCGCAGCAGGGGGACGTCGAACTTCGGGTCATGGGTCAGCACGCACACCACCGTGCGATCGTCGACCAGCCCCGCCTCGACCTGGGCCGCGAGGTAGCGATGGGGCCAGTCGACCACCACCTCGTGGGCGTCCGGGACGCGCCGGGATGTCGCGAAGACGGGGCGCGCGTCGCACACCGTGACGCGGTAGCCGAGGAACCTGCCCATGCGCGCGACCGCCGCGGCGAAGTCGATCGCACCGAAGATGAGCATGCGCGGTGGCGCCGCGAACGACTGGATGAAGACCGTCACGTCCGCAGCACGCCGCTCGCCGTCCGGCCCGTACCGACGCTCCCCCGTGGAGCCCTGCGCCAGCATCGCCCGCGCGTCCGCGACGACGGCTTGATCCAGCCCCGGAGATCCGAGCGAGCCCGCGACCTCGTCCGGCCAGACCAGCACGTGTGCCCCCACCGCCGCACGACCCTCGGTCACGGTGGCGAGCGCGACCGGCCGGCCCGCGCGGAGATCCTCGCCGAGGCGAAGCAACTCGGGGAAGGACGCCCGGTCGACCGGTTCGACGAAGACGTCGAGGCTCCCGCCGCACGTCAGGCCGACCGCGAAGGCGTCCTCGTCACTGACGCCATAGCGTTGCCGAACCGGCCGGCCGGTCGCGATCACCTCCTGAGCCAGCTCGTACACCGCTGACTCGACACATCCGCCGGAGACGCTGCCCACCGTCGCCCCGTCCGCGGTCACGGCCATCGTGGCCCCAGGCGGTCGAGGGGCGCTGCTCCAGGTCCGGACCACGGTCGCCAGGGCGAACCGCTCACCCGCCGCGTACCGGGGCAGAACGTCGTCCATCACGTCACGCACTGGTCACCTCACGCGCTGACGGCCTGCCCGGGACGCGCCACGCACGGGGCGCCTCCACCTGACGAGCCCCACCTGTGAGCCCAGGCAAACGTCGCCCATCGTCGGCGTGATCCCTCACCGCCGTCAACCGGCCGCCCACCGGCGACGAAGCGGGGGTTCTTACCCTCGTACTCGTGCAACTGCCCAGACCAACCCTCACCGGCGTGCGCCACCTCGCCGTCGCGTCCGTCGTGGTCAACATCGCCATCATCGTCACCGGCGGGGCGGTACGCCTGACCGGCTCGGGGTTGGGCTGCCCCACTTGGCCGCGGTGCACGGAGGACTCCTTCGTCAGCCATCCGGCCCTCGGCATCCACGGCGCGATCGAGTTCGGCAACCGTCTGATCACCTTCGTCGTCGCCGCCGTCGTCGGCCTGGCGTGGCTCGCGGCGCTCCGCCTGCGACCGCGCCGACGGGATCTCGTCGCGCTCGCCTCGATCCTGCTGGCGGGCGTCCCGCTCCAAGCCGTGGCGGGTGGCATCACCGTGCTCACCGGACTCAACCCCTGGTGGGTGTCGGTGCACTTCCTCCTCTCACCCGCGCTGGTCGCCATCGCGGTGATCTTCGTCCGACGGTGCGGGGAGCCGGCCGGCCGGACCCAGCCCACCGTCCCGCGGCCGGTCCGCCAGCTGGCCTACGCGACGTTCGCGGCCGCGGCCGTCGTCATCTACATCGGGACCCTGGTGACCGGCAGCGGTCCACACGCAGGGGACGAGCGTGCGCCTCGCAACGGGCTCGACCCCGAATCGATCAGCCAGCTGCACACCGACGTCGCGTTCCTCCTCCTGGGTCTCACGATCGGCACGTTGCTCGCGTTCCGAGCCGTCGGCGCACCCGATCGCGCGCTCAGCGCGACGAGGTGGTTGCTCGGCGTCGAGGTCGCACAGAGCGTCATCGGGTTCGCCCAGTACTTCACCGGCCTGCCGACCGTGCTCGTCGGCCTCCACTTGCTTGGCTCGGCCCTCATGGTCGTCACGGCGACCACGATGGTGCTCGGCACTCGGGAGGCGGCCTCCACGGAGCCGGTCGGACCACCCGGAACCGAGCGGCCAGCGCCCACCCCCGTGCCCTAGGTGGCGCGATGGCGCCCTTGTGTCGAGACGGCGCGCTCGCGTCCGGAGGGCGGTGCGGTGTCGGGCCAGGGCGGCGGGAAGAGTCGACACATGGACGCCAAGCCGCCGGGCAGCGACGGCCCACCGGGCAGTGGCCTGCCGCCGGGCAAGGACTGCCCGCCCGACCGTGAGCGACCCGGGTTCGCCATCGACTCCCCATCCGGTCGCTGGGTGCTCGCCGGCGCGATCCTCGGGTCCGGTGTCGCTCTCCTCGACGCGACCGTCGTCACCATCGCGTTGCCGGCGATCCGCCAGAACCTGGGCGGTGGGCTCGTCGTGCAGCAGTGGGTGGTGGACGGCTACGTACTGTCCCTAGGCTCGCTGCTCCTGCTCGGCGGCGTCCTCGGCGACCGGTACGGCCGACGGCGGACATTCCTGATCGGCCTCATGACGTTCACGGCGGCGTCACTCGCGTGCGGTCTCGCGCCCAACGCCGCGAGCCTGATCCTGGCCCGGCTCGCCCAGGGCGTGGGCGGCGCGCTGCTCGTGCCGGGCAGCCTCGCGCTCATCTACGCGACCCTGCGCGCGGAGGACCACGGTCGGGCGGTCGGCGTCTGGGCCGGGCTCACCGGCGTCGCCTCGGCGGTCGGTCCTTTGGTGGGCGGCTGGCTGGTCGCGGCGGCGTCGTGGCGCTGGGTGTTCCTGCTCAACCTCCCGTTCGCGGCGGTCGCCCTGGGGGTCATCCGGCGCCACGTGCCGGAGAGCCGGGACCCCACCTCGCCGCGCCGGCTCGACCTGGCCGGCGCCGCCGCGATCTCGATCGGCCTGGCCGGCGTCACCTTCGCCTGCATCGAGGTCCCGGTGCGCGGCTGGAGCGCGGTCACGGTGCTGGCCGGCGTCGCGGGTGCGGCCGGGCTGACCGCGTTCCCACTCCTGGAGACTCGTCACCCAGCGCCGCTGCTGCCACTCCGGATCTTCTCCTCACGGCAGTTCACCGGTGCGAACCTCACCACCTTCGGTGTCTACGCCGCGCTCAGCGGCGCGCTGTTCCTCCTCGCCTTGCAGCTGCAGCAGACCCTCCGCTACTCCGCGTTCGCCGCGGGGCTGGCCCTGTTGCCGATCACGATCGTCATGCTGCTGCTCTCGCCCCGAGTCGGCGCGCTCGGGCAGCGCATCGGCCCGCGCGCCCCGATGACCGTCGGCCCGCTCGTCGCCGGGCTCGGGCTGCTGCTCATGGCTCGGGTGCAGCACGGCGGGGCGTACTGGACGCACGTGTTCCCCGCCGTGACGGTGTTCGGCCTCGGCATGGCGATCACGGTGGCGCCGCTGACCTCGACCGTTCTCGCCTCCGTGCCCGAACACCTCGTGGGCGCGGCCTCCGGCGTCAACAACGCCGTCGCGCGCGTCGCCGGTCTGCTCGCGGTGGCGGTCCTCCCGACGGTCGCGGGCATCCCGGTGACGACCGCCGGGCCCCTCGGTCCCGGTTTCGCGCGTGCCATGCTCGCCTCGGCGGCGCTGTGCGCGGCGGGCGCGGTCGTGGCGTTCGCGACGGTGCGCACCGGCGCCCGGGTCCGACCGCACCCTCCCCCGGGTGCGCGGCACGCCTGCCTGGAGCCGTGCACCAGGGTCGACGTCGCGAGCGTCCGCTCCACCTCATCGGACGTCTGATGACTCGGCTCGCTGCGAGCGCTTGCCACGCGCTGTCGCGCGCGACGACGATCAGGGTCCGTGGCCCGAACATCGCCCCCCGTCCACACGCCGCCCATCCACACGGTGACCCTCCCGCACTACCAGGTCCGGTCCGCGCCCGACCATCTCGCCATCGGTGAGGTCCTCGACCGCGCCATCTGCCGGCTCGTCCACGAGGCGGCCGGACCGGCCGAGCGACGGGTCGCCATCAGGGCCGTCAGCTTGATCGACCACCCGGGCATGTCGCACGACGACCTCACCGCGACCATCGTGGCGACCGGTACCGACCGGTACGACCCCGCCCGCGTGGGGCCACTCGACCACGTCTACGGGCCGTACGGCGTCGAGCTGCACGCCATTCCCTGCACGGTCTCCCCCGCCGGGCTGCGGTCGGTCCACAGCTCGGGGCCGTCGGTCATGGCCGAAGTCGTCTCGGACTTCTACCTCGGACCGCCCGTCGACCGCGGCGGCGTCCCCCTGCGCGTGGACGTCGTGACGGTCTACGACCTGCGGATGCTGGAGGGCCTGGTCATCCCCTTCCACGGCGACGAGCCCGAGCCGACGGCGTATCGGTTCCGCAGGCCGGCCTCCGACCGGCCGCATCCGCGGAACTGGCGGGCTCAGGCGGTCCTCGGCGTCCTCCAGGTGCGCTGACCTCCGCGCCGAGGCTGCGTCGGCGCTCACGCGCCGAACCCGCGACGCCGCGACAACTCCCCGGGCGCGCGGCCATCCTCGGCCGACGTCTTCACCCGGTCGATCCGATACGGCAGGATCACGCGCAGTGCGCCGTCGACGACGACCAGACGCCAGCGAGACGAGCCGAGAGGACAGCATGGACTACACCACGCCCCGTCCGGACCTCTACGACGTGCCCTACACGGCCACGGAGTTCCACGGCATGCCCTATCGCCAGCTCGGCGCGTCCGGCCTGCGAGCCTCCGTCATCGGCCTCGGCACCTGGAAGTTCGGGTACCCGCACACCGGAGACGGCGCCCGCGTCGACGAGCGCACCGCTTTCGCCATCTTCGACCGCGCGGTCGAGCTGGGCGTGACGTTCTGGGACACGGCCAACCGCTACAACGCCGGCTCGGGCAACTCCGAGCGACTGATCGGTCGGTGGTTCCGCGCCAATCCCGACCAGCGTCGCAACATCGTCCTCGCCACGAAGCTGTACGGCGGGATGGACGGCGCGACGCCCAACCACAGCGGCCTCTCGCGCGGCAACATCCGCGACGCGCTCCACGCGTCGCTCTCCCGTCTGCAGCTCGACTACGTCGACTTGCTCTACTTCCACCGGTTCGACCCGACCGTGCCCATCGAGGAGAGTCTGGAGACGATCGAGGACCTCGTCCGCGAGGGCTTGATCCGCTACTTCGCCGTCTCCAACTTCACCAAGGACCAGCTCGCGTCCTACCTCGAGGTGCAGCGCAGCTTGTCCCGGCGGTGTCGACCCGTGGCCGTCCAGAACAAGTACGACCCGCTCGGCCGCGAGCCCGAGCCGTACGTGGGTGTGCTGGAGTTCTGCGCCGCCCACGACATCGCCTTCGTCCCCTACAGCCCACTGGCCGGCGGCCTGCTGACCACCCGCTACCTCGACCCCGCCAAGGCCGGCGCCGGTGACCGGCTCGTCGACGAGGGCACGCTGCAGTCGGTCGCCACGCCGGAGAGGCTGGCTGCGGTGCGGCGCCTGGTCAAGCTGGCCGAGTCCTGGGACATGGCGGTGAACCAGCTCGCCTTGGCGTACCTGCTCACGCTGCCGGGGATGGGACCGCAGATCCCGAGCAGCTCCACGGTCGCCCAGCTGGAGTCGAACGCAGCCGCCGGTCGGATCGTCCTGACCGAGGAGCAGGTCCGCGAGGTGGAGGCCGCGCTGGCGCCGACGACCTGAGCCCACCTCCAGCCGGCGGGTGCGGCGGCCGCGTGTCGCGGATCGGCGACCCGTCGTCAGACGAGCCGCTGGCGGAGCGCGGTGAGCTGGTCGTCGGTGAGGCCTCCGCCCTTGAGGTACTCCGCCACGCCGCCGTACCTGCTTTCCAGGTGGGCGAGAGTGGTGAGCATGGTCTCCGGTGCGGTGACCTGCAGGCGTCGAACGTTCTCCCGCAGCACCGGGTCCTCGATCCTCGCGAGGACCGCGGCGTTCTCCTCGGCCAGCCGCTCCTGACTCAGGGCGTAGTCCTGAGCGATGACGTCGGGCTCGACGCCAGCGATGCGGAGAGCCATGGCCACGACCATGCCCGTCCGGTCCTTGCCCCCAGCGCAGTGGACGACGACCGGGCCTGGAGGAGCGTCAGCGATCGCGCCCACCGCGGCCGCGAACAGCTGCGGCCGCAGGTCGAGCATCGCGATGTAGATCTCGGCAAGGCTCAACGACTCGTTGTCCGGGTCGGCCGGATCCTGGACCGGGATGGAGCGGTAGAGCGACGACCCCTGGAACGGGCTCGGAGCACGCTCGCACTCGGTGGTGCGGCGCAGGTCGATGATCCGGCTGACGCCGTACTCCTTGACCGCGCGGACGCCTTCCTCGGTGAGCTTGGTGTGGTTGTCGGTCCGGACCAGTGCCTCGCGCCGGATGGTCCTCCCGTCGGCAGTGGGAAGACCGCCGAGGTCGCGCGCATTGAGGCAGTTGGGCCAATCCAGATGAAGTGGCGTCACACTGGTCAAGACCAAACCTCCACCTAGGACTCTCAGCAAACAGGAGGAAGGTCGCGTACCGTACGCGACCTCGGCCAGCAGCTTACCGGTCGGTCCGCGAGGCCATGCCGCGCGCGCCGGCACCGGCCAGCCGTAGGGCGAGCGAAACCGGCCAGCTCACGAAGGCTCGGCACGGTGGTCAGCGGCGGGATCGACCGTCCCGAACGGCCAGCGATTCGGGGACGGGGCGCCGGAGGGTCAGCCGGTGAGCAAGGGGTCGATCGCGATCGCGGCGAAGACCAGCGCCAGGTAGATGTTGGACCAATGGAAGAACCGCATCGGGCGGAGATCCAGCCCGCTCTTGCCGCGGACGACCCGGGCGAGCATGGCCACCGCCTCGGCCAGGACACCGGCGCCGAGGACACCGGCCGCCACGGGGTAGAACCATCCGGTCCGCGCGAGCGGCCAGACCGCGAGCGAGGCGGCCACGGTGGCCGCGGTGTAGGCCACCACCTGCCAGGCGACGTTGCGTTCCGACGCCACCACGGGGAGCATCGGCACCTCAGCGGCCGCGTAGTCATCCCGGTAGCGCATCGCCAGCGTCCACGTGTGGGGAGGCGTCCAGAAGAACACCACGAGCGCGAGGACCACCGGTACCCAGTCGACCGAGTCCCGGATCGCGGCCCAGCCGATCAGCACCGGGAAGCATCCCGCGATGCCACCCCAGACGATGTTCTGCGACGTCCGGCGCTTCAGGAGCAGGGTGTAGACGAGGATGTAGAAGGCGTTCGCCGCGAGCGCGAGCCAAGCCGACAGCCAGTTGACCAGGACGCCGAGCCAGATCGTCGAGACCAGCCCGAGCACGACGCCAAAGATCAACGCCTGGCGTGGGGCGACGACGTGCCGCGGCAGCGGCCGTCGGCGAGTACGCCGCATCCGCTCGTCGATGTCGCGGTCGAAGAGGCAGTTGAGGGTGTTGGCGCTGCCGGCCGCGAGGATCCCGCCCACCGTGGTGGCGAGCACCAGCCCGAGGGGAGGTACCCCGCCTTCGGCGAGGAACATCACCGGCACACTGGTGACGAGCAGCAGCTCGATGATCCTGGGCTTGGTCAAGGCGACGTACGCCGCCACCACGTCACGCCAGCTCGAAGGTCTCGAGCCGACTCCAACGGTCTCCTCGCGCACCGCTGGGCCGGAGTCGACAGCCGCCACACACACCTCGGAAGGACAGACAAGGGCCGGACGGTCCGACCCTCAACGGCCGCCAGTCTAGGTGGCGCCCTCCTACGCGCTGTCGTCGACCCGAGCCGACACGGGCGTCCGTGGGACTCGAGCCCCACGGGTAGGCTCGCAGGAGGGGTGCTCCGCCTTGCCCACCTCTGTTCCATCGATGACGTCCTAGGCGAGACGGGGGACGTCCTAGGCGACAGGACTAGACGACAGGAGCCGGATGAACGCCAACGACGGACGTGTGCCACTTGAGTGGACCGATCTCGACCGACGGGCCGTCGACACCATCCGCGTCCTAGCCATGGACGCCGTCGAGGCCACCGGCAACGGCCACCCGGGTACCGCCATGAGCCTGGCGCCCGCGGCGTACCTGATCTTCCAGCGGCTCATGCGGTACGACCCGGCTGATCCGGACTGGGCCGGCCGCGACCGCTTCATCCTTTCCGCCGGACACACCAGCCTCACCCTGTACATCCAGCTCTACTACGCGGGGTTGCTGGCCCTCGACGACATCAAGCAGTTCCGGCGGTGGGGCAGCCGGACGCCGGGGCACCCTGAGTACGGGCACACGCCCGGCGTCGAGACGACCACCGGGCCGCTCGGCCAGGGCATCGCCAACGCGGTCGGGATGGCGATGGCGGCCCGACGCGAGCGCGGCCTGTTCGACCCCGACGCTCCGCCCGGCAGCAGCCCGTTCGACCACCGGATCTTCGTCATCGCCAGCGATGGTGACATCGAGGAGGGCATCAGCCACGAGGCGTGCTCACTCGCCGGCCACCAGCGCCTGGGGAACCTGATCGTCCTCTACGACAGCAACCAGATCTCCATCGAGGACGACACCGACATCGCGTTCTCCGAGGACGTCGGCAAGCGCTTCGAGGCCTACGGCTGGCACGTCCAGACCGTGGAGTGGCGACGCCCCGACGGCTACGTCGAGGACGTCCAGGCGCTCTGGGACGCCTACCAGAAGGCGATCGCCGAGACCGACCGCCCGTCGCTCATCATCCTCAAGACGATCATCGCCTGGCCGGCGCCCAACGCGCAGAACACCGGCAAGGCGCACGGCGCCGCGCTGGGTGCCGAGGAGGTGGCGGCGACCAAGCGCATCCTCGGCTTCGACCCGAACCAGACCTTCCAGGTCGAGGACGACGTGCTCGCTCACGTCCGCAAGGTCCGCGAGCGGGCCGCGCGGATGCGCCAGGAGTGGGACGCCCAGTACAAGGCGTGGCGCAGCGCCAACCCGGAGCGGGCGAGCTTGCTCGACCGGACTCGGGAGCGCCGGCTGCCCGACGGGTGGAGCGACCGGATCCCGACGTTCGAGTACGGCAAGGACGTGGCCACCCGCAAGGCCTCCGGCGTCGTGCTCAACGCCGTGGCGCCGGCTCTCCCCGAGCTGTGGGGCGGCTCGGCGGACCTGGCCGAGTCCAACAACAGCACCCTCGCGGGGGAGCCGTCGTTCATCCCGCCGGACCGCTCGACGAAGGAGTTCACCGGCGACTGGTACGGCCGCGTGCTGCACTTCGGCGTCCGTGAGCACGCGATGGGCGCGATCCTCAACGGCATCGCGCTCCACGGCGGAACCCGCCCGTTCGGCGCGACCTTCCTGGTCTTCAGCGACTACATGCGCCCCGCCGTCCGGTTGGCGGCGCTCATGAAGCTGCCCGTGATCTACATCTGGACCCACGACTCGATCGGTCTGGGCGAGGACGGTCCCACGCACCAGCCCGTCGAGCACCTCGCCTCTCTGCGGGCCATTCCGGGTCTGGAGGTGGTGCGTCCCGCGGACGCCAACGAGACGGCCGCCGCCTGGCAGCACATCCTGGCCAACCCCGACGGCCCGAAGGCGCTCGCGCTCACCCGGCAGAACGTCCCGACCTTCGACCGCTCGGAGGGCACCGGCTTCGCGCCGGCCAGCGAGACCGCCAAGGGTGGCTACATCTTGGTCGACACGCCGGACGAGAAGATGCCTGACGTCATCCTGATCGCGACCGGCTCGGAGGTGCAGCTGGCCGTCGCGGCCCGCGAGGAGCTGGCGAAGGAAGGCATCGCCGCGCGGGTGGTCTCCATGCCGTGCGTGGAGTGGTTCGACGCCCAGCCCGAGTCCTACAAGGACCTGGTCCTCCCCTCCGAGGTTCGGGCGCGGGTGTGCGTCGAGGCGGGCACCGCCCAGCCCTGGTACCGCTTCGCCGGTGACGCGGGGCGGATCGTCTCCTTGGAGCACTTCGGGGCGTCGGCCGACTTCAAGACCCTCTACGCGAAGTTCGGCCTCACCAAGGAGGCGGTGGTCGAGGCCGCGAAGGAGAGCATCGCCGCGGCCGCCCGCGGGTGACCCCCGGAAGGAGGCATGATGACCGACCGACTCAAGGCGCTCTCCGACGAGGGCGTGGCGATCTGGCTCGACGACGTCTCCCGGCAGCGCCTGCGCTCGGGCAACCTCGCCGAGCTCGTCGAGACCAAGCACGTCGTCGGCGTGACCAGCAACCCGACGATCTTCGCCAAGGCGCTCTCGGACCCCGACGTCTACACCGGCCAGCTGCGGGACCTCGGGATCCGCGGGGTCGACGTCGAAGAGGCCACGCGGATGATCACCACGTACGACATCCGCTGGGCGTGCGACGTCCTCCGCCCCGTCTACGACCGGACCGGTGGCGTGGACGGACGGGTCTCGATCGAGGTCGACCCGCGGCTGGCGCACGAGACCGAGAAGACCGTCGCCGAGGCGGGCCTCCTGTGGTGGCTGGTCGACCGGCCGAACCTCTTCATCAAGATCCCGGCGACGAAGGAAGGGCTGCCGGCGATCACCGAGGCGCTCGCCCAGGGGATCAGCGTCAACGTCACGTTGATCTTCGGGATCCAGCGCTACCGCGAGGTGATGGACGCGTTCATGACCGGCCTCGAGCGGGCCAAGGAGCGCGGCCACGACCTGTCCACCATCGCGAGCGTGGCGTCCTTCTTCGTCAGTCGGGTCGACACCGAGGTCGACAAGCGGCTGGACAAGCTCGGCACGGAGCGCGCCCGCGCGCTCCGCGGCAAGGCGGCCGTCGCCAACGCCCGGCTGGCCTACGAGGCGTACGAGCAGACGTTCGCCTCCGACCGGTGGAAGGCGCTCCAGGCCGCGGGGGCGCGTCCCCAGCGACCTCTGTGGGCGTCCACCTCGGTGAAGGACCCCAGCCTTCCGGACACGCTCTACGTCACCGAGCTGGTGACCTCCGGCGTGGTGAACACGATGCCGGAGGCGACGATCCAGGCGGTCGCCGACCACGGTGAGGTGCGTGGCGACACGGTGCGCGGCCGGTACGACGAGGCTCGCCAGGTCTGGGCCGAGCTCGCCGAGCTGGGCATCGACTACGACGACGTCGTGTCCGTCCTGGAGGCCGAGGGCGTCGAGAAGTTCGTGGCGAGCTGGAAGGAGCTGCTGGCCACGGTTCGCAAGGGCTTGGAGGAAGAGGCGCGACGGTGAGCGGAGCGGACCTGCGCACCGAAGTCCACCAGCCCGACGGGGGAGTCGTCCTCGACCGGCTGGTCACGGAGGACGTGGCGGCCAAGCTGGCCCGCCAAGATCCCACGCTGTGGGGACCCGAGGCCGAGTCGGAGGCGTCGATCCGTCTCGGGTGGGTGGATCTGCCGCGGACCTCGCGACCGCTGCTCGCGCAGATCGACGCGCTGCGGGCCGAGCTGCGTGAGGAGGGCCTCGACCACGTCGTCCTCGCCGGGATGGGCGGCTCCTCCCTGGCGCCTGAGGTGATCGCGGCCACCGCCGGGGTCGAGCTGACCGTGCTCGACTCCACCGACCCACACATGGTGCGGCGGGCGTTGAGCGACCGACTCGATCGCACGATCGTGGTCGTCTCCAGCAAGTCGGGGACGACCGTCGAGACCGACAGCCAGCGGCGTGCCTACCTCAAGGCGTTCGCCGACGCCGGGATCGACGGCGCGCGCCGGATCGTCGTCGTCACCGACCCTGGCTCTCCGTTGGCCGAGCTGGCCGAGCGCGAGGGCTACCGGACGGTGTTCCTCGCCGACCCCCACGTCGGTGGCCGCTTCAGCGCCCTGTCCGCGTTCGGCCTGGTGCCCGCCGCTCTGGCCGGTGTCGACCCGGCCGAGCTGCTCGACGAGGCCGAGGCCGTCATGCCGGCGCTGGCCGCGTCCGCGCCGGACAACCCCGGACTCGCGTTGGGCGCCGCGCTCGGCGCCGCCCACGAGCAGGGGCGGAACAAGGTCGCCCTCGGGGAGGGGGCGAGCCCGATCCGAGGCTTCGCCGCCTGGGCGGAGCAGCTCATCGCCGAGTCGACCGGCAAGGACGGTCGCGGACTGCTCCCGGTCGACGTCGGCGCCGCCCGGACGTCGACCCCCGGCTGGGGCGACGCCGGCGACGACGTGATCCGGGTGTCCATCGGCGCGCCCGACGACGCAGTCCCGGGGCAGCTGGTCACCGAGGGGTCCCTCGGCGCCTTGTTCCTGCTGTGGGAGACCGCTGTCGCCGTCGCGGGACGGGTGATCGGGATCAACCCGTTCGACCAGCCCAACGTCGAGGAGGCCAAGCGGGCCGCCCGCGCCCTGCTCGATGCGCCTTCCGGCGAAGCGGCAGCGGCCGAGGAACCGGTCTTCGCCGACGGGGCGGTCGAGGTCTACGCCGACGCCACGCTGCTGGGCTCGGCGCGTTCGCTTCCGGACGCGCTCCAGGCGCTGACCAGGGCCGTCCCCGACCGGGGCTATCTCGCCGTGCTCGCCTACCTCGACCGGGTGGGCGACGCGCGCGCCGCCGACCTGCGGGGGCTCCTCGCGCGCGGCGCGGCATACCCGGTGACGTTCGGGTGGGGACCCCGCTTCCTCCACTCGACCGGCCAGTACCACAAGGGGGGACCGCCCGTCGGGGCCTTCCTGCAGATCACCGGCGCGGTGCGCGAGGACCTCGCGGTGCCCGACCGCCCGTACACCTTCGGCCAGCTCATCGCCGCCCAGGCCGCCGGTGACCTCGCGGTGCTGCGGTCCAAGGGCGCCCCGACCCTGCGACTCCACCTCACCGACCGCTCGACTGGGCTTGAGCAGGTCCTCCAAGCGGCGGAAAGGGTACGTTCATGACCGATGAGGCCGGTGCCCCCGGCACGACCAGCCGCGCGACGACCGGCTCCGCCGACGCCGATCACATCGCGACCCAGGCGTCGGCGGTGGCGCCACTCGGTCCCGCGGCGGCGCTGATCCAGCAAACCCCGGACACCAACCCCCTGCGCGATCCGCGTGACCGACGGCTGCCCCGCGTCGCGGGGCCCTGCGCGCTGATCATCTTCGGCGTGACCGGCGACCTCGCACGCAAGAAGCTGATGCCGGCCGTCTACGACCTCGCCAACCGCGGGCTGCTTCCGCCCGGCTTCGCCCTCGTGGGGTTCGCCCGACGCGAGTGGGACCACAAGGCCTTCGAGGAGGTCGTCCACGACGCGGTCAAGGAGCACGCCCGCACGCCGTTCCGCGAGGAGGTCTGGCAGCAGCTCGCCGAGGGCTGCCGGTTCGTGCCCGGCGAGCTGGGGGACGATCCGTCGTTTGAGCGACTGCGCGCGACGATCGCCGAGGTCGACCGGGAGCGCGGAACCAACGGCAACCACGCGTTCTACCTGTCGGTGCCGCCCAAGCTGTTCCCGGTGACGGTCCGCCAGCTCAAGCAGCACGGTCTGGTCGACCACGTCCCCGGCCAGTGGCGCCGCGTGGTGATCGAGAAGCCGTTCGGCTACGACCTGCAGAGCGCGCGAGAGCTCAACGCGATCGTCTCGGAGGTCTTCCCGCCGGAGGCGGTCTTCCGCATCGACCACTACCTCGGCAAGGAGACCGTCCAGAACATCCTGGCCCTGCGCTTCGCCAACCAGCTCTTCGAGCCGATCTGGAACGCCCACTACGTCGACCACGTCCAGATCACCATGGCCGAGGACATCGGCATCGGCGGCCGGGCCGGCTACTACGACGCGATCGGTGCCGCGCGGGACGTCATCCAGAACCACCTGCTGCAGCTGCTGGCGCTCACCGCGATGGAGGAGCCGGTGAGCTTCGACGCCCGCAGCCTGCAGCTGGAGAAGCAGAAGGTGCTCGCCGCGGTGCAGCTGCCGCGACGGCTCGACCTGTACACCGCGCGGGGCCAGTACGCCGCGGGCTGGGCCGGTGGCGAGAAGGTCCGGGGCTACCTCGAGGAGGACGGCATCCCGAGTACGTCGCACACCGAGACCTACGCCGCGATCAAGCTCGAGATCGACATCCGGCGCTGGGCCGGGGTGCCGTTCTACCTGCGCACGGGGAAGCGCTTGGCACGCCGCGTCACCGAGGTGGCCGTGGTGTTCAAGCGGGCACCGCACCTGCCGTTCGCGGCGACGTCCACCGAGGAGCTCGGCGAGAACACCCTGGTGATGCGGATCCAGCCGGACGAGGGTGTCACGATCCGGTTCGGCTCGAAAGTCCCGGGCACCCAGATGGAGATCCGCGACGTGACGATGGACTTCGCCTACGGCGGCGCCTTCACCGAGTCCTCCCCCGAGGCGTACGAGCGACTCATCCTCGACGTCCTGCTCGGCGACTCCCCCTTGTTCCCACAGCACGAGGAAGTGGAGCTGTCGTGGCAGATCCTCGACCCGATCGTCGAGTTCTGGGCCGAGCAGGGCCCACCCGAGCAGTATCCGTCCGGTACGTGGGGGCCGAAGTCGGCCGACGAGATGTTGGCCCGTGACGGTCGAAGCTGGAGACGGCCTTGATCATCGACCTGTCGGACACCAATGCCAGCGCGATCGCGAGCGCCCTGGTCCGAGCCCGCCGCAGCGCGGGCAGCCCGGCGATGGGCATGGTGCTCACGCTCATCATCGTCGCCGACGAGCACTCGCACTACGACGCGATCCGGGCCGCCATGCAGGCCGCCAAGGAGCATCCCTCACGGATCATCGGGGTGATTCCCCAGGCTGGACGCGGCCCGGCCCGGCTGGACGCCGAGGTCCGCGTCGGCGGGGAGGGCGGCCCGGGTGAGAGCCTCTTGCTCCGCCTCTACGGCGAGCTCTCCCACCACCCGGAGTCCGTCGTCACCCCGCTGCTGCTGCCGGAGTCCCCCGTGGTCACCTGGTGGCCGGGGAAGGCACCGAGTGCCCCGTCGGCGGATCCGCTGGGTGCGCTAGCCCAACGGCGGATCACCGACTGCTCGGCCGCCCGCTACCCGCTGGCCGAGCTGCAGCAGCGCTGCCAGACCTACGCGCCCGGCGACACCGACTTGGCGTGGACCAGGATCACGCCGTGGCGGGCGCTCCTGGCCGCAGCGCTCGACCAGCCACACGGCATGATCTCCGGCGCCACGATCGAGGCCGAGCGCGCCAACGCGAGCGCCGACCTGCTGGGCGCGTGGCTGTCCTGGCGGCTGCGGATCCCGGTGACGGTGAAGCAGTCGGCCGGGCCTGGCATCACCGCCGCCCGCCTGCACACCGAGGACGGCGACATCGCGATCGACCGGACGGACGGTCGGGTCGCGCGGTACTCGATCCCCTTCCAGCCGGAGCGCACCGTCGCGTTGAAGCGCCGGGAGACCTCGGAGCTGCTGGCGGAGGAGCTGCGCCGGCTCGACCCCGACGAGATCTACGCGCGCACTGTCCAGGAGCTGCTGCGTACCGCGTCGGAGACGGCCGACCAGGTGCTGCTCTCCCCCGGTGAGCCGTCGGCTGAGAAGGCGGAGCGGCCCGCACGGAAGCGGGCGGCGAAGAAGCAGGCGGCTTCCGACGTGGGCGCGGAGCACGGCGGAAGGCGGACGGCGGCGAAGACGGCCAAGAAGGCCACGGCCAAGGCCCCGGCCGCGAAGGGAGCCGCCAAGAAGGCAGCGAAGAAGAGCGCCGCCAAGAAGACGACCGCCAAGAAGGCGACCGGTCGCACATCGACCACCCGCGCGGGTGGCGGCGCGAAGCGGGCGGCGTCGACGGGGCGCCGTGGACGGGAGGAGTCGTGACGAGCACGCCGGAGGTCGTCGTCCACGCCAACGCCGAGCTGCTGGCCCAGTCCGTCGCCGCCCGGCTGGTGACCCGCCTCGTGGACGTCCAGGCGAGCCGAGGAAGCGCCTCGGTCGTCCTGACCGGTGGCGGCATCGGCACCGCGAGTCTGGCCGCGCTGGCGTCCGCCCCGGCCCGCGACGCGATCGACTGGAGCCGCCTCGACATCTGGTGGGGTGACGAGCGGTTCCTGCCCACGGGCCATCCCGAGCGCAACGAGACCGGCGCCCGCCAGGCACTCCTGGACCACGTGCCGGTGGACCCGACGCGGGTGCACCCCATGCCCGCCTCCGATGGCCCGGATGGTGACGACGTGGAGGCGGCCGCGCGGCGCTACGCCGCCGAGCTGGCGGCTGCCCGTCGACCGGAGGACCATGGCCCGTTCCCCTCGTTCGACGTCCTGCTGCTCGGCGTCGGCCCTGACTGCCACGTGGCCTCGCTGTTCCCCGGGCTGCCGGCCGTGTACGACGAGCGGCCGGTGGTGGCCGTCCACGGTGCACCCAAGCCACCGCCCACCCGGATCAGCCTGACCTTCCCCGCCATCCAGGCCGCGCGCGAGGTCTGGCTGCTCGTCGCGGGTGAGGAGAAGGCCCCCGCTGTCCGCCTCGCCCTCTCCGGCGCGGGACACGTGCAGGTTCCCGCCGCGGGTGCTCGCGGGCGGCAGCGCACCCTCTGGCTGCTCGACCAGGCGGCGGCCGCTCAGCTGCCCAGCGACCTGCGTCGGCCGTCGGTGTAGCGGTCGGCTGTCGTGCCGCGTCGACGGCGTGTACGGGGCGCCGGGCCGGTCGTCGCCCGGACGATGAGCTCGCTGTCGAGGACATGGCGGGTGTCCGCGACGTCGTCATCGCCCAAGATCCGCAACAGGACCTCGACCGCGAGCTGGCCGGCCATTCGGGTCGGCGCGGAGACCGCGGTCAGCGGTGGCGTGGTGGTGTCCGCCACCACGTCGTCGCAGCCCACCACGCTGACGTCGTCCGGCACCGCCACCCCGGCCGCCGACAGTCCGGCGAGGATGCCTTGTGCGACCGCGTCGTCGAACGCCACGACCGCGGTGACCCGCGCGGCGAGCAACGCCGAGGTGCACTCGATGCCGGCCGCGTAGGTGGGACGGCTCGCTTGGACGGTGGCCACCTCCAACCCGCGGGCGGCGGCGACCCGGCGGACGGCGCGACGGCGCTGCTGGTTCGACCACGACGACGCTGGCCCGCTGACGTAGGCCAGACGTCGGTGTCCGAGGTCGGCGAGGTGCTCCACCGCCTGGGCCATGCCTGAGGCGCTGTCGATGAGCACCCTGGGCACTCCGGGGATGTCCCGGTTGACGAGCACGAGGGGACGTCGGGTCGCGTGCTCGCGCACCCGTGCCGACGGCATCCGGGTGGACGCCAGGACAACCCCCTCGACCTGGTGGGCGAACTTGGTGAGGAGCACGTCCTCGCGTGCCGGGCTCTCGTCGGAGTCACCGAGCACGACGCTGTAGCCGGCGGCGTCGGCCGCCTGCTGAGCCCCGCGCATGAGGGGTGGGAAGAACGGGTTGGCGATGTCGGGCACGACGAGCGCGATCGTGGCGTACCGCCCCGTCGACAGCGCCCGAGCCACCACGTTAGGCGTGTAGCCCAGGCGAGCCGCGACCTCTCGCACGCGCTCGACTGTCTCGGGCCGAAGGAGGTCGGGTCGGGTGAACGCCCGCGACACCGTCGCCCTGGACACACCCGCCGCCTCCGCCACCTCCCGGATCGTGGGCGTCCGACCGCCACCGGTCAGCCCGCGGGCACCGGTCAGTCCTCGGGTCATCACGGCAGCGTAAGGAGCGCGTCGCCTCACACCGCGACAGGGTGGCCGCTGGCCAGGGAGCGGTGGATCGCGTCCAGGATCGCCGTGACGTGACGGCTCTCGGCGAGGGTGACCAGCGGCGCGCGTCCCTCCGCGACACACTCGATCATGTGCCGGTCGGCGAGCGCGAGCGCCCCGGCCTGGACGCCGTGGATCACCGGCGTGATGGAGGTCCTGGGGTAGCGGTACTCGCTGGACGTGGCGATCTCGAGCTGCTCGTCCTTGCGGTCGAGGTGGATGACACCCCGCTCCCCCACGACCTCGATGAACGAGTCGGTCATCGTCGGGAAGGTGTCGGGGTAGATCCAGCACGACTCGAACGTGGCGACCGCCCCCGACGCGAACCTGACCTGCGCCTGGACGGCGTCCGGGGTCTTGATCCCCATGCCGTCGAGCACGCCCCGGACGCCTGTCGCGTACACCTCGACCGCCTGGTCGTCGCCGAAGAACCAGCAGACGAGGTCGATGTCGTGGCTGGACAAGAACCACGCGGGCGTGGTGCCCTCCGCCCACCGAAGCATCCGGGTGGGCACGAAGATCCGGTCGTTCTTGCGTGCGTAGGCCATCCTGGGACGGCCCACGGCGCCGGCGTCGATCTCCGCCTTCGCCTGGGCATAGCAGGGGATCCAGCGGTGGTTGAACGCCGTCATGGCGGGGACGCCGGCCCGTTCGACCGCCTCGATCACGCGATCAGCGTCCGCCAGGCTGGTGGCGAGCGGCTTCTCGATCAGGATGGCCTTGCCGGCCTCCGCGGCAGCGACCGCGATCTCGGTGTGGAGGTGGTCCGGCGTGGCGACGATGACGAGCTTCACGTCGGGACGGACCAGGAGCTCCTCGTAGTCGTCCGTGGCCACCCATCCGCCGTAGCGCGCCGTGAGCTCACGGGCCGGCCCGTCCGGAACACTCGCCACACCGACGAGACGGGCTCGGGGGTGGGAGGCCACCGCGCCGGCGTGCGCGGTGCCCATGATGCCCGCTCCGATGATCGCGACCCCGATTGGATCGACCTTCATGGGTCCTTCACCTCCGTCTCCCGTCCACCGGCGCGGATCGACCGCTCGACCGCCTCGACGACCGCCACCGCGGCCAGGCCGTCCTCACCCGTCACCGGTGGTCGCGTCTCGGTCCGCACCGCGGTCACGAACGCCATCAGTTCCTGGCGCAGGTCACCGCCGGGGATGCCGGCGTCCGGAGGCCAGTGGTAGGTGTCGAGCTGCTCGGTCCGGCCGCCGCGTGACGTCAGCGCGACGTCGGTATGGGAGAGCTCGACCTCGCACATCCCCTCGGCGCCCACGAGCTCCAAGCCAGCCGACAGCCCGCTGGCCCGCTCGACGGGAAGCAGCCACGACCACCGCAACTCGACCGGGGTGCCGTCGGTGAGCCAGGCGTGGACCTCCACGTGGTCGTCGTGCGGTGAGACCACCCGGAGCCCACGCGCCCGCACCCGGCTGATGCGGCGACCGGTCACGTGGTGGACGAGATCCACGTCGTGGATGCCGAGGAACCACGCGACCGAGGTCCGGGTCCCGATCCGCCGGGCGGCGAGAAGCGAGTTCGCTCGCCAGGCCCGCACCGTCCACAACGCACCGAGTCCACGACACGCCGCCACCGCCTGCGCCACCCGCGGGTCGAACCGCAGGAGGTGCCCCACCATGAGGTGCGCCGGCGACGGCCGAGCGGCCAGCAGCCGGGTCGCCTCGGCGACGCTGGTCGCGAGCGGTTTCTCGACCAGGACGTGCCGACCCGCCTGGAGCGCCTCGAGGACCGGGTCCCGAACGTCGTCAGGTGTCGCGACGACCACCGCGTCGACCTCGTCCCACCGAGCCCGGGTCAGGACCGGGACCCCGAATCGCTCAGCCAGCTCCGCGTGCCGCCTGGTGTCGGTCTCCGCGATCCACGCCAGCTCCACGTCAGGCACGGCAGGGAGGAGCCGGGCGTACAGGGTGCCCATGAATCCGGCGCCGACGACCCCGATCCGCATCACGACGAGCCCTTTCACACCGTCGTGCAGATGACGTGGACGGCGAAGGCGCCGTAGAACAGAGCCGTGGCCGTCATCATGACGAGGCGGACGCCACGCAGCCGGATCGCCGCAGGAAGCGTGCGGTTCAGCCGGATGAGGAGTGCCGTCGACGCGAAGAGCACCAGACCGCCGATGACACCGCTGATGCTGATCAGGATCAGCGGCTGCTCCAGCCCGAGGACGAGGATCGCGATACCGATCAGGACCTGAGCCCAGACGGTGAGCAGGTAGAGCTTGCTCTCCGACCAGAAGACGCTGTCGTGAAGCCGGTCCACCTTCCACACGTCAGCCACGACCCGTCCGGCGATGTCGAGGTTGCCGATCACGGTCGAGAACAGGATGCAGAAGCCGACGAGGAAGAACGCGGTCCCGAACCAGTCACCGACCCGCTCGGCGAGCACGGCGCCCTCGACCCGTACGAACGCGAGGTCTTTCTCGTCGACGCGCGCGCCGCCAACGGTCGAGTGCGCGAGGACCGAGAGGGCGACGATCGTCGCGACGCCGATGCCGACGAACAGCACCAGCTGCTCACGGTTGGCCAACCGCCACCATCGCCGGAACCGACCGATGTTCTCCGGGTCCTGCGGGAACAAGTGGCCCAACGCGGGCGCCGCGGTCTCGGCGCCGGTGATGGGCGACACGATCCGCGGGACGTACGCGCCCATCCCCCAGTTCTTGTCCCGGATCCAGTTCGCCACCGCCAGATTGCCGAGCCCACCGGATCCGGCGTAGACGAGCGCGCTGAAGAAGACCGCGGGTTCGATCGCCTCGGGGAGCGTGCCCACGCTCACCACGCCTCGTGCCGCCTCCGCCCAGTCGCCAAGAGAGGTGCACACGACGGTCGCGACCGCGAGGAAGGCGAGCACGACCGCGGTCATCACCGTCTGGAACTTCTCCAGCGTCTGGTAGACGACGGGCGACAGGGAGAAGGCGACACCGACCAGCAGCAGGCCGACGATGGCGCAGAGGAGGACGTCGACACCGAAGGCGTAGTTCAACGTCGTGGCGGCGCCGACGGCGATGCCGGGAAAGAGGAAACCGACGAGCGGAAGGGTGGCGAACAGCAGTCCCCAAGGGCGCCACAGCCGTGTGAAACCGGTGATCGCCGTCTCCCCCGTGGCCAAGGTGTAGCGCTGGACCTCGGTGTTGACGAAGAACTGCAGACACACGCCGAGGACGGCGGCCCACAGCAACCCAAGTCCTTCGTGGCTCGCCACGTAGGGCCAGACGAGGAACTCGCCGGAGCCGACCGCACCCGCCACCAGGACGATGCCGGGACCCATCACCTTCCGAAACGACGGCGCCTCTGGCATCGGCCGGTACGTCACGGGCGGTAGGTGCCGACTCGGGATCTCCGGCGCGGTGGTCATGGACGCAGAAGCTTGCAAGGCATGTCCTCGCCCGTCAAGCATTGTTCGGCATACGTGACATTGCCGAAACTTCTTACGCCGTTGACCTGCAACCGATTGCACGCCACACTTGCGGCAAGCGGATCGCACCGCCCCGGGAGACCTCATGGGCGCACTGGACTGGCTCGTCCTCCTCGGCTACTTCGGCGTCATGGTCGGCATCGGCCTGTGGGCACGAGCCCGGATCCGCAGTGCGCGGGACTTCTTCGTCGCCGGCGGCCGGATGCCGTGGTGGCTGTCGGGGATCTCGCACCACATGTCGGGCTACAGCGCGGCCGTGTTCGTCGGGTACGCCGCCGTCGCCTACACCCACGGCTTCACGCTCTACGTGTGGTGGGCGATCCCCATCACGATCGCCATGCTGGTCGGCGCGGCCACGTTCGCGCCTCGGTGGCCCCGCCTGCGGCGACGGCTCGGCATCATCTCCCCGCTCGAGTACCTCGCGACCCGCTACGACGTGCCGACCCAGCAGCTGCTGGCCTGGAGCGGCACCGCGCTCAAGGTCTTCGACGTGGGAGCGAAGTGGGCGGCGACCGCGATTCTCCTCGAGGTCTTCGCCGGCGTCCCCCTCGCGTGGGGCATCCTCCTCACCGGCGGCGTCACACTCGTCTACTCCACGGTCGGCGGCCTCTGGGCCGACGCCCTGACCGACTTCGGCCAGTTCGTCATCCAGGCGCTCGCCGGCCTGACGTTGTTCGTCGCGGTCCTCACTCGGCTCGGAGGCATTCCGGCGCTGTGGGAGGTCTGGGACCGGCTTCCTCCTGAGCACGCGCGCCCGTTCAACGGGGAGTACACCGTCGTCTTCGTGCTCGCCTACGTCCTCATCTCGACGTTGTCCTACAACGGCGGCACCTGGAACCTCGCCCAGCGCTTCATCGCGGCGCCGAGTGGAGAGTCTGCGCGCCGCGCCGCGCTCCTGTCGGCCGGTCTCTACCTGCTCTGGCCACTCGTGCTCTTCTTCCCCATGTGGGCGGCACCGTTGCTGCTGCCTGACCTCGAGGACCCATCGCAGTCCTACGCCCTGCTCACCACCCAGCTGCTACCCGCTGGGCTCGTCGGCTTGGTGCTCGCCGGCATGTTCGCGCACACCATGGCGATGACGTCCTCCGACGCCAACGCGATCTCCGCCGTCGTGATCCGCGACATCCTGCCGCGGCTCTGGAAAGGAGCACGGTCGATGTCGGGTCGGGTGGAGCTGGCGGCCGGACGGTTCAGCGTCTTCACGTTCATCGCGCTGTCGATGGTGATCGCACTCGCGGCCGACTCCTTCGGCGGCGTCCTCGGGCTGATCGTGCTGTGGTTCGGCGCGCTCGTCGGCCCGATCGCGATCCCCATGCTCCTCGGCATGCTGCCGGCCTTCCGGCGCTGCGGTCCCTCCGCGGCCGTCGTCTCCTGGGCCGGCGGTCTGGTCGTCTTCACCTTGGTCAAGTACGTCTTCGACGACAGCATCGCCGCGCTCGGCGGTGACCTCCAGACGACGTTCACCGTCGCCGGCCCCGTCCTGTGCGCGCTCCTGCTGTTCGTCGCGGTCGGCTACCTGCGACCGTCACGCGACTCGCGCGCGCTTGCTCTCGTCGCGGCGCTGACACGCGACGAGGACGAGCCGGAGCCGACCGGCCGGGCGAGCTCGAGCGCGGCCGACGTCGGGTCGTCTCCACCACACGGTAGAGGAGGACTCCGTGCCTGACCTCGATCTGCGCACCCATCTCGTCGACGACGTGGTGGGCTGGTGGCTGCGTCACGGGCCGGACGACCTCCAGGGCGGTGTCTTCACCTGCTGGGACAACGCTGGTGAGCGTCTACTGTCGACGGACAAGTACACCTGGTCGCAGGGACGTTGGATCTGGCTGACCGCCCGGCTGGCCGACAGCGTCGCGCGAGGAGCGCTCGCCTCGGCGCAGGATCGCCTTGACAGTGAACGTCTCCTCGCGCTGGCGCGATCCACCGCGGACTTCGTACGGCGACACGCACTCCTACCGGACGGCACCACGGCCTACGTCACCGATCGCACCGGTCGGCCCAAGGAGCCGGCGCCGGGTGCCGGCCTGCACACGAGCGTGTTCGCCGATTGCTTCGTGGCCTTGGGGCTCGCGGCACTCGCTCGTCTGGACGGCGATCGAGCCGCCGCCCGGCTCGCGGAGGACCTGCTGCACAGCGCGGACGCGCGGGTTCGCGCCGGGCGCGCGCGCACGGACCCATACCCGGTGCATCCGGCCTTCGCGGCGTTCTCCCTGCCGATGATCCTGCTCGGCACCGCCACCGAGGTTCACCAGGCGACCGGCTCGCCTGGCAGCGCCGAGGTGGCGACCCAGGCGGCCCGCACGATCGTGACCTGGTTCCGCGACGGCGCCGACGTGCGCGAGCTGCGTCCGAACCCACGCGGGTTCGACGACACCTTGCTCGCGCGCCACCGGACGCCCGGCCACGTCCTGGAGTGCGCGTGGTTCCTCGTCCACGCCGCCGACACGGTGCCAGGAGTCGCCGGCGTGCTCGGTGACTGGCCGACCTGGCTTCCGACCGTGGCCGCGCACGCGCTCGCCCTGGGCTGGGACGAGCAAGACGGCGGCCTGTTCCGCTACACCGACGTCGACGGCGGCGAGCCACGGGGACGCCTCCTCGACGACCCCTACGAGCGGCTGGTGCGCGACACCTGGGACACCAAGCTGTGGTGGCCCCACGCGGAGGCTCTCTACGCCACCGCCTTGCTCGCTCGCCGGTGTCGCGCGGCCGACCGATCAGCGCCCGCCGCCGAGCTCACCGCGTGGCACGATCGCCTCCGGGCGTACACGTTCGCCACCTTCCCCGCCGGGCCTGGCCGGGAGTGGATCCAGATCCGCCGGCGCGACGGCGCGCCCCTCGACCAGACCGTGGCGCTTCCGGTCAAGGATCCGTTCCACGTCGCGCGCGCCCTCCTGCTTATGGTGGAGATCGACGAACCTGGCGAAAGGACGAATCCGTGACCCAACCGACAGTCCGCATCTTTCCCGACCGCGCGAGTCTCGGGCATGCCGCGGCGACCGACATCGCCACCGAGATTCGCGAGCGGCTGGCCGCCCAGGACACCGTCCGGATGATCTTCGCCGCCGCGCCGAGCCAGCAAGAGACCCTTGACGCTCTCGTCACCGAGGTGGGCATCGCGTGGGAGCGGGTCATCGCGTTCCACATGGACGACTACATCGGGCTCCCCGACGACCACCCGCAGCGCTTCGGCAACTGGCTGCGCAGAACCCTCTTCGACCGCCTGCCGTTCAAGGACGTCCACCTCATGCGCACCGACGGTGACGTCCAGCAGCGGGCCGAGGAGTATGCCGCGCTGCTCGACGAGGCGCCCATCGACATCTGCTGCCTCGGGATCGGGGTCAACGGCCACATCGCGTTCAACGATCCACCGGTCGCGGACTTCGACGACCCGTTGTCGGTGAAGGTGGTGGAGCTCGACGAGGTCTGTCGCCAGCAGCAGGTCGACGATGGCTGCTTCCCCACGCTGGAGGACGTCCCCCGGACCGCCCTCACCCTGACGGTGCCGCGGCTGCTGCGCGCCGAGCGGCTGTTCTGCATGGTTCCGGGCGCGGCGAAGGCGACCGCGGTCCGCCGCGCGCTACGTGACCCGATCGGTGAGGAGTGCCCCGCTACCGCCTTGCGCACCCACCCGGCCTGCACGATCTACCTCGACCAGGAGTCCGCGCGTGAGCTCAGCTGAGATCAGCGGGCGGGATCCCGCGACGGGTCAGCCGGTGACGGTTCGCGTCGACTCCGGACGGATCGTCGACGTCCGGCGGGAACCCCATGCCAGCGATGACCTGAACGATCCAGGGCCGTACCTCAGTCCCGGCCTGATCGACCTCCAGGTCAACGGGTTCGCGGGGTTCGACGTCAACACCACCGACGCCACGACGTTGACGCACCCGGCCGAGGATCGCCAGGGCGGGGAGCCGAGCGTGGGCTCTGCGGATCCGATCGTGGGACTGGTGCGCGCGCTGTTCGCGGTCGGTGTCACCACGGTCGTGCCGACCATCGTCACAGCGTCGGAGGAGCACATCGTCGCTTGCCTGCGTCGGGTGGCGAAAGCCCGCGAGGCGGATCCCCTGACCCGTCACGCCATCCCCTTCGTCCACGTGGAGGGACCGCACCTGTCCGATCAGGACGGTCCGCGAGGCGTCCACCCGCGCGAGCACATCCGGCCGCCAGATCTCGCGGAGTTCCTGCGCTGGCAGGAGGCCTGTGACGGGCTCGTCGGCATGGTCACCGTCTCTCCGCACTTCGAGGGCAGCACGGGCTACATTCGCGAGCTCGTCGCACGGGGTGTCCGGGTCGCCATCGGCCACACGCATGCGACGCCGGAGCAGGTTCGTGCCGCCGCGGACGCCGGCGCCACCCTGTCCACCCACTTGGGCAACGGCGCCCACGCGGTGCTGCCGCGGCATCCCAACTACGTGTGGGCACAGCTCGCCGACGACCGGCTCTGCGCGGGGTTCATCGCCGACGGGCACCACCTGCCCGCCGACACGCTCGTGGCGATGCTTCGCGCGAAAGGGCTGCGGCGATCCCTCTTGGTCTCCGACGCCACGACGCTCGCCGGTTCGCCCCCTGGCGTCTACCACACCTCGGTGGGCGGCGAGGTGGAACTGTCGCCGGACGGTCGGCTCTCGTACCGGGGGACGCCGTTCCTGGCGGGTGCCGCTCGACCTGTCACCGACGGTGTCGCGCACGTCGCCAACCTCGGTCCGTTCTCGCTCGCGGAGGCACTCGAGCTCGCGACGCGCTCACCAGGTCGGTTCGTCGGAGATCGTGGGGTGTTGGAGGTCGGCGCCCCCGCCGACCTCATCACCTTCACCTGGCGTCCGGGTGACACGACTCTCACGATCGACCGCGTCTGGGTCGCGGGACAGGAGGTGGTCGGATGACCGCGGACGCCACGATCGTCCGCGCCGGCGCCGCCGTCGTCGACATCACGCCCCCGGCGGGCCTGGCCATGTCGGGCTACTCCGCCCGCACGTCTCCCGCCACCGCCGCGCACGACCCGCTCACCGCACGGGCCCTCGTGGTGAACGACACCGCGATCGTGGCGGTCGACGTCTGCGGCCTCCACGAGGACACCTGTGAGCGCGTGCGTCGCAACGTCGTCACGGCGGCCCCCCACCTGACCTCCGTGGTCGTCACGGCGACGCACACCCACGGCGGTCCGGCCGTCGTGCCCGGTCGGCTCGGCGGACCTGTGGACCCGACGTACCTGGCCCGATTGGAGAGCGCGTGCGTCGAGGCCGTTCTCGCCGCCGACCGGTCCGCGCGTCGTGTCACGGTCTGGTTCGGCGTCGGAACCGACCCTGGCGTCGCTCGCAATCGGCGCCGCCCCGATGGCCCCACGGACCCGACGCTGCCCGTCCTCCGGTTCGTCGACGAGGCCGGCCAGGTCGTGGCGGTCGTGACGTCGTACGCCTGTCACCCGGTTGTCCTCGGTCCACGCACCACGGTCTGGACGGCCGACTATCCCGGGGTCGTGCGGCGGGAGCTGGAGCGGGCCGTCCCTGGCTCGGTCGCGCTCTTTCTCACCGGGTGCTGTGGCGACGCGAACACCGGGCACTCGGCTAGCGCCTCGATCGTCGGCACGGGAGGCCCATCCCGGACCTTTCCGACCTGCGAACGGCTGGGGCGGCGCATCGCGCAAGCCGCCCTTGACGCTGACACACGACCCGTGTCCGGACCGACCGGAGGCCGGCACGCCGGCGTCGAGCTCGCCCTCGGTGACGGCTCGTGCTGGCGCGGTCGGGTGAGCGTGCTGACCTGGGCCGGAGTCCGCGTCGTCGCGTTCCCCGGCGAGCCGTTCGCGGCGACGTCGCTCGCGGTGCGGGCCGCCCTTCCTGGTCCTGCGCTGGTCCTCGGCTACGCCGACGGGTGTCCCGGCTACCTGCCGCCACGGGAGGAGTACGCCCATGGCGGATACGAGGTGGAGGAGGCGCACCTGTACTACGGCATGCCGGCGGCGTTCGCCCCAGGTTGCGCCGAGCAGCTCCTCGACACCGCGCTCCGACTCGCGACGACCGACTCAACGGTCCTCGCGTAGGTCGAGGCCCAGATCGAGGGCCGGCGCCGAGTGCGTGAGCGCCCCGACCGCGAGGTAGTCGACGCCGGTCTCGGCGTACTGGCGGGCCACCTCCAGCGTCAGCCCACCGGAGGCCTCCAGCTTGGTGCCGGTTCCCGCGGCGCGGACCCGCCGCACGGCCTCCGCGCACTGCGCGGGGGTGAAGTTGTCGAGGAGGACGAGCTCGGCCCCGGCGTCGAGGACGGCGTCCAACTCCTCCAGCGTCGTGACCTCCACCTCACACGGGAGGTGGGGGGCGTGGGCGCGGACGGCCGCCAGCGCCGCCGCCACGGATCCCGCCGCGACGACGTGGTTGTCCTTGATCAGGACCGCGTCGCCCAGCCCCAACCGGTGGTTGACGCCTCCCCCGCAGCGAACGGCGTACTTCTGCAGCGAGCGCAGCCCGGGCAGGGTCTTCCGGGTGTCGCGGATGGCGCAGCCGGTGCCCTCGACCGCCCGCACCCACGCGGCGGTGACGGTGGCCACGCCGGAGAGATGACACAGCAGGTTCAGCACGGTCCGTTCGGCGGTGAGCAGGTCACGGACCTCGCCGCGAACCAGCAGCGCGGGTTGACCGGGTTCCAGCCGACTCCCGTCAGGCTCACGCTCGACGATCTCGATCCTTCCGGGCGCCACGAGGTCGAAGACCACGTCAGCGAGCACGCCACCCGCCAAGACGCCAGGCTTTCGCGGCGTGATCTCGGCGGTCGCGCTCAGCCCTTCGGGAACGGTCGCCACCGTGGTGGCGTCCGGGCCGTAGCGGAGGTCTTCTGTGAGCGCGGTCCGCACGACCCGCGCGACGTCCTCGGGGTCGAGTCCAGCCCGCGCCAGAGCGGCACGGGTCGCCGAGGACAGCTCAGCCGCCACCTCCGGCAGCTGACCGGAGCCCACCTGCGTCATGCCACACCTCCCAAGGCCAGGGTGTGCGCGGGGACGACGCGGCCGTCGTCGTCAAGCTTGAAGACGATGCTGTGGCGCCAGCGGTCGTCCCGGTCGGGGTAGTCGTGCCGGACGTGGCAGCCACGCGTCTCCTCTCGTTCACGCGCGGCGCGGAGCAGGGCCTGAGCGGTCAACGCCAAGGCGGCGTTCTCCATGGCGAGCCGCTCGTCCACGGTCGCGACGGTACTCGTCGCGTCGAGCACCTCCGCCGCGGCGGCGAGTCCCTCGGGATCCCGACCGATCCCCGCGTACCGGCTCATCGCCCGCTGCAGCGCCGCCCGGTCGGTCACGACCGGCACCGTCGGCAGCGGCTCCACAACCGCCCGAGTCGGGTCGCCGAGGAGACCGCGCGCCAGGTCGGCGGCGACCGCCCGGGCCGCGCGGATCCCGACGACCAGACCCTCGAGGAGGCTGTTGGACGCCAGCCGGTTGGCGCCATGCAAGCCGGTGCGGGCGACCTCACCCGCGGCGTAGAGGCCGGGCACGTCGGTCCGCCCGTCGACAGTCGTGACCACGCCGCCACAGGAGAAGTGCGCCGCCGGCGCGACGGGAATCGGCTGCGTCGCGGGATCGATGCCCGCCTCCACGCACGCGGCGTACACCGTCGGGAACCGCTGGCGGAAGGCCGCCGCCGACAGGTGCGTGGCGTCGAGGAAGACGTGATCGTCGACGCCACCGGGCGCCTCGACGAGGCGGCGCGAGATCGCCGCCGAGACGACGTCGCGCGGGGCGAGGTCGCCGAGCGGATGCACCCCGTCCATGACCCGTCTCCCGGTCGCGTCGACGAGCACCGCGCCCTCGCCACGAACCGCCTCCGTCACCAGTGGACGGCGACCGGAGGCGCCTGGACCGGTGTAGAGGACCGTGGGGTGGAACTGCACGAACTCCAGGTCGGCGACGGTCGCACCGGCCCACAGCGCCAGCGCGATCCCGTCACCGGTCGCGACGTCAGGGTTGGTGGTCGTGCGGTAGAGCTGGCCCACGCCGCCGGTCGCCAACAGGACCGCGGGGGCGCGGAGCAACCCGGGTACCCCGTCCGGACCGAGGACCAGCAGGCCGGCGACCGCGCCCTCGGGCGTTCGCTCGATGCGGACCGCGACGTGGTGCTCGAGCAGCGTCAGCCCATGCCCGTCGGCGCTCGCGATGAGGGCGCGAGCCACTTCCGCGCCCGTGGCGTCGCCTCCAGCGTGGACGACACGGTACGCCGAGTGCCCTCCCTCTCGGGTGCGGGAGAGTCGCCCATCCGGACCGGTGTCGAAGGTGGCACCGTGCGCACGCAGAGCGGCGAACGCCGCCGGGCCGTCGGCGATGATCGTGGCGACCGCGTCGGGGTCGCACAGCCCCGCGCCGGCAACCAGGGTGTCGTCGACGTGGCGCGCCACGGAGTCTTCGTCGTCGTGCTCGTCGGGCAGGACGACCGCCACTCCGCCCTGCGCCCACCGGGTACTGCCTTCGCCTGCACTCGCCTTGGTGACCACGAGGACCCGAAGTCCAGCGCGGATGGCCTCGAGGGCGGCCGTCAGGCCCGCGACCCCCGTCCCCACCACGACCAGATCCGCGTCGGCCTCCCACGCCGCACCGCTCATCTGTCGATTCCGTCCACTCGCCGCTGCCGCGTCACTCGCCGCTGCGTCATTCACCACTGCCGGGCTGGCCGATCTCGATCATCCGCTGGACAGCGCCTCGCGCCCGCTCGGCCACCACGGGATCGACGTGGACCTCGTCGACGCCCTCCCGCAGACACCGCAGCAAGGCGCCGGGCGTGATCATCTTCATGAACCGGCACGAGGCCCGGTCGTTGACCGGCTGGAAGTCGACGCCGGGCGCGGCCTTGCGGAGCTGGTGCAGCATCCCCACCTCGGTGGCGACGAGGACCGACCGGGAGCGGGTCGTGCGCGCCGCGTCGAGCATGCCGCCGGTCGAGAGGATCTTCACGCGCTCACTGGGGACCGCCCCCTCCCCGGCGAGGTAGAGGGCCGACGTCGCGCAGCCGCACTCGGGGTGGATGAACAGCTCGGCGTCGGGGTTGGCGGCCGCTCGCCGGCTGAGCTCCGCGCCGTCGATGCCGGCGTGCACGTGGCACTCGCCAGCCCAGACGTGGATGTTCTCCCGTCCCGTCTCCCGCCGGACGTGGGCACCCAGGAACATGTCCGGGCAGAACAGCACCTCTTTGTCGGCGGGGATCGAGTTGATGACGTCCACGGCGTTGGACGAGGTGCAGCAGATGTCGGTCTCCGCCTTGACCTCCGCGGTGGTGTTGACGTAGGAGACGACGACAGCTCCGGGGTGCTCGGCCTTCCACGCCCGCAGCTGCTCGGCGGTGATGGAGTCGGCGAGCGAGCAGCCGGCCCGGGCGTCCGGGATGAGCACGGTCTTGTCCGGGCTGAGGATCTTGGCGGTCTCGGCCATGAAGTGCACGCCGCAGAAGACGATCGTCGACGCGTCACTGGCCGCAGCGATCCTGCTCAGGGCGAGAGAGTCCCCTGTGTGGTCGGCGATGTCCTGGATCTCGGGAATCTGGTAGTTGTGCGCCAGCAGAATGGCGTCGCGCTCGCGGACGAGCCGGCGGACCTCCTCCCGCCATGCGCGGTCGGGCACCACGTTGTCGTAGGTGCTGTCCGTGCGGTCCGCTGTGGCAGCGGTCATGGGACCCTCCCTGAGGGTTTTCGCCTTAGAATCGAAAACCCTGAGATACTATCATCGGGTGAGCTCGTTGGAACACGAGGTTCTGGCGGCTGTACTCCAGGTCCGGTCTCGGTCACTTCAGGTTCTGCTGTGGCAACGAGCCCGCGACCCCCATGCCGGGCGATGGTCACTGCCCGGTGGCAAGCTGCGCCACGACGAGGACGTCGAGACGTCGGTACGCCGCCAGCTCGCCGAGAAGGTGGACGTCCGGCAGCTCTCCCACGTCGAGCAGTTGGCGGTCTTCAGCGCACCGGACCGAGTACCGGGGCCGCGCGTCATCGCGACCGCCTTCCTCGGTCTGGTGCCCAGCGACAACGACCCCGAGGTGCCGGCCGACACGCGCTGGTTCTGCGTCGACGCCCTCCCGCCCACCGCGTTCGACCATGGGGCGATCGTGCTCAGGGCGCGGGACCGGCTGCGATCCAAGCTCTCCTACACCAACCTCGGCTTCGCGCTCGCGCCGCCGACGTTCACCATCTCCGAGCTCCGTGACATCTACTCCGCGGCCTTGGGCTACCGCGTCTCGGCCACGAACCTCCAGCGGGTCCTGAGCCGGCGCGGACAACTGGAGCCGACCGGCGAGACCGCGGTGTCCGGACCGAGCGGCGGACGGCCCGCGGCGTTGTTCCGCTTCACCTGTCGCGACATGCAGGTCACCGACGCGTTCGCGGTCCTGCGACCGCCGTCCCTCCGCAAGTGAGAGCCCTACGCGAGCGCCCTACCCACTGGAGGTCCCAAGCGCAGGGGGCGGCTCGTACGTGAGCTTCAACACACACGCAGACAGACGCCCTGCGCCGCTGCGCTCCTCGTCGACCACGCTCGACGCCGCACGAGTCGGCACCGCCGCACGATGGCGCGTCGCCCAGGTCAGACTTGGACGCCATGGACCTCTTGTTGCTGTCGAACTCACGCAACCACGGCCAGGAGCTCCTCGCGCATGCGCGCGACGAGATCGACGACTTCCTCGGCACCGTCCGACGCATCGTCTTCGTCCCCTACGCGCTGGCCGACCACGACGCGTACACCGCCTCGATCGCCTCCGCACTGGAGCCGATCGGCGTCCGCGTCGAGGGCGTCCACCGCTTCCCCGATCCCGGTCAGGCGATCAGGGAGGCCGAAGCGGTGTTCGTCGGAGGTGGGAACTCCTTCCGCCTCCTCAAGACCTTGCAGAGCACTGGCCTGGTGGAAGCGATCGGTCCGCGGGTCCGCGCGGGCGAGCTGCGTTACCTCGGGTCGAGCGCCGGCACCAACATGGCGTGCCCGACGCTGCGGACCACCAATGACATGCCGATCGTGCAGCCCACCTCGTTCGCGGCGTTCGGCTTCGTGCCGTTCCAGATCAACCCGCACTACCTCGATCCCGACCCGACGAGCACGCACATGGGCGAGACGAGGGAGCAACGCCTCATCGAGTTCCTCGAGGAGAACGACGTCCCGGTGCTGGGCATTCGCGAGGGCGGATGGCTGCGAGTCCACGACGGCCACGCTCGGCTCGGCGGCGCCAACGGTGCCCGCCTGTTCCTTCGAGGCGAGCGACCCCGCGAACTGGCCCCCGACGCCGACGTCTCCTTCCTCCTGCACGCTGAGCCGCGCTACGACGTGGGACCTGAACAGCGTTCGTGAGGGCGTTGCGACGAGCACCAGAGCTCTAGGGACGGCGAGCGGCCGGCGCCTGAAGGTGGGTCATCGGCCCGTACAGCTCGACCAGCCGGGCGAACTCGTCAGCGTCGTAGAACGAGCAGGCACCCCGGCCGAAGTCCTTGGCCACCTCGATGCAGAACCGCACCGCGGCCTCGACACTGCGCAGGTCGGTCGCACCCGTCGCGGAGCCGGCCACCGCGGTCTCGGTCGTGATCGCCACGCCGACCACCGGTGCCGCCGTCACCGTGGCCGGCTGCAGGATCGAGTTGATGTGGTGGACGCCGTTCCCGTAGGGCGTGATGTCTTGGGTGGCGAGCGGGAGGACGACGGGAAGGCGCCCGGTCACCCGCTGCTGCACCGCGAGCAGGTCGGGGCTCACCCGCAGGATCCACCCCTCCTTGACGGTCGGGGAGATCGCGAAGCCGACCTCGTTGCAGACCAGGTTGCCCTTCGTGGTGTCCACGGAGAGCACGGCATCCGCCGTCGCGTCCACCTCGTGGGCGTTCATGGTGGCGATGTCGACCGGCGAGTCCATGAACGGCACCGGGTCGTGCGGCCTGGTCGGGGCGTTGGGGCAGATGTGCGTCGCCACCAGGACGTCCCCAGTCAAGACGTCGCCCCGCTCGCGCATCGACGCGAGCTTCGCCGCCGTCGCGACCGCGACCAGGGCGCCGTCCCCGTCGGAGACGAAGCCGATCTGCTCCGGCCGAGCACCGAGGCCTCCCAACCGGCCGACGACGCAAAGCGTCGGTGCTGTTCCGCCCGACCGTCGACCGGCGGCTCCGGGAACGAGGACACGGACGAAATCCGTGCTGCCCTTCGCGCCCGTGACAGTGCGCACCTCCACGTCCGTGGCCCCAACGCCGCGAAGGTACGCGGCGACGGCGTCGCCGTTCACCCGCGGGTCGTCGAGCAGGTCGTAGACGTCGATGACGTGACGCCAACTCATCTCAAACTCCCCTTCCATTCACAACGGTCGCGTCTCGCAGCACGACCCGACAGTCACTCGCGAACCACTCGGCGAACGTCGTCAGGCGACCACTTCCCCGGCGAGCCGCCCCACCACGGAGCGCGCGAGCAGGACGGGCACCTCGCACACCTGGCGCGCCGCGACGCGCATCGCCTCGGTGTAGCCCATGCAGTCGAGGACGATCCATCGGGCCCCTCGAGCGGCGAGGCCGCGGGCGGCGGCCGCCACCGCCTCAACCGCGTCGTCCCGGTAGGGCGAGGCGACAGCGACCTCCACGCTCCTGGCGACGCGCGACCACCTCACCGCGGTCATCTCCCTCTGGTCTGGGAGTGGACACACGACACCGAGGACTCCGTCGTGGTCGCACAATCCACGTACGCCGGCGTTGAGCAGACGCTGGGCGAGCAGCAGCGGCCGTGTGTGGTCCAAGGCCGGGAACTCGCCGGTGCACACCACGAGCGTCGCGTCGACGCCGAGCCCTTCCACCGCCCGCACCGCCTCCTGTAACCGGGTGACCACCTTGTCGTGGTCGAGGACGACCGAGGAGCCATCGGCCAACCTGGTGGTCAAGACGGGCCTGTCGGAGGAGCTCGGTGCCAGCTCGGCGATCTGCTCGGCGCCCAACCCGTCCAGTGCGCCGCGTTCCACCACCTCGACGCCGGGAAGCCAGCGCAGCAGCTCGGGCACGAGGTCGACCCGCGGAGCCTGTCCGATCGTCACCAGGCCAAGTGTCCGGGATCGTCCGCCGGTCGGCGTGTCGACAGTGGTGTGGTCGGTCACGGTGCCTGCCTGGCGAGGGTCAGGAGATGGTCGAGGACGTCAGCCACACGCAGACCGTCGTGGTCGTGCTCGTTGGTGATCCATGGGGTGAGCCGACCGACAGCCGCCGCGGTCTGCAGGGAAAGCTCCCGGGGCACGTACATGTCGTCGTAGTAGATGGCCGCGAAGGTCGGCACCTCGTTGCGAGCCAGCCGGTCCGGGTCGTACAGCCGGGGCCAGTCGTCCTTGGCGGCCAGCAGGTCGGCGGCCTCCCGCAGCGGTACCAGCGCCGGGTCCTCGGCGAAGAAGAACGGGTAGATCATCTCGCCGGTGAAGAGGAACGGGGTGTCGTCGTCCAACGCGAACTCCGGCCGCTCGGCGTAGAGCCGTTCCGCCGACCAGGCCGACGCGGTGCCCTGACAGTAGATCGCCTCGTGCAACACGGCGTACAGCGGGTTGGTGGCGAAGCTCACCGCCGCACCCACTCCGGCCAGGAACGTGTCGGAGAGCTCAGGCCCGTCGACGCCGTCGACGAACGCCTCCTCCAGCAAGTAGTGAAGCGCATCGAAGTCCGCTCGCATGCCGAGACGCATCCCAAGCGACTGGAAGCGCCGTGGGCTCAGCCGCTCCCCGGTCGGCAGTCGGACGTCCTTCTCCCGGAGGTGCCGCACGATCCGCGCGCAGAGCTCTCGATCCGCCGGGTGACGGGCGAAGTAGGCGAGGTTGCGCTCGACTGTTCGCTGGTAGGTCAGCCGGTAGACCTCGTCCGCCGTGCTGGAAAGCCCCGGAAGACCTCCCGTGATGAACGCCTCCCGCAGTCCCTCGGGGGCGAAGGAGAGGTAGGTCAGGGTGCAGAATCCTCCGAAGCTCTGTCCCAGGACGGACCACGGTTCGTCACCCTGGAGCTCGCGGCGCAGCCGCTCGGCGTCAGCGACGATCGCGTCCGCCCGGAAGTGCGACAGGTACTCCGCCTGCGCCTCGGGGCCTCCACGCCGAGCCAACGTCTGCCGGTTCGCGGGTGTCGACAGCCCGGTCCCCCGCTGGTCGAGGATCACAACCCGAAAATCCTCGAGCGCCCGGCCGAGCCAGCTACTCCGGTCCTTGGGTCGGTGGCCCTTGCCGCCCGGGCCGCCCTGAAGAAACAGGAGGCGGGGCAGGTTGGCGTCCGCCTTGGCCGCGTCGACGACCTCCCGAGCGTAGACCTCGATGTGCTCGCCGTCCGGCCGCCTGTGGTCGAGGGGAACCTCGAGAAAGTACTCCGTACAGACAAGGTCTCGTTGACGGTATGTCCTCACCTTCACCGGGGCTTCCCGCCTCCTCTGTCACCGCTCACGATCCACGACGTACGCCTGCGTGGGCCGTCAGTAGCCGCTGACACCGAGTCGTCGGCAGATCTCCACCAGACGTGGATGCACGTAGCGCCCGTCCTGCTCGATCACCTCGCCGTCGAGGTAGATCGTGGGGTTGAGCAGGCTGCCATCGGTGTGCGCGGCGGCGGTCCAGGGCTCGCCACCGATCCAGGCCCCCTTCGCCCCGAGGCCGAGCTCGACGCAGCCGAAGACGCGCTCGTCCTCCACGATCCGGCCCGTCGGCCGGGTCACACCTGGGTTGAAGCCCAACGACCAGTGCGCGATCCGAAGCATGTTGGGATCATCGAGGCTTTCCATCCAGCGGCGGAACGTCAAGGCGTCCGAGCCACCCTCGATCGAGGTGACGACCCCACCGGACACTTCCATCCGGATCGGCGAGGTGAGCAGCCCCAGCTCGGCGGGTGGCCACACCGCGCCGTCGAAGACCAGGACGCCTTCTTGAGTCTCCTCCAGCGGGTTCCAGGAGATCTGGCCAGCGAGCATCACCGTCTCACCAGGACGCTCCGCCGGCTTGCCGCGCAGGTTGACCGGGCGGCCGCCGTTGCGAGCCCGCAGGTCCGTCCCGGCCGGCGTGGTGATGCGAACCTCGTCCGCGCGCTCGATCAGCTCGACCAGCGCGCGGCCCAGTTCCATGACCCCGTCGAGATCCACCCGCGCGATGGTGTTGACGAGCATCGGGACGTCCATCCCGGTGAAGTTGGCGTAGCGGGCACCGTTCGCGATCGCGTGCCGGAACGCGTCGGAGTGCATGATGTACGCCACCGCGAACTCGATCCACACGTCGGCTCGGGCGATCGCACCGGCCACCGGAGCGGGCGGCTCCATCGCAGAGCTCGGCCGTGTCTCGTACCACACCACGGTGGGGGTCGCGCCGGCCGCCGCCACCGCTTGCGCCGTGAGGTCGACGACTCGCGCGTCCGTTGCGGTGTCGGCGGTGAGGACGACGTCCTCGCCCGGCTTGACGAGCATGACCTGCTCGACCAGCTTGCGGGCACCGACCGCGGCCTCGAGGTGAAGGTACTCCGGGCGAGAGGAGAGATCCATCCACGACTTCCTTTCCGAGGTCGACCATTCGCTCAGCGTTCGAGGACTCGACCCACGTCGGTCAAGGAGTTGCCGGCGATGATCCCCGCTCCGATGAGGTTGAGGTCACCGGCGGCACGCTCGCCCTTCATTCGCGTCCACGCGATGCGCACGGCGAGCGCCGCGAAGACCAGCCAGCACGCGTACGGCGTCAGGATGAGGAGGCCGGTCGCGAGGAGAACGCCCATCTGGCGGGAGGGCCCTCCGAGGAGCTGCACGAGGGCGCCGGGGATGGCCCAGAGCAGGATGTTGACCAGCGTCGACGTCTCAGTCAACCCAGCATTGACAGTATCGGCGTAAACCTTGGAGACCGGCGGGATGAGCTCGTCGTCGAAGTAGGACTGCCAAGTGAGGGCGACGACGGCGAGCGCGACCGCGAACCCGACCAGCTGCGCGATGTACTGCTGACGGCGGCCGGCGCGCTCGACGAGGCGATAGGGTGTCGCGCCCTTCCGAATGATCCACCCGGCTTTGAAGTCGTATCCCATGTCGGCGAAGGCCGGCCCGGTGGCCGCGACGTAGGCGACGAAAAGCCCCAGCGGCACCGTAGGGATGCCGATGACCAGCCCGAGCACCAGGAAGATGAGCGTCACCGCGAACGCCGGAAACCACCCCGAGTGCATGGCGGCCAACCCCACGATGAGCTCGTGGACGAGCGCCGCGAACCCGGCGAGCAGACACCAGCCGAGCATCTGCACCGGTGAGAGCTCGCCGAGGATCCCGCCGAGCAAGGCGACGACGAGCGCGCCGAGGACGAACAGAACGTAGCCCTCGCCGAGGGCGCGCCGAAGCCCCGCCGCGTCGACGTCGAACTCCTCCGCCGCCTCCGCGGCCCGGGCACGCTCGGCCTCGTGCGCTCGTCCACGACGTTCCCGCCCGACGAGCAAGACCACGGCCTGACCGAGCGCCACGACGCCGGCGCCCACCATGACACCGTGAGGGATGTAGAGGGCGTTGAGGTCGACGTCGAACCACTCGACCCCGTACTGGCGAAGCGCGAGCCCGAGGCCGAACATCGCCAGCGCCCACACGTTCCCGATGAGCGCCACACCCGCGGCTGACATGGGCAGCTTGACGATCGCTCCGACGAGCCCGACGAGTCCGCCCACACCGAGCACGATCGCGCGGCGTCCGCCCTCGTCGCCGGCGATCAACGTCTCGGCCGCCGCCACCCCCGGGGGCCACGTCCCTCGGCCGGGAAAGAGCTTGGAGTTGAAGACGCGGTACAAGACGTAGGCGTCGACGAAGAGCCCGATGGCCGCTCCAGCGAGCATGGGCCACACCAAGTCAGGACGTCCGAGCGCGAACGGCACGGCGATCGGGACGAGCAAGGAGTTCGCCGCGGCGAACGTCGCACCTGAGATGGCGCTCTGCACGAGGTTCTGACGATGGATCGAGCGCATCTCCCCCAACCGCCACGCCGGGATACGCCCGACGAGCATGGCGATGAGCGCTCCGATGACGGAGGTGTTGGCGGTGATGCCGAGCGACGTCACCAGGTGAAGGCCTACGAAGGCTCCGAGGATCGACAACACGATCGTGAGGCCGAGGACCACCGGTTCGACCGCCCGCGGATGCGAGTCAGGACCTGTCAGGTCGGCGCCTTTGAGGGGCGTGGTGACGGACATCTGTCCTCCTCCGGTGACGTCGCGACGCCACCTGCGTTGATCAACCTGTCCCGCCGAGCAAGGCTTCGAGGCGGGCCGTCCCCTCGCGAACGAGCTCGACCGCGTCGTCAACCTTCGCGGCCATGCGGTCGTGCGGGCCGATGATGGCGATCGATGCGACGACCTGGCCGAGAACGAAGCACGGCGCGGCCACCGAGATCACGTTGGCGTCGTATTCGCCGTGCGAGATCGCCACACCGGTCTCGCGTACTCGCGCATAGGTGTCCGTGAGCTCGCCTGGGTCGACGATGGTGTGCTCGCTGAAGCGAGGCAGCGGGCCGTCGCCGACCAATCGACGGATCTCCTCCTCGGGGTAGAAGGCGAAGATGGCGTGGCCTCCGGCGCCGCCGTGGGCGGGAATGGTCTGCCCCACGGTGGCGGAGTAGCGCACCGGGCCGTCGGCGTCGACGGCGACAGCACATCGGTACGCACCACCGTGGGGGACGTTGAGGGTCGCGCTCTCACCAATCCGCCGTGCGAGAGCGGCGAGCACGGGCCGGGCGGTGGACTCGAGGACCCCGCCCTGCTCCGCGGCGCGAGCCAGGACACTGATGGTGGCGCCGAGGCGGTAGCGGCGGCTCTCAGGATCGGCGAGCACGAAGCCACGGCGGGCGAGCGTGGACAAGAGCCGTTGCGTGACGGACTTGTCGAGCCCGAGCTCACGGGCGAGCTCGGAGACACCCCACTCCGGTCGGGAGCGGAAGGCAAGGAGAACCTGCAGCGCCCGGTCGGCGGTCTGCAGGACAGCGGAGTCCCGTCGGGGAGTGATGACGGACGATCCTCCGGTGTCGTTGGTCGTGCCCTCTGCCGCCATGGTGTCCTGACTCGTTTCGAGGTGCTGTTGCGATATTCACAACAGTGCGATATTCACAACAGCTTTGCGATATCTGAAACAGTAAGCCGATGATGCAAGGCACGGTCGAGCCCGGTCAAGGCGGAATTCGGACGTGCCGGGTTCCGCGAAACGTGGCGAACTTCCTCAAACGGGCATGATCGGCTTGGATATGCCCATGACTCTTCGGTGGGAGCCGCCGAACCCTGGTCGCGGGCGGCTCGTTCTCGTGCATGGCGAGCTCTCCCACGCGGCAACGTGGTGGCGGATCGGCCCCGCGTTGGCCGAGCAGGGCTGGCAGGTCCTCGCCCCCGACATGCCAGGCCACGGAGCGACGGCGCGCGTCGACCGTCCGCTGCACCTGCCCCGCCTCGTCCAGGGTGTCGCCGAACAGCTCCCGGGACAGGTCGACGTGCTCGTCGGCCACGGGCTCGGTGCGGTCGTCGCGTTGGCGCTCGCCAACCGCTACCCCGAGCTCACCCGGGCGGTCGTGCTCGAGGAGCCACCGAGCTCACGCGCGGAGGACCGGGCCGCGCTCATCAGTCAGATCGCCGCCGACTCGGCGGTGGCCCGCTCCTCTCCCCACCAGTTGGCGGATCGGCTCCGCCACGACCATCCCCGGTGGGATGCCGCCGACATCGAGCACGCGATCACCGGCGTGACGGCGACCGACGTTCCCGCCCTCCTCGCCGGCCTGCGCGCGCCACACCCGTGGGACCTGCCCACCCTGCTGGGAACGCTGCGGGTTCCGGCCCTTCTCCTCGTGGCGCCGGAGACGCCCGACCCGCCCGAGACTGGCGAAGCCAGTGCGCTGCGCGGTCTCGATCGCAAGTCCGCGGAGGCGATGCTGCCGCCGGAACGCTTCACCGTGCTGCACGGCGGCCATCACCTCCATCGAGACGTGCCCGACCAGTGGATCAAAGTGGTCACCGACTTCGCGTACGCGGTGTGCCCAGCTCCGGACGCGCCCTGAGGTCCGCGACACAGAGAGGCGACCTCGCTCAAGGTCACGGTCCGGCTCGGTCAAGCTCGGCTCGCACGCCCACGAGCCGAACCTCACGGCCCGGCTCGAACCCTTCCAGCGCCGTGAGTGCGGCCGCCTCGATGACCGCGGCCTCGCTCGACGGTGTCGGCAACCCGACGCTGCGCGTGCGCGTCTCGAACGGCGCCCACCGCACCTTGACACCGACGCGGACCGCAGGACGACCTTCCACCACGACGTCCTGGGCGACCCGACGGGCCAGCGCCGCGACCTCGGCACGGACGGCGTCCCAGTCGGTCAGGTTCCGTTGAAAGGTCGTCTCCCGGCTGCGTGACTTGGCGACGTAGGGGCCAGCCGCGACAGGGGTGCGGTCCTCCCCACGGGCGAGCCGACGTAACCACGGACCCATCGTGGGTCCGAATCGCCGTGCGAGCTCGCCGACGTCGCTCGCGGCGAGGTCGGCCACTGTCCGAATGCCGAGCGCCGCGAGCTTACGCGCGGTCTTGTCGCCGACGCCCCACAACGCGTGTGTGGGACGGCGACCCATGACCGGCCACCAGGTGGCCTCGGTGAGCCGGAACACCCCTCCCGGCTTGGCGAAACCAGTCGCCAGCTTGGCGCGCAACTTGTTGTCACCGATGCCGACCGAGCAGGTGAGCGCCGTACGCGCGAGCACCGCGTGCTGGATACGCTGGGCGAGGTCCTCCGGGTCGGCGACCGCCACGTCGAGGAAGGCCTCGTCCCAGCCCACCACCTCGACGACCGCGGGAAAAGTCCGCAGCGTCTCCATCACCTGAACGGAGACCGCTTCGTACGCGGGCGGATCCGTGGGCAGGAAGACGGCGTGCGGGCAGCGACGAGCGGCGGTTCGCAACGGCATGCCGGAGCGGACACCGAACGCGCGGGCCTCGTAGGAGGCCGTGGCGACGACACCGCGCTGGGTCGGATCCCCGGTTCCTCCGACGACGACCGGTTTGCCCACGAGCTCAGGCCGCCGCAGTCTCTCGACGGCGGCGATGAACCCGTCAAGGTCGACGTGCAGGACCCACCGAGGCGCGCCCACACGGCCAGTGTTCCCCTCCGAGGCCCACGCCCGGCCGATCTCGATCGGCCTCGGGCGGAGCTGGGGCGAGCCTCACAAACCGCGTGGTCGCGGAGCTCACCAAACGAGGCGCCTCACCCGGAACGAGCGTGTGCGGCGACCGCTTCCGCGACGGGTGTCTCGCCCTTGACCAGCTCGAGAACCACACGCGTCACCGCCGGTGTGTCCAGCAGCGCGAGGAGGACGTCGGCCACGTCGTCCCGACTGATCTCCGAACGGTCGACTCGAGGGGCGAGCCGAACCCGGCCCGTACCCGGATCGTTGGTGAGCCGACCCGGTCGCACGATGACCCAGTCGAGGTCGCGACGACGAAGGTCCTCCTCCGCGGCGAGCTTGGCACGTAGGTAGGCGACGAACACCTCGTCGACACCCTCGGGCCGGCCGCCGTCACGGACCTGCTCGACACCCATCGAGGACACCTGCAGGAAGCGCCGCACACCAGCTCGTTCTGCGGCGGCCGCGAACAGGACGGCCGCGGCGCGGTCCACCGTCTCCTTGCGAGCGGCGCCACTGCCGGGCCCGGCGCCGGCCGCGAACACAGCAGCGTCGGCACCCTCGAGGACGTCCGCGACCTGCTCGACCGTGGCCTTCTCCAGGTCCACGACGACCGGCGTCATCCCCGCCTCGGACAGGTCCGACGCCTGGTCGGGATTACGGATGATGCCGACGGCCTCGTCTCCCCGCTGGGCGAGGCGACGGCCCAGACGCATCGCCACCTTGCCATGTCCGCCCGCCACGACGACGCGCACGACGCGACTCCCTTCGCTTCTCGGCGGCCCATGAACACCGCTGGGGTACGCACGCCCGCTGGCGTTCGCGCCAAACGGTGTGCAGGAGCGCGGGGAGCCGACACCGGGTCGACTCCCCGCGTCCTCGGACTCAGCTACAACCGCTGGTGTTTCCGCATCCCTCGCAGACGAAGCAGCTGCCCGCCGGCCGCATCTTCGTGCCGCAGGTGAAGCACAGCGGTGCGTCGGCCACCGTGCCCTGGATCGCCTCGACGAGCTCGGTGGAGGTGTGCGCCTGCGTCGGCGCCGGCCTCGCCTCGGCCGTGGCCTTCTGCGTGTCAGTGGGAGCCGACGTGAGCGACGCGGCGTCACCGGCGTCGTCCACCGACTCCGGAACCGGCTCGTACGACCCGGTCTCCAGCTGACGACGGCGCTCCTCGGCGGAGAAGATGCCCAAGGCCGCCCGCTTCTCGAACGGCAGGTAGTCCAGCGCCAGCCGACGGAAGATGTAGTCCATGATCGACTGCGCCATCCGGATGTCCGGGTCGTCGGTCATGCCGGCCGGCTCGAACCGCAGGTTGGTGAACTTCTCGACGTACTTCTCCAGCGGCACGCCGTACTGCAAAGCGATCGAGACCGCGATGGAGAAGGCGTCCATCACGCCTGCGAGCGTGGACCCCTGCTTGCCGAGCTTGAGGAAGACCTCACCAAGGCCGTCGTCGGGGTACAGGCCCGCGGTCATGTATCCCTCGGCGCCGCCCACCGTGAACGACGTCGTGCGAGACGGCCGCGACTTGGGCAGCCGCCGCCGGGTCGGCCGGTACTCGACGACGACCTCCTTCTCCTTCGGCTGCTCGGCCTTCTTCGCCTTCGCGTTCGACAAGGGCTGGCCGACCTTGCAGTTGTCGCGGTAGATGGCCAGCGCCTTCAAGCCGAGCTTCCAACCCTGGAAGTAGATCTCCTCGATGTCCTCGACCGTCGCCGACTCCGGCATGTTGACCGTCTTGGAGATCGCGCCGGAGACGAACGGCTGCACCGCCGCCATCATCTTGACGTGACCCATCGGCTTGATGGCCCGGGTCCCCATGGCGCAGTCGAACACCTCGTAGTGCTCGGGCTTGAGCCCTGGCGCGTCGACGACATGGCCGTGCTCGGCGATGTAGTCGACGATCGCCTCGATCTGCTCGGGCTGGTAGCCGAGGGTCTTCAGCGCGCGAGGCACGGTGGTGTTGACGATCTGCATCGAGCCGCCACCGACCAGCTTCTTGAACTTCACCAGTGCGAGGTCCGGCTCGATCCCCGTGGTGTCGCAGTCCATCGCCAAGCCGATCGTGCCGGTCGGGGCGATGACGCTGGCCTGGGAGTTGCGGTAGCCGTGCTTCTCCCCCAGCTTGATCGCGGCATCCCAGGCCTGCGTCGCGGCCCGCAGGATCTCCCGATCCATCGGGCCGACCGAGCGGACGGCGTCGTTCGCGGCAGCGTGCTTGCGGATGATCCGCTTGTGCGCCTCGGCGTTGCGCGCGTAGCCGTCGTAGGGACCGACGATGGCGGCGAGCTCCGCTGACCGCTTGTAGGCGGTGCCCGTCATGAGCGAGGTGATCGCCGCAGCAAGAGCTCGACCTCCGTCGGAGTCGTACCCGTGGCCGGTCGCCATGAGCAGCGCGCCGAGGTTGGCGTAGCCGATGCCGAGCTGCCGGTAGGCGCGGGTCGTCTCAGCGATCGCCTCCGTCGGGAAGTCGGCGAAGCAGATCGAGATGTCCATTGCCGTGATGATCAGCTCGACGGCCTTGATGAAGGACTCGATGTCGAACCGACCATCGTCGGTGAGGAACTTGAGCAGGTTGAGGCTGGCGAGGTTGCACGAGGAGTTGTCCAGGTGCATGTACTCGCTGCACGGGTTGGAGGCCGTGATCCGGCCAGACTCCGGGCAGGTGTGCCAGTCGTTGATGGTGTCGTCGTACTGCAGGCCCGGGTCGGCGCACGCCCACGCCGCCTCGGCGATCTTGCGGAACAGCTTCCGCGCGTCGACCTTCCGGACGACCTCGCCGGTCAGCCGCGCCCGCAGCCCGAACATGCCGCCGTTCTCCACGGCGCGCATGAACTCGTCGGTGACGCGAACGGAGTTGTTGGCGTTCTGGTACTGCACCGAGACGATGTCCTTGCCGCCGAGGTCCATGTCGAACCCGGCGTCACGCAGCACGCGGATCTTCTCCTCCTCGCGCGCCTTCGTCTCGATGAACTCCTCGATGTCGGGGTGGTCGACGTCCAGGATCACCATCTTGGCGGCGCGCCTGGTGGCCCCACCGGACTTGATCGTCCCAGCGGAGGCGTCAGCGCCACGCATGAACGACACCGGCCCGGACGCGGTGCCACCGGAGGAGAGCAGCTCGCAGCTCGCCCGAATCCGCGAGAGGTTGACCCCGGCACCGGAGCCGCCTTTGAAGATCAGCCCTTCTTCCTTGTACCAGTTGAGGATCGACTCCATCGAGTCCTCGACCGACAGGATGAAGCAGGCGGACACCTGCTGCGGCGCCGAGGTCCCGACGTTGAACCACACCGGGCTGTTGAAGCTGAAGTACTGGTGCAACAGCATCCAGGTCAGCTCGTGCTCGAAGATCTCGGCGTCCTCCGGCGTGGCGAAGTAGCCGTGCTCCTCCCCCGCCGCTCGGTAGGTCTTCACCACACGGTCGATGAGCTGCTTGAGGCTGTACTCGCGGTCAGGGCTGCCGACGGCGCCGCGGAAGTACTTGGTGGTGACGATCGTCGAGGCGTTCACCGACCAGAAGTCGGGGAACTCCACGCCCTGCTGGCTGAAGACGGTCTCCCCGGTCTTCCAGTTCGTCTGGACGACGTCCCGCCGCTCCCACGTGACCTCGTCGTACGGGTGGACGCCGGGAGTCGTGAAGACGCGACTGATCTTGAGCCCTTTGCGCGAGCGCCCCTTCGCACCCCCGCGTGCGGGGCCACTCACCGTCTCCGTCATGGTGTCTTCTCCTTGCACTCTCGCTGGGCCTTCCCCTCGGACTGCCCGGTGGATGGGAATGACCGCCCCAGCCCGGACGCTTCCCCACGGCGGGCCGGGCGCGGTGTGTGGTGTTGTCGACGAGGGCGCGGCCTGAGGCGCCCGTCACTCACTCCTGGCGGATCGACTCCCGAGCCTGCTCCGGCTCGGGCACGGTCTCGTCACGCTCCGCGCGCAGCAGAGCGATCTCGGTCTCGAAGTCGGCCAGGCTGGCGAAACCTCGGTAGACGCTGGCGAACCGCATGTACGCCACTTCGTCGAGCTCGCGGAGCGGGCCGAGGATGGCCAGGCCCACCTCGTGCGAGGGGACCTCGGCCGACCCGCTCGCCCTGATCTCTTCTTCGACCCGTTGACCGAGCCGGGCGAGGGCGTCCTCGCTGACCGGCCGGCCCTTGCACGCCTTCCGGACGCCGGCGATCACCTTCTCGCGGCTGAACGGCTCGGTGACGCCCGAGCGCTTCACCACCGCGAGGGTGACCTGCTCGACAGTCGTGAACCGCCGCTCGCACTCCGGACACTGACGGCGGCGTCGGATGGCTGTGCCGTCGTCGGTCGTACGGCTGTCGACAACCCGACTGTCGGGGAACCGGCAGAAGGGACAGTGCATGGAGCGGGCCTTCCCACAAGCTTCGACGTCACGGTGGCAGCGCCGTGCAGCCGCAAGCGCCTCCACCACCGGCCCGCGGCCAGGTCTCCCGAGCACGCCACGTAGCGACCCCACGGAGATTCCGTGACCGCGAAAGCACAACTTGTGGAGGACTTACAGCTGTGTAACTACCAGATGTTGGGGTCAACGCTACGTCGGCGACGGGCGGCACGCAAGCGTGGACAGGCGCGTCGACTCGGGCGATTCGGCGTCATGCCTGGTCAGCTCGCACAAGCTCACCGCATGACACGAATGCCCTCGGCGTGTCGCGCTGACACCTGCCGTCCGCCACGAGCAGGAGCCGCGTTCGGGGGAGGCGTCAGGTGTCGACACGCTCGCCTGGCCGGGCGTCAGCGAGCGCGGCCGTACCGCTCGCGAACGCCTTCCCGCTGCCGACCAGCAGCTTTCGGACCAACCGGGCCATGCCCAAGGTCCGGCCCCACACCGCGTCACCGAGCAAGGCGACACGGCCTCGCCACGCCGTCGGTACACGGACTCGGCTGATCGAGGCGGAGCACAGCTCCTCGACGTCGCGCAAGCCCTCGAGCAGCGTGGGCACGTGCCGTCACGCCCGCCTAGTCGACGACCACGGCGAGGCCGCACAACACCGTCCCGACCAGCACGAGGCTGAGGACCGGACCGCCGAGCATCGACAACGCGAGGGTGGCCGCCACGGTCACCACAGTGACGGCCAACCGACCCCGGCGGGTCAGCCGGACACCGGCACGATCACGATCACGGCGCCGACGCACCATGGGGTCACCCGGAGCGAACCCTCGGCAGCTCGGAACCCTGGCGGGTCGAGGTCGCCGGCGCCTCCGCGTCTTGGCGAGCGTGCGCCCTGGCGGTGAGCGAAACGTGGTGCTCGCTCCGACGAGATGTGTCACCTCTGGCCGGTACGTCCCGGAGTCCGCGGTCCCTGGCGAGCGGTTCGCTGCCGCGCGTGGCCGCTCGACCCCGACGCGCCGAGCGCGGTAGTCCTCCAGGTAGATGACCGGTGCACTGCTCATTCGACACCCTCCACGGACGAGCGGAGTCGCGAGCCACGTCGAACGGTTGTTCGATGGACCGCTCCATGAGTTCTACACCAGACCGCCGACACACGCCACCGGTCGTCGAACCTCCGTTCGATGCCACGCCCAGTCTGTGGCAAGATCGTCTTCGCTCGCGACGACACGCGGTCGAACACGCGTTTGGACGTGGATGACCAAAGGCTTACGCTCGTGTGCGAGGCGCTCCCGGCGGAGCGTGGACCCACCGGCCCTGCCCACGACAAGGAGATCGCCGTCATGTCGAGGCGGAAGAATGGCGACCGCACCACCTCCACCGCGGGTGCTCGGGAACTCTCGGACGGCCCGCCCGACGCAGCGGGTCTCACGCCCCGGCAGCGGCGGATCCTCGAGGTCATCCGCGAGACGGTCCAGCAGCGCGGCTATCCGCCCGCCATGCGGGAGATCGGCGAGCTCGTGGGCCTGACCTCCTCCTCGTCGGTGGCACACCAGCTGCGGGTCTTGGAGAACAAGGGGTTCATCCGTCGTGACCCCAACCGGCCGCGAGCACTGGAGGTGTTGGTGTCACCGCCGGAACGGCGGTCGGTCTCGAGCGTCACCGTCACCGCCATCGACGAGACCGGCAGCGGCGACGCCCATCCCACGCCCGCGCTCGTCCCGGTGGTCGGCCGCATCGCCGCGGGCGGCCCGATCCTCGCCGAGGAGTCCATCGAGGACGTCATGCCCCTGCCCCGCCAACTCGTCGGCGAGGGCGAGCTGTTCATGCTCAAGGTCAAGGGCGACTCGATGGTGGAGGCCGCGATCTGTGACGGCGACTGGGTCGTCGTCCGCAAGCAGCCCACGGCCGAGTCCGGGGAGATCGTCTCCGCGATGATCGACGGTGAGGCGACCGTCAAGACCTACCGTTACCGCGACGGCAAAGTGTGGCTCGTCCCGCACAACCCAGCTTACGAACCCATCCCTGGAGACAACGCGGTCATCCTCGGTAAGGTCGTCGCCGTTCTACGTCGTGTCTGACCCGACGCGAGACCACGAAGCGACGACGACCAGGAGCGGGATGGTCAACCTCACGGCACATACCTCGTCGACGTCCGGAGACGAGCCCGAGTCGAGCGACGGCGCCCTGGCGCGCGGCCGTGACGACGTTCCCCCACCGAAGGCCCCATTGGCGCCCAACGAGGGCAAGAGCCTCATGGTGGAGGTGGAAGGAGCCTACTGGGCGCGGGTTCCCATCCGTACCGACTTGTTCCGCCGGGGCGACGACCTCGTCGACAAGGTGGCCGCCTACGTGACCAAGACGGTCGCGCTCATGGCGTCCGACGCCTCGTTCACGGGCGCTTTCCTCGAGCCGTGGTACGTCGTGGTGAGCGAGAAGATCGTCGCGATCAGCCAGGGACGGTCCTACTTCACCTGGGAGATCAACCCCGGTCGAGCCGCCCGGCTGCTTTCCAAGATGGTCCGGCGGACCCCGTACGGCATCGGGCTCGGGAGCCCGTGGACGATGCAGCTCGCCATCAACGAGGCCGGCCTGCCGCGTATCCTCCTCGCGGCTGCCGCGAGCGTGGTCGGCAAGATGCTGGGTCGGCGCGGCTGGTTCTACGTCGTCGCCGGCCACCGCGTGAACGCGATCGACGGTCCCACGCCGTACTCGGCGTTCCCGTCCAACGTCTCGGCCAAGCTCCCACCGGCCGAGCCCGACAAGGTGGCGGCTCGCATCACCCAGGCCCTACGGTCCCAGCTCGACGGCGACGCGGCCCGGACGTTGAGCGGCACGGTGATCATCGACTCCAACGACCTCGGCCGCGAGGTACTCGGCCACGACAGCGACCGGCTCCCCCGCTTCTTCTGCGAGCTGTTCCGGGACAACCCCTTCGGACAGGGACGTCAGCAGACCCCCATCGCGGTCTGCGTCCGCATGCCGTCGTAGGGACCGTCGTCAGGGGACGGACGCCTCGCGCGCCGCGCTCAACCGGCGCAGCGCCGCGACGACGACGTCGTGGTCGAGAGTCGACCACATGGGTGGGAGCGACGCACGCAGGTATCCGCCGTAGCGCGCGGTGGCCAGTCGAGGGTCGAGCACCGCGACCACCCCACGGTCGGTGGAGCGCCGGATCAGTCGACCGACGCCCTGCGCCAACAGCAGGGCGGCGTGGGTGGCGGCCACCGCCATGAACCCGTTCCCGCCCGCCTCGTCGACCGCCTTCTGGCGCGCCGAGAGCAGAGGATCGTCGGGGCGCGGGAACGGGATCCGGTCGATGACCACGAGCTGGCAGGTGTCGCCGGGCACGTCCAGCCCTTGCCACAGCGACAAGGTGCCGAACAACGAGGTCGCCGGCTCGGCGGCGAACCGTTGGTGCAGCTCCGCGAGCTGACCGTCTCCCTGGCACAACACCTCGTACCCCAGCCGCTCGCGGACCGCGGCGGCCGCCTCCTCGGCAGCCCGGCGCGAGGAGAACAAGCCGAGCGTCGCCCCACCAGCCGCTTCCACCAGGCTGGTCAGCTCATCCAGCGCCTGGGGCGAGATGCCCGCACGACCGGGTGGCGGCAGGCGGCGTGCGATGTAAAGGATCGCCTGGCGGGCGTAGTCGAACGGCGACCCCACGTCGAGGGCCCGCCACGGCAACGTCTCCACCACGTCGGTACCTGCTTGGCCGGCGCCGGCCCGGCCAGGGCTCGCCTGCTCGGCGTCGGACTTCCCCTCGGCGAGGTCGCCTCCAGTCGCCTCGCCCCCGCCTTGCTCCCGACGGTCCGTCGAGGCGTCGGCGTGAGGTCGCTCGGCCCCGGTCGACGCCCCTTCGGTGCCCTTCGCGTCGTGTTCGGCCTCGCTGACCCGCTCCACTGAGCGCAGCCCGACCGACCGGGCGACGGCCAGGAAGTCGCCACCGAGCTTCAACGTCGCCGAGGTGAAGATGCAGGTGTGCTGGGCCAGCAGCCGCTCCCGCAACAGCCCTGCGACCGACAGCGGAGCGACGCGGAGCTCGCGACCACCGCGTTCCCGCTCCTCGACCCACACCACGTCGACCGCCGCCATCTGGGCGACGCGCTCCGCGACCTCGCGCACCTGCTCGACCCAGGCGCGTGCCTGGCGGCGCGAAGCCTCGACGTCGTCCTCCTGCTTGTCGCTCGGGAACGCCGACCACGCGGCGCGGGCGGCATCCCGCACCTGCGCGACGGCCGCCGCGAGCTCCCCGGTCAGGGCCTCCAACCGACCCACGGGGGCGTTCGACAGCGCGGTTCGCAGGGCGTGCCCGGCGTCCTCGAGCGGGTCCGCCTCCCCGCCGACGCAGAAGGCGCGGGCGCGGCGTGCCGCGCGCTCCACCATCCCCGGGGACAGCTCGGCCGACGCGGCGCCGGTCACCCGCGCCGCCAGCTCGTGCGCCTCGTCGATGACCACGACGTCGTGGTCGGGCAGCACCGGGACGTTCTCCAGCGCGTTGATCGCCAGCAGCGCGTGGTTAGTGACGATCACGTCGGCGGCCATGGCGCGCTCCCGAGCCCGCTCGGCGAAGCACTCCTCCCCGTACGGGCACCGTTGAGCGCCGAGACACTCCCGCGACGACACCGAGACCTGCGCCCAGGCGCGGTCCTGGTGGGTGGGTGCGGCGTCCCGGTCACCGTCGCCGTCGGCCTGCGCCTGCTGCTCCGCCCACGTCCGCAGAGCGAGCACCTGCCTGCCGACCGGGCCCGTCGGCACCGCCTCGAGGAGGGCTCCTTGGTCGTCGGGCACACCATCGCGAACCCTGTGCAGGCAGGCGTAGTTGTGCCGACCCTTGAGGATGGCGTAGGTCGGTCGATGGCCCAGCCGCTTCTCGACGGCGGCCACCAGCCGAGGAAGGTCGCGATTGACCAGCTGGGCTTGGAGGGCGAGCGTCGCGGTCGCCACGACGACGGGGCGGCCACTTCCCCGCGACCGCAGCAACGACGGCACCAGGTACGCGAGCGACTTGCCGGTTCCCGTGCCGGCTTGCACCAGCAGGTGCTCACCCCGCTCCATCGCGCGGGCGACGGCCTCGGCCATGGCCACCTGACCGGGACGCTCCCGCCCGCCCAGGGCGGCCACCGCGTCACCCAGCAGCTCACGGACACGAGGGTCGGGTCGGTACCCGGCGGGCGCTGTCTCGGCCATTCCGGGAGGCTATCCGGTGCCCGCCAACGCCGGCGCCGCGCCACCACGACATCGCGCATTCCTCTCGTCCAGGCGGACCCTCGGAAGCAGGGACGGCCCGGCGAGACAGACCGCCCCGGAGATGCCACTGCCCCGGAGATGCCACTGCCCCGGAGATACCCCCGCCCCAGGAATGCCACCGCCCTGGGGATGCCACCGGCCTGGGAATGTGGTGGGATCCTCCTCATGACCTACGACGCTGTCCCGCTCATTCCGCGCGAGGTCTTGTTCGGAAACCCCACGTACGCCAACCCGACCGTCTCACCGGACGGTCGTTGGCTGGGCTTCCTCGCGCCCGACGAGGGTGTCCTCAACGTCTGGGTCGGACCGGCCGACAACCACGCGCAGGCGGTCCCGGTAACCCACGACCGTGGTCGCGGCATCCGCGCGTACGGGTTCTGCCACGACGACCGCACCCTGTTCTACTTGCAGGACCGGGACGGCGACGAGAACTGGCGGCTGCACCTGCTGGACCTGCAGACCGGCGAGGAGCGGTGCGTCACCCCCTTCGAGGACGTCCAGGTGCGGATCCTCGGGCACAACCGGTGGAACCCCACCACGATGCTCCTCGCGATCAACAAGGATCAGCCGGAGCTCCACGACGTCTACAGCCTCGACCTCACGACCGGGGCCTTGGAGAAGGTGCTCGACAACCCCGGGTACGTCGGCTGGATGGTCGACACCGACTTGACCGTCCAAGGCGCGGTGTCGGTGACCGAGGAAGGCGGCGCGGTCTTCTTCCTCGTCGACGAGGACGGGGAGTTCCGTCCCTGGCTCAACGTGCCGCCGGAGGACGCCAACACGACGAGCCCGGTGGGGTTCTCCCGGGACGGCACGACGGCCTACCTCGTGTCGTCCTTGGGGGCGAACGCCGCGCGTCTCGTCGCAGTCGACCTCGCGACCGGCGAGGAGACCGTGCTCGCCGAGGACCCGGCCTACGACGTCGGCGGAGTCGAGTTCCACCCGGAGACCCGGCGGCCGCAGGCCGTCATCTTCGACAAGGACCGTGAGGTCTGGTCCTATCTGGACGAGGACTACGGCCGAGCGGTCGAGGAGCTGCGGGACGCGTTGGGCATCGACGGCGAGCTCAGCATCAACCGGGCGGAGCGTACCGACCGGGTCTGGCTGGTGTCCGTCACCCCCTCCGACGGGCCAGTCCGCTACTACCTCTACGACCGGTCGACGAAGGCGCTCCGGTTCCTCTTCTCCCACAAGCCGGACCTCGCCGGCTACGTGCTCGCCCCCATGGAGCCGTTCACCTTCACCGCGCGGGACGGGTTGGAGATCCACGGCTACATCACCGTCCCACCGGAGGTGGAACGCCGGAACCTGCCCGCCGTCCTCAACGTGCACGGCGGACCGTGGGCACGCGACACGTGGGGCTACCACCCCGAGGCCCAGTGGCTGGCCAACCGAGGGTACGTCTGCGTCCAGGTCAACTACCGTGGCTCCACCGGCTACGGCAAGGCCTTCGGCAACGCCGGGGACAAGCAGTGGGGCCGGGCCATGCACACCGACCTGCTGGACGCCGTCGACCACCTGGCGCGCCAGGGTCTCATCGACCGGACGCGGGTGGGGATCATGGGCGGCTCCTACGGCGGCTACGCGGCCCTGGCCGGCGCCGCCTTCACGCCGGAGGTGTTCCGGTGCGCCGTCGACCTGTGCGGGCCCTCCAACCTCCTCACCCTGATCGAGTCCATCCCGCCGTACTGGAAGCCGGTGGTCTCGATGATGTACGCCAAGGTGGGCAACCCGGCGACCGAGAAGGACATGCTCTGGGAGCGATCACCGCTCTCGAAGATCGACAACATCCGCATCCCGGTCCTGGTCGCGCAGGGCGCCAACGACCCCAGGGTCAAGCAGGCCGAGGCCGAGCAGATCGTGACCGCGTTGAAGGAGAAGGGCCTGCCGCACCAGTACCTCCTCTTTCCCGACGAGGGACACGGCCTGGCCAAACCGGAGAACCGCGAGACCTACTACGCCGCCGCCGAGCGGTTCCTCGCCGAGCACCTCGGCGGGCGCTCGGAGTAGGCCGGCCGCCCGACTCGGCTGGTCGTGGGGCCACCGGCAGATCTCGCCTGTCGGGCTGGTCGGCCTTGCCCGCATCGGGCATGGTGGACTCATGGCCTCTGCGTACTATCGCCCGCCCCAGCGCGCCGTTCGCGCTGCCGATTCCGGTACGTCGGGTCTGAAAGTCCTCGGGTACCTCGTCGGTCTCATGTGGGTCAGCGAGGTCGTCGACACCCTCCTGGGGAACCGACTTGACCTGTATGGCATCCAGGCCCGCGACTCCGACGGTCTGCTCGGGATCGTCACCGCGCCGTTCCTGCACGCCGGCTTCGGACACCTGATGTCCAACACCGTGCCGCTGCTCATGCTGGGCGCGATCATCGCGGCCGCCGGCGCCGCGCGGTTGCTCGCGGTCACGGCGATCGTCGCGGTGGTGAGCGGGCTGGGCACGTGGCTCCTGTCGCCGCCGGCGACGATCACCGTCGGCGCGAGCGGATTGGTGTTCGGCTACGCCACGTACCTGATGGTGCGCGGGGTCTTCAACCGCAGCCTGGGTCAGCTGCTCATCGGTGTGCTCGTGACGCTCGTCTGGGGCGGTGCCCTCCTGGGTGGGCTGCTGCCTCAGCCGGGCATCTCCTGGCAGGGGCACCTCTTCGGCGCGGTTGGCGGCATCGTCGCCGCCTGGCTGCTGGGCGGCACCCAACGCCGGACGACACGCACGGACATCGCCGTCTGAGGTACGACAGCCAGCAGAGACGTCAGGCGGTCTCGCGACCGGTGGGTGTCCGTGCGCCGCACACCCGGTGAGGCGCTCACGGCCAGCGCCCTCGCTCAGGCCAACGCGTAGCCGTCCAGCATCGCCGCGAGCCCGGGGTCGACGCGTGCCCGCAAGCGGGTGCCGGTGTCCGTGTGCTCGATCTCCAAGACCTCACCGTGTTCGTGGACCCGGGAGACGAGGTCGCCGCGTGTGTAGGGCACCAGCGCGCTGACCTCCACCGCGGGCCGCGGGAGCTCGGCCGCGATCATCTCGAGCAGCTCCGGGAGGCCTTGGCCGGTTCGCGCCGAGACGACGACGGAGCGTGGTTCGAGCGTCCGTAGCCGGGCGAGCTCCACCGGATCGGCGATGTCCGCCTTGTTGATCGCGACGATCTCGGGAAGGTCACCCGCACCGGTCTCGGCGAGCACCTCGCGCACGGCGCGAATCTGACCCTCGGGATCCGGGTGGGACCCGTCGACCACGTGCAGCACGAGGTCGGCCTCGGAGACCTCCTCCAACGTCGACCGGAACGCCTCGACCAACTGGTGCGGGAGGTGGCGGACGAATCCGACCGTGTCCGTGAGGGTGAATGTACGACCGTCCGGCGTCGTCGCGCGACGAGTGGTCGGATCCAAGGTCGCGAACAACGCGTCCTCGACCAACACGCCGGCACCGGTGAGCCGGTTGAGCAACGACGACTTGCCGGCGTTGGTGTAGCCCGCGATCGCCACCGACGGTACGGCGTTGCGACGCCGCTGAAGGCGCTTGGTCTCTCGATTGGCGCGGAGCTCGGCGATCTCGCGACGCAACTTCGCCATGCGAGCGCGGATGCGACGACGGTCGATCTCGAGCTTGGTCTCACCTGGGCCACGCAGACCGACGCCACCCGTGGCACCGCCGGCACGTCCACCCGTCTGGCGGGACAGGGACCCACCCCATCCACGCAGCCTGGGCAGGAAGTAGGTCAGCTGAGCCAGCTCGACCTGCGCCTTGCCTTCCTTGCTCTTGGCGTGCTGAGCGAAGATGTCGAGGATGAGGGCGGTCCGGTCGATGACCTTGACCTTGATCCGCTCCTCGAGGTTGCGCAACTGCGCGGGACTGAGCTCGCCGTCGCAGATCACGGTGTCGGCACCGGTCGCGACGACGGTCTCACGCAGCTCCTCGACCTTGCCTCGACCGATGTAGGTCGCCTGGTCGGGCCGGGCGCGCCGCTGGATGAGCCCTTCCAGCACCTGCGCACCCGCCGTCTCGGCGAGCAGCTTCAGTTCACGCAGGGAGTTCTCGGCGTCCTCCGCGCTCCCGCTGGTCCAGACACCGACGAGGACGACCCGCTCGAGCCGGAGCTGTCGGTACTCGACCTCGCTGATATCGGTGAGGTCGGTGGAGAATCCCGGCACCCGGCGCAGCGCCTGACGGTCCTCCAGATCGAGCTCCCCCGTCGCGGGCTCGTCCTCAGGGGGGACGAAGGTCAGCCGGATGTCGACGTCTCGCGTGTCGGTCGCCAACGACTCAGCCTGGTTCTCGTGTCGACGTGTCATACAACTCCAGTCAACACCACGGCGCGTCCGTGGCTTCCCCATCGTGGCATGCCTCCGACGCCTTCCGCACCCGGAAATCGCCCTGCCATGCCCGGGAAGAGCGTCGCGATCCGGCACTGGCCACGCGCCGCAGAGGTCCGCACTCGTCTGTCCGATACCTGCCGTTCGAGTGGGATGGAGGGAAACCTCGCCGGTGCCTTCGTACAGTCAACCGCGGGACGGCCGCCGCTCGCGCGACGCGGCGGCCCGCGACCGGCCGCCGGCCGAACAAGGTGAACAGGACCCGAGCGAGTAGAGGAGCCATGTCCGCGACCCCCTCACCCGAGAACCCGCTGCCCGCCACGACCCCGCCGTGGGCGGATTCTGACGGCCTGCGCATCACGCGCGTCCGGAGCATCCTGACCGCCCCGGAGAACATCACCCTCGTCGTGGTACGGATCGACACGTCCGAGCCGGGCCTGTACGGGCTGGGCTGCGCGACGTTCACCCAGCGGGCTCGCGCGGTGGCCGAGGCGATCGACTCCTACCTCGCCCCCCAGCTGGTCGGGCGCGACCCCGCGGACATCACCGACATCACGTCCTCGCTCCTGGTGAGCTCGTACTGGCGGTTCGGCCCTGTCCTCAACAACGCGTTGTCCGGCGTCGACATGGCGCTGTGGGACATCAAGGGGAAGCAGGCCGGCCTCCCGGTGTGGCAGCTCCTGGGCGGAAGGTGTCGCACCGCCGTACCGGTGTACGCACACGCGTCCGGTCGGGACGCCGTCGAGGTGGAGGACAACGTCCGGCGGTTCCTGGAGGCCGGCTATCGCTACGTCCGCTGCCAGGTCGCGGTGCCGGGAGCCACGACCTATGGCGCGCTATCGACGCCGAACGAGCGACGGGCGACCCCGGGGAGCCTCTCGGGTCGCAACGTGCGAGGCCTCGCGCCGTGGGACCCCGACGCGTATCTCAGGGTGGTACCTGCGCTCTTCGCCCACTTGCGTGAGCGGTTAGGACCGGACGTGCACCTCCTCCACGACGTGCACGAGCGTCTCCATCCCACGCAAGCCGTCCGGCTGGCGAAGGAGCTGGAGCCGTTCCACCTGTTCTTCCTCGAGGACCTTCTCGCGCCCGAGGACCTGGGGTGGCTTCCGACGATCCGTGCCCAGACCGCGACGCCGCTGGCCATCGGAGAGCTGTTCACCAATCCCGCTGAGTACGTCCCGCTCGTCAAGGATCGGTTGATCGACTTCATCCGCTGCCACATCTCGGCGATCGGAGGGCTGACGCCGGCGTGGCGGTTGGCGTCGGCGGCCGAGCTGTTCGGCGTTCGGACCGCCTGGCATGGTCCCGGCGACGTGTCACCGGTGGGCCACGCGGCGAACCTCGCCCTCGACATCGCCGCGCCGAACTTCGGCATTCAAGAGCAGCACGTCTTCAACGACGCGGCGATGGAGGTCTTCCCTGGCTGCCCGCAGGTGCGAGACGGTCACCTGTGGCCCAGCGACGCACCAGGGTTGGGCGTGGACATCGACGAGAAGCTGGCCGCGAAGTTCCCGCCCGTCGATCCACTCGTCAACGACACCTGGACGCGTACCCGGCTCCCGGACGGCACCGTGCAACGTCCCTGAGTCGCAGGCCTTCGTCCGGTCAGCGGCGCTGGTCGGGATAGCTGATCGACCGCAGCAGCACCGCGGTGCGGGCCACGGCCGACCGCCGGGCGAGCGACATGGCCCGGCGGGCTCGGAGCTGGCGCAGGAGCACGCGGCGCCGCTCGTGCCACTCCGGGTCGGTCGCTGCCTGTCGCGGAAGGGGAAGCTCGACCGCCGTCTGCGGCGCGTCGGCGCTCCGACGGGGTGGGGGGACTGGCGGCACCGACATGCTCTCGACTCTAGCCTGACGCTCCGTCATAGCACCTCGGTCTGACGTCGCGAGCCTCCTCCGCCGAACGGAGGAGGCTCGCCTCAGGGAACCCTGACGCTGGTCGACACCTCTTGATCGGGGATTCGGCCCGCAGGCGGACACCGCGACGGCATCCTGCCCACTCCGCGGCCTGCCGATCGCATGATCCGCGTCACGTCGCGGAGGCAGGTGCACACCGCCGAGCGCGTGAGCCACGTGGCCGGGCCGCGGCGTCGACGGCTGGCGACTCACTCGTGGTTCACGCAGACCGCGTCGCGCAAGCGGCTCGCGTCACCCGGTGCCAGCACGTCGAGATCGAGGGCCGACGTGAGGATGCACAACATGCCGCGCCCCAGGAAGGTCCGCGCGGCCTCGTCGTCCACGCCAGCGACCCGACGAACCAGATCGAACAGGCGCCGCATTCGGTCCCGGACGACCGCGCGAACCTCCTCGTCTCCGGACGCGGCGAAGCACTGCAAGTGGAACCGCAGCAGGTAGGGGTTGGTGGCGAGCAAGTCGTCGTAAGCCTGCCCGATCGCGCACAGCCGGTCCTCCCGCGGCACCTCGCGCGCTCGCTCCTGGAAGAGCTCCTCCAGCTGGTCGAAGCTGCGGTGCACGGCGGCAAGGAACAGTCCCTTCTTGGAGCCGAAGAGGGAGAACGCGTACGGCTGGGTGATCCCGACGGTGTTCGTGATGCTGCTCACCGCCGTTCCATGCAACCCAAACGCCGCGAATGCCTCGATCGCCGCGGTGATGAGGGCCTCCCGGCGCTCGTCGGAGGTCGATCTCTGCGGCGTCCTCGTCGATCGGGTCGGCGCTGATGAGACCTGTGCCGGCGTCGATGGGGTGGGTGTCGCTCGGGTCGTCATGGGCCTCGCTCGCGGGTCTCTGTCGGTCGGTTGACATCTTAGTGAGTGGACGCTAACTTCCCCAGCCGCAATGTAGTTAGCAGTCACTAATAACTTCGGAGGACTCCGTGCACGACGTTCGTCGCGGCTGGTGGACCGTGGCGGTGGTGTCCGTGACGACGTTCATGGCGGCGCTGGACAACTTGATCGTCACGGTCGCGCTCCCGGTCATCCGGACCGAGCTCGACGCGTCCCTCGAGTCACTGGAATGGACGGTCAACGCCTACACCCTGGCGTTCGGCGTCTCGCTGATCCCGGCCGCGGCCCTGGCCGAACGCTTCGGTCGCCGACGCTTCTTCCTCGCCGGGCTCGCGCTCTTCACTCTCGCGTCCGCCTGGGCCGGCCTCGCCTCGTCCCCCGCCACCCTCGTCGCGGCGCGACTGGTCCAAGGCGTCGGCGGAGCGGTGGTAACACCGCTGTCGCTGACGCTCATCGCCCACCAGGTCCCGCGTGAACGACGAGGCCCGGCGTTGGGCACCTGGTCAGCCGCCACCGCCCTCGGTATCGCGCTCGGACCGCTGGTCGGCGGCGCCGTCGCCGACACCGCTGGATGGCACTGGATCTTCTGGATCAACGTCCCCGTCGGCCTGGCGCTGCTGCCCATCGCAGCCGTCGTCCTGCTGCCCAGCAGAGGCGCCCGCGAGCCGGTCGACCTCGTTGGGTTCGCCCTGGTGACCAGCGGGTTGTTCGGGGTGGTGTTCGGCCTCGTCCGATCCAACGCCTCGGGGTGGGGCAGCCCGCTGATCGTCGGCTCACTGTCGGTCGGTGTGGTCCTGCTGACAGCGTTCGTGCTCTGGGAGTCGCGCGCGGCCACGCCCATGGTGCCCCTACGGTTCTTCACGCGGCGTCGGTTCGTCGTCACGAACGTCGTCGGGTTCCTCATGAGCTTCGGCGTCTTCGGCTCGGTGTTCCTACTCACCCAGCTGCTCCAGTCGCTGTTCGACTTCGGCCCCTTCGACGCCGGGCTACGGATGCTGTTCTGGTCCGGAGCGACGACGCTCGTCTCGCCCGTCGCGGCCTCCCTCGCCGAGCGGTTCGGACCACGCCCGTTCATGGCCGCGGGCCTTGGCTTGCTCGCCGTCGCGTTCGTCTGGATCGCGGTGACCGCGTCGGTCGGAATGTCGTGGGTCGGACTCATCCCGCCCTTCGTCCTGGGCGGCATCGGGAACTCGCTGGCCTTCGCGCCGGCCGCCAGCGCGGTGCTGGCCGCGGTCGCCACCGAGGACGCCGGTCGGGCCTCGGGGGTCAACAACGCGATCCGCGAGGTGGGCGGGGCGTTCGGCGTCGCCGTGCTGGCGACCGTCTTCGCGCACCACGGTGGGTTCGCCTCCGTCCAGGACATCCTCGACGGGACCAGACCCGCCGTCCTGGTCGGCGCGGCGTTCGTCGCCGTCGGGGCCGTGGCCGCCCTGTTCTACGGGAGCGTCCGACCCGCCGTCCGACGGCCGGAAGCCGAGCAGGTGACGCGGGAGCCCAGCCTGGTCTGAGCGACCGGCTCAGGTGATCGTGGGAGGCTCAGAGGTCGATCTCACCCCGGGCCGTGAGGACCGCCGGACCGGTGAGCACGACGTGCTGGTCAGCGCGGAACGACACGGTGAGACTGCCGCCGGGGACGTCGATCCGGTACGCCTCGCCGGCCGGCAGGTTGACCTGCTGGTCGGCGAGGTGGTCGACCGCGGCCGCCACCACCGCGACCGAGCAGGCGCCGGTCCCGCAGGAGCGGGTCTCGCCCACGCCACGCTCGTGGACCCGCATCGCCAGGTGTCGTGATCCACGCCAGACGGCGAACTCGATGTTCACACCCTTGGGGAACGCCTCGCTCGGGGACCACGTCGGCTGCTCCACCAAAGGCCCAGGGTCGGCGAGGTCGTCGACGAACGCGACCGCGTGCGGGTTCCCCATGTCAACTGGCACGGCCGGCCAGGAGCGACCGGCGGCGCTCACCATGACCGCGCTCGGCCCAGGAAGGCGAGGGCGACCCATGTCAACGCTGAGTTGACTATCGTCCTCGAACCGCACGCGCTTCACGCCAGCCCGCGTCCCCACCGGCAGCTCGACGCTCGGGTCGACGAGACCGTGGACCCGGAGGTAGTGGGCGAAGACTCGCACGCCGTTGCCGCACATCTCCCCAGTGGAACCGTCGGCGTTGCGGAAGTCCATGAACCACTCGGCCTCGTCGGCGTACGGGCGACCGTCGTCGAGCGCCGCCGAGCGGACCACCCGCAGCACACCGTCGGCCCCCACACCTCGACGGCGGTGGCACAGCTCGCGCACCAGACCTTCGTCGAGGCGCATCGTGCCGTCCGGGTCATGCAGCAGCACGAAGTCGTTCTCCGTGCCGTGGCCCTTCACCCACGAGATCGTGCCCATGCTCACCTTCGTCGTGATCTCGCCCGCGCGCCGAGGAGCGTCGCCTTCGCCCGGATTCCGCCCCGTTCACCTGTCGCTTCGGATGTCGGGATCGGGCTGCCGGCGGACTGGTGGCTCGCTCCCGCGCCGTCCGGGCTCCAGCCTAGAGTCCGATCGGCGCTTGGGTCTGATCGACCCTGGAGTCCGACGAGCCGTCCGGCCGGGCCTGCTCGGACCCCCGCGCGGACTACTCGGCGTGGCCACCTGTCTCAGCGACCGACGGGGTGGACGACCATGGCGGAGCCACCGCCACGCCGAGTGGGTTCGGCGACCGCGACGACGTAGCCGCGACGTCCGAACTCCAACGCCGTGGCGGCCCCGATCTCCTCGATCTCGGAGAACTGGTGCCCCATCGCGGCGAGGGCTCGCCCCTGCGCCGAGGCGATGAACGCGGGCTCGGCCTGCGTGACGGCGTTCCGAGGCGACACCCTGGGCGCGGCGACCGCCTCGGGGAGTCCCATCCCGAGCTCCAGCCGGTTGAGCAGCGTCTAGAGCACCGTCGTGATGATCGTCGCTCCGCCCGGACTGCCCAGGGCGAGGAAGGGCCGACCATCGGCGAGCACGATCGTCGGCGCCATCGACGAGCGTGGGCGCTTGCGAGGGCCGGGCAGGTTCGGGTCGGGCGCGTCACCCTGTGTCGGCGCGAAGCTGAAGTCGGTCAGCTCGTTGTTGAGGAGGAAGCCACGGTCGGGCACGACCATCCCGTTGCCACCGGTCGCCTCGATGGTGAGGGTGTAGGACACCACGTTGCCCCACCGGTCGGAGACGGTCAGATGGGTGGTCGAGGGACCCTCGTGCTGGCCGCCACGCGCCGGCGGCGCCTGGGCGCCGCAGGGGTTGTACTCACCGTCGGGGACGCCGGGCGGCACCGGCTTGGGCAGCACCTCGTCGAGCCGAATGTGGCAGGCGCGTTCTTCCGCGAAGCCCTGCGACAGCAGCTCGTCCAGCGGGACGTCCACCTGGTCGGGGTCGCCGACGTATCGGTCACGATCGGCGAACGCCAACGCGCTCGCCTCCAGGTAAGCGTGCAGCGCGAGGCGCTCCCGGCTGGCACGGGAACCGGTCGTCCGCGGCAAGACGGTCTCGAGGATGTTGAGCGCCTCGCCGACCGTCGAGCCACCCGACGACGGCGGTCCCATGCTGTAGACGTCGAGTCCCTCGTAACGCACGTGAGTAGGGCGACGGAACGGCGCGTCGTAGCCCGCCAAGTCCTCGACCGTCATCGCGCCCGGCCGCACCGCCCGGTTGGCGTCCGGTGCCACCGGCGGCTTGCGTACCGTGTTGACGATCGCGGCGGCCAACGTCCCGTGGTAGAACTCCTCGACGCCCTCCCGAGCGAGGAGTCGGTAGGTGGCGGCGAGGTCGCGATTGCGGAAGACCGAGCCCACCGCTGGCGGGCGACCGTGTGGGAGGTAGAGCTCGCGCGTCGAGGTGAAGTCGTCGAAGATGTCGGCGTTCTGGGCGATCTGCGACCGGAACGTCTCGTCCACCACGAACCCCCGCCGCGCGACGCGGATCGCCGGGCCCAGTGCGCGCCGCAGCGACCAGGTGCCCCACGTGTCGAGGGCCCGTTGCCACGTCGCCGGTGTCCCCGGGACGCCAACCGAGAGCCCGCTGACCCGGGCCTCCTCGAACGGCAGCGGCTCCCCTGTGGCGGGATCGAGGAACAGCCGTTCCGTGGCCGCGGCCGGCGCGGTCTCGCGGCCGTCGATGGTGTGGACCCTGCGAGTGCGCGCGTCGTAGTAGACGAAGAAGCCTCCACCACCGATGCCTGCGGAGAAGGGCTCGGTGACGCCGAGCGTCGCGGCGGCCGCGACCGCCGCGTCGACCGCGTTGCCTCCGCGGCGGAGGACCTCGATCCCCGCCCTCGTCGCGTGCGGGTCCACGGTCGAGACCGCACCACCGTACCCGCGCGCGACCGCCTGCTTCGGTACGTCCCGGCGTCCGGCGAGCTTCGCCGACCGCGACGTCTCGTCAGCCCCCGCGGCGGAGGCGGGAGCCGCGCGAGCGTGCTCGGGCGCCGGTGCCGCGAGGACGGCGGAGCCGCCTGCTACCGACGTCGCCAGGGCCACGGCCGCCGCGATGGTCCGTCGCATCACAGTGCTCCCCTCCCCGCTGTGGGCTCCCCTCGAGTCGGGTCCCCTCGGCCTGCTCCCGGTCGGCTCTCTTCCGCGCATGCCCACCGCGGTCGCACCGGGAACCTCGCCCAGTGCTTCGAGGTTAGGCGCGAGTCGGGCTAGCCGGAAGCATCCGTGACGATTCGGACCGCTCGGTCGACCAGGTCCGGCGCGTCGTAGGGCAGCCAGTGGATCCGGGGGTCGCGGCGGAACCACGAGTCCTGGCGGCGCACGAACCTGCGCGTGATCCGCACCGTCTCCTCCTTGGCCTCCTCTTCCGTGAGGCGACCGTCGAGGTAGGCCAGCACCTGTGCGTAGCCGTGGGCGCGGCTGGCCGTCGGGCTCTCGCGCAAGCCGGCCTCCGCCAGGCGCCGGACCTCCTCGACCCATCCGGCGGCCCACATGCGGTCGACGCGGGCTCGGATCCGCTCGTCCAAGACGTCCCGAGGCACGTCAAGGCCGACTTGACGCACGTCCGGAAACGCGTACGTGTGATCGGGCAGGCTCGCGGTGAACGGACGGCCGGTGATCTCGACGACCTCGAGCGCGCGCACGATACGTCGGCCGTTGGAGGGCAGGATTCGCGCTGCCGCCTCCGGATCCACCGCCGCCAGCCGGCGGTGCATCGCCTGCGGTCCCACCCGCTGAAGCTCCACCTCCAGGCTGCGCCGCACCGCCGGGTCCGTGCCTGGGAACTCGAAACGGTCCAAGACCGCTCGGATGTACAAGGCCGACCCGCCGACCACGATGGGCAGGACACCGCGGGCGTGGCAGTCGTGGATCGCGGCGCGCGCCCAGCCCTGGAACTCCGCCACCGTGGCGGTGTCGCGGATGTCGAGGACGTCCATGACGTGGTGTGGAACGCCGCGACGTTGCTCGAGCGTGAGCTTGGCCGTGCCGATGTCCATGCCGCGGTACAGCTGCATCGAGTCCGCGTTGATCACCTCGCCGCCCAGTCGAAGCGCCAGCTCGACCGCGAGGTCCGATTTGCCCGCGGCCGTCGGCCCGACCACCGCCACCACGCGCCCCGTCGCCGCGTGCTCCGCGCTGGCGTCCCCAGCGATCAGGTGTCCAGCAGTCGCGTGCCCACCGTGCACTGCCTCGGCCTCCCCAGCCACGCGCGCCCTGTCAACGCCAAGCTCCATCAGCCGGGACGCTACTGCGACGCCGACGAGCGCGCGTGGTCAGGCTCCGCGCCCGTGGCGGCGGGAGCGAGCTGTCGCGACTGACCCAGGACGCCACGAAGTAGCCCACCCCGTATGGGGCGGTGTGCGTGAGGAGCGTCGGCTCCAGGTCGCTGCCCTCCGCCGCACCCGCGAGCACCTGCCAGGCCGGACGCCCCGCGACCAGAAGCGCATCGGCGTCGTCGGCCCGCAACGCGCCCAGACCAGCGAGATCGCCCGTCGCGAGGAGGGCCGCCACCTGGGTGTCCCACTCCTCTGCAGACGGGTCGTACGCGCCGGGCGACGCCGTGGTCCGTCGGGCCGAGCCGTCCCCCATGGCGAGGACGCCCACCCGGTTGGCGACGCGAGCGAGCCGCGCGCCGTGGCTCCGGCATCGCGCGGGATCCCACGACTGGGACACGCCCTCGTAGCACCGCTCGCCGGCGTATCCCGCCCGGTCGAGCAGCCAGGCGGCGACCGCGAGCGCCAGGGGCAGTGGCGGCTCCATGGCAGCTCCCTCGCCTCCGACCCGGACATCCACGCCGAACGGAGCAAAGGAGCCCCGCGCCGAGCTCCCCCACCGTCGGGCGGTCGGCGAGGCGCCCACGCACACGACGACGTCGGGTCGGCTGGCGAGCAGCCGGCGCACGGCCTCGTCGCAGTGGGCGCGTAGATCGTCCAGCTCTGGCGCCGCCCCAGCCGCGAGCTCGGGGATCAACAGGGGCGGATGCGGACAGACCGCGGCGGCGACCAGCATGGCTTCGTTCCTAGCACGGTTCCTCGACGTCCTAGAAGCAGGAACAGCCCGACATGACGGCGAGGACAGCTCGCTCAAGCGGAGTTCGATGAACCGGTCGGCCGGGTCAGGTGATCCCCCGGCGTCGGAGGATGTCCTCGATCTCCTCCATGCCCTCCAGGGGGTCCGTCTCCTTCGAGCCCTTGCCAACCGCCTTCGGCGGGCGCTTGCCCTCGGCGTCGCGACCGCCTGCCCGCGCCCTGCCGGCGGTCTCACCGCCACCGGCCGCGCCCGCCTGGCGAGCCTCACGGCGGCGCATCGCGGCGGCCACCGGGAACGCGATCGCGGCCACCCCGAACAGCGCGAGACCAATCCAGACGGTGGGACTGAACGCGAAGCGGCTGATCCACCGGACGACCTCAGCCCCGACCGTCCACAGCAGGCGAACCATGCCGGTCAAGTAGACGGCCATCGGCAGGACGGCCCATCCGATCAAGCGCAGGCCGGAGGCCGCGCCACGCCGGCGAAAGGCCAGGAACGCCGCGACCAAGCCCACGAGCGTCAGACCAGCGCAGATCGGGAACCAGACCACGGCGTCGAATCCCACCGGCGTCTCCTCGCGTCCTCTCCACGGCCGACGCGGTCCATCCTGCCCCCTTCACCGCGGGAACGCACGGGGGTGATCCCGGGCTCTTCCCTGACTTTGCGCGCAGGGTGCCCGTCCCGCGCCCTCAGCACGAGCCTCAGGACGAGAGGTCCAGGGCACCCACCTAGAAGGGCACTGCCGGCAAGGTCACGTGCGAGCGGTTGAGCTCCTCGACCTTGGACACGCCGAGCAGCTGCATGGTCCGGGTGATCTCGCTCGCGAGGATCTCCACGGCCCGCTGGACGCCTCGTTCTCCACCGGCCATCAGCCCGTACAAGTACGCCCGACCCACGAGCACGGCCTTCGCCCCCAGCGCGACGCCCGCGACGATGTCGGCACCGCTCATGACACCGGTGTCGACGAACACCTCGGCCCGGTCACCCACCGCGTCGACCACCTTGGGCAGCAGCTCCAACGGCACCGGTGCGCGGTCGAGCTGACGACCACCGTGGTTCGAGACCACGACCGCGTCCGCGCCCAGGTCGACCACGCGACGGGCGTCCTCGACGTTCTGGATGCCCTTGACCACCAACGACCCCGACCAGGTCTCGCGCAGCCACGCCACGTCGTCGAAGGTCACCGTGGGGTCGAACATGTGGTTGATCAGCTCGGCCACCGTGCCCGGCCACTCCGACAGCGAGGCGAACGACAGTGGCTTGGTGGTCAGGAGGTTGAACCACCACGAGGGGTGCATCGCCATGTCGATGAGCGTCCGCGGCGTCAGCGAGGGCGGGATCGTCATGCCGTTGCGGACGTCCCGCAGCCGCGCACCAGCGACCGGGACGTCGACGGTGAGGACCAGCGTGGTGTAGCCGGCGTCCTTCGCCCGCTGCACGAGGTCCTTTCCGGCGTCGCGATCCGTCCAGATGTAGAGCTGGAACCACTTGTCGGCGGAGGGGGCAGCCGCGGCGACGTCCTCGATCGAGGTGGTCCCCAGCGTGGACAGGGCATAGGGGATGCCGGTCCGTTCGGCGACCCGCACGACCGCGGTCTCCCCCTCGTGCTGCATCATCCGCGTGAAACCGGTGGGCGCGAACGCGAACGGGTACGCCGACGGGCGCCCCAGGATCGTGGTGCTCGGGTCCACCTTCGACACGTCACGCAGGACGCCGGGGTTGAACTGCACGCGGCGGAACAGCGCGCGGGCGCGGCGAAGACTGATCTCCTCCTCCGCCGCCCCATCGGTGTAGTCGAACGGCCCCTTAGGGGTCCGGCGCTTCGCGATCGCCCGGAGGTCGGCGATGGTGAGCGCTCGGTCGAGCCGCCGCTTGGTGAGGTCCAGTTCAGGACGCCGGGTGCGGATCAGGGGTCGCAGCTCCGACCAGCGAGGCAGTCGGCGTTCGGTCATGAGGAACTCTCCCTTGGTCGGACGGGTGCTCAAGCGCGCGTAGGAGTTCCAGTCGGCCGGCGGCCACCTGGGCCACCACCGCCTCCGCCATGCATGCGCGGATTGTGTCACAGCAAGAGACTGGCCGGGGCGCTCGACAAGCGCCCCGGCCAGTCGTGGCCGCGATGGCGTACGCGGGCCCGGTCGTGCGTTACGCCGCCCGACGCAGCCGCAGCGTGACGATCTGGAACGGCCGCAACGCCAGCTCGACACCACCGTCGACGACCTCACGGTCGGCGGTCGGACGCTCCAGCAGGTCCGTCTCCTGCGCGGACGCCAGCTCGAACGAGGTGGTGAGCCGCGCGGTGGCTCGGCCGCCGTGCGCCTCGTAGAGCCGGACAACCACGTCACCGGAGCGGTCGTCGGCCAGCTTCACCGCCTCGACCACCACCGCCGGGTTGTCGACCTGCACCAGCGGCGCGACGCCGTGCGCGCCGATCACCGTCCGCTCCGGGAGGTTGATCCGGTACCCCTCCTCGATCGCCTCGGGGATGCCGGCGCCGGGCACCAGGGCGTAGGAGAGCCGGTGCACGCCCTGGTCGGTCACCGGATCGGGGACCCGTGGCGCCCGCAGCAGCGAGAGCCGGACCGTCGTGGTCGTGCCGCCGTCGGGACGCACGTCCCGAGTGACGTCGTGGCCGTACGTCGAGTCGTTGACGAGCGCGTGGCCGTAGCCGGGCTCGCCCACGTGGATCCAGCGGTGCGCGCAGATCTCGAACTTCGCCGCCTCCCACGAGGTGTTCGTGTGGGTCGGCCGGAACACGTGCCCGAACTGGGTCTCCGACGCCGAGTGGTCGGCACGGATGTCGAGCGGGAACGCGGCTTTGAGGAACTTCTCCTTCTCGTGCCAGTCGATCTCGTTGTCGACGTTCACCTGGCACTCGCCGGCGCGGACCCGCACGGTCTGCGTGATCCGCGACGACCCGAAAGACCGGGTGACGGCGACCGCGACCTCCTCGGGGGTCTCGCGTACCACCTCGATCGAGTCGACGTCGACCAGGTCGGTCACCTTGTTGCGGTAGAAGGCGTCCACGTCCCAGGCGTCCCACATGTTCGGCGTGTCGACGTGGAGCTGCAGCAGGTTCCCGGCCGCGCCCGGCGCGATCGCCTCCCGACCCGACTCGATCTCGTACACCGACGTGAGCAGGCCACGCTCGTCGATGGTGACCCGGACCAGCCCGTTGTCGAGCACGAGCGAACCGCCGTCCCGGGTGAGGGTGACGGCCGGGGCGTGCGAGCCGCCCTGGACCGCGGCGCCCATCGCGGGCACTCCGGCACGCGCGTGCGGCGCGGCGTTGAAGACGATCGGCTGCGTGCCCTCGCCGGCCAACGCCCGCTGCGCCCGCTCGATGATCGCCTCCAGCTCCTTCGCCAGCCGGGCGTAGGTCTCCTCCGCCTCGCGGTGCACCCAGCGGATGGAGCTGCCCGGCAGGATGTCGTGGAACTGGTTGAGCAGGACCGCCTTCCAGATGCGGTCGAGGTCGTCGTACGGGTAGTCCAGCAGCCCGGCGACCGCGGCCGTCGCCGACCACAGCTCCGCCTCGCGCAGCAGGTGCTCGCTGCGCCGGTTGCCCTGCTTGGTCTTGGCCTGCGAGGTGTACGTGCCCCGGTGCAGCTCCAGGTACAGCTCGCCCACCCAGACCGGCGCGTTGGGGTACTCCTCGTGCGCCTGCTCGAAGAAGCGCTCCGGGTGGTCGATCGTCACCGTCGGCGAGGACTCGAGGTCGCGCAGGCGCTTGGCCCGGGCGAGCATCTCCCGGGTGGGCCCGCCACCGCCGTCGCCGTGCCCGAACGGCAGCAAGGAGCGGGTGCCGCCGCCCTTGTCCTGGTAGTTGCGCTGGGCGTAGGCGAGCTCCTTACCGGTGAGCTGGCCGTTGTAGGTGTCGGCGGGCGGGAAGTGGGTGAAGATCCGGGTCCCGTCGATGCCCTCCCACCAGAACGTGTGGTGGGGGAACTTGTTCACCTGGTTCCAGGAGATCTTCTGGGTGAGGAACCACCGGTGTCCCGACAGCTTCACCAGCTGCGGGAGCGCCGCCGAGTAACCGAAGGAGTCCGGCAGCCACACCACGGTCGTCTCGACGCCGTACTCGTCGAGGAAGAACCGCTTGCCGTACACGAACTGGCGGGCCATCGCCTCCCCACCCGGCATGTTCGTGTCGGACTCGACCCACATGCCGCCGATGGGGATGATCTGACCGCGCGCGACCGCCTCCTTCAGCCGCGCCCACACCTTCGGGTGGTGTTCCTTCATCCAGGCGTGCTGCTGGGCCTGGGAGAACGCGAACTTGAACTCCGGGTGGTCCGCCGCGAGCGTCGTCACGTTGCAGACGGTGCGAGCGACCTTGCGGACCGTCTCCCGGAGTGGCCACAGCCACGCCGAGTCGATGTGGGCGTGGCCGACCGCGGTGATCCGGTGGGCGGAGGCGTACGCCGGCTTGGCGAGCACGCCGGCGAGCTGCTCGCGGGCGGCCGCCGCTGTGCCCGGGATGTCGTCGTAGTCCAGGGCGTCGAGGGCGCGCTCGAGAGCACGCAGGATCTCCGCCCGACGCGGCAGGTCAGCGGGAAGCTCTCGGCGCAGCTCGTCGAGCACCTGGATGTCGAGCAGGAGGTTCCAGACGTCGACGTTGAGGACCGCGAGCTCGGCGCGCCGGATGTGGTAGAGCGGGTCGGTCCCGGCGGTCTCCTTGTCACCGAGGTGTGTGGGCGCGAAGTCCGGCCAGCTGATCACGGTCGGGTTCGCCGCGGCCTCGACGTAGACCTGGAACTCCGCGCCGCCCTTCGCGGTCGCCGTCTCGGCGTCGGAGGCGGCGCCCGAGCACAGGCCGGCGATCGGGATGTAGGTGTTGTCGGGGTTGAGGCCCTTGATCGGCTCGCCGCTCGGGGTGTAGACGAGGCCCTCGGCGGAGAAGCCCGGGCCGCCACCGAAGCCCAGGTCGACGACCGCCTCCACCCGCTTGCCGTCCCACTCCTGCGGGACGCGTCCGGTGAGGCGGAACCAGCTCGTCCCCCACGGCGGGCCCCACGGGTCCCCCACCGCGGCCGGCTTGTAGTCGGCGGCCAGTGCCTCGCTGACCGGGACGGGCTCTCCCGGGGCGTGCCACACCTCGATGTCCAGGGGAACGGTCTCGCCGTAGAGGGCAGGCCGCAGGCGCTGGCGTACCGCGCGCTCGAGCCGCGCCTCGACGAGGCGTTGGTCGTCGTGCATGAATCCTCCGAACGACGGTTCAGGAGCGGGTTGGCGCAGACGCTAGTCGAGGACCCCGTGTCCGGAATCGGCCAGACCGGAGTTTCGGCTCTCGCCGCCGACGCTTCCGACCGTCGTGGGCGACGCCCGCGGCGCTCGTCGACGAGAACTCAGCGCTCGTCGACGAGAACTCAGCGCTCGCCGACCGAGGGCTCAGCGTTCGCGTCCCAGGGTGCTCTCCCGGGCGACCAGCTCGAACGTCGCGAAGACCTCCTGCGGGCCACGGCCGTCGGCCTGCCCCGCCGCCCCACTGACGAGCTGCTGGTTGAGCAGGTCGACGGCAAGGCGCGCGATCTGGCGCTTGTCGGGCGACACGGTGGACAGCGTGGGCACGGAGTACTGGCCGTCCTCGATGTCGTCGAACCCGATGACGGCGATGTCGTCGGGCACCCGCACGCCGTGGTCGGCGAGGGTGCGCAGGGCGCCCAGCGCCAGCAGGTCGTTGAAGCAGAACACCGCGTCCGGTCGCGGGGTGCGGTCGAGCAGACGAGCCATCGCGGCCGCGCCGTCCGCGCGGTGGAAGTACGTGGTCGAGGCGACGAGGTTCTCGTCATAGGGCAGACCGGCCGCCTCGAGCGCCTCGCGGTAGCCGCGCAGCCGCAGTCTGGCAGTGACGCCGGCCGGAGCCAACTGCGCGCCGATGGCGGCGATCCGTCGACGACCGAGACCGATCAGGTGCTCGGTCGCGGCCCGACTCGCCGCGACGTTGTCGATCACCACGTGATCCGCCGGGCCCTGGTGGATCCGCTCCCCCAGCAGGACGAGCGGGGTCGCGTCGGTGCGTTTGGCCAGGTCGGCCGCGGTCAGCGCTAACGGGCTGAAAATGAGGCCGTCGATGAGCTGTCCACGCAGCCCGTCGAGGATCTGCCGTTCGCGGTCGGGCTCTCCCTCGGTCTGGTCGACCAGGACGGTCCAGCCGTACCGCTCGGCCTCGGCCACGAGGTGCCGGGCCAACTCGGCGAAGTACGGCACGTCCAGCTCTGGCACCGCCAGCGCGATGACGCCGGTGCGTCCGCGGCGCAGGCTCCGCGCGGAGAGGTTCGGGCGGTAGTTGAGCCGGGCGATCGCGTGCTGGACCCGACGACGCGTCTCCGGCCGGACATGGATGTAGCCGTTGACCACGTTGGAGACGGTCTTCGGAGACACCCCGGCGAGCCGAGCGACATCACGTAACGTCGTCCGCATCGCGGCTACTCTCCTCGCCGGCGTTGTCTGGGTCCAGGCCCTATTGTGCGCGAGCGGCCGCGAACACGCCGCCGCCGGCCCCGTGCACGCGCCCCGATCGGCGACCGCCGGTCGCCGTGTCCGCCCGCCTCCTCCGCGCGTCGTCCGCGCGTGTCACTGTCCGCGTTCGCCGGCGACGAGATCACCGCCTCAGGACGTGGTGCCAGGACGCGGGCGGCCTCGCCGCCTAGACTCGAACCGCGGATTCGTCTCGCCCTCACCAGGGACGCCACGAGTCCACGGCGGACCCGGACCCGTCTCGCCGCATTCCATCGCCCGCAGGCCTTCGACCCTCGTCTCGAGCGAAGACCACGGCCCCGTTCACGACTCTCCCATGGTGATGGACCGTTACGACATCGTCGCCCGGCACTCCGTGCACCGCACCCGTCCCGACCCGCACGAGCCCCTGTCGGTGGGGAATGGCGAGTTCGCCTTCACCTTCGACGTCACCGGCCTGCAAACCATCCCCGACTTCCATGCCGACGGCATCCGGCTGGGCACGCAGGCCCAGTGGGCGTGGCACTCCGCGCCCAACCCGGAGGAGTTCCGGCTCGAGGACGTCTACACCGCCTACCGAACCCTGGACGGCCGGATCGTTCCCTACGCCACCACGCCGCCGGACAGCGACCAGCTCACCCAGCGCCGCGGACGCGCCTGGCGCTGGTTGCGCGAGAACCCGCACCGCATTGACCTCGGCCGCATCGGCTTCGTCCGCGCCGACGGGTCGCCGATCCGCGTGGAGGAACTGCGCGAGACGAGCCAACGCCTGGACCTCTGGCGAGGCCGGGTCGAGAGCCGGTTCCAGCTGGACGGCACCCCCGTGCACGTCACCACCGCGTGTGATCCCGAGCTGGATCTTTTGGCGGTGCGGGTGGAGTCACCCCTTCTCGCCCGCGGCGATCTCGCAGTCGGCATCCGCTTCCCCTACGCCGTGGGCGACTGGCGCGACCCGCGTGACTGGGATGCGGTCGACCGGCATGCCAGCGAGGTCACCGTGCGCGGCTCGCGCGCCGACGTTCGGCGAGTGCTCGACGACGACGTCCACTACGTCGCGTTGACCTGGTCGCCGGGCGCACGGCTGAAGCAGGTGGACCGGCACGAGTTCCTCCTCCACGCCGAGGTGAGCCTGCTCGAGTTCACCGTCGGCTTCTCTCCCACCCCCATCGTCGGGACCGGGCCGAGCGTCGCCGACGTGCTGGCCGCGGCCGAGACCAGCTGGGCGGAGTTCTGGGCGGCCGGCGGTCAGATCGACTTCTCCGAGTGCACCGACCCTCGCGCGGCCGAGCTCGAGCGGCGGGTGATCCTCTCGCAGTACCTCACCGCCGTCCACTGCGCGGGGTCGCTGCCGCCCCAGGAGACCGGGCTGGTTCCCAACAGCTGGCGGGGCAAGTTCCACCTCGAGATGCACTGGTGGCACAGCGCCCACTTCGCCTTGTGGAACCGCGTCCACCTGCTCGAGCGCAGCCTCGGGTGGTACGAGTCGCATCTACCCAAGGCTCGGGAGTGGGCACGTCGCCACGGCTACGCGGGCGCCCGCTGGCCCAAGCAAGTCGGTCCGGACGGACGCGAGACGCCGAGCGACATCGGTGCGGTCCTGATCTGGCAGCAACCGCACCCCATCTACCTGGCCGAGCTGGTGTGGAGGTGCCGACCCGGTCGACGGACGCTCGCGCGCTTTGCCGACGTGGTCTTCGCGACTGCCACCTTCATGGCTTCCTACGCCACGTTCAACCCTGACCGAGGATGCTTCGTCCTCGGCCCGCCGTTGGCCTCCGCGCAGGAGAAGGCCACCCCGAAGCGACAGGTCACGCGCAATCCAGCCTTCGAGCTGGCCTACTGGCAGTGGGGTCTGCGGACCGCACAAGCCTGGCGAGAACGGCTCGGCCTGCCGCGTGTGGACGCGTGGGACGCGGTGGCGAACAACCTGGCCCCGCTACCGGTGCGAGACGGGCGCTACGTCGAACTCGAGTACCCGCCCACCGGGGACGAGGGGCACCCAACCATGGTCGCCGCGCTGGGCTTCGTCCCGGACACGGGCGTCGTCGACTCGGAGCTGATGCGCGCCACACTCCGCCACGTGCTCGACCACTGGGACTTCCAGGACACCTGGGGGTGGGACTATCCGCTCCTCGCGATGACCGCCTGCCGCCTCGGCGAGCCTCACCTCGCCGTCGAGGCGTTGCTGCTCGACACTCCGAAGAATCGCTACCTCGGCAACGGTCACAACCCGCAGCGTCCGGACCTGCCTCTCTACCTTCCCGGCAACGGAGGGCTGCTCTACGCGACCGCGATGATGGCCGCGGGCTGGGACGGCGCGCCCGACCGGCCGGCGCCGGGATTCCCTGAGACCGGCTGGCGCGTCCGCGCCGAAGGATTGTCCCGAGCTCCCTGAGGCTTACCCGCGCGGCCCGGACGCCTCCGCCGTCTCCTCCGTCGGCCGTCGCCACCGGGCGAGTCGTACGGCGACGAACCCGACGGCCGCGGCCACGACGAGCGCGAGGACTCCCTTGGAGTACATGCCGACGTACTCCTCGACCACTCGCCAGTTCTGCCCGAGCGCGTAGCCGGCGAGGATGAACGTGGTGTTCCAGATCAGGCTGCCAACGGTGGTGAAGAGCACGAAGACGCCGAGGGACATCCGCTCGAGACCGGCCGGCACCGAGATCAGGCTGCGGAAGATCGGCACCATCCGACCGAGCAGGACCGCCTTGCGCCCGTGCTTGACGAACCAGGCTTCGCTCCGGTCGAGGTCGTGCAGCGTCAGCAGCGGCATGCGCGCGACGATGGCGCGCAGCCGCTCACGGCCCACCAGCGCGCCGATCGCGTAGAGGACCAGGGCGCCGACCAGCGACCCCATCGTCGTCCACACGACGGCGGCGAGCAGGCTCATCTCGCCGCGGCTGGCGGTGAACCCGGCGAGCGGGAGGACGACCTCGCTCGGCAGCGGAGGAAAGAGGTTCTCCAGCGCGATGAGGATGCCGGCGCCCGGGGCACCCAGCCGCTCCATCACGTCAGTGGCCCACGTGGCGATGGTGTCCGCCAGCCCGGGGGACGCTGCTTCCGTCGTGTCGATCACGCCCACCACGCTAAGGGTCGTCCTCCCACGGTGACGACCCGCCCCACCATGGTCGGCGCCTCGGCCGTCCCTGGCTCGACCAGCGCCCCGGCGCTAACGGCGGACAGTGGGCATGCCGAGCAAGACGCCGCCGCCCCGCGAGTCCGCGGCGTCGGTGTGGCGGGCCTCCCAGATGTCGCCGGCGCGCGTGCGGCGGACCGCCAACGGTCGCTCGTCAGCGATGAGGTGGTGGGGAGCGGCGCGGGTGATCCTCACCCGGACGAAGTCCCCTGGCCGGATCGCGCCGCTCCCGGCGTCCTCGCCGGGGTTGAAGTGCACGAGCCGGTTGTCGGGAGCGCGCCCGCTCAGCCGTCGCGTCGCGGCGTCCTTACGTCCCTCGCCCTCGGCGACGAGCACCTCGACCTCGCGACCGACCAGGGCGCGGTTCTCCGCCCAGGCGATCTCCTCGACCAGCGCCACCAGACGGTCGTAGCGGTCTTGGACGACCTCCTTGGGCACCTGGTCGGGCATCTCCGCGGCGGGCGTTCCAGGACGCTTGGAGTACTGGAACGTGAACGCGCCCGCGAACCGCGCCTCCCGGACGACGTGGAGCGTCTCCTGGAAGTCCTCCTCGGTCTCGCCCGGGAAGCCCACGATGATGTCGGTGGTGATGGCGGCCTCGGGCATCGCCTCACGAACCTTGCGCACGATGTCGAGGTAGCGCGCCTGCCGGTAGGAGCGTCGCATCGCCCGCAGCACACGGTCGGAGCCCGACTGCAGGGGCATGTGCAGCTGGGGCATGACGTTGGGCGTCTCCGCCATCGCGGCGATGACGTCGTCGGTGAAGTCCCGCGGGTGGGGCGAGGTGAAGCGGACGCGCTCGAGTCCCTCGATCTCGCCGCACGCGCGCAGCAGCTTGCCGAACGCGAACCGGTCGCCGAACTCCACGCCGTAGGCGTTGACGTTCTGTCCCAGCAGGGTCACCTCGAGGACGCCTTCCGCCACGAGCGCTTTGATCTCAGCGAGCACCTCGCCCGGTCGGCGGTCCTTCTCCTTGCCGCGCAGGGACGGGACGATGCAGAAGGTGCAGGTGTTGTTGCACCCGACGCTGATCGCCACCCACGCGGCGTAGGGGGACTCCCGCCGGGATGGCAGCGTGGAGGGGAACGTCTCGAGGTAGTCCTTGATCTCGACCTGCGCCTCTCCCAGGACGCGCGCGCGTTCGAGGAGGACCGGCAGCGAGCTGATGTTGTGGGTGCCGAAGACGACGTCCACCCACGGTGCTCGGCGGACGATCTCGCCCTTGTCCTTCTGCGCAAGGCAGCCACCCACCGCGATCTGCATGCCCGGCCGCCGTGCCTTGGTGGGCGCGAGGTGCCCGAGGTTGCCGTAGAGCCGGTTGTCGGCGTTCTCGCGCACCGCGCAGGTGTTGAAGACCACGACGTCGGCGATCTCGCCCTCCGGCGCACGCACGTAGCCGGCCTCCTCGAGCAGCCCGGCCAGGCGCTCGGAGTCGTGGACGTTCATCTGGCAGCCGAAGGTCCGCACCTCGTAGGTGCGGGCGCTCGCGGCAGTGGACTGAGGATGGTCAGACATGGCCGTTCCAGCGTACGGTCGCGCCGTGGTCTGACGGCAGCCAGGCCACGTGTGACGCGTTGACGCCCGGACCCGATCGCCTGGCCGCGACCAGATCCCCAGCCGACGCGTCTCGCCACCTTCTGATCACTTTACGTAGTCGGGCGCTCGGCCATCTCTTGTGTTTCGGGCAAACGCGACATGATCATTCGTTTCAGTCCGGCTACGGTGCGCCCTCGCGTCTCGCGCACGTCATAGAAGGCCTGTACCTTCGCCTGTCATGACAGACACGAGCGCGCGTAGCCACGCTCCCGCTCCTCGGTCCGGACGCCCGGTGGTCCAGCTGACCAAGGTCAACAAGTACTTCGGCGACCTCCACGTCCTCCGCGACATCGACCTGTCGGTCGGATCCGGCGAGGTCGTCGTCGTGATCGGGCCGTCCGGCTCGGGCAAGTCCACCCTGTGCCGGACGATCAACCGGCTGGAGCCGATCGACTCTGGCGAGATCCGCATCGACGGTCAGCCGCTGCCGGCCGAGGGACGGGCCCTCGCTCAGCTCCGCGCCGACGTCGGCATGGTCTTCCAGTCGTTCAACCTCTTCGCGCACAAGACCGTCCTCGAGAACGTCACCCTCGGCCCGATCAAGGTCCGCAAGAAGCCGAAGGGCGACGCCGAGGAGAAGGCGATGCAGCTGCTTCGCCGCGTTGGCGTCGCCAACCAGGCGACCAAGTACCCTGCCCAGCTCTCGGGCGGTCAGCAGCAGCGCGTCGCCATCGCCCGCGCCCTGGCCATGGAGCCGAAGGTCATCTTGTTCGACGAGCCCACGTCGGCGCTGGATCCAGAGATGATCAAGGAGGTGCTCGACGTCATGGTCGACCTCGCCCGGGGCGGCATGACCATGGTCGTCGTCACCCACGAGATGGGCTTCGCGCGCAACGCCGCCGACCGGGTGGTGTTCATGTCCGACGGCCAGATCCTCGAGGACCGGACACCGGAGGAGTTCTTCGATGCCCCCCGCACCGACCGGGCGAAGGACTTCCTCTCCAAGATCCTGCAGCACTGAACCCTGATGCGACACGCCAGGAAAGGGGCGTCATGCGAAACATGAAGCTACGGCTGCTGGGAGTGGGCGCCGTCGCCGCGCTGCTGCTCAGCGCCTGCGGTGGCGGTGGCAACGGTGTCGACGTCGAGGTCGCCGAGAACCCCAACTTCCCTGAGGGGTCGACCATGGCGAAGCTCGCCGACGCCGGCAAGATCACGATCGGCGTCAAGTACGACCAGCCAGGGATCGGCTACCTCGAGCCCGGGGCGGACGCTCCCACCGGCTTCGACATCGAGATCGGCAAGATCATCGCCGCGAAGCTCGGTATCCCGCCGGAGAACATCACCTGGAAGGAGACGGTCTCGGACAACCGTGAGCCGTTCCTCCAGAACGGCACCGTCGACCTCGTGATCGCCTCGTACTCGATCACCGACGAACGCCGCAAGGTCGTCGGCCAGGCCGGCCCGTACTACGTCACCGGCCAGCAGCTGCTGGTCCGTGAGGAGGACAAGGAGAGGATCACCGGCCCCGAGCAGCTCGCCGACGTCAAGACCTGCTCGGTGAAGGGCTCCACCTCGCTGAAGAACGTCGTGGAGGACTACAACGCCGAGCCTGTCCCCTTCGACACATACTCCGACTGCGTGACCCAGCTGCTCAACGGGTCGGTGGACGCGGTGACCACGGACGGAGCCATCCTCCTCGGCTACGCGGCGCAGAACCCCGACAAGCTCGAGGTCGTGGGCGAGCCGTTCAGCGAGGAGCGCTACGGCGTCGGCTTCAAGCACGGCGACACCCAGATGTGCGAGTTCATCACGGACACGTTGAAGGAAGCGATGGAGGACGGGACCTGGGCCGAGGCGTTCGAGGCGACGCTCGGCCAGTCGGGTGTGGAGACGCCCGAGCCGCCGGCCCTCGACCCCTGTTCGTGAGCTGGCCTGTCCGATGCCCGGCGTTTGCGCGCCGGGCATCGGCATGGCCGGATGACACCTGCCTTGGAGGGATGACCTGACGTGTACTGGACCGAGCTGGGGTCCCGCCTCGTCGAGGGGTTCACCGTCACCCTGCAGCTTCTGGTGGTGTCGGCCCTCATCGCGACAGCGCTCGGCACCGTCCTCGCCGCGATGCGGGTCTCGCCGATCCCGCCGTTGCGGGCCTTCGCGACCGCCTACGTGACCGTCTTCCGCAACACTCCTCTCGTCGTCCTCTTCCTCATCGCCGTGGTCGCGCTTCCGGAGCTTGGCCTGCTGCGCGGCAGCTTCTTCTGGCGAGCGGTCGTCGCCTTGTCCGTCTACACGGCCGCCTTCGTGTGCGAGGTGCTGCGCTCGGGCATCAACACCGTGCATACCGGCCAAGCGGAGGCCGCCCGGTCCCTCGGCATGACGTTCACCCAGTCGCTGCGCCTGGTCGTCCTGCCGCAGGCCTTCCGCGCGGTGATTCCTCCCCTGGCGAGCGTCTACATCGCCTTGACCAAGAACACCTCCGTCGCGTCCGCGTTCGGTATCACCGAGGCCACCTACCAGCTCAGCGACCTGATCGAAGACTTCCCCGGGTCGCTCTACTACTCCTTCCTCGGGATCGCGGTCGGGTACGTCGCGATCGTGCTCGTGATCTCCGGGGTCGCGGCCTTCCTCGAGCGTCAGGTGGCGGTGACGCGATGAGCGCGGTGCTGTTCGACGTCCCAGGTCCCAGAGCACGCTTCCGTCACCGCGTCTACACCGTGCTCGGCACCCTCGGTTTGCTCGCGCTGCTGGCGTGGGTGCTGTGGACGCTGTGGGAGCGGGAGCAGATCACCCCGGACAAGTGGGAAGCCTTCACGCGAGTCCCCATCCTGCGCGCCTTGGCCGAGGGCTTGGCCACCACGTTGGGCGCGGCAGCGATGGCGATCGCCCTCGCCATCGTGTTCGGAGCGGTCTTCGCCGCCGGTCGCCTCTCCGACCACGGCTGGCTGCGCCTGCCCAGTGTCGTGGTGGTGGAGTTCTTCCGGGCCGTCCCGCTCCTGCTCCTCATCCTCGCCATCTACCTCGGGTTCGGCTCGGTCCTGGGCACCTTCTGGTCCCTCGTGCTCGGGCTGACGTTGTACAACGGCTCGGTGCTCGCGGAGATCTTCCGCGCCGGGATCCTCGCCGTGCCCAAGGGCCAGAGCGAGGCGGGCTACGCGCTCGGCCTGCGCAAGTCGCAGGTCATGTCGCTGGTCCTGGCGCCACAGGCGGTCCGGTCCATGCTGCCCGCGGTCATCAGCCAGTGCGTGGTCGCGTTGAAGGACACCGCGCTGGGCTACGTCATCGGAGCGCCGGGCATCGTCAACGTCGGCGAGCGGATCTACATCCAGCCGATGTACCAGAACCCGCTCGCCGTGGGTCTGGTGCTCGCGGCGGTGTTCATCGTCATCAACTACACGCTGTCCAGACTCGCCCAGTGGTTGGAGGCGCGTCTGCGGCGCGAGGGGCGTCGCGTCGTCGACGTCACCGCCATACCGGGCGCGGGCGACGCCGGCCAGGGCGCCTGAGCCCCGGGTCAGTCAGGGATCGCGTCGTGCGGGCTGGCTCGACGCGAGCCCAGCCGGCGGTCAGAAGAACTCCTGGAGCCACGGGGTACGACCGCCGAACGCGCCCTCCAAGGCGGCGAGCTCGGCCTCGTCCGCACCGTCGAGCAGGCCGAGGCGGCGCAGCCGACGCGGGTTCGCCCAACCGGTGTACAGGGCGGCGAGCGGGCCGATCCCCACTCGCACCTGGCCTCGCCCGCCGGGCTCGAGACTGCCGTGGCCGTCCTTGACCCGCAGGACGTATGCGCCGGCGTTCCACGGGGCTGAGTCGTCGTGGACGTCGAGGTGCACCTCGACGTCGACGTCCTCGCGATATCCCCGCGCGGCGACCGCGCCGCGCGCGTCGACGAGGCGGGTCATCCAGCACCAGCCGAGGCCGGTGGGTCGAAGCATCCGTTCACCGAGGTACAGCGGGGTCGCGGCGGACTGGTGGAGGACGACCGTCGCCACCTCCGCGACGGGGTGGTACGACGAGAGCAGGCGGAAGAGCTCCAACTCGGCGTCGAGGTCGATGGCCGCGTAGGTCCGCACGGTCAAGGTGTAGAAGCCGCGGTCGTCCGGCGCGTCGCCGCGCGCAACGGTGACGAACCCGACGACGCGACCCTCCCGCTCGGCGACGTAGACGTCCTGGTGCCCCTCGTACGGCAGCATGCGCCTACGCGCGAACTCCGGGCCGTGCCAGAGGCTTCCCGGCTCGTCCCGCCAGACTTCCTCGTGGAGGCGCCGCAGCGCGGGCAGGTCGGCGGGCTCCGCGGGACGGATCGTCGCGCGCCGTCTGGGCGCGGGCAGCGCCTGAAGCGCCCCGAGGTCGAGTCGGCTCTCTGGGTGGGCGCCCGCGACCTCCCAGCCATGTCGACGGTAGAGCCTGTGGTTCATCGGGAACAGCGTCGAGATGGTCTCGCCACGCTCCCGCATGGCCTGAAGCGCCTCGCGCAGGAGCGCGCTCGCCACCCCTCGGCCACGCGCGAACGGCTCGACGGCGACCCCGGCCACCCCGCCCATGGGCACCCGACGGCCGCCGAACCACTGGCCCATCTCCCAGACCGCGAGCTTTCCGACGATCCGGCCGTCCTCGCAGGCGACGAGGCGTCGATCGAGCGGGGTCGTCGAACGGTCGTCCGCCTCCTCGTAGGGCGCGGGCCGAGCCGCGAACGCCTGCTGGCTCAGCCTGTGGAGGGCCTGACGCTCGTCGTCACGTGCGGTTCTCACCTCGATCGCCATGAGCCCACACGCTAGCGACTGACACATCGGGCTCAGACGCCCGCGCGTCGCGGCCGCTTCCGCTGGGGGCGGCTCCCATCACGTGGAGCCGCCCATGTGTCAGTCGTCGGCGGGGCTCTCCACCGCGTCCTCCAAGGCGTCGACGGCATCGCCCAGCGCCTCGACCGCCGACCGCTCGTCGTCGGTGAGGTTGCCGTCCCTGTCGTCGAGAACGTCGCGAATCGCGCGGAAAGCCATGGCCGGCGAGTAGCCCTTGCGCACGAGCATGGCCATGAGCCTGCGAGTTCGCGTCCGTCCGTCGAGGTGGCTGACGGCGCGCAAGCGGCGCGTCACGAGGGCACGCGCGGTGGCCAGCTCCGTCTCCGGAGAGAGTCGCCCCACGGCTGCGTCGACATGCTCCTCGTCGACACCTCGCCGCCGCAGCTCGTGGGCGAGCGCACGGCGAGCCAGCCCGCGACCCGCGTGCCGGGACTCCACCCAGGCGCGGGCGAACGCGGCGTCGTCGATCAGCCCCACGTCGGTGAAGCGGTCCATGACGCTCTCGATCACCGGGTCGGGAATGCCGCGCCTCCGCAGGACGCGTTCCAGCTCCGCGCGGGTCCTCGGCTGGTGAGCCAGCAGCCGCATCACGATGGCTCGCGCCCGCTGCTCGGGATCGGCCTGGATGTCGCGACCGTCGTCGGAGAGCGCGCCGTCGGCACCTCGCGTTCGCTCGGCGGACAGGTCACCGCGGACGGAGCGGCGCCGCCGGGCTCGATGATTCACCACAGCTCCTCATGCTGCTCGTCGAGCGCCGCTCCGCGGAATCCCCTCAGAAGTCCTCCGGCTCCTCAGCGGGAGTGTCGACCCGCGGACCGATGCCGAGCTTCTCCTTGATCTTCTTCTCCAGCTCGTCGGCCAGCTCAGGGTTGTCCTTGAGGAACTTCCGAGCGTTCTCCTTGCCCTGACCGAGCTGGTCACCTTCATAGGTGTACCAGGCACCAGCCTTGCGCACGATGCCGTGCTCGACACCGAGGTCGACGAGGTTCCCCTCGCGGCTGATCCCCTCACCGAACAAGATGTCGAACTCCGCCTGCCGGAACGGTGGCGCCAGCTTGTTCTTCACCACCTTGACCCGGACCCGGTTGCCCACCGCGTCCTGGCCATCCTTCAACGTCTCGATGCGCCGGACGTCCAGCCGGATCGACGCGTAGAACTTCAACGCCTTGCCGCCCGTCGTGGTCTCGGGCGACCCGAACATGACGCCGACCTTCTCTCGGAGCTGGTTGATGAAGATCGCCGTGGTCTTGGAGGCGCTGATCGCACCGGTGAGCTTACGGAGCGCCTGGCTCATCAAGCGCGCCTGGAGACCGACGTGGCTGTCCCCCATCTCACCGTCGATCTCCGCCCGCGGGACGAGAGCGGCCACGGAGTCGACGACCACGACGTCGAGCGCCCCGGAACGGATGAGCATGTCGGCGATCTCGAGGGCCTGCTCGCCGCTGTCGGGCTGCGAGACGAGGAGGTTGTCGGTGTCGACGCCGAGCTTGCGCGCGTACTCGGGGTCGAGGGCGTGCTCAGCGTCGATGAAGCCCGCGACACCGCCGGCTCGCTGAGCGTTGGCCACCGCGTGCAGCGCGATCGTGGTCTTGCCCGAGCTCTCCGGACCATAGATCTCGACCACACGTCCGCGCGGCAGGCCGCCGATGCCGAGGGCCACATCGAGCGCGATGGAGCCCGAAGGGATCACCTCGATGGGGGCGCGCCCCTCCTGGCCGAGACGCATGACCGCGCCTTTGCCGAACTGCCGCTCGATCTGCGCGATCGCCGCGTCGAGCGCCTTCTCTCGATCATGAGCCGCCATGCTCGCCATCCCGGATGAGTCGAAAGGTCGTCGAGAACCCCGCGTCTTCTTCTGGGCCGTCTTCTCCGTCACACCGCCGACGGTAGAGGTAGCTACCGACAGCCGCCCATCCCCCTCGGACGGCTGTGGACGGCGCCGCCATCCCGTGGCCTTGTGGACCAAGTCCGGCGGAGCCGACGGCAACTCGCCGTCGACGTCGAAGCCACTCTACGACGCCTGAGCGAACAGACGTTCGAAGGGTCGCGGTACGCCGGCCCGTGTCGCGGCGAAGGCACGCGTAGCGTGCGCCGGCCGATGCGTGCCAGCCGGTGCGTGCCGGGTGGAGCAGGCGACGCGAACCCGGGAACATCGTCGCCCGCGGCCACCGTTGCGAGAAGGCGGGAGCGGACGGGGCCGGCGGCCCAGCGGACGACGCCGGGCGGGCTCAGCGCTCGGACGGCGGAAGCTCCAACGCCCGCCACACCGCCCGCCAGACGTCCTTGGTGTCCCAGCCGGCTTCGAGGGCCTGCAGGACGGTACGCTCACCCAGGTCGGCGAGGACCTGCTCGCGTGCCCACGTGCGGGCGTAGCCCGCGCCGAGGTGCTGGTCCATTCGCTCCCAGAACTCCGTCAGCCGCACCCGTCCAGTATCCGACACGGAACGAAGAGGTTCATTCGGGCGATGCCGTCGACGTGGCACGACGTGCGCCGGCACCCGGGACCCCCCTCGCGGACACCTGGGCGGACGGCGGACGATGGACATCGACTGATCCGAGCCCGGTGCACGTCCACCGTCGCGACGTGCCGACCTGTGACGACCTGGAGGGCGTCATGCAGTGGTGTGTCCTGCTCAAGTACGGCGAGCTGGCACTGAAGGGACGCAACCGCTGGAGGTTCGAAGAGACCCTTCTGCGCAACCTCACCAACACGCTCGCCGACCTCGACGGCGTGCGGATCCGCCGTCGCCACGGCGTCCTCCTCGTCCAGGGCGCGCCGCTACCCACCCTGCTCGAGCGGGCTCAGCTGGTGCTCGGCGTCGCCCTCGTGAACCCCGCCGTCCTGGTCAAGCCGGACATGGCCGCCATCGAGAAGACGGCGGTGGAGCTGCTCCGCGACAAGCGGGACGTCACCTTCGCGGTCCGACCTCGGCGCCGGTGGAAGGGGTTCGAGGCCCGCTCCCAAGAGATCGCCATCCGCGTCGGCGACCGGATCCGCACCGAGCTCGGGCTCAAGGTCGACCTCACCCACCCCGACGTCGAGCTGGGCATCGAGGTCGACCGGTACGAGGCGCTCCTCTACACCGAGAAGCTGCCCGGCCAAGGCGGGCTTCCCGTCGGTGTCAACGGTCGGGCGATCACCCTCCTCTCGGGGGGCTTCGACTCGCCGGTCGCGGCGTACCGGGCCATGCGACGTGGACTGTCCACGGACTTCATCCACTTCTCCGGTATGCCGTTCACCGGTCCGCAGTCGGTCTACAAGGCGTACGCCTTGGCCTCCCAGCTCGACCGCTTCCGGGGCGGCGGATCTCGGCTGTGGGTGATCTCGTTCGGCAACGCGCAGCGCTCGCTCGCCACGGCGGGCGCCGGCAAGCTGCAGGTGCTCGCCCAGCGGCGGCTCATGGTCCGGGTCGCGTCGCGGCTCGGCGCGCGGATCGGCGCCCAGGCGGTCGTCACGGGCGACTCGCTCGGCCAGGTCTCCAGCCAGACGCTGCCGAACCTCGTCGCCGTCGAGGCCGCCGCTGAGCTCCCGGTCCTGCGGCCGTTGCTGGGATGGGACAAGACCGAGATCGTCGCGGAGGCGGAGCGGATCGGCACCGCGGAGATCTCCAAGCTCCCCGACGAGGACTGCTGCACGCTGTTCGCCTCGCCGCTGGCCGAGACCCGGGCCGATGTGGCCGAGCTGGAGAAGATCGAGAGCCGCCTCGAGCTCGACCCGCTCATCGACGACCTCATCGCCGCGGCGAAGCTGCACGAGCTCGGCACCCAGCGCGACCGTACCGTCTCCGGGGCCACCTCAGGGGCCGCCTCAGACACTGCCTCAGGGGCCGCCTAGGAGAGCTGCCTGGAGCGCCCGCCCGAGCACGCGTCAGCGCAGCAGGCGGCGACCGATCCGTCGGGACGCGAGCATGACCCCAAGGCAGCCCAGCGCCACCAAGTAGCCGACGCTCACCAGGTGGTGCCACCCGACCGTGCCCAGGGTGAGTCCGCGCACCAACGCCACGCCGTGGTAGAGCGGGGTGAGCTGGACGACGAGCTGGCCGGCCGGCGGGTAGGCCGACAACGGGAAGAACGTGGCCGACAGCAGGAACATCGGCAGGACCGCGAGGTTGACGAACTCGAAGTCCTGCCAGCTCCGCATGAGCGTCGTCCCGGCGACGCCCAGCGCCGCGAAGGAAAAGCCGATGAGCACCGCCGCCGGGACGACGAGGACCGCCCACCACGACGCCACCAGACCGAGCGCGAGCATCGCGACGAGGAAGGCCACCGCGTAGAGAGCGCAGTGCAGCAGCGCCCAGAGCACTTCCCCCATCGCGACGTCGAGCGGCCGCATGGGCGTCGCCAGCACGGCGTCGTAAAGCTTGGCGTACCGCAGCTTGAAGAACATGTTGTACGTCGTGTCCGCGATCGCTCCGTTCATCGCGCTGGCGGCCAACAGCGCGGGGGCGATGAACATCGGGTAGCTCACCTCCCGGCCGGCGACCTCGATCGAGCCCACGAGCCGCGCGACACCGACCCCGATGGAGAACAGGTAGAGCAGGGGTTCGACACAACCGGAGGCCAGCACCGCCCAGTCGTGCCGGTACACCATCGCGTTGCGTTCGACGAGCAGCCACGCGCGTCGCCGCGCGGGCGGGACAGTCCGGCTGACCGCCACAGCGCTCCTACCCTTCCGCGTGCTCCTCCGACGACGCGAGCCACAAGACCTCGGATCACTCGACGGGCCAGCCCACCGAGCACTAGACGAACAGCCGCCGGCGGAACGCGTGCGCGGCCCACCACGTCCCCGCGCCGACCCACGTGCACAAGTACCCAACCCCCAGCACGATCCGACCCGGCTCGGGGATGCCGTAGGCGAACATCCGGGCCATCTCGACCCCGTGCCACAGCGGCGTCGCGTACGCGACGAGGCGGACCAGCGCGGGGAGCTGCTCGACCGGGAAGAACGCTCCGGAGAACAGGAACATCGGCAGGATGGCCAGCCGGAAGTAGATCGACAGGACGGTGTCCCGGTCGGCGATCGTGGCGAGTGCGAAGGTCGGCGCGGCCACCGCCAGGCCGGTGAGCAGTCCCGCGACGACGGTGAGGACGCCCCACGGCGACCTGACCGCACCGAACGCCGAGATCACCACCAGGTAGACCAGGCACGTGGTCAGCACCCGAAAGCCCACGAAGAGCAGGTGACCGACCAGCACGTCGACAGGTCGCAGGGGTGTCGCGAGCATCGCGTAGTAGCTCTTGAACCACTTCCACGCGCCCATGACGGGGTACGACGACTCCAGCGCCGCCGTCTGCATCGCCGTCGCGGCCAGCAGGCCGGGCGCGATGAAGGTCAGGTACGTCTGCCCGCCCAGCGCCGCTCGCCCGGGTCCTGTGTCGACGAATGAGCCGAGGCCCAGACCCAGCGCCGCCAGGAACAGCACCGGCATGAGGAACGTGGACACGGCGGTGCCGCGCCACGTCCGCCGGTAGGCCAGCATCCAGTACTCGAACGCGCGTTCCGTCGCACGCAGCCGGCCGGTCCGGGCTCGTTCGGGACCGCTGTCCACGCCCACGCCGTTCCGCTCCTTCCGCCTCGGGCTCACCAGCGCTCCTCACTCGATGAGGGATCGCCCGGTCAGGCGGAGGAACACGTCCTCGAGCGTGCTGCGTCGCACGAGCATGGCCCTGCTCGCAAGGCCCCTCCGGACCACCTCGGCCGCGGCGGCGTCGCCGTCGTCGGTGTAGAGGAGGAGCCGGTCGGGTAGCACCTCCACCCGCTCGCCGAGGTCGGCGATCGTTCGCGCCGCGACGTCGGGCTCCGCGCTCACGAACCGCAGCTCGACCACCTCGCGGGTGGAGTGGGCGCGGACGAGGTCGTACGGCGCGCCCTCGGCGACCACCTGACCCTTGTCCATGACGACGAGGCGGTCGCACAGTTGCTCGGCCTCGTCCATGTAGTGGGTCGTGAGGACGAGAGTCACCCCCTGCTGCTTGAGGTGGAACAACCGGTCCCAGACCATGTGCCGTGCTTGTGGATCGAGACCGGTCGTCGGCTCGTCCAGGACCATGATGTCCGGTGCGTTGACGAGCGCCCGGACGAGCGTGAGCCGGCGCTTCATCCCGCCGGACAGGTCGATGACCTTCGTGTCGCGACGGTCGGCGAGGTTCGCGAAGGCGAGCAGCTGGTCCGCCCGCTCGGCGCAGGTGCGCCTTGACAGCCCGAAGTACCGTCCGTAGATGAGGAGGTTCTCGCGCGCGGTGAGCTCGTCGTCCAGCCAGTTGTCCTGAGGGCACACGCCCAGCCGAGCGCGAATGCGTGGCCCGTCGACGGCGGGATCCATGCCGAGGACCCGGAGCGTGCCGGAGGTGACCGGGGAGACGCAACCGATCATCCGCATCGTCGAGCTCTTCCCCGCCCCGTTCGGCCCGAGGAACCCGAACACCTCACCGCGGCGGACCTCGATGTCGATCCCGTCGACCGCCGTGAACGAGTCGAACCGCTTGGTGAGACCACGCGCCCAGATCAGGACCTCCACCCGCGTCTCCCGAGGCTTCCTGCCACCCGTCGCCGGGGTGACGTCAAGGGACGGCGGTCAGCCGCGCGCTCGCCCGCTACCCGCGCGACCAGCGCGCCGCTTTGCGGACCAGCTCCCGAGCCCGCTCGCTGGCCGTCTCCGGCATGGCGGCGAGAGCCCGGTAGACCTGCCGGTGCAGCCACGGGCTCGCCGCCACCCGGGACACGACCCGGCGTGGGATCGCGCGGTAGGAGATGCCCCGCACGTCGACGATCCGGCCACCCTGCACGATGGCCGTGCCGATCGGGATGGCGGGCGAGCGCCCGGCGACGTCGGTCCGCAGGGCCAGCGGGTGTCGGCCTGGCGGCAGCGTCGTCACGTCGTTGAAGCTCAGGACCGCCTCCTGGGAGGGCTGGAGGCGACCGGGTAGCGTGCGGGCCGAACCAGCCCGGCCGATCACGACCTCCACCTCGCGGGCGCCCGCCCCCGGACCCGCGAGAACCGGCACGGCCAGGTGGAGTCGCGTCCCGTACGCCTGCAGCGGACCCACGCCGCGGGCAGCGATCTCGCTGGGCAGAGCCTGGTGGCGCTCGTCGATCTCCAAGATCAGCTGGCCGGTCGGCATCGCCCGGAACGGGACGACGACACGCGCGGGGTCCCCGACCACCGCCGGGACGAGAGCCCTCTCCCATCGTTCGCCGCCCTCGACGATGAGCCGAACCGGGCGCCCCAGTCCCAGGGTTTGCACCGAGACCCACACCTCGTACCGGCCGGGCTCCGCCGGACCGCCGCCGGCGAGGCGGCGAGGGTCGAGTGAGGCCGTCCCCGTCACGACGACCTGGTAGCGCGCCTCCTTGCCGGCGCCGACCGGCACCAGTGTCGGACGCATCGTGGCCGGCGCGAACCACCACATCCTCGCGTCGCGGTGATACACCCGCACCTCCGCCTTGACGTGCTCGCGCGGATCGCCGACGTCCCAGCTCTCGATGCCGGGCAGACCGGCGACCAGGATCGGATCGAGCTCGTACCGCCCGTCCCGCTCGACCACCACGACTGGCGAGCCGTCGGCGTGGACGAGCCCGGTCCGGATGTCGACCCGCAGCTCGTTGTCCTCCCACCGCAGGTCGTCCAGCGTGGCGAACCCTCGGACGTTCTCACAGCGGCGCGCGAGCTCCATGAGCCCGTCGAGCCGGTCGTCGTCGAGCAGCCGGGCGCGGAGCCGCATGATCGGTGAGAGTCCGGCCACGACCGGCCCACGGGAGAACGACGCGGTGGGCGTGGAGAAGCGCTCAATGGCCAGCTTCCTGACCACCTCGTAGCCCCTGCGCCGATACCCCTCGGAGTAGCGGAGCAGGCGCGGCTCCCGGAGTCGGGTCATCATCTCGACCCGGAAGAAGCGCCGCATCAGCCGGTCGCGCAGCTCACCTGGTTCGGTACCGGCCTCGACGGCGTCGAGGACCTCGCGGAGGTTGTCGTAGTACCCCTCCATCGTCGACGCCGTACCGCTGCTGTTGCCGCCGTCGTCGCGGCGGTTCCAGTAGTAGCAGCAGTAGTCGCCGAGGATCGAGACGGTCCGCGCCTTCAGGTACGCCTGGACCATGAAGAGCTGGTCCTCCAGGCGCCGACGCCCCTCCGGGAACCTCAAGTCGTGCTCGAGGAGGAAGGCCCGCCGGAACATCTTGTGCGGGCTCAAGCTGTCGATGAGCGGCGCGTCCTCGATGGTGCAGCGCTCGACGGTCTCGCGGAAGACGCTGTTCGGTCCGGTCATCGTGCCGCCCACCTTGCCGAGCACGATGTCGGAACCGTTGCGGACCGCCAACGCGTACATGCGCTCGAGCGCCTCAGCGCCCAGCTGATCGTCTTGGTCGACGAACTGGATGTACTCGCCGCGGGCGTGATCGATGCCGACGTTGCGGGGCTTGCCAGGCCAGCCGGAGTTCTCCTGGTGGAGGACCAGCACGTTGTCGTGCTCGGCCGCCAGCTTGTCCAGGCGGGCCGGCGCGTCATCGGTCGAGCCGTCGTCGACGAAGACCATCTCGTACTCGTGCGGCGACAGGCTCTGGTTCAGCAGCGACTCGATGCAGGGCTCGAGGTAAGGGCCGGGATTGTAGACGGGTACGACGACGCTGACCTTGATCATGGCCTCCCCCGCTCCTGCGTCGCGCACGAGTGACGTCGCGCCTGAGTTCGTTGACAGATCCCGTTCCCTCAGGTGCAGGACCCAAAACGGGACGGCTCACTCGTCGCCTGCGGTCACACGTCACCCGCGTCCGAGGTCCCGCGACGTCCCAGCGCGGAGGTCGGCAGCGCGCCGTTCCCCTCCTCTCCGAGCCCGTTCGCCTCGAGCCCGTTCGCCTCGTCAGGCTCGGCCTCGTCGTCCGAGAGGTCTCCGGTGTCGGGAGCGGCGAGCGACAGCCCGACGGGCGCTCGACCGTCCTTGAGCCGGCGCTCCACCTCCTCCCACCGTGGTCCCGCGCCGTGCTCGCCGGACCACTCCCGCGTGGCTGCCGCGATGAGCGCCTCGGCGGCGGCGTTCCACCTCTCTTGGGCGGGCGGCTCGTCGGGGCCGAGCAAGTAGGAACGTGCCTTCGCTCGCTCCTCTGCGAGCGGGTCGCCGTTGAGGATCGACTCGATGACGGGCGCGATGTCGGCGTCGGGGTGCAGCAGGTACGCCGACGCCGAGCTCGGGAACTCCGCCCGAAACTCGTCCTCGGACAGGCCCTTGGGGTTCGCCACCACCAAGGGCTTGCCGGTGGCGAGGAAGTCCGACACCACGCTCGACACGTCCGCGATCATCACGTCGGCTGCGTTGAAGCAGTCGAAGAGCGTCGGCAGCCGACCGTCGACCACGACGTGACGACCCGCGTGGGCCTGGTGGTAGGTCGCGTGCCACTCCTCCTGCAGCAGTTCCGCTTCCGCGACGTCCAGGGTCGGCTGCGCGAGCAGCTCTTCGATGGCGTCGAGGCGGTCCTGGAGCTCTGCCGGCACAGGGTCCTGACCGCGGGTCGCCTCCTCGATCATCGCCCGGATCTGCTCGTCGACCCGAGCCGCCTTCCGATCCCGCGTCCCCGTCAACGGGTGGGGCTTGTAGATGAGCCGGATCGGCACGGGTAGCTCGAGCAGGCGGCGTACCAGCACCGGACCCATCGCCGTCAGCGACGTCTGGAAGTCGTCGTCCGTCCACCCCTCCCACGTGGGGACGTACAGCACCGTGAGCGGCCGGGTCGGGGTGGGCGTGGGAACCGATCCGGTCCACCGCTGGAGGACGTCGAGCTGGGGCCGGCCGACCTCGACGATCGCCTCGTCGCGCACCCCCACGCGGGCCCGCGCGTAGCGGTCTCGTCCCGCCGGGCCCGCGACCCAGATTTGGTCGTACACCTTGCTGAACGGGTTGAAGCTGGCGACCTTGTCGCTGTCGCCGTGCCCAATGAAGACGTGCTTAATCCGCGGCTCACGCAAGAAGTGGATGTTGTTGCCGACGTTGGCGACGTAGAGCGCGATGCGCGCGTCGGGCAAGGCGAAGTTCATCAGGTCGACAGAGCTCGGGATGCACACCACCGGCAGGCGGGTCCGCGCCATGTTCTGGATCGCGTGGCGCTGTCTGACCAGGATCATGCTCGGGCGCGGCATGCGCTCCAGCGTCTTGATCCACATGTCGATCTGGTAGACCGAGCTGGCCGAGCCGCTGAAGTAGAGCACCACCTCCGGCCGGTACGCCCGCAGCGCGGCACTCACTCCGTCAAGGATCTCCTGACGCGTGTGCCGCCGGGACAGCAGCACCAGGTGGCGCAGCAGGAACAGGGACGCCACGCCGACGATGGCGACGTAGAGCGCCACGACGACGCCGAACGCCCGGAAGGAGTTGTGGTGGACGCTGTAGGCACCGGCCAGGACCGGTAGCAGCCCGAGAGCGAGAAGACGGGTCGCGGCGTGCTGGCTGAGGATCCGCGGCAGGGCTGGCGGGTGGAGGTTCTCCGGCAGGTCCACGTTGCGGACCTCGACCGGTGGCAGGATGCGCCGCTGCGCCAGGGTCAGCAGGCTGAGGTAGCCGATCCGACACACCGGCACCGCCAGGGCGACCAGGCTGATCACCAGCAGCTCCACCCGGCTCATCTCGCGGTTGGCGTCGGTGATCGCGACGAGCAGGAGCAGCAGGAAGATCTGTCCGAACGCGCGGTGCGAGATCCCGAACTGGGCACGCCTCAGCAGCGCGACGATCGGGCGGAAACGACGCTCGACCAACATGTCGAGCATGGAGGCGAAGACCACGCCCACACCGAAGGCGAGCGGATTGGCCAGGACGGCCGCGACGACGAGTGTGGAGTAGCTGAGCCCCAGTGCCGCGAGGACTGCGACCAACGACCAGCGACGGGCGAGCAAGCGCAGCACAGTCAGAGGGCTCCAGGAACTCGTCGACGGCAAGGACATCACCTGGTGGGTGCGCGGCGGATCAACGAAACCGCACAGGCGTGACGGTACGCGACGACCAAGCCCCGCACCGGGGTGGCGGGCTACCCAACGTAGCTCACCGACGCCGCCACCGCTTTCCGCATGCGCTCGAGCGCGGCGGGCTCCGGGGGACCGAGCAGCCGCTCCCGCAACGCCGCGCGCTCCGCGGCAGCTGGGTCGTCCTCGCCGCGTCCCGCGGCCAGGAGCTGTGCCAGGCCGTGACCGTCAGGATCGACGAGGTAGCCACCGCGGCTGGCAGGATATCGGACCGCGAACTCCTGGGCGGTCAGCCCTGCCGGGTTGACCACGCCGTAGGGCCGGTCACACGCCAGGAAGTCGGTGATCACGCTGGAGACGTCGCTCAACAAGACGTCCGCGACGGCGAAGCAGGCGTACAGGCTGACGTGCGGGCCCGCGACGACCAGATGCCGAGGTCCGTCGGGGCGGTAGGCCAGGCGCTTGCTCGCCCACACCTCCAGCGCGGCGACCTGCTCCGCGCGCGACATCTGGGCCGGACACGCGGCGATCTCCAAGTCATCCCGCGCCTTGGCGTACGGCTCGGCGGGCACGACCGGCTCCGGCAGCGGCTCGGCGCCCAACAGCTCGAGGATCTCCTGGTGCGCGCGAGCCACGACCGGGTCCCGGGTTCCGGCGAGCGGATGCGGCCGATACAGCACCCGCACGTCCGACTCGGCGAGCAGCAGGCGCACGAGCGCGACCCCGCAGGGCCCGAGAGACGTCTGGTGCGGCGTGTCGCCGTACCCCTCCCACGTCGGGGCGTAGAGCACCGTCAACGGAGCGGGGTCGGTCGACTCGGGCTCGGGCCGTCTCCGCACCAGCCCATCCAGCTGGGGTCGACCGATCTCCACCACGCGCCGTTCGTCCAGGTCAAGTCGCGCGCTGCGGAATCGCGCCCGCGCCGCCGGACCCGACACCCAGACCTCGTCGTAGGCCTTGAGGAACGGGTTCGTCGTGACGGGCTTGTCGCTGTCGCCGTGACCGATGAAGACGTGTCGCACACCGCGCCGGCGGAGCATGTGGAGGTTGTTGACGGAGTGGGCGACATACAGCACGAGGCGAAGGTGGGGCAGCGCCTGCGCCATGAGCACATTGCCGTGTTCGACGCACAGGACCGGTATCCGGGTGGGCCCGAGACGACGGAAGCTCTCCCGGTCGCGCACGATGATGAGGCTCGGCACGTCGAGACGTTCGAGGGTCTCCACCCACATCTCGAGCTGGTAGAGGGCTTCCGGCCCGCCCCCGAAGTAGAGCGCGACCTCAGCCGCCACCTTCTCCAACGCGCGGTCCACGGCCGCGTGCACCCGGGCCGCCGTGATGCGGCGCATAGCGAGCGCGGCACGCGCGAGGAGGCCGACCGCGCATGCCAGGGCGACGAGCGTGACCGCCGCTCCGACGAGGAACGGCACGAAGGAGTCCGTCAGGGTCGCGGCCGCCGCACCCACGAGGAGGGCGAGGTCGGGCACCGTCAGGGACTGGTCGAGGTGTCGGCCCACGAGTGGATGCGGAGCCCGCGGGATACGCACGGGCGCCAGCGAGACACCACGCGTGACCACGGGCATCTTCCGCTTGCGGGCCACCAGGACCCCCAGGGCGTGCCCGACAGTGCGGGCGACCACCACCAGGAGGAGCCCGCCGAACGCCGGTAGGTACCAGCCTTCGGGGACCCCGGCACGGACCAGCAGCACCACCACCGCGAGCGCCCGCACCAGCCCACGCCAGGAGGCGCCCAGGCCCAGGTGCGCGGCCAGCCAGCCGGCGAACGGTGCCCGCATGCCCACCAGCACCTCGCCCGCCACCGCGAGGAGAGAGGCCACCGCGAACATCCAGGGAGCCGAGAGCAGGGCGGCCGTGACGAGAAGGACGTAGCTCACCGCCAGCCCGGCGGCCAGGCCGAACGAAAGCCGCCCCCAGTCAGGCGCAGGGATGCGTTCGGTGACCTGGACGGTACGCATGCTCGCTACCCACGCGACTCACTCGAGCGCGTCCGACTGGCCCCTTCGGCGTCGACGCTCGCGTCCCCGTCCGCGGCCGCCGACTCCATCCGGCCGAGCGCTTCCGTGATGCCCCGCCGGGGATCCCGGCTCACCGGAGGCGTCACGTTCGGGATAGGCGTCAGCCGGACGTCGATGACGTGCCCGGTCTGGTCCGAGAGCAAGACGTCGAGCGAGGCGAGGCCGACGTCCCGGGCGGGGAGCAACGTCTCCGGCGGCTCCTGCCCGAACGCGCGGGTGCGCATCGGGGTCTGGGTGCGCTCGGGGTTGATGCAGTTCACCCGGATCCCGTCGCTCGCCCACTCGTCGGCCAGCGCCTGGGTCAGGTTGACGATCGCCGCCTTGGTCGAGGAGTACAGGCTGTAGCCGGCACGTCCTCGGGTGTACGAGCTCGAGGTGAAGAGGAGGAGGTGCCCACGAGTCTCGGCGAGGTAGCGATGGGCGGCGCGGGCGACGTAGATCGGCCCGAGCAGGTTGACCCGAACACTGTCGTCGATGATGTCGTCCGGCGCGTCGGCCAGCTCCACCGTGTGAAGTACCCCGGCGGTGACCGCGACGAAGTCGATCCGGCCCGTCTGCTCGTACGCCTGCTCCAGCGCTGCGCGCACGTGGTCGGGGTTCTCCACGTGGGTGCCGGTCGCCGAGCGGCTGAAGCTGAAGACGGTGGCGCCGAGGTCCTTCGCCGCCGCGGCGATCTCGGCGCCGATGCCGTAGCTGCCGCCGAAGACCACCAGCGTCTTCCCGGTGAGCATGGCGCTCGCCTGGTCGGACGACAGCGGGCTGGGCGGCGTGTGGGATCCGAGCCGGAAGAGCTGGTCAGCGAGGAAGACGTCGATCGGATAGGTGACCTTCATGTTCTGCTCGGAGCCCTCCACCACCGTGATGGGGACGTCCGGCAGGTAGCGGAGGACGACCGAGCAGTCGTCGGTGGCGGTGAAGTGGGGGTCCTTGGCGGCGAGCTCGTAGGCGCGCCGAATCGTCGACAGCCGGAAGGCTTGCGGTGTCTGCCCCCGCCGGAGACGGTCCCGGCCGGGGATGTCGGTGATGAGGCCGTCGTCGACGACGATGATCGTGTCCGCGGAGGGGATCGCCACGTCGACCGCGTCGAAGTGGTCGAGAGCGCGGACGCAGTCGGCGATGATGCGGTGGTCGACCAAGGGGCGCACCGCGTCGTGGAAGAGCACCTTGGCGTCGTCCGGACCGATCGCCTCCAGGGCCAGCCGGGTCGTGTCGTTCCGGGTCGCGCCGCCCTCGAGGATGCGAGTCACCTTGCGGAAGCCCGCGTTGCGCACGATCTTCTCGGCGTCCTCGGTCCAACCCGGCGCCATCATGACGAGGATCTCGTCGATGTCAGGCGAGGTCTCGAACACGTCCAGGGTGTGTTCGAGCAGTGGCTTACCCGCCACCTTGAGCAACTGCTTGGGGACGCGCAGGCCCACCCGTGCGCCGGTTCCGCCCGCCAGGATGACCGCCACGGTCCGCTCCCGCCCCCGATCGGTGACCTCCTGCACACGCTGGGTGTCAGGGGTGGCTTCGGACGTCGGATCCGGCCTCGTATCGGGCACTGTCGCGTCACTTCCCTTCGTCTGGTCGGACGAGCTTCTCACGGGAGCATGCCGCGATGATCACGATCCCGTGTCGCACGGTTCCACGGATGGTAGTTGCCCACCCTGAACGACGATCGGTGGCCCGTCCGCGCGGTGGGTGAACCTCGCCCAGCGTGGACGACTAACCTCGGGGAGGCACCTGCTGACGACCGGTCACGCAGGTGACACGGTGGGCGACCGACGGCGACGGGAAGCGCCCGACCGCACACCAGCCGACGAGACGAGCCGACCGAGAAGGGGAAACCTCCTGTGAAATCGCTGAGTATCGACGGTGCCTGGGTGCTCGAGCCGACGATCTTCCCGGACAAGCGCGGCGCCTTCTGCGAGTGGTTCCGCGGAGCCGACTTCCGGGCAGCGACAGGGCACGACCTCACGCTGGCACAGGCCAACTGCTCCGTCTCCCGGCGCGGCGTCATTCGCGGCATCCACTTCGCCGACGTCCCACCGGGCCAAGCCAAGTACGTCACGTGCGCACGGGGCGCGGTGCTCGACGTCGTCGTCGACATCCGGGTGGGCTCTCCCACGTTCGGCCAGTGGGAGGCTGTCCGGCTCGATGACGACGCCCGGCGCGCGGTCTACCTCTCCGAAGGGCTGGGCCACGCCTTCATGGCTCTCACCGACGACGCGACCCTGGTCTACCTCTGCTCGACGCCGTACGCGCCGGAGCGGGAGCACACGGTCCACCCACTCGACTCGGACCTGGCCATCGACTGGCCCGCGGACGTCGAGCCCATCCTGTCCGACCGGGACGCCGCCGCGCCGAGCCTGGCCGAGGCCGAGCGACAGGGGCTGCTGCCGTCCTACGTCGAGACCCAGGCGTTCCGCGCGGCGCTCCGCTCCCGCGCGCTCAGCTGACCACACGTGCGCCCTAGCCGCGGGCCGGCAGCGGCCGTAGCGTGTGGACGGGCGCCGGTGTGGACATATGGGAAGGACAGATAGCCTGCGGCTCCAGAGCACACGTGCGCACCGGGGCCGGCCGCGCGGAGGACGGGGAACCCGCCCATCGCACGAGGGGAACGCCACCGTGACAGCTTCCACGACCAGTCCGACGTCCGATCGGGAACAGACCTCCGGACCGGCGGTGAAGGTGAGTGTCATCGTCCCGGTCTACAACCCCGGACCGTACATCGAGGACCTCATCGCCTCCTTGCTCCGGCAGAGCCTGCCCGCGACCGAGTTCGAGGCGATCTTCGTCGACGACGGCTCCACCGACGAGACCCCCGCCCGACTCGACGCATTGGCGGCCGAGCATCCCCACATGCGAGTCATCCACCAGGAGAACTCCGGGTGGTCGGGGAAGCCGCGCAACGTCGGCATCGAGGCGGCCCGCGGCGAGTACGTCTTCTTCGCGGACAACGACGACTGGCTCGGTGACGAGGCGCTCGAGCGGCTCTACAACTTCGCCAAGAAGAACGACGCCGACATCGTCATCGGCAAGATGGCCGGCAAGGGCCGCGGCGTTCCCCGCGAGCTGTTCCGGCGCAACTACGACCGCGCCACCCTGGCCAACGCCCCGCTCATCGACAGCCTCACGCCGCACAAGCTGTTCCGCAAGGCCTTCCTCGACGAGCACAAGCTGCGCTTCCCCGAAGGGCGTCGTCGGCTGGAAGACCACGTCTTCGTCACCGCGGCGTACTTCGCGGCGCGCACGATCTCGGTGTTGAGCGACTACGTCTGCTACTACCACGTGCGCCGCGACGACAACGCCAACGCCGGGTTCCAGCGACTCGAGCCCAAGGGCTACTTCGCCAACCTCGCCGAGGCCCTCGACATCGTCGAGAAGAACACCGAGCCCGGGCCGTTGCGGGACCGTCTCTACCGGCGCTGGTACCGCGTGGAGATGATCGAGCGCCTGCGCGGGAAGCGCCTGTTGCAGATGCCCGAGGCGGACCGCGAGGCGCTGTTCGCCGAGATCCGGCGGCTGTCCAGCGAGCGCTTCGGGCCGGGCGTGGCCGCCGGCCTGCCGCCAAGCCAGCGCGTCGTGGGGCGCCTCATCCAAGCCGACCGGCTGAAGGACCTGGTGCACCTCGCGGTCTGGGAGGAGGACATCCGCGCGCTGGTCCGGCTGGACGACATGGGCTGGCACGACGGAGCGCTCCGGCTCGTGGTGACCGGTGAGCTGCGCGCCGGGTCCAGCCCGGTGACGTTCACCCACCGCGATGGCCGCGACCTGCTCACACCGCCGCTGCCCGAGGACGCCCTCGCCGTCATCGGTGAGGAGGACCTGGACTCGACCGCGCGGCTCGCCCAGAGCAAGCTCGACGTCCTCGTCCGCTCGCGCGAGACCTCGGCGGAGTTCCTCCTCCCGGTGACCTTCACCCCGTGCCGGGAGCCCATCGACGACAGCGACGGGCGCTTTCGGCTGGTGCTGCGCGGGGAGGCGCGCCTGGACGTCACGACCGTCGGCGGGAGAGCGCCGCTGGACGACGGCATCTGGGACGTGGTGGCGAGGATCTCGTCCTGCGGCTGGACCAAGGACACGCGGGTCGGATCGGTTCGCCTGCCCAGCGTCTCCGACCACTGTGTGCCCGCCGTCCTCGGCAACCCGCCGCGGGCGGTGACCCCCTACTGGACCGACAAGGGCAACCTCTCCGTCGACGTGGGCCAGCGGACCTCTCACCTGGCTGACCTGGTGCTGGCCGGCGACCAGCCGAGCCTGCGCAAGGACTCCTCGGGCCTCGCGCTGTGCCTCCCGCTTCGAGCGGTCGTCGCCCAGCCGGTCACCGACGCCGCTGTGCGGCTCGTTCATGAGGCGAGTGGGCGCAGCGTGGACGCGCTCGCGGAGCTCGCTCCCGCCGTCAGCGAGGGAACCGGCCGTTCCGAGCTGCGCACCTGGATCGGTGAACGACTGGAGCCAGGACGCTGGGCCGTGCAGGTCCGTCTGGTGCCCGCTGAGCGAGGCCGTTTCGTCGGCGTTCCAGTGAGCGTCACGGTGCCGGCGCGGGGCGGTTCACCAGCGATCGAGGTCTTGCGCCGCCCGGACGACGGAGGCGCGCCCCCACCCGCAGCCTCGGCGCGCGCGACCGAGTTCGCCCGCGCTCTCCGGGTCGGGCGCCGGCTCGCGCGCAAGGTCCGGCACACCGTCGCTGGAGCGGTCCGCCGCGGCAGCTCGTGACCGGCGGGCGAGACCGCCCACCATCGGACTGCGAACCTTGGACGCGCGACCTCACCGGCCGCCCGTCCTGACCGGCGACAGACGGCCGGGCGAGGTACGGCGGCAGCGTCAGCGCAGCTTGCGCCCCAAGGCCGGGGCGCCAGGAACCTTACGGAGAAACGACGCCCGCCGGGCCAACCTCTGGACGAGAGCGCGGCGCGGCCTCGTCGGTTCGCCGGACGCGCGTCCCTCGGCGGCCCTCCGGCGGCGGACCTCCGCGATCATCTCCGCCTCCCCCACCGACACCGACGGATCGAACTCGCGATCGCGTCCGCGCCGCGGGTCCGGCGCCCACTCGCTCAACGCCGGACGGGGCAGATCCGCCAACGCCTTGTCGATGTCGGCGAGCAGCTGCTCACGCCCGTACGAGTCGTCCAGCCCGTCACGCCCGTTGACCAGGGCGGACCAGAACGGCGCTTCCAGCAGCGCCTCCGGCGGCATCGCGCAGGTCCGCTCGACCAGCTCCGCGGGCAGCTGCTGCGGATCCCGGATCAGGTAGCGGTCCATGATCTCGGCATAGCTGTCGCGGAGCACCCGGTTGCCCGGGTCGACGCCGAAGACCACCATCATGCCGGTCGGCCGGGTGTTCACCACCGCCAACCGTAGGTCCGGGCGGTACCGCTGGAGCACCGGGACCATCTTGTAGACGTCACCGGTCCACGCGCCGGTGTGACGGTTGCGCGCCGCCTCGTCGACGTTGCGAGGAAGTTGGTCGTCGAAGACCACGACACTCGACCAGTCGGTGTAGGCCTCGACGTTGATGAAGTCCCGTAAGGCGTACTCGAACAGGTGCATCCCGTCGATGAAGGCCAGGTCGACCCGGGCGCCTCGCAGGTGCTCCAGAGGGTTCTCGCGCGCGAAGAAGTCATCGCTGGTGGCGCGCACCAGGTGCAGGTCGCAGCGAAGTTCCTTGACGACCTTGAACGCGGGGTCCACCGCGACCGTGGGAACCCGGGACAGCGCCAGACTTCGTCCGTCGTTGACCCCGATCTCCAGGTAGGTGCGTGGCCGGTAGACCTCGTGCAGCTGGCGTAGGAACTCGTGGCGATGCACGCGACCTGCTCCTCGTCGTCACTCGCGGACGTCCGATCCGGACTATCCGGGAACGATAGGAGCCCGTCGGTGACGTGCGGTTCCAACACGCGCGGACCACTACTCTGCGTCACGACGGTGCCGTGAGCAGGGCCGCGAGGCGATGTCAGAGCACCGCGTCCCTGCTGGACCACGGCTCGTCGACACGTCCCTTCGCCGACCACGGTCCTCCCGTCGCCGCTCCCCCGCACGATCGAGAAGGCCGCCGGACGGCCTGCCTCGTGGAGTCAGGGCCTCGGCAAGGTGGGGAACGCGGCGTGGAGCGCCTCGCGCCAGTGCCGGATCGGCCCCAGGCCGAGCTCCGCCCACCGTGCGTGGCCGAGCACGCTGTAGGCCGGCCGCGGCGCGGGTCGAGGGAACCTGTCGGTGGTCGTGGGTCGGACGCGGTCGGGGTCGGCGCCGAGCAGTCGGAAGACCTCCCGCGCGAGCTCGTACCACGTGGCCTCGCCCGCGCTGGTGGCGTGGAAGATCCCCGCCGCGCGTGGATCGGCGCCCAGCAGCACCAGGCGCTCGGCGACGTCGACCGTCCACGTGGGCTGCCCGCGCTGGTCGTCCACCACCTCGAGGGTGTCCCGCTCCCGCTCCAGCCGCATCATCGTGCGGACGAAGTTGCCGCCGTGCGCGCCGTAGAGCCACGCCGTCCGCACCACGACACCGGTCGTCGGAAGCGTGTCGAGCACGGCTTCCTCGCCAGCGAGCTTGGTCCGGCCATAGGCCGTCGCGGGCGCCGGCTTGGCGTCCTCGGCGTAGGGTGCGCGGGCGTCGCCGGCGAACACGTAGTCGGTGGACACGTGCACCAACCGGGTGCCGTGGGCGGCGGCCGCCTCGGCGAGGAGGCGCGGACCCACCGCGTTGACCTGGTACGCGCGCTCCTCGTCGGTCTCGGCGTCGTCGACGGCGGTGTAGGCCGCGCAGTTGACCACCACGTCCGGCCGGTGGCGGTCGAATGCGGCCCGGACCGCGTCGGCGTCGGTGATGTCGAGGTCGCCGCGACCGAGACCGACCACCTCGTGACCGGCCTCACGCAACGCGACCATCACGTCGTGGCCGAGCATGCCGCCGGCGCCGGTGACGATCCACCTGAGCGTGGTCATGGGTCTCGCCCTACTCCACGACGCTCACAGGGCTGCCCGCTTCTTCAGCGGCTCCCACCAGGCGCGGTTCTCCCGGTACCAGGCCACGGTCTCCGCCAGGCCGGTCTCGAAGTCCCGCTGCGGCGTGTACCCGAGCTCCTCGCGGATCTTCGTCCAGTCGACCGAGTAGCGACGGTCGTGACCCTTGCGGTCCTCGACGTACTCGACGCTGTCCCAGGTCGCGCCACAGGCGGCGAGCAACCGGTCGGTGAGCTCCTTGTTGGTCAGCTCCGTCCCACCCCCGATGTTGTAGATCTCGCCCGGACGGCCCTTCTCCAGCACGAGCGCGATCGCGCGGCAGTGGTCGTCGACGTGCAGCCAGTCCCGCACGTTGAGGCCGTCGCCGTACAGCGGGACCTTCTTGCCCTCGAGGAGGTTCGTGATGAACAGCGGGATGACCTTCTCGGGGAACTGGTAGGGGCCGTAGTTGTTCGAGCACCGCGTCACCCGCACGTCCAACCCATGGGTGCGGTGGTAGGACAGCGCGATCAGGTCGCTCGCGGCCTTGGAGGCCGAGTACGGCGAGTTCGGCTGCAGTGGGTCGGTCTCCGGCCAGGAGCCCTCCAGGATGGAACCGTACACCTCGTCGGTGGAGACATGGATGAAGGGTGAGACGCCGTGCCGGAGGGCGGCGTCGAGGAGCGTGTGCGTCCCCACGACGTTGGTCATCACGAAGTCGGCCGCGCCCTTGATGGACCGGTCGACGTGGGACTCGGCGGCGAAGTGCACCACCGCGTCGTGGCCCGGCAGGACCTCATCGACCAGGGCGGCATCGGCGATGTCACCGTGGACGAAGGAGAAGCCGGGCAGGTCGCGCACCGGGTCGAGGTTGGCGAGGTTGCCGGCGTAGGTCAGCTTGTCCAGCACCGTCACCCGCGCGCCAGCCAGACTCGGGTACCCCCCGGTGAGCAGCGTGCGAACGAAGTGCGAGCCGACGAAACCGGCCGCTCCGGTGACGAGGATCGCGGGCGTCGAACGAGACATCGTGGAACCTTGTGGGGCTTGCCCTTGCATGACTATCCGATCGTGACGAGCTGACTGTTACGAGCTGATCTGGATCCTGCTGTGGTCACCGAGGACCAGCCGGTGCGCCTTCGGCACCTTCGGGGCCGGCGTGACCTGGACCTGGTGGCCGATGAGCGACGCCTCGATTCGGCGTACCCCCTGGATCGACGAGTTGTGCAAGACGATCGAGAACTCGATCTCGGAGTCGATGATCTGGCAGTCGTGCTGGACCGAGGTGAACGGCCCGATGTAGGAGTCGACCACCCGGGTGTTCGCTCCGATGATCACGGGGCCGACGATCCGTGAGCCGACGATCTCCGCGCCCTCCTCGACGACGACCCGGCCGATGATCTCGGACGTGTCGTCGACCGATCCGTCGATCTTCGGCTCGAGCCGCTCCAGGACCGAGCGGTTGACCTCCAGCATGTCCTCGACGTTCCCGGTGTCCTTCCAGTAGCCGGAGATCACCGTGGACCGCACGTCGTATCCCTGGTCGACCAGCCACTGGATGGCGTGGGTGATCTCCAGCTCCCCGCGCCAGGACGGCTCGATCTTGCGCACTGCCTGGTGGATCACGGGCGTGAACATGTAGACGCCGACCAGTGCGAGGTCGCTCTTGGGCTGCTTGGGCTTCTCCTCCAAGCCGACGACCCGACCGTTCTCGTCGAGCTCGACGACGCCGAACGCGCTGGGGTTGGGCACGTGCTGGAGGAGGATCTGGGCGTCGGGACGGGTGGCGCGGAACTCGTCCACCAAGGGCGTGATGCCGCCGACGATGAAGTTGTCGCCGAGGTACATCACGAAGTCCTCATCCCCCAGGTAGTCGCGTGAGATGAGCACGGCGTGCGCCAGCCCACGCGGCGCGTCCTGTGGGATGAACGTCACATCCAGGCCGAACCGCGAACCGTCGCCGACCGCCTCCTTGACCTCCTCGGCGGCCTGGTCCACGCCGACGACGATGCCGACCTCCCTGATCCCGGCGTCGGCGATCGCCTCCAGCCCGTAGAAGAGGACAGGTTTGTTGGCCACCGGAACCAGCTGCTTGGCCGACGTGTGGGTGATCGGCCGCAGTCGAGTACCAGCGCCGCCGGACAGAACCAAAGCTCGCATGAAGCGACACCATAGCCGCTGTACCGCATGCCGCTCGTGTCCACCACCGTGTGGTTGGTACGCCGTGTGATGATCTTTCCCCACACGGGCACAGGCCACGGACGGTTGCCGCGCCCGCTATGCCCCGACCTGGGTCGTCAGGCAACCTACTGGGCAGCGGTCGGCGTCCTGGGACCGACCGCCCACGGCGAAGGGAGCCGCGTGCGGAGAGACCGCGAGGAGGCGTTCGATGCGTTTGTCCGCACTCGCATGCCGGAATTGTTGAGGTTCGCCCACATGTTGACGGGCAACCCCGACGCCGCCGCGGACTTGGTGCAGGACGCCTTGGAACGCGCTCTCGACGCCTGGCCTCGGATTCGCAATCACGAGGACCCGGAAGGCTACGTCCGCCGGATCATGGTCAACCGAAACGTCAGCATCTGGCGTCGCCGACGGCGTGAGTACCTCGTCGAGGGGGTCCCCGATCAAGCGCACCACGACGACCCGCCCATGCTCGACCCGGAGCTGCGCGCCGCGCTCGCGGCACTGCCACCGCGTCAGCGGACCGTCCTCGTCCTCCGGTACGGCGAGGACCTGTCCGAGCGGCAGGTCGCGGAGATGCTGGGCTGCTCGGTCGGCACGGTGAAGAGCCAGGCCTTCAAGGCGCTCGCGAAACTGCGGGAGCACTTGTCACGCCCCACCGACAGCACGCCGGCGAGCACGGCCGTGGCCGCCCCCACGCGCGACGACCCGGTGCGTGGGAAGCCGGTGTCAGCGCCGAGAACCAGCGGACGGGACGAGAGCACCCCAAGCGAACCCGGCGGGGAGGAGGCCACTCCATGGACCCGCTAGAGGAACGCCTCCGTCAAGCGCTGCGGGACGAGGCGTGGAGCCTGCCGGTCGACCCCGCGCTGCTGTCCCGCGTGCGCGCGGGAGCCGCCCGGAGGCGCCGGCGGCGGTCGCTCGCGCTCGCTGCCGCGGCGGTCACGATCGTGGCGACCGGCTTCGGCGTCGTCGGTCTCCTCCTGGGCTCGGAGCAGGCGACCGTGGCGAGCGGGGCGGGCGAAGCGGCGACCATGATGGAGCGCTCCGCAGCGGGTGACGACACCTCGACGTCGACCGGTGCTGATCCAACGCCGCTCGACGCGGGAGCCGAGCGGGCTCCCGTCCCCGACACACCCGACCCGTCGACGACCCGGACCCACCGGGCCGGACCCACCCGCGCTCCGGCCGAGGCGCCCGTCCCCGACGGCTTCACGCCGACGGCCGTCGCCGCCGCGAGCCCCAGCACCGCCTGGGTGCTGGGAACCTCGGACGGCGTCGATGGCGCGGTCGTGGCCGTGTCCGAGGACGGCGGGGCGACGTTCGCGCTCGCGGGCACGATCGGGGCCGCCCTCGCTCGCAGCGACGGCGAGACGGGACCGGACACGGTGCGCTGGCTCACGTTCGCCGCGGACGGACGACACGGATGGGCCTACGGCGGCGCTCTGTGGACGACCCAGGACGCCGGCCGGTCCTGGTCGGTCACCCGCAGCGTTCCCGGCACGGTGGAGCGCGTGGAGACCGACGGAACGACCGCGTACGCGCTCGTCCGCGACGGGGACGTCTGGCGGCTGTGGCGGGCTCGCGTCGGCACGGTGGACTGGCGGGCGCTTCCGGTCGAGATCCACGACCCGAGGACGGTGACGGTCACGGATCGGCTCCTCGCTCTCACCGACCGCGACGACACCGGTGCGTACGTCCTGGTGTCCACCGACTCCGGCGCTTCGTTCACCCGGCAGGAGACGCCGTGCTCCCCGGACCTCGACGCCGGGCAGGTGACGGCCGCCGGCGCCTCCCTGTGGCTCACCTGCCCCAGCGGCAGCCAGCAGACCGTGCACCTGTCGACCGACCACGGCCTCACCTGGACACAGGTCCCGACGGGACCGCTTCCCGCCACCGCCGCCGAGCTCAGCGCCCGCGGCGCACGTGACGCGGTGGTCGCTCTTCCCGGTCGCGCGATGCTGCTCGACCCGGACGGCGCCCGGCACGCCAGCGTTCCCGGCATGGGCGAGCCGATGATGGCCGCGTTCACCACCGAGGGGACCGGCTATCTCCTCGACGTCGAGGGCAATCTCTTCCGCACCACCGACGAAGGCAGCACGTGGAGCCGCGTGACCGTCGACTGAGCCCGTGCGCCGCACGGTGAGGGCGTCAGGCGCGTGCTCGTCGACAGCCGGCGCCGGCCAGGGCCAGCCCCTGGGCCTCCGGTCTCGTCACACCGCGTGCCAGACCGTCGTAGCCGGGGCCCTCTCGGGACTCAGGAAGCCGCCACCGAGCCCGTCGGCGCGGTGGGCGAGCCGCGACGCAGCCGGTCGTCGACGTAGACCAGCGCACGGCCGAAGCGGACCCGCACCTCTTCCTCCGTCCCTTGCTCCAGACCGACGAACGCGCGCACGGTCACGACGCCGAGGTCGAGCACGATCTCCTTGTAGTGCCCCCGCGGCATGACCCGGACGATCCGCGCCTTCGCGCCGTCACCGTCGGCCACGATCTGGACGTCCTCGGGACGGACGCCGACCGTGCCGGGCGTGTCGAGCAATGCGGTCGGCGCCGCGCAGGGGACCACCACGCCGTCGCCGAGGTCGACCACGGCTCCCTGGCCCGTGGACCGCACCCGGGCCTCGAGGAAGTTCATCGTGCCCACGAAGTCGGCGACGAATCGGGTCTCCGGCTCCCGGTACAGCGCGTGTGGATCGGCGTACTGCTCGATCCGACCGTTGTTCATGACAGCGATCCGGTCGGAGATCGCGAGCGCCTCGTCCTGGTCGTGCGTGACGAACACCGTCGTGATGCCGACGCGCTGTTGGATCTGCCTGATGTCCTCGCGTACCCGCACCCGCAGCTTCGCGTCGAGGTTCGACAGCGGCTCGTCGAGCAACAGCACCTTGGGCTCGAGGACGAGCGCCCGGGCGAGCGCCACACGCTGCTGCTCCCCGCCGGAGATCTGCGCGGGATAGCTGTGGATGTGATGGGTCAGGTTGACCGACGCGAGAACGCGTTCGACCCGCTCGGCCACCTCCCGCTTGGGCAGCTTGCGCAGCCGCAGACCGTATGCGACGTTCTTGAAGACGGTCATGTGCGGCCACAACGCGTAGTTCTGGAACACCATCGCGGTCGGGCGCCGCTCCGGCGGCGTGTGGGTGTACGGAGTGCCGTCGATCAGCACCTCGCCCGCGTCCGGACGCAGGAAGCCGCCGATGATCCGCAGGGTCGTCGTCTTTCCGCAACCGGAGGGACCGAGCAGACAGACCAGCTCGCCACGGCGCACCTCGAGGTCGAACCCGTCGACGATCGTCCGCCCGCCGAGCACCTTGGTGATCCCGCGCAACGTCAACCCGTCGCTCATCTGACCCCTAACGCAGGTGGAAACCCTCGGCGAGACGACCGCCCATGACGTGCCGACGCACCAGCAACATGAGCAGCACCGAGGGGATCGACAACAGGATGGAGAACACCGCCGCGGCCTGCTCCGGGTAGTTGAGCACGAGGGTGTACATCTCGGTCGGCATGGTGATGTAGTTCGGCGCGCCCACGAGGAAGGTGCCCTGAGCCTCGTCGAACGACGCGAGGAACGACAGGATCATCGCGACCAGGATGCCCGGCGCGGCGAGCGGGAACGTCACCGTGAAGAACACCCTCAACGGCCCCGCGCCGACGTCCCGAGCCGCCTCCTCCAGGCTGCGGGGAACGGACGCGAACGCCGCCGCGGGTATCCACGTCATGAAGACGATCGTGCCGAGGAGCTGGACCACGACGACGCCGAGGAACGTCCCCATGAGGTGGAGGCTGTAGAGCAGGCCGGCGACCGACACGAACAGTCCGATCTTCGGGAACGCGTTGGTCGCGAAGAGGGAGACGAGGAGCACCCGCCGCCCCGGGAAGTTGAACCTCGCGAACGCGTAGGCAGCGGGCAGGCAGATGAGCGCGGAGAGCGCCGTGACGACCGGCGCGAACGTGAAGCTCAGCCGGATGGAACTGCCCAGCGTCTGGTCCGCCAGGACCTGCCGCCACCAGCTCAGCGTCCAGCTCTCCGGCAACAGCGAGGGGTACGACCAGGAGGCCGCGAACGCCCGGAGGGACAACCACACGAGCGGGCCGAGAATGAACACCGCGAGCAGGAGCACGCACAACCCGAGCACACCCCGGGCGACCACCCGGCGGACGACGTTCACGACCGGCCGGCGGGGCTCCGGGACCGCGGACGCCTCGTCGACCCGCTGACGCGCCTGCACCGTGCTCATAGCACCGCTCCCGAGCGCTTGGCGGAGCGGAAGTTGGCCCAGACGTACACCGCTCCGATGCCCGCCGCGATCGCGAACACCACCATCGCCATCACCTGCGCCTGCTGGGGTTGGTTGAACGCGCCGAAGGTGTTGGTCATGAGGGGGCCGAGCATGTTGGGCGCCGAGGGCCCCGTGAGGTAGGGCACCGTGAAGCTGCCCAGCACGGCGATGCCGGTGAAGGACGCGACGATCACCGTCGGGACGAGGTTCAGGGGCACGAGCACCGACACCACCGCACGAGGAAGCGAGGCGCCCGCGTCACGGGCCGCGTCGATGAGCACGTCGGGCACGGCGGCGAGGCCGGACGTCATCATCAGCACGCCGAACGGCAGGTTCACCCACACCTGCGCGATCGTCACCGCGACCATGGTGTAGCTGAACGTGGGCGCCGACTCCCAGCCGAGGAGAGCCGCGACCGTCCGGACGAACCCGTCCGACGCGTAGAACGTGAGGATGGCGTACGACGCGATCACCACCGGGATGAAGAGCGGGACGACGGCGAGGGCGGAGAACACCTTCGCCACCCGACTCCCCGACAGTCGCACGTACAGCGCGATCGCCCACGCGAGCGTCAGCGTGACCGCCACCGACACGACGGTCACGATCACGGTGGCGACCACGCTGCGCTGGAACTGCTGGCTCGCGAAGACCTCGGCATACGCGTCGGTGGTCCCCCACCAATGGTCGGCGAAGTGCTGCCGCTGACCGATCGAGGCGACCACCGAGTTGGGCCCTCCAGTGTGACCGAGCGTGTACATCGCCGCAGTCAGCACCGGAAAGCCCACGAAGAGTGCCACCACCAGGACGGGCGGCGCGACCATGAGCAGGCCACGGATCCGCTGGCTTCTCATCCGCGCGTTTCCCCGGCCGGCTCAGCCTGGCACCTTCTGCTGCCAGAGGTTGTTGAGGTCGCTGATCATCTTCTGCGAGTAGGTGAGGCGGAGGTTCTGGGTCTCCAGCCCGGCGAACTTCTCCTGCACCTCGGCCGGCATCTTCTCGAGGTTGATGGCGGGATAGCCGGCCAGGACCTCGACGATCTTCTGCTGTTGCTCGGGCTCGAGCACCCAGTTGAGCAGCTTCAGCGCCGCCTCCTTGTTGCGGGCGTTCTTCGGCATCCCGAGGTAGGCGGCACCGCCGGTGAACGAGGGGTTTCTGATCTGGGTGAGCTTGATCTCCGGCCCGAGCAGGCCGCTCTCCATGCTGGAGAGCGCCATGTCGGACCAGACCGGCGCCATCCAGATCTCCCCCTTGCCCAGGAGGTTGAGGACGTCTTGGTTGCCGTTGGGGTAGACCCCCTGATAGATCGCGGGATGCAGCTCCTTGAGGACGGCGAACCCCTCGTCCCACAGCGACTCGAGCTCGGGGACGTACCCTTCGACCATCTTCTGACGGTCCTCCTCGGAGAGGAACTTGTCGAGGACCGTCGTTACGAACGACTGGCCGGAGCCTCCGGTGCTGGGGGAGTTGTAGGTGAACTTTCCGGGATTCGCCTTGATCCAGGCCAGCAACTCGTCGAGGGTCTGCGGCGGCTCCTTCACCTTGGAGGAGTTGTAGGCGAGGACGACCGACGACCCGCGGTAGGGCACGGCCGCGTGGTCGACGGGTTCGAGCGCGCTCTCGTCGACGTTGGCGAGGTTGGGGACGCTCGTCGTGTCGACCTTGGCGAGCAGACCCGACGTCGCCGCCTGGCGCACCAGGCCGCTGTCGGCGAGGTCGAAGCCGGCGTCCTGGTCCGCCTTCACCGCGGCGCCGAGTTTCGCGAGCGTCGTCGTGTCGTTGACACCGTGCTCGGAGAACGTCACCCGGACGTCGTAGCCCGGGTGCGCTTCCCGGAACGCCGGTATCAGGGTCTTCTCCCACAACCCTCGAACGTTGACGTCACCACCGATGTAGAGGCGGACCGTCTTGCCCTCGCCGGACGAGCCCGCCGACGTGTTTTCCCCACCACAGCCTGCGGCGGCGAGCGCGACCGTCGACGCCACCCCGGCGACCAGAAACTTCATGAGCGTGCGCACGACAGACCCCTTCGTCGTCCTTCGCACCCTCCTGTTCGATTGGTGGGGGAATTACACATTGACTGGTGGGCGTTAGGCAATATCTCGGCGGAGATGGGACGGGTGGCCGTTCGACCGCCACGGCGGCCGGCCGAGGGCCCGACGACGCGTCGGCCTTGTGAGGATCCGTCGCGAACGCGGGGTTCCTTGGGCCTGTCGACGCCGTGAGGGAGTATGGGGCGGTGGTGCCCCACGGTGACGTCCTCGAACGCTTCTCACCGGCGACCAGGGAGTGGTTCCGGTCGTCGTTCCCCGAACCCACGCCGGCGCAGGTGGGCGCGTGGGACGCGGTGAGCCGGGGCGAGCACAGCCTGGTGGTGGCGCCGACCGGGTCGGGCAAGACGCTCGCGGCGTTCCTGTGGGCTCTCGACCGGCTCGCGACCAGCTCGCCACCCGCCGACCGGCGCCGTCGCTGCCGAGTCCTCTACGTCTCGCCGCTCAAGGCCCTCGCCGTCGACGTCGAGCGCAACCTGCGTGCCCCCCTCGCCGGCATCCGGCACACCGCGCAGCGGCTCGGCCTGCCGACCCCCGAGATCGAGGTGGCGATCCGGACGGGAGACACACCCGCCGACGCTCGGCGCCGGTTCAGCCGCCGTCCCGCCGACATCCTCATCACCACGCCGGAGTCGTTGTTCCTGCTGCTGACGTCCCAAGCTCGCGAGGCGCTGCGCGGCGTGGAGACCGTGATCGTCGACGAGGTGCACGCGCTCGCCGGCAACAAGCGGGGCGCGCACCTCGCGCTGAGCCTGGAGCGCCTCGACGCGCTCGTCGCCGGCCGGCCGGGAGCACCCCGTGACGGGGACACCGGTGAAGGGGGCCCTTCTCCCTCCGGTCCATCCGGTCGACCCCAGCGCGGCCCCACCCAGCGCATCGGGCTGTCGGCCACGGTCCGTCCCGTGCAGGAGGTCGCGCGCTTCCTCGGCGGCGTGGCACCGGTGACCGTGGTCAATCCGCCGTCCGCCAAGGAGCTCGACCTCCAGATCGTCGTCCCGGTCGAGGACATGGGGGAGCTCGGGCAGACCTTGCCGATGGAGGAGCAGCTCGGCGCCGCCGCCGGCCCGGAGCGCCGCTCCTCGATCTGGCCACACGTCGAGGAACGGGTCGCCGACCTGGTGGAGCGGCACCGGTCCACCCTCGTCTTCGCCAACTCCCGTCGGCTCGCGGAGCGACTCACCGCGCGGCTCAACGAGATCCACGCCCTTCGGCTCGAGGAACGAGGCGACGGGGACGTCGACTCCGCGGCGGACGGGAGCTCGGCGCCCAGGATCCCAGCGCAGATCATCCCGGCGCAGATCATGGCCCAGTCAGGGGCGAGCCGAGGCTCTCCCGCCGTCCTCGCCCGCGCTCACCACGGCTCGGTCAGCAAGGAGCAGCGGGCACGCATCGAGGACGATCTGAAGTCCGGTCGGCTCCCGTGCGTCGTCGCCACGAGCAGCTTGGAGCTGGGCATCGACATGGGGGCCGTCGACCTCGTCGTCCAGGTCGAGTCCCCGCCCTCCGTGGCGAGCGGTCTGCAGCGCGTCGGCCGGGCGGGACACCAGGTGGGCGCCGTCTCTCGCGGAGTCATCTTCCCCAAGTACCGCGGCGACCTGCTCGCCACCGCCGTCGTCGCCGAGCGCATGCGCGCTGGTCTCATCGAGGAGACCCGCGTGCCGGTCAACCCGCTCGACGTCCTCGCCCAGCACATCGTCTCCGCCGTGTCCGTCGACACCTGGCACGTCGACGACCTCTTCGACCTCGTACGCCGGACGGCGTCGTTCCAGACCCTGCCCCGCTCGGCCTACGAGGCGGTGCTCGACATGCTGGCCGGACGGTACCCGTCGGACGAGTTCGCCGAGCTACGGCCGCGCCTGGTCTGGGACCGCGTCGCCGGGACCCTCACCGCCCGCCCCGGCGCCCAACGGCTCGCGGTCACCAGCGGGGGCACGATCCCCGATCGGGGGTTGTTCGGCGTCTTCCTCGTCGGCGAGAAGTCCAGCAGGGTGGGCGAGCTCGACGAGGAGATGGTCTACGAGTCCCGGGTCGGCGACGTCTTCACGCTCGGCGCGTCCTCCTGGCGGATCGAGGACATCACCCACGACCGGGTGCTCGTCTCCCCCGCGCCGGGTCAGCCGGGCCGACTCCCGTTCTGGCGAGGTGACACCCTCGGGCGACCCGCCGAGCTCGGACGGGCGATCGGCGCGTTCGTTCGGGAGCTCTCCCGCCTCGATCCCGACCAGGCCCGCGAGCGGGTACGCGCCGCGGGTCTCGACGAGTGGGCGACCGACAACCTCCTCGACTACCTGGAGGAGCAGCGCCAGGCGACGCGCCACCTGCCCAACGACCGGACGATCGTCGTCGAGCGGTTCCGCGACGAGCTGGGGGACTGGCGGGTGTGCGTGCACAGCCCCTACGGCGCGGCGGTGCACGCTCCGTGGGCACTGGCCATCGCCGCCAGGTTGCGCGAGCGGTACGGCGTCGACGTCCAGGCCATCCACGCCGACGACGGCATCGTGCTGCGCATCCCCGACACCGAGGACACCCCACCCGGCGCCGACCTCGCGCTGTTCGATCCCGACGAGATCGAGCAGATCGTCACCGAGGAGGTCGGTGGGTCGGCGCTCTTCGCGGCACGGTTCCGCGAGTGCGCCGCCCGCGCCTTGCTCCTGCCACGTCGGGACCCTCGACGGCGGTCTCCGCTCTGGCAACAGCGCCAACGGTCGGCGCAGCTGCTCGCGGTGGCGAGCAAGTACGGGTCGTTCCCCATCGTGCTGGAGACGGTGCGGGAGTGCCTGCAGGACGTCTACGACCTGCCGGGCCTCGTCGAGGTGCTGCGCGGCATCGCCGCCCGCCGGATCCGCGTCGTGGAGGTCGAGACCAGCGAGCCGTCGCCGTTCGCCAAGTCGCTGACCTTCGGCTACATCGCCGCGTTCATGTACGAGGGGGACGCGCCTCTGGCCGAGCGGAAGGCCGCCGCGCTCTCCCTCGACCGGTCCCTGCTGGCGGAGCTGCTCGGCCAGGCCGAGCTGCGGGACCTGCTCGACCCTGAGGTGATCGCCCACACCGAGGCGGAGCTCCAGCGGCTCACCCCCGACCGTCGCTGCCGCGACCTCGAGGGCGTCGCCGACCTGCTCCGGCTGCTCGGGCCGCTGTCCACCGAGGAGGTCGCGGCACGCTGCGCCGAGCCTGACCGAGCCGCCGCGTGGCTGGCGGAGCTGGAGCGTGCGCGACGGGTCATTCGCGTGCGCGGACCGGCGACCCACCCGGCTGGAGCCGGCGAGCAGGCGGAGCCGGTCGAGCGGTGGGCGGCCATCGAGGACGCGGGACGGCTGCGCGACGCCTTGGGCATTCCCCTGCCGGTCGGGGTCCCGGAGGCGTTCACCGAGCCGGTCGCTGACCCCCTCGGCGACCTCGTGGCCCGCTACGCCCGGACCCACGGGCCCTTCCACGCCGTCGACGTGGCCCACCGCTTCGGTCTGGGCGTCGCCGTCGTCCTCACGACCCTGCGCCGCCTGGCGGCCGAGGGACGGGTCGTCGAAGGCACCTTCGGAAGGTCGCCTTGGACCAGCCCGCCCTCCGACGGCGCTGGTGATGGGCTCGCCGCGGACTCGGACGCGTTCGTGGACGCGAGCCTGTCCGGAAGCGAGTGGTGCGACGCCGGTGTGCTCCGACTCCTGCGGCGGCGTTCACTCGCCGCCCTCCGCCGCGAGGTCGAGCCCGCCGAGCCGGAGACCCTGGCCCGTTTCCTGCCGGTCTGGCAGCACGTGGGTGGCCGGCTTCGCGGGACAGAGGGCGTGCTCCGGGTGGTGGAGCAGCTGGCCGGGTGCGCGGTGCCGGCGTCGGCGCTCGAACGGCTCGTCCTCGCCGTGCGAGTCGCCGACTACTCCCCCGCCATGCTGGACGAGCTGACCGCCTCCGGCGAGGTGCTGTGGGCCGGTCACGGATCCCTCCCCGGCACCGACGGGTGGATCTCCCTGCACCTCGCCGACACCGCGCCGCTGACCTTGCCCGAACCGGACCCCGCGTTCGAACCCGGACCACTGCACCGCGCGATCCTGCGGGTCCTCGAACCCGGCGGTGGCTACTTCTTCCGACCGCTGGCGGACGCCGTCCAGCGCCTGCTCCTCGACGAGCGCCCGTCGGACCAGGCCCACGAGGACGCCGGCGATCCGACCCTCGTGACCGACGCGGCGCTGGTCACCGCCCTGTGGGACCTGGTCTGGGCGGGGTACGTCACCTGCGATACCGCCGCCCCGCTGCGGGCGCTGCTGTCCGGCGGATCGCCGGCGCACCGACAGCGGACGACGCCGACCCGGGCGAGATTCGCTGGTCGGCCGTCCCTGCGCGGCCGGCCGGCGCTGCCGACCCGGACCGGGCCACCGATCGCCGCCGGCCGGTGGTCGCGACTGCCGGAGCGGGATCCGGACCCCACCCGCCGGGCCCACGCGATCGCCGAGGTGCTGCTCGATCGTCACGGCATCCTCACTCGTGGCGCCGTGGTCGCCGAGCGGATCCCGGGTGGCTTCGCCGCCGCCTACCAGGTTCTCTCGGCCTTCGAGGAGGCGGGCCGCTGCCGTCGGGGCTACTTCGTCGCAGGGTTGGGCGCCGCGCAGTTCGGGGTGCCGGGGGCGGTCGATCAGCTCCGCGCGATGGCGCAGGAGGCACGGACCGACGGCGCGCCCCTGGACCTCGCGGTGGTGCGGGAGCGGACGGTCGCGGACCGTTCCACTCGTACCCTCGTGCTGGCCGCGACGGACCCCGCGAACCCCTACGGCGCGGCACTCCCCTGGCCGCCCCGCCCTCACCAGGTGCAGGAGGAGTCCGCCGGGCACCGGCCGGGCCGGAAGGCGGGCGCGCTCGTCGTCTTGGTCGACGGTCGGCTCGTGCTGTACGTCGAACGGGGTGGTCGGACGTTGCTGACCTGGAGCGACGACCCAGGGGTGCTGCAGCCCGCGGTGGACGCCCTGGCGTTGGCCGTGCGGGAAGGCGTCCTCGGCAAGCTGAGCGTCGAGCGGGTCGACGGCGAGGCGGTGCTCAGGGCGCACACGGACGGCGAGAGCCCGCTCGCCTCCGCTCTCGCCGCGGCGGGCTTCTACGTCACGCCTCGCGGCCTGCGCCTACGCGGGTGAGCGCCGAGTGCGAGGCTCCGACCACCGCGGGAGAGGACGAGAACAGGATGCGACTGCTGGTGGTGTCCGACACCCACGCGCCCCGTCGCTGGCGCTCCTGCCCTGAGCGTGTCGCTCAGCACGCGCGGACGGCGGACGTGATCCTGCACGCGGGGGACGTGTGCGTCCCCGGCGTTCTCGACGAGCTCTCCGCCTTCGCGCCGGTCCACGTCGTACGCGGGAACAACGATGGACCGGACGTCGCCGCGTGGGGAGCTCCGGAGGAGCTCGAGCTGACCCTCGACGGCGTCCGGGTGGCCATGGTGCACGACAGCGGTCCGACGAAAGGTCGCGCGCACCGGCTGCGCCGCCGGTTCCCCGAGGCCGACCTCGTGGTGTTCGGCCACTCCCACATCCCGTGGGTCCAGGAGGACGACGGGGTCTGGTTCGTCAACCCGGGCTCACCGACGGACCGGCGTCGGCAACCCCACGGCACGATCGGGATCGTCGACGTCGAACGTGGCCGGGTCCTGGACGTGCGCATCGTCCCCGTCACGTAGGGCGCCCGCCGGCCGTCCGGCGGCCCGGCGGGCCGCCCTATCATCGGGGCGGTTCGTGGCCGTGGTCGTCAGCGGAAAGGAGGCCCCGTGCCCACGCCGCCCCTGCCGGCGCACTTGATCCAGACGCTGACCAAGCCCAATCCCGCAGTGATGGCCACCGTGCGTCCAGACGGGACGCCGGTCAGCGTGGCGACCTGGTATCTGTGGGATGACGGACGGATCCTGCTCAACATGGACGCCGGCCGGGCCCGGTTGGGTCACCTGCGTGTCAACCCGCGCGTCTCCCTCACCGTGTTGGACGACGACTCCTGGTACCGCCACATCAGCCTGCAGGGCACGGTGACGCTCCAGCCCGACCCTGACTTGGTCGACATCGACCGCCTGGCACGCCACTACACCGGCAAGCCCTACTGGAACCGGGAGCGTCCGCGGGTGACCGCGTGGCTGGAGATCAGCTCCTACCACGCGTGGGGCTTCGACTGAGCCGACGCTCCCCGGGTAGGCGCGCCGGCGCGACGTTCTCTGGCGCGACGTTTTCTGGTGTGACGTTTTCTGGTGTGACGGCCCCAGCCCCCCGGCACACCGTCACTCGTCACAGCAGGGCGCGACCGACCGCGAGCTCACGGGTGTCGGGCGCCAGCAGCCGCTCGGCGTCGGCGCTCAGGTCGTCCGGTTTGCGCTGGGACTCCCGCTCCGCCGCGACTCGCGCCTTGTAAATCTCGACCTCGGTCCGAACCCGGTCCTCGTCCCAGCCGAGCACGTCCGCGACGCAGCCCGCCGCGGCCGCCGCCGTCTCCGTTCCCCGGTGCGCGGTCTCGATGGAGATCCGAGTCCGACGGGCCAGCACGTCGTCGAGATGGACGGCGGCCTCGTGCGTCGCGGCGTAGCGCGCCTCGACGGCGAGGTACTCCCCGGCGCCGGGCAGCGGCTCCAGCAACGTGCGGTCGTGCTCGGCCAGCTCCAGCACCTCATCGATGAGGGAGCCGTACCGCCCGAGCAACCGCTGCATCCGCCACACCGGCAATCCGTACTCATCCGCGAGCGTCTCGACCTGGTTGGCGAGCGCGTGGTACCCCTCCGCGCCCAGCAGGGGCACGTTCTCGGTGACCGAGTCCGGCACCGACGGATCCAAGTCGGCCCGTGCGGCGTCCACGGCGTCCTTGGCCATGACCCGGTACGTCGTGTACTTGCCACCCGCGATCGAGACGAGGCCTGGCAGCGGCCGGGCCACGGCGTGCTCACGCGACAGCTGGCTGGTCTGCTCAGACTCCCCCGCCAGCAGGGGGCGGAGGCCGGCGTACACCCCCTCGATGTCGTCGGGTGTGAGCTTCTCCACCAGCACGTCGTTGACGTGTGCGAGGAGGTAGTCGATGTCGGCCCGGCTCGCCGCGGGATGCGCCTTGTCGAGATTCCAGTCCGTGTCCGTCGTGCCGACGATCCAGTGGTTGCCCCACGGGATGACGAAGAGCACGGACTGCTCCGTCCGCAGGATCAGGCCGACCTCCGACGGGATCCGGTCCCGCGGAACGAGAATGTGCACGCCCTTCGACGCCCGCACTCGGAACCGCCCACGACCGCCGGTCAGCCGCTGCACGTCGTCCGTCCACACACCAGTGCAGTTGATGACCACCTTGGCCCGGATCGTCGTGGTCGCGCCGGAGTCGACGTCGCGCACGTGCGCGCCCACGATCCGTCCGCCCTCGCGGAGAAACCCGGTGACCTCGGAGGAGTTGCGCACCACCGCCCCGTAGCGCGCGGCGGTCCGAACCACGGTGAGCGTGTGGCGGGCGTCGTCCACCTGGGCGTCGTAGTAGCGAATCGCACCGACAAGGGAGTCCCGCCGCAACGCCGGACACAGTTTGAGGGCGCTGCCCCGGGTCAGGTGCCGGTGCATCGGGGTCGTCCGACGTCGCGCCATCGTGTCGTACAGGATCAGGCCCGCACCGACGTAGGGACGCTCCCAGAACCGGTGGCGCAGCGGGTAGACGAACGGCACTGGCCTGACCAGGTGTGGTGCGAGGCGGGAGAGCATGAGGTCGCGCTCCTGCAGCGCCTCCGCGACGAGCTCGAAGTTCAGCTGCTCCAGGTAGCGCAGACCCCCGTGGAAGAGCTTGCTGGACCTGCTCGAGGTCCCGCTCGCGAAATCCCGCGCCTCGACCAACGCCGTGCGCAACCCCCGGGTCACCGCGTCCAGCGCCGTGCCCGCGCCGGTCACACCGCCACCGATGACGAGCACGTCGAACGGCTCGCGGCCGAACCGCCTCCACGCCTGCGCTCGTTCGGCGGGGCCGAGCCTCGCTGAATTTCTCACAACACTATCTCCCCCGATAAGTTCCGACGATTCTACGAGGATTTTTTACTTCGCGAGCGAAGGATCAACACAGTCGGCAGGATCTTCACAGCGGATCCTCACAACGGATAGCGCTGAAAACACGACGCGCGCGATGCCCACACCGTTCTCAGGAAACCACACCGAGGACGGCCCGGCAGGAGGTCGCAACGATGTGGAAGATCATCCTTTCCGAGACCGTCGGGACGATGCTGCTGACCCTGCTCGGCTGCTCCGTCGTCGCGAACAATCTGCTCAAGAACACGAAGGGACACGCCGATGGCTGGCTGCTGATCTGCTTCGGGTGGGGTCTTGGCGTCTTCGCCGGGGTCTACGCGGCCTTCCATTCGGGCGGACACATCAATCCTGCGGTCACGGTCGGCATCCTGGTGAGTGGCGCGTCGAGTTATGCGCCTGGCATTCCGGTCACCTTCGCGAATACCATCGCCTACTTCGTCGGAGAATTTGTCGGCGCATTTCTCGGCGCCGTCTTGACCTGGCTCGCTTATCGAGAACACTTCCAACGCACGGAGGCCCCGGCCGACAAGCTCGCGGTGTTCTCCACCGGACCGCAGTACCGCAGCTACCCGTGGAACTTCCTCACCGAGGTCGTGGCGACGTTCGTCCTCGTCTACGTCGTCTTGGTGTACGGCCACACACCGTCCGGGCTCGGCCCGCTCGGCGTCGCGCTGGTCGTGGTGGGCATCGGCGCGTCCCTCGGCGGTCCGACCGGGTACGCGATCAACCCGGCCCGCGACCTCGGGCCGCGCATCGCCCACGCGGCCCTGCCGATCAAGGGCAAAGGGAGCAGCGACTGGTCCTACTCGTGGGTCCCGGTCGCCGGACCACTCGTTGGCGGTGTCCTCGCGGCGCTCCTCTCGCGCGTCGCCACCTGACCCACGCCACCTACCGACCTCCGTCGGCGCTCCGTACGCTACCCCCACACTCACCGATCAGCGAGTGGAGATTCGATGACCGACTACGTCGCCGCGATCGATCAGGGAACGACCAGCACTCGGTGCATGATCTTCGACCACCTCGGTCGAGTCGTCAGCAGCCACCAGGTCGAGCACAAGCAGATCTTCCCCCGCGCGGGCTGGGTCGAGCACGATCCCGAGGAGATCTGGACCAACACCCGTGAGGTCGCGGCCGGAGCCCTCGCCAAGGCGGGCCTCAACGCGAGCTCCATCGCCGCCATCGGCATCACCAACCAGCGCGAGACCGCCCTGGTGTGGGAGCGGTCGACGGGGAAGCCGGTCTACAACGCGATCGTGTGGCAGGACACCCGCACCGCCGAGATCTGCGAGCGGCTTGGCGCGTTGGGCGGCGGCGCGGATCGCTACCGCGATCGCGTGGGCCTCCCGCTGGCCACGTACTTCTCGGGCCCGAAGGTCATGTGGATCCTGGAGAACGTCGAAGGCGCTCGGGAGAAGGCCGAACGCGGTGAGCTGCTCTTCGGCACGATCGACACCTGGCTGCTGTGGAACCTCACGGGTGGCCCCGACGGAGGGCTCCACATCACGGACGTGACGAACGCGTCCCGCACGATGCTGATGGATCTCGAGACGCTCCAGTGGGACGCCGACATCGCGGCCGAGATGGGCATCCCCCTGTCGATGCTGCCGGAGATCCGTTCCTCCTCCGAGGTCTACGCGCCGGGTCGCGCTGGAGGTTGGATGTCGTCGGGGGTTCCCATCGCCTCCGCGCTCGGTGACCAGCAGGCCGCGACGTTCGGCCAGGTGTGCTTCGACGTGGGTACGGCCAAGAACACCTACGGCACCGGGAACTTCCTCCTGCTCAACACCGGCACCGAGCGGGTGCGCAGTGAGAACGGCCTGATCACGACCGCGTGCTACAAGATCGGCGACGGCCCGTGCGTCTACGCCCTGGAGGGCTCCATCGCGGTGACCGGCTCCCTCGTGCAGTGGCTGCGCGACAACCTCGGGCTCATCAAGAGCGCCCCGGAGGTCGAGGACCTCGCCCGCACCGTCGAGGACAACGGCGGAGCCTACTTCGTGCCGGCGTTCTCCGGGCTGTTCGCGCCCTACTGGCGGTCGGACGCGCGTGGCGTGCTCGTCGGCCTCACGCGTTACGTCAACAAGGGCCACATCGCGCGTGCCGTGCTGGAGGCGACCGCCTTCCAGACTCGCGAGGTCGTCGACGCCATGAACGCCGACTCGGGCGTGGCGTTGAGCGAGCTGAAGGTCGACGGCGGCATGGTGGCGAACGAGCTGCTCATGCAGTTCCAGTCCGACATCCTCGACGTTCCGGTGATCCGTCCGCAGGTGGCCGAGACGACCGCGCTGGGCGCCGCGTACGCCGCCGGGCTGGCCGTGGGGTACTGGTCCAACCAGGACGACCTTCGGCGGAACTGGCAGGAGGACAAGCGCTGGCTGCCGAACATGGACGCCGAGGTACGCGAGCGCGAATACGCCCGATGGAAGAAGGCGGTCACCCGAACCTTCGACTGGGTGGACTGACCGACTGGGTGGACTGACGCGCGCCTGCAGCGCGCCCTTCCAGCGCGCCTACCACCGGCCGCGGTGGACCACCTCGTCCAAGCCTCGCCTACCCCGTCGCAGCGAGGGCGACGGACGGTCGGGCGCTCGGTGGCCGAGCGCGACGACGCCGATGGGCGTCTGGTCCTCGGGCACCCCGAACGCCGCACGGAACGTCTCGAGGCGCTCGGGTGGGATCCCGAAGAAGCAGGCGCCCAGCCCTTCGTCGGTGGCGGTGAGCAGCATGAGCAGGGTGGCCATGCCGGTGTCGATGTGCCAGTACGGCACCGGCCACCGCGACTCGTCGCGGTCGGTCCAGCCCTTGTCGGGCTCGGCGTAGCGGTCGAGGTAGGCGCGCTTGCACGACATCGGCACGATCAGCACGGGCGCTCGTCGCAGGCCCCGCGACCAGGTGTCGACACCCCGACCCGGAGGAGTGGCCGCCTCCCAGAACCGCGCCACGTCCTCCGGGGTGTCCAAGAGCAGGAAGCTCCACCCTTGGGTGAAGCCCGCCGACGGCGCGCGGATCGCGTTGCCGAGAACGCGGGTCACCACAGCCGGGTCGACCGGCCGTGGGTCGAAGTTGCGCACCATGCGGCGTCGCCGTACGACGTCCTGGAACTCCACGCCTCGCCTTCCGCTCCCCGGCCGGAGACCCTGCCGGCCTCGGCAGCCGATCGTACGCCCGCGGGCGAGAATGGCCTGGTGAGGACCCTGGTGAAGATCACGTCGGACGCGCTGGTGTGCAGTGCCTGAAGGCGACACCGTGTGGCTCACCGCGCGGCGCCTGCACACGGTCCTCGCCGACCAGGTCCTGGTCCGCGCCGAGCTCCGCGTGCCCAGATTCGCCACGGCCGATCTGGTGGGCCGGCGTGTGCTCGAGGTGCTCTCCCGAGGGAAGCACCTCCTGACCCGGATCGAGCCGAACCTCACCCTCCACACGCACCTCGGCATGGACGGCTCGTACCGCATCCATCGCGCTGGCCGATGGTGGCCAGGGACGCGCGAGCCCGTCCGAGTAGCCCTGGCGACCGCGCGTCACGTCGTGGTCGGCCGGAATCTCGCCCGGGTCGACCTCGTGCCGCTCGAGGAGGAGTCACAGCTCATCGGCCACTTGGGTCCCGACCTGCTGGGCGCGGACTGGGATCCTGACGAGGCGGTTCGGCGGCTGATGCGCGATCCGGATCGCTCGATCGGTGAGGCGCTGCTCGACCAGAGCAACCTCGCCGGAATCGGCAACCTCTACCGGGCCGAGCTGCTGTTCCTCCGTGGCGTGCATCCCGCCACGCCCGTGCGTGACGTCGGTGACCTCGACCAGCTGGTCCGCCTCGCCCACCGACTCCTGTGGGTCAATCGCGAACACCCCGAGCAGACGACCACGGGAGACCCCCGAAGGGGGCAGGAGCATTGGGTCTACCGCCGCGCTGGTCAGCCGTGCCGACGCTGTGGGACGACCGTTCGGCGCGCCTTCCTCGGACCCCCAGGGCAGGAACGCGTCACATTCTGGTGCCCCACCTGCCAACCCGAGCGACCCACGTGACCATGCCGCACGGCAGCCGGCGCCAGTCGACCACCGTCCACGACGAACGTCAGTCGCCCCGTGGGGGAAGCGGTGGTCAGGCCGCGGCGACGACGTCGTGCGAGTCCGCGGCGTCGACGAGCTCGCCCTCGTCGAGGCGAGCCTTCTCCACCCGCGCCGACTCCACCACGCGAGGCTCGATCTTCTCCACGACGCCCGGCGGAACGTCGTCGACGACCGCGTGGTCGAGTGTCGGTCGGCTGACCCGGCGTCGTCTGGTCCGGCTCGGCTGCTCGTCTGCGGCGTCGGCCGGAGCGCCGTTGGCTTCGACAACCTCGGCGACACCGATCGGGGTGGAGTTCAGGTGCCGAGACGGCACACCTCGCGGCGCCGTGGTCGAGCCGGCCGCGAGCGCCGCCGCAGCTTCGACCTTGTCGATCTCGTCACAGACCTCGCGCAGTACCTCGGACAAGGGAACGTCGAGCGCCTGACAGATCGCGGAGAGCAACTCGCTCGAGGCTTCCTTCTGCCCGCGCTCGATCTCGGAGATGTATCCGAGGCTGACCCGAGCGTCCCGGGAGACCTCGCGGAGAGTGAGCCCTTGCCGCAGGCGCTGGCGGCGCAGCACGCCACCGATCACGTGCCGAACCAGGACCATCCTTCACTCCCTCCGCATCTCCGACTGTGGACACTCGCTGACAAGGGACGCACGACACTGATACGCGCCCAGGCAGCACCCACCGTACCCGGGACGACCGTCAACTGACGACCCATGACTCTGGTCTTATCACCCGTGCGGTCGACTGCCGGAGCCTGGCGTCCCCGCCGGACGACCCCTACCGGACCAACCGGACCAGACAGCCCGATATTCCGATCCGCCAACGAGAGTCCGCCAACGAGAGTCCGCCGGGGAGAGAGGCGGCCGACGAGCTGGCCTGGCGCCGCACGGTGAGCGATCACCCGGTCGTCCGGATCAGGACCTCGCGGAGCAGCTCGAGGGCGGCCACGACCGCCGCGCGCCGCACCGCCTGGCGGTCTCCCGACAGCTGGTACCGCCGAACCACCGTCTCCCCCGGTCCCGCACAGGCCAGGTCCACGGTGCCGACCGGCTGACCGCCGTGCGGCTCCGGCCCGGCGACACCGGTGGTCGCCAGGCCGTACGTGGCACCCAGTCGGTCACGCACGCCGACCGCCATGGCCTGCGCCGTCCGCGGGTGTACCGGTCCGTGCCGCTCCAACTCGGCGGCCGAGACCCCGAGCAGCGAGACCTTGAGGTCTGACGCGTAGGCGACCACGCCGCCACGGTAGATCCGCGACGAGCCCGCCCGCGCGGTCAGCGCCGCACCGAGAAGGCCACCGGTCAAGGACTCGGCGGTCGCCACCGTCCGTCCAGCCGCGAGAAGCCGCTCGTGGCACCACGCGGCGAGCTCAGCGCTCTCGTCCGCGGACGTGGTCGCTCCCGTCATCGTGTGCTCGCCTGTCGCAGCCGAACCGCCCGAACGACATAGTCGATTCCCGTCGCGACGGTGAGCACCACCGCCGCGCCCATGGTCACCTCCGCCACGAGTCGGGCCGCCCCCTCCAGGGGTAGCAGGTAGAGGGCGATCGCCACCGTCTGGAGCAGCGTCTTCGCCTTTCCACCGGGACTCGCGGCGATCACGCCGTGCCGGATCACCACGAACCGCACGGCGGTGACGCCGAGCTCGCGGACCAGGACGACCGCCGTGACCCACCAGGGCAGCTCGTTCAGCGAGGACAGGCAGATCAGCGCCGCCCCGACGAGGACCTTGTCCGCGACCGGGTCCGCGATCTTCCCGAAATCCGTGATCAGCGCGCGTCGGCGGGCCAGCTCGCCGTCGACCTTGTCCGTCAACGCCGCGAGGAGGAACGCGCCGAAGGCGAGCAGCCGTTGGCTCGAGCCGCCGTCTACCATCAGCCAGACGAACGGTGGCACGAGCACCAGGCGTAGCGCCGTCAGCGCGTTGGCGACGTTCCACGGCCCAGGACGGCGCTCCGATACCTGCGTCACCCGCCCACCTCGACCCACTGGTGGCCGACTGCTTCTCCGCCGGCCCGTTCGGGGCTCGTCCCGTCGCGGTCGACTGCGGCCGCGATGAGGTCGACGCCTTCGGTGGCGACGACACGCGCGCGCACCACGTCGCCCACCCGCGCGGACGTCACCCCGAGCACCCGCGTGGTGCCGTCGACCTCAGGTCCTTGGTGGGCCGCACGCCCCTCGATCACCACCGACCTCGCACCGCACGCCTCGGAGGTGCCACCGTCGTCGAGACCGCCGTGCGGGGCTCCGTCGACGTCTGTCTCGCCGGGTCCCGCCTCCCCAGGGCCAACGCTCTCGACGATGACGTCGACCACCTCCCCGATCCGGTCCTCGGCCCGCTGCGCCGTGAGCTCGTCGACCAGCGCCGTCACGTGCTGAACCCGGGCTTCGATCTCGTCCTCGTCGAGCTTGCCGTCGAACGTCGCGGCCTCGGTCCCGTCCTCGTCGGAGTAGCCGAAGACGCCCACGACGTCGAGCCGGGCAGCCTCCAGGAACTGGCAAAGCTCCTCGACATCGTCCTCGGTCTCGCCCGGAAAGCCCACGATCACGTTGCTCCGGATGCCGGCGGTGGGGTCCTTGGCGCGGATGGCCTCGATCAGGTCGAGGAAACGCTCCCGGTCGCCGAAGCGTCGCATCCGGCGTAGCACGGTAGGGCTGGCGTGCTGGAACGACAGGTCGAAGTACGGCGCCACGCCCGGTGTTCCCGTCAGAGCGTCGACGAGGCTCGGCCGCAGCTCCGCGGGCTGCAGGTACGAGAGCCGGATCCGAGCCACGCCCTCGATGGCGGCCAACTCCGGCAGGAGCCGTCGCTCCAGCAGCCGGAGGTCGCCCAGGTCCTTGCCGTAGGAGGTGGAGTTCTCGCTGACCAGGAACAGCTCCCGCGCGCCGTGCTCGACGAGCCACCGCGCCTCGGCCAGGATCTCCTCGGGCGGCCGGGACACGAAGGCACCCCGGAACCGCGGGATGGCGCAGAACGTGCACCGCCGGTCACATCCGGAGGCGAGCTTGAGCGGCGCGACCGGACCCTTGCCCAACCGCCGGCGGTACACCCGTGGCCCGCTCGCCGGACTGATCCCCACCGGCAGGTCGGGTGGCGCGAGCTCGGGCGGCTCAGGCGAGACGGCTCCGTGTCCGGGAATCACCGCGCGTGCGTTCCTCCGCTCGACCGGCGTGATGGGGAGCAGGGTCCGCCGGTCGCGTGGAGTGTGCGCCTCGTGCGGTGTGCCAGCGAGGATCGCCTGGAGCCGCGCCGCGATGTCTGGATAGTCGTCGAAGCTGAGAACCGCGTCCGCCTCGGGGAGCGCCTCAGCGAGCTCCTTGCCGTAGCGCTCGGCGAGACAGCCGACCGCGACGACCGCGCGTACGCGGCCGTCCTCCTTCAGGTCCGCCGCCGCCAACAATTGGTCCACGGAGTCCTTCTTGGCGCTCGCCACGAAGCCGCAGGTGTTGACCAGGACCGCGTCCGCCTCGCTCGCGTCATCCACGAGCGTGAAGCCGTTCTCGGCCAGTCGCCCGGCCAGCTCTTCGGAGTCCACCTCGTTGCGGGCGCAACCAAGCGTCACCAACGCCACCGCTGTGGGACGCGTCGCGCGCGTCGAGCCATCGTGCTGCGTCATCGGCGTCCATCTTCGCGTACGAGCGCGCCGTTGACGCAGCCCGGCCGCCGAACATCGTGGGATTGGTTGATTCCTACGAGCGGAGCGCCTCCTGCATGCCGCGTATGTACCCAAGTGCGAAGAGTCGCCCGTACATCGAGTAGCCGGGCTGATCGTTGCTGTCACCCTCCACGGTGGGCACGTGATCGGGCCGAATCGGCCCGTCGAAACCCACCTCGTGGTAGGTGCGCAGACACTCCCACATGTCGGTGGGCCCGTCGTCGTGCCACGTCTCCACGAACTTCTCGGCCGTGCCACGCACGTCTCGGAAATGGACGAAGAAGATCTTGCCTTGCCGACCGAAGTGGCGGATCACCGCGGGCAGATCGTCGGTCATCAGCCGGAAGTTGCCCTGACAGAAGGTGATGCCGTTGACCGGGCTGGGCACGAGGTCGAGCAGCCGCTGAAAGTTCTCGACGCTGCGCATGATCCGGCCGACCCCTCGAACCGGCGAGATCGGCGGGTCGTCGGGGTGCATGGCGAGCTTGACGTTCGCCTTCTCCGCCACGGGCACCACGCGGCGCAGGAAGTACTCCAGGTTGGCCCAGAGCTCCTCCTCACTGATCGGTCCGGCTTCGCTCGGCGGCGCCTGCTCCATGAGCGCGTGGTCGTAGCCGCTCACCAGCGATCCACCGCGCGAGGGAACGGCGGTGTCAGTCCGCAGCCAGTTGAAGTCCGCCATCCACTCGTAGCACCACACGGGGATGCCGAGCCGCCCCATGTTCTCGATGAGCGTGCAGACGGCGTCGATCTCCTCGTCGCGTCCCGGCAGTCCGCGCTTGGTCTTCTGCAGGGGCGGACGGGCCTCGATGACCGCCAGTCGCAAGCCCGCGTTCTCGTAGCGCTGCTTCATCGACAGCAGCGGTAGGTAGTCCCACGGGGCGTCACTGCCGCGGCGGTCGACACCGCTCGTGACAGGCAGTCCACCGACCGCCCACTGCACACCGGCTTGCACGACGAGTCTGCGCAGGGCGTCCGCCTCAGGTCCCGGTGGAACGAACTCCGCGAGCTTCATGGCGTCCCTCCCTACGCGTGGCGCGCGTCGGCCTCAGGCGTCGTGCGTCCACCCGAGCACTCTCGTCGCCTTCTGGCAGTCGTAGAACCCCTCGTGGCGCTCCAGCGGACGTCGAAGTGGAACGTCGGGATAGAACCGGCGATGGAGCTCAGCCGACTCGATGGCGCTCGTCGTCGTGGGCGCGACGATGAAGAAGACCTCGTGCCCGGTGAAGTCGGCGCGCAGTCCGAGCAGGCAGGCCCGCACGCTGGCGTCGAGGTCGACCCAGCCCCACAGGTGCTTGGCCTCCGCGGCGAGCTGGTCCGGCGGAGCCACCTCGCGGGGCGGCGGGCCGGGCCGAATGCCGTGGAACCGCAGACTGGCGATGCGCATGTCGGGGTAGAGCCTGGCCACGGCGTCGGCCTGCTGTTCGCCCAGCCATTTCGACAGGCTGTAGGCGTCCTCGGCGTAGGTGGGGTGTGCTTCGTCGACGGGGAGGTAGTCGTACCGTGGCCGCCGGCTGTAGATGCCGCCGATCGCGTTGATGCTCGACGCGCAGACCACGCGACGGATGCCCACCTCCGCGGCCGCCATGAGCGCGTTGTAGGTGCCGACCACGTTGTTGGCGTGCACGACGTGCGGTGGTGCGTCCCACGGGGACGGCCTGGCCGCGAGGTGGATCAGACCCTCACAGCCGGCCAACCGAGCGCGCAGAGCGTCGTAGTCGGTGACGTCCACAGCGGTGACCGGGAGCGAGGCCGAGGTCCGAGCGGCCGGTTCGGCCACCTTGTCGAGCGCGACGACCTCGTGTCCTTCCGCCGCTGCGGCCGCGACCACGGCCCGGCCGAGTCGTCCACTGGCACCAGTGACGGCGATACGCACCCGCCCACCCCTCTGTGTCTTCGCCTCGGTGTCCCTGTCGGTGTCGCTGTCGGTGTCGGTGTCGCTGTCGGTGTCGCGGCGTTGCCGTGGTGTCGCCCTGTCCTCGCGGTCGACGACCGGGATCGCTTCGCGCTCGGTTCCCTCAGGGCGTCGGAACACGGCCGTGGACCGCGAGCCCGCACGCATCATCCCTGATCCCGCACGAGCGGTCGCGCCGACGGCCGAGGTTGGTCGCCCCTCGACGGCGAGACGGCGGCTCAGCCTTCGCCACGGAGCCGGGCGAGGAGGTCGTCCAGCTCCTCCGGCTTGACCAGGACGTCTCGCGCCTTCGATCCCTCGCTCGGTCCGACGACGCCCCGGCTCTCCAGGATGTCCATGAGCCGGCCGGCCTTGGCGAACCCCACCCGCAGCTTGCGCTGCAGCATCGATGTCGAGCCGAACTGGGTGGAGACGACGAGCTCGGCGGCCTGCAGCACGAGGTCCAGGTCGTCACCGATGTCGTCGTCGATCTCCTTCTTCGTCGCCGCCGACGCGGTGACGTCCTCGCGGTAGTTGGGCTGGAGCTGGCTCTTGCAGTGCTGGACGATCTTGCGGATCTCGGCCTCGCTGACCCACGCGCCCTGGATGCGGATGGGTTTGCTCGCGCCCATCGGAAGGAAGAGCCCATCACCTTGCCCGACGAGCTTCTCCGCGCCTGGCTGGTCGAGGATGACGCGGCTGTCGGCCATGCTCGACGTGGCGAACGCCAACCGGGACGGCACGTTGGCCTTGATCAACCCGGTCACCACGTCGACCGACGGGCGCTGGGTGGCGAGGACCAGGTGGATGCCGGCGGCCCGGGCCAGCTGAGTGATCCGGACGACGGAGTCCTCGACGTCGCGCGGCGCGACCATCATGAGGTCGGCCAGCTCGTCGACGATGACGAGCAGGTAGGGATAGGGCGCGAGGACTCGTTCACTGCCCGGCGGCGGAGTGATCTTGCCGGTACGGACGGCCTTGTTGAAGTCGTCGATGTGCCGGAAGCCGAAGGCCGCGAGGTCGTCGTACCGGCGGTCCATCTCGGACACCACCCACTGCAGCGCCTCGGCGGCCTTCTTCGGGCTGGTGATGATGGGCGTGATGAGGTGGGGGATGCCGTCGTAGGCCGACAGCTCGACCCGCTTCGGGTCGACCAGGATCATGCGCACCTCGTCCGGCGTGGAGCGCATGAGGATCGAGCAGATCATCGAGTTGATGAAGCTCGACTTACCGGAGCCCGTGGCGCCGGCCACCAGCAGGTGCGGCATCTTGGCGAGGTTGGCGACGACGAAACCGCCCTCGACGTCCTTCCCGAGGCCGACCACCATCGGGTGCGAGTCCCGACGGGCGACTGACGAGCGCAGGACGTCTCCGAGACTGACGATCTCCTTGTCGGGGTTCGGGATCTCGACGCCGATCGCCGACTTGCCGGGGATGGGCGACAGGATGCGGACCTCGTTGCTGGCCACCGCGTAGGCGATGTTCTTGCTCAAGGCGGTGACCTTCTCGACCTTGACCGCGGGACCGAGCTCGACCTCGTAGCGGGTCACGGTGGGACCGCGGGTGTAGCCCGTCACCTGCGCGTCGATCTCGAACTGCTCCAGCACCTCGGTGAGCCGCTCGACGATCTTGTCGGAGGCCTTCGTCCGAGGCTTGTGCGGCGACCCAGGAGCCAGCAGGTCGCTCGGTGGGAGAACGTACGTCACGTCACCCGACAGCGCCAGCTGCTCGACCCGTTGCGGGAGAGGTGAGTGCGGCGGAGGTTCCGGTGCCTTGGCCCCCTTGTCGGCGTCCGCCGGATCTGGTGCGGCGTCGACCGTCGCGCGCGCCTCGGTGCCGGACGCGTCGGCGCCGGTCGACCGGGCGCGTTGCGCCTCCTTGCCGGCCAGCACCGGGCTGTCGTACGGCAGGTCGCCGCCGACCGCGTCGTCGGACCCGCCTTGCGTCATGGCGCCGATCCGTCGGCGTGGCCGGGACCGACGCAGCGGCTGAGTCCGCTTGGCGTCCTCGTCGACCAACGTGTCGCCGTTCGCCGAGGAACCGGCCGAGCCAGGGTGGCGGATCCTCGTGTAGAAGTCGTGCACCCGGCTCGACAGCGCGTGCAAGGGAGTGCCGCCCAGGACGAGCACGCCGAAGAGCGTCAACAGCACCAGCAGGGGCGCCGCGACGTACGGCGTGAGCAGATCGGCCGGAAGCGAGGCCATGACGTACCCGATCGCTCCCCCAGCCGGCTCCAGGCTCTCGACCCCGTTCGTCGGGCGCGGGATGCCGTGCCGGATGTGGATGAGCCCCAGCGATCCGCCCAACACCGACAGCCAGCCGATGAGCTGACGTCCGCCGGGTCCGTCGCGGTCCGGATGACGAAGGGTCCGCCAGGCGACCACGAGGAGCAGCAACGGCATCGCCCAGCTCAACGTGCCGACACTGCCGGACACGATGCTCCGTACGACCTCGCCGACCCGGTTGGGCATCTGCCACCAGACCGACGCCGCGACGATCACCGCGACTCCGAGGACCAGCAGACCGACGCCGTCCCGACGGACCTCGGGGTCGACCTCCTCGGTGCCGGAGCCGAGCCGGCGCACGATGCCGCCGACGAGATGGGCGAGACCGAGCCACACGCCGACGACGAGGCGGGCCAGCGCGACACCCGCCCGACTGACCACGCCACTGCCCAAGGGCCGAGGTGGCGGGCGGCGAGCCTGAGGGCGGCGGGTGGCGCCACGGGTCTTGGTCGCGGTCGCCCTGGTGCGGGCGGAACTGGTGGTGCGTGCCTGCCCCCGGCCTACGGACGACGACGTACGGGGCGACATGACTAGTGAGCGTACGGGATCGCCGCTGCGGGCTCACGTCTCACACGCCGTCGCGGCCGAGGGCCCGGGATCGGACGTCACCCGGCGGATCCGGCGTGGTCGCGAGCGTCACCGAGGGGCTCGACGTACGTCAGCTCACGGCCAGCTCACGGCTCGTCAGCTCACGTCAGGTCACCGTTGGGAGCAGGAGTCCTGTCGGCCAGGAGTCACTGTCCGGAGCACGAGCCACTGCGGGAGCAGATCGCCACCCCTTGATCGTTGCCATGACATCAGCGGACGCTCAGAGCCTCTGGAGCTTCTGACCGACCTCAGCCGGACCACGAGGGAGGACGCACCGGCATGGCCCAGACCGACATCGTTGGGACGACCGAACCGCTGGCGTTGGACGACAGCTTCGTGCAAGACCCCTACGCGGTCTACGAGTGGCTGCGCGACGAGGGACCGGCCCGCAAGGTGCTCCTCCCGAGTGGGTGGGGCGTGTGGGTCGTCACCAGGTACGCGGAGGCTCGCGCTGCCCTCACCGACCCACGTCTGCGCAAGGACAGTCGGGTCCTCCAGCGGTACATGCCGGACGCGGCGCCTCCTGAGGATGACTCCTTGGCCCTGGCTTTGCAGGCCCACATGCTCAACTCGGACCCTCCCGACCACACCCGGCTCCGGAAGCTCGTGGGCAAGGCGTTCACCGCCCGTCGGGTCGCGGCGCTGCGACCGCGGATCGAGGCCATCACCACGGAGCTGCTCGACGCGATGGCGGACCTGGACGACGACCCGGTGGACCTGATCGACCACTTCGCCTTTCCGCTACCGATGACCGTCATCTGCGAGCTGCTCGGCGTCCCCGACGGCGACCGACAGGAGTTCCGCGCCTGGTCGACAACCGTTCTGTCGGACGCTCCGGACCAGGAGGTGCGCGCGGCGTCGACTGCGATGGCGGACTACCTCGTCGACCTGCTCGCGGTGAAACGCGCCAAGCCCGCGGACGACCTGCTCACCGGGCTCATCCAGGCGCGTGACCACGAGGACCGGCTCAACGAGCAGGAGCTCGTGTCCATGGTGTTCGTGCTCCTGGTCGCCGGGCACGAGACGACGGTCAACCTCATCGGCAACGGCACTCTCGCTCTGCTCCGCCACCCCGACCAGCTGGCCCGACTCCGTCAGGACCCGTCGCTCGTTCCGGGGGCCGTCGAGGAGCTGCTGCGCTACAACGGACCGGTCAACCTGGCGACGATGAGGTACACGACCGAGCCGGTCCGACTCGGCGATGTGGAGATCCCGGCCGGGGAGTTCGTCCTGGTCTCCCTCGCGTCCGCGAACCACGACGACCGACGGTTCGCGGACCCGGAGCGGCTGGACATCGGCCGCGAGGCGACGGGTCACCTCGCGTTCGGCCACGGCATCCACTACTGCCTCGGCGCGCCCTTGGCACGTCTGGAGGGGGAGGTCGCCTTCCGTCAGCTTTTCGACCGCTTCCCCGGCCTCCGGCTCGCCGCCGCGCCTGCGGAGCTGCGCTGGCGGAACAGCACGCTGATCCGCGGGTTGGTTCGCCTGCCCGTCCACCTGGCCTGATCGCGCCCCGCGGGCAACCTGCCTCGCGAGCAACCCGCCCCGTGGCACGCCGGCCACGGGTGGGCAGGACCACGGTGTGGCGCGCGCCGGCGCGGATGATGATCGACACAGAGGATGATCGGGGAGTGGGTGACGACCCCCTCTCCACCAACGAGTCGAAGGAGCCTCGTGACCGCGGACCCACTCGTGTCACACCTCCGCGCCGCCCGCGCGGCGCGCGCGTTCTCCGGCGCCGCCTGGTCGGTCGGCACCGCGGACGGACCGGTGAGTCGGGGTGTCGTGGGCACCCTGTCCTGGGATGGTCCGCCCGTCGCCGACGACACCCTCTGGGACCTCGCGTCGCTCACCAAGCCGATTGTCGGGCTCGCCGTCATGGCGCTGCTCGAGCGAGGACGGATCGCCCTCAGCGACTCGGTCGAGATGCACCTGCCGGACTATGCCGGGACCGAGGTAGGCGGTGTGACGGTCTGGCACCTGCTGACCCACACCGGCGGAGTGCCCGGGCACCAGCCGCTGTGGCGAACGCACTCGAACCGGTCGGGCATGCTCCGTGCGCTCCGCGAGCTGCGCCTGCAGAGTCCGCCGGGCACGCGGGTCGCCTACTCCTCCCCCGGTTTCATGATCCTCGGACTGGTCGCCGAGGCCGCGGCCGACCAACCGCTTGACGAGCTCGTCCGCCAGACGGTCACCGAACCGGTGGGGATGCCGGACACCGGGTTCAACCCTCCGCGCGACCGGTGGGCGCGGACCGCCGCCACCGAACGGTGTCCGTGGCGGGGGCGGGTCGTGCAGGGCACCGTGCACGACGAGAACGCCCACGTCTTCGGCGGTGTGGCCGGGCACGCCGGGCTGTTCTCCTCCCTCGGCGACATGGAGCGGCTCGCGCTCGCTCTGCTGCGTGGTGGCCGGACGGAGGCTGGTCGTCTCCTGGACGCCCACACGCTCCACGTCATGACCAGCCCGGCCACCGATCACCTCAACGAGCGACGGTCGTTGGCCTGGCAAGGAGTCGACCGGCTCGCGGCGGCTCCGGGCGACCTGCTCAGCGCCCGCGCCTACGGGCACACCGGCTTCACGGGGACGAGCGTGTGGGTGGACCCGGAGCTGGACTTCTACGCGGTACTGCTCACCAACCGCGTCCACCCGACCCGGGACTCGCCGCAGATCGCGACGGTTCGGGCGAGGTTCCACAACCTCGCCGTCCTGCGGACCCGACGTCAGCCCTGACGGAAGACCAGCCGAGCGGTTCGGTACAGCGACGCCACCTGCCAGGCCACGACGATCAGCGTGGCCAGGCCGACCAGGCTGACCGGGGTCGATGCCGCCATCATGTCGAGCGCCCGGGCCGGGGTGAGCAGGTTCATCGCCACCGAGCTCGCCACGACGGACGCCACGGCGACACCGCACACGGCGACGAGGGCGACGACGACGGGACGGACCGGCCGGCGTCGCCGTGCGGTCCAGGTCACCGAGGCGAGTCCCGCGACACCGCCCAGCGCACCGAGGATGCCGAACCCGTCGGTCAGCGTCGACAGCAGGCTGACCAGCCGGCTCGACGGCTCGGATGGCGACATCGCCGCGCCGGCCGGTGGCCACAGGCGCCAGGAGAGCATCCAGGCCAGCGTCAGCGCCGGCATCGAGAGCGCGAAGAGCGTCGCGGTCCGCCCCGCCTGGGCCGCGAGGAGCTCAGGACGATACGCCGCCGCCACGTCAGCAGGTGGGCCGGCGTCGGCGACCGCCCGGCGCTCGGCGTCGTGAGCGGACAGGCCCGCCCTTCGGTACGCGTGTGCGGCGTCGTGCAACCCGTCGGCCAGCTCGGCGAGGACGTCACGACGGAGGCCGCGGGGTCCGGGTAGATCCTTCGCCACCTGGCGCACGTACGCGCTGATGACGCTCACGCGTGGCTCCCGAGGGCCTCGCCAATGACCTTGGTGAAGTGTCCCCACGCGTCCCGCTCCCTGGCCAGGGCGAGCCGTCCAGCGGGGGTGAGCGCGTAGGTGCGCCGCCGCCGTCCGCCGACGACATTCCACTCGCCGCTGATGTACCCGGCCCGCTCGAGTCGGCGCAAGGCCGGGTAGACGCTGCCGGTGGGGGCATCCAGGGCCCCGCCGCTGCGGACCTGGAGCGACTCGATGATGGCATACCCGTGGAGGGGGCCGTCCTCGAGTGCGGCCAAGAGCAGGGCGTCGAGGTGGCCGCGGACGAGGTCGATCTTCACGACTCGCAGCGTAGCCCGTCGAACCGGTCATAACGCGGCCCGAGCGCGAGGTCAGGGTGCGCTCAGGGTTGCCCTGACCGCCGGCCCGGGGCGGGCCAGGGGCGTTCCGGATGCATGCGTAGGCAGCCAACGCATAGGGTCGTCGGCGTTCGTCATGAGGGAGGAGTTGTGACACCCGCCGCTAACCTCGCCGCCGCGGACGCCGTCTCATCCACGCAGTCCCCCACGGGACCGCGCGCCAGCCTGTGGACACTGCGCGTCATCGTGTCCCTCCACGCGCTGTTCGCCCTCGCTCAACCGGTGCTGGCGGGTGCGTACCTCAACGGCGAGTTCGACGCCCTCAGCTACCACGGGATCAACGCGGACCTCGTCATCTTCTTCGACATGGTCCAGTTCGTCGTCGCGGTGATCTACTGCTGGGCCGGGAAGGGCTCGGGTCTGCCGGCTCTCCTCTCCGTCGCGCTGTTCTTCGCCGAGGGTCTGCAGATCGGCATGGGCTACGAGCGCAACCTCTTGATCCACATCCCCCTCGGCGTCGGCATCGTCGTGCTGCAGCTCGCGCTCGCCGTGTGGGTCTGGCGCGCGAAGGCACGGAGACCGAGGAGCTGGGGTTTGCGCGCACGGCCCTCCAAGGCGCGCGCCCAGGCGCGTCCTCGCCCGTAGCGTTCCCCGCCCCGGGCCTCGACCATCGCCGGACTGTCAGCTCACATCGCAGGAAGTGTTCGTGATGACTTCGCCGTTCCGCCACGCCTCCGCGCGGCCCGCCCTCACCCGACGCGGGTTCCTCGGCCTCCTCGGCGCGGCCGGCGCCGCGACCGCCCTCGCCAGCTGCGGGCTCGGCGGGCTGATCGGCCAGACCGCCGAGCTGCTGACCAGCCGGGCTCCCCTGCCGAAGCCGTTCCGGGTGCCGTTGCCGATCCCGCCTGTCAAGCGTCCCGTGCGCAGCGACGGAACCACCGACTACTACGAGATCGTGCAGCGGCCGGCCGAGGTCGAGATCCTTCCAGGGCTGAAGACGCCGATCTTCGGCTACGACGGGATCTTTCCCGGCCCGACCCTGGTGACCCGCAGCGGCCGGCGCACGGTGGTCCGCCACCGCAACGAGCTTCCGGTGCCGGTCGTGGTGCACCTCCACGGTGGCCACACCCCGGCCGACAGCGACGGCTTCGCCACGGACCTCGTGCTGCCGACGAGCGGCTGGCGGCCTCCCCGCCACATGGCCCACGGAGGCGGCGCCATGCTGGGCGACGTCTCCGAGGGCGAGCGGGAGTACGTCTATCCGATGAACCAGCGCGCGGCGACGCTGTGGTACCACGACCACCGGATGGACTTCACCGGTCCCCAGGTCTACCGGGGCCTGGCCGGCATGCACCTGGTTCGGGACGACGAGGAAGAGGCACTTCCCCTTCCGGACGGCGACCGCGACATCCCGCTGATGATCTGCGACCGCGCCTTCGAGGAGGACGGCGCCTTCCGCTACCCCGCGCTCGACCGGAAGCTCTACGACACCCCCGGTGTGCTCCCCGACTACATGGAGGGTGTGCTCGGCGACGTCATCCTCGTCAACGGAGCGCCGTGGCCGGTGCTGGAGGTCGAGGGCGCCCGTTACCGCTTCCGCATCCTCAACGCGTCCAACGCGCGTCGGTACCGCCTCGCCCTCCGGCCGGGTCCCTCGGAGGGAGCTGCGTTCGTCCAGATCGGTGGTGACGGCGGCCTGCTCGAGGCACCGCGCGAGCACGACCACCTCGACATCGCGCCCGCCGAGCGTTTCGACGTGGTCGTGGACTTCTCGGCGTACAAGCCGGGCACCGAGGTGACCATGGTCAACCTGCTGGGCGAGGACTCGACCACCCGGGTCATGCGGTTCCGGGTCGGTCGCCGCGTGCGTGACCACAGCCGGGTACCCGCCAAGCTGTCCACGATCGAGCGCCTCGACCCGGCCAAGGCCGTCCGCACCCGCGAGTGGTGGTTCCGGCGCGGCAGGACCGGCAGCCACAAGGGCTGGACGATCAACGACAAGACGTTCGATCCCCGGCGGATGGACGCCCGACCGAAGCTGGGCGACATCGAGATCTGGCGGTTCGTCACCGACCTGCACCACCCGGTGCACGTCCACTTGGACCCGTTCCAGGTGATCAACCGGGGTGGCCACGCACCGGGCCCGTTCGACGCCGGCTGGAAGGACACGGTGGACGTCCGTCCGGCCGAGCACGTCGAGGTGGTCGTGCGGTTCACCGACTATCGCGGGCCGTACATGCTGCACTGCCACAACCTCGAGCACGAGGACATGGCGATGATGACGAACTTCGAGACGGTGTAGCCGCGCCCTTCGGGACCTCGAGCCGTGTCCTCGAGGGGTGCGAGCCCGCCGCCGGGGTCGTGCGGTCGCGTCCGGGCCCCTGTCACCTACGCGTCAGTCCCACCTACGCGTCACGGTGGTCGCCGTCTCACGCGGTGAAGGCGCGGTGCACCTTGGTGATCGCCGTGGCGATGTCGTCCACGTCCGCGGCGGTGTAGCGCTCGTTCCAGGCGATGACCAGCAGCCGCTTCGCGATGAGCGACTCCGCCACCGGACAGATCCCCTCGTCGTACGACGGGACCTCCCGCGCGGGCGGAACGCACAGCGGGTAGCCCGACGTGCCGTAGGTTTGACGCTCGGCCAGGACCGGCGTCCGGTAGACCGGTCGGGTGAGGTAGCCGCCGTTCGCTGGGATCCCCTCAGCGGCGAGCGCCTTCGCGTAGTCGTGGCACGTGCCGCCCGCTTGGTCCGGGTCGATGATGATCGGGTACTGCCAGTACGACATGCCGCCGTGGTCCGGTGGCGGGGTGATGCCAGCGAGTGGAGCGAGCGCCTTGCTCAGCCGCTCGGCGCCAGCCCGACGGTCGGCGACAACTCCGGCGAGCTTGGGCAGCTGGGCTCGCGCGACCGCCGCCTGCAGCTCGGTCATGCGGTAGTTGACCGACAGGAACAGGTGCGTCCGCTCGTCGGTGTCGCGCGGCCAGCCCTTGTCGGCGAAGAGCCGCATTCGTCGCGCCAGCGCCGCGTCGTCGGTGATGCACAGCCCACCGTCCCCTGCGGTGATGTGCTTGGACTGCTGGAGGCTGAAGCAACCGATGTGGCCGACGGTGCCGGCGAGCCTGCCGTCCGGGCAACGGGTCAGGTACGCCTGGGCGCAGTCCTCGATGAGCATGAGCCCGTGCTCGTCGGCCAGCGCTCGCAAGCTCGCCACCGGCGCTGGCGAGCCGAACAGGTGGACCACCATGATCGCGCGAGTGCGCGAGGTGATGCGCGCGCGAACCGACTCCACGTCGAGGTTGCCGGTCACCGGATCGACGTCGGCGAACACCGGCACGGCGTTCTGCATGAGGATGGGCAGGACCGTGCCGGCGTCGGTGATGGGGGTCGTGATGATCTCGTCGCCGGGCTCCGGGTTGACCGCGGCCACCGCGAGGTGAAGGGCAGCGGTGCCGGAGGTGGACGCCACGGCGTGCGCCACGGAGTAGTAGTCGGCGAACTCCCGCTCGAGTGCCCGCGTCTCGCCTCCGATCGTGGAGTTGAGTTGTCCTGAGGCGATGACGCGACGCAACGCCTCGAGCTCCTCGGCTCCGAGCGTCCGTCCGCTGGCGTTGTTGACGGTCGGGAACGGGGTCGTCCGCACTGGCGCGCCTCCGTCGAGCGCGAGATCGCCTGAGCTCATGCGCCTCCTCCTACCTCGCTCCGTGGCCGTCGTGGCCTGCCCTGGTTGGTCACCCATCCTTATACGGTCTTGACCTAAAGTCGAGCGTGCGTGAAGCTCGCCTCATGGGCCGGCGCCCAGCCCTCGCGCCACACCATCGAGGAGGAGCGATGCGCAACTCCAGACCGCCCCGACCATCCGACCACGTCAACCCCAGCAGACGCGACCTGCTGCGCACCACTGCGCTCGTCGGCGCCGCCGGAGCCCTCACGTCGCTGGGGGTTCCTCCAGCGGTGGCCGATACCGGCACCGCACCGCCCCGCCGACTCTCGGCGACCGTGTCCACCAAACGCGGGTCGACCTACTACACGCCTGCCAAGGTCGCCGCGGCACGACGGAACGTCGCCACCTACGACTGGGCGCGCCAGCTCCGTGACGACGCGGTCACCAGAGCGCAGCGCTACCTCGACAAGGGTGACGAGTGGCTGTGGAGCCTGGTGACCAGCCAGAGCCTCCCGCGCAGCTACGCGGTCAACCAGGACCTGGGCTCGCCCGTCACCGGCCGCGACATCTTCCAGTACGGCAACTACCCGTGGCTTGCCGATCCGTTGAACCGCCCCTGGAAGATCGTCGACCCCAGCAGCGACTACGTCTTCCCCACCAACGACTTCGCCGCCTACTACGCCAGCGGGCTCGACGAGCACGGCCTGTTCGACCCCGCTCGCGCGGACCGCAGCCTGCTGGTCAACGAGCTCTATCCCGAGCGTGGGCCCACGTGGGGCGTCGACGACGGCTTCGGCTGGGTCGACGAGGACGGCAACAAGTGGACGTTCATCGCCTACTACCACCACTGGCACCTGTGGTACAGCGGCACACCCACCGCGGAGGCGGCGATCGCGTACGCGTTGCGGTCGTTCCGGGACGCATTCCTCTACACCGGCGACCTGACGTACGCCCACGCCGGGCTCATCCTGCTCGACCGGATCGCCGACATCTACCCGGCGATGGACGCCTCCGCCTACAAGCGGGAGGACGGCTACCTGCAGTCGGACGGCCTGTCCGGCCAGGGCAAGATCCTCGGCTGCATCTGGGAGACCAGCCTGGCGAAGGACTTCATCACCGCCTACGACGCGTTCTTCCCCGCGATCGCGACCGCTGACGACGCGAACGTGGTGCCGTTCCTGTCGGCCAAGGCCGAGCAGTACGGCCTTCCCCCGAAGGACTCGATCGAGGCGATCAAGACCAACATCGAGGACAACATCCTGCGGGTGGCGTTGGAGGCGGTCCCGCGTGCCCAGATCCGGGGCAACTTCGGCTCCCACCAGGCGACGGCCGCGATGGCCGCGGTCGTGCTCGATTCCCCGACCGAGTCGAAGGAGTGGATCGACTGGGTCTTCCAAAGCGGACAGTACATTCCGCCGGACCAGATCACGGGCGGCAACGTCTACGCGACACTGGTCAACGACGTCGACCGTGACGGGTTCGGTAACGAGGCGTCCCCTGGATACAACTACGGGTGGATCAGCCAGCTGGCCGGTGTCGCTGACGCCCTCGCCGACTACGACGGCTACGCGGGCGCCGACCTGTACCAGCACCCCAAGTACGCCCAGATGATCGCCGCCCTGCCGGCGCTCGTCATGCTGAACCGCTACCTGCCACCGATCGGCGACACCTTGGCCACGGGACAGCCAGGCCTGCCGGGGACGGCCCAGCAGTACACGACCTACTTCGAACGGTACGGTGACCCGGTCTTCGCGCAGATGGCGTACCTGTCCAACGGCGAGTCGGTGGAAGGCCTCTACTCCAGCGTCTTCGCCGAGGTCGCCGACACCCAGGAGCGCATCGCGGCGATCGTGGAACGCGAGGGTCCTCTCGCGTTGCCGAGCGTCAACCTCACCGGCTACGGCTTCGCAGCGCTGCGGTCGGGCACCGGCCGCCACATGAGAGGCATCTGGACCTACTACGGCCGCAACCGCGGCCACGGGCACGCCGACGCGCTCAACCTCGGCATGCACGGCTTCGGCGTCGACCTGTTGCCCGATCTCGGCTACCCGGAGTTCGCGGACAACAACGCGCGCCGGCACGAGTGGACCGCGAACACCGTCGCCCACAACACCGTCGTGGTCGACGCCAGCAAGCAGCAGTCGCACTGGGTGGGCCAGCCTCACGGCTTCGCCGCCACCGAGGACGTCCAGCTCTTCGACATCGCCGCGCCGGAGGTCTACCCCCAGACCAGCCTCTATCGCCGGGTGTCGATCCTGGTCAAGGTCGACGAGGAGAACTCCTACGTGGTCGACGTGTTCCGGGTCGTGGGCGGCCAGCAGCACCACTTCTCCTTCCATGCGGCCGAGGGCCCGGTGACCACGGATGGCCTCACCTTGGTTCCGCAGGAGACGGGAAGCTACGCCGGGCCGGACATCGAGCCGCCGCCGGACAACGCGCCGCCCCGCCCCGACGCGAGCGGCTTCGACTGGCTGTCCAACGTCTCGCGCGACACCGCACCGCCGAGCACGTTCAGCGTGGACTGGAGCGTCAAGGACACCTGGAACGTCCACGATCCGGACCCCGACCTGCACGTCCGGCTCACCATGCTGACCGAGGTCGACGAGGTGGCGCTCTGTGACGGGATCCCACCGCGCAACAAGCCAGGCAACCCGGCGTCGCTGCGCTACGTCATCGCCCGTCGGGCTGGAGAGAACCTCGCGAGCCAGTTCGTCTCCCTGGTCGAGCCGTACGTCGGCCAGCGCTACGTCCGCGAGGTCACCACGGTGCCCATCCGTGCGGTGAACGGGACGGTCGCGGACCACGAGGTCGCTGCCGTCAAGGTGACCTTGACCAACGGTCGGGTCGACTACATCGTCAGCTCGCTCAAGACCGACGTCCTGCTGCGCGTGGACGACACGTTCATGTTCCGGGGCAGCGTCGGTGTCTACTCCACGCGGGACGGCCGTGTCCAGTACGCGTTCGGCCACGACGCCTCCATGGTCGGGCCGCTCCCCCGGATGCAGGGCGCCCCCGCCGTGGTCGGCACGGTGACCGACTTCACCCTTGAGCTGTCCAGCAGCAACAGCCTCACGCTGCGGCTGACGGAGGAAGGCCCGGCGCCCGACGCGCTCGTCGACAGCTACGTCTACGTGGAGAATGACGGTGTCCGGAACGCCGTGTACCGCGTCGTCGGCGCCCGGTACGACGGGCCCGACACCCTGGTGCTCGACATCGGCCCGACGACGACCATTCGCGGCTACGTCGACCCGAACGACTTCGACAAGGGCTACACGTACGACGTGGAGGTCGGCCAGACCGCTCGCATCCCACTCACCAGGCAGTGGCGGCGCTAGCGTCCAAAGCTGCCTTGAACGGCCACGACCAACCACCCACCCGACAGGCGATCTTCTGAGGTGACGACGTTATGACATCCACACTCGCGGTCAACGGCGGCGAACCGGTGCGGAGCACGCCGTTCCCCGCGTGGCCGACCGCCGACTCAGCCGACGAGGCGGCTCTCCTCGACGTCCTCAGGTCCGGAAAGTGGGGCAGCACCCACGGTGACCTCGTGGCGCGCTTCGAGCGGGAGTTCGCCCAGTACCAGCACGCCCGCTTCGGCGTCTGCGTCTGCAACGGCACCCTCGCCCTCGCCGCCGCGTTGCGCGCGGTCGGCGTCGGCCTCGGAGACGAGGTGGTGGTGCCGCCGTACACGTTCATCGCGAGCGCGGCCGCGGTCACCTTCGTGGGCGCGATCCCCGTCTTCGCGGACATCGATCCGGACACCCACCTGCTCGATCCGCAGGCCGTCGAGGCCGTCATCAGCGAGCGCACCAAGGCGGTGATGCCGGTCCACATCGCCGGCCGGCCATGCGACATGGACGCGTTCGCCGAGCTTGGGCGACGCCACGGCGTCGCGATCATCGAGGACTCCGCCCAAGCGCACGGCGCGGAGTGGAAGGGACGTCGGGTCGGCGCCCTGGGCGACGTCGGCACCTTCAGCTTCCAGACCTCGAAGAACGTCAGCGCCGGCGAAGGCGGCATCGTGGTCACCAACGACGAGGCGCTCGCCGACCGGTTGTACTCGATCGCCAACGTCGGGCGGGTGCGGGGCGGGGGCTGGTACGAGCACCAGCACCTCGGCTACAACCTACGGCTCACCGAGTTCCAAGCGGCCCTGCTCTTCGGGCAGCTGCGCCGGCACCCCGAGCAGCAGGCCCGGCGGGCCACCAACGCCGCCTTGCTCCGTCGGCTGCTCGCCGACGTCGACGGCGTCTGGCTTCCGCCGGAGGACCCGGCGGTGACCGCACACGGCTGGCACCTGTTCCTGCTCCGCCTGCCAGGAATCGGCGGTCGCAAGCACGCCTTCGTCCGCGCGCTCGCCGCGGAAGGCATCCCCTGCTCCGCCGGCTACGACGGGCTGCACCGCAACAAGGCGCTCAACGACGAGATCGCCACCATCGTCAAGCGGCTCGACGTGCCGTGGAAGGAGCCCCACCTTCCGGTCGCCGACCGGCTGGTGTCCGACACGATCTGGCTGCCGCAACCCACCCTGCTCGGCACCGAGGAGGACATCCACGACATCGCGACGGCGATCACCAAGGTGCTGGCCCACGTCGACGAGCTGTGAAAGAACGCCGGGGGCGCCGGCTCACCACCGGCGCCCCCGGACCTCACCCTGATGACATCGGTCGATCAGCTCGGCGTCTGGTTCGCGAAGCGGCGCGCGTACCAGTTGAGGTTCGCCACACAGGCCACACCCGAGCCGGAACCGGGTTGGACGTCGTGGTCGACGTAGATGGCGAGGGCATGGGTGAACAGCGCGGGATCCCAGGGCGCGACCGCCATCCAGCGCGGTGCTTGCAGGTACTGACCTGGCGGCGCCAGACCACCGCCGCCATCCACCCGGACGTACGTGGTGGCGAGGCCGTCCGCGCTGGTGGCGAGGTTCTGGGTGAAGGTCCGCGCGAGCCGCACCATGTCCAGGCCCTTGAACACCACACCCGCCCGGAAGGCGAGCGCGGCGAAGTCCACCTCGATCGCCGCGTGGCTGAGGTCCTCGTACTGTTGGGCGCCTCCGCTGGCGCTGCCGTACGAGGGCGTGTACTCCGAGACGTCGGTCGCCGGGTCACCGGACTTGCCGTAACCCTGGTAGACCTCGCTGAACGTCGGCCAGTACGGCCAGATGTAGGCGCCGCCGCTGTCAACGACGAGCTGCGCCCGGACCATCGTGGCGAGCGCCTGGGCTCGTCGTAGGTAGTGCGGGTCCCGGGTGACCCGCGCGAGCTCCAGGTAGGTCCGACCGAGCGCGACGCTCTGGTTGATGGGCTGGATCGTCCCGTCGTAGGGCACCGGCATGCCCTTCGGCCAGCGGAAGTAGCCCGCTCCGTCGTCCTCGCGCCACTCGGAGTCGTGGACGGCGACCGCCGCCTCCACGGCCGCCAGGTACTCTTCGGCCTTCGCCTTGTACCGGGAGTTCCGCCGCAGTGTCGGGGTCGTGGCGACGACGCGGACGAAGGTCGCGATCGGGTAGGTGATCATGCCCGTGTGGACGGAGAAGACCACCGGCTGGGACGACAACGCGAACGTCCCAAGCCTGGGCGGGTCTGTCCGGTCTGCGGGATCGGCCCGCAGGTCCCGCACCGTCGTCATCGCCGGTCCCGGATAGGCGTCGTAGACACGACGAACCACGTAGTCCGAGCTCGCCGGGTCCATGGTGACGTCGGGGAACGTGTCGACGCCGTACCTGGGACTCACCACCTCGAGGGTGACCCGACCGTCGCCACTCCCCGACCGCACGGTGACCGTGGTCTCGTCGGCGTACGCCCGGGCGCTGCGGACCTCGAGCACCTCTCGCCCTCGTCCATCGGTGAGGCGAACCGTTCCCACGGTGTAGGGGTGCATCGCCCGCCACGCGGGCAGTGAGCGACCCGTGTAGTCCGTGACACCACGCACGCTGTCCCGGTTCGCGAGGACCAGGTCGACGTTGTGGATGAGGCGATCGAGGTAGTAGGTGTCCCGGTAGGCGTCGTACATGCGCATGAATCCCATGAGCACGTACGACTGTCCCCACGCCAGACCGCCATGGTCATTGGGCTGGTCCGGTTGGCCGGCGGCTCCGCTGGAGTGGAAGACGCGGTCGAAGGGGTCGAAGGTCTCGCGTGCGGTGTAGTCGTACGTCGCCGCCGACGCCCGGCGAGGGCGGAGAAGGTCGACGGGGACAGCGAGCGCACCCGCCACCGTGGCCAACCCGGCCAGGAATCCTCGCCGATTCGTTCCCGTCCCCTGACGGCTCACCGGATCAGATGAGGGGGACATGGCCGTGCGCGCCGGGCCGGCCGGTCCGGTCAGCTCGGACATCGAGATCACCTCTTTCGCGAGCGGAGGATCACGGCCGGCCCGGCCCCGCGAGGCTCAGCCGGCCGCGACGGTGAACCTGGACACGCCAGCGGGCAGGTCAGCCGCCAGCTCCAGGACGTGACGACCGTGCCGGGTGACGACCCGGGCGGTCGCCTTGCCCTCCGTCACCCGGAACGTCGCGTCGGGGGTCAGTCCGGGCCACGCGAGCACCACACCGGCCTGGTCGATCGCGGCCTGCGCCGTCACCTCGACGCGGAGCTCGCCGTCCGACGAGCCGGGCAGCGTCGTCAACCGCACTCCCCTGCGGGCCCGCTCCCACGCGTTGAGCTGCTTGCTCGTCCACCACGGCATGCCACGGCGACGAGCCTCGGCCGCCACCTGGCGGCACGCCTCGGCGACGTACGGCTTGGTGGCCAGATGCGCGGAGTGGAACAGGAAGTGCGCGACGCCGTGCACTTCGAGCACGCCGTCCAAGATCACGTCGCGGATCGACTCGTGGCTCGCCCAGGCGAGGTCCTGGGTGTGCAGGGGAAGCTCCAGCACATCGATTCGCCGGTTGCGCTCGGCCGGGCCGGCCATGGGGAACCACAGGTGGCACGAGCCGAAGGGGAAACCGACATTGCCCTGCTTGCTCGGACCGCGGGACTGGTCGATCCGAATGCCGACGCGCTCACACCACAGGAAGAACTCGTCCCAGCCTTCCCACCTGGTGTAGTGGTTCTTGTTGGAGACGATCTCCTCCACGCCGGTGAGGGCTTGCACCCAGGCGTACTGGGCCCGCAGCTGCGGCCATCCCCACGAGGCGATATCGGCATCGCCCATCGCGTTGTAGTGGAGAGCCTGCTCGTGTCCTCGAGCCGCGATCTCGGCCACCACCTCGGGCCGGTAGCCGCCGGGGTAGCAGTGGCACCAGGTGACCTTGACGCCAGCCTCGTCGAAGACGCGCAGCCCCGCCTCGGCGTGCTCGGAGACATTGCCGTCGGAGTCGTGGGACATGTGGGCGACGGCGGGAACACCGGCCGGCCAGTAGTGCAGCCACGGCAGGGCCAGGCCCGCCGTGGCCGCGGCGTCGAACACCGCCGTCAAGAACTCCAGGCGCAGCAGGTCCGCCGTAGGCCGGTGGAAGATCGGCGCCGCCGCTCGCGGCGGGTACACGTGGGGGAAGACTCCCTCGACCCGCACCTGGCCCGGCGGCAGCGCCCGCTCGTCGTACGAGAGCGCCAGACCGTCGTCGCACTTGAGGATGCCGTCGTCGACGGGGCACGAGCCATCCGGCGCGGGCGGTCCGTCCTGCTCGACCGGGTGGCCCTGCTGGATCGTCACGATCCGCTCCCACACGTCCGCGGGGAACGTGGTCTCGCCGGCCCGAGAAAGCACACGACCCTCACGCGGGAACACCGCCAGGACGTTGCCCTCCGCGAGCCGTGCGCGGACGTCGTCTCGCTCGACGACCTCGTACGGCAGCCGCACGTGGTCGAGGACCTCCGTGCAGTACAGCCACCAGGCGTTCTCGCCCTTGTCGTGGCGAGCCGCCGCCTCGGCCTCGTCGAGCACGACGACGATCGATGAACTCACCGTGCCTCCTCCTTGGGACGTTCGGGGGTGCTGACGCCGGTGCCGCCTCGTTTACCCGTGACCGCTGAGCCGTTCCTCGCGCCACGCACCGGCAGCACCGCGGCCAGCAACGTGCGTGTGTAGGGGTCCTGGGGCTGGCTGAACAGCTGCTCGGTCGGCGCGAGCTCGACGAGTCGGCCGCGGTTCATGACCGCCACCCGGTCGGCCAGGCGTTCCACGACGGCGAGGTTGTGCGAGATGAACAGGCAGGTGAGCCCGAGCTCGTCGCGCAAGTCCAACAGCAGCTTGAGGATCTGCGCCTGGATGGAGACGTCGAGCGCGGACGTCGGCTCGTCGCACACCAACAGGTCCGGGCTCAGCGCGAGCGCGCGGGCGATCGCGATCCGCTGCTGTTGGCCGCCCGAGAACTGCCGCGGGTACAGGTCGGCGAACCGCGGGTTGACGCCGACCAGCTCGAGCAGCCTCAGCGCCTCGGCTCGTCGCGACTCCTTGTCGCCGATCTTGTGCAGGCGCAGCGGCTCGGCGACGTTGGCCGCGGCGGTGTAGTGAGGCAGCAGCGAGCCGTACGGGTTCTGGAAGACCATCTGCATGCGGCGCCGAATCGCCCGCAGCTCCTTCGCCGAGCAGGTCGCGAGGTCGCGGCCGTTGAACAGAACCCGACCCGACGTCGGCTGGATCAGGCCCATGAGCAGCCGAGCCATCGTCGACTTCCCGCTCCCGCTCTCGCCGACGAGGCCGAGGGTCTCGCCCCGACGCACCTCGAGCGACACGTCCTCCACCGCCGGGACGTCACCGGCTCGACTGGAGAAGATCTTGGTCACGTTCTCGGCGCGCACGAGCACCTCGTCGGCCATCAGCGCTCCCTCACCTTCCAGCACGCCACCTGGCGCCCCTCACCGATCGGCAGCAGCTCCTGGGGCGACAGGCACGCCGGACGCTCGGCCATCGAACACCGGGGGTGGAAGGGGCAGCCCTCGGGTAGTCGGGCCAGGTCCGGTGGGCTGCCCGGGATCGGAGTGAGTGGCCGGTTCCGGTCTCCCAGCTCCACCGAGGAGTCCAGGAGGCCGACGGAGTAGGGATGACGCGGATCGTCAAGCAGGTCCTGCGTTGGTGCCCGCTCGACGACCCGGCCGGCGTACATGACCACGATGTCGTCGCAGAAGTACCGCGCGACGCCGAGGTCGTGGGTGATGAGGATGATGCCGGTGCCGCGCTCCTTGACCTTGACCAGCAGGTCGAGGATCTGCCGCTGCACCGTCACGTCCACCGCCGTGGTGGGCTCGTCGGCGATGAGCAGCGCCGGCTCGGTCAACATCGCCATGGCGATCATCGCGCGCTGGCGCATTCCACCCGACAGCTGGAACGGGTAGGTTCGAATCCGCCGTTCCGGCTCGGGGATCCCCACGTCGGCGAGAGCGCGGATCGCCCGCTCGCGTGCCTCCGCTCGGCCGCACACCCCGTGCCAGACCAGGTGCTCGGTCAACTGGCGTTCGAGCGTGAGCGTCGGATTCATCGCCTCCATGGCGTTCTGGAACACCATGGCGATCTCTCGACCCCGCACCCGACGCATCTCCCGCTCGCTCAGCGCGAGCAGGTCCCGACCACGGAAGTACGCCTCTCCACCGACGATCCGCGCCGACCGCGGCAGCAGCCGCAGGAGGCTCCGAACGGTGACGGTCTTGCCGCTGCCGCTCTCCCCCACGATCGCCAGTGCGCGCCCGGGCGCGAGGTCGAAGCTCACGCCCTCGACCGCGGGCAGCGTCTCGCGGCCTCGGACGAAGTGGGTCCGCAGACCGCGCAGCGACAGCAACGGCTCGCTGTCACCGGCCTTCCCGCCCACGTTGGTGGGCGCACTCGTCGGCGCGGTCATCGCTGCTCACCACTCGGGTCGAAGGCGTCACGCAAGCCGTCACCCACCCAGGTGAACGCCAGCAGCGTGAGCGCGAAGAGCAGGGCAGGGAACACCATCATGTGTGGCGCCGCCAGCAGATAGCGCATGCCGTCAGTGATCATGGCTCCCCAGGAAGGAATCGGCTGCACGCCCAGGCCCAGGAGGGCCAGGCCGGCCTCGGCCGCGATCGCGGCCGGGATCCCGAAGCTCGTCGTGACGAGGATCGGTCCGATCGCGTTGGGCAGGATGTACCGGACCGCGATCGTCGTGCCTCGAGCGCCCATCGCCCGTGCCGCCTCGACGTACTCGCGCTGTTTGAGCGTGAGGACCTGCGCGCGCACGAGCCGGGCCTGGGTGACCCACGACGCGATCCCGATGGCAAGGATCAGCGAGAACAGGCCGCGGCCGAGCACGGTGACGAGCACCACCGCGAAGAGGTAGCTGGGGAACGCGTACATCACGTCCGTGAAGCCCATCAGGACTTGCTCGACCCGCCCGCCGCGGTAACCAGCCACCAGGCCGACGACCAGGGCGAGGACGAGAGCGGTCAGCTCGGCGCCGAAGGCCACGGTGAGCGCTGTCCGCAGACCGTAGAGCAGCCGGCTCGCGATGTCGCGACCCAGCAGGTCGGTCCCGAGCAGGTGGCCTTCGGTGCCGATGGGCGCCAGCCGGGCGTTGTAGTCGGTCTCGCTGTAGTGGTACGGCGCGATCAACGGCGCGAACACCGCGACCACCACGAGCAGGCCGGCGAAGATCAGGCTGGCGAACGCGAGCCGGTTCGCCCGGAACCGGTCCCAGGCCCGAGCCCACTGTCCACGCGGGCGCGGCAGCTCTGGCTGACCCGCCTGGTCGGGCTCGGCTAGAGCACCTGTGTCGACTCCTGCTGCGAGGCTCTCCGAGGTCGCCGTTGTCCCCACCCCCCTTCGGCGCGGATGCGTGGATCGAGGACGCCGTAGATGAGATCCACGACGAGGTTCGTGACCATGAGGATCACCGCGAAGAACAGGGTGCTCCCCATCAGCAGCGGCATGTCCCGACTGGCCGCGGCGGTGGCGAAGTACAAGCCGAGGCCGGGGATGCGGAACAGCGCCTCGATGAACACCGTGCCCGTCATCAGGCTCGCCAGCAGGGGCCCCACGACGGTCACCAGCGGAATGAGCGAGTTGCGCAGGGCGTGGCGGACGATGACGGTGCGCCGTGGGCCGCCCTTGGCCAGGGCAGCCGTGACGTACTCCTCACGCAGCGTCTCCAGCATGCTGGAGCGCACGTACCGCGCCAGCACCGCCGCCGGTCCGATGGCCAGCGCGAGGACGGGCATGATGAGGTTCCGCGGCCCCTCCCACCCGCTCGAGGGCAGTACGTGCAGGGTGGCGGTGAAGAGGAGGACGAGGAACGCGGCGCTGAGGAAGCCCGGGAGCGCGTGGCCGAGCGTCACGAGGAACATCGCCACGTGGTCGGCGGCGGAGTTCTGCCGCAACGCCGCGTACACGCCCACCGGGAGCGCGATCAGCAAGGCCAGGGCCACCGACAGGATGGCCAGCGTCGCGGAGATCGGGAACGCTTTGGCGATGATCTCCTGGATCTCCAGGTGGGGGTACTTGTAGGACGGACCGAAGTCCCAGGTCAGCGCCCCCTTCATGAAGATGAGGTACTGCTTCCACGGCGGGATGTCGGCGCCGTAGCGGGACTCGAACGCCGCCATGACGTCCTCGGTCCCAGCCGAGCCGATCGTGGTGGCTCCGCTGCTGATGCGCTGCAAGTCGGCGAAGTTGCCGGGGGCCAGCTGCAGCAGGGTGAAGGTGATGATGGAGACCGCGATGAGCGAGACCACCAACCGCAACACCCGCCGGGCCAGGTAGCCGGCGAAGCCCCCGAGCATCTCAGGCTCCGTCGAGGACGCTGGCGACCGTGACCCGGGCGCCGCCGCGCTCAGCCGAGAGCACGCCGGCCCGCAGCACCGCGAGGAGCTCGAGCGTCTCCTGCGGCTCGATCGGGGGCTTCCCGGTGCGCGCCATCGCGACCGCGGCACGCATCTGGGCGCCGTAGAACCCGTTGGAGTCGCTGATCTGCACCGCGTGCAGGCCGTTGGCGCCGTAGGCGGTGAGGTGGAAGCAGTACGCCGCGTCCCGCAGCGTCTGCACCACCGCGGTCGGCCCGTCCGCGTACGACAGGATCGCGACGTCCCGGTCCGGCCAGGTCAAGCGCTGCACCCACTCCACCCCCGGTCCGACCAGGGCGTACAGCTGCTCGACCGCGTGGACGCCGTAGTAGTACCACTCACCCGGACCGACGCTGACCACGGACGACAGCGCGCCGAGGTCACGGAACCGCTGCCGCTCCGCCTCCAGCTCCACCGCGAAGCGCAACGCCGAGGAGCTGGTCACGGGCGTGCCCTTCTCCTCGGCGAGCTTGAACAGCGAGACCGCCTCCTGGAGGTCGACCGCCATCGGCTTGTCGACGAACGTCGGCACACCGGCGGCGACGAACGGCCGAGCCAGCGGCACGTGGTTCGCGCCACCGCCGGTGTCGTCGACGACGAGGACCAGATCCGTCTGGTCGATCAGGTCGGTCGGCTCATTCACCACCTGCGGGATGTCGTAGGTACTCGCCAGGGTCTCGGCGTCGGGCTGGTCGGGACGCAGCTCGCCACCCCACACCCACGTGATGCGCGCCCCGTCGGCGACGTCACGCTCGTTCAGCAACCGTGCGTAGGCGCTCGCGTGCGAGGTGTTGACTCCGACCAGCCCTACCCGAAGTTGGCCTGCGCTCATGCGTGTCCTCTCCATCCCACGTGCAGGTTCGATGTCACGCCTCGCCCTCGATGCTGATGCCCTTGAAGTAGAAGAACTCCGGGGCAGCGCGGAGGTTGAGCCCCTTCACCGTCGGGCGCACGGCGAACATCGCGTCACCCCACAACAGTGGCACGAAGAGGGCCTGTTCGTCGCGCAGCTTGGCGGCCTCGATGAACAGCTCCGTCTGGCGCTGCTCGTCCCGCTCCGCCGAGGCCTGCTCGACGAGCTCCGCGAGCCGTTTGGATTCGGGGCTGGCGTGCTGCTCCAGGATGGCGTCGAGCTGCCGGGTCTTCTCGGCGGGCTCGAGCTTGGTGTCCTGCTCGATCTGCTGGTACCGCGCCCAGACGTCGGCAGGCAGGCTGAGCTTCTGCACGTCCTTCGGCGACCACAGGACACCCACCATGACCGGCCAGGTGTGCAGGCCGGCGAAGGTGCCGTAGTAGAAGCCGATGTAGTCGCCCTTCTGCACCTGCCAGCGCCGTTCGACGTAGACACCGGCCTCGACGACGTCGAGGCTGGCCTGGATGCCGAGGTTCTTCTTCCAGGCGTCGACGACACCCTCGATGACCGGCGACTGGGTGCCCGCGAGGATGCGGACCGGCGGAAGGCCCTTGCCGTCGGGGTAGCCGGCTTCGGCCAGCAGGCGTTTCGCCTCGTCGATGTCCTCGCGGATCGTGAGCTGCTGCGCGTCCCAGCCCTTCACGTCGTCGACGACGAGCGACACGCCCGGTCGCAGGCCGGGGCCGATCTTGGCCAGGGTTTCCCGACCGATCGCCAACGACAGCGCGCGACGCACCCGGACGTCGTCGAGGGCGGGGTTCTCGCTGCGCAGCTTCGCCAGGTAGTGGATCGAGTACGTCGGGATCGAGCGGACGTGCTTGGACAGCTCCGGGTCCTTCATAAAGCGGAGCGCGTCGGCGTCCGCCAGGCTGATGACGTCGACCTCGCCGTTCTCGTAGGGGACCGTCGCCGTGCCGGTCGCCACCGACTCCTGCAGGTCGATCTCGATCCGGTCGAGGTGGACCGCCTCCTTGTCCCAGTAGTGCTCGTTGGGGACCAGCACGATCGAGGAGTTCTGCGTCCAGCTCTCCACCTTGAAGGGGCCGTTGGACACGAACTTGTCGGGGTTCTGCCAGTCCTTCGGGTTGGCTTCCACGGTGTCCATGTGCAACGGCAGCATGGACGGGTGGGTGAGGCCGAACAGGAAGCCGGGGTTGGGATTCTCGAGGGTGAAGACCAGCTCGTAGTCGCCCGTGGCCTTGACGCCGACCTGCGACCAGTCGGTGAGCGTCCCGGCCAGGAACTCCTCAGCGCCCTTGATGCCGGTCGCCGCCTGGTAGGAGTTGGCGCCCAGCGTGGTGCCGCCGGCGGACGCCTGGCTCGGCGTGAACAACCGCTTCAGCGTGCGTTCGAAGTCCGAGGCGACGACCGGGTCACCGTTGGACCACTTGGCGTTCTGCCGCAGCTTGAACGTGTAGGTGAGGCCGTCGTCGGAGACGGTCCAGCTCTCCGCCACGGCGGGGATGACCTCACTGCCGTCCGGGCTCTGCTGGACGAGGCCCTCGAGGATGCCTCGCAGGGCCAGCCACATGCCGTTGGTGATGACCTGAGGGTCGAGGACCGGGAAGTTCGGGAAGCCCAACCGGAGGACCTGGGCGGGCTTGCCGTCTCCGCCCCCACCACCGCCACCCGACGGTTCGGTGCCGCTGTTCTCGAACAAGCTGCAGCTCGTCAGTGCCCCAGTGCTGGCGAACAGGGCCAGCAGACTCGTGCCCCGCAGGAGCTCCCGTCGGGTCGTGCCCTTGGTCACGATGACGCGGGAGAGGATTCGCTCGCTCATAGGTACCGCCACTCGATCGTGGGCCGGTGAATTTCGGTCCCGACCGTAGGACCCGCCTCCTTCGCCTGTCAATGGGGAGACACACCGTTTACCGTTCGGTGTCCTCCGCCTTACAGGACCGACGCCGTCCGCTCGAGGACGCGGACTGGACGACCCGTCCGGCGCGACAGGACCCGCGTTGACGTCTGATGTCGGCACAGATTACGGTCTCGACCGTTAGTCCTTTTCTCGCTTTTTCGTTGCTGTCATGATCGAGCCGGCTACGAGCCGTGCCCGCTCTGGAGGGGGACAGGGTGTTCGAGTCCGAAGAGGACCTAGAACGACGACTGGCGACGCCGTCACCCGGCCTCGTCGCCGACCTCGCACACATCGACGGTGACCTGGTGGTGCTCGGCGCCGGGGGCAAGATGGGGCCCAGTCTGTGTCACCTCGCCCGCCGTGGTCTCGACGCGGCCGGACGCTCCGACGTTCGGGTCTTCGCCGTGTCCCGGTGGAGCGACCACGAGGTCGAGGAACGACTGCGTCAACGCGGCGTCGAGACCGTGCGGTTCGACCTGTCACCCGACGCGGACCTGAGCGCACTCCCCGACGCCGGCAACGTCGTCTACATGGTGGGCGCCAAGTTCGGCACCGCCGACCGCCCGGCCACCACCTGGGCGGTCAACACGTTCCTCGCCGCGGCGGTGGCGCGCCGCTACGCCGACGCGCGCATCGCGGCGTTCTCCACCGGCAACGTCTACCCACTAGTGCCGGTGACCTCGGGCGGATGCACCGAGGACGACCCACCCGACCCGATCGGCGAGTACGCGATGTCATGCCTCGGACGCGAGCGGGCCTTCGAGCACGCCAGCCTGGAACGAGGCACTCGCGTCACCCTGCTGCGGCTCAACTACGCCGTCGAGATGCGGTACGGCGTCCTCGCCGACATCGCCAGCACCGTGCTCGCCGGTGAACCTCTCGACATCACCACCGGACACGTCAACGTCGTGTGGCAGGGGTACGCCAACGAGGTAGCCCTGCGCTCCCTCCTCCACGCCTCGAGCCCGGCGCTGACCCTCAACGTCACCGGACCGGAGACCTTGTCGGTCCGTCGCCTGGCCGAGCGTTTCGGCAAGCTCCTGGACGTCACGCCGTCGTTCGTCGGCGAGGAAGCGCCGACCGCCCTGTTGTCCGACGCCAGCCGCTGCCACGCGTTGTTCGGGTACCCCGAGCTGTCGGTCGGCGCTCTCGTCGAGGCGCAGGCCGACTGGCTGCGGCGCGGCATGGTCCTGTGGAGCAAGCCGACGAAGTTCCAGAGACGGGACGGGCGGTTCTGATGGCGCCGACACTTCCTCCCGACGTCGCTCGACTGCTCGCGGAAGGCTGCGTCATCCCAGCCCACCCGCTCGCCTTGAACGAGCGGCGGCAGCTCGACGAACGCCGCCAGCGCGCGCTCACCCGCTACTACATCGCCGCCGGCGCGGGTGGCGTCGCGGTCGGCGTGCACACCACGCAGTTCGCGATCCGGTCCGCGGGCCTGTTCGAGCCCGTCCTCGAGCTCGCCCGGGAGACCATCGATCAAGAGGTGGGCGACCGGCCGTTCCTCCGGATCGCGGGAGCCATCGGTGACGTCCGCCAAGCGGTCCGGGAGGCCGAGATCGCCGCTGAGCTCGGCTACCACGCCGTCCTGCTCGGGCCCACCACCTCCGCCGTGGACGAGCAGGAGCTGCTGCTGCGGGCGAAGGCGGTCGGCGAGGTGCTGCCCGTCATGGGCTTCTACCTCCAGGAGGCGGTCGGCGGCCGCTACCTCTCCCGGAACTTCTGGCGGGCGCTCGCCGACCTCCCGTGCGTCGTGGCCGCCAAAATCGCGCCCTTCGACCGCTACCGCACGCTCGAGGCCGTGCAGGGCATCGCCGAGGCCGATCGTGGCGACGAGGTCGCGCTCTACACCGGGAACGACGACACGATCATCACCGACCTGCTCACCCCGGTGATGGTCGACGTCGGCGGCGGCCGAGTGGTCCGACGCCGCATCGTGGGCGGGCTGTTGGGCCAGTGGGCGGTGTGGACTCGGCAGGCGGTCCGCCTGCTCGAACGCGCACGCCGCGCCTGGGCCGGGGACGACGCGGAGCTTCGCGCGCTGTTGGAGCTCAGCCCGTCGCTCACCGCCGCGAACGCGGCCGTCTTCGACGCGGCCAACAACTTCGCCGGCTGTATCGCGGGGGTCCACGAAGTGCTCCGACGTCAAGGGCTCCTCGCCGGCACCTGGTGCCTGGACCCCCACGAGACGCTCTCGCCCGGGCAGGCCGAGGAGATCGCCCGCGTCTGCGCGGCCTACCCCGAGCTCACCGACGACGACTTCGTCGCGGAGCACCGAGACGAGTGGTTGCGCTGACCGGCGATCGAGGGCGGGCAGCCGCGGTCACACGTCAACCCGGTAGATGACGGGCGGTCGGCCCATCTGACCCTCGCTGAGGGTGCCGACCGCCACCGCGGCGCCGGCGCGCTCGAGACGCTTGAGCAGCCGGCGGGCGCTGCGCTCCTGGATCCCGAACGCCTGGGCCAGCTCGGCCGCGGTGACCAGGCGGTTCTCCCTTCCCTCGAGGAACTGCCGAAGCGACTGCAGGGTCGCTCGACTCATGCCGAGCCGCTGCGCGAGCCGCCCCAGGTCCGTGGGCACGGCACCCTGGACCGCGCCCTTGGTCAAGACGATGTCGGAGTCGTGCGGCCCGCCGAGGACCGCCGCGACGTCGCCTTGGGCCCGGGCACGGGTCAGCGCCCGCGACGCGTGCGCGGCCGCCTCGCCGGCCGACCGGCCGATGCCGAGACCGATCCGGACGACCTTGTGCCGCTTGGCGATCGGCTCCAGGAACGGCGCGCCCTGGAAGTCAGCCGTCACCCGCTCGAGCGGGCCACGCGTGGTCACGAGCAGGTAGCGCTGCTCATCGAGCTGGACGACCGTGCCGCCGAGCTGGCCGAGGTCGCGTTGCAGCAGCGGGTCGGCGCGCTCCAGCTCGACGAAGCCCAGCGCGACCTGGGCATCGGAATGGTGACGGTTGCGGGTCCGCAGCGCCAGGGCGTCGATGGCGTTGCGGATGTCCCGCGGTGACGGCGCCAGCCGGACCACCGGCATCTCCTTGCGGAGCACGTCGTAGGCCGACCGCAGGCAGGTGATCGCCACCGTCGTGTCGTACTTGGCTCGGGCCTCGCAGTGGAACGCCACGACGTCCCGTGACCGCACCGGCAGGTCGTAGACCATCGTCACGGCCGTGTCGGGCGGGAGACCCGCCTCGGACAACGTCTCCGACACCTCGGCGGGGTCGAGGGTGTCGATGCTGATCCGACTCAGGTCCCGACCACTTCTGGACAGTCGGAACAAGGCGGCCAGCAGCGTGAGGCCGCTGTAGGAGACGTGCTCCGCGGGCAGCGTCACCGCCTTGGCCGCGACCGCGATCGCGTGCGGCACGACGCCCGTGAAGAGCCAGGCGTCCACCTCGTCCGCGTGCTTCTCGAGCAACCGGACCGTCTCCTGCTCCTGCCGGTACGGCAGCCGTCGCGCACGCAAGGCAGGCGTTCGGTCGACGGCGTTGGCGACCCGGGGCACGAGGTCGGCCGGGCCCACCACGCCGAAGGTCAGTACCCGATCAGGCCGGTTCGTCGCCCGCCGCTGACGTCCGTCCATGCCTGTACGTTACGGCCTCGGCCGGAAACATTCGCCTCACCCACGCGCGCCGCGGATGGGGCACACTCATGGGTCATGACGAGCAACGGGACCGGCCCCCGCAGGCCGGCTGCCGTGGCGCGGGTTCGTGACCTGCTCCGCGGCCGGGTCGTCGCCGCCACCCTCACACCCTTCCACGCCGACGGCCGGATCGCCCGGGAGGCGGTCGCCGGCTACGCGGCGGCGTTGCGCCGCGGCGGCGCTGGCGCCCTGGCTGTCGGAGCCCACACCGGCCGAGGCGGCCGTCTCCAACCGGACGACCTCGCCGTGCTGGTGAGCGAGTACGCCGACGCCTCCGGGCTGCCCATCATCGCGGGGCTCGCCCTCGCCCCCGAGCGGCCGGTCGAGGACGCGATCCGGTTGGGTCTGCGGCTGCGGGCCGCGGGCGCCGCCGCGCTCCTGGTCTGTCCCGTCTCCGGCGCCTCGCCAGCGGACATCGTCCGTCTGCACGAGCGGCTGGGCGAGGAGACCGAACTCCCGCTCATGGCGTTCGTCCTCTACGAGCGGGCGAGTGGCTGCCAGTACGCCGAGGAGACGGTCGCCGAGCTTCTCACGCTCCCGTGGGTCTGCGGCGTCAAGCTCGCCTTGCTCGACAACGCGGTGGCCTGCCAGGACATTCTGGCCACCGCCCGGGCGGTTGACCCCGACGCCCTCGTCATGACCGGTGAGGACCGCATGTATGGGCCGTCGCTCATGTGGGGCGCCGACACCGCTCTCCTCGGGATCGCGTCCGCCCTCCCCGAATGGTCGGTCGCGGTGCTGGACGCCTGGACGCGAGGCGACCACGCGTCGTTCGTCGCCGCCTCGACCCGACTCGACGCCCTCGGTCGACTGACGTTCCGCGAGCCGATGGAAGGCTACGTGCAACGCATGGCGTGGATCGCGGCGTGGCAGGGGATCTTGCCGTCCGAGGTCGCGGTCGACCCGTTCGGCCCTCCGTTGCCGGCAGGCGAGCGCGAGCGGCTGCTCTCCGCGGTCCGGGCGCTTGCCGACACACCAGACGCACGACTATGCCAGTCCCGCCTCTAAGGTGCCCGTCCTGGTCGCCCACACCCGCGGCGATGTCCGCCGCGACATGGGCTCATCCTTGGGCGGTCAGGATTCGCGTACCCACGTGGTGAGGGTGAACCTCACCAACGCGTGGTGGTCATCGTCGAAGGTGATCCTCGTGATCGTCGCCTTCGCCACCCGACCCTGTGGTGTCACGGCACACAACGAGGCGCCCACCTCGAAACCGGCTACCTCTGGGTCAGCCCTCTCATCGATGCGCAGCGCGCCTCCGATGGAGGCCCCTGACGCCGCCGCGGCGCACCGCTCCGGCGTGACCTGAGCCCCGGCTTCGGTTTTGCTCAACAGTCCGACCTTGGCGCCCGCGGCCACGCTCAAGGTCGCGTCCCACCCACAGGCCGTGTAGTACATGTCGATGGCGTCGCGCTCGTCGGCGGACAGGTCATCCTGGTCGTCGTCGGGCACCAGGCGGGTGATGGGCGGTCCATTTCCAGAGGGGTCGCCATCGAAATCGACGGCGATGGAGTCCCCGCATCCAGTCCCTGGGCTATAGATGGCCAGTGGCACGTTCTCGTGCTCCACGCGGTAGACCGTCGATGCGGGTCCGGGCTCCTCGGTGGGAGGTGTGCTGGGTCCTGGTGTCACGATGGGCTCCGCCGACCTCGAGGGCGAAGATGACGGTGTCGTTGTAGGCGAACGACTCTCCTCGCTTGGTGCCCGCGTGCCCTCGGACACCTGAGTCGTGGTCTCACTCTCGCCTCGTCGTGATTCGGGTGCACTGTCGAACCACAGCTGCGCGAGCAAGACGCATACGGACACGACCGAGGACAACGACGCGATCGCAGCCACCCACTCCGTAGTGGGGTGCCGGTTACGCCGTGCCCACCACCACGCCCCGCCACACGCAGCCAGGGCGACGAGGAGGCCCACCAGGACCGCGAGACGTCCGCCGCTCATGATCACGGATCGTAACAGGATGTGATCACGGCGCGTAGGTGCACGAGCATCATGAGCCTTCAGGCGCCAGATGTCACCACGCCCACAAGAGTGCCCGTCACCACGTTTAGCGACTTCGGCGAGGAAAGGTTAGGAGGAGGCGCGGACCCATGTGGTGAGGGTGAACTCGACAGCTGGGAACCCGCTCTCGTAGCTGATGTGCGTGATCGTCGCCTTCGCCACGCGGCCCTGTGGTGTCCGAGCGCATAGCGAAGCACCTACCTCGAAGCCAGCGTCGCGCGCGTCAGCGCTGTTGTCGATGCGAAGCTCGCCTCCGATGGAGGCGCCCGACGCCGCCGCGGCGCACTGCTCCGCGGTGACCTCCTCTGCGGCCTCACCCTTGCGCAACAACCCGACCGAGGAGCCCGGCGACACGCTCAAGACCGCGGTCACGCAGGTCTCGTAGTACATGTCGATGGCTTCGCGCTCGCTGCTCGTCAACGCGTCCCAGTCGACTACCCGTCGCGTGATCGGCGGACCGTCCCCGAACGGATCACCGTCGAAGTCGACAACCGTGTAGGCACTCTCACACGTGCCCGGGGAACGGATGGCCAGCGGCACATCCTTGTGCTCAAGCCGGTAGGTCGGCGTCGAGCGGACTTCCGAGGGCAACGACGCCGACGGCGCAGGCGTCGTGATGGGCTCCGCCGTCGTGGTCGGCGACGTCCTCTTCTCATCCGGTGCTCGGGACCTGCTCTCCGCTGTCTGACTCGTGGCGGGGTCGTCGCTTGGTCGTGGCTCCGGGCCCTCCTCGAACCACAACTGCGCGATCACGACACCCACGGACACCACCGAAGCGAGTCCGGTGAGCGTAGCCAACCATTCCGTCTGGGAGTCCTCGTTGTGTTTCGCCCACCACCGCGCCACGACACAGGCGACCAGAGAAATAACGAAAGCCACCAACAGCACGAGGCGTCCGCCGCTCATGACCAGCGGATCGTAGCAAAAGATGATCATGGAGCGCCGGAGGGTGACCGTGGTGTTCCTAGGCTCGATGACGTCGATTCACGACGTCATCGAGGTCGCGTCCGATCGAGCCACGTCGGGCACGTCACGAGGCGCGGATCAGGTAGTGAGGTCGAACTCTACGAGCGCGTTCCCGAGATTGTCGTAGGTGATGTTGGTGATAGTCGCCTTCGCTACCCGACCTTCCGGGGTTACGGCGCACAGGGACGCGCCGACCTCGAAGCCAGCCCTTCTGCGTGAGCGCCCTTATTGATGTGCAGCTCGCCCCCGATGGAGGCGGCCGACGCCGCGGCAGCGCACTGCTCCGGCGTGACCTCCGCTCCGTCCTCGGTCTTGCGCACCAGGCCGACCGAGGCACCCGGCCTGACGCTGAGAGTCGCGTAGATGCCACAGGTCTCGTAGTACATGTCGATGGCTTCGCGCTCACTGGGCGACAGGTCGCTCATGTCGGCGACGCGTTGAGTGATCGGCGTTCCATTCATAAACGGGTCGCCGTCGAAATCCACCGCGAGGTGGTCACATCCGCCCGGAGGACGGATAGCCAATGGCACGTCTTTGTGCTCCAAACGAAAATCGGATGACGAAAGCTCGGGCTCTGCTGCTGGGGATGTGGTGGGTTCTGCTGTAGTGGCAAGCTCTACTGACGCGCTGGGCGAGGACGCCGGTGTCGTAGTAGGCGACGGACTTTTTTTCATCTGCCGCCCGGGATCGAGACCCCATGCGAGTCGTGACGTGCTCATCTGATGGCGTTCCTCGTTCCTCACGTACAGCTTCACCGATAGCGAGGAATAGGCTCGCAATCGCAGTGAAGGTGGTCACTCCGAACACCCACGCGGCTTTCGTCTTCTCACTGTGGCGCGCCACAAGGACGCCAATAACGAAGACTACAACTGCGATACCAGGAACGCCCACTCATGATCGCGAATCGTAGCAGAACGCGATCATGGTGCGTCGAAAATGAAACTATGCTTCGAGGTGCCGAAGAAGCCCGCCCGCACACGCGTTCGGGCACTTCAGGACTGGGTGGCCTCTGTCGTTGTGACGGGCTCCGCTGGCCTGGTGAGCGGAGGCTTCGGCGTCCTCACGGGTGGAAGACCTCCCTCGTCTGGCGCTCGGAATTGGCCACCTGACGCTTGGGTTGTGGTACCGCATCGCGGGACCCTGGCGGTTCGTCAAAGAATGGCTGCACGTGACAGCCGGACGCGACCGTGAAGAACGCCGCCAGGATCCCGGCCCCCATGCCAGGAGTTCCTTCCCACCGCGGCGAGCCCGATATCACAGCCCGAGGGAGGCGAGCGCGGTGGCTACGAGACTCACCAAGACCGCAAGACGTCCGCCGCTCACGGTCGGCGGACCGCAACAAAGATGATCACGGGTTGGCGGCTCGTGGCTTCGTGTCGCCCGCGAGGTTGAGACCCGGCCGACAGGCCTGCCACCACGACCAGAGTCGCCGCGCCGGACGCCGGTCAGGTCTCGACGGCCTCAGATCTCCACGACGACCGGGATGATCATGGGGCGCCGGCGGTAGGAGTCGCTGACCCACTTCCCGACCGTCCGGCGGATCAGCTGCTGGAGCTGGTAGGTGTCGTCGATCCCGTCCCGACCAGCGCGGTCCAACGCCTCCTGGATGAGTGGGCGGACGGGGTCGAAGACCGAGTCGTCCTCGGCGAAGCCACGCGCCTTGATCTCCGGTCCGCCGGTGACCTTCCCGGTGACCGAGTCGACGACGACGATGACCGAGATGAAGCCCTCCTCGCCGAGGATGCGGCGATCCTTGAGCGAGCTCTCGGTGATGTCGCCAACCGTCGAGCCGTCCACGAAGACGTACCCGCAGTCGACCTTGCCGGCGATGCGCGCCACACCGTCGACGAGGTCCACGACCACGCCGTCCTCGGCCAGCACGATCCGCTCGCGCGGCACGCCGGTGGCCGCCGCGAGATCGGCGTTGGCCCGCATGTGCCGGATCTCGCCGTGGACGGGCAGGACGTTGCGAGGCTTGACGATGTTGTAGGCGTACAGCAGCTCGCCCGCCGACGCGTGGCCGGAGACGTGGACGAGCGCGTTGCCCTTGTGGATGACGTTCGCGCCCCAGCGGGTCAGGCCGTTGATCACCCGGAAGACGGCGTTCTCGTTGCCCGGGATGAGCGAGGACGCCAGCACCACCGTGTCGCCAGGCTCGACCCGGATCTGTGGGTGGTCGCGTCCGGCGATCCGGGACAGCGCCGACAGCGGCTCACCCTGCGAGCCGGTGGAGATCAGCACGATCTCGTGGGGCTCGTAGTTGTCGAGCTCCTTGACGTCGACGACCAGACCCGGCGGCACGCGCAGGAAGCCGAGCTCCGTGGCCACGGACATGTTGCGCACCATGGAGCGGCCGACGTACGCGACCTTGCGCCCGTGCTTGGCCGCGGCGTCCAGCACCTGCTGGACCCGGTGGACGTGGGACGCGAAGCAGGCGACGATGATGCGGCGCTCAGCGCGCGTGAAGATCCCGTCGATGACCGGCGTGATGTCGCGCTCGGACGTGGTGAAGCCCGGCATCTCCGCGTTCGTCGAGTCGACGAGGAAGAGGTCCACGCCCTCCTCCCCCAGCCGGGCGAACGCGCGCAGGTCGGTCAGCCGGCCGTCCAGCGGCAGCTGGTCCATCTTGAAGTCGCCGGTGTGGAGGACCAGACCAGCGGCCGTGCGGATGGCCACCGCCAGGGCGTCGGGGATCGAGTGGTTGACCGCGACGAACTCGAGGTCGAACGGTCCGAACGCCACCCGCTGGCGATCCCGCACGACGTGCCGTGGGACGTCGTGCAGCCGATGCTCCCGGAGCTTGGCGTCGACCAGGGCGAGGGTGAGCTGCGAGCCGACCAGAGGGATGTCGGGCCGCTCCCGGAGCAGGTAGGGGACGGCGCCGATGTGGTCCTCGTGACCGTGGGTGAGGACGAGCGCCTCCACGTCGTCGAGCCGGTCCCGGATCGGCTCGAAGTCGGGCAGGATCAGGTCCACGCCCGGGTGGTGGTCCTCAGGGAAGAGCACACCGCAGTCCACGATGAGCAGTCGGCCCTCGTGCTCGAAGACGGTCATGTTCCGACCGATCTCTCCGAGGCCACCCAGCGGGATGACGCGGAGCGCCCCGGGCGCGAGAGGCGGTGGTGGGCCGAGCTCGGGATGCGGATGACTCATGAGATGAGGCCAACCTCCTGCAGGTCCTTCCTGAGCTGACGCACCTGCTCCTCCGTCGCGGGAACGAGCGGTGGACGTACCGCGCGCGTCGGCAGCACCCCAAGCAGCTCGAGCGCCGCCTTCGCCATGATCGCACCCTGCGTCCTCGTCATGATGGCCTGGTAGGCGGGGATCAGCTTGCGCTCGATCGCGCGAGCGGTCGGCAGATCCCCCTTGTCCACCGCGTCGATCATCGCCGCGTACTCCCGCGCCGCGACGTGTCCGACCACGCTCACGATGCCGACGGCGCCCACCGCGAGCAGCGCGAGGTTCCACTCGTCCGCCCCGCTGTAGTACGCCAGATCGGTGCGCACGAGCACCTCCGTGGCGGCCGCGATGTCGTTCTTGGCGTCCTTGACCGCGACGATCCGCTCGTGCTCGGCGAGCCGGATCAGTGTCTCGGTCGCGATGGGAACGCCGGTACGCCCCGGGATGTCGTAGAGCATGATCGGCACGCCCACGGCGTCGGCGACCGCCCGGAAGTGGGCGAGGAGCCCGGCTTGGGGTGGCTTGTTGTAGTACGGCGTCACCACGAGCAGGCCGTGCGCGCCGGCCTTCTCCGCCTGGCGCGACAGCTCGATGGCGTGCCGGGTGTCGTTGGTCCCCGTGCCGGCGAGCACGGTCGCCCGGTCGCCGACGGCCTCGAGGACCGCGCGGAGGAGCTTCTCCTTCTCCGCGTCGCTCGTCGTGGGCGACTCGCCGGTCGTCCCACTCACCACGAGGCCGTCGCAGCCGGCGTCGACGAGGTAGGTGGCGAGCCGCTGCGCCGCGGCCAGATCAAGGTCACCAGCCGGAGTGAACGGCGTGACCATCGCGACCACGTTGCGCCCGAACGGCGCTGACGTACCGCTGACCGAGGTTGAGCTGGAGGCCATGACATCTCACGCTACCGTTCCGGGCGGCTCCGAACACGGCGGCCGGGCAAGCCGAGACGTGCCATTCGGGCCAGGGCGGAATCGGCCGAAAGGTTGTCAGCGAAGCGACCGGTGGACCGCAGATTCATCGCTCTGAGCGACGCCCGCGAGTGCTCGCCCAGGTCGAGCGTGTCGCCACGACCGCGGCACGCGAGTAGGATCCCGCCCATGGCATCCGCGCGTGCCCGACTCGGCGCTCAGCCGGGTCTCGCCGTCACGACGACGCCGCACGCCGCTTCCGGCGGTGCGGCGGCTGTCACGTGACCACGTTCTGACGGCCGCGCGGACGGCCCCGGGAGCGATCCCGGGGCCGCTGGGGTCGCTCCTGCTCGACAGAACCCGACGACGAAGGAGCACCCCATGAGTCTTCGATCCCCGTCCCCCGCGGTCGGCGACCTCACCCGTCTCGGTCGCCGACAGTCGTCCGGTCGCCCGTCCGACCAGCGGTCACCCGATCATCGGCGGCTCGGTCGAGAGCTCGGGATCTTCACCGGAGACGAGCTGATCGGCGCGGGTTTTCCGCTCTGGCTGCCGGACGGCGCCACCGTCATCGCCGAGCTCGAGCGGTTCGTCATCGAGCTCGAGCGGCGATCCGGGTACCGCCACGTCCGGACCCCACCGGTGGGGCGGCGGGAGCTGTACGAGCGATCGGGCCACTGGGCCCACTTCGCGGCCGACATGTTCCCTCCGATCCCCGTCGGCGGCGGTCGTGGGCTGAGTCCAGGAAGCGGCGCGGACGACAGGACCGGGGAGAACGACCGTGGCGCCGGCGACGACACCTCACTGTCAGGGAAGGATCACGGGCGCGACGGAGCCCGGGAGGATCTGGTCCTGCGGCCCGTGCTCTGCCCGCACCACGCCCTCGTCTACCGATCTCGCCTGCGCAGCCACCGCGACCTGCCGCTCCGCGTGGGCGAGTGCGGCCAGATGTTCCGCATGGAGCGCTCCGGGGTGGTCACCGGGCTCAGCCGGGTCCGTTGCATCAACCTCAACGACGGGCACATCTTCTGCGCGCCGGAGCAGGCGGTCGACGAGGTGGCGCGGGTCCTCGCCCTGATCGACGAGGCGTACGACGTCCTCGGGATCGAGGCCGCGTATCTGCGGCTGTCGCTGCGCGGCCCGGACGAGGATGGGATGTCCTTCGCCCCTGGGGACGCCATGTGGCAGGCGGCGGAGGGGATCCTGCGGCAGACCCTGGACCGGCATGGTCTCCCCTTCCAGGAGGCACCCGGCGAGGCGGCCTTCTACGGGCCCAAGATCGACGTCCAGGTGTACGACGTCCAGGGGCGGGAGTTCACCCTGTCCACCGTCCAGGTCGACCTGTACCAGCCGCAGCGGTTCGAGCTCGAGTTCGTCGCGCCGGACGGCAGCCGGAGCCGGCCGGTCATGGTGCACCGCAGCGTGCTGGCGTCCATGGAGCGCATGGTGGCGTTCCTGCTGGAGCGCTACGCCGGCGCGCTCCCGCCGTGGTTGGCTCCGCTCCAGGTGCTCGTGCTGCCCGTCAGCGCGGACGAGCTCGAGTGGGCGTGCGCGGTGGCGCGGATGGCGGAGGCCGCCGGCCTCCGCGTCGACGTCGACGACCGGGAGGAGAGCCTGGCCGCCCGCATCCGGGACGCGCACGTGGCGAAGGTGCCGTACGTCGCGGTCGTGGGTCCGACCGAGGTGGCGTCCGGCGCGGTCGCTCCCCGCCTCCGCGGTGGCCGGAACGCGGGCGTCCTCCCCGCCGACCGCTTCGTCGCCGCCGTCCGCGCGGTCGTGGCCACCCGCCGTTCCGACGTCACCCTCGACGTGTGACCTCCGGCCTCGGCGGCGCGTCACCCGTCGCCGGAGTGATCAGGGTGCGACACGACCGTTGCGCTCGAAGGCCGCGTGGGTGAGTGGCATCAGCCGCGCCCACGCGGCCTCCATCTTCTCGGCCACCATCTCGATCTCGCGCTGCGGGTACGACGGGAACCGTGCATCGTCCCGGCGCGTGCGCAGCGACAGGATGTTCATCAGCGAGCGAGCGTTGACCGTCACGTACGCCGACGAGTAGATGGTGAGCGGCAGCACGATGCGCGCCACCTCGCGCGCGATCCCGGCGTCGAGCATGCGGCGGTAGGCGGCGTACGCCTCCGTGCACAACCGCCGGGTCTCCTCTTCGACCAGCTTGTGCTGGTCCGGCGTGCCGTCCACGAACTGGTACTTGCCGGGCTTGCCCTCCTGGACCAGCTTCCGGTCACGGCCGGGGACGTAGAAGACGGGTCGAAGCTCGCGGTAACGTCCGGACTCCTCGTTGTAGGAGGCGATCCGGTGGCGCATGAGCTCACGGAAGACGAAGATCGGCGCCTGCACGTAGAAGGTCATCGAGTTGTGCTCGAAGGGTGACCCGTGCCGGTCGCGCATGAGGAAGTTGATCAGGCCCTTCGACCGCTCTGGATCGGCGTCGACGTCTTCGAGGGACTGCTCGCCTTTGGTCGAGACGCGCGCCGCGAACAGCACGTCGGCGTCCCGCGCCGAGGCGCGGACGAGCTCGACCGTCACGTCGCTGCGGAACTCGACCTGGGGCTCGTCGCTGCCCTGGCCACCGCCGGCCTGGCGACCTGCGAGGTCCCCATCATTGGTCGCCGAACCAGACGCAGGTGCCCTCTCCTCACCCATCTGTCACCCTTCTCGTCGCGTACGCGCTCGTGCTGTCGAGGGCCAGCCGACGGACGGTCGTCGACCCCGCCTCTCGCGCCAGCCTAGACCCGAGGTCGGACAGCCTTTCCGACGACGCCGGCGCCGGGATGGGAGGTGATCCGGGCCGCCAGCGGACGGCCGCGGGCTGGCCACGGTCCGCATCCGGACGCCCACCGTCCGATCCGCCCGGTCGGCGATGGTCGCCTCCTATCCTGAGCGACCCAAGGTCGGCCTCGTGAGGGACGGCTCGCCAAGGGGCCCGTCTCGTGAGGCCCTGCGCCGTGGGACGCGACTCGACGAGGAGGTCGGCATGACCGTGCGCCGCGACGTCGTCGTTCACCGGGGCTGGGAGGTCGTCCGCCTGTGCACGCCCGACCTCTCTGTCGACGTCGTGCCCGGCAAGGGCGGTGACATCACCTCGGTCCGGTGGCGACCCGACGACGTGGAGCTGATGTGGCAATCGCCGTGGGGCCTGCGGCACCGGGGCGCGCCGTTCATCCCGGGTGACAGCGAGGCCACCCTCATGGACTGGTACCCAGGCGGATGGCAGACGGTCTTCCCCAACGCCGGTCCCGCCGTCGAGGAGCACGGCGTCACGTGGGGCATGCACGGCGAGGCGTGGCTCGCGCCGTACGACTGGGAGCCCACGGCCGACGACGAGGTGCTCTTGCGTACCCGGCTTGTGCGCAGCCCGTTCGAGATCGAACGCCGGATCCGGGTGCGAGACGCCGCCCTCACGGTCACCGAGACCGTCCGCAACGTCGGTGGGACGCCGGTCGAGGTGGCCTGGGGACACCACATCGCCTTCGGTCAGCCCTTCCTCGATGGCGACTGCCGCCTCGAGGTGCCGACGCCGAACCCACCGACGTTCGTCGTGGACGACGAACGGGACCGTCCGGCGTCGGATCTGCCGCCGGGAGCCACGTTCCCGTGGCCGAAGGCTCGGGACCGCTCCGGCGTGGACGTCGACCTTCGGGTGGTGCCGGGTCCGGACCGGCCAGTCGACCGACTGGGCTACCTGGTCGGCCTCACCGCAGGTCGGGTGGAGCTCACCAACCAGCGTCGCCGGCTCCGGGCTCGGCTCGACTGGGACGTCACGGTGATGCCGTACACCTGGCTGTGGTACGAGATGCACGCCACGGAGACCTTCCCGTGGTACCGGGCGGTGTACGTGCTCGGGATCGAGCCGCACTCCAGCTACCCCGGTCAGGGCTTGCACGCGATCCGCGAGAAGACCGGGACGCAGCTGCGGTTCGAGCCAGGCGAGGAGCGAACCGCGACGACCACGCTGACGGTCACCCGGGTCTGACCGCGGGCCGAACGCCCTCGCCGAAGGCTCACTCGTCACCAGACGTCCGTCACACGAGGCTGCGTGCGCGCGACCTGATGACCTGACAAACGGTGCCTCCAGACCGGTCCAGGACATCCGTGATCATCGTCGGCGAATAAGTCCTACAACTCCAGTAGGGTGCGCCCAGCGACGGGCAGGCCGTCCACGCCGTCCCCGCCACCGCCGGCTCGAGACCGGCCTGGTGGGAGTGGACGGACGGGAGCCCGTCGGTCACGTCTGCGCGGAAGGGGCGTCGAGGTGGTACGTCGGCTGCGAGCGCTGTGGATGGCCATTCTCCTCGGGCTGGTTGTCGTCGTCTCTCCACCACCGGTGGCGGCGTCCTCCGACCTCCCGCCGGGCTCGGAGGACGACCTGGCCCGCCTCTACTACCGCCTGCTGCTGGAGAACACCCGCTTCCAGGAGAGCACCTGGAACGAGGACGAAGGCTCGTACGGCGTCGAGAACTGGGACGTCGTCGGCACCCTGGGCAACGCCGTCCTGCTCAAGTTCGGCACCTACGACGAGACGATCGCCGGGGTCGACAAGGAGACCTTGCGCGACCACACCGTCCGCAGCATCGCCAAGGCCGTCGCCAGGAACCGCTTCGTGGATCCGGAGCAGGGCACGTGGGGAGCGCGCGTCTACTGGGACGCCACGATGGAGGCCTACCTCGCGGATGCCGCGCACCTGATGTGGGACGAGCTCGACGCGACGACGCGGGAGAACGTCCTGACGATGATCCGTGGCGAGGCCACCTACCTCGCCGACGTCGGCGCCGACCCCACCGACCCCAGTCGCGAGGGCGGCACCACCAACGGGCTCGCCGGTGGCTACCTGCGCGACACCAAGATGGAGGAGATGGGCGCCCGCACGATGATGCTGTCGGCGGCCGACGCCTATCTCCCCGGTGATCCGGACGCGCCCAGGTGGCGAGAGTGGCTGGATCGCTGGACGCTCAACATGGCCGGCCTGCCGGTCGCGGACCAGGTGAACCCCACGCCGATCTCCGGCACGCCGGTCTCGGAGTGGAACACTGCGCACAACATCTTCGACACCTACACGTCGGAGAACCACGACACGTGGAACGGGATGTACCAGCAGTCGGCGAGCGCCTATCCCGGCCGCAACATCCCTCGTTACCTGCTCACGGGGCGTCCGATCCCGCCCAGTCAGCTCACTCCCCCGAACAACGACGAGCTCACCGACGTGCTGAACCGCCTCGGCACCCGCGCGGGCGTGCCCGTCGAGCACATGATCGCCGACCGTCAGCACCTCTACGGCCGCAGCCTGCTGCCCCTCACCTACCGGGCGACGGTGACCGGTGACCGCATGGCCGCGCGAGCGGAGCGGATGCTGGCCGAGCACTTGGTCCCCTACGTGGCCGCACCACCCGTCGGGCGCCTGGTCAAGTTCGGGCAAGGCACTCAGTACGAGACGGAGGCGCGGGCGGAGCTCGCCTACGCCTACCTGTTGCATTACTGGCGGCACCGGCTGGCCGGTGACGTGCGGCCGGTGAGCGAGCGCGAGTACTTCCGGTTGGCGTCGGGGGTCAGCGACTTCGGCGAGGTGCCGGGACACGTCGCCCACCAGACCGAGCATGCCCTGGCGATCCCGGTGAGCAAGCCCGGCTACGCCAAGTTCGTCTACCTTCCCAACCACGACGACTGGTTCGTCAACCCGGCGAGCAAGTCACCGTCGTTCCTCCCCTCGGTGGCCACGCCGGACTCGTTCACCGTGCGGACCTACACCAAGACCCGCGACGGTGTGGACGCGACCGCAAGCGTGGTGCGCCGAGGGACGTCGTACGCGGGCTTCACCACGCTCCCGGACGGCTCGGTCGTCTACGCCACCACGGGCACGGGTGAGGACGAGGGCTACCTCCGGCTCTTCAACCTCTCCATCCCCGGCATCCCGGGACTCGACGGCGACCGGACGTTCACGACGGCGTCGGGCCAGGTCACGTTGCCGCGCGACGACCTCGGCAACGGCGGCACACAGACGCTGACGTTCCCCGCCACGACGGTGCGCCACCTGCGGATGGTGGGCGTGCAAGCCCAGTCGCAGTGGGGCTACTCGATGTACGAGTTCGAGGCGTACGGGCCGGACAGCGATGTCAACCTCGCCTTGGCGAAGCCGGCCACAGCGTCGTCGTTCTACGGAGAGGCCAGCACGCCGGACAAGGCGGTGGACGGCGACCCCACCACCCGGTGGGCCAACTCAGCGGACGAGCGGCCGACGATGCGGGCCTGGTGGGCGGTCGACCTGGGCGCCGAGGTCGAGGTCGCCCGGGTCCGGATCCGCTGGCAAGAGGACGCCTGGCCACTCAACTACCGCATCGAAGGCTCGGTCGACGGCGAGACCTGGACCACGCTCGCGACCGTTCCCCGCTGGACCACGCTCGACGGCGACTGGCTCAACGTGGACGGCCGCGCCGGCTTCGTGATCAAGGGATCGACGAATCCGATCGGTGTGGCCCCTGAGGCCGTTGCGCTCTCGCACGGGCCGGCTGCGGGGGCGGCCGGCATGGTGGTGCGTGGCTACCCCGCGCAAACGCCGGACGAGACGGCGAGGCTCGCCCGGCAGCCACAACCGTCTGGCGGGCCGAGCACACTGCGGGCGGCTCTCAACGGCGAGTACCTCTCGCTGTTCAACCTCTCCGACGACCCAATCGACAAGGCTGCCTTGACAGTGCCGCAGGAGGGTGCCACGCGGACGCTCTACCGGGGCGTCCAACGCCTCACGCCCGACGGTCTCACGTACACCGTCTCGCTCCCCGCCGCCTCCGCGGCCGTCGAGCCGCCCCGCTTCACACTGACCAGCTCCCGGCGAGTGTCCGGCCTCACGGTGGAGGTCGCCGACTCGCACACCGTGGTGATCCACCACGAGGGGAGCGAGCGGGCCGTGGTGCGGCTCACCTCGCTCGCCACGGGCGAGCGTCGGACCGTCAGCGTCGCGCCAGGCGAGGTCACCACGGTCGGGTTCGCCAAGGGTGTGCGCACGCCCACCACCGACCTGGCACGCGGCCGGCTCACCTACCCCGGCTCACCGCTGCCAGCGGGGATGACGGACCCAGACCTGGCCGTCGACGGTGACCCCGACACGGCGTGGCGCCCGGGCGGACCTGACCGATCGCTCGTGGTCAACCTGGCCGGACGACACCGCGTGCGAGCGGTCACGCCCGTGTGGACCTCCGGCTCCGTGCCGCCCTACACCGTGGAGACGTCCGTCGACGGGGTGACCTGGCAAGGCTGGACGCCAGGTGCAGAGGCTCACTACCTCGCGATCCGGGTGCCTTCCTGGCGGCCGAGCCACGCCAGCCTCGCCGAACTCCGAGTGACGGGTGAGTGACCTCCAGCGCGAGCCACGCCCGGGGCTGGGGCTGAGCCAGGCCTCGAGCGAGCACCAGTCACGTCTCCGCAGCACGAGGCCCCGCGATCCCACGTGGGCCCTCCGTGTCGGACCCGGCGCTGCCCCCACGCCGGGCACCGCACGCTGGGCACCCTGCGCTGGGCGTGTCCTGGAGCTGGCATGCTGACCACGACGGTGGCTTCCGTCGACAGCGCAACCTACTATCGGTAGACGGTGGTGTCGGCGTAGAGGTGAGCGGGTTCATGACAGCCGGGATCGCGGACACGGCACAAGCGAGACAATCGGACGTCTGCACACTGCTCTGCGCGTTCGCCAACACATTCGACGTCGAGGATGGGTCGGACGCACTAGCAGACCCGGCGGGGCTCACCGCATGGCTGAGCACGTACGGCCTCCTCGACCAGCCAGCGACGGCCGGCCCCGCCGACGTCCAGCTCGCGCGCCGCCTGCGCGACGGGGTCCGGCAGGCGATGGCCCAGCACCACGATGGCGACGTCGAGACCGCGATCCCCGATCTCGACGAGGCGGCCCGCGCGCTTCCCCTCAGGACGACCTTCGACGGCACGCGACCCCGCCTCGTTCCAAGCATCACGGGCGTCCGGGCAGGACTAGCCCGAGTCCTCGTCGCCATCATCGAGGCCCAGACCGCCGGCGCATGGATTCGGCTCAAGCTGTGCGGCGCCGACGACTGCGCATGGGCGTACTACGACACGTCCAAGAACCGCTCTCGGCTCTGGTGCTCCATGGAGGTCTGCGGCAACCGCCAGAAGACCCGCGCCTACCGGGCGCGGCGACGGGCGAGCCAGCGGAACTCCGACGGGCAGCCGGCTGCCGATGGCGAAGCTGCGAGGATGGGGCGATGAGCAAACAGACGGCCGACGTCCGCGTGCGTGTCGCGTGGCCGGCCGACACACCCGCCGTCGCACGGGTCCAAGTTCGCGCGTGGCGCCAGGTCTATGCCTCGGTCCTGCCTCGCGAGGTGCTGGACGCCCTGGACGAGGAGGCGATCGCGCAGCAGTGGCGGCTCTCCCTGCTCCGGCCGCCCGACGCCCGCCACCGGCTGCTCGTGGCCTTCGAGGGCGACCAGCTCGTCGGCTACGCGGCCACCGGCCCGGCCGACGATCCCGACGCCGACCCGATCGCCGACGGCGCGATCAACGCTCTCCACGTCGATCCGGACTACACCGGTCGCGGGCACGGCTCCCGACTGTTGCAGGCCTGCGCGGACACCCTCGTGGCCGATGGGTTCCGCCGTGCCGTGACGTGGCTGGTGAGCACGGACGACGTCCTGCGGCGGTTCCTCAGCGAGGCCGGCTGGGCGCCCGACGGCGCGTTCCGGGAGCTGGACCTCTACGGCGATGGGGCGGTTCGGGTCAAGCAGGTCCGTCTGCACTGCGCGCTGCCCGAGCCGGATCCCGAAGGCGACCCCCAGGGCGACACCACCGACTCGTAATTGTCGGTGTCGTCCGTCAGAATGCCCCGCATGACCGACCTCGACACCCAGACCGTGCCCACCGACGCCCGACGAGCCGTCATCCGTGACGCGGCCGCCATCGGCGTCGCCACCGGTGCGTACGGCGTCTCCTACGGCGCGATCGGCATAGCCGCCGGGCTGTCGGTGGCGCAGACCTGCGCGCTGTCGCTGCTGGCCTTCACCGGTGCCTCCCAGTTCGCCTTCGTCGGCGTGGTCGGGGGCGGCGGCGCCCTGGTCTCCGCCGTCGCCACCGCGCTCCTGCTCGGCACGCGCAACGCCTTCTACGGCCTGCGCCTGACCAGCCTGCTCGATCCGCGCGGGCTCCGCCGGCTCCTCACGGCGCACGTGGTGATCGACGAGACCACCGCGATGGCCGTGGGCCGTCGCACACCCGAGCTCGCCCGTCTGGGCTTCTGGGCGACCGCGATCATCCTGTTCTCGCTGTGGAACCTTGGAACCCTCATCGGCGCGCTCGCTGGAAGCGCGCTCGGCGACCCCCGCGTGTACGGCTTCGACGCCGCCGCACCAGCCGCCTTCCTCGCACTCCTGCGTCCGCAGCTGGCTAGTCGGCGTGCGGGGGCCGTCGCGATCGCGGCCGCGCTCATCGCCATCGCTCTCGTGCCGCTCGTTCCGGTCGGCGTCCCTGTCCTGCTCGCCGGCGCCGCCGCCGTCGTCGCGGGGCTGTGGCGGGCGACCAACGCCACGGTGGAGGAGAACCGATGACGCTGTGGACCGCCGTCCTCCTGGCCGCCGCCGGGTGCTACCTGCTCAAGCTCGCTGGGCTGTCCGTGCCACAGCAAGTCCTGGAGCGGCCCGCGGTGCGGCGAACCGCCGCCTTGCTGCCGGTGGCGCTGCTGGCCGCTCTCGTGGTCGTCCAGACCTTCAGCAGCGGGCAGCGGCTGGTCCTCGACGCTCGCGCGGTGGGACTCGGTGTTGCGCTGGCGGCGGTGCTGCTCCGCGCGCCCTTCATCGTCGTCGTTGCGGCAGCCACGGTCGCGACCGCGCTCACCCGACTGATCCTGTGAGAGCGCTCGTCTCTCCACCGTCGACTCGACGACCTCGACCAGCGCGGAGAGCTCGGCCAAGGTCGGACGGCTGTCTCAGCGCCTGAGACCCTCCACGCCGTCCGCCAGCACACCTCCCATGCGCGGCCTAGCGTCGAAGCAGAGGTCGAGAAGGGGAGGCGCCATGGCCGCGTACCGCATCCTCACCGACGAGCAAGCCGAGCACTTCCTCCAGCGGGGCTACGTCGTCATCCGAGAGTGCTTCAGCCGAGAAGCGGCGGCTGAGTTCACCGACTCGGTCTGGACTCGCCTGGGATACGACCCCCACGACCCGTCCACCTGGGCCGAGCCGTCGGTGCACATGCCCACCCACCGGACCGTCGAGGTCAAGGACTTCGCACCCAAGGTCTGGGCGGCGGTGTGCGACCTGCTCGGTGGCGAGGACCGCATCGCCCAGCCATACCTGTGGGGTGACGGCTTCATCGTCAACCTGTTCGAAGGCGCCGACCGCCCCTGGCAGCCGCCGTCACCGGAAGCCCGTGGCTGGCACAAGGACGGCGACTTCTTCCGCCACTTCCTCGACTCCCCCGAGCAAGGTCTGCTCACTCTCGTGCTCTGGTCCGACGTCCGCCCGCGAGGCGGCGCGACCTTCATCGCGGCGGACTCGGTCGGACCCGTCGCTCGCTACCTCGCCGAGCGGCCGGGCGGCGTCCGGCCCGACGAGTTCGACATCCCCGCGCTCATCGCCCAGTGCTCCGACTTCGTCGAGGCGACCGGTCGGGTGGGTGACGTCTACCTCCTCCACCCGTTCGTCCTGCACGCCAAGGCGCAGAACCTGCTGCGGCTGCCGCGGCTCATCACCAACCCGCCGGTCCACCTCGCCGAGCCGATGCGCTTCGACCGCGACCCCGACGAGCTGTCGCTCGTGGAGCGGGCGGTGCTGCGTGGCCTGGGCGTGGACAGCTACACCTTCACACCCACCGCCCCACGGGAGCGGATCACTCCTGAACGGGTCCGGCGGCAGGAGCGGATGTTGGCCGAGGAGCGACGCCGGCTCGCCGCCGGCCTCGGCGACGCGGCCCGGTGACGACGTGCCTCGGTGACGGAGCCGACGACGTGCCGCGGCCGGGGCCTCGCTGTCGAGAACCCTCAGCGCAAGCCCAGGAGGTGCTCGAGGCCCACCGTCAGACCCGGCCGGTCGACGACCGACCGAACGGCCAGTAGGACACCCGGCATGAACGACGTCCGGGACAGCGAGTCGTGCCGGATGGTGAGCGTCTCGCCGTGGCCGCCGAACAGCACCTCCTGGTGCGCCACGAGCCCGGCGAGTCGCACGCTGTGCACGCGGATGTCGCTCACCCGCGCGCCTCGCGCGCCCTCGACCTCCTGGGTGGTGGCGTCGGGCGGCTCACCGAGACCCGCCGCCTTCCGCGCGTCCGCGACCAGGTCGGCGGTCCGCGCTGCCGTTCCGGACGGCGCGTCCGCCTTGCCCGGGTGGTGAAGCTCGACGATCTCGACCGACTCGAAGTGCGGGGCGGCGAGCTCGGCGAAGCGCATCATCAGCACCGCGCCCACGGAGAAGTTCGGTGCGATCACAACGCCGACCCCTGGCGCGCCGTCGAGCCATCCGCGCACCGTTTCCAGCCGCTCAGTCGTGAAGCCGGTCGTGCCGACCACGGCGTGCAGACGGTTGTCCACGCAGAAGCGGAGGTTGTCCATCACCGCGTCGGGATGGGTGAAGTCGACGACGACCTGGGCACCTCCCGCGACGAGTTGGTCCCTCGGGTCGCCCACGTCCACCTGAGCCACGAGCTCCATGTCGTCGGCGGCACTCACCGCTCGACAGACCTCCGAGCCCATCCGCCCGCGCGCGCCGAGCACACCCACCTTGATCGTCATCGACGTCCCTCTCTCGTCCGACACGACTCAGCGCACAGCCGACGCGAACCGCTCCGGGTCGTCGAACGGTCCGACCACCGCCAGCGACGGGGTCGCGGTGAGCAGCTCTCGCGCGACCGCGCGGACATCGTCCAGGGTCACCGCGTCGATCCGGCGCAGGATCTCGTCGACGCTCAACAGCTCACCGTAGACGAGTTCGGCCTTGGCCAGGCGCGACATGCGAGAGCCGGTGTCCTCCAACCCCAGCACCAGCGAGCCGCGCATCTGACCTTTCCCTCGCGCGAGCTCCTCCTCGGTGATGCCGTGCTCGGCGACCTTGGCCAACTCCTCCCGGCACAGCTTGAGCACCTCGTCGGCCTTGCTCGGCAGGCAGCCGGCGTAGACGCCGAACATGCCGGCGTCCGCGTAGTGGGAGACGAAGGAATAGACCGAGTACGCCAGGCCCCGCTTCTCGCGAATCTCCTGGAACAGCCGGCTCGACATGCCGCCGCCGAGCGCGGCGTTGAGCACGCCCAGCACGAACCGCCGTTCGTCCGTGCGAATCAACCCGGGGACACCGAGCACGAGGTTCACCTGCTCGGTCGACCGGGAGACCAGACCCACCTCGCCATGCCGTACGGACGGCCCCGCGCCACCGACGCGTGGCGGCGCCGGGGAGGCCTCGCCGTCCAGCGAAGCGCCGAACGCCTCGCGGACCAGCCGAACCACTTTCCGGTGGTCGACGTTGCCAGCCGCGGACACCACCGTGACCGGAGGTCGGTACCGGCGCCGGTAGTACGTGACCACCTGGCGGCGCGTGAGCGCCTGAATGGACTCCACCGTGCCGAGAATCGGCCGGCCCAGGGGCGAGTCACCCCACAGCTGCCGCGCGAAGACGTCGTGCACGGCATCGGACGGGTCGTCCTCGTGCATGGCGATCTCCTCGAGGATGACGCCCCGCTCGCTCTCCACGTCCGCGGAGGCGAGGACGGAGGAGGTCACCATGTCGCAGACGACGTCCACGGCCAAGGGGAGGTCCGTGTCGAGCACCCTGGCGTAGTAGCAGGTGTACTCCTTGGTGGTGAAGGCGTTCATCTCGCCGCCCACCGCGTCGATCGCCGAGGAGATCTCCAGGGCGTCGCGCCGCTTGGTGCCCTTGAACAGCAGGTGCTCCAGGTAGTGGCTGGCGCCTGCGAGCGAAGGTGTCTCGTCCCGCGACCCCACGCCCACCCAGACACCGAAGGTCACCGAGCGCACCTGCGGCATCGCCTCGGTGACGACACGGAGTCCACCCGGCAAGACCGTCCGGCGGACGATGCCGCCGTCCTCCTCCGTGAGCAGGGTCCTGGTCGTGCCGGGTGGTTGACTCGTGCGAAGCCGAAGGGAACGCGGGCTCACTTCTTGCGGGGCTTGTTGGAATCGTCGAGGACGGGCACGAGGGACAGCTTGCCACGTTCGTCGATCTCGCCGATCTCCACCTGCAGCTTGTCACCAACCTTGAGGACGTCCTCGACGTTCTCGACCCGCTTACCACCCGACAGCGCGCGCAACTTGGAGATGTGCAGCAGCCCGTCCCGGCCCGGCACCAAGGAGATGAACGCGCCGAAGTTCGTGGTCTTGACCACCGTGCCGAGGTAGCGTTCGCCGACCTCCGGCATCGCCGGGGTCGCGATGCCCGCGATCATGGCGCGCGCCGCCTCCACCGACTCGCCGTCGACAGCGCCGATGAAGATCGTGCCGTCGTCCTCGATGGTGATCTCGGCACCGGTGTCGTCCTGGATCTGGTTGATGACCTTGCCCTTCGGCCCGATCACCTCGCCGATCTTGTCCACCGGGATCTTCATCGTGAGGATGCGCGGCGCGTACGGCGACATCTCCGCCGGCGCGGAGATCGCCTTCTCCATCACGCCGAGGATCGTCAGCCGAGCGTCCCGCGCCTGCCGCAGCGCCGACGCCAGCACCGACGCCGGGATGCCGTCGAGCTTGGTGTCCAGCTGCAGCGCCGTGATGAAGTCCCGAGTGCCGGCGACCTTGAAGTCCATGTCGCCGAACGCGTCCTCAGCACCGAGGATGTCGGTCAGCGTGACGTACCTGGTCTCGCCGTCGACCTCGTCGCTGATGAGCCCCATCGCGATACCGGCAACTGGCGCCTTCAGCGGTACCCCAGCGCTGAGCAGGGACAGTGTCGAGGCGCAAACCGAACCCATCGAGGTCGAGCCGTTGGAGCCGATCGCCTCCGAAACCTGGCGGATGGCGTACGGGAACTCCTCACGGGACGGGAGGACGGGCACCAGCGCCCGCTCGGCGAGCGCGCCGTGACCGATCTCGCGCCGCTTCGGTGAGCCGACGCGTCCGACCTCACCGGTCGAGTACGGCGGCATGTTGTAGTTGTGCATGTAGCGCTTGGTGGTGTCCTCGGCCAAGGTCAGGCCGATGCGACGCTCCATCGACAGCATGTTGAGCGTCGTGACACCGAGGATCTGGGTCTCACCGCGCTCGAACAGCGCCGAGCCGTGGACCCGGGGCACCACATTGACCTCCGCCGCCAGCGGACGGATGTCGGTCGGGCCACGACCGTCGATGCGGACGCCTTCCCGCAGCACCCGGTCGCGGACCAGCTTCTTGGTCAGCGCACGCAGCGCCGCAGCGATCTCCTTCTCGCGGCCCTCGAAGTCGGCGCCGAGACGCTCCAGGGCCAGCGCCTTGACCTCGTCGAGGCGGTCCTCCCGCTCGGCCTTCTTCGAGATCGTCAGCGCCTCAGCGAGCTCGGACTGCACCGCCTGAGACACCGCCTCGTAGACGTCGTCCTCGTAGTCGTTGAAGAGCGGGAACTCCGCGACCGGCTTGGCGGCCTTCTCGGCGAGCTTGGCCTGGGTCTGGCACATGACGCGGATCGGCGCCTTCGCGGCCTCCAGGCCCTCGGCCACGACCTCCTCAGTCGGCGCTTGACGGCCGGACTGGACGAGGTTCCAGGTCGCCTCGGTGGACTCCGCCTCGACCATCATGATCGCGACGTCGCCGTCCTCGAGCAGCCGCCCGGCCACCACCATGTCGAACACGGCGTTCTCGAGCTCACTGCGCCGCGGGAACGCCACCCACTCGTTGTCGATCAAGGCCACCCGGACCGCGCCGACCGGGCCGGAGAACGGGAGGCCGGCGAGCTGGGTGGAGGCTGACGCGGCGTTGATCGCGAGGACGTCGTAGATGGCGTCCGGGTGCAGCGCCAGCACCGTGACGATGATCTGCACCTCGTTGCGCAGACCCTTGACGAACGACGGCCGCAGCGGCCGGTCGATCAGTCGGCAGGTCAAGATCGCGTCCTCGCTGGGCCGGCCCTCGCGACGGAACACCGAGCCGGGGATCTTGCCGGCCGCGTAGCTGCGCTCCTCGACGTCGACCGTCAGCGGGAAGAAGTCGAACTGATCTCTGGGCTGCTTGCTCGCCGACGTCGCCGACAAGACCATCGTCTCGTCGTCGAGGTAGGCGACGGCCGAGCCTGCCGCCTGCTGGGCGAGCCGCCCGGTCTCGAAACGAATCTTGCGAGGGCCGAAGCGGCCGTTGTCGATGACCGCCTCGACGCTGTGAATACCGGGACCCTCCACTGGGCGCCCTCCTCATGGTCGGGGAGCGTCGGCGAACCCAGGGTAGGAAGCGAAGCCGGTCTTCGATCGAGGCGCTCGGGACGCAGCCGTCAGCGGACAGCCCGAGGGCCACTACCGAGGACCGGCGAGCTCTCTGCCAGTGGTCGCCGACCGCTCCTGCTGTTGTGTGACCGGGAGCGGGACGAAGCACCGCTCCCGGGATATGTCGACCGCTACCGCCGCAGACCAAGCCGCTCGATGAGCGACCGGTAGCGCTCGATGTCCTTCTTTGCCAGGTAGTTAAGCAGCCGGCGCCGCTGCCCCACGAGAAGGAGCAGCCCGCGGCGGCTGTGGTGGTCGTGCTTGTGCACCTTGAGGTGCTCGGTCAGGTGGTTGATCCGATGCGTCAGCAGCGCGACCTGAACCTCGGGCGAGCCTGTGTCGCCCTCTTTGGTCGCGAACTCTTCAATGATCCGCTTCTTCGTGGCGGTGTCGAGCGACACGACGCTCCCTCCCATAGGTCCGTTGCGCGGCGCACCAGGGCACGTCCACCTGGGCACTCTCTGTCCGCGGCCGGTTCACGGCCCAGTCAGGTTATCAGCAGCCCCGCTCCCCGTCCGACTGGTGGTGGGATGACACCCGCTGAACGGCGCCCAAAGGGGCAGATAGCGGTCCGGTCGCTCTCCTGGAGCAGGCGCTCTCGAACCGGGCCGAGTGGGGCGCCGGTGGACGCCAGATCGGTTCGGCTCCGGGGGTTGTTCAGGGGCGGGGCACGTCGAGGATCTGCCGGATCCGCTCGACGTCCTCTCCCATCTGCGCGACCAGCGCCTCCACGGAGTCGAAGCGCTGCTGCCCACGAACCCGCTCGACGAAGCTCACCACAACCCGGACGCCGTACAGCTCGAGGTCGTCGCGGTCGAGGACGTACGCCTCGACCCGGCGGGGCTCGTGCCCGAACTGGGGGTTGGTGCCCACCGAGATGGCCGCGGGCAGCGGCGTGCCGGCCTTCGTGCCGTCGTCCACTCGGCGAAGCCACCCGGCGTAGACGCCGTCGGCCGGGAGTGCCATACCGGGCGAGGGGGGCACGTTCGCGGTGGGATAGCCCAGCTCACGACCGCGATGAGCACCTTCGACCACGGTGCCCTCGACCTCGAACAGACGGCCGAGCAGCTCGTTCGCGCCGGCGACATCGCCCTCCTCCAGCCGCTGACGCACGACCGTGGACGACACCGCCTCCGCCTGCGCGGGCCGATCGAGCTCGGCGTCAACCCGTCGGCTCAGTCCCTCGACGGTGAAGCCGAACCGTTCGCCCAGTCGGCGCAGCAAGGCGACATCGCCCTTCGCCTTGTGACCGAACCGGAAGTCCTCGCCCACAACGACGGCCACCGGCCGCAGCGTGTCGGTGAGTTCCCGCACGAACTCCTCAGCCGGCTGCTGGGAGCGCTCCTTGTCGAACGGGATCACCAGGGCGGCGTCGACACCGAGGGCCTCGAAGAGCTCCAGGCGCCGGTCCACCGTGGCCAGGAGTGGCGGTACGGCGTCGGGTCGGACCACCGCGGTGGGATGTGGGTCGAACGTGACCACCACCGCCTTGGCACCGTGAGCCCGCGCCTGCTCGACGGTACGCCCGATGACCCGCTGGTGGCCTCGGTGCACTCCATCGAAGACGCCGATGGTGACGGCTGTCGGCCCCAGGTCGGAGGGCACCTCGGTCACATCGTCCCAGCGTCGCATCAATCACGTCTCCGTCATGTCGTCCACCCACCGCCGGGTGGTCCGGTTCAGCCTGTCCAGGGTGCCAGACGGCCGGCAGCGACAGTGGTCGGTCCGGCCCACGCCGCGTGTCGTTCCTCGCCGCCCACCCGCTCAACCCGCGAACACGGCGACAGGCCGCGCGCCCTGCTCGGTGTCCTCGTACAAGGCCAGGAACCGGCCGTCCGGCCCGAACATCGCCACCCGACCCGCGCCGAGGCGCACATGGGGCAGTCGCTGTCCGAACCCCACCAGTCGGGCAGTCTCCGCGTCCAGGTCGTAGCGGGGGAACGTCTCGGCGGCAACCTCGGCGATCGGCTGGACCTGGAAGTCCTCCTCCAGCTCCGCCAAGGGCCGAGCTCGGTCGAGCCCATACCGGCCGACCCTGGTCCGGCGCAGAGCGCGCAGGTGGCCACCGACGCCGAGCTTGGCTCCCAGGTCACGAGCCAGAGCCCGGATGTACGTGCCGCTCGAGCAGTCCACGACCACGTCCAGGTCCACCTCGTCGCCCAAGCGGCGGATCTCTCGAACATCGAACCGACTGACCACGACGCGCCGGGGTGGCAGCTCGACCCGCTGGCCCGCTCGGACCTTGCGGTAGGCACGCTCGCCGCCGACCTTGACCGCCGACACCGCTGACGGCACCTGGAGGATCTCGCCGGTCAGCTCCGCGACGCCGGCATGGATCTGCTCGGTCGTGACGTGCCCGGCCGGTGTCCTCGACACCACCTCCCCCTCGGCGTCGTCGGTCTGGGTCGCGACGCCGAGTCGGATGGTGGCCTCGTAGGACTTGTCCTCCAGCGCGAGGTGTCCAAGCAGCCGCGTGGCGCGCTCAACGCCGAGCACCAGCACCCCGGTCGCCATGGGGTCGAGCGTGCCGGCGTGTCCGACGCGACGTGTCCTGGCCAGCCGCCGAACCCGGCTCACCACGTCGTGGGAGGTCATCCCGGCTGGCTTGTCGACTATGACGATCCCGTCGACCGCCACACTCACACACTCCTTGTCTTGAGGATCGCCCGATCTTCGGACCGCTCCGGTGAACGGCCGGCTCACCGAAGGACACGCCGGCGTCGGCCGTGTCCCTCGACGTCTTACTCCGCCTCAGAGTCATCCTCCGACGGGGTCCGATAAGGATCGGGGTCACCGGCGTACTGGGCGTTGGCCGCCCGCCGGGCCACCTCCGCGTCGGACTCCCGTGCCCGGCGCAAGAGATCCTCGATGTGCGCGGCGTTCTCCGGTACGGCGTCAGGCACGAACCGAAGGCTGGGCGTGTGCCGGAGCCCGAGCTGGCGGCCCACCTCGGACCGGATCATGCCCGTGGCGCTGGCCAGGGCCGCCGCCGTGCCCGCTCGGTCCTGGTCACCGCCGAACACCGTATAGAAGACCGTCGCGTCGCGCAGGTCCCCGGTGAGGCGGACGTCCGTCACGGTCACGAAGCCGAGTCTGGGGTCCTTGACCCTCCGCTCGAGCATTCCCGCGACGATGACACGGATCCGGTCGGCCAGCTGGTTCACCCGCGCTTGGTTCATCGCCATCCTCTCCTTGGCCTTCTCAGCGACGGATCCTGTCGTCCTTTGTCCGGGGTCGTGGACGTGCTCAGCTTCCCGCCAGCGACCGGTTGACGCCTAGTCGTCGGCGGAGAAGAGCTGCCTGCGTACGTCCAGGATCTCAATCTCCGGTCTGCTCGCCAGCAGGCGCTCCACGGCGTCGAGAACATCTCGGCACTGGCGCGCTTCCCCGCTGACCACCGCGACCCCGATCTCGGCGCGACGGTAGAGGTCGTGATAGCCGGTCTCGGCGACCGAGACACTGAACCGACGTTGGATCTCGGCCACGATCGGACGGATCGTGGAGCGCTTCTCCTTCAGGGACCGAACCGCCCCGAGGCGCACATCGGCGCACAACGTTCCCGTGAACACCTTGACTCCGACACGCCCTCGCGCGTCGACCCAGTGACGCCTGGCCAGGACCGGGTCCGGCAGCACCGGCCGGGCGCCACTGACCCCGCCGGCGGGCCGGTGGCTGGTCACTGTCGAGCGACCAGCCACCGGCCACCTCGGTCAGTCGCGGGGCTTCTCTCGCATCTCGAACGTCTCGACGACGTCGCCGATCTTGATGTCGTTGAAGTTCTGCAGGGTCAGACCGCACTCGAAGCCCTCACGGACTTCAGTGGCGTCGTCCTTGAACCGCCGCAGCGAGGCGATCTCGGTGTTGTCCGCCACGACGGCGCCGTCGCGGAGCAAGCGAGCCTTGGCGTTGCGTCGGATGACCCCGCTCGTGACGAGGCAACCGGCGATCGTGCCGAAGCGGCTGGACCGGAAGATCTCCCGGACCTCGGCGGTGCCGAGCTGGACCTCCTCGTACTCGGGCTTGAGCAGGCCCTTGAGGGCGGCCTCGACCTCCTCGATCGCCTGGTAGATGACCGAGTAGTAGCGGATCTCCACGCCCTCTTGCTCGGCGAGCCGCTCGACCGACCGGCTCTGCGCCCGGACGTTGAACCCGATGATGATCGCGTTGTCGATGCTCGCCAGGTTGACGTCGTTCTCGGTGACGGCGCCGACGCCGCGGTGCAAGATCCGCAGGTCGACCTCCTCGCCGACATCGATCTTGCTGAGCGCGTCCTCGAGAGCCTCGACCGAACCCGACACATCGCCCTTGATGATGAGGTTGAGCGCCTGGCGCTCGGTGAGCAGCTCGGTGAGGTTCTCGAGGCTGACCCGCGGCGACCGCTTCGCGAACGACGCGTTGCGCTCGCGCGCCTCCCGCTTCTCCGCGATCTGACGCGCCACGCGGTCGTCGGGGACGACCAGGAAGTTGTCGCCAGCACGGGGCACCGACGACAGACCCAGGACGAGCACCGGCCGAGACGGCAACGCCTTGTCGACCTGCTGGCCGTGCTCGTCGAGCATCGCCCGGACGCGCCCGTACGCGGGACCGACCACGATCGAGTCGCCGACCTTCAACGTGCCTCGCTGCACCAGCACCGTGGCGACCGGGCCACGCCCCTTGTCCAGGTGGGCCTCGACGGTGACACCTTGGGCGGCCTGGTTGGGGTTCGCCCTGAGGTCGAGCGTCGCGTCGGCGGTCAGCACGATCGCCTCGAGCAGGTCGTCGAGGTTGAGTCGTGCCTTCGCCGAGATGTCGACGAACATCGTGTCACCGCCGTACTCCTCCGGCACCAGGCCGTACTCGGTGAGCTGGCCCCGCACCTTGGCCGGATCGGCGTCGGGCAGGTCGATCTTGTTCACCGCGACGACGATCGGCACACCGGCGGCCTTGGCGTGGTTGAGCGCCTCGATGGTCTGCGGCATCACACCGTCGTCAGCGGCCACCACCAGCACCGCGATGTCGGTCAGCTGGGCACCACGCGCACGCATGGCGGTGAACGCCTCGTGACCCGGGGTGTCGATGAAGGTGATCTTGCGTTCCTCTCCATCGACCTCGGTCGACACCTGGTAAGCGCCGATGTGCTGGGTGATGCCACCGGCCTCCCGGGCCGCGACGTTCTCGCCGCGGATCGCGTCGAGGAGCTTGGTCTTTCCGTGGTCGACGTGACCCATCACCGAGACCACCGGCGGACGAGGCTGCAAATCCTCCTCGTCACCCTCGTCCTCGCCGAACTCGATGGAGAACGACTCGAGCAGCTCGCGGTCCTCGTCCTCCGGCGAGACGATCTCGACGTCGTAGTCGAGCTCGGCGCCGAGCAGCTGCAGGGTCTCGTCGCTCACGGACTGGGTCGCGGTCACCATCTCGCCGAGGTGGAACATCACCTGGACGAGCGCCGCCGGGTCAGCGCCGATCTTCTCGGCGAAGTCGGTGAGGCTGGCACCGCGAGGTAGACGCACCTTCTGACCGCCGCCGCGCGGAACCCGCACGCCGCCGATCGTCGGCGCCTGCATGTTGTCGAACTCTTGCCGCTTCTGCCGCTTGGACTTACGGCCACGTCGCGTCGGTCCGCCCGGGCGTCCGAAAGCACCCGCGGCACCGCCACGGCCGCGTCCGCCGCCGCGGCCACCGAAGCCTCCACGCGGCGGAGCACCAGCCGGTGCACCGCCACCAGGACGCCCACCGCCACCGAGACGGCCGATCCCGCCACCAGCGCGGCCGGGCGTGCCCGTGCGACCGCTCGGAGCACCTGCGCGGCTCCCGGCTCCACCGGTGCGAGCGCTCGGTCCACCGGAGCGGCCACCAGGTCCACCCCGACCGGCGGGCACGCCACGACTCATCGGCCTCGGCGGCATCATCGCCGGGTTCGGGCGTGGGCCACCAGGCCGGTCGTCGGCGCGTGGCGGCATCATCGCTGGGCTCGGCCGAGGGATGCCCGTGCGGTCCTCACGACGGGCAGCGGGCTCTTGACGCTCAGTCCGTGGACCACGCATGCCAGTCGTCGACGTGAACGGGTTGTTTCCAGGACGAGGCCCAGCCCCCGGACGTGGCGCGGCGGGCTTAGGCCGCGGCTGCTCGCCGGCGCGGACCGCAGGGCCGCCCGGCGTTGGTCCTGGCGGACCAGGCCGCGGCGGGGTCGGGACCGGCCGAGGTGTCGGCGCCTGGCCAGCACCCGCGTCGGTACCGGGTGCGGCCGGACGCGGCCGTTCCGCCGCCTGCTCGTCGGTGGGCTGTGGGGACGGTGTGCCGACCTTCGCCGCCGGGGACTCGGCGGGAGGAACGACTGGGGAGGTCGGACGAGACGGTGCCGGCTTGCCTCCGTCCGTGGGAGCCGGCGCGGCCTTCTCGGCCGCTGGCGCTTCCGCGCGAGCCTGCGTCGGGGCGGCGTCGGTAGCCGACGCGGTGTCGGCCTTGCCGTCACCCTTGCCGCTCGCGGCTGCCTCGGCAGCGAAAGCCTCCTTGAGCTTGCGAACGACAGGCGCCTCGACGGTCGAGGACGCCGACCGGACGAATTCGCCCAGCTCCTGGAGCTTGGCCATGACGGCCTTGCTCTCGATGCCGAACTCCTTCGCGAGTTCGTAGACCCGGACCTTTGCCACTGCTCTCCTTTGCCGGCCCGGGCCCCTCGCGGGTCCAGGCCGCTAGTTCCTGCGCGTGCTCATCGCTCGGTTCTCATCGAGTGGTCATGAGCCGCTCGACCCACTTTCTTGCTCGGGCGTCACCCGTCGCCGGGTGTCGCCTTCGTCAGGTGACGCGTTGGGTACCAACGCTGGCCTGTCGGGCTGGCGGGTGGTTGTCGCTCCCTGCCCCTCGACGTCTCGTGCCGCGATGTAGCGGCGGAGCACCTCCAGATCGACCGGCCCTTCCGCGCGGAGCGCCCGGGGAAAGGCCCGTCGCCGTTCGGCCAGTCCGAAGCATTCTCGTGTGGGGTGCACGTGCGCCCCGCGCCCCGGTGCGCGACCGGAGGCGTCAGGGAGCACCCAGGCCGCGTCGCCGTCGCGCACGAGAACGACTCGGAGCAGTTCGGACTTGTCCGTACGATGCCGACACCCAACACACATCCGCACCGTGCGCGGACGTGTGTTCGGCTCCTGACCCGTACGACCCACCTCGGGAGAGTGTACCCAGACCGCCGGAGTCAGCCGGTGGTGGATCTCCGCCGGGGCCGGGCCGCCGGGGCACAGGAGGGCGTTTCGCTACGGAACCCGCCGGAAGAAACACCACGTCGACCTGGTTGATTCCCGCTCCGCTCGGCTGGCGTGGCCCAATGCGGTCAGTCGTGCCCGACCACGGTCATGACGACGGTCCACTCGGGCGCCGGAGCGAGGGCGGTCCGGGAGCACGAGCCGCTCAGCGGGCCCGAGACAGCCGCACCACGTCGGCGAGCGAGCGCAGCCACGGACGAGCTGACAAACCGCGGACGGGACGGGCTGACGGGCCTACGTGGTCGGCTGCTGATCGGTGGTGTGTCCGGCGACGGCCGGTTCGGTGTCAGGCCGAATGTCGATGCGCCAGCCGGTGAGGCGAGCCGCCAGCCGGGCGTTCTGTCCCTCACGCCCAATGGCCAACGACAGCTGGTAGTCGGGGACGATCACCCGAGCAGACTTCGACGCCGGGTCGACGATGTGCACCTGGCTCACGCGTGCCGGCGACAGCGCGTGCTTGATGTACTCGGCCGGATCCGCCGACCAGTCCACGATGTCGATCTTCTCGCCGTTCAGCTCGCTCATGACGTTGCGGACCCGAGCGCCGAGCGGTCCGATGCACGCACCCTTGGCGTTGACCGCCGGATTGTGGGACCGCACCGCCACCTTCGTCCGGTGACCCGCCTCGCGCGCGATCCCGGCGATCTCCACGACCCCGTCGGTGATCTCAGGGACCTCGAGAGCGAAGAGCTTCTTCACCAGGTTGGGGTGCGTACGGGAAAGGGTGATCTGCGGGCCGCGGAAGCCCTTGCGGACGGCGACCACGTAGCACTTGAGCCGGGTGCCGTGGGTGTACCGCTCGCCTGGCACCTGCTCCTGTGGCGGCAGGACACCCTCGACCTTGCCGAGATCGACCAGGACGACCCGGGGGTCCTTCCCTTGCTGGATCACCCCGGAGACGATGTCGCCCTCCTTGCCGGCGAACTCGCCGAACATCTGGTCGTCCTCGGCGTCACGAAGGCGTTGCAGGATGACCTGCTTCGCTGTCGTCGCCGCGATGCGGCCGAATCCGGACGGCGTGTCGTCCCACTCGCGAACCGCGCCGGTCTCCTCGTCCACCTCCTGGGCCCAGACGGTGACGTGGCCGGTACGTCGGTCAAGCTCGACGCGCGCCCGCGGCTGCGCGCCCTCGGTGCGCTGGTAGGCGATCAAGAGCGCCTGCTCGATCGCCTCCGCCACGGCCTCGAGCGGGATCTCCTTCTCCCGCTCGAGCGCACGCAGGACGGCCATGTCGATGTCCATCAGCGGTCACCCTCCTCTGCCTCCGGCAGGTCGGATGGCTCCTCCGGGCCCGGCTCGGTGAACTCGACCTGGACCTTGGCCTTCGCCACCGTCTCGTACGGCACGCGGTGGCGGCGGCCGCTGACATCCAGCTCGGCGGCCTCCTCGTCGGCATCCGCGATGCGACCGACCAGCTGACTGCCGTCGTTGTGCACGACCTTGACGAGCCGACCGATGTTGCGCCGCCAGTGCCGGGGCATCGTCAACGGCCGATCGACCCCACGGGAGCTCACCTCGAGGGTGTAGGACCGTGCCCCCATGACGTCGCTGGAGTCCAGGACCTCGGCGACCCTGTTGGAGGCATCGGTGAGCTTGTCCAGCGTGACACCACCGTCAGCGTCGACGACCACGCGCAGCAAGGTGCGGCGTCCGGCGGGGATGAGCTCCACGGCCTCGACGTCCAGCCCTTCGTCGGCGAGGACGGGCGTGAGGAGGTGCGCCACCCGCTCACGGGTCGCCGAGCCGCTCGCCATGGTGCCCTCCTCTCTCCAGTTGTCCGCGGGCTTCCGACTGGGTGTTCCGTCGATCGTGTTTCCCCGGATCGTGGTCGCCTGATCGTCGACTGACCGTGGGCGCGCGCCGTCAACCACGTCTTTGTCCGGCCAGGTCAGCGTACCTGCCAGGAGAAAAGCCGATCAAACCGCGCGCGGTCGGGACCAGGCCACGAAGCCGCAGGTGACGCACCATCGGTCACGGGGTGTGACGCAGGTCGAGTGCGACCATCGCCGACCCGCACCGATTTCGAGCCATTCTCGATGATTGGGACTTCTTGTGTGCTGTCGGACGAGAAGGGCTTGTCGGATGAGCTCGTCGGATGAGAAGGTCGTCGTCTCCGCCAAGAGGGACGACCGCTTTCGGTAACGTCCCATTCGTGACCGTCCCGCCCACCGAGCGAACCTCGCACGACCCGAGGGGTGGACACCCACCGACCCGCCGCCGCGTCCTTCGGGTCGGCATGACCGTGCTCGGACTCTCCGGACTGGCTGGACCGGGGTTGGCCGGCTGCACCACCTCCTCGCCGGATGCCACGCCGGCCACGAAGCGACCCGCGGCGCCGGTGACCACTCCTCCGCCACCACCTCCGGACCCGGATCTGCCGGTCCTGTCCGCCGCCGTCGAGAGCGAGCGCCATCTCCTCTCGCTCTACACGGCAGCGTTGGAGCGTCTGCCCGATCTGCGCGACGACCTCGAGGAGTTCGTGCGACGCCACGAGGAGCACCTCGCCGCGCTCACCGCGCTGGTCGGTCCCGAGGTGGACGCGACCGCCGCGGGGCTCGCGACGACCGCACCCAGCACCACACCCCCCTCACGCTCCGAGACGCTCGCCGCGCTTGTGGCCGCGGAGAAGGCAGCGGTCACGGATCGGGACAAGGACCTGCGGGCGGTTCAAGGAGCCGATCACGCCCGGCTGCTGGCTGTCATCGGCGCCTGTGAGGCGACGCACGTGGTAGCACTCGACGAGCTGGTGGAGAAGCTGTGAGCCCTCGACCGAACACCCACAGCGAGATCGAGACGCTCCAGGCGGCTCTCGCCGGCGTCCACGCGGCGTTGTGGGGATACGGCGTTCTGGGACCTCGGCTGTCGGGCGAGGAGGAGGAGCGTGGCCGCCGCGCCTACGTCCGCTACCGCGAACTGCGTGACCACCTCGTGGCCTTGCTCAGCGAGCGGTCGGTCGAACCCGTCGCGGCAGCCGCCGGCTACACCCTCCCCTTCCCCGTCAGCGACGCCGCCTCGGCCCGACGGCTCGCAGCTCACCTCGAGGCCGGCTGTGCAGGGGTCTTCGCCGACCTGGTGGCGGGAGCGACGAGCGCCAAGCTCCGCGGCTTCGCGGCGAGCACCCTCCGCGAGTGCGCGTTGCGCCACCTCGCCTGGGGAGGCGCGCTCTCCGCGTTCCCCGGCCTGCCGCGGCCACCGGCCAGGACGGCGACCACGCCAACCCCCGACGCGCCGGCCCGCTGAGGAAGGCCGCCTGGCCGCCTCGTGCGCTGACCGCTGGCGCCGGGCTCACCACCTGGGGTCGTCAGGACAGCCGCCCGCCGCGCAGATGCTGACGTACGAGTGCGTAGAAGGTGTGCGCGTCGACGATCTCCACCGCCGCTTCCGGCGCCTGCGCGTGGAGCCTCTCCACGACCTCGCGATGCCAGCTCGGCGACTGCAGGATGGTCCGGACGCTGTGGAACGTCGGGGTCGACGGGGGCCCGCCGAGGTCGCCGCCCAGCGCCGCCGCCAAGGCGTCCGCCGCCGTGGCGGGATCGGCACGGGGCAGGTCAGGCCCCATGCGCACGTACGGCGTGTCACCCACCAGGCCGAGCGGCTCGACCTTCTGCGCGGCGAACCCGTCGGGAGAGAAATCGGAGTAGGCCCGGAGCGTCGCCGCGTCCATCGCCGGCGCGAACCCGTCGATGATGAAGCCGGTGACGGTGAGGTCCCACCGCTCGTAGTGCCGCCGGCAGTGGTCGCGCCAGACCTCGACCCCCGACGGGAGGCCGGAGAACTCGCGGGGCTCCTGGAGCATGCCGGGGTTGACGTAGCCGGCACCGCTGTCACCGGCCACGAACGTGTCCTGGGAGCTGGCGGTACGCCGAACCAGGTCCAGCGCCACCGGCATGCGCGCCGCCAGGTTCGGGTTGAACGCCCAGTTGAGCGGCACGCTGCCGCGCGCGGGGTCGTCCCACATGTACGGCAGCACCTGGTACAGCCAGGCCGCCGAGTCATAGTCACCGACGTAGAACATGACGTAGCGGCGCGGCGCGACCGTGTCGTCCTCGGTCACGAACCCGCGCGCCCGAAGGTCGGCCAGGCTCGGGCGTGGACCTTGCGGATAGCGCGGACGCAACGGCGCGTGGGCGAACACCGAGGCGTTGGCCATCGCGTCGAGGTGCTCCGCGTCGGCGTCCAGGTAGGCGTTGTACGCCGACGCCAGCTGCACGAAGCGCCACTCGGTCGGGACCGGGTCGTGGTGACCGCCCCCCGACCCGAAGGTCGTGTACTTGTACGCCCAGGGGACGAAGCCGTGCACGGGCGCCAGCCCGCCGCGGGTGCGCTGGTAGGCCACCCGAAGGATCTCCTGCAACGTGCGCTGGTCCGTTCCCAGCGGCTGGTCGGGGTCGTCGACCGGCGTCTCATCGTCCCAGGGCAGCAGGTCGAAGAAGAACCCACGTCTGGCCACCAGGTAGTCGTGGTTGGTCAGCAAGCACTGCGGCAGCTTGCCCTGCGGACCGCGCAGCCAGAACGAGTCCAGGTAGTAGCCGAACTCCGGTGCGCACCGACCGGTGCGGAGGAACCGCTCCACCGCCCAGATGTAGGCGTCGCACTTGGCGCTCCCGGTGGATTCGCGTCGAGTGCCCGGAATCCTCCCCCGCCCGGTGAACAACGATCGGCCGTCCTCGCGGACGAGCCGTACCACCGGAGGTAGGCGCAGCGGACCGGCGACGCCGATGAAGCTCCGGTACAGCGACCCTGGGGTCGGGTCGTAGCGCACGGCCACCAGGTCCATGGCACCGGCGACCGTGGAGGCGACATTGGAGGTCGCTGGAACGGCCGGGTCCCACACCACGGCGCCGCGCAGCAGCGGACGGAACACCGAGACGAGCTCGTCGAGCGAGCTCAGCACGCGTACCGGCCGATCGGCGAGGAAGCCACCGGACTCGAGGGTGCGCGACAGCCAGTAGTCGTCGATGTCGATCGTGCCGAGCTCGTTGTGGGTGACGAAGTGCACGTGGAGTCGAGGCAAGTCGCGGTTGACGATGCCCTGGAGTGTCGCGACGAAGTGCAGCTCGTCGTAGGCACGGGCAGCCTGCGCCGGATCGTCCAGGTCCAGCTGGTACAGGTGCGCAAGGTCGTACAGCCACAAGGGCTCCGTGACCGTCGCCGCTGAGGCCGCCTCCGGCGCGAGAGTGCCCATTCCGACCCCTACCCCAGCCAGCCCGCCGAGGAAGCCACGCCGGCCGATGCGTCGCGCAGGTCGTTCCCCCGAGAGTGTCATGGGTTCCTCCCCCGAACGGACGCCGCCACATGGCTGTCACGTCGTCGTGACGTTCTGCCATGTCAGCGTGGCGCGGAGCGCCGGACAACTCCGGCGGCCGCTTCCGGTTGGCCGGATCACGCCACACGTGCACAGGTGCCCTCGACTGTGTCAGCGTGCCGCTGGCCTTTCTCGCAGGCTACGTGCGCGGTCCGTGATCGGGACAGTGAGCTCGGTGACGCCCCCACAACGGACGTTCGGCCCCTCCCTCGATGGGCCCACACTGGTCGGGAGCGAGGACACTGGACGGCGGCGGCCCGGCGCAGGCCACCTCGTCGTGGACCATGGGGACGCCCGCCGGGAGCGGCCAGATCGTTGGGAGCGGCCAGGTTGTTGGGAGGAGATGGCGCTAGGCACCAGACTCTGGGGAAGCCGACACCCGCTCCCACCGACAGGGACCTACGACGGCACGAGGACGGCACATGACGTTCACGACCCGACCTACCCTCCGCGGCACGTTCGGCATGGTGGCCTCGACGCACTGGCTCGCCTCCCAGGCGGCGATGGGCGTTCTCGAGCGGGGCGGGAACGCCTTCGACGCCGCCTGCTGCGCGGGATTCGTGCTGCACGTCGTCGAACCTCACCTCAACGGACCCGGCGGGGAGGTGCCCGCCATCGTCGCGACCGCTGACGACCACATCCCCAAGGTCTTGTGCGGGCAGGGTCCGGCTCCGGCGGGCGCGACGATCGCGCACTATCGCGACCTCGGCCTCGATCTGATCCCCGGCTCAGGTCCCCTCGCGGCCACCATTCCGGGCGCGGTCGACGCCTGGCTGCTCCTCCTTCGCGACCACGGCACGTGGCGCTTGCGTGACGTCCTGGCACCGGCGATTGACTACGCCCGCAACGGGCATCCGCTCGTCCCCGGCGCGGTGGAGACGATTCGCACGGTCGAGCGCCTCTTCGCCGAGCACTGGCCGACCTCCGCGGCCCTCTGGCTGCCGGACGGCGCACCGCCGAAGCCACACGCCCGGTTCGCCAACCCCACCTATGCCGACACCCTGGAGCGCCTGGTCAAGGAAGGCGAAGCGGCGGGACCGAGCCGAGAGGCGCAGATCGAGGGCGCCCGTCGAGCGTGGCGGGAAGGCTTCGTCGCCGAGGCCATCGACGCCTTCTCGCGCAAGGCGTTCCGCGACTCCAGCGGCCGCGACCACAGCGGCCTGGTGACCGCGCACGACATGGCGTCCTGGTCGGCGAGCTGGGAGCTCGCGACCACCCTGGAATGGCGCGGGCTCACGGTGGCCAAGACGGGACCCTGGGGCCAGGGGCCGGTGCTGCTCCAGGCGTTGGCGATCCTCGACGCGCTCGGGGAGCCCGGCGACCTGAACCTGCGTACCGAGCGCGGGATCCACTTCGTCGTCGAGGTGATCAAGCTCGCGATGGCGGACCGCGAGGCCTGGTACGGGGACGTCCTGGACTCGGCTCTGCCTACGCTGCTGTCGAAGGAGTACGCCGCTGAGCGGGCCAAGCTCGTCGGCGCCCTCGCGTCGGGCGAGCTGCGCCCCGGCGCACCGGACGGCCGGGCGCCACGGCTCCCCGAGCTGTACGCGGGACGGCGCCTGCTCAGTGCCGACCTCGCGGGTACCACGGGCGAGCCCACCGTCTCGGTGAACGGACGGACGCGTGGCGACACGTGTCACGTCTCAGTCGTGGACCGGTGGGGCAACATGATCGCGGCGACGCCGAGCGGCGGCTGGCTGCAGAGCTCACCAACGATTCCCGAGCTCGGCTTCTGCTTGGGGAGCCGAGCGCAGATGTTCTGGCTCGAGGAAGGGCTGCCCTCGTCGCTGGCCCCGGGACGACGGCCGCGGACCACCTTGTCTCCGACGCTGGTGCTGCGGGACGGCCGCCCGATCCTCGCCTGCGGCTCACCCGGTGGCGACCAGCAGGACCAGTGGCAGCTGCTCTTCCTGCTCCGGCACTTCGTCGAGGGCATGTCCTTGCAGGAGGCGATCGACGCCCCGGCCTTCCACACCAGCAGCTTTCCTGGCTCGTTCTACCCGCGCACGATGCAGCCGCGGAGCCTGATCGTGGAGGATCGTCTCGGCGACTCCTTGATCGGCGCGCTCGAACGCCGCGGCCACGTCATCACTCGCTCCGGTCCGTGGAGCCTGGGTCGGCTCTGCGCGGTGGCGCGGGATCCCGACACCGGGGTGCTGTCCGCCGCGGCGAACCCGCGCGGCATGCAGAACTACGCCGTCGGGAGGTGACGGCTCCCTCCACACGTGTCCGCCTGGTCTTGACAGAGCCCAGGTCGGTCAGGACGATGCACTGGCCTCGCCCCTGGGACCCGGGAGCGAGCGTCGAGTCAGGCTGCCCGACTGGCCTGCCCGGTGAGCGCGACGAACAGATGGAGGCGTGATGCTGCACATCACGAACGGCGACGTGGCCGCCGACCGCCTCCGCGAGGCCGGTGTCGAGGAGCCGATCCTCCCGTGGCGCGACGTCCTGCACGACGGTCCGGTCCCGGCCGGCCTCAGCGACACCGAGCTCGCCCAGGTGCGAGCCGCCTTCCTCGCTCGGCAAGGTTCCGTTGACGACGAGCAAGCGATCCTGCGCGATCTCCAGGTCCGAGACGACACACTCCGGCGACTCGCGGGCGAGCCCATCCTCTTGTGGTTCGAGGCGGACCTGTACGACCAACTGCAGATTCTGCAGGTCCTCGACCGTCTTCGGCGCCTGGACGTCGACCCGTCGACGGTCACCCTCGTCTGTGTCGGCGAACACCCGGGCCTGACCCGGTTCCTGGGACTCGGCCAGCTCGAGCCACGCGCCCTCCTCAGCCTTCGGGAGCAGGCGAGGCCACTGACGCCCGATGCCTTCGACGCCGCCGAAGCCGGCTGGGCGGCGTTCACCGCACCCGAGCCACGGGACCTGGCGGCCATGGCACGCGGCACCTCGGCGTCCCTGCCTTACCTGGGAGAGGCGTTCGGACGGCTGATGCGGGAGTACCCAGGCGTCTCCGACGGTCTGTCCCTCACCCAGCGAAGGATCCTGGCCGCCGTGGAGGCCGGCGCCGGGACGATGGGCGAGGTCTTCCGCTGGGTCGGGGAGCAGGAACGCCGGCCGTATCTCGGCGACCGGTCGTGCTTCGCCGTCATGACGGAGCTGGCGACCTGCCCGGAGCCACTCCTCACGCTCGGAGACGACGACACCGAGGAGGCTCGCGCCGTCCAGCTCACCCCCGCCGGCCGCGACGTGCTCGACGGTCGACGTGACCACCTAGCACTCAACGGCGTGAACCGCTGGATCGGCGGTGTCCACCTCACCGATCCGGAGACAGCCTGGCGCTACGACGAGCGGCGGGAGACGCTCACGCCACCACGCTGAGCACGGCGCCGCGCCAACCACGCCACGGGTCGAGGCATGGCGGTCGACGGCTCGGACGACCGGCGCTAGGGAACGGAGCCACGCCCCGACCGGAGCTACGACTCGGCGCAGACCTCGACGAGGTGGTCGGCGACCTTGTCGATCGGCAGGTCAATGCGCTCGCTGGTGCGGCGGTCCTTGACCTCGATCTTGCCGTCGACGATACGGCGGCCGCAGACGACGATCGTCGGGACACCGATCAGGTCCGCGTCGTTGAACTTCTCGCCAGGGCTCGCGCTACGACGGTCGTCGAGCAGGACGCGGATGCCGCGCGCGTCGAGGTCGGCCGCCAGCCGCTCAGCCACCTCGAACGGCTCGTCGGTCTTCCCGGTCGCCACGATGTGCACGTCCGCGGGGCTGACGGCACGAGGCCAGATGAGGCCCTTCTCGTCGTGGTTCTTCTCCGCGATCGCGGCCACCAGGCGGCTGACCCCGATGCCGTAGGAGCCCATCGTGACGGTGACCTGCTTGCCGTTCTCGTCGAGCACCTTCAAGTCCAGGGCTTCGGCGTACTTGCGCCCCAGCGCGAAGATGTGCCCAATCTCCACACCACGCGCCATCGTCAGCGACCCGCCGCACCGAGGGCACGGGTCGCTCTCGCGGACCTCGGCGGCCAGGATCGTGCCGTCAGGCTCGAAGTCACGCCCAGCCACCAGATCGATGACGTGCCGGTCCGGCTGGTTGGCGCCAGTCACCCAACGGGTGCCGGTGCCGACCCGGGGATCGACCAGGTAGCGAATCCCGGCGGGCTTGTTCGCGCCCAGCACCTCCGGACCGATGTAGCCACGCACCAGCTCGGGGTGGGCGGCGAAGTCCTCGTCCGTCGCCGGCTCGAGCGTCGACGGGTAGAGCTGCGCGGCCAGCCGCTTCTCGTCGACCTCGCGGTCACCGGGGACGCCGATCGCCAGCAGCTCCGACCCACCGCCGGGATGGGAGACCTTGACGATGACGTTCTTCAGCGTGTCGGAGGCCTGCCAGGGACGATCGTCGCGGCGCAGCTTCTCGTCAGCGTTGAGCAGCGCGACGAGCGACTCGATGGTCGGGGTGTCGGGCGTGTCCACGACCCGAGGAGCCGGCACGTTGTCGTACGGCTGAGGCTCGGCCGGCGGCACCTCGACCGCCTCGGTGTTGCTGGCGTAGTCACACGAGGTGCACTTGACGTAGGTGTCCTCGCCCACGTCGCACGGCGTCAGGAACTCCTCGCTCAGCGAGCCACCCATCGCTCCCGACATCGCCTTGACGATGACGTAGTCCAGACCGAGCCGCTGGAACGTCTTCTCGTACGCCTCACGGTGCTTGGCGTAGGAGCGGGCCAAGCCCTCGTCGTCGATGTCGAAGGAGTAGGAGTCCTTCATCGAGAACTCCCGGCCGCGGAGGAGACCCGCCCTGGGCCGCGGCTCGTCGCGGAACTTCCACTGGATCTGGTAGATCGACAGCGGCAGGTCGCGGTAGGAGGAGACGAGATCCTTCACCATCAAGGTGAACATCTCCTCGTGCGTGGGCCCGAGCAGCATGTCCTGGCCTCGACGGTCCTTCAGCTTGAAGAGGTCGTCGCCGTACTCCGTCCAGCGGCCGGAGCGCTCGTAAGGCTCGCGCGGCAGGAGAGCGGGCAGGTGGATCTCCTGGAAGCCGGCGGCGTCCATCTCCTCGCGGATGATGCGCTCGACGTTGAGGTGGGTCTGCCACCCCAGCGGCAGCCACGCGTAGATGCCCGGGGCGACACGCCGGATGTATCCGGCACGCACCAGCAGCCGGTGGCTCGGGACCTCGGCGTCCGCGGGATCCTCGCGCAGCGTTCGCAGGAACAGCGTCGACATCCGCAGGATCACGATGCTTCTCCTCAACGGGCGCAGGGGCGACGCGGTGCCGCCCGGGATTGTCGCCGAGAATACCCACCCACTCCTCGCCGCACGTAGCTGGTTTCGCCCGGCGCGTCGGGGTCAGGAGATCGCCCGCCCCGCGCCCTCCCACTCTCAGATCGGTCCCACTCTCAGATCGGTCCCACTCTCAGATCGGTGTCGACTGGCGAAGCCGTCCGTGATCACGGACGCTCGTCGGGCCGGCCGAACCGATCCCGGATCCGCGAGACGACGTCTCCAGCCCTCACTCGGGCCGGCCGTACCCGCCACCACCCGGCGTCTCGATCACCAGAACGTCGCCGGGTTCGACGTGCGCGGAGTCGGCGCCGGCGAGCTCGACGACAGTCCCGTCAGCCCGCTCGATCCGGTTCCTGCCCAGCGCACCGGGCGCGCCACCCGCCATGCCGTACGGCGGGACTCTGCGGTGGCTCGACAGCGTGCTCACCGTCATCGGCTCACGGAAGCGCAGTCGGCGGACCGCGCCGTCACCGCCTCGCCAGCGGCCGGCGCCCCCGCTGCCCCGACGGATCGCGAAGCTGTCCACGAACACCGGCACTCGCCACTCGAGCACCTCCGGGTCGGTCAGGCGGGAGTTCGTCATGTGGGTCTGCACCACGGCGACACCATCGAAGCCGTCACCGGCGCCAGAGCCCGACCCGATCGTCTCGTAGTACTGGTGCCGCTCGTTGCCGAACGTGACGTTGTTCATCGTCCCCGAGCCCTCCGCCTGGACACCCAGAGCGGCGTAGAGGGCTCCCGTCACGGCCTGGGAGGTCTCGACGTTCCCGGCCACGACCGCGGCCGGGTAGCGAGGAGCAAGCATCGACCCCTCCGGCACGATGATGCGCAGCGGACGCAGACAGCCGTCGTTGAGCGGGATGTCGTCGTCGACGAGGGTTCGGAAGACGTACAGCGCCGCCGCCTTGGTGACCGAGGCCGGCGCGTTGAAGTTGGTCTCCAGCTGAGGAGACGTGCCGGTGAAGTCGATCGTGGCGGTTCGCTGGACCTTGTCGACGCTCACCCGCACCACGATCCGGGCCCCGGAGTCCATCTCGTAGCTGTAGGAGCCGCCCTCCAGGCGGTCGATGACCCGGCGGACGGCCTCCTCGGCGTTGTCGAGGACGTGCCCCATGTAGGCCTGGACGACGTCCAGGCCGAAGTGGTCGATCATCTTCCGGACCTCTTCGACACCCTTCTCGCTCGCGGCGATCTGGGCCCGCAGGTCGGCGATGTTCATCGCCGGGTTCCGGGAGGGGTACGGCGACTCGGTGAGCAGGCGGAGCGTCTCCTCCTCGCGGAAGCGTGGTCCCCCGGGTGCCCCGCCGTCGACGAGCAACCAGTTGTCGAAGAGGACGCCTTCCTCGTGCACCGTGCGGCTCAACGCGGGCATCGAGCCCGGGGTGAGCCCGCCGAGCTCGGCGTGGTGGCCACGCGACGCGACGAAGAAGAGCACCCTTGTCCCCGCGTCGTCGAAGACCGGTGTGATGACCGTGATGTCGGGCAGGTGGGTTCCGCCGTGGTAGGGGTCGTTGACGGCGTAGACGTCACCCGGCCGCATCCGCCCCCGTCGGCGGCGGATGACCTCCTGCACGCTCGCCCCCATCGAGCCGAGGTGCACCGGCATGTGCGGCGCGTTGGCGATGAGGTTCCCCTCGGGATCGAAGAGCGCGCACGAGAAGTCCAGCCGCTCCTTGATGTTGACCGACTGAGCCGTCGCGGCCAGCCGGACACCCATCTGCTCGGCGACGGACATGAAGAGGTTGTTGAAGATCTCCAGCAGGACCGGATCGACCTCGGTGCTCACCCGTCCCGCGCCGGTGCGGGCGCGGACGTGCTCCACCTTGAGGTGGCCGTACTCGGTGACGCTGGCGACCCAGCCACGATCGACGACCGTCGTCGCGTTGGCCTCGGTGATGATCGCCGGGCCAGTCACCGTGTGCGACGGTCGGAGGTCCTCCCGCCGGTACAGCGGCACGTCTCGCCAGCCGCCCTCGACGTACATCGGCACCGAGGCGGCAGGCGTCGCAGGACCCGTGGCTTCGTCCAGACGGGGAAGCTCCGGCTGCTCGGTGAGCCCCACCGCCTCGACCGACACCGCCTCGACGACCAGCGGCCGATCCATGAGGAACGAGTAGGTCCGCCGGTAGGCGGCCTCGAACTCCGCCACCATGCGATCGATCTCGGCGAGCTCCACGGGGATGGCCGTGTCCGTGCCCTCGTAGCGCAGGTGAGCGCGCCGGATCACTCGGATCCGCTCGGGCGGCACACCCTGGTCGAGGAGCTCCGCTCGGGTGGTCTCCGCGAGCGTGCTCGCCACCTCGGTGATCCGTCCCATCGCGTCGGCGTTGAGCCGACACTCGACGGACTGTTCGCGCATCGCGGTCACGTCGGCCAGCCCGATCCCCAGGGCGGACAACACGCCCGCCATCGGCGGCACCAGCACCGTGCGGACGCCCAGCGACTCCGCGACCGCGCACGCGTGCTGGCCACCAGCGCCACCGAATGTCGTGAGGACGTAGTCGGTGACGTCGTGGCCCTTCTGGACGGAGATCTTCTTGACCGCGTTCGCCATGTTCGCGACGGCGATGTCGAGGTAGCCCTGGGCCACCTCCTCCGGTGACCGGTCGTCGCCCGTCGCCTCGGAGATCTCCCGAGCTAGTTCGGCGAACCGACGCCGCACCACCTCCACGTCGAGGGGTTGGTCGCCGTGCGGGCCGAAGACACGCGGAAAGTACTCGGCTTGAATCCGACCGAGCATGACGTTGGCGTCGGTGACCGTGAGCGGCCCGCCGTTGCGGTAGCAGGCCGGGCCGGGGTCCGCACCGGCGGAGTCCGGGCCCACGCGGTACCGGCTGCCGTCGAAGTGGAGGATCGACCCGCCCCCGGCGGCGACGGTGTGGATGTCGAGCATCGGGGCGCGCAACCGGACGCCGGCCACCTGGGTGTGGAACACCCGCTCGTAGGAGCCGGCGTAGTGCGACACGTCGGTGGAGGTGCCGCCCATGTCGAAGCCGATGACCTTCTCGTAGCCGGCGAGCTGCGACATCCGCACCATGCCGACGATGCCGCCCGCCGGTCCGGACAGGATCGCGTCCTTGCCGCGGAAGTGCCGCGCCTCGGCCAGGCCACCGTTCGACTGCATGAACAGCAGCCGGACGCCGTCGAGCTCCGCCGCGACGCGCTCGACGTACCGGCGCAGGATCGGCGACAGGTAGGCGTCGACCACCGTCGTGTCGCCGCGCGGCACGAGCTTCATGAGCGGGCTGACCCGGCTCGACAGCGACACCTGGGTGAACCCGACCTGCTCGGCGACCTTGCCGATCGCCTCCTCGTGCGCGGGATAGAGGTGGCTGTGGAGGCAGACCACCGCGACCGCACGGATGCCGTCCGCGTACGCCTCCCGCAGCTGCTCCGCGAGCATGTCAAGGTCGGGTTGGCGAAGGACGGTGCCCTCGGCGGTGATCCGCTCGTCGACCTCGATGACGCGCTCGTACAGCATCTCCGGCAGCACGATCTGCCGGTCGAAGATGCGGGGTCGGTCCTGGTAGCCGATGCGGAGCGCGTCGCCGAAACCCTTGGTGATGACCAAGAGCGTGCGTTCGCCCTTGCGCTCCAGGAGCGCGTTGGTCGCCACGGTCGTGCCCATGCGCACCGAGGCGATACGGTCCGCAGGAATCGGATCGGTGGGGTTGAGCCCGAGGACGTGGCGGATGCCGGCGAGCGCGGCGTCAGCGTATCGCGCGGGGTTGTCTGACAGGAGCTTGTGAGTGACCAGGTGCCCATCCGGCGCGCGCGCCACAACGTCGGTGAACGTGCCTCCCCGGTCGATCCAGAACTGCCAGGCGCCGCCTGCCATGTCAGGCCCCCTTCCGTTCCTCGCCGCGACGCCGACGCGGAGCGGCACGGGCGGATGCCGGGCTAGAACAGCACGGTCATGAAGGTCGCCGTCTGCGTGAAGCCCACGCGAGCATAGGCGCGGCGAGCCGGAATATTGAAGTCGTTGACGTACAGGGAGGCTACGGGCGCCACCTCGCGCAGGCCGGCGGAGACCACCGCCGCGACGCAGGGAGCCGCCAGCCCCTCGCCACGGCGGTCGGGCCGAACCCAGACTCCCTGGACCTGGAACGCTCGGGGCGTCGCTATCCCGATCTCGGCCTTGGCGACCACCTCGCCGTTCTCGAACCGCGCGAAGGCGTACCCGCGCCGGATGAGGTCGGCGACCCGGGCCCGGTAGTAGCTGCCGCCGTCGCGTTCCTCCGGCGAGACCCCCAGCTCCTCGGTGAAGAACGCCACGCTGGCCTCGTAGAGCGCGTCCAGCTCGTCCATCCTGACCCGCCGCACGCGCGGATCCGGCGCGATCTTCGGTTGGGAGCGCATGGTCAGGAACGGCTGGACGGCTCGGACCCCGCGCGCGCGTCCCCACACCGGCTCCAGGACCTGCCAGATGGTGGCGACCGCGTCTCGGGGGCCCCACACCGAGGAGCAGGTGCGGCCGTGCTGCAGCGCCCGCTCGGCGAAGGCGAGCGCCGCCGCGCGGGTGGCGCCCACGGGGACGAGGTTGGCGCCGGCATAGCACAGGGAGACCAGCTCGCCCCGTTCCTCGTAGCCCCACAGCTGGGCGCCCATTCGGCGCGGGTCGAAGCCGGCGGCCCGGACGCGAGCGTCGACGAAGGCGTTGACGGCCGGGTCGGCGTCCAGGATCCGTCGGATCGCGGTCAGATCACTTCCCCGAAGGAGCCGGACCTGATCGGTGGTCTGGAGCATCCCGCCTCCTCAGGGTGGGTCGGCGCGGCGTTCCGCCTAGCGCACCTCAACCGTCGGCGATCCTGACGGTATACCCGATGCCTTCATTTCGTGAGCAAGGCGTCGCGCTTCGTCGATCAACGTCGGGACGATCTCGCTCTCCGGGACGGTCCGGACGACCTCGCCCTTGATGAAGATCTGCCCCTTGCCGTTCCCCGACGCGACACCGAGGTCGGCCTCCCGGGCCTCCCCGGGGCCATTGACCACACAGCCCATGACGGCGACCCGGAGCGGCACGTCCATGCCCTCCAGGCCAGCCGTCACCTCGTCGGCGAGCTTGAAGACGTCAACCTGCGCCCGACCGCACGACGGGCAGGAGACGATCTCGAGCTTCCGGGGCCGAAGGTTGAGCGACTCCAAGATCTTGACGCCGACCTTGACCTCCTCCACCGGAGGGGCGGACAGCGAGACCCTGATCGTGTCGCCGATGCCCTTCGACAGGAGAGCCCCGAACGCCACGGCCGACTTGATCGTGCCCTGGAAAGCCGGACCTGCCTCGGTGACGCCGAGGTGGAGCGGGTAGTCGCACCGTTCGGCGAGCATCTCGTAGGCGCGGACCATCACCACGGGGTCGTGGTGCTTGACCGAGATCTTGAAGTCGCGGAACCCGTGCTCCTCGAACAGGCTCGCCTCCCACAGGGCGGACTCCACCAGAGCCTCCGCGGTGGGCTTGCCGTACTTGCGAAGCAGCCGCGGGTCGAGCGACCCGGCGTTGACGCCGATCCGGATCGACACGCCGGCCTCGGAGGCGGCGCGGGCGATCTCGGCCACCTTGTCGTCGAACTTCTTGATGTTGCCCGGGTTGACCCGCACGCCCGCGCAGCCGGCGTCGATGGCGGCGAAGACGTACTTCGGCTGGAAGTGGATGTCGGCGATCACCGGGATCGGCGACTTCTTGGCGATCGCCGGCAACGCCTCGGCGTCGTCCTGGCTCGGCACCGCCACGCGCACGATGTCGCAGCCGGCGGCGGTGAGCTCGGCGATCTGCTGGAGGGTCGCGTTGACGTCGGTGGTGGGCGTGGTCGTCATGGACTGCACCGAGATGGGCGCGTCCCCACCGACCAGGACCTTCCCCACCCGGATCTGCCGCGTCTTGCGGCGCGGGGCGAGCGTGGGCGGCGGCGCGGAGGGCAGTCCGAGATCGACGCGTGTCACCTTGTGTCCTTCACGTCCAGAGCCTTCGTCAGGTCGAACCAACCCGTCGACCGGATCGGTCGACCGTCAGTGTCCCATCCTGCCCCCAATCGAGCCGGTCAGGCGCACCCGGTTCAGTTACCCGCCGGCTCGTCACCGTCACAGTCGCACGGGGTTCACGATGTCGGCGTAGATCAACAACACGCCCATGACCACGATCACGCTGGCGACCGCGTAGGCCAACGGCAGGGCTCGGGCCACGTCCACGTAGCCTGGGTCGGGCCTGCGCAGCAGCCGCGCGATCCATCGGCGGAGAGCCTCCCACAGCGCCCCCGCGATGTGCCCGCCGTCCAGGGGCAGCAGCGGGATGAAGTTGAACAGCGCGACGAAGAGGTTGAGCGCCGCCAGCCACTGGACGAAGCTCGCGACCCGGCTCGACACGGGCGCCTCGAGGGTGGCGATCTGACCGGCCACCCGGCTGGCGCCGATGATGCTCATGGGGCTGTCCTGCGCGCGCTCCCCGCCGAACGCGGCTTCGACGACACCGACCATCCGCTCGGGGACGTGGACCAGGGCGTGCGCGGTCGCCGCGGTGAGCCGGCCCATCTCGCCGACGACGGCGGGCAGGTCCTTGCGCTCGTGGACGATTCGAGGGCTGATGCCGAGGAACCCCACCGTCTCGGTCTTGGACATGTTGGTGGGTTTGGGACGTTCCGCGGCGATGAGGGTCGGCCGGAGGGTCAGGCGTCGCCCGTCGCGCTCGACGACGACCGTGGCCGGTCCGGCGCCGGCCTGGCGGATCAGCTCCGAGAGCTGCTCCCAGGAGGTGACGGGCGAGCCGTTGAACGCGACGATCGTGTCACCGGGACGAATGCCCGCCTGCTTGGCCGGCGCCACCGGGTCATCGGGCCGGCAGGTGCGCTGCTCGGTCGCCGGGATGACGCAGTCCGGCACCTGCGCGACGATCGGCTTGGGCTCGTTGACGCCGAAGCCCATGAAGACGATGGAGAACAAGATCACGGCCAGCAGGACGTTCATCAGCGGGCCGCCGACCATGATGATGAGCTTCTGCCACCACTTCTTGCGGTAGAAGAGGCGGTGCTCCTCACCTGGCCGGACCTCCTCAGCGGCAACGGCGCGTGCCTCCTCGATCAGCGTCTGGAACGGACCGGTGCTCGACCGCCGCAAGCGCCCGTCCTTCGCCGGTGGGAACATGCCGATCATGCGGACGTAGCCGCCCAGCGGGATGGCCTTGACCCCGTACTCCGTCTCGCCTCGTCGACGCGACCACAGCGTCGGACCGAAGCCGACCATGTACTGGGTGACCCGGACGTCGAAGAGCTTGGCCGGGACCATGTGCCCGACCTCGTGCAGGGCTATGGAGGCGAGGACGCCGACGAAGAAGACGACCGCACCGAAGATCGCGATCAGGTCCATCAGGAGCGGCCCTCCCCGTCCGTCACGGCCACGTCAGCAGCCCCCATGATCTCTCTCGCGCGGGTGCGTGCCCACGTCTCCGCCTCCACCACGTCGGCGAGGGTCAGCGGATCCGATGGGTCAGGCGTCGACTGCTGAGCGTACTCCTCGAGAACCTGAGCGATCGTGTCGACGATGCCCAGGAACGGCAGCTGACGGTCGATGAACGCGGCGACGCACTCCTCGTTGGCCGCGTTGTAGACGGCGGGTGCGAGACCGCCCCGCCGGCCTGCTTCCCGAGCGAGCTGGACGGCCGGGAAGGCCTCGTCGTCGAGCGGCTCGAAGTGCCAGGCGGCCGGCCGTGACCAGTCACACGCGGGCGCGGCGTCGGGGATCCGGTCCGGCCACCCGAGTGCGAGGGCGATCGGCAGGCGCATGTCCGGCGGGCTGGCCTGGACCAGCGTCGAGCCGTCACAGAACTCCACCATCGAGTGCACGATCGACTGCGGGTGGACCACGACGTCGATCCGGTCGTAGCCGATGTCGAACAGCTCGTGCGCCTCGATGACCTCCAGACCCTTGTTGACCAGGGTCGCGGAGTTGATCGTGATGACCGGGCCCATGGACCAGGTGGGGTGGGCCAGCGCCTCCTCCGGCGTGACGTCCGCGAGCTCCTCCCGTCGGCGACCGCGGAACGGCCCACCGCTCGCCGTCAGGATGAGGCGACGGACCTCCGCTCGGCTGCCGCCCCGCAAGCACTGGGCCAAGGCGGTGTGCTCGGAGTCGACCGGCACGAGCTGGCCGGGCTTCGCCACCGCTCTCACCAGCGGACCGCCCGCGATGAGCGACTCCTTGTTGGCGAGCGCGACAGTACGGCCCGCCTCGAGCGCGGACAGGGTCGGGGCGAGTCCCACCGAGCCGGTCATGCCGTTGAGCACGACGTCGCACGGCCAGGCCGCGAGCTCGGCCGCCGCGTCCGGGCCGGCGAGGATCTTGGGAATCTTGAACTGCCCCTTGGCGTACCCCTGCCGCTGCGCCTCGGCGTAGAACGCCAGCTGCAGGTCCTGGACCACGCTCGCCTTGGCCACCGCCACGACGTCGACCCGCAGGTCGAGTGCCTGGCGGGCGAGCAGCTCCACCTGACCGCCACCCGCGCCGAGGCCGACCACCCGGAAGCGGTCGGGATTGCGTTGGATGACGTCGATGGCCTGGGTGCCGATGGAGCCGGTGGAGCCGAGCAGGACGACCTCGCGCATGAGCACCAGTCTCCCCCACCCGGGGGACCTGGGTCGCTCGCCGGGCCGCCACACGCGGTCGGCCGGACGATTCAGGCCCGCCGACGGCGCAGGACGGTCGGGATGTTCCGGCGAAACCTCTCCGGAGACTCTGACGGGTACGGAATGGGGCGAACGCCGCCGCGGTTACCGGTGGGCGGACAGTCCTTGGGAGGAGAGCTTCATGGCAGTCGACACGAGGGCCACCCGGCAGCGCCTGGGCCGGGTCGGTGTCTGGCTCGGGGCGCTGAGCGGCGTCTCGACGGCGAAGGCGCGGGAGGCGGCGACCGAGATCGAGAGCCTCGGCTACGGCTCGTTGTGGATCGCCGACTCACCGGTCAGCAAGGAGCCGTTCGTGCACGCCTCCCTGCTGCTCGCGGCGACCCGGAACCTGATCGTCGGCACCGGCATCGCCAACGTGTGGGGTCGGGACGCCGCGGCGACGAACGCCGCCGCGCTCACCCTCGGTGAGGCGTTCCCTGGTCGGTTCGTGCTGGGTCTCGGAGTGAGTCACCTGCCGTCCGTCGAGCTGCGTGGGCACCGCTACGAACGCCCACTCGCCAAGATGCGGTCGTACCTCGACGAGCTCGCCCGCGCGACCTACCAGGCGTACACGTCCGACGAGCCGGTGCCGACCGTTCTCGCCGCACTCCGGCCGAAGATGCTCGAGCTCGCCCGCGACCGTGCCGACGGCGCCCACCCGTACTTCGTGCCTCCCGCGCACACGGCGCGCGCTCGGGAGATCCTGGGCTCCGGGCCGCTGCTACTCCCCGAGCAGGCGGTGGTGCTGGAGACCGACCCGACGAAGGCACGCGAGGTCGCCCGGGCCCACACCCACCGGTACCTGCAGCTGCCCAACTACCTCAACAACCTGCGCACGCTGGGATTCGGCGAGGACGACCTCCGCGACGGCGGGAGCGACCGGCTCGTCGACGCCATCGTGGCGTGGGGTGACGTCGAGCAGGTTCAGGCGCGGGTGAAGGAGCACCTCGACGCCGGCGCGGACGCCGTGCTCATCCAGCCGCTGCCCGCCGCGGGTGGGCTCGGGCTCCCCGAGCTCCGCACCCTCGCGCCCGCGCTCCTCAACCAGTGACCGATCCTCGAGGGGGCCGAGCGGCGGACCTCGGTCAGGCGACCGCCGCCTCGGCCGCCTCCACGACGTTCGTGAGCAGCATCGCCCGCGTCATCGGACCCACGCCGCCCGGCATCGGCGCCAGCCAGCCGGCGACCTCGCGGACATCGGGGTGGACGTCGCCCACGAGGCCGTCGTCGGTGCGGGTGATCCCTACGTCGAGCACCGCCGCGCCCGGCCGGACCATATCCGGAGTGACGAGGTGCGGCACACCGGCCGCGGCCACGACGATGTCCGCCCGACGCACGTGGGCGGCGAGGTCCTTGGTGCCGGTGTGGCACAACGTGACCGTGGCGTTCTCCGACCGACGGGACAGCAGCAGGCCGAGCGGCCGACCGACGGTGATGCCGCGGCCGATCACGCACACCTCCGCGCCGGCGATCGGAACGTCGTACCGGCGGAGCAGCTCGACGATCCCGCGCGGCGTGCACGGCAGCGGGGCGGGATGACCGTGGACGAGCCAGCCCAGGTTGACCGGGTGCAGGCCGTCGGCGTCCTTGCGCGGGTCGATCCGGGCCAGGACGCGGTCGGCGTCCAGGTGCGGAGGCAAGGGCAGCTGGACGATGTAGCCCGTGCAAGCCGGGTCGTCGTTGAGCCGGTCGACCGCCGCCTCCACGTCCTCCTGGGTCGCGGTCGCGGGTAGGTCGACGCGGATGCTCTCGATCCCAACCTTCGCGCAGTCGCGGTGCTTGCCGCGGACGTAGGCCTGGCTGCCCGGGTCGTCGCCCACCAGGATGGTGCCGAGGCCCGGCGTGACGCCCCGGGCGCGGAGGGCCTTCACCCGCTCGGCGAGATCCGCCCGGATCTCCGCCGCGGTCGCCTTGCCGTCCAGGATCCGCGCGGTGTCGGTCACCGGAAGACCACCGTCCTTGTCCCGTTGAGGATGACGCGATGTTCGAGGTGCCAGGTGACCGCCCGGGCGAGCGCGAGACACTCGAGGTCACGTCCGACGGCCGCGAGCTTGGCGGGCGTCAACGAGTGGTCGACGCGGGCGACCTCCTGCTCGATGATAGGCCCCTCATCGAGCTCCTCCGTCACGTAGTGGGCGGTGGCACCGATGAGCTTGACGCCGCGCTCGTAGGCCTGGTGGTACGGACGCGCGCCAGCGAAGCTGGGCAGGAACGAGTGGTGGATGTTGATCGCCCGGCCGACCAGCTTCTCGCACATCTCCTTCGACAGCACCTGCATGTAGCGGGCGAGGACCACGAGGTCGACCTGGTACTCCTCGACGATCCTGAGGATCTTCTCCTCCTGCTCCCGCTTGGTCTCCGGGGTGACCGGGAAGTGGTAGAAGGGCAACCCGACCGACTCCACCATGGGCCCCGCGTTGGGGTGGTTGGAGACGACCGCCACGATGTCGCCTGGGATCGCGCCCACCCGGCAGCGGTACAGCAGGTCGTTCAGGCAGTGGTCCTGCTTGGAGACCAGCACCAGGATCCGCTGGCGGACGGCGAGGTCGTGCAGCTGCCACTCCATGCCCCAGGCCGCACCCACGGGCGCGAACTCCGCCTGAAGCCGTTCCAGGGTGACCTCACGGCCGGCCTGCACGTGGACCCGCATGAAGAAGCGCCCGTTGATCGGGTCGCTGAACTGCTGGCTGTCGACGATGTTGCAACCTCGCTCGGCGAGGAAGCCCGACACCGCGTGGACGATGCCGAGCCGGTCCATGCAGGACAGGGTGAGGACGTACTCCTGGCCCGAGCTGGAAGCGCGCGCGCCGGAGCCGCCCGTGGTGGAGTCACTCACCTGGGTGCTCATGGTCCGTTCCTCGTCGTTTCGTCGAGCCTCGTCGGGCGGGCAGGCGGGTCGCTTCGGGGCACCGCGAGCGTCCCGGCCCTCTCCAGTACCCGTTCCATCGTCGACGGGGGCGTGCTCAGCCGCTGGCCATTGTCTCGATCGGGGCGAGGCGCCCGGCGCACGCCCCCTCGCCGGCCGCGGCCGGGCATGCGACCGCGATGCCCGACCCGTCCGCTACGCCCGGCTCGCCCGGTGGGCCGACCCGCGGAGACCCCCACCATCGCCACGGGGCATGATGCAGGGATGGCGAGGAGTCACGAGCGCGCGGTCATGGAGGCCCGGCGCGAGACCCCGTTCCAACGCGCGGACCGCAACTTCCAGGAACTGCTGGCCGAGCTGCGTGTGCTGCAGACGGTCGTCCAGATCCTCTTCGGCTTCATGCTGATCCTCGCGATCCAGCCGAGGTTCGCCGCCGCCTCGGGCTTCACTCACGTGACGTACCTGATCGCCCTCGTGCTGTGTTGTACGGCGACCGCACTGCTGATGGCGCCGGTGGCCTACCACCGCACGCTCTTCGCCCGCGGCCTGAAGCCGGAGGTGGTGCGCGTCTCCGACCGGCTGGCCCGCGGCGGCATGGTGGCGCTGTTCCTCGCGATCGTCGCCTCGGTCCTGCTGGTCTTCGACCTCGCGGTCAACCGGTTCGTCGCTGTCGTGCTGACGGTGTGCGTCGCGACCGTCTTCGTCCTCCTGTGGTACGTCATGCCGCTGCGCCGGCTGCGTCAGCTGCAGCTCGCCGACGACCAGTGACCTGACCGCTTTGGGTCCTTTTCACCGAGCGGACGCCCAGGCGTGATCGCCGCCCGCTACTCTCCCTGCCCGCACGTCCTGCTCGAGCGCCCACACGGGCGGCCCACGGCAGGACGGCGCTCTCACGTCAGGACGGAGGAGGCTGTCATGCCCGAGACGAGTGGCCCGCCACTCAGCCAGTCCACCGCTCCAGGCTCAGCAGGTCAGGGATCTCGGTCCTCGCTCGGCCGGCGGCGCCTGCTCACTCTGGCTGGTGCCGGCGCGGTCGGCGCCGTCGGCGGTCTTCACGCCATCGGGCCCGCGCTCGCGGACAGCCGGACGGCGACCCGGGCAAGCCGCGCCGCGCCGCCGGCAGGCGGTCAGTCGTTGTCGTTCGCGGTCGTCACCGACACGCACGCCACGCCCACGGAGCCAGCACGCCTGGACATCCTGCGGCGGACGTTCGCGTCCATCGCCTCGGCCTCGCCGACCTTCGTCCTCAACTGCGGGGACATCACCGACCACAGCGGGGAGGACGAGTACGCCGCGTACCTGTCGACGATTCCCGACTCGCTGCGCGGCCGGATCCGACACGTCCCCGGCAACCACGAGGTTCGCTGGGACGTCAACGCCAAGCAGCTCTACCACCGGCTGTTCGGGCCGACTCCCTACTCGTGGGACGTCGGCGGCCTGCACCTGGTCGGACTGGACCCGACCCAGACGCTGCAGGAGCCGGGCCACTTCGGACGGGAGCTGTTGGACTGGCTCGCCGCCGACCTGCGCACGGCCGGTCCGAGCGTGCTCTTCCTCCACTATCCGCTCGGGTCGGAGCACTACTACGTCAACGACCAGGACGCGTTCTTCGAGACGATCGCGCACCTGCCGGTCCGCGCGGTGTTCGCCGGGCACATCCACCGGGAGCACGTCGTTCGGACCAACGGCTTCACCCAGCTCGCCGGTCCCGCGGTCAGGAACGGCGCGAACTACTACTGGGTCGAGCGTGGCGACGACGCCCAGCACACCGTCCTCCGGGTCTGGATGGTCACGGTCGCGGAGGACGGCACCGAGACTCGGCGTGAGGTGACGACGATCCCGCTGACGGGTCGGGACGAGGACCAGCATCTCCGTCCGGTCCGGATCGACGTCGGCGCTCCCGCACCGACCGGCAAGATCCCGGTCACCGTCCGCCTTCGCGGCTCCTCGACCGCGGCGTCGGTGCGCGCCCAGGTGTATCCGCAGCATGTGTTCGGCGGCGGGAACGCCGGCAGCTGGGTGGAGCTGACGCCGACGCCCCAGGGTTGGCGGGGAACGGTCGACGCTGACGCGATGGCTGCGGGCGTGCACCGGCTCCAGGTGCGCGTCGCTGACGAGCGTGGCGCGAGCTACGACGCCACCGAGCTGTTCACGATCTCGTCGACCGGCCCCGCGCCGGTCGAGCGGTGGCAGGCCCGGATGACCGGCTCCATCCAGGGCGCCTTGGCCGAGCGGGACGGCCTGGTCGTGGCCGCCACGACGAAGGGGCACGTCGAGGCGTTCCGTCCCGAGCGACGTCGTCGCCGGGTGGTGTGGCGGTCGCACGTCGGACCCGTCTATCGCGGCCCGGCGTTCACCCTCGACGGCGCGAGGCTCGTGGTTCCCTCGGCCGACCACCACCTGTACGTCCTCGACGCCGGGACAGGTCAGGTTCAGCAGCGACTGCGGCTGGCTGGACCGGTGCTCAGCAGCCCGCTCGTCACAACGGTCGACGAGACGGAGACCGTGTTCGTCACCGCCGGCACCACGCTCTACGCCATCGACCCTCGGGCCGTTCGGATCCGCTGGTCAGCCGACCTGCACGGGTTGTTCGCCGGCCGGCCGGCGTGCGACGGCGAACGCGTCTACGCCGGAAGCGGCGACGGCAACGCGTACGCGTTCGACGCCGCCAACGGCGCGCTCGTCTGGTCGGTGTCGATGACGACCCGCGAGGACCCGCACGGACGCCTGCTCTACGGTCCGTGGGACGACGTGGTGACACTGCTCCCGGACGGCGCGGTGCTCTTCTCCACCGTGAGCACCGCCACCGCGCTCGACCGAGCCACCGGGTCCCAGCGGTGGTCGGCATCCGGCGGTTTCCTCTACCCGCCGGCGCGGCTCACCGACCAGGGCCTGCTTCTCGTGGACGAGTGGGGCAAGGCCCAGCTGGTCGACCCGGCGAGCGGGACGGCGACGTGGGTCACCGAGCTCGGCGTGCGCGTGTTCAACGCCGGGCCGGTCCTGCGCAAGGGCCAGGTCTGGATCGTCGCCGCGACCGGGCTCCTCAGCGGGATCGACCTCGCGACCGGCGAGGTGCGCCACCAGCGCCAGCTCGGCCCGGGCAACACGTTCAGCACGCCCGCTCTCGTCGGCGACCTGCTCATCACCGCCGACCAGGACGGCCTGCTGCGCGGCGTCGAGCTGCCGGCCTAGGCATCCGCCAGGTCAGCGGTCCATGCCGGCCTCGGCGACGTCGAGCCAGTGGTCGACGTCGCCTGGGCCGAAGTGGCGGATCGCCCAGTCGGCCATCCGCAGGCTCATGTGCGCCCAGGACACCCGGCGGGTCGCCGGGTCGAGGAGATCGTCCACCAGTCCGTCCACCCAGCGCGCGAGCGTCTCGTCCCGACCCGGCTCGCTCAGGGCGAAGCGCAACGTCACCAGCGCGAACCGCCGGTCGCCTCGACCGATGCCGTCCCAGTCGACCACGCCGGTGATCGCTCCCGACGCGTCGACAGCACGTTCCCCGTGGTAGTCGAGGTGGACCAGGTCGGCACCGGACATCACGGCATCCGACGCCGCACCGACGTCCCTCACCCACGCGAGCAGTCGCCGGCTTCGTGCGCTGTGCAGCTCCAGGGGCCGGTGCAGGCAGAACCCCGGCCCACTGGCTCGCAGGTAGAGGTCGGGGACCTCGACGTCGGTCCGCCCGGCGAGCAGCCCAGCGAAGCGTTCGTGGAGCGCCACCATCTCCTCGACCAGGCGTCGGTCGACTCGGGACGGCGGCGATCCAGGCAGGCGCTCCTGCACGATCGCGGTGGCGTCGGGCACCTCGGCCACCAGGTCGTACGCCGGCACCGGCAGCCCCCGCTGTCGGGCGAGGTTCAGCACCTCGCCAACCTGCCGCGCCCGCGCTCCATGACCGCCCGGAAGCAAGGTGAGAACACCCTCCCGACCGTCGGGCCAGCGAACGTAGGCGGCACAACCTGGCCACCGGGCGCGGGGCCGAGCAGGGTGAGCCGCGCGCCGGCGTGGTCGTTCACCAGCGCCGCGAAACGAGCGGCGTCGAGCCTCCGGACAGCGCGAGGTCGGGATCGACAGACGCGTCACTCGACATGGACGCTCACCTAGTGTCCCCCGGCCGACGTAGGTCGCGCTGTCATCTCCCCATCAGCCACGATGTCGATCAGCCCAAGGCTCTGAGACCGGTATTCTCCCGCTCGAGGCAAAGGAGGCCACCATGGGACAGCAGCCAGCCGATCCCCAGTGCGACCGTCCCGAGCGTACTGACGACACCGACAAGCCTCAGGCCGAGACGACCACGTTCCGCTCCGACCGGTTCACCTGGGACGCACCCGTCGCCATCCTCTATGACCCACTGCGCGACGGACCGAAGCGACCACAGCCCGACCACCGCGGCGAGCCTGGGACGCGCCAATGACAAGGGGGAGGCGACAGGACGCTGACGTCCTCGTACGCGGCGGTGGTCGGAGCTCACCGCGATTCCCGACCTTCGCCTGAGCCCGGCGGTAGAGGCTCGCCGTGGCGCGTTGCCACTCCATCAACACGCGCCCTGAGTTCAGACGGCTCGGCGGCACCTCGGGACACTGATAACCCACCGCGACGATGTGGTTCGAGAACGCGGCTCCGGGGCGAGACCGTCCTTGCCGAGGTAGTACCCCATGCCGTCCTGCCATACCCACGTGCCGTCCGTGAGAGTGTTGGCCGGCACCACCTTCCCCCGATCCGGGTCGAACACGTCTCGCGCCAAACCCGCGGTGCCTGCAGCGCCGCTCCGGAAGCCGTAGCACTGCGTGCACTCCTTCGCCTTACGGGCGTCGAGGAACTTGAGCTCTTCCGCCTTCTGGCTGCTCCGCTTCACGTCCGCCCCTGGCCTGCCGCGACTGCTCTTGTCACGCGCTTCCGACGCTGAGCGCTGCTCGTCACGACCTCGACGTGGATGGTCGGTCCTTGGCCGGCAGCGCCTTTCCCATGTCGTCATCGCGAACGACCGTTGCCGCGCCGGAGGTCACCGCCGAGCGCGCCACCTCACACAGCCACTCCGGGACGGGCACGAGCTGCCGCAGGAACACGTCGAAGCTGTCCGCGCACCGCCGCAACAGGTCACGACACACGATCACGGCGTCGTAGCGGTCGTCATCGTGGAAGTCGTCAGCGTCCCAGAACCACACCGACCCGGCGTCTGGGTCGGTGAGTCGGAGCGCGAGCATGCCGCCCTGGACGCGCGCGATGCCCAGGAAGTCGTTGGTGAATCGGTCGCCGAGGAACGGGCGCAGGTACCTGAGGTTGTTCAATAGATTCCTCCTGCCACGGGCGGCGTGCAGGAAGGTCTGGTCCACCACGAACCCGAAATCCGGGTGCACCGCTGGCCTGGTCGGTCGACCTCCGCCCGTGGCGATCAGGAAGTCTCGGTACGGCTCTGGGACCGGCACACCGAGAGACGTCTCCAGCCGGTCGACATCCACCTCGGCCTGCTCCGGAACCGGCTCGAAACCGACGGGCTCGGTCCCGCACATCGAGACGCCCCGGCCGGGATGCGGCGTGAGTCGAGTCGCGATCCCACCCGCGTGCCGAAACGCGACCGCGAGCTCCGCGGGAACCAAGGCCACCTGCCGGCTGTACGGAAGGTGCCGCCACAACCAGCCATCCGGGGTCGCGAGGCTGCCGGCCGTGCCGGCCCAGAGCGGATCCTGAGCCTCGACCATGACCGCGTTCGCGGTCAGCACATCGAGCACACGGAGCTCGTCGGCGGTCAACGCCTCGTCCGCCTCTGGAAGCTCCACGATGGCTCGCGCGTATGGAATCCAGTCCACGCAGCCGCGCAGGTTCACGTACACCCCGTACGGATACCTGGTGCGCAGCAAGGGAGGCTCGAACCTGACGATCTGCCCGAGCCAGCGTGACGCGGGCGGGACGAACTCGTCCGTCGCCGCGATGCGGGTCAGCGTCCGGCTTGCGCGACTGCGGCGGTAGAGCTTGGCCGTGGCACGCTGCCACTCCATCAAGGCCCGCCCTGCCGCCTCCAGCCGACTCGAAGGCACCTCGGGACACCGGTAACCCGCCGCGACGATGTGGTTCAGGAACTCCGGTTCCGGGGCGAGCCCGTACTTCTCGAGGTAGTAGACCATGCCCTCCTGCCACACCCAAATGCCATCCGTCAGAGTGCTGGCGGGTACGACCTCGCCGCGATCCGGGTCGAACATGTCCTGCGCCCGACCCGCGACCGCCTGCAGCACGGCTCCGGACTGGAGATAACCGCGTATCTTCGCCTTCTCCTCCAGATCGATGATCATCCGCCGCGCAGGGAGGATCGCGGGACGACCCTCGTCGTCGAAGCCGTCGGCGAGAGCGGCGAACCGAAACTCCCCGACCTGGGTCACCGGCAGGGTCACGGGATCCCTAGTCCGCGCTATCGCGAACAGCTTGACACGATGTTGTTCGGCAAACTTGCGGATATCGGGGAAGGCCTCCGGCAGGATGTGCAGCTCGCTGTCGCTGTCGGGATTGACCACCAGGCCGTACTCGGTGCTCTTCCAGCTCTCGACGAGTTCAACGAAGTGTCGGCTCACCGGCGCGTTGAGGTCCACGCCCGGGACCACGACCGATTCGGCACGCTCCCGTGAGGTGTACGTGTGCACCAGCTTGTAGCCATCCCGTTCGGTGACGACGTACCCGTTGTTCGGCGCCATGACCGGCAACCACAGGGTCATGCCGAGCAGGAGGCGTACACACTGCTCAGGGTCCTTCGCCTGGCACGCGTCGATGAACTGAAACTCCCGGCGATTCCACACCGTCGCATCCCCCACGGGAGCCACCCACACCCTACGGCGACGTCCGACGGTACAGGTCAGCCGTGAGCCGTTGCCATCCATCAACGCACGCCCAGCGAACTTTGCCGACTCTGCGGCACCTCCGGGCACTGGTAGCCGGCCGCGGGCGATGATCCATACTCCGGCTCCGAGGCGAGCCCGTACGTGTCCAGGTAGTAGACCATGCCCTCCTGCCACACCCAGGTGCCAGCGGTTAGCGTGCTGGCGGGTACGACCTCGCCGCGAGTTGGATCGAACGTCTCCGGGGCCCCGCCCGCGTGTGCCTGCACGACGGCTCCCGACCGGAGGTAGTCCAGGATCCTTCGCTTCTCTTCCAGGTCGGTGATCACCCGCCGCGCGGGGCGGATCCGCGGGGCGACCCTCGTCGTCGAAGCCGTCGACGAGGGTCCGAACCGGAGATCGTCAGGCAGGACAGCGGCAGCGTCACGGGCTTGCGTCGCGCGCCATCGGGACCATCTCGACCCGAATCCGTTGGGCGAGCTCCTCCACCTTGGGGGAAGGATGCGGTGGGACGTGGGTCTCGGGGTCGCGGTCGGGGTTGACGATGAGCCCCACGGTGGAGGAAACGGCCAGTACTCGACAAGGTCCACGGACGCGCGACGCACCGCCGCGCTCACACCCACGTCCGGCCGGTCGACCGCTTTGACCGGCTCCGGCGAGGTGTACGAGCGCACCAGCCTCCGGTCACCCCGCTGGACGACGAGGTAGGAGCCTCCCATTGTGACCGGCAGCCACAGCGTCATGACGAGCAGCAGGCGCACGGTCAACGTGATGTCCTTCGCCCATGGCGTCCAGGAACCGCTGCTCCGGCGGAGGGTTCCATCCGGTCACCATCCGCTCCCCTACACTCAGCGATCCGCACGCCCAGCGACGACACGTCGAGCACAATGCCGAGCGGTTCGAACGGCAGACATAGCCCGTCGACGAGGCTCGCCCCGCGCTAACGCTGACCCTGGGAGAACCACCAGTCGTGGGCGTGCCGTGGAACTCCCTCTGGGGGTGTCCCGACCCGCTCCAGGCGGCTCGCCGCGTCGGCCAGCTCCTGATGGAGCTCCATCAGCTGGTCCCCGTCGACCAGCTCGAACGTGGCACTGCCCACGAAGTGGGAGGACAAGGCCTCCATTCCGGATCGCCGGACGCACGCCCTCGTCCAGGCGGAGATTCCGCCGCGTCGCGCATCGGCGACGGGAGGGCGACGTAGTTCGCGAGGAGGTCGGCACCGTCGGCGAGAAGGGGATCATCGCCTCCTGCAAGCCGTAGAGGCGATGACGAGGCAGCGGACCCTCTCGTCGCTCGGCGATCGCGAACCTGAAGGCCATGAGCATGGCTCGGGCGAAGTGGCCCCGCGCCATGGTGTCGAGCTCCGCGCCGACCTCCGTGTCCCTGTGTCGTTCGACCGCCTCGCGGAGGTCGGCGAGCAGGTGTTCAGCGTACGCGTCGGCCGATCCGCCGAAGGCGAGCGCTGGTTCTCGATGGCGAGCGCTCGTAGCGACGGACGCTCTCTACGAGCCGCTCTCCTTGGCGGCGAGCTGCCCGCAGGCCCCTTCGATCTCCCGCCCGCGGGTGTCGCGCACGGTCACCGGAACGCCGTGGTCGCGGAGCCGACGAACGAACTCCCGCTCGTCCTTCGGTCTGGACGCCGTCCACGTCGAGCCGGGCGTCGGGTTGAGCGGGATGAGGTTCACGTGGGCGAGCCGGCCGGAGAGGAGCCGTCCCAAGAGGTCCGCCCGCCAGGACTGGTCGTTGACGTCTCGGATCAGGGCGTACTCGATCGACACGCGCCGCCCGGTCTGCTCGGCGTACTCCCACGCGGCGTCGAGAACCTCCGCCACCTTCCAGCGCGCGTTGACCGGGACGAGCTGGTCCCGGAGCTCGTCGTCTGGTGCGTGCAGGGACACGGCCAGGGTGACGGACAGCCCTTCCCGCGTGAGCTGGCGCATGCGGGGGACCAGGCCCACCGTCGACACCGTGACGGACCGCTGGGAGATGCCGAGACCGTCGGGGACGGGATCGGTGATGCGCCGGACGGCGGCGAGAAGCGCCCGGTAGTTGGCGAGTGGCTCACCCATGCCCATGAAGACGACGTTGGTCACCCGCGTGGGCGTCTGCACGATCGCGTCGTCGCTGTCGCGGCCACGCTGCCCCGTCGACTCCCCCGCGGGCTCGGGGACCTCACCCGCCGCCAGCATTCGGGCCCCGGCCACCACTTGGCCGACGATCTCGGCCGTGGAGAGATTGCGGGTCAGGCCCGCTTGTCCGGTGGCGCAAAAAGGACAGGCCATCCCGCACCCGGCCTGGCTGGACACGCACATCGTGACCCGTCCCGACCGGAGCCGACCGTTGGTGCCCATCGTCGCCGGGTAGCGCATGAGCACGCTCTCCACCAGCGCGCCGTCGAAGAGGCGCCAGACCGTCTTCACCGTGGCGCCGCCGTCGCAGGCGACGGTGCGAACCGGGGTGAGCAAGCGTGGCAGGAACTCCTGGACCAGACGCTCCCGAGCCGCCGCCGGGAGATCGGTCATGCGTCCCGGATCCTCGACGTATCGGGCGAAGTAGTGGGTGGACAGCTGCCGGGCTCGATAGGCGGGCTCTCCCAGGGCGACCATCGCCTCCCGACGCTCGGCGGCGTCCAGGTCGGCGAGGTGCCGGGGTGGCTTGCCGCGGCGCGGCGGAACGAGGACGAGGTCAGCGACAGGCATGGCGGGTCCAGTGTCGCACGCGGCCATCCTCGACCGAACCACCCGAGGCTGGTCGTAGCGTCCGGCGACTCGAGCAGCGAGTCGTGGATGTGACGACGCCCGTCCGGGCCTCCCATCGGGCCGCGTCGTGGCGACCTAGTCTGCGGCGCATGACGCTTGACGCGCCGCGCCCGCGACACCACCCCGGGCGGCCGGCCCGCCACCGCGCGAGGTGTGCCGGACAGGTGCCGCCGTGCGCTTGACGGAGGACGAGGCGCGCCGGCGGTTCTCGACCGGACGGGTCGCTCGCCTTGCGATGGTCGACGAGACGGGTCAGCCCTTCCTCGTCGTGGTGACGTTCGCGGTCTCCGGCTCCATGGTCGTCACGGCGGTGGACCAGAAGCCCAAGACCACTCGACACCTGCGCCGCCTCCGCGTCATCGCGGCGAACCCTCGGGTCAGTCTCCTCGTCGACCACTACGACGAGGACTGGAGCACGCTGTGGTGGGTCCGTGCCGACGGCACCGCCAGGATCCTCGCGGACGACGTCGCCGAGCCTCGAGCCTTGCTCGTGGCGAAGTACTCCCAGTACCGCGACGACCCGCCCACCGGTCCCTACATCCGGATCGACGTCGCCCGTTGGCACGGCTGGGCAGCCGCCCAGTGATGGTTCCCAGTGATGGGCCACGTTTCGCGACACCACCGGCACCGTCCGTCGACGCGCGCGACGGAACGCGACCGATCGATTTCGACGTGTTGATCGAATTCCGAAAAAGAAAAGTGCTGACGTTATCAGCGACCATCGACAGTTCAAGGCCTCGTGGAAATTGGCTGGCGGCCGAGCCCCAGGCTTGCTACATCTGGTAGGTCTCGCGTCTCTCGCGCCAGGCGAGACGTACGGCGCTTCCCCCTTGTGTCTCGTGGAAGGCAACATCTCGTGGCCACGCGCAGGTCAGAGTTCACGGTCGCTGACCAACGCCCCACCGACCGACGCGGCCCCATCCGGTGGATCCTGTCCCACCAACGCCGCAACGGTCGGTACGTCGCGGGCTTCCTGCTCGGATCGCTGCTCATGGTGCTGCTCAACTCGAGCATTCCGCACCTGACCGGAGCGGCGTTCGACGCGGTCCTCGCCAGGGACGAGAACACCGCGAGAACCCTCACCGCGATCGCCGTCGCCTTGCTGGTGATCGTGCTGGCCCGCGGTGCCTTCGACCTGCTCGCGCGGCTGAGCGTCGAGGTCCTCGCCAAGCGCATGGAACGCGACGCCCGCGACGAGCTCTACACCAGCCTGTTGGGCAAGAGCCAGACGTTCCACAACCGGCAACGGGTCGGCGATCTCATGGCCCGGACCGCCAATGACGTCCGGCAGCTGGGCCACATGTTCTCGCCTGGCATCGATCTCATCGTCGACTCGATGCTGCAAGGCCTGGTGCCACTCGCCTTCATCGCCTTCATCGACCCGCGCCTGCTGGCCTCTCCGCTCCTCTTCGCGGTCGGCTTCGCGATCGCGATCCGCCACTACATGCGCCAGCTCAACCCGGTCTCGACGCGCATGCGGGAGCAGTTCGGCGACCTCAACGCTGGGCTCAACGAAGCGGTCCGCGGCATCGAGGTCGTCAAGGTCACCGCGCAAGAAGACCAGGAACAGCGCCGGTTCGAGACGAGCGCTCGCGCCTACCGCGACTACTTCGTCCGTCAGGGGATGGTGCAGGCGCGCTACCTTCCGACGTTGCTCCTCGCGGTGGCGACCGCCGGCGCCCTCCTGCACGGACTGCTGCTCTACCGCGACGACGCCATCACCTTGGGCGACCTGGTCGCCTACCTCGGTCTCATGGGGATGCTCTCGTTTCCGACCCACATCTCGATCTTCAGCTTCTCGCTGGTGCAGATGGGGCTGGTCAGCGCCCGCCGGATCCTGACGATCATGGAGGAGGAGACCGAGCTCGACCAGAACCCCCACGGTCACCGCGGCCACATGCGCGGGGAGATCGTGTTCGAGAACGTCTCCTTCGGGTACGGCGGGGAACCAGTGCTGCGCAACGTGTCCTTCCGCGCGGAGCCCGGACAGACGATCGCCATCGTGGGCGAGACGGGGGCAGGCAAGAGCACCCTCACCAAGCTGGTCAACCGCATCTACGACGTCGACGAGGGGCGCGTGCTCATCGACGGGGTCGACGTTCGCGAGTGGGATCTCGACGCGCTCCGGTCGCAGATCTCCACGATCGAGCAGGACATCGTGCTGTTCTCACGATCCATCGCCGAGAACATCGCCTTCAGCCTCGGTCAGCGGGTGAGCCGCGAGGACATCGTGCGAGCCGCCAAGGATGCCCAGGCCCACGGCTTCATCGAGGAGCTCGAGGACGGCTACGACACGGTCATCGGTGAGCGCGGGGTGACCCTGTCCGGCGGTCAGCGCCAGCGGCTCGCGATCGCTCGCGCGCTGCTCACCGACCCGAGCATCCTGATCCTCGACGACTCCACCAGCGCCGTCGACAGCGCGACCGAGGACGAGATCCAGCGGGCCATTCGCCGCATCCTGCACGGCCGCACCACCCTCCTCATCACGCATCGGCTCGCGCAGATCCGCTGGGCCGACAAGGTCCTGCTCCTCCAGCGTGGCCGGATCGTCGACCAAGGCACCCACGAGGAGCTGTACGAGCGTTGTCCGCTCTACCGCCGCATCTTCGCGCACTACGACGAGATGGCGCCCGCCTCCGGAACCTCCGGCGCGACCGCGGCACCGGCAGGCCGACCACCCATCGCCGGCGACGGTTCCCTCACTCACGGTGACCTCGCACCAGGTGACCTGGGAGTCACCGATGGCGGGGTCGTGTCGCGCGACACCACGAGGCGGCTGGACGGTCACGCTCGACTCGACGGTGGACACCTCGACGGGCACGACCGCGAGCATCGGGACCCGCACGCCGACGGACCCAACGGCGCGGTCCGGACGGTCACCGAGGAAGCGCTCGCCATGCCCGCGCACAGCCACGACGGCGAGGAGCACTGATGGGCTTCATCCTGGACGGCCTCGACGCCGAGGACTACGACCGGCACTACAACGACCTCGACCTGCTTCGGCGGATCTTGGGCTACTTCCGCCCCAAGCTCCCGGCGATGGCGGTGGTCGCGGTGATGATCGTCGCCACCTCGTTGCTCCAGGCGGTCCTGCCGGTCGTCATCAGCTGGGGTCTCGACCGGCTCGTCGCCGACGACTCCAACCAGTTCCTCGCCCTGCTCGTCACGCTCATCCTGCTGTCGGGCGTGCTCGCCTGGGTCACGAACTTCGTCCGGCAGAGTCTGAGCGCCCGCGTCGTCGGCGACGTCGTGCTCCGGCTGCGGGAGGACGCCTTCGCGGCCGTCCTGCGGCGCGACATGTCGTTCTACGACGAGAACCCCTCGGGGAAGATCGTCAGCCGGGTCACGTCCGACACCGACGACTTCGCCAACGTCGTGACGCTGACCATGAACCTGCTCAGCCAGGTGCTGCTCGTGGGGTTCATCACAGCGCTGCTGTTCCAGCGTGACGTCGGCCTGGCTCTCATGACGCTGGCGATCACACCGGTCGTCGTGGGGCTGGCGCTCGGTTTCCGTCGGGTCGCACGCGAGACCACCCGTCGGGCGCAACGTTCGCTCGCCCGCGTCAACTCCAACGTGCAGGAGACGATGGGCGGCATCGCGGTGGCGAAGAACTTCCGCCAGGAGCAGACCGTCTACGACGAGTTCCGTCCCATCAACGAGCAGAACTACCAGGTGACGCTGCGCCAGGGCATGGTCTTCAGCGGCATCTTCCCGGTGCTGTTCCTCGTCGCCGGCCTGGGCACCGTCCTGCTCGTCTACGCCGGCGGGCGTCGGGTGCTCGACGGATCGGTCTCACCCGGGGACTGGTACCTGTTCCTGCAGGCGGTCGGGTTGTTCTGGATGCCGCTCACGAGCATCGCGTCGTTCTGGTCCCAGTTCCAGCAAGGCCTCTCGGCCGCCGAGCGCGTCTTCGCCTTGATCGACGCGACACCGCGGGTCGTCCAGACCGACGAGCGACCCGTCGGTCGGCTCGCCGGGCGGATCGAGTTCAAGGACGTCACGTTCGGCTACGTGCCGACCCAGCCAGTCCTCAAGAACTTCGACCTCACCATCGAGGCCGGAGAGATGGTGGCGCTCGTCGGCCACACCGGCGCGGGGAAGTCCACCCTCGGCAAGCTGATCACCCGCTTCTACGAGTTCCAAGGTGGCCGGATCGAGATCGACGGCCGCGACATCCGCACGTTCGACCTCCGCGAGTACCGCCGCCAGCTGGGTGTGGTCCCCCAAGTGCCGTTCCTGTTCTCCGGCACCGTCGCCGACAACATCCGCTACCCCCGCCCGGAGGCGACCGACGAGGAAGTGCGCCGGGCCGCCGAGCACATCGGCAACGGCGACTGGCTGGACGCGCTCCCCGAAGGACTCGACACCAAGGTGGGTGAGCATGGTCGCGCCTTGTCGATGGGACAGCGCCAGCTCGTCGCGCTCGCCCGGCTGCTCATCCAGGACCCCGCGATCGTCATCCTCGACGAGGCGACGGCCAGCGTCGACCCGCTCACCGAGGCGCAGATCCAGGAGGGACTCGACGTCGTCTTGCATGGCCGCACGTCGATCGTGATCGCACATCGCCTGTCGACCATCCAGCACGCCGACCGGATCATCGTCCTCCGCGAGGGCCGTATCGTCGAGGAAGGCGACCACGCAACCCTCATGCGTCTGGGCGGCCAGTACTGCGAGGTCTACAACACCTACTTCCGGCACCAATCGCCCAACTACAAGCCGGGAACCGGCTTCGTCCCCGTCCTGGGGTGAGTCATGGCCGGGAGCACATCCAGGCCCAGGCGTCCGCTCCGTCCGTCGGTGCCGAACCGAGCTCAGGCGCGGTCCGCCCAGGAGCCCCAGGACGCGAGGACGCGTGCCGTCTCGTCCCCGACCTCGAGCAGGCAGTGATCCGGCAAGCGAAGCCGCTCCCACGCCTCCAGATCGGGTGGTCGCCCGGTGAGGGCCGCGACGAGCAGCGTCCACGCGGTGCCGTGGCCCACCAGCACGATCTCCTCGCCCGGACAGCTCTCACGGATCCGAGCCACGACACCCACGACTCGTTCCGTGGTCGCCCTGGCGCTCTCCCAGCCGGGCGCGGCCGGCGTGTCCGGCTCCGTCATCGAACGGCGGACCAGCGCGGCCCACTCCGCGGTGTCCAGCCAGGCCCGCGCCGGCCGCGTCATCTCACGGAGCCCGTCCACGAGACCCAGCGCACCGTCGGTGAGCGCCCGCGCGGTCGCGAAGGCCTTCGGCTCGGGCGAGGAGAACCACCGGCCGCGCTCCGGTAGCACCCCGGACCGTCGGAGCTTCGTCACCCCCTCATCGGAGGGGTCCAGCGGCCACTCGGCCGCCCGCCGATCGTCGGGGCGCGGCCGCCCGTGGCGGACCAGATGGAGGCGCGTCATGGCGTCATCCCACCGGGACCAGCAGGCTCAGGACGAGCCAGCTCACCACAGCGGTCGGCAGGAGGGAGTCCAGACGGTCCATGACACCTCCGTGGCCCGGGAGCAGGCTCCCCATGTCCTTGATCCCGATGTCCCGTTTGAGCATGGACTCCACCAGGTCACCGAGCGTCGCCGTGACGGTCGCGACGGCCCCCACGACCAGCCCGGCCCACCAGGAGCCGTGCAGCAGGAAGACGACGCCCGCGACTCCCGCGACGAGGCAGCACAGGGTCGAGCCGGCCAGTCCCTCCCACGTCTTCCCGGGACTGATCGTGGGCGCGAGCTTGTGCCGTCCGAACAGCACTCCCGCCGCGTAGCCGCCGATGTCGCTGGCGACCGCGACGGCGACGAAGACCACGACCCGGAGCGGACCGTCCTCCTCGCGGAGCAGCAGCATTGCGAAGGCGGCGAGGAACGGGACGTAGAGCGCGACGAAGAGGCCAGCCGTGACGTCACGGACGAAACCCTCGCGGCCGCCGGGCAACCGCCCGACGCAGACCGCGAGGGCAGTGAGGCCGAGTGCGGCCACCAAGGCATGGGTCTCCCCCACGTAGGCGCCGACCAACATCCCGACCACCCCGGCCAGCAGGGGAAGCAACGGCAGCCGGACTCCGGCCGGCCGCAGCGCGCGGGACAGCTCGATCACCGCGACGCTCACCGCGACGACGACGAAGGCGACGAAGACCGCTTTGACGATGAAGAGCGACGCGGCGACGACAGCGGCCAGGAGCAACCCCACGCCGATAGCGGCGGTCAGGTTGCGGCCGAAACGATTACGGGACTTGCTTGGGACGTCGTCGCCCCCTCCACGCGGCTCGGTCACGATGTGTCGCGTCGTGTGCTGGCTCCGAGGTCGGATTCGGGTGTCCACGCCGCCCTAGACCTCGAGGATCTCTTCTTCCTTGTGCTTGAGCACCTCGTCAATCTGGGAGATGTACTTGCGCGTCTCGGCGTCGAGCTGCTTCTCGGCCCGGGCGACGTCATCCTCGCCCACCTCGCCGTCCCGAGCGAGCCGGTCGAGCGTCTCCTTGGCGTGCCGGCGCACGTTACGCACCGACACCCGCGCTTCCTCCGCCTTCTGGCGAGCGAGCTTCACGTACTCCTTGCGACGTTCTGCGGTCAGCTCCGGCAGCACGACGCGGACGACGTTCCCGTCATTCGTGGGGTTGACCCCGAGGTCGGAGTCCCGAATGGCCTTCTCGATCGCGCCCAGCGCGTTCTTGTCGTAGGGCGTGATGACGACGAGCCGCGCCTCGGGGATGTGGAACGACGCCAGCTGCTGGATGGGAGTCGGACTGCCGTAGTAGTCGGCTTGGATCTTGGCGAACATCGCCGGGTGGGCCCGGCCCGTGCGGATCGCCGCGAACTCCTCCTTGGCGACCTCGACGGCCCTGCCCATCTTCTGTGCCGCGTCGCGGAGAGTCTGGTCGATGGTCACGGTCGTGATCTCCTTGTCCCTCGGTTGCTCGGCCGTCGGCCGGCGGGTGCACTACCGGTGTGCGCACATGCCGACGCGTGATCGGACCCGTTCGTTCCATCCGGCACGGACGTCCCGATCGGTCGCCTCGCCGGGCCGACAGGCGGTCGACCAGCCGCCCGATCAGGCGTCGGCCGAGACGAGAGTCCCGATCCTCTCACCTCGAACGGCGCGGGCGATATTGCCGTCCTTGAGGAGGTTGAAGACGATGATCGGCAACCCGTGCTCCATGCACAAGCTAAACGCCGTCGCGTCCGCCACCCTGAGCTCACGGCGCAGGCATTCGGCGAAGCTGATCTGCTCGAACTTCCGCGCCTGGGGCGCGCGTTTCGGGTCCGCGTCGTAGACGCCGTCGACGGATGTCGCCTTCAGTAGCACCTCCGCACCGATCTCCAGGGCCCGTTGGGCCGCCACGGTGTCGGTGGAGAAATAGGGCATGCCGGAGCCGGCGCCGAAGATGACCACCCGACCCTTCTCCAGGTGTCGGATCGCCCGCCTCGGGATGTAGGGCTCGGCGATCTGCCCCATGGTGATCGCCGTCTGGACCCGGGTGTCGACCCCAGCCTTCTCCAGGAAGTCCTGCAGGGCCAGGCAGTTCATGACCGTCCCGAGCATGCCCATGTAGTCGGCGCGGGCGCGGTCCATGCCGCTCTGCTGGAGCTCGGAGCCTCGGAAGAAGTTCCCTCCGCCCACGACAGCGGCGACCTGGACCCCGCCCCGCACCACTTCCGCGATCTGTGCGGCGATGTTGGCGACGACGTTGGGATCCACACCCAGTTTGCCGCCGCCGAACACCTCGCCGGACAGCTTGAGCAGGACTCGCCGGTACGGCACCAGCGCGGACGTCGGACCGTTCGAGATCGTCTTGGTCGTCGTCACGAACCCACCCCCATGGTCACCTGCACGATCTCGCCTCCTGTCCGTCCGCCTCGCTGGCCCTGCCTCCTCAGGTCGGTGCGTACCCGACCCGCCGCGCCACGCGTGCGAACGGCCTAGGCCTGACCGACCTCGAACCGGACGAAGCGCGTCACGGTGACACCCGCTTCCGCGAGCAGCTGTCCCACGGTCTTCTTCTGATCGTGCACGGACGGCTGCTCCACGAGCACCGCGTCCTTGAAGAAGCCTTCCAGGCGCCCGTCGACGATCCGCGGGATTGCCTGCTCGGGCTTGCCCTCATTGCGGGCGGTCTCCTCGGCGATGCGGCGTTCGTTCTCGACGACCTCCGCGGGAACCTCATCCCGGGTGAGGTACTGCGGGCGCATCGCCGCCACCTGCATCGCGGCCGCCTTGGCGGCCTCCTCGTCGTCCCCCTCGTAGGCGAGGAGCACGCCCACCTGCGGCGGCAGGTCGGTGGCTCGGCGGTGCAGGTAAACGGTGGTCTTCCCGTCGAACACCGCCACCCGGCCGATCGCCAGCTTCTCGCCGATGACCGCGGCGAGACCGTCCAGCGCCTCACCAGCGGTCCGGCCGTCCGGCAGCTTGGCCGCGACCAGCTCGTCGGGCGTGCTCGGCCGCGTCTGGCTCGCGAGCGCGACCAGCTCGGCACCGAGCGCCTGGAACTGCTCGTTCTTGGCGACGAAGTCGGTCTCGCAGTTCAGCTCGAGCAGCGCGCCGTCCTTGGCAACGACGAGGCCGTTGCCCGCGCTACGCTCCGCGCGCTTCGCGGCCTTCGCAGCCCCTTTGACGCGGAGGATCTCGACGGCTCGGTCGAAGTCGCCCTCCGCCTCCTGCAGGGCGTTCTTGCAGTCCATCATCCCGGCTCCGGTCGCGTCCCGAAGCCGCTTGACGTCAGCGGTGGTGAAGGTGCTCATCGTGTGTGAGTCGCTCTCTTCGGTCGATGTCGATGTCGATGGCGTCGGTCCACACGGAGGAAGCCCGGGCTCTCAGGCGCCAGACTCGCTGGACGCCGCGTCGCCACTCTCACCCGCGGGCGACGACTCCGGAGTCGCGCTCGTACCCTCCGAGCCGGCTCCCTCACCTGCCGACTGCTCCGCGCTCGAGGCGCTTTCGGCCTGGGCCTCCGCGGTCGGCGCGCTCTCGCCACTCTCGGAGCGAGCGAGCAGCTCACGCTCCCACTCCGGCAGAGGCTCCTCGGCGCCCACCTGCGACTCGTCGCTCACGCCGGCCCGCGCCATCAGTCCATCGGCCACCGCGTCGGCCACGATGCGGGTCAGGAGGGAGACCGACCGGATGGCGTCGTCGTTGCCGGGGATGGGGAAGTCAACCTCGTCCGGATCGCAGTTGGTGTCGAGGATCGCGATCACGGGGATCCCGAGCTTCTTGGCCTCATCGACCGCGAGGTGCTCCTTCTTGGTGTCGACGATCCAGACCGCGCTCGGGAGCCGCTGCATGCGCCGGATACCCCCGAGGGTCCGCTCGAGCTTGTCGCGCTCACGCCGCAGCTGGAGCAGCTCCTTCTTGGTCATGCCCGAGCTGGCGACGTCGTCGAAGTTGATCTCCTCGAGCTCCTTCAACCGCAGCAGGCGCTTGTAGACGGTCTGGAAGTTGGTGAGCATGCCGCCCAGCCAGCGCTGGTTGACATAGGGCATGCCGACGCGCATCGCCTGCTCGGCGATGGCCTCCTGGGCCTGCTTCTTGGTGCCGACGAACAGCACCGAACCGCCGCGGGCGACGGTGTCCTTGACGAACTGGTACGCGCGGTCGATGTAGGACAGCGATTGCTGCAGGTCGATGATGTAGATGCCGTTGCGCTCGGTGAAGATGTAGCGCTTCATCTTCGGGTTCCAGCGTCGCGTCTGGTGCCCGAAGTGAACGCCACTCTCGAGCAGCTGCCTCATCGTGACGACGGCCATGGCCGCGTTTCCCTCCTTAGCGCCCGCGTGGGCGCGCTCTCGGTTCCTCGGCCGCGGCCGGACGGCCGTGGCCCCTGACGCTCGCGCACGTACCGCCCCGCGGGACTGTGCGGGGACCGAGAGACGTGCTCACGTCGAATGCGCGACGCGACAAGCGAGCGTGCGTAGTCTTGTCTTCTCCTGTTGCGGGCTTTCCGCCGATTTGCCCACCTGGCGACACGGTGTCTCCGGGCACCCCGTGCGCCGCCCGGTGCGGTGAGCCAAGCCAGAGCGTCGCGCGAACCAGCGAGGACCCCACGAACCGGCGGGCGCGGGCGGCGGAATTGCCCGCCAAAGTGTACTCGATCGCGGTGGACCGCCCCGCCCGCCGTGGCGTGGCGGCGATGTCCCAGGGCGCCGATTCGTCACCTTCACGGGGTCCACACCTTCACGGGGTCCACGCCGGACTCCGTTCCCTGACGAGCCCGTTGTCCACAGCCTCCCCGGACCGCGTCGTCGTCCACACCTCGCCTCATCCCACCTGGAGGCACCGCCACGTCCCCTTGACGATCACCTCCATGACGATCCCTGCACAGCGTTCCCCCGTCGTCACGTCGTGGCGTCACCGTCCGTTGCCCACGAACCGCTGGCTTCCCCCTCCTCAAGGCTGCTGGCCCCGCCCTCGGGCCGGCAAACCTTCCCAGCCGTCCCGCTGTCCAGGGCCCCGCCGCCGGTGGTGGCGCCGCCCGAGCACGGCGGACCGCCCGGACCAGGGCGAACGGTCGCAGGAGGGCGCCGGTGCCACGAACGGGGACAGTGGTGGTCCGGCGTCGCGGAGCAGGCGTCAGAGCCAGCGCCGCCGAGGCACCCGCTCTCGCCTCGTGGGCGCGATCGGGGCTGCCGTCGTCGCCCTCCTCGGCCCGACCGGCCCAGCCGAGCCCGCCCACGCAGCCGTCACCACGGGCCACGCCCTGTCGACGTCCGCGGACCGCTCGAGCTCCACGGACGGTGCCCGCTCGACCGTCACCTGGACGTGGCCGCTGTCACCACCTCAAATCGAACGCTTGTTCGACCCTCCATCCCACCCCTGGGGCGCCGGACATCGCGGTGTCGACCTCGCGGGGGCGGAGGGTCAGGCAGTTCGCTCGGCCGGGGCAGGCGTGGTCGTCTATGCGGGCCTTCTCGCCGGACGCGGCGTCGTGAGCGTCTCCCACGGGGCGTTGCGGACGACGTACGAGCCGGTGGCACCCGCCGTCCGCGCGGGGACACGGGTGGCCGCCGGAAGCGTCCTGGGCACCTTGACGACCGACCGGAGCCACTGCCAGCACATGGCCTGCCTGCACTGGGGCCTCCGTCAGGGCGACCGCTACCTCGACCCGCTGTCCCTGATCGCCACGGGTCCCCCACGGCTGCTGCCTCACCTCGGTCAAGATCGGCTTCCGCGGGCCAGTCCAGTCCGTGTCATCCGGTCGGGCGGGCGAGCGTCGGCACACGAGGCCACCGCGCCTGGCGTCTCGACCGCGATCTCCAGCCCAGCACCCGGATCAAGGCGCCTGGAGGACGATCGTTCGGCCGTCTCCGAGGCCCACTCAGCGACGCGGGCGGCCGCGGTGACGGCCCCCGCGCGAGCGAGCCGTGGCCGGTCAGGCGCAGAACTGGAGGACCAGCCTCGCGAGCCGGACAGGGACTCCGGCACGCGGAGTCTCACTGCCTTCATCGGGGGCGTGGTGGCGGGCGCGGCGACCGCGACACTCGTCGTGAGGGCGATGAATGCCCGCCGCTTGCCGTGGGAGAACCCGACGCCGCGTCCCCCTACCTCACCTGGCGCCGTGACCTCGGCTGACAGCACAGTCGTTCCTCTCCGTCGTAGCGAGCGCCCACCGACGGTGGCGGTCTGAGAGCAGCCCACCGCAGGTGGTGGCTGACCAGGTGTGGCGCCAGGCACAGGAGACGAAAGACCTGCCAAGAAGCACGGTGTCTCAGGCGCGCGGGTGGGCCTGGCGGTAGACGGCACGCAGCCGCTCGGCGGTGACATGGGTGTAGATCTGCGTCGTCGCAAGCGACGCGTGACCGAGCAGTTCCTGGACACTGCGAAGGTCCGCACCACCTTCCAGCAGATGGGTGGCGGCGGAGTGGCGCAAGCCGTGGGGACCGATCCTCGGAGCCTCAGGAAGATCCGCGAGTCTGGAGTCGAGGATCCGCCGAACCGTCCGGGGGTCCAGGCGTCGGCCCCGCACACCCAAGAAGAGCGCGGGACCGCTGTCGGCACGCGCCAACGCGGGTCGGCCGTGGCGGCGGTAGCTCTCCAACGCCTCCGCCGCCGGAGCGCCGAAGGGCACTGAGCGCTCCTTACCGCCTTTGCCGATCACGCGGATGACCCAACGCTCGTCGTCGATGTCGTCAAGGTCGAGAGCGACGAGTTCCCCCACCCGAATCCCGGTGGCGTACAGCAGCTCCAGGACCGCGCGATCGCGGCTCGCGACTGGATCGCCGTCGTCCGCCTTGCCAGCGATTTCGAGGAGTCTGCGCGCCTCGCTCTGCTTGAGGACAGCGGGCAGGCGGCGCTGGGCCTTCGGTGTCTTCAAGAGAGCACCTGGGTCGTGGTCGAGGACGCCACGGCGGTGGGCCCACGCCGTGAAGGTTCGTACCGCAGCCGCTCGACGGGCGAGGGTGGTCTGGGCCAGCCCGTCACCGCGCATGGTCCCCAACCAGGCTCGAAGGGATTGGAGCGTCAGGTCCACCAGCTCTGGCGACACCGCACCTGACTGGTCCTCGTCCACCGCGCCTGATCGGCCCTCCTCGTGAACGGGGGTTCGGGGCCTGTCGTGCTCGGAGGCCCGCTGCTCACCGGCACGCTGTCGGTGATCGTGGTCGTCGGGGACATGGCTGACCGTGGGCAGGTCAGCGTGTTCCGCTGCCTTCTCCGCCTTGGTCGGTCGCCCGCTCGCCGGCGTGACCGGCACACGGCGACCGCCGGCGGCGAGGTAGCGCATGAGGTCGAGTACGTCACCGATGTAGGCGCGGACCGTATGCGGCGAAAGCCCACGTTCGACGACGAGATGACGCTCGAACTCAGCGAGCAGCCGCACACCGGCCCGGCTCGGCTCGTCAACCGATGCCTGCTCGTGTCCTCGCATCTGCGTGTGACCCGCTGCGCTGCCGGCTTCCACACCTTGACCGTGAACGAAGTGCGCCGCCCATGGCAAGCGACGCGCGCCCACCTTTCCCTCGAACCTTCGCCACAAGGCGGGCCATCGCAAGCCACGGGAGGTGACCTGACAACGCGAGGGTGCGAACGACCGTCGGCGAGGGCGTGCACCTAGAGGCGTTCGCGGACCACCGTTGACACGTGCTTGCGGGTTCGGCGTTCCCGAGCGGACAGCCGCCAGCCGTTGCCCTGCTGTTCGACGAAGCCTGCCACGAGGAGATGCCCGAGCGCCGCGAGCGCCTCATCGGCTGACACACCCGCCGTGGCGGCGATGCTGGCCAGACCGCTGCCGCGTCGCACAGGCACGGCCTCGAGGACCTGGCGGGCGAGTGGGTCGAGGTCGTCGCGAGCGCGGCGCTCCCCCGTCTTGGGCGGCGCAAGGTCTTCACCAATGCGACCGATCTGCTCGGCGACCTCGGCAGCGTCGGTCACCACGACCGCCCCGCCGTCGCGGAGCAACCGGTGGACGCCCGCCGAGGCAGCGGACGTGACAGGGCCGGGCACACCCATGACCTCGCGGTGACAGCGCTGCGCCCAAGCAGCCGTGTTGAGCGCTCCGCTCCGCAGAGCCGCCTCGACGACGACTGTGCCGGCTGTCAGCGCGGCGATGAGGCGGTTACGGACGAGGAACCGCGGCCGTCGAGGCGTCGCCCCCAGCGGTGCCTCACTCACCAGCACTCCGTCCGCCGCGATCCACTCCAGCAACTGCTCGTGCGCGCGGGGGTAGGGAACGTCGACACCGCAGGCGAGCACCGCCACCGTGGGGCCGCCGGCCGCGAGCGCTCCCCGGTGTGCGGCGGCGTCGACTCCGAACGCGCCACCCGAGACGGTGACGATGCTCCGATCCGCCAGTCCGGAGGCAAGCTCGGCGGCGACGTACGTTCCGTACTCGGTCGCCGCTCGGGCGCCGACCACCGCGCAGGCGCGCTCGCTGAGGTGCCGGACATTCGCACGGCCGCGAACCCACAACGCCAGGGGGACTCCACCGCGTCCGTCGATGTCACCCGCTGTGGCCAACACCTCCAGGCACGGGGGCCACTCCTCGTCGCCGGGGCAGATCAGCCTGGCGCCCACCCGCTCGCCTCTCTCGAGGTCGCGGCCGCCGTCGGCGGTCGCCAGCCGTGCCTGGTACCCGCCAAGGTGGCGACTTGGGAACGTCCCTGAGCGAATGGCCTCCACCGCCTCCTCGGCACCGTGGTGGTCGACGAAGCGAGCGAGGACGAGATCACCAGGCTCACCCAGCCGAAGAAGGACTGCACGGGCACGCCGCTCGGCCTCCGTCACGCGTGGCGGCTCGTCCGTTCGTGGGGACTGGATCTTCCCCTGCCCGGTCATCCGACCCTCCGTTGGCGTTGGCGCCCGGCGAGCCGCGGCTCGTAGCCGAGTCGAAGGGTCAGAGCGGTGAGAACGTCTCGACGCCCGGGTCGAGCTCGTCCCGCGAGATCGGCGACTGTCCACGCGACGCGTAGAACTCGGTCGACGCCTCGGGCGCTGATCGCGCCCGACGCCAGCAGCTCTTCGACCGCCGGCAGTGCGTCGTGGTCGGGTGGCCAGCGACGGCGCAGCTCATATCCCGGGACATGGGCATTGAGGGTCCATGGCGTGTCCGCGTAGCGGTGGCGCTGTCGTTCGCGTGCGGCTCGCACCCGCTCCGCCACCACCGCAGTGGACTCGACCAGGCGCTGGTCGGCCACCATCTCCGCTCGCGCCACAGGCTCGACCGGCTGGTACAGATCTATCCGGTCACGGATGGGCCCCGAGAGCCGCTGCTGGTAGCGACTGCGTGCCTGAGGGCTGCAGGTGCAGTACAGGCCCTTGCCGTAGGCCTGACCGCACGGGCACGGGTTCGCGGCGAGCACGAGCTGGAACCGTGCCGGCATGCGTACCGTGCCACCAGATCGGGCAATGACCACCTCACCGTGCTCGAGTGGCTGACGCAGCGCGTCGAGGACGGATGGCTTGAACTCAGGGGCCTCGTCGAGGAACAGGACGCCCCTGTGCGCAAGGGAGACCGCTCCCGGCCGAGCCACCCGAGCCCCGCCACCGACGATCGCCGGCAACGACGCGGAATGGTGCGGATCGCAGAAGGGAGGGCGGGTGAGCAGCGGCGCGTCCGCTGGTAGGAGGCCCGCGACGGAATAGATCGCGGTCACCTCCAGGGCCTCGCTCAGCGTCAGATCAGGCAGGAGGCCAGGCAAGCGTTCGGCCAGCATCGTCTTGCCGGCCCCTGGTGGACCTGACAGGAACAGGTGGTGGCCGCCTGCGGCCGCGACCTCGAGGGCGCGGCGTGCGGCGGCTTGGCCGAGCACCTCGGCGAGGTCGAGGCGTTCGAGGTGGTCGGTGCGGCTGCGGAGCGTCTTGTCGTCGACGACCTCCTCGTGGGGGGAGGCGGGCTCGTCCGGCACCTCCTCGTCGCGCAGAAGGGCGATCGCTTGGCGTAACGAGCGGATGCCGAACACCTCGGCGTCTTGAACCAGCCGTGCCTCGGCGACGTTGGGCTCGGGGACAACGAACCGGCGCCGACCGGCGCACGACGCTGCGAGGACCGAGGGCAGCGTCCCGCGCACCGGCTTGACCCGACCGTCGAGTCCCAGCTCACCCAGCACGACCACGTCGTCCAAGGCGGCTCGGGGAACGACATCGGCGGCCCCGAGCACGGCCAGCGCGATGCTGAGATCGAAGTGAGCACCGGCCTTCGGCAACGTGGCAGGCGACAAGGCGACCGTGAGCCTGCGTTGCGGCCAGTCGTGCCCCGAATTGGCGACGGCGGCCCGGACTCGGGCCCGAGCTTCCGCCAGCGCGGCGTCGGGCAGACCCACGAGGCTGAAGCCGGGGAGGCCGTTGGCGATGTGGGCCTCGACGTCGACCATGTGCCCTTGAACCCCAGTGAGGGCGACCGAGTGTGCACGCGCGAGCGCCACGTCACTCCACCCCACGCACGTGCTCGATGACCGCCGGGGCCGCGCCACGTCGCAGAATGCCCACCACATCGATTCGGACCGCGCGAGGCCGGACCTGGTGCTCGGCGAGCCAACATGCGGCCAGGTGGCGCAGCCGCGTGACCTTCTCCCGGGTCAGCGCTTCCAAGGGCGACCCGTAGCCGAGCCCGGTGCGGGTCTTCACCTCGCAGACCACGAGGACGTCGCCATCGCGAGCCACGATGTCGATCTCGCCACGGTCACACGTCCAGTTGCGGGCGAGGACGACGAACCCGTTCGCCTGCAGGTGCCGGACGGCGAGTTCCTCGCCATGGCGTCCGATCAGGTCTTTCCGTCGCACCGACGTCACCTCCGGCCACCATGCTGCGGCCCACGGTGACCGGAGGCCGTGTCGTTCGACGGCGCTGTGGAGAAGAACGCCGGCGAGCGTCCTGTGGACAACCCGAGGCGCAGGGACGGCCGTCCGCCGATGTGCTGCCCACCGTCCGAGGGCGATCGTGGGGACGGTGCTGCGCAGACGACCCTGCTCCCGCGGACGGCCAGACGCCGCCCGCCTGCGCCCACGAGACGCCGAGGTCAGTCAGCCGAACCAGAGAGGCCGCGGCGGAGCCGTCGGCACGCCGCGCCGCGGGCCAGACCAGCCACCTAGAACCTGCGCCCTAGAAGCCGTCCTTGGGTGGATCGAAGTCGCTCTTCGCGAGCTCCTCGATGTTGACGTCCTTGAACGTGACGACCTTGACGTTCTTCACGAAGCGGGCGGGCCGGTACATGTCCCACACCCACGCGTCGGACATGGTGACCTCGAAGTACGTTTCGCCGCCCTCGTTGCGGACCTTCAGGTCAACGTGGTTGGCGAGGTAGAAGCGTCGATCGGTCTCGACGACGTATTTGAAGATGTTGACGACGTCGCGGTACTCCCGATAGAGCTGGAGCTCCATCTCGGTTTCGTACTTTTCGAGGTCTTCGGCGCTCATTACGCGCGCTCTCCTCCCCGACGCGGGATTCCCGCAGTCACATTCACCAAGTCCTCGTCCCTCGTCCCAGTCGACGGCGTGACGCCGGGCGCGTCCTCCGGGCCGACGGCTCCCGGGCCATTGTCACTCATCTCCCAGACACCAGCCGAACCCGGTGGGACACCGGCCGCGGCGGCCGCCCGCATGACGTTGACCCAGCGGAGACGATGGACGGGAGACACTCCGTGACGTTCTAGTGCCGCTTGGTGGTCAGGTGTGCAGTATCCCTTGTGCGTGGCGAAATCGTACGCGGGGTAACGCTCGTGGAGCTCGATCATGAGCCGGTCGCGTGTCACCTTGGCGATCACCGACGCCGCGGCGATGCAGGCGGCCACCCGGTCGCCCTTCCACACCGCCAAGGTCGGCACCCCGACGCCGTCGACCGGAAAACCATCGGTCAGCACGTACGCGGGCCGCTGGTCGAGGCGAAAGACCGCCCGTCGCAGGGCCTCGACGTTCACCCGGTGCATCCCGAGTCGATCGCACTCGGCGGGCGGAACCACGACCACCGACCAGGCCAGTGCCCGCCGCACCACCTCGTCGTAACACCGCTCCCGCGCCTTCGGGGTGAGCAGCTTGGAGTCGGCGAGTTCAGGAATCTCCCCTCGGCGCCCGGGAGGCAGGATGACTGCGGCCGCGACGAGCGGCCCCGCGCAGGCGCCCCGCCCGGCTTCGTCGACTCCAGCGACAGGTGCCATGCCGGCCCGCAGCAACGCGCGCTCGTAGGCGTAGATGCCTGCGTCCCTGCGAACCAGCACCCGCCGGGAAGGACGCATGCGACCTCCTCGGGATTCGATCGCCGGACTGCCTGATCACCGCTCGGACGGCGACACCCGCCAGCTCAGCCCATTGTTGCCCCGCGCTGCCACCCCAACCGGGTGGGGGCCGACCCCACCTTGCTGGGTCCGCCGTCCCGACCATGTGCCCGGCCGACCGAGGCTGCCCAGCCGACGGGGGGTGCCCAGCCGACGGGGGGTGCCCGGCCGACGAGGGTGGGGGCCCGGCCGCCCTGTCATCGGGTCGACCGCGGCGACCCTGGACCTCGGGGCGGACGCCTGGTGGGACCGCGGCGGCTTCGGTGATCGTGCGGACCTCGACGACAGCTGTCGTCGACGTGTGGGCGACCGGGCGACCGCTCCCCACGCCTCCGGTGACGTCGGAGGACGCGGCGGGTTCCCACCACGGGGACGACGGTCGCCACCGCCGCGGCGACCGGGGCAGAACCCACGGCGAACCCGGCCAGCGCGGCGGTGCCGGCGGTGTTCTCGGCCAGATCCGGCGTGGCTGGCGCGGCGAGGCCGGCCTCGGCGTAGGCCTCGGGCCGGTTGAGGAGGGCCAACCGGTCGAGCGGCCAGACGATCATGAAGGCCCGGCCGACCACCTTGTCGATCGGGATCGTGCCGTTGCCGGGGTCGGAGAGGTGCGCTCGCGAGTCGGCCGACTCCGACCGATGGTCGCCCATGACCCAGACCCGACCAGGTGGCACCACGATGTTGAACGGGTCCTGGGAGGGGACGTCACCCGGGTGGATGTAGGACGACTCTTCCAGGGGCGTGCCGTTGATCAGGATGCGGTCCTTCTCGTCGCAGCACTGCACCCTGTCGCCGGGCAAGCCGATGACCCGCTTGATGAAGTCCTTCTCGCCCACCGTGGAGAACCCGAACAACTCCCCCACCCGTTGGAGGGCTCGCTGGGCGAAGCTCCCGGGCTCCGGGACGACGACCTCGCTCTCCCACGAGTCCGCGCCGTTGAAGACGATGACGTCCCCGCGTTGGATCTCGCCCAACCGATAAGCGAGCTTGTTGACGAGCACCCGGTCGCCGACGAGGAGCGTGCGCTCCATCGACTCCGACGGGATGTAGAAGGCCTGGATCAGAAAGGTTCTGATCAGGAGCGCGAGCCCGAGGGCGAGTAGGACCATAACGGGCAGCTCACGCCAGAAGGAGCGCTCGTTGCCACGGTCACGAGAGCCCTTTCCGCCTGAGCCCTTGCCGCGCGACTCCTCATTGGACCCCACCTCGGCGCCCCTCCCCGAGATCAACCCACTACTCCGTGCGCGATCTTGGTCGCGCCCTGGGGCCCGAGCCTAGCTGGCAGGCTCACTGCCCGGGAGTTGGCTCCCGCCGCTCCTTGATCTTGGCGGCCTTACCGTGCAGTCCACGCAGGTAGTACAGCTTGGCCCGGCGGACGTCACCCCGCGAGGCGACCTCGATCTTCTCAATGATCGGGCTGTGCACCGGGAACGTCCGCTCCACACCGACGCCGAAGCTGACCTTGCGGACGGTGAACGTCTCCCTGATCCCCGATCCACTGCGCCTGAGGCACACGCCCTGGAAGACCTGCACCCGGGTCCGGTTGCCCTCGACGACCTTCACGTGAACTCTGAGCGTGTCGCCCGGCTGGAACGACGGGATGTCGCTGCGCAGATGGGCGGACTCGACGGCATCGAGCGTGGTCATGTCTCTCCTCGTGGTGCCACAGGTCACCATCGGGTTCATGCGGGCATGTCGAAGCTCGCGGGATTCGGCTACGAGGGCGGTCCCACGCTTCCCCTGTGGCAGAAGCGGGTGACTGCGGTACGGGTCCGCACAACGCCAGCGCCCAAGTCTCTCACACGGGCCGGTCGCCAGGAACATCAGCCCGGCGATCGCCGCCCGTGACCCCGGAACGCAGGGCAGAATCCCCGACCCAGCGTAGAAGCTGCGGGCGGTCCGTGGAGCCACCCGAGCGGATACACGGGACAAAAGGACGACGGAGAAGCGGAGACGACGCAGGCAGGCGGCCGGCACCGGCCAGCGCCGCCTCACTCCTCCGGTACCCACCCCTCCTCGGCCAGGACCTCCCGATCCCTGGCGTCCAGGGCCTCCGCGGGCAGGCGGGCCAAGAGGTCCGGCCGGCGGCGTGCCGTCCGGCGAAGCGCCTGGTCCCTGCGCCATCGAGCGATTCGACCGTGATGGCCGGACAACAGCACGGGCGGGACGTCGAGGCCTCGCCAGTGCGCCGGCTTGGTGTAGACGGGGTACTCGAGGAGCCCGCCGGTGTGCGACTCCTCGGTGAGCGACTCCGGGTTGCCCAGGACGCCGGGCAGGAGCCGGACCACCGCCTCGATGATCACGAGCGCCGCGGCCTCGCCGCCGGCGAGCACGTAGTCACCGATGGAGACCTCGTCGACCCGCATCCGCTGCCCGGCATGATCGATGACCCGCTGGTCGATCCCCTCATAACGCCCACAGGCGAAGAGCAGCCACGGCTCAGCGGCGTACTCGTCGGCCAACGCTTGTGTGAAGGGCACGCCAGCTGGCGTGGGGACGACCAGTCGAGGCTGTGGCCCGCCCGGAGGGGCGAGCGTGTCCAGAGCCTCCCCCCACGGCTCCGGCCGCATCACCATGCCTGGTCCGCCGCCAGCGGGCGTGTCGTCGACGGTGCGGTGCTTGTCGTGCGTCCACTCGCGCAGATCGTGAACCCGAAGATCCACTATGCCCGCCGCGACGGCCTTGCCGACCAGCGACAAGCGCAACGGCGCGAGGTAGTCGGGGAAGATCGTCACGACGTCGAGTCGCACCGGGCCTCCCTCGTCGTCAGGCTCGGCTGAGCCGGCCAGCACCCGACCATCACACCCCCGGTAGCCACAATCCAGACAGCCACACCCCGACAGCCCGGACGTCTCACCGGGAGTGCCTCAGCCACAGACAGCTCGACACCGTCTCGGGATCGTCCGGTCCAGCGGGCCCAGGACCAGGCCGGACCTCAGCGACGGCTGTGTGGCTGTCGCGCCCGTGTCACCTCATGTGGCGCCCACCAGGGAGGCCGTCGCGTCGGGGCCACCTTACGGGGAGAGGAGCCCCGGCGGCGGGTCGATGGTGATCGTCCGGGAGCCGAGGTCGACGTCGGGCACGATCTCGCTGACGAACGGGACGAGAACCTCGCTGCCGTCGTCGCGACGGACCGCGAGCAGCTCCTGCATGGGCAGGTGAACGACCTCGGTCACCTCACCGACCGGCTCACCGTCGACCGTTCGAACGCCCAGCCCGACGAGCTGGAAGTCGTAGAACTCGTCGGGGTCCTCCAGGCGCTCGTCCTCGGGGACATCGGCGACGAGCAGGACTCCTCGCAACCGCTCGGCGGCCGTCCGGTCGTGAATCCCCTCGAAGGAGACCAGCAGTCGCGACCCATGCCAGCGCGTGCTCCGAACGGTCAGCTGGCCGGCCTCGGTCGAGAACACCACACCAGGGGCGAAGCGAAGCTCCGGCGTGTCGGTGCGGACATCGACCGCGACCTCGCCGCGCACACCGTGTGCGCGCCCCACCCGTCCGACCACGACCTCCATAGGAGACCCGGCTCAGCGGCTGGGGCGCGCCTCGACGAAGTCGATGCGTGGGCTGCGACCGTTGCCGAGAGCGCCGATGACGGTACGGATGGCGGCGGCCGTCCGTCCCCGACGTCCGATCACCCGACCGAAGTCCTCCGGGTGCACCCGAACCTCGAACGTGCGCCCTCGGTTCCGTGAGTTTCGCACGGTGACGCGCACGTCATCGGGGTGCGTAACGATGCCGCGCACCAGGTGCGCCAGCGCCTCGGCGAGCATCGCCTCAGCCCTCGCTCTCACCCTCGTCCGCGTCAGACTGGGCGGCGCTCTCGCTGGCCTCGGAGTCCTGGGAGGCCGATGCCTCGGTCTCTTCGCCCTTCGACTTGCGGTTCTTCTTCTTGCTGCTCACCGCCTCACCCGCGGGCTCAGCGTGAGCCTCCCGCAGAGCCTGGTCGAAGAGAGCCCGCTTGTCGGGCTTCGGCTCGGGAACCCGCAGTGGCTCCGACGGCAGCGGCTCGCCCTTGAACTTCTGCCAGTCGCCGGTCTTCTTCAAGATGGCGAGGACCGGCTCGGTCGGCTGCGCCCCCACCGACAGCCAGTACTGCACGCGCTCGGAGTTGACCTCGATGTAGCTGGGGTCGGTCTTGGGGTTGTACTTGCCGACCTGGTCGATCGTCTTCCCGTCGCGCTTGGTGCGCGAGTCCGCGACGACAATCCGGTAGTACGGCGCACGGATCTTGCCCATGCGCTTCAGCCTGATCTTGACGGCCACGAGTGTGGTGTCTCCCTGTGTCGACGAAAGGATGACTAGCGCGTGCCGCGTGGGGGGACGGCACCGAAAGCTCCGGACGCGCGAACCGACGCTGTGAGAGGGCCTACGCCGGTCCGACTCAGCCCACTATTCTGCCAGATCTCCCTGGCGGCAGCTCAACACCCGGCCCTTCGCCCGGGTCGCCTCGGCCCACCAGGCGGTCCATGCCACCAGCCGACCACGGCGGGGCCGCGAGCGGACAACGCTCACCGGACAGCCCGCGGCAAGCCTGACGACGGTCCGGAAGCCTACGCGACGATCCGGCCGCGGAGCACGATTCGCGCTGGATGGGCCAGAACGCCCAAGTCGTCGAGGGGGTTGGAGGGGTAGACCACGAAGTCCGCCGGGGCACCGTCGTCGAGGCCGGCGTGGACGCCCAGCCACTCACGCGCCCGCCAGGAGCCCGCCGCCAGCGCGTCATACCTGGAGAGCCCCACACGCTCGTGCAGGAGTTGGATCTCCTTCGCGATGAGACCGTGCGGCAGCACACCACCCGCGTCGGTGCCGGCGTAGATCGGAACACCGGCCTCCGCGGCCGCGCGCAAGGTCTCATCCACTCTGGCGTACAGGGCCCGCATGTGCGCGGCGTACGCCGGGAACTTCACCTCGCCGCGGCTGGCGTACTCGGGGAAGTTGTCGATCTGTAGACGGGTGGGCACCAGCGCGACGCCGCGTTCGGCCATGGTCTCGACGAGGTCCGGAGAAAGCCCGGTGCCGTGCTCGATGCAGTCGATCCCGGCGGCGAGGAGAGCGGGGAGCGCGTCCTCGCCGAAGACGTGGGCGGTCACCCGGGCGCCCTCCTCGTGCGCCGCTGCGACCGCGGCGGCGAGCTCGTCGTCGGGCCAGCACGGCCGCAGGTCACCCATGTCCCGGTCGATCCAGTCGCCGACCAGCTTCACCCAGCCGTCACCTCGGCGGGCTTGCTCGATCACCGTCTCGACCAGCTCGCTCGGCTCGATCTCGACGCCGAAGTTGCGGATGTAGCGCTTCGGGCGCGCGATGTGTCGGCCGGCCCGGATGATGCGCGGCAGGTCGGGGCGCTGGTCGATCCACCGGGTGTCCGCCGCGCTTCCGGCGTCCCGAATGAGGAGCGTGCCGGCGTCACGATCTTGGAGGGCTTGGCGCTCCTGGACATCCTCCGGCACCGCGCCGTTGGCGTCGAGACCCACGTGGCAATGCGCGTCGACGAGCCCCGGGACGATGTAGCCCTCCGCGACGAGCTCGGCTCGGCTGACCGGGGTCTCGCTGATCCGTCCGTCGACGACGTAAAGGTCACGGTGGCGGCCATCGGGGAGGGTGACTCCCCGGACGCGGAACGTCTCCCCCGTGTGTGCCGTCACTGGCCGTCCTTCGAGAGCAGGTCGCGAATCTCCTTGGGCAGCTCGAACCCGTCGGGCGCCTTGGCCGAGGGACCGAGCAGGTCCGGCAGGTCGCTCCCGCCCAGTGGCGAGCGGAACGCCGCCGCAGCGTCGGAGCTCTCCGAGGCGGCGACGCTCTCCTGACGCGCCCGCTTGGCGGGGTTTCCGGACCGACCGGCACGCTGCTTCTTGCTCTTGCCCTTCTTGCCCTTACGGCCACCGCCTCCCACGCCCGGCATGCCGGAAAGCCCGGGCAGCCCAGGCATGCCGGGGAGACCCTTGCCCTGGCTGAGCTGGCTCATCACCTTGCGAGCCTCGAGGAACCGCTCGACCAGCAGGTTGACGTCGGACACGGTGGTGCCCGAACCCTTGGCGATGCGCGCTCGGCGTGAGCCGTTGATGATCTTCGGGTCGGCCCGCTCGGCGGGCGTCATGGACCGGATGATCGCCTCGATCCGGTCGAGCTCGCGGTCGTCGATCTGGTTGATCTGGTCGCGAACCTCGCCGAGGCCGGGCAGCATGCCGAGGATCTTCGACAACGGCCCCATCCTGCGGACCGCCTGCATCTGGGCGAGGAAGTCCTCGAGGGTGAAGCCCTTCTCGGTTTTGAGCTTGTCGGCGACCTCGGCGGCCTGCTTCTCGTCGAACGCCCGCTCGGCCGCCTCGATGAGGGTGAGGACGTCACCCATCCCGAGGATGCGGGACGCCATCCGGTCGGGATGGAAGACGTCGAAGTCCTCGAGCTTCTCGCCCGTCGACGCGAACATCACCGGCCGGCCCGTCACGTAGCGCACGGACAGCGCGGCGCCACCCCGGGCGTCGCCGTCGAGCTTGGACAGCACGACGCCGTCGAAGCCCACGCCGTCCCGGAACGCCTCGGCGGTCGTGACGGCATCCTGACCGATCATCGCGTCGACGACGAACAAGATCTCGTCGGGCTGGATCGCGTCGCGGATGTCGGCCGCCTGACGCATCATCTCCTCGTCGACGCCCAGGCGCCCGGCGGTGTCGACGATCACGATGTCGTAGAGCTTGCTCTTGGCGTACTCGACACTGCGCCGAGCCACGTCGACGGGATCGCCGACACCACTGCCCCGTTCGGGGGCGAAGACCGCCACACCGGCGCGCTGACCGATGATCTCCAACTGCTCGACGGCGTTCGGACGCTGCAGGTCGGCAGCCACGAGCAACGGCTGATGCCCCTGCTCCTTCAGCCAGCGACCGAGCTTGCCCGCCAGCGTGGTCTTACCGGCACCCTGGAGGCCGCAGAGCAAGATCACCGTCGGGGGTGTCTTGGCGAAGCGCAGTCGTCGGGTGTCGCCACCGAGGATCTGGATGAGCTCCTCGTGAACGATCTTGATGACCTGCTCGGCGGGGTTGAGCGCCTGGTGGACCTCCGCGCCCCGCGCGCGCTCCTTCACGTGGCCGATGAACTCCCGCACCACCGGAAGGGCGACGTCGGCCTCGAGCAGCGCGATCCGGATCTCGCGGCACGTGGCGTCGATGTCGGCGTCGGTGAGCCGACCCTTCCCGCGCAGGCGCTTGAACGTCGCTTCGAGACGATCCTGAAGTGTGGCGAACACTGTGGCAGTGATCCTTGGTCGACGTGTTGGGGTCCTGGCCAGGGTAGCCGTCCGGATCGGCGGAGGAAGACAGCTGGCCGGGTCGATTGTCACGGACGACCGCGTTGGCGACGGTCGCGCGTCGTCGTCCGCATCGCCGGCTTCGGGCCGGCCGCCGACCTCAGCGACATCTGCAGGGTACGACGAAGCTGGTCCGCTTCGTGCTCGCCGAGCGGCCGCCCGTCACCGGCTGTGAGGTAGAAGACATCGACGGCCTCACCGCCCCAGGTGCTCACGTGGGCTGAGCGGACGGAGCAGCCCGCGCGGGCCAGCTCCAGGCAGATGTCGCGGAACAGGCCGGGACGGTCGTGGGCGTGCACTTCGAGGACCGTGGCCCGGCTGGACGCCCCGGCCACGATCCGAACCTCGGGCGGAGGTTCGACCGCGGGCCCGGTCGCTCGCGTCCCGAGCAACGACGTCTCCGCGGGAAGGACGGTGGCCCGTCGCCGGTCGCGCACTCCGACGGGGCGGTCGCGCGTGTCGGTGGATCCGACCGCCTCGACCGCGCCGGTGATCGCCGCCCTCAGGCGTTCCCGAAGCGCCGAGGCGTCCGGCAGGTCGCCGGCCACCGTCCACACCGAGACGCCCATGTCGTCGACCGTGTGCACCGACGCCGTCCGCACCGAGAGCCGAGCCGCGGCAAGCACGCTCGCCACCGTGGCCAGCAGGCCCCGGCGGTCTCGTGCCACCACGGTCACCCGGATGGCGTCCGGCCAGACCTTCGGCTCCACCACGACATCGGGGACGCCGCGTCGAGCCATCGTCCGCTGCCAGGGCCGCAGGGGCGACGGCGATGGTGGCCGGCCACGGGCGAGGTGGCTGCGAACGCGCGAGACCAGCCGGCTGGTGAGATCCGCCCGCCATGGTGTCCAGGCCGCCGGGCCGGTGGCCCTCGCGTCCGCCTCGGTGAGCGCGGCCACCAGCTCCAACGTCTCGACATCGTGGAGCACGTCCGCGACCCCGCGGATCGTCGCGGGATCGTCGATGTCGCGACGCGTGGCGGCCTCGACGAGGAGCAGGTGGTGACGGACGAGGGTGGTCAGCGTGGCGACGTCCCGCGGCTCGAAGCCCCACCGTGACGCGATGCGCGGGACCAGCTTCGCGCCGACGACGCTGTGATCGACGAACCCGGTGTCACGGGTCGGACCAGCGCCACCCTTGCCGATGTCGTGCAGCAGGGCCGCGACGAGGAGCAAGTCCGGACGCTGGACACGGCGGACCAGGCGAGCCGCCTCGACGCAGGTCTCGAGCAGGTGTCGGTCGACCGTGTACCGGTGGACCGGGGAGTACTGCGGCGCCCAGCGCACCCGATCCCACTCGGGGAGCACGTCAGCGATCAGCCCGGCCTGATCAAGCGCCTCCCACACCGGCACCAGATCAGGGCCGCTTCCCAGCAGCGCTGTGAGCAACCGTCGCGCCTCAGCCGGCCAGGGCTCGGGCAGCGCCACACACTCGCGGGCCAGCTGTGCCGCCGTCCGCGGTGGCAGCAGGAGCCCGCGATCGGCGGCGCAGTAGGCCACGCGCAACGGCAGCAGCGGGTCCGCGCTCGGACGGGCGTCGACCGCCAGGACCACCTCCCCGTCGACCGTCGCGACTCCGGGTGCCAGCGGCCGGAGGACTGGCCCGGGACGCGGCCGCGGCCGTGGAACCCGGCGTTCCCACCGGACCGCGAGCGCTCGGCCAACCCTCCGCCAGGCGACGTCGAAGACCTGGTTCATGGCCCGCCCCAGCCGGAACACGTACCGCAACAAGGCGTCACGGTCGGGCAGTCCGCAGCCGCGCGCCACCTCCGGTTGGAGGTCGGCGATCAGCCGGTCCGTCGGTCGACGACCCGCCACCTGGTGGAGGACGTCTCGGATGTCCAGCAGCTCCGACCGCAGCCGCATGAGCGTGCCGTGCGGCACCTCCACCAGCCAGGTGGCCGCCAGTGCTCGGAGCACGACGCCGTCGCGTAACCCGCCACGCGCCTCCTTCAGATCCGGTTCCAGCAGATGGGCCAGATCTCCGAACCTCTCCGCGCGCTCCCGACAGCTCTCGGCCAACTCCGGGAGCCAGCGGTGAGCTTGGCGACGCCAGGTGGTGAGCAGCGTGGCGCGGAGCTGGAGGGTCAGGCCGGCGTCGCCCGCGACGTGGCGGGCGTCGAGCATCGCCAACGCGGACCGCAGGTCGGTTCTCGCCGCGTCGAGGGCCTCGTCGAGCGTCCGAACACTGTGGTCGAGGCGCGTTCCGTCATCCCAGAGCGGGTACCAGAGACGCTCCGCCACCGCGCCCACGTCCGGGCACCGTTCGTCGTGCAGGAGGAGAACGTCGAGGTCACTCGCGACCGACAACTCCCCACGCCCGTAGCCGCCGAGCGCGACGAGCGCCACGCCACGCCGTCGGCCCGAGCCGTCGCTCGCCCCCTCCTCCGCTGCGCCGGTGTCCTCGCCCGTCGAGCTGGTCGACGGAGGGTCGATGGCCGCGGTGAAGAGAGAGCGCAGCCGCGCGTCGGCAGCCCGCGTGCGCTCGGCACGCCGCGACGCCCACGGCGTCGCCCTCGAGGCGTCGTCAGGTGACGCTGAGGACGGCGATGGGGGGTGCCGTGTCGACGGATCGACCCGTGGCCGGCCGGTCCATCCCGTTCGGCCACGGGTCAACCGTTGAGACCTCGTCTGGTCTCTCACACCGCTACAGCGCGTCTGGTCCGCGCTCACCCGTACGCACCCGGACGACGGTCTCGACCGGAACGACCCAGACCTTGCCGTCGCCGATCTTGCCGGTGTGGGCGCTCTTGGTCACGACCTCGACGACGTCCTCGACGTCGTCGTCGTCCGTGAGGATCTCCAACCGAACCTTGGGCACGAGGTCCACCTCGTACTCCGCGCCGCGGTAGACCTCGGTGTGTCCCTTCTGCCGGCCGTACCCGCTGGCCTCGCTGATCGTCATGCCTCGGACGCCGAACGCCTCCAGCGCGGCGCGGACCTCGTCCAGCCGGTGCGGTTTGATGACCGCTGTGACCAACTTCATCGGGTCACACTCCCTTCGGTCTTCTCGGCCGGCCGCGCCGGACCAGAGGAGTTGTAGGAGTCGACCGGAACCTCCTGCCCGGACCGCTCCCCAGCGATCCGCCAGGTGCCACCACCGATCGTGCTGAAGTCGTAGGCGGTCTCAGCGTGCTCAGCGAGGTCGATGCCGTTGACCTCGTCCTCGGTCGAGACACGGAAGCCGATCGTCGCATCGATCGCCTTACCGATCAGCCACGACACCACGAACGAGTAGGCGAGCACCGCGACGACCGCCACGGTCTGCCGCCCGAGCTGGCTGAGTCCACCGCCGTAGAGCAGACCGTCGACGCCCGCGGGAGCGGCGGCCGACGCGAAGAGGCCGATCAGGAGAGAGCCCACCATCCCGCCGACCAGGTGGACGCCCACCACGTCGAGCGAGTCGTCGTACCCGAGCTTGGTCTTGAGGCTGACGGCCAGCGCGCACAGGACACCCGCAGCGACACCGATGACGAGCGCGCCGATCGGCGTCACCGACGAGCAGGACGGCGTGATCGCGACCAGGCCGGCGACGGCGCCGGACGCCGCGCCCAGAGTCGTGGGCTTGCCGTCGCGAATCTTCTCCACCAGGAGCCAGCCCAAGACGGCGGCTGCCGTCGCGGCCTGTGTGTTGATGAAGGCGACGCCGGCCGCGCCGTCAGCGGCGACCGCCGAGCCGGCGTTGAAGCCGAACCAGCCGAACCACAGCAGGCTCGCCCCGAGCAGCACCAGCGGGAGGTTGTGCGGGCGCATCGGCTCCTTCCGCCAGCCGACCCGCTGTCCGAGGATGAGCGCGAGCGCGAGAGCGGCGGCGCCGGCGTTGATGTGCACCGCGGTTCCACCAGCGAAGTCGATGGCACCCAACCGGTCACCGATCCAACCCCCGTTGCCGTCGTCGAAGAAGAACACCCAGTGCGCGACCGGGAAGTAGACGAGCGTCGACCACAGCGCGACGAAGACCAGCCACGCGCTGAACTTCGCTCGATCAGCGATCGCTCCCGAGATGAGCGCCACCGTGATGATGGCGAACATCGCCTGGAACGCGACGAAGACCGTCGAGGGAATCGTCCCCGACAGCGAGTCGTCGCCGAGCAGTCCGCGCAAGCCGACATTGCTGAGGCCACCGAGGAGGCCACCTCCGACGTCGGTCGAGAGTGCCAGCGAGAAGCCGTAGAGCACCCACAGGACGCTGACGACGGCGATGGCCGCGAAGTTCATCATGAGCATGTTGAGGACGCCCTTGGCCCGAACCATGCCGCCGTAGAACAGCGCGAGGCCGGGCGTCATCAGTAAGACGAGGGCGGCACTGGTCAACACCCAGGCGGTGTCGCCGGCACTAAGCTCGGGCATCGCTTCGCCTCCTGGAATGTGGTTTCCCACCCGTGGTGGGTGGGCCCGGTGGATGTCGAGCGCCCCATCCACGACGGCGTGGCGGAGCCGAACCCAGACGGACGCGGCCAGCGTGGTCCAGCACTGTTTCACGGGCGCGCGCGATCTGTTGCGCACGGATGACGAGACGAGGTCGACTGTGAAATCCAGGTGAACGGCAGCACAGTCGGCGGAGTGGGTCTCGCTACCCCGGAAAGGCCCTCGTGCAGGCCTTATGCGCGCACACGGTCAGTGCTGCTCGGCAGCAGGCCCAGGAGCACCAGCCGTGCGAGCCGCCGTCGCGGCCGAGGCGATCCACCTCCGTACGGGGCCGCGGTCGGAGTCGCGGAACTCGCGAGCTCGTGGAAGAACGTCACGAACTTCCCGGTGCGACAGGGTACGTCCCGCCCATACGGCGTGGATCTGGTAACCGTGGGGCACACCGCGAGGTCCCCAGGGTCAGGTAACCCGGAGGCGCTCATCGCCGAAAACGATGCTGTGGTCGCCCGCGACAACGTAGGAGGTCCGGTCCTCGCGATGGTGCACGTGCAGATGTGGGATGGCGCCACGCGGACCGACGACCTCGAGGACACCGAGGGCGCCATGCGGCTCCCTCGCCGATGCGAGGATGGACGTCACGCGAGGGTGGAAATGGTCTGTCGGAAGAACGGGTCGACCCGTCACACCTTCGCGCGAGACGCCGAACTGACGCGAGGTTCAACCGACGGCGCCCAGCCGGGAATCCGGCGCCAGCGATGTCAGTCCATCAGCCGGCGGACCGCCGACGCCACCTCCTCGAGCCGTTCCTCGGTCCGCTGCCGCTGTCGCTTGACCCACTCCTTCCCCTCCGCCGCGATCCCCTCGAGGATCGCGAGGGTGTTCGTGAGCCCTGACGCGTCCAGAGCAACCGTCGAGGGGACCCCAAGGATTTCACCGTCCCGCCCGTCACCGTCCGAGATCATGGCGTCGGACGGTGCCTCACTGTCCAGTCCTACCCCGCCATCCAGATACCTTTCGGCGAGCAGCTGTAGGTCGTCGTCCACCAGCGTGTCGTCGAGGAGCTGCGTGTCACCGAGTGCCACTTCGGTCACGGTCACCTCGATCGGATTGCCATCGACCAGGGTGAGCTGGAACGTCTGCCGAGAGCTAGCCAACCCGTCGACGCGGACCGCGGCGACCGCGTCGAAGCGGTAGTTGTGTCGCCCCATCACGCGGTGGGTCCCGTTGACGAAGTCGAGGTCCACATCAACCTGCCGCACCCCGTCGTCAGTCAACAAGAACAGCAGGAGCCGGTACCGGGAGTAACGCCATGGACCATCCAGGACCCTGGCCCGCTTGTAGGACTGAGCTGGTGACGCAAGGCAGGCGTGAGCGATCACCTGACTCGGTCGAAGCCCGCAACTTCGCATGACTTCGTCGAGGATGACTCTTCGGTCGCAGTCGAACCAGAACGCCACCAACGGGTCGGATGGCCGATCGGACAGCTTCCGCTCCCACAAGAAGTGACGGAGCCGACGACCGGCGAGCTCGTGCGCCCGTTCGAGAGCGTCGGCTCTTTCCCGCCTCCGTTCGGTGCTGATGTAGAGCCACGCCCACACGCCATAGATCGCGCCTACGACGGCGAGCACGGTCCAGGCGAGGCCAGGCAGTGGCGAGGCAGAGACGGCCCGGCCAGCCACCCGAAGTCCGCCGGCGGTCGCTGTGACGAGTCCGCCACCGCAGGCGAGCTTGACCCACCACGGAGTACGGAGCTCGTGGACGTACGCGGTGAGACTACCGTTCTCCCACTGCCTCCGGACCCTGCCGACAAGGTGACGAACTAGCCACGCGAGCTGATCGGCGTAGACCCGCTGCTCGCGGTAGATCTCGACGAGCTCGTCCCGCAAACGCTGCCGAATGCCGGCCGTGCCCTCCAGCCACACGTCACGGTCGGTGCCGGCGGGAACGTAGCGTGCGAAGTACCGGTCGAAGAGCTGGTCGACACCACTCGCGAACCCACCCGCTGGTGGACGGCGTCTGTGCCTGGAGGGGACGAACTGGGCCTCCTTGGCTTGGCGACGCTCAGTACGGAACCGCCATTCCGCTCCCGCCACGGCGAACGCCACCAGGCCGAGACCGAGGAGAAGCAGATCGAACCAGGGCGCGAGCGTCCCTCGCTGACCCGCCAGTGGTGCGAGCTTGCCCACGGCGAACAGGAACCCCGCCGTGCCGAGCGCCAACCGGAGCCAGTCACCCGCCGAGATCGCCGCGGGTCTTACCGGTGCGGCTCGGGGACCGGCTGGGGGCGGCTCGAAAAACTTCCACAGCCTCTCCCGCCTGTTCCAGGCTTCGCGACCGGCTTTGGCCCGGTCGACCGAGAGCTGCCACATCTGGTCGACCATCGATCCTTCGAGCAGGGCCCCGAGGTGGCCGACGATGAGGTCTCGTTGGCGCGGTGGAAGCTGGTCGAGCTGCTTGAGCAGCACCTCCGGGTCGGCAGCGGCCGGCGAGCCGAGCAAGCTCACGATCACTCGAAGGCCGGCCGTCCACTCGTCCTGAGTGTCCCGCCATGTAACGCGGTCACAGATGGACCGCAGCTGAGCCACGTCCTCCTTGCCCAGCTGCCGCAAGGTCCGCGCACTCAACAGGGCAAGCAGCCAGTAGAACCGCACCTGGTTGTTCTCATATCCGCGAGCCACGGCGTCCTCGATGTGCTCACGAGCCTTGTCCGGCAGCCCGGCATCGAGACATGCGACTCCGATCTCGAACCGCTTCTCTGGTGTGGCGTCTGGCGGAGCTTGGTAGACGATGTTGAGGTGGACCGCCTCGGTCTGGATGCCCACACGAGCGTTATCGCGCGCGATATTGCCACGGAAAGAGTCCTCGTCGCGCGTCAAGCCATTCATGATGACAACCCCTTGGCGACGGCGATGATCGTGGCCACCTTCGCGGCGAGGTCAGCGACGTCCGCGACCAGGCCCCGCAGCTTCTTGAGCGCCACCAAGGCCTTCGTGGGTGGCGATTCCTTCCTCAAGGAGTCGTCCGCGACGTCGAGCTCGGCTGTCGCGGCGGCATAGCTCTCCTCGTCCAACCGGCCGTCGCGATACGCCCGCTCGAGGAGCCGCCGAAGGTCGGCGAGGTCCGCCGCCAGGTCGATCGAGCGTTCTCGGTCACCGCCGACCACGACCGAACCTTGGATCGTTCCCGCCTGGATGCCCACCCTGGCGTTGCCGGTCGCGATGTTCTGGTGGACGACGCCGAACCGCTCAGATCCCATCCAGTCCGAGCTCACTCCGTCCGGGCCGATGCGCTGGAGCTCCCGAGGCTCAGGCGCCGTCCTCGCGAACTCGGGTCGCGCACGCGTGGCACCGACGGTCATCGGGTTTGCCTGGTCGCCTCTCGGCGCGGCGACCAGCTCGTCCACCAGCGCCACCGCGAAGGCAGCCGCGTGCGCGGCCGCCCGAGGTTGCCAGTTCTCGGCGTCCGTGGCCGCCTTCGTCCCGTCAGCCCGGTCGCTGATGCCCCGGATCACGACGACTGGGAGCGAACGGTTGAGGTGTGCCGCCTGTGCGACCCCAGCCGCTTCCATCTCGATGGCCAACGCGTCGTTGTAGTGCTCCCGCACCCACCGAGCCTGGTCGGAGATCGCCGAGTCGTGCACGACCTCACCCGCGGCGATGGGCCCGAAGTGGACTTTCGGTGTGTCGGCCAGGTCACGCGCCCACTCGTCACTGCGTGCCACGTGCTGGACGACCTGGCCCGCGACGTGCGCGATCTCCCACGCGCGGGGCCGCGCCTTCAGACCGTCGTCCTCGCTCGTGGCCCCGTGATAGGCGTAGACCTGCGAAGCGACCACGACGTCCCCGAGCTTGACGCTCGGCCACAAGGCTCCGGCGACGCCCACGAAGAGCACAGCGGCGGGACCGAACAGGTGGATGGCTCGCTCGGCCAGCACCGCCGCGGAATGGTTGCCCTTGCCCACCAAGCCGAGCGCGACCTGGCAGCGCTCGCCGAACTGCCCGACTTCGAAGCGCGTGCCGCCAGAGGCCCATTCCACGCGCACCTGACGCATCTTCTTCCGGACCGCCTGGTACTCCAGATTCAAGGCGGTGAGGATCACGACGTCACAGCTACTCATCGCCTCGGTCTCCCTCCTCGTCAGTGCCCGATTGGCCGGCGACGGGTTGGTCGGCGCCCGGTGGCTCGGGGGCTGGGCGAGTCATCGGCGGGTGCAATGTCTGTCGAGGACCGCGACGGAAGAGCTGCGCTGGACGACCCGTCTCGGTCTTCCTGGTGGCACCGACCGGGACGACGAAGCCCTCGACGCTCTTCACCTTCCGGTAGAAGTTCCGCGGGTCGAGGCGGACGCCCCAGACCGCCTCGTAGACCTGCTGCAGCTCTGCGATGGTGAACTCCGGGCCGCAGAACGCGGTGGCCAGTGCGGAGTACTCCAGCTTGTTCCGGGCGCGCTCGACGCCGTCGGTGAGGATCTGTCGGTGGTCGAACGCGAGCCGGGTGCAAGGCGACAGCGCGACGTCGACGGGCACCCAGCGTGCGGCGGACGCGTCGGTGCCGGCGACGGGCTCCGGAAGGCCGGGCGCGATCGCGAGATACGCGACGGAGATGACCCGCCCCCGTGGGTCCCGTCCGGGTGCGCCATAGGCGGCGAGCTGCTCGAGGTGCAGCGTGTCGGCGGTGAGGCCGGCTTCCTCGTTCAGCTCGCGGTGTGCTGCTTCCAGCAGGTCCTCTCCTGCGTTGTTCAAGAACCCGCCGGGGAGGGCGAGCTGCCCCTGGTACGGCTCGATCCCCCGCTCGACGAGCAGCGCGTGGAGTCGGCCCTCGCGCAGCGTCAGGATGACCAGGTCCACCGCGAGCAGCACGGCGGGAGGAACCCACTGATCGTCGATCACGGTCGCCAGCGTAGGTTCTTGTCACTTTGACAAGAAGCCCTCGAGCTGGCCGAAGGCGGTCAGGTCACCGGAGAGGCGCCATCCGGAATGGGCGACGTCGGGATGCCCGCCGACCATCGGCTTCCCTGCGCTTGAGCGACCAACGAGGAGCAACCTCGAATGGCAGAGAACGAACGCGACAGTCGGCGTCACAGTCCAAGCGCCAGACCTTCGGCGCGGGGATCGCTCCCGCCGACGAGCACGCCGGAGGATGGGTCGCGGGCGATGATTTGCAGGGCGCTCAGACCGCTCCACTCACCCTCGACGACGACCTGGTGCCCGCGGTCCCGCAACGCCTCCGCGAAGGCCGGGCCGAACCGTCCTTCCAGCCTCAGCTCGAAGCCGTTCGAGCTGGCCGGCGGTGTCGTGGTCACCCACTGGGGCCGCTCCACCACCTGCTGGACGTCCCACCGACCGTCGATGAGGCCCACCACGGCCTGGAGGTTCCACTGTGGCTGGCGGTCGCCGCCCGGTGTCCCGCCGACCACGACCACGCGCCCCTCGCCGTCGGCGACGAGGTAGCAGTTGAGCGTGTGCATGGGCTTCTTTCCAGGAGCGAAGACGTTGGGGTGCCGGTCGTCGAGCGAGAACGCCTGGGCTCGGTTGTTGAGCAGGACCCCGGTGTCACCCGCCACGACCCCACTGCCGAAGTTGCTGGCGACCGACTGGATGAGCGACACCATCACCCCCTCGGCGTCGACGACGCACAGGTAGGTGGTGTCACCGTCATCGAACACCCCGGGCGGGACGTCGACACTCGCGGGCTCGCCGATCGTCCGCGCTCGCTCCCGCGCCCAGTCCTTGGAGAGCAGCCGCTCGACCGGCGAAGGTCCGAACGCTGGGTCCTGGCAGTAGGCGTGGCGGTCAGCAAAGGCTCGCTTGATCGCCTCCACGAGGACATGGGTGGCCTCCGGCGTCGCGACGCCCATCCCTTGGATGTCGAACTCCTCGACGATGTTGAGCGCCTCGAGCATGATCAGCCCCTGGCTCGGCAGCGCCGTCTGGTAGACGGTGAAGCCGCGATAGGTCGTCGCGTATGGAGGCGACACCACGGTGCGGTGGTCGGCGAAGTCACTGGCCCGCAACGCTCCACCAAGCTCTTCCACCGCCACCGCGATCTGCTTGGCGATCTCACCGCGATAGAAGACGTCGGGGCCGGATTCGGCGATCGCCTCCAGCGTGCGGGCAAGGTCGTCTTGCCGCAGGACGTGTCCCGGCGAGGGAGGACGACCATCGGGCAGGAACACCTTCGCCGTCGCCGGGTACGCCCGGAGCAGGTCGGCGAAGGCGGCGATGTAGGACGCCAGCACCGGCGAGATGGCGTGCCCCCGGGCGTACTCGACCGCGGGCTCGACCAGCTCCGCGAACGACCGCGTGCCCCACCGGTCCAGGAGCGTGAAGTAGCCGTCGACCATGCCGGGAACCGTGATGGACAGCGGTCCGGTGCTGGGCATGCGTCCCCCTCCGGCCTGACGCATCCCCTCGAGCGTGGCGCCCCGGGGCGCGATGCCGCTGCCCTGGACGGACCACACCCGACCCGCGCCACCGTCGTCGCGAGGGTCGTAGACCAGTGCGAAGAGATCCCCGCCGAGCGCGCACATCTCGGGCATCACGACCGACGCCACGAGGCCTGCGGCGACAGCCGCGTCCACCGCGTTGCCGCCCCGGGCCAGCACGTCCAGCCCGGCTCTGGTCACCAGCGGATGCGCCGCCGCCACCATCCCGCGCCGCGCGAACACGGGAGCGACGCGGCGGCGGGGCCACTCGAAATCCGACGCATCCGTTCGTGGGAACCCAATCATCGCGCTCCCTTCGCGGGGACGAGGCGACCGGCGTACAGCAGCATGACGGTGAAGTTGTCGGCGTAGGGCGAGTTCTGCAGGATCGGATCGTCGTCCGGTGGCCACGAATCCACTCGGTGCCCTTCCAGGACCGGGTTGTTCCCGTAGCGCTCGAACAGCGGGACCATCGGAAGCAACTCGTTGAACGCCAACGCGAGCGAGGTGACCGTCCGTCGCTGAGCCTCCTCGTCCAGCCCTTCACCCGACTCGACGACCAAGCGCTCCAGGTCGACCGTGCCCAGCGCCTTCGTCTCCTGACGGAGCTCGAAGCCCATGCCACGCCCACCTTGGTTCGCCGCCACCGGGATGTTGTGGGTGAACAGGTCCTGGACGAACGCGAAGTGAGGGTGCGGGTGGGCCGACGTGCCCCACGCTTGGATGGCGAGCTCGAAGTTGCCCTTGTCGACGTCGATGGGCTGCTGGGTGTGGGTGACGCCCCGCCCGACCACCTCGATGCCGAACGCCGACAGCTGCGAGGCGACGTTCTCACCGGCGGCGGACCAGTCGGCGAACTCGGCGGGAAAGATCAGCTCGTACCGCGCCGGCCTCCCGTCCGGCGTCAGCCACCGCTCGCCCTCCTTGCGCCAGCCGGCCTGCGCGAGCAGCTCAGCGGCACGCTCCTGGTCATGCTCGTAGCGGTTCAGCAGGTCGATGTCGTCTGACGCCAGCCAGAGCGGCACCAGGTTGTCGGAGAACCCGGCCATGTACCGCACACCCTTGCCGGACCTCCCAAGGGACACTTCGCCGTTCTCGTCACGGTCGATCGCGTGGGCGAAGGCTTGACGTACCCGCACGTCGGTGAGCTCCTCGCACCTGGCGAGGTTGAACAGCAGGGCTGGTCCGGAGTAGATCGGCGGGCGAATGATCCGGAAGCCCTTGCGGACCAGTTGTCGCTCGGTCGCGACCGGGAAGCCGTGGGTGGCGTAGTCCATGTTCCTCGCCAGCACCACCGGCGTGATCGTGGTGGTCTCGCCGTTGTGGATGACGACCCGGTCGAAGGCCACCCGATCCGCGGCGTACCCCCTGGGGTTCTTGACCAACGTGAGCTCGGCGTTGGTGATCGTGTCGTAGTCGTAGTCGAACGGGCCGGAGACGATGGCCCGCTCGGGACGGAACGCCTGGAACTCCTCGTTGAGCCGTTTGCCTTCCGGCGTCTCGAGGTCCCCGCCGTTGCGGAACAGCTCTTCCGCCCGCCGCGCCCACGTGCCGTACGTCGCGTCCGCGTGGATGCGCTGCCGCAGGATGTAGCGCTCGAGCACGCTGGACGGCTTCTTCATCGTCACCACGACCGTGCGGTCATCCGCGGCCTCGACGCGGTCGATGTACTCCCACAACGAGTTGCGCATGATGCGCAGGCACCAGTACGTCGACAGCGCGTCCCGGCTCGTGATCGGCGTTCCGTCGCTCCAGGTGAGCCCGTCCCGCAGCGTGAACGTGAAGGTCCGCGCCGTCTGGTCGGTCTCCCAACGCTCGATGAGCATGGGTTCCCACGTCCGCTCCTTCCAGCGGTACATCGCGCCTGGCGTCATCACCAGGTCGATGTAGAAGTGGCCGCCCAGGATCGAGTCGGGAACGCCGTCCATCAGGTTGAAGTGGCCCTTGGGCGGCACCTGGTAGGCGGTGCCGCCGTGGAACACCGCGGGCCGAGCGGCGCCGCGGTCGGAATCATCGCCGCACGATGGGAGGGTCAGAGCACTCGCACCCCCACCGAGAAGGGCCAGCACGTGCCGGCGAGTGAGCGGGCGTCCCGAGACGCTCACGTGGTCGGGGCGACCAGAGCGCGGATGTGATGAGGCCACGCCACCCTCCACCTGCGTCGAGCACGGCGACCTCCCCGTGGGCGCCCAGGGGTACGTGCGGCCGCTTGTCGCTCAGGAGTCTTCCGCCAACTCAGGCGCAGGTGAAGGTTCGCGGTGCACCGCGTCCTCCATCGGACTCACGACACCAGGCGTCCAAGGTCACGAAACACCGCCGTCACGACGGCGCGCTTGGTGGACCGTGTCGGAAGTCCCGACCGCGATGGAGGGATGTCGTCGACGATCCGGAGCCACTCGGCGCCTCCTCATCGTGCGTCCTTCGACGGACGAGGCGGCCGAGGCGCAGCGGCATGACCGCGACGTTGTCGGCGTCAGGCGGGGCCCGCGCGGAAGGCGTGGCTCCCGCGGCAACCGGCGCTTCCGGACCCGATGCCCTCGAGACCAGCGGCCCGAGGGCGTCAGGCTGCACCCTCGCCTACCGCAGGGCCTGGTCGACGGCGGACAGGGCGGACGACAGGATGCCGAGCCCTTCCTCGATCTCGTCCTCGGTCACCGTCAGCGGCGGACCGATCCGGATGACGTTGCCGTACAGGCCGCCCTTGCCGACGAGCAGACCACCACGCCGGCACTCCTCCATCACCATGCTCGCCGCTCGCGGGCTCGGCTCGGTGCCACCCGGCTCGACGAGCTCGACGCCGATCATGAGCCCCTTCCCTCGCACGTCGCCGACCACCGCGAGGTCGTCAGCGCATGCCCGCAGCCCGGCCAGCAGCTTCCCGCCGAGCTTGGCGGCGTTCGCCTGCAGGTCGTGCTCGAGGATGTAGTCGAGCGTCGCCTGCGCAGCCGCCATGGTCAGCGGATTGCCGCCGAACGTCGACAGAGAGTTCGCGGTCAGCGCGTCCATGATCTCCGCGCGCGCCACCACACCACCGATCGGCAGGCCACCGGCCGCGCCCTTGGCGAAGGTGAGGATGTCGGGCACGATGCCGTGCGCCTGGTACCCCCAGAAGTGCTCGCCGGTGCGCCCCCACCCGGTCTGCACCTCGTCGGTGATGAAGAGGATGCCGTACTCGTCGAGCACCTCCTTCATGGCGGCGAACAAGCCGTCGGGTGGCGCGGTGAATCCACCCACCCCCTGGATGGGCTCGGCGATCATGCAGGCGACGTCGCCGGAGGTCATCGTCTGCAGGACGTCCCGGAGGTCGTCGACGCAGGCCTTGATGTAGTCGGCGTCCGACAGGTGGCGGAACGGGCTGCGGTAGCGGTACCCGCCGTGCACGTAGCTGACGTGGACGGGCGACAAGGACGTGGTCCCCCAGCTGCGGTTCCCCGTGACCGCGACGGTCGCGAAGGCCCGGCCGTGGTAGGAGTTGCGCAGGGCGAGAACCTGGTTGCTGCGGCGGTACGCGGTGGCGAGCAGCAGCGCCGCCTCGTTCGCCTCGGTCCCGGAGTTGACGAAGAAGACCTTCGCGTCAGGGATGCCCGACAGCTCGGCGACGCGTTCCGCGTACTCGACCTGACGGCGACCGAGGTAGGCGGTGGACGTGTGGACGACACCGCTTCGAAGCTGCTCCTCCACGGCCTTGGTCAGCTCCGGGAGCCCGTAGCCGAGGGAGTTGGTGAGGATGCCCGCGAAGAAGTCGAGGTAGACGCGACCGTCACCACCGGTGAGCCGACGTCCCTCACCGCCGACGATCTCGAGCGGCTGGTCGTAGTAGAGGGTCATCCACGCGGGCATCACCGCGCGGTGCCGGCTGAGTAGGTCGTCGTGGCTGTTGGTCATCGGGTCACCTCGGTTCCTCGCGCCTGGCTCCCTCGGCGTCTCAGTCGGCCAGCAGTGCGTCGACGAACGCGGTCGGCTCGAACGGCGCGAGATCGTCGGCACCCTCGCCCAGGCCAACCAGCTTGACTGGAACGCCGAGCTCACGCTGTACGGCGACGATGATCCCGCCCTTGGCCGTGCTGTCAAGCTTGGTGAGGACGATGCCGGTGACGTTGACCACCTCGGCGAAGACCCGTGCCTGGATGAGCCCGTTCTGACCGGTCGTCGCGTCGATCACGAGGAGGACCTCCGAGACCGGCGCCTGCTTCTCGACGACGCGCTTGATCTTGCCGAGCTCATCCATCAGACCGGTCTTGGTGTGCAACCGTCCCGCGGTGTCGATGAGGACGACGTCGGCCTCCTGCTCGATGCCGGCCTTCACCGCCTCGAAGGCCACACTCGCCGGGTCGCTGCCCTCCGGACCGCGAATGGTCGGGACACCGACCCGCTCACCCCAGGTCGCGAGCTGGTCGACGGCCGCGGCGCGGAAGGTGTCGGCGGCGCCCAGGAGCACGTCCTTGTCCTCGGCCACGAGGACCCGGGCGAGCTTGCCGACCGTGGTGGTCTTGCCGGTGCCGTTGACCCCCACGACGAGGACGACCGCTGGCTTTCCGCCCTGGCGCGCGACGTGCAGCGACCGGTCGAGGTCGGTGCCCACCAGCGTGAGCAGCTCGTCGCGCAGAATCGCCTTCGCCTCCTCGGGGCTCGCAGCGCCCTCCACGCGAACTCTCGTCCGCAGCCGCTCGATGAGCTCCTGGGTCGGCTTGACCCCGACGTCGGCGGACAGGAGCGTGTCCTCGATCTCCTCCCAGGTGTCCTCATCGATGCGGTCCCGCGAGAGCAGAGTGAGTAGCCCTCGGCCCAAGGTCGACTGGGATCGGGCGAGGCGCGACCGGAGCCGGACCATCCGTCCCTTGGCCGGGGCCGGCTTCTCGACCACCGGCGCGGGTGGCTCCTCGACGACCCCAAGATCGTCAGCGCCGGTGGGCGGACGCTCGTCGGTGACAACCCCGCCGCGTCCAGCCGCTCCCTCCTCCTCCCGCGTGCCGGCGGCACCACCCGTGGAGGTGGAAGAGGTCTGCCGCTGCTCGGGAGCTGTGGCCTGGCCGCCTCGCCGGCCCATAGCGACGAAGGCCGCGATGACGACGACCATGACGGCGATGACGATGGCTGCGACGACGTACTCCACGGTCGTTCATCCTCGCAGACGCGAGCTGGTCACACCGACCAGCCCGGGAACCTCCACCGCACCGCTACGCGTGGTTGGACGACGCGCACACGGATCGCACACCCTCACCGATCGTCGCGCGTCGTGCGGGAGCCCGTCACCCGCGGCCGGCGACGAACCCCCAGGTGCTCCGTCCGTTGGAGTCGCGCATCTGGGGAGGTCGGGGCGACGTTGCTCCATATGCCCTCACGTCCGCGCGTCCGTGAGGTTCCATGAGGGAGGGTCGACAGGTTCGGTGAGGGGGACGGCCATGGTCGATCGACCCCTGGGCGGCCAGGGTCGCCCAGGCGCGAAGCCCCGGTGCGTCCCGACTCGGGGATCGCCGTGACCCGCTCCGACGTCGCCGCACTGGTCCTTGCGGTGCGTTCGGGCGACCGTCAGGCGTTCGAGCCGCTCTACCGGGAGAACCTCGGCGCCGTCTACTTGGCCGTCCGAGATCAGCTGCGAGACCCCGACCGCGTCGCCGACGCGGTCCAGGAGACCTTCGCCCGTGCGCTCGCCTCCCTGGACAAGCTTCGCGATCCGGACCGGTTCCGGCCGTGGCTCTTGGCGATCGCCCGGCACACCGCCGTCGACTTCCGGCGCGGCCAGAACCGGGTGACGCTCGACGAACTGGCTGAGCACGACCTGGCGACGCCGGACGGCTCCGACCCGGCCGAAGTCGCCGCCCTGCGGGACACCGCGGCGCTCATCAGCGGCCTCGTGGTCGGCCTCTCGCAGCGGGACGCCCTCGCTCTCAGCCTGGCCACACTGGGTTTCGAGGTCGCCGACATCGCGACCGCCCTGCGGGTGACCCATGGCGCTGCCAAGGTGATGCTCCACCGCGCTCGGCGACGGCTGCGCGCCGCGCTCGTCCTCCGGCTGCTCGCCGGCGGCGCGACCGCGCGCTGCGCCGATCTCACGAGGATCCTGGACCGGGACGGGCCCCAGGCCGCCGCCCGCCACGCGGAAGCCTGTCCCACCTGCGAGAACCTGGCCCGACGGGCCGTCTACGGGTGACCGTCCCGGCGCGGCGTCGCACCGCCGTGGCGGGCTCAGCCGTGACCCATCGAGTCCGGCGTACCGCGACAGCGCGGACCGTCCTGTAACCGCGGGCCGGCTCAGCCGACGTGAATGGTGGGTGGACGCTAGCGAACCTGGGCCAGGGGGGTGGGTCCGGGCTCGCGCGGACGGCGACCATCCGACAAGGGGGACGGCGGATCCGTGGTGGACTGGGCTCCCAGGCCCCGCGGATCCGCCTTCTCGTCACCTGGTCCGCGCTCCTGTGGTCCGGTCCGGCCCACGGCCGCCTCGTCCGCGGTCGCGCGGACGGCCGCGGTGTGTCCGGTGTCTGGGTCGCTCAGGCCTTGGCGAAGACCACCCAGACCTGACCTGGCGCGAAGGTCAGTGGTTCGCCTGTCTCGGTCTCGAACGTCGTGCCGGACGTGGGGCTGGGGCGGGACCACCGCGCGTCGTACGCGCGCCCATCCCGGAGCACCAGAGCGCGGCCAGCGCCGACGGATTCGGTGTAGGGGGTGTTGTTCCCCAGCTTGTCGCTGAACCGAGACGGACGGATCGAGGTGTACTGCACCACGACCGTCGAGGCCTGCGGCGCCGGCCCGGAGGCCGACTCCAGCGGCTCACCGTCCATGGAGACGGTCCAGCGCCGGTCAGAGGTCGACCAGTGGAAGCTCACCTGGAACGCCGGGTAGTCGACGGTGTGCTCGGTGGCGGGCCGGCCGCCAGCCGGGGCCGGGCCGAACCGGAAGCCGATGTCCTTCGCGACGCTCGCCTTCGGCGCCTTCTCGAGCAGCTCCCCGGTCCTGGCGTACAGGTTGTGCGGCGCGGGACGTGTGCTGCCCCGCAGGTACGCCGATCCGGCGTGCGCGGGCGAGACGTCGTGGACGGGCGCGCGCCCGATGATGGGAAGCACCCTGCTGTGCGCCCCTGAGTAGGCGAACGCTGGCTCACCGAACTGGCGGAGCAGTTCCAGGTCGGATTCACGGGCACTGCGGATCGGCCCGATCAGCTCGGGGCGCTTGGACGAGAAGATCGCCAGGATGCGTCCGAGGCCACCCTCGACGGGCTCGATGTAGACGATGTCGGCGTCCGCCAGACCGGTATGCGGTCGAGCCGCCCGCACGTTGTCGAACTTCACCGCGAGGACGGGTTCGCGGTGATCGCCGGGAAGCCCGGTGAACGGCGAGATCGGTGCCGGCGTCGACGTCCGGGCGGGCGCGGTTCGTCGTGGAGTCGGAGAGGTCGCGGTCGGGGTGGCTGTCCTGGCGGGCTCGGGCTCGGCTGTCGGCGATGCCACGGGCGAGCCCATCACCCGTGGGACCGCCTGGGCCGAGCAGGCGGTGGCCGCGACCGCTGCTGCGACCGCCAGGATCGCGGGGAGGCGATATCGATTCATGACAATGACGGTTTTGTCTCACACAAACATGTCGTCCACTTTCCCATGACCTTTCCGTCCTTGACGAAAAAGGTCCCTTCGTATGGTCAGGCCATACGAAGGGACCCATCATGCACGATGGAGACCGACCAAAGACCAGGCCGGCTTCCATCCATTGGACACTAGTGAGCGCTCATTCTGGATGTTCAGCCAAAAACGAGATCAGCTGAATCGCGGAATGATCTCCTCGGCGAACCGGTGGAGCGGTTCGTGGTCGTAGGCCACGCCCGGAATGTAGGTGATGATGTAGTCCGAGCCGGCTTCGAGCAAGGCCTCCACCCGTGCCGCGATCTCGTCAGGCGTTCCCACGATGGACGACTTCGCCAGCTGTTCGAAGCTCATCCGCCCGCGGGCCTTCGCGGTCGCCTTCTCCGGGTCGGCCCCAGCCGGAATCGGAAAGACGTTGATGCTGGTGGACTTGATGATCTCGGTGTAGTCGCGGCCCAGCTTCTCGCAGTGGGCGCGCAGCACCGACGCCTTGTGCTTGAACGCCTCCGGGTCACCGCCGCCGAAGTTGGCCGCGTTCCCGTACTGGGCGACGAGCTTCAACGTCACCTTCTCGCCACCACCACCGATCCAGAACGACGGGTGGGGCTTGCGAACGCCCTTCGGCTCGTTGATCGGCTTGTCGATGGAGTAGTACTTGCCGTGGAAGACCGGCTCGTCCTCGGTCCACATCCGGTAGATGATCTCGACGGCTTCACGGAAGGCACCCATCCGGTCCTTCAGCTCCGGCCACGGGTAGCCGTAGGCCTTCCACTCGTGCTCGTACCATCCGGCGCCGATGCCGGCGTAGAGACGTCCATGGCTGGCCACGTCGACCGTCGACGCCATCTTCGCGAACAGGGCCGGGTGCCGGTACCCGTTGCAGCCCACCATCTGGCCGACGTGGACCCGTTGGGTGTCACGCACCAGCGTCGAGGTGATCGTCCAGCACTCGAAGGTGGTGTTGTGCGTCGGCTCAGGGACGGTGTGGAAGTGGTCGTAGACCCAGATCGAGTCCCACGGCCCAGCGTCCGCGGCCTTCGCGACCGCGGTCATCGCCTCGTACTGCTCGATCGGGTCAGCGATCTCGACCAGGTCCATCCGCCAGCCCTGCGGTACGAACACACCGAAACGTGGCGTCATCGCTCACTCTCCTGGTCTCGGCGTACCGGACATTCGTCGTGACCTTATCGGCCCAGGCAAGCGTCCTGCCTTGCGTGGGGCGCCGGCGGAGAGCAGACCAACCCAGGTCGACATACGACACGGCGTCGTAGGATGGAGAGCATGGCACGGCTGGGCAACCTTGAGCGCGACGTCATGGAGCAGGTGTGGGCCGCGGGAGCGCCGGTGACGGTGCGTGAAGTGCACGAGGCGCTCGCCAAAGACCGCGACCTCGCCTACACCACGGTCATGACCGTGCTCGACCGACTCGCGAAGAAGAACGTCGTCCGTCGAGTCCGGGACGGCCGTGCCTACCGCTACGAGGCTGTCGCGACCAAGGATCAGATGGTGGCCGACCTCATGCGCGAGGTGCTCGACGGCGCCGGAGACGGAGCCGACCGTACGGCCGCTCTGGTCCGTTTCGTGGGACAGGCCACCCCCGAGGAGGCCGCCGCGTTGCGTGAGGCCCTGAGTATGTTCGAGGACGACGAGACGAGCTCCCGCTCACGCCGGGGGTAGTAGCCCCATGACGCCGGTCATCCTGGGCCTCCTGGCGCTCCTGCTCGCCGGGCCGGTTCCCGTGCTGCTGGCGCGTGCGCAGTGGCCGCACCGCGTCCCCCGCGCGGCCATCGTCTTGTGGCAGGCGCTCGCGCTCGCGGCGGTCCTGGCGGCGTTGGGCGCGGGACTCTCCCTCGGTAGCGAGCTGATCCTGCAGCCCGAGCTCGGTCCGCTCGAGATCGCGTTGTACACCCTCGTGACGGTGCTCACCTGTGTCGTGGCGGGTCGTCTCTTCTGGGCGACCGTCAAGGTCGCGGTCCGCACCCGTGCGCGGCGTCGGCGACACCGTGAGCTCGTCGACCTGCTCGCCCGACACTTGCCGGCGACAGGAGTGGCTGGCGTGAGCGTTCCCAACATCCGAGTCCTCGCCGAGCGCACTCCCCTGGCGTACTGCCTGCCCGGCGTCCGTGGTTCTCGCGTGGTCGTCTCCGAAGGCGCGCTGGAGCGACTTCGCCCCGAGGAGCTGGCTGGTGTCCTCACCCACGAGCTCGCCCACGTCCGTGCCCGCCACGACTTGGTGGTCGAAGCGTTCACCGCACTGCGCGAGGCTTTCCCGAGCTTCGTTCGGCTCCGCATGCCGCTCGAGCAGAACCAGCTGCTCATCGAGATGCTGGCCGATGACGCGGCGCGCCGACGCGTGGGCGCGGCTCCCGTCACGCGGGCGCTGGTGACCCTGGCCACCGCGAGCGCCCCGGCGGGCGGCCTGGCCGCCGCGGCGAACGGGACGCTGCTTCCGCGGGTTCGCCGGCTCGCCGAGCCGGCGTCTCCACATCGCCTGCTGTCCGCCGTGACCTACCTCACCGCGGCGGCCATCGTGACGGTGCCGACCGTCACCGTCGCCCTACCCTGGCTGATCCGACTGGCCGACGCTCTTGCCTGACAGCGGCCGGAACTCCTCGTCAGCGGGCGGCCGCTGGCTCGGGAACGAGGGCGACGGAACGGAGTGATCGTGGCGTGGACGCGGTCGCGCCGGAGCGTGACGGTCGAAGACCGCGACCATCGCCAGCGTCACCACCGCAAGTGTCACGATCATCAACAACGCTCCTGCTACCGCAAGCACATCTCTAGGATGCCTCCGCACCTGATCGCAAAACCGGGTGGCTCGCCGCACGCCATTCGCCAGTCACGTCGCCAGGTCGCCAGTCACGTTGTCAGGTCGCCAGTCACGTCTCAGGTCAAGGCCCGCACGATCTCCTCGGCTGCCCACTGGAGTGACACGGGACCACCGAAGAACCACGTCCTGGGCCGTAGGGCGCGGACGCGCTTCGCCTCCACGAACTCCAGGTCCCGCCATTCGGTCGTGGCGGCGAGTGTGCCGGAGACGATGTCGTCGCCCTCCACCGGGACGTACAGGAACTCCGCCATCGCCACCGCCCGCAGGTCCGCCACCTGCACCGTGGACAGGCCGTCCGGCTCCGGTCGGCCCCGCCACGGGTTCTGCAAGCCCAGGCGAGCCAAGAGATCACCGGCTAGCGACGTTCGAGCGAACACGCGGATGACGGGCAGGCCGCGGTCGGCGTAGCTGATGGCGACGACTGTCGGCGTGTGCGACCAGCCCACGTCGGCAAGAGCCTTCCGCGACCGGTCGATGGTCTGGTCCAGCCGGGTCAGGACTCGCTCGGCTTGGGCGCGTCGCCCGACGGCGCGGGAGAGCTCGATGAACGTCGTCCGCATCTCCTCCCACGCCGACATGTCGGGGCGCTGGGGATCGAACACCAGGACCGGGGCGATGAGCCGGAGGGCGTTGATACGCCCCAGCGGACGCGAGCGGTCGGTGACGATGAGGTCCGGTTTCAGCGCCCTGATGACATCCAAGTCCGGCGTCTCGCGCTTCCCGACGTCGCGGACCGAGGCCGGCATGCGCGGTGCTCCGCCGATCGTCGCGTAGCCCGCCTTCTCCGCCACGCCGACCGGCGTAACACCGACGGCCAGCAGGTTCTCGGCGTAGGTCCACTCGAGCGCGACGACCCGGCGCGCCGGGCCGTCCAACCGCACCTCGCCCGTCGCGTCCCGCACGACGAGGCCTCGCCCGGCGCGCCGCGCGTCGCTCGGTCTGGGCGACCCGCTCGGGCTCGACGAGGCCGGACTCGCCGAGGCAGTGCTCGCTGGGCTCGCTGTGCTGTTCGGTCGTGCCGGAGTCTCCACGGTCGTGGGCGTACGAGAGCCGTGCGGTCGTACCGCATCGGAACTCGTGCCCCCACCGGTGCATGACGCCAAGCCGACGACGAGCAGGACGCTGGCCACGCAGCGGGACACACGTTGGACAGACACGGCAGTCGCCTCTCGCCGGATGGACTCCTCCACCGGGTCCATACCCACGACGACGGTCCCGGTGAGGTGGGTGCTCGGTGAGGTGGGTGCCGCCGTGGCCTGACAAGACACGCGACGTCGACCACACACGACGTCGACCACGCAACGTGAGCCGCCCACGCGACCCCACCAGCGGTGTCTGACACGCCCGGCGGCTGTCAGGCCGGCTCGGCCTCCCGCAACCGCTGGCTGATCACCGTGGAGACGCCGTCCCCCCGCATCGAGATGCCGTACAAGGCGTCAGCGATCTCCATCGTCCGCTTCTGGTGGGTGACGATGAGCAGCTGGCTGTTCTCCCGCAGCTCCTCGTACAGCTCCAGCAGACGACCGAGATTCGTGTCGTCCAGGGCCGCCTCAACCTCGTCGAGGAGGTAGAACGGGCTGGGGCGAGCCTTGAACAACGCGACCAGGAACGCCACCGCGACGAGCGACCGTTCCCCACCGGACAGCAGGGACAGCCGCTTGACCTTCTTGCCCGGGGGGCGTGCCTCCACCTCGACGCCGGTGGTCAGCATGTTGTCCGGGTCGGTGAGGACCAAGCGTCCCTCGCCGCCGGGGAACAGCCGCGCGAACACCCGCTGGAACTGCTCCGCGGTATCCCGGTAGGCCTCGGTGAAGACCCGTTCCACCCGGTCGTCGACCTCGCGGACGATCTCCAGCAGGTCCTTGCGGGTCTTCTTCAGATCCTCCAGCTGCTTGGAGAGGAACGCGTGGCGCTCCTCCATCGCCGCGTACTCTTCCAGCGCCAAGGGGTTGACCTTGCCCAGCTGGGCGAGCTGACGCTCCGCGGTTCGGTACCGCTTCTCCTGCTCGGTGCGGTTGTAGGGCCTGGTCTCGACCTCGTCCGCCTGCTCGCCGGACGCCTCCGCCGGTTCCCCGGGAGCGCCCGGCGGACGAGGCGTGACGGGGACGGGCACGTGCGGTCCGTAGTCGCGGACGAGCGTGTCCGGATCGATGCCGAGCTCGTCGACGCACCGCTGTTCCAGCTGCTCGATCCGCATGCGTTGCTCAGCCCGCGCCATCTCGTCCCGGTGGACGGAGTCGGTGAGCTCGTCGAGCTCGGTGGCGAGCGCACGGACTTTTTGTCTGACCTCTCGCACCTCAGCCTCGCGGGCGGCGCGGACCCGCTCGGCCTCCTCACGCTCGCGACCCGCCTCGGCCAGCGACGCCTCCAGCCGGGCCAGAACCTGCTCTGTCGCCGCGAGGACCGCGCTCGCCACCTGAGCGGAGCGGATGCGTCGCTCGCGACGCGCCTGGGCGCGTTCCCGTGCGGCGCGCTCCTCCCGAGCGGCACGCTCGAGAGCTTCGGCCCGGCCGCTCAGGGCTCGGGCGCGCTCTTCGGCGGTGCGCAGCCCGAGCCGCGCCTCCATCTCGCGCTGCCGAGCCTCCTTGGCTGCTTCGGCGAGCCGGTCACGCTCGTCGGTCGAGGGCTCCTCCTCGGGAACCTCCTCCGCGGCGGCCAACCGCTCCTCCAGCTCCGCGAGCCTGGCCTGGTCGCGCGCCATCTCCTCCAGCGCGTCGTCGATCGCCTTGGCGAGCCGCTCCGCCTCCGCCGTCGCCGACCGTACGGTCGACCCCAGCTGGCCCAGCCGCTCGGTGACCGCGGCCACCTCGGCGTCCGACTCGTGCAGCCGCGCGAGGGTCGCCTCCACCTCGGCGGCGACCACGGCCCGCTCCTCCTCCGCCGCAGCCCGCTCCGAGCGCAGCCGCTCGACTCGCTGGGTCGCCTCGCGGAGTCGCTCGGCCGCGTCATCGACCGCCGCCTGCACCTCCAGGAGGCTCGGTTGGGCGCTGGAGCCGCCGTGCCCGACGTGGGTGGCGAGCAGGTCACCCTCGCGGGTCACCGCCACGACGTCGGGCAGGGCGTCAACGAGCGCGCGGGCGGCCCGCAGGTCGTCGACCACGGCCACCTTGTGCAACAGCCGCCTCAACGCGGGCGTGAGCTCGCTTGGCGCGCTCACGACCTCGACGGCGTAGCGCGCGCCGTCAGGCAGCGCGGGCCACTGCTCGGGATCGTCCGCGGCCGTGGGTACGACACCGCCGATGACGAACCCGGCCCGGCCGAGATCGTCCGACCGCAACCGCTCCAGGCTGTGGACCGCCGCGTCGACTGACGCCACCGCGACGGCATCCGCCATGCGGCCGAGCGCGGCCGCCACGGCGGCCTCGTATCCGGGTTGGACCGTGAGCAGCGCAGCCAGCGAGTCCAGCAGGCCAGGCCCACGCTCGCTCGCCAGCAGCGCGGCCGCGCCGTCCTTACGGGTGAGTCCGAGCTCGAGCGCCTCCTTGCGGGCGGCCAGCGCGGCACGCTCCCGCTCGGCCTCCTGCTCCTCGCGACGCAGGGTCGCCAGCCGCTCCTCGACCGCCTCCAGTGCCGCGCAGGCGCTCTCGTGCTGAGCGTCCAGGCCTTCCTCGCCGGCGTCGAGGCTGGCCATCCGGGATTCGAGGACGGCGAACTCCTCCTGCGCTTGTGCCGCGCGCGCCTCGGCCTCCTCACGGGCCTGGGTGAGGCGCGCCAGCTCACGGTCGCGAGTCTCGAGCCGGCCCCGGACGGTCTCGACCTGTCCGGCCAGCCTGGCCAGACCCTCACGGCGATCGGCAGCCGCTCGCAGAAGCGCCGCCACTCGACGCTCCTCAGCGGCGTGTGCCGCCTCTTGTTCCTGCCGGTACGCGATCGCCTGGTCGAGCGCCGCCTGGTGGGCCTCGATCTCGGCCGCGATCGCCGCTTCCTCCTCGCGGATCACCGCGGCCTCCGCCTCGAGTTGGTCCGGATCGCGACCCGACGTCTCCTCCTCGGGTTCCTCGGCGAGGTTCCGGATCCGCTCGGCGGCGAGGCTCGCCGTACCGCGGAGGCGCTCTCGAAGGCTGGACAGGCTGTAGTACGTCTCTTGGGCCGCCGTGACCCGTGGCTGGTCGGCTCGAAGGGCCTCCTCCAGCTCGGCCTCGGTCTGCCGAGCGAGCATGAGCTCGTGCTCCACGGCGGCTCGGCGTTGTCGGACAGCTTGCTCGTCGGCGATGTCCTTCGCCAGCGCCTCACGGAGCTGGACCAGGTCGTCGGCGAGCAGGCGCGCCTTGGCGTCACGCGCCTCCGCCTGAATGAGGGCCGCCTTACGCGCCGCTTCCGCCTGCTTCCCGAGCGGACGTAGCGCCCTGCGAATCTCGGTGAGGAGGTCCTGCAGACGGGTGAGGTTGCCCTCGGTCGCCTGAAGCTTACGGAGCGCCTTCTCCTTGCGCTTGCGGTGCTTGAGAACACCGGCCGCTTCCTCGATGAAGCCGCGCCGCTCCTCCGGTGTCGCGTGCAGGATCGTGTCAAGCTGACCCTGCCCCACGATCACGTGCATCTCCCGACCGATGCCGGAGTCCGACAGCAGCTCCTGGATGTCGAGGAGACGGCAGGTCTGGCCGTTGATCGCGTACTCCGAGCCGCCGTTGCGGAACATGATCCGGCTGATCGTGACCTCGGAGTAGTCGATCGGGAGTGCGCCGTCGGAGTTGTCGATGGTGAGGACGACTTCGGCACGACCGAGCGGTGGCCGCCCGGCCGTGCCGGCGAAGATGACGTCCTCCATCTTCCCGCCGCGCAGGCTCTTGGCGCCCTGCTCCCCCATCACCCACGCGATGGCGTCGACGATGTTGCTCTTCCCGGAGCCGTTGGGGCCGACGACGCACGTGATGCCCGGCTCGAAGCGCAGAGTCGTCGAGGAGGCGAACGACTTGAACCCCCGAAGCGTCAGGCTCTTCAGATACAACGACGACTCCCCTTGACACTGTCGGACGGCGGTCGGACGAAACCCCGCACGACGATACCGGCGCGCGGTGGCCGAACCGACGGCAACGCGCGCTGAAGGACCCCGGACATGGCAAACGGGACGCCACGAGGCGTCCCGTCGCTGATGCTGTCCGTCGAGGCTGGTCCACGGACGAGCCCGGAGAGCTCCCTTACGTCAAAGCGGGTTCCTGCTGCGTGTCGATGGTCAACAGTTGCCCACCGTGAATCGCCGCGCTGAGGGAGTCGTTCTCTGCCTGGAGCCGCATCACGTGCGCCTCCAGCTCCGATACTCGCTGCTGCAGACGTCGCACCTCGGAGACCAGACGGGGGTCAGGGCCACCGACGTGGCCGAGGAGCGCTTTCGCCATATGGGGTCCTCCACGCTGAGTGACCGGAAGGTGGGTCGCAAATCTCCGCAGCACTCGAGATGGACAGGGAGTGCAGGCGGTGAACCTAGGTTCTCACTTCGACGGCCGTGACGTCAAGGTGACCACATAGATACTCAACGTAATTGACCTGTCGCGCTTCCCATACATCCCGACATACCCGACTTACCAACGCCCACGCCGTGGAGGCCGCTGACAACGCGGACACGTGAAGGAGGAGCGATTCATAAATGGATCACGGCGAATCGGCGTGCCACAACGGCGACACGGCTGTCCCTCTCGACCGTAGACGGCCAGCTCGCGCTCGAAGTAGCCGCTACGGCCATTGACGTCGACGTACAAGCTGTCGAACGACGTACCGCCTGAGTCGATCGCCGCCACCATGACAGCGCGGACCTCCGCCAGCAGCGTGGAGACCTCGCGAGGACGCAGCAACTCGGTGGCCCGCGCGTAGTGCAGTCGCGCACGCCACAGTGCCTCGTCGGCGTAGATGTTGCCCACGCCGGAGATCAGCGTCTGATCGAGCAAGGCACGCTTGACGCCGGTGCGTCGTCGGCGCAGTGCGGCGACGAACGCCTGATCGTCGAATTCCGGATCGAGCGGATCTCGGGCGATGTGGTTGATCTCCGCCGGAAGCCGCGCACCACCCGTACTGATCGACAAACCGCCGAACATTCGCTGGTCGACGAACCGAAGCTCAAACGGGGTGCGGCCCTCTACCGGCACGAACGAAAAACGTACGCGCAGATGCCGCTCGTCTTCCGATCCAGGCTGTCGGAGGACGAACTGGCCGCTCATCCCGAGATGAGCCAGAAGCGCGTCACCCGAATCGAGCGGAAGCCACAGGTACTTCCCGCGCCGACACGCACCGAGGATGCGGCGCCCGATCAGCCGGTCGCAGAAATCTCTGGGTCCGGCGAGGTGACGTCGGACCGATCGGGGATGTCCGACCTCGACGGCCGCGATGTGAGCTCCGGCGACGAAACGCTCCAAACCACGCCGGACGACCTCCACCTCGGGAAGTTCGGGCATCCCAGGCAGTCAGGCGTCGCTGGAACGGCTTTGCGAGCCGCCGGTCCCGTTCCCAGCGCTGTCGTCGGTGCTCTCGCCCAGCATGGCGCGGATCGCCGTCCAGGCCGCCTCGGCAGCCTTCTGCTCGGCCTCCTTCTTGCTGCGGCCGACCCCGGAGCCGTAGTCGGTGTCCCCGACCACGACGTGGGCGGTGAAGACCTTCTCGTGGTCGGGGCCTTCCTCCTCCACGACGTACTCCGGCACGCCGAGAGAAGCCCGCGCGGTCAGCTCCTGCAGGCTGGTCTTCCAGTCCAGACCAGCGCCCATCCGCGCGGACGCCTCCAGCAGCGGGTCGAAGAGGCGGTGCACGAACTCCGACGCCAGCGGGAAGCCACCGGCGAGGTAAACGGCACCGATGACCGCCTCGACGGCGTCGGCCAAGATCGAGGACTTGTCTCGCCCACCGGTCGCCTCCTCGCCCCGACCGAGCCGGAGGTAGCTGCCGAGATCCAGCGAGCGTGCCACCCCGGCCAACGCGCGCATGTTGACCACGGCGGCCCTCAGCTTGGCCAACTGGCCCTCGGACAGGTCCGGATGCGTCCGGTACAGCGCGTCGGTGATGACGAGCCCGAGGACCGCGTCCCCGAGGAACTCCAGGCGTTCGTTCGTGGGCAGGCCACCGTTCTCGTAGGCGTAGGAACGGTGGGTCAGCGCCCGCTCGAGCAGGTCGCTGTCCAGGCTGACCCCAAGCTTCTCGCAGAGCTCCTCGTACGCCATCGTCGCCCCGGGGCGGTCCACGGAAGGCTCAGACGTCGAGCACCTGACGACGGGCCCTCCGCGGGCCGTACTGGCCGCACGACGGGCACGCATGGTGCGGGAGATGCGGGGCTCGACACGCGGCGTTGGCGCAGATGACCAGCCGAGGCGCCGCGGCCTTCCACTGGGCCCGCCGGCTGCGGGTATTGCTCCGCGAAACCTTCCGCTTCGGAACGGCCACGGCACTACTCCTTCACGTCCGGTCGCCGGATGACCCGGCGCCCTCATCACGACGGTCGTTCGAACTCGGGTCAGGTGACTTCTTGTTGGGGGCTTCGACCTCGGTGGAACCCTCGTCCGCGAGGAATCGCGCGAGAGCGCTCCACCGGGGGTCGATCTCCGCCTCGTGTCGGTGCTCGGGCTCGTCGGCGAGACGCGCGCCACAGCGGACGCACAGTCCAGGACAGTCGTCCCGGCACAGCGGCTGGAACGGCAGTGAGAGGATCACCGCGTCCCGGACGGTCCCCTCGAGGTCGAGCAGGTCGCCCTCGAGCCGACTCGCCTCGTCGTCCTCGACGTCGCTGTCAGGGTACGCGTAGAGCTCCTGGAACTCGACCGACGTGTTCCGTTCGATCGGTTCGAGGCAGCGTACGCACTCCCCCACCAGCTCCGCCTGCACCACACCGGAGGCAAGGACGCCCTCGACTACCGCCTCGAGCCTGACCTGGAGCTCCAGTGTGCTGCCCTCGAGAACGCCGAGCACCTCGGTGCCTAGACCAGCCGGCGCGGGGACGGAAAGCGTCAGAACCCTCTGCGACCCCGGCCGGCGGCCGAGCTCGTGGACGTCAAGGACGAGCGGCGCCTGAGGGTCGAGAGTGCTCAAGGCGTTTTTGCTTTCGTTCATCGCACGCGGCAGATCTCGGCCCCACCCGAGGCCAGTCATCGAGCGTACCGGACGATGTCCGGCCCACTCAAACCGGGCCTTGGTCGAAGCCGGTTGCCCAGGCAAATCATACCCATCCGGACAAGCCACCCGATGGCGACTCGGTTAGGTGGGCAACGGCGGGCTCTCCCGGTCGTCGGCGAAGGTGTCGAGCCCGCTGCGGTCGCGCAGGCGCTCCCGACCTCGGACCACCGCCTCCAGCGTCTTGCGCAGCGAGTGCTCGAAGCGGCCCAGCTTCTCCTCGATGAACTGGTTGACCTCCTGCGGGGTGGGTGGTGGGACCTGCGCCTCCGGCGACGCGCCGGCCGCCTGCACCAGCTCACGGCCACGCGCCACCTGCGCCAGGATCTTGTGGAGAGCCATCTCGAAGCCGGCCAGCTTCTGGTCGACGTAGTCGTCGACCTCCCGCCGCAGCCCGTCGGCCTCCTCCCGGGCCTCGGCGAGCAGCTGCTCCGCCGCGCGCTGGGCGTCTCGGTGGATGTCGGTGTTGCGGATGATCGCCTCGCGCTCCCGGCGCGCCTCCTCGATCAGCCGCGCCGCCTCCGCCCGCCCCTCCTGGATGGCGGCTTGGCGCTGCTCCAGCACCTCACGGGCCTCGGCGAGCTCGGCCGGCAGCATGCGGCGAACCTCGTGGAGTCGCGCGAGCAACTCCTTGCGGTTGACGATGCAGGACGCCGACAACGGCACCGACCGCGCCTTCTCCAGGGTTTGGCACACCTGGTCGAGCTGCTGCCGCACGTCCACCGCTCTCTGTCCCTTCGACGGACCCGGCTCACGCATCGTGTCCGTCCTTGCTGGCACCGAGCCGTGCCGCCAGCCGACGCAGGACGTGGTCGGGAACCAAGCCGGACACGTCTCCTCCGTACGTGGCGACCTCCTTGACGAGGCTGGATGACAGGAAAGAGTACTCAGGGCTGGTCGGGACGAAGACCGTCTCGATCCCCGCGAGGCGGAGGTTCATCTGGGCCATCTGCAGCTCGTAGTCGAAGTCGCCGACCGCGCGGAGACCCTTGACGATGGCTTGGATGCCATGCTCGCGGCAGAAGTCCACCAGCAGACCGTCCACTCGAGCGACCCTCACCTCGGGCAGGTCCTTGGTGACCTCGCGGAGCATCTCGAGCCGCTCCTCCACCGTGAACAGCCCGGGCTTGCGCGGGTTCACGCCGACCGCGACGGTGATCTCGTCGAAGAGCCGGGCTGCGCGGACGATGACGTCGAGGTGTCCATTGGTCACGGGGTCGAACGACCCCGGACAGACGGCACGGTGCACAAACGCCCCCCAACCGCTTTCTGGCACCCGTCCGTGACGGACACGAGCGGGACTTGTCGTTCAGGTACGACCGTCACCCGGCCGCGGCGCGACCGTACCAAAGGGCGGTGTCGCCGTACCGGCGGACGCGGTCGGCGACGAAGCCCGGCGGCCAGGAGAACTCCCCGGTGCGGGTCGAGCGCTCGACGACAACCGCCGCGTCCGGAGCCAGCCACCCATGGTCGCGGAGCGCGATGAGGACCTCGGTGACCGCCTCGTCGGCGAGCGCGTACGGGGGGTCCAGGAAGACCACGTCGAACGGCTCACCACCGGGCGGAGGCCCGCTGACCAGGCGTTCGACCCGGTCGAGCAGGAGCTCGGCGCCGGGCAACCCGACGGCACGCAGATTCGCGCGGGCGACACTGGCGGCACGTCGATGCGACTCCACGAGCACCACCGCGGCGGCACCGCGCGACAGGGCCTCGAGCCCGACGGCGCCACTGCCGGCGTACAGGTCGAGGAACCGACTCCCAGTCAGACCACCCAGATCAGCTTCGAGCGAGGCGAACAGCGCCTCGCGGACCCGGTCCGAGGTCGGCCGGGTGTCCCGCCCCTCCGGCACGGCCAGTCGGCGTCCCCGGGCCTGTCCAGCGACGATGCGGCTCATCGCGCCCATCTTGCCAAGCGCTTCGGCACCACCCGGCACGCTCGCGACCCTCGACGACCCAAGACGCTGGCCAGCCGAGCGGCCCGCCGAAGGTGCGGCGGGCCGTCCTCCCAGCCTGCTCGCGTCTGCTCGAGACGGTCAGGTCTTCTCGAGGTAGTCGGCGCGAACGTCACTGCCCAAGGCGTCGACGACCTGGCGCAGCGCCGGGTGACGGACGAGCTCCGGGTCCTCGGCGACGAGAGCGGCCGCCTCCGCGCGGGCGTCGGCGATGACGCGTTCGTCGCGGATGACGGAAAGCATCCGAAGGCTCGACCGCCGTCCGGATTGCGCCGCGCCCAGCACGTCACCCTCCCGCCGCTGCTCGAGGTCGAGTCGGCTGAGCTCGAACCCGTCCGTGGTCGACGCCACCGCGTCCAGCCGAGCTCGGGCGGGCGAGCCGTCTGCCGCGTCCGTGACGAGCAGGCACAGACCCGGGTGCTTTCCGCGGCCGATCCGACCTCGCAGCTGGTGGAGCTGCGAGACCCCGAACCAGTCGGCGTCCATGATCACCATGACCGAGGCGTTCGGCACGTCGACGCCGACCTCGATGACGGTGGTCGCGACGAGCACGTCGATCTCACCGGCCGCGAAACGGCGCATCACGGCGTCCTTCGTCTCCGGCGGCTGCCGGCCGTGCAGCACCTCGACAGTCAGCCCGGCGAGTGGGCCCTCGGACAGGATCGTCGCCAGCTCCAACAGGCTCACCGGCTCGGGCCGCCCCGACGAGGCGCGCCCAGCCGGCTGACCGTTGGTCGAGCCAGCACCGCGCAGGAGCTCGAGGACCGACGCTCGGCCCTGGGGCTGCTCCGTCCCGTCGTCCTCGTCGTCCCCGATACGGGGACAGACGACGTAGGCCTGCCGTCCCTGGGCGACCTCCTCCCTCACCCTCTCCCAGACTCGGGCGAGCCAGGCGGGTTTGCTGACCGGGACGACGACCGTCCTGATCGGGGCGCGCCCCTTCGGCAACTCCGTGAGCGACGAGACCTCCAGGTCGCCGAAGACGGTCATGGCGACCGTTCGTGGGATCGGTGTCGCGGTCATGACGAGCACGTGGGGTGGCGCCTCTCTCCCCTTCGCGACGAGGGCGGCCCGCTGCTCGACGCCGAAGCGATGCTGCTCGTCGATCACCACGAGCCCAAGGTCGGCGAAGGTGACCTTCTCCTCCAGCAGCGCGTGGGTTCCCACCACGATGCCGGCCTCGCCGGAGGCGATGTCGAGCAAGGTCTTGCGACGCGCTGCGGTGCTCTGGCCGCCGGTGAGCAAGGCGACCCGGGTGCCGTGCTCGGCGCCGCCGAGCATGCCGCGCTCGGCGAGCGGTCCCAGGAGCGCGGTGATCGATCGATGGTGCTGCTGAGCCAGCACCTCGGTGGGAGCCAGCAGAGCCGCCTGACCGCCAGCGTCGACCACCGTGAGCATCGCGCGGAGCGCGCAGATCGTCTTGCCGCTGCCCACCTCGCCCTGGAGGAGCCGCTGCATCGGGTGGTCACGGGCGAGGTCGGCTGCGATCGTCTCACCGACTGCGCGCTGCCCGTCGGTGAGCTCGAACGGCAGCTGCCGGTCGAACGCCGCCAGCAGCCCGTCGGGCCGGGCGACCCGGGGCTTGGCTGGCAGGGCGCGCGTGGCGGAGCGCCGGCGGGCCAACTCGACCTGGAGCACGAACGCCTCCTCGAACCGGAAGCGCTCCCGGGCCGCCCGCACGTCGTCCCACGTCCGCGGTCTGTGGACGGCCACGAACGCGTCGCGCAACGAGAGCAGCCCTCGACGTCGGCGAAGCTCCTCCGGCAGCGGGTCAGGAAGCTCGCCGAGGCCGTCCAGGACCCGCCGGACGCACCGGGCGATGGTCCACGTCGCAACCTGAGCCGTGGCCGGGTAGATCGCCATGAGTTCACCGGCGAACGCCTCGACCACCTCGTCGTCCGCGTCGGCATCGTCTCCGAGGAGGACGAAGTCGGGGTGGGCGAGCTGGCGCTTGCCCCGGTAGGTGTCCACCCGCCCGGCGAAGAGGCCGCGTCTGCCGACCTGCAGGTAGCGCTCGCGCCACGGCTGGTTGAAGAACGTCAGCGACAGCCGCCCGCGACCGTCGGTGACCACGACCTCGAGGATGTGCCCGGAGCGGCGCCGCATGCGCCGACCGGTCACCCCGGCGATCTCCGCCATGACCGTGACGTCCTCGCCGGGGACGAGCTCGTCCAGGTTGGTGAGCTCGCCCCGCTGGACGTAGCGACGTGGATAGTGGCGCAGGAGGTCACCGACCGTGGCGAGGTTGAGCTTCTCGATCAGGAGGCTCCCCATCCGCCGGCCGAGGACGTCGGTGAGGCGGGTGCTCACGGTCACGTCTTGGGGACGAACCTGCGCCATCACTCCACTCCCGACACGCGACTCCTCAGCCGCCTCCCCAACCGAGGACGTCTGGCGCCCCACGCCGCGAGGCGCCCACCGCCACGCTAGCGAGGAGCACCCCCAGGACGTGGGACCACGCCACCGAGCGGTCGGGGCGGACACCGCCCTCACACGATCACCGGCACGCACGAGAGCACGCCTCCGGGCGACCACGAGCCTCCGGCGGCACGAGGCCAGCGCCCGGGGACGGCGCGGCCACGGGAGAGCGGCGAGGTGGGACCGCACCGGGGTTAGGACGGCGGCGAGAGCGGGGACAGGCGGCGATGGTGAGGCGGAGGCCAGTTGGCGCGGAAGCGTCCCGGTCGGTTACGCTCAACCGGTTGCCCGCGAGCGCCACCGGTGGCCGATGAGCACCATGGTGCGGGGCACTGATCCAGGATCGAAGACTGCTCAGGAGAGTCTGCGGTGGCTGCCATCTGCGACGTTTGTGGCAAGGGACCCGGCTTCGGCAACAAGGTGTCGCGCCTCGGTGTGCGCGCGATGAAGCGGCGGGTCAAGAGCCGCACGCCGCGGCGGTTCAACCCCAACATCCAGCGGGTCCGCGCCGCGATCAACGGTGGGACGAAGCGGATCAACGTCTGCACCGCGTGCCTGAAGGCCGGGAAGGTCGCCCGCGCCGCCTGACCCGCATCCGCTCGGCGACGGCGGCGTCCGCTCGACGGCGCTGTCCCGACCATGAGGCCGGTCACCCAGGTCGGGGTGGCCGGCCCCTTGGTGTGCCCTCTGGTCGTGCGTCTCTTCCCCAGTCGTCGGCGTTCCCGAGTCGTCGGCCGGCAGGACGGGCGATCCGTGCCGCCCTCGCCCGTCCTGCGACCTGGAAGCGTCAGCCGAAGTGATCGTGCCCGGCCGGGCCCTCGTACGCCGCGCCGTCGACCGTGACCGCGGGCTCGCCCTCCAGCACCCGGCCGACCACGTTCCAGTGCGGCGGAAGGGAGACGTCCGCGGGGAACGTGCCGGCCAGCGCGTGATCCTCACCGCCGGTGAGGACGTACGACAGCGGCTCAGCACCCACGGCCGCAGCGACCGCCTGGATCGGCTCAGGGAGGTCGAACCGGGAGGAGTCCAGGTCGATGGCGACACCGCTCGCCACGGCGATGTGCCCGAGGTCGGCGAGCAGCCCGTCACTGACATCGATCAGCGCGGTCGCCCCCAGGCACGCCGCCTCCGGTCCCGCCGCGTACGGCGGCTGGGGCCGGCGATGGGCCTCGACGAGGACGCGCGGTGACCGGAACCCTCTGCTCAGCACCGTCAGGCCAGCCGCGGACCACCCAAGCCGCCCACACACCGCGACCTGGTCGCCCGGTCGGGCGCCCGAGCGTGTCACCGCCGCTCGGCCCTGGAGGGAACCCATGGCGGTGACGGCCGCGACCACAACGCCGGAGGCCACGACGTCGCCGCCGGCGACGGCGGCCCCGACCTCCTGGCACTCGTCGCGCAACCCGTCGGCGAACTCCACCGCCCACGCGACGGGCAGGTCCGGCGGAGCCCCGAAGCAGACGACGACAGCGGTCGGCGTCGCACCCATGGCCGCGACGTCGGCGAGGTTCTGGGCGGCGGCCTTGCGGCCGACGTCGTACGCCGACGACCAGTCCCGACGGAAGTGGCGACCTTCGACGAGCATGTCGGTGGTGACGACCATCCGACCATCGCTCGCCGCGACGACGGCCGCGTCGTCTCCAGCACCGAGCTCGACCTGCGGCGCATCGCGGAGCCGCTCGCGGATCAGGTCGATCAGCCCGAACTCACCGACGTCGGCGAGGGTTTGTCCTTCGCCCGCCCGCGTGGGCGTCCGCTGCGTGCCGGTCACGTGTCGTCCTCCCACTTCGCCGACTCATGGGGTGCGGACCTGAGTCACCGCATCGTCGATCCTCGGTGGCGTGCTCCGTGCAGGGTCCGACCACCGCTCGACAGCTGGGTGGTGCACGACCCTAGTGCTCGACCGGTGTGCATTGCCGAAAGACACGGATCGGTGGGTCTTGGGGCTCTCCCTGAGGTGTCCACTCGCCTGGCGGCTCGTCAAGCGAGGCGCCCGTCTCCAGTCCTGGCCGCACCAACGCTGGCGGCCTCGATCCGACCTCGCGCGATACCGTGGCCACGACCTGATCCGTCCAGGGTCCGCGCCGCGCGACCGCGTGGCGCGGGTCCGCGAGCCGGGGAGGCCGCCCAGTGGTCGTCCACGCCTACATCCTCATCCAGACCGAGGTCGGCAAGGCGGCCGAGGTCGCTGCGAACATCGCCAAGATCAAGGGAGTGACGCTCGCTGAGGACGTCACCGGCCCGTACGACGTGATCGTGCGCGCGGAGGCCAACAACGTCGACGAGCTCGGCAAGCTGGTCATCGCCCAGGTCCAAGGGGTCCCTGGTATCACGCGTACATTGACCTGTCCCGTCGTCCACGTGTAGCGCACCGACCTGCCGTGTCCCGATCCGCCCGGCACTCACGAGGCCTCGCGGCCGGTGTACGTGCGGCCGCCACGGCCGGCGGTCTCCTCGTCTTTCTCGCCGGCTGCGGTGCCGCGCCTGTCTCCACCGAGCCACCGCGTCCCACGGGAGCTGCCGCGACCGCGTGTCGAGCTCTGCTGAGCGATCTGCCCGACACCGTGCAAGGCCAGGACGCGCGGCCGGTGGAACCCGCCGACGCCCTCGCCGCCGCCTGGGGTGATCCGCCGATCGTGCTTCGCTGCGGTGTGGAGCGTCCCGCGCGACTGCGGCCGTCCTCGCCCTGTCTCGAGGTCGACGGCGTCGGGTGGTTCCCGCAGCAGGCGGCGCGCGGCCACCTCTTCACGACCGTGGGCCGGTCAGCCTACGTCGAGGTTGCGGTTCCCGAGGCGTACCAACCAGCGGCGGAGCCCCTGGTCGACCTGGCTGACGCCATACGGCGTCACATCCCGGAGCGGCGCCCGTGTCAGTGACCCGGTCCGCGACCACCCGGTCCATGGGCGGCTTCCATGGGCTATTCCATGGACTGAAGGTGGGGCGTCCTCGACTCGTTCAGCGAAGGCCCAACGGTCGGCGCAGCGCGAGCTGGACCAACCGGTCGACCAGGCTGGGATAGTCCAGCCCGGAGGCCGCCCACATCCGGGGGAACATCGAGTACGGCGTGAACCCCGGCATCGTGTTGATCTCGTTGAGCAGCAGGGTGCCGTCCTCGCGGAGGAAGAAGTCGACCCGCGCCAGCCCTTCCACCGACAAGGCCTCGAAGGCTCGGATGGCCATGTCCTGGACCTCCTGAGCGACGGACGGCTCGAGGTCCGCCGGCAGGCGTAGGTCGACGTGGGTCTCGTCGTCGAGGTACTTGGCCTGGAAGTCGTAGAACTCGTACTCGGTGTCGTAGCAGATCTCGGCGACCACGCTCGCCTCAGGCCGGCCCCCGTCGAGGCTCTCCAGCACGCCACACTCGATCTCGCGGGCGTTCAGGACAGCGGCCTCCACCACGACCTTGGGGTCGTACCGGCGCGCTTCCTCGACCGCCTCGGGGAGGTCGGCTCGCTGGCGAACCTTGGTGATGCCGATGCTGGAGCCTCCCCGTGCCGGCTTGACGAACACCGGGTAGCCCAAGGAGTCGACCGCCTCCTGGCACGCCGCCCGGTCGGTCTCCCATGCGCGACGCGTGATGACGGTGTACGGGGCGACCGGGAAGCCGTTGGCTTGCAAGATGAGCTTCGCGTAGTGCTTGTCCATCGCCACCGCGCTGGCCAGCACTCCCGCGCCGACGTAGCGGACGCCCGCCATCTCCAGGAGGCCCTGCAGCGTGCCGTCCTCCCCGAACGGTCCATGCAGGACCGGGAAGACCACGTCGATGCGGCCGAGGGCGGTCGGACCCGCCGCCGGGTCGAGACAGACGAGCCCTCTCTCGTCGTCGTTGGCCAGGACGACCGCCGTGCCCTTCTCGTCGACCTCGGGCAGCCTCCCCGCCTGGATCACCAGTCGCTCGGGCTCGTCGCGTTCGAGCACCCACCGCCCGTCGGTGGTGATCCCGATCGGGACCACGTCGTACTTGTCTCGGTCGAGCGCACGCAGCACGCTGCCCGCCGTGACGCACGACACGGCGTGCTCCGAGCTCCGGCCGCCGAACACGACCGCCACCCGGGGCTTGCTGCCCGTCGCCCCGTCCCGCGTATCCGGGCTCCGCTCCAACTCACTCATCGCCCTGACCCTACTCATCCTTCGAGCCGATCGGCGTCATCGCCGCCAAGTACAGGTCAGCAAGAATCCCGCCATGCCCGATTCCACGCAATCTCTCGCCCTTTCGACACGGAGCGTCACCGCGGGCCGCCCGCGCCGAGATCCCGACGCACCGCTCAACGCGCCCCTGGTGCTCGCCTCCACCTACGTCGCTGGGGGCACGATGGAGTACGGCCGCTACGGCAACCCCACGTGGGAGGCGTTCGAGGAGGCCCTTGGCGCACTCGAGAACGGACGGGCCCTCGCCTTCTCGTCGGGCGTCGCCGCCATCGCCACGGTGCTCGACCTCGTGCCCGTGGGTGGGGTCGTGGTGGCGCCGCGCCACGCGTACCTGGGCACGTTGGGTCAGCTGGCCGATCTCGAGGCATCGGGCCGGATCGCCGAAGCGAGACTCGTGGACGTGGCAGACACCGACGCCGTCCGTTGCGCGGTCACCGGCGCCGACCTGCTCCTCGTCGAGTCCCCTACGAACCCGGCCCTGGAGATCGCGGATCTCCCGGCGGTCTGCGCGGCAGGGCGAGCCGAAGGCGCCGTCGTCGTGGTCGACAACACCTTCGCGACCCCGCTGCTGCAACGGCCGATTGACGTGGGAGCCGACATCGTCGCGCACTCCGTCACGAAGTTCCTGGCCGGACACGGCGACGTGGTGATGGGCGCGCTGGTCACCGCGCCAACCCCTCGAGGCGATGAGCTGTACGGCAGGCTCGAGGAGCGGCGCAAGCGGTTCGGCGCGATCCCCGGACCGTTCGAGGCCTGGCTCGCGCTCCGGGGCATGCGGACGCTGCACGTCCGGCTCGAACGGGCCTGCGCCAACGCCGCCGAGCTCGCCGACCGGCTCAGTCGTCATCGCGCGGTGGAGCGCGTGCGCTATCCGGGCCTCCCCACTGACCCCGGCCACGCACGCGCCCGGGACCAGATGGACGGCTTCGGCGCCATCATCTCGATCGAGGTCCGGGGCGGCCTCGCCGCGGCAGATCGAGTGACGCGCATGACCCGCCTGTGGGTCAACGCGACGAGCTTGGGCGGAGTGGAGTCGACGCTGGAACGGCGCCGGCGCTGGCCCGGCGAGAGCCCGACGATCCCGGACAATCTCGTCCGCCTGAGCGTCGGCATCGAGGACGTCGACGACCTGTGGGCGGACCTGGACGCCGCGCTCAACGCCGTCGCGGAGGACGCCGGCTCTACTTGACTCGGCGCCGCTTGCGTGGGTTCCCGGTCGTGGGCAGGTTGGCCTTGCTGGGGTCGAAAGGCTCGGCGGGTGGAGTCTCCCCTCGCAGTCCGGCCACCATCGCCGTGAGGGTGCCCATGACGAGAGCCGTGGCCTTCTTGAGCATCGAGGGCGTCATCTCCTGGCCGCGGAATGCCGAGAGGTCGATCGGTGGGCCGGCGACGATCCGCATGGTCTTCCGGGGTAGCAGCTTGGGCAGCTTGGCGTAAGGCATCAGAACGTCCTGCGCACCCCACTGCGCGACAGGGACGATCTCACAGCCGGTGCGGAGGGCGGTTCGGACGGCGCCAGTCTTGCCCACCATGGGCCACAGGTTCGGATCCCTGGTGATCGTGCCCTCTGGGTAGACGACGACGCACTCGCCGCGCTCCGTGATCGCCTCACAAGCCTCTCGCAGCGCGTCGCCGGCCGTCCGCGATTCACGGCGAACGGGGATCTGCCCTGCCGAGCGCAGGAACGGGCCCACGAGCGGGATCTCGAACAGCGACGACTTCGCCAGGAAGCGGGGGGCGCGACCGGCGTCGTGCAGAAAGTGCGCGATGGCCAACGGGTCGAAGTAGGACAGATGGTTGCTGACGACGATGACACCTCCCTCGGCGGGGATGTGTTCGACTCCTCGCCAGTCTCGTTTGGTCAAGACCTGAAGCGCTGGACGCAGGACGGCCGCGGCGATGTCGTAGCACAGTCCGGTCCTCGGCAAGGGCACGCTGTCCTCCTCGTCGGCCATCGCCCGCGCGTCAGAGCGCGGGCAGTCGGCGGGATCGGCGACGTGAGATGTATCCACGCGCTCGTGGTCACAGTCTGGACGACCGGGCAGAGCGCTGCACGAGTGGTCGGCGACACCTCACGCCTCCGATGGTTCCCCTCCCGCTCGCTCGTGGTGCACCCGGGCAGCGGAGCTCGGGTTTCCCTCTGGGAAGATCGAGCTGATGTCGGCACGTTCCACCCAGGACCACGGCGCGTGGACGGTCGTGGTTCCAGTGAAGTCAGGCGCGGTGGGGAAGTCCAGGCTCGCCTCCTTCGCCGGACCTCACCGCAGCCACCTCGCGCGCGCGATGGCGCTGGACACGGTGAGCGCCGCCCTCGCTTGCGCCCGCGTGGCCGAGGTGATCGCGGTGACCCCGGATCCCGACACGGGAGCTCAGCTGTCGGCCCTCGGTGCCGTCGTGGTGTCGGACGAGCCGGGCCTGGGCCTCAATGCGGCGCTGACGTACGGAGCGAAGCTGGCGCGGGACCGCCGGCCCGGCTGCGCGGTGGCTGCGATGCTCGCCGACCTGCCCGCTCTCCGTCCAGACCAGCTTGACGTCGCGCTCGAGGCGGCCGAGGCCCACCCCACGGCGTACGTGGCCGACGCGGCCGGTGTCGGGACCACGCTGTACTGCGCCGGGCCGGACGCGGCGTTCTCTCCCCGCTTCGGCCCCGGGTCACGGGAGGCGCATCGCACGGCGGGGGCGGTCGAGCTCGACCTCGCCGACATCCCTACGGTCCGCCAGGACGTCGACACGGAGGCGGACCTGCGGGCGGCCGTGCGGCTGGGGGTGGGACCACGCACACGGGCCGCCCTCGCACCGCTCGAAGGGCTAAGCTCCGTGCTCATGCAGGCGACGGTGCGTTCCTTCGACCCCGAGAGCCGGTCGGGCACCGTGCTCACCGACACCGGCGTCGAGCTCCCCTACGACGCCAGCGCTCTCGTCGGCTCCGGTCTGCGGCACCTTCGGATCGGCCAGCGCGTGGCGCTTCAGATCGAAGGAGAGGGAGCCGACCAACGGGTCCGCTCCCTCAGCCTCTACACGATGTCCGCTTGACCGGGTGGGTTCCTCGGGCGCCCGGCTGCCCCAGTACTGGGTGGCCCAGGCTCGTAGACATGGCGAAGGACCGGCCACCCTAGGGTCTCCGGTCCTTCATCGTCTGCCGTGTGACGACGTCACGCTCAGCGCTTGGCCGTGCGGCGGGTCGTCGTCCGCTTCGTCGCGGCCTTCTTGGCCGTCGCCTTCTTGGCCGTGGCCTTCTTCGCCGTCGTCTTCTTGGCGGTGGTCTTCTTCGCCGTCTCCTTCGCGGCCTTCTTGGTCGCCCGCTTCGCTGCCGTCCCGGTCGCGGCCTTCTTCGCCCCCGCGGTGGCCTTGGTTGCGGTGGCCTTGGCCGTCGTCAGCTTCGGCAGCTTCTTCGCGCCGGACACCACCGCCTTCAGCTCAGCGCCAGGTCGGAACTTCGGGACCGACGTCTTCTTGGCCCGCTTGCGCTCTCCCGTGCGTGGGTTGCGGACCATGCGGGCCGGCCGATCGATCTTCTCGAACGCGCCAAACCCTGTGATGGCGACCTTCTCGCCAGCGGCGACAGCGCGCGTGATGACGTCGATGACCGACTCAAGCGCGTGCTGCGCTTCCTTCTTGTTGCCGTCGAAGCGCGTCGCGAGCACCTCGACCAACTGAGACTTGTTCACTGCTTCCCTCCGTGAACGGGGTCGTACGAGCGAGCCTGCGCCCGATCCATGCGCACGTTATGGAATCTAGCGCCCGTACTCAAACATCAGCGAGCGAAGGATCCTTGTGTCGCACGTGTTTGCGCCCTCCGACGGGTCTCGCGAAGGCCCCTGACGTGGTTGCCGTGATGGTGGCGGAGACCGACATGAGAGGCCGTAAGCCGCTTGCTGGCATGGGCGATGACAGCCGCGACAACCGTCGTCGAGCGACGCCCCGCGGACCCGATCCAGCCTCGCCAGCCCGACCAGCGCACCCCCCGACACATCCACGTCCGGTCGCGAAAACCCCTTATTTCATTGGGTTTCTGCGATGCTTCGCGGGTACGAGCGGGCGGCTTGGCGAAGGTCTTGGAGGGCTGTCCGCGCGCGCCGGCCGGCCGGAGGCGGCGACGCGGACGACGCCCAGGTCGTGGGCCACGAAGGCCTTGCACGACAACGGTCGAAGGCGTCCGAGACGGTGGGGAGGACGGCAGATCGAGCCGACGATGAACCGAGGTGAAGTCCGTCACAACACGGGCGTGTCGCGCCTCGCCCGGTCGTCCAGGCGTCAGCGCGACACGCCCGAAGGTGGTCAGTCCCGGATCAGCTCCGGATCGGAAGGGTGGTGGGACGCAGCGGCGATCGCCGCGCCTCGTAGGCGGCGATGGCGTCGGCATGGCTGAGCGTGATGCCGATGTCGTCCAGGCCTTCCATCAGCCGCCAGCGCGTGTAGTCGTCGATGTCGAAGGACTCCCGGATGGCGTCCTCGCCCTCGCCGGCGAGGATCAACCGCTGCTCCAGGTCCACTGTCACGAGGAGGCTGGGATCCCGCTCGAGCGCCTCCCATAGGCGGTCGACCACCTTCTGGTCCACCACAGCGGCCAGCAGGCCGGCCTTGCCCGCGTTTCCGCGGAAGATGTCACCGAAGCGCGACGAGATGACGACCCGGAAGCCGTAGTCCTGCAGAGCCCAGACGGCGTGCTCCCGGGACGAGCCGGTCCCGAAGTCAGGCCCGGCGACCAAGATGGACGCGCCCTGGGACTCGGGGCGGTTCAGGACGAAGTCCGGGTCGCTCCGCCACGCGGCGAACAGGCCGTCGGCAAAGCCGGTTCGGGTCACCCGCTTCAAGTAGACGGCCGGGATGATCTGGTCGGTGTCGACGTTGGATCGCCGAAGCGGCACGGCCTTGCCGGTGTGAACGGTGAACTTCTCCATCGCAGTGACTCCTGTCAGCGCGCGCCAACGGACGGCAGGTCGGCTGGTGAGGCGAGATGGCCGGCCACGGCCGTCGCGGCGGCCACCAAGGGCGAGACGAGGTGAGTGCGCCCACCCTTACCCTGCCGACCCTCGAAGTTGCGGTTGGAGGTCGAGGCGCTGCGCTCACCAGGAGCGAGCTGGTCGGGGTTCATGCCCAGGCACATCGAGCAGCCCGCGCCGCGCCACTCGGCGCCAGCTTCCTTGAAGATGACGTCGAGTCCCTCGGCCTCAGCCTGCAAGCGGACCCGGGCGGAGCCGGGGACCACGAGCATGCGAACGCCTTCGGCGACCTTCCGGCCGCGGATGACCTCCGCGGCCGCACGCAGGTCCTCGATCCGTCCGTTCGTGCACGAACCGAGGAACACCGTGTCGATGCGGATGTCCCGCATCGGCGTACCCGGCTCCAAGCCCATGTACTCCAGCGCCCGCTCCGCGGCGGCGCGCTCGGTCGGGTCGCTGAAGTCCGACGGGTCCGGCACCTGACCGCCTAGCGGAACCCCTTGGCCGGGGTTCGTCCCCCACGTGACGAAAGGCGTCATCGTCGAGGCGTCCAGGCGCACCTCGCGGTCGAACGTCGCGTCGGGATCCGTCACCAGCCCGCGCCAGTAGTCCAGCGCCGCCTCCCAGTCGGCGCCTCGAGGAGCGTGCGGACGGCCCTCCAGGTAGGCGAAGGTCGTGTCGTCGGGAGCGACCATGCCGGCCTTGGCGCCCCACTCGATGGACATGTTGCAGACGGTCATCCGACCTTCCATCGACATGGCGCGGAAGGCCTCGCCGCGATACTCCACGATGTGCCCTTGGCCGCCGCCCGTGCCGACGTGAGCGATGAGCGTCAGCACGAGGTCTTTCGGCGTGACACCTTCAGGGAGCGTGCCGTCGACGGTCACCGCCATCGTCTTCGGCCGAGCCTGCGGCAGCGTCTGCGTGGCGAGGACGTGCTCCACCTCGCTTGTGCCGATGCCGAACGCCAGGGCGCCGAAGGCACCGTGGGTCGAGGTGTGGGAGTCACCGCAGACGATCGTCATGCCGGGCTGCGTGAGGCCCAGCTGTGGCCCCACCACGTGGACGATGCCCTGGTCGGCGTCTCCCAGCGGGTGGAGTCGGATTCCGAACTCCTTGCAGTTTCGACGCAACGTCTCGACCTGGGTGCGCGAGACCGGGTCCGCGATGGGCTTGTCGATGTCGATCGTGGGGACGTTGTGGTCCTCGGTCGCGATCGTCAGATCGGGACGACGCACTGTGCGGCCAGCGAGTCGGAGCCCGTCGAAGGCCTGCGGGCTCGTCACCTCGTGAATGAGGTGGAGGTCAATGTAGAGGAGGTCGGGCTCACCGTCGGCGCGACGCACGACGTGCTCCTCCCAGACCTTCTCTGCCAGGGTTGTCCCCATTTGCTGCCTCCAGACGGGATGAATTGGCCATCCGGATGCGCCAGATCCGGCACCCGGGCTTGCGTCTCGCCATCCGAGACGTCAATATCGAGTCATGGACAACTCTAGCGGAGTCGGCGTTCTTGACAAGGCAGCGCTGGTTCTCGGAGCTCTGGAAGCGGGTCCAGCCACCCTCGCTGGTCTCGTCCAGATCACCGGACTGGCTCGACCCACAGCCCACAGGCTGGCGGTCGCACTCGAACACCACCGTCTGGTCGCCCGAGACATGCAAGGGCGGTTCATTCTCGGCCCACGCCTGGCCGAGCTCGCGGCTGCCGCAGGAGAGGACCGACTGCTCGCCGCGGCCGGGCCGGTCCTCGCGCGGCTCCGCGACATCACGGGGGAATCGGCCCAGCTGTTCCGGCGGCAGGGCGAGGCGCGGGTCTGTGTCGCGGCGGCGGAACGTCCCACCGGACTTCGGGACACGATTCCAGTCGGAACCCAACTGACCATGCAGGCTGGCTCCGCGGCGCAGATCCTGCTGGCCTGGGAGGAGCCTGAGCGCCTGCACCGCGGGCTTCAGGGCGCGAAGTTCACCGCCGCGACGCTCGCCGCCGTGCGGCGTCGAGGGTGGGCCCAGAGCGTCGGCGAGCGCGAACCCGGGGTGGCCTCGGTCTCCGCGCCCGTCCGGTCGCCGTCGGGAAAGGTCGTGGCCGCCGTCTCGGTGTCCGGGCCGATCGAGCGACTCTCTCGCCAGCCGGGTCGGATGCACGCACCGGCGGTCATGGCGGCGGCCGAGCGGCTCAGCGAGGCGCTCCGCCGGTCCGCCGACTGAGACCTCGCCCTGGAGTGGCGCCGTGCCGGGCGACCGGCCGGCGCCTCCAGGCGCAGGGAGGGCTGGTCGAGGGTGGGAGTCCCACGGGGTGTGCCGTCGGCGCCCGGCCCCGCCGCCCGCGCATGGCGCCCGGCCCGTCACCATCGGCCGATCACGTGATCCATGAAAACGCCTGGCTCGCTGGGGGAACGTCGACACGTGCCCGGATCGGTCGGGCGATCACAACACAGAGGCGGCCTGGGCACCGCGAGGCGCTCCAGACCGCCAGAAGCCGTAGCCCCGACCGGATTCGAACCGGCGCTACCGCCTTGAGAGGGCGGCGTGCTAGGCCGCTACACAACGGGGCCGTGGAGGTGAGCCAACTGTAGCAAGGGTCTTGCCAGCTCGCTCGCTGGGGTACTAGGACTCGAACCTAGACTAACGGAGCCAGAATCCGTCGGGCTGCCAATTACCCCATACCCCAATGGGTTGGCCCGGCACGTACCGGAGCGGACCGCGAAGCAGGATACCGGAGTCCAAACCCAGACCCCAAGCCGGGCACCTCGTTCGCCTTTCGCCCCGTTCTACCCGCCCTTTAAAGCCAGCGTCCGCCTCCGCCCGAGCTCACTCCCAGCCGAGCCGTGTCCGCTGGCCGACGGGCTTCCCGTCTCACGGCGTCATCGTCGTCAGACGCCGACCTCGCGCTCAAGCGCCCGCCGAATCCGTGCCAGGGTGCGTTCCTTGCCCAGCAGCTCCAACGATTCGAACAGTGGTGGGGACACCCGGTGACCGGTGACAGCGACCCGCACGGGAGTGAAGGCGTGTTTGGGCCTACGGCCGAGCTCCTCGATCAGCACCCGCCGCAGCACCTGTTCGATGGAGCCCCGGTCCCACGAGTCGACGGCAGCGAGCGCTGCCTCCGCCGCTTCGAGGACCGGCGCCGTCTCCTGGGTGAGGACCCGGGCGGCTGACTCCGGGTCGACCCGGAACAGGTCCTCCCGGATGAAGAGGAAGGCCAGCATGTCGGCAGCGTCGGTGAGCCGCACCAGCCGCTCGCGGACGAGCGGCACGGCCGCACGGAGCAGCCGAGCCTGCTGGGTGGTCGGAGGGTCGTCGACGAGCCCACTGGCGCGCAAGAACGGCAGGAGACGACTCGCGAGGTCGTCGGGAGCAAGGCTGCGGATCTTGTCGCCGTTGATGGCGTCGAGCTTGCGCGGATCCAGCCGACCGGCCGTCGCTCCCACCCGACGCAGGTCGAACAGCTCGACGATCTGGTCCAGGGTGAGGTCCTCCCGGTCGTCGCCGGGTGACCAGCCGACTAGGGCGAGGTAGTTGACGACCGCCTCGGGCAGGTACCCGTTGTCGCGGTACCAGGAGATGGCGGCCGAGCCGTACCGCTTGGACAACGGCTTGCCGTCCGGCGCGAGGATGTACGGGCAGTGGGTGAAGACCGGGATGTCGTCGTCGGAGACCCCCATCGCCTTGTAGATGGCGATCTGCCGCGGCGTCGAAGCGAGCAGGTCGTCACCGCGGATGATGTGCGTGATCTGCATGAGGGTGTCGTCGACGGCCGCAGCGAGGTTGTAGAGCGGATAGCCGTCCGCCCGCATGATCACGAAGTCGGGGATGTTGGCGTGGTCGAACACCACCTCCCCGCGGACCGTGTCGTGAACGACCGTCCGACCTGGCGCCATCCGGAAACGCACGACCGGCCGGCGACCCTCCGCTTCGAACGCCGCCACTTGTGCCGCGGTCAACTGCCGGCAGCGACCGCTGTACCCGGCCGGCAGGCCCTTCGCCCGCTGCTCCTCGCGCTCGGCGTCAAGCTCCTCTTGCGTGCAGTAGCAGTGATAGGCGACGCCGTCGGCGAGGAAGCGACGTACCCACTCGTGGTAGATCGACAGCCGCTCGCTCTGCAGGTACGGACCGAACGGGCCGCCGACGTCCGGCCCCTCGTCCCAGTCGAGCCCGAGCCAGCGCAGGTCGGTGAGGACTGAGCCGATCGCCTGCTCGCTCACCCGAGTCCGGTCGGTGTCCTCGATCCGGAGGACGAACTGCCCACCGGTGTGCCGCGCCCACGCCCAGGCGTACAACGCCGTACGGACGTTGCCGACGTGCAGATCACCGCTCGGAGACGGCGCGAACCGGGTCCGAACCCGTCTCGCCGGCTCTCCGTCAGCCACGGCGGATCACCCGGTTGGTCAAGGTCCCGATGCCCTCCACCGTCACCGAGACCTCGTCGCCCACCTCCATCGGCCCGACGCCCGCGGGCGTCCCGGTCAGGATCACGTCCCCCGGCAGCAGCGTCATGAACGAGCTGACGTAGGTGACGAGGGAGACCACGTCGTGGATCATCTGGGAGGTCCGCCCCGACTGCCGCACCTCGCCGCGCACCGTCGTGGTGATCGCGAGGTCGCTGACGTCGAGCTCGGTCTCGATCCACGGGCCGAGCGGGCAGAAGGTGTCGAACCCCTTGGCTCGGGCCCACTGCCCATCGGCTCGCTGGAGGTCGCGCGCTGTCACGTCGTTGCCGCACGTGTAACCGAAGATGACCTCTGGGACACGCTCGGGCGGCACGTGCCGGCAGATCCGCCCGATGACGACGGCCAGCTCGCCCTCGTAGTGCAGGTCGCTTGTCTCCGGCGGATAGACGATGCCGTCGCCGGGTCCGATGACGGAGGTGTTCGGCTTGAGGAAGACCAGCGGGTTGGCCGGCACCTCGTTGCCGAGCTCGGCCGCGTGCTCGGCGTAGTTGCGGCCGATGCCGATCACCTTGCTGCGCGGGATGACGGGCGCCAAGAGGCGGACCTCGGACAGCGGGAACCGCTCACCGGTGAACTCGACGGGTCGGTAGAGGGGGTCGCCCTCGAGCACCGAGACGACCTCGGCGCCCTTCTCGCCCTCGACGGCGCCGAACTTCGGATCCCCACCGGCGCTGAACCGTGCGATGCGCAAGGCCACCCTGCCTTCGTGATCGACTGCCTTCGTGCGTGCTCAGACCTCCCAAGGATCTCGTAGCGTACTCGCCCGGCTCGCTCAGTCGCCGGCCTGCCGGCCTTGAGCCCGTACCAGCCCGTACGTCACGCCATCGACCAGCGCCTCCCAGGACGCCTCGACGAGGTTGTGGCCGACGCCGACGGTCTCCCAGGAGTCCTGGCCGTCGGACAGCTCGATCAGGACTCTGATCACCGCGTCGGTGCCGTGTCCGGACTCCAGGATGCGGACGCGGTAGTCGATCAGGTCGAACTTCTCGACGACGGGGTAGGCCTTTCCGATCGCGCCCCGCAGGGCACTGTCGAGCGCGTTGACCGGGCCATTGCCCTCCGCGGTGACGATCATGCGCTCGTCACCGGCACGCAGCTTGACGGTGGCCTCGGACACGGCTTCCTGGCCGGGGCGGGAGTCGGTGATCACCCGCCATGACTCCACCTCGAAGAACGATGGCCGTGCGCCGTCGACCTCCTCCATGAGGAGCAGCTCGAACGACGCGTCCGCGGCCTCGAACGTGTAGCCGCACGCCTCCATCTGCTTGACTCGATCGGTGATCCGGGTGAGGAGCTCCCGGTCGTCGCCCAGCTCGTAGCCGAGCTCGCGTCCCTTGAGCTCGATGCTGGCGCGACCGGCCATGTCGGAGACGAGCAGGCGCATGTCGTTGCCGACGTCGGCTGGGTCGATGTGCTGGTAGAGGTTCGGGTCCACCTTGATCGCGCTGGCGTGCAGACCCGCCTTGTGGGTGAACGCCGACGCGCCGACGTAGGGCTGGCGAGAGTACGGCGGGACGTTCGTCACCTCCGCCACCGCGTGGGCGATCCGCGTCGCCTCCCGCAACGAGGACTCGGGGACGAGCTTGCGGCCCCGTTTCAGCTGGAGGTTGGCGACGATGCTGATGAGGTCGGCGTTCCCGGTCCGCTCGCCATACCCGTTGAGCGTGCCCTGCACGTGCGTGGCACCCGCGTCGACCGCGGCGAGGGTGTTCGCGACCGCGCAGCCGGTGTCGTTGTGGCAATGGATGCCGAGGCGAGCTCCCGTTCCGTCGAGGACCGCTCCGACGATCTCACCCACCTCATCGGGCAGCATGCCGCCGTTGGTGTCGCAGAGCGCGATCACCTCAGCACCGGCCTCGGCGGCGGTCCGGACGACCTCCAAGGCGTACGCCGGGTTGTCGCGGTAGCCGTCGAAGAAGTGCTCGGCGTCGAGGAAGACCCGCTGCCCGCCCGCACGAAGGAACTCGATGGTCTCGCGCACCATGGCGAGGTTCTCCTCCAGGGTGGTGCGCAAGGCGAGCTCGACGTGCCGGTCGTGGCTCTTCGCGACCAAGGTGACGACGTCCGCGCCGGAGTCCCGCAGGGCCTGGACGAGTGGGTCGTCCTCCACCTTCAGGCCGGGGCGACGGGTCGAGCCGAACGCTGCGAGCGTCGCGTTCCTCAAGGTCAGCTCGGTCTTGGCCCGGTTGAAGAACTCGGTGTCCTTGGGGATGGCGCCAGGCCACCCTCCCTCGATGAAGCCGACTCCCAGCTGGTCGAGGTAGCGGGCGATGACGAGTTTGTCCTCGACTGAGAGGTTGAGTCTTTCTTGCTGCGCCCCATCACGCAGCGTGGTGTCGTAGACGTGGAAGTCGTTCATCGGGTCGGGCTCCTTGGGACATGGGCGAGCGTTCCAGACAAACAAAAAACCTCTCGCGGGTGCGAGAGGTCTGCGCGCGGGACGCCGAAGCGCCCAGCGCGCCTAGCTAATAATCATCGTCGACAGCACGTTGGAAAGTCTGCCACATCCGACGTGGTCGGCGTCAATCCCGCCGTGTCACCATCACGTCACCCAAGGGCGTATAGGTCGGGGACCTGCGGTCGACCGTCGACCGCAGGTCTGGCACACGGATTCCCCGTCGGGCGGGGCGTCTCGTCCGCGTTCCCGCTGTCCGGCGGCGCCGCCGCGTGACACACGGTCGCCCGCGCCGCCGCAAGCGGACCTGACGGTCGGAGCGAGCGGCTCATCAGCGGCCTCGATCGCTGGACTGTGCTCGAGGGAGCCCGACCATTGGCCCAGGAGAGCCGGCCGTCTGACGTCCTCGCTAGGCCCCCGACGGGTCGACCTCGAGGCGCGCGGGATCGAACTCCCCGTCCTTCGCCCCTGCCAGGAACGCCTCCCACTCCGCGGGGGTGAAGACCAGCACGGGACCGTCGGGGTTCTTGGCGTGCCGCATGCCGATCAAGTCGTCGACGAAACCGACCTCGATCTCCGCGTCCTCGCTGGCCTTTCGCCATTCGGCCCTGCTGGCGTCGAAGGTGCCCTTGAGGGGGTGCGTCGTGGTGGCGTTCGATGTCTCCGCCATGGCCTGCTCTCCTCTGCCCGAACGTACGGAAGCTCAACGTACTCCCGCACGCTTCAACGAGCGGGGGACAGCACGGCAACGTGCCGTCTCGATACAGGCAGTCACACCGGGAGCTGCGTGGGGTGTCAGCAGACCCGGTGCAACCACCCATGCGTGTCGTCGGCTCGGCCGTACTGGATGTCCAGCAGCTGCTGGCGCAGGCGAGCGGTCACCGGGCCACACTCGCCCTTGCCGATGGTGAGCTGGCCGCCACGCCACTTCAACTGACCGACCGGCGTCACCACGGCCGCCGTGCCGCACGCGAACACCTCGGTGATCCGCCCCGTCGCCACGCCTTGCCGCCACTCGTTGATGTCGACGCGGCGTTCGTCGACCTTGTACCCGAGGTCGGCGGCCAGCTCCAGGATTGCCGCCCGTGTGACACCCTCGAGGATGGTGCCGGTGAGCTCGGGGGTGACGATGAGGCCGTTGTCGTAGACGAAGTAGATGTTCATGCCGCCGAGCTCTTCGACCCACCGGCGTTCGACGGCGTCGAGGAACACCACCTGGTCGCAGCCGTTCTCGATGGCCTCCTGCTGTGCCAGCAGGCTGGCGGCGTAGTTTCCACCGCACTTGGCCGCGCCCGTCCCTCCGACGGCGGCCCGGGTGTACTCCTCGGACAGCCAGATCGACACCGGCTTGACGCCCGCGGCGAAGTACGACGCGGCCGGAGAGGCGATCACGGCGAAGGTGACGTCCTGGGCGGGTCGCACGCCGAGGAACGGCTCGGAGGCGAACATGAACGGCCGCAGATACAGGCTCTTCTCCCCGCCCGAGGGCACCCAGTCCTGGTCGGTCTGGATGAGCAGATCGAGCGCGCCGACGAAGTCCTCGACGGGAAGCTCCGGCAGCGCCATGCGGCGTGCCGAGCGCTGGAAACGGGCGGCGTTGACGTCGGGACGGAAGGTCCAGATCGAGCCGTCGCTGTGTCGATACGCCTTGAGGCCCTCGAAGATCTCTTGCGCGTAGTGGAAGACCGCGGTCGCCGGGTCGAGAGAGAACGGCCCGTAGGGCCGGAGGACCGCGTCGTGCCAACCGCGCTCCGGCGTCCAGCGGGCGGTGATCATGTGGTCGGTGAAGAACTTGCCGAAGCCGGGGTTGGCGAGGATCTCCCGCCGACGCTCGGCGGGCGTCGGCGAGGTCGTGAGCTCCCGGCGGAACTCAAGACGTGCGGTCATGGCTGCACCGTATCCAATCGTCAAGGTGGCGTTCCATCAGTGTGCGCTGGCCGAGGACGGCACTGACGCCCGCCCCACCGGTGAGGGGATCCCGGTGGTCCGCGACGTCTCACCTGGAGCGCTGAACGCCACGAGGCGCGATCCCCACAACAGCGGGACGGCGAGCTCGTCGAGCCGGACGCGCCGCCCCGAACCCGTCAGCGGCGGCGTCGCGGTGGGTCGGCGCGTGGACTCGGCGAGCTCTAGCTGGCTACTCGCGCGGCGATGGCGTCGCCGATCTGCGACGTCGTGCGAGCCGGACCACCGGCACGGGCCGCGAGGTCGGCGACCACGGCCTCCTCGACCTTGCGGGCGGCGACGGACGCGCCCACGTGGTCGAGCAGCAGGGCGGCGGACAGGATGGCGGCGGTCGGGTCAGCCTTGCCTTGGCCGGCGATGTCGGGGGCGGAGCCGTGCACGGGCTCGAACATCGACGGCGCGGTCCGGTCGGGGTTGATGTTGCCGCTCGCGGCCAGTCCGAGTCCTCCGGTCACCGCGGCGGCCAGGTCAGTGATGATGTCGCCGAAGAGGTTGTCGGTCACGATGACGTCGAAGCGCTCCGGCTCGGTGACCAGGAACATGCTCGCCGCGTCCACGTGCAGGTAGTCGACGGCGACGTCGGGAAACTGCTCGGCGACCGCGTCGACAGTGCGAGACCACAAGGAGCCGGCGTTGACCAAGACGTTCGTCTTGTGGACGAGCGTGAGCTTGCGGCGGCGCGCTTGGGCCCGCCGGAAGGCGTCGCGGACCACCCGCTCGACTCCGAAAGCGGTGTTGACACTCACCTCGGTGGCGATCTCCTGGGGCGTTCCTCGGCGAACCACGCCGCCGTTGCCGAGGTAGAGGCCTTCGGTGCCTTCCCGGACGACGACGAAGTCGATCGGCACGTCCTTCGCCAACGGCGTTGGGACTCCCGGGAAGCTGCGAGCCGGGCGCAGGTTGATGTAGTGGTCGAACTCGAAGCGCAGGCGCAGCAACAGACCACGCTCGAGGATCCCCGGCGGGAGGTTCGGGTCATTGGGGCGACCGCCCACAGCCCCCAGCAGGATCGCGTCGTGGCCGCGCAGCTCCGCCAGCACGGAGTCGGGCAACACCTCGCCCGTGGCGAGGTACCGCTGTGCCCCGAGGTCGTAGTGGGTCGTCTCGATCTTGATGTCGTCGACGGACACGCAAGCGTCGAGAACCTTCAGGGCCTCGGCCGTCACCTCCGGGCCGATGTAGTCCCCTGGGATCACCGCGAGGCGGATGCTTCGGGCCATGGTGTCACCGTACCTACCTTGTCCTTGTTCCGATCGTCGTCCCACTATCCAAGGCACGCGTCCTGACCGCGCTCACGGGTGGGGATCAGGCGGGCCCGGACTCCGCCGCTCTTCCTCGCCTGGTTCGAGGTAGACCATGGCGCGGCCACCGTTGTCACGCCGGTCCAAGGCCTCCTGCACCGCTCGGTAGGCCAGCTTTTGAGCCTCGGTCATCGATTACCTCCTGCGCGTCGGCGTGCGGGGCAGGACTCGGCTCGTGCCGCACGACACCAGCGTGAGAATAGTTGGACGCCCAAGTACTGTCTCGCCAGTCGGGCAGCTTTTCACATGTTGAGACACTCTCCATCGGGCGTCGAACTCTGCCACACTCTTGGCGCATGAGCGCTCCACCAGACCTGCCCGCTGTCGTCGCGCGTGCTCACGCGCTCTCGCGCCAGCGCGGCTTCGTCTCCTCGTGCCGCAACGAGACCGGCCGGCTGCTCGCGAGCCTCGCGGCGTCCCGAACCGGAACCCTGGCGGAGTCGGGCACGGGATGTGGCGTGGGCTCCGCCTGGCTCCGCAGCGGTATGCGAGAGGGCTCGAAGCTGGTGACGGTCGAGCGGGACGCCGGACTCGTGGAGGCGGTCCGCGAGATCTTCGCCGACGACCAGTCGGTCACCGTACTCGAGGCCGACTGGACGGAACTCGCGCCCTATGGGCCCTTCTCCCTGCTTTTCCTCGACGTCCGGGAGGCCAAACGCGCGGGCCCGGACACTGTGGCCGACCTGGTGGAGCCGGGTGGGTTCGTGGTCCTCGACGACTTCACGCCGTGCGCCACCTGGCCACCGATGTTCCAGGGCCGGGTCGACACGATGCGCCAGGTCTGGCTCACCGACCCTCGCTTCACCACCGTCGAGGTAATGGTGGCCTTCGACGCGAGCGTGCTCATCGCGACCCGACGCTGAGCCGAGCCGGTCCGAGCCCTTCCGGTGGCGGGCACCCCGCAGTCAGTGGCGGCCTGAGGGCGACCTCTTCGGCACAACCGCTCAGCGGAACCTACTCCGTGAGGTCGATCGCCCGGACGTCCTCGGCGTCGATCTCGCGCGCGATCGCGTCGAGCGCGGTTTGCGGGATCGTCGAGTCGACGGTCATGGCGACCAGCGCCTTGCCGCCCTTACGGTCGCGGCTGACCTGCATGCCCGCGATGTTGACGCCGGCCTCGCCGAGGATACGGCCGATGACGCCGATGACACCGGGCCGGTCGACGTACTTCAGCACCGCCATGTGCTCGGTCAGCTCGATCTCGATGTCGAAGCCCTCCACCTCGACCAAGCGCTCGGCGTGCTTGGGGCCGACCAGCGTGCCGCCGACCGAGACTTGCCGACCGCTGGCGAGCGTGCCGCGAAGTGTCACCAAGTTGCGGTAGTCCGGGCTGTCAGGATTCCTGATCAGGCGTACCTCGACACCGCGCTCGGCCGCGAGCAAGGGTGCATTGACGTAGGAGACCTGCTCCTCGACGATCCCCGCGAACGCGCCCTTGAGCGCCGCCAGCTCGAGCACCTTCACGTCGCTACCGCTGATCTCACCCCGGACCTCGACGTCGAGCTGCACCGCTACCTCGCCGGCCAGGGCGGTGAAGATGCGCCCCAGCTTCTCCGCCAACGGGATCCCGGGTCGGACGTCCTCCGCGATGACTCCACCTTGAACGTTGACCGCGTCGGGCACCAGCTCGCCCGCCAAGGCCAGACGGACCGACCGCGCCACCGACACGCCCGCCTTCTCCTGGGCCTCCTTGGTGCTGGCCCCCAGGTGTGGGGTCACCACGACGTTGTCCAGCTCGAACAGCGAAGACTCCGTACAGGGCTCCTGCACGAACACATCGATGCCGGCGCCGGCGACCCGACTGTCCTTGAGCGCGACGTACAGCGCGTGCTCGTCGATGATCCCGCCCCGCGCGGCGTTGATGATCAAGACGCTCGGCTTGACCTTCGCCAGCTCCGCCTCACCGATGAGCCCGACGGTCTCGGGCGTCTTCGGCAGGTGCACGGTGATGACGTCGCTGGTCGTGAGCAGCTCCTCCAGCGGCACCAGCCGCACACCCATCTGGGCCGCACGTCCGGGCTGGACGTAGGGGTCGTAGGCGATGACCTTCATGCCGAACGCCGCGAGCCGCTGGGCGACCAGGACGCCGACGCGCCCCAAGCCCAGCACGCCGAGCGTCTTGTCGAACAGTTCGACGCCGGTGAACCGGCTGCGTTGCCACTCCCCCGACCGAAGCGACGCGTCAGCCGCGGGGATGTGTCGCGCCACCGCCAGCAGCAGTCCGATGGTGTGCTCGGCCGCCGAGACGATGTTGGACTGCGGCGCGTTCACGACCATGACGCCGGCCTGCGTCGCAGCCCGGACGTCGACGTTGTCCAACCCCACACCCGCACGTGCGACGACCTTCAACCGTCGGGCGACGCCCAGCACCTCGGCGTCGATCTTGGTCGCGCTTCGGATGAGCACGGCGTCGACGTCGACGATGGCCGCCAGAAGCTCGGCGCGGTTCGCGCCGTCACAGAACCTGATCTCGAAGTCCGGGCCGAGCGCCTCCAGCGTCGCGTCGGACAGCTGCTCGGCGATCAGGACGACGGGCTTGCGTCTCTCGTCTGGGTCGAGGGCCTGCGAGGTGTACGTGGGGTCCACGTCGGTGCCTTCCAGTGAGGTGGAGGACGGACGCTCTCACGAGCACGACCCTGGGCCCGCCATCCACCCCAGGATAACGAGCGGCGATGGCTCTCCGCAGGTTCTCGCCGGAAAGTGCCATCCGCCTGGCGAGACGTTCAAGCGAGGGCCTGTTCCCGAAGCGTCGGATCGGGAACAGGCCCTCGGCGACTCCTCGGTCAGTGGCGAGCGGCCGTGCCCTCCACGTAGTCGTCGTCGTGGCTCTTGACCCACGCCATGAGGGACCGCAGCCGCCGGCCGACCTCCTCGATCGGGTGCTGCTCGGCCTGCTCCCGGAGCTTCTTGAACTCCGGGGCACCAGCGTCCTGGTCCTCGATGAAGCGCCGCGCGAAGGAGCCGTCCTGGATCTCGGCGAGGATCTCGCGCATACGCTCCTTCACCGACGCGTCGATCACCCGCGGGCCGGAGACGTAGTCGCCGTACTCCGCGGTGTCCGACACCGACCAGCGCTGCTTGGCGATGCCGCCCTCGTACATCAGGTCGACGATCAGCTTGAGCTCGTGCAGGCACTCGAAGTACGCGATCTCGGGCTGGTAGCCGGCCTCCACGAGGACTTCGAAACCGGCCTGGATGAGGGCCGACACACCGCCGCACAGAACGGTCTGCTCACCGAACAGGTCGGTCTCGGTCTCCTCGGTGAACGTGGTCTTGATCCCGCCAGCGCGCAGACCACCGATCGCCTTGGCGTAGGAGAGGGTGAGCGGCCAGGCGTTGCCGGTCGCGTCCTGCTCGACGGCCACGAGCACGGGCACGCCACGTCCCTCGGAGAACTCACGCCGAACGAGGTGACCCGGGCCCTTCGGCGCCACCATGGCCACGTCAACGCTGGCCGGCGGCTTGATGTACCCGAAGCGGATGTTGAAGCCGTGCCCGAAGAACAGCGCGTCGCCGTCCTTGAGGTTCGGCGCGATCGACTCCGCGTACAGCTTACGCTGGGCGGGGTCGGGCGCCAGGACGACGATCACGTCCGCCTCGGCCGACGCCTCGGCGGGAGTCAGGACACGCAGACCCTCCGCCTCGGCCTTGGGCCGACTCTTCGAGCCCTCGGGGAGGCCGACACGGACGTCGACGCCGGAATCCCGCAGAGACAGGGCGTGGGCGTGACCCTGACTGCCGTATCCGAGCACGGCGACTTTGCGTCCCTGGATGACCGACAGGTCGGCATCGTCGTCGTAGAAAAGCTCTGCCACAAGGTCTCCTTCGAAGTTCTCGTCTGCGACGCCGCGATCGTACGGCGCCACGGGTTGTCGGTCGGCCGCGAGGTCGAGCCCGGTCCGGTGGTTCGCCCGGGCGAAGCGCTCCGTCTCGCCGCTGTCCAGCGGGACGTCTAGCTCGTCGTCGCGCTCGACTGTGCCGTCAAGCTGGACTGGCCGATCGGGTCTGGGCGTGGCCGCTACGCCGACCGCTCGCCCAGCCGCTCCAACGAGCGCAGCGTGCGGTCGGTCATCGAACGACTGCCTCGTCCGATCGCGACCATGCCCGACTGCACCAGCTCGCGGATGCCGAACGGCTCGAGGACCCGCAGCATCGCGTCGAGCTTGTCCGGGCTGCCGGTCGCCTCGATCGTGACCGTCTCGGGGGTGACGTCGACGACCTTGGCACGGAAGAGCTGGACGATCTCCAGGACGGCGCCTCGGCTTTGGACGTCGGCCTTCACCTTCACCAGGATCAGCTCCCGCTGGACCGACGCGGACGGCTCCAGCTCCACGATCTTGATGACGTTGATGAGCTTGTTGAGCTGCTTGGTGACGTGCTCCAGCGGGCGGTCCTCCACGTTGACCACGATGGTCATCCGGGAGATCTCCGGGTGCTCGGTGGGGCCGACCGCGAGTGAGTCGATGTTGAAGCCGCGACGCGAGAACAGGCCTGCGATCCGAGCGAGGACACCGGGCTTGTTCTCGACCAGCACGGACAAGGTGTGACGAGACACGGGGCTTTCGTCCTTTCGAGAGGCTCAGACGTTCCAGCGGCGGTGGTGCACGGCTGGTCGCTGGATCACAGGTCGTCGTGCGTCCACTCGGGCGCGAGGTCACGCGCGATCTTGATGTCGTCGTTGCTGGTTCCCGCCGCGACCATCGGCCACACCATGGCGTCCCGGTGGACGATGAAGTCGACCACCACCGGCACGTCGTTGACCTCCATCGCCTTCGCCAGCACGTCGTCGACGTCCTCGGGACGCTCGCAGCGCAGACCCACGCAGCCGTAGGCCTCCGCCAGTCGAACGAAGTCGGGGATGCGGGTCACGACGCCGTTGGATTGGCTCCCGGAGCCGCCCCGGTGCAGGTCAGTGTTCGAGTACCGCTCGTTGTAGAAGAGGGTCTGCCACTGCCGCACCATGCCGAGGGAGGCGTTGTTGATGACGGCCACCTTGATGGGAATGCCCTCGAGCGCGCACGTGGCCAGCTCCTGGTTGGTCATCTGGAAGCAGCCGTCGCCGTCGATCACCCAGACCGTGGCGTCCGGGCGCCCGACCTTCGCGCCCATCCCCGCGGGAACCCCGAAGCCCATCGTCCCGGCGCCACCGGAGTTGAGGAACGTCCCGGGGTTCTCGTAGGAGATGAACTGCGACGCCCACATCTGGTGCTGGCCGACGCCGGTGACGTAGAGCGCCTCCGGACCCGCGATCTGACCGATGCGCTCGATGACGTACTGGGGAGCGAGCGACCCGTCCTCAGGCTTGTCGTAGCCGAGTGGGTAACGCTGGCGCCAGTCGTCGAGGACGCGCCACCATTCGGTGTAGTCGCCACGTCGACCCGCCGCGTGCTCCGCCTGGATCGCGACCACGAGGTCGGCGATGACCTCCCGACAGTCACCGACGATCGGAACGTCGGCGACGCGGTTCTTGGAGATCTCGGCCGGGTCGATATCGGCGTGCACGACTTTCGCGTGCGACGCGAACGTCGACAGCTTGCCGGTCACCCGGTCGTCGAACCGCGCGCCGAGCGCGATGAGCAAGTCGGCCTTCTGCAACGCGCCGACGGCGGCCACGGTGCCATGCATGCCGGGCATCCCGAGGTGCAGTCGGTGACTGTCGGGGAAGGCGCCGCGCGCCATCAGTGTCGTGACGACGGGAATCCCGGTCATCTCCGCGAGCACACGAAGCTCCTTGGCCGCGCGAGCCTTGATGACGCCGCCGCCGACGTAAAGGACAGGCCGTCGCGACTCGACGATCAGTCGGGCGGCTTCGCGCACCTGCTTGGCGTGCGGGCGGGTCACCGGACGGTAGCCCGGAAGGTCGACCGAGCTCGGCCAGGAGAACGTCGTCATCGCCTGCAAGGCGTCCTTGGCGATGTCGACGAGGACCGGTCCGGGACGACCCGTCGAGGCGATGTGGAACGCCTCGGCGATCGTGCGAGGGATCTCGTCAGCGTCGGTCACCAGGAAGTTGTGCTTGGTGATCGGGAGGGTGATCCCTCGGATGTCTGCCTCTTGGAACGCGTCGGTACCGATCGAGGTGCTCGGAACCTGTCCGGTGATCGCGACGATCGGCACGGAGTCCATGTACGCGTCGGCGATCGGCGTCACAAGGTTCGTGGCGCCAGGTCCGGAGGTCGCCATGCAGACGCCCACCTTGCCGGTGGCCAGGGCGTACCCCTCAGCGGCGTGACCAGCCGCCTGCTCATGGCGCACGAGGATGTGACGGATCTGCCGCGAGTCGAGGAGCGGATCGTACGCCGGGAGTACCGCGCCACCGGGGATACCGAACACAGTGTCAACCCCGGCCGCTTCCAGTGCCCTGATCAAGCTCTGGGCCCCGGTCATGTGCTCGCTCATGGTTGGCCTTTCTCGCGGGCGGATCGTTTTTCGGTGGGAAGCAAAAACCCCTCGGCCCGAAGGGCAACGAGGGGATGCGCGCTGGCTGGGAGCTGTGTGGATCGCTCAGCCGGCGCGCTCACGAAGTACGAGAATCTGGTCACGCACCCAAGCACAGTCTCGAATCAAGGCCTACCTCGTCAAGCTTCCTCGTCGCGTGTCTCGAATTCTGGACGCACCGTCCACCTCATGATCGCGACAGGGATGGACGCCGCTGGCTCGGCGAGGGCGCACGACGACCGCGGTGCGCCCTCGCCCCTGGCGCGCTTGCTCAGCCGCACACCGCGCCATGCGCGGCGGATTTCACCAAGCGGGCGTACTTGCCGAGCACCCCGCGCGTGAAGGTCGGCGGGATCGGCTGCCACTCCTTGCGCCGGCGCTCCAGCTCGTCCTCGTCGACCAGCAGGTCGAGCGTGCGCGTGGTCAGGTCGAGGCGCACCCGGTCGCCGTTCTGAATGAGCGCGATCGGCCCGCCGTCGCTCGCCTCAGGTGCGATGTGGCCCACGCACAAGCCGGTCGTGCCTCCGGAGAAACGGCCGTCGGTGAGGAGCAGGACGTCCTTGCCGAGGCCGGCGCCCTTGATGGCGCCGGTGATCGCGAGCATCTCCCGCATGCCCGGCCCGCCCTTGGGGCCCTCGTAGCGGATCACGACCACGTCGCCGGGCTGGATCGTGCCGTCCTCGAGGGCGTCCAACGCCGCGCGCTCCCGCTCGAAGACTCGAGCCGGCCCCTCGAACACCTCGGTCTCCACACCGGCGCTCTTGACGACGGCGCCCTCGGGAGCGAGCGACCCGCGCAGGATCGTCAAGCCGCCAGTGCGGTGGATGGGGTTGTTGAGGGCCCGGATGATCGTGCCATCCAGGTCCGGCGGCGCGACGTCGGCGAGGTTCTCCGCGACCGTCTTGCCGGTCACGGTGAGGCAGTCACCGTGCAACAGACCCGCGTCGAGCAGCGCCCGCATGACGACCGGGATGCCGCCCACCCGGTCGACGTCGGTCATGACGAAACGGCCGAACGGCTTGAGATCAGCCAGATGCGGCACCTTGTCCCCGATCCGGTTGAAGTCGTCGAGGGTGAGGTCGACCTCGGCCTCACGGGCGATCGCGAGCAGGTGCAGAACCGCGTTGGTGGAGCCGCCGAGCGCCATGACGACGGCGATGGCGTTCTCGAACGCCTGCTTGGTGAGGATCTTCCGGGCCGTGATGCCGCGGCGCAGCATCTCCACGACCGCCTCGCCGGAGCGCCGGGCGATGGCGTCGCGCCGCCGATCGACGGCAGGTGGCGCCGCGGACCCTGGCAGCGCCATGCCGAGCGCCTCAGCCGCGCTGGCCATCGTGTTGGCCGTGTACATGCCGCCGCAGGCACCTTCGCCGGGACAGATCGCCCGCTCCACCTCGTCGACCTTCTCCCGCGGGATCAGGCCTCGCGCGCAGGCCCCGACCGCTTCGAAAGCGTCGATGATCGTGACGTCGCGACCGTCGAGCTTGCCCGGCAGGATCGAACCGGCGTAGACGAAGACAGAGGCCAAGTCCAGGCGGGCCGCGGCCATGAGCATGCCAGGCAGGCTCTTGTCGCAGCCAGCCAGCAAGACGGTCCCATCCAGGCGCTCGGCCTCGACGACGGTCTCCACCGAGTCGGCGATGATCTCTCGCGACACCAACGAGAAATGCATGCCGACGTGACCCATCGAGATACCGTCGGAGACCGAGATCGTCCCGAACTCCAACGGGTAACCGCCGGCGGCGTGCACACCGTCCTTGGCGGCCTTGGCCAGCCGATCGAGGGAGAGGTTGCACGGCGTGATCTCGTTCCAGGAGGAGGCGACGCCGATCTGGGGCTTCTCCCAGTCCTCGTCGCTCATCCCGACCGCGCGCAGCATTCCCCGCGCCGCGGCACGCTCGAGCCCGTGGGTGACCTCCCGACTGCGCGGTTTGATGTCGTACGTCATCGTGCTTGGCTCCTCGTCGGCCACGAAGGGCGCCGGTGGCGTCCTGAAGACGTGGTGGCGGATACCGGCTGCGGTGGCAGGTCGCGCTCGCCGCAGGATCACTGTACGGCGGGCGTCTCGAGTCTCGGTCGCGTGGTCCGCGATGTGGAGCGGCGTGGCGTCGTCACCGCGGCGGCGACGACGAGCGCGACGCCCAGCATCGGGGTGACGGCGGCGACCAGCTTGTCCCCGAACGCGTACGTCAGCTCCACCCCTTGACCCCACGGCATCTGCTTGAAGACCGCCGCACTCACCCACAAGACGAACGCCGTCGCCAGACCCCGAACGAGCGGGGGAAGGACACGGTTTCGGATCGCGAAGGCGAGCGGCACCACCCAGACGAAGTGGTGGGTCCACGACAGGGGCGAGGCGAGCAGCGTGGCCACACCGCACAGCGACACGGCGAAGAGAACATGCCCTCGGCGATGCCAGAGCGCGGCCGCCCACGCGCCGACCAACGCGACGCAGGCGCTGAGGATCAGACCGAGCCGATGAGCGCTTCCGGTCTCGCCGAGAAACCGCAGCACAGCCGAGAGGATCGACTGGTTGAACAGGAACGACGTGTAGCCGGTGCGGGTGTCGCCGCTCAGCAGGATCTGCCAGAAGGCGATCGACTCCCGAGGCAGGGCCACCAGGCCGAGCAGCGTCGCCGCCCCCGCCGACAGCACCACCCACCGGGCGGTCCGCCACTGACGCGCCACCAGCAGGTAGACGGCGAAGAGAGCGGGGGTCAGCTTGATCGCCGCCGCGATCCCGGTGAGCACCCCCGCCGGCAGCAGGCGTCGCCCCACGAGGAGACCACTCAGGCGAGGACCGGGCACGAGGTCGAGGACGACCATCGCCATCAAGAAGACATTGACCTGCCCGAAGCCGATCGTCTCCCGAACCGGTTCGACGAAGAACACGCACCCTGTCGTCACCAAGCTGAGCGGCCATCCGGTCAGGCCGAGCCGGTACAGCACGGCGAACAGGACGATCGCCGTGGCCGCGAGCCACAGCGCCTTCAACGCCACGAGCGGGATCACGACGAGCGGCACGCACAACAGCGCCGCGAACGGCGGGTAGATGAACGCCAGGCCGTCCCGTGGCGTGCGGGCGGTGAGGATGTCACCGCCCTCCAGCAGGACCTGCCCCGTGTAGCGGTAGACCTCAAGGTCGACGACGCGCGGGTCCCATGGCCAGAAACCCTCGAACCGAACCGAGAACGGCGCCACGACGAGTGCCGCCAGCACGGGCGGAGCGGCGAGCGCGGCCACGCGCAGGAATGGAGTTCGCACCCTGAATCCCTGAACCTTCGAGCGGATGGCTGCCACCGACACGCTCACGGACGGGCTCCGTCAGTAGGCACCGGTCACCACGTTCGCTAACGGCTCGCCGGCGACGTATCGACGCAGCTGCGCGCTCACCAGACGACGGCCGCGCGGCAGGAACGCGGAGGTGTTGCCACCGACGTGCGGGCTGATGAGCACCCCCGGCGCGGACCACAGCGGGTGGCCCTTCGGCAGCGGCTCGGGGTCGGTGACGTCAAGGGCGGCCCGCAAGCGCCCGCTGACGAGTTCCGCGACGAGCGCCTCGGTGTCGACCACCTGACCGCGGGCGACGTTGACCAAGAGCGCCCCGTCCTTCATCCGGGCGAGGAACTTCGCGTCGACCAGACCTCGGGTCTCGTCGGTCAGCGGAACCAGGAGGACCACGACGTCCGCCTGCGGGAGCAGCTCGGGCAGCTGGTCGATCCCGGCCACCCCCTCCCGGGCGCTCCGCGCCACGCACGTCACCTCGCACTCGAACGGCGCGAGCCGTCGGCGCAGCGCCTGCGCGATCGAGCCGGCGCCGAGGATCAGCACCTGCTTGTCGGCCAGCGCCTCGCGTCGGCCCGCCACCCACTCGCCGGCGTCCTGCGCACGCACGAAGTCGGGGATACCACGGAGGCTGGCGAGGATGAGCCCCACGGCGAGCTCCGCCGTGCTCGCATCATGAACCCCGCGCGCGTTACACAGAGTGACACCGTCGCGCAGGTACGGCGTGACGTGCTCGACGCCGGCCGTCAACGTCTGGACGACCTTCAGCGCCGGCATCGACCTGATCAGCTCGACGGTGTGGCGGGGACCCAGGTACGGCGTCACGTAGAACTCCACCTCGCCGAGAGAGGCGGGCGGGTCGCCGGTTCCGTCGTAGACATCGATCGCCAGACCGTCGGGCAGCCCGTCGTACACCTCGGGTGGCTCGGGCAGCCAGACCCGCACCGGCCGACTCGTGCCGCGTTCGGATGTGTGGCTCATCGCTACGTGTCCTCGATTGTCCTGTCGTCCACCGAACCTCGATGCGGATCGCACCTCGGCGCGGGCATCGCTCGTCGCCACCGGCGACGTGGTGGCCCGGTCCACGAGCGCCCGACGTGCCGCCGGGCACAAGCCCCTAGCCTGACACGTGGGAATCCCGAAGCCGCAGGCGTCCCGTGGCCACAATGTGTCAGCCTCGACGGTGAGGGTAGGTCCCAGACCGAGCAGATCGTGAGGAGCCGCCCAGTGCGCCGCACCATCGTCCTCGCCGTCGCCGCCATCACCCTCGGGGTCACCGCCGGATGCGCGAACCCCTCGACGCCCGCCGCCTCGCCGCCTCCGCCCTCACCTCCGCCGCCCACGGCGAGGACGCCGGCCACCGCACGACCGATCAGCACCCCCACGCCCGTGAAGCCGGCCCGTCCCACAGTGGACGGCACGATCGTCGACGACCTCACCACCCCGTGGGGACTGGCGTTCCTGCCCACCGGTGAGGCCCTCGTGGCGGAGCGGGACACCGGCAGGATCAAGCTCATCGAGAAGTCAGGCGACACGACCACGGTCGGCCGGGTGAGGGGTGTGCGAGCCGTCGCCGAGAGCGGCCTGCTCGGCCTCGCCGTGGCCCCCACCACGGGCAACCGAGATCCGCTGGTCTTCGCCTACGTGACCACCGCGACCGACAACCGCGTCATCGCGATGCCGTACGACCGCGCCAAGCAGGAGCTCGGCAAACCACGCGTCATCCTGAGCGGCATCCCGTCCGGCGCGATCCACAACGGCGGCCGTATGACGTTCGGCCCCGACGGCTACCTCTACATCGGCACCGGAGACGCCTCTCACGGCGACCTCGCGCAAGACCTGGACTCCCTCGGCGGCAAGATCCTGCGGATCACCCCCGACGGCAAACCCGCACCAGGCAACCCGTTCCCCAACTCACCGGTCTGGAGCTACGGACACCGCAACGTCCAGGGCTTGGCGTTCGACGACGACGGACGCCTGTGGGCCACCGAGTTCGGACAGGACACCTGGGACGAGCTCAACCTCATCCAGAAGGGTGGCAACTACGGCTGGCCCGAGGTGGAGGGCATCGCCACGAAGCCCTCGCCGACGACGTCACCGAGATCAACCGCCACGCCGACACCGTCCCCCACGGCCGGCGAGAGCGACTTCATCGACCCTGTGGCGCAATGGCGGCCCGACGACGCGTCACCGTCCGGCCTCGCCTACGCCGCGGGTTCCCTGTGGATGGCCTGCCTGCGCGGCGAGCGGCTCTGGCGGATCCAGGTCGACGGCCCTCGGGTGGTCGGGAAGCCCCAGATGTTCTTCCGGACGAGCTACGGCCGTCTGCGCACCGTCGCCCTGGCGCCGGACAACACGCTCTGGCTCACCACCAGCAACACCGACGGCCGCGGCCGTCCAGCCGAGGACGACGACCGCATCCTGCGGCTACGGCTCACCCGGTGAGCGACGTCGGGCAGCCCTGGACACCGGCGCTCGACCTCGACGCGGCCGAGTCTCGGCGTGGTGAAAACTGGACATCGGAGGCAAAACACCCATACTGGCAGCGTCCGACGTGGCGTCTGTGGGCCGATGACCGCCCGTCCGGACCCCCGCGCGGGACACCGCGGCGGGGTCACCCACGGGAGGACATCATGCGTTGGAAAGCTCTCACCTTCGTGGTGTTCGCCCTGCTCGGTGTGATCTGGGCGGCGGCGGTCACCTGGCGGTGACGCGCGAGCGACGTGCATCCGCGTCGGGCACGTGGAGCCGGGACGGTGACGTGGTCCCCGCTCCGCTCACCCGGGTCGGCTGAGCTCACTGGCGTCCGCGGAGCGCACACCGGCGCTCCCACCGGCCAGGTCAGCTCACACCGAGCCGCTCGAGGATGAGCTGACGCACCCGGGCGGCGTCCGCCTGCCCCCGCATCTGCTTCATGACCGCACCGATCAGCGGTCCGGCCGCGGCGACCTTGCCACCACGCACCTTCTCGGCGATCTCCGGGTTGGCCGCGATGGCCTGGTCGACCGCCGCCCCGAGCGCGGCGTCGTCACTGACCACCGCCAGCCCACGGGCCGCCACGACCTCCTCCGGCGAGCCCTCACCGGCGAGCACGCCGTCGAAGACCTCGCGGGCTAGCTTGTCGTTGATCTTCCCGGCATCCACGAGCCGCTGGACCTCTGCCACCTGGGCCGGGGTGATCGGCAGCTCGTCGAGCTCGACGCCCGACTCCCGAGCCCGCCGGGCCAGCTCCCCCAGCCACCACTTACGGGCGGCCGCCGGCGTCGCACCGGCCTCGACCGTGGCCTCGACGAGGTGAAGCGCGCCGGCGCCGAGGATGTCGCGGAACTCCAGCTCGGTGAAGCCCCACGCCTCGAACAGCCGCTTGCGGCGCGCGCTCGGCGGCTCCGGCAACGTCGCCCGCAGCTTCTCGACCCACTCCGGATCCGGCGCCAACGGCACCAGGTCAGGCTCGGGGAAGTAGCGGTAGTCCTCCGCCTGCTCCTTGGAGCGACCAGGGGTCGTGATGCCGGTGTCCTCGTGCCAGTGCCGGGTCTCCTGCGTGATCCGCTCGCCCCTGGCGAGCAGCGCGGCCTGCCGGCAGATCTCGTAGCGCACCGCCCGCTCGACCGATCGGAGGGAGTTGACGTTCTTGGTCTCGGTCCGGGTCCCGAAGGCCGTCTCACCCCGTGGCCGCAGCGAGACGTTGGCGTCGCAGCGGAGCTCGCCCCGCTCCATGCGAACCTCCGACACGCCCAGGTCCCGCATGAGCTCCCGCAGCGTGGCGACGTAGGCGCGGGCGACCTGAGGGGCGAGAGCTCCGGCTCCCTCGATCGGCTTGGTGACGATCTCGATCAGCGGGATGCCGGCGCGGTTGTAGTCGACGAGGGAGTACTCCGCCCCGTGGATGCGACCGGACCCACCGACGTGGAGCGACTTGCCGGTGTCCTCCTCCATGTGGGCGCGCTCGATGCCGATCCGGAACGTCCGGCCCTCGACCTCCACCTCGATCTCGCCGTTGACCGCGATCGGCTCGTCGTACTGGCTGATCTGGAAGTTCTTCGGCATGTCCGGATAGAAGTAGTTCTTCCGGGCGAACCGACACCACGAGGCGATCTCGCAGTTCAGTGCCAGGCCGATCCGGATCGCGTACTCCACCGCCGCGGCGTTGAGGACCGGCAGTGAGCCCGGCAGACCGAGACACGTGGGGCACACCTGGGTGTTGGGAGGCGCGCCGAAGCCCGTCGGGCAGCCACAGAACATCTTCGTGGCCGTGCCCAGCTCCACGTGCACCTCGAGACCCATCACGGGGTCGAAGCGCTCGAGCGCCTCGTCGTACGACATCAGCTCGGTCGTGACGGTCATGAATCAACACCCTCGGCTACTGCGTCGGCGGTGGAGCGTCGCAAGGTCAGCCTAGTGGCGACCGATCGACAGTCGGTGCGTGCTGCGTGCGGTGAGACATCGGCGTCCGGGCTCACAGGGCGGGAGCCTGCTCCAGTAACGACCCGCCCCACCGGTCGACCAGGGCGGCCTCGACGGCCGCGCCGACCCGGTAGAGCCGATCGTCGGCGAGGACCGGCGCCATCACGTGGAGACCCACCGGCAGTCCGTCCTCGGGCGAGAGGCCACACGGGAACGACGCCGAGGCGTTGCCGGCCAGGTTGGACGGGATCGTGCACAGGTCGGCCTTGTACATCGCGAGCGGGTCGTCGACACGCTCCCCGAGGCGGAAAGCCGTCGTCGGCGTGGTCGGCGAGACCAGGACGTCCACCGACTCGAAGGCCCGCTCGAAGTCGCGCGCGATGAGCGTGCGGACCTTCTGGGCCTGGCCGTAGTACGCGTCGTAGTAGCCGCTCGACAAGGCGTAGGTGCCGATCATGATGCGGCGCTTGACCTCGGGACCGAATCCCGCTTCGCGGGTCAACGCCATCACCTCTTCGGCGCTCCTGATGCCGTCGTCACCGACCCGCAGGCCGTAGCGCATGGCGTCGAAGCGGGCGAGGTTACTCGAGCACTCGCTCGGCATGATCAGGTAGTACGCCGGGAGGGCGTAGACGAAGTGGGGGCAGGAGACCTCGACGACCTCGGCGCCCAGCTCCGCGAGCAGGTCGACGGCCTCCCGGAACCGCTGCTCGACCCCAGGCTGATACCCCTCACCGCCCAGCTCCTTGACCACGCCGACGCGGAGGCCGCGGACGTCAGCGCTGCGGGCCGCCTCGACGACGGGCGGTACCGGCTGGTCGATCGAGGTGGAGTCAAGTGGGTCGTGCCCCGCGATCACCTCGTGCAGGAGCGCCGCGTCCAGGACGGTCCGCGCGCACGGGCCCGGTTGATCGAGACTCGACGCCATGGCGACGAGGCCATACCGGGAGGTGCCGCCGTAGGTCGGCTTCACCCCGACCGTGCCCGTGACGGCGGCCGGCTGCCGGATCGAGCCACCGGTGTCGCTGCCGATCGCCAGCGGCGCCTCGAAAGCCGCCAGGCAGGCCGCCGACCCGCCCCCGGAGCCGCCCGGGACCCGGTCGGTGTCCCACGGGTTGCGGGTCGGCCCGAACGCGGAGTTCTCCGTCGACGAGCCCATCGCGAACTCGTCCATGTTGGTCTTGCCGAGGATCACCACGCCCGCCTCGCGCAGGCGCCGGACCACCGTGGCGTCGTACGGCGGGCGCCATCCCTCGAGGATCTTCGAGCCGCACGTGGTCGGCACGCCCTTCTGGGTGAAGACGTCCTTGAGGCCGAGCGGCACACCCGCCAGCGGTCCGAGGTCCTCCCCCGCCGCGCGACGCTCGTCGACGGCACGCGCCGCCGCCAGCGCGCCCTCGGTGTCGACGTAGAGGAACGCCCGCACTCGATCGTCGACCTTGGCGATGCGGTCGAGGTGCGCCTGGGTGACCTCCACAGCGGAGACCTCGCCGCTGCGGATCATCCCGGCCAGCTCGGCCGCGGACAGCTTGGTGAGCTCGGTCATCACGCCTCCTCGCCCAGGATTCGCGGCACCCGGAAGCGCCCATCCTCGGTCGCCGGCTCACCGTCGACCACCGGGGCGCCGGCGAGCGCCTCCTCCGCGGACAGACCCGGTCGAACCTCGTCGGGACGCAGCACGTTGGTGACCGGGACCGGATGAGACATCGGCGGCACGTCCTCAGCGGCGACCTCGCGCACCTGGGCGACCGCCTGCAGGATGACGTCGAGCTGGGGTGCGAGATGGTCGAGCTCGTCGTCGGTCAGGTCGATCCGGGCGAGGCGCGCCAGATGGGCGACCTCGTCGCGGCTGATCGCGGGCATGTCAGATGACCCTCCTGTAGGCCCTGGTCGGCAGCGTGGACCGGCCCAGCGTCGCTCTGTTCCACAGCACGGCCGCGGTCGTGGGCGTGCGCACTGCGTGGGCGTCCAGCAATCCTAGGCGGGCGTGGCGCCGCGACGCGCACGGGTGCCGAGCACCCCGAGCGAGGGGCCAGAAGAAATCGCCGGTCGCGTGCGCGCCCGGGAGGCGGACCAGGGCTGCCCCGCCGGAGGACTTTCGCGCGACAATCGCGTCGTGTACCTGCTCCGCGTCGTGCTCCCTGACCAACCGGGCGCCTTGGGCACGGTCGCCTCGGCCCTGGGCCACGCCGGTGCCGACATCGTCGCGGTCGACGTCGTCGCGCGTCAGCCCGACGGAACCGCCGTCGACGACTTCGTGGTCGAGCTACCCCTCGGCGGCCGGGCCGACTCGTTGGTGACCGCCTGTCAATCGGTGCCCGGCGTCCGCGTGACCTGGCTCTCGCGCTACGACTTCGGCGGCAAGCTCCGCCACGACCTCGAGGCCATCGAGGCGATGACCGAGCGGCCCGCCGAGGCCGACCGGGTCCTCGTCGAGCAGGTGCCGACCGTCTTCCGCGCCGACTGGGCGTTCCTCGTCAGCCGTGACGATGCGGAGAAGGCGGTCGTGCGGCACGCTACCCCCACCGCGCCGAAGCCGCCGGACGGCGACGCCTTCTGGCTGCCGTTGCACAGCCCGACCCGACTGGACATCCCCGACGAATGGGCGGACAAGGGGTGGCGCCACGTCGCGGCCGCCGCGGTCCCGGTCGGCGGCCCGAACCAATCGTTGGTCTTGGGCAGATCGGGCGGACCCGAGATCCTCGACTCGGAGCTGGCTCGGTTGGCTCACCTCGCCGCGCTCGCTCAGACGGTGACGAGCCTGTCCGCTGACGGTGACGAGCCGGGCGACAGCGCGTGAGCGGCTCGCGAGGAGCAGACACCGGCCGCTCAGGCGACCTGAACCGAGGAGCCGTCGAGGAAGTCGACGATCGAACGGCGCAGCCCCGCTGGGTCGAGGCCGTACAGCGCGTCGTGATCCTCCGGTGTGCCGTACCTCCGCAGCTCGATACGCCCGACGCCGAGCGGTAGCAACCGGTGCGGCCGGTCGACGAGAGCTTCCGCGACCAGCCGGGATGACGTGCCGGCCAAGTACGGCTCGACCAGCACCACGTCGACAACCCCCCGCGCGGTCACCTCGGCCAGCTGGCGAAGCCCGGCGAGATCGAAGGGGCGCACGGTGGCCGCGTAGGCGACGCTCACGTCCAGGTCGGCGGTGGCCCGCAGGACCGGGTCGAGCATGGGTCCCACCGCGACCACGACCGCCCGCTCACCGCGACGCACCACGTCGAGCGCGCCACTCGTGGCGGCGGGGCGGGCCTCGGCATTGCTCCGCGTGGAGAGCCGGATGTAGGCAGAGCGCGAGTCGCGCACCGCGCTCCGGAGGAGCTCGGCGACCTCGTCGGCGTGACCGGGCACGTGGATGGCCCAGCCCGGCAAGGTGTCGATGAGGGCCACGTCCCCCGGGGCCTGGTGGGTGCGACCACCCTCGGTCCAGTCGTAGGACGCGCCGACGCTGACGAGCACTGCACTGGCGTCCTGGTGGGAGAGGTCGAGCTTGATCTGCTCGAAGGAACGCTCGATCAGAAACGGCGCGTAGGAGTGGGCGATCGGCCGCATCCCCGTGAGCGCGAGCCCGCCCGCGACGCTGACCATGAGCGGTTCCCGGATCCCGACGTTGATCACGCGGTCAGGGTGCCGGCGAGCGGCGTCCTCGAACCGGTCCGTGGAGATGTCGGCCAGCACGACCGCCACCCGGCGGTCGGCATCCAGCAGCTCGCTGGCGACCGCCGCGAACGTCGTGCGCATGTCCGGTGTGGTCATCACGGCTCCTGTCCCTCTGTCTCGTGCGGCTGTGTCTCTTGCGGCCCGTCCCCGCGGCCTCACCCGAACTTCGGCTCCACGACAGCGACGACAACGTGGGGTTGACGCCGATCGGCTGACGTCACGGGAGCCAGGAGCGCGTCCTCGAGAGCGTCGTGATCGCGCCCGTCGACGGTGGCCGTCGTCCACCCGTTGACGCTGAAGCGGCTGGCGATCCCGCCCGGCCATCCGTGTGTCGCGGACTGGTTGTCCACCACGACGGTGGTGAGGTTTCCCAGTCCGACCGCTCCGGCGTACGCGATCGCCTCGTGGTTCGTGCCCTCGTCGAGCTCCGCGTCACCGACGAGGACGACGACCCGCGGGGAGGTCAGCCCTTGGGCTCGCAGGCCGAGGGCCATGCCCACCCCGAGCGGCAGCCCATGCCCGAGGGAGCCTGAGGAGATCTCGACACCTGGGATCAGGACTCGGTCGGGGTGGTACCCGAGCGCTGAGTCGAGCGCGCCGAACCGCGGCAGCCACTCGGTGGGGAAGAAGCCCTTCGCGGCGAGCACGGCGTAGTACGCCATCGGGCCATGCCCCTTGGACAGCAGGAAGCGGTCCCGGGTCGGGTCGTCGATGGTCGCGGGAGAGACGCGAAGCACCCGGTCGTACAAGACCCACAAGACGTCCAAGGTCGAGGTGGCGCTCGCGTCGTGCTTCTCGTCCCCCGTCATCATCGTGAGGAGCCGAGGAAGGTCGGCGTAGTCCAAGCCGAGTTCACTCGTCGTCATGCCTCGAGGCTGGCACGCGCAGCAAGCCGGCGGATCGGTCGCGTGACGAGACTCGAGTCCGACCTTCGGCCTAGGACGCTCGACCAAGAGAACGTGCGGCGCAGCGACGCCGACGCGTCGTCACCACGACCCCCGGGGCGGTGCGAAGTCCGGACGGACCGTGCGCATGTAACCCGCGTCGTCACGGCGGCGGATGCCACACCGCAGGTAGGTGTCGTGGAGGTGGGCCAACGCGTCGTGGTCGAGCTCCACGCCAAGGCCGGGCCCCTCGGGCACCGGCACGCTCCCGTCCACGAACCGGAGCGCTCCGGGTTGGACGACGTCGTCGACCGTCCACGGATAGTGCGTGTCACAGGCGTACGCCAAGGCCGGTGTCGCGGCCGCCAGGTGCACCATCGCGGCGAGGCTGATCCCCAGGTGGGTGTTGGAGTGCATCGACAGCCCGATCCCGAACGTCTGGCACATCGTCGCGAGGGCCTGGCAGAGGCGAAGCCCGCCCCAGTAGTGGTGGTCGCACAGCAGGACGTCGATCGCGTCGCGCTTCACCGCCTCCGGCAGATGTTCGAAAGCGACGACGCACATGTTCGTGGCGAGTGGCACGCGGGTGGTGCGGGCGACGTCGGCCATGCCGGCGATGCCCGGTGTGGGGTCCTCCAGGTACTCGAGGACGCCGTCCAGCTCCGCCGCGACCCAACGCGAGGTTTCGACCGTCCACGCGGCGTTCGGGTCCAGGCGCAACGGATGGTCGGGAAAGGCCTTTCGCAGCGCGCGGATCGCGGTGACTTCCTGCTCGGGTGGGAAGACACCGCCCTTGAGCTTGATCGACCGGAAACCGTACCGCTCCACCATGGCGCGTGCCTGCGCGACGACTCCATCCGGGTCCAGCGCCGGACCGAAGGCATCCGGCGGCTCCCCCGGATGTCCGCCCCACTTGTAGAACAGGTATGCCGCGAACGGCACCGTGTCGCGTGCGGGCCCGCCCAGGAGGTCGACGACCCGAACCCCGAGCGCCTTGCCTTGTGCGTCCAGGCACGCCACCTCGAACGGCGCGTACGCGGACAGCACCGCGCGCGACTGGGAGGCCTCCCCGGTGAGCCGGTCGGGATCCCGCGCGGCGACGCCGGAGACGACGGCTTCCACGGTGGCGCGAATGCCGTTGAGGTCGAACACCGACCTCCCGACGAGCGTGGGGGCGATCGCCCGGAGTCGCGCGAGCACGCTGTCGTCGCCGTACGTCTCACCGAGGCCGACCACTCCGTCGTCGCACACCACCTGGATGACGCTGCGCAGGGCGTAGGGCTGGTGCACGCCGGCGGCGTTGAGCAACGGTGGATCGCGAAAGGCGACCGGTGTCACCACGACATCGCGGATGATGGTCATGCGCTCCCCCTCGGTGTCTCACGACTCCCGACCGGCACGCTCCCGATCGGCGTGCCTCCGATCGGCGTGCTTCCGGCCGCCAGGGCGGCGAGCTCCGCGCGGGCGGTGGAGAGGAGCTCGCTCAGCTTGTCCACGTGCGCGGGATCGGGATCGACCAACGGTGGCCGCACACCGCCGACCGGCAGCCCGGCGAGCCGCGCGCCCGCCTTGACGAGCGCGACGGCGTATCCCGGCACCTGGTCACGGAGGTCGGCGAAGGGCAAATAGAAGACCCGCAGCAGCGTCTGGACCGTGCCCTCGTCGCCTGTGACGAGCGCCCGGTAGAACGCCTGCGCGAGGTCAGGCGCGAAGTTGTGCACCGCCGAGGAGTAGTGCTCCACGCCGATCGCGCGATAGGCGGCGGCGCTGATCTCGGCTGTCGGCATGCCGTTGAGGAAGTGGAACGTCGCCGCCTTCGGGTGACCGCTCGTGCGAACAGTGGTGACCAGCCGCTGTAAGGCGTCGACGTCCCCACGCCCGTCCTTGAGCCCCACCACGGTGGGGATGTCGAGCAGATCGCTCACCACCGGTGGCGGGAAGACCGCGGTCGACCGCTGGTACACGATCACCGGAAGGTCCGCTCCCGCTGCCGCGAAGCGGACGTACCCCAGCAGGCCGGCGGTGGTCGACGTCACGAGATAGGGCGGGAACAGCAGGACACCGTCCGCGCCGCAGGCCGCGGCCTGGGCGACGAGCTCCCGCGCGAGTCCCGCGCCGCCGCCCGCGCCGGCGACCACGGGCACCCGACCGTCCACCACCTCGACGGCCGTCGTCACGACGTCGCGATGCTCCCGAGGCGTCAGCGCCGGCAGCTCCCCCGTCCCGCAGGCCACGAAGACCGCCGCCGCCCCGGCCGAGACCTGCTGCTCCACGTGGACGCGTAGGACGTCGAGGTCCACCCGGTCTGCGGAGTCGAACGGCGTGAGCGGGAAGGACAACGGTCCGGCGGCGAATGTCACGACGTGCACACCGGGACCGTAGCGGCGAGCGGACGCGAGCAGGCTCGTCGTCTCACGCCCCTCGCTGCCAGGTGCGGCCATGTGGACGCGTGCACCGTCATGACGGTCAGGCATGCAGGACGGTCAGGCATGACGGCCAGGTGAGTGCCACGGCGTCCGGCCGGCTGGGCCCCGCTACGCCTCGGTCACGACATGCGCGCGGGCCGCGTCAGGTCCTTGCTCCAGCAGCACACGGAAACCGGCCTCGTCGAGGATCGGGATACCGAGGCTGCGCGCCTTGTCGTACTTCGACCCGGGCTTGTCACCGACGACGACGAAGCTGGTCTTCTTCGAGACCGAGCTCGACGCCTTTCCGCCACGGCTGGTGATCGCCTCGGTGGCCTCGTCCCGCGAGAAGCCTTCCAGGCTTCCGGTGACCACGACGGTGACCCCTTCGAGCGGACGCGGTCCTTCGTCGGTCCGGTCCTGGAAGCGGACGCCCGCGCGGCGCCACTTCTCCACGATGTCGCGATGCCAGTCGACGCTGAACCAGTCCTTGATCGAGGCCGCGATCGTGGGGCCGACGCCGTCCACCTCGGCCAGCTCCTCCTCCGACGCTGCCGCGATCCGGTCGAGGTCCCCGAACGCGCGGGCCAAGGCCTGCGCCGCGGTGGGACCGACGTGTCGGATCGACAGCGCCACGAGGACTCGCCACAGCGGCCGGGACTTGGCCTCCTCGAGGTTGTCCAGCAGTCGCCGAGCGTTGGCCGACAAGTCACCCGACTTGGTGGTGAAGAACTCCGACTGGGCAAGGCGCTCGGGCGTGAGGAAGAACAGGTCGCCCTCGTCGCGGATGAGTCCCTCCTGGAGCAGCGCCGTGCCGGCCTGGTAGCCGAGCACCTCGATGTCGAGGGCTCCCCGACCGGCCAGGTGGAACAACCGCTCACGGAGCTGCGCCGGACACGACCGGGTGTTGGGGCAGCGCAGGTCGACGTCGCTCTCCTTCTCGGGGCGTAGCTCGCTGCCGCACTCCGGGCAGTGGGTCGGCATGACGAACTCACGCTCGGTGCCGTCCCTGAGGTCGACGACCGGACCCACGATCTCAGGAATCACGTCGCCAGCCTTGCGCAGCACCACGGTGTCGCCGATCAAGACACCCTTGCGCTTGATCTCTTGGGCGTTGTGCAGCGTGGCGAACTCGACGGTGGAGCCGGCGACCCTCGTCGGCTCCATCACCCCATACGGCGTCACCCGCCCGGTGCGGCCGACGTTGACCCGAATGTCGAGAAGCTTGGTGTTCACCTCCTCGGGAGGGAACTTGTAGGCGATCGCCCACCGGGGCGCGCGTGCGGTCGAGCCCAGCTGGCGCTGCAGCGAAATCTGGTCGACCTTGATCACCACGCCGTCGATCTCGTGGTCGAGCTGGTGACGACGGTCGCTGTACTCGCGGGCGTAGGCGTCGACCTCGTCGAGAGTCCGACAGACGGTGACGTGCTCGCTGACCGGAATGCCCCAGGAGCGCAGGGCGGCGTAGGCCTCGGAGAGTCGGGTCGGCTGCCAGCCCTCCACGCGACCCAAGCCGTGCGCCACGAAGCGGAGAGGCCGTTGCGCGGTGACGCGAGGGTCCTTCTGCCGCAGGGACCCCGCCGCGGAGTTGCGCGGGTTGGCGAACGGCGGCTTGCCGGACTCGACGAGGCGCGCGTTGAGCTCCTCGAAGTCGCGCACCCGGAAGTAGACCTCGCCGCGGACCTCGAGCACCGACGGAACCGGCGGGTGGTCCGACCCGGCGGTCAGCCGGTGCGGCACGTCGCGGATGGTGCGCACGTTGAGCGTGACGTCCTCGCCGGTGCGCCCGTCCCCCCGGGTGGCCGCGCGAACCAGCCGACCGCCCTCGTAGACGAGGTCGACGGCCAACCCGTCGACCTTGAGCTCGCAGAGGAACTCCGCCTCGGCGCCGACCTCACGTTCGACTCGGGCAGCCCACGCGCGTACCTCATCACGGTCGAAGGCGTTGTCGAGCGACATCATGCGCTCGAGGTGCTCGACGGGGGCGAACTCCGTCGACCACGTGCCGCCCACCCGCTGGGTGGGCGAGTCGGGCGTGCGCAGCTGCGGGTAGGCCTCCTCGAGCGCGATGAGCTCCTGCCGCAACGCGTCGTACTCCGCGTCGGAGATCGTCGGACGGTCGAGCACGTAGTACCGGTAGTCGTGCTCTTCGATCTCCTGGACCAAGGCGGCGTGCCGCTCTTGCGCCTCGGCGGGAGCGGTCGCGACCTGCGTGCCGGGTTCCTCGCGGGGCACGGCGTTGGACTCGCTCATAGCTGCGAAGGGTACCGCCGCACCACCGACAGCACCGGTCCACGTGGCGGCCACCCGGAGGGAGGGCCGGGGTGAGGAACTGCCGAGCGGACGGGCGTGGTCGGCCCCGACGTGTCACGAGCGCTCGTCGTCGGGCGCGGTGGCGCTGTCCGGGCGGTCGTCCAGATGCGCGGCGACCTTGCGGACCAGAGTGAGGACGGTCCGCGTCCAGGCCGGCTCGGCTCCCGCGAGGCCGCAGGACGGCGTGACCACACACCCGCGAGCGGCGGTCTCCTCCGGAAACCCGAGCGTGCGCCAGAAACGCAGAACCGCCCGAGTCACCTCAAGGTCGGACGGCCCTCGCGGACCCTCCCGCGAGGGCTTCGTCGACGCGTCCTCAGGGCCGGGGACGGCGGGTACCGCTCCCACGAACAGCGTCACGCCCTGCTCGACCGCCGCCGCGAGCGCCTCGACATCCGCGTCACGGACCCGCGCCATGTCGAACGACAGGCCACGAGCCCCTCCGCGGACCAGCAACTCGAACGGGACCTCGGACCCGCAGCAATGCACGATCGGGATCGCCCCCTGTGCGTCGGCGGCGCTGACCACCTCGCGCACGAGCGCCTCCGCCTCGGGGTTGTCGACGGACCGGTAGCGGGAGAAGCCGGAGGGCGTCGGTATGGCTCCACTGAGCACGGCCGGCAGAGACGGCTCGTCCACTTGCAGCACGAGGCTGGCGCCCGGGACACGTCGGCGCACGTCCGCCAGGTGCTCGGTGAGTCCCTCCGCCAGGGACTGCGCGAGGTCACGTCGCGCGCCGTGGTCACCGAGGACTCGACCACCGCGCGGAAGCTCCACCGAGGCGGCGAGCGTCCAGGGCCCCGCGACCTGGACCTTCAGCGGGCCGGTGTAGCCCTGGGTCAGCTCCTCCAACGCGTCGAGGTCTTGGCCGAGCGTCGACCGAGCCCGCCGTTGGTCACGTCCCGGTGCGGCCGTGAGCCGCCAGCCGGCTGGCTGAAGGTCAACGCCCAGACCGACCAGCAAGGCGCACGACCGACCGACCATGTCCGCACCGGGTCCACGCGTCGGCAGCTCAGGTAGATGCGGAAGGTCGGGAAGCTCGCCGAGGACGACCCTCGTGGCCTCCATCGGATCGGTATACGGCAGCGAGCCCACCCCGCTCGCCGTTCCAGGTCCCCAGGGAAGCTCCACATCCACGGAGCACACCCTACGGCTGGTGTCACCGCGTCCTCGTCGGTACGCCTGTCAAGAACAGCACCGACTCGCGCGAGGGCGACGCCCGCCGGCGCCCGGCGCGTCAGGCCGCGGTGCGGGCGATGGTCGCCGAACCGATCACGCGGCTCCCGTCGTACAAGACGACAGCCTGCCCGGGCGCGACGCCGAAGGCGGGCTCCTCCAACTCGACGGTGAGCACGTCGCCGTCGACCCAGGCCCGGGCCGGCAGCGCCTCCGCGTGGGCCCGGATCTGCGCGTGGCAGGACACCACACCCTCCGGCGCAGGCCCGCACCAGCGTGGCCGGGTGCCCTCGATGGTGGCGACCCGCAGTCGCTCCCGTCGCCCCACCGTGACCGTGCGGGTGACCGGCTCGATGGACAGCACGTAGCGTGGCTTGCCGTCAGGCGCGGGCCGATCCAGACCGAGGCCGCGCCGCTGTCCCACGGTGAACGCGAAGCTCGACTTCCGGCGGGCGAGGACGGTGCCGTCCTCGTCCACGACCGTGGCGGGCCGCTCCCCGAGCTGACGAGCCAGGAACCCGGCCGTGTCACCGTCGGCCACGAAGCAGATGTCGTGGCTGTCGGGCTTGTCGGCCACCGCGAGCCCGCGAGCCGCGGCCTCGGCGCGCACCTCGGACTTCAGGGAATCCCCGAGCGGAAACATCGCGTGCGCGAGCTGCTCGGCGGTGAGCACCCCGAGCACGTAGGACTGGTCCTTGTCAGGATCGACCGCCCGGTGCAGCTCACGGCCGTGCGGGCCGTCGACCAGCCGGGCGTAGTGCCCGGTGCAGACGGCGTCGAAGCCGAGCGCGAGCGCCCGTTCGAGCACGGCCGCGAACTTGATCTTCTCGTTGCAGCGCAGGCACGGGTTCGGCGTACGGCCGGCGGCGTACTCGTCCACGAAGTCCTGGACGACGTCGGCGTGGAAACGGTCGGCGAGATCCCAGACGTAGAAGGGGATGCCGAGCACGTCCGCGGCGCGGCGGGCGTCGCGCGCGTCCTCGAGCGTGCAGCAGCCTCGGGCGCCGCTGCGATAGGACGCGGGGTTGCGGGACAGCGCGAGATGGACGCCGGTGACCTCGTGACCAGCGTCGACCGCTCGGGCGGCGGCCACCGCCGAGTCCACCCCGCCCGACATGGCGGCGAGTACCCGCATCAGCCCGACCCTCCGGCGACGGCGTTGACCAGCCCGGCGGCGCGTGCCCGCTCCACGACCGGCCCGATCGCCTCGCCGAGCGCCTCGACGTCGGAGCGGGTCGAGGTGTGACCGAGGCTGAACCGCAGCGAGCCGCGGGCCCGCGCCTCGTCCTGACCCATCGCGAGCAGGACGTGGCTCGGCTCCGCGACACCGGCCGAGCAAGCCGATCCCGTGGAGCACTCGATCCCTCGAGCGTCGAGCAGCAGCAAGAGCGAGTCGCCTTCACAGCCGACGAACGAGAAGTGGGCGTTGCCGGGCAGTCGGCGGCTCAGCTCGAACGACGGGTCACCGTTGAGCGTGGCGTCCGGCACCGCGGCCAGAACGCGTTCGACGAGCTCGTCGCGCAGCTGGCTCAGCCGGGCCGCGAGCTCGGGCTGGCGCTGGGTGGCGACCCGCACCGCCGCCGCGAAGCCGGCGATCGCGGGGACGTCGAGGGTGCCCGACCGTACCTCGCGTTCCTGCCCGCCGCCGTGCAGCAACGGTGTGAGAGTGATCTCCCTGCGGACCACGAGCGCGCCGACCCCGACCGGCCCGCCCAGCTTGTGGCCGGTCACCGTCATGGCGTCGACACCGGACGAGGCGAAGTCGACCGGCAGCTGGCCGACCGCCTGAACCGCGTCGGTGTGGACCGGAATGTCGAACTCGCGGGCGAGCGCCGCGAGCTCGCTGACCGGTTGGACGGTCCCGACCTCGTTGTTGGCCCACATGACCGTCAGCAACGCGACCGAGGCGGGATCCCGCTCGATGGTGGCGCGGACCGCCTCCACGTCCACGCGCCCCACGCTGTCGACGGGCAGCCACTCGACCTGCGCGCCGCACGAGCTCCCCAACCACGCGGCGGCGTCGAGGACCGCGTGGTGCTCGACGGCACTGACCAGGACGCGGCGACGGCGTGGATCGGCGGCGTTCCGGGCCCAGTACAGCCCTTTCACCGCCAGATTGTCCGCCTCCGTCCCGCCACTCGTGAAGATCACTTCAGACGGTCGAGCGCCCAGCGCCTCCGCGATCGTCTCCCGCGACTCCTCGACGACGCGGCGCGCGGCGCGGCCGGACGCGTGCAGCGAGGAGGCGTTCCCGACCGCGGGCAGGTGAGCGGTGACCGCCGCGACGGCCTCGGGAAGCATCGGCGTGGTCGCGGCGTGGTCGAGATAGACGGTGCTCATCGTCTCCCCAGCGTAGTGTCTCGCTCCTCCAGCGCCGTCGGCGAAGCCGCCACGCCGCGGCCACTGCGGAACGATCACCACGACGAGATCGCGCGGCGGGCACTCACACGGCGTCTTTCACCCCGCGTCCTTCACCCGGCGCCACCACTCCGGGCCATACCCGGACATGGGGTCGCCCTCGCCTCGCCGCGCCGTCAGCAGCTTTCGACTCGACCATCCGTCCCGGCCCACAGCACCTCGCGCGAGCGCGGCACAGCACGGTGGTCCCCATCGACCCGAGCTGACGTCATCGCCACCAGGCGTGGAAGTGGTGGACGGGGCCGTGGCCGCTGCCGACCTTCACCGCGTCGGCGGCGCGCAGGGACTGGGTGACGTACCGCTTGGCGTCCTCGATCGCGCTGAGCCAGTCCGGCCGGCGCGGGCGGAGCGCGGCGATCGCCGAGGACAGCGTGCACCCGGTGCCGTGGGTGTGGGTGGTGTCGACGCGAGGAGCACGCAGCCAACGGGACACGTCGCCGTCGACGTAGTAGTCGGCGGACTCCGCCGACTCGACCCGGTGCCCGCCCTTCAGCAGGACCCGCGCGACGCCGAGCTCACGGAGCGCGTCCGCCTGCCGGATGATCTCCTCATCCTCGCGCGCCGGCTCTGTCTCGAGCAGGGCGGCGGCCTCCGGCAGGTTGGGGGTCACGAGGTCGGCCAACGGCAGGAGGCGGTCTCGCAGGTCGCGCACCGCGCTCGCGTCGAGCAGCCGGTCGCCACTCGTCGCGACCATCACCGGGTCCAGGACCACGGAGGGCGGACGGTGCCGTTCAAGGAAGTCCGCGACGGTGTTGACGACCTCGGCGTTGGCCAGCATGCCGATCTTGACGGCGTCGACGCTGACGTCCGCGACGAGCGTCTCGAGCTGTTGGGTGATGAACGCCGTCGGCACGACGTGCACCCCGGTGACGCCATGGGTGTTCTGCGCCGTCAGCGCCACGAGCACAGCGGTTCCGTAGGCGCCGAGAGCTGAGAACGTCTTCAGGTCCGCCTGGATGCCGGCACCGCCGGACGGGTCACTGGTCGCGATGGTCAGGGCGATCGGAGGATTCATCACGCGCTCCCTCGAGAAAGGCGTCGCGCAACGTGCGCGCCGCCGCCATCGGATCGGGCTGACCGCAGATCGCGCTCACGACGGCGACACCAGCGGCCCCAACGGCTCGCACCGCCCCCGCCGACGAGGCGTCGATGCCGCCGATCGCCACACACGGCAGCGGCGCCGCGGCGCAGACCTCGGCGAGGCCACGCAGCCCGATCGGCGTTCCGGCGTCGGGCTTCGTCTGCTGGGCGAAGACCGGACCGACGCCGAGGTAGTCCACGGCCGCGAGCTCGTCGCGGAGTCGGAGGGTGGCGGGGCCACTCCGGTGGGGTTCGTCGTGACCACCACCGTCGTCCTCGTACAGATCGGCGACGTCGTGGACCGACAGGCCAACGTAGGCGTCCGGTCCCACGATCTCGCGCGCCGCCGGCGCGGGAAGGTCCCTCTGCCCCACGTGGACGCCATCCGCGCCGACAGCCCTCGCGACGTCGGCGCGGTCGTTGATGAGCAACGGGATGCCCAAGCCGGACAACGCCTCACGCAGCCGAAGGCCGAGCTCCACCAGCTCCCGCGCGCTGGCGTTCGGGTCACGAAGCTGGACCACCGTCACCCCACCGGCCACAGCGGCAGTCACCGTGTCCACGACACCGCGCGCCCCACACAGCCGGGTGTCGGTGACGAGGTAGACGGACAGATCAAGCGGTGGCGCGGACATTGTCAATGGATCCTTGCCGCGCGTCGGATCGTCGCCGCGTCGACCGCGTGGAGCTGGTCCACCAGCGCCACCGCGAAGGAACCAGGTCGGGTCGCCCCCGACGCCTCCGCCTCCTCGCCCGCCACGGTGAGGACGACGGTGGCGGACGTCGCGGCCAGCAAGGGGTCGTCGACGACGGCGAGGAATCCCGCCACCAGCGCGCCGAGCACACACCCCGCGCCGGAGACTTTCGACAACAGAGCGTGACCGTTGGCCACTCGGACGGTCCGCTGGCCGTCGGTCAGGTAATCGACCGGACCACTCACCGCGACCGTGGTGCCGTGCTTGCCGGCAAGTGCTCGCGCGGCATCACCCGCGTCGTCAGGTGACGCATCGGAGTCCACGCCCTTGCCACCGAAGCGTCCGGTGAGCGCGAGCACCTCGGATGGATTGCCGCGCACGACGGTCGGCGCCCAGATGTCGAGCAGCTCCGCGGCCAGCGCCGCGCGATAGGGAAGGGCTCCCGCGGCGACCGGGTCGAGCACCCACCGACCACCGATGTCGCGCCGAGCTCGCACAGCGGCACGCATTCCTTCGGCGGTGGCGTGGGTGACCGTGCCGATGTTGACGAGGACCCCGGCTGCGGCTCTCGCCAGATCGCCGGCGTCTGGTCCGTCCACCATCGCGGGCGAAGCACCCACCGCCAACAACGCGTTGGCGGTCAGCGGAGCGGCGACGATGTTGGTGAGACAGTGAACGAGTGGCTGCTCGGCCCTCAGTCGCTCGAGCGCGTCGGCGACGTGGTCGGCCGTGAGAGTGGTCGGCATCTGCGACGTCCCTTCGCCAGCATGACCTGGATCAGGTTCGACGGGTTTGATCTCAGCCCCAGTCCCACGGCGGAGCCTGGGACACCCCGCGTCACATCACTGCCGACCGTACCCGAAAGGCGATCTCAACGCGAGCGGGCCAGGATCCAGACTGTGCCGACGGATGTCAGCCACGGCGACGGCGGATCTCCTCGATGGCCTGGGGCAGGACTTTGTGGAGATCGCCCACGACGCCGAAGTCGGCCATCTCGAAGATCGGTGCTTCGGGATCCTTGTTCACCACGACCACGGTGCGCGAGGTCTGCATACCGGCGCGATGCTGGATCGCTCCGGAGATACCGGCCGCGATGTACAGCTGCGGCGACACCGTCTTGCCCGTCTGGCCGACTTGGTACGCGTGGGGGTACCAGCCCGCGTCGACCGCCGCTCGGGACGCGCCCACCGCCCCGCCCAGCACGTCGGCGAGCTCCTCGATGAGAGCGAAGCCCTCGGCAGATCCGACCCCGCGACCCCCGGCGACCACGATCGACGCCTCCGTGAGCTCGGGACGGCCGGTCTGGGCGCGCGGCGACCGTTCGACGATCCGTGCCGCCTTCGCCGCCTCCGAGACCGTGACCTCGACCTTCTCCTCGACCGGTTGCGCGGGCGCCGGCTCCGGCGTGGTGGCGTTCGGCTTGACGGTGATGATCGGCGTGCCCTTGGTCACCGCCGCGCGCACGGTGTAGGTGCCGGCGAACACGGACTGCGTCGTCACCGGGATGCCGTCCTCGCCAGGCTCCACGTCGACCGCGTCGGTCACCAGCCCCGACTCGAGCTTGATCGCCAGCCGACCCGCCACCTCCTTGCCTTCGGAGTCGGAGGGCAGGAGGATCGCGACCGGTTGAGCTCGCTCGGCGAGCTGGGCGAGCGCCTCAGCCTTGGGAGCGACGAGGTAGTCGGAGAGCTCCGGCTGCTCCAGCAGATAGACCTTCTGGGCGCCGAACGCGGCGAGGGTGCTCGTGGCCTGCTCGTACCCGGCACCGATGAAGACGGCGGACGGCTCGCCGAGCCGGCGAGCGATGGTCAGCAGCTCGGTGGTGGTCTTGCGGACGGTCCCGTTGACGTGGTCGACCAGGACGAGGACTTCGCTCATGGCACTTCCCTCACACGAACTTCTGCTCGGCCAAGAACGCGACGAGCGCCCGTCCGCCGTCGCCGTCGTCGGTGACGACGGTTCCCTTCTGTCGGGCCGGTCGCCGCTCGAACGACCGGACCGTCGACCAGGCGGCGGACAACCCGACCTCGTGCGCGTCGATGCCGAGGTCGGCGAGGCTCCAGGTCTCCAGCGGCTTCTTCTTCGCCGCCATGATCCCCTTGAAGGACGGGTACCGCGGCTCGTTGGCTTGGTCGGTGACCGAGACCACCGCGGGCAGTGGTGCCTCGATCGTCTCGGTGGCCGTCTCGCCGTCCCGTCGAACGCGCACGGTGCCGTCGCTGACCTCGACCGCCGCGGCGAACGTCACCTGGGGAAGGCCCAGACGCTCGGCGAGCATCGCGGGGACGACCGACATCCCGCCGTCCGTCGACGCCATACCGCACAGGACCAGGTCGACCGGTGAGGTCTCGCGGATCTTCGTCACCGCACGGGCGAGGACCAAGGACGTGGCGATCGCGTCGGAGCCGTGGATGGCGTCGTCGGACACCACCACGCCGCGGTCGGCGCCCATCTGCAAGGCCTTCTTGACTGCGGTAGCCGCGTCCGACGGACCGACGGTCACGGCGGTGATCTCGCCGCCGTGCGCTTCGACCAAGCTGAGGGCCGCCTCGATCGCGTGCTCGTCCAGCTCGCTGAGGACGCCCGCGACGTTGGCTCGGTCGACGGTGTTGTCCGCAGGATCGAAGGTGCGGTCGGCGGCCGCGTCCGGCACGTACTTGACACAGACGACGATGTGCATGTGGCGTCCGGCTCCTCCCTCGCTCGTCGGTCGGCGACCCGGCTCGCTGGGTCGGCTCGCGCTCCCAGCCTGCCAGGCGCGCGAGCCTCATGGGGCCAGGATGCCGACCCGACCCAGGCATGACGCTACTCGCGAGTAGCCTCGTTCGCCACTGCCGGACAGGTGTCTTTCCCGAGGCGGCCCGCCTCGGGAGCCCGCGGCCGACGGACCCGGCTCCCGAGGCCTGACGAGCGGCCCGCTCCGAGGCCTTAGAGGACGGCTCGCAGCGCCTCCGCCGTTCGCGCCACGGCGTCCCGAACCGGAAGCTCGCGCAGCTCGGCGTTGAACGGCTCCACCTTGACCGGTCCGGCGTACCCGATGTCGCGCAACGCACCGACGAAGCTGGCCAGGTCGATGACACCGGTCGCCCCGGGCAGCATCCGCGACAAGTCCTGTTGCTCGTCGCGCTCCAGACCGGCCGGAGCGTCGTTGAGGTCGACCGAGATGACCTGGCTGGCGGAGAGTTGCCGAATGTCGTCGGCGGTCTCGCCGGAGGTGTACCAGTGGAAGCTGTCGAGGATCACGCCGACATTGGAGCTGCCGACCGCGGCGAGCAGCTCGCGCACCTCAGCGAGGGTGTGCACGAACGGGTAGCGCTCGGTCGACCACATCGTCTTGGGGCCGACGTACTCCAGGCCGAACCGGATCCCGGCGGCGGCGAGCACCTCGTCCACGAGCGCCACCCGCTCGACCCAGCGAGCGAAGTTGCGGCGGTAGGTCAGGGTGTCGCTCATCGGTCGGATCCACGTTCCCGCGCGCGTGACACCCGCCGCGGCGAGCGTCGCGGCGTGCGCCTCGAGCTCGACCAGCTGCTTGGCGAACGTCGCGGCTTCGGCGCTGAGGTCGACCGGCACGCCGGCCACCCCCCAGCGCAGCCCACGGTCCGCGAGCTGGTCCGGCAGCTTGGCGAGCTCCTGCTCCGACAGCGTCCGCAGGTGCCGCAGGTCGGGTTCGACGGCGTCGAACCCGAACTCCGTGGCCAAGTCCACGACGGTCGAGAAGCCTGGGTCGAAGCCGAGCGCGCCCAGGCTGAGGCTGGTGAAGAACGTGCTGGTCGTGGAGCCTGTCTCGGCCACTGGTCGGTCCCTTCCTCGTGGTCAGCGGGTGTCGCGGCTGCGGCGGGTCGCCCGGCCGCGTCCGCGCCTAGCTTGGTCGGGCAGCAGTGTCGCGCACAAGCCAACCTCGGTACGGCGGCGAATCTCACGTCCGCCGGGCCGAAACTGGACCGCGCTCACGCCGAGGCGACTCAGGTCACGGGCGGATCAACCGTTCGAGGACGCGGCCCGCAACGAGGTAGACACCGGCAGCGATCCCCCAGTTGACGAGCACCTGCCGAACCTCGTCGTCGAACGTGAAGACGTCGGAGAACGGACCGACGAACTGAGCGCCGAGGGAGAGGACGCCCGAGACGATCTCGTTCCGCTCGTTCGCGCCGAGAGCGGTCAGGACCGCGCCGAGCGCGAGCACGAGGGCGGCGAGGACGGCCGCCGTGAGGACGGCTGTCGCGATCAGGTCCCTGAGCCGGTGAGTCACGGTGACGGCGGCACGCCACACTCCGCCGTCGCGGACATGGCGATGCTCGGCGACCGAGGTGGACGGCGTGGGCGCGGGTTGGACCGCCGTCGCACTTCCCGCAGCCGCCGTGCCGGTGTCGCCGCCTCTGGTGATGTTCGCCTCGTCCGCCATGGCCACTCCCTCCACGACGAGATCGAGGTTACGGCGGCGAGGCCGCGTGTGTCACACCGTGCGTGCCTGGGTGCGCTTACCTGGGTGACCGACGGTGGAACGGCACGGTGGCGGTGTGAGGCACACCCGCGGCTTCGACCCACGCTCGCGCTTCGACTGACGGTGTCGACCGTCGGGCGCCAGAGGGACCGGAAAGCACGGCAGTCGAACTGGGCCGGGCCCGAGATCGGGCCCGGCCCGGAGCGCTCACGAAGATCGCTACCCGGTCATGGGTCGAGCCCCTTGTCGGCCAGCCACGCGAAGGGGTCGATCGCGGAGTTCAGCCCACCACCGTTCGGCCGGACCTCCAGGTGCAGGTGCGGGCCGGTGACGTTCCCGGTCGCGCCCACGTACCCGATCACCGTGCCGGGTTCGACGGTCCCCGACGTCCGCTCGAACCCGGACATGTGGGCGTACAGCGTCACGGTGCCGTCGGGGTGGCGGACGAGGATCCGATTGCCGTACGCACCCTCCCAGCCGGCAGCGATGATCTCACCGCGGCCCACGGCACGGATGGGTGTGCCGCTGTCGGCCGCGAAGTCGAGTCCGTGGTGGTACGACGCCCACCTGTTGCCGCTCTGCCCGAACCGCCCCGTGAGGACGTACGACTCGATCGGCAGGACCCACTCGGGGTTGCTCCTCTCCCGGGCGGCCCGCTCCTCGGCGGCCTCACGAGCCTCCTCCTGCTCGGCGGTCTCGTCCTCCGGCCCGGCCTCCTTGCTCTGCTCGGTCTCCTTGTTCGGCTCGGCTTCCTTCTCCGGCTGGGCTGCCTTCGTCGCCTCGGCCTTTCGCGCCTCGGCCTTCGTCGTGGTGGCGGACTCCTCATCCCGGCCGGTCTTCTGCTCGACGCCCTCGGAGGACGGGCGGTCGGCCTTCTCCGGGTCCGCGTCGGCACGCTGAGCGGTGGTCTCCTTCGGCGCAGGCGGATCCTGCTTCGTGGTCCCCTCTGCCGGCGTCTGCTTCGCGTCGTCGGACTCCGCAGCGATCCGCTCCTTCGCCGATGTGGCGGAAAGCGCGGTGGTGGTCGACGCGCTCCTCGTCATCACGGCAACACTGGCGATCGCGACAATCCCCACCAAGGCGAAAGCGCCGACCAAGACCGTCAAAGGAATCGCGCGCCAGCGCCGATTGTGCAGCGTACGGACGATCTGCCGGAAATCCCTCAAAGCGTTTACCTCGAGATCTCGACGGCACACCCGTTCGCACACCAAGCGGCCAAAAGCCCTGTCCACGGAGCAGGCCCATGGCGGACGACACGCCGGCGGCGCCGAACGTCACCACATCGCGGCCCGCCATGTCGAACGAGCAGCCGTGCCCACACGCGGGCGGAGGGTCACCCGGGACAACCGCGATTCACGACCGCCGCGGCGGCGGGCGCCCTGACGGACAAGGGATTTATGACCATGTCGGTGGGTGCACCACGATCGACCCACCTGAGCCGACCGCACCGACTTGGTCGGTCGACAGTCCTAACAAAAGACCTTCGTCCCTTGCCAGCGCGGCTCGAAGCGATTTCTACGATCGAGACTCGTAGTTGCGTCAAGGTCAGCTTGCATCTAGGGTCGACGGACGTGTCACGACGGTCCGGACACTGATCGGCGCGGTCAGCAACAATGACGCGCCTGACCTTGACCAAAGGCGAGGCGTCGAACGTCCCACTATGGAGAGTTGTCCAAATCCGTACAGCAGTACGGCCGGGCGGAATGCGCCTACGATGATCCGTAGGACCACCTCACCATCAGGTGATACACATCACATTCCGTTCAGCGTCCGATCAGCACCCCGGAACGGCCAGACGCCCACACCGAGGAACGTGCAATGCCCAGATTCGGTGAGCTCGAAGAGCAGGTCATGATGCGCCTGTGGGCCGCCGACCGCCCGCTGCTGGTCCGCGAGGTCCGGCAGGCACTGCTTCCCGAGCGGGATCTGGCGCATACGACGGTCATGACCGTCTTGGACAAGCTGTACCGGAAGGGCTGGTTACGCCGGGAAACGAGCGGCCGGGCGTATGCCTACTCGCCGATCATGTCGCGAGAGTCGTACACCGCGACGCTCATGCACGAGGCGTGGGCCGCGGCCGAGAATCCAGCCGCCGCGCTGGTCTACTTCATCGAGACCATGACGAGTGACCAGCTCGACGCGCTGCGCGACGCGTTGCGCATCGTGCCGCTCGCGCGTCGCGACGGCTCCGACGCCACCAGCGACTCGCCGAGCTCGGCGGATCAGGCGGAACCGCGAACCGAGCGTCCGCTGGCTCACGACAGCACGGGCCAACCAGCGGTCGGCCCTGGCCGCTGAGCAGCCAGCCACGGCGTCGGCCCCCGAGCGACACGGCTCACGACACCGCCCCGCGCGCCCGTCGCGCCGCCTCCTCCGCGCCACGGGCCAGTCCGGCCAGGTAGGCCCGACGCGCGGCCTGCGCGTCGTAGGCGTCCCGACGGTTCTTCACGACGCGGGCTGGCACACCGGCGACCACGGCGTGGTCAGGCACCTCACCACGCACCACCGCGTGAGCGCCGACGACGACGCCGGTTCCGATCGTGGATCCGCGCAGTACCGTCGACCGGACACCCAACCAACAGTCTGGGCCGATCCGGACCGGACTCTTGACCAGCCCTTGGTCCTTGATGGGCCGGTCGAGGTCCGTCGTCACGTGGTCGAAGTCACAGATGTAGGTCCAGTCGGCGAGCAAGCAGGCGGCGCCGATCTCGACGTCGAGGTAGCAGTTGATCGTCACGTCCCGACCCAGGACGCACTTGTCCCCGATCCGCAGCGTGCCCTCGTGGGCGTTCAGCCGCGTGCCGTCACCCAGGTGGACGAAGCGCCCGAGGATGAGACGGCCGTAGCCGGGTCGGACTCGGACGTCGACATTCTTGCCGAGGAAGACCAGACCCTCGGTGATGACGTGGGGATGGCGGATCTTCAGGACGAGGAACCGCCAGTACCGCAGCAGGTAGGACGGGGTGAAGGCACGGTTGCGCAGGACCCACCGCAGACTCGCCCAGCTCAGGAACCGGGTCTGCCTGCGCCGTCGCACAAGGTCGACCCTAGCGCCGGCAGTGGCTCACACGGCTGCGCTCACCGCGAGCATCGCGCACGTGTCGCGTGAGGACCGCAGGTGGGTGGTGCGGGCTCCTCGGCCCGCACCACGCGTCGGCGACGTCCTAGAGAGCGCGGACGTTCTCCGCCTGCGGGCCCTTCGGGCCCTGCACGACGTCGAACTCCACTCGCTGCGCCTCGTCCAGGGAGCGGTAGCCGTCCGCGATGATCGCGGAGAAGTGGACGAAGACGTCCTGACCGCCGTCGACGGAGATGAAGCCGTAGCCCTTGTCAGCGTTGAACCACTTGACGGTTCCCTGCGCCATGGTGTGATTCCCCTCGCGGAGACGTTCGTGCGATGCCCGAACCTCACGAGCACCGAGTCGCCACGGGGCAAGCCCCGTGTGTCGATTCCCGCGGAAAGAGCTCATGGCGACAGGCGGACACGTGCCCGCGATGCGCGCAACCACTCTGACGCGCGTTGTGTCGAAACGACGAACGACCGCCTGGACGGTACCACGGTCGCGGAGCCCACGCCCGCGCGCATCGGAAGACTCCCGAGCTCGGCGACCGTGAGACGTCGGCGACGGTGGCTGGCTCGCCGCCGTCACGTCGCAGTGGCCGGACGCCGGCCAGTGATCGAGACGTTGTAGTAGAGCTCGTCAGGGACGATGGCCGCGAGCGCGCGGTCGAGGGCGGACAGCATGAGCCAGGTTCGGTAGGCGAAGGTCGCCCACCGGAGCCCGAGACGGTCGGGGTTGACCGCGTGTTCGAACGTCCGCACCGGCCACCCGAACCACGCGGCGGTGAGCTCCTCCGTGGTCGTCGACACGTCGACCGCACCCGCGCGGATCGCCGTACGTGCGAGCGTGTCCGGGTCGAACGTGTGCAGGTCGACGACCGCCTCCAAGGCGGCCGCACGCGACGACTCGTCGAGCTCCTCTCGCGGTCGTGCCCACCGGTCGCGTAGGAACGGCAGCTGGGTCACCCGCGTGCTGAGCCACCAGGTGGCACGGGACAGCCGTCGAGCCACGAAATCGCCGTAACGCGTCGGCTCGCCACAGATCACGAACCGGCCGCCGGGCTTCAGGACGCGCAGCATCTCGGTGAACGCGTTCTCCACGTCCGGGATGTGGTGCAAGACGGCGTGCCCGACGACCAGGTCGAACGTCCCGTCGTCGTACGGCAACCGCTCCGCATCGGCGACCCGACCCTCGATCTCGAATCCCAGCCGACGAGCGTTCTCCTTGCTCGCCTCCACCATGCCCGGCGACAGGTCCGTGACATGCACCTGGTCGATGACGCCGGCCTGCTTGAGGTTGAGGCTGAAGAAGCCCGTTCCGCAGCCCACCTCCAGGGCCGTGGGATACGGCCAACCGCCGGCACCGGCGACGGCGACGAAGCGGTCCCGGGCGTAGGCGATACAGCGTTCGTCGAACGAGATCGACCACTTGTCGTCGTAGGTCTGGGCTTCCCAGTCGTGGTAGAGCCGGTTCGCCAGCTTCGGGTCCGACCATGCCGCCTCCACCTCGTCGGCGGTGGGATGCGGGCGGGGCGTGTGCTCCAGCGGCCTGGTGACGCTGCGTCCGCCCGATGAGCGTCCCTCCAGCGAGCCTTCCTCTGGCGAGCCCTTCGCGGGCGACCCACTCTGCGGCGAGATCGACGCGGAAACGCTGTCGGACTGAGACATCGGTGACCCTTCGAGGTGGCTGGCGGGCGTGGTCAGCGGCCGGTGAACCGGGGCTGCGACTTGGTGACGAAAGCCTTCATCCCGATCTCGCGGTCCTGCGTCGCGAACAAGGCGGCGAAGGCCTGTCGCTCGATCTCCAACCCTGTCGCGAGGTCGACGTCGAGACCACGGTCGATCGCGTTCTTGGCGGCTCGCAGCGCACATCGTGGGCCGTCGACGAACTGCGCGGCCCACCGGCGGGCGGCCTGGTACACCGCCTCGCCTGGCTCGTGCGGATCGACGTCGACGACCTCGTCGACGAGTCCCATGGCCAGCGCCTCCCTGGCGTCGACCATGCGGCCGGTGAAGATGAGGTCCTTCGCTTTCGCCGGACCGATGAGCCTGGCGAGCCGCTGGGTTCCACCTGCCCCGGGAATGATCCCCAGCTTGATCTCGGGCTGTCCGAGGACGGCCGTGCTGGCCGCGATCCGGCGGTCCGCGGTGAGGGCGAGCTCGCAGCCGCCGCCGAGCGCGTACCCGGTGACCGCCGCGACGACCGGCTTGGGGATCCGCGCCACCGCGTCGAACGCGGTACTGAGCTGACGGGACCGGAGCTCCATGTCGGCGAACGACATGGTGGCCATCTCCTTGACGTCAGCGCCGGCGGCGAACACCTTCTCCCCGCCGTAGAGCACGACCGCGGCGATGTCCTCGCGTTCCGACACCTCGCCCGCCGCCGCCCGGAGCTCGTCCTGCATCGCGGTATCGAGCGCGTTCATCGGGGGCCGATCGAGCCGGATCGTGGCGACCCCCTCGTCGACGGTCAGACGTACGGACGCACCCACACGGCACCTCCTCCAGGTGACCGGAACCGGCACCGCGAGCCTACAAGAACGCGCGCCCAGCGGCGGCCGTCCACGACCGGCTGACGCCACTGCTCACCTGATGAGCGCGATCCCTCCCGATCGCGGGCCGCCGCATATCCTCATCAGCACAACATCAGACGACCGGACCACCTGGCTGGCGGATCGGACCGAGACAACCGAGAGCCAGATTGACGACCGAGAGACAGGAGTGAGTGACACCGGATGACGGGCTCAGATCCGCACCCGACGGAGGTGACCGAGACCGACCCTCCAGCCTTCAGCCACCGCGAGATCCTGCGCATCATCTGGGCCCTGCTGCTGTGTCTGTTCGTTTCATCACTGTCACAGACAGTGATCGCCACCGCGTTGCCCACCATCGTCGGTGACCTCGGTGGACAGGACCAGCTCGCGTGGGTCGCCAGCGCCGCGCTCCTCACCACCACCGTGTCGACGCCCTTGTGGGGCAAGGTCTCCGACCTGTACGGCCGCAAGCCGCTCATGCAGGTCGCGGTCTGGATGTTCGTCCTGACCTCAGTGGGGGCCGGCCTCGCCACGAACATGGGCGGTCTCGTCGCCGCCCGCGCGGCACAGGGCGTCGCCATCGGCGGCGTCCTGGCCATGTCGCAGGCGATCATGGCCGACGTGGTGAGCCCTCGAGAGCGGGGCCGCTACTCCGGCTACCTCGGCGCGTCGTTCGGCGTGTCCACCGTCGCCGGACCGCTCATCGGCGGTTTCCTCGTCGACGGCCCAGGGTGGCGTTGGTGCTTCTACGTCGGGCTGCCCATCGCCGTGGTGGCATCCGTGGTCTTGGAGCGGACACTCCGGCTCCCCGCCGTCCGTCGCCAGACTCCCATCGACTGGTTGGGCGCGACATTCCTCACCGCGTCGGCCAGCTCGCTGCTGCTCGTGCTCTCCCTCGCCGGGAACGTGTTCGCGTGGCTGTCGTGGTGGACAGCGGTCCTGGGAGCGGTGTTCGTGGTGACGCTCGTCGGTGCCGTGGTCGTCGAGCGTCGCGCCGCCGAGCCGATCCTGCCGCCCAGGCTCTTCAAGAACCCCACCTTCTGCCTGACCGGCGTGGCCGGCTTCTTCGTCGGCTTCGCGATGTTCGGGGTCATGATCTACCTGCCGCAGTACCTTCAGGTGGTGCGCGGGAAGAGCCCCACGGAGTCGGGTCTGCTCACCCTTCCGCTCGTGTTCGGCATGCTCGTGGTCGGCCTGCTCTGCGGCCGGGCGATCACCCGCTGGGGACGCTGGAAGATCTTCCCGCTCGTCGGGCTGGTGCTGGTGGCGATCGGCTCCGCGCTGCTGTCCACCCTCGACTCCGAGACCAACCTCGTCGCTCTCTGCGTCTACATGCTGCTCTTCGGCTCGGGTCTGGGCTTCACCCAGCAGGTCCTGGTTCTCGCCGTGCAGAACACCTGCGAACGCCGTGACCTGGGCATCGCCACATCGGCGGCGACCTTCTTCCGCTCCCTGGGTGGGGCCGTCGGCGTGGCCTTGTTCGGCGCGATCCTGTCGGCACGGATCACCTCGGCCATCCCCTCGCTGCTCGCCGAGCGCGGAGCCACGGTGCCGTCGTCCGACTCGTCTCCCCGACTGGGCACGCCCTCGGAGATCGCTGCCCTGCCGGAACCCCTCCGCTCGGCGATCCGTGAGGGGTTCACCCTGGGCCTGGACACGATCTACCTCCTTCTCGTGCCGCTGGTGCTGCTGGCGTTCCTCGCCGTCCTCGCGGTCAAGGAGGTACCGCTCCGAGGGCCGGGTCCGGTTCCGGTCCCCGACGTGACCTCAGTGCGTACGCAACCGACGCCGAAGCGTGGATCCTGGTCTTCACAACCAGGCCAGGATCCAGGGCGGGTCCCGACCGAGCACTAGCGCGGGCGGAGGGTACGGGCTCACCGGCGCCGCGTCGGGTTTGGTCGGGCGCCCGGGTGCGGACACGAAGGAGTGGTGGCCCATGCCCGACGTCAAGGCGGTCATCTCGCGGGAGAAGGACGCCCCCGTCAGCGTCGAGACGATCCGCGTGCCGGATCCCGGCCCAGGTGAGGCGCTGGTTCGTGTGCAGGCGTGCGGCGTTTGCCACACCGACCTCCACTACAAGGTCGGCGGGATCGGCGACGACTACCCCTACCTGCTCGGTCATGAAGCGGCCGGCATCGTCGAGGCGGTCGGACCGGACGTCGACGAGGTCGCCCCTGGGGACTTCGTGATCCTCAACTGGCGGGCGGTCTGCGGGCAGTGTCGCGCCTGTCGCCGCGGGCGGCCGTGGTACTGCTTCGACACCCACAACGCCACGCAGCGGATGACGCTCGCCGACGGGACCCCCCTCTCGCCTGCGCTCGGCATCGGCGCCTTCGCCGAGAAGACCCTGGTGGCGGCCGGTCAGTGCACGAAGGTGGACCCCCGGGCGCCGGCGACGGTCGCCGGTCTGCTCGGCTGCGGCGTCATGGCCGGTCTGGGAGCGGCCTTGAACACCGGCAACGTCCAGCGCGGCGACTCGGTCGCGGTCTTCGGCTGCGGTGGCGTCGGCGACGCCGCGATCGCGGGCGCCGTCCTCGGCGGCGCTACCACGGTGATCGGCGTCGACGTCGATGACCGCAAGCTGGAGTGGGCGAGGCGAGTCGGGGCCACCCACGTCGTCAACTCCCGGCGCGAGGACCCGGTGGAGCGGATCCGCGAGCTGACCAACGGCTACGGCGTCGACCTCGCGATCGAGGCGATCGGGCTCCCCGAGACCTACCGGCAGGCCTTCTACGCCCGGGATCTCGCCGGCACGGTGGTCCTGGTCGGTGTCCCCACCCCGGAGATGACGCTCGAGCTGCCGTTCCTCGACGTCTTCTCCCGCGGCGGGGCCCTCAAGTCCTCGTGGTACGGCGACTGTCTGCCATCCCGGGACTTCCCCATGCTCATCGACCTCTACCTCCAGGACCGACTACCGCTGGACGTCTTCGTCAGCGAGGAGATCGGCCTCGAGGACGTGGAGGCCGCGTTCCAGAAGATGCACGACGGCGACGTGCTGCGCTCCGTGGTGGTGATGCGATGAGCGCGCGCATCGAGCGGGTGGTCACCACCGGGACCTTCAGCCTGGACGGCGGCACCTGGGACGTCGAGAACAACGTCTGGCTCGTCGGTGACGACCACGAGGTCCTCGTCATCGACGCCGCGCACGACGCGGCACCGATCCTGGACGCCGTCCAGGGGCGTGCGGTCACGGCGATCGTGTGCACGCACGGGCACAACGACCACATCACCGCGGCGGGAGCGTTGTGGGAGGCCACCAAGGCGCCGCTGTGGCTGCACCCGGCCGACCGGATGCTCTGGGACATGGTGTACACGGACCTGGAACCGAGCGGGGAACTCCTCGACGGGCAGCGCTTCGAGGTGGCCGGTGTCGAGCTGCGCGCCCTGCACACGCCAGGTCACTCACCAGGCAGCACCTGCCTGTACGCCCCCGAGCTCACCGCGGTGTTCACCGGTGACACGCTCTTCGCAGGCGGGCCGGGCGCGACGGGTCGGTCCTACTCCGACTTCGACACGATCATCGCCTCCATCCGTGACCGGCTGTTCACGCTGCCCGTGGAGACGGTGGTCCACACCGGCCACGGTGAGACGACGACCATCGGCTCGGAGCTGCCCCACCTCCACGAGTGGATCGCCCGGGGTTGGTGAGCGCGGCCAGTCCGCCGCGGTGCGAGAAGTCCCGCGCCGAGCCCGCGCGGCTCACTCCGCTGGGCCGACGGCTACTCGCCGCGGTCCCCAGCAACGCCTCAGTGGCCAACTCGCCCGGTGTGATCAGCGCCGCCACCGGGCGCCGACGACGGGGAGGAGCACCGCGTACAGCGAGGTCGTGGCGGTGATGAACAGGCGGTTGCCCCGTGGCCCGCCGAACTCCACATTGGCGACCGCTTCCGGTACCCGGACCTTGCCCAGGAGCGTGCCGTCCGGGTGGTAGCAGTGCACGCCGTCCTCGGCGCTCGCCCAGATCCGGCCCGCCTCGTCCAGGCGGAACCCGTCGAAGATCCCGGCGGTGCACGTGGCGAACACCTCGCCGCCGGACAACGTGCCGTCGTCGCGGACGTCGAAGACCCGGATGTGGCGAGGACCGTCGGCGACGTGCGTGGCACCGGTGTCGGACACGTACAGACGTCGTTCGTCGGGAGAGAAGGCGATCCCGTTCGGCCGGATGAAGTCGTCCGCCGCGATGCGGCAGTCCCCCGTCGCCGGGTCGACTCGGTAGACGTGGCAGGCGCCGATCTCGCTCTCGGCTCGATAGCCCTCGTAGTCGCCGTCGATGCCGTACATCGGGTCGGTGAACCACACGGCCCCGTCCGAGCTCACCACGACATCGTTGGGGCTGTTCAGCCGTTTGCCCTGGTAGTTGTCGGCGATCACGGTGATCGAGCCGTCATGCTCGGTGCGCGTGACCCTCCGGTTCCCGTGCTCACAGGTGACAAGGCGACCTTGACGGTCCACCGTGTTGCCGTTGCTGTACGCGGCGGGCTGGCGGAACACCCCCACCACGCCGGTCGTCTCGTCCCACCGGAGCATGCGATCGTTCGGGATGTCGCTCCACACCAGGTAACGACCAGCCGGGAAGTAGGCGGGTCCTTCCGCCCAGCGGCAGCCCTCGTAGAGCTTGTCGAGTCGAGCGCTGGTCTTGACGCACTCCTTGAACCGCTCGTCGAAGATCTCGAACGTCTGCTCCCGGTGAGACATCCAACTCTCCACGTCCGCCGATCAAGCTGAATCCCTCGACCAGACCGTAGTCGGCGCACGAGAGCACCGCGAGCGTGGCAGGGCGAACGGCCCAGATCGGCCCCGAGCGAGGCGAAGCCGACTGCCGCGACGAGCGGCCCGCCGCCGGGCCGGCTCCTATACTCGGTGGTGCGCCGCGACCCCCAGGGCGCGGACGGGAGCCGTGGACGGCTCCACCCTCGCACCACAACCACTCACAATCGCCCTCCGGGGCCCTAGATCGAAAGCCGTCTGGTATCTCCGATGCGAGAACTAGAACGGAACCAAGGCGCTCCGGCGCTCACCGGCGCGCCGCCCGACTCGCGCCGACTTGTCGTGGTCGGTCACGGACGGGTCGGGGGTTCTCTTGCCCGCGCGGCTCGCGCGGCCGGACTCGACGTGACGGTCGTCCACCACGGCGACGCTCAGCGCGCCACGGCCGGTGCGGACGTCGTGCTCCTCTGCGTCCCCGATCGTGCGATCGCCGACGTCTGCGGCCGAGTCGTCCAGGCCACTCCTCCGCCGCGCTTTCTGGGGCATGTCAGCGGGGCGAGCTCGCTCGACGTCCTCGACCAGGCACGCCAGGACGGCATCGAGACCTTCTCCCTCCATCCGCTCCAGACGATCCCGCACCCGCGGACCGACCTCACGGACGTTCCGTGCGCGGTGGCGGGATCCACCCCCGAAGCCAGGTCGGCCGCCACGCGACTGGGTATCGACCTGGGGATGAGACCGTTCGAGGTGCCCGACGATCGCCGCGCCGCCTACCACGCCGCGGCGGCGATCGCCTCGAACTTCCTCGTCACCTTGGCAGAGACCGCCACCGACCTCCTGGCCCGGGCAGGTGTCGAGGACGCCCGAGCGATTCTCGGCCCTTTGGTCGCACGCACCGCGGCGAACTGGGCTGAGGCCGGCGCGGACGCGTTGACCGGGCCGATCGCTCGTGGCGACGAGTCAACGGTGCGCCGTCACCTCGCGGCCCTGACGGAGCTCGCCCCTGAGCTGCTGCCCCTGTACCAGGTGCTCGCCGAACGAACGCGAACAGTCGCAGCCTCGGCTACTCGATCGCGGACCGGAGGATCTCCCTTCGCCCCCGGAACGGAGCCCGACGGTCGTCCGACGGCGTGGAGGGACGAGTGGTCGCCCACCCATCCTTGAAGGAGACATCGGTGAACCGACCCACGGTAGTCCGGACCCGAGACGAGCTTCGGAACGTCCTGGCCCCGGCGAGGAGGGCCGGTCGGACCATCGGGCTGGTCCCCACGATGGGGGCCCTCCACGACGGCCACCTCTCGCTGCTGCGAGCGGCCCGCCAACGGTGCGACGTCGTGGTGATGAGCCTGTTCGTCAACCCGATGCAGTTCGGGCCGCAGGAGGACTTCGCCAGCTATCCGCGCGACGAGGAGCGGGACGTGGCGCTCGCCGGACAGGTCGGCGTCGACGTCGTGTACGCGCCCGACGCCGCTCACGTCTACCCGCCCGACTTCGCGACCTTCGTGGAGGTCGGCGGTGGCCTCACCGACGTGCTGTGCGGCGATCCCGGCCGCCGGGGCCCCAGCCACTTCCGTGGCGTCACCACGGTCGTCGCCAAGCTATTCAACGCGGTGGAGCCGGACGTGGCCTTCTTCGGGCAGAAGGACGCCCAGCAGGCCATCGTCATCCAACGGATGGTCCGGGATCTGGAGTTCAACATCGAGATCGTCGTCCTCCCGACGGTCCGGGAGCCGGACGGCCTGGCGATGAGCTCCCGCAACGCGTACCTCAGTCCGGACGATCGAGTCCGGGCGCGGGCGCTGAACCAGGCGCTCACGAAAGTGCTCGAGGTGGCGAAGGCGGGTGAGACGTCGACCGAGCGGGCGCTCGCCGAGGCCCGCGCGGTGCTGGCTGAGGCCGGCATCGAACCGGAGTACCTCGAAGCACGTGACGCCGAGAACCTGACTCCGGTGACGCGGTTCGGTCCTCGCCCCGTGCTCGTCGCGGTCGCCGCTCGCGTGGGTCGGGCTCGGCTCATCGACAACGTGGTCGTCGACGCCACGCCGGCCAACGAACCAATGGCGGCGTCGGTGGACACGACAGGAGGAGCTCCATGCGTCGGACGTTGCTGAAGTCCAAGATCCACCGCGCCACGGTGACCGGTTGCGACGTCGACTACGTCGGCAGCATCACGGTGGACGCCGACCTCATGGAGGCGGCCGACCTGCTTCCGCACGAACAAGTCCACGTCTGGGACGTCGACAACGGAGCGCGGCTGGTCACCTACGTGCTCGCGGGAACGAGAGGATCGGGCACGGTGCAGCTCAACGGCGCCGCCGCACGACTCGTCTCGACCGGTCACAAGGTGATCATCGCGTCGTTCGCGAGCTACGACGACGCCGAAGCCCGGCGGCACGTCCCGACAGTGGTGCACGTCGACCACGCCAACACCATCGCTCGCGTGGACGCCGAGCCCGGTCTCCTGCTTGGCGCCGCGCGCGCGTCCGACGCCGACCTCGGGGAGGTCCCGTCCTCATGAGCACACGACCGCGTGCCGACGACGGCGCCGAGCGTGCGCCACGTCGAGGCAAGGTGACCTTGCCGGAGCTGGCGCGCATGAAGGCGGCCGGAGAGCCGATCGCCATGGTGACCGCGTACGACTACCCGTCCGCGTGCGTCGCGGAGGCCGCCGGCGTCGACATCGTCCTGGTCGGTGACTCGGCCGCGATGACGGTGCTGGGCTACGACTCCACGGTGCCGGTGAGCATGACGGAGATGCTGGTCCTCGCCGCCGCGTGCCGGCGCGGGCTGCGCACCCCTCTGCTCGTGGGCGACTTGCCGTTCGGGTCGTACGAGCGCTCCGACGAGCAGGCGGTCGAGAACGCCCATCGGTTCGTCAAGGAGGCCGGGTGCGACGCGGTCAAGCTCGAACGCGGAGGCACGTCGGTCGATCGGGCGCGGGCGATCGTCCGATCCGGCGTGCCGGTGATGGGTCACGTCGGTCTGACTCCGCAGACGGCGAGCCAGCTCGGGGGCTTCAAGGCCCAAGGGCGTACCGCGGCGAGCGCCGCCCGGATCGCCGAGGACGCCCTCGCCCTCCAAGAGGCCGGGTGCTTCGCGATCGTCTTCGAAGCCATCCCCGCCGCCGTCACCGAGCTGATCATGCCGGCGATGGAGGTCCCGGTCATCGGGATCGGCGCGGGACCCGCCACCGACGGGCAGGTCCTCGTCTTCCACGACCTCCTGGGTGTCCTCGGTGGGCGTACGCCGAAGTTCGTCAAGCCCTACGCCAACGTACGCGAGCAGATGGTGGCGGGCGTGGCGGCGTACGTCCGGGAGGTTCGCACCCGAGCGTTCCCCGGACCGGAGCACACCTACGGCATCGACCCGGAGGAGCTCACCGCTGTGCGACAACGGCTTGCCGAGCTTCGCGAGGAGAGACGACAGCGCGTCGGGGTCTGAGCTGCCCGTCAAGGTCCGGTTGCGCTACGGGCTGGCCCCGCGCCGCCGACCGCCTGGGCACCACCGATCGTCCCGGCCACCGGCCGCCACGAACGGGGGGCTGGGATCCGCGGGACGCCGCATTCCGCGGGAATTGGCACGAGCGCGACGGGACACCGAGCGCGGTTGAGCGCGACACATCCCAGCGCCGACCCGAGGCGCTCGGCGACGCCGGCCCGGCTGCCGTGGAGGCTGCCGACGGCCAAGAGATCCGAGGGTCGCGCGATCCGCAGCGGGCCGGCGATCGTGCCATCTCCGTCGGCGATGGTGACCTCGACCCAGGGCCACGCCAGGGCCTGCTCGGCGACGAGATCCTCCACCACCGCGGGTGGCGGGGCGGCGCCGGTACCGAACGGACGACTCACGCTGGTTGCGAGCTCGGCGGGGCGTCTCGCGAGGGCACGCATGGGGGCGCTCGATGGGACCGGGACGGCGACCAACCCGGCGCCCAGGCCAGCGGCAATCTCGAGCGCCCGACTCACCAGGACCGTTCCCCACGCCGTGCCATCGACTCCGACGATGACCTGGCCGCTGTCCGGCGGGACGTTCGCGAAGGCGGCCGCGGGACCCCGTCGTCGCACCAAGACGACCGGCGTCGTCGGTGTCCCCGCGGCAGCGTCGACCAGGCCGAGCAGCACGCCGTTCCCCCTCGCCGCAACGACGTACCAGCTCGGCGATCGCACCGCGTTCCGGAGCACCTCGACGACGGGGCCCGCGGCCGCCCATGGATGCGCCTCGACCTCGGGCACGGCGGCGGTCGCGAAGGCCGCGCCCTCCTCGGCGCGCCGCCAGGCGCGATCCCGCGCGGCGCGCGCCTCCCGCAGGTCGGAGGCTCCCTGGTGACCGTAGGCATGGCACACGACCAAGGGCTTGCGGGACGCCACGGCTGTCCGAGCCGCCCAGGCCAGCACGGCTTTGTCCACGGGCGTCCGGGCCCCGGCCACGACCCCACACACGACGGCCTCAGGAGGGAGACCTGGTGAAGGTCGTGTCAGTTCCCGCATCGCAAGCCCTCCGTGCCCACCCACCAGGACACGCGGTCGTCCAGCGCGCCCGCTTGACCTGCCCGTCTGACAAAGGTGACGTGCGACAGATTGCTGCGCCACCCGGTCACCTCCATAGGGACACTGGTCCCGTGGGTTGAGGACTTCGCACTGACAAAAGCCCTGGTAGTCGCGAAGGCCCGGAAGAGACGGGCGTCCAGCCTCGGCGAACTATCGTGGAAGCCACGGACCGTCCGCGAGCGGTGGACCTGCGAGGATGTTTGGGCTAAGGGTGGAGCATCTGGACAGCGAGCGGACGCCAGATTCCCCGATGAGCGGCGAGGAGTGGCTCGCCGAGTCGGCCAGGCTCGTCAACACCCTGCTCGGGGACGGCGGCCGCGACTCGGCCATGAGCACCGTCCTGGAGTGGCTGCGCGACCTCACCAGCGCCGACGTCGTCGGCATCAACATGGTCGACAGCCTCGACCCGGAGCATGCGCTCCTCGCACAAATCCTCGGGCCCGGCATGAAACGGCCACTCAAGACACGCGTGGGCCGACGTGGCATGACCGCGCGAGTCCTCCACTCAGGACGACGAATCGTCACCTCCGACGTGGTGCGTGAGCGCGACTTCGCACCTCCGGACGAGTTTCGTGAGGTGCTGACGTCCGTGGGCACGTTGATCATGTTTCCGCTCCGGGCCGGCGATACGACGATTGGCATGTTCTGCACCGGCTGGCTGCGGGGCTCACGGAGTGAGAAGCAGATCAGCCAGGAGTTGTCGCTCATCGAGGCGCTCGGGGAGCACGTGGCCCTCGCGCTGCAACGCGTGGAGGCCGAGGAGGCCCACCGGCGTCGCGAGAGCTACCTCCAGGCCAGCACGGAGCTCACCCGGCTGGGCTTGGCCGACGCTGACCGAGACCGCGTGATGCGGGAGATCATCCAGCGGCTGCGCAAGATCACCGCCTGCGATTACTCCGCGATCATCCTGCGCGACGTGGCCGAGCCGGGGAGCGCGATCACCGCCTACCAGGCGGGCAGCGACGAGATCTTCATCTCGTCCCGCGTCGGTCGCTTCGGACTGGTCTCCCGCGTCCTCGAGACCGCCGAGACCATCGTCACCGACGATCTTCCGCACGAGCAGGGGTACGACCCTCCAGAGGAGTGGCGCCGGCTGCTGATCGACGCGGGCTTCGGTGTGCTGACCCCGCTGGTCGCCTACAACGAGGTCATCGGCGTCTTGTGCGTCGTCTGGCGGCGGGACTCCTGGCGAGCGGTGGAGGCCCGCGGTGAGATCGAGCTCATCGAGATGTTCGCCAACCAAGCGGCGGTCGTCCTCCACCGGGTCCAGGCGCAAGAGGAGCGCTCGTGGCGACGCGTCCTGGAGGACCGCGATCGGATCGCCGGCGACCTCCACGACCGAGTACTGCGTCGGATCCTCTCCGTCGTCCTGCGCCTGGAGAGCGCGGCCGCGCTCAGCACCGAGTCCGAGGTGCGCGCCCGGGTGGAGAAGTCGATCGCCGAGCTGGACGACACGACCCAGCAGATGAGGTCCCTGATCTTCGAGCTTCACCATGCCTCCACCGAGCCCGGCTCGGTGCGCGCGGACCTGCTGCGCGAGGTCGACGCCGCGCGCGACATCCTGGGCTTCACGCCGCGACTCGTGCTGCGCGGCCCGATCGAGGAGGCGCTGCCCTCCCACGTGCGCTCCGCGCTCGCGCCGGCACTCCGTCACGCGTTCGAGAACGTGGCGGCGCACGAGTCGACGACCTTCGCCGAGGTCGCCCTCGTCGTCACCGACGACGAGCTCGCGCTGTCCGTCACGGACAACGGGACTGACGTCGGCGGCGCCACCCAGCGAGCCGCGATGTGGGAGCTGGAGTCGAGCGCGCGCCAGCTCGGCGGCACCTGCTCTAGCCGGACACTCCCCGACGGACGCTGCACGACCGAATGGCGGGTGCCACTGCACCGGTGACCCTGCCCGGTCAGCGGCCCACCGCGTGGACTGTCAAGCCGGCCCAGCTGGCCGACGCGGCGCGGCGACCGGCGAGGATGGGGCCGTGACGACGACAGGTGCCACCCTGTGGCGGCCGGACGGCTGTCCCCCGCGCGGCGCCACGTACGACGGGACGGGTGTGACGTTCGCGTTGTGGGCGCCCTTGGCGGAGCGGGTCGAGGTGTGTCTCCTCGACCCCGACGGCCAGGAGCGTCGCGTGCCGCTCACCGAGCAGACGTTCGGCACCTGGCACACGCGGGTCGCTGGCGTGGGGCCGGGCCAACGGTACGGCTTTCGGGTCCACGGCCCCTGGGACCCCCACACCGGTCACCGGTTCAACCCCGCGAAGCTGCTCGTCGACCCCTACGCGCGGGCCATCACCGGCGACCTCGTCGACCACAGCGCGATCTTCGGGCACCAGGTCGAGACCGGTGACGACACCGTGCGCGACGACCGGGACTCCGCGCCCTACGTCCCGACCTCGGTCGTCGTCGACCCGACCTTCGACTGGGGTGACGACCGGCCTCCCCGCGTGCCGTGGAGCGACACCGTGCTCTACGAGCTGCACGTGCGCGGCTACACGATGCTCCACCCGGACGTCCCACCGGAACTGCGGGGGACCTACGCCGGGCTCGCCCAGCCCGCCGTGGTGAACCAGCTCGTCGACCTCGGCGTCACGTCCATCGAGCTGCTGCCGGTCCACCATTTCGTCAGCGAGCCCCTGCTGCGGGGACGAGGCCTCGTCAACTACTGGGGCTACAACACGCTCGGCTTCTTCGCTCCTCACGCCGGCTACTCCGCCTCCGGGACCCTCGGCCAGCAGGTCACCGAGTTCAAGCAGATGGTGCGAGCCTTCCACGACGCCGGGCTCGAGGTGATCCTCGACGTCGTCTACAACCACACCTGCGAGCAGGACGAGCGAGGACCCACGCTGTCCTTCCGCGGCATCCACAACGTCGGGTACTACCGCCTGGAGGGAAGCGGCCGGCACTACCGCGACCTCAGCGGCACCGGCAACACGCTCAACCTGCGGAACCCCGACGTCGTCCGGCTGGTGCTCGACTCGTTGCGCTACTGGGTCGAGGAGATGCACGTCGACGGGTTCCGGTTCGACCTCGCGGCCGCGCTCGCCCGCACCGACGACGAGGTGGACATGGCCGGCCCGTTCCTCACCGCCATCGGCCAGGACCCGGTGCTGTCCCGCGTCAAGCTCATCGCCGAGCCGTGGGACCTCGGCGTCGACGGCTACCAGGTCGGCGCCTTCCCCCCACCGTGGTCGGAGTGGAACGACCGGTTTCGCGACACCGTGCGGGAGTTCTGGCTCGGATCACCGGACGGCGTGCGCGACCTCGCCTCCCGGCTATCGGGGTCGAGCGACCTCTACCGGCGGCGCCGCCCGTTCGCCTCGATCAACTACGTCACCTCCCACGATGGCTTCACCGCACGCGACCTCGTGTCCTACGAGCGCAAGCACAACGAGGCCAACGGCGAGGACAACCGGGACGGCCCGCATGACAACCGGTCCACCAACTACGGGGTCGAGGGCGAGACCGACGACTCCGCGATCGTCGACCTGCGGGTCCGACAAGTTCGCAACCTGCTCGCCACGCTCCTGCTGTCCACCGGTGTCCCGATGCTGCTCGCCGGCGACGAGCGCGGCCGCACCCAACGCGGCAACAACAACGCCTACTGTCAGGACAACCCCATCTCCTGGGTGGACTGGAGCGACCAAGGGCCGTGGAGCGAGCTGCGGTCGACCGTGGCGACGCTCCTCCGCATCCGCCGCGAGCACCCGGTCTTCCGGCGTACCCACTTCTTCACGGGCCGGCTGGACGAGTCCGGTCGGCGCCGCGACGTCGGATGGTTCGGGCCGTGGGGCGGGGAGATGGACGAGGCGGCCTGGCACGACCCGAACGCGCGGACACTCGGCATGTTCCTCGCCGGAGAGCGCGTGGCCCGGCAGTCCGAGGACGGCCACCCCATCCACGACGACTCGTTCCTGCTGTGGCTGCACGCGGGAGCCGAGTCTGTCAAGGTCACCTTGCCTGGGCCGCCGTGGGCACTGGAGTACTCGGTGATCTTCGACACCAGCGCCTCGGTGCCGCCACGACGCTATGCCGCCGGCACCGAGCTCGAGCTACCCGGCCGCTGCGTGGTCCTGCTTCGCGCCGACTAGCGATCAGGCCTCGTCGAGGCGGTCGGCACGTCCACCTCGACACGGCTGCCCTCGGTGAGCCGCTGCCTCGCCTGGAACGCTCCGCCCGCGGCCGACTCAGTGAGGTCCACCGCACCACGTCCGGTCAGGATGAGCCGGTCCAGACGTACGGAGCCGCCCAAGACCTCCAGGGTCACGGTCGTCCGATCCGTGCTCGGGCGCTGGGTCACCGTCCCCCACGCGTGGCCGGTGGACCAGAACCACCGGACCGGCTCGTCAGCGGCGCCGAACCGGATCGTCCCAGTCACACCGTCGTAGCCGAAACCCGACCACGCCGGGACGGCTCCCCAGCTCGCCATCGCTCGCGCGTAATGGTGACCGCACTCACCCTCGTTGAACGGGTTGCGCCGCCGTCCGTCGTAGCGAGCGCGCACGGCCTCGAAGACCTCGACCGCCTCCTCGCGCAGCCCTTCGTAGATCATCCCGACTGCGGCGGTGTACTCCAGGCCGGTCCAGACCTCGGCGTAGTAGGGGAACGGCCGGTCCGGTCGGTTGCCTCGCGGGTACGACGCAACCAACAGTCCCACCTCGTCACCGAGCACGTAGCTGCGCATCGGGTTGAAGTGTCGACCGGTTCCGTTCACACGGTTGTACCGCAGGATGCTGCGCAACGTGGTCCGAACGTGGTCCGGGTCGAGGAGGTGCCCCAGTCCGGACAGATGGGCGAGCACCTGACCGACGAGCTGGTCGGCCAGGCATCCGTCGCCGATCTGCAACTCGGGGTTGACCAGGTCGCGGGCGCCGATCCCGGGGAGTCGCAGTCCTTCCGCGATGGCCTCCTCGGAGCCGGGCGGTCGAATCTCGTGCCGGTAGTACTCGCCGTTGAACAGGTGCTCGTCGATCCAGGCGGCGCCGCGACGTGCCAGCTCGCCGCACGTCTTGGCGAAATCCTCGTCGCCGAGGTGGCGCGCCATCTCCTCCGCCGCACGCAGCGCGGCGAGGTACCAGACACCGACCTCGGGGTTCGGCCCGAAGTACTCGACGTCCATGGTGTTGTGCTGCGCGCCCTCCATGACGCCGTCGCGGTCGGCGTCCCAGCCCCCGGGAATCCAGGCGAACTCCAGCGCCTTGCGCGCCTTCGGCCAGAGCGCTCGAAGCGCCTCGTCGTCGCCGGACAGCCGCCAGTCGCGGTAGAGCTTGACGAGGCACCCCATCTGGCCGTCGGCGGCCGCCACCCCGTCGTCTCGCGCGCGGTCCAGCGGCTGCTGGATCCGGAAGCTCATGTGACCGTCGTCGCCGGTGCCGTAGCGGAACTCGGTGTCGCGCATCGACAGCGCCAGCTCACCGAACAGGAAGGCGGTCGCCTGCTCGTAGTTCCACACGTGCGTGCAGTTGCCGTGGCACGAGCCGCTTCGGTCGTTGCAGCCCTCCCACCCCCAGAACCGGCCGTCCGGTGTGCGGAAGCAGGTCTGAGATCGCAGGGTGCTCAGGTTCGACAGCGCCGCGTCCTTGACCGCCTCGGGCAAGCCGGAGTTGACGAACGCGTTCACGAACGAGAGTGTTCGGCGCTCCAGCTCGGGCAGGCGATCGGCGGTGTCACAGACCACCTGCCAGGCGTCGGCGTACCTGGTCGTGTAGTAGTTGCCGATCGTCACGTCGCGCCGCCAGCTGAGTCGGTTGGGGAAGTGCCAGCCGAGCAGGAACGTGAACGCGTGCGTCTCACCGGCTGCGAGCCGACGTCGCGCGACCACGGTGGCCATGGGCGCGTCCGCGGTGCTCTCCCGTGGGTCGACGTGGCCGTCCGCGGCGAAGTCGTCCCAGAAGTCCAGCAGCGCGCCACCCCAGCTGTAGTCGGCCCAGCCGGTCCTGGTCGACACGTCGTCCTCGCCGAGCACGACGAGCGCGAGGGAGCCCCACTGTTCCGCCGCGGGGTCCACGCCTTCGGAGTCAGCGAAGACACCGACGCACCGCCCTCCGCGCCGAACGGTGTTGCGGTTGCTCGTGGGCGTGCCCTCCGATCCGTCGGTCCCGACGAAGTTCTGCACGTTGCCCGCGACCGACACGTCCAAGGGTCCGCCACTGGTGTTGGTGACGACGTAGCGCAGGACGGCCACGGGAATGCCGCTGGCGTCGAGGTCACACGGCACGAGCGGGTTGAACGCCTGCAGTCGGACGTCGGCGGGCACGTCCGGATCGTCGAGGACCACCTGACCGAACGGGTAGGCGGCCAGGAACCGGGAGTCTTGGAACCGTGGCAGGCCGTGGTTGGGCACCGCCGAACCATGCGCGCCGGCGTAGAGCACGGGATCGATGGGGCCCTCCAGCGCCTTGACCACGACGTCACGGCTCCGCGTGCCCTCGTCGGCGTCCCCCTCGGCCGGCGCGAGACGGATCGCGAAGAAGCTCGACCCCGGGCACCATCCCTTGGCAGGACGGTTGACGATCTCCCAGTCACGCAAGTCCCCGCGGCCCCCGAGGCTGACCGTCCCAGTGCCGATGCCACCCAGTGGCAGCGCCACATGCAGGGAGTGCGCCTGGTCGTAGGTCCGCAGCACTGGCCAATCGGGGACAGTCGAGGTCACAGCGACTCCTCGGACGGGACTGAGGCCGGATCGCAACGGACCAGACGTTATAGTCCCTGGCCGAACGACGCGAGGTGGACAGCTGACCGAGAGGGGCACTCATGCTGCGGTACCGGCTCATCCATCCGGAGATCTTGGCCGCTCTCGCGTCGGCCGGTCATGGCTCGCGCGTCCTCGTCGCGGACGGCCACTACCCGTTCGTCACCGCGGCCGGACCGAACGCGACGCACGTCTTCCTCAACCTCAGCCCCGGTCGGCTCACCGTACCCGAGGTCGTGGAGGTCCTCGTCGACGCCATTCCGGTCGAACGCGCGACGGTCATGGCCCCGCCCCCAGACCAGCCCACCCCGGAGGTCTTCGCGGAGTTCGAACGGCTGCTGCCCGCCGGAACACCCATCGACCGGCTGGATCGGTTCGCCTTCTACGACGCGGCCCGCACCGACGACGTCGCGCTCGTCATCGCCACCGGCGAGCAGCGCACCTACGCCAACATCCTCCTCACCGTGGGCGTCGCGGCCTAGGCGTCGAGGCCGACCCTCGAGGCAGCGCACGTCGCCTGCGACCCCCTCAGGGTGTCGTCGGGACCACGATCCGACCGCGGGCCACGGGCGCGACGTGACCGGTGACGGTCGTGCGCACCACGTGTCCCCTCGCGGCCGTCACGGTGCACGTCAGAGTCGACGGTCGGCCGATCTCGGCACCCTGCTCCACGGTGAACGCTGTCTCACCCTCGCCGGGCACCACGCCGGATCCGACCAGCCATACGCCGAGCCCGAGCGCGGCGGATCCCGTGGCTGGATCCTCCCCGCCGTCGATGTCGGCGAAGAACAGGCGGGCGTGCGCGAGCCGGCGCTCGGGATCCCACGAGAACACGTACAGAGACTCGATGCCGTGAGCCCTCGCTGCCGCCAGATCGAAGCGTGCCCTGGCCACCGCGTCGGCACGGAGCGGAAGACAGACGTGGGGCAGGCCCGCGCCGGCCTCCCGGACGGGCCATCCGAGCAGGTCATCGGACCGTAGCCGGACGGCGGCCAGGTAAGGCTCGGGATCCAGCGCAGGGCCGAGCGTCGGGGCGCCACCAGTCAACGTGGCGGCGTTCTCGTCGACGGTGACGGGAAGCGCGCCAGCGCCGCACTCCTGCACCACCTCACCGGCTCGCAGTCGGCCGAGTCGGACCAGCGTGACGGCGGTTCCGACACTGGGATGGCCGGCGAAGGGAAGCTCTCTGGCCGGCGTGAAGATGCGGACGCGGTAGTCGCCACCGGCGACGGGCGGGAGCACGAAGGCCGTCTCGGAGTAGTTGAACTCCCGGGCCAGCAGCCGCATCTGCTCGGTACTCAACCGCTCGGCGTCGAGCACGACCGCGAGCGGATTGCCGGCGTACGGCCGGGTGGTGAAGACGTCGACGACCTCGTAGTCACACGCATCCATGCCTGCACGATAGGACGCGCTCGGCCGTCCCCCCTGCGTGCGTGGCGCCGCTGTTCTCAGGCCGTCTTCTCGCGGCGCTCACCGCCGCGAGCCTTCCGCCCGGCCTGGTCACGCGGAACGAGCGTCGGGTTGACGTTGTCGAGGACGGTCTCCCGGGTCACGATGACCCGGGCGACGTCGTCGCGACTCGGCACCTCGTACATCACGTTGAGGAGAACTTCCTCGATGATCGCGCGAGTCGCTCGAGCGCCCGTCCCACGCAGCAACGCCTGATCGGCGATGGCGGCGATGGCGTCCTCGGTGAACTCCAGCTCGACACCGTCGAGCTCGAAAAGCTTCTGGTACTGCTTGACCAGCGCGTTGCGCGGCTCGGTGAGGATCCGCATCAAGGCGGTGCGGTCCAGCGGCTGGACCGTCGCGATCACGGGGAGCCGACCGACGAACTCCGGGATCAGGCCGAACTTCAGCAGGTCCTCGGGCATGAGCTCGGAGAAGATGTCGTCCTTCTCCCGCTCTTCCTTGGTGCGGATCGCCGCGTTGAAACCGACGCCCTTGCGGCCGATCCGCTGCTCGATGATGCGCTCCAGACCGGCGAAGGCGCCGCCGACGATGAACAGCACGTTGGTGGTGTCGATCTGAATGAACTCCTGGTGGGGGTGCTTACGCCCGCCCTGCGGCGGCACGCTGGCGGTGGTCCCCTCCAGGATCTTCAGCAGCGCCTGCTGGACTCCCTCACCGGAGACGTCGCGGGTGATCGACGGGTTCTCGCTCTTGCGAGCGATCTTGTCGACCTCGTCGATGTAGATGATGCCGGTCTCGGCCTTCTTGACGTCGTAGTCGGCCGCCTGGATCAGCTTGAGCAGGATGTTCTCGACGTCCTCGCCCACGTAGCCGGCCTCGGTCAACGCCGTGGCGTCGGCGATGGCGAAGGGGACGTTGAGCATCTTGGCCAGCGTCTGGGCGAGGTAGGTCTTCCCGCAGCCGGTCGGGCCGATCAGGAGGATGTTGGACTTCGCCAGCTCGACCGAGTCGTCCTTGGCGTGCCGACCACCGGACGACAAGCCGGACTGGACTCGCTTGTAGTGGTTGTAGACCGCAACGGACAACGCCTTCTTCGCGTTGTCCTGCCCCACGACGTACTGGTCGAGGAACTCGTAGATCTCCCGCGGCTTGGGAAGATCGTGCAGACCCGCCTCGGAGGACTCGTTGAGCTCCTCCTCGATGATCTCGTTACAGAGCTCGATGCACTCGTCGCAGATGTAGACGCCCGGACCTGCGATGAGCTTCTTGACCTGCTTCTGGCTCTTCCCGCAGAACGAGCACTTGAGCAGGTCTGCGCCGTCACCGATGCGTGCCACCCGGAACGTCTCCTTCGCTTGCTACGCCCGGCAGCCGGGCGTGGTCGAACTGCGTCTGGCGGGCGGGTCAGCCTCCGCGTCACGATCCCGGCCTTGTGAGCCGAGGGGCCGCGCGCGCCTCGAGAGTACAGAGACAGACGGTACTCCCTTCTCGGCGCGCGCGGTCGAGTTCAACCACGCGTCCGGGCACGCAGCCGTCATGTCGGGAACGTCCGACTGCGCTCCGTGCTGACCGCGGCCCGACACGCCGGCGACCTCCTCAGACCCCGATCAGGCTCTTCTTACGAGTGGTCAGGACCTCGTCGATCAGGCCGTACTCCACGGCCTGCTCGGCGCTGAGGTACTTGTCGCGCTCGATGTCCCGCGCCACCTGCTCGATCGGGCGGCCGGTGTTCTCGGCGATCATCTCCTCGAGCATGCGCCGCATGCGCAGGATCTCGTTCGCCTGGATCTCGATGTCGCTCGCCTGCCCGTAGCCGCCCTCGGTGTAGGGCTGGTGGATGACGATGCGGCTGTGCGGAAGCGCCGACCGCTTGCCCGGCGCTCCGGCCGCGAGGAGCACGGCGGCGGCCGACGCGGCCTGACCCAGGCAGACCGTGTGGACGTCCGGCGTGATGTAGCGCATCGTGTCGTAGATCGCCGTCAACGCCGTGATCGAACCACCCGGGCTGTTGATGTAGATCTGCACCTCACGCTCGGGGTCCATGGACTCCAAGCAGAGGAGCTGGGCCATGACCGCGTTCGCGATGTCGTCGGTGATCGGCGTTCCGAGGAAGATGATCCGATCCTCGAACAGCTTCGCGTACGGGTCGATCTGCCGGTAGCCGTAGGGGGTGCGCTCCTCCCAGCGGGGGATGAAGTAGTCGGCGCGCGGCAGGTACTCCCGCGGCGTCACCAGCCCCGGTGGCGGTGCGAGGGCGGGTCGGTTCGTCGTCATCGTGCTTGGTCCTCCAGAGTGCTACCGGTCAGCTGACGGGCCCGGCGGTCTTGACCTGACCGGCGTACTTCACCACATGGTCGATGAAGCCGTACTCACGGGCCTGCTCCGCGGTGAACCACCGGTCGCGGTCGGCGTCCCGCTCGATCTGCTCCACGCTCTGACCGGTGTGCAGGGCGGTCAGCTCGAACAGCTGCCGCTTCAGGTGGAGACTCTGCTGCGCCTGGATCTTGATGTCAGACGCGGTGCCGCCAAGGCCACCGGAGACCTGGTGCATCATGATGCGCGCGTGTGGAAGCGCGTACCGCTTCCCCTTGGTGCCGGCGGCGAGCAGGAACTGCCCCATCGACGCCGCGAGGCCCATCGCGACGGTCGCGACGTCGTTGGAGATGTACTGCATCGTGTCGTAGATCGCGAGCCCCGCGTCGACCGAACCACCAGGGCTGTTGATGTAGAGCCAGATGTCCTTCTCAGGGTCCTCGGCGTTCAGCACGAGCATCTGCGCGCAGATCGCGTTGGCGTTCTGGTCGCGCACCTCGGAGCCGAGGAAGATGATCCGCTCCTTCAGCAGCCGCTGGTAGATGTGGTCGTCGAGGCCCATTTGGCCGTTGTAGCTGTGCGCATGGTACGCGTTCACGTCGTCCGCCTCTTCGGTACACCCTCGATCTTGGTCGCACGAGGTGCGGGCCGCCTCGGGCGGCTCCTGGACACCTTGAGAACCTGATCCCGACCCTAGCCAAGCTTGGCCCAGCAGCAGGCGTCCGCGCGCTTCTGTTCGCTCACGGCGCAGAGCCACCGTCGTCACCTCCGGCTTCTGCCCACACCAGGCACCTGGTCCGCCGATCATGATCGACCCATTGCCGGCAGACGTGACGAACGGCTCCGCTGGCCCAGCCGGGGCCAGAGGAGACCCAACGGGCGACAACCGACGATCCGGCGACAACTGGGCGCTGGTACCCGGCGAGACGACCGCTCAAACGGGAGTGGCCACGCCACCCTCGGCGCACAGCTAGCCGACACATACCGTCGCGGCCCAGTCCCGGAACGCCGCGTCGGGCGCCGAAACCCCGCGGCTGGGTCGGACGAAGCGACCCAGCCGACACGACCTCACCGACCTCCGAAGGCAGGGGGAACCTCAGGAGTCAGAGGACTCCTCCCGCGCCTCGTCGGCACCACCGGCGGACCCCGTGCCCTCGGTCTGGTCCTGGGCCTCGGCCTGACCGCCCTCGCCCTCTTCGGGCGCCAGCGTGCCGTCGGGGCGCAGCCGCTTCAGGTCGACCGGCCGACCGGAGGCGTCGGTCACGACGGCGTTCTCCACCAAGACCCCCAGGGCCTTGCTCCGCCGCACCTCACGCACCAGCACCGGCACGTAGTTCGCCTGCACGACCTGCTGGACGTACTCCTCCGGGCTCACTCCGGCCTGCTGTGCCCTCTGCAGCAACGCCTGGGTGAGCTCCGGCTCACTCACCGTCAACTCTTCCTTATCGGCCAGCGTGTCGAGGACGAACTGAGCCTTCATCGCCTCGCGGGCGCGCTCCTCGAGGTCGGCGACGAACTCCTCCTCCGACTTGCCCTCCGCCTTGAGGTACTGCGCCTCGGTGATGCCGGCGTGGCTCAGCTGGTGTCGGATCGCCTCACGACGAGCCCGCACCTCCTCGGCGAGCGCACCCTCGGGCAGCGGCACCTCGACACGCTCGAGCAGCGCCTTCAGCGAGGCGTCCTGGGCCTGGCGCGCCTGCTGGAGTCGCTTCATCCGGGTCAGGCGCTCTCGAAGGTCGGCACGCAGCTCCTCGAGCGTGTCGAACTCGCTGGCAAGCTGGGCGAACTCGTCGTTCAGCTCAGGCAGCTGCTGCTCCCGCACCGCCTGGACGGTCACGGTGACGTCGACGTCCTGGCCCACGTACTGACCGGAGGCGAGCTGGCTGACGAACGTGGCCGACTCACCCGCCCGCTTGCCTCGGACGGCCTCGTCGAGGCCCTCCAACATCGAGCCACTGCCGATGCGGTAGCTGACGCCGGTGGCCTGGGCGTCCTCGATGGGCTCGCCGTCCTTGCTGCCGGACAGGTCGATCGTGACGAAGTCGCCCTCGCCGGCGGGCCGGTCGACCGTGACGAGCGTCCCGAACCGCTCCCGCAGCGAGGTCAGCTCCGCCTCGACGTCCTCGTCGGTGACCTCGGCGTCGTCGACGCTGACCTCGAGCCCGGTGTAGTCGGGAAGCTCGATCTCGGGACGGACGTCGACCTCGGCGGTGAACTTCAGGTCGGCGCCATCCTGGATCTCTTCGACATTGAGGGACGGCTGGCCGAGGGGCTCGACGTCGTTCTCCTGCAGCGCGGTGACGTAGAACTGCGGGATCGCGTCGTTGACCGCCTGCTGGAGGACGTAGTCACGCCCGATGCGCTGGTCGATGATCGGCGGTGGAACCTTGCCCTTCCGGAACCCCGGGATGTTCACCTGCCGCGCGATCTCACGGTAGGTGGCCTTCAGGCTCGGGTTGAGCTCCTCGAACGGCACCTCGACGGTCAGCCGGACCCGGGTCGGGCTCAGGGTCTCGACGGCGCTCTTCACGATCGTGGATCTCCTCGGGGATCGGGCTCGGGATAACCCGGGCGCCGCCGCACGGCGCTCTCAGGACTGGCAGCTCGGAACCACCCGTGGCACGGCGCGATCCCGACGCGCGCGTGGAAGTGTACGCCAGGGCCCCGCCGACGCGCCCGTGCGGGTGATCGTCGACCGCCCGGTGTCGTCCGTGGCGACCACCGCGGTGCCATCCGGCTCCTGCGGGGCGCCCCTGGGTCCTCGACACTGTCGTGGGCCACGAGCAGGCGGGACTCCAGGCCGCCGGGGCTGGGCCCCGTCGAGTCGGGGAGAGGGGATTTGAACCCCTGGCCTTCGGCACCCAAAGCCGACGCGCTGCCAAGCTGCGCCACTCCCCGTCACGCCCGCACCCCGGCCACCATCGGCCAGGCGCGTGGGCCGGGCATCGGTACGGACTGTGACAATAACGGCCCACTCCACCGAGGTGGGGAGCGGGAGGCACTACGCTGATCTCGTGGTGCCGCCGGCAGCTTAGTCCACCGACCGCGCGCACGTCGCGTGGCGGGCGCGTCGGGTGGCCGAATGGGACTGGCCTCCTAGACGGTCGGGGAGCGGTCCATGGCACCATGGATCGCGCACACGCGGGTGTAGCTCAATGGCAGAGCTCCAGCCTTCCAAGCTGGCGGTGCGGGTTCGATTCCCGTCACCCGCTCGACGCACGGCCCCAGGTCGCGGCCCCCGCTGACCTGGGGTTTCTCGTCTCCACCGCCCGCCCGTCCACCGCCCCGCCGCCTCGAGCGGCCCGAGCCAGCCTGCCGGTACCGGGTGCCAGGCTGACGTCATGCCCGACCCCACCAGTGTCCGACCGGGAGACCTCACGCACGTCGCGGCCATCCTCGCCTACGACCACCTCGCCCGGTCCGGGGACGCCGAGCGGGTGGCTGAGCTGCGTCGAACGCGCCCATGGACGAGCTACTGCGTCGGGAGGGCTGGCGGGCAGCCGGGATGCTCCACGACCTGGACGAGGGAGATCCCGAGGTCTTCTACTACGCGTCGGACACCTCGGCTTCCGCATGATCTCTCGAGGCGGTCACGACGCGGGCACGCCCTCGTGATCCACGCTGGAGGACACGGTGCGCTCGCTCCGAGGCCGCTCGAGGACGAGGGCCAGGCCGGCGAGGACCACCACGGCGCCCACCAGGTCGGTGAGGCCGGGCCGCTCACCGAGCCAGACCCACGCCGCGGTCATCCCCACGATCGGCACTGCCAACGAGTAGGGGGCAACGAGGCCCGCCGGGTAGTGCCGGAGCAGCGTGTTCCAGGCGCCGAACCCGACCAACGTCGACAGACCGACGAGATAGGCCAACGCCAGCACCGCCCTGGGCTCGAATGACGTCAGCGCGCCGACGACCGCGTCCCGGCCCTCCACCAGGTACGACAGCGCGGCCAGCGGGAGGGGCGGAACGACGCTCGACCACACCAGCAGTCCGATCCCCGCGGGCGCTCCGGACACCCGGGTGCAGATGTTGGAGGCCGCCCAGCCGATGGCGGCCGCCACGACCAGGAGGAACGGACCGAGAGGCACCGAACCGCCGCTGCCGGCGGCGACCAGCACCAGCCCGCCGGTCGCGATGGCCGTCCCGGCGACGTGCCGCCGTCCGACCCGCTCCCTGAGCAGGAGAGCACCCAGCAGCATGGTGAACATCGCCTGCGACTGCAGCACCAGCGACGACAGCCCGGCCGGCATGCCGAGGTGGATGCCGAGGAACAGTAACCCGAAGTTGCCCACGCCGAGGAAGATGCCCACCGCGATGATCCAGCCGCACGCGATGGGTGGGCGCCGAACGAACACGATCGCGGGGACGGCTGTGAGGGCGAACCGCAACGCGGCCAGCAGCAGGGGTGGGACATCGCGCAGCGCCACGTCGATGACCACGAAGTTGACGCCCCAGATGACGATGACGACGACGGCGAGGAGGATGTGACGAGGACGCACGCCGTCACCTTCTCGATTTGCTCATGATGCGTCCACTCACCATCCGAACACGGCCGTCACGCGCTCGACCAGCTCATTCTCGGACATCGCGGTGTCCACCTCGATGACGGGCAGGTCCAGTCGCTTCACCTCCGCCCGGAGTCGCTCGGTGAACAGTCGATCGCGCTCGAGGAGGTTGCGCAGAGCCCGGTCGGGGTCGCTGGTCTTCCGGGCGATCTCCCACGTCGACCCTCGACTCTCGAACGCGACTCGGCGGAACTCGGGTGTGGGCAGCAGCCAGACGGCCTGGTTGGGCACGGAGAGAAGTGGCTTGACCAGGTGGGGCAAGAGCCGAAACCCCTCGGCGATCACACCGCGGTGGCGCGGGAGACCGAGCAGGTCCTCGACGATCAACCCGAACCCTTCACCCCGATACCAGTGGAACGTCTCGAGCATGGTCTCCGGTGAGCGGCGCACCCACCGTTCGTCCATATCCATGGCCGCGAACTGATGGAGCAAGGGCGCGTCGGCCGGGGTGCACCGACGCGCGTGATCCGACATCACGTCGTCCGTGGCGTAGAGCTGCAGACCGTACTGGGTGGCGAGACGGCGAGCGACCGTGGACTTGCCACCGCCGCTGCCACCTCCGATCCAGTACACGTGCCGGAGCCTCGCACGCCAGGTCTCGACATCACGTGGACGATCCGCCTCGAGGTCGCCGCCGTTCATCGCTCGTGCACGCCACCCTTCCTCGCAAGTCGGACTTGCGCGTCACTCTCCGGTGAGACCGTCGATCGACTCACGAATGAGATCGGCGTGACCGTTGTGGCGGGCGTACTCCTCGATCATGTGGCACAGGATCCACCGCAGGCTCGGCGTCTCACCGCTGGGTAACGGGCGTCGCGCCAGCTGTTCCAGACCCCCGTTTTCGAGCACCTTCACCACCGAGGAGCGCGAGCGGGTCACGGCCTCCTGCCACAGCGCGAGAAGGGCGTCAGGAGAGTCCTGAGCCGCCAATCGCCAGCCCCAGTCCAGGTTCGCCTGCCAGTCGACGGTGTTCCACGGAGGTCCCAAGTCTCGCCCGAGCAAGCGGAGCGAGAACCAGTAATCCTCGACGAAGGCCAGATGCTTCACCATCCCGCCGAGCGTCATCGTCGATGCACCCACGCTGACCCGGAAACCGTCGGCGTCCAGGCCGGAGCACTTCCACGCCAGCGTGGCGCGCTGGAAGTCGAGGAAACCGAGCAGGGTGGCGGTCTCGTCGGCGGCGAGAGGAGGCTCAGGTCGGCCGTGCTCGTCCACAGGCGTCATGGGCGCCGAGTCTAGGACCACACCGTCGACCAGCGTCTCACGTCGTACGCGGCGGCCAGCCCGACAGTCGCCCGCCCCTCCTCGTGCCCACCGGGACGCCACGCGCACGCACGTGGCTGAGCCGACAGGGGCCGCGTGGGTCGGCTCGTGCGCGTGGCGGCGACCCTTGAACGCACCAGTGTGTGTGCGTGATATTGATCGGCACATCGAGACGGGAGTATCGTGCAGCACGATGAAACAATCATTTCGTTAGCCGAAACGCAGTAAGAGGCTTACGCCCGAACCGGGCACTGCGAGGTGCAGCTCCGAATGGTCATCGAGGCGTGGCCGGCCTCGCGGCAGGCATGGGAACGCACCAAGGCGTCCCTCAGTGGCGGGGTCTCGACCGGTCTCCGTGCCTCGATGAAGCCGCATCCCCTGTTCTTTCGCGGCGGCTCCGGACCGCGTCTCACCGACCTGGACGGCAACTCCTACGTGGACTACGTCCTCGGCTGGGGCCCAGTGATCCTCGGCCACGGCCACCCCAAACTGACCGCTGCCGTCGCTGCCCAGCTCCCCTACGGCTCCACCTACGGTGCGGGCCACCTGCTCGAGGCTGAAGCCGCCGAGGCGGTACTCGCCCGCATTCCCGGCACCGAACGAGTGCTGTGGTGCAGCACGGGCTCGGAGGCCAACCTGGTCGCTCTCCGCTTGGCACGCGCCGCCACCGGACGACGGCGGTTCATCAAGTTCGGCGGCCACTACCACGGCTGGACCGACCCGATGCTGATCGGGTACCGCCCGGGCCCTGACGGCACCCTGGGTCTCGGCAGCCTGGGCCAGAACCCAGCGACGCTGGACGACGTGCGGCTGGTGGCGTGGGGAGACCTGGACACGACAGCCGGGCTGCTCACGACGTCCGGCACCGACATCGCCGCGGTCTTCTGCGAGCCGGTGCTGTGCAACTCGGGTGTCCTCGAACCGCCACCCGGTTTCCTCGAGGGTCTGCGCGAGCTGTGCGACGACACCGGAACGGTCCTCGTCTTCGACGAGGTCATCACCGGCTTCCGCATCGACTCAGGAGGAGCGGTCACACGCTACGGCGTCACCCCCGACCTCGTCGTCCTGGCGAAGGCGATCGCGGGCGGATTCCCGCTGGCCGCGGTCGCTGGCCGCGCCGACATCCTCGACCGCACGACGGCCGGCGTAGTCCACGCCGGCACCTACAACGGCAACCCCGTCGTCTTGGCCGCCGCCATAGCGACCCTCGAGGCGCTCGGCGAGCCCGGCGTCTACGACGACTTCGAGCGCCGAGGTCGCGCGCTCGCCGACGGGATGCGTGCGGCATTCGCCCGATACGACGTCCCGGTCACCGTCCACCAGGTGGGCCCGGTGGTGCAGTGCCTCCCCGGGGTGCGAAAGGCACGCACATTCGACGACTTCCTCGCCGCCGACCAGGAGTTCTACGACCGTCTGACGGTCCAGCTGCTGCGTCGTGGTGTCTTCACCCTGCCAGGCGGACGTTGGTACCTCTCGACCGCGCACACCGACGCCGATATCGCCGAAACGGTCGCGGTGATCGACGAATCCCTCGGCGCTACCCTCGACGAGGGGCCGGGGCCGCGTGTCAGCACCGCCTGAGTGTCGTCGGTCACGGCACTCGGCGCGGCGCACGGTCACCGCTGACACAGTGCCGCCACAGAGAACCGGGCCGCGACGGAAGAGGCCGCGACGGAAGGGTGAGCATGGCGCCAGTCATCTCGGAGTCCACGCTGGAGGTCCTCCGCGGGCTCAGCGATCCCCGTGACGTGCGCACTCGGGCGGTGGATCTGGCGGCGATGGCCCACGACGCCTCGCACTACCTCCTCCAGCCACAAGCGGTGGTCATCGCGCGTGACACCGAGCACGTGGCACGTCTGCTGCGCGCGGCGACCGACCGTGGTCTTCCCGTGACGTTCCGCTCGGCGGGCACGAGCTTGTCCGGTCAAGCTGTCACCGACGGCGTCCTCGTCGACACTCGCCGCCACTTTCGGCGTATCGACGTCCTTGACAACGGCGAACGCCTGCGGAGCCAGCCCGGCGCCACGCTCCGACTCGTCAACGCTCGCTTGGCACCGTACGGCACGCGCTTGGGCCCCGACCCTGCCAGCGAGGGCGCCTGCACCGTCGGCGGGGTGGTCGCCAACAACTCCTCGGGGATGGCGTGTGGCATCCGCGACAACGCCTACCACACGCTCGACTCGATGACGTTCGTGCTGCCGTCGGGCACCACGATCGACACCTCCGACCCGGACGCCGACGATCTCCTGCGAAACCGCGAACCCCGACTCTGGGAGGGCTTGGTCGAGCTCCGGGATCGGGTGCGATCGAACCCGGACTCGGTCGAACGCATCCGGCACCAGTTCTCCATGAAGAACACCATGGGGTACGCGGTCAACGCGTTCCTGGACTTCGACCGACCGGTCGACATCCTCAGCCACCTCATCGTCGGCTCCGAGGGCACCTTGGCCTTCGTCGGCGAGGTGACCTTCCGCACCGTGCCGGTGCGGCCGCACGTCGCGACGGCGCTGCTCGTCTTCGACTCCATCGCCGACGCGACCGACGCGCTCCCCGCCCTCGTCGCCGCTGGTGCCCGCACCGTCGAGCTCATGGACGCCGCGTCGCTCCGCGTCATCCAGCGGGACTCGCGGGCCCTTCCCACGCTCCGACAGCTGGACGTGGCCTCCCACACGGCCCTCTTGGTCGAACTGCAGGCCACCACGGCAGACGAGCTCGAGGCGGACCTGGCACGCGCGAGCGCCACGCTGCGCCGCCTGAGGCTCGCCACGCCGGCCGCGTTCACGTCCGACCCAGCCGAACGCGCCGCGCTGTGGCACCTGCGCAAGGGTCTCTACACCGCGGTGGCGGGCGCCCGCCCCACCGGGACCACGGCCTTGCTGGAGGACATCGCCGTCCCACTCCCCGTGCTCACCGAGACCACGCGTGGCCTCACCGAGCTGTTCGACAAGTACGACTACGACGACGCGGTCATCTTCGGGCACGCCAAGGACGGCAACCTCCACTTCATGATCACGCCGCGGTTCGACGACCCGGAGGAGCTGCGGCGGTACGAGGACTTCACCGAGGACCTCGTCGACCTGGTGCTGGGCGCCAACGGCTCGCTCAAGGCCGAGCACGGCACGGGACGCATCATGGCGCCGTACGTGCGACGGCAGTTCGGCGACGAGCTGTACGACGTCATGCGGACGGTCAAACGGCTCTGCGATCCGGCCGGAGTCCTCAACCCGGGCGTCGTGATCAGCGACGACGACCGCGCGCACCTGCGGAACCTCAAGCTCATCTCGCCCGCTGACCCGGCCGTCGACACGTGCGTGGAGTGCGGCTTCTGCGAGCCGGTGTGTCCCGCGAAAGACGTCACCACCACCCCTCGGCAGCGGATCGTCCTGCTGCGCGAGATCGCCCGGGCCGACGCCGAGGGCGACCATCGACGACGTGACGAGCTGCGGCGGGACTTCGGCTACGACGCGGTCGACACCTGCGCCGCCGACTCGATGTGCGTCACCGCCTGTCCGGTGGCCATCGACACCGGTGCGGTGATGAAGGGTCTTCGGTCACGCCGGCACGGTCGAGTCGCGCGACGCGGCGGAGTGGCGGCCGCTCGCCACTGGGCCGGCACCCTCACCGGTCTGCGGGGCGGCCTGCGCGTCGCCTCGGCCCTCCCGCCGGCGTTGCTGTCGGGGGCGTCGCGAGCGGCCCGGAAGGCGCTGCCCGCGGAGTGGGTGCCGGAGGTCGGTGCCGACCTGCCACGTGCCGGGTCACGGCGCCCCGCGCCCCGACGTCCTCAGGACGCCTCGGTGGTGTTCTTCCCCTCCTGTATCGGCTCGTTGTTCGGCCCGCCCCGCGGGGCGTCCGAGTCGCCGGGCGCCAGCGCGGCCTTCCAGACCCTGTGCGAACGGGCCGGGATCGCCCTCGCCGTGCCGGACGGCATCGCCGGCCTGTGCTGTGGGACGCCGTGGCGTTCCAAGGGACTGGACGAGGGTTACGCGGTCATGGCTCGCCGGACGTTCGAGGCGGTGTGGCGAGCCTCGGACGAGGGTCGGCTGCCTGTCGTGTGTGAGGCGTCCTCGTGCGGCCTCGGTCTGCGCGAGATCGGTGACCACCTGGACGGCGAGGACGCTCGGCGCTACCGCTCCTTGCGGGTCCTCGACGCCGTGAGCTTCGCGCGCACCGAGCTCCTCCCCCGCCTCCAGGTGCGGCGGCGGCTCCAGTCCGTCGCGGTGCACCCGACATGCGCGTCCGAGCACCTCGGCTCCACCGATGACCTGCGAGCGGTCGCGGCGGCCTGCGCCGACGAGGTCGTGGTGCCCACGACGTGGGGCTGCTGCGGCTTCGCCGGTGACCGCGGGATGCTGCGCCCGGAGCTCACCGCGGCCGCCACCGCGCCGCAGGCCGCCGAGCTCGCGGGGAGGGCCTTCGACGCCTACGTGTCCAGCAACCGCACGTGCGAGCTGGGCATGTCGCGCGCGACGGGGAAGACCTACCGGCACGTGCTCGAGCTGGTCGAGGAGCTCACACGATGAGCGCCCGGACGCGGCGCGGGACCCGGTTCCCTGAGTGACACGTCACGGCGGTGTCGTCGTGAACCGTCCGGCCTCCACGGGCTGGGGATACACCGCCTCGGGCTCGAAGGGGTACATCGGACGTCGCCGGTGGACGTAGGCGAGCTCGTGGACTGAGAGGCGGGTCACTCCGGGGGTGTCGACGACGATGAGCCCGTCGGTGACGTCGGCGTAGCCTGCCCTGGGCCCGTTGACCCCCTTGGCGACGATGGCGCGGAACGACAGCGGGTCGAGTCCCACGGCGCGCAGCTGGTTCGGCGTGATCGGCTGCACCAGCTTGGACGTCAGGACGACGGTGATGTCGCCGTCGGTGCGCAGGGCCACCATCTCGCCGGCATCGAAGAACCGGAGCCCACCGTGCGCCATCATCGGCTCCTCGTATCGTCCGTCGGCCCGCCCGATCACGACCGCGTCGAGTGGCACCGGGCGGCCGACCTGCTCGGCACTGCGACCGCCCACCTCGACGCTGACTCTCCGGCCGATCTCGACCCCGGCCAGCGACTCGACCGTCTGGGGGTCGAACAGCACCACGACCAGGCCACCGACGTGACGGCGGACCGCCTCCTCCAACAGAACCGTGGAGTCACCTGGCCCACCACCACCCACATTGTCGCCGACGTCGAGCACAAGCACGGGCTTGTGACCCCGGTGGGCGGCCACCTGGCCGATGGCCTCCTCGACGCTCACCCCGCCACCCTGGAGCGCGTCTCGCGCCTCCCACACCATCCGCGCCAGCTCGCACGCGGCTCGCCGCGCCGCGTCGACCCCGTCACGGTGGGTGACAAGCACGGACATGCCCATCTGGGGGACATCGGCGTAGGGGAATCCCTCGAGGATGCTGGCGTCGAGGACCCCGTCGCGGCGCTCGAGGTCCCGTGCCGCCGCCAGCAGCCCCGCCATGGGCTCCTCCCGAGTGTCCTGGCGGGTGATGGTGACGACGAGCGGCAGCTGTTCCAGGGCGACGGCGGGTCGCTGGCCGGTTCGGATGATCTCCAGCACCCGGCGGCGGCACTCCAGGCCACGCTCTCGCGCGTCGACGTGCGGGTTCGTCTGGTACGCCAGGAGGACGTCGACGTTCGCCACCAGGCGCGGATCGACGTTGGCGTGCATGTCGATCACGACGCCCACGGGCGTGTCGGGACCGACGACGTCACGCACGCGCGCGGCGATCTCGGCGTCGGCGTCGAGATACCCCTCCGCCACGGCCGCACCGTGCAGCCCGAGCAGCACACCGTCGAACGGCCCGGACGCGGCGAGCAGGTGGACCATCTCCCCGACGATCGCCTCGAACGCCTCCGCGGTGATCACGCCGCGTGGGTTGGTCCACGCAGCGAGCAACGGGACGAGCTCGGCGGGCTCCTCGTCGTCCTGAGGCGCGAGGAAGCCGGCGAAGGTCGCTTGGGAGGTCGCGTAGTGCTCCACCAGCTCCGGGCCGCGGTGGATTCCGCCGTCCTCGTAGGTCGCCAGGTCAGCCGGGACCGTGGAGAACGTGTTGGTCTCGTGCCCTAGGCCGAGGACCGCCAGGCGGGTCATCGTGGTCACGTCCTTCCCGACATTCGGCGTCGGCTCGACGGCGGTGTTTTCCAGGGATACACCGGCGTTCGTTCCTCGGATAGAGCCTTTCTGTTTTCCTCGGATCGATCGACCGAGGGCCGCAGGACCTCACCCGTGCTGACCTCGTTCGCGGCCACGTACCATGGAGCGCGTGGGCGCGATGCGGATTCCGCCTGCTGTGTAGTGGCTGGACACAGCGTGGCGACGGGAAGCCGACCGGCGGTCCCTCTCCCTCAGCGCTCCTCTGGCTTACGATCTGACCGGCACCCTGGCCAGATCGGTGTGACGATGCCAGCCTGAGAAATTCAGGGGACGACATGACGCGCACGCTGACCGCCGAGAGTTCCGCGTACCCACTCCGCGCGGTAGACCGGGTGTGCGACATTCTCGATATCTTGGCCAACTCCGCAGACGGTGTCTCCCTTTCCGAGGTCGCCGAATCCACGGGGCTGCCCAAGAGCTCGACGTTCCGCTATCTGTCCGCCTTGGCGGCTCGCCGTTACGTCGAACGCGACCCGGAGTCAGGCACCTACCGGCTGGGGGTGGCGTTCCGACCCCAGCACACCCGCGTTCTCGACCAGCTCACCGACCTGGCACGGCCAGCCTTGGAGAAGCTGCGCGACCAGCTGGAGGAGACGACGAACCTCGCCGTTCTCGACGGCGCGTCCGTGTCCTATGCCGTCGTGGCCGAGTCTCCGCACATGATGCGACTCGCCGCGCGGGTCGGCCAGCGAGGCTACGTCCACGCGACCGGGCTCGGCAAAGCCATGTGCGCCACCATGCCAGACGACCGCGTCCTCTCCATCCTCGCGGCCGCGGACATGCCGCGGTTGACGGACGCGACGATCGTCGATCCTGAGGAGTACCTCCGCGAGCTGGAGAAGGTCCGCTCGACTGGGTACGCGGTCGACGACAACGAGAACCAGCCGTCCGGTCGATGCGTGGCGGTCGCGATCGACGGGGTGGGCTTCCCGGCGGCCATCAGCGTGAGCGCTCCCGCCCACCGGCTTCCGCTGGAGAACGCCGACCGGGTGGCCCGACAGCTCCGCAAGCTCGCCCGGTCGCTCTCGCGCCAGCTCAGCGGCCGACGCTGACCGAGCGCTCTACCCGCGCCCCTCGCCGGTCTACCGTCTCCGCGCGGCCGTCGCGGCGGTGCCACGGTCGCGGTGGAGCCAGCTGAGCAGGTCCGACGGCGCCATTCGGGCGGTGCGCCGCTGGTAGTGAGCGAGCTCCTCGGCGGACAGCACCTCTCGCCCGGCCCCCGAGGACCCGCGGCGGAAGAAGGCCCTTCGATCCTTCAAGACGCCGACCGGGTCGGGGGCAAGCTGGTCGGCGTTGGCCCGCATGTGGTCGAACGTCGCCGCACGGACCAGGTCTGGCCAGCGAGCCTCCGGCACGTCAACGCCAAGGCGCGCCGCGATCCGCCGCATCTCGCCCTCGAGGTCCGTGACCAGGTCGTCGTAGTGCACGAGGAGGACATTGGGCGAGGTACGGCGAGCCCAGGCATCGGACAGGTGCCACATCACGCCTGGGAGTGAATCCATCGACTCGCGTGGGTCGGCGTCGTCATCGATCCAGCGCAGCAACCAGTCGTGGAGCTGTGGTCGCGGGCGCGTTGGACGTTCGGGTGCGGGGTCACCGGTCAGCTGGCGAATCCGCTCTCGGTCGAGGTTTCCACCCTGGTGATAGAGCGAGACCGCCATGTCGAGCGGATGCCGGGCGACCACGATGTAGGTGACACGTGGATCGATCGGGATCCCGTCCAGGGGCGTGTGCGTCTTGATGAACCGCCGGTGACGTTGGGCTTCCAGCCGCGCCACCACCTCGTCCCGCGGCACCACCAGCCAGTCCAGCCACGGCGACAGCTCCGCCAGCGGTGCGGGCAAAGCCGGGGTCTGGAAGACCAGGAGCGCGCAGATCATCTGCATCCAGGTCGTGCCGCTCTTGGACCGGGTGCTGATCACGATGTCACCCGGCCGGAACGGGAAACCGAGCCAGCGGGCGCTGTCCTCCTCCGACGAGCGGTAGCGAACGGGTGGCTGGAGCATCCGGGCACCCTACCGGTTCCGGCTCTCCCCCACCCAGCGCGTCCCCGGACCTCACGGCTTGACCGCCGGTTCCCCCGGTCCCGCACCTCGTTAGCCCGCGAGACCGAGGGCGAGCGACATGAGCGGCAGCAGGAGGACGATCAACACCGCGCCGGCGACGTCGAACGCCGCACCGGAGCGGATCATCTTCGTGATGGGCACCATGCCAGAGCCGTAGACGATCGCGTTCTGAGGCGTGGACACCGGGAGCATGAACCCGAACGAGGCGGCGAACGTCGCCGCCATCGCGGGGACGAGCGGATCGACGCCCGCGCCACCGGCCAGGGAGATCACGATCGGCACGACGACCGTGGCCGCCGCGGTGTTGCTCGTGGTCTCGGAGATGAGGATCGCCAGGAGCACCGCGAAGATCGTGAGCGGGACGAGCGCGCTGATGCCGAACGTCTGCGCCGACGCCGTGCCGATCGTCTCGGCCAACCCCGTCGAGCGCAGCAGGCCGCCGAGGATGATGCCGGTTCCGAAGAGCAGGATCGTGCCCCAGTCGATGCGCGCCGCATCGTCCCACGTCATGGTGAAGGTGCGCGTTCGCCAGTTGACCGGAAGGAGAAAGAGCAGGGACGCCGCGAACACGGCGACCACGCCCTCGTCGAGGATGTTGCTCACACTGGCGTAGACATCCGAGCCGTCGCCGGCGACGAGACCGACCACACCGGGCAGGATCCACAGCGTGACCGCCGTTCCGAAGGCGATGAGCGTGTTGCGCTCGTGTGGCGAGAGCGGTCCAAGCTTGCGGCGCTCGGCCGCGACATAGGCGGCGAGCCCTTCGAGGCGCTTGACCTCCGGCCGGTTCAGCAGCAGGAGCACCACGGCCAAGACGACGAACATGACCGCGCAGACCGGGACCGCGAGAGCCATCCATCGGAAGAAGCTGATCCGGGTACCGGTCGCGTCCTCGATCAACCCGCGGCCGATGAGGTTCGGCGGTGACCCCACCGGCGTCAACAGGCCCCCGACGCTGGCGCCGTAGGCGAGCATGAGCAGCAACGCCACGGACACCCGCGGGTTGCCACGACGAGCCAGGGCCTCTTCGCGCGCCGCGCTGTCAGCGGACCTCGTCTCTCCAGCCGAACCGTCCACGCGACTGGCGCTGGCCACCGTGCCGAGGATCGCGACGGCGGTCGGTAGCAGCATCGCCACGGTCGCGGTGTTGGAGACGAACGCCGACAGCGCGCACGTGATGAGGCCGAACGCCACCACCGTCCGTGTCGTCGAGACGGCCACGCCGCGGGTCGCGAGAACCCGGAACGCGAAGCGGCGGGCCAGGCCGTGCCGCAGCATGGCCTGGGCCAGGACGAAGGCGCCGATGAACGTGAAGATCGTGGACGACCCGAACGGGGCGAGGATGTCGTCGGCGGGCGCGACGTTGAGCAATGTCGCGAGGACGACGCCGATGAGCCCACCGACGGGAAGGGGCACGGCCTCGGTGATCCAGAGGATCATGACGCACACCAGCACCGCGGCCAGACGGTGCTCGTCAGCCTCGAGGTCGAGCGGCGCGAGCAGCAGAGCGAGCAACACCAACGGCGCCAGGAACAACCCGACGGTGCGGCGACCGCGCTCGAACCGTTGCTCCGCGCTCGTGAGGAGCTCGCGAGGGACGCCTGGCGCACCGGACGTCCCGCCTGGCTGGGCAGCGCCTGGTTGGGCCGGGCCATCTGGTCCTGCGACGGACGAGCTCATGGCGGTCACCTCCACACGGCCGGCGGAGACCGATATGGCGTAGTTTGCTCCGATCGAGGAGGACGATGGGGCAATCCCCATCGGCCGGATGTGGCCAGGCGACCCGTCACCAGGCGGGATACCACCGGTCGGCGACCGGCTCGGTGATCTCTCGAATCGTGCGCTGTTGGTCGTCGTCGAGCCGATCGCGCCACGCGTTCGCCAAGGACGCGCTGTCGCGGCGAAGCTCGTGCAGCACGCGCCCTGCGGGGATGACGACGTTCTGGGACCCGGTGTAGTGGTCGACGACTCGACGCAGGTCGCGAGGGGGCCGCAACCCGCAGGTCCGGTAGACGTCCAGCATGACGGCGTACGGGTCGGCCGCGAAGTCCTCCATACGCACGACAGACGCCTTGGCACCCGCCTCGAGCTGGACGTCGAGCATCCGCACCAGGCATGCCCACGTGGCAGCGCCCGCCCGCACGATGTCGGCGTTCTCCCAATCGTGCTTCTCCATGAGCTCACCGACGACGGGGTCGCCGTAGCAGGCTTGCTCGCGGATGGACCGTAGCGCCGCGCGCGGATGCATGGACCGTCGTAACAGGCTCATCACCCACGCGCCGGGATGCCGCAACGTCACGATCGGTGGGCGTTCGCTCAGCGCCGTGTTGATCCAGCCCAACGACATCAGGAGAAAGGGGTCCTTGACGATCGCGACATAGCCCAGTGGTCTCAGCCCACGCACGTTGGCACGGTTCGCGCGCATTCGCTTGTGATTCGCGGGCAGTGGTTGACCGTGGCCCATCCACTGGCCCTGTCCCGTGGTGAGGAAGCGCCGCAGCGTCCGCGCCGGAGCGCTCCCTGTGTCCACAGACCGCAGGTAGGGATAGCGATGGGACACGCCCTGCAGCCCCCAGTCGGGGTTGAACGGTTCGTGCACCAAGAACGTGCGCGGCGCGTGTTCGAGCAGGCGACCCATGATGGTCGTACCGGAACGGTGCGGGCCGGTGACCACCACGACATTACGCAAAGGCTTGTCGAGACCCGGTGAGTCGAGCAGTGCGCAGACCGGCAGTGCGCCGACCACGCGGACGGCCATCCGCTTGACCGCGGAGGGGACCGCGTGACGTACCTTCGCGATCGCGCCTGGCACGTGGACTCAGCTTAGCGACCTCATCGCCGCATCCGCTCTGTTCGACTGCCTCGGTATCGACGCTCAGCTCAGCGAAACCCTTGTGAGACAGGGATGCACGGCTCCGCGTGAATGTCGCACCACGTTCAGCGCACGAGCCACGGCATCGCGGGACTCTCGACCCTCCCGGCCAGGGACCGTCGGGACCGCAGTCGAGCTTTGGGCCCTATGCCAGCACGCTGTCCGACCACCATCGTGAGGAATACCAGCCTCGTCATTCGCGACACCAGCGTTCGCTCGTGCTAGCCGCGTGGGAGGTATCCAGCATGGCTGCCGCCGCCCGCGAAGGCCGCACGCGTCGTCCGCCTTTGCGCCACCGCCTCGTCCGCCGCATCGGGAGCCGACCCTCCCGTCAGCGGCGCGGTAGGCGGCCGATGTACTTGCTCGCGCAGGGCACAGCACTGCTTGGTGTCTCTCTCGCGATCGTCGTCGGCTCAGGAGGTTCGCTCCTCGGGCGCGTCCTGCGCGTCGCCCTCGTGCTATTCCTCGCGACCTACGCGACGTTGGCGGATCGGTGGGCGGAACCGTGGCTACGGGTGGCGATCGCGCTCAGTGGTGGGGTGGCTGGTGTCGTCCTCGGCTACGGCATCGGTGTCGAGCATGCGGTGGCGGCAGGCCTCACCCTCCGTGTCGCCGCAGGACTCCTGGCACTTCTGGTCGGACTGTGCATGATGGCCACCGGCACGGCGACGGCGTTGCGCATGCTGCCCGGGCGCTACAAGGTCCTGGTCCTCCTCTGTGTGCCCTTCAGCATCCAGTTCGTCCTCGCGCCGATGGTCGGTGCCGTCGCCGCGGCTAACCCCATGCCGGGTCAACTGGGCGACATCACTCCCGGAGACCGCGGGCTGGTGTACGACGACGTGGAGTTGCGCGCGAGCGGCGCTGTCGTGCGAGGGTGGTACATCCCCTCACGCAACTCCGCCGCTGTCATCCTCGTCCACGACAGTGGAAGCACCCGTTCCAGCATGCTCTCGCGCGCGGTCGCACTGGCTCGCCACGGCTACGGCGTGCTCCTGTTCGACACACGGGGCAATGGCCTCAGCACCGGGGAGCCGATGGAACTCGGCTGGTCCACCGACCTGGACGTACGAGCGGCGGTGTCGTACGTCGCGGAGCGCTACGACGTGTCTCCCAGCAAGATCGCCGTCGTCGGTGTCGGGCGTGGCGGCGAGGCGGCACTGACAGCGGCGGCCTCGGACGAACGCATCGCGGGCGTGGTGGTCGAAGGCATCGGGCGACGGACCCCGGTCGACACGTTGACCCTGCCGTTCACCCCTCGCGGATGGCTCCAAGCCGGTGTGGAGTCAATGACCTATGTCAGCGCGGCCGTCCTTCGCCAGACATTTCCCCCGCGTTCCTTGCGCAGCGCGATCAAGGCCGTCAACCCACGTCCGGTGCTGCTCATCGCGGACGAGGACTCCGTGCTGACGAGCCGTGTCTACGGGCGGGCGTCGCCGTCCAACGTGCGGGTGTGGGAGCTGCCCACGACGCCCAGAGGCGAGGCATACACACTGCACTCGGCGGACTGGGAGTGGTACGTCACCGGGTTCCTGGCCCGCTCGCTCAACCCCAAGTGGGTGCCGGCTCAGTAGCCAGGTGGCGCGACCTCGGTTGTGTCACACGTGTCCTCGGACGCGGAAAGCCCGCGCACTCTCGGGCGCGCGGGCTTTCGATTCCTCGGCATACCTACTTGCAGTACGAGTAGTCGAGGTGGCCCTTCCAGACCCACCCAGTTCCTGCGTACACCCAGCTCGAGGTGTACACGTCACCGTAGTACGTGCCGTTGTCCGCTGGATCGCCCTTGGTGTACACGAAGATGTAGCCCTTGTTCGCGTAGAAGAGCACCTCCTGCGAGCCCGACAGGTAGGTGTACACCGGCGCGCGCTTCTCGAACTTGTAGACAAGCTTGGTGCATCCGCTGGCGGAGGCGGTGTTGGTCGCGCGAGTGTCGGTGGAGGCGGTGTCCGCCGCCGCGCTGCTCACGCCGACTCCGGCGAAGACAAGTGCTGTCGCCAGGAAGAGTACGAGCTTGCGCACGATGCAACTCCCCCGTGTGATCGATTCCCCGTGCGATCGATGGTCAGCTGACTCCCCTACAGCGCGTGCCCCTGCCGGCGCCTCATGGGCCACTGGCGGGCGAGCCGAATGGCAGGGAGCCTAGATGAAACGTACCGAAGGTCGGCATATCCGTCAAAAAGGTACGTGACGTGACCGCTCGGCTCGCTGCCAGAGTTGAGGCGGGATGCCGACCGCACGCGCACGTCTGACACTCCGGCGGCGCCGGTCTGCTCGGTGTCCTCCTCGCTGTCCGGCGGCAGGCATGTCGGACTCGGCGAGGGGGAGGGATCCTCCGGCGGGATCCGCTCCGTGGGTGTGGGAGACGGCCTGGGGGACGACGTGCCTATCGGAGTCGGCGTCGGGCTGGCGGTCGGGACCGGGCACGGCGTCGGTGTCGGTTCTGGCGTCGGTGTCGGTTCTGGCGTCGGTGTGGGATCCGGCGTCGGTGTGGGGTCCGGTGTCGGTGTTGGCTGTGGCGTCGGCTCGGGGCTCGGCGTCGACGTCGGTGTCGGGCTTGGTCTCGGTGTCGACGTCGGCCTGGGTGTCGGTGTCGGCTCGGGCGTGGGTGTGGGCACCGACGTGGGCCTCGGCTTCGGCCTCGGTGACGAGGTGGGAGTCGCGGTCGGCCTCGCCGTCACGGTCGGAGTCGGTCGCGGCGTCGACGTGGGTCGTGGAGTGACCGTCGGGGACGGCGAGGTCGTCGGCGTCGGTTGCCGCGGCGAGGGCGTGGTCGGGGCGCTCGTGGGTCGAGGCGGGCGGGTCGGCAGCGGTAGCGGCGTGGGTCGTGGCAGCGGCAACGACACGGGTGGGAGCGGAGCCGGAACCTGGTCAGCGCGGCCCCGCTCCGGTGGCACGGGCCTGGCGCCGTCCCGGTAGGTCGCGGCCCACGCGAGCACCGAACGCAGGTAGGCGCTGGAGGGGTTGTAGCGGAGCACGGCTCCGGCCAGGCCTGAGGGCGTGGCGAGGTCCGTCCCGCCCGCGCAGAGGTAGCGTGCCGCCGCGAGCGCCGCGTCGTAGAGGTTGTGCGGGTCCCGCACCCCGTCCCCGTTGCCATCGGAGGCCCAGCGCACCCACGTCGATGGCAGGAACTGCATGGGGCCGATCGCCCGGTCGTACGCCGGGTCTCCGTCGAGGGATCCCCCGTCGGAGTCGGTGACGACGGCCGTTCGCGGGAGTGATCCGTTCAACCGGGGACCCAGGATCTCGCCCCTGGTTCGACCGTTGGCGTCGACTCGGCCGCCACGGGCGTGGTTGGACTCGACCTTGCCGATCGCGGCCAAGAGCCACCACTGCAGGTGGCAGGACGGGTTAGACCGCCGCATCGCCTCCGCCGCCTTGTGGTAGGCGTCCAGGGCGGGCGCGGGGATGCCGGCCGCGGAGCGCCCGACCGCCTGGGGCGCGGTCCCCGTCCCACGGCCCTCGCTCTCCGTCTGACCGGTGAGTGCCTTCTCAGCGGCTCGCTCGATGGCCTCGAGATCGGGCAACGGCTTGCGGGGTTCGGCGAGAGCCCAGGACGACCGAGGGTGAGCGGGATACGACGTCACGCCGGTTGGTGGAGCCCACGCGACGGCGGCGACCAGACCGAGGGCTGTGGCGAGGACGACGCAGAGAAGGCGGGCCGCGAGCAGTCGGAGTCCGGATCGCATCCCCTGCCTGCGCATCGAACCACCTGTCCCCCGGCCGCGGTTGATCAGGGTCCGCTCGACGATCACTGCGACGCTACTGGGGTGGGCACCCGGCAGGGAACCGCCTGGCGCGATCAGGGCCGATGCCGGACGGGAGTCCGCCGGCAGGCCGCGCCACTCGGGCTACCGCCACAAGGTGTCGGCGAAGTCCATGTAGTGGTTCCAGTCGACTTCCGTCAGGCTGTGATCTCCGGACCGGATGTGATAGCCGCGCGGTCCGACGCGCAGAGGGGTGTCGAGCGGAGGCATGTCGTCCGGACCGATCGTCGAATGGCCCCACAGCCCGTAGACCGACGACGCGTGGGCAAGGGAGAGGAACTCGCCGCGCGGGTCCGCCCAGAGGTCCTCGTCCGCGCTCGCCACGTAGACCGCGCGCGGCGCGATCAGTGCGATGAGCATGTGCTGGTCGACGGGCAGCGCATGCTCCGCGTCGTCGTACCGCCGGAAGTTGTCGCAGAACCAGTGCGGGAACCGCCGGTTGATGGCGGCGACGGTCTCCCCGAAGCGCCGGCGGCTCAGCGCCGCACCGCCACAGCCGGACTCGTTGGAGATGACTAGGGCGAACCGCTCGTCCTCCGCACCAGCCCACAGCGCCGCCTTACCGCCTCGGGAATGCCCGAGGACGGCCACTTTCGTGTGGTCGACGCGAGGGTCGGTCTCGAAGTAGTCCATCGCCCTGCTGGCGCCCCACCCCCAGGCGGCCAGGGCCTTCCACGCGTCCGGCGGACGCTCGTCGAGGTCCCCCTCGACGAGCTGGATGATGCCCTCGCGGAAGCGAGCCGGGTCGTCGGGCGCGAGGTCACGGACCTGCAACGCCGCGATGCCGTACCCGCGTGCGACAGCCTCCTCCGCCGGCCAGATCGAGGACGTGCGCTCTCGCGTCGGGTCGGTGTTCTCCGGTCCCGCGATGTTGAGCAACAAGAAGACCGGGACCGGATCGGCGGCCGCGTTCGGAAGGAACACGGTGACCTCGAACTGGTGGGTTCGCGTCGGACGCTCGTTGTCAGCGCGCTCGCTCCGCACGACGACTCGCCGCAGCGTCGCCGCCCCGTCCATGGCCGACGGGTCCTCCTCGACGACGTCGAACCGTCGGCGAGTCCGTGGGTCGTCCCCCGGTGGCCGGTGTCCGTAGACATGGGTGCGGAATAGGTCGAGGATCTCCTGTCGCCGGCGCCGCCAGGCTTGCGGACTGTCGACGACCGAGCCGTCGGAGCCGCGCAGCGGGTCAGGGAGCTCGTAGGACGGGACCTGATCTTCCTCGTAAACGGGGCCGGGTCGCCGTCTCTTGCAACGCTCCACGACGGCCGGGTTCGCCCTCCACCCACGTCGATCGGGACTGTCGCCGGCATGGTCGGCGTCGGCCGGCGACAGGGCCGCCGCGCTCGTCCGTCCGATCTCACCTGGGGCCCGCTCGTTCGACATCTCCGCCTTCCCGCTCGATCGTTCGTGGCTACCCGAGGACCTGCACACCGACATCGCCGCGCGACGACGGCTCACGACGCCCAGCGCTCAAGCACTCGTCGGGACGGTACCTCAGCCACACCATGCAAGGCCTCGTCGAGGGTGCGAACTGCCACACCGGCCTCATGCGACCACCCGGCCCGGCCACCAGCTCTCGTCTCCACTTCGCTCCTCCGGCTAAGCCGCCGTTCAACAACGAGGACGGTCCTTATCCACAAACCACAGACGGTCTCGCCTTCAATCAGACGCCCTCCGTACCATGATCGAAGCCAACTTCGTACTCTCCGAAGGACCGCGAGGTGTCTACGAGAGACGTCGATTACGAGTCGATCGCCGAGATCCACCGCCTCCTTCACGAGGCAGCGGATCACCTGGACAAGTCAGCAGAACCGATGCCTAATGAGATCCACGCTGGACCCTTCGCGCCGCAAGTCACAAAGCTTATCGCCCCTGTCCCGGGCGCCATCGTGGAAGCCATCTTGCGCCTACGCGCTGCCGCGTTCGACGTCAAGATCTAGTCAATGCGGCACAATTTACTATTGCGAACCACACCTTCGCTCAACTCGAAAACATCTCTAGATGGAACGAAGCAAAGTCCCACAAATGGGCAGATAAGGCGGAAGAATCAGCGGGAAGACATCTCGCAAAGGCGGCTCGAGCCCTAGATAGACAGCATTTTCGCACATTCAATGAGCTGCTAGCCCACCTCCATGAGAGTTCGGCGCAGAGGGCGCTTGAGACAGCGGAGTTCGCCCGAAAACTGGCGGGCTACTACTCGTGGAGCGCTCGAATCTGCAAGTTTGGAGGAACTGGCCTCACCGTCGTCAGCATTGGCGTCGACCTCTACACTGGCGAACCAATACTGAAAGTAATTGCATCTACTCTAGGCGGCATCGTGGGAGCAGCTGGCCTATGCTTCATCGTAGGAACCGCGTTCAGCGTTCCGGGTGCGGTTATGGTGATGGTTGCGACAGCCGGCGGAGCTGGTGGCAGCGCAGTGACCCGTGTCTCCTATGACGCTATTACTGAACAAATTATAATTGACGACAATTGGGCCTGGCAACCGAACTGATCGGGAGGACTGCAGCCTCATGAATACGCATTCGTCAGATGGACAGCTAGACCTTCCGTGGCCATATGCTTGGGAGGTAGCTCATAGGAAAACCAGCTCCCTTCGCTTGGCCCGAGTGGCGACAGTGATTTTCCTCGCCGTCACGGCATTGATCTACGTGACCAGGTATCCCTCATTTGCAATCTTCATGCTAGGGCTCGCAACTGTCGTTGGACTACTTCTACTCAAGGGACACCTTGTCACTCTAGCAGCTCGGCGTAAGGGAGTACTAGGCATTTCCCGCGCCACCATCAGCGGTCGCGACTTTTCGATACCTTACCTTGGTTTTTCAAGAGCGGTGACTTACACCGAGACCACCTTGTCTATCGTTACGTTTATCTACGCTGCCACATTACCCCTTTACATGGACGACATACCCTTCGCTTCAACGCACTGGACAGGACGTCACCTTGTCGTAGGTCTAATCGCATCGTTAGCAGCAATCTACGTTGTACCGTTCTTGGTAGCACGCTTGTACCGTTCTTGGTAGCACGCGTTGCGCGCTGGCGACAGCCGTTGGGAATCGCGCTCGCTCCAGAGGGGGTCTACCACTGGTCCTGGTTCGGTCGTCGTTTCCTTCCCTGGGACGACATCACCGAAGCCAGGCCGGTGCTCAACTATGGCCCGAGCATCAAACTCATCTGTCGAGACTCGATCTGGACGTCGCTACCAGGGGACTCAGCGCTGTGCTGGTTCGGCTTCTTCCGGCGCTACATGTGCACCATTCACGCCGGCTACCTCGCGGTCGACCCCGCGATCGCCTACTACGGCATACTCTTCTACCTGAAGAACCCTGACCACCGGCACGAGCTCGCCACCGACGCCGGTGTCGAACGGCTACGCCGTATGGACTTCCCGCCCTCCCTCGCCGAGGAGCTGTCCGACAGCGCGAAAGCTTGAGCCGATCTCGCTGCGATCGCGGTGTGACGGCTCGGATGGCTGAACCGCCGCAAGGCATTGCGCCGTTGACGCATGAGGGGTGTCGTCGCCCACGTCGGACACAGGCTGAGATTCAAGCGTGACGTGCAGGGAAGGATCCCCTCGACCACGCACCGACTGTCGGGGGAGGTCGAGGTGCCTGACGTCGTGGACTTGATCATGTCCGACCACCGCGAGGTGGAACGCCTGCTCACCTTGGTCAAGGACCATCCCGACCAGCGTCCGCTCCAGCTCCCTGTCCTCTCGGCGCTCCTCATCGCGCACAGCCGGGCGGAAGAGGCCGAGGTCTATCCGGTGGCTCGTATCGAGGCTGACGAGGCCGACGAGGTCGCCTTGAGCCAGGAGGAGCACCTGGAGGCTGAGCGCCTGCTCGAGCAGCTGCACGGTCTCGATCCGATGAGCAAGCGCTTCGACTCGGTGCTGGACAAGCTGATCGCCGCGGTCAAGGAGCACATCGAGCACGAAGAGTCAGTCGTCCTGCCCGAGCTGCGGCAGCAGGTGGACAAGGCACGTCGAGAGGAGCTCGGCGAGATCTTCGCGACCGCTCGCGAGACGCACCTCGGCGAGCTCCCGGGCCAGGCCACCCGAGCGGAGCTGGTGGCACAGGCCCGCAACGTGGGCGTTCCGGGAGCGTCCTCGATGACGAGGTCCCAGCTGCAGCAGACCCTACGGGTTTGAACGCGGGAGCGAGTGCGAACGTTCAGCGGCGGCTCGCCTCCCGAACGAACGGTCGTGGGTCGATCCGCAGCAGAGCGGTGGCGCGGTACGTGACGTACAGGTTGTCGTAGGCGTCCAGGGTCAGGTACGGCCCTGCCCCCTCGGTGAGGATCGTGAGCGTGTCCGCCGCTGAGCCCTGGGCCAGCGTGCGGCGCGGGTCGAAGCCGAAGACACGCCCACCCACGTTGCCGTAGATCCAGCCATCGCTGGCGACGACCATCTGCCCGTAGTTGCCAGCGATGCGATCGCCCGGCTTCCAGTCCGGGAAGATGTGCTCGCGGTGGATCCACTCCTCCGTCGTCGGATCCAGGGCGAGCAGCCACCCTTCGGCGTAGAACCACACGACGCCGTCCTGGTCGGTCACCGCCGCGTTGACGGCGCGGGTGTTCGGGATCGGCCACGGCGTCGTCCTCGCCTCCTGGCGCGATTCGTCGAAGATCAGCAGCTTCGCCTGGTCCTCGATCGGTAGGCCGTCCCAGCTGTAGAAGATGGAGCCGCCGCCGAACACCTTGTCCCCGCTCGCGGCGATCGTGTTCACCGACTGATGCCCGACGACACCGTCGAGCGTGGTGCACTCACCGGTCGCCAGGTCCAGCCACCCGAACGCGCCCTCGTTGTGGCCGTACTCCGCCTGGGTTCCGTAATAGATGCGGTCGCCGTGCCCCAGCAGACCGTACGGGCGGTTCTGGCCAGCGCCGATCGTGCAGTCGATCCGAGGTGTCTCGCCGGAGGCAACCTCGTCGTAGGTGAAGGACTCGATGCGCGCGTAAGGGTAGGTCCCTTGGTAGACGCGGCCACGGTAGCTGATCATCGCCTCCGCTTGACCGCCAACGGCGAACGTCACGTGCTCGTCGTCGCGCATCGGCGCCACGCCGCCCAGTCCGCCGGTCAGGTAGCCGGCGCTCCAGATGCGACCGTCGGGGCCTTCGGTGATGCTGTGGACCTGCAGCGAGACGTCAGGGATGCCCTCGACCTTGGTCCGCTCCAGCCGATGGGTGTCGAGGTTGTACTTCACCAGGTAGGCGCCGGAGTTCCAGCCGACGAGCGTGGTGCCCGGCCACGCGGGGTCGTCCAGCTCCACCGCCTCCCACCTGCGCGAGAAGATGCCGGTGTTGGAGTTCGGCATCGTCACTTCCTCGCGAGTCGCCAGGTCGAAGGCGTACAGCGGTTGGCCCGGGTCGTTCGCCTTGGAGTAGTAGACCTTGCCGTCGACGACGGGCGAGGACCCGTTGTAGATCACGCCCTCGACCTCGGCGACAACCTCGGCTTGCAGCTCGTCCGCGTCGTCGCGCCACACGCGCAAGATGACGAGGTTGTCGTCGCCAAGGCTCTGGGAGTCACCAGCCCACGCCATGACGTAGCCGTTGCCGGCGGTGATCCCGTACACCCACGGCGAGGCTTGCAGCTTCTCGCTGAACAGGCCGATGAAGTCCTTGCAGCGCGGCTCCCCCACCGTCGAGCATCCGACGAGGTGCGGCTTGGTGCCGGTGCCGACGAAGACGGTCTTGGTCTGCTCCTCGTAGGCGACGGTGCGGCTGTAGTAGGCGTCGGTGACCAGCGGGTTCGGTCCGAGTGTGCCCTGGAACCCCTCGCCTTCGACGTACCGGTAGACCGCCGCGCCGGCGAAGCCGTCCGTGGGCTCTCCCCAACCACCGCCGTACGCGACGCCGTCGTCGTCGAAGTCGATGTCGTACATGAAGCCCCAGGCCTCGATGGGAGGCGCACCGACGCGGACAGCCTCCGACGCACCTGGGGTGTAGAGCCACAACGCGGGAGCGCTGTAAGTGCCGACGTAGACCGTGCCGGTCACGGGGTTCTGCCGGATCCCCCACGCGCCGGTCGCACCCGGCAGGCGGACGTTGCGGACCACCTCGCCGGTGAGGATGTCGGTCACGGTCAACACCGCCGGGTCGTGCTCGGATCCGGTACCAACCGCGTAGGTCACCGCCCGTCCGTTCTCGTCGACTCCCGCCGCCATGCTGAGGTACGAGGTCCCCTTGGTGATCTGGCGGTCGAGGACGGTGAGCGGCGCGGTGATCAGGACCTGGTCGAACAGAGCTCGATCGGCGGCCGCGAGCTCGACCTGGACCTCGCGGGCTGCCGCCGGCGCCGATGCGGACACCTCGGCCACGTCGCTACCGCGACGCGTCGTACTCGAGGACACCGACACCACGCGGCCTTGCTCGTCGAGCCAGCGGAGCCGGATCGTCGCCGCCTTGTCCGCGTGGACGTGGGCGAACGCGGTGTAGTGCTGCCCCGGGCTGACGCTGACCGACGAGTTCACTGCTCCGACGCGACGGCACGGAGGACGACCCGGGAGCAGCAAGGCGCGACTGCCGTCGCTCGCCCACTCCGTCGTGGTGGTGACAGCGTCCCGGCAGGGTGGGGTGGGCTCGCCGCCACGTCCGTTCGTGGGCGACCAACCGGTGAGGCCGTCCTCGAAGCTGTGGTTCCGGAGGAGCAAGTCACCGTCGTGAAGGACCGGCTCGGCGTCGGTGACCTCGGCCTGGGCGACGCCGCCGACCGCCGCCACCATTCCCGCAGTCAGCAGAACCAGGCCCCGCCTCATCAAGCCACGTGACCTCGTCCGACGCCGTGCCGTGACCGTGTGACCCACGTGTCCGCTCCCCTCACCCGCCAGCTCGAGACGCCTCGTCGGCCCACCGGCACCTTCGCACCCGGCCGGCCAGCGACACGCGGAGTCGAAGACTAGAGGGCCGGCATCGCGACAGGACTGCCCTTGCACGAATCGGACGTCCAGACGCGGCCAACCTTCTCTACGGGCGATCGACCATCGCCCGGAGCGTTCCAGTCGTCTCCAATTCGTCGACCACCTCTGCGAAGTCCAGCCTTTGGATCCGCTGTACGCCCTCCATGGTGGCGAGCTCGTGCCGAAGCTCAGGATGACGAAGGTAGAACACAACCGCCAGGTACACCACGCCAGGGTTAACGTCCAGGTAGTGCAGCTCGATCCGACGATTACGCCGCCTGAATATCGGCCACGACGCGATGAAGTTCTCCTCCGGGTTCAGTTGTATTCCCTGCGGCTCGGCTACGATAAGGTCGAGGCGCGGATACCCTAAGGCGATAGTCAGAACGTCCTTGATCCACTCCCATGCGTAAAAACAACATCCGAACTGTGACCAGTGGTAGATGCCCTTCGGACTAAGCCCGACACCTAGCTGGCCACGCCTTCGAACGAGCCGACTGAACGCGCAGCACAACGCCATCACCCCAAGAACGGGCGCCACGAATGCCAGTGCGCGTAGTCGCGCGTCCGCGCGCGTCCCGGACGGCGGAATCATTGCCATCAAAAAGGGATGACAAATGAGAGTCATTCCCAGCCACAGATAGGCGAGCGGCTCTAGGATCGCGAAGGAGCGCCGATTCCACATCGTCACCGCAAGCCTGCCGTCGCGCAGACGGGAAAGCCGCACACGTGACGAACCTCGCCGCCAGCATGTACCAGTTGTTAGATAGAGCAAAACCGCCCATATGGTGACGGCACACACCAGCAGCGCAAGGAGAAGAAAAAAGTAATAGTCCTTCTCGTAAAATGCAGAGAAGACGACCCAAAGAAGGATAATATAAACCATCAGAAAGGCGGGCATCATTCGCCTTCCTCGCTGATGACCTCGAACCCAGTCGGTCGGTAGTGGAACAAATCTCATCGGAATCCCTCACGAATCTTCCCCGACTGGAGGAACTCGACGCGGGCCCGGATCAAGACTAGGTGTGACAGCTAAGAGTTTTTCTAAGGCGGTGCGATTCTGCTTGTCGTACCACTTTCCCACATACTGAGACGTCGTATTTCCGAGAATCGCGGCCGGGATCGGCGTTAGCCAAAAGGGTGCGCCAAGATACGTTCCGACCCCCATAATCACCGCGGCCGTGGCGATGGCTACCCCTGTTATCAGGACAACTTTCTCCGGCGGCTCTCCTTCGTACAAGGAATATCCGACAGAAGTAATCGTCAAAGCCGCACTTGCGCCGCGACCAAGCAAAATCCTTCCAGTTAGACTAGAGTACAGACGGGGTTTCTTCCGTTTGATTTCATCCACCAGTGCGGACGCTTCTTCGCTCACGATGTCTCCAGCTAAGAATAGAGGTGCGTTCCAGTTATAGGTGTCGTCCCCCACAAGCATTTCGCGAATCAGGTCATGTGCCGAGTCCACCTGCTCTGTGATCTCTTCGTATACTTGCTTACGATGCCGATAGACTAGATTGGCAGCCTCAAGGCTATAGTCTTCTGAGTGCCCGGGCGGGTAAATCTCGAGCTTTGGTGGCCAGATGCAGCCGTCCTCGATTCTCAGTCCTTCTCTCCGGGCGGTATCCGTTGCCCACTCGACTCGATTTTGCGCCATCTCCAATGCATCCGCCATGCGATCAAGCAACCGGGCACGTACTCTGATCGCATCGGACAGCTGGTTGATTTTGACTAGTCCAGCGCCAAGCCTTTCCGCGAAAGCTCGTCCAGCAAGATCATCCCATGAGTCCAAGCGATTACACAAGATGTACCCGACAGCTCTGGACGCCTCTTCAACGAGGGGGGCCAGAGTGCTGCGGAACCAGTCCGCGACCGCTCGGATACTCGCAGGGTCACCGCCAAGCGTGATAGTGGGCGCCTCACCCATAGCCTTTCCCTAGCGTGTTCTCTTCTTATCGACAGACTCCCAAGCTTCACGAATTTCAGGCCCATGCTCAAACCATGAGTGAGCAAACCCTATCTCGATAAGATGAAACTTGCCTTGTTCTATGAGCTCCTGATTCTTCTTCTCTATCTCCCGATAAGCTTTTGCAACTTTGTTAAGCCTGTGAGCCGCGGCCTCTAGACGAAGTATGAGATGCACGTACTGGGCGACTGTAGCCTCGACCATGTCTTCTACTACCGGCGTGAGCGGTCCGGCGTCAATATACTGTGGTTTCCTGCGCTCAGCGCCTGTATCGAGCTCGACTGCAGCCTCCTCGAGAAGCTGACCCCATCGCTCGATCTCGCCGGAATCGAAGTGCACTTCGCCATACAGGGATCCGGAAGTGGCCATTTGCGCCCCTCCTTTCACTATTAACTTCGAAGGCATCGTCAGGAGAGCCTACTTAGAACATTCATAACCCATGGTAGTCAGCTGAAAAACTGCGTGCACTTGTTGTCCACAGCCCACCCACGTGTCCCCAGGATCTATCTGTGAGCCTGGTCACAAGAGGCTCGCGCTATCGGATGCGTGGCCTACCGTCGTCAGACGTCCACTGTCGGATAGATTCGTAACTGCCGAAAGTCACCGCTTGCGGGCGGTGACGAGGGCGAAGGTCAGGTACTCGCCACGGTCCGCCTCGAGCATGGTGAGGACCTCGCCGATACCGTCCGCGTCGCCAGGCCGGTGTTCTCGACCCGCGCGTGCCCACAGCAGCCAGTCCCGCCAACCGTCTCGCTGCACGCGCGCGGATGTCACCGTGACCAGCTCAGTGATGTCCCACTGGAACCGCCACCACTCGGCGGTGTGCCAGGCGATGGCCTCCCAGCCGACACAGGCCTTGATGTGCTCGGGAATGGCGCCCATCTCTCGGACCTCACGGGTCATCGCTGGCGTGGCGATGCCGAGCTGCCCACCAGGCTTGAGGAAGCGGACCAGGTACGGCAGGTAGCTGTCCGCGGTGCCGAAGTACTCGAACGCGTCGATGCTGACGATGACGTCGAAGGACTCGCGGGCGAACGGCAAGGCGTGCGCCTCCGCCTTGATCGCGTGGATTCGGTCGGCGACACCCGCGCTCGCGAAGACGTCGGCCGCAGTGTCCGGAGACACCCAGAGGTCCGCGGCGGTGACCCGCACACCGAACTCGCGAGCGAGGAACACCGAGGTCGCACCCATCCCGGACCCGAGGTCGAGCACACGCATCCCGGGCTTGAGGTCGAGGTCGCGGGAGAGGCGGCCGGTCACCGCACCGTGCTCATCACGGGCGCGATCCGGCCGCTGACGACGCCGTGGCCGATCCCGAACACCTTGTCCCCGCTCGCGGCGATCGTGTTCACCGACTGATGCCCGACGACACCGTCGAGCGTGGTGCACTCACCGGTCGCCAGGTCCAGCCACCCGAACGCGCCCTCGTTGTGGCCGTACTCCGCCTGGGTTCCGTAATAGATGCGGTCGCCGTGCCCCAGCACGGGGTTCTGCCGGATCCCCCACGCGCCGGTCGCACCCGGCAGGCGGACGTTGCGGACCACCTCGCCGGTGAGGATGTCGGTCACGGTCAACACCGCCGGGTCGTGCTCGGATCCGGTACCAACCGCGTAGGTCACCGCCCGTCCGTTCTCGTCGACTCCCGCCGCCATGCTGAGGTACGAGGTCCCCTTGGTGATCTGGCGGTCGAGGACGGTGAGCGGCGCGGTGATCAGGACCTGGTCGAACAGAGCTCGATCGGCGGCCGCGAGCTCGACCTGGACCTCGCGGGCTGCCGCCGGCGCCGATGCGGACACCTCGGCCACGTCGCTACCGCGACGCGTCGTACTCGAGGACACCGACACCACGCGGCCTTGCTCGTCGAGCCAGCGGAGCCGGATCGTCGCCGCCTTGTCCGCGTGGACGTGGGCGAACGCGGTGTAGTGCTGCCCCGGGCTGACGCTGACCGACGAGTTCACTGCTCCGACGCGACGGCACGGAGGACGACCCGGGAGCAGCAAGGCGCGACTGCCGTCGCTCGCCCACTCCGTCGTGGTGGTGACAGCGTCCCGGCAGGGTGGGGTGGGCTCGCCGCCACGTCCGTTCGTGGGCGACCAACCGGTGAGGCCGTCCTCGAAGCTGTGGTTCCGGAGGAGCAAGTCACCGTCGTGAAGGACCGGCTCGGCGTCGGTGACCTCGGCCTGGGCGACGCCGCCGACCGCCGCCACCATTCCCGCAGTCAGCAGAACCAGGCCCCGCCTCATCAAGCCACGTGACCTCGTCCGACGCCGTGCCGTGACCGTGTGACCCACGTGTCCGCTCCCCTCACCCGCCAGCTCGAGACGCCTCGTCGGCCCACCGGCACCTTCGCACCCGGCCGGCCAGCGACACGCGGAGTCGAAGACTAGAGGGCCGGCATCGCGACAGGACTGCCCTTGCACGAATCGGACGTCCAGACGCGGCCAACCTTCTCTACGGGCGATCGACCATCGCCCGGAGCGTTCCAGTCGTCTCCAATTCGTCGACCACCTCTGCGAAGTCCAGCCTTTGGATCCGCTGTACGCCCTCCATGGTGGCGAGCTCGTGCCGAAGCTCAGGATGACGAAGGTAGAACACAACCGCCAGGTACACCACGCCAGGGTTAACGTCCAGGTAGTGCAGCTCGATCCGGCGATTCCGCCTCCGAAATATCAACCAGGATGCCAGGAAGTTCTCCTCCGGATTCCGCTGCCTTCCCGCTGGCTCAACAACGACAAGCTCGATCCTCGGAGACCTCACGACTACAGGCAGGATGTCTATAATCGACTCCCATCTGTAGAAGCAACACCCGAAGTGGGACCAGTGGTAGACGCCCTCGGGACTAAGCCCAATCCCTAGCTGGCCACGCTTGCGGACGATCCGGCTACATGCGAAGCACAAGAAAATCAAGCCCACTACAGTGGAAACATATCCAAGCGCGCGTAACTGTGCATCCGTCCGCGTCCCCGACGACGGAATCATCGCCATGACGAAGGGGTGACTGACGAGAGCAACTCCTAGCCAGGCATAGGCGAGTGACGCCGAGATCGTGAAGGCTGGTCGACTCCACATCGTCACCGCGAACATACCATCACGCAGTCGGGAGAGCCGCACACCTGACGAACCTCGGCGCCAGCATGTGCCAACTGTGACGTAGGACGTCACACCCCCGACGACAATGCCGCCCATGAGCAGGAAGACCAGGAGAAGGTTGTAGAATTCCCGCTCTCGAAAGTAGAAAATGGCCACCCATAAAGACGCCATTGCCAGCACGGCAAGGGTCGGCAGTATCCGCTTCCCATGCTTGTAGCTCAAGACCCATGCTCTAGGCAAAGGAATGTACATTCCTCTTCCTTTCAGGAGCCGTGATCAGTCGACGGAATGCGACGCGGACCTGGATCTAAGCTCGGTGTAACAGCGAGTAGCTTATGCAATGCCGTGCGGTTATGGCTGTCATACCATTTCCCCGTGGCATCCGAGAAAAGTTTTCCAGCAATCACAGCTGGGATAGCCGCTGCCCCTGCCCCCCGAACCCACCGGGCCAGTCAGTATCATCAGTACTCCCGCAGTGGTGGCCCTTGCACGAATCGGACGTCCGGACTCGGCCACCATCCTTACGACCGCTCGCTCGCGACCCGCAGCGTCCCAGTGGCCTCGAGCTCGTCGAGAACCTCCGCGAACTCCAGCTTCTGAATCCGCCGTACGCCGTCACTACTCGCTAGCTCATGGCGAAGCTCAGGGTGACGTAGGTAGAAGACGATCGCCAGATAGACAACACAAGGGTTGACGTTGAGATACTGAAGCCCTATTCGGCGACTATACCGCCGGAAGATCGGCCACGCCGCGAGGAAGTTTTCCTCTGGTTTCGACTGACGTTTCTTCGGGTCGACGACTACGAGATCAAGCGTAGGATACGCTAGTGCAACAGGAAGAACATTCCGAATCTGCTCCCAAGCATAGAAGCAGCACCCAAACCGCGACCAATGGTAGAGGCCTTCCGGACTCAGCCCGACGCTTAGCTCACCGCGTCTTCGAATAAGCCAGCCGGAGGCCCAACACAACGCCACCACACCAAAAACTGGCATCGCGAGTGCCAGTAAGCGCAGTCGCGCATCCGTCCGCGTCCCGGATGAGGGAATCATCGCCATCACGAAGGGGAAACTAACGAGAGTCACTCCCAGATATGCGTAGGCCAGCGACTCTAGGATCACGAAAAGGCGTCGATTCCCAATCGTCGCCGCGAGCTCTCCACCCCTCAGCCTCGAAAGGTGCACGGTTGACGAACCGCGCTGCCAGCATAAGCGTGTAGCGGAGTACACGAGCAAACCCCAGAAAGTGAATACACCTGCTATCAGAGCAAACAATAGCGAGGAGTAGTAATTCTGATCCCGGTATGAGGTAACAATACCTGAGAGGAGTATCGCATAAATGACCACAAGCGCTGGAACCAAGCGCTTCCCCTGCCGATACCCTTGAATCCAACTAGTCGGTCGCGGAACGTACTTCATTCAGATCCACCTCATGAATCATTCTCAACGGGAGGAACGCGTCGCGGCCCGGGATCGAGACTGGGAGTGGCTTTCAACAATTTGTCTAGAGCGGTGCGATTGTATTTGTCGTACCAACCCCCAACGTAATCGGCCACCGCGCTCCCAGTGAACGCAGCAGGCGTCGCCGTCAACCAAGCAGGGATACCCATCCACGCACCAGTCGCGATGATTACTGCAGTCGTCGCGACCGCCACCCCCATCAGCAGGATCACTTTTTCTGGCGGCTCTCCCTGAGCCAGGGCGTAGTCGGCCGCAAGAATCGTCATAGCAGCACCTGCTCCACGAACAAGCAGAACCCTTCCAGTTATTCGCGAGTACAAGTCTGGATTTCGACGCTTGAATTCATTCGCCAACACGCCCACTTCCTCTTTCACGAGATCTCCGGCCAAGAATAAGGGCTCATTCCAGTCATAGCTATCGTCTCCTACGAGCATTTCGCGGATCATGGTGTGCGCTGAGTCCACCTGCTCTTTGATCTCTTCGTATACTTGCTTCTGTTGGCGATATACATAGTTGGCGGTTTCAAGATCGTAATATTCGGAGTGCCCGGGTGGGTAAACCTGGAGTTGGGGTGGCCAGATACAGCCTTCCTCGATCCTCAGTCCTATCCTCCGGGCGGTATCCGTTGCCCACTCGACGCGACTTTGCGCCAGCTCCAGTACATCAGCGATGCGATCAAGCAACCGGGCACGCGCCCTGACCGCGTCGGAGAACTGGTTGATCTTGACTAGCCCGGCACTGAGCCTTTCTCCGAAAAGCCGACCAGCAGAATCATCCCATGAATCCAGTCGATTGCACAAGATGTACCCGACCGCCCTAGACGCCTCGTCGACGAGAGGGGCTAGAGTGTTACGGAACCAGTCCGCGACTGCTCGAATACTCGCCGGATCACCGCCCAGTGTGATGGTAGGAGCCTCACCCATGGCACCCCTTTCTGATGATCACTTGCTTTCGGCGATGGTTTCCCACGCATCACGGACCTCAGGGTCCCAGTGAGGATGGTGGAAGGGCAACATCGCGATACTGTAGCCCAGATTTTTCATGAGTTTCTTGTTCTTTTCTTCGACTTTTCGATAGGCCTTTGCGACCCGATCAAGTTTGTGCGCTGCGGCCTCTAGGCGAAGAATGAGATGCACGTACTGGGCGACGGTAGCCTCGACCATGTCTTCTACTAGCGGCGTGAACGGCCCAGCATCAACGTACTCCGGTCTCCTGCGCTCGGCACCTGTGTCGAGCTCGGATGCAGCCTCCTCGAGAAGCTGGCTCCATCGCTCAATCTGACCAGAATCGAAGTGCACTTCACCGTAGAAGGGCGTGTTGATTGACATCGCGGCCCCTCCATTCACCGCAAACTCTGGAAAGCCTCGCCCGGAAGTCAACGCGGTAAGCGACATTGCCATCGCCGATGGTAGTCACCAAGTTTCAGGCGCATTCGTTGTCCACAGGCCTGCCCACGCCTCGCCAGGACTTCCTGTGAGCTTGGACACACGAGGGGTTCTGCGCGAGCCGGCGTTCGGTTCAGTCAGACGTCCGCTGCTGGACGGATTTGGTGCTGGCGACGTCAGAGCGTGCGGCGGTGGCGGGGCGAAGGAAACGTACTCACCCCGATCCGTCTCGCGCATGGCGAGAACCTCGTCGATCCCATTCGCCTTGCCAGGCCAGTGCTCTCGAAACCGTCCGACCTCACAGCAGCCAGTCGCGCCACCGTCGTCCTGCGCACGCGGACGTCACCGTGACCGCGGCATGACCTCAACCACCCGAGCGTCGCCGACCGGCCCGGCGACGGTAGGTGCCCGGACTCTCGCCGATGATGGCGCTGTAGCGGCGGGTGAAGTGGGCTTGGTCGGCGAAGCCCAGCGCGGCGGCCACGTCGGCCAGCGAGGTGTCGGGATGCTCGCGCAGGACGTGAGCGGCCTGGCGCAACCGGCGGCGGTCGATGAGCCACTTCGCCGTCACGCCGACACGTTCGCTCAGCGCACGATTGAGTGTCCGCACAGCCATCCCGAGGCGCGCGGCGAGGTCGTCCACCGTGAGGACGCTGTCGTCGCTCTCGGCGACCTGACAGATCTCGTTGACGAGCCGTCCGGTCGCGTCGATTCGTTCCGCGTGAGGGCGGAGCCATTCCTCAACCAACGAGCACGCGACGCTCGCCGCGTCGCCCGCCATGTGCGCTCGTACGACGGTCCACGGCCCTCCCGGCAGGGGTTCGTGGCCGTCCACCAGCGCACGAGGTCGCGTCGACGCGAGCACCGCGGTGGCGGCCGGTTGCAGAAGGACTCCGAGGACCCAGGAGCGTCCACGTAGCTCGCGAGTGAACACACGCGACGCCGGGCCGTACAGCGCCGCCTCATCTGAGGTGACGACCAGGTTGCACCCCGGGTAGGGCAGGACACGGTGCCGGCGCACCTGCCCGTCCGGGACGTCCCAGCGGCCGATCCACACGTGTCGTGCGAGATCGCTCAGATCGGGCGAGACGGGCAGTCGCTCGATCCGCAGCGCCTCGTCGTCGGGGTCGAGGTGGCCGCGCGGGCGGCGCGACGCGACCGTGGCCGAGATGTTCAAGACATCCGGCACCCGCCGCCGCGATGGTGTGCGCATAGCCCCAGTGTGACGGCGCGGGGCGAGCCAGCCGACGGTGAGAGGGAGACGGCCGGTGTACAGCACGATCTACCGACAGACGTTCATCCGGGTGGCGGACGACTGTCCGGTCGACGCGGCCCAGGTCCCGCCTGCCGGCAGGACGTCCCCCAGCATCGCCTGGCTGCAGTACCACCTCATCGCCGAGCACCCCTACACGTACACCTCCGACGACCTGCTGTTCGAGGTCCACGTTCGGCGGGCGGGGATCCCGCCCGAGCGGCGAGCGGTCGAGCGAGCCGCCTTCTTTGCCAAGCCACGAGCCTGCCTGCGGGCCTCGCCCCTGGCCAAGCGCTACGGGTGGGGCATCCACCACGACGCCGAGGGCAAGGTCGCGCTGGTCGCGCTCGGCTCCGAGGACTACCGGCGAATGGTGAACGATCCCTCGTTGCGGCAGCTCACCGCCATGCGCAGCACCCGCGCGCGGAGCGGGGTCACGGGCTCGCGGCCGTGACGCTGGCGTGTCGCTGGGCGAGGTCGCGGGCGAGTCGAGCGACGAGGTCCCGGGCCTCGGGCGGATCGAGGACCTCGATGTGGTCGGCGAACTGGAAAAGTTGGCGTACTCCGTCGAGTTGGTCGTAGCCGACGGTGACGCGCACCCGCCCGTCGACCGGCTCGACGCGACGGAGGCGACTGCCGAGGATGCGTCGGGCGATGTCCACGGTGTCGACGTCGAGCAACGCGGTGACCCGAACGGTGTCCTGGTGCTCCACCTCGGCGACCAGCCCGGCGGCTACCTGCTCGAGTGTGACGTCCGGCCGGAGGCGCCTGCGCTCCTCGAGCGGAACCCACGAGTGCAGCCGCGTCACGGCGAACATGCGCGGACGTCCGTCTCGATCCGCGATCAGGTACCAGCGGCCACCCCGCAGGTACAGGCCATAAGGATCGACGACGTACTCCCGCGGATCGGACCTACCGCTGGCTCGGTAGCGGATCCGCAGGCGCCTGCCGCGCCGCAGGTCGCGAAGGAGGTTCGTCACCGGCTCGTCAACGTCCTCCGAGGCGAACCATCCGCGGGTGTCGATGGTGACGATCTCACGCAACGGCAGCAGGCCGCCGTCCGCGTCGACGAGCGGGGTTTGGACGCGCGGCGCGAGCTTCTGGCGGGCGCTGCGCGCGGCGGCCTCCAGTCCCAGCTGACGGACCCGCGTCACGTCCACCCCGACCAGCTGGAGCACCTCCGCCTCACCCCTGGTGAGGCGGTTCACGTCGACCTGCGCTCCAGGCGGGAGCGTGATGCCGCCGTAGCGCCCTCGCTCGGCGAACACCGGCACGTCCGCGCGGGCCAACGTCGCGACATCACGGAGGATCGTCCTCGTCGAGACGCCGAACTGCTCGGCTAGCTCGCTCGCCGTCATCCGCCGGTTCGCCTGCAGCGCGACGAGGATCGCCAGCAGCCGCTGCGTTCGTTCCACCGCCCACCTTCTTCGACTTGTGCCGGCCCTTCTGGGCGCGGAGAACACGACACAGATTGTCAGGTTTTCGTGCGAGTCTGCCGGGCACGACCAGACGCGTGACCGTCAGGAAGGAACCGAGATGGCCGCACCCAACTTGTTCCTGGTCTATGTCACGGACGTCGAGCGAGCCACCGCCTTCTACCGCGACCTGTTCGAGATCGAGCCGACCATGGTCACCCCACGGTATGTGGCGTTCGAGGTCGCGCCCGGTGTGCTGTTCTCCCTGTGGAGCGGCAAGAGCGGGCACGTCACGCCGGATCTGCCACGCACGTTCGAGGTCGGCCTCATGGTCCCGGGCGCCGCGGACGCGGTCGACGCCGTCTACGAGCGGTGGGTGGCGAAGAACGTCACGGTGGTCGAGGAGCCTCACGACGAGGTGTTCGGGCGCACCTTCGTCATCGCCGACCCCGATGGGAACCTGGTCCGCGTCTCGCCCGTGGACTGACGGGTGCGGCAGGACGCTCCGTCGGCCGGGCAGGTGGAGCGGCCGATCCGCCTGCCCGCGCCCACCGCGCTCGCGGCTGGTGGCGCCGCTCTGGCTCGGGCCGGCGCGGGCCAGGGACCTGAGGCGGGCGTCACTCCGTATCGGAGGCGAACCGCTCCCAGGCTGACTGGCGGCTGACTCCCAACGCCTTGCCGATCTACTCCCAGGTATGGCCTTGCTTCCTGGCCAGCTTCACCGCTCGCCTGAGCGGCGCTTCCATCCCCTTGACCCCAGCGCTGATGCCCTCGATGACGACCAGCGGCTTGCGGGACCACTCGCCCTCGATGTTGAGGTCGACACGTACGCGGACAAACCTTCCGTCATCGACCGTCGAAGGGGGCGTCGACGCCGGGCTCAGCGCCGACGACGATGGCCTCGACGACCTCCTGAACGGCGGACTCGTCCGGCAGTCCGCCGAGCTCGCCCGCGAAGAGCAGGTGCCCGGTCCCGATGAGCGCATGGGCCAAGGCGGCGGGCGCGGCCCCGGCCACGATGCGGCCCAGCCTCTGCTCGGCGACCAGGTACTCCGTGAGAGCGCCGACCGCCTCGGTGAGCATCGGGATCCCGCTGGGTGTTCCCGCTCGGAGCCGCGCGCGGAGCTCGTCACGGGTGAACACGAGCCGCACGAGCGCCAGCCCGAGCGGGTCGAAGACCCGCATGAGCGCGGAGGAAACGTTCCCGACCACGGTTCCCTGGCCGGCTCGGTCACTCAGCTCGGCCGCCATGGCGTGGACGGCGTTGATCCGATCCTGTACGAGCGACGCGAGAAAGTCGTCGAAGTCGGCGAAGTATCGGTAGAGGACGCCCTTGGCGACGCCGGCCTCGTCGGTAACGGTCCGGCTCGTGATACCCGCCGGTCCGTCGCGAAGCAAGACTCGCGTCCCCGCGGCGAGGAGCTGGGTGCGCGCGTCACGCAGTGCCACGCCGGTCGGCATGCGTCCTCCGTCCACGCTCGTGAATGGGCGCTTGCCCATTAGAGTGGGCGCATGCCCACTCTACCTCCGACGCCGCTGACCGGCGACGCCGCACACCGCCACCCCGAGATGGCTCAGTCGTGCGGATCGGCCGCCGAGACCTACGACCGGGTACGACCTCGGTACCCCGCTGCGCTCGTGGACGTCATCGTCGAGCGGCTGCCCGGCCGAGCGATCCTCGATGTCGGGATCGGCACGGGCATCTCGGCCGAGCCGTTCCGCGACCGTGGGTTCACGGTGCTCGGCGTCGGTCCGGATCCGCGGATGGCGGCGATAGCGCGCCGGAAGGGCTTCGCCGTCGAGACCGGGCGATTCGAGGAGTGGAACCCAGCAGGACGGACGTTCGACGGCGTGATCGCGGGACAGACCTGGCATTGGATCGATCCGGTCGCTGGTGCCGCGAAGGCCGCGACCGTGTTGCGTCCCGGCGGTCAGCTCGCCCTCTTCTGGAACGCCACCATGCCGGCGCCCGAGATCGCCGCCGAGTTCGCGAAGGTTTTCGAGTCGCTCGAGACAGGGCTCCCGTTCAACCCCTGGGCCACCACGCCACGGGCTGATCCCTACGGCCCGATCATCGACCAGGCAACCGCCGGTCTCGACACGACCGGCGCGTTCGGCGCGGTGGAGCGTCTGGCCGTCGAGTGGCGGTCGACGGTCGGACGGGACGCCTGGCTGGAGCAGACCACGACCGCCGGCGGCATCAACCGCCTTCCGAAGAACAAGCGAGACGCGCTCCTTCAAGGCATGGGCGAGGTGATCGACGCGGCCGGTGGGACGCTCGAGGTCGCCTACACGACGGTCGCTGCGATCACCGAGCGGACGCCTTGATTCCGCCACTCGCCGGGCACGTCCACTCCGACCGCCGTATCCCCGCTCCGCCGCGCGATCGCGGCGGCGCTCCCTCGCCGGCGACTCTCGCCCAGACGACTCTTGCCCAGACGGGGCGCGAAAACGACTGTGCCCCGCCTCGTGGCGGGGCACACCGACATCCGTGGAGCTGAGGGGACTCGAACCCCTGACCCCCTCCATGCCATGGAGGTGCGCTACCAGACTGCGCTACAGCCCCAACCGAGCCCTCGTGGGCCGTTCCCATGCGGGCTCAGTGAGCATATCCGGTCCGCCTCGCGGGAGGAAACCGACCCCCTCGATCAGCGGTGAGCGCCCACGTCGGGTCGCGGCGACGCTCCGACGTTCCACTCCGCGATCCGCCACCCGCGAGGTCCGGGCTCGCACACCACCCAGGCGCAGTTGCGGAGCCCGCCGAGCGCCTCCCAGTACTGCAGAGGCAGTCCGACGAGTCGGGTCACCCCCACACGTGTGGCCATACCGTGCGTAGCGGCCACAACCGTCTCGCCATCGGCGACGAGATCGATCGCTCGCCGGAACGCCTTCTCGGCTCGCTCGCTCAGCTCCGCGAGGGTCTCGCCGTCACCACCCCGGCGTACGTCCTCCCCCGCGGCCAAACGCCGGGCGAGATCTGGATCACGCTCGTGGATCTGGTCGATGGTCAGCCCGGCCCAGGAGCCGACGTCGATCTCCCTGAGGTCGGGGTCGTAGGTCACCTCCAGGCCGGTGAGCTTGGCCAACTCTGCCGCGGTCTGGGCCGCACGCTTGAGGTCGCTGGAGACCACCGCCGCGGGCCGGAAGGTGGCGAGCTGAACGGCGGCCTCCCGCGCCTGCGCCAGGCCTACCGCATCGAGGGGAACGTCGGTCTGCCCCTGCATGCGGCGCTCGACGTTCCACCGCGTCTGGCCGTGCCGCCACACGACCAACCGGGCCGCGCTCACAGATCCGTCCCGGTCCGACGGTTGAGCTGGTCACTCACCGGCCCAGCGTGGACGACATCCTCCGGCAGGGAGATTTCCGGACAGTCTCGCCAGAGTCGCTCGAGGCTGTAGTACTCGCGCTCCTCGGCGTGCTGGACGTGGATGACGATCTCGCCGTAGTCGAGGAGAACCCACCGGGCGTCCCGCTCACCCTCGACGCGGGCGCTCTTGGCGCCGACGGCGGCCAAGCGGTCACGGATCTCGTCGACGATCGCGGCGACCTGTCGTTCGTTCGGAGCGCTACAGAGGAGGAACGCGTCGGCGATCGCGAGCCGGTCCGACACGTCGAACGCGACGATGTCGCGGGCCAGCTTGTCCGAGGCCGCTCGTGCGGCCACCTGAGTCAGCTCGACGGCGTGTGTCGTCGCGGGCACAGCATCCTTTCTCGGCGATCCCGGACAACGCGACCGGGTCACCGCACTCGTCGGGTCGTCCTGACCGTTCCAGGATGTCACGCCCGGCGGTACAGGCGCCTCTTGTTGATGTACTGGACAACCCCGTCAGGTACCAAATACCAGATCGGATGCCCCGTCGCGACTCGCTCCCGGCACTCGGTGGAGGAGATCGCGAGGGCGGGAATCTCGAGCAGCGTGACGGCCTCCTTGGGCACCCCCTCGCCGATCTCGATGGTGTGGCCCGGCCGGGTGCACCCGACGAAGTGCGCCATCTCGAAGAGCTTGTCGACGTGGTGCCAGGTGAGGATCTGAGTGAGGGCGTCCGCGCCGGTGATGAAGTAGAAGTCGACGTCTGGACCGAGCTCAGCCCGCAAGTCGCGCAAGGTGTCGACCGTGTACGTGGGGCCTGGGCGATCGATGTCGACCCGGCTCACCGAGAACCGTGGATTGGACGCCGTCGCGATGACCGTCATGAGATAGCGGTCCTCGGCGGGCGACACCTCCCGTCCGGCCTTCTGCCACGGCTGTCCGGTCGGGACGAAGATCACCTCGTCGAGGTCGAACGACGCCTGGACCTCGCTCGCCGCCACGAGGTGGCCGTGGTGGATCGGGTCGAACGTGCCACCCATCACACCGATACGGCGGCGACGCTCGCTCACCGAACCTCCTCACCTCGCACGTCGACCGATAGGTGCCACCCCTGCTGGCTCACCGGAGCTCAGCTGTGGGGACGGCCCCTGCCGATGGCGAGCGTCACCCCCAAGAGGGCGAGCAGGATCACGAAGGCGATGAGGCCGATGAGGAGCGGATGCACCGGCAACTCGGTGTGGGCCTCCTGGGCGAGGACGACGACGGACTCCATGCCGCGCAGCCTACCGGGCCGACCGGCCCGGCACGTCTCGGTGGTCGCCCACGACGACCGCACCGGCCCGAGCCGTCGGCCAGGTCACGCGGCCGCCCGTGGTGCGGGTCAGCCCCGAACCTGTCCCTCGCCCACGAGGACGTACTTCGTGGACGTCAGCTCCGGCAGCCCCATCGGCCCCCGCGCGTGGAGCTTCTGAGTGGAGATCCCGATCTCGGCGCCGAAGCCGAACTCGCCGCCATCGGTGAACCGAGTCGAGGCGTTGACCACGACCGCCGCCGAGTCGACGCGCTGGATGAACCGGCGAGCCGCTTCCTGCGAGCGGGTGACGATCGCCTCGGTGTGGCCGCTGCCGTACCGACGAATGTGCTCGCACGCCTCGTCGAGCGAGCCGACGACCCGGGCGGCGATGTCGAGCGAGAGGTACTCGGTGTACCAGTCGTCCTCGGTGGCGGGCACGACGGCGGGGTCGTAGGCCTGGACCCGCTCGTCGCCGTGGACGGTCACCCCGGCCTCGCGCAGCGCGCTCAGCGCGCGCGGTAGGAACGCGTCGGCGACGTCGGCGTGCACCAGGACCGTCTCGGCGGCGTTGCAGACGCTGGGCCGCTGGGTCTTGGCGTTGAGCAGGATGGTCAACGCCATGTCGAGGTCGGCGTCGGCGTCGACGTAGACGTGGCAGTTGCCGACGCCGGTCTCGATCACCGGCACGGTGGATTCCTCCACCACACTCCGGATGAGGCTGGCGCCGCCGCGCGGGATGAGCACGTCCACCAGGCCGCGGGCACGCATGAGGTGCTTGGCGGCGTCGTGGCCCTCACCCGGTACGAGCTGGATGGCGTCCGCTGGAAGACCCGTCGCCACGAGAGCGTCGCGCAGCACCGCCACGATCGCGGTGTTCGACTCTCGCGCCGAGGACGAGCCGCGCAGGAGGACGGCGTTTCCGCTCTTGACGCACAATCCGGCGGCGTCCGCGGTGACGTTGGGACGAGCCTCGTAGATGATGCCGACCACGCCGAACGGGACGCGAACCTGCCGTAGCTCCAGCCCGTTCGGCAGGGTGTAGCCACGGACGACCTCACCCACGGGGTCGGTGAGCCCGGCGATGTCCCGCAGGCCGGCGGCCATCGCGCGGACGCGTTGGTCGTCCAGGCGCAGCCGGTCGATGATCGCATCCGACGTACCTGCGGCGCGGGCGCGTTCCACGTCCTTGGCGTTGGCGGTGACGATCTCGACCGTCCTCGCCTCCAGGGCGGCGGCCATCGCCCCCAGGGCGGCGTCCTTGTCGGCGCGGGTGCGGGCGGCGAGATCCACGGCCGCCTCGCGAGCCCGGCGGGCGGCCTCCAGCACCGCCTCTCGCTCGCTCACGTTGGCGTCGGTCGGCTGACCAGTCATGTCCCCGATCCTAGGGCGTCACGATCGGCAGGCCGCGACCGCGGGGAGCACGGGCCCTGGGACAGGCAGTGTCCCTTCGGCGTCCCTTCGGCGTGGTTACGCCGACTCAGGCGGGGTTGAGCCACCGCTGGTCGATCAGGACCATGTCGTCCCGGTGGATGACCTCGCGCTGGTACGCGGGCCCGAGCTCGCGCGCCAGCTCGCGCGTCGACCGACCCAGGAGCGCGGGGAGCTCCTGGGCATCGAAGTTGACGAGACCACGTGCCACCGTCCGGCCGTCCGGGCCGACCAGGTCGACCGGGTCACCGACGCCGAAGTTGCCTTCGACCTCCACGACACCGGCCGGCAAGAGCGAGGCGCGGCGCTCACAGACCGCGCGGACCGCACCCGCGTCCAACCGCAGACGTCCACGTGGGGTCGTCGCGTGGGCGAGCCACAGCAGCCGAGTCGGCCGACGTCGCCCGGTGGCGTGGAAGAAGGTGCCGATCGGCTCCCCCTCCAAGGCCCGCGCCGCGTCGGAGGCGGCGGCCAGGACCACCGGCACGCCCGCCCCGGTGGCGATCCGAGCGGCCTCGACCTTGGTGGCCATCCCACCGGTGCCGACACCTGAGCGGCCCGCCTTGCCGAGCACGACCCCGTTGAGGTCGGCTTCCGACCGCACCTCCTCCAGGCGTCGTGTGCCGGGACGGCGTGGATCGCCGTTGTAGAGGCCGTCCACGTCGGAGAGCAGCACGAGCAGGTCCGCGTGCACCAGGTGCGCGACGAGCGCGGCGAGCCGGTCGTTGTCGCCGAAGCGGATCTCCTCGGTGGCCACCGAGTCGTTCTCGTTGACCACCGGCACGACGCCTAGCTCGAGCAGACGCGCGAAGGTGCGGTAGGCGTTGCGGTAGTGCGACCGACGGGTCACGTCGTCCAGCGTCAGCAGCACCTGCGCCACTTGGAAACCTCGTCGCCCGAACGACGCGGTGTAGTGAGCGACCAGCAATCCCTGGCCGACGCTCGCCGCCGCCTGTTGCGTCGCCAGGTCACGAGGCCGGCTCCGCAGGCCCAGGGGCGCCATGCCGCTCGCGATGGCTCCGGAGGAGACGAGGACGATCTCCGTGCCGGAGGCCCGCTTCTTGGCCAGGACCTCCACGAGGGTGTCGATCCGATCGGGGTCGATCTCACCGCGTGGATTGACCAGCGACGACGAACCGACCTTGACCACAACGCGCTGCGCCCCCGTCACCTCGGGGCGACGTCGGCCTGTCGTCACCGGCCCTCCAGTCGAGGATCGGTACCACGAGGGCCCCGCAGCATCTCCGCTCCTGTCTGCACCGAGGGGTCGTAGTCGAAGACCACGGCGTCGTCCTCCGGACCGATGAGCACCGTATCGCCCGGCTTCGCACCGAGCTCGCGGAGCCGGTCCTCGACCCCCAGCCTGTTGAGGCGGTCAGCGAGGTAGCCGACGGCCTCGTCGTTGCGGAAGTCGGTCTGGCGCACCCAGCGCTCGGGTCGAACGCCGCGCACACGCCACACGTCGCCTTCCCGCTCGACGGTGAACTCGGCCTCGTCGACAGGCTTCGGTCGGATCACGATCCGCTTCGGCGCTGGCGGCGGGGTCGCCGCTCGGCGCGCGTTCACGATGCGCGCCATGGCGTAGGTCAGGTCCCGCAGCCCTTCGTGGGTCGCGGCGGACACCTCGTACACCTCGTAACCGCGCTCCTCCAGCTCCGGGCGGACCAGCTCCGCGAGCTCCCGCGCGTCGGGGACGTCGATCTTGTTCAGCGCGATCAGGCGAGGCCGGTCCTCGAGCCCACCGTGGGCAGCGAGCTCCCCCTCAATGACCTCCAGATCGGTCAGCGGGTCCCGGCGCGGCTCCATCGTCGCGCAGTCGATGACGTGACAGAGCACCGCGCACCGTTCGATGTGGCGCAGGAACTCGTGCCCAAGGCCACGTCCCTTGCTCGCGCCTTCGATCAGGCCAGGGACGTCGGCGAGGGTGAACGTCGTCTCTCCAGCGGTCACCACGCCGAGGTTCGGCACCAGTGTCGTGAAGGGGTAGTCGGCCACCTTGGGTCGAGCCCGCGACACCGCCGCGATCAGGCTCGACTTGCCCGCGCTGGGGAAGCCGACGAGGCCCACGTCGGCGACGAGCTTCAGCTCCAAGACCACGGTGCGCCGCTCCCCCGGCTCGCCGAGCAGCGCGAACCCCGGCGCGCGACGCCGCGCGGAGGCCAGCGCGGCGTTGCCCAGACCTCCCCGGCCGCCGGCCGCGACGACGAACCTCGTGCCAGCACCGACCAGGTCGGCCAGCAGCTCGCCCTCCGGCGTGAGCACCTGGGTGCCCTCGGGCACGCGCAGCACGAGGTCCTCGCCGTCGGCGCCGGCGCGGTGACTGCCCTGCCCCGGCTTGCCGTTGCCGGCTCGTCGGTGAGGGGAGTGGTAGTAGTCGACGAGCGTGGTGAGCCCAGGGTCCACCTCGAGGATCACGTCGCCGCCACGCCCGCCGTTGCCGCCGTCGGGCCCGCCAAGCGGCTTGAACTTCTCCCGGTGGATCGACATGCAGCCGTGGCCGCCGTCGCCGCCCTGGACATGCAACGTGACGCGGTCGACGAAGGTCGGAACCGCCATGGCGCACCTCCTTTCCGCACGACGGCGGCTGTCCTCATCACAACGAACGTGTCACAGCGGGTCCGCCGGGACGGCGTGGTCCGCGTTGGCACTGGAGTGCCTTGGCACTGGGGGAACGCTGGGGGAAACGGAAAGAGGGCGGGCCCCTGTGGCCCGCCCTCCCAACGCCGATGTCGGGATTGCGGTCTTACTCGGCCGGGACGACGCTGACGACCCGACGGCCCCGCCGACTGCCGAACTCGACAGTGCCCGCGACGAGCGCGAACAGGGTGTCGTCGCCACCGCGGCCGACGTTGAGACCGGGGTGGAAGTGCGTGCCACGCTGCCGGACCAGGATCTCGCCAGCGTTGACGAGCTGTCCGCCGAAGCGCTTGACGCCGAGTCGCTTGGCGTTGGAGTCGCGCCCGTTCCGGGAGGACGAGGCGCCCTTCTTGTGTGCCATTCGTAAGCCCTCCTTGGACTAGGGCTGCGTTTCGATGCCGGTCACCTTGAGCTTGGTCAACTGCTGGCGGTGGCCCTGGCGGCGCCGGTAGCCGGTCTTGCTGCGGAACTTGAGGATGTCGATCTTGGGACCCTTGGTCTGCTCGACAACCTCCGCGGTCACCGCGACCTTGTCCAGCGCCGCGGCGTCAGCCGTGATCTTCTCCCCGTCGACCACCATGACGGCTGGAAGCCGCACGGTCGCGCCGACTTCCTCGGGCAGCCGGTTGACCTCAAGCACGTCGCCGACAGCCACCTTGTGCTGACGGCCGCCACTGCGCACGATCGCGTACACCGCTGATCTCACTCTCTTCGGACGTTCAGGGGCCACGTCACACCATCAACGGTGGACGCACGGCAGACGACGCGGACTGCGCCGACGGATGAGAATACCTGAATGCGCGTCATCGAACCCAACGCGGGTCACCCGCGACCTACTCCGCGGTGACTGCCCGGCGACGTCCCCGACGCGCGGAATGCGGCTCGGTGGCGTCACTCGCGGGTTGCTGGGACGCGTTCTCCGGATCCGTCGACGTCGACCCCGTTGGGGCCGGGACGGTCGGCTTCACGCCGTTCGGCACCGGCTCACCAGGCGTCGGCTGCGACTCCGCCGCGGACGGCTCCGGGACGGCCGGGACCGCCGCGTCGGCGGACGGGCCCTCGTCGACGGACGAGCCGGCGGCGACGGGCTCGCCGGCCTGGACCGGTGCTCCGGCCTCGTCGGACTGCCCTTCCTCCGCCGGACCGACGGACTGACCCACGTCTCGAGCCAGGTCGCCCGACTTGTCCGGGCTGTCCCCATGCTCCGGCGTGACGGTGGCGGGCCCAGACCGGTCGTCCGGCTCGCGGGAGTCGGACACCTCGGCGCCACCCGGTCCACCCGCCGGCGCGGGCTCCTGACCCGCACCGGGCGAGCCGGCATCCCGCTCGGGCTCCCCGGCGGACCGCTCCGCGTCCTCACCGGACCGCTCGACCGAGCCGCCGTTGCCGTGACCACGGTGACTGTCGTCGCCGGAGCCATTCGAGCCGTTCGAGCCGCCGCGGCGGCGACGTCGGCGTCGCCCGCCTTCCGACTCCCCGCCGGCGTGGTTCCCGGAGTCGGTGACCTGGTCCATCCGCAGGTGGAAACCGCGGCCACCACAGGCCTCGCAGGTCTCGCTGAAGGACTCGAGCAGCCCGGAACCGATCCGCTTCCGGGTCATCTGAACCAGGCCCAGCGAGGTCACCTCGGCGACTTGGTGCTTGGTGCGGTCCCGGCCCAGGCACTCGATCAACCGGCGTAGCACCAGCTCGCGGTTGGACTCCAGCACCATGTCGATGAAGTCGATGACGATGATCCCGCCGATGTCACGCAGCCGCAGCTGGCGAACGATCTCCTCGGCGGCCTCCAGGTTGTTCTTCGTCACCGTCTCCTCGAGGTTGCCCCCCGAGCCGGTGAACTTGCCGGTGTTGACGTCGATGACGGTCATCGCCTCGGTCCGGTCGATGACCAGCGACCCACCGGACGGCAGCCAGACCTTGCGGTCGAGCGCCTTGGCGATCTGCTCGTCGATCCGGTACGAGGCGAAGATGTCTTTCGGGGTCGTCCATCGCTCGAGCCGGTCGAGCAGGTGCGGCGCCACGTGAGAGACATAGCCCTCGACCATGTTCCAGGCCTCGTCGCCGGACACCACGAGCCGGCTGAAGTCCTCGGTGAACAGGTCCCGGACGACCTTGATGAGCAGATCCGGCTCGGAGTAGAGCAGCGCGGGCGCCTGCGCGGTCTTGGCCTTCTTCTCGATCGTCTCCCACTGCGCCTTCAGTCGCGCGACGTCCCGGGAGAGCTCCTGCTCGCTCGCTCCCTCCGCTGCCGTTCGCACGACGACGCCGGCTTCCTCGGGGACGATGTCCTTCAGCAGCTGCTTCAGCCGCGCCCGCTCGGTGTCGGGGAGCTTGCGGCTGATGCCGCTCATCGTGCCGTGCGGCACGTAGACCAGGTAGCGGCCGGGGATGCTGATCTGGCTGGTGAGGCGAGCGCCCTTGTGCCCGACCGGGTCCTTGGTGACCTGGACGAGCACGGTCTGCCCCGGCTTGAGCGCCAGCTCGATCCGCTTGGGCTGATCCTCGAGCCCCAGGCCGTCCCAGTTGACCTCGCCGGCGTACAGGACGGCGTTCCGGCCACGGCCGATGTCGACGAACGCCGCCTCCATGCTCGGCAGGACGTTCTGCACCCGACCGAGGTAGACGTTTCCGATCAGGGACGTCTGCGACTCGCGCGCCACGTAGTGCTCGACCAGGACGTCGTCCTCGAGGACGCCGATCTGGATGCGATCGCCCTGCTGGCGGATCACCATGGTCCGCTCGACCGACTCCCGTCGAGCGAGGAACTCCGACTCGGTGAGGATGGGCGGCCGTCGGCGGCCGGCTTCCCGGCCCTCCCGCCGCCGCTGCTTCTTCGCCTCCAACCGGGTCGAGCCCTCGAGCGCGCTCACCTCGTCGTTCTTGCGAGGCTCGCGGACCTTGACCACCGTGACCTCGGGATCGTCAGGCGCGGGCTCGACCGCCTCGCCGCGACGGCGCCGCCGACGGCGCCGCCGTCGAGATCCCGTCCCGGTGGACGTCGTCTCACTCTCGTTGGTGGCCGACTCGCCAGCTTCCTGGTTGTCCTGCTCGGCGTGGTCGTGCTGCTCGTCGTCCCGGCCACCCTCAGCGCCACGCTCGTCGCTACCGGAGTCCCGACCGCTGACGCCGGCGTCAGCCGTCTCCTTCCGGGCGTCGGCCCTGGTGTCGCCGTCCTCGTCGCCGCGGCTTTCGTCACCGCCTGCCGCCACCGCATCCGATGCGGCGACCTGCTCCTCACCCTCGTCGGTGGATGTGCCGGCCGCGCTCGTCTCGGTGGTGGCGCCCTTGTTCCGGCGTCGGCCTCCGCGTCGCCGTCGCCGGCGACGACCGGTCTGCTCACCCTCACCCGCGCTCACGTCGGGGACGGGCGTGTCGCCCACATCCTCGGAATCGTCGGGAGGGTCCAGTTCTGGAGGCTGGAAAAGGACGGCGGGTGGTTGGAAGGTCACGGCCGGGACGGCGGGACGGGCCGGACGAGCCGCATCACCAGGACCAGGCGACGTCGCCGACGATGTGGCCTTCTCTTCTGTTCGCGCGTTCTGTTGTGGGTCTTGCTCGTGCTCGAGCATGCAAGTTTTCTCCTCCGGCCCTCGGGCTCGAAAGCCGCACGAGGGCCAAGCCGGTCGTCGACGTCGCGTGGCGACATCGACGTAAGTCGTTGGACGACTCGGGCCGCGAGAACGTACTCTCAGGGCCGAGCCCGACGGCGTACTCGCCAGCGGCACCGGGCCCCGAGGATCGACCCAACCGCGGGACGGCCACCATCACGGACCTGTGACGGCGGCGTCGCGGTCGGGTGCCAACGGATCCCCCACGGTGCCGGACACCTCGTCCCACGGGCCCTGAGCCACTCGCGTCGCTCGATACGACGTCAACGGCTCGATCCCAGACGCCAGGCGGAGCCCGGCGAGGACGTCGTCGGGTCGCACGGCGGGCGTTCCATGCCGGACGACCACTGTCAGTATCGCACAGGCCCGCCCCTCCGCCGGGGAACCGGCCGGACACTGCCCCTCCTGGGTTCCGTCGCCGCCGGCCCCCTGATCACCGGCCGCCATCCGCAGGACAGCCGGCCGAATGTCGAAGACACGGCGACCGCTCTTGGTCAACCGTTCGACCTCGACGGTCTCCCTGGCGAGGAAGCTCTCCACCGCGCGGGCGACCTCGGCCGGCGAGGCGTCGACCTCGATCCGCCAAACGGACGCCTCCAGGCGGTCCGTCAGGGCCGAGTCGCGGGCCTCCACAGCGTCCAGGACGTCGAACCCCTCGGGAAGCGCGGCGTCCAGGGCGCGGCGCACCGACTCTGGGTCGCAGCGCTCGGTCAGGCTGATCTCGACGTACTCGGCCTCGCTGGCAGCCCCGGTGGGCGCCGCGCCGGCGTAGGAGATCTTCGGGTGCGGCGTGAACCCAGCCGAGTAGGCCATGGGGACGCCGGCACGCCGCAGGGCGCGCTCCAGCGCACGCTGGAAGTCGCGGTGGCTGGCGAACCGCATGCGCCCTCGACGGGTGTAGCGGAGCCGCAGCCGCTGCACGGGCGCGGGTGTTTGGCGGTCTGGTGGCGACGAGCTCATGTCCGCCCCCGACCCTAACCAAGACCGATCACCGAGCCAGCACCGCCCACCGCGGCACTCACTCGGTCACACCTGCCCCGCGGACGCCGGCACCCTGTGACACGCCCACGATCGGTAGCAGCTTCTGCCCGGTGGGGCCGATCTGGATGTGGGTGTCCAGACCCGGACACACACCGCAGTCGTAGCAGGGCGTCCATCGACAGTCCTCGACCTCCACCTCGTCGAGCGCGTCCTGCCAGTCCTGCCACAACCACTCCCGGTCCAGTCCGGCGTCGAGGTGGTCCCACGGGAGGACCTCGGTCTCGTCGCGCTCCCGGGTGGTGTACCAGTCGAGGTCCACCGGCTCGTCCGCGAGCGCCTCCTCGCAGGCCTTGACCCAGCGGTCGTAGGAGAAGTACTCGCTCCAGCCGTCGAACCGGCCACCGTCCTCCCAGACCGCCCGGATCACCTTGGCGACACGGCGGTCACCACGCGAGAGCAGACCCTCGATGATCGACGGCTTGCCGTCGTGGTACCGCAGGCCGATCGCCCGACCGTACTCCCGGTCCTCCCGGATCGCCGCGCGCAGCTTCGCCAGACGGGCGTCGACCGTCTCCCACGACGCCTGTGCCGCCCACTGGAAGGGCGTGTGCGGCTTGGGCACGAACCCGCCGATCGACACGGTGCAGCGGATGTCGCGGCGTCCGGAAGCCTCGCGGCCAGCCTCGATCACCTTCCGGGCGAGGTCGGCGATGGCAACGACGTCCTCGTCGGTCTCGGTCGGCAGGCCGCACATGAAGTACAGCTTCACCTGCCGCCAGCCGTGGGAGTAGGCCGTGGAGACTGTGCGGATCAAGTCCTCCTCGGTGACCATCTTGTTGATCACCCGGCGCATCCGCTCGGTCCCGCCCTCGGGGGCGAACGTCAACCCCGACCGCCGACCGTTGCGGGACAGCTCGTTGGCCAGCGTGACGTTGAACGCGTCGACTCGCGTCGAGGGCAGCGACAAGGAGATGTTGCTGCCCTCGTACCGGTCGGCCAGGCCCGTGGCGATGTCACCGATCTCGGAGTGATCGGCGCTCGACAGCGACAGCAGGCCGACCTCCTCGAACCCGGAGGCGGAGATCCCCTTGTGGACCATCTCGCCGATCGTGGTGATGCTGCGCTCCCGCACCGGCCGGGTGATCATCCCGGCCTGGCAGAACCGGCAGCCCCGGGTGCAGCCCCGGAAGATCTCCACCGAGTAGCGCTCGTGCACCGTCTCCGCCAGCGGGACGAGCGGCTTCTTCGGGTACGGCCACTCGTCGAGGTTCATCAAGGTGTGCTTGACGACGCGCCACGGCACACCGCTGCGGTTGGGCACGACGCGACGAATCCGGCCGTCGGGGTGGTACTCGACGTCGTAGAACTTCGGGACGTACACACCGCCGGAGACCGCGAGTCGATAGAGCAGCTCGTCCCGGCCACCCGGCCGCCCCTCGTCCTTCCACTCCCGGATGATGTCGCTGATCGCCAGCACGACCTCTTCCCCGTCACCGAGGACCGCGGCGTCGAGGAAGGGGGCGATCGGCTCGGGGTTGAAGGCCGCGTGCCCGCCGGCGAGCACGATCGGGTGCTCGTCGGTCCGGTCGGTCGCCTCCAGCGGGATGCCGGCGAGGTCCAGCGCGGTGAGGAGGTTGGTGTAGCCCAGCTCGGTCGCGAAGGACACGCCGAGCACGTCGAAGGCCCCGACCGGACGATGCGCGTCGACGGTGAACTGCGGGATGCCGTGCTCCCGCATCAGTCGCTCCATGTCCGGCCAGACCGAGTAGGTGCGCTCGGCGAGGATCCACTCGCGCTCGTTCAGGATCTCGTACAGGATCTGAATGCCCTGGTTGGGCAGCCCGACCTCGTAGGCGTCGGGATACATGAGCGCCCAGCGGACCTGGACGGAGTCCCAGTCCTTGACCGTCTGGTTGAGCTCGCCGCCGACGTACTGGATCGGCTTCTGCACCGAGGACAGCAGCGGTTCGAGACGGGAAAACAGCGACTCCACGGGCATGTCGGTCGGTACGTCTCCAGTCGTGGGCGGTTCGGTGGACGTCGTAGGGCGATTCGATGGAATCAGACGCCAGTGGAATCAGACTAGGCCAGCCGGCCACGAGCCGACGGGCCCGGCCCGGGGTCTGGGGCGACATCGCCGGGTGCCAGGCGCGGCGATCGAGGGGACCTTGGTGGCACGATGGGCGGCATGGCTGCGTTTCTGCTGCTTCCCGCGAGCGCCGATCTGACGCTCGCCGACGTCGAGGCGTGGGTGGCACGGGCGCGTTCGCTCGGGGCCGACGACGACTCCGTGGTCCGGGTCGGTGAGCCTCCGTTGGAGTCGAAGCGCGACGGTTCGCTCGCTCTGTGCGTGCCGGTGACGGTGACCCGAACCGTCCTGCCCAGCGACACGGGTTCGGCTGGATCGGCCACCGGCCAGCGCACCCGGCGGCGTCGTGCCCGCGGGAACACCGGGTCTTCCAGCGCCACGACCGCCGAGACCCAGGTCGGTGCCGAGCCGATCGCGAGCCCGGAGACGGAGGAAAGCGACGCCAGCCAAGCCCCACGCCCGGCGACGGACGGTGAGGAGGCGGCGGGCTCCGGCCAGGCGCCCACGAACTCCGCCCGCCCCGACACCGGCGCACCGACGAGCACGACCGCCGCCTTCACGTTCCGCGCCCACGACGACCAGGACACCCGCTCGGCGAACGACCGCGCTCGACTCGCGCCGCCGCCGCGCATCACGTTCTCCAACCCGGCGGGCAGCTGATCCGCCGCGCGGGCGAAGGGTCTGGACTGCCCGGTGCGGTCGCGGGCGCCGACCGTGCGATGGTCGCGACACCGCGGACGCACCGTCGCCCTCACGGCGTTGGCCACGGGTGCCCGGCATCGGCCGGCCGCTCACCTTGACCGTGTCACAAACTTCTCCTTAAACGTATAACGTGCCAGGGCCGACACAACGCCGGTCGAGCGGACAGGGCCGGGCGAAGCTGAGGACGTGCCCGACCAAGCCCACCTCGCGGGACGTGGCCGCGCTCGCCGGCGTCTCGGTGGCCACGGTGTCGTACGTCATGAACGCCCGCGACGACCGTCGGGTCGGCGCGCAGACCCGTGAGCGAGTCCTCGCCGCTGCCCGTGCCCTGGGCTACGTCCCCCACCAAGCCGCGCGCAGCCTGCGTCGACGCCGCACCGAGCTGGTCGCCCTCGTGGTCGGGTCCATCGGCGTCCCGGCGTACGACCAGCTCGCCCAAGACCTGCACACGGCGGCGGACGCCGCGGGCTACGGCGTGATCACGATCGTCGTCGACTCCCCCCGCCGCGCTGACACCACCATCGACCTGCTGCACCAACGGCTCGTCGACGGCGCCCTCATCGCGCCCTCGGTGCCGTACCTCAGCGACGACACCCTGGGCGGCTTGGCTCGAACAGGCCTTCCCCTGGTCGTGATGAGCAACCACGTCAACCCAGACGGCTTCGACGTCGTACGGGCGCCGGAGAGGCGCGCCTGCACCGAAGCGATGGAGCACCTGCTCTCCTCCGGTCGTCGCCGCGTGGCGTTCGTCGGCCACCGCAACGAGGTCGTCCATCCCCGCATGTCGGAGCGACGACGCGCCTACGTCGACGCGCTCGACAGGCACGGCATCCCCGTACGAGACCGCATCGTCGTCGCGGGCGCCGACAGCCGGGTGGCCGGCTACCAAGCCGTCGCCTCGCTGCTGACCAGGCGTCCGCGACCCGACGCGATCTTCGCCGCGTCGGATCGTGCCGCCATCAGCGCGATCTGGGCCGTCCGGGACGCCGGTCTGCGGGTTCCCGACGACGTCGCCGTGGTCGGCGTCGGCAACCTCGAGGAAGGCCGAGTCATCCGGCCCGCGCTCAGCACCGTCGGGCCGGTGTCCCACGAGTACTCGGCGGTGGCGCGGCTGCTGTTCGACCGCCTGGCCGCGCTCCACGACCCGCACAGCCAGAGGGAGCCACCGCCGGCACGTGAGCTGGTCACCCCGTGGTCCTTCATTCGGCGCGGATCGACCTAGCCGACGCCCTCACGACGAGCCATCCGGACCGGGCCGTGCGAGCCCGACCGCGCCAGCGGGAGCCAGAGCACCGACGACGAGGAAAGGCGCGACATGCCACAGGTCGACCACCCGAACGTGATCGTGGTCTTCACCGACCAGCAGCGTTGGGACACCACGGGAGTCCACGGCAATCCATTGGACCTCACCCCCAACTTCGACACGATGGCGCGGTTGGGCACCCACGTGCTCCAGGCGTTCACGCCACAGCCGGTGTGCGCGCCGGCCCGGGCTGCCATCCAGACCGGCCGCTATCCCACCCGCACCGGTGTGTACCGGAACGGCATCCCGCTCCCCCACGACGCGCGGACACTTGCCCACCACTTCCGCGTCGCCGGCTACCGAACCGGCTACATCGGCAAGTGGCACCTGTCGCTCTCCGAGCCCGTGCCGCCCGAGGACCGAGGTGGCTACGAGTTCTGGTTGGCCGCCAACCTGCTCGAGTTCACTTCCGACGCCTACCGCACGGTGGTCTTCGACGAGTCCGGCGCGCCCGTCCTTCTGCCGGGCTACCGCTCCGACGCACTCTTCGACGCGGCCATCCGGTTCGTTGCCGACCAGGTCGCGCCGGACGGGTCCGGTCGGAGGCGGCCGTTCTTCTTGTTCGTGTCCCTGCTCGAGCCGCACCACCAGAACGAGGTCGACACCTATCCCGCTCCCGACGGCTACGCCGAGCGCTACCAGGGGCGCTGGCTGCCACCCGACCTGGCGGAGCTGTCCGCCCACGGCGGCACCGCCCACCGCCACATCGGTGGCTACCTCGGCCAGATCCGCCGCGTCGACGAAGGGCTCGGCCGCCTGTTCGACGCGTTGCGCAGCATGGGCCTGCTCGACGACACGATCGTGGCCTTCACCTCCGACCACGGCAGCCACTTCAAGACCCGGAACTCCGAGTACAAGCGGTCCTGCCACGACGCCTCGATTCGCGTCCCGTTGGCGCTCCGCGGACCCGGCTTCGACGGCGGAGGAACGCTCACCCGACCGGTAAGCACGGTGGACCTCCCACCCACGCTGCTCGACGCGGCCGGTCTCGACGTACCCGAGGACATGGACGGACGCTCGTTCCTGCCGCTGCTGCGCGACCCGTCCGCGGCGTGGCCGGACGAGGTCTTCATCCAGGTGAGCGAGTCCGAGGTGGGGCGGGCGATCCGGACGTCCCGCTGGAAGTACTACGTCACCGCACCGGACGCCCACCCATGGGACGACGCGAACGCCACCAGGTACGTCGAGACCGCGCTCTACGACCTGGCCAACGACCCGTATGAGCTGGTCAACCTCGCCGGCATGCCGTCCCACCGGAACGTCGCCGAGGAACTGCGCGCCAGGCTGGTGGCCCGCATGCGGGAGGCCGGTGAGCCTGAGCCGGTGATCGAGCCCGCGCCGGAGGTGCCGACCAGTCGGCAGCGGCGAGTCGACCCGACCGTCCACACAGCACGGTGGACGCCGACGCGCTTCGGACACCAGCCACGGGCCTGATCCGCCCTACGAGGCGGCCCCGCGAGAGCAGACCTCACCTCCCGTACGGCCAGAGGCGCTGACGGCCGGTGTCCCGCGCCCTGACAGACTTCGGGGTGCAAGCTTGAGTTTTGGGGCGGCCCGACGCGACGCCGCCCGCGGCCTGGCCCGGACCAGACCGTCAGAAGACAGCACGAACCTGGAGACGACCCACCGATGCTCGAGCGCGCCGAGATCGACGCGTTGTTCCCGCCCGACCTGCCCGAACCGGAGTACTGGGAGCGGCGGTACCCACCCAGGCAGTTGCCGGAGGGCGCGAAGGTGACGCGGTTCGGTCCCTCCCCGACCGGGTTCGTCCACATCGGCGGTGTCTACGTCGCCATGATCGACCGTGCCGTCGCCCACGCCACCGGCGGCCGGTACCTGGTACGGGTCGAGGACACCGACCAGTCGCGTCTGGTCGAGGGCGCGCTCGAGCAGTTCGACCGGGCTTTCGAGCATTTCGGCATCAGCCCGGACGAAGGCGACCTTCCCACGCCCGATGGAGGACGCGCCACCGTCGGTGACTACGGCCCCTACCGTCAGTCCGAGCGCTCCCGGATCTACCTCACCTACGTCCGCGAGCTGCTGCGCCAGGGCAAGGCGTACCTGTGCTTCGCGACGAAGGAGGAGCTCGCCGAGATCACGGAGGCGCAGCAGCGGGCGAAGCTGCCGACCGGCTACTACGGACGGTGGGCGTTGTGGCGGGACGCGTCCGCGGACGACGTCCGCGCCAAGCTCGCCGCCGGCGTCCCGTACGTGGTCCGGTTCCGCGCCGAGGCCCGGCCCGGTCAGCGCGTGCGCTTCCGCGACGTCATCCGCGGTGAGCTCGAGCACGAGGCCAACCGCAACGACGTCGTCATCTTGAAGTCGTCCGACCAGGAGCCTCGGCTGCCCACGTACCACTTCGCGCACGCCGTCGACGACCACCTCATGCGGGTGAACCTCGTCATCCGCGGTGAGGAGTGGATCTCGTCGGTGCCGCTGCACCTGCAGCTGTTCGAGGCCCTCGGCTTCGAACCACCGGAGTACGCGCACATCGCGCCGCTGACCAAGCAGGAGGGCGGCGGCAAGCGCAAGCTGTCGAAGCGGAAGGACCCCGAGGCGTCGGTCGACTTCTACATCGAGGCCGGCTACCCGGTCCCCGCCGTCCACTACTACCTGCGTGGCCTGGCCAACGGTCGGCTGGCCGAGCTGCCGATGGAGCAGTCGCTCGCCGAGCCGATCCGCCTGGACGAGCTCGGACTTGCCGGGCCGCTGGTCGACCTGGTGAAGCTCGAGGACATCAGCGCCGACTACATCGCCACCCTGCCTGGACGGGAGATCCTCGACCAGGTCCGGCGGTGGGCCGCGACCTACGACCAAGAGCTGGCCGCCGTCCTCGAGGCCGAGCCCGACCTCGCCCTGCGCGCCCTTGCGGTCGAGCGGGAAGGCGTCCCCAACCCTCGCAAGGACCTGCGCAAGTGGTCGGACTTCCGGCCGGTCTACGGGTTCTTCTTCCCCCAGCTTTTCCAGCTCGTCGACGACCCGACTGACGCACGCTTCGGCGGGCTCGCACCGGAGCTGGTGCGTACTCTCGCGGCCGACTTCGCCGACCACTACCAGCCGCTCGAGGACCCGCAGGAGTGGTTCGAGCAGGTCCGGGACCTCGCGGCCCGACACGGGTTCGCCCGCAGCACCAAGGAGTACAAGCGCGACCCCGACGCCTACCCCGGCTCGATTCGCGAGGCGGCCCAGGTCATCCGGGTGGCGCTGACCGGCTCCACCCGCAGCCCTGACATGTTCCAGGTGGCGCGAGCGCTCGGCCCCGACGAGGTGCTCCGCCGCGTGCGGGCCCTCACGGCGTAAGGCGTCGGCGAGCGGCGACGCCGCGAAGGCCCTACCCTCGGCCCATGGCGGTGGCCGAGGACCGGCGCGTCACGAACTCTCAGGTGTCGTTGGTCGCGCCGCTGACGTTGGTGGTCGTGCGGATCGGGCTCATCTGGGTGCTCCTCGCGAGCGCCTACCTGCTCTTCCGGTCACGTGGGCTACCCGACGCACTCCCACTCGCCGGCACCACGTCGACGTACGCGGTGACGGTCGCCAACGTCATCACCCTGGCCCTGCTTGCCTGGCTGGTCCGTCGGGACGGCTCGCGGCTGCGGGACCTCCTGGGTTTCGAGCGCGCCCGACTGGCGTCCGACGTCGGCTGGGGCGTGCTGTGGCTCGTCGTCTTCTGGGCGGTGTTCCTCGTCCCGCTCACGCTGGTGCCGCTCGGCCTTGCCCGGCCTGGCTCGGCGAGCGAGGTCCAGGCCGCCTACGAGCAGGTCTTCAGCGGGATGTACGCCGACCTGGTGACAACGGACGCGCTCCCGGCGTGGTCCGGTGTTCTCGTCGGGATCGTGTTTCCCTTCCTCAACGCGCCGGTCGAGGAGCTCACGTATCGCGGATACGTCCAAGCGCACCTCGTCCGGCGAACGGGCTCGGCGGCCTTCGGTATCGCCGTGACGGCACTGGCTTTCGGGATCCAACACCTGGCGTTCGCGGCCAGCTGGCCTGGGGCACTCACCTACGCCGTCGCCTTCACCGGCTGGGGCCTCGCCGCCGGGATCGTCTACCACCGGCGCGGCCGGCTGATGCCGCTCGTGGTGGCGCACGTCCTCACGAACCTGCCGTTCGGACTCCTCCCGGTCGCCTTCACGTTGGCTGGCTGAGCCTCGCGCTTGTCGACGCGGGTTCTAGCTCCAGCAGTCCTGGCGGGTGGATCAACCCGCGACGGCATTCCTGTCCTGTGATCTGACCCACGCGGTGAAGGCCTCGATCGCGTCGATGACGGCCTCGAACCGCAGGGAGTGGAACAGGTCGAAGGCGTGGTGCCCATCCTTCAGCTCGGCGTACACGACGGGGCCGGCCGAGGTCTGGCGTAGCCGGCGGACGAAGTGCCGGGCATCTACCACGGGCACCAACGTGTCCTTGTCGCCGTGTGCCAGGGAAAAGGGCGGCGCGTCGGCGCCGATGTGCGGCTCCGGCGAAGACTCGGGCCCTTGACCGAAATGGGGGCCGTACCAGGCGTTCAGGCAGATGGCGCCGGTCACAGAGGTGTCGGCGTCCTCGAAGCCCGGCTGGAAGGCGGGGTCGTTCTGGGTGAGCGGGGCCAACGCCGCCATGTGCCCGCCTGCCGAGCTCCCCGCGACGAACAGCGTCGTCGGATCGGCGCCGTACTCGTGGGCGTGCTCGAGAAGCGATGGTCGCGAGTCCAATCGCGGTCACGGCGGCCAGGGCCACGGTTGTCCGACCGCCGCGACGAGCGCCACAGGGATCAGATAGCCGATGGGCACGGAGCCTCCATAGCGGTACGCGTGCTCGTCGTCGACGCGAGGCCTTGTCCGCGCCAGGCTCACCATGATGCTCGACGGTGCCCCGGGCATCGCAGAGGTCGGCGAGACCGCCGACTTTTCGACGCCGACAAGGACATCCTGCACGCTCCGCGCGCCGGTGCCAACCGCTGTCGGCTCAGAGACACCACGACGCTGGCTCCACCTCTGTGGTTTCCGGCCGGAGCCGCGTGGTCGTCAGTGGAGATTCGGGAACCACAAGGCGATCTCGCGCTTGGCCGCCTCGGGCGAGTCCGAGCCGTGCACGAGGTTCTCGCGGTTGGACAGCGCCAGGTCGCCGCGAATGGTGCCGGCCGCCGCCTTCCGCGCGTCCGTGGCGCCGTTGAGGAGCCGGACGACCTCGATCGCGTCGTCCCCCTCGAGGACCGCGGCCACCAACGGTCCGCTGGTCACGAACTCACGCAGCGGCGGGTAGAAGGGCTTGTCGACATGTTCGGCGTAGTGCTGGTCCGCCATCGCGCCGTCGATGGTCCGCATCTCCATCGCCACGATCGACAGCCCCTTGCGCTCGTAGCGGCTGAGGATCTCGCCGACCAGGCCACGGCGAACCGCATCGGGCTTGAGCAGGACCAGGGTGCGCTCGGACACGCCTCACTCCTTCGCACGGACGTCGGGAAAGGTCAGCGAGCGGCAGCGTAACCGCCCTCACCGCGGCTCCGGCGACGATCCCCTCCCTGCGGCGACCTGCCCGGCTTCGAGACCGGTTCCCACGCTGCCGGTGGCCGTCAACCGTCGCCCTCACCCCGGTGGGTCTGGGCAGCCGCGATCTTGCGGTCCGCCGCCAAGCACACGAACCACAGGGCGCCGAAGACCACTCCGAGGACGAACATCAACGGCACCACGAAACCGAGCGCCACCGCCACCACCTGCAGGGCCGAGCCCGCCCAGCGTCCGAACGGATAGCGCAGCACACCGGTGGCCACCAGACACGCCGCGGCGACGCCACCACCGACCGCGCCGGCCAGTCCGCCGCTCACCTCGCCGAGTGAGACAGCCACCGGGATCGCGAGGAGGACCACGATCGCCTCGAAGACCAGGATGGCGGAAAGGACCGGCCGCACCGGCTTACCTGCCCTTCAGCAGCACGCGGGCTTCGCCCACCGTGATGACGGAGCCGGTGATGAGGACACCACCCATCCCCAGCTCAGGACTGCCCTCGTCGGCGAACCGCACGGCGGTGTCGATGGCGTCGTCGAGGCGAGGCACCGTCTCGACGCGGTCCTCGCCGAACACCTCCGTCGCGATCGCGGCGAGCTCGGCCGCGGGCATCGCGCGCATGGTCGAGTTCTGCGTGCACACGATCCTCGCGAAGATCGGCTCGAAGGCCGACAGCACGCCCTCGACGTCCTTGTCGCGCATCATCCCGACCACGCCGATGAGCGGGTCGAACGTGAACGCCTCGGTCACCCCCTCGGCGGACGCCGCCGCGCCGTGCGGGTTGTGCGCCGCGTCCAGCACGACGGTCGGGCTGGTGCGCACCACCTCCAACCGGCCCGGCGACCGGACGTTGGCGAACCCCTCACGCACGACGTCGGCGTCGAGTCCCTTCTCCTCGTCGGTACCGCCCGCGAGGAACGCCTCGACCGCGGCGAGCGCGCAGGCGGCGTTGTGCGCCTGGTGCGCGCCGTGCAGCGGGAGGTAGATGTCCTCGTAGACGCCCGTCAGACCCTTGAGCGTGATCAACTGACCGTCGACCGCGAGCTCCCGGCTGAGGACGCCGAACTCCAGCCCTTCGCGGGCCACCGACGCGCCCACCTCAGCGGCGCGACGCAAGATCACCTTGGCGACCTCGACCTCCTGCTGCGCGACCACCGCGACCGCGCCGGGCTTGATGATGCCGGCCTTCTCGACGGCGATCTCCGCGGGCGTGCTGCCGAGGTACTTCGCGTGGTCGACCGCGATCGGGGTCACCACCGCGACCTTGCCGTCCGCGACATTGGTGCTGTCCCACTCCCCGCCGAGTCCTACCTCGACGATGGAGACGTCGACGGGGGCGTCGGCGAACGCCGCGAAGCCCAAGGCGGTGACCACCTCGAAGAACGACAGCGGTCGATCGACCTGCTGGTCGACGAGGTCGACGTAGGGCATCACCTCGTCGTAGATCTGGACGAACCGTTCCGGCGACACCGGCTCGCCGGACAAGCTGATCCGCTCGCGGACCTCCGCGAGGTGCGGGCTGGTGAGCCGACCGGTACGCAAGCCGAACGCCGTGAGCAGGGAGTCGATCATCCGCGCGGTCGTCGTCTTGCCGTTCGTCCCCGTCAGGTGGATGACGGGCGCGGCGTGCTGCGGGTCGGCGAGGGTCGAGCACAGAAGGCGGATACGTTCGATATTGCGCCCTTGGACCGACTTGTGCTCCGGAAGCCGGCCGAGGAGTGCCTTCTCCACCTCGGCGTACCTCGCGTCGGCCCGACGGCCACCCTTGTTCTTCACCACTTTGGTCGCCTGCTCCTTCGTGTCTTCGACAAGTCTGCCCGCACGGGCCCACGCCGAGCGGTAGCAGGCTCCACCGGATGACAGCCGGTCGTCTCTCCCTACGCCCGCCAGGTGCGTCCGGCTAGCGCGGCGACGGCAACGCCGCCAGCTGCGCCTCCAACCGTGCGATCTCGTTCTCGGCGGTCGCGTGCTGGGTGCGGACCTTCTCCACCACCTGCGCCGGCGCCTTGTTCAAGAAGTCGGGGTTGGCGAGCTTGCGCGCCGCCTGGTCACGCTCCTTGCGGGCGTTGGCGAGGTCCTTCTCCAGCCGCTTGCGCTCGGCCGCCACGTCGATCACGCCGGCGGTGTCGAGCTCGACCGTGACGTCGTCGACGAGCAGGGACGCCGTCCGGTTGAAGCCCTCACCCGGCGGATCGAGCCGCAGCAGCGAACGGATGGCGGTCTCGTGCCCGGCGAGCACGGTCCGCTCGATGCCCACCAGCCGGGCGGGGACCCGCTGCCCCGGACGCAGGCCCTGGTCGGCGCGGAAGCGGCGGACCTCGGTGACGAGCCGGCGCAGTCGCGCGATCTCGGCCTCCGCGGCGTCATCGAGCCAGTCGGACTCGGCGCGCGGCCACTCGGCGATCACCAGGGACTCGCCCTTCGTCAACGCCAGCCACAGCTCCTCGGTGACGAACGGCATCACCGGGTGGAGCAGGCGCAGCAGTCGGTCGAGCACGTGCCCGAGCACCGCCCGAGCGGCGTCGGCGGCCTCGCCGCCGGCTGTCAACTCGGTCTTGGCGAGCTCGACGTACCAGTCGCAGAACTCGCCCCACGCGAATCCCTGGATCGCCTCGCAGACCTTGGCGAACTCGTAGCTGTCGTAGTAGGTGTCGACCTCGGCGATCAGGCGGTGGAGACGGGAGAGGATCCACCGGTCGGCGGTCGACAGCCGGTCCGGGATCGGCAGCTCCGTCGACGCGCCGTTCATGAGCGCGAAGCGGGCCGCGTTCCACAGCTTGGTGGCGAAGTTCCGCGCACCCTGGCACCACTCGTCGCTCACCGGGACGTCGGAGCCGGGGTTGGCGCCGCGCGCCAGCGTGAACCGGGTCGCGTCCGCGCCGTAGCGCTCGATCCAGTCCAGCGGGTCGACGACGTTGCCGAACGACTTCGACATCTTCTTGCCGTGGGCGTCGCGCACCATGCCGTGGAGCACGACCTCCCGGAACGGCACGCTGTCGGCCTTACCACGGTGCTGCATGCCGTACAGGCCGAACATCGCCATCCGGGCGACCCAGAAGAAGAGGATGTCGTAGCCGGTGACGAGCACGCTGGTCGGGTAGTAGCGCGCCAGGTCGTCGGTCTCGTCGGGCCACCCCAGCGTGGACATCGGCCACAGCCCGGAGGAGAACCAGGTGTCGAGGACGTCCGGGTCCTGGGTCCAGCCCTCGCCCGACGGTGGCTCCTCGTCTGGACCGACGCACACCACCTGGCCGTCCGGGCCGTACCACACGGGAATCCGGTGCCCCCACCAGAGCTGGCGGGAGATGCACCAGTCGTGCATGTTGTCGACCCAGGAGAAGTAGCGCTTGGCCATCTCCGGCGGGTGGATCGTGATCCGGCCGTCGCGCACCGCCTCGCTCGCCGCGCGCGCCAGCGGCTCGACCTTGACGAACCACTGGAGGGAGACCCGCGGTTCCACGACCGTGTCGCAACGCTGGCAGTGGCCGACCGCGTGGCGGTAGGGCCGGATCTCCTTGACGATGCGTCCCTCGGAGCGCAGCGCGGCGACGACCGCCGGCCGAGCCTCGAACCGGTCGAGCCCTTGGAACGGACCGTGCGCGGTGATCACACCGTGCTCGTCCATGATCTCGATACTCGGCAGGTTGTGCCGCCGACCGATCTCGAAGTCGTTGGGGTCGTGGGCGGGCGTCACCTTCACCGCGCCGGTCCCGAACTCCGGGTCGACGTGGGCGTCGGCGATGATCGGGACCCGCCGGCCGGTGAGCGGCAGCTCGACCTCGCGGCCGACCAGGTGGGCGTAGCGCTCATCGTCGGGGTGCACCGCCACAGCGGTGTCCCCGAGCATCGTCTCCGCCCGCGTCGTCGCCACCACGATCGAGGTGTCACCCTCTCCGTAGCGGATGCTGACCAGCTCGCCCTCGTCCTCGGAGTGCTCGACCTCGATGTCGGAGAGCGCGGTGAGGCAGCGCGGGCACCAGTTGATGATCCGCTCGGCCCGGTAGATGAGGCCGTCGTCGTAGAGCCGCTTGAACATCGTGAGGACGGCCCGCGACAGGCCCTCGTCCATCGTGAAGCGCTCACGGCTCCAGTCGACCGAGTCGCCGAGACGGCGCATCTGGCCGAGGATGCGGCCGCCTGACTCGGCCTTCCACTGCCAGACCCGCTCGACGAACCTCTCGCGTCCGAGGTCGTGCCGCGACAGGCCCTCCTTGGCGAGCTCCCGCTCCACCACGTTCTGGGTGGCGATGCCCGCGTGGTCGGTGCCCGGCAGCCACAGGGTGTCGTAGCCCTGCATCCGCCGCCTGCGAACCAGAATGTCCTGGATCGTGTGGTCGAGCGCGTGCCCCACGTGCAGGGATCCCGTGACGTTCGGCGGCGGGATCACGATGCAGAACGGCGTCGCGTCGGGCTTGCCCGACGGGGTGAAGTAGCCGCGCTCGACCCAGCGCTCGTAAAGCTTTCCCTCGATCTCGGCAGGCGAGAACGTCTGCGGAAGCGGCGGCGCGGAAGCGTCAGGCTGCGAGGCACTCATGCGGTGCAGTGTAGGGAGTCAGCGCGACGAGCTGGGGGCACGGTCACCGGTGCGGACGGGCGGCGGGCGGGGTCGGCTGCTCCCCGTTTGGCTCCTTCGTCCCCCTGGCCACCGCGGCCCGTCTCCTGGCCACCGCTGCGGCGTGGCGGCCCGAGCGGCTCAGCCGGGGCTACTCAGCGAAGCCGGGTCCGTCGCAACCAGGCCAGCCCGAGCACCGGCAGGACGAGCGGGATGAAGAGGTAGCCCTGCCCGAACGCGGACCAGACCGTCTCGTCCGGGAACGCCGCAGGATAGAGCAGGCTGGCGGCGCCGATCACGAGGACACCGACGAGCTCGATCCCACACGCGACCCATGCCACCCGACGGGCGTGCGGTCCGCCGCGCGCCAACGCGCCCGTGGCCACGATGTAGACGACCGCGGAGAACGCCGAGAGGGCGTACGCCACCGGCGCCTCGGCGAACCGGGTCGCGATCTGGACACCCGCTCGGGCGCTGGCCGCCAAGGCGAACACCGCGTAGACCGCGACGAGGGCACGCCCTGGACCTGACGCGGTGTGCGCGGCGAAGCGCGGGCCGGCGTCCACCCGCTCCACACGCTGAGGCTGCTCAGACACCGGTCCACACCTGCTGCATGCGAAGGACGAGGACGACGATCACCAGCCCGGCCACGCCGAGAACGACGCTGCTCCACCGGTCGCGCTGGGCGGCCGCCCAGAGCACCGCGACCGGCACGACCAGGACGGACGCGATGAGGTAGCCCACGAACGTGCCGAGCTCGGCTGGCCGGTCGCCGAGAAGGAGCCGGACGACCGCCACCACGAGCTGGATGAGCAAGACCAGTTCCACCAGCGCGGCGGCGCCGACGTGGAGGGTAGCGGGCGAGCGGTCGCGCACGGCCGCCACCAGGCACAGGCCAGCCAGGAGGAGGCTCAGCACGATGAGCCCAATGGTCACGGCATCGATCACGACTCCACCCTCGCCCGTCCGAATCAGCACTCGACTACGCATCGTAGTAGGCGGGCTGGTGGAGACCTCGAGTCGCCCATGCCCGCGTCGACGTCGATACGCTCAGCGATCGCGCGCTTATACTGACGTGTGATGGCTTCGTACGGATCGTTCTACGTGAGCGCCCGGCTCGGTCGCGGCGGCGCGCGGGCGCGAGTATCCACGCGCCTCTGAGCGCTCGTCGATCCGTCTCATCCTCGTCGTCACTTCCTGACCTTCGTCCTTCTCCGTCGGTCGCGCGTGCCCACAACGGCGCGCGCGTCCCTCCAGACCAGGTGAGCCATCATGCCGTCCACAAGACCAGCCTCGTCGTCCGCAGAGACGGCGACGTCGACCGAGCACACCCCACGCCACGCTCCGAGCCCAGCACGCGTCGCACCCCACGCCCTCGGGCACACCCACCAGGCGGACGCTCGCCCGACCGTCCGTGCCGCGCGAATCCCCGACAAGCCCTCCTTGGACGGGCTGGAGGCGAAGTGGGCACCGATCTGGGAGGAGCGCGGCGCCTACCGCTTCGACCGCTCCGCGCCGCGCGAGCGGGTCTTCTCCATCAACACCCCGCCGCCCACGGTGTCCGGGAGCCTGCACGTGGGCCACGTCTTCTCCTACACCCACACCGACATCGTGGCCCGCTACCAGCGCATGCGCGGGCGTGCGGTCTTCTACCCGATCGGGTGGGACGACAACGGGCTGGCGACCGAACGGCGGGTGCAGAACTACTTCGGCGTCCGGTGTGACCCGTCCCTGCCGTACGACCCGACGTACACCCCGCCCGCGAAGCCGTCGAGCCGACCAGAGACCATCTCCCGGCGCAACTTCGTCGAGCTGTGCCAGCGTCTCACCGCCGAGGACGAGCAGGCCTTCGAGGCACTGTGGCGGCAGGTCGGACTGTCGGTCGACTGGTCGTTGCTGTACACCACCAACGGCGAGATCGCCCGGGCGGCGTCGCAGCGGGCCTTCCTGCGCAACCTCGCGCGCGGCGAGGCGTACCAGGCCGACGCGCCGACGCTGTGGGACGTGAGCTTCCAGACCGCGGTGGCGCAGGCGGAGCTGGAAGACCGTGAGTGGCCGGGCGCGTTCCACCGACTGGCGTTCCACCGGGACGACGGGGGCGACCCGATCCTCATCGAGACGACCCGACCCGAGCTGCTACCGGCGTGTGTCGCCCTCGTGGCACATCCGGACGACGACAGGTACCGCCGGTTGTTCGGCAGCACCGTGCGGACGCCGCTGTTCGGAGCGCGGGTGCCCGTGCTCGCGCACCGGCTGGCCGACCCGACGACGGGGACGGGCATCGCCATGGTGTGCACGTTCGGCGACACCACCGACGTGACCTGGTGGCGGGAGCTGAAGCTGCCGGTGCGGGCCGTCGTGGGGCGCGACGGCCGCATCGTGGCGCAACCGCCGGACGGGCTGTCGGAGGAAGGCCGCCGTGCCTACGCCGAGCTCGCCGGCCTGCCCGTGGCGGAGGCCCGGCGCCGCGTGGCGGAGCTGCTGCGCCAGTCCGGCGACCTGGTGGGCGAGCCGCGCCCCATCACCCACACGGTGAAGTTCTACGAGAGGGGCGACCTGCCCTTGGAGATCGTGACCAGCCGGCAGTGGTACGTCCGCAACGGCGGCCGCGATCCCGAGCTACGTCAAGCCCTCCTTGCCCGGGGACGGGAGCTGGCCTGGGTGCCGCCGTTCATGCGGCACCGTTACGAGCACTGGGTGGAGGGCCTCACCGGCGACTGGCTCATCAGCCGGCAGCGCTTCTACGGCGTCCCCATCCCGGTGTGGTATCCGCTGGACGGCGACGGTCGGCCGGACTACGACCACCCGATCCTGCCGCGTGAGGACCAGCTCCCCGTCGACCCCGCCAGCGACATCCCTGACGGTTACACCGAGGAGCAACGAGGCCAGCCGCACGGCTTCCTCGGTGACCCGGACATCATGGACACCTGGGCGACGTCCTCGCTCACCCCGCAGATCACCTGCGGCTGGGAACGCGACCCGGACCTGTGGGCGCGGACGTTCCCCATGGACATGCACGCCCACGCCCACGAGATCATCCGCTCCTGGCTCTTCTACAGCGTCGTGCGCTCCCACCTGGAGCACGACTCGCTGCCGTGGCGGCGGGCCGCGATTTCCGGCTTCGTGGTCGACCCCGACCGCAAGAAGATGAGCAAGTCCAAGGGGAACGCGACGACGCCGGTCCACGTGCTGCGCCGATACGGCGCCGACGCCGTGCGCTGGCGCGCGGCCGGGGCGCGACCGGGCCAGGACTCGCCGTTCGACGAGACGCAGATGAAGGTCGGACGGCGGCTGGCGACCAAGCTGCTCAACGCCAGCCGCTTCGTGCTCGGTCTCGGCGCGGTGAACCCGGACCCTGGCCTCGTGACCGAGCCGCTGGACCGCGCCACGCTCGCCGCGCTCGCCGACACCATCGACACCGCGACGGCCGCTCTCGACGCGTTCGACTACACGACCGCGTTGGAGGCGACCGAGCGGTTCTTCTGGGAGTTCTGCGACGACTACCTGGAGCTGGTCAAGGACCGCGCCTACGCGGCGCTTCGCGGTGAGGAGGACCCCTCGAACCCAGCCGCGCCGGAGTCGGCACGCGCCTCCCTGGCCCTCGCGCTGTCGGTGGTGCTGCGGCTGTTCGCGCCGGTCATGCCGTTCGTGACCGAGGAGGTGTGGTCGTGGTGGCAGGAGGGATCGGTGCACAACGCGCCGTGGCCGACGCGTGGGGAGCTCGCCGACGCCCCCGGTGACGCGACCCTTCTCGCGGCGGTCGGCTCGGTGCTCAGCGCGGTTCGTGGCTTCAAGTCGGCACGGCGACTGTCGATGCGCGCCGACGTCACACGCGTGGTCGTGACCGGACCGGCCGCCGACGTCGAGCTGCTGACGGCGGCCCGGCGCGACCTCCAGGCCGCGGGGCGCATCGGCACGCTCGAGCTCCTCGTCGGTGACACGGCGGAGATCGACGTGCGCGTCGAATCCTGACGCTCGACGTCTCGCGATCTCATCAGCGCCCGGGCGTGTGTCGACTCGCGCCCGGGCGCCCCGCTCCCGGCCTCAGCCAACCAGCCGCTCGGCATGATCGAACGTCTCCGCTCGGCGGACCTTGCCGCTCGGCCTCCTGCAGCGCCGTGTACCACGCCCAACCTGCACAGCGTCCCTTGTGGACAACCTCCGCATATCAGTTGCCAGGTGACTACGATCGGTGGTGAAACTGTCGTGATGGGAACAGTGCGAGGACCGATATGGGGGCAGAAGACGAATACGTAATCACCCTCGCGGGGGAACGGTACTTCAGTGCTGGCGTGATCGACCGATGGAGTCGACTGCTCGAAGAGACAGCCGGCGTACTTGATAGCCGAGCAGAGCAAGCAAGACCTGAACGAGTCGACGCAGGGCCATTCGCTCTGGTCGTTCAAGACATTATCGAAGCTACAGTTGCTCAGTACGTACACCTTATCATGAGCCTCGAAAACTCCGCTGACAAATTAAGGAAAGTGGCGAAGGTTTATCGGAAAATGGAGGAGCAAAATAATCGGTTCCTATCTCCAATACATGACCGCATGTTGACCTTCGACCCGGAGCTTTTCAGTGCCTGGGGTCTTGGAAGCAAGAACGCAGACCGCTAAGAAGGGGAAGGTGTGGGCGAACCTCCTACCATCGTACTTGGCGGGGATCCCGCCAGCATTCGCGCGGTCGCGGATTGGTACCGGTCACATTTGGCGCCTCTAGCCGAAGAAGCTGAGAGCGCCGTCAGACAGGTCCTTCGGGACCACATCGAATCTTGGCGCGACCCAGCCAGCGAAAGATTCGCCATGAACCTGCGCGAAGGACTACCGACGATCCTTCGCTTCGTCGACGCCCTACACAAACGCGCTCGCCTGCTCGACCACATGGCTGACGTCCTCGAGGCGGCGCAAATCGCATCGCATGGGTGGAGCGCCGCGCCCGAGAGGCGAAGCTCAAGATCGAGGATGGCTGTATATGGCCACCCGAGTTCGAGCTGAACCCCGAAGGATACGAGTAAATGCCTCACCGAAGAAGCCGCTCGCGAGCTATACGAATGGCGTAAGGGTGTCTATGAGGAGATCAGAGACACTGTAGACTCTGTTCACGACTCGATCCGCGAGGTGTTCGTTGGGAACGACAGTTATGACTGGAATCAACTTGCCCTCCCAACTGTGGAAGCCAAATTTGGCCTAACCGAAGCCTGGATCGAAAGGTATCGTGATAAGCACAACCGGCCGCACGCATATGGTTTAACGGGGCGCGTGTGCCGCATCGGAGGACCTGTCATCACTGTACGCGGCGTCCTAGACTCACTCGCGGCCGGAGATCCACCTGAGAAGGTTATCGTCGTGACAGCGGTGAGCCTCAGCGTAGGTGCAGCGTCTGCCGCAATCGCTCTCGCGCTCGCTCCACCCACCTGGTTTTGGGCGGCTCCGCTTGCTGGTGCTACCCTCGGATTTATTGCATCGGAAGCTACGAGCGGATGGTACGACAAAAACTATAGGACCGCTCTAGACAAGCTACTAGCAGTCAGTCCTGGCCTGGATCCGGGGAGCCGACGACTGCCCCCTATTGAACCGGGCCCGCGAAGAGGAGAACGATGCCTATCCCTTTGCCCTCCACTTGGTATCGGCGCAAACGTCTTGCGTGGACTGTATGCTTCGGCGCGATTATTCTAGCGATAGCACTCACCGCAGCCATCCCACGCGACTTTGTAGAACACAGGATTGGGATGGCTATCCTAGAATGTTTCACTCTTGGCTTCGTGGTATTCGGAGGGATAGGCGTCTACCTTACAACGGCGACCTGCTGGCGCCGCTCGGCTTCCGCGGTGGAGCTTACTCGGCTACGTAGCGGCACACACGCGGTAGCCTTGTGGAATTTGCGGCTCGCATCGATCGCGAGATCGTTATCGTTCTTTTTCCTAGCGGTAACCCTTATCAGTTTTCCGTTACTTTTCGACGCTTCGTCGACAGGCGAGAACTGGTGGGGTCATCGGGCGCAAGTCTTCGGCAGGGTCAGCCCGTTCTTTGGCGCGCTTCTTTTGACATGGACAATCGGCGGACTGATTCGAAAACGAAGTACGCTCGGTGTTGGACTAAGTCCGAACGGCCTTCACTACTGGTCTCAGCTCGGCTGCTGTTTCTATTCATGGGACTCGATCAGAGAGGTGCATCCACGCATAGCTGGATCCCCCTATCTTGATCTGACCGTGGTCGAGCGGAAGGACCGCGGCCGAGATCCGGAAGAGAACTTTCTTGGCCGGCTCGCATGGTTCCGGAAGCGCAACCACCAGATTGAGCTTCATCCGCTCCGCGTCAATCCCGGAGTCGTCTACCTGACCGTCGTCTTCTACCTGCGCCATCCCGAGCTTCGCCATGAGCTGTCGACCATGGACGGTGTTCGGCGTATCCAGAACCTCGACTTCGGGGACCTCGTTCACGAACTCGAGACCACTGGGACCCTGCGCGCGGTGGCCGACCACGCGTGAGCCGGCAGCCTCGATCGGTCGTGGTGAACCGGAGCCCGAACGGGAGATCATCGTCTACAGCGCACCTCGCGCCGACGTCACGCTTGTGGTCTGTCTAGGGAGGTCACCGTGCCCACCGTCGTGCTCGTTGGCACCCTCGACACCAAGGGGGCCGAGTACGCCTTCGTCCGGGACCAGCTCGCGAAGTCCGGCATCGACACCCTCGTGGTCGACGCCGGCGTTCTCGGTGAGCCCGCGTTCCCGCCCGACATCTCGCGAGAGGAGGTGGCCGCCGCCGGCGGAGCCGACCTCGCGAGCTTGTGTGCCGCGGGCGACCGAGGCGCGGCCGTGACCGCCATGGCGGCCGGCGCCGCGGCGGTGCTCGCCGACCTTCACGCGCAGGGACGCGTCGACGGCGCGCTCGCGCTGGGTGGGACCGGTGGCACCTCGATCGCCGCGGAAGCGTTCCGAGGCCTGCCCCTAGGCATGCCGAAGATCATCGTCTCCACCGCGGCGTCCGGTGACACCCGCGCCTACATCGGCGAGAGCGACCTCGTCCTGATGCCCAGCGTCACCGACATCGCGGGCGTCAACCGGCTGTCCAGACGGATCCTCGCCAACGCCTGCGCGGCGATCGCCGGCATGGTGACGAGCCAGCCGCCGCGTGCGGAGGAGGATCGACCGCTGGTCGCCGCGAGCATGTTCGGCGTCACGACGCCGTGCGTCACAGCCGCCCGCGGTCTGTTGGAGCAGGCCGGCTACGAGGTGGTGGTCTTCCACATGACCGGCACCGGCGGCCGGAACCTCGAGAAGCTCGCCGCGGACGGCTGGCTGGCCGGCGTCCTCGACGTCACCACCACCGAGCTGGCCGACGAGCTGGTCGGTGGCGTCTTCTCCGCCGGGCCCAGCCGAGTCACCGCCGCCGGTGCGGCCGGCATCCCGCAGGCGGTGTCGGTCGGTGCCCTCGACATGGTCAACTTCGGTCCGCGTGACACGGTGCCGGCCGAGTTCGCCCACCGGAACCTCTACGTGCACAACCCCAGCGTCACGTTGATGCGCACCACCCCCGAGGAGTGTCACGAGCTCGGTGTTCGGCTGGCCCGCCGCGTGTCCACCGCGACCGGACCCGCAGCCGTCTTCCTGCCGCTGCGAGGGGTGTCGGCGCTGAGTGTGGAGGGCGAGCCGTTCCACGATCCCGCGGCCGACGCTGCGCTGTTCGACGCCATCCGCTCCACGCTCGACCAGGAGCGGGTTGAGCTGATCGAGCTCGACCTCGACGTCAATGCGCCGGAGTTCGCCCAGGCCATGGTGGACTGGCTGCGGTCGCGCCTTCCCTCACCGCAGACCGCCGGGTCCCGGGCGTGACACGACCGAGGGAACGTCTTCCCACTCGACTCTGGATTCCGCACACCACTGGACTGCTCGCTGAGATCGAAAGGACGCCATGGCACGCATTCCCCGCGCCGAGATCCTGAACCGTCTGCGCGAGAAGGTCGCCGCTGGCCGCCCCATCATCGGCGGCGGCGCCGGCACCGGCCTGTCAGCGGTCTGTGAGGAGGCCGGCGGGATCGACCTGATCGTGATCTACAACTCCGGGCGCTACCGGATGGCCGGTCGCGGCTCGCTCGCCGGTCTCTTGGCGTACGGCAACGCCAACGAGATCGTGGTCGAGATGGCCCGCGAGGTGCTCCCGGTGGTCAAGCACACGCCGGTCCTCGCCGGCGTCAACGGCACGGACCCCTTCTACGACCCCGACGTCTTCCTGCCCGAGCTGGCTCGGCTCGGCTTCTCCGGCGTGCAGAACTTCCCCACCGTCGGCCTCATCGACGGCGTGTTCCGCGCCAACCTCGAGGAGACGGGCATGAGCTACGCGCTCGAGGTGGAGATGATTCGCAAGGCGGCGACGTACGACCTGTTGACCACGCCGTACGTCTTCTCCGCCGAGGACGCCGCCGCGATGACCGAGGCCGGGGCAGACATCGTGGTGTGCCACTTCGGTCTCACCACCGGCGGGGCGATCGGAGCCCAGACCGCGCGGACCCTCGACGAGTGTGTCGAGCTGGCGCGCGAGTGGTCGGCGGCCGCCCGGTCCGTCCGTGAGGACGTCCTCGTGCTCTGCCACGGTGGGCCGGTGAGCGAGCCGGACGACGCCGCGTACCTCCTCTCCCGCGTCCCCGGCCTCCACGGGTTCTACGGCGCGTCCTCGATGGAACGCCTGCCGACTGAACGGGCCATCACCGCCCAGACCAAGGCGTTCACCGAGATTCAGCTCGCCGACCGCTGACCCGGTGAGCGCCGAACTCAGGGCGCCCTGCGCCCAAGCACGCGCGTGCCGGCGGCCACCAGGGGCCGCCGGCACGACAGAAACGAGCGAGCGCTACCGCAAGTCGCCGTTGGTCATCGCGTGCGGAGGCGGCGGCCAGGCGACGAGACCGAGCTCCGCGGGCGAGGCGAGCAGCGGGTGCGACGGCAGGATCCGCACCGTGTAGCCCACCGGGCCGGTCCGGTCGAAGCGGACCTCGCCGTCGTAGCGGTACCGACCCGCCTCGTAGGCCTCGGCCGGCTTGAGCGAGGTCGTGGACGGCTCCTGGAGCTCGTCGGAGTCGTCCACTCGACCGTGCAGCACCTGGACGTCGACGTCCTCCGGCGAGAGCGTGCCGAGGCTGACGTAGACCCGCACGGTGGCCGATCCCCCGACTTCCGCACCGTCGCCGGGGCCGCTCGACTCCACGTGGTCGACGCGGACGCCCGACCACGCCTCACGCACCCGCTGCTTCCACGCGGCGAGCTCGCGGGCGCCGTCGAAGGAGGCGTTCAACGCGCGGGAACTGGCCGCCGCCGGCGTGTAGAGCTTCTCGACGTACTCGGCGAACATCCGACTGGCGAGCACCTTCGGGCCGAGCGACCGGAGCGTGTGCCGCACCATCTCCAGCCAGCGCCGCGGCAGGCCCGAGGCGTCGCGATCGTAGAACCGCCGGGTGACCTGCTCCTCCAGGAGCTCGTAGAGCGCGGCGGCCTCGAGCTGGTCACGTCGCCAGGGGTCGTCGATCCCGTCCGCGGACGGGATCGCCCAGCCGTTCTCACCGTCGAACCACTCGTCCCACCAGCCGTCCCGGATCGAGACGTTGAGTGCGCCGTTGAGGGCCGCCTTCATCCCCGACGTGCCGCAGGCCTCGTAGGGCCGTAGCGGGTTGTTGAGCCAGACGTCACAACCCGTGACCAGCTGGTAGGCCAGGTCCATGTCGTAGTCGGGGAGGAACACGATCCGGTGGCGGATCTCGGGGTCGTCGGCGAACCAGACGATCTCCTGGATCAGCTTCTTGCCGCTCTCGTCGGCCGGGTGCGCCTTGCCCGCGATCACCAGCTGGATCGGTCGCTCCGGGTCGAGCAGCAGGCGCTTGAGGCGCTCGCGGTCGGAGAGCATGAGGGTGAGCCGCTTGTACGACGGGACCCGGCGGGCGAAACCGACGGTCAGCACGTCGGGGTCGAGGGCGTTGTCGATCCAGCCCAGCTCCGCCTCCGTGGCTCCCCGGGCCAGCCAGGACTCCCGCAGCCGCTGGCGCGCGAAGCGCACGAGCCGAGCGCGCAGGGTGCGTTTGGTCTCCCAGAGCGCCGCGTCGGGAATCGCGTCGACCGCCTCCCACGCCCCGACGTCGGCGCTGCCACGCGCCTTCGCCTCCAGCTCAGCGATCTCGCGCGCGACCCAGGTCGGGGCGTGGACACCGTTGGTGACGTGGGTGATCGGCAGCTCGCTCTGGTCGAAGCCCGGCCACAGGCCCGCGAACATGGCCCGGCTGACGTGGCCGTGCAGCGTGCTCACCGCGTTGGCCCGCTGGGCGAGCCGGAAGCCCATGACGGCCATGTTGAACAGCGCGGGGTCGCCGCCCTCGTAGTCCTCGGCGCCGAGCGCGAGGATCCGTTCCACGGGGACGCCCGGCGAGGCGTTGTCGCCGCCGAAGTGCTGCGCCACCAGGTCGCGGGTGAACCGGTCGATGCCGGCCGGGACAGGGGTGTGGGTGGTGAAGATCGTCCCCGCCCGGGTGATCTCCAGCGCCGCGTCGAAGTCGAGTCCGCCCTCCTCGACGTACTCCCGGATCCGCTCGAGTCCGAGGAAGCCGGCGTGCCCCTCGTTGGTGTGGAACACCTCCGGCTGCGGCGCGCCGGTGATCCGACAGTAGGTCCGAAGCGCCCGAACACCGCCGATGCCGAGCAGCATCTCCTGCAACAGTCGGTGCTCGGTGCCACCGCCGTAGAGCCGGTCGGTCACGTCACGCTCGGCGGGCGCGTTCTCCTCGACCGAGGAGTCGAGCAGCAGCAGAGGCACCCGCCCCACCTGCGCCACCCAGATCCGCGCGGCCAGCTGGCGGCCGCCCGGCAGACCGACGCTCACTCGCGCCGGCGTGCCATCGGGCTCTCGCAGCAGCGTGAGCGGCAGCGCCTGCGGGTCGACGATCGGGTAGTGCTCGAGCTGCCAGCCGTCGGCCGTGAGCGACTGCCGGAAGTAGCCGTAGCGGTAGAGCAGGCCGACACCGATCAACGGCGCGCCCAGGTCGCTGGCGGTCTTCAGGTGGTCGCCGGCCAAGATCCCCAGACCGCCGGAGTACTGCGGCAGGGCGGCGCTGATGCCGAACTCTGGCGAGAAGTACGCGATCTGCCGGGGCGCCTGGGGGCCGAGCGTCTGGTACCAGCGGTCGCCGGTGAGGTACTCCCGCAAGTCGGCGGCGGTCTCCTCCAGCCGGGCGAGGAAGCTCCGGTCGGCGCTCAGCTCGGCCAAGCGCTCCGGGCTCACCTCCGACAGCAGCCGTATCGGGTCGTGCCCCAGGGCTTCCCACTTCTCGGCGTCGACGGCCGCGAAGAGGTCCTGGGTGGGGGCGTCCCAGGTCCAGCGGAGGTTCATGACCAGCTCACCAAGCGGAGCCAGCGGCTCGGGTAGCACCGGCCGAACGGTGAATCGACGGATCGCACGCACGAGGGGACACGCTAACCCAGGGTCCCCTCCGACACGCCGCCGACCTGCCGTGGAGTTGCAGTCCAGGCAAGGTTTTGCAGGCGTTGGCGGGGAACGACCCCTTTATGAACCTCGGCGTGCTACGCCTGGCGGTGGCGGCTGTATGGTCGACCCACCCTGCGGTGCGGCCGTGCTCGGGGCGCCTGCACACTACTCCCGGCACGACGTTGTTTCGGTTCACCGCTGGACCTCAGCGCCGACTTTGCCGACCAGCCCACCCACTCCCCTCCCCCCACACCACCATGGCTGCGCACGACAAGAAGACTGCCCACCCGACGCCAGCCCGTCGGAGGTCGACCAAGCGGAAGGCGACCCCGGATCGGTCGCCAGTGACGGCGGACTCGCGCTCGACGCACCCCAGCGCCGCCGTCAGCTCGTCGACACCGGGTGTGACGGCCCCGGCGGCTCACGCCACCGAGGGCGACGTCTCGTTTCCGCCGCGGACCGTGATCGGGCGCATCCCGATCACCGATGTCCAGCCGGTCGTCGCGGGGGGACGGTTCCCCGCCAAGGCCGTCGTCGGCGAGGCGATCACGGTGTCCGCCACCGTGTTCCGTGAAGGCCACGAGGCGCTCGGCGCCAACGTCGTCGTGGCCGGACCGGACGGGCGAACGCTCGGCTGGGTGCCGATGTGGTGCCGGGAGCCTGGAGCCGACCGCTGGGAGGCCGAGATCAGGCCCGACGCGGAGGGCGACTGGACCTTCACGATCGAGGCCTGGAGCGATCCGATCACCACGTGGCGCCACGCCGCCGAGGTCAAGCTGAACGCCGGTGTCGACGTCGAGCTCATGCTCACCCAGGGCGCCCTGCTGCTGGAACGGGCAGCGGGCGACCTGCCGGAGGACCAGACCGTGGGACGGGAGCGCCTGCGCGCCGCGGTGCTCGCGCTGCGCGACGTCTCCCGCCCTGCCGCCGCCCGCTTCCAGGCGGCCACGGCGCCGGAGGTGCTCGAGGTCCTCGCCGCCCACCCCCTGCGGGAGCTCGTGACCGCCTCGGAGGCGTACCCCCTGCGGGTGGACCGCGAGCGGGCGCTGTACGGGAGCTGGTACGAGTTCTTCCCCCGCTCGGAGGGCGCCTACCAGAAGCCGGACGGCAGCTGGGTGTCGGGGACGTTCCGCACCGCCGCCGAGCGTCTCCCCGCCATCGCCGAGATGGGCTTCGACGTCGTCTACCTGCCCCCGATCCACCCGATCGGCCGCACCAACCGGAAGGGCCCGAACAACAGTCTGACCGCCGGCCCCAACGATCCCGGCTCCCCGTGGGCGATCGGCGCCGCGGAGGGCGGTCACGACGCCGTCCACCCCGACCTCGGCACCCTCGCCGACTTCGACGCGTTCGTCGCGCGCGCCCGCGAGCTCGGCCTGGAGATCGCCCTCGACCTGGCCCTCCAAGCCTCACCGGACCACCCCTGGGTCAAGGAGCACCCGGAGTGGTTCACCAAGCTGCCCGACGGGTCGATCGCCTACGCCGAGAACCCGCCCAAGAAGTACCAGGACATCTATCCGCTCAACTTCGACAACGACCCCGAGGGTCTCTACCACGAGGTGCTGCGGATCGTCCGGCACTGGATGGACCACGGCGTCCGGATCTTCCGGGTCGACAACCCGCACACCAAGCCCGTGCAGTTTTGGGAATGGCTCCTGGCCGAGGTCCGGCGCACCGACCCCGACGTGCTGTTCCTCGCCGAGGCGTTCACTCGGCCAGCGATGCTCCAGACCTTGGCCAAGGTAGGTTTCCACCAGTCGTACACGTACTTCACCTGGCGGAATACCAAGCAGGAGCTGGAGTCCTACCTCACCGAGCTCAGCCGCGACACGGCGGCGTTCCTGCGACCGAACTTCTTCGTCAACACCCCGGACATCCTCACCGCCTATTTGCAGGAAGGAGGGCCGGCGGCCTTCAAGATCAGGGCCGTCCTCGCCGCCATGCTCTCCCCGACGTGGGGCGTGTACTCCGGCTACGAGATGTGCGAGCGCCTCGCGGTCCGACCGGGGAGTGAGGAGTACCTGAATTCGGAGAAGTACGAATACCGCCCACGCGACTGGGCGGCCTACGAGGAAGGCGGGGAACGCGCCGGCCAGTCACTGGCTCCGTACCTGCGCCGGCTCAACGAGATTCGGCGGGCCCACCCCGCACTCCATCGCCTGCGTAACCTACGCTTCCACTATGTTCCCGACGACAGCTTGATCGCCTTCTCCAAGCGCGAACAGCTGCCCGACGGACGTGACGACACCGTCATCGTCGTGGTTAACCTCGACCCCCACGGGACCCGTGAGTCGGTTGTCTCCCTTAACATGCCCGAACTGGGCCTGGATTGGGATGACTCGTTCGTCGTCCACGACGAACTCTCTGGCGACACCTGGCGATGGGGCCAGCACAATTTCGTCCGACTCGACCCCACGGTCGAGCCTGCCCACATCTTCACGCTTCAACGGGGAACCGGATGAGCCAACACGTTGCGGGTAGCTCTGGCTCGGACCCTGAGTGGTACAAGCGAGCCGTCTTCTACGAGGTCCTGGTCCGGTCGTTCTACGACTCCAACAACGACGGCGTCGGCGACCTGCGCGGCCTCATGGCGAAGCTGGACTATCTGGAGTGGCTCGGCGTCGACTGCCTGTGGCTACCGCCGTTCTACGTCTCCCCCATGCGGGACGGCGGCTACGACGTGGCCGACTACACCGCGATCGCGCCTGAAGTCGGAACGCTCGACGACTTCGTCGACTTCGTCGACGCGGCGCACGCCCGTGGGATCCGCGTGATCATCGACTTCGTCATGAACCACACCTCGGACCAACACCCGTGGTTCCAGGCGTCACGCACCGATCCCGACGGGCCGTACGGCGACTTCTACGTCTGGCGCGACACCGACGAGGGTTACCCGGACGCGCGGATCATCTTCGTCGACACCGAGACCAGCAACTGGACCTACGACCCGGTCCGCAAGCAGTACTACTGGCACCGGTTCTTCTCCCACCAGCCGGACCTCAACTACGAGAACCCGGCGGTGCAGGAGGCGATCATCCAGGCCCTGCGCTTCTGGCTCGACCTCGGCATCGACGGGTTCCGGCTCGACGCGGTGCCCTACCTCTACGAGGAGGAAGGGACCAACTGCGAGAACCTTCCCAAGACCCACGAATTCCTCAAGCGGATTCGGAAGGAGATCGACCGGGACTACCCCGACCGGGTTCTGCTCTGCGAGGCCAACCAGTGGCCCGCCGACGTCGTGCAGTACTTCGGCGACGTCGCCAGCGGCGGCGACGAGTGCCACATGGCGTTCCACTTCCCGGTGATGCCGCGGATCTTCATGGCGGTCCGCCGCGAGTCGCGCTACCCCATCTCGGAGATCTTGGCGCAAACCCCGAAGATCCCCGACCGCTGCCAGTGGGGGATCTTCCTGCGCAACCACGACGAGCTCACGCTCGAGATGGTCACCGACGAGGACCGCGACTACATGTGGGCCGAGTACGCCAAGGACCCGCGGATGAAGGCCAACATCGGGATCCGGCGCCGACTCGCCCCGCTGCTGGAGAACGACACCAACCAGATCGAGCTGTTCACCGCGCTCCTGCTGTCCCTGCCGGGCTCGCCGATCATCTACTACGGGGACGAGATCGGCATGGGCGACAACATCTGGCTGGGTGACCGCGACGGCGTCCGTACCCCGATGCAGTGGACGCCGGACCGCAACGCCGGGTTCTCCAACGCCGACCCCGGCCGGCTCACCCTGCCGGTGATCATGGACTCGGTCTACGGCTACCAGGCGGTCAACGTCGAGGCGCAGCTGCGGAACAGCTCCTCGCTGCTGCACTGGGTGCGCCGCATGATCTGGATCCGCAAGCAGAACCCCGCGTTCGGCTTGGGGACGTTCACCGATCTCGGCGGAAGCAACCCCAGCGTCTTGTCGTTCGTTCGAGAACTAGGCGATGAAGCGGTCCTGTGCGTCAACAACCTCTCCCGGTTCCCGCAGCCGGTGGAGCTGGACCTCCGACGCTGGGAAGGCGTGGAGCCCATCGAGTTGGTGGGTGGTGTCCGTTTCCCGAGGATCGGGGAACTGCCCTACCTGCTGACGCTCGGCGGCTACGGCTTCTACTGGTTCCGCCTGCCTCGACCCAGGTCTGAGGAGTCCATGGCGTAACGTCGGCCGGGGTACCCGCCGCGCGATCACCGCGCCGGCAAAGCGAAGGAAAGGCGAGGATGATGAACGCAAGGGAGACCTCCGGACTCCATGAGTTCCTCGGACGCCAACGCTGGTTCGCCGGCAAGGGCAGGGACTTCCAGATCGAGGGCGTTCACTACCTGAGCTGGCTGTCCGAGCCGGGAGCCTGGCCGGCAGTGCGGATCGCGCTGGTGACCGTTCGCTACGCCGACGGCCGTGACGTCGACGTCTACCAGGTGCCCCTGTCGTACCACCAGGAACAGGTGGACGCCCTGGCCCACGCGTTCGTGGGTGAGTGGGACGAACCCGACCTCGGGCGGGTGTTCGTCCACGACGCACTCCACGACAAGGCGGCAACCCGGACGTACCTCGGCGGCCTGTTGAAGGGCGCGACGGAGCCGGACGTGACGTTCCACCGGATCGGCCCCCTGGACGTCGACGCCGAGCTGCCGTCGCTCGTCCTGACCGGCGAGCAGAGCAACACCTCCCTCGTGTTCGGGGAGGACGTGCTCATGAAGGTCTTCCGGAGGGTCCACCACGGCCGCAATCCGGACATCGAGGTGCACGAGGCGTTCGCCCGGCACGGGTGCGGAAACGTCGCACGCATGTACGGCTGGCTCGAGGGCGAGTGGCCGGACGCCAGCGGTCAGCGGCGACGTGGCGACCTGGCGATGTTCAGTGACTTCTTCCGCACCGCGACCGACGGGTGGGCGCTGGCGATCACCAGCGTCCGGGACCTGTACGCCGAGGCCGATCTCCATGCCGATGAGGTGGGTGGCGACTTCGCGGCCGAGTCCCACCGCCTCGGCGCCACGACGGCGGAGGTCCATGCCGACCTCGCCCGCTATCTCCCCACCGACGTGTGGGGACCGGCCGAGCTCCAGGAGCTGGCGAACACCATGCGCGCTCGGCTGGACGACGCCGTCGAGGCGGTCCCGGCGCTCGCCCCCTATGCCGACGGGCTGCGCCGGGCCTACGACGCCCTGGCGGCGACCACGACACCCACCCCGGTCCAGCGCATCCACGGCGACTTCCACCTGGGCCAGACGATGCGCACCGTCGGCGGGTGGCGGATCATCGACTTCGAGGGCGAGCCGGCCCGCCCCTGGGCCGAGCGTGGCCGGCTCGACTCCCCCATCCGTGACGTCGCCGCCATGCTTCGGTCGTTCGACTACGCCGCGCAGCACCTGCTCGCCGGTCACGACCATCCCGACGAGCACCAGCTGGCCTACCGAGCCACCGAGTGGGCGGAGCGCAACCGTTCGGCGTTCTGCGAGGGCTACGGTGAGGTGGCTGGCGCCGACCCGCGCGAGAACGCCGTCCTGCTGCGGGCGTACGAGACCGACAAGGCCGTCTACGAGGTCGTCTACGAGGCACGAACCCGTCCCGACTGGATCGGTATCCCGCTCACCGCGGTCCGCCGGCTAGCCTCGTGACGGACCGAGACCGCTCCGCCCGTCCGAAGGTCGTCACATGCCCCACAGCCGCTCCGGATCCACCACCCCGCAGCCGGCGAGGGTCGCCCGTGACGAGCTCGCCCGTCTCGTGGCGGGCGAGCACTACGACCCGCACCGCATCTTGGGTCCGCACGTCACCGACGGCTCGGTCACCGTCCGGGTGCTGCGGCCGCTCGCCGAGCGGGTCTGGCTGATCATCCACGCCCGAGGCGCGGAGTCGACGACGTCGGAGCAACGGGTCGAGCTGGCGCACGAGTACGAGGGCGTGTGGGTCGGCGTGCTCCCGGGCACCGACATTCCCGACTACCGGCTGGAGGTCCAGTACTCGGACGGGGTCACGGTCTTGGCCGACGACCCCTATCGCTTCCTGCCGACCCTCGGCGAACTGGACCTGCACCTCATCAGTGAGGGCCGGCACGAGGAGCTGTGGCGGGTTCTCGGCGCCCACGTTCGGTCCTACGAGACCGTGTCCGGGACGGTGACCGGGACCTCCTTCGCGGTGTGGGCACCCAACGCCCGGGGGGTTCGGCTCGTCGGCGACTTCAACTTCTGGGACGGGCGCGGCCACCCGATGCGCTCCCTCGGCAGGAGCGGGATCTGGGAGCTCTACGTCCCCGGGATCGGCGACGGGACCCTGTACCGGTTCGAGATCCTCGGCCAGGACGGTGTGTGGCGGCACAAGTCCGACCCGTTCGCCTTCCGGTGCCAGGCGCCCCCGGAGAACGCCTCGATCGTCTACACCTCCACCTACAGGTGGGGCGACGACGAGTGGCTCGCGCGCCGAGCCCAGCGCCAGCCGCACGCCGAGCCCATGAGCATCTACGAGGTGCACCTGGGTTCGTGGCGGCGGGGCCGAAGCTATCGTGACCTCGCCCACGAGCTCGTCCCCTACGTCGCCGACCTGGGCTTCACCCACGTCGAGCTGCTGCCGGTGATGGAGCACCCCTACGGGCCGTCGTGGGGATACCAGGTCGGGTCGTACTACGCCCCGTCGGCCCGCTGGGGTGAGCCCGACGACCTGCGGTACCTCATCGACTCCTTCCACCAGGCCGGCATCGGCGTCATCATCGACTGGGTGCCCGCCCACTTCCCCCGCGATGACTGGGCGCTCGCTCGCTTCGACGGCACGCCGCTCTACGAGCACGCCGATCCGCGTCGGGGCGAGCACCCCGACTGGGGCACTCTCGTCTTCGACTACGGCCGGCCGGAGGTCCGCAACTTCCTCTTGGCGAACGCGCTGTACTGGCTCGAGGAGTTCCACGCCGACGGTCTTCGGGTCGACGCCGTCGCCTCGATGCTCTACCTCGACTATTCCCGCGCCGACGGCGAGTGGACGCCGAACGAGTACGGCGGGCGCGAGAACCTCGACGCGGTGCGGTTCCTGCAGGACGTCAACGCTACGTGTTACCGGAAGGTGCCCGGCATCGTCACGATCGCCGAGGAGTCGACCTCCTGGCCGGGCGTCACACGTCCGGTGCATCTAGGCGGGCTCGGTTTCGGGTTCAAGTGGAACATGGGCTGGATGAACGACTCCCTGGCCTACATGCGCCACGACCCGATTCACCGCCAGTACCACCACCACCAAATGACGTTCTCGCTCGTCTACGCCCACTCCGAGAACTTCGTGCTACCGCTGTCTCACGACGAGGTGGTGCACGGCAAGGGCTCCTTGCTGCGGAAGATGCCCGGTGACCGGTGGCAGCAGCTGGCGAACCTGCGGGCGTACCTGGCGTTCATGTGGGCCCATCCGGGCAAGCAGCTGCTGTTCATGGGCGGGGAGTTCGCTCAGGACGCGGAATGGTCGGAGGCGGGCGAGCTCGAGTGGTGGCTCTTGGAGCACCGCGAGCACCAGGCCGTCCAGCAGCTGGTCCGCGACCTCAACCGCATCTACGCCGAGGCGCCGGAGTTATGGGCCACCGACCACGTTGCCGAGGCGTTCTCGTGGATCGATGCCAACGACGCCGCGAACAACGTGTTCAGTTTCCTGCGCACCGGACCCGGCGGGGAAACGTTGGTGTGCGTGTCGAACTTCGCCGCCATTCCCCACGAGAACTACCGGATCGGGCTGCCCACAGCCGGGACCTGGCAGGAGATCCTCAACACAGACGCCGACGTCTACACCGGGTCGGGCGTGGGCAACCTCGGTGCGGTGGAGGCGGTGTGGGAGCCGTACCACGGACGGCCCGCCTCAGCGACCCTGCGACTTCCACCGCTCGGGACCCTCTGGCTTCGACGTACGCCCGAGTGAATGAATTCCTCATCCCGGGCACGATTCGGCGGTCGGGACGAGGTGGGGAGCCTCGCCCCGACCGCCGCACGCTTGGTCAGCAGGCCTCGCTCCGCGCGGCCGACTCCTCGAGACGTTCAGCGACCCGAATAAGCCGGATCCCGGTGCCACGCAGCGACCGGGCCACCCACTGACTACCGTTCCGCTGGGCTGGCACGCGGAGCTCGGTCCGAGCCCGCTCCTCAAGCCGCTCGGTGTAGTCGTTGGCGAAGTTGGCAATGGCAGGCCACATCGGTTGGTTGTTCTCCAGATTGTCGCCGTGATGTCGGCGCGAAGGATCACCCCACGCCGACGGGGTTAACGGGTACGGGTTTGCGGTAGAGGGGCAGACGCCGTTGTTACCCCCCACGTGGACGCCCGCGCGCTACAGCCGCGGGCTCGCAGGACCGACCTTCGTCATCGATGGTCGTCTGGGAAGGTGTCCGCGAGGTTTCGGTGACGCATCAGTCAGATGGCGGCATGTCGAGATCCCCCCGTGTGCATCACCCAAAACAAGAGTACATGGTGCCGCGACAACCCTCGCGTCCGCAAGCGATTTTCTGATCACGAGCTGCCACCAGCGGCGGCGCCGGAGCCGGCTACCTCATCTTCGCCGACTCGAGTGACCGCTCGACGCCGAGCAGTCGAATTCGTGGGTCGGGCGCCCCCTTGGGTGGCACGACCGCCACCGCTTGCCACACCCACGAGGTGCGGAGGTAGGAATCACCCTCCGCTCGTCCAGTGTACGCGGCCACCGCGTCGTTGCGGTCAAACCGCAAGCGAGCGTCCTGCAGGGACAGCTCCTCGTTCTCCTCGAGGGTGAAGAGGACGAAGGCGCTCCCGTCCGCGACCGCGAGTGCCCGGACCGAGACCACGCTGACCTTCTGGTCGTAGGTGAATCCGGGCTGCTCCTTGTTCCGCTGTGTCGCCTGGTGGGAGCGAGCGGTCTGGGGGTGCGGGTGGAACGCCGCGGCGTGCGGCGCGTCCGGTCCGGCCATGAGCAGGTTGGCGTACGCTTGCGCGGCCTGCCAGGGCGAGCGCACCAGACCTTCGTTCGAACCGGTGTCGAGCGCTACCACCTTGCCATTGCGCTCGACGAGCTCGGGAAGCTGAGCATCGTCGTCCAACGCCACCGACTGGGTCATGTGCCACAGCGAGCCGGCGTTGCTGCGGACGACGAGGCTGACCGTGGTCCGCCCCTCATCGGCGAGGTCCGAGACAGCGACGAACCACACGGGATAGTCGGCCAGGTCAGGGATGTAGATGCGCTGGTTGGTGTATCGCGCTCTCGTGGACCGGCTCGTGCGATCAGGGTCCAGCCGGTTGGCGATGCGAAACTCGGCCCGGGTGGCGCGCAGCAGCGGGCCGGACTCCACTTGAGCGATGAGCTCGGGGTCGCGGGTCTCGCTGGCCTTGTTGCTGACCTGCTCGTACCGCTTCAGGAACGTGAGCGCTCGCTCGCTGGTCACCGGGGACCACGCGACGGTGCGACCAATCCGAGCCTCCGGCATCGTCACACACCCGCTCGCGGTCGCCCAGACGGCGACGACCAGAGCGCCGATCCCGACACTTCTCCTCAGCCGCCTAGCCACGGTCCGCGCTGTCCTTCCGTTCGCCAGGCGCTGGGACCACCGGGCTCACCGGACCCGGAAGCCACGGCGGCGGCTCGGCGTAGTCGGCACCGAGCGCGATACCGTCGTCGAGGTGAGATCGGTCGAGGTGGGACCTTTCGACGTGGCGTCCGCCGGGCACGTCGCCTGAGTGGGAGGAACCGGTGAGGCGGGGTGCCCCCTCCTCGCTCGGCTGGTTGAAGGCGTCCCCCACCACGCTCCGTGGTGCCGACGGGGCCGGTGGCGGCTCGACGTGCCCCTGCGCCATCGGACGACTGGGCATCGTCGAGGACGACGCGTCCGGGCGGAACGAGCCCGGCTCCCCACCAGGTGTCCCTCGGGTCTCCGAGGGGCGTGCGGGCCGATCGAGAGGGCCGACGTCCCCGGGACCCGCATGCCGCGGCGCCATCCGCATGGGGGGAACTGCTGACGACTGTGGCGTCGACGTCGGCGGCGCCGGCGGGACCGCCGGTGGACGACCGTCCGCCGGCGTCGGGTGAAAGGCCCGAGGCGGCATCGGGGCTGGCGGTCGCTGGTGTCCACCGTAGGGAGGCGGTGGCCCGTGTCGTGGCACAGGTCCGGGTGGTTGATCGTGGGTCGTGGGAGGCGGCGGGAACGCCGGAGGGCCTTGGCGCGGCCCGCCTGCCGGTCGGTGTTCCAGCGGCGTGGCGGGGCGCTGCGCATTGGGCGCCTCGGGAGTACCGGCCGCACGGCCCAGCTCCATGGGGTCGCCGACCGGCGTACGGGGTCCGGTGACCCGAGGCGCGGGCTGGGAGGTCCGCCAGAACTCGTTCTGACTCCAGGCCTCCCCGCCGTCCCACCGAATCTCGTCGTCGTCATCGACCACGGGAGGCCGCCGACGGAACACCCCCGTGATCACGAGTCCCAGCGCCAGGACCACCAGACCGCCCACGGCGACCAGCAGTGCGGTGCGGAACGCGCCTGGCAACTCGATACCGAAGGAGACCTGCACCGCGACCGGCGCGTCACCGTCGGCGTGCATGATGACGAGGTCGTAGGGACCGTCTTCCAGCCGCCAGCTCAGTGTCTGCTTTCCGGCGCCGGTCGTCTTCACCATCCACCAGTCGAGGGACGCTGGTGGAATCACCCGGCCGCGGTCCCCGGGCACCTCACGGGTCGTCAGCCGCAGCGGGTATTCGACCTCGAGGATGCGGAGGTAGCGCGACTCCGAGAGGTAGCTGCGAACGTCGACATCGTGAGCCACGCCGATGAAGACATGCCGGTCACGGTCGACCGGCTCCACGGTCACCTCCACCCGGTTGCCGTGGTAGTCCAGGAGGTCGGGTGGCGTGGCGATGGCCACACCCTCGGTCTTGAGCTCTCGCGGGCTGGACGCGATGACGTCGTCCGGTCCGATGTACTTGAACGCGGCGAGGGCGCCGACCACCAACACCGTGAGTCCGACGAGCGCGACCACGGAACCCGTGATGACCCGGAAGACGCGCATGCTCACCTGAGGACCCCAGTCGGTAGTGTCTGTGGGCCGATAGCCTAGCTAAGGGTCGTGACCTTCGCGTACGACGAAAGCTCCGCGGTGGATCGCCTCGGCTCGACACCGACCGAGGGCGGGGGCCGTCGGCTCACCCGTGAGGATCCGCGCGCTCCGGTGAGGGAACCGCGGCGCCGGCCAACCATCGCGGCGCCCCGGTGCGTGCACCAGGTCAGAACAGCGCGGCGCTCAGGTCACGGCGGCTTCGACGAACTCGCTCATCATCCGGGCCGACGACGTCGTACAGCTCCAGCAGGTGCCTGCGCGCCAGGTCGCGGTCGTCCCCCGCGGTGCGCCGGACAGTGTCGACCAGACGACTGAAGGCGTCCTCGACGTGCCCGGCCGCCAGGTCGAGGTCGGCGACCATGATCTGAGCCTGCACGTCGTCGGGCTTGGCTGCCGCGTCAGCCCGCGCCTGCTGGGCTGGAATCTCCCGCACGCGGCGCAGCAGCCGCGCGCTCGCCAAGCCACGCTTGGCCTCTTGGTCGTCGGGATTCTGGTTGAGCAGCTTCTCGAACGCGGCGATCGCACCGTCGAGGTCGCCGCGCTCCAACGCCGCGTCCGCCTCGGCGTACCGGGGGTCGCGCGCGGGCGGCGCCCCCGCCTGGCCGGCGCCCGGGATCGGCTGGGCGGTCCCCGTCACGCCCTGGCTCGCGGCGAGTCGCAGGAGCTCGTCGAGGTACTGCCGAACCTGCGCCTCGGGGATCGCGCCCTGGAAGAGCGGAACGAGCTGGCCTCGAACGACGGCCACGACGAGCGGAATGCTCTGGATGCCGGCCGCCTGGGCGAGCCGTGGGTTCTTGTCGACGTCAATGGTGGCGAGGACGAAGCGACCACCGTACTCGGCCGCCAAGCGTTCGAGGACTGGGCTCAGCTGCTTGCACGGCTGGCACCACGTGGCCCAGAAGTCGATCACCACGGGGACGGTGAGCGACCGCTGGACGACCTCCTTGTCGAAGTTGGCCTCCGTGACCTCGACGACGAAGCCGCCACCGCCGGCCGCCGACGTGCCACCAGACCCCGGCGCCTGCCCGCTGGACGCGCGCTTGGCGAGGTCGGACAGGTCGACGGCACCAGGACGCGAGAAGCTCTGCGACGTCATGCGGCCAATTCTCTCGGATCAGCGACCGACTGCCTACTCGAGGGGCACGACAACGCCGAAATGTCGCTTTCGCGAGCGGGACCTCACCGATGCGGTGGACGCCTGGTTGAGGCGAGCAGTTGAGGCGAGACGCCTGGGGCACCGCACCCAGGCGTGCGCAGGACGTCAGAAGCTGGCCGGCTCGCGGTACTCACCCCACTCGGCCTTGAGCACACCGCAGATCTCACCCAAGGTCGCTTCCACGCGCGCCGCTCGCAGGATGTGGGGGACCATGTTGTCGTCGCTCCGCGCGGCCTTGGCTAGGTCGCGCAGTGCCGCGTCCACCTCGGGCTGTGATCTCCTGCGACGCCGTTCCGCCAGCGCTCTTCGCTGCTCGCGCTCGACTTCCTCGCTCACCCGAAGGATCTCGACGTCGCCGGTGACCGTGTGAGTGTGCACGTTGACCCCGACGATCTTCCGTTCACCCTTCTCCACGGCCTGCTGAAAGGCGAACGACGCCTCGGCGATCTGGTTCACGAACCAGCCGTCGTCGATTCCACGCAGGAGGCCGGAGGTGATCGTGCCGTCGTCACCCATGGCGATGATCCGCGCGAAGATGTCCTCCGCCTCCGCCTCGAGTCGGTCGGTCAGCGCCTCGACGTACCACGACCCGCCGAGTGGGTCAGCGACGTTGGCGACGCCGGTCTCCTCCATGAGCACCTGCTGGGTGCGCAAGGCGATCTCGGCCGCCTCCTCGGAGGGCAGCGCCAAGGTCTCGTCGAGCGCGTTGGTGTGCAAGGAGTTCGTGCCGCCGAGGACGGCCGCGAGAGCCTCGACCGCGGTGCGGACCACGTTGTTGTAGGGCTGCTGTGCCGTGAGCGACACCCCCGCTGTCTGCGTGTGGAAGCGCAACCACTGCGCGCGTTCGGTCTTCGCGCCGTAGACGTCGCGCATCCACCGAGCCCAGATACGCCGGGCCGCGCGGAACTTGGCGATCTCCTCGAAGAAGTCGATGTGCGCGTCGAAGAAGAACGACAGACCCGGCGCGAACTGGTCCACGTCGAGACCTCGGGACAGCCCGAGCTCGACGTAGGCGAAGCCGTCGGCCAAGGTGAACGCCAGCTCCTGGGCGGCCGTCGCACCCGCCTCCCGGATGTGGTAGCCGGAGACCGACAGCGGCTTGTACGCCGGCATCTCCTTGGTGCAGAACTCCATCAGGTCGCCGATGAGCCGAAGGTGCGGCTGCGGCGGGAAGAGCCACTCCTTCTGGGCGATGTACTCCTTGAAGATGTCGGTCTGCAGCGTGCCGTTGAGCTTGCTGATGTCGACGCCTTGCCGTTCGGCCGCCACGAGGTACATGCAGAACACCGGGACCGCGGGACCCGAGATCGTCATCGACGTCGTGACCTCGCCGAGCGGGATGCCGGCGAAGAGCTGGTCCATGTCCGCCGCGGAGTCGACCGCCACACCGCAGTGCCCCACCTCGCCGAGGGACTGCGGGTCGTCGGAGTCCCGACCCATGAGCGTCGGCATGTCGAACGCGACGGAGAGCCCGCCACCCCCGTTCGCCAGGATCATGTGGTAGCGCTCGTTCGTCTGTTTCGCGCTCCCGAAGCCCGCGAACTGCCGAATCGTCCAGGTTCGCCCCCGATACCCGGTGGGGTACAGCCCACGGGTGAACGGGTACTCGCCCGGCCAGCCGATGCGCTCGAAGCGAGGGTCGTCGGCGCCCTCCGGCGGGCCGTAGACCGGCTCGAGCTCCACGCCCGAGATCGTCGTTCGGCGCATCGGACGATCGCCGGCGCCGCCGACGGAGTTCTTGGCCTTGGCCAGCTGCCGCTCCGCCGCTTCGTAGCGCTCGCGCCAGCGCCGGTATCCCGCCTGGATGTCCTCGGCCCTCATGGGTCCTCCCGATCGAGGCTCTCCCCCACGATAGTAGGACGTCCAACTAGTTCGCGGGTGAAGCGCACCATCGGGCCCGGAACCGGGGACCGACGACTCAGGACGCTGGCTCGCGCGAGATGAAGTCCCCGGCGTCGCGCCGGATCGTGGTCAACAGCGCGTGGATCGTCGCGAGACTCTCGTCATCGAGGGGATCGAGGCCGAACCGCATGTCCACGAGCTCCTTGGTGGTCGTGGCGACGACCGCCCGACCCTCCGGCGTCACCTCGGCCAGGACGCCCCGGCCATCCTCCGGATGAGGGAGCCGCCGAACCAGGCCGTCGCGCTCCAGACGTCGAACGATGGAGGTCACGGAGGTGGGGTGGATCTGGAGGCGCTCACCCATCTTGCCCAGGGGCAGCGCGCCGGTGCGAGTGAAGGACAGCAGCACCAGGGCCTCATAGCGCGCGAACGTCAGGTCATGGCGCCGCAGCACCTCGTCGAGCCGACGGAGGACGATCTGCTGCACCCGCATCAACGAGGTGACGGCTCGCATGGGTTCGAGCGCGGCGTCAGGACCGAAGTGGGCCGCCCACTGACGCGCCGCCTCCTCGATCGGGTCGAATGGCAGGGGCCTCCTTCTCGCCATGCACGGGAACGTAACAGGCCACGCCTAGGGTCGACCGTGCGGGCCCGCCACCTGCTCCCTCTGGCTGCTCTCACCGGACCGGCCGCGGGGCAGGCGCGATCGAGGCGGCGAGGCCGCCTTCGACGTCGAGGACATCGGGTCGCCGGTCGGTGTTTCCAGCGAGCGCTCCTGGTGGGCCGAAACCCGGTCGGCCTCAGAAGGCTCGAGAACCGTGCGGTGCGCGGGCGACGCCGGCATCACGCGTCGCCGTACCACGGCCACACCCCATTGGACGACCCCCCACGCGGGGCCACTCAGCCTGCGCACCAAGCGGACCACGCCACTCCACCCGCGATCGATGTCCAGCGAGAGCTGGAGCACCGCGCCACCGATCATCGCGCCGGCGATCAGGTCACTGAACCAGTGCGTGTGCCGGTAGACCGAGATGACGATCATGAGCACGAGGATCAGTCCGACCGCGACGACGAGCGCCCGGCGCACACGGGTGGGCACGTGGCCGTAACGGACCAGGAGCGCGGCCGTCAGGCCGTAGACGAAGACGACGTTGGCGGTGTGGCCTGACGGGAAGAGCACGTTGTCGCCCACGAACAGCTCGGGACCGCCCGTGCGTGGGCTCTCCCGCCCACTGGCTAGCTTCAGCACACCGACGACGAAGTTGAGGAACAAGGTCGCGCCGACGGCGAGCACCAGCGGTCGGATCGTCCCGAGGCGGCGAGCCAGGAAGAACGCGACCCCGAGGAGGAGCGGGAGGCAGACCAAACGCTGCCCGATGCGGTCGAAGGCGTCCGCCACCGGGTACTCGTAGGGGCCCTGGAACGTCCAGATGCTGGCCACCCACACGTCGAGACGCAGCAGCGGCCCCTGGCGCGCCAGGTCAGCGAAGATGGCCAGAACGGCGACGAAGAGGACGAGCGGAAGGAGACGCCAGGCAGACCGGCCCGCGGGCTCGTCTCGGTGAACCCCCTGGCGTCGGGCTTCCATGAAACCGCCGACTCCTCTCGCGATCGGTAACACGTGGATGGCGCGAGGGCCATCCATGACGAGTACCGACCATAGACGGAGTACGGCAGGTCACCACCCGGAACCTGCGACTCGACGAGCAGCGTTACGCAACTGTTCACGTCCGTCGCACCCGGTCGCCCCTCGCGCCCCCGCACCATCAGGGCGATGCGATGTCATCGTACCCAGAGTGGGACGGAGCCAGAGGCGGTCACAGTATGTGACCCGCGTCCGAAAGGTGACGACTCAGCGGGGCAGACGCCGCGCCGTCGGCGGCCCGGGACGTCGGGGATGGTTCGCGCGTGGACGCCCTCGAACGACCGGGACGGGGGTGGGTGCGGGCTGCTGCTCTTCCTCCTCGTCGTCCTGCTTGGCGGTGGCTCGCAGACCGGAACGCTGGAGCAGGCGCTGAATGGTGAGGTCACGCTGGTCAGGGTTGCCGACGTACCTGATGTCGCGCAGACCTTGTTCCTGGGCCGCGGACTCGAAGACGAAGTGGCCGTACCCGAGGATCCGGCCGATGAAGGGCTTGTCGACGGTGATGTCAAGGATTCGCGCGATGGGCGTCGTCGCGATCTTCTTGGTGAGGACGCCACTCACGCGGAACACCCGCATGTTGGTGATGACGAACCGGTCCATGTGCTCGTTGAGAGCCCGCCACCCGGCGTGCACGAGGATCACGAGAGCCGCGGCGAACGGGATCCAGGCCGCGTCGACGGGGACCTTCAGCATGACCACGAGCAACGCCAACGCCACCACGCACTCGAGCATGGGGACGACGTAGACGACCCAGTGGTGCCGCACCTCATCGACGACGACCTCACCCTCGTCGGCGAGGAGATGTCGGACGATCTTCGGATCAGCGATCGCGCGCCGAAGCCAACGGATCGGCCCACTCACGACCGGCCTGCCTCGTTCACTCGAAGACCGTGTTGAAGAACTCGATCAAGGCCTCGAATCCGTCGGCGATGAGACCTCCCGCACCGCGAACGGCACCGCCAGCCTCTTCAGGATTGGTCACGAGGTAGAAGGCGACGAAAGCGATCACCAGCCAAGTGACCACCTTCTTCGTACCAGGTGTCACGTCCGCACTCCTCCCTAGGGCCCGCCGCCGGACGCTTTGCGCTTCGTAGTCCGACCCGAACTGTGTGTGTCATTGTGCCCAACACAATTGGGTCGATGGAGCGCATGTCCAGCAGTTGGTACCAAAGCCTAGGTGATCGCACGGCCGGATGCGGGCAACAGCCGTGAGGAGTCACGCGGCCCGTCAGCGACGGCCGGGGAGACCGTCGGTGTCCGTCGCGGTCGACGTCGCAATCGCCTCACCGGTGAGCTCGGCGACCAACATGTCCGCAGCCCGGTAAGGGTCGAGCTCGCCGGCAAGGACCCGAGCGGCGAGGGCGTCCAACCGGTTGTCCGGCAACAAGCTCAGCCGGCGGCGAAGCTCGACGATGGTGAGGGTCTCGATCTCCTCTCGCGCGCGCCGCGCGCGCCGAGCGGCGAGCTCCTCGCTTCGCCGAAGGTGTTCTCGATGCGCCTCCACCGCCTCGACGAGCTTGTCGAGCCCGTCCCCTGTGGTGGCGACCGTCCGGATGACCGGGGGCGTCCAGGCGCCCTCGGATCGCTCACCCAGCGACAGCATGTGACGAAGCTCGCGGCTCAGCCGGTCGGCGCCTTCCCGATCTGCCTTGTTGACCACGTAGACGTCGCCCACCTCGAGCAATCCGGCCTTCGCGACCTGCACCGCGTCGCCCATGCCCGGGGCGAGGAGCACGATGGTGGTGTCGGCGAGATCGGCGATCTCCACCTCGGACTGGCCGACCCCCACGGTCTCGACCAGCACCACGTCACATCCGGCAGCGTCGAGCACCCGAAGCGCCTGGGGGGTCGCCCAGGCGAGGCCGCCGAGGTGGCCCCGCGACGCCATCGAGCGGATGTAGACCTCGGGGTCCGTGGCGTGTTCCTGCATCCGCACCCGGTCACCGAGGAGCGCGCCACCGGAAAAGGGTGAGGACGGGTCGACGGCGAGCACGCCCACGCGCAGGCCTCGCCGCCGGTAGGCGGCGACCAGGCCGGAGGTGCAGGTCGACTTCCCCACCCCGGGCGCACCGGTGATACCGACGACAGCGGCTCGACCCGTGTGCGGCGCCAGGGCCGCCGCCACCTCCCGGAGCGCGGGCGCAGCGTCCTCGACCAGGGAGACGAGTCGAGCGACCGCACGTGGGTCACCCGCCCGTGCCCGGTCGACGAGCTCGGGCACCGAGTCGCGCCGGCGAGCCGGCCGCGTCATCGTTCGCCGGTCCGTCACGGCTGTTCGCGAGGGCCAGCCCGCACGATGAGGGCGTCACCTTGTCCGCCACCGCCGCACAGCGCCGCAGCGCCCACGCCACCACCGCGGGCCGCCAGCTCGAGCGCCAGGTGCAGGACCAGACGAGCACCGGACATCCCCAACGGGTGCCCCAAGGCGATGGCGCCGCCATGGACGTTCACGCGGTCCTCGTCCAGGCCGAGCTCTCTGATCGAGGCGAGCGCCACCGCGGCGAAGGCCTCGTTGATCTCCACCAGGTCCAGGTCCGTGGGCTCGATCCCCTCCTTCGCGCACGCCGCGCGGAGGGCGCGTGCCGGCTGCAGCTGGAGGGAGGAGTCCGGGCCGGCGACGACGCCGTGAGCACCGATCTCCGCGAGCCACGACAGCCCCAGCTCCTGGGCGGTCTCCTTGCGAGCGACCACCACCGCGCAGGCGCCGTCGGAGATCTGGGAGGACGATCCCGCGGTGATAGTGCCGTCGGCCCCGAACGCGGGTTTGAGCCCGGCCAACCGGTCAGCGGTGGTGTCGGCCCGCACCCCCTCGTCGATCGTCACCACGATCGGCTCTCCGCGCCGGGTTGGCACCTCGACCGGCGCGATCTCCCGTTCGAAGACCCCGTCCTTGATGGCTCGGGCGGCTCGCTGGTGCGAGCGGGCGGCGAAGGCATCCTGCTCCTCGCGACTGATGCCGTACGCGGCGTTGTGTCGCTCGGTGAGCTCCCCCATGGCGGCGCCGGTGAAGACGTCTCGGAGTCCGTCACGAACCATCGCGTCGACCAGGGTGACGTCGCCGTAGCGCGTCCCCGTCCGCGAACCGGGCACAAGGTGCGGCGCGTTGGTCATCGACTCCATCCCACCCGCGACCACCAGGTCGAACTCGCCGGCGCGGATGAGCTGGTCGGCCAGCGCGATCGCGGACAGGCCGGACAGGCACACCTTGTTGACGGTGAGGGCGGGCACGGTCATGGGGATGCCCGCCTTGACCGCCGCCTGACGGGCGGTGATTTGTCCGGTGCCGGCTTGCAGAACGTGTCCCATCACGACGTACTGCACGCGGTCGGGCGGGACTCCGGTCCGGTCCAGTGCGGCCCTGATGGCGATGCCGCCCAGGTCGACGGCCGAGAAGTCCTTGAGCGAGCCCAGCAGCCGCCCCATGGGTGTGCGGGCACCACCGACGATGACGGAACTCACGTCTGCCACCCTACGCTCGCCCCGTCACCGGGCGCAGCTGTCGCGCCTCCCGGGCCCACCACCACCGGGTGTCACACACCACACGGTCGGGAGCCCAGCAGTCGGGTGGAACAACACCCAGGCATGAGCGAGGCGGCGATGGCGCAGGATGGAGGCATGGCTGACGAACCGCCACGACCCTTGCTCCAGACGATCGACCACGTGGGGGTGGCCGTCCACGATCTCGACGCGGCGACGAAGTGGTACTCCGAGACCTTCGGCATGCGGGTGATCCACACCGAGGTCAACGAGGAACAAGGGGTACGCGAGGCGATGCTGAGCGTTGGCTCCGGCGAGGGCCCGCTCCTCCAACTACTCGCACCTTTGAACGACGCCTCGCCGGTGGCGCGGTTCCTGGCTTCCCGCGGAGAGGGACTCCACCAGGTTGCCTATGCGGTCGACGACGTGGACGAGGCGACCGCGATCCTGCGCGAGCGCGGGCTGGACCCTCTCTACCCACACGCCCGACGCGGCACCGCTGGCACGAGAGTGAACTTCCTGCACCCCAAGAGCGCCGGTGGCGTCCTCGTCGAGCTCGTCGAACGCTCTCCTCACCGAATCGACGGCCGGGCCGACCAACACGTCGACCGGCAGGTCGGACCTGCCACTGTCCGACACCCGGGTGAGACGCGAGGGGATGCACCGCACGAGGAGTCCGACCGCCCGGGCCGAGAAACATGAGAAACCCTCGCGGTGCCGCCCCACGATGAGCTATCGCGTGCCATGGTTGACACCGAGGGCAGGTCCGAAGGACATATCCAGATGGATTCGTCCACGGGACGTCGCCGAGCACCGGGCAGGACCCACGACACCTCTGTCCTGGGAAGAGGCCTGGTGATATCACGGGATGGCAGGCACCATGGGCAGACCGGCGAGGCGGTGAGGAGAGCACATGTCTGAACCCGACGAGGGCCTGTACCTTCTCGACCACGGCAGCGCGGTCGGCACCTTCACCAATGTTCTCCTCGGGTACGACCGGCAAGAGGTCGACGCAAGCATCCGCACCCTTGAGGCGCGACTCGACGAGCGAGACCGGACGATCGCCCAGCTTCAGCGCGACCTCGTCGCGATGCAGCGCGCGCTCGAAGCCGCCGGCGAGCCGACGTGGGCCAAACTCGGGAGGCGTGCCCAGGAGATCCTGCGCCTGGCCGAGGAGCAGGCGATCGACATCGAGACCCGGGCCGAGGAGACGGCCGCGGAGCTCCGGGCCGCGGCGCAGGCCGAGGCTCGACGGGTGACGGACGACGCCGAGCGGATGGCGGCCGAGACACGCCGACGCGCGAGTGACGAGGCTGAGAAGGTACGCAACGCGGCCGAGGAGGAGGCGGACCGCATCATCAAGGCGGCGCAGAAGCGTCGCGAGGACATCCTGGCGCAGGCCAAGGAGACCGCCGCCCGCCAGCTTCGGGAGCTCGAGAAACAGCTGGAGAGCCGGCGCCAGAGCGCCGAGCACGAAGTGGCGACCATGCTCGCCACCGCCGAGCGCGAGGTGGCCGAACGCCGCAGCAAGGTGGCCAGCATCCTCGAGAAGGCGCAGCGCGAGGCGGCCACCATCCACGCCAACGCCGCGGCCGAAGCCGACCGCATCACCGAAGAGGCCGAACGGGTCCTGCACGACGCCGAGAAGCGGGCCCGAGAGATCGAGGAGGCGACCGAGCAACGCCTGCGCGCCACGAACGACCGGGTGGCGCAGGTTCTCGCCCGAGCTCGTCGCGACGCTGAGCAGATCCGCAAGGACGCCCGCGCCGAGGCCGAGCGGATCATCCGCGACGCGCACGCCCGAGCGCGCGAGGACCTCACCGCGACCGAACGCCAGATCACCAGCCTGCGCCGGCAGCGTGACGAGCTCATCGAGAGTCTCACCCGGCTGCGTGACAATGTGCAGGCCATCACAGGAGTTCCCGACCAGCCGCGTCCAGGCGCCACGGGACGCTCAGGTAGCGTCGCGGGTGCGGCAGCCGGGTCGGGTGTGACACCGGGCGGGGGCGCTCCAGCGCGCTCCGCCGCCTCCCCCGACGCTCCTCGCGCGGGCGGCGGCGGCCCCTCCGAGGCGCAGAAGACCGCGCCCGGCCTGCCACTGCCACCTGAACGCGCCGACCAGCCGGGGGCGGGCCTCGTCAAGCACCACTGGGCCCGCTGACGCAGGCCAGACAACCACGGTATGAGCGAGAACGATGTGACGACGCACGCTGCCTCCGACGCCTCCCACACGTCAGGCGACGCGCCGCGCACCGCCACACCAGACTCCGCCACACCGGAAGCTGTGGTCGTCGACGAGCCGAGTGGGCCTACCCCCGAGGCGCCCACCGGCTCGACGTCGGCTGTGTCCACTCCGCCGGGCCCCGAGAGCTCGACCAACGGGACGGCGAGTCCCGCCGCGGACGTCCCGCGCCTGGGCACGCCGGGACCACGGCTGAGCCGGCGGTCGCCGTTCTACATCGGGTTCTTCGGCGCGCTCGGCGCCCTGCTGGCGTGGCAGCTGGCCAACATGCTCGCCGAAGTGCGTAGCGTGCTGCTGCTCTTGGTCGTCTCGCTCTACCTGGCCGTGGGCCTCAACCCGCTCGTCGAGTGGTTCGTCCGACGCAGGATCCGCCGTGGGCTCGCCGTCGCCCTCGTCTTCCTCGGCTTGCTGGTGATCTTCGGCCTCGTCGGGCTCGCGATCGTGCCTGTCGTCGTCGAGCAGGGCACGGTGCTGGTCAACGAACGGGTCCCCGGTTGGCTGAACCAGCTGCGCACCGACCCCAACTTCGTCCGGCTCGATGATCGGTACAACATCACCCAACGAGTCCAGGACTACCTGAGCGGCGACCTCTTGGACGAGCGCCTCTTCGGGGGTGTCTTGGGCGCCGGACGGATCGTCTTCAGCACGCTCGCCAGCGTGTTCACCGTCCTGGTGCTCACGCTGTACTTCCTCGGCTCGCTGCCGGCCACCAAGCGGGCGCTCTACTCGCTGGTGCCACGCTCCCGCCGGGATCGAGTCACCCGCCTGGGTGACGAGATCCTCGACCGGGTCGGTGGCTACGTCGGTGGTCAGATCGCGGTGGCGGCGGTCGCGGCGACCGCGGCGTTCGTCTTCTTCATGATCGTCGGGCTCCGCGACTACGCGGTGGCGCTCGCCATCGTCGTCGCGGTCCTCGGCCTCATCCCCCTCATCGGTGGGGCCATCTCGGCGGGCGTGGCGACCCTGGTCGGGCTGCTCACCGACCCGAAGATCGGGATCGCCTGCTTGGTCTACTTCATCGTCTACCAGCAGGTCGAGAACTACCTGGTCTATCCCCGCATCATGCAACGGTCGGTCAACGTGCCCGGCGCCGTCATCGTGATCGCGGCCATGGTGGGCGGCTCGCTGCTCGGCATCGTCGGTGCGCTACTCGCCGTGCCCACGGCCGCCGCCATCTTGTTGATCGTCCGTGAAGTGATCCAACCGCGGCTCGACGCCAGCTAGCTCCCGTCCGCGACGTCGGCGGGCTCGGACCCGAGCACGAGCGTCGAATGCGAGCGGGGTGACGCCGAGACGACGAAGGGCCCGACGTCGAGGACGACGCCGGGCCCCACGGGAGAAGAGGGTCTGCGTTACGCCAGACGTGGGTCCTCCGCCGACAGGGTCTCCCCGGTCTCGAACCACCCGGTCGGACGACGCGAGACGTGCGGCAGCGTGCGCTCCGTCGAGGTGGGTGCGGCCCACTCCACGGCGTTCGAGATCACCCGCAGCACGTCGGGGTGGTGGTAGACGGGGTACTCCTGGTCGCCTGGGCTGAAGTAGAAGACCCGTCCCCGACCTCGGCGGTAGACGCAGCCGCTGCGGAAGACCTCACCGCCACTGAAGGAGCTGATGAAGATCAGCTCGTCCGGCGCGGGGATGTCGAAGAACTCGCCGTACATCTCCTGCTGCGGGATGATGATCGGGTTCGGGACGCCCCGCGCGATCGGGTGGTTGGGAGCCACCGTCCACACCAGCTCACGGTCGTTCGCGCTCCGCCAGTCCAGGGAGCAGGTGGTCCCCATGAGCTTCTTGAAGATCTTGGAGAAGTGACCGGAGTGCAGGACGATCAAGCCCATCCCCGACAGGACCTGCGCGTGTACCCGGTCGACCACCTCGTCGGAGACCTGGTCGTGCGCCGCGTGCCCCCACCAGGTGAGCACGTCGGTCTCGGCCAGTACCTCCTCGGTCAAGCCGTGCTCCGGCTCCTGCAAGGTCGCTGTCCGAACGACCACCCGGTCACCGAGGTTCGCGGTGATCCCGGCGGCGATGGCCGTGTGCATGCCGTCGGGATAGATCTTCTTGACCGACTCGTCGCGTTGCTCGTGGACGTTCTCGCCCCAGACCGTCACCCGGATGGGGGACACGCTCATGTGCTGCTCCTTGGGAGAAAGACGTGGGGGTGTTGATGGCCTCGAAGGACACTCGAAGGACGGTGGCACGGCACGGTTGCCGGCCGCCCACGGACCCTCGTGGTCGGTGGTCAGAGCCTGTCGACGACCGCGACCTCGGTGCCCTTCAGGGCCGACTCGTAGCACGCGTCGATGATCCGGGCACGCGCCAGCCCGTCGCGACCGACGTGTGACGACCAGTCCCCGCCACGGATGGCGGCGACGAAGTCACGGACGACGGCGGCGTGTCCGCCGCTGCGCGGCACGACCGGCCGGACCACCGCTGGCTCTCCCGCCACGTCGGTGTAGATGCGAAGAGTGTCCTCGTTCTGGTAGTTCTTCACGGCGATCTCGGCGCCGCCGTCGGTACCGAACAAGGTCACCCCGAAGTGGTCACTGGGGTCGCGATACGTCGCCCAGCTGGTCTCGAGCGTGAGCACGCTGCCGTTCTCGAGCCTCAGGAACGCCGTCGCGAGGTCCTCCACCTCATAGGCAGATCCGACGACCTGCTTGGCGCTGTAGGAGGCCCCACCGAGCCCACGCGGGCCAAGCTCCGCGAAGGTCGACGCGCTCACGCTCAGCACCCGCGGTTCGCCGAGCAGGTGCAGCGCCATGTCGAGCACGTGGACGCCGAGGTCGATGAGAGGACCGCCACCGGCCATCTCGCGGTTGGTGAACCAGCTTCCCAAGCCGGGGATGCCGTTGCGCCGCAGCCAGTGCGCCTTCGCGTAGTAGATCCGGCCGAGGGCACCGGAGTCGATGTGCCGCTTCAGCAGGGTGACGTCGCCACGCTGGCGATGGTTGAACACCACCTTGAGGACGCGGTTGGCGTTCACCGCCGCGTCGACGATGGACTGTGCCTCGTCGCCGGTGCGCGCCAGCGGCTTCTCGCACAGCACGTGGCACCCGCTCTGCAGCGCCGCGATGGCGATGGGCGCGTGCAGCTGCGTCGGGGTCGCCACGCTGACCGCGTCGAGATCCTCGCGCTCGAGCATGTCCTCCCAGTGCTCGTACAGGCCTGGGATGGAGTGCTGCTTGCCGAGCTCGGCGAGACGGTCCTTCTCCAGGCCCGCCAAAGCGACGACCTCGACGTCAGGGAGTGCAAGGAAGCCTTGCAGCGCCGCGTTGCCCGCGAAGCCGAGGCCCACGATGCCGACGCGGAGGGGACGGGACGAATCAGAGGAACCAGGCTGTTCAGACTGAGCGGCCACCGATGTGGTGGCCGCCGACATATCACCGCTCATCGGCGACAAGTCTAGGGAGCCGTGCGGGTCGGCCTATACCGCCGCAGGCGGCTCCTTCGTGGCCGATCTCGGTCAGCGACGTGACCGCGGTCGGACATTTCACCTCATCCGGACGGACGCTCCGGGAGGGGGACGTCGGCGAACGCGGCGACCGTGCGGTCCGCGTACGCGCTCGCGTCGGCGTACTCCATCGGGCCGGCCCACGACGTCGGGAGCGGTCCCGCCTCGGGCGCCACACGGGCCACGATCTCGTCGAGAACCCGCTCGGCGTCGCCGACCCAGAGGTGCTTGGCGCCGTCGACGCCGACAACCTCGGCTTGCGGAATGGCCGCGAAGCGCTCTCGCGCCTCGTCAGGACGCAGGTAGTCGTCCAGCTCCGGGACCAGCGCGGTGACCGGTTTGCCCGACTGGGCCCAGGCGGCCAGGTGCTCCGGCTGGGAGAACCGGAGTGAGGGGGAGAGCAGGATCGCGCCCTCCACCGTGGGGTCGCACCCGTACATCAAGACCAAGTCCGAGCCGAACGACCAGCCGACCAGCCAGATCCGCGGCAGGCCGGTGAACTCCGCGTACTCGATGGCCGCGGCGACGTCGAAACGCTCGCCCCGCCCTCCGTCGAACTCGCCTTGGCTGCGCCCCTGCACGCTCTCGGTCCCCCGGGTGTTGAACCGCAGGACCGCGATCTTGGCGAGGGCCGGGAGACGGTACGCCGCCTTCCGATAGACGTGGCTGTCCATCATCCCCCCGTGGGTCGGTAGGGGATGGACGCAGATCAGTGTCGCGACCGGATCGTCCTCGAGTGGCACGGCGAGCTCGCCGACGAGCTCGAGGCCGTCCGCGGTGTGGAGCGTGATCGGCGCACGCCGAGCCGGCAGGACGCTGTTGGCTCGGATCGGTTGGGCGGGGTTGGACACGTCTCCTGATTGTGCCGGCCAGCGCTGCCCGCGTCGGCGCCGGCCTCGAGCGCTCGTTCGCAGGCACCGGGCGAGCCTTCTCGCCGCGCCCGCGGTCTAGCGACGCCACCGGCGGTCGCGGGCGCGCCAGCAGGAGGTGTGCCAGTGGCGGCGCTCGTCGAGGCCGGACCCAACGAAGGAGAGCGGTTCGACCGGCCACGCCACGATGTGCGGGGTCGCCGGCGGGATCAGCTGGTCACACCCCGGACACCGGTACGACTTCACGCTCGTCGATCCGGTGATCTGCCGAACGACCCACTCCCCGTCCGGCCATTCCTCCACGCGCTCATAGCCACCCGCCAACGGCCGCGGCTGCTGGCCCGAGCTGCGGCGACCCCGAGGACGGCGACGGCTCACCCTGCGATTCTCTCCCTGCTGTAGCAACACCAGTGTCTTTCACGGTCGCAGGCATTCTCTCCACCCGCCGTCGTCGCTCGCCTACCCTGGTCGCGTGCCCCGATACGAGTACCGGTGCCGCTCCTGCGGCGCGACCTTCGAGCACACCAGGCCGATGAGCGAGGCCAACCTGCCGGCGACCTGCCCGCAGGGCCACGACGACACGGTCAAGTTGCTGTCGACGATCTCCGTCGGCGGCCGCGCCACGAGCGCGAGCGGCTCCGCCGGCGGTGGCTGCTGCGGCGGGGCGTGCGGCTGCGGCGGCTGAGCTCCTCGGGCCGCTGACGGCGAGGGCCGAGCCATCCTCGGCTCGGCCCGCACACGCCGTCAGGTCGAGGCCTGGAGGGCCACGACCCTCAACTCTCGCCCCCGACCAGGCCGTAGGCCCGGATCGAGGTCCACTGGACTCGATGACCCCGGTTGTCGTGCGCGCGCAGACGCAGGGAGACGAAACCCCCAGGGTTGTCCGGATGCGTCACCGTCGCCCGCCACCGACCGGCCGGCGTCCGCGTCACCGAGGCCTGTCGCCAGGTCTCGCCGTCGTCGTACGACACGTCCAGCGTCACGCTGGTCACCTGCCCCACGTCCTCCGCGGGGAGCGGCAGCAACTCCAGGACGAACGGCTCACCCGCCGGCGCGCGGCCGGTGAGGTCGAAGTCCCCGGTGGCCGCGACGTTCAGCAGCGGGAGCCTGACGTCATCCACCGGACCCACCATGGGGAACGTCCACCGCGCGTCCACGCTGGTGGCGTACCGAGACCACGGAACGTCCTGCGTCGCGGTGAGCTCGACCACGTAGGTGTGGCGTCCGTCGAGTGGCACCTCCGTGTCGAGGAAGAACGGATCGGCGGACTCCGCGATGACCTCACCGTCGCGGGCCAAGGTGACCCGCCCCTCGACGCCGTTGAGGCTCCAGACCGAGAACGGCCCCTGCCCAGGTGACGGGTTGCCCGGTGTGAACCAGAGGCTCGTCAGGCCCTCGATGGAGGCGCCGTCCCCTTGGGGACGGAAGGCCGCGCGTCCGTACGCGCGTCGGACCCGTGACCCCGGAGCGTGCGACCTCGCCAGATCGAACTCTGTGTACGCGATGTCCACAGCCGAGGGACCCGCATCGAAGTCCGCGGACCACAGCAGGACGTCGCTGTCGAACCTCGCGCTGGCCAGGTGCGTGCGCGAACCCGGCACGGGAACGTCGTAGGACCTCCCGACACCGACGGTGGTGCCACCGGGGAGCTCGGCGAACCGCGTCCAGCTCCCCCACCAGTCGATGTCCGCGCCCGGCCGGGCGAACGTGGCCTCATCCCGGAAGAGGTCGGCGTTGCGGACGGCGTAGGTCGGGTCGTCTGGTACCCGCCCTTGCTCCCCCACGACGAGCTCGTAGGTCGCGTCGTCGGTCGCCATCACCTGGTACACGACGAACAGGTACGTCCGGTCCGTGACCGGCTCCGTCGCCAATGCGTACAGCGGGGACCGCTGTGCGCCGGGGACCTCGACGAACGTCGTGGACGGGTAACCGCCCAGCAGCTCCGTCGTGCCGAAGGTGGTGGCCTCGGTTCGGGCGTCCCGCGCCTCGACGGTCGCCTGCACCCGCTCCGCGGCTCGGGCGTCCAAGGTGATGGTCACGTCCTTCGCCACCGCGATGATGGGATCGGCCAGGTGGGTGAAGCTCGGCGGCTTAATGGGCCCGTGACGGGTGACGAGGATCGTGCTGAACGTGTAGGTGCCCTTGGGCACGCGCGCCACGAGGCCCTCCTCGCCCGCCCGTAGATCGAAGATCCGACCGGACTCGGGGTCCGCGACGAACGGGGGTACTAGGAACGCCTCGTCCACCCGTTCGACGAGCTCACCGTTGCGGTCCAGGATCCGCAGGGTGAGGTCGTAGGACTCCCGCTCGATCGACACCGCCAACGGGGTCTGGATGACGACATCCCCGGAACCCTGGGCGGTGATCCGACCACCGTAGTAACTCCCGGCCTCGCCCTTGCGGGGATCGACGGTGACCTCGACCTGGGCGCGGCCGCGCGCCGGCACGACCAGCGTCGTGCGGTCAAGGGTCACCAGCCCGTCCGGAGCGGGCTCGCCCTCAGCGTCGGTGACGGTGAGCTGGAGCGTCAGCGTCACGTCAGTCGCGCTGGTGTTGCGGTACGTCAGCGTCTGGGTCCGTGGCGCCTGGTGTGGCCACCGCATGAACATCGAGAGGTTGGCTTGCTCGGCGTTGACCCGCTGGGTGACCGCTCGGGCCGCGTCGAGCTGCCCGGCCCCCTGGTCGAAGACACCCTCGCCCGGGGTGGGCGATGCGGTGCTGGTGAGCACCGCCTTGAGCTGGGCCGGCGTCCAGGTCGGCCGGAGCTGAGCGAGCAGCGCGGCGGCGCCCGCGACGTGCGGCGCCGCCATGGAGGTGCCGCTCATCCGCGCGTAGTGCTCACCTACCGGTTCTTCCGGCTCGGTCCCCGTCGCTCGAGCGGACACGATGCCCACGCCGGGCGCGGCGATGTCGGGCTTCAGCGCGACGTCGCCCGCACGTGGGCCGCGGGAGGAGAACTCCGCCGTCCTCCCCTCGGAGTCGACGGCTCCCACGGTCAGCGCCGCGTCCGCCGCGCCGGGCGACCCGACCGAGAACGGGCTCGAACCGTTGTTCCCGGCCGCGACGACGAAGAGCGGGCCGTCGTCGGTGCTCAGCCGGTTGAGAGCGAGCGAGACCGGGTCGGTGCCGTCGGACGCGTTCCAAGTGCTGATGCTCATGTTGACGATGCGCGCGTCCTGGGCAGCGGCCCACTCCATGCCGGCGATCAGGCTCGACTCGGTGCCGGTGCCTTCATCGTCGAGCACCTTGCCGTCGAGGAGCACGGCGTCGGGCGCCATGCCCCGGTAGCGGCCACCGGACGCGGCTCCGCTGCCGGTGACGATGCCAGCGACATGCGTACCGTGGCCGAGGCCGTCCCTAGCCTCGTCACCACCAGTGATGAAGTTGCGCTCGGCGACCACGGCACCCTGAAGGTCGGGGTGGTCGTTGTCGATCCCGCTGTCGAGGATCGCCACGGTCACGCCCTTGCCGGTGAACCCGAGCTCCCAGGCCTGCGGCGCCTTCGTCTGCGGCACGCTCTGGTCGAGGCTGGCGTGCACCGGGCCGTCGAGCCAGACCTTCGCCACGCCGGACTCGAACGCTCCCCCGCTCGGGGTGGTTCGGCCCGGCTGGCCGGCCGAGGGGCCGGCCAGCCACCGCCAGAACCCGCCGGCGTCGGTCTTGCGGACGGTGTACGCGGTAGCCCGGACGCTGGCGAGCGTGTGGCCGGCCCGCACCGTCCGAGGCGACGGGACGGACCGCTGACCGGGGGCGTACTGGACGATGACCGGGAGCCGCGGCATGGCGGCGTCGTCGTAGCCGGCGGCGACGAGGTCGGTGACCTGGAAGAGTCGACGGTCGAGCTTGCCCTGGAGCAGGAACGGCGCGGCGTCGGAGGGTACGACCTCGATCCGCTCGCCGCGCTGGTGGATCGCGAACTGGATCCCCTCCCGACCAGGGCCGGGCATGGGAACGGCGATCGTGTGCCCGTCCCTCGTGACCAGGCGTACCCGGTCGCCCGTGATGAGGGTGACGAACGCCGCTGTCGGGCGCTCGTCGCTTGGCCCGGAGGTCGTCCGGCCCTTGCCCGGCCCGGCGCCGCTTGACCCCGTCTCCCCTGGCCACGCCTCGGTGGACAACACGTCGGCCACGTGGGACGGCGGGCTGGTAACGGGGCCGAGGGCTACCGGTGAAGCCGCTGTCGCCTGCGCGTTCGGCAACCCAGCGGCTGCGAGAGCGCACGCCACGACGGCGAGTGAGACCCTGCGAAGCAGTGCCCGCATCGTCAATCCCCCTGTCTTGCTCGGGCCGCTTCGCTACGGACGACCCTCACCAAGGATGTCAGAGATGCCGCTTTGTCGCCGTTTCGGGCACTGACTCCGCGTGTCGAGGAGTCCGCGTGTCGAGGAAACACCAGGAGAGAAGCCGCCGTCCACGTCGCCGGCGCGCGTCAACGCCTCGCCGCCAGGCCGTGATCGTCCGGGCGCGGCCCGCTAGTCTCCCCTGGGTGCGTCTCGTCATCGCGACCTGCCAGGTCGACTACGTCGGACGGTTGACCGCCCACCTGCCGCCGGCCAAGCGGCTCATCCTGGTGAAGGCGGACGGCTCGGTCTCGATCCACAACGACGACCGCGCCTACAAGCCGCTCAACTGGATGAGCCCGCCCTGCACGCTCGTCGAGGAGCCGGCGACGGAGTCCGAGCCCGCGCGCTGGACGGTCACCGGCAAGGACGGCGGGCAGCTGGTCATCACGATCGAGGAGATCTTCCACGACTCCACGCACGACCTCGGCGTCGATCCGGGGTTGCAAAAGGACGGCGTCGAGGCGCACCTGCAGGAGCTGCTCGCCGAGCACCCCAGCGTCCTCGGTGAGGGCTGGACGTTGGTTCGCCGGGAGTACCCGACGGCGATCGGACCGGTCGACTTGCTGCTGCGCGACGCCAACGGCGCCGCCGTGGCCGTCGAGGTGAAACGTCGAGGCGAGATCGACGGCGTGGAGCAGCTCACGCGGTACCTCGAGCTGCTCAACCGAGACCCGTTGCTCGCGCCGGTCCGAGGTGTCTTCGCCGCCCAGGAGATCAAACCGCAGGCTCGGGTCTTGGCGAACGATCGCGGTATCGAGTGCGTGACACTCGACTACGACGCCTTGCGCGGCATCCCCCGGGACGAGATGACGCTGTTCTAGCGCGCAGAGCCGATGTCGTCACCCGCTCGGCGGACGGCGGGCGCCGGCTCGGTAGTCCTTGGGCGGGACGCCGAACCGCGCCCGGAACAACCGACTGAAGTGGAAGGCGCTCACGAACCCTGACGCGGTGGCGACGCTCTGCACAGGCAGGTCCGTACCCTCGAGGAGCCGAGCCGCGTAGCGGAGCCGGGCATCCTGCAGCGCCCGCGTGAGAGTGGTCCCGGTCTGCTGCGAGAACAGGTGGGACAGCCGCGACGGCGACAACGCCACCTGCTCGGCCAGCGAGCGAACCGTGTGCGGCGCGGCGGGATCGGCGAGGAGCATCGCCTCGATCTGCCGAACCCGCGGGTCAAGACCCCGCCGGGCGGGCCGTCCCGGTTGTGAGCCCGCCGTCGCGAGGAGCAGGATTTCCTCGACGCGGCCGAGAGCGAGCTCCCGAGCGGCCGTCCCGACCGCGACAGCGGGCCGAACCCTTGTGTGGCTGGCCGGGACAGGGGCCGGCGGTGGGCCGTGCCCGGACCAGCGGGCGTCCGCGTGCAGGGCGCGAAACGCCCGGCTGAGGCGTGGATGGAGATACGTCGGCACGCGCGTGCGAAACACGCGGTCGCCACGTTCGTACGGTGACAGCCACGACCGCCAGGACGCCCGCGGCGGACAGTGCACCCACCAGAAGGACCACGCGGTCGCGCCGGGCGCCACCGCGTAGCTGTGGGGCAGATCGGGGCCGAGCACCACGAGGTCGCCCGGTCGGGCGATGACCTCGACACCGCCCTGCTGAAGACGTCCGGCGCCCGCGAGCGTCCAGGTGAGCAGCCAGTTCGACGCTCCGCGGATTCGGTCGACCGCGTAGCCCGGTCGCACGTCGAACCGCGCCACGACGAGCAGCTCCGCTGGCGGCGCGGGCGTCCCGTGCGTAGCGGGTTCTGGCAGGTCCTCAGCCTTCACGGTCATCCCCTCCGGCACCCACACGCCCTAGCGTGGGCCGTGTGGCGGCAACGGAGCCGACGACTGTCCGACGGCACGAATCAGCGAGGAGGCAGTGCCATGTCGACCCTCCCACCGCAGACGGGTACCTCGGCGCCGCCGGCCGACATCGGCCGAGCCGGGTCCGGCCAAACGCCTGCCTCGCGGCGTCAACACCGGCTCGACGACACCGAGCGACGGCGCTTCGACGAGGAGGGCTTCGCGGTCGCCCGGGGCCTGTTCAGCGCGGAGGAGGTGGCAGAGCTACGCGACGAGTTCATGGCGATGCACGCCGCCGGTCCGATCCCCGGTCACTTCGAGCCGGTCCCCGACGCGGAGGACGTACTCCGCGCCTACCCGCGGATCATGCACCCCCACCAGGTCAACGGGGTGGCGCTGCGCTACCTGCTCGACCCCCGGATCCGCGACGTCCTCACCGACCTGTTCGGCGAGGAGCCGTTGGCCGCGCAGAGCATGTTCTACTTCAAGCCACCCGGGGCGCGTGGCCAGGCGCTGCACCAGGACAACTTCTACCTGCGGGTCGAGCCCGGTACCTGCATCGCCGCGTGGCTCGCCTGCGACGTCATCGACCGCGCCAACGGCGGCCTGGAGGTGGTGCCCGGCACCCATCGGATGGACCTCTTCTGTCCCGAGGAAGCCGACCCGTCGGTGTCCTTCACTCGTGAGTACGTTCCGCCCCCACCCGGGCTGCGTCCTGTCCCCGGTCGACATGCGGCCGGGCGATGTCTTGTTCTTCAACGGCAGCCTCGTGCACGGGTCGGGCCCGAACACGACGACGGACCGGTTCCGCCGGTCGTTCATCTGTCACTACGTCGGCCGCTCCGCCGAGCGAATCGCGCGCTTCTACCAGACGTTGACGATGGACGGTGAGCCCGTCGTCCTCGAGGAGAGCGTCGGCGGGGGCCCGTGCGGAACCGAGGACGTCATCACCGGACCCCACTGAGCGCGAGGACGCCGTCCGCGCGGCTCTCACGCCCTGAGACGCCGTCGCGGCGGGTCGGACCGCGCGGTCAGGACGAGGACACGCGAGCTCCCCAGATGGTGCGCCACCAGGCTCTAAGGTGGTGGGCGTGGGATCACCCCCGAGGGTCCACCATGCGCCAGGCCGCGGCGTCCCGCCGCGCGCCCTGCCGAGCCCTTCCGGAGCATCACGCCTCCCAGGAGCATCGGGCCTTCGAGGAGAACCACGATGGCTGCGGACAACCCATCGACAAGAGGCGCCTCGACCTCTGGGGAGGACGCGGTGCCTGACGTGATGGGACGACGCGGCGGGCGTCCACCCAGGATTCTCGTGATCGGGGCCGGCGTCATCGGCCTCAGCTGCGCGGTCCGGTTAGCCGAGGCTGGCTACGACGTCCACGTGCTCGCTCGCGACCTGCCGCTCGAGACGACCTCGGCCGTGGCCGCCGCACTGTGGTACCCGTATCGGGCAGCGCCCCCGGAGCGGGTGAGCGCCTGGTCGGCGACCTCGTACCGGGTGTTCGTCGGCCTGGCGGAGGCCACGCCCGCCGCCGGCGTGCGGATTCGGACCGGCCGCGAGCTCACCACGTCCGCCGGCCCACCGCCCTCCTGGGCGGACGCCGTCCCGAACCTGCGGCCCGTGCGGACGCCACCGCCCGGGTACGCCGGAGGTTGGGAGTTCGAGGCACCCGTCATCGACACCAGCGTCTACCTGCCCTGGCTGGTCGAACGGCTGACCGACCTGGGAGGGACACTGTCGCGCCATGCCTTCGCCGAGCTGCCCAACACCGCACCCGTCGTCGTCAACTGTGCCGGTCTGGCGGCGCGCAAACTGACCGGCGACCCCACCGTCGTCCCAATCCGCGGCCAGATCTGTTACGTGGAGCAGGTCGGCCTGACCGAATGGGTGGTCGATGAGAGCGACCCCGACCGCCCCGTCTACGTCGTGCCCCGGTTGCACGACATCGTGGTCGGCGGCACCGCCGAGGAGGGTGACTGGGAACGCCAGCCTCGCCCGGAGACGACCGAGGCGATCCTCGCCGCCGCGCGCCGCTTGGTTCCCGAGCTCGCTGACGCGCGGGTGCTGGGGCAGCGGGTCGGCCTGCGACCTTTCCGCCCTCGCGTTCGCCTCGAGGCCGAGCGAACAGGGGACGACCGTCTGGTCGTCCACTGCTACGGCCACGGGGGCGCCGGGGTCACGATGTCGTGGGGATGCGCGGACGAGGTGGTGTCCTTGGTGCGCGCCCACGTCGCGGCCTGACCGCCTCGAGCCTCGCCGCGCGGCTCACGTGCCGTCGTCGTAGCGGTAGAAGCCGCGTCCGGACTTCCGGCCGAGCTCCCCCGCCTCGACCATCCGCGTGAGCAGCTCGGGCGGGAAGAACTTCGGGTCGGCCGTCTCGTTCCAGATGTTGAGCGTCGCGTGGCGGAGGACGTCCACGCCCGTGAGGTCGGTGGTGGCGAGCGGCCCCATCGCGTGTCCGAAACCGAGCCGACAGGCGGTGTCGATGTCCTCAGGTGTGGCGACACCGCTCTCGACCAGCCGGACCGCTTCCACGACGAGGGCGGAGATCAGTCGAGTGGTGACGAAGCCCGCGACGTCGCGGGTCACGACGATGCACGTCTTGCCCACCGACTCGGCGAACTCCCGGGCACGGGCCAAGGTCTCGTCGCTGGTGCGATGACCACGCACCAGCTCGCACAAGGCCATGAGCGGCACCGGCGAGAAGAAGTGCGTGCCGACGACGTCCTCCGGCCGTTGGGTGACCGCGGCGATCTTGGTGATCGGGATGGCGGAGGTGTTGGTGGCGAGGACGACGCCGGGTGGACAGATCCGGTCGAGCTCGCGGAACACCTCGTGCTTGACCTCGAGACGTTCGAAGACGGCTTCCACCACGATCGAGGCGCCGGCCACCGCCTCGAGGTCCGTGGTCGTGGTGATGCGGGCGAGGGCGGCGTCGGCGTCCTCCCGACTCATCCGCTCCTTGCGAACGAAGGTCGCGAGGGACGATCCGATGCCGGCCAGACCACGCTTGACCGCGTCTTCGGAAACGTCGTGCAGAGTGACCTGCCAGCCAGCACACGCGGCCACCTGAGCGATGCCGGATCCCATGAGACCGGCACCGACGACCGCCAACGCGCGAGGAGTGAGTTCGGCCATGGGGGCACCCTACGAGAAAACAGCGCCGCCGTTACGGTATGTCGTGGTCTCGAAGCGATCGGACACGGGGGACGTCAGCCTGGAGGATGCCCATGGCCGTCGACACCCTTGTCGTGTCGGGCGGAACCCCACTCATCGGCGAGATCGCCGTCAGAGGAGCCAAGAACCTCGTCCCCAAAGCCATGGTCGCCGCGGTTCTCGGCGACGAGCCGTCAGTCCTGTCCAATGTCCCCCGCATCAGTGACGTCGAGATCGTGGGGAACCTGCTCGAGCTGCACGGCGTGGCCGTGAGCACTGGCGCCACGCCAGACACGCTGGTGCTCGACCCTTCCAGCGTCGAGCAGGCCGCCTCACCCGACATCGAGGTTCACGCGGGATCCAGCCGAGTCCCGATCCTGTTGTGTGGGCCGTTGCTCCACCGGCTTGGCCGGGCGTTCATCCCGAACCTCGGTGGCTGCCGGATCGGAGACCGACCGATCAACTTCCACCTCGACGCGCTTCGCCAGTTCGGGGCCGTGGTCGACAAGCGTCCGGAAGGGCTGTACCTCAGCGCCCCGAAAGGACTCACCGGTGCCCGCATCCACCTGCCCTACCCGAGCGTGGGCACGACCGAGCAGGTGTTGCTCACCGGTGTCCGCGCGCGTGGTGTCACCGAGGTGACCAACGCGGCCGTCGAGCCTGAGATCATCGACCTGATCTGCGTGCTCCAGAAGATGGGGGCGATCATCAGCCTGGACACCGACCGCACGATCCGCATCACCGGTGTCGACCACCTCGGCGGCTTCATCCATGAGGCGCTTCCGGACCGGATCGAGACGGCGTCCTGGGCGTGCGCGGCGCTGGCGACAGGGGGCGAGGTGTTCGTACGCAACGCCCGCCAGGTCGACCTCATGACCTTCCTCAACGTCTTCCGGCGCGTCGGCGGAGAGTTTCAGGTCACCCAGGAGGGCATTCGGTTCTGGCACCCCGGCGGCAAGCTCCAGTCACTGGCCATCGAGACCGACGTCCACCCCGGTTTCATGACCGACTGGCAGCAGCCACTCGTCGTCGCCTTGACGCAGGCGACGGGCGTGTCGATCGTGCACGAGACGGTCTACGAGAACCGCATGGGCTTCACCGAGGCCCTCGTCCGCCTGGGCGCGCAGATCCAGGTCTACTCCGAGTGCCTGGGCTCGACCCCGTGCCGGTTCGGCCGTGGCCGCTATCTGCACTCGGCGGTGGTGGCGGGACCGACCTCCTTGCGTGGCGCGGAGCTGCAGGTGCCCGACCTGCGTGGCGGCTTCTCCTACATGATCGCCGCGCTCGCCGCGCAAGGCCGCTCGATCGTCCGGGGCACCGGCATCTTCCAACGGGGTTACGAGAACTTCCTCACCAAGCTCGAGCAGCTCGGGGCCCAGGTCGAGCCGGTCGAGAAGGTCTGACGCCGACCTCAGGTGCACACCCACGACGTCGGCGTCCCGTGAGGGGCGCACTCGTGGGACCCGCCTCGGAGTGCCGGCACGCGCCGGAGCTCGCGGCGGCGGGCGCGTGCGGCTCCTTGGCGACCGCGTGCGCTACTTGGCGAAATCGTCCGGCTCCCGCTCCACGTGCGCTCCCAGACCGCGCAGGACGCCGGCCATGTCCGGGTACCCCCGGTCGATGTGGTGGACACCGGACACGACGGTTTCCCCCTCCGCGACCAGGCCGGCCAAGACGAGTGCCGCGCCCGCGCGAATGTCGGTCGCCTCCACCGGCGCCCCCGACAAGGTCGGCCTGCCACGCACGACCGCGTGGTGCCCGTCGGTCTCCACGTCCGCACCGAGTCGGGCGAGCTCCTGGACGAACCTGAACCGGCCGTCGAAGAGGTTCTCGGTCACCATCGACGTGCCCTCGCTGACCGCCGCCAGCGTCACCATCATCGGTTGCAGGTCGGTTGGAAAGCCCGGATACGGCAGGGTGACGATGTCGACCGCCCGTGGTCGCCGGTCCATCCGGACGGCGAACCCGTCGTGCGTCGTCTCGACGTCGGCACCGGCCTTCGTCAGCTTCTCCAGCACGATGCTGAGGTGGTCGGCGCGCGCGTTGCGCAGCCGCACGTCGCCTCCCGTCACCGTGGCGCCGATGGCCCACGTCCCAGCGACGACGCGATCCGGAACCACGGTGTGCTCCACCGGACTGAGCGACGCCGGCCCTTCGATCTCCAGGGTGGACGTCCCGATCCCGCCGATCTTGGCGCCCATCCGCGACAGCATCTCCGCGATGTCGACGATCTCGGGCTCGCGGGCGGCGTTGTCGATGATTGTCGTCCCCTCGGCGAGGGTGGCGGCCAGCAGGAGGTTCTCCGTGGCGCCGACGCTCGGGAAGTCGAGCAAGATCTCATTGCCGCGCAGGCCGCCGGGCGCCTCCGCGATCACGTACCCGTGCTCGACCCGGATGTCGGCGCCCATCTTCGCCAGGCCCGCCACGTGCATGCCAAGCCCGCGGGATCCGATGCTGTCGCCACCGGGCAACGCGACCTGAGCTCGACGACAGCGGGCCAGCAAGGGTCCCAGGACGATGATGGACGCCCGAAGTCTCCGCACGAGGGTGTAGTCGGCGGCGTAGTCGACCTCGTCGGGCACGTCGATGACGAGGGTCCCGCCCCGGCTCTCGACCCCGCAACCGAGCCGCTCCAGCAGCTCACCCATGTAGCGGACGTCAAGGATGTCTGGCACGTCGTGCAGGACGGTACGACCGCGCGCCAACAGCGCCGCCGCCATCAACTTCAGGACGCTGTTCTTGGCGCCGGTGACGGTGACCTCGCCGACGAGGCGGGCCCCTCCCTGGATTCGTAGCCGTTCCACGCCGGGCATGCTACGAGCCCAGCCGCCTGGTCGACGGGTGTACCCGGAACAGGGCCGTCTCCCCCCGTCGGGAAGGTCACAGGGAGCGACGATGCACGACCGCGTGGTGTCCGCGATTCCTGAGCGAGGCGCAGCGCCGTGACCCCCGGCGAGGAGATCGCGCGTAGGCTGCCGGCATGGTCAGGCTCACCCGCATCTACACCCGTGCCGGCGACAGCGGCACCACCCGGCTCGTCGACAACAGCAAGGTGTCGAAGACCGATCTACGGCTTCAGGCGTACGCCGACGTCGACGAGGCGAACGCCAGCATCGGTGTGGCCCTGGCGCTGGGTGCTCTTGACGACGACATCGCCGCCGTCCTCGTCCAGGTGCAGAACGACCTGTTCGACGTGGGCGCGGACCTCGGCAATCCGGTCCGTCCGGACGAGAGCGGTGTCCTCCGGGTGACGCCCGCCTACGTCGAGCGACTCGAGGCCTGGTGTGACCAGTTCAACGAGCGTCTGGAGCCCTTGCGGTCGTTCGTCCTGCCCGGCGGAACCCCTGGAGCCGCGCTGCTCCACGCCGCGCGCACCGTCGTCCGACGCGCGGAGCGGTCCGCCTGGGCGGCCGTGGAGGCGCACGCCTCGACGGTCAACCAGGAGGCGCTGAAGTACCTCAACCGGCTGTCGGACCTGCTCTTCGTGCTCGCCCGGGTCGCCAACAAGGCGACGGGAGACGTCGTGTGGCGGCCGGGAGGTCGTCCCGAGTCGGCGTAGGCGTCGTGTCGCCCGGCCGGGGCAAAGTACCCCAGCCTTCGCTTTCTTGGTCGAACCACTCGCGATTCCGGCGCCGACCCGCTATCTTGATCTTTTGCGCCTAGGGCGGCGATGCGTGCGCTTGCCCCGGGCCTGATGGACCCGGCTACGCGTGTGACAGGAGCCGGACGACCGAAAGAGGCGGAAGTGGACGGTAGACGTCCCCGAGGAGCTCACAACTCGTCGGCCGCGGAGCGGACGTGGCGCGGCCGCGGTGAGATGACGTGGCAAACCGCGCAAGACGACACTCAGGACGTCCTCGCGCAGCCGTGGCGGGAGGAGCGCCGGGCGACGTCGGGACGACGGAATGTCCGCCGCCGTTCCCGCGCGAGGCATCGGGCACGCCGGGCGCCCTCGCGGCAGGCGCGGTGGGCGCGGCAGATCGCCGTTCTCGTGCCCCTGGCCTTGGCTTCCAGCTCCTGGGCCACGCTCGGGAGCTCGGCGGCTCCCACGCCTTCGTGGTTCCCTGAGGGCTTCCGTGTCGCGCTCGGATCCGCCCCGTCCACCACCACGACCGTGACCGACGACTCGGAGCCCGTGAACGACGACGGCGAGCGCATCACCGGGTCGCGCCAGCCGGCGAGCCGGAGCCCGGAGAAGGCGTCGCCCACGGCGACCGCCAGCCCGACCGCAGCATCGGAAGCTGAGCGCACTCGGCCATCGGCTCCTGGGCCGGATGCGGAGGAGCACAAGCGGCACGAGGAGCAGGAGGAGCCGGACCACCAGCTGCCGGAACCGACGTCTGAGCCAGAGCCAGAGGAGCCGGAGCCCGAGCAGACGGCGGAGCAGCCCCAGCCGCCGCCCAAGGACTTCCCCCAACCGACGCACGACCCGGAGCCCAAGCCCAGGCCGACGCTGTCGCCTAAGCCGGAGCCGACGCCGGTACCTCCGAAGCCTTCTCCGGTTCCGCCGACGCCGACACCGTCGCCATCGGAGACCTGCTCCTTGCTGCCCATTCCGCTTCCGATTCCGTTGCCGCCGTTGCCCTGCCCCTTCGCGGACCAGCCACATCCGGACCTGCCGCTGCCGTTGCCAGTGCTCCTCCCTGAGGATCCAAAGGGCTACTACTACCTGCCGTGGGTGCCACCCACCGCCACGACGACGGTCGACGGCCACGTCGGGACGACCATCGACACGGAGGAGTGACGAGGGTCGCGCCACAGGCGGATTGGCGTCAGTCGTCAGCTCGGGGCGAGCTGCTGCGCCGCGCGGAGGATACCCCGGTGACGCCGCAGCTCGCCCTTTCGTCAGGTACGGAAGATCGATGCCGGCCCGTGTCGGCGACGGCGGTTGGGCCTAGGCGCCACCGAGGCAGAGACGAGCGAGTGGCGGCAAGACGTGCCTCACAAGGTGAGAGGACCGCGGGTGCGTCCAGGTGGGGCTGCCTCGAGCCAGGCGAGGAAGCCAGTCAAGGCGTCTTCGGCCATCGCCAGCTCAACGATCGTGCCGTCTGATCGGACGCACTCGACGACGACGTGCCCGGCGTACAGGCCGACGGCCTCCGTGGTCATCGGCTCGCGGCGAGATCGGACGACGAGATCGTTCCGCGAGAATCGGCGCTTAGGCCGAGGACTGAACGAGAAGACCCGGAACCACTCGACCGAGTCGCCGGAGTAGCGGGCGATTCCCAGGACCCAGCCCTTGCCGCTTCCCCGGTCGCGTAGTCGGACACTGCAGTCGAAGGTGCCGCCACGCCGTTGGAGGAAACGTCGCCGGAACGCGAATCCGGCCAACACGACAACAACCAGGGCGAGGAAGATTCCCGCGGCGTCGAGGATGATCTCGATCATCCGGCGCCACCTTGCCCTCGTACCCGGACAGGCAGCTCATCGTGTCGGCGCGGCGACAGGAGCGAGACGTGACCGGCGCAGCGCAGCGTCGGAGCGTCCCGACATGATCCTCGCGGCGATGTCGCCTCTCCGAACGCTGCCACCACGCCTACCACGTCCGACTCGAGAGCCTATGTACTGCGCTCGGCGGCGCGGATTCGGGCTTCGGCCCGACGCACGCGTGCGAGCGCTTCCTCGGTGAGTTCGCCCGCTTCCCGGGCGCGTTGCAGGTCGCGTCGCGCCTGCTCGAGGTCGATCTCGTGAGCCAGCTCAGCGTACTCGGCGAGGATCGAGACCCGGTCGTTCGCGACGGACAGGAAGCCGCCGTGGACGGCGGCCACCCACTCCTCGCCCTCCGGGGTGCGGATCTCGACCACGCCGTCGGCCAGAAGGCCGAGGAACGGTTCGTGACCTGGCAGGACGCCGAGGTCGCCCTCGGTCGTACGCGCCACGACCGTGGCGGCCTCCCCTGACCAGACCGTGCGGTCGGGCGCCACAAGCTCGACGTGCAAGGGCTTCGCCACCGTAATCCTCCTGGCCTGAAGTGTTCTGGGGAGAATACCCGTCTCCTGGTACACCCCCACGTGGCGCCGTCCGCCGGGTCACTCCAGCCCAGCGGGCGGTGCCTGACCTGTGGGGCCTCCGGACAAGGTGTCCGGAGGCCCTCCTCGTACGTCCGGTCAGAGATCCTTCTGAATCTCCGCCCACTTCCGCTCGACGTCCTCGATACCGCCGACCATGTAGAAGGCCTGCTCGGGGACGTGGTCGTACTCGCCGTCGCAGATTCGCTTGAACGACTCGACGGTCTCCTCCAGCGGGACGAACGAGCCCGGAATGCCGGTGAACTGCTCCGCCGCGAAGGTGTTCTGCGACAGGAAGCGCTGCAGCTTCCGCGCCCGAGCGACGGTGATCTTGTCCTCTTCGGGCAGCTCGTCGATACCGAGGATCGCGATGATGTCCTGCAACTCCTGGTTGCGCTGCAGGATCTGCTTGACGCGGATCGCCGTCTCGTAGTGCTCCTGCGAGATGTAGCGCGGGTCGAGGATCCGCGACGTCGAGGTCAGCGGGTCGACCGCTGGGTAGATCGCCTGGGCGAACAGCGCCCGGGACAGCTCCGTGGTGGCGTCGAAGTGGGTGAACGCCGTGGCCGGGGCGGGGTCGGTGTAGTCGTCCGCGGGGACGTACACCGCCTGCATCGAGGTGATGGAGTGACCCCGTGTGGAGGTGATCCGCTCCTGCAGGGCACCCATCTCGTCCGCGAGGTTCGGCTGGTAACCCACCGCGGAGGGCATCCGGCCCAGCAGCGTCGAGACCTCCGCACCGGCCTGGGTGAACCGGAAGATGTTGTCGATGAACAGCAGGACGTCCTGCTTCTCGACGTCGCGGAAGTACTCCGCCATCGTCAGACCCGCGAGCGCGACCCGGAGTCGGGTACCCGGTGGCTCGTCCATCTGGCCGAACACCAAGGCGGTGTCCTTGATGACGCCGCTCTCCTCGAAGTCGAGGATCAGGTCGTTACCCTCACGGGTCCGCTCACCCACGCCGGCGAACACCGACGTACCACCGAAGTTGCGGGCCACCCGGATGATCATCTCCTGGATGAGCACCGTCTTGCCGACGCCGGCGCCACCGAACAGGCCGATCTTGCCACCCTTGACGTAGGGGGTGAGAAGGTCGATGACCTTGATGCCGGTGACCAGCATCTCGGTCTTACCTTCCAGCTGGTCGAAGGCCGGCGCGGGCCGGTGGATCGGCCAGCGCTCCTTGATCTCCAGGCGCTCCCCCGGCTTGAGGTTGAGGCACTCGCCGGTGACGTCCCAGACGTGACCCTTGGCCACCTCACCCACCGGGACGGTGATGTACTCACCGGTGTCGATGACCTCCTGGCCGCGAACCAGACCGTCCGTCGGCTTGAGCGAGATCGCGCGCACCACGTTGTCGCCCAGGTGCTGCGCGACCTCCATCGTGATGGTGTTGGTCTGGTCGCCGAGCTTCACCGTGGTCTTGAGCGCGTTGTAGACATCGGGCAGCTCGCCGGGCGGGAACTCGACGTCGACGACCGTCCCGATGACGCGTACGATCCGGCCGACTCTGGCCTGCGCCTCCTCGGCGGTCTTCTCGGTAACCGTGGCAGTCATGTCTCTCACTCGCTCCCGGCAGTTGCGTCGGCGAGCGCGTTCGCACCACCGACGATCTCGCTGATCTCCTGGGTGATCTCGGCCTGGCGGGCCTGGTTGGCCTCACGGGTGAGCGTCCTGATGAGCTCCTCCGCGTTCTCGGTGGCCGACTTCATGGCGCGCTGCCGGGCCGCGTGCTCGCTCGCCGCCGCTTGCAACATGCAGTGGTAGATGCGGTTCTCGACATAGCGGGGCAGGAGCGTGTCGAGCACCTCCGCCGCCGACGGCTCGAACTCATACAGCGGCAGCGCCTCGCTGGGCTCCGGCGGTTCCTCTCCCTCGACGACCTCCAACGGCAGCAGGCGGATGACCTCCGGCCGCTGGCTGATCATCGACACGAACTGCGTGTAGACGATGTGGATCTCGTCGACACCGCCCTTGTCGGATCCGGCGAGGAACGCGTCGATCAACGTCTCGCCGACCTCCTTGGCGTGGGCGTACTGCGGGTTGTCGGAGAAGCCCGTCCAGTCCCGCACGATCTCACGGCGGCGGAACCGGTAGTACGACACCGCCTTGCGACCGCAGACGTAGAGGGCGACTTCCTTGCCCGCCCCGCGGAGGAGCTCGCCGAGACGTTCGGCCTCGCGGATCACGTTGGCGGAGTAGGCCCCCGCCAGGCCGCGGTCGCTGGAGATCACCAGGACCGCCGCCCGCCGTGGGTTCTCCCGCTCGGTGAGCAACGGGTGGTCGACGTGGGAGAAGGTCACCAGCGCCGACACCGCGCGGGTCAGCTCACGCGCGTACGGCGTCGCCGCCTGCGAGCGCTCCTGCGCCCTGCGGATGCGCGACGCGGCGACCAGCTCCATCGCTCGTGTGCTCTTCTTGATCGTCGACACCGAGCGGATGCGCTGGCGGTAGAGGCGGATCTTGCCTGCCATTGAACGTCAGCTCCGCTTCTGCCGAACGATCTTCTCCTGCTCGACGGATTCCTCCTCCAGCGCCTCGAACTCCTCCCGTCCCGGCTCGAGGAGCCGGCCCTCGGAGGTCTCGAAGGTCTGCTTGAAGTCGGTCACCGCCTCTTCCAGCGCCTTGATCGTGTCGTCGGTCAGGTCGAGCGTCTCGCGGATCGAGTTGAGGATGCCGGGACGCTCCCGACGCAGGAAGTCCAGCAGCTCCGCCTCGAACCGACGCACGTCCTGCACAGGCACGTTGTCGAGCTTGCCGGTGGTGCCGACCCAGATGGAGACGACCTGCTCTTCCACCGGGTACGGCGAGGACTGCGGCTGCTTGAGCAGCTCGGTCAGGCGCTGACCACGCTCCAGCTGGCGCCGGGACGCCGCGTCCAGGTCGGAGGCGAACATCGCGAACGCCTGCATCTCGCGGTACTGGGCCAGGTCGAGCTTGAGCTGACCAGCCACCTTCCGCATCGCCTTGGTCTGCGCCGAGCCACCCACCCGGGAGACCGACAGACCGACGTCGATGGCCGGCCGCTGGTTGGCGTTGAACAGGTCGGACTGGAAGAAGATCTGCCCGTCGGTGATCGAGATGACGTTCGTGGGGATGTAGGCCGAGATGTCGTTGGCCTTGGTCTCGATCACGGGGAAGCCGGTCAGCGATCCCCCACCGAGCTCGTCGGAGAGCTTCGCGCACCGCTCGAGCAGGCGGGAGTGGAGGTAGAACACGTCTCCGGGGTACGCCTCACGGCCGGGCGGCCGCCGCAGCAGCAGCGACATCGCGCGGTACGCCTCGGCCTGCTTCGACAGGTCGTCGAAGACGATCAGGACGTGCTTGCCCTGGTACATCCAGTGCTGGCCGATCGCCGAGCCGGTGTAGGGGGCGATGTACTTGAAGCCCGCCGGGTCGGACGCCGGGGCAGCGATGATCGTCGTGTACTCCATCGCGCCGCCCTCTTCGAGCGTGCGCTTGACCTCCGCGATCGTGCTGCCCTTCTGCCCGATCGCGACGTAGATGCAGCGAACCTGCTTCTTCGGGTCGCCCGTCAGCCAGTTCTGCCGCTGGTTGAGGATCGTGTCGATCGCGACGGTGGTCTTGCCGGTCTTCCGGTCGCCGATGAGCAGCTCACGCTGGCCCCGCCCGATCGGGATCATCGAGTCGATCGCCTTGATACCGGTCTGCAGCGGCTCCTTCACCGGCTGCCGCATCATCACGCTCGGCGCCTGCAGCTCCAGAGCTCGCCGCTCGGTCAGGCCCTCGAGGGGTCCGAGGCCGTCGACCGGGTTGCCCATCGCGTCGACGACGCGGCCGAGGTACGCCTCACCGACCGGCACCGAGAGCACCTGTCCGGTACGGCGGACCGTCTGGCCCTCCTCGATGCCGGTGAAGTCACCCAGGATGACGGCACCGATCTGCCGGACGTCGAGGTTGAGCGCCATGCCGAGGGTGCCGTCCTCGAACTCCAGCAGCTCGTTCGCCATCGCCGACGGCAGGCCTTCGATGTGCGCGATGCCGTCACCGGCCTCGACGACCGTGCCAACCTCCTCGGCCGCAGCCGCCTCCGGCTGGTAGTCCGAGACGAAGCGCTCCAGTGCGTCCCGGATCTCCTCCGGGCGAATCGTCAGCTCCGACATCTGTGTGGTCCCTGCTCTCTCGGCATTTGTGGTTGTGCGGGGCTCGAGGCTTATCCCTTCGGCACCGCGTCTTCTCGGTCCATGTCGGCACGCAACGGCGACCGTGCGGTCAGCCGACGAGCCGCCGCCGTGCGTCCTCCAGGCGGCCCGCGACGGTGCCGTCGATCACCTCGTCGCCCAGCTCGACCCGCAGGCCGCCGATCACGCCGGGGTCGACCAGGACGTTGACATCGACGTTGTGGCCATACCGACGGCTCAGGACGCGGACCAGCCGCTGCCGATCCGCCTCGCTGAGCGGAACCGCGGTGCGGACGGTCGCCACGAGTCGTTGCCGCCACGCCGCCGCGGTTCGGCTGAAGCCGTCAAGAGCCTCGACGAGCGACAGGCCCCGTGGCGCCACCACGGCTTGCTCCACCAAGCGTACGGCGGGTCGCACCGCCCTGCCCTCCAGGAGGGTCCGGACGAGCTCCGCACGCCGCTGGCCGGGGAACTTGGGGTCGGTGAGGGTCCGCAACAACTGGTCGTCGCTCTCCACCAACCTGGCGAAGCGGAAGAGATCGTCCTCGAGGTCGTCAAGGCGACCTTCCACCTCCGCCGCGCGGACCAGCGCCAGCACCCCGAGGTGTTCGAGAGCGTCGGCGAGGTCACGCACCCGCGACCAGGACAACCTGACCGCGGCGAGGACCAGCGAGAGGGCCACCTCGCTGATCCTCGACCGCAGAAGCGTCGCGATGAGCTCCGCCCGGTCGTCGGGGCGGCGCGCCGGGTCGGTGAGGGCCCGGCGAAGAGGTGCCTGCGCGTCGAGCGTGCCCGCGACGGCGAAGAGCTCGGCTCCGGCCGTCTCCAGCTGCCCAGCGGTGGCTGACAGGTCGCGCAGCTGGTCGCGAAGCGTCGCGAGCGAGTGACGCGAAGCACCGCGGAACTCGATCATCGGGGCTCCCCAGCAGGTTCGCGCTCGATGTCCTCCAGGAACCGCTCGACGATGCGGCGCTGGCGAACCTCATCCTCCAGCGCCTCGCCGACGATCCGGTTGGCGAGCTGGATCGCCAGCTCACCGACCTCGGCGCGGAGCTGGCTCACCGCACGCTGGCGTTCCGCCTCGATCTGGGCCTGTGCCGCAGCGAGGATGCGCTGCGCCTCCTCCTGTGCCTGTGCCCGCATCTCGGCGACGATCGCGGCCCCTTCCTCCTTGGCCTCCTGCCGGATGCGAGCGGCGTCGTGCCGGGCCTGCGCGAGCTGCTCCTGGTACTGCTCAAGAGCAGCCTTGGCCTGGGCCTGCATCTCCTCCGCCTGCTTGAGTCCGCCCTCGATCGCCTTGGTGCGCTCAGCGAAGGCCTGCTCGAAGCGCGGCGTGACGAACTTCGACACCAGGAAGAGGAGGATGAGGAAGACCACGCCGCCGAGGATCATCTCGGAGACGTGGGGAACCAGAGGGTTCACTTCCTCTGCGGCTACAAGGATCATGGCGGACTATCCGTTCGTGACGGCTGTTTCAGCTGGACGGAAGGGCGAACGCCAACGCGATACCGATGATCGCCAGCGCCTCGATGAGCGCGAAGCCAAGAATCGCGATCGACTGGAGCCGGCCCTGTGCCTCAGGCTGCCGGGCAACACCGTTGATGAACGCGGCGAAGACCAGACCCACGCCGATACCGGGACCGAGGGTCGCCAGGCCGTAGCCCAGCATGTTGAGGTTGCCGATCATGCCTGTGTCGTTCCTTTCGGTTGATCACACCGGTCAGTGCTCTTCGGCAAGAGCTCCGGAGATGTACATGGCAGTGAGGAAGGTGAAGACGTACGCCTGGAGCACCTGCACCAGGATCTCCAGGAAGCCGATGAGAATGCCGAACACGAACGTCAGGAGTCCCGCTGGCTTCGCGATCAAGCCGCTCGCGTGGAGCAGGAGGTACTCGCCCCCGAGCGCGAACAGCATGATGAGCAGGTGACCCGCGAACATGTTCGCGAAGAGCCGGAGTGAGAGCGTGATCGGCCGGAAGATGATGTTGGAGGCGAACTCCATCGGGATGAGCAGCGGCAAGATGAACGCCGGGACCCCCGACGGAATCGTGCTGTGCTTCAAATACCCGAGGAAGCCGTGCTTGCGAATGCCGACCGCGTTGTAGACGACCCAGGAGATGAACGCGAGCACGTAGGCAAAGCCGACGTGAGAGAACGTCGGGAACTGGATGCCTGGGATCGTGGCGAAGAAGTTATTGAGCAAGACGAAGAAGAACATCGCCACGAGGAGCGGGACGTACTTGATGTACTCCGTCCCGCCGATGATGTCCCGTGCGACGCTGTTGCGGACGAAGCCGTAGGCCAGCTCACCGACGTACTGCAGCTTGCCGGGCACGATCGCCGCCGGCCGCGCGCTGGAGATGAAGAACCAGGCCACGAGGATTGCCGACAGCACGATGAGCACCATGGGCTTGGTGACGCCCGCGACGATCGGTGGCAGGTCGAAGGAGGCTGGACCTGGTGCGACGAATCCGTCACCGCCGGCGGCGCTGACGACTACCGTGCTCACATGCACTCCTCTCGGCCGGGTTTGGGATCGACGCACGAGGGCTGGAACGGTGACCGCCTCAGGAGCTCATCGCGTCTCAGGACGTCCGACCGTACTTCGTGATCACGAGGTACAGCGACAGGACGGCACCGAGGATGAGCCCTACCGGAAGGAGGAAGGACACCCCCAACCAGCGGTCGAGGAACCAGCCCAGCCCGCCGTAGACGGCCAGACCTGACAGGACGTAGCCGAACGCGCCCCACGCGGCGTTGGATGCCCTGCCGGCCGACCGACTGGCCGGCTCGTTCTGGTTCATCGCGCTCCGGACTGTAGCAGGAGACACAGGACCTGGAGCGCCCAGGGTAAAGGAAAGGTAATACGAGGTCGCCAGGCCCCGGGGGCAACGTGCTCCGGTGCGCCGCGCTCATGGCGCACCCCCCGACGTCGACGTGGTGGGTTCGTCGAGGTCGTACGTCGGAATCCGAAGCCGCCCGAACGCCCGGATTTCGCCCGCCATCCAGGCGACCACGCACGCCACCACGCCGACCACCGTCGCACCCCGGTGCAGCACCGTGTCCACGTCGTCGATGGCGTTCGCGGCCTGCAGCGCCAGCCCGAAGAGGATCACCCGGGCCAGGAAGCTGCCGAGGACGACCACTAGGAGAACGCTCGGCGCGGCACCCCGTGCCACCCGGACGGCGAGCAGGCCGGCGCCGGAGAACACGACCACGATCCCGGCGCCGACGAGGGCACCGACCGCGCCCCGGCTTCCGGCGAACAGCGCGCTCGCCACCGTCACCAGGGCCGCCACGACCAGGGTCGGCACCAGGGCCCCGCGCAGGAGTGCGCTGACGTGATCGGTCCTCATCCGGATCCCCAAGCGTCGCGACGAAGGTTTGTGAAACTTAGCACAAGCGTCGTGGAGCACCGGCGGCGGGCGCGCCGGAGCGACGCCTCATCGACCGCGCGTCACCGCCACAGGGACCGCGCGCCGCTTCGGCAGCATCGCCGTCACGGCGATCGCGACCACCACCGCGCACGCCACCACGCTGACGGTCAGCCAGGTCGCCCACAGACCCACCGCGACGACGCCGAAGGCGAGCAGACCAGCCCAGAGGTACATGACGAGGACCGCTCCCCGGTGCGAGTGACCGAGCTCGAGATGCAGCCGGTGGTGGAGGTGCTTCTGGTCGGCGTCGAACGGGTGACGTCCCGCCTTCGTGCGCCGGATCACCGCCAGCACCAGGTCGATGAACGGCAACGCCAGCACGGCGATGGGGAGGATGAGCGGGAGGAGCGCGGGGAGCAGACTCTGCCGGACACCATCGGTGGCCATCACGCTCGGATCGAGCCACCCGGTCAAGCTGATCGTCGAGGCGGTGAGCAGCAGGCCCAGCAGGTAGGCGCCGGAGTCACCGAGGAAGACCCGCGCGGGGAAGAAGTTGTGCGGGAGGAAGCCGAGGCAGGCGCCCGCGACGACGACGGTCACGAGGGTGGCGGTGGTCGCGCGGTTGAGCGAGCGATCGACCGCCAGGAGGTACGAATAGCTGAAGAACGCCGCCGCTCCGAGTCCGACCACGCCGGCCGCGAGTCCATCCAGGCCGTCGACGAAGTTGACCGCGTTGGCCATCGCGATGATCGCGACCGCGGAGATGATGGCGCTCTGGGCCGGCGAGAGCGACAAGGTCGTCCCGTTCGGCAACGGCAGCCAGTTCAGCTGCACTCCCGAGACGACGAGGATGCCGGCTGCCACCGTCTGTCCCGCCAGTCGGGTGATCGCGTCCAACTGGACGAGGTCGTCGACCGCGCCGACGAAGGCGATGACCGCGCCGGCGAGCAGCAGGCTCCAGGCGTCACCTCGGATCTCGGGCAGCATTCCCAGGAAGGGCAGCTGGGTGGCCACGACGAACCCGGCCACGACGCCTCCGAGCACCGCGAGGCCCCCCAACCGCGGGATGGGAGCGGCGTGGACATCTCGGTCGCTGATCGGCTTGATCGCGCCGATGCGCGCCGCGAACCGCCGGGCCGCCCCGCCTAGCAAATAGGTGACGGCGGCCGTGACGAGCAGAACGAGCAGATACTCACGCACGAGCGGTCCGTGGTCGGGTGAGGGGACGTGGACGCATTAGCACCTGCCCACCAAAGCCGTGATCGACGCGTCGACCGCCCGAGCGATGACGTCGCCGATCGACTGGTAGACGGCCATCGGCTGCCCTATGGGGTCAGCGATGTCGTCCTCGTCTGGACGCGTGGGTCGCACGGTCCCACGTCGACGTGCGACGATCGCCACCACGGCGTGGGCTCGCTCGACGAGGTCCTGAGCCGGCACGCTCTCCTCCACCTCCCGGCAGATCTGCGCGAACCCTACCTCTCGAGCGACGCGGGCGAACTCCGTCATGGTGAACACGCGACGCAAGGCCGACGGTTCCAGTGTGACCACCTGGCTGCGGTGAGCCCTCGTGGCGGTGAGGACCAGGTCGGCCTCGGCGATCAGGTCCGCGGTGAGCTCGGTGGAGACGAAGCCCGCGGGATCTGCGCCGTAGGCCGCCACGACCGCCGCCGCTTCGGTGGTCATCGGCCATCCGGACACCGCGTGCGTCCCCGCACTGTGGATCCTGAAAAGGTCGGCCCGGGGACCCAGACGACGGCGCAGGGCGGCCACCGCCAGACGCTCGGCCATCGGCGAGCGGCACAGGTTGCCGGTGCAGACGAACATGATCGAGAACCGGCTCATCGTCCGCTGCCCTTCCACCGCCGCGTCTCCCACCCCGCGCACCGTGGCCTCGGCATGGTCTCCCGTCGGCGCAGCGGGCCGCGTCCTCGACCACCAGTCATGACTCGAGGACCGCGAGCTCCGGCACCACGGCCCGCAGCCGCCGGATCTCGAGCGCACCGGTCCGCAGCACTCGCGGCGTCGGGCTGGTCAAGTCAACGATCGTCGACGGCACCGAGCCGGGCGTCGGCCCGTCGTCGAGGTAGACCGCGACCGACTCCCCCAGCTGCTCCTGAGCCTGCTCGCACGTGGTCGCGGGCGGCTCACCGGTGCGGTTGGCGCTGCTCACCGCCAGCGGCCCGGTCTTGGTGAGCAAGTCGAGCGCGACCGGGTGGTCGGGCATGCGGACCGCGACCGTCTCCCGGGTCTCGCCGAGATCCCACGCCAGACTGGGCTGCTGGCGACAGATCACAGTCAGCGCCCCAGGCCAGAACGCCTCGATGAGGCGCCGGCCCACCTCGGGGATGTCGGTGGCGATGCCGTCCAAGGTCTCCAGCGATCCCACGAGGACCGGCGTCGGCATCGTGCGGTCCCGGCCCTTCGCCTCCAGAAGCTTGGCCACCGCCTCGGGCACGAACGCGTCAGCGCCCACGCCGTAGACGGTGTCGGTCGGCATGACGACCAGATCACCACGCCGGATGGCGGTCGAGGCGATCTCGAGGCCGATGGCTCGTTCGTGCCGGTCCTTGCAGGCATACCGCTCCACAGTCGCTCATCGTGCCACGGTCCGACACGAAGGCGAGTGGCGACCTCACGGTCGCGGCCGACCCCTCGGTGGGGGCGCTAGGACGCGAGCCGACGTGGGGAACGACGGGCGGTGACGAAGCGCGGCCGGCCCGCCAGGTCGGGGTGGTCCCGCACGGTCAGCCACCAGCCAGCCGAGGCGAAGACGGCCGGAGCGCTCTCCCCCTGCACGTCGGCGTGCTCCACGACCACGAGGCCGCCGGGGCGTAGCAGCCGCCGGGCGGTCCGTTCCACCATCCGCACGGCGTCGAGCCCGTCGGAGCCCGACCACAGCGCGGCCGCCGGGTCGTGGTCGCGCACTTCCGGTTCGACCGAGTCGTAGGCGTCCATGGGGATGTAGGGCGGGTTGGACACGACGACGTCGACCGTGCCGTCGAGCTCCGGCAGGGCGACGGCGGCGTCCTCTCGGACCAACGTCACCGAGCTGCCGGCCAGGTTGCGCTCAGCCCAGGCGCACGCGTCCGGATCGAGCTCGACGGCGTAGACCCGGGCGTTCGGCACCTCCGTGGCGATCGCCAGCGCGATCGCGCCTGATCCCGCGCACAGGTCCACCGCCACGGGGGTGCCACCCATGGCCCGCAGCGCGTCGATGGCGTACCCGGCGACGACCTCGGTCTCCGGACGGGGCACGAACACCCCGGGTCCCACGGCCAGCTCGAGGTAGCGGAACGGAGCCCGACCGGTGAGGTGCTGGAGTGGAACCCGTGCCGCGCGACGTTCCACCAGCTCGACGAACCGACGTCGGTGCTCCTCGCTGACCTCGTCCACACCGACCAACGCGCCGCGAGTCAGGCCGAGGACGTGCGCGAGCAGCTCCTCGGCGTCGTGCCGCGGCGAGGCGACACCCGCGTCGGCGAGCTCGTCGGCGGCGCGCTTGACCAGGGCACGGACGGTGGTCATCCCGGCTGGCTCTCCAAGGAGGCGAGACGTTCTGCTCGGTCGGCGTCGAGCAGCGCCTGGATCACCCCGTCCAGCTCTCCGCCCAGCACCTGGTCGAGGTTGTAGGCGGTGTAGCCGATCCGGTGGTCGGTGATGCGGTTCTGCGGGAAGTTGTACGTACGCACCCGCTCGGAGCGATCGACCGTCCTCACCTGGCCACGCCGGGCCTCCGCCGCCTCCCGGTCGGCCTGCTCTTGGGCCATGGCGAGGAGCCGGGCGCGCAGGATGCGCAGCGCCTGCTCCTTGTTCTGCAGCTGGCTCTTCTCGTTCTGGCAGGAGACCACGATCCCGGTCGGGAGGTGGGTGACGCGGACCGCGGAGTCGGTGGTGTTGACGCTCTGCCCGCCGGGGCCGGAGGACCGGAAGACGTCGATGCGCAGGTCCTTCTCGTCGATCTCGACCTCGATCTCCTCCGCCTCCGGCAGCACGAGGACGCCCGCCGCCGACGTGTGGATCCGACCTTGGCTCTCCGTCACCGGCACCCGCTGAACCCGATGGACGCCGCCTTCGAACTTCAGCCGCGCGTACGGCGACTCGTCCGGCTCGGTCGTCGCCCCCTTGCTCTTGACCGCGACGGTCACGCTCTTGACGCCACCCAGGTCCGACTCGGTCAGGTCGAGGATCTCAGTCCGCCAACCACGGCGCTCGGCGTAGCGCAGGTACATCCGGAGCAGGTCGCCAGCGAACAGCGCCGACTCCTCGCCGCCCTCGCCGGCCTTGATCTCCACGAGGACGTTCTTGTCCTCCATCGGGTCGCGAGGCAGCAGGAGCAGCCGCAGTCGCTCCTCGAGCCGACGGCGCTCCTGCTCCAGTCGCTCCGCCTCCTCGCCGAAGCTGGGGTCCTCCTTGGCCAACTCGCGCGCCGCGGCGAGGTCCTCGCCGGTCTTCTGCCAAGCGGTGTAGACACTCACGATCCGCTGCAGCTCGGCGTAGCGCCGACCGGCGCGACGCGCGGCCGCCTGGTCAGCGTGGAGCGCAGGGTCGGCGAGTCGGCGCTCGAGTTCGGCGTGTTCGGCGAGCAGAGCCTCGACGGCTTCGAACACGACAGGCCTCCTTCAGCGCGAGCGGACCGTGACGAAACAACGCCGACCGGGCGGCACCCGTCCAGGGCCCGCCGGTCGGCGTGTCAAGACTTCGGCGTAGCGACGACCGCCCGCTACTTCTTCCGCGCCTTCTTCTCGGCGCCCTGGGACTTCGCGTAGCGCCTCTCGAAGCGCGCCACCCGGCCGCCAGTGTCCAGAATCTTCTGCTTGCCCGTGTAGAACGGGTGGCAGTTGGAGCACACGTCAGCGTGGAGCACGCCGTTCTTGGCGGTGCTACGCGTCACGAACGTGTTGCCGCAGGTGCACGTGACCGTGGTCGGCACGTACTCGGGATGAATGCCAGCCTTCACTTCAAGACCTCCGCTTCGTCGGCGCCGGGTCGCCTCGCCCGCGGCGGGCGTGAACCGGAGCCCAGCGATCCAGTGTGCCATTCCCGGCACGTCCTTGCGCAACCGCCCCGGGCGTCCTCGCATTCCCGGCCACGGTTCGCCCGGCGCCGGCGCGACCCACGAGACCACCCAGGGACCCCTCCGGGACCCCCACCGGGGGACATGGTCGACACGCCGGCGTCCGGACGACGAACAACCTCAAGCGACTCAAGGTCGCCATCGTGACCGCACGGCTCACCCGCGCGCAGCGACCGCGATCAGTCGTCGTCGCGGGAGTTGAGGGAACCGCCGGAGTTCGGCATCGTCTTGTTGATCTGCATGAGGAACTCGACGTTGCTGCGCGTCTTCTTGAGCCGCTCGAGCAAGAGCTCCAACGCCTGCTGACTGTCCAGCCCGGACAGCACCCGACGCAGCTTCCAGACGATGGCCAACTCCTCGCCGCTCATGAGCAGTTCCTCGCGGCGGGTACCGGTCTGGTCGACGTCGATCGCGGGGAAGATCCGCTTGTCTGCGAACTCCCGACGCAACCGGATCTCCATGTTCCCGGTGCCCTTGAACTCCTCGAAGATGACCTCGTCCATCTTCGAGCCGGTCTCGACGAGCGCGGTCGCGATGATGGTGAGCGACCCGCCGTTCTCGATGTTCCGCGCGGCACCGAAGAAGCGCTTCGGCGGGTAGAGCGCGCTGGAGTCCACACCACCGGACAGGATCCGCCCGCTCGCCGGCGCAGCGAGGTTGTACGCCCGGCCCAGTCGGGTGATCGAGTCGAGCAAGACGACCACGTCGTGGCCGAGCTCGACCAGTCGCTTCGCGCGCTCGATGGCCAGCTCGGCGACTGTCGTGTGGTCGTCGGCCGGACGGTCGAACGTCGAGGCGATCACCTCGCCCTTGACCGCCCGCTGCATGTCAGTGACCTCCTCAGGCCGCTCGTCGACGAGCACGACCATGAGGTGCACCTCGGGGTTGTTCTGGGTGATCGCGTTGGCGATCGCCTGCATCATGAGCGTCTTACCGGCCTTCGCCGGCGAGACGATCAGCGCGCGCTGCCCCTTCCCGATGGGTGCGAGCAGGTCGATGATCCGGGTCGTGAGGTTCCCGGGGTCGGTCTCCAGCCGCAGCCGCTCCTGCGGGTACAGCGGGGTCAGCTTGCCGAACTCCGGACGCTGCTTGGCCAGCGCGGGGTCGGCGCCGTTGACCGTGTCGACCCGCACCAGCGGGTTGAACTTCTCCCGGCGCTCCCCTTCCCGGGGCTGCCGGATCGCGCCACTGATGGCGTCACCCTTGCGCAGCCCGTACTTCTTGACCATGGAGAGGGAGACGTAGACGTCGTTGGGTCCGGGCAGGAAACCACTCGTCCGGACGAAGGCGTAGTTGTCGAGGACGTCGAGGATCCCAGCGACCGGGATGAGGACGTCGTCCTCGCTGACGACCGGCTCGGCGTCCGCGCGCTCCCGTCCACGCCGGTCACGGTAGCGGTCGCGGGACCGACGACGCCGGCGCCGACCGCCTTCCTCCTCCTCACCGTGCTCACGGCGGCTCTCCCGCTGAGCGGCCTTGCCGCCCTCGTCACGAGCGTTGTCACGGGAGTCACGGGAGTCCTGGCCATCGCGGCTGTCACGCTTGTCGCCGCCGTCGGATTCAGCCTGCTCGGTGGTCGGCCGCTCGCCCGCCGAGGTTTCCTCCACGACCTCACTGACAGCGGCGCGCGGGGTCGCATCGCCGCGGTCGTCGCCATCGGTGGCGCGCTGACCCTCGGCGGCGCGGTTCTCATCCGAGGCGGGCGCGGCAGCGGGTTGGTCGCCCGGAATGTCGAGCTGCGTCTGCTCCGGCTCACGGTCGCCACGGCTCGACGCGTCACGCTCAGCGGGCGCGCCCCCTTCGCCAGCCTGGGCGGCTTGTGCCGCCTTGATGGCCTCGATCAGCTGGCTCTTGCGCATCCGCGCCGTTCCGGTGATGCCCAGACCCTGCGCCATCTGCTGCAGCTCAGCGAGCACCATGCCCGTCAGTCCGCTCGCGCGACGCCGTCGGGTGGTGGTGCCGCCGTCGGACGACGACGCCGCGGCCGTCGCGCCGTTGGCGTCAGGGGCCCGCGAAGTGGTGAGATCAGTGGTATCGGTCACGTGAGGTCCTTCCCACGCGTGATGTCGGCCGCCTCGATCGCGTACCGACCCTGTCAAGCCGGCTTTGTGCCGGTCCTCCTTGTTGGAGTCATGCGTCTGGGGCGCACGTGTGACGAGCTCTCGACGAGTCCAGGTCCACCGACTGTGACCTTGGTGCACAAAAAGTGCTTAGGCCTCAGATGGGGCCGCCACAGACACCTGATGGCAGCGAAAGAAACGCTTCCCGGAATCGTGGCGAGATGGCACCAGGCCATAACAAGGGCTCCGGCCCGTCATGGAGCCTAACAGAATCTCTTCGACCTGGCTTCTACCCCCCGTACAACAGTCGCGGGGAGCCGCGCATTCCCTCCCCTCGTCCGACGTCTACCTATCCACTGCGAGGACTTGCGCCCCGGCCCGGTCGACCGGCAACACCATGGCCGCGAAGCCCTGCGGAGCCCGCTTCGGTAGCCCGCCCGACTCGCCTACGCGGGTGAACGCCAGCACTGTAGGGCCCGCCCCCGACACAACGGCGGGGATGCCGCTGGCGCGCAGCTCCGCCACGAGAGCGGCCGACGCGGCCATCGCGGGAGCCCGGTAAGGCTGGTGGAGCCGGTCCTCCGTCGCCGCGAGCAAGACGTCGACGTCGACGTCGTCGCCCGCCGCACCTGCCGCCGCACCGGTGAGCGCCGCGACGAGAAGAGCCGCCCGACCCGCGTTCGCCGCCGCGTCCGCGTGCGGGACGGTGGGTGGCAGGAGGCCTCGCGCGACCTTCGTCGACAACGCCTCGCCGGGGACGAACACGACCGTCTCCACCGGCGCCGGCTCCAACCGGACACCGCGGGCGCCGGCCTGGTCCGTCCAGGCCACCACCAGACCGCCCAGCAGGCAGGCGGCCACGTTGTCGGGATGCCCCTCCAACTCCGAAGCCAACCGCAAAGTCGCCGCCTCGTCCAGAAGCTTGTCGCCCTCAGGGGCCAGGGCTCGGGCGGCCACGATCCCCGCGACGATCGCCGCCGCTGACGAACCCAGGCCACGGCCATGGGGAATCCGGTTGACGGAGCGCAGGACCAGTCCGGGCAGATCCGCTCCTAGTACCTCTAAGGTGGCACGAAAGGATCGAACGACCAAGTGGTTCCCGTCGCGCGGAACGCTCGTCGCACCCTCGCCCGCCACCTCGACCGTGAGGCCGCTCGGGACGACCGTCGCCTCCACCTCGTCGTACAAGCCGAGGGCGAGCCCAAGCGCGTCGAATCCCGGACCGATGTTCGCGCTCGTCGCCGGGACCCGAACTCGAACCCGTGCCCCGACCGGAAGCGATCCCGTCATCTCACCTCCTCCGCGACAGGTCGGCCCGGTCAGTCCAGCTCGAGGGCTCGCGCGGCGGCGAGCGGGTCGGGTGGCACCACGAGCTTGGTCACCTCACCGACCCCGGCCAGGGCGGTGTCGACGTCCTTCAACCCGTGGCCGGTGACGGTGATGACGACGACCTGCCCAGGGTCCACCAGGCCCGCCCGATGGTTGCGGAGCAGCCCGGCCACGCCGACCGCCGAGGCGGGCTCGACGAAGATCCCCTCCTTGGCCGCGAGGTCCGCCTGGGCGCGCAGGATCTCCTCGTCGGGGATCGCGTCGATACGTCCCCCGGACTCGTCGCGCGCGGCCACGGCCTCCGTCCACCGTGCCGGGTTGCCGACGCGGATCGCTGTGGCGACGGTCTCCGGCTCCGCCACCGGCTTGCCCTGGACGATCGGTGCGGCACCCGCCGCCTGGAAGCCCCACATGCGGGGGCGCCGCGTGGCTCGACCCGCCGCCGCGTACTCCCGGTACCCGGCCCAGTAGGCGGTGATGTTCCCAGCGTTTCCGACGGGGAGCAGGTGGAGGTCAGGTGCGTCACCGAGCTGGTCGACCACCTCGAACGCGGCGGTCTTCTGACCCGCGAGGCGGTGCCCGTCGGGGTTGGCGGAGTTCACCAGGACGACGGGGTAGCGCTCGCAGAGCTCACGCGCCAGCGTGAGGCAGTCGTCGAAGTTGCCTTGCACCTGGACGAGTCGAGCACCGTGCAGGATCGCCTGGGCCAGCTTGCCGTGCGCGATCCGCCCCTCGGGGACCAGCACGACTGGTGTCAAGCCGGCCCGGACGGCGTAGGCGGCCGCGGAGGCGCTCGTGTTGCCCGTCGACGCGCAGAGAACCATCGTGGCGCCCGCCTCGGCGGCCAGCGACACCGCGACGGTCATGCCTCGGTCCTTGAAGGAGCCGGTGGGGTTGTCGCCCTCGACCTTGATCCACACCTCGCATCCGGTCAGCTGGGACAGCCAGGCTGACGGCACGAGGGGAGTGCCGCCCTCGCGCAGCGTGACTGCTGGCGTGGTAGGCCCGACCGGTAGCCACTCGCGGTACTCCTCGATGACGCCCCGCCAGAGCCGGGCCGCTGCTGCCATCAGGCCATCTCTCCTTGCCGTCCCACCGGATGCCGTCCACCGGCTCCATGCCGTGTCGCCGGTCGTCTCTGACCGGTTGCCATGCCTTGGGTTCTCGAGGACCGGATCGGTCCGGAAGTCCGTGGATGTGGAGCGCGACCGACCGGACCACTCGAGTGGAGCTGGTCCTCACGGGATCATCGTCGAGACCGAGTGTCGTCTCGTCCGGATCCGCGGCCGAGACCGACCGTCAGTCGTCGCCCCATCCTTCCACGCGCATCACGCTGGACACGTCGCGGACTACCTCCAGTCGCTCGAGGTCCTCGACGGTAGCCGTCAGAGCACGGTCCGTGGCCTGGTGGGTGACCACCACGAGCTGGGCGTCGGCGCCCCGGCCCTCCTGGCGAACCGTCTGAATCGACACCTCGTGCCGGGCGAACACGTCCGCGACACTCGCCAGGACGCCGGCGCGGTCGACGACGTCGAGGGAGATGTGGTAGCGGGTCAGCGTGTCACCCATCGGGTGGACCTCGACCGAGGCGTACGTCGACTCGCCGGAGCCCCGGTGACCCCGTACCCGGTTGCGGGCCACTGTGACCAGGTCACCCAGGACGGCGCTGGCGGTCGGCGCGCCCCCGGCGCCGGCCCCGTAGAACATGAGCTGACCGGCCGCCGCGCTCTCGACGAAGACCGCGTTGTACGCCTCCCGCACGCTGGCCAGTGGGTGGGTCCTGGGAATCATCGCCGGATGGACTCGAACGCCCACGCGCTTGCCGTCCGGCGTCAGCTCGGCGATCGCGAGGAGCTTGACCACACAGCCCATCGCCTTCGCGCTGGCCACGTCGGTCGCGCTCACCTGGGTGATGCCTTCCCGGTGCACGTCGGAGGCGGTCACCCGCGTGTGGAAGGCGAGCCCGGCCAGGATCGCCGCCTTGGCCGCGGCGTCGAAGCCTTCGACGTCCGCGGTCGGGTCGGGCTCGGCGTAACCGAGGGCTTGGGCCTCCTCGAGCGCCTCCTCGAAGCTCACGCCCGACGTGTCCATCCGATCGAGGATGTAGTTGGTGGTGCCGTTGACGATGCCGAGCACTCGGCGGATACGGTCGCCGGCGAGCGACTCGCGCAAGGGCCGGATCAGCGGGATCGCCCCACCGACGGCCGCCTCGTAGTACAGGTCCACGCCGTTGCGGTCGGCGGCAGCGAACAAGGTCGCGCCGTCCGCCGCGAGCAGAGCCTTGTTGGCGGTGACCACCGAAGCGCCGTTGTCCATCGCCGCCAGCAGGAGGGACCTCGCCGGCTCGATCCCCCCGATCACCTCGACGACGAGGTCGACGTCGGGACGGCGGACCAGACCGGCGGCGTCGGTCGTGAACAGGTCGGGGTCGACCGGGACGTCGCGGTGCCGCCCGGGCCGCCGGATCGCGATCCCAGCCAGTTCGAGCGGGGCACCGATCCGCGCCGCGAGATCACCGTGGCTCTCGACCAGGAGCCGCACCACCTCGGTCCCGACCGTGCCGCAGCCGAGCAACGCGACCTTGAGCGGCTGACCCGGCTTGTACGGCTTTGACGACTGTTCACCCATCGACCTTCGGCCTTTCGTCTCCCGCCTCACCGATCGCCACGCACAGTCTCCGAAAACCTGGAGAATCTTGCCCGCACCGTCCGGATTGCGAGATGACGTCTCAGGTTCCGGTGCCAGGCCGGGAAGACGTCCTCACCACACGTCCAGCCGGAGGAGATCCTCCTCGGTCTCCCGACGGACGATGAGCCGTGCGGCGCCATCCCGGACGGCGACGACCGGCGGCCGGGGCACGTGGTTGTAGTTGCTGGCCATCGACCGGCAGTACGCGCCCGTCGCGGGCACAGCCAGCAGGTCACCCGCCCGTACGTCGCCGGGAAGAAACTCGTCCTTGACGACGATGTCACCGGCCTCGCAATGCTTGCCGACGACCCGGCTGAGCACAGGTGGAGCATCGGAACGTCGGGAGGCGAGCGTGCAGGAGTAGTCGGCGTCGTACAGCGCGGGACGGATGTTGTCGCTCATGCCGCCGTCGACGGCGACGTAGGTCCGTGAGGCGCCGGCGTCCAGCTCGACCACCTTGACCGTGCCGACCTCGTAGAGAGTGAACACCGCGGGCCCGGCGATGGCCCGTCCCGGCTCGATGGACATGGTCGGCACCTGGACGCCGAAGGCGCGGCACTCGTGCTCCACGATCGCGGCGAGCTCGGTCGCCAACTGAGCTGGGGGCGCCGGGTCGTCCTTCGTCGTGTAGGCGATACCGAAGCCCCCGCCCAGGCACAGCTCCGGCAGCGTGACGCCGTGCTTGGCGCGGACCTCGGCGTGCAGGCCGATCACCCGGCGGGCCGCGACCTCGAACGCCTGGGTGTCGAAGATCTGCGAGCCGATGTGGGAGTGCAGGCCCTTCAGCTCCAGGGCCGGTTCGTCGAGCACCCGCGCGATCACGTCGGCGGCTTCCCCACCGGCGAGAGAGAAGCCGAACTTCTGGTCCTCGTGAGCGGTCGCGATGTACTCGTGGGTGTGGGCCTCGACGCCGACCTTGACCCGCACGAGCACCGAGGCACGGACACCGCGGTCGGCCGCCACCTTGCACAGTCGGTCGATCTCGTCGTAGGAGTCGATGACGATGCGCCCGACGCCGACGTCGATCGCTCGGGTCAGCTCCGCCACGGACTTGTTGTTGCCGTGCAGCTTGATCCGCTCGGTCGGGAAGCCCGCCCGCAGCGCGGCGGCGAGCTCACCGCCGGTGCACACGTCCAGGTACAGGCCTTCCTCGTCGACCCAGCGCACGACCGCCCCGCACAGGAACGCCTTGGCCGCGTAGTAGACCTTCCAGCCTTCGAACGCGTCCCGAAACTCCCGGCAGCGGGCTCGGAAGTCGTCCTCGTCGACGACGTACGCCGGCGTGCCGAACTCCTCGGCCAGCTTCGTCACCTCGACGCCCGCGACCGTCAGGACACCCTGGGCGTTCTTCGTGACATTGCGGGGCCAGAGCGAGGGAACCAGCGCATTGGGGTCTTCGGGCGGCTGGAGCCAGGCGGGACCACGGTGGCCGACCTCGGCGTGCAGGGCCCCGGCTTCGTGCGCTCTACTCACCCCTCCATCCTGACGTATCGCTTCCCGGCCGTGACGCCGGGCCGCGCGCCGGTCAACCCAGCGGGGTCAGCGCCGGTCCGGCGGGGTCAGTCCGAGGCGAGAGCGGTGACGGGACGCGTGTCGGACGCGGGAGTCACTCCGGTCGCGAGGGCCTCCGGCCGCCCCACCGCGTCCTTCGCGTCAGCGTGCTCAGCGGCCGGTTCGACGCTCTCGGCCACCGTGTCTACCGTTGGCGTCACCGGTGCCGGACGACGGCGGAGCACCGCGGCGTTCTTCTCGAGTCGGACCCGCTCGACCTCGTAGGAGGGGAACATGCGTTGCCACTCCTCGAGCACCTCCTGCTCGTCCGTGCGGATCAGGTCGTCCAGGACCACGACCGCGTCCGCGTTCAGGTGGTCGTCGAGCAGCGGGAGCGCCGGAAGCCGGGCGTGTCGGCCCACCTCACCGGGCGGACCGTCGACGAAGAGCAGGTCGATGTCGCGGAGGTCCTCCCACTGGGCCCGGCTGTACCAGGAGTAGCACTCAGAGCCGATCCGCACAGGCTCCAGCGGAGCGTGGCGCACGTCGACGTAGTCCGTGAGCTCGTGCTGGTCGACCAGGCCACGGGCCCGCTCGACGAACGCGGCGTCGTGCTCGAGCGCGACGAGACGGCCGTCGATCTCGAAGCGCCGCAGCAGCATCGCGAGCCAGACGGTCGACGTTCCACTGCCGCACTCGACGATCAGCGAGGGACGGCCGCGCTCGACGAGGTTGGCGAGCAGGAGCAACAGGTCCGGCGACGACGCCCATCCCCGCGTCGGGGGCATCGGCCGGTTGACACCCGCGGTGGCGTAGAGATTGAGCAGCGCCTCGAGTTGGCGATAGGTGAGCAGCAGGTCGACGGCCACGCCCTTGCGGGTGCGGGTGATGACGTCGGCGCCGTTGGCCTTCAGCGCCGCCGTCAGGTCGGCGCGTGTCAAGGACTCCTTGGCCGCGAGCTCCGTGGTCGAGGCCAGGAGCTGTGTCGACAGCGCCGCCACGCTGTCAATGGCCGTGGTCAACTCCGCGTGCGCGGTGCGACCGGACGCCGCGAGGCGTTTCAGCATCTCGGCCTGACGGTCGAGCCGGCGCATCACCACCCGTTGGTCTCGCCGCGCCTGGACCAGGCCGGCGACCAAGGGCCCCAAGGCGAGCAAGATGGCCACCGCGCCCACGTCGACGGGCGCGAGGACGGCGAACACCAGGACACCGACGGTCCAGCAGAGGAGGGCGCCCAGCACCCAGCGTCTGGTCCACGCGCGCGGGGCGTCGTCGCTCATCTCCTCGTCACGCCCTTCGTCACGCTCCCCCGCTCGGGCCGACCAGCCCCCGAAGCTTCTTCCGGAGCCGCCAGTAGCGGACGGTGAGCGTCCCGAGCTTGGAGCTGAGTAGTCGATCGTGTCGCTTTTCGAGGTCCTTGTACCGCTTGAGGAGGGTTTCGTAACGCCGGTCGGCGGCACCTCGCCGCCGGCGTTCCTCCTCGAGAGCGTCCGCGACGGAACGCAGGTGCGCGAGCAGCGCCGCCTCGCTGTCGTGCCGCTCTCGCCGGTGAGCCTGGCACTCGACACGCCAGCGCTCGGTGAGGAGGTGACCGACCCCGGTGACGGCCTGCTCCAAGGTGGCGAGTCGGCCGGCCACGTCGTCCGCCGAACCCGGGTCCTGCTCCCGGTGAAGGCCCTCCTCCCGACGAAGGATCGCGCACAGCCGTCCGTCGAGCGTGCCGACACCCCGCCAGCGCAGACCAGGTACTGACCTGGACAGCGTCTCCCACGTGGTCTCCCACGTGGACCACGCGGGCGATCCCGGCGCCGCAGCTGCCGTGGCTGGCCCCGGAGCGTGGTCCGCTGCCTCGGCTGGCGCGTCCGAGCCCGCCGGTGGCGTCCCGGACGTCGACGCGACAGCGCGGGCCACGTCCAGCGCAATGACGACGCGACCGCCAGGGCGGACGCTCTCGACCGCTCGGCGCAGCACGTCACCACGACGGCGGGGATCGAGGGACTCCGCGTCGAGCAGCACCGTCTCGTAGCGGCCGGGCGTCAACGCGTCCAGAGCGCCGCCGACCTCGGGGTCATGGAGCCAGACCACGCGCGCCCGGCTGAACGGCAACCGCAGGCCGACGACCGCGAAGGCCGGGTCGGCAGTGACCACCGCGAGGTCGTCAGCTCGCCCATCCTCGTCACGTGCGGCCAGGTCGCGACGATCGGCCCACGTCGTGTGATCCTCCGCGGAGGGCGTGGGAAGCGGTGCCATGTGGGGCACGCTGGACCTCCTGGAACCAAGCGGCGCGTCAAGGGAAACGCACCCAGCCGTAGGGAATACCTTAGAGCGACAGGGCTCGGGCGCGCCGGTGGATTGGTAGCGTACGCCGACAGCCCCGGACCATGCGGGCGCCACACGCCGACCGCCGGCTCCCGCGGAGCCGAGCGCCTTGACACTGAGCCGCCCACCCGGGGGTGTGACAGATGAAGGGATCCGCCGAGGGCAGCACGAGCCCCGCCGACGGCATCGCGGCCGCACCGTGGCTGGACACCACGCGTCCGGTCGACACCGCGCTGATCGCGGAGTGGCAGGGCCACCTTGACCAGCTCCGCGCGGCCTCGACTCCCCAGACGTCGACGAGCCCGACACCCGCGTCACGCAGCGTCAGCGTCGTCGTCTCGTACCGCCCCGGCGACGACCTCGCCACGTCCCTCCGCTGCCTCGCGGACCAGACGCTGCCCGCGGACTGCGTCGAGATCGTCGTGGTGGCGGACGGCGGCATCGATGACGTCGAGCCGGCCATCCAGGAGTGGTCGGCGACAGGAGAACGCGCTCCGCTGCGTGTCGTCGAGCTCCCAACCGGCCGAGTTCCGGTCCGCGCCGCCACCCTCGCATCGGTGCGGCATCCCTTCAGCGCGTTCATCGCCGCCGGCGATCGTGTCTCCCCCGCTTACCTGGGGACGCTCCTCGCCCACGCCGACGAAGCCTCGATCGTCGTGGCGCACCGGCAAGCGGATTTCCCGTCGGCTCCGACCTCCGGGGAGGCGCCCGAGATCCTGGCGGGCAGCGAGCCGGCGAGCTTTGGTGAGGACTCCTCCCCTCTCCTCGGCACTCTCCTGCCCACGCACCTGGCCCGGCGGGTCGAGGGGGACCTCCCCGGGCCCGACCGTGCCGACGCTCTCCTCCTCCTGAGCCTGCTCACCCGTCACGGGTGCCGGCTGCGACAGCTCTCCGAGGCCGACGGGGCGACCTACCAGCGTGCCGGCCGGGCGCGTCACGACGTCCCCGACGACCCGGACCCCGGACGCGTGGCGGCGCGGATCCGGCTCATCGCCGACCTGGACGCGCTCGCTGCGACGTGCGACGCGACCACGCGCCCCCTGGTGCGGCGGGTCCAGGACGCCGAGTACGACCGCATCAACGCGCACCTGCGCCACCACCCGGACGACCGCGCCCGCGTCGTCGCCCTGATCGACCGGCACGACATCGACTACCTGCCCTCGGAGCGTCTCAACGCCGGGCTCGCCCGCGCCCTCGCCGTCGCGTACTGCTTCGCGCCGTACAACGACTCCAGCGCCGTGGTGATGGCCAAGCGAGTCCGCGAGCGCGGCGACGTGGTGGACGTCGTCTACAACAAGATGGACGGCAAGCGCGAGGTCGACCCGAGCATGCGCCGCATCAGCGGCCCGTTCGTCGAGAACGAGATCGCGGTCGAGACCCCGACCTACTTCTCGGCGTGGCCGGCGATCGAGGCGTTCTGTACGCGAGGGCTGGAGCGCATCGACGAGCTCGAGCGCGTGAAGGGCCCGTATGAGCGCCTCTACAGCCGCGTCATGTGGCCGGCGTCCCATTTCCTCGCCGCCTTGTACAAGACGCGTCGTCCGTCGGTGGTCTGGACGGCGGAGTTCTCCGACCCGGCCTCGCGCGACGTCACGGGCCAGGTGCGCAGCGCGCCACTGGAGCCGAGCGCTCTGCTGGACGAGCTGAGAGCGGAACTGAAGCGTCAAGATCTTCCTGTCCCACAGTCGGAGAACTGTCTGGACTGGTGCGAGTACCTCGCCTACGCGTTGGCCGACCAGCTCGTCTTCACCAACGAGAACCAACGCGACTACATGCTCGGCTATTGTCCGGTGCCGGAGGTCGCCGCCGCGGCTCGTGCCAAGAGCGTGATCTCACCGCACCCCACGCTGCCGCCCGCCTTCTACTCGATGGCGCGGTCGCACTACATCCTCGATCCCAGCGTCGCCAACATCGCCTACTTCGGCACCTTCTACGCCACCCGTGGCCTGGACGACGTCCTCACCGCGCTGGCCCGCCTGGACTCGGCCACACGTGACCTGCTGAGGCTGCACGTCTTCACCTCGAAACCGCAAGCCCTGCGGGAGCGGGTCGAGGAGCTGGGGATCAGCGGCCTGGTGCGCATCAATCCCTACGTCCGCTTCCTTGTCTTCCTCAACCTCACCACCAAGTTCGACTGCTTGATCGTCAACGACGCCCTGACGACAGAGCACCACGAGCGCAACCCGTACCTGCCCTCAAAGTGGAGCGACTACCGCGGCAGCGGTCGCCGGGTGTGGGGTCTGGTCGAGGAAGGCAGCCCGCTGAGCGCCCGACCCTTGGATTTCGCCTCGCCGGTCGGTGACGTCGAGGCGGCGCAGGACGTGCTGCGCAAGATCGCCGCCTTGACGGAGACCAGGGCGAAGGGCTAGGTCGGCTGCTCCCGCGTCGGCATGGGTGAGCCCGGACCGAGCAGCGCCTCGCGGAACCTCGGCTCGACCACGGACCAGTCGTAGCGCTCGACGACGTAGTCGCGCGCCTCGGCTCCCGCCCTGTCCCGCCGCTCCGCGTCGGCGTGGGACAGGATGCGCTTGGCCGCCTCCTCGACGCTGCCGACGACCCAGTCGCTCGGGAAGATGCCTCGGGCGCCGTCGTAGGCGGCGTAGAGCGGCCAGTCGCGGATCACCGGGACCGCGCCGGAGGCCGCCCCCTCGGTGGGACCGACCGGGAAACCCTCCCGTCGGCTGGCGCTCAGGATGAAGCCGGCGTCGCGCAGTGCCTCCGGAAGGTCGTTGGTGTAGGGGACGTAGACGATCCCGTCGCGGACGTCGTCCTCCTGGGCCCGCGCACGGAACCGATCGCGGTACCGCAGCGCGCCGAGGTGCTGGTGGTCGGAGAAGTCGTGGCCGATCAGCATGAGCCGCCAGCGTCGATCGACGGCTCGGAGCTGAGACAGCACCTCCAGCGCCCAGATCGGGTCCTTCACTCGCTGGGCCCACCCCACCATCGCCACGGTGCGCTCGGCGCCGGGGCGCTTGGGCAGCCCGAATCGCCGCAGCCGCATCTCGTTGGGCACGACATGGATGCGATCCACCTGGGCCAAGCCGGGGACGGCGCGCTCGACGAGCTGGCGCACGTGGTTGCCGACGAAGATCACATCGGAGACCCGTGACCAGTCGATCATGTGGGGCTGGGGTGAGATCGCCTCCAGACTGTGGAATCGGACGACGAGACGGGCCTTCCTCGGCGCGTGGATGGCGACCCACTGGGCGGCGTTGTCACACCAGTCCACGAAGATCGTCTCGGCCCAGTCCAGGAGCTCGACGTCGCTCTCGCTCAAGCCCGGCACCTCCAGACCGAGCGCGTCTCGGAGCCGGTCGCCGATGAGGATGGGCCGTTGGTGCCGACGTGGCGGCGCTCCCGGTTCCCGGAGGTAGAGCACCCGCAGGTCGACCTGGTCGTCTCCGGCGAGTGCGCCGATGATGCCCTTGGTGAAGTGCGGATAGTCACCGGGGACGATCAGCAGCCGATGTGGCCGGCGTCCGGCGGTCGAAGCCACCGAACTGGCGACTGAGGTGGGCGCGCCAGCCGTTCGCCGCGCCGAGGCGACCGTCTGGTCGGCGAGCAGCCCGCTCATGCTCCCGGACGGCGCGCCCAGGGCACGGTAGGTCTGCGACTCTCGCAGCGGCGCCAGGAAGCCAGCGGGGTCTGACACGAGAGGGCTGACGAGGACGTCGGCGTGCAGCTCGCGGTGGAACACCGCGTCGGTGACCTCCATCACCAGCGGCACCACCTCGTCCACCCGACCGACCCGGAGAGCATCGTCGGCGTGCCTCATCACGGCGCGCACCCGCTCAGCGAGATCACCGGGATGCTCGCCGCTGACGATGCGGAGCGTCGCCTGCTGCAGGCGCAGGCGATCCCGGGTCGTCTCCGGCAGGTCGAGGCCCAGAGCGGACCGGACGATGGAGTCGGCTGCGTCGAGCATGTTGTGGCGCCGCAGCGTCTGCACGAGGGTGAGGACCTCGCTGACGTAGTGCCGCACGGCGGGGTCGTCGGGGTCGGCCTCGACACGCCGCCAGGCCTCCACCACCTCTGACGGATCGACGCCGACCTTCCCGGTCCGCAGGACCCGCTGCAGCGGGGCCACCGCGCGGATCAGCTCCAGACGGGTACGGAGTCGGGGGTCGTCCGCGAGCATGACCTCGGCTCGGGGATTGAGCTGACCGGCCCGTCGAGCGGCCGGTAAGGCGGTCCGATCCGCCGCCACGATGAGGTCGGCGTTCTTGGCCCTCCGACGCAGCCACGGGTCATACCGCGCGAGCAGCCAGGTCCGGCGTGGCGGCGTGGCGACCCGCACCCACGCGCGCACGACGGCGTTGCGGGCGACCACCCGGGCCCAGTCCGCGGAGAACCTGGGCACTTTGGCGCCATTGCGTCGGCCGGACAGGCTCATGCGCAGGCGGCGCGCCTCGACGCCGTCGACGACGTCCATCCCGAGCTCGGCTGGATCGCCGGTGGATGCGATGCGGACGGTGAAGCCGGACGTCTTCAGCTGCCGAACCAGTCTCGTCACGACCGGATGGTTCGTGCGATGGCCGGTGATGAGAAGGATGTCCGTCACTTTGTCTTCCCTGCCCGGACCGAGGACCCGCCACGCACCACGGGCGGCAAGATTATCGGGCTGTGCCTCGGGGTGAGCTCGCCCGACGACGGTGGTCCTCACGAAGGACGCGTTCACCGAGGCCAACGTTCCCGGCGGACGCCTCCTCGTCCGGGATCGGCTCCGTCCGATCGACCTGGGCGAGCGTCCAGCGGGCCGACCAGGACCCGAAGTCGGGCGACGCGAACCGGCGGACGCTGCGGCCGACCCGCGCAGCTGACCAGGGCCTCACATCCGGTCGGGCGCGGGGAGTCCACACCAGGCGAGGGCGCGACCGGCGACGACGCGGCTCGCCTCGGCCACGAGGAGCCGGGCACTGTGCGCGGGTGACGGCTCCTCGTCACCCCGAGGCAGCGGGCCCGCGCCCGCCTCGAACCTCTCCACCGCCGCCAGGAAACGGGCCACGTACGCGTCGAACGCCCGGGGACGCGCGCGCCCGCTGAGGTACCGCGCCACCACGCCGGGATAGTCGGCGAGTACACAGATCAGCTGGCGCGACTCCTCGGCTTCGAGCGCGGCGGGGTCCAGCCGCTCCGGGTCGCGATGCACGCCGAGCGCGTCCCCCGCTCGGAGCAAGCCGGCCAGCCGCGCGTGGGCGTACCGCAACGCGTCTCCAAGCCTCGGCGATAAACGGTGGCGTGGGCCGCGCGCTGCCTCGTCCTCCGCCACGGTGGCCTGCCCTGGCGGTGTGCCGTAGCTGGGCCCGGCGCGGAGGATCTCCCACACGATCGACGCGAGCGCGCCACCGCTGAGGCGGAGGTTGACGAACCCGGCCTCGGCCCAGCTGGCGTCCACGGCGTCGAGACGTTCCAACCGCTTCGCGACCAGCTCCGCCAGTCGGCTCGCCGTCAGCCGCGTGTCGGGGACGTCACCGGTGTGCGAGCGACGGCTGATCGACTGGTCAGCCTGGTCGATCGAGGACGAGCCGGAGGCGCTACGGGCTGTGGCGAGAAGTGGCCCCACGGGAAACGCCAGGTCACCCCGCGTGCCGGGGCGCTCGCCTACGTGGGTCGGTGGGACGAGCCGAATGCCGGCGCGCGGGTCGGTGTCGCACCGCGTCGCGTCCGGGACCACCTCGATGAAGGCGACGCGGATCTCGTCGGCCAGCCGGTCCAAGACCACCGCGTCAGCGTAGCCGGCTGGCGGCCTGGTACCCTTTTCGAGCCTCGAGCCCCCGTAGCTCAGGGGATAGAGCAACGGCCTCCGGAGCCGTGTGCGCAGGTTCGAATCCTGCCGGGGGCGCCCATCGGGTGCAGCGCATCTCAGGCAACACGCCGACAGCCGCTGAGACGATTCGCTCGTCCACTGCGACGACTCGCTCGTCACGGGCAGTCAGCTATGCCCAGGGCACGTGACGTTTGACCGATTCGAGGCGTCCGGCCTCTGCGTCGTTGCGTCCTCACACCGCTCTTCGGTGTGCTCGTGGCGGTGCCTAGGGGACGACACCCAACCCGATCGCCGGTGGCCAGGGCGACCGGGACCGGTGAACCCCCGCCCTGATCGTCGGCTACCCGGTCCTCACCGAGGCCGGCAAGGACGTCTGCAACACCCACCTCATCGCACCGGTCGCCCAGTCACGTGAGCACGGTGCGCGTCGGCTGCACCACTTCGCGGCGCTGTTCAGTGACTTCGCGGCGCTGTTCAGTGACGCGGGGCGACCGCCTCTGAGCACCCCGCCTGGGCCATGATCTCGACCCATTGCGACACGCCCACATTTTCTAGTGTTCTGTTGCAAACCCCGACACAACATGTAGTGTCTTCTCCGCTGGTGGTTCGCCCTGGCCGGTTGGGCTGGGGCGAGGCAAGAGGGAACCCGGTGAGAGTCCGGGACTGCCCCGCAGCGGTGAGTGGGAACGACCGCCGTCACCGAAGCACTGGACGGGTTCGTCTGGGAAGCGACGGCCAGTAGGTCCACCGGATCGGTGGGTGCCCGCGAGTCCGAAGACCTGCCATCAGCCCGTGCTCTGTCCCGAGCGCGGAAGTCCGGCGTGTCCGCGCCGGCACCAGCACGAGCTCACGAGGGGAGAGCTGTGACTGTGACACGGTCTGCTGCGACACCGTCTGCTGTAACACCGTCTGCTGCGGCACCGCCCGCTGAGGGGACGACGGACACTCCACTCATTCGTCGCGACGGGACGCCGTCGCAGGCGACAAGCGCACCCATCCCGTGGACCTGGATCGAGCACGTCGTGACGGAAGCCGTCGCCGGGATCGACGACGTCGCGACCGAGCCAGTGCTCGCCGAGGTCCGTCGCACCGTCTATCCCGGCATCGGCATCGGAGAGCTGGCCACGGCGCTCATCATGGCCGCGCGCACACTCGTCGAGCGGGAACCCAACTACTCGTTGGTGACCGCGCGGTTGCTGCTCAGCAAGCTGCGTGACGAGGCGCTGTCCTACCTCGCGGGCGAGCCGCGCCACATCAGCCACGCCGAGCTGGACTACGCGAGCTACTTCCGCGACTACCTTCGTCGGGCGATCGACCTCGACCTCGTGGACGGGCGCCTCGCAAGCTTCGACCTCGACCGTGTGGCGGCGGCCATCCGCCCGATGCGGGACCTCGACATCGCCTTCCTGGGCCTGCAGACGCTCTACGACCGTTACCTCCTCCACCACGACGGCACCCGCTTCGAGCTGCCACAGGCGTTCTTCATGCGGGTCGCCATGGGGCTGGCCGTGCATGAGGACGAGCGCGAGGCCCGCGCGATCGAGTTCTACGACCTGCTCTCGAGCTTCCGCTTCATGGTGTCAACACCCACGCTGTTCAACGCCGGAACGCCACGTCCACAACTGTCCTCGTGCTTCGTGACCACGGTCGAAGACGACCTGGACTCGATCTTCCAGTCGTACCGCAACAACGCCTTGCTGGCCAAGTACTCCGGAGGACTGGGGAACGACTGGACGCCCGTGCGTGGCATGGGCGCGCACATCAAGGGCACGAACGGCCGGTCCCAGGGCGTCGTGCCGTTCCTCAAGATCGCCAACGACACCGCCGTCGCGGTCAACCAGGGCGGAAAGCGTAAGGGAGCGGCCTGCGCGTACCTCGAAACGTGGCACATCGACATCGAGGAGTTCCTGGAGCTGCGGCGCAACACCGGTGACGAACGGCGGCGCACGCACGACATGAACACCGCGAACTGGATCCCGGACGAGTTCCTGCGCCGTGTCGAGGCCAACGCGGAGTGGACGCTGTTCTCCCCGGACGAGGTGCCCGACCTCCACGATCTCTACGGCAAGGAGTTCGCCAAGCGATACCGCGAGTACGAGGAGGCCGCCGACCGCGGTGAGATCAGGGTGTTCCGCAGGGTGCCGGCCGTCCAGCTGTGGCGCCGCATGCTCACCATGCTGTTCGAGACCGGGCACCCGTGGATCACGTTCAAGGACCCGTGCAACCTGCGCTCTCCGCAGCAGCACGTCGGCGTGGTGCACTCGTCGAACCTCTGCACCGAGATCACCCTCAACACCAGCCGTGACGAAGTCGCTGTGTGCAACCTGGGCTCGGTCAACCTGGCGCGCCACGTAACCCCGGAGGGACTCGACACGGAGCGTCTGCGGGCCACTGTCGCGACGGCTGTGCGGATGCTGGACAACGTCATCGACATCAACCTCTACACAATCCCGCAGGCACGTCGGTCCAACCTGCGGCATCGCCCGATCGGCCTGGGGATGATGGGGTACGCCGACGCGCTGCTGACTCTCGGGCTCCCAGTGGACGACCCCGCCGCCGTGGAGTTCGCCGATCGCAGCATGGAGCTCCTGTCGTACTACGCCATCGCCGCGTCGAGCGACCTCGCTGCCGAGCGAGGAAGGTACGAGACGTTCGACGGGTCGCTGTGGAGCCGGGGAGTGCTGCCCATCGACTCGCTCCGGCTGCTCGCCGACCACCGTGACGGCGACCTCGACGTCGACTACTCCACGACGATGGACTGGGCCGCGTTACGCGAGCGGGTCCGAACCGTCGGGATGCGCAACTCCAACGTCATGGCGATCGCGCCGACAGCCACCATCGCCAACATCTGCGGCGTGAACCCCTCGATCGAGCCGCTGTTCTCGAACCTCTACGTCAAGTCCAACATGTCGGGCGACTTCCTCGTTGTCAACCCTCACTTGGCGCGCGAGCTCAAGGAACGCGGACTGTGGGACGCGGCCATGGTGGCGGACTTGAAGTACCACGACGGGAGCGTGCGCAACATCGATCGGGTGCCCGACGACCTCAAACGTCGTTACGCCACCGCGTTCGAGATCGACCCGGCCTGGTTGATCCGGGCCGCGTCACGGCGGCAGAAGTGGATCGACCAGGCACAGTCGCTCAACCTCTACGTCCACGCGCCGAGCGGTCGCAAGCTCGACGAGCTCTACCGCATGGCCTGGCGCCACGGCCTCAAGACCACGTACTACCTGCGCTCCCGAGCCGCCACCAGCGTGGAGAAGAGCACCCTGCGCGGTACCGACGGCAAGCTCAACGCCGTTCCTGTCGTTCGACTTGACTCCGCTCACCCAGCCACGGCCGAGGCGGCCTGCCGTGTGAGCGATCCCGACTGCGAAGCGTGCCAGTGAGGAGCCCACCACCGTGACCCACACGATCGATCCGGACATCGTGAACACCACAGGCCTCGGCGAGATCCGACGCGGCGCCGAGCGGGTGAGCGTCGACGACAAGGCCATGATCAACGCTCGCGCCGACGTCAACCAGCTGCTTCCGTTGAAGTACTCGTGGGCCTGGGAGAAGTACCTGGCGGCATGCGCCAACCATTGGATGCCCACCGAGGTCGCGATGCAGGCCGATATCGCGCTCTGGAAGTCGCCCGACGGCCTCACCGAGGACGAGCGGCTCATGGTCAAGCGCAACCTCGGATTCTTCGCCACAGCCGAGTCGTTGGTGGCCAACAACCTGGTGCTGGCGGTCTACCGGCATCTCACCAATCCGGAATGCCGTCAGTACCTCCTCCGACAAGCCTTCGAGGAGGCCGTTCACACCCACACCTTCCAGTACATCTGTACCAGTCTGGGCCTGGACGAAGGCGAGCTGTTCAACGCCTACCGTGAGGTGCCCTCCATCGCCGACAAGGACGCGTGGGCGCTGCAGTACACCAGGAACCTCGAGGACCCGGGCTTTCGCACCAACACGCCGGAGGCCGCCCAGGCCTTCCTGCGGGACCTGATCGCCTTCTACGTGGTGTTCGAAGGCATGTGGTTCTACACCGGGTTCGCGCAGATCCTCTCGCTGGGGCGGCGCAACAAGATGGTCGGCATCGCCGAGCAGTACCAGTACATCCTGCGCGACGAGTCGATCCATCTGAACTTCGGTATCGACTGCATCAACCAGATCAAGCTCGAGAACCCGCACCTGTGGACGCCGGAGTTCGCCGCCGAGGTCCGCGGCATGCTCGTCGAGGCGTGTGAGCTCGAGGTCGCCTACGCACGCGACACCATGCCTCGCGGCATGCTCGGACTCTCCGCTCAGCTGTGCGAGCAGTACATGCACTTCATCACGGACCGCCGTGCCCAGCAGATCGGGCTGGACCCCATCTTCGGCGAGACCGAGAACCCGTTCCCGTGGATGGCGGAGGCCATGGACCTCCGGAAGGAGAAGAACTTCTTCGAGACCCGAGTGACCGAGTACCAGACCGGTGGCTCGCTCGACTGGGACTGACGCGCGAGTCGAGCAGGGGTGCGCCGGCGCGCCCGAGCCGGCGCACCCCATCCCCGCAGTTGGGCCGTCCTGCCCGCCGGCATGGCGGCGCAGCGCACGAGGGCGAGAGGAACGTGGACAGCGGCTGGACTTACTGGCGGGCGAGGAGGGCGTCGAGCATCGCGTAGCCCTCGACGACGCCGGCCTCCATCCCACTGGCGATCATCTGGTCCCGTGCCTCGATCGAGTCCAGGACGGACAGCGTCTCGAGGCGGGACCGCCCGTCGCCGAGGTCCTCGAACGTCGCGAACTCCAGGCTCACCATGTCCGGCATGCCCTCGTAGGTGAAGGTCTGCACGACGCGCTCGTGGGGCCGCACCTCGTGGAAGGAGCCATAGAAGGCGTACTCCTGCTCGCCTTCGATGTTGACGAACCGGTAGCTGCCACCGGTGCGTGCGTCCCAATGGTCGATCCGCGTGCTGGCCGAGGCGGGTCCCACCCACTGGGCGAAGAGCTCCGGCTCGACGTGGGCCCGGAAGACCCGCTCCGCCGGCGCGTCGAACTCGCGCGTGACCCGGATGGTCGGCAGCTGGGGGTCGACGTCGATGTGTGTCTCGTGCTTCGTCGAGGCGATCATGATGCTGCTCCTTGGTGGCGATGGCGCGTGGTCTGGTCGTCGTCCGCGCCCTCCATGTCCATGGCCGCCAGGACCGCGTCGAGACGGCGGTACCGCTCCTCCGCGCGCCGCCGGTACTTCTCGATCCACGCGGCCATGAGGTCGAGTACCTGCGGTTCGAGGCGGCACGGCCGGCGCTGCGCTTGGCGGCTCCGAGTCACCAGCCCGGCGTTCTCCAAGACCTTGAGGTGCTTGGAGACGGCTTGGACCGACATGTCGTAGTGCTCCGCGAGCTGGCCGACGGTCGCGTCACCGCTCGAGAGCCGAGCCACGATGTCCCGACGCGTGGGGTCAGCGAGAGCCGCGAACACACGGGACAGCTGGTCGTCGGTCACCGCTCGTCCTCTCAGTTCTCAACCAATCGGTTGTCAGCCACCGTACGCTGTGCCGACCTCATTGTCAACCGATCAGTTGTAAAACTGACTGGTTGACTAGCGTCGTCCATCGGGTTCGCCCACACGAAGCAGGCACAAGACGGACGAGCCAGTGACCCCACCGGAGGCAGAGCCACTGGCTCGTCGATCAGGCGGTGCGTACTACCTCACCGCGTAGGCGCGGATGATGGTCTGCTCGACCTTGTTGCCCCTGGTGTCGCTGGCCTTCGCGCGCAGCGAGACGTAGGACGCGTCGCGGTCCTTGACGACGGCCACCGCCGCAACCCAGCGGTCCTTGCCGACGCGAACCGCCCGCACGGGACGCCAGGAGCGGCCGTCGTCGGTCGACACCGACACCGACAGGCGGCGGATCACGCCGACCTTCGCGCCGTCCTGCGCCTGCAGCTTGATCGGCACCACCGTGGCTCGCTTGCCGCGGTTGGTCTGGTCGACCTTCGGGTCGAACCGCACCGCCCACAGCGGCAACGGTGTGGGCTCCTCGACGTGCTTCGACCGGAACGTCCACGTGGTCTCGACCTCGGTCGAGAACAACGAGTACGACGGCCTGGTCGCGCTGACCTTGAGTTGGTACGTCGACTCCTCGACCGGGACCGTGACGGTGTCGAGGTACCCGGGGTACTCGGTCTCCGCCACCTTCCTCCCGTCGCGGTACAGCGTCGTCCGCGCGGTATCGGTGAGCGATTCGCCGGCATGCCCACTCCCGTCGCCATACATCGGGATGCCGACGGAGATGGCGTCACCGTCGCGTTCAACGAAGGAAGCCGACCCCGTCACCGGAGCGAACACCGCGTCGTTCCACTGCTCGACGTAGCGGTGCCCCTTGCGGTATTGGCGGTCCTCAGACCACAGGGTCGTCTGGGGAACCGGCCAGCCCTCCTCGTCACGGACGAACTCCTCGACGTCGAAACTCCACGTCACCGACGCGGGCTCGAGATAGCTCGTCACCGTGTGGGGGAGATCCATGACGAGGCCGGGAATGATCCCGCCACTCATCGATTCAGCGACACCGAAGGCGAAGCGCATCGCCTGCCGGTCCGGCAGCTGGCGAGCGATGCGGGTGCGCACCGTGGCCAGGTCACGGTCGCGGACCGTCCGGTCGAAGCCGGTGTAGTACCGACCGTCCTGGGTGTCCACCAGTCCATACAGGTAGGGCGAGTTGGCGAAGTCGCCCTCCGGCCCTGGCACCGCCCACTGGCTGGTGACGTGGGCGGAGAACATCTCGCCCGACGCCGCAGGTCCCAGGTGAGCGGTGTACAGGCCGTCGAACGTGTCGCTTCCGAGTGTCGAACTCCCCTGGATGTGGTCGGTGCGCACGTCGTAGCCGACGGTCACCATCGCCGGACGCACCGACGGGCGTTCGACGGTGGTCGACAAGGGCTTGCCGAGCCGAGAGTCCGCGATGATCGTCTGGTCGCGGTCGAGGGTGAGGACGGGCTGGACGAGCAGGGTCAGCTCCCTCTCGTCCTCGTCGAACACCATGGTGTCGACGAGGTACCGACCGGCGGGCAGCCGGATCCGTGTCCTGCCGTCGACGACCTCGGTGAACTCCCACACCGACGCGTCGAGCCCCAGGATCATGCTGTCCGCGTCGTTCGTCGGCTGACCGCCGCGGTCCAGGTACTCGATGGTGAGGTCGTAGCTCTCGACCTCCTTGTTGACGCCGATCGGTGTGGCGACCGACACCCCCTCGGCGGTCGCCGTGAGCCGGCCACTGTAGAAGCCGTCCGGACCGTCGTGGGCGGTGTGGGAGGTGATGTCGACCGACGCGGAGCCGCCCGCCGGCACCGTGAGCGAGGTCTGGCTCAGCTCCACCGCCGACGCCGGCGCGGGCTCGCCGTCCGGCCCGGTGAGGGTCACCGCCAGCTCCAGCGTGACGTCGCTCGACCCGCTGTTGTGGTAGGTGACCGTCTTCGTCACCGGCTCGTCATCCTCGTGCGGCCACTCGGCCCGGCCGAACGACAGGCTCACCGGATCGGTCGTGACCGTCTGCGTCAACGCCCGGGACACGTCGACCCGCCCGGCGCCCTGCTCGAGCACGGTCACGTCCGGGTGCGGGACGGCCGACGCGACGAGGACTCGCTTGAGCTGCTCCCCTGTCCATTCCGGGTGCTGCTGGGCGAGCAGCGCCGCGGCACCAGCGACGTGGGGCGCGGCCATGGAGGTCCCGTCAGCGGAGACGTAGTGGTCACCCACCGGTGGCCCCATCTCGGTGCCGGCCGCCCGAGCCGCCACGATCTCCACACCCGGCGCCGTGACGTCCGGCTTGATCGCCCCGTCGCCGACGCGTGGCCCGCGGCTGGAGAAGAAGGCGAGCTCGTCGGACTTGTCCACCGCACCAACGGTCAACGCCGCGTCCGCGCTTCCCGGCGACTCGACGCTCTCCTCCTCCGGACCGCTGTTGCCAGCGGAGATGACGAACAGCGCGCCCGTCTCCTCGCTCAGCCGGTTCACCGCCTCCTCGAGCGGGTCCACCTCCGGCGTGTCCGCGCCACCGAGGCTCAGGTTGAGGATGTCGGCCTGCTGCTCGACCGCCGCCCACTCCATGCCGGCCACGATCGCCGACTCGTCGCAGAAGCCGTCCCGGCCGCACACCTTCGCGTCCAGCAGGCTGGCCTCGGGCGCCACGCCGGTGTACGTCCCGTCGGATGCCGCACCCGTGCCGGCGATGGTGGAGGCCACGTGCGTGCCGTGCCCGAAGTCGTCACCGAGGCCTTCGCCGGTGAAGTCCTTCGCCGCCTTGACCTTGCCGTCCAGGTCAGGGTGCGTGGCGTCGATCCCTCCGTCGACCACCGCGACGGTCACACCCTCACCTCGGTAGCCGGCGTCCCACGCCGCCGGCGCACCGATCTGCGGCACGCTCTGGTCGAGCGCCAACCGACGCTTCCCATCGAGCCAGACCTTCTCGATGCCCGCGGCGAACGTGCGAGCGACGCCGTTCCGTTCGACGACGAGGTCGTTCCAGAAACTGGTCGCCGAGTCCTTGGCTACCTCGAGCGCCGTGGCGTCGATGACCGGGAGCGACCTGAGGTCCGTGCCACCCGCCTCCGCCAGGTGACCGCGTCCGCGTGTCCGGGCGGTGTCGCTTCCGTACGCGACGATGAGCGGGACGGCGCCCTGTCGCCGGTCGTCGTAACCCGCCTCGACCAGGCCGGTCACGTCGAACAGCCGACGGTCGAGCACGCCCTGACGGAGCAGCGGCAGCGCGTCGAGAGGGATGACGTACAGGTGCCCGTCGACGACGCGGGTGAGGAAGCGGGTGCCATGCCGGCCCGGGCCTGGGACGATCCCCGCTGAGGTGGCCGTCGCGGACGGCAGCACGACCCGGTCTCCGGTCAGGAGGGTGACCGACACCCGCGCTGGCGCCTGCCGAGACACGCTCTCCGACGTCGGGACGTCAGGCCCCCGCCCAGCGGAGACCTGTCCCACGGCGGGCGCCACCGGAGTCATGGCGACCGCCAGCCCAGCCAGGCCGGCGACCGCGGTGACGCACACACGCCGCCACCATCGGACAGCACTCGCCGAACGGCTGGCTACCCCCCGACGCTCAGCAGACGTCGGCCTCCGAACCGCTGGGAACTCGTTTCGACCCCGACCACGCCGCGGTGGTGGACGCATGCGCTACCTCCCCGTCAACGAACACGGGGACGCGACAGCGTCCCACCGGGCCACCTGTCTGAGCCCCCGTGTCCTGTGGCGACCCTGACGTTGCCGTCAGGTAACGATCAACGCCCCAAGGATCACTGAGGTGATCGACTGTATCCAGGCACCGCGGACGAGCTTTACCGATTCGTGATCACGATCGAGCGTCGCTCAGCTACGCTCCCGGGCACGTCGGCGCACCTGGTCCAGGTAGACCGCGGCGATGAGCACGGCACCAACGGCGACGTTCTGCCAGTACGGGTTGACGCCGATGGTGACGAATCCGCTCTGCAGGACAGCGGGGATGAGGACGCCGACGACCGTGCCGGCCACCTTGCCGACCCCGCCGAACAGGCTCGTCCCCCCGAGGACGACGGCCGCGATGGCGGCGAGGTTGTCCGTGCTGTGACCGGAGATGGTCGTGGTACTGAAGTGCGCGAGCGACATCACCCCGGCGAGACCGGCGAGCGCCCCCATGAGCGCGTAGACCTTGACCAGGTGCCGGTCGACCCGGATCCCGACCCGTCGCGCGGCCTCGGGATTCGACCCGATCGCGTACGTGTACCGCCCGAATCGAGTGAACGCGAGGACCAGGCCGAGGACGAGGGCGACCACCCCGGCGATCACCACGAGCCACGGCACCACCCCGAAGGCCAGTCCGAAGCCGAGCGTGCTCACCAGGCGTCGTGGAACACCCCGGACGTCGGTCCCGCCGGTCACCAGGTACGAGGCGCCGAGGGCCATGCCCAGGGTGCCGAGCGTGGCGATGAGCGGCGGCACCTTGGCCTTGGCGACCAGGAGGCCATTGACCACGCCCCAGAGCAGGCCCGCGGCGAGACCGGCGAGGACGCCGACGACGACCACACCCCACCCCGCCTCGGCGGCACCCGCGTCCGGGTTTGTGGGGTCGCTGCCGAGCGCGAGCATCGTCTTGGCAGCGACCACACCGGAGAAGATGAGCACCGACCCGACCGAGAGGTCGATCCCCGCGGTCACGATGACGAACGTCATGCCAACGGCGAGGACGAGCAGAGCCGCGTTGTCGGCGGCGATGCTTCGGATGTTGACCGGGTTGGCGAAGTTCGGCTCGACCGCGGTGAAGAAGACGACCAGCGCGAGGAGCACGGCGAAGATCCATGCGACGTTGCTCGTCACGAGCCGAGCCGCGAGGTGACGCGACAGCGACCGCCGTGGGGCGTCGGCCGGTGCCGCTTCCGCGTGAGTCGACGCCGCGTGGGTCGACTTCTGGTTCGTGGTGTCAGTCATGCCAGCCCTCCGGGCTCGCTCTCTTCTGACCGCCCGTCCGCTGACTCCCCCTCGACCGGAGGGCGCTCGGTTCGCAGGGCGCCCGTCATGGCGGCGACCAGGTCGTCGAGGGACGCCTCCCGCGCGGTGAACCGCGCGACCCGCTGACCGAGCCGGAGCACCTCCACTCGGTCGGCGACCGCGAGGACCTCGGGCATGTTGTGGCTGATCAGCACCACCGCGACGCCGCGGTCGCGTACCCGGCGGATCACGTCGAGGACCCGCTCGCGCTGGACGACGCCGAGCGCCGCCGTCGGCTCGTCCATGAAGACGACCTTCGACGCCCACGCCACCGCCCGGGCCACCGCGATGCTCTGCCGCTGCCCGCCCGAGAGGGAGGCGACGGGGGCGCTCGGGTCCGGCAGCTCGATGCCGAGGTCGCCGAACGCCTTGGTCGCCCGGCGTCGCATGTATCGCCGGTCGAGCACACCCAGACGGCCCAGCAGGCCGGGGCGCACGGGCTCACGACCGAGGAACAGGTTGGCGGCCGGGTCGAGGTCCGCGGCAAGGGCGAGGTCCTGGTAGACGACCTCGATGCCGAGGCGGCGCGCCTCCGCGGGGCTGTCGAGGCTCACCACCCGGCCGTCGAAGCGGATCACCCCCGCGTCGGGCCGCTCCGTCCCCGACAGGCACTTCACCAACGTGCTCTTGCCGGCTCCGTTGTCGCCGACCAGAGCAACGACCTCCCCTGGGTAGACGCTGAAGTCGGCGCCGCGCAGCGCCTGGACGTGGCCGTACGTCTTCACCAAGCCGATGGCCTGCAGCCGAGGCGTCGCCATCTCAGCGTCCCACGAACACCGGCTCGCGCTTCTCGATGAACGCGCGGATTCCCTCGCGAGCGTCCTCGCTCGCGTAGAGCGCGGACAGCACTCGTTGCTCCAGCGTCCACGCGGCGCCCAGTGGAGCCTCCACCCCATCGTCGACGAGTCGCTTCGCTTCTCGCACCGCGAGTGGCGCCCGTTCGGCGAGAGCGTGGGCGAGCTCCAACGCGGCGGGCAAGAGCTGGTCCGGGTCGACGACGCGGCTCACCAGTCCGCGCCGCTCGGCCTCGTCCGGGCGCATGGCGCGCCCGGTCATGACCAGCTCCTTCGTTGCCCGCACGCCGATCGCCCGGGCGAGTCGTTGGGTGCCCCCGCCGCCGGGGAGCAAGCCTAGCTTGACTTCCGGCAACGCGAACCGCGCCGCGGTCGAGGCCACGATGAGGTCGCACGCCAGCGCGACCTCGAAGCCGCCACCGAACGCGTAGCCGTTGACGGCCGCGATCGTCGGCTGCGGCAAAGCGGCGAGCTTGCCGAATGCCGCCCGACCCAGCCGCTGGTAGGCGTCGAAAGCCGCGTGGGAGACTCCGTCGTACTCGGAGATGTCGGCGCCGGCGATGAACCCGCGCCCAGTGCCGGTGACCACGAGGACCCGCACGTCGTCGTCGTGAGCCAGCTCGTCGAGATAGGTGACGAGCGTCTCGAGCATGCTTCTGGACAACGCGCCGAGCTTGTCCTCGCGCCGTACACGCAGGACGGCGACAGCACCGTCCCTCTCCTCTGCGAGGTGCTCGTGCAGGTCTCGCGTCACGACTGCCCCCTTCCTCTCGCACCCGTTCCTCTCGCGCCCTGCTCGTCACGCCTCGCGCCTTCCCCGGCCCTTCCCCGTGCGGCCCCTGGCGCACTGGCCGCCTTTCCCAGCACCTTGGCGAGCCGGTCAGGGTCGAGCACCTCGGCCAGCACCTCCTCGGTGTGCTCGCCGACCAGCGGTGGCGGCTGACGCACGGTCCACGGCGTCTCCGTGAAGGTGATCGGGCATCCGACCAGCTCGAGTGTCCCGGCGCGCGGATGCTCGACCCGGCACAGCAGAGGCGACTCCTCCGCGCGCAGCTCGTCGACCGCATCCCGCAACGAGCGAACCTCCGCCGCCCAGAGCCCAGCTGGCAGCAGCAGGTCGAGCCAGTCCTTCGTCGTGCGCCGCGGTGTGATCCGCTCCAGTCGCTCCTTGATCTCGTCCCGGTCGATCCAAGGGTCCAGCTTCGACAGCGACGGCTCGTCGAAGACGCGGGCCACGTCCGTCACGTCCGCCATGGCGAGCGCGAGCCACCCGTCCGCAGTGGGATAGATGCCGCACGGGGCTGACAGCCAGGGTGAGGCGATCCCGGCGCGGGAGCGTTCGAAGGTCTTGTGCTGGTTGACCATCGCCGAGATCTCCTGGCACTGCACCGCGATCGCGGTGGAGTACAGGTCGACCTGGACCCACTGGCCGATCCCTCGGCGTTCCCGCGCCAGGAGTGCCGCGAGGATCGCGACCGCGAGGGTGAGCGAGGTGCTGGCGTCGACGATCGAGGTGCCGGCGAACGTGGGTGGACCATCAGCGCGACCAGTGTTGGCGGCGAGCCCGGACATCGCCTGGATCAGCAGGTCCTGACCCGGTCGGTTCTCCTTGGCGAACGTGCCTTCTTGGCCCCATCCCGAGCCCGAGCAGTAGACGATGCGCGGGTTGACGGCACGGAAGTCCTCGTACCCCAGGCCCAGTCGGTCCATGACCCCGGGTCGGAAGTTCTCCACCACGACGTCACAGGTGCGGCCCAGCTCGAGCAACGCGTCGCGGGCGTCCGGGTCTTTGAGGTTGAGCGCCACAGACCTCTTGTTACGGTTCATGGCGAGGAACGCCGCGCTGTCGCCCGCGACCAGCTCGCCCATCATGGCCAGGCCGCGTTCCCACTCGCCGGTCTCCGGCCGCTCGACCTTGATGACGTCGGCGCCCATGTCGCCGAGCATCTGGGTGGCGAACGGACCGAGCATCATCTGGGTGAAGTCGAGGACCCTGATGCCGTCGAGAGCGCCGGGCATCGTCGTCGTCCTTTCTCGGTGTTCGGTTCCCGGTGTTCGGTTGTGGTTCTTGGTTCTCGGTGCTCCGTTTCCTGTGTTCCGTTTCTCTGTGCCGTTTCTGTGTGCCGTTCCTGTGTGCCTTTTCTTGGGGGCTCCGTTCTCGGTGTCCGGTTCTTGGGCTCACCGGTCGTCGCTGGTGCCGGGACGGCTTCAGCGGCCGTCCCTAGCCCTCCGGTGGTCGTCGAGGAGTCGGTCGAGAACGCGGACGATCTCGGCGGGTGCCGAGCCGGCCGAGAGCTCCTCGGCGAGGAGTCCGCTCGCCTCCTCCTGAAACGCCCGCCACCAGGGAGTGCGGGGACGGGTCCAGACGGCGTCCATCGTGGCCCTGGTATCGCGAAAGAACCCGCCCACCAGGGCGTCGGCCTCCGGATCCGACCAGGTGGCCGCGCTCGCCGGCTGTCCCTCGTTGGGGAGGACGACGTACCGCTGGGCGGTCGTCCCACTCACCCAGCTGGCGAACGCCGCCGCCTCGACGCGGTGGGCGCTCGTGGCCGAGACGCCGATACCAGCCCCGCCAAGGGTTGACCCGCGTGGGCCGGTGGCCTCGCCCGTGCCGACGGCGGACGCGTCGGCGCCGCGCGCGCCCGTCGTGGTGAGATGCCGCGCGCAGCCGCCGGGGGAAGACGCGGTGGGGATGCCCGTGGTAGGGATGTTGGTGAAGCGCACCGGGCGGCCGCTCGTGGACGGCCGCGAGTAGTTCGTGTAGCCGAACAGCAGCGGGACGTAGACGATCGCGTCGTCGCTCGTCATCCGGTCGAGCAGGGCTGGCGGATTCAAGCTGAACGACGAGCGGTCGACCACCTGCGCGAGCGTGGCGAGCAGTGCCACCGCGTCGCGATGGAAGCCGGACGCCTCGGCGTCCAGTGGGGTCCCGAGGCTGGCCGAGATGGTGAGCAGGCTGCAGAACGCGTCAGCCGGGTACAGCGGCAGGACCACCTTGCCCGGCAAGGCGCGCGCCAAGGCCACCACGTCGTCCCACGTGGCCGGGACCTCGACCTCGTGGGCCGCCAGGAGATCGGGGCGGAACGCGGCGACCTGGCAGGCCGCGTCAACGGCGAGTCCCCACTGGTGACCCGCGTACTGGTAGCTGGCGTGGCTCCCACCGACCGTGTCCGCCGCATGGGCGTCGAGGACCTCGTCCGGCAGGAGGTCGTCCAGCGGAGCCAGGCATCCGGCGCGCGCGGCTGCCCCGACCATGGGGTGGTCGAAGACGATGAGGTCGTAGTCCGCGGCGAGCTCCTCGACCGCTTGGTCGTTGAACGCTGACAAGGGCCGGGCGTCCCACGCCACCTCGACACCGCGGACCGACCGCCACACAGCGGCCGCGGCAGCCATGGGTTTGACACAGCGGGCGTGGTCCCAGCAGATGCCGCGCAGACGCACACGCTGATCAGGCACCAGTGCACGACTCCCGGTAGAGGTACTTCTGGGTCTCCGGATCGTCGAGGTTGTCCTTCGTCGCCACGAACGACCCGGTGCGGATGAGCTTGGTGACCGGCTTGCCGGAGAGGGCGTTGACCGCTTGCTCCACGCCCTCGGCGCCGATGTCGAGCGGCTTCAGGACGACCTGGCCTTGCGCGGATCCGTCGCGCAGCGCCTGCACACCGCTGGGGTTGGCGTCGAAGCCGATGAGCTTGATCTCCCCGGATTTGTGGGCGTTCCGGATACCCGTCGCCGCGCCCTGCCCCGTCAAGGTGTTGGTGGCGAACACAGCAGCCAGGTTGGGATGGGCGGCCAGGGTCGATGTCACGACTGAGCTGGCCTTGGCCGCGTCGTCCCCGGCGAAGCGCTCGCCGACGTACTCGATGCCGGGCTCCTGGGCGAGGCGCTTCTCGAATCCGCGGACCCGAGCCGCCACCGTGGACACTCCTGGCTGGGTGTTGATCGTGACGACGGCGCCCGTGCCGCCGGTGAGTCTGATGACCTCCTCCGCCGCCTTCTCCCCGGCCAGTTCGTCATCCGAGGTCACCTGGGAGACGGCGAAGGAGGGGTTCTTGACGGTGGTGTCGACCAAGACCACCGTGATGCCGTGCGCGGCCGCCTGCTCCAACGGCGCCTGCAAGGCGGTGTCGTCGACGGGTGCGATGAGGATCGCGTCCGGACGCGCGGCGATGACCGAGTTGAGGATCGGGATCTGCTCCGCCGCGTCCCACTTGTTGGGCCCCTGGACGTCGAGCTCGACCCCGAGCTTCTTCGCGGCCTGGCGGGCGCCGCAGGCCAACGATCCGTAGAAGTCGTCACCCTTCAAGCCGACGATCAGGCTGATCCGATAGCCGTCGCCGCCGGACCCTGTGTCCTCCGCACCGCAACCCGCCGCACTCGCCACGACGAGGCCCACGGAAAGGAATGCCAGGAAAGCTCTGCGCAGCGGATGCAATTGCTCCTCCCTCCCCGCGGGTGTCATCGCGCGGCGGCGCGCGATCCGAGGACCGTGAGGCCACCATCGACGGGCACACACGCACCGGTGATGAAGGACGAGTCCTCCGACGCAAGGAAAGCCACGACGGCGGCCACTTCCTCGCACTGTCCGAAGCGTCCGAGGGCGTGCATGGCGTTCCAGCTCTCGATGAGAGCCGCCGGATCCGGAGCGGTGCGGAAGATCTCCTCGTTCATCGGGCTCATGATCGTCCCGGGCGCGATCGCGTTGACCCGGATGCGATCCGGTGCGTACTCGACCGCGGCTTGCTGAGTGAGGGAGATGATCGCGCCCTTCGTGGCCGCGTACGCCGCCCAACCGGGGAAGCCGCGAAGCGCCTGCGCGCTCGATGCGTTCACGATCGACCCACCACCCGAGGCGCGCAGGTGCGGGATCGCGTACTTCATCGCGTACCAGATGCCTTTGAGATTGACGGCGAAGACCCGGTCCCAGTCCTCCTCCGGCATATCGGTGACGGATCCGCCGACGGCGATGCCGGCGATGTTGACGAGGACGTCGAGCCGCCCGTACCGGTCGGTGACCGCGCGCACCAGCGCAGCGACGTCGTCCACGCGGCTCACGTCGGTCGGGACCGCCATCGCCTCACCGCCGTTGTCGATGATCTCGTGGAGCACCTTCTCCAGGCCGGTCACGTCGACGTCGGCGAGACCGACCGTGGCCCCTTCGGCGGCGAGGCGAAGAGCGCAGGCGCGACCGATGCCCTTGGCCGCACCCGTCACGATGCCGATCTTGCCGTCGAACCTGCGCATGGACGGCTCCCTTCGTGACGTCGCCGGGCCGAGACGTGGAACACGCGGGTCCAGCGCCGTCGGGCTGAGGAAAAACGTTTTACTGCGACCGGTCCTCATTCTCGGCGCGTCGGGCTGCCAAAGTGTCCCGGACGGCGCGAACGTGGCCGCACCCGGTCGTCCGCCGAGCCGACCGGGTACTCGTTCCGCCGTCCGGACCGCTCGAAGGGAGGTCGATGGCCACCATCACCGACGTGGCACGCCGTGCCGGGGTCTCACCCTCCGTCGTCTCGCGTCTGCTCAACAACGACCCGACGCTGCGGATTCGAGACGACACTCGTGCTCGTGTGCTCCGAGTGGTCGAAGAGCTCGACTACGCGCCACACCACGCCGCCCGGGCTCTGCGCCGCTCGCAGGTCGGCGCCCTCGGCCTCGCGGTGCCTGACATGCACAACCCCGTCTACGCGGCCATCCTGGAAGGCGCGCGACCGGCGGCGACCGAGCACGGGTACTTGCTCATGCTGACCAGCCTCGACGATCTGGCGTCCAACACCACCATGTCCCGTCGGATCGTCCGCGGCGGGGCGATCGACGGGCTCCTCGTGCAGCGAGACAGCCCGACTGCAGCGCGAGTCGTCGATCGCATCACCGCCCGCCGCATGCCGGTCGTCGTGCTGAACGAGCGGGTACGCGCACCCATCGCGGGCGTTGCGGTGGACGACCGTGCCGCGGCGAGACTGGCCACGAGACACCTGCTCGAGTTGGGGCACACCGAGATCGCCCACCTGCGCGTCCGTGGCAACAACTCGCGCTCGCGGGACCGAGAGGCCGGGTGGCGAGACGCGCTGAAGGAAGCGGGCCTGACGCCTCGCGCTGAGCTGGTGGCCAACGGTGGCGCCGTTCCAGAGAGCGGCTTTCACGGCCTCCTCGAGCTGCTCCGACGACCACGCCCTCCGACCGCCGTCTTCGTGGGGAGTGTTCTCGCCGCCGTCGGCGCCCTCACCGCCGCTCGCCACGCGGGCCTCACCGTGCCCGACGACCTGTCGATCATCGGCTATCACGACACCTGGCTGGCCGAGCACGTCGACCCGCCCCTCACCGTCGTCCGCTTGCCGCTCGTCGACATGGGACGGGAAGCCGTCCGGCTCCTCGTCGACCTGATCAACGGCAGGCCCGCCCAGCAAGTGCTCCTCGACACTCCTACGCCCGAGCTGGTCGTCCGCGCGTCCACCGCGCCACCACGCAGAGCCAGGCGGGCGGGCGCGCGCCCGCGGCACAGGGAAAGGAAGCGCCCATGACTGTTGAGTTCCTGCTGACCTCGCTCATCGTTGTCGCCAGTCCTGGCGCCGGTGTGCTGTACACGGTGGCGACCGGCCTCGCCCGAGGCGCACGCGCCAGCCTCGTCGCCGCCGTCGGCTGCACGCTCGGCATCGTCCCGCACATGGCGGCGGCCGTGACCGGTCTCGCCGCGCTTCTCCATACGAGCGCCCTGGCGTTCCAGACCCTCAAGTACCTCGGCGTCGCCTACTTGCTCGTCATGGCGTGGCGCACTCTCAAGGACACCGGCGTGCTAACGGTCGAGGCGGACACGAGACCGCGAACGGCCATCCAACTGATCGTCTCCGCCATCCTGATCAACATCCTCAACCCGAAACTCACGATCTTCTTCTTCGCGTTCCTGCCGCAGTTCGTGCCCACCGGTGAACCCGACGCGCTCGTCCGCATGGTCGAGCTCAGCGCCGTCTTCATGCTGCTCACGCTGATCGTGTTCACTTGCTACGGGTGGTTCGCCGGCAGCATCCGCTCCCACGTCATCTCCCGACCCGGTGCGCTGCGCTGGATGCGCCGCAGTTTCGCGGCGGCGTTCGCCGCTCTGGGAGCCCGCCTGGCGTTCACGGACCGGTAACGAGTGGCTCCGCCTCGACTGGCGTGGCGCACGGTCGATCGGGCATCGTTCTCGCCTCCGCTTCCCCCGAGAGCGCTCGGATCCTTGCGTCACCCGTCGGCGACGGCTCAGAACGCGACGGTGAGACGCGGCCGCCGGCGCTGGTCCGCCGCCTCAGTGCCGGCGAGGACGGCACGGCGACCGTCGTCGGCCACGTCGTCGTCGTGACGTCGCTCCCGGATGAGCAGGAAGCCGACCGTATCTCCCCGCGCCTGCCGGAGGACGTCCGTGACGTCGAGCCGGAGCACCGACAGCGCACCCAAGGCCGACACTTGCCCCGCGGGGAACACGTCTCGTCCCACGTCGGTCGGATGGACCGTCGTCGGATCCAGGTATGGCGCGCTGTCCCAGTCGAAGGACGTCCCCGCCCATGAGGTGTCGGTCAGCGCGTAGACCATGAACGTGAAGGGTGCGTCGTCCGCGCTCGCGCCGACGAGCTCGAGGTGGGCGTACCGCGGCCGGCGGGCCACCGCGTCGATCTCGAACGCCACGTAGCTGACCTCGGTGGGTCCGGAGCCGGTCAGGTCGAGCGACACCGCGAGGGTCCGCGCGTTCCGGCTCCCGTCGCGGCGGACGCTCGCGCTGGCGAACGCCTCGTAGGTCCGCACCGGACCCGGTCCGGCGATGGTGACCAGCCACACCGAGTCCGAGGGCTGGTCGAGACTGACTCGCTTCGTCGCGGGTACGGCCAGCGACGCGACCACTCCTCCACTGTGGGACGGGCTCACTTCCTCCACGATGACCCGCGAGGTGCGTGCTGGGATCGGCAGCTGCCGCAGGTCCAGGTTGACGCGCACGCTGGGCTCCCCCGAGGGGCGAGGCAGCCACAGGTAATGGCAGCGGTTTGCGACGTCGTGGGCGACGGCGATCGTGCGACCGTCGTCCGCCGCAGCGGAGAGGAGGTCCCTGTCACCCTTGAAGCCTTTGGCGAACAGCCGCTGCACCTCTCCGGCCTTGGTGACTCCGCGGATGTCGTGGACGCCGGTGTGCTCGACGTAGTAGAAGCCCGTGCCGTAGGGGATGCCGTTAGCGCGCAGAGTGTTCTGAAACTTGAACGAGATCATGCCCTCGACCTGGCCGAGCACGGCGGTGGCCCAGATCGCAGCGAGGTCACAGTAGATCAGCGGTGTGTTCAGGTCGTCCTCGCTGGTCTCGAACGCCGAGGTGTTCCGCCGGTTGAACTCCGAGTACACGATGGGCAACTCGACACCGGTCGGGGTGTACTCCCGCATCTTCCGGCGCATCATCGCGATCTCGTACGCGTACGTCTCGGCGGTCTTGTTGTACAAGTGGGTGTCGAAGACGTCGAACAGGTCCTGGTCAACCGTCCGCCCGTGGTAGTCGGTGCGGAGGTTGAGCAGTGCGATCTGTCCCCAGCCGTACTCGTCATCCCGCGGGTCGGCGTCGGGATCGGCGTCCATGTGGTCGTCGCCGCGTGAGCTCGAGACGTGAGTGAGGACGGGCGCCTGGACGATCGCCCGGAGCGACTTCCCGTAGCGGGCGTTCACGTCGGCGATCGCGCACCGGATCGCGTCCGAGGCGATCTGAAGCCCGCGGATGTAGACCGTTTGGTCGACGATGTCGTGCGCGGCACTCGAATGGTCGGGCTCGTTGATGAAGTTGTACCGCTCGACGTCGTAGTGCCTGGCCAGGTGGTAGGTGAAGGCGTAGTGCTTCTGCCACTGCCGCCAGAGCCCGGACCACGGCGCGTTCCAGCGCAGCTCGGCCGCCTGCATGATCGGTGTGATGCCGAGCCGCCTCAGCTCGCTGACCTGGTAGTTGAGCCGGTAGTGGTTCGTGATCGAGTAGACGTGGTTCTCGAAGCGGTCCTCAAGCAGGTCCCAATGCAGGAACGGGTTGTTCTCCGGGTCGCGGCGCAACTCGGCTTTCCGCGCGTCGAAGTCCGCGACGGTCTCGACGCCATCCCCTGGGTCCACGGCCTCGTCGGGAGTCCACTCCGACAGCGAGGCGAAGAACCGGACGGCGTTGACCCGTGAGTACGCCAGCCAGGCGGAGGTGTTGCTCCCCGGCAGGTAGTGGCCGGTGTTGTACCCGACCATGGGCATCCCCGTGCCGACGCGCGTGTTCCGCACCACGACGCCCAGCTCTCGCTGGGCGGAGTCCGTGGCCGCCGCGTACGCAGAGGTCCCGGTCAGCCCGACGACAGCGGTCGCCCCGAGGCCACCCAGGAGCGTCCGCCGGCGGAATGGTGTCTCGTCGGATGAGCGGATGGTGGTCGGCATGCGTGCGCTCCTTCGCCGCCGGACGAGAGCCGCGTCCGGGCTCGCCCCACAAAGGGCTCGTCGTGATCAGGCGACCACCACGATCGACCGCACGGCGCCGGTCGGCAACCGACCGGCACGACCAGTCCAGGACAGCGATGGCGCTCGCGTCTCGTCACTCGTGCGAGCAGCGGCATCCCACCGCGTTCTCATCCAGTCGCCATCTGCCGCAGCGACTCCGCGCTTCGCGCGAGCTGCCGCGACAAGTCCCGCGCACCTACCGCGTCAGTGAGGCGAGCGCTCCAAGCGAACCACCGCCCGCTGCCTGGCCGCACACAACGCGAGGCTGAAGCGCGCAGAGGAATCCTCCTCGTCGAAGTCCCAGCCAGCCCAACGACGGCTGGCGTGATCTCGCTCAGAGCGTTCGTCGGCGAGAGTCGTCCATCCTCGTGATTGGTCGATGGTCCCAATCGCGCGACGGCGCTTCAGCCGGTGTGCGCGATCGCAATCTCCGCCGCCGACACGTGCCCGTTGACGCCAGACCTCGCGGTCAGCCGGACGTACCGTGCCGGAGTGGCCGACCACTCGGCGACCTTGACGCTCGCGTCGGCCGTCCAGCTGCCCTCCGCCACGGTCTGGAAGGAGACACCGTCCCGGCTCACCGCCACGTCGTAGTCGGTGATCACGCCGTTGGCGTTGCCGTCCTGGCGGGGCTGGTAGACGAGCGCGATGGTGTTCCAGTCACCGCCGAGGTCGAGCGTCAGCGACTGCGGTGGCGGCGTGTAGGGGCTCCACGACTGGTGCCACATCGTGCCACAGTTGCCGTCGATCGCCCTCTCCGCCTCGTACCCCGGTTGCTGGCTCGTCGCCGTCGCGGTCATCCGGGACCGAGGCACCAGGTGCGGGAAACGCGGGCCAGGATCAGAGGGCGGCTCTCCCTGGCCGAGGACCGGCAGCGGAGTCCTGGACACGTTGATCTCCGCGACGATCGGTGCCTGGGGGCAGCCGTGAACGGCCGTCGCCTCCAACCGCACATAGCGCGCCTGAACCGGCCGCTCGAAGGCTGCCGTCTTGGTGGCGAGTGTGGCCTGCCAGTAGCCGTTCGTGACCTCGGTGAAGTCTGTCCCGTTCCCGCTCACCGCGACCGTGTAGCCCACGATGACGCCGGCGGAGGCGGTGACCGCGGGCGTGTAGGTGATGCCCGCCACGGTTGTCGGCTTGCCCAGGTCGAGCGTGATCGCTTGCGGCAAAGGCGCGACCGGGTCGAACCGCGACCGCCAGGTCGACCACAGATGGTCGTCGATGGCGTGCTCAGCCAGGTAGTTGTGCCCGAAGTCGTTCTCCGGGTGCTCGCTCGTCGCGGTCGCGGTCATCGTCGAATGGGGAACGAGCGACGGTCGTGGCCCAGTTGGCACCACCCGGAGGTTGTCGAATTGCGCCCGCTGCCAGCCCCCAACACGCAGGCCGACCTGGCCCGTCGTGTGCTCGGCGTCCTCGACCGTGTCGAGCACCGCACCATCAAGGACTGCGGTGACGTGCTCCCCGCGGAACCGCAGGGCCAGCCGATGCCAGCGCTTCGTCCCCAGTGGCTGGGTGGTCCCGGACGCGAGCGTGCGGTCCTGACCGCGCACGTCCTGACTGAACAACGACCACGTGCCGTCGTGGGCGACTCGCAGGTGATAGCCCGCGGCGTTGTGCTGCTGACTGTCCACACGACCGAGCAGCTCGACGTGTCCAGGCCGGTCGAGCAGCGCGTCCACGCTCACCTCGTAGTCGCCCCACCAGCGAGGGTCGCCCACGATCGTGGTCGGTGGCATGGCGGTGTTGTGCCAGGTGAGCGGCTCGATCGTGACCTGCTGCTCGTAGCAGCGCCCCCGCCGCCCGCCCGCGCACGGCACCGCTTCGAACGCGCCGTGGACATCGGCGAAGTAGCGTGCGAGACCGAACGGGCCGACCCGCTCGAAGTCCTCGGTGTACGGCAGACGTAGCTGCTCACTCGGATCGGCGTCGGGTCGTGCCGTGCCCTTCACCTGGCCGCTCGTCGTCGACAGCGTGTAGAGGTGGCCGGGCTCGACAGTGATCTCGTACCGACCGTCGACCGGCTCGACCGTGCCGAGCGCGATGAAGTCGTCGTCGGTCGACTCGGTGGCGAGGTCGCTCGACCATACCGACACGGGAACGGTTGACAGGCCGCCGGTGACCTCAACGCGTATCGTCTCAGGCTCAACCGCGTCGAGTGTCTCGATGATGATCGAGTAGTCGTCGCTCGTGGGTGAGCGCAACGCGACGTGGCTGGCTCCGCCCGGGCTGTAGCCGCTCGCGCTCTCCAGGTAGTGCCATCCCGGATCGGTGAACTGCGTGGTGTGCGCGTCCACCCAGACGCTGGGACCCACCTCGTAGTAGCCCGACCACGGCCGCTCCGCCACGATCAGGCCCGTGCCACCGATGGGAAAGTTGTCGTACCACGCCGACACCAACGCCCAGTTGAGGTTTCCGGTGATCTTCGCGTCGATGTAGTGGCGGTTCATCGCCCGGGCCAGCGGCTGAGCACCCACGTCATAGTCCTGGGTGCTGTTCTCGCTGTCCCAGAGCGGCCTGCCGGAAGCCAGCGCCTCCCCGCTGGCGTGGCACTCCCGCTGGAGCGTCCGCCACACGCACACGTCGTGCTCGCCGAGCACGTCGACGGCGGCGTCGAGCTCGGGATCGGCCAGGATGTCCGGGACGGCGAACCAGTAGTTCGGCGGGTTGTGGTTGTCCGTCGCGACGATCTTGACGTCGCCGAACCCCTGCTCCTCGAGCGCGCTCGCCAGACGCTTGGTGACCTCGGCGTCGAACCCACTCTCGTTCGCCGCGCCGAGGTAGTCGATCGTGAAGCCGTTCTCGCGCGCGCACTCAAGCCACGCCACGAGGTAGTCGACCCGATCCTTCGACCAGTACCCGCCCTCGAACCAGCCGGGCGCGCCCCACGGCAGGCCGTACAGCGCGATCTCAGGATTGCGCTTCTTGGCCTCGCGCATCAGCCACCACTCGTAGCCGCGCGAGCAGTCCACCTCGTCGGGCGTCCGCATGTGGCTGGCCTCAGCGCCGACGGTCGCGTCGACGTCGCCACCGATCTCCACCTTGAGGATGTCGAGCGAGGCGCCGTAGTTGGGCTTGAAGAGGTAGTCGAGGATCTGGCTACGCTCGGGTTCGGGATAGTCGAGGAGCAAGCGCGACGAGCCGCCAGCGCTCACACCGCCGACTCCGTCGAACCGCCGCCCGAGGTCCGTCCCGTCGACACGAATCGTGTGGACGGCCTCACCGTTGGAGTCGTTCGCCCGGCCGCCGGCCTCGGAAGCCGCCGGGCTCATCGCGAAGGGTGCTGACAGAGCGAGGACAAGCGCGTGCGACCCGATCGCCCACCGTAGTCCCGTCGTCCGGGCCATGGCCTTTCTCACCTCGAGCCGTCTGGAGTGCTCAGTCGGGCGACCGATCACAGCGTGGCGTCGCGGATCGCGTCGTAGACCAGGCGCTTGGTACGCGAGTCGAACGCGAGCGTGCCCATCTCGGAGATGCCGTTGTACTGCTGGTTGTAGCCCGCGCGAGTCTTGTAGTCCTTGAGCACCCAGAAGAAGTAGCCGGCCACGTAGTCGGTGCGTTCGGCGACTTGCACCCAGTGCGCGCGGAAGTTCGCCGCCTGCCACTCCTCCGTGCCCACCTCGTCCTCCGGCCCGTGGTGACCGAAGAACGACCACGAGCCGTTCTCGGTGATCATGATGGGCTTGTCCGGATAGGTCTCGTGCACCGCGTCGAGGGTCGGCCCGAGGTCCTCGTTCTTGCCGTAGAAGTAGCCGAAGTACTCGTTGAAGCCGACGATGTCAGCGAGGTCGAACGCCGGGTCCCAGCTCGTGTGGGACGCCCACGTCACAGGGCGGTCCGTGAGGTCGACGGCTTTGATGGCGGCCTTCATGTCCGCGAGCCAGGCACGGTAGATGGGCGCGCCGTCACCATCGATCTCCGACTCGTTCTGGATGCACCACACGACGACCGACGGGTGGTTGTGGTTGTTCCACGCCATGGCGAGCGCGAGCGCACGGGACAGGCCGTACTGCTCGGTGTGCAGCTTCTCCTGCGCGGTGTTGATCCACATGTTGTCGAGGTCGTCCATGACGTAGACGCCGTGCTCGTCCGCCCAGTCGTACGCGTACGGGTGGCGGGTGTAGACGGTGTTGCGGACGGCGTTCGCGTTCATGGCGAGGACGTGGCCGAGCTCGTGGTCGTACTCGCTGCGTGTCATCGACCGACCGTGGGCCGCGCTCTCCTCGTGCCAGTTGAGCCCCTTGAGGAACGCCGGCTCTCCGTTGACCAGCAGCTTGGCGTCCCGGATGGCGACCGTGCGCATCCCGTAGCGGTCGCGCAGGACATCCACCGCATGCCCGCCATGCCCGGCGCCCGTGAGCAGCGTGGCGGTCGCGGTCAGCAGCGCGGGCCGCTCCGGACTCCAAGGCGACGCCTTCGGGATGTCGACGTCGAAGCGGACGACGGCGACACCGTGGCCCGGAACTCGAATGGGGCGACTCACCGGCGACGCGCCACTTCCCTCGCCCGCGTCCAGGACGACACGGCCGTGGAAGTCGTCGTCTCGGTGGTTCTCCACGACCACCCGTGCCTGCAGGCGTCCGTCGCCGGCCGCCAGGAGCAGCTTGGCCACCGTGACGGTCGGCACCGCCTCCAGCCACACCGACCTGGTGATCCCCGCATACGGCCAGTAGTCCACGGGCTTCCAGGGGATCGCGTACGGGTCGCTCACTGCTGGGCTCTCCGGGTCGGTGTAGTCCTCCCACGAGGCGAGCCGGTGGACGCGGACCGCGACGACGTTCTTCCTCCCTGGCCGCAACGCGTCCTTGACAGGAAGCGCGAAGGGGGCGTAGCCACCCTCGTGGGCCCCGACGTAGTGGCCGTTCACCCAGACGTCGGCGCGGTAGTTGACGGCGAGGAAGACGAGCCGAACGTAGCGTGCGGCCCACTGGCCGGGCACCTGGACCGTCGTTCGGTACCAGGCGTAGCCGTCGACGAACGCGGTTCCCTCGCCGAACCGGCTGCCGTCGTAGTCACCGAACCCAGGCGTGTCCTTCAGATCCCACGCCGAGGGAACCGAGATGGAGTCCCAGTCGGCGTCGTCGTGGTCCGGCCGTTGCCAGCCTTCGTCCTCGCCGGTGCCCTCGGGATCGAAGCGGAATCGCCACACCCCGTCGAGCATCCGGTAGCTCCGGGTCGGTTCCTGGCGACGCCAGCCGCCGAAGTCCGGGACGACCGCGCCGTACTGGAACACGACGCTCGTGCCGTCGATCTCACGCAGGGTCGTGTCCGCCGGCTCCCGCTCCCCATGCGGCGGTGGCTCGGTGGCCGAGCCAGCGGCGACCGCGAGGGCGGCGCCCAGCAACCCGGACCTCGCCCCGCCGTGGAGCGGACTCGCGTGCGCGACCCCTGAAGTCAGCCCGACCACGGGGGTGAGGGCGGCCGCCTGGAGTACGACTCGGCGCGGGACGGGACGCATGGCTGGCCTCCTGGCAGGCAGTCGTCCGACGTGGCGATCTTGCCGCCCGAGCATGACCAGCCGACTGGCGCTTGTCAAGATGTAGTCATACTTTATGTCTTGTTCTAGGCTGACGCCCGACCGAGATGGGACACGACAGGAGGACCGTGGCCAGCCCCATCCCCGACACCGCCGCGCGGCTTCACCGCAGGCGTGGGCCGACGCGCCACGGTCTCGTGCGGTCGGGCCGAGGCCTGGACAGCGATGTGATCCGCTGGAAGCTCGGGAACGATAAGGACGACACGTTCTTGAAAGCCACGCACGAACTGCGCGCCACCGACGACTCCTCGCGCCAGACCGCACCCGTCCCTGGCGCGGCCGTGAGCCACCTCGGGCTCGCTCTCCGAACCACGGCGAAGGAGGGCGAGAGGCGATGAAGATCACCGCATTGCGCACCTACCCCGTCCCGCCCCGGTGGCTCTTCCTCCGCATCGACACCGACGAAGGCGTGACCGGCTGGGGCGAGCCCATCGTCGAAGGCCGACTCCGGACAGTCGCCGCCGCCGTCGCCGAGTGCGCCGAGTACCTGGTTGGAAAGGATCCCTTGCGGATCGAGGACCACTGGCAGGTCCTCACCAAGGGCACCTTCTACCGCGGCGGCCCGGTCCTCTCCAGCGCGGTCGCCGGCATCGACCAGGCGCTCTGGGACATCGCCGGCAAGGTCCACGGAGTCCCTGTCCACGTCCTCCTGGGAGGACCGGTCCGCGAGCGCGCCCGCGTCTACAGCTGGATCGGCGGCGACGAGCCCAACCACCTCGCCGAAGCCGCGCAGGCCCGCGTCGACGAGGGCATGACCGCGGTCAAGATGAACGCATCCGCGCAACTGCGCCTGCTGGACACACCCGCACAGGTCCGCGCCATCGTCGAACGGGTCGAGACCGTCCGCGAGACCGTGGGACCCGACGTCGACGTGGCGATCGACTTCCACGGCCGACTCAGCCTGGCGATGTCCCGTCGGGTGCTCCCGCTGCTCGAGCCGTACCTTCCGATGTTCGTCGAGGAACCGATCCTCCCCGAGCTGAGCCACCGGCTCCGGGAGGTTGCCGCGTCGACGAGCGTGCCGATCGCGACCGGCGAACGGTTGTACTCGCGCTGGGACTTCCGCCCGGTTCTGGAATCCGGTGTCTCCGTGATCCAGCCGGACCTGTCGCACGCGGGCGGGATCTCGGAGGTCCGCAGAATCGCCGCCATGGCCGAGGTCTACGACGTCGCCGTCGCGCCACACTGCCCGCTCGGCCCGATCGCCCTCGCGGCGAGCCTGCAGGTGGGATTCGCGACGCCGAACTACCTGATCCAGGAGCAGAGCATCGGGCTCCACTACGGTGAGGGCCACGACCTCCTCGACTACCTTGTCGACCGCTCGGTCCTCACCCACAAGAACGGCTTCATCGACCGCTTCGACGGCCCCGGACTCGGTATCGAGATCGACGAGCGGGTCGTCGAGCGCGTGTCGCGGTACGCCGACGAGTGGCGAACACCGATCTGGCGACGCGACGACGGCTCCCTCGCGGAATGGTGATGGTCGACGCGTCGCCGCGCCCGAACGCTGAGCCCTCTCACTGTTTGACTCAGACGAAGCCCCCAGGAGGGATCACGAAGGAGTAAGCGACATGCAGGAAGCCAGACGTGGCGGGACGCCGGGACTGACCCGACGGCGGTTCCTGTCCGCCAGCGCGGGCATCGGCGCGGGGGCGTTCATTCTCGGTGCCTGCGGCAGTGACTCGGGCTCGGGCGACGAGGAGGTCGGCGGCCAGATCACCGTCTGGACCTGGCCCGACAACGACAAGACGTTCGAGAAGACGGTCCCGATCTTCGAGAAGGCTCACCCCGGCGTGACGGTGAAGGTGCAGGCCTTCGCCAACGACCAGTACGACAACAAGCTGCTCGCCACCCTCGTGTCCGGCTCCGGACCCGATGTCGCGATGGTCGAGATCACGAACGTCGCGAAGTACAAGGGCAAGCCGGGTTTCGTCAACCTCGCCGAGGAGCCATACAACGCGAAGCGGTACGCCGAGAACTACGCGGACTTCGCGTGGAGCTACGTCTACGACGAGGAGCAGGACCGGGTGTTCGCGCTCCCCAAGAACACCGGTCCCGCTGGGCTCTTCTACCGCCGAGACGTGTTCGAGGAGGTCGGCCTGCCGACCGAGCCTGACGAGGTTCACGAGATCTTCAAGACCTGGGACGACTACCTCGCCAACGGCAAGAAGGCCGTCATCAAGGACGTACGATGGCTGGTCGACACGCCGATGGCCATCGTCAACGCCATTCGGGCGCAGGCCGGCGTCTCCTTGTTCGACGAGTCGGGTGAGTCACAGCTGACCTCACCTGTGATCACCGAGGCGGTGGAGTACGCCAAGCGGGCCTACGACGCGGGCCTGGTCTCCCCGTTCGAGGCGTGGAGCCAGGAGTGGGGCGCCGCGATCAAGAACGGGACGGTCGCGACCTTCCTGACCGGGAACTGGTTCGGCGGATCGGCCAAGAGCATCTACGCCCCGGAGACCGCCGGGAAGTGGGGTGTGGCGTTCGCGCCGGAGTACAACGGCAACGCGGCCTTCAACGCCGGCGGCGACTTCATCGGCATCCTGCAGACCAGCAAGAACAAGGCGACGGCCTGGGAGTTCATCAAGTTCGTGACCCAGAGCTCCGACAGCCTGCGCACCATGTACCGGGAGAACGACCTCTATCCGGCGTGGGAGCCGGTGCTCGACGAACCGTGGATGAACCAGCCCGACGACTACTACGCCGGGCAGAACGTCAACGAGGTCTTCGCCGAGGTCTCCGCCAACATGAAGCCGCCGGTCACCAACCCTGAGGACGGCGCGGCGGCGGAGGCGCTTGGCGACGCGGTCTTGGACGTCATGCAGGGCAAGGCCAGCGTCACCGACGCCCTGGCGGCAGCGCGACGCCGCGTGGAAGGTCGTACCGGCTGACGGCCGGAACGGAACCTCCACGCCCGGAGGAGTCGGTCACAACACCACCGGAGCAAACCCTGGTGCCGGCACGAGCGGCCGGCACCAGGAGAGGATCGACGATGAACGCTGACACGCGCACGGTCGGCTCCGCGGCCGCGCGGAGCCGACGGTCGTCCTCGGTCGGCCGAGGGCCCGGCCAGAACCGCCGGTCGTTGCGGGCCCGGCTACGGGAGAACCGCGCCTTCTACCTGACGATCGCGCCGTTCTTCGTGCTCTTCGCTCTCTTCGGCGCGTTCCCGATCGTCGCGTCCTTCGCGGTCAGCTTCGTGCGTTGGGACGGCCTGAGCGAGCCGGAGTTCGTCGGGCTGGGCAACTACCTCATCCTGGCCGAGGACCCGGTGTTCCGGAAGGCGATCTGGAACACGATCTACATCTGGCTCGGCTCGACCGTCGCCACGATGGCCTTGGCGTTCGGCCTGGCCTACCTCATCAACGAGTACGTCCTGGTCGCCAAGGGCTTCTTCCGGGTGGTCTACCTGTTCCCCTTGCTCGTCGCTCCGGCCGTCACCGGGATCATCGCCAGCGTGATGTTCTCCTCCCACGCGGGAATCGTCAACGCAGTCCTCAGTCTGCTCTCCGACGAGCGGGTCACGTTCGACTGGCTCCGATCCACGTTCTGGATCAAGCCGCTGGTCATCCTGCTCATCGTCTGGCGGTGGACCGGTTGGCACCTCATCATCTTCATGGCGGGGCTCCAAGCCATCCCGCGTGACCTCTACAACGCAGCGCGAGTCGACGGCGCCAACGAGCGTCAGGTCTTCCGCCACGTCACGCTGCCATTGATGGTGCCGTTCATCCTCTACAGCGCGATCTCCTCGACGGTCGGTGCCTTCCAGCTGTTCGATGAGCCGTACGTGCTCACCAACGGCACCTACGGCACCGCCAACTCCGCCCAGGTACTCGGCACGTACCTGTACCAATCCGCATTCCAGGAGTTCAAGTTCGGCTTGGCCTCGGCCACGTCGTACGTGATCTTCGCGCTCATCCTGGTGTTCTCGTTGATCAACGCCCGTCTGCTGCGGCGACAGGCGTGAGGAGGACGAGCCGATGAACGACGTCGGTCACCGTGGACTGCGGTGGGTGGTCACCGTAGCGGTCGCGCTGACCACCGTGGTCTTCGTGTTTCCGCTCTACTGGATGGCGGTGCTGGCCACGCGCTCGACCGCGGAGGTGTTCGACTTCCCGCCGCCGCTGCTGCCCGGCTCGGCGCTCGTGGACAACATCGCCAAGCTGCAGGAGTCGCTCGACATCGTGCGGGCTCTCGGCAACACCGTCTACGTTGCGGTCACGCACACCCTGCTCGTCCTCCTCGTCAGCTCACTCGCCGGTTACGGCTTCTCGCGCTTCCGCGAGGCTCCTGGGCATCGCTGGCTGTACGGCTTCGTCATGCTGACGATCTTCGTGCCGCCCGCCGCGGGTCTCATCCCGTGGTTCGTGGAGATGAAGACGCTCGGATGGATCAACACCTACTGGCCACTGATCCTCACCGGCGCTGCCACCGGATTCGGCGTCTTCTGGATGCGCCAGGTGATCGACGCCGCGGTGCCGGTCGAGTTGTACGACGCGGCTCGCATCGACGGCGCGGGCGACCTATGGATCTACTGGCGTGTGGTCCTCCCGATCATCCGTCCCGGTCTCGCGGCGCTCGCGGTGTGGAGCTTCATGATGAGCTGGAACAGCTTCCTCATGCCACTGATCATCCTCAACGACTCCGAGAAGTTCACGCTGCCGTTGGCCCTGACCCAGCTCAACACCGCTGCCGGTGGCTCCGACGTGGCGACGGTGATGCTCGGCACGACCATCGGAGTTCTGCCGGTGTTCGTCGCGTTCGTGCTCGCCACCAAGCAGTTCATCGCCGGGCTCACCGCCGGAACCGTCAGGTGAGGCGGTCACGCGAGGTCGTCACGTGAGGCCGTCACAGAAGGAAGGAACCATGACGTTCGACATGCCAGCCCACTTGCCGAGGCGACTGACCATCTCCCTGTGGGACTTCAGCTGGTTCACCCAGACCATGCCGGGCGAGCCGTTCGAGGACTTGGACCGGGCGTTCGCCGAGGCGGTCGACCGGGGCTACAACACCGTCCGCATCTGCGCGATGCCGTACACGCTCTTTGGCGGCGACCAGGAGCCCAAGCCGCTTCGGATCGCCAACCTGGGACGAGGCTTCGGCCAGAGAACCCGGTGGTACAACAACCGCGGTGGTGCCGTCCTCGACGGCCGTGCCCACCTCCTCGAACTGTTCCGCGCCGCCCGGCGACACGACTGCTACGTCATCGTCTCCAGCTGGGAGTACCAGCAGACGCCGAGCTTCTTCGCCACCCCTGAGCAGCACGAGGCGCTCCTCGCCATCCCGCCCGAGCGCCGGTGCGCGGCCCTGGCCGACGCGCTCGCCGGGCTCCTCGACTTCCTCAAAGACCACGACCTCGCCGACCGGGTGGCCTACGTCGAGCTGCACAACGAGGTCGACAACCCCGGCACCAAGCTCATCGAGGTCGCGCGAGCGGGCGAGAACGTCCAGGCCGCGGAACGGCCATACATCGAGCAGGCACTCGAGGTGCTGCGCAAGCGCCACTCCGACATCCTGCACACCGCCTGCTACTCCGACCCAGTGCCGCATCGTCTCGGCGACCTCGCCGGCAATGTCCAGGTCGCTCACTTCCACCTGTACGTCTACGGCGTGCTGCGCCGGCTGTTCGAGGAAGCCGGTCTGTGGTCGGACGTGGAGTTCCCAACCCCGCTCGTCCGAAGCATGCTTCGCGCCGACGCCCCGCCCTACGACGAGTGGCGGCCTGACGAGGAGTGGCGGCTGGCCGCCACCGGCGTCCAGCGTCGGCTGTTCTACGCCCACGACTGGGTGGACCCGGTCAAGTGGGACCTCTACCTGTACGAGCACTACCACCTGTACCGGCAGTCGATGCGCGACATGATCGCCAACCGCCTCGCCGCGTACGCCGACTTCGCCCGGGACCGTGGCGTGCCGGCGGTCATCGGCGAGGGCTGGGTCGGCTACACACCGCTGCACGCCACTTTCGAAGAAGGGCCGGTCGGCAAGGACATCGCGGAGTTCGCGGTTCGCGAGTGCCTACGACACGACTACTGGGGCGTGATCCTCTGCAGCAACGCCGCCCCACACCACCCGTTCTGGCAGGACGTCGCCTGGCAGCGCGAGGTCAACAGCTGGATCACCGGGTGACGGGAGGTGCCGGCCGGCGAGTCGTGAGCGCTCGCCGGCCGGCACGGTCACGAAGATCACCTCGCGATGTGGCACGTCACACGTACTGCTCGTCGACGTAGCACCACCGCCAGCTCTTGCCCGGCTCGAACGCCTCGACGATGGCGTGGCCGGTACTGAGCGCGTGCGCGCGTGCGTGCCGCAGCGGTGACGAGTCACAGCAACCGACGTGCCCACACGACAGGCACAGGCGCAGGTGTACCCACGGCGTGCCCTCCCGCAAGCACTCCTCACACCCTTCGGGTGTGCTCGGCTTGACCGGACGAATCTGGTCCAGGTGTGGGTCCTGGACTCCGACCATGGCGTCCCTCCTTCCACGGGTCACCGCGCCGTGGCCAACGCGTCCTCCAGCCATCGACGTAGCGCCGGTGCCGGCGCCGCGCCCGCCTGCGTGGCGACCACCCGGTCGCCACGCATGACCAAGAGCGTGGGTACGGCACGAATGTCGAACTGCTGCGAGAGGCCGGGTGCGCGGTCCACGTCCACCTTGACGAGCTTGATCTGGCCCGCGAACTCCGCCGCCAACCGCTCGAGCACCGGGCTGACCATGCGGCACGGTCCGCACCACGCCGCCCAGAAATCCACCACCACCGGGATTCGCGACCGCTCGACGACATCGGCGAAGCTGTCGTCGTCCGCGTCGACGACGAACGGCAAGGCAGCCCGGCAGCGCCCGCACCGAGGACCGTCCCGACCGTTCGCCGGCACCCGGTTCGCCTGTCCGCACGCCGGGCACCGAATGGTGGCCACCTCCGTCGTCCCCATAGGTCGTCCCCCTCAGGCCGCTTGAGCGTCCGCGCCAGGTGGTGGGTTCTGATAGCCGACTGCCAGCTCGTCCCCCTTGACCTCGACACGGATCACCGCGCCGTCGTGGACGTCTCCACTCAGCAGCGCGCGACCGACCCGGGTCTCGACCTCGCGCGCGATGAAGCGACGTAGCGGTCGCGCACCGAAGACAGGGTCGTAGCCGCGCGCCGCGATGTAGCGGACAGCCTCCGGGGTGATGTCGAGGGTGATCCGCCGCTCGGCGAGCCGGTCTCGCAGCTGGTCGACCATGAGGTCGACGATCCGTTCGATCTCGGCCTGGGTGAGCGGTTTGAACAACACCACCTCGTCGACACGGTTCAAGAACTCGGGACGGAAATGCGCCCGGAGCTCGGCGAAGATCCGCTCTCGCGCGAACTCCTGGACCTCGCCACCGGCCACCGCACCCTCCTCGAGGAGGTACTGCGAACCGATGTTGGAGGTCATGATGATGACGGTGTTCCGGAAGTCGACGGTCCGACCTTGCGCGTCGGTGAGACGCCCGTCGTCGAGCACCTGGAGCAGAGTGTTGAAGACGTCGCTGTGCGCCTTCTCGATCTCGTCGAACAGGACGACCGAGTACGGCTTGCGCCGGACCGCCTCGGTGAGCTGACCACCCTCCTCGTATCCCACGTAGCCAGGCGGGGCGCCGACCAATCTGCTGACCGTGTGCCGCTCCTGGTACTCGCTCATGTCGATGCGCACCATGTTCTCGTCGGTGTCGAACAAGGCCGCGGCGAGCGTCTTCGCCAACTCCGTCTTCCCCACTCCGGTCGGGCCGAGGAAGACGAACGACCCGATGGGCCGACGGGGATCCTTGATGCCGGACCTCGCCCGGATGATCGCGTCGGCCACCAGCTGAACGGCCTCCTCCTGACCGACGACCCTCCGGTGGAGGATCTCATCCAAACGCAGGAGCTTCTCCCGCTCGCCCTCCTTGAGCCGGGTCACCGGAATCCCCGTCCACCGCGACACGATCGAGGCGATCTCGTCCTCCGTGACCACCTCCCGGAGCAGCCGGCGGTCACCTAACCTGCTGGCGAGCGTCTCCTCCGACGCTTCGAGCTGGCGGCGCAGCTCAGGCAGGCGGCCGTGCCGGAGCTCCGCCGCTCGATGGAGGTCGTACTCGCGTTCGGCCCGCTCCGCTTCCTGCCGGGTCCGCTCGATCTCCTCCCGCAGCGACTGGACCCGTTTGAGCGCCCGACGCTCGCTCTCCCATTGGGTTCGCATGGCCTCCGTCTGCGCCCGCAGGTCCGCGAGGTCACGGCGCAGCTCGTCGAGTCGGCTCTGGCTCGCCGGGTCGGTCTCCTTGGCCAGCGCGGCCTCCTCGATCTCGAGGCGGGTGAGCCGTCGGGTGAGCTCGTCGAGCTCGGCCGGCATCGAGTCGATCTCGGTTCGCAACATCGCGCAGGCCTCGTCCACCAGGTCGATGGCCTTGTCGGGGAGGAAGCGGTCGGAGATGTAGCGGTGGCTGAGCACGACAGCCGCGACGAGCGCGCTGTCTTGGATCGTGACGCCGTGGAAGACCTCCAGCCGCTCCTTCAACCCACGCAGGATGGAGATGGAGTCCTCCACGGACGGCTCGTCGACAAGGAGCGGCTGGAAGCGCCGTTCGAGCGCGGCGTCCTTCTCGATGTGCTTGCGATACTCGTCGAGGGTCGTCGCGCCGATCATGTGAAGCTCGCCACGCGCGAGCATGGGCTTGAGCATGTTGCCGGCGTCCATCGCCCCTTCGGCGGCGCCGGCGCCCACCACGGTGTGCACCTCGTCCACGAACAGCAGGACCCGTCCTTCGCTCGCCGCGACCTCGTTGAGGACTGCCTTCAATCGTTCCTCGAACTCCCCGCGGTACTTCGCGCCAGCGACGAGCGCGCCCATGTCGAGCTGGAAGATCGTCTTGTCGCGCAAACCCTCCGGGACGTCGCCCTGGTGGATCCGCTGGGCCAGACCCTCGACGATCGCGGTCTTGCCGACCCCCGGGTCGCCCACGAGGACCGGGTTGTTCTTGGTCTTGCGGGACAGGATCTGGATCACCCGGCGGATCTCGGTGTCTCGTCCGATGACCGGGTCAAGACGACCGGCGGCGGCGTCGGCCACCAGGTCCCGTCCGTACTTCGCCATCGCTTCGTAGGCCACCTCGGGGGTGGCCGAGGTGACCCGTTGCGCGCCGCGCACGGCGGTGAGGGCCTGGAGGAAGCGCTCGCGGGTGACACCGGACTCGTGTAGAGCCCGCCCCGCAGCCGTTGCCGTCCCCTCGTCCAGCAAGGCGAGAAGTAGGTGCTCGGTCGAGACGTACTCGTCCTTCAACCGCTGGGCCTCCCGGTCGGCCGCCTCGATCACCCGGGCGAGCCGCTGGGTCAGGAACACCTGGCCCGGCGCGGCAGCCGGCCCCGTGGTCTTGGGACGCCGCTCCAGCTCGGCCTCGACGCGGGCACGCAGCGGCTGCGGATCCACGTCCGCTTGCGCGAGCAGGCGGGGGATGAGGCCGTCCGTCTGGTCGAGGAGGGCGAGCAGAAGATGTTCCCCGTCGACTTCGGTGTGGCCGAGACGCACGGCGATAGCCTGCGCGTCCTGCAGGGCCTCCTGCGACTTCAGCGTGAGTCGGTTCGGGTCCATGGTGCCCCTCCGGTCGGTGGTCTGCTCCTCCGGACAGTCCGGAGCTCGGCCTCCAGCTCCGCGATCCGGTCAAGCAAGTCGAGGACGAGTCCGATGGCGGCGTAGTTGAGGTCACAGCCCCGTCGCAGTCGTTCGATGCGCGCGAGCTCCGCCAGCTGGTCCGCGCCGAACCACCATTCACCGCGCTCCCTGACCGGCTCGAGGAGTCCAAGCGCGACCAGCCGGCGCACCAGGTCGGGGTGGACACCGGCGTAGCGGGCGAACGACTCCAGGTCGAGGCGGAGGTCGCCTCGCCGTACTCGAACGAGAGCGAACGTCACGACGTCCTCCTCGGGTCGAACGCCGACGTCGCGGCGAGCTCCTCCCACAAGCGCCGTTCTTCTGGTGTCAACTCGGCCGGGACGGCGATCTTGACCTCGGCGTACAGATCGCCGGCCTCACCACGTGGGCTTCTCAGCCCGCGGCCACGAAGCCGCAGCCGGCGCCCCGTCGACGTTCCCGGCGGAACACGCACCTTGGCCTCGCCGCCGGGGGTCTCGACCGGGACAGTGGTGCCCAGCGCCGCCTCCCACGGGGCGAGGGGAAGGTCCACATAGAGGTCGCGGCCGTCCACGCGGTAGCGGGGATGGGAAGCCAGCCGCACGATGAGATAGAGGTCACCGGGTGGGCCACCGTCGATGCCTTGACCGCCTTGCCCAGCCAGGCGAATGCGTTGTCCCTCGGTCACACCAGGCGGGATGGTCACGTCGTACCGTCGTGAGCCAGAGGCACGCGGGATCATGATCGAGCGACGCCCACCGCGGTAGGCCTCCTCGACACTCAGGACCAGCTCGGCCTCCTGGTCGGGCCCTCGTACCGGTCCGAATCCCCGCCCACCTGTGAACCAGCCACCGAACAGGTCCTCCAGGTCGATGTCGCCGAAGGACCCGAAACCCGCGGACCAGCCACCCCCCGCCCCAGCACGCCCGGCACCGGCCCGAGCACGCCGCGCCCCCGCCCACGTCTCTGGGTCGACGTCAGGTGGCACCTGCCGAAACTCCGGGCCGAACGCGTCGTAGCGCCGCCGCGTCTCGGGATCGCGCAGCACGTTGTACGCCTCGGTGATGTCCTTGAAGCGCTCCTCCGCCTCGGGGTCCTTGTTGACATCCGGGTGGTATCGGCGAGCCAGCCGGCGGTAGGCGCGCTGGATCTCATCCTGGCTCGCCGTCCGTGAGATCCCGAGGATCTCGTAGTAGTCCCGCTCGGCCATCACTGTTTCCCGCTCGACACCACGACCATCGCCGGCCGCAGCTGGTTGTCGCCCTCGCCGTAGCCGGGTCGTGTCACATGGACGATCGCCCCCTCAGGGATCTCGTCGTCGGCCACCGTGGCGACCGCCTCGTGTCGAAGCGGATCGAACGAACTGCCGGGCTCGGTCTCCTGGCGAGGGAAGCCAAAGCCCTCCAGGATCCGAAGGGCCTCGTCGCGAACGGCTCGAACTCCGTCGACGACCGAGGCGGGCGCGGTGTCGGCGTGCTCGAGAGCGCGGTCGAGGTTGTCGACGACCGCGAGCCACTGGGTGCACACCCGGATGCGCTCGCGATGCGCGACCGCGGCCAGTTCCCGGGCCATCCGCTTGCGGTAGTTGTGGAGCTCGGCGACCGCCCGGCGCCAGTTGTCCTCCAGCTCGGCGACCCGAGCCTCCAACTCCTCAACCCGCTCCGCGGGCTCGACGACCGGCTGGCCGGTCTCATCCGCCGTCGCCCGCTCGTCACCCGTGGTCGCCGTCGGCGCCCCCTCGGCCTGGGCGGGCGCGTGCTCTGTTCGCCCGTCCCCACCCGGGGCCTGGGGCTCGTCCTTCGTGGAGTCAGCCATGGTGTCAATCCGTGGTGAACTCGGCGTCGATGACGTCGTCGTCGCCAGACCGCTCTCCCGACGAGTCGCGACCGCCCGGCCCGGTCCCGTCAGGACGCCCTCCCTCGGGGCCACCGCGGACTGCTCCGAGGCCGTGGTAGATCTGCTGCAGCTCACCGGTGAGCGACCGCAGTCGGTCGAGCCCGACCGCCTCGTCCTTGATGGCTTGGCGCGCATCGTCGATGAGCATCCGTGCTCGCGCGCGCTCGTGCTCGGGTGCCGCGTCGCCCAGCTCGTTCAACCGCCGCTCCACCTGGTACGCGGCGGTGTCCAGCTGGTTCCGCGCCTCCACCTTCTCACGCAGCCTGGCGTCCTCTTCGCGGTAGCGCTCCGCCTCCCGGACCATGCGCTCCACTTCGGAGCGGTCGAGGTTGGAGCTCCCGCTGATGGTGATGCGCTGCTCGGCGCCGGTGTCCTTGTCACGTGCGGAGACATGCAGGATGCCGTTGGCATCGATGTCGAACGTCACCTCGATCTGCGGCTCGCCGCGCGGCGCTGGCCGAATGTTCTCCAGCCGGAACCGGCCGAGCACTCGGTTGTCCGCGGCCCGCTCGCGCTCCCCTTGGAGCACCACGACGTCCACGGCTTTCTGGTTGTCCTCCGCGGTGCTGAAGACCTCGGTGCGCCGGACCGGGATCGTCGTGTTTCGCTCGATGATCTTCGTCATCACACCGCCCAGCGTCTCGATGCCCAAGGACAGCGGTGTGACGTCGAGCAGGAGGACGTCCTTCACCTCGCCCTTGAGGACGGCCGCCTGGATGGCGGCGCCGATCGCGACCACCTCGTCCGGATTGACCGACATGTTGGGGTCCTTGCCGCCGGTGAGTCTCCGGACCAGGTTCTGGACGGCCGGGACGCGGGTCGAACCGCCGACCAGGATCACCTCGTCGATGTCGTTCGCCGTCAGCTTGGCGTCGGCCATCGCCTGCTCGACCGGGCCCTTGCAGCGTTCGACGAGATCGTGGATGAGCTCTTCGAACGTCGACCGCATCAGCGTAGCGTTGAGGTGCTTCGGGCCTGACTGGTCAGCTGTGATGAACGGCAGGCTGATGGCCGTTTGGGCCACCGACGACAGCTCGACCTTCGCCTTCTCGGCCGCCTCGAACAAACGCTGGAGTGCCTGTGGGTCTTGGCGAAGGTCAATGCCGTTCTCGCGCTTGAACTGGTCGGCCAGGTAGTCGACGATCCTGCGGTCGAAGTCGTCACCGCCAAGGTGCGAGTCGCCCGCAGTGGCGCGGACCTCCACCACTCCCTCGCCGACGTCGAGCAGGCTCACGTCGAACGTGCCACCGCCGAGGTCAAACACCAGGACGGTCTCGTGCTCTCGCCGATCCAGCCCGTACGCCAGGGCAGCCGCCGTGGGCTCGTTGATGATCCGAAGCACCTCGAGTCCCGCGATGCGCCCAGCGTCCTTGGTGGCCTGCCGTTGCGCGTCGTTGAAGTAGGCCGGCACCGTGATGACCGCTTCAGTGATCCGCTCACCGAGCGAACGACTCGCGTCCTCGACGAGCTTGCGTAGGACGAGCGCGGAGATCTCCTCGGGCGAGTAGGTCTTCCCTCGAACGTTGAAGCGAGCGGTGCCGTCGGGGCTCTCGACCACGTCGAAGGACACCGCCTTCATCTCCGTGGTGACCTCGTCGTAGCGGCGACCGATGAAGCGCTTCGCGGAGTAGATCGTTCCTTTCGGGTTGAGTATCGCCTGACGTCGAGCGAGTTGCCCAACCAGCCGCTCACCTTGCTCGGTGAAGGCCACCACCGACGGAGTCGTCCGAGATCCCTCGGCGTTCGGGATGATCGCGGGTTCTCCCGCGGTCACCGCCGCGATAGCGGAGTTCGTGGTGCCCAGGTCGATACCGACTGCCTTGGCCATCGCTCCAACATTCCTCTCGTGTGGCGCCTCATCCGGCCTTCTGCGGCCTGGAGTCCCTGCTGTCCAGGACTAGTTGACATCCGCGCGCACGGCGGACGACCTATCGACCTCCCGCGTGGCCAGGAAGGATTTCAGTCCTACGAGCCTCGCTCTCGAGAGAGCGGGTGCGAGAAGCCCGGCGCGGCGCTGGCCGTGACGGGACGGCCAAGACGTGGCGGCCCACCCATCCGCGGCATCGTGTGGCACGCGGCCCGTCCACGCCCAGTGTCGCCCCGCCGTCGGGCGCGAACAACCCTCCGCCATGACGGACCGCGCTGGAGAACAAGGTCCCACCGCGCGAGGGACCTCCGCCTCCTCCATTCCGATGGCGCCACTCTTGGGACTACGACCGGTCCCAAGTTCACCCCGGTCGGGTGAGGAAGCTCAGCGATGTCGCGCGCAACGGTGGGTCATGACCGCCCGCCGTTCACACGAGCCAGAGCGGGCGCCACACGACCAGGGGGTTGGCATGGCAGACATGGGACGCCGCGAAACCGGCGCCTCGGCGCAGGAGCAACAGCAGCAGGCCGCGGAGACGGGCCGGACTCCGACCGTCCCGCAGGCACGCCGGTCCGCCGAGGAGACCACCGCCGCGCACGGCCCGTCCGCGATGGCCGCCCGCACTGGCGTCGGCTGGATGGTCTACGCCGGTGCGGTCCTCATCGTTCTCGGCTTGTTCCAGGCGATCTGGGGACTCACCGCCCTGTTCAACCTGGGCTACTTCATCGTCGCCAGCGATGGGCTGGCGGTTCCCTTCGCCTACACGGCGTGGGCGTGGATTCACATCGCCGTGGCGGCTCTTCTGGTCATCACCGGCCTCGCGGTCTTGGCTGGGCAGACCTGGGCTCGCTATGTGGGCATCGTGATCGCGGGTCTCGCGGCGATCGGGAACTTCCTCACCTTGGCGGCGTTCCCGCTGTGGTCGCTCGTCATGATCGCCGTGGACGTGCTTGTCATCTACGCCCTGACGGTGCACGGGAACGAGATGAAGGCCTTGCGACAGGCGCGGGGGTGACGGGCGCACGGTCCGTTCGAAGGGGGCAGGCGAAGGGCCACCCGGAGAGGGTGGCCCTTCGTCGTGTTGTCCCCCGTGGTGTTGTCGCGCCCCTCCGACTGCTGCTACCGCAAGAGCTCCAGCTGCATGGCGCGCGCGATCGCCTCGCGGCGGGAGGTGACACCCAGCTTGCGGTAGAGCGTGCGTAGGTGTGACTTGACGGTGTTGACCGACAGACACAGGTCCTGCGCGATCTCCTCGTTCGTCAGATGCGAGGGCAAGTAGCGCAGGACAGCCCGTTCGCTCCGAGTGAGCTTGGTCCGCTGTTCCGGGGTCTTCCACGTCGCCGTCGGCTGGATGTCGAAGCGATGCAAGAGGGTGCCCCGGAAGCTCGCGTGCGGACCGTCCGGCGCGATCGCGACGGTCAGGAGGGCCCGGATGCCGCGGCCGGCGTCAAGGAAGACCCTGATGAGGCCGTCCGCCTCGGCCAGGGCGAGGGCACGTTCGAGATGGCTCGCCGCGGCCGCCTGGCTACCGAGCCGACGGTGCGCACACGCCGCGACCAGCAGACCGGCTACGGTGTCCAGCAACCGGGTCTGGAGGGCGGTGCCGGCCACGCAGGCGGAGACCGCCTCCAGCGCAGCGGCGGGCTCCCCGTCCGCGAGGTGCAACCGGCCGGCCAAGACAGCGTCGGCCGCCACGGTTGGGGCCGCGCGGGAGGAAAGGATCTCCCACGCCCGCGCCGTTCCCCCCTCGTGCAACGCGATCTCGGCCTCCAGCAGCGCGGCGGAGCGCTCGATGTGGTCGCGCAGCCGGCTGGGCGCGGCCGCGGCGGCCGCAAGCTCGGCCTTGGCGGCGGCCACGTCCCCTTGGTAGAAGCGCACACGCGCCCTGAGCAGACCGAGCGTCTCCTCCAGAGGTGGCGCGGCCGGGTCGGCGTGCTGATCGTCGTGAAGGTGCGCGACACGTCGAGCCCCGACGATGGCCCAGGCCTGATCGAGACGGTCCCGGGCCAGACAGATGTGCGCGCGGGCGAGATCCACGGCCGGGTCCGGCGTCTCGTGGGAGCTGCTGGCCGACAGGCTGGCCAGACCGCGCTCGGCCGCGGTGAGTCGCCCGTCCACCGCGTCGACGAAGACGTGCCACACTCTCGCGCGACGTGCCCACAGCGTGAACCCGGCGTCGACCAACCCCGGCAGGGCTTCGGCGAAGGCCTCTCGCGCGGCGAGCAGTCGGCCTCTCCAGAGCTCCGCCATCCCAAGCCAGTAGGTCAGCGTGCTCAGACGCGGCGCCTGGATCCCGCCGAGGCCACCGCGTCGAGCCTCCTCGCGGAGCTGGTAAGCGGCCCGGACGACGCCACCGTCGATCTGGCCACGCAGACAACACTGGTGCAGTCGGAGCTCCACGGTCGCGAGCCGTTCGGTGAGGAGCGAGGACCGGGCACCTGAGAACGTCGCACCACTCGCGTCGGCACCGGTCTCCTTCGCCTCGACGGCACGGAGGAAACCGTCGGCGCCGTCGGCGTCGTTGTCGCTCAGCCGAGCATGGGCGGAGACGAGGGCCAGGTTGGTGTCACTGCGTGCCGCCTCGGTCGGGATAGCGGAGAGCATGGCGATGAGCGAGGCACCCTCGCCATTGGCGATCACGCGGTACCCGTCCTGGGCGAGCAGTGACCCGGCGAGCGCCCAGTCGCCGGCCGCCTGAGCGTGGCGTTCTGCCTCCACCACGTGACCGTTGGCGGCGAACCAGCGCGCCGCGGACCGATGCAGCGAGGTGACCTCGTCGGGGTGATCTCTGCGGAGCCGGTGCAGGAGGAACTCCCGCAGGAGAGGACTGTACTGATACCAGGTCCGGTCCGGCCCAGCGTGGACGAGGGCGTTCTCGCGTTCGAGCGACTCGAGCGTCTGCCGCCCGTCGTCGTCTCCGGTGAGCGCGTCGGCCAAGTCTCCGTTGACCCGATCCACGACGCTGGTGCGGAGCAGGAAGCGTCGGACCTTGGCCGGCTGGGGGGCCAAGACCTCCTCGTCGAGGTACTCGGCGACCATCGGCTCGGCACCTGTGAACGACGCGAACTCGCGCCGCCACGGTGGCTGGGTCTGTCGCCACAGAGCGGCGAGCCGAAGCCCCGCCATCCAGCCCTCCGTCCGCTCGAGGACGGTCGCCACGTCCTCGGCGTCCAGCTCCACTCCCACCAGCCTGAAGAACTCCTGCGCCTCGGCTGTGGTGCAGGCCAGGTCCTTCGGCCCGATGTCGGCGAGATCCCCGGTCACGCGGAGCCGAGCCAACGACAACCGCGGGAGGCCGCGCCCGGAGAGCACCAGCCGCAGGGTCGCCGGCGCGTGGCGCGCCACGACGTCGAGGCCAGCGAGCACCCTGCTGTGTCCGATCCGGTGCGCTTCGTCGATCACGAGGACGACCGGTGTGGTGAACGCGGCCGCCGCGTCGAGCAACCGCGCGGGAAACCGTTCATCGTCGGTGTCAGCGTCGAGCAACCGATCGATCTGGTGGGACTCGGCGCCGCACGCTCGCCGCAGTGCCTTCACCACGCACGCCCAGAAGACCTTGGGCGTGTCGTCACCTGGGTCGAAGGACACCCATGCGGCGCGGCGCTCCGCCGACCAGCTGAGCCACGACGCCAGCAGCAATGTCTTGCCCGCGCCGGCCGACGCGTTGACCGCGGTGACGCGCCGCTCGCACGCCCGTTCCAGCGCCTGGAAGAGTCGCGGTCGCGGCAGGATCGGGACGGAGGGAGCCGGCACCGTGACCTTGGTGTCGGGGACGTCGGGGCCGAGCGAGGCGGCGTCGAGCTGAGCCGAGGCGAACGGGCTCCGGGCTCGCGGAACGAGGCGACCACTGGTCACCTCGTGTGCCCCCGACTCTCGGACCCCCGACTCTCGGACCCCCGACTCTCGGACCCCCGACTCTCGGACCATGGTCCTCCTCCCCACAGACGTCCTCGCCCGGTCGCGGTGACGTCTCGTCAGGCTTCTTCGACTATGCGCCGCCTCGGCATCGGCCGCCCGCGCTTCGCGGTTGTTCACCACGAAAGGCCTTTGCTGGTGAGGGATTCACCGCGGCGGCATAGTGGGCAACGGGGCTGATACCCGGGCACCGCCAAGCCGACGCGTGAGGAGACCGGCCGCGTGAACCCGCCGGCGAGGCCGCGGGGAACCGGGGGGATCGGACGCATCGGCCCGATATGGCTCGAAGCGGGCAAAGTGGGACCGGCCTCGACCGGTGCCGTCGCCGCCCGTGCCGACCATCGGACCACGGCACGCCCTCGCGGTCTCACCTCCCGGATGAGACGGAACCTGACAATCGGTGATCACACCGCTACGAGGAGTACGAAAATGGAGATCGCGCCACGTCCGTCGGCGCGCGCCCCTGGCCGCCCGGACCCTAACGGGACACCACGAATCGGGCGCTCGATCGCGTCTTGCGATGATCAGACGACCCATCGCGAGCTTCACGGCGAGGTGGAATAGTCCGGCTTGACACGGACGTCCTTGTGCTGGAGGCTCGCCGGGGTTAGTGGTGTACATCAGTGGTTCCGCGCACGACAGCGGAAGCAGGAGGCACGTCGATGCGGGACGTCCAGAAGGGCAGGAAGTCGTGGCTGGAGAGGCTCACCTCACCTCCTGAGTCCGACAGCGACGACAACCTCCAGAACGAGCCGCACCCCTTCGAACGCACCCTCGAGAATGGCCCCCACCTGCCCCCGAGGGACGCGAGGTTCCCCGAGGGCTACGAGGCCTTCGCACCCCCAGGGCTTCGGCCGCCGCCTTCTGAAGACCTCAAGAGCACACCACCGGAACGCGAGCGGGACCGCGAGCGCCCGCACGACCGACCCCACGACGTGCCGGGCCCTGGCTTCGACGCGGGGGCCGGCACGTTCGACGGCGGTCCGGGCAGCGGACCTCACCACGGCGGCTCGCCGCATGGCAACGGCGCGGGACCCTTCGAGCCGAAGTCCGACGACCGTCCGGCATCGCCGGCGTCGGGGCGGGACGCCTGGGACGCTCCGACCGTCACGACCCCGAGAGCCGAGGAGTCCAGCAACGGCGTCGACAGCACGGCCCTCTCCAGCTCCTCGTCCTCGAACGCGGCCACCTCGACCTCGTTGTCCTGGCAGCCGGAGCCGAGCGCCGACGATGCGGAGACGAACCGTTCCTCCAACGGCTCCCAGCCTGAGCTGCTGATCCAAGAGGAGGAGGAACCGTCCGGGCCGAGCGAGGCCGAGCAGCTCGAGGCCGCGCGGCGCCGTCACATCGAGGAGCTCCAGCACCGCTGGCTCGTCACACAGGCGCAGCTCCTGGACGACCCGCGCGACGCCGTACGCGAGGCCGGGCTGCTGATCGGTGACGCCATGCAGTTCGTGACGTCGACCTTCAGCGAGCACCGCGACCGCATCGAGCGGGAGTGGAAGAACAACGAGAACCTCAGCACCGACGAACTCCGGATGATCATGCGGCGCTACCGGAACCTCTTCCAGTACGTCCTGTCCGCGTCGCAGCTCCCAGATCTGTGACGTCTCCCGCCCGCATCGCGTCCTTTGTCGTCCTCCAGCCGGGCTCGTACCAGCCGGTACGGGCCCGGCTGCTTGACGTGCGCTCGACGCGAGCTCCCGGGCCGCACGTGCCCCTACCAGGCCACCAAGGCCCAAGCACCGTCACGACCACCTGACGTCGGTCGCGAGTGCGCGCTCGGTTACCCTTCGTCTAGGTTTGCTACCACCCGGTGTACGAATCTGAGCCGTGAAACCACCGCCTGGTTGTTCACCAGCCTCGCACGGCCTCGATGGAGGTCGTCCGAGGTGCCAACGCATACACAACCGCTACCTCCGTGACCAACGGAGTTGAACACGACGACTAGGCTTAGGTGGCGAAGCCAAAGACGGTCTAAGCGATCCTGCTGAGCGGAAGAGGCGATTTGCGCCGTGGCGTCCCAGTCCTCGCATAACGACCCGCTGTCCCAATTCGGGACCAACGAGTGGCTCGTCGACGAGATGTACCAGCGCTACCTGAAGGATCCTGGTTCCGTCGACGAGGCTTGGAAAGAGTTCTTCCGCCAGTACAAGCCCGAGACGAACGGCCAGCCAGCCGGCGGGAGTCCCGCGGGCCAGCCAACGGCCAGCGCCTCGACCGCTCCGCCGCCGACGAGCGAACCGGCACCCAGCACCGCGACCACACCCCGGTCGGCCGAGACCGCGCAGCGCGCGACCGGAGCACGAGCCGGCGCCACGGCCGGCACTCAACCGAGCCGAACCGCCCGACCGAGCCAGCGGACCAGCCAGCCCGCCAGCCCTGGGCGCGCTCCATCGCCCGCCACCGCCGCACCGGCGGCGGCTGATGAGCGAAAGGAGCCGAAGCGGGAAGAGCCGTCGATCGTTCCGCTCCGCGGCACACCGGCCCGCACCGCGGTCAACATGAACGAGAGCCTCACCGTGCCGACCGCTACCAGCGTGCGGCAGGTTCCGGTGAAGCTGCTCATCGACAACCGGATCGTCATCAACAACCACCTCGCCCGCTCGCGCGGCGGCAAGGTGAGCTTCACGCACATCATCGGCTACGCGATCGCCCGAGCGGCTCGGTCCATGCCGGAGATGACCGTCGGCTACACCGAGATCGACGGCAAGCCGGCCATGGTCCAGCCGCCTCACCTCAACCTCGGACTCGCCATCGACATCAAGAAGTCCGATGGCAGCCGGCAGCTGGTGGTCCCCAACATCAAGCGCGCCGACACCCTGAACTTCGCGGAGTTCTGGGCGGCGTACGAGGACATCGTCCAGCGTGCCCGCACCAACAAGCTCAAGGTGGAGGACTTCCAGGGCACCACGATCACACTCACCAACGTCGGGACCATCGGCACGACGCACTCGGTTCCGCGGCTGATGGCCGGGCAGAGCGCCATCATCGGCATCGGTGCCATGGAGTACCCGGCCGAGTACCAGGGCGCCTCCGAGGAGACCCTGACCCGCCTGGCGGTCAGCAAGGTGATGACCATCACCTCGACCTACGACCACCGGGTCATCCAGGGCGCGCAGTCTGGTGAGTTCCTCCGTCGGATCCACCAGCTCCTGCTCGGCGAGGACGGCTTCTACGACGACATCTTCACCGCGCTACGCGTTCCCTACGAGCCGGTTCGGTGGGCGGTCGACATCTCGACCAACCACGACGACGAGATCGGCAAGCAGGCTCGCGTTCAGGAGCTGATCCACGCCTACCGGGTCCGTGGTCACCTGATCGCCGACATCGACCCACTCGACTACAAGGTTCGGCGCCACGACGACCTCGACGTCGTCAACCACGGCCTGACCCTGTGGGACCTCGACCGGGAGTTCGCGACCGGCAACTTCGGTGGCGGGCAGAAGCGGTTCATGAAGCTCCGCCACATCCTCGGGGTGCTCCGCGACGCGTACTGCCGGACGGTCGGCATCGAGTACATGCACATCCAGGATCCGGCGGAACGCCGCTGGATCCAGGAGCGCGTGGAGCGACCCCAGGAGCGTCTGCCCCGTGAGGAGCAGCTGCGGATCCTGTCCAAGCTGAACCAGGCAGAAGCGTTCGAGACCTTCCTGCAGACCAAGTACGTCGGCCAGCGCCGGTTCAGCCTCGAAGGCGCCGAGTCGACCATCCCGCTGCTCGACGAGATCTGTGAGCAGGCGGCCAACGCCAAGCTCGACGAGGTGACCATCGGCATGGCCCACCGCGGCCGGCTGAACGTGCTCGCCAACATCGTCGGCAAGAGCCCGGCCCACATCTTCCGGGAGTTCGAGGGCAACATCGACCCGCGGACGATCCAGGGCTCGGGCGACGTCAAGTACCACCTGGGCGCGGAGGGCGTGTTCACCGCCGCGAACGGCGCCACCGTGAAGGTCTCGGTCGCGGCGAACCCCTCCCACCTGGAGGCGGTGAACCCGGTCCTCGAAGGGATCGCGCGAGCCAAGCAGGACATCCTGAACCGCGGCTTGGAGTTCCCCGTCCTGCCGGTGCTGGTGCACGGCGATGCCGCGTTCGCCGGCCAGGGCGTGGTCGCCGAGACGCTCAACCTGTCACAGCTGCGCGGCTACCGGACCGGTGGCACGATCCACGTGGTCATCAACAACCAGGTCGGCTTCACCACCGCTCCCACCTCGTCGAGGTCGTCGACGTACTGCACCGACGTGGCGCGGATGATCCAGGCTCCGATCTTCCACGTCAACGGCGACGACCCCGAGGCGTGCATCCGGGTGGCCCGGCTGGCGTTCGAGTACCGCCAGACGTTCCACAAGGACGTCGTCATCGACCTCATCTGCTACCGGCGGCGGGGCCACAACGAGACCGACGACCCGTCGTTCACCCAGCCGCTGATGTACGACCTCATCGAGCAGAAGAAGTCGGTCCGCAAGCTCTACACCGAGGCGCTCATCGGTCGAGGCGACATCACCGTCGAGGAGGCCGAGCGGGCGCTGCGGGACTACCAGGAGCGGCTGGAGCGGGTGTTCGCCGAGGTCCGCGCCGCGAAGGACACCCCGCCCGAGGACTACGTCACGGTCCCCGAGTACCCGGAGAAGCCGCCGGCCGAGCCCGAGACCGCCGTGCCCTTCGAGGTGCTCAAGAAGGTCGCGGACGCCTACGTCTCGGTGCCCGAGGGGTTCACCGTCCACCCGAAGGTGCTGCCACAGCTGCAGCGTCGCGCGGCGGCGATCACCGACGGCCCGATCGACTGGGGTTCGGCGGAGATCGTCGCCTTCGGCTCGCTGCTGCTCGCCGGGCGTCCGGTGCGTCTGGCCGGCCAGGACTCCCGCCGGGGCACGTTCGTCTCGCGGTTCGCCACGATCATCGACCGCAAGACCGGCGAGGAGTGGACCCCGCTGCAGCACCTGGACGAGAACCAGGCTCCCTTCTACGTCTACGACTCGATGCTCAGCGAGTTCGCGGCCATGGGCTTCGAGTACGGCTACTCGGTGGCACGGCCTGAGGCACTGGTCGCCTGGGAGGCGCAGTTCGGCGACTTCGCCAACGGCGCGCAGACGATCATCGACGAGTTCATCTCGTCCGGTGCGAGCAAGTGGGGTCAGCAGTCCGGCGTGGTCCTGCTCCTCCCCCACGGCTACGAGGGACAGGGGCCCGACCACTCCTCGGCCCGCATCGAGCGCTACCTCCAGCTGTGCGCCGAGGACTCGATGACCGTCACCCAGCCGTCGCTGCCGTCGAACTACTTCCACCTGCTGCGCTGGCACACCCTCGGGCCGGTGCACCGTCCGCTCATCGTCTTCACCCCGAAGTCGATGCTCCGGAACAAGGCGGCCACGAGCGCGCCGTCTGAGTTCACCTCAGGCTCGTTCCGGACAGTGATCGGCGACGACACCGTCGACCCCGCGCACGTGCGGCGCGTCATCCTCTGCTCCGGCAAGGTGGCGTGGGAGCTGCTCGCCGAGCGCCGGCGCCGCGAAGGCGAGCCGCCTCGTACGGCGATCGTTCGGGTGGAGCAGCTGTACCCGCTGCCGGTCGAGGCGATCCAGGCCGAGCTCGCGAAGTACCCGAACGCCGAGCTGCTCTGGGTGCAGGAGGAGCCTGCCAACCAGGGCGCGTGGCCGTTCATGGCGCTCAACCTCGTGCCTGAGCTGGACCGCAAGGTGCGCCTGGTCTCGCGGCCTGCCTCCGCCGCTCCGGCGGTGGGCTCGGCGGCGGTGCACCGCGAGGAGCAGGCAACCCTGCTCGCCCAGGCGTTCAGCTGACCGACAGAACCGTCGAGGGTCGTTGTGTACTTCACGGACCGCGGTATCGAGGAGTTGACGGAACGGCGCGGCGAGGAGGAGGTCACGCTCGCCTGGCTCGCCGAGCGCCTGAGGGACTTCGTCGACCTCCATCCAGAGTTCGAGGCGGCGGTCGACCGGCTGGCGACCTGGCTCGCTCGACTCGACGACGAGGACGACCAGTAGGGGTGACGGGCACTCGTCGCCCCTCGCCTCACGGCCGGATCGAGCGATCTGCGCGAGCGCGCTAACGGCTCAGAACCGGCGCTGCCTCGACCGCCGTGACCTCGAGGAGCGCCGGGCCCTGGGTGGCTGGGTCGTCGATGTCGTACGGGCCGAAGCTCCCGACGGTGAACCGCCCCCACCAGCGGGTGGTCAGGGAGACCGTGCGCGTTCCTGGCGTCTCGTACACGTGGGAGACCACGGGGTTCGCGTCGTCGTACCTGCTACCGGGCACGTGGAACGTTCTGGTGACACCGGGCTCGAACGTCCATTCCCACTCGCCCTGCGCCGCGACCGTCACCTCGAAACCAAAGACAGGCACCGTGGTAGGCGGCATCCGCGCGGGTTGACCGGAGTGGAAGTAGGCCGGCAGGTGCACCAGCGTTCGGCCGTCGGCCGGCTGAACGGACACCCGCTGCTTGGGCACCCACACCTGCCACCGCCGCCTCACCTCGTCGCCGACGTCGGCGGTGGTGACGACATCGTCTTCGTCGGCGATGCAGAAGGCACCTCGCAACGTCCATCCAGTGCCAGGCCGGCGCAGGAACACGTCGTAGAGCGTGCGTAGGTCGCCTTCCTCCGTCCGCCCACAACGCGCTACCTCGCTGCACGTCACTTCCCCGCCGAGCTCACACGCCGGAGCGATGCGCCACTCACACCCCGGGCACGACGACCCAGCCCCTGAGTCCACGACGCTGCCGTCCTTGGTGAACAAGGCCGCCTGGCCGAAGAACCGATCCTGCCCTCCCTGAGGCGGCTCCGGCAGCGGTGGCACAGGATCGTCCTTACAACGCGGACAGCCGCGAACGTCTGCGTGCGCTTCACCTGCGGTCGTGATCGAGACGCCAAGACATGCGGCGGCAACGACGAAGGTCCACAGCGCAGTTACGAGCCGAAGCGCTGCGAGGCGACGAGCCACCTGTCTCCTTCCCTGACGAAGGTGATTCTTCCTTCAGCGCCACCGGCGGGATACTCCTCGACGGTCCGCCCTTCGCGGTCGACTTCCTTGCCAGCAGGCGCGTCGAGCCGGAATGTCACCACCTCGGTCGCATTCGAGGCGTCTTGCAGCCATGCGAACTCACTGACCGTGAACTTCGGGGGAGGAACGAGGCGATGCCCTTTCCTCTTCAGCTCCCGGATCTCCTCGATGTACCCGCCTCCGGCTCCGCTGTTCGGGAGCACCACAGCTTCGATCAGAGACGGATCCATCTCCTCATAGGCACGAGTGACCGCCTCGTAGAAGTTCACCGTGGCGGCGTACAGCTCTTGCTCCAGGGAGCTGGTCGGTGTGGCTGTCGTCGTGGACGGGGTCGGTGACGCTGTTGGCTGCGTGGCCGGCGACACCGTGGGCCGTGGCGAGGACTCCGCGTGGTCACGCTCCAGCGGCGCAGGCTCCGACGTCCCACCGCATCCGGCTCCCCACACGACAAGCAACGCCGCCAACCCCGCGACCGCGGCCCGACCGGACCGACGGCGCACTCCAGACGAACCAGTCATAGTGCGCGCCAGAGTACCCAAGCGATCACCGCATGCGAGGCGCTATCCACACCAAGCCCTCACCGGCCCCACAGGTCCCGGGTGCGGAGACCATGCCCGGCCTGTTCGTCCGGACAGCCGAAAAGCCGGCAGATCACACGGTCGCGACGATCTTGCCGAAGACCTTGCCCGCCGCCAGCGCGGCAAGGCCCTTTCCGATCTCGGTCAGCGGAAGCACGTCGTCGATGACCGGTCGGAGGCCGGCGCGCTCGCACAACGACAGCAGGCCGACCAGCTCGTCACGCGTCCCCATCGTCGAGCCGACGACCCGAAGTTGAAGGAAGAACACGCGGTTCAACTCCGCGGGCGGGTTCGCACCGCTCGTGGCGCCGGAGACCACGAGAGTGCCGCCTGGACGCAGCGCCCGCAGCGAGTGCCCCCACGTGGCCGCCCCGACGGTCTCCATCACCGCGTCGACCCGTTCCGGCAGCCGCGTGCCGGGCTCGAACGCCGCGTCGGCACCGAGCTCCTCCACCGCGCGCTTGCGCTTCGCGGCGCTCCGGCTCGTCACCCACACCCGGTGTCCGGTCGCCTTCGCCAACACGACCAAAGCCGTCGAGACGCCGCCGCCCGCGCCCTGGACGAGGACCGTGTCTCCGGGCCGCAGCCCGGACTGGGTGAACAGCATGCGGTACGCCGTCAGCCACGAGGTCGGCATGCAGGCCGCCTCCTCAAAGCTGAGGGACGCGGGCTTGGGCACCAGGTTCCTGCGCGGAACCACGACCCGTTCGGCGAACGTGCCCTGGTAGCGCTCCGACAGCAGCGAACGGCGCGGGTCGAGTGTCTCGTCACCCCGCCACTCCGGGTCGCTGATGACCGAGTGCACCACGACCTCGTTACCGTCCTCGTCGATGCCCGCGGCGTCGCAGCCGAGAATCATCGGCAACTGCGACGCGCTCAGACCGACGCCGCGTAACGACCACAGGTCGTGGTGGTTGAGGGAGACGGCCCGGACGGTGACCGTGGTCCAGCCACTCGGACACTCCGGCTCCGGACGCTCGCCGACTTCCAGCCCTCTCACGGGGTCATCGGGATCGATACGCGCGGCATAGGCGGCAAGCACACCACGACACTACCCAGGACCAAGGAGTCGTGGGCGGGCATCGGCACAAGCGTCTCCGCGGCCGTGCCTCGTGCACACGAGCGTCGTTCAGGCACGACATCAGCCCACCCGCGTGGGCCACCCGAGTGGCGCCTACCGCGGTGTGAGTCCCTCGCGGCGAGCGGTGTCCGCCACCGCGGACGACACCGCCGGCACCACCCGCGGGTCGAACGGTGAGGGAATCACCCGCTCCGGCGCCAGGTCCGATCCCACGATCTCGGCGAGCGCCGCTGCCGCCGCGAGCTTCATGCCTTCGCTGATCCGCCGCGCCCGAACGCTCAGTGCACCGTGGAACACGCCTGGGAAGGCGAGCACGTTGTTGATCTGGTTCGGGTAGTCCGACCGCCCGGTCGCCACCACCGCCGCGTAGCGAGCGGCCACCTCGGGAGGGACCTCCGGGGTGGGATTGGCGAGCGCGAACAGGATGGGGTCGTCAGCCATGCTCGCCACCGCCTCCTCGGGCACCTGGCCGCCCGAGACCCCGATGAACACGTCCGCGCCGCGAAGCACGTCCACCAGACGCCCTGTACGCCCACGAGGGTTGGTCGACTCGGCGAGCGCACGCTTGACCGGGTTCAGGTCCGACCGGTCGACGTGCAGCGCGCCGCCGCGGTCCGTCACGACGATGTCCTCGTATCCGGAGGCGAGCAGGATGTTCGCCACGGCGACACCGGCGGCGCCCGCGCCCGAGATCACCACCTTCGTGTCGATGGGCTTGCGACCGGTCAGCTCGAGCGCGTTGGTGAGCGCCGCCAGCACGACGATCGCCGTCCCGTGTTGATCGTCGTGGAAGACCGGGATGTCGAGAAGGTCGCGAAGCCGACGCTCGATCTCGAAGCATCGAGGCGCCGCGATGTCCTCGAGGTTGATGCCGCCGAACGCCGGCGCCAGCCGCACGACGGTCTCCACGATCTCGCTCACGTCCGTGCAAGCCAAGCAGATCGGAACGGCGTCGACGCCCGCGAACTTCTTGAACAGCAGGGCCTTGCCCTCCATGACCGGCAGGGCAGCTTCGGGTCCGATGTCACCGAGCCCTAGGACCGCCGTGCCATCCGTGACGACCGCGACCGTCCTGGACTTCCAGGTGTACTCATGCACGAGCTCGGGCCGCTCGGCGATGGCGGAACACACCTCGGCGACGCCGGGAGTGTAGGCGAGGGCCAGGTCGGAGCTCCCGCGAACGGGCACGGCCGGGGACACCTCCAGCTTGCCTCCGCGGTGGAAGGTGAACGCGGGGTGCTCCTCGTCGCGTGTGGCCGAGGACGACGTCGAGGACATCGGAACGAAACGATCGGACATGCGGGGACCCAAAGAGGTGACGAGACGGTGGCGTCCAGGCGGGTGCCCGGTCACAGCACCGCGGACGGAACGGATGGAGAACAACCTCGACGACCAGGTCCAGGGTCGACGTGGCTCGACGGGGGTCACCCGTGTGAACAAGAGTGTGTCATATCACGGCCACGCTGCGTGGCAGACGGCGGGAAAGAGCGACGGGAGCGCGCCTTCCGGGCGAGCGCCACGGACCGGCGCCGGCCGCCACCTGAGGGCTCAGCGTCGCCCCCGCGCCCGCTTCACACATCGAGCCACGAGGGTGAGGAGACGTAACCGGGCGACCACGACTCCGACCAGGTCGCCGTCGGGCACCGCACCCACGGTCCACGAGTCGATGCCCTCGCGCGGGTTGTCACGCTCGACCCACCAGCCCTCCGGCTCCCGGCGCAGGAGACGCTTGACCGACAGCGGCCGGCCAGGCAGCCGGACGAGCACGAGGTCGCCGGGACGGGCCTGGTTGGTGTAGCGCACGAGGACTCGATCTCCGTCACGCAAGGTGGGGAGCATCGATCGACCGCGCACGATGGCCAGCCCGTATCGCGGCATGGTCCCTCCGACGTCTGGTGGGAATCCGGTAGTAGTGTCGCAAGAGGCCCATCCATGAGCTGACGGTGCACGTCACTCGGACCCGGTTCAGGAGGTAAGGACGAGGATGCTCTCGCGTCTGTTCGCGCCGACGGTGGAAGTCTCGGCGCACTGCGACCTGCCCTGCGGCGTCTACGACCCGGCGCAGGCTCGAATCGAAGCCCAGTCGATCAAGGCGATCATCGAGAAGTACCACGCGAGCGACGACGCCGACTTCCGGACACGGGCGCTGATCATCAAGGAGCAGCGCTCCGAGCTGGTGAAGCACCACCTGTGGGTGCTGTGGACGGACTACTTCAAGCCCCAGCACTTCGAGCAGTACCCGCAGCTGCACCAGCTGTTCAACGAGGCGACCAAGCTCGCCGGCGCCGCTGGCACCAAGGGCTCGAACGACGTCGCCGTCGCCGACCAGCTCCTGGCGAAGATCGACGAGATCGCCGAGATCTTCTGGGCCACCAAGAAGGCGTCGTAGGTCGCGAAGCGACAGGACTTCCGCGGGAGGCGGACCGTGCCGGCCACCCTCGCCGGCACGGTCCGCTTTCGTCTTGATCAGACACTTTTCGCGACGCTACGTTGTCATCCCCATACTCCGCGTCCACGATCGGCCGACGCGCGATAGTCTCCGGGCATACGGTGAGGCTGACTCGCCAACCAAGCGGTCCACACCCACGGCGGAGGAGCATCCGTGACCGACGTTCCCGGCAGTGCGCCCACGGCAGGCGGAGACCAGGAGGTGGACGTCGTCGAGCTCGGCGTACCAGCCCGGACCGCCTACGTCTCCGTGCTTCGGACGACCGCAGCGGCGCTGGCGGCGCGGCGCGACTTCACCCTCGACGAGATCGAGGACCTCCGGATCGCGGTCGACGAGGCCAGCGCCCTCCTGCTCAGCCAGGCGATCCCCGACTCGCAGCTGACCTGTCGTTTCGAGCTGGCTGGCGACGAGCTCACCGTCTCGGTCTCGGTGCGGTCGCGCAACCCGCGCGTGCCGAGCCGGAACTCGTTCGCGTGGACCGTGCTCACCGCTCTCGCCGGGAAGGTGGAGACCTCCGTCGACCCAGACGAGCAGCGGGCGACGGTGACCCTCACCAAGCGAGGCGAAGCCGTCCGCCGACCACGCCACGACACCTCGTCCGCCGAGGTGCGCAAGCTCGACGAGGCCCGTCAGGCGCGGAGCCGGCGGGCATCGGACCGGGCCGGAGCGCCGCGTGACAGCGCACGCGGGTCCGGCACGACGCAGCTGCCATCCCACGAAACGGGTGCGGTGGAACAGTGATCGACCAACAGCCGGCGACGCATGGCCTGGGCTCGGCAGGAGACGACCTGCCGCCTCTGGACGGTGTGGTCGACACCCGGGCCGTGACCCGCGAACTGTTCGAGCGGCTCAACGCACTCCCGCCCGACAGCCCGCATCGCGCGAAGATCCGTGATCGGCTCGTCGAGATGCACCTTCCACTGGTCGAGCATCTGGCGCGGCGCTTCCGTAATCGGGGTGAGCCGCTGGACGACCTGGTCCAGGTCGGCACGATCGGACTGATCAAGAGCGTCGACCGGTTCGACGCCAGCCGAGGTGTGGAGTTCTCGACGTACGCGACACCCACGATCGTGGGCGAGCTGAAACGCCATTTCCGCGACCGAGGGTGGGCCATCCGTGTTCCTCGCCGTCTGCAGGAGCTGCGCCTCTCGCTGGCCACGGTCACCGGCGACCTCACGCAGGAACTCGGGCGAGCGCCGACGATCGGCGAGCTGTCCGGCAAGCTCGGCGTCAAGGAAGAGGAAGTGCTGGAAGGGCTGGAGTCCGCCAACGCCTACAGCACCCTCTCACTTGACGCGCCCGACCAAGGACAAGACGACGCTCCCGCGGTCGTCGACTCGCTCGGGACCGAGGACGAGGCCCTCGAGGGCGTGGAGTACCGCGAGGCGCTGCGACCACTGCTGAGCCAGCTTCCCGACCGAGAAAAGCGCATCCTGCTGTTGCGCTTCTTCCGCGGCATGACCCAGTCCCAGATCGCCGCGGAAGTGGGCATCTCTCAGATGCATGTGTCGAGGCTGCTGTCGCGCACTCTCGCCCAGCTCCGGGAACGCCTGCTGCAGGACTAGCGGGCTGTCACGCGACGATCACACGCGGAACCTCTCGGTCGACCGTGGCGCGAGGATCAGCGCCAGTGCCACGACCGCGCAGACCAGCATCGCCGCGCCGACCGGCCACGTGCCGCCGGACACCAGCTCGTATCCGAGCGGCAATCCGAGCAGCTGGAGCGCGACGGTGAGCCCTCGACTCCACCGCCGAACACGGGTCAGGCCATAGGCGAGGACGCCCAAGCCGACGCCCACGGCGAGGACGAAGATCCCGCTCGAGACAGCGATGCCGAGTCCGCGCGGACGCTCCAGCAGCGTGGCGACGATCAACCAGGCACCGACGTAGATCGCTCCCACGGCCTCGATCGCGACCACGACCGCCGCTGCCCGCAATGTCCACGGAAGCCCGGATCGCGCCGTCCCCACACGGTCCGCTCCGGTAGTCGACGACGTGTCCGATCTCTCCGGGCGGCGATCCGCGGTGCGACGCTTCGCCATGGGGCGAAGAGTATCGGGCGGTCGCCGGTCGGTAGCCGCCCGCTACCACCCCCTCGACGGTTACGCCTATACTGAACGACTCGTTGTGCCGGTGTTGTCCGACAGCGCAGCCGTCACCTTCTGTGAGGCTTCGGTCCGCTCTGTGATGCACATGACACCGATTTTTCTGTGGTTCACCACGGAAAGGGTCTTGTGTATCTGTGACAGAGTTGAAACCATCGAGCCTGCAGAGAGGCGCGGCGCCGTACGGTGCCGAGCGCCGGGGGCTGACGCAAGCGATCACACTCCGTGTGGGTGCAACCGGGACACCGGTGCCTCCGTGCTTTTATGCACGTGATCGTGAAAGTGTTCACATAGCAAAACCAAGACCGAACCGCCATGCGTTGTCGGTGGAGGCCGACACGCGCGAACCGAGGAGTAAGCCTTGATGGACTGGCGCCACCGGGCCGCCTGCCGGGACGAGGACCCTGAGCTCTTCTTCCCCATCGGGAACACGGGTCCTGCGCTCCTGCAGATCGAGGAGGCCAAGGCGGTCTGCCGTCGTTGTGAGGTCATTGATTCCTGCCTGCAGTGGGCCCTTGAGACGGGACAGGATGCCGGTGTGTGGGGCGGCATGAGCGAGGAGGAGCGCCGAGCCCTCAAGCGGCGCGCCGCACGCTCGCGGGCCCGGATCATTTGATCGCGCGAAGCTCTTCACAGGCCCTCGCCACGGCGCTCGGCGGGGGCCTCGTGGTTTACGGCTCCCCACGGCACCTCGCCCTGGACGTCGCCTCACCGCGGACGCGGTGCCGCGTCGCCGAGTGGCGAACCCGTGGGATTCGTCAAAGCTCGTCGGGAATATCCAGGACGACGCGGGTCCCTTCGCCGTCCTCGCGTCCGCCGATGTGAAGTCGGCCACCCATCTCGCTTTCCACGAGCGTGCGGACGATCTGCAGACCCAAGCCTCCTGAGGTGTCGAGGTGAAAGTCGGGCGGCAGCCCTCGACCGTCGTCCTCGACAACCACCTTGAGCCGGCCGTCGCTCCGATCGACGATCACGTCGACTCGACCGCCGCGTCGGCCGACACCATGTTGGACGGCGTTCTGGGCGACCTCCGTGATCACCATCGCGAGGGGCGTGGCGCGCTCCGCGTCCAACATCCCGAAGGTTCCGACTCGTCGCGGAACGACCCTCGTTTCCGGGATGGAGACCTCCGCCACCATCGCGAGGACCCGGTCGGCCACCTCGTCGAAATTGACCCGCTCGTCGAACCCGGTTGACAGGGTCTCGTGCACGATCGCGATCGTGCCCACGCGACGGACGGCCTCCTCGAGCGCCTCGCGACCACCCGCTGTTCCGATCCGGCGCGCTTGCAGCCGTAGCAGAGCCGCCACCGTCTGCAGGTTGTTCTTGACGCGGTGGTGGATCTCTCGGATCGTCGCCTCTTTGGTGAGCAGCTCCCGCTCGCGCCGGCGCAAGTCCGTGACGTCACGCAGCAGAACGACCGCGCCGACGGGCGTCCCTTTGGGCATGAGCGGGATGATCCGCATGCTCACCACGGCGGCGGAATTCTCAATCTCCGTCTCCCGAGGAGCCCGCCCCGACATGATCGCCGCGAGGGCTTCGTCGACAGGCCTGCGAGACGGCGGCACGAGGGCGGCGGTCGTCGTGCCGAGGTGACAGCCGAGCAGATCGCCGATCAGGCCGAGTCGACGATAGGCCGACTGCGCGTTGGGACTGGCGTAGGTGACGATCCCGTTCACGTCCAGGCGGATCAGCCCATCGCCCACACGAGGCGCGGCCCCCAGGTCGACTCGCTCCCCCGGCAACGGGAAGCTGCCCTCACTGATCATCTGGGCGAGATCGGTCGCGGTTTTCAGGTAGGTCAGTTCGAGTCGGCTGGGCGTGCGAACCGAGAGCAGATTCGTATTGCGGGTGATGACGCCCAAGACACGGTCGAGGCGACGGACCGGGATGCATTCGACCCGCACGGGCACCGCGTCGCGCCACTCCGGGTCACCGTCGCGGCAGATCCGACCCTGGTCGAAGGAGGCGTCGAGCAGGGAACGCCGTCCCCGAGGCACGAACGTCCCGACCAGGTCGTCGACGTGCGCGGTCGGCCCGGTCGTCGGCCGCATCTGCGCGCAGGCCCAGAAGCCCAACCCGTCGCGGTCGGGAACCCACAGGACCAGGTCCGCGAAGGACAGATCGGCCAGCATCTGCCACTCGGCGACGAGCCGATGCAGCCATTCGCGGTCGTCGTCGTCGAGGTCGGTGTACCGCTGGACGACGTCATCGAGGGAGGGCACGCCGGAAGCGTATCCCCGGGCCCGACCTGGGTCCCGACACAACGTTCGGCCTCCGTCGTCGCGCTCCGCCGAGGGCGGCCGTTCAGGACGACCGGAGCTCGGAGGCGTGCGGTCGAGAGGTCGCGCGACCGGTTCCGGCCGTCCCGACGAAGCCCCGTCGCGGTGCGTGTTCACCGATGATCGACAGGCCCCACCTACCCTCGAAGCGACGAAGGTCATCTGGAAAGATGTCCGCGTGGGGGTTCGTTCAGCCTATTGGGAACAGGTCCGCGCGAGCGGCTTCAGGCTGCCCGACGACCGCCCGCTCGACGACCTCACGACCGAACTGGTCGAGATGTTGGGTGACCCGGACCCGCATACTCGACAGGGCATCGCCTATCCCGTGCTGTCGACCTGGATCAGCGAGGGCGTCTACGACGACCTGCTCGCTGGCTTCGGGGACGGCATTTCCGAGGGTCTGTTCACCGGTCTCGGCGAAGACGGCACCGACAGCGTCCTGCGTCGCTCCTACTCGGCGTCGCTCCTTGCCAGCGCCATCATGCGCGACCACGTCGCCCGGGTCGTCCACTCCGACGCCATCTTCCGCTGGGGAGACCGCGCCGCGTCGTGGTTCGTCCGGGAACGCGACCTGCGCGGCTACATCGAAGGGCGCGGCTGGGCGGCGGCGGTCGCCCACGGCGCGGACTTGATCGGCGCTCTGGCCCGCTCCCCGCACTTCGGCAAGCTGGAGCTCACGGTCCTGCTCGATGTGGTCGCCGATCGCCTGCTCACGCCCACGCGGTACCGCTTCGTGCACGGTGAGGACGACCGGCTGGCGTTGGCGATCATGGCCGTCCTCCACCGCAACACCCTCGGCATCGATGTCCTGGAGCCCTGGGTGGAACGACTGGCGACCGGGCTCGTCCCACCGCCTGTGAAAGACGGCGACCCGCCTCCGGAGTGGCCGACCCCGACGGCCGGCAACACCGCAGCCTTCCTCCGGGCACTCCACTTGCAGCTCGCACTCGGCGTCCAGGGTTACCCCACGCCCCAGGACGCCGCGCTCTTCGCCAATCCCCCGCACGTGCGGGCCGACTTGCTGCTGGTGCTGATCCGGGTCCTTCGGTCCAGCCAGCCGCACCTCTTCGCGCAACCGCGGCGCTAGTCGCCTTGACCTGGGAGGTACCCATGGCCGTGTCCCCTGCCGACAGGTCCACGGGGGCCCCGCGCGAGAGGTCCACGGGTGACTGGACAGGCGTCGACGAGCGGTCGGAGCGTGAGCTCCTCGAAGGCCACGGTGGTGACCTCGCGGTGGCAGTCGCCCGTGCGCACGGGGTCGAGACGATGTTCACGCTGACCGGCGCCCACGTCTTTCCCCTCTACGACGCGGCGGTGGGCGGTCGGGACCGTCCGCAACCTCCGCCGATGCGTCTCGTCGATGTGCGGCACGAGGCGACCGCGGTCTTCGCCGCGGAGGCGACCGGCAAACTCACTCGCACACCCGGCTTGGCGGTCGTCACCGCGGGCCCCGGCGTCACCAACTCGGTCAGCGCGATCGCCCAGGCCTACCAGTCCGGCTCACCACTGGTCGTTCTCGGTGGTCGCGCCCCGAGCCATCGCTGGGGCTCCGGTAGCCTCCAGGAGCTCGACCACCCTCCGCTGCTCGCGCCCATCACCAAGCGCGCCCGGACCGTCGCGACGGTCTCGGAGCTGCCGAGCGCCGTCGACGAGGCCTTCCGTCTCGCCGGGTCACGCCATCGCGGACCCGTGTTCCTCGACATTCCCATGGACCAGCTCTACAGCCGGACCAGCGCGGAGGTCCCACTGGCATCGACCGCTGGCTCGGCGGCAGGCGACGTCGACCACGACACGCTCGCCGAGGTGGCGACTCTCCTCGCGCAGTCCGCCCGCCCGGTGCTCGTCCTGGGGTCTGACGTCTGGCTCGATGGCGCGGAGGCCGCGGCACTCGAGGTGGTCGAGGAGCTCGGGGTGCCCGTCGTCACCAACGGGATGGGACGGGGCGTCGTCCCCCGGGGACATCTGTCGCTGGTCTCACGGGCGCGTGGCGTGGCCTTCGGACGCTGCGACCTCGCGCTGGTCGTGGGGACGCCGCTGGACTTCCGGCTCAACTTCGGGGCCTTCGGCGGCCGGGACGGCGCGCCGCCAGCCCAGGTCGTCCACCTCGTCGACGCCCCGGACCAGGTCGCCTCGCACGTCGACCTCGCCGCCTCGGTCGCCGGCGACCTCACCGCGATCCTGACCGGGCTGGTGGCGGCGTGGCGGCAGGTTCTCCGTCCGCCGGACTGGTCGGCGTGGCACGCCGAGCTGCGCGCTGCCGCGGACGCCGCCCGGGAGCAGGACGCCGCGCTCCTCACCGCCGACACCGACCCAATCCATCCGGCCCGGGTCTACGGCGAGCTGCTTCCCCTGCTCGACGACGACGCCGTCATCATCGGCGACGGTGGCGACTTCGTCTCGTTCGCCGGACGATTCCTCTCCCCCGGCGCTCCCGGGTGCTGGCTCGACCCGGGCCCGTTCGGGTGCCTCGGCGCCGGCCTCGGCGCGGCGATCGCGGCACGGATCGCCCGTCCCTCCTCGCAAGTGGTGGTCCTGCTGGGTGACGGCGCCGCCGGCATGTCCCTGCTCGACGTCGACACGCTGGTCCGGCATCGGCTGCCCGTCCTCATGGTGGTCGGCAACAACGGCTGCTGGGGGTTGGAGAAGCACCCGATGCGCATGCTCTACGGCTACGACGTCGCGACCGACCTGCGACCCGGCACACCGTACGACGCGATCGTGGCGGCGCTGGGTGGGGCCGCTGAGACGGTGCGGCGTCCGGCCGAGTTGGGCCCCGCGCTCCGGCGTGGGTTCGCCAGTGACGTGCCGTACCTGGTCAACGTGCTCACCGACCCTGACGCCGCCTACCCGCGCTCCACCTTCGGGATCTGACCACGCTCCCCGCACCCTGGCCACGGGCGAGCGCCGAGCTACTCGAGCACGACGAGCACGTCGCCTTCCTGGACGACCGTGCCGGGGGTCACGGTCACCTCACGGACCACTCCCGCCGATTCCGCGACCACCGGGATCTCCATCTTCATCGACTCGAGCACCAGGAGCGGCTGCCCCGCCTCCACGGAGTCCCCGGGCGCGACGTTGACCTCGAACACGTTGGCGACCATCTCCGCACGAACCTGCTCAGCCACCAGCCCTCCTTCCGTGGACCCCGTCATCCAATCACGATGCGCCGGCCACCTGCCCGCGCCACACGGCGAGGCAGCCTACGGCGAACCGCGGCACAGCCGTCCGCGCCCTCCCTCGCCGGCGCGGCACCCACGCCCCGTGAGCGGTGTGGTCACTCACCGTGGGATGAGGTTCGAGCGGCTCAGGACCCGTGCCAGCGCCGCGACCACTTGGGGGTCGTACTCGTACGCCATTCCCAGCCGGAGCCCTTCCAGCGCCTCCAACCGGGCGTCTTCGGTGGTGGCGGTGCCGACGAGGTCGTCGTAGGCGTTGACCACCTTGATGATGCGGCTCTCCAGGGGAACCGAGCTGTCCTCCCACAGGTGCGGTCGGCGATAGGGCTCCGCCTGAGCCTCCACGATCCGGGCCACCTCCTCAGGCATCGCCGCCTTGCGCGCCACCTCCGCCCCGAGCGTCGCGATTCGGCGACGCTCCTCCGGCGCCAGCAGCACCGTCGCACCTCCCGGGATGGGATCGGTCAGCGAGAGCTGTCCCACGTCGTGCATGAGGGCCGCGTACTGCAGGTGCCGAAGGCGACGCTCCGACAGCCCCAGCTCCCGACCGATCGCGAGGGCGAGCTCGGTCACGCGGCGGGCGTGGCCCGTCTCGGTGTAGCCACCCACCTCGGTCGCGCGCGACAGGGCGCGGATGGTCTGGACCTGGGTACGTCGGATTCTCGCGTACCGGCGGTAGGCGAACTGGGCGAGCAGCAGCGGGATGATCACGAGAGGCAACGCCCAGAGCCCGACCTCCCAGGTGGCGAGCGGGATCAGCACGCCGGTCGACGCGATGGCGGCCCCGATGCCGAAGAACGCGACGAGCTCGTTGCGCAGCAGCGCGAGGAACGGCCCCGCGTGACGACTGGCCTCCACCCCGGCCGCCAGGACCGCCTCGAGCGGCCACGCGACGAGGACGGCGAGGACGGTGAGGACCACGCACGACGGCGGGTGCGCGTCGAGCCAGGCGTACCAGTCGTCGGCGAGGACGAACGGGCGGAATACGGCGGCCACACCGGCGACGACGATCACGCGCCGCGCGATGCCCTCGAGCTCCGTGGCCCGGCCAGCCAGAGCGTGCGGCAGCGCGCCGACGAGCATCCCGACGGAGGTGACGGCGACCGTCTGGAGCACCGTGTGGGCGGCGCGCCCTTCGTGGGGCAGGTGGCTCAGGAGCGCGTAGCCCAGAGCGGCGGCGAGTCCGATCGGAGCCTGCACGCGGTCGTCAGGCAGTCGGAGACGCACCACCTCCCCGACAGCGATCAGGCAGCCGAACGTCACCGCGACCATCGGGGCGACCAGGCCACGCACCGCGGTCTGCGCCACCGCCGTCACGGTGAGCACGGAGGCGCAGGCGACCACGACCGCTGAGCCATCGAAGAGTGAGGGCGACCGGATCGACGCCAGTGAGGAGCCGCTCATGAGGACTCGCCGGACCTCTCCTCGACCTGTGGCGGATGCGTCGGGTCGTCATGGTCGTACGCCGGAGCCGTCGCCTGCGCTGACGGAACGTGGGGTACCCGTGCGGGTGTCCACCCGTCGCGACGGATCACCGAGACGAACAGGTCGACCAGATCCGGGTCGAAATGGGTGCCCCGGCAGCGGATGAGCTCCTGAAGAGCTTCCTCGACAGGTCGGGCGGGACGGTAGGAGCGCAGGCTGGTCATACAGTCGAACGCGTCGGAGATCGCCAGCACGCGGGCGAAGATGGGGATATCGGCGCCCCGAAGGCCCGACGGATAACCCGTCCCGTCGTAGCGCTCATGGTGATGCATGATGCCAGCGCGGGCGTCCTCGAGGAAGGCGATGTCACCCACGACCTCCACCCCGTGGAGGGGGTGCAGCTTGATGGCGTCGTACTCGTCCTCCGAGAGCCGGCCGTCCTTCTGCAGGATGCGTGTGGGGACGCCGATCTTGCCGACGTCGTGGAGCAGCCCCGCCTGAGCGAGCGCCTCGAGGCGCGCGCCGTCCCAGCCCATCTCCGCACCCAGCATCGTGGCCGCCTTGCTGACCCGCTCGCCGTGGCCCCGGGTGTAGAGGTCCTTGGTCTCGATGGCCTGGGCCAACGCCTGGAGGGTCGCCTGGTGCGCCTTCTGCTCGGCGCCGTACTGCGCGAACGCCCAGTTCGCCACGAACAGCGGCGGGAGAAGGAAGAGGGCGGCGAAGGGACCGAGCTGGCCGAGCCAGAGCACCCCCATCAAGAACCCGAGGTAGGAGAACCCGATGAAGGCGCCGAAGGTCTTCGCGAAGAGCGACCGCCACACGCGGAGCGGTCCCGCGCCCATGTCGAGCCGCAGCACTCCGGCAAGCAGCGCGTAGTTGGCCAGATGCCACACCAGATTGGCTGCGGTGATCGGCACCAGGATGTAGGGAAAGTCGCTGGCGTCGACGGCGCCGACGTCGCCGCCGAGGCCGACGTACACGACACCACCGAGGAACGTGCAGACGACGTTTTGGGAGACGTTGTAGACGCGTTTGACGACGGGGGTCGTGGTGCGGAAGACCAGCAGGCTGGCGAGCAGGACGGGTGCGCCCCACATCCCGAGAACCGGGTACGTGGCGACGGCGATGACAGAAGCTAAGGAAGCGAGCAGATCACCTTCGGCACGGGACTGGACGCGCGCCTTGGCCTGTTCGGCGAGGAAGACCAACGCGGCGAAGAAGGCCACGTCCACTGGCGCCGCCACGTTCGCGACGGACACCACGGAGACGACGAGGGCCACGGCTGCCAGCGCGCCGACGTAGAGGCAGGTCGCGAGAGTAGGCATGGGCAGAGAACCTCCTCGTGGCCCTGGAGCTCCGGTCGCGCGTGGCGAGACTCAGTGTGGCTCAGCCCCACTCCAGGCCACCACGTGCGGTGACTGTCCTCACGTCATCCTCCTCCCATCGGCGATGCATCGATCGGCGGCTCTGTCAGCCCCACTCCAGGCCGCTACCCGCACGGCGGACGTTCACCACAGCCTCCTTCGCGTCGGGTCTCATGCTCGAGGAAACTGACTGGGATGACGCAGAGTCTTGACCAACCTGACTCTCCGCAACGTGGAGTCTCGGCGGTCCGACCTTCGGCATCTGACGTCTCGACTCTCACGACGGATCGAAAAACTGTCCGACGACCTACGATCAGCCCCACTCGAGGCCGCCACCACCGCGGAAAACGCTCACGACACCCTCCCTTCCAAACCACGACTCAACCAACGACAACCGACTCACCTCAGCCCCACTCGAGGCCGCCACCACCGCGGAAAACGCTCACGACACCCTCCCTTCCAAACCACGACTCAACCAACGACAACCGACTCACCTCAGCCCCACTCGAGGCCGCCACCACCGCGGAAAACGCTCACGACACCCTCCCTTCCAAACCACGACTCAACCAACGACAACCGACCCATCTCAGCCCCACTCGAGGCCGCCACCACCGCGGAAAACGCTCACGACACCCTCCCTTCCAAACCACGACTCAACCAACGACAACCGACTCACCTCAGCCCCACTCGAGGCCGCCACCACCGCGGAAAACGCTCACGACACCCTCCCTTCCAAACCACGACTCAACCAACGACAACCGACCCATCTCAGCCCCACTCGAGGCCGCCACCACCGCGGAAAACGCTCACGACACCCTCCCTTCCAAACCACGACTCAACCAACGACAACCGACTCACCTCAGCCCCACTCGAGGCCGCCACCACCGCGGAAAACGCTCACGACACCCTCCCTTCCAAACCACGACTCAACCAACGACAACCGACCCATCTCAGCCCCACTCGAGGCCGCCACCACCGCGGAAAACGCTCACGACACCCTCCCTTCCAAACCACGACTCAACCAACGACAACCGACCCATCTCAGCCCCACTCGAGGCCGCCACCACCGCGGAAAGCGCGCATGTGTGCCTCCCTTCGACAGCCACTCCATTACCGGAGCACGCGAATACACGACATCGAGCTGGTGGTACACCAGCGCGACTATGAAGGTTTGAATGATTGAACGGAAAACGTTCTGCGGGAGTCGCCCGACGACAATGAAGAGTCAACGACGCATAGTGGTTCACGGTCAAGTGGTGACCGAAAAGGCGACTCCACAACGTTACGGTGACTTTCCGTAACCATCCTCGGGGATGCGTGCGCCGCATGACACGAGCCGAGCGCACGCCCACCTCGCACGCTCGGTGACCAGGCTCCGACGGCCGCACGCGGCAAAGCCGGCAGATCACCACGACGGCGATCACCCACCGTACCTGCACCCGAAAGAAATACGCGACAGGTATGAGCAGCCTGTTTGCGCGATTGTGAGCGGTCCCGCGCCGGAAGTGCCGCGATCAGGCGCAGGCGACCACAAAGATGGTTACTCTACGTACACGTAAGTGGGACGGACCGGGCATCCCTGCAGGAGGATCTGCAAATTTGCATACGTAGCGTAGCTACTTTTTGCGGAAAGGGCCCGGTCAGCGGGGACTTTCGGACTCTGTCGCAGCCCGGGATCCGGTGTCGTGCGAAGATGTCCTGCCGTGACGCCCGCGGTCCGACGCGGTCACGCGGGGACGGTTCCCACCGCCCGCGTGGCGCGGTCAGCGGCCGAGAGCGTCACCGGGACCGGATCTGACCACGGGAACGAGAGGGATCGAGATGGCCAAGAACGGTCGCAAGCGTCGGGCCCGGCGCAAGAAGGCGGCGAACCACGGCAAGCGTCCCAACGCCTGACCGACATCGAGGCCCAGCACGGGGCCGTCATCGCCGACCACGCCGGAGCTGGCCGGTCGTCTCCGCACGGACCGTGCCGCTCCGGCACGTCATTGACGCGACTGCCAACCGCTCATCGAGAATCGTCAACCAACGGCGGCGCCGGCGACTGAGGACGAGGCGCGCCAGTGGCGCTCGGCAGGGCTATCGTCTCGACTCCACGTCTTAGACGGCGGGAGGCGAGCTCTCCGTGATCTGAACGTGCACCGCCCGAATACGGGCGAGGATCTTGCTGCGTAGGCTCTCGGGTGGCTTGTCGCCACCACAGGATCGCGCGACGAGCGACTTGACGAGCTCCTCCAGGTCGTACTTCTGCAGGCACGGTGCGCACTCGTCGAGATGACGTCGGATCTTCGCGCAATCGGCCTCGTCAAGCTCGTTGTCGAGGAAGAGGAAGACCCGCTCGAGGACCTCGGCGCAGTCGACATCGTGCGGCTTGCCGCAGCTCATTCCTCTTCGCCATCCTTCCCGTCCGCCGTCGTCGGGAGGAGCCCGCGCTCACGTGCGTAGTCCTCGAGGAGCGCCCGGAGCTGGCGCCGTCCTCGGTGCAGGCGTGACATCACGGTACCGATCGGAGTCGACATGATGTCGGCGATCTCCTTGTAGGAGAAGCCCTCGACATCCGCGAGGTACACCGCTATCCGGAAGTCCTCGGGAACCTGCTGAAGCGCTTCCTTCACGTCGGAGTCGGGAAGGTGCTCCAGCGCCTCCACCTCCGCCGACTTCAGGCCACCCGAGGTGTGCGACTCGGCCCGAGCGAGCTGCCAGTCCTCGACCTCCTCGGTGGCCGCCCGTTGCGGCTCACGCTGCCGCTTGCGGTAGTTGTTGATGAAGGTGTTGGTCAGGATCCGGTACAGCCACGCCTTGAGATTCGTGCCCTCGGTGAACTGGTGGAACGACGAGTAGGCCCGAGCGAAGGTCTCTTGGACCAGATCCTCAGCATCGGCGGGGTTGCGCGTCATCCGGAGCGCCGCGTTGTACAGCTGGTTGAGGAGAGGTAGGGCATCTCGCTCGAAACGGGCCCTCCGCTCCTCCGGCGTCTCCGTTGTCACGACCGCTTCCATTGCCCGCGAGGATAGCGCCAGCTCGGCCTCGGCAGACGCAGCCTCCGCGGACTTAGCGGTCCATCCCAGCCACTGCGTGGAGTCACCGATGGAACTCGGCTTGGGTGGGCACGCGGCAACCACGAACTTGCCTCCTGAGTGTCGTCTCGACCTGACCGTGACAACATCCGCGCGACTGCCGTGATTCCCGGCCTGTGCCCCAGCTGACCGCCTCAGCCGGAGGTGGGAACGGGTGAGCTCGGTCAGTCAGCTCATCCGCCGCGTTCCGGACAAGAGGATCAACCGCCCACCGTACGGACAATCCATTCCGCCACCGACTCCACCACGATGGCGAGTGCCTCCTCCTGGTCGACCGGGCTTGACCGACTCACTCGGAACTCGTGGTCCGCTCCGGGTACGGTGACGATCTCCACACCGTCAGGCAGCTCGTCCGACCGACCAAAGCTGTCCCGTTCTCCTTGCACGACCAGGGTGGGGACGCCGGCTTCCAGCAGCTCCTCCGCCCTCGACTTCTCCGGACGTCCCGGCGGGTGCAGCGGAAACGCGAGAGCGACGCACCCGACGGCACCGAGTGCGCGAGCGGTGCGACACGCCACCCGTGCTCCTGCGCTGCGCCCTCCGACGATCAGCGGACTCCGGGTACGCAAGTGGTTCAACGCTCCGATCCATCCTCGGTCGAGCCGCGCGGGGCTCGGGGCCAGCCGCTTCCCGGCCAGCCGCCACGGCTGTTCGACACGGATCACGCTGATCCCCGACGCCGGCAAGGCGGAGGCGAGGGCCTCAAGATCCCTGGCTTCGGGCCCACCGCCAGCGCCGTGACCGAGGACGAGCGTGGCGGTCGTGCGCCGTGCCCGGTCGTAGATCAGCCGAGCCGGCCCTTCAGAGGTCTCGACGACGCGCTCGGTCCAGGCCATGGCGTGATCGTCCCAGACCTCGCGCATGTCGGCATCGCTACCCACCCACGCCCTGTGCACAGCCCTGTTGGCTGGGTGAGCTGTGGAGAGGGACGGTTCTCGCGAACGTCAGACCTCTCAGAGCTGCCTCTCAGAACAGGCCGAGCGTTCCCGTCGCTGCGTCAGAGGCATTCTCGGCCGGCAACGGGGCGACCAGCTCCGGCCCGTTGTTGCGGACGTTGTTGACCGCCGTCGAGACCGGATAGGCCTGGAGCAACCCGGGAGCCGCTGGCACGAGGATGGAGCGAAGCTGGTCGACGTCGTTGATCCGTGGGTCGAGCCAGGTCGCGTAGCGCTCCCGCTCGACCAGGAGCGGCATCCGCTCGTGGATCTTGCCGACATCGTCCACGGCTCGGGTCGTGAGCACCGTGCACGTCCACACGAACCGGTCGGGGTCGTCGTCGGGTCGGGTGGGGTCACGCCAGATCTCATAGAGCCCGGCCATCGCCAGGACACCGCCGTCGCCCCGGTGAATGAAAAAGGGTTGCTTGGCGCCCTTCGCCTCGCCGTACCACTCGTAGTAGCCGTCGGCCGGCAGGAGGCACCGCCTCGCCGCGAAGGCACGCCGGAAGGCCGGCTTCTCGTGCGCGGTCTCCAACCGGGCGTTGATGAGGCGGTTGCCGATCTTCGGGTCCTTGGCCCAGGACGGGATCAGCCCCCACCGCACGAGCGTGAGTCGGCGCTCGGGCGGGGCGTCGCGATCACCGTCCGGCGAGCGTTCGAGAACGGCCGGCACCCGCTTGGTCGGGGCGATGTTGTAGTCGGGCTGCAACGTCTCGCGCACGTCGATCCGAGCGACCTCGAACTCCCGCGCGAGGTCCTCAGGATCACGACTGAGCGAGTATCTCCCGCACATACGTCCCCGCCTTCTTCGCCATGCCGTCGCGGCGACCGCCGTCACTGCGTTCGACGGCCATTGTTCTGGATGTCGCCGACAGTCGAGGCTCCGCCGTCGGACCGGGCCGAGGCCTGCGCGGTCGCTCCGGACGGATCGAGGGAGGCCGCGCCGGCCGAGGCGCCGTCGGCCGGCATCGCCGCGTGGACCATCGCGCGGACGACCGCCACCATCCAGATCAGTGTGAACGCGATGACGGTCGGGTTCTTGGCCGCGACGAGCACCGCCATGACGAGCTCGGCCTGCGGGTCGGGCACCCAGGCCGTGATCGCGGCGGTCGGCAGGGTGTCGAAGACGACGAACGCGGCGCCCAGCACCGCGAACTGGGTCAGGAACGCGGCGCGCTCTCGGTGGACGAACTCACCGAACCTCTCCCACACGCCACGCGCGCCCAGGTCGCGCAGCCCGGGGTCGTCTCGGGCGACGAGCCGGACGATGAGAACCACGAGCAGGAGACGAACGACAGCGGTCAGCACTTCCGTGCCAGCGCTGAGCCCCTCCGGCAGCTCGCCGCCGAACCGGATGACGACGAAGCGCTGGACGGCGGGGATGGCGGACAGCCCGGCGACGAGCCAGATGTGACGCAGGTAGAAGCGCACGCCCCATCCCGCCGCGCGTCCAGCGAGCGCGAGTCCTGACAACACCGGAGGGCCTCCTCGGCTTGGGCATTGCTTCACAATAATGAACTATTCAGATTGCTGAAGTAAAGAGGAGCGCGATCATGAGCGACGGCGCCGACCTTGGCTGGGAGCTCAGCACCGCGATCGTCCTCTTCCACGAAGCGGTCGCCCACAGGCTGGGCCTCAACGCCGCCGAGCACAAGGCGCTCGGCCTGATCGTCCGGCGCGGCCCTCTCCCCACCGGTGCCCTCACGTCAGAGCTCGGCATCAGCGCCAGCGCGGTCACCGGAGTCGTCGACCGCCTCGAGCAGGCGGGATACGTGCGTCGGACGCCGGATCCACGAGACCGTCGCCGTGTCCTCCTCACCGCGTCCGACACCGCCACCGGGCCCGACTTGGCCGGCATCTTCGCCGAGCTGGGTGAGGAGATGGGCACCTTCATGCGACGCTACGACGAGCGCGAGCTCGCCGCGATCCACGACTACATCACCAACACCATCCGCGTCCTCCGGACGCTGACCCGCCGTCTCGCCGAAGAGTCCGCGTCCGAAAGCGGCCCGTATCATGGCCGGCAACGGCGACGACGGAGACGAGTAGCCCGGGGCGAACCGGACCACAGAGAGTCAACCGGTAGCTGAGAAGGTGACGTCCGGTCCCGTGCGAAGACCCTCCCGAGCCGCGGGGAACAACGGCGCGTCGGCACACGCCTGTCCGACCGCCCACTAAGCCCCGCCGGTTGGCCCCCGTCACCGGGCTGAAATGAGGCCGCCGTCCCGCGCGTCGGACATCCGCGGCGGCGAAGGTGTGGTGGCACCGCGAGTTCCCCCTCGCCCACACCCCAGGGGACGCAAGCAGGCAGGACGCCGATCCGGCGTCCCGACAGCCGTAGGAGGTGACCACCCGTGCAGCAATCCGTCGTGCGGTCGCTGGCGCGCACGCTCGCCGCCGAGCTCCCCTCCAGCGCCGACCGCGACGTACGCCTGCAGGGTTGGGTCCACCGCCGGCGGCGCCTCGCGTCCGTCACGTTCGTCGTGCTCCGTGACCGCACCGGTCTGGCGCAGGTGGTCGTTCGCGACCCGGACGTCGCCGCGCAGGTCGAGGAGATCGGCGAGGAGACCGTTGTCGAGGTGACCGGCCGCGCCGTGGCCAACCCTCAGGCACCAGGCGGGGTCGAGGTGGTCGATCCCGCCTTCCGGCTGCTCAGCCAGCCGGCGGCGACGCCCCCGATCGAGCTTTGGCGCCCGACCGTCAACGCCGGCCTGCCCACCCTGTTGGACCACGCGCCCGTCACCCTGCGACACCCGATGCTGCGGGCGCCGTTGGAAATCGCCGCTGCGGCGGTCGCGGGCTTCCGCGACACCCTCACCGGTCTCGGCTTCACCGAGATCCACACCCCCAAGCTCGTCGGGACCGCGACGGAGAGCGGGGCGAACGTCTTCCGCGTCGACTACTTCGGCCGGCCGGCCTACCTCGCCCAGTCGCCCCAGTTCTACAAGCAGGCGATGGTGGGCGTCTTCGAGCGGGTCTTCGAGGTCGGGCCGGTGTTCCGCGCGGAGCCGCACGACACCGTGCGTCACCTGGCCGAGTACGTCTCTCTCGACGCGGAGCTGGGGTTCATCGAGGACCACCGCGACGTGATGGCAGTGGTGTCGGCGGTCGCCCGCGGCATGGTGCGGGCCGTCCAGGAGCTGGCACCCGCGGCGTGCGAGCGTCTCGGGCTGACACCGCCCAGCGTCCCCGACGAGATCCCAGCGGTGCACTTCACCGACGCCTTGCGGATCGTGGACGCCCCGCCGGACGAGCCCGACCTCAACCCGGCGCACGAGCGGGCCCTCGGTGAGTGGGCGCGCGACGAGCACGGCAGCGACTTTCTGTTCGTCACGGGCTACCCGATGACCAAGCGCCCGTTCTACACGCACCCGCAGCCGGACGACCCGCGCTGGTCCAACTCGTTCGACCTCCTCTTCCGTGGCACGGAGTTGGTCACCGGAGGGCAGCGCCTTCACCGGTACGACGACTACGTCGCCGCCTTGCGCAGGCTTCACCAGCCCTTGGAGCCGTACGAGTCCTACCTGGAGACGTTCCGGTACGGCATGCCTCCGCACGGCGGGTTCGCGTTCGGCCTCGAACGATTCGTGGCACAGCTCGTCGGGGCGGACAACGTGCGGAAGGTCACGCTCTTCCCGCGTGACCTCCACCGGCTGACGCCCTGAGCAGCGGCTCGCCGATGTCGGCCGAGCTGGGCGCCAGTCCTCGGCTCTGTGCGACTGGTGCCCTGTCTCGGCTGGTGGGCGTCGGGGCGTTCCCAGGTTCGGGAGGGTCCGGGACGCGGTATGAAAGATCCATGGCGCTCGTCAGGACGTTGGCCCGGTCGATGCTCGCGGCAACCTTCGTCGTCCAGGGGGCGAAGGTCATCAAGAACCCCGACCCGCTCGTACCCAGCGCGAAGCCGGTGACCGACCAGGTGGTCCCCACCCTGAGGAGAGTCGCCCCGCCGCAGCTGGCGCAACGGATCCCCGAGGATCCGCGCCTGTGGGTCCGCGTCAACGCCGCTGTCCACGTCGCCGGAGGCTTGGCCCTCGCCACGGGTCGGTGCCGGCGGATCGGCGCCCTGGCCCTCGCCGCGTCGATGATCCCGACCACGGCCGCTGGCCACCCCTTCTGGGAGGAGGACGATCCCGCGCGACGCGCCAACCAACAGATCCACTTCCTGAAGAACCTCGGACTGCTCGGCGGGCTCCTGCTCGCCGCGCTCGACACCGAGGGCAGACCAGCGTGGTGGTGGCGCGCTCGGCACGGCGCCAAGGACGCCGCGCAGGTGTCGCGCCTGCTCGGGGGGAAAGCGCGCCGCGAGGCGCGGCTCGCCGCGCGGGCCGCGAGGAGGGAGGCCCGCCTCCAGGCGAGGATCGCCGCCCTGCAAGCTCGTGAGGCCGCGCGGACGCGTCGCGCCCATCGCCGCTCCCGCCGGGGAACGAAGAGCACGAACGTCGCGAGCGCGGCCGTGGCCAAGGTCCAACCGGCGCTGAGCAAGGTCACCGCGCGTTGACCGAAGTCACCCCCTTGGGGGCGACACCACGCGCTCCTCGACGTCGGTGGCCCGCTCCGCTGACGCCGTCGCGGACGCCGACACCGTCCGCGGGTCACCTGCGGCCACTTCCGGACACCGGACCGCTCTCGGCGGCGTCGCCCACACCACCCGCAGGTGTCGCACCCAAGGGGCGCTCCGCTCGTGGACGGCCGCATCACGGCGGTTCGACGCTCCGACCGACCGCTCGATGACCGTCTCGCCGGCCACACGACCGGAATCGTCGCGACGGTCGGAGGCCTCGCGGGCGCCTTGCTCGCGCCATGGCTGCAGCCTCGAGTGAAGCCGCAGCGTCTCATCACCGCGGCGCTGTGGACTGCCACCGGCCTGGTCACAGCCGCCGCCTTGACACCAGGGAACTACCTCACCGCCGCCCTCTTGGCGCTTGCCGTCGTTCCCTCACCCGCCATCAACGCAGGCCTGTTCGCCTACCAGATCGCCATCACACCGGACTCTATGCAAGGGCGCGTTGACAGCACGATCAGCCTGTTCGCGATGGGCCTCGCGCCGTTCGCGCCACTGCTCGGCGGCTTCCTTCTCGAACGAGTCGACGAGCTGTGGGCGTTCCTCGCCTTCGCTCTCGTCCTCGGGATCGCGGCTCTGATCGCTTCGGTCAGCAAGGGCATCCGGCGCATGCGTCCCCTCGACGAGGTCGGTGAGACAGTGACGGCCACCGCCTCCACCTGAGAGCGTCGCACCCTCCGTCTCCAGGACCGTCGAGGATCGTCCGCGCGGACGATCTCGCCGCGGCGCCCCTCCTGGCATGCTCCAAGCGATCACCCACTGCGAAGGAGGGACCTCATGCGCTTCATTAGGCGGCGCGGCGGGGTCGTGGCGTTGATCCTCGTCGCGACGATGCTGTCGGCCGGACCAGCCGTCGCCGCACCGCGCGGTCTGAGCCCTGGGACACACCAGGCTCGCACGGTCGAGAACAGCGTCGCAGACAAGCGTCTCGACGCCGCGCTCGACGCGGTCACAGTGGCCGGTATGCCGGGGGTTCTCGGCCGGGTGACAGACGGCCCCGACCGATGGAAAGGCGCCAGCGGAGTCGCTGACATCCACACCAAGCGACCGATGCGTCCCCACATGCGGTTCCGCATCGGCAGCATCACCAAGACGTTCGTCGCGACGGTCGTGCTGCAGCACGTCTCGGAGGGTCGCCTGGACCTGGACGCTCCGGTCGCCGACTACCTGCCGGGCCTACTCCCGGACGACCTCGGCGAGTCGGTGACGGTGCGGATGCTGCTCAACCACACGAGCGGGCTACCCGACTACGACACCGTGCTGTACCGCGAGATCACCGACATCGAGAAGTACCGGTTGGCGTTCTTCACACCGCGTCAGCTGGTCAAGCTGGCCCTCACCGATCCGCCCACGCCGCGCGGCCAGTTCGCGTACTCCAACACCAACTACATCCTCGCGGGCATGATCGTCGAACGGGTGAGCGGGCGAAGCATCCAGTCCGAAGTGACCCGCCGCATCATCCGACCGCTGCGGCTGAAGGACACCTCCTTCCCGAGGGTGTCCCCGTTCATCCCGGGGCCCCACCCAGCCAGCTACGTCCCGGCCGGACCGCCGGAGCGGCCACTGGTCGACTTCAGCGTCTACACCCCCACGGTGTTCGGCGCAGCCGGTGCGATGATCTCCTCCACGCGGGACCTGGAGCGGTTCTTCGACGAGCTGCTGTTCGGAAACCTGCTCGACAAGGACGCGTTGGCCGAGATGCAGACCACCGTGCCGACCGGCTCGGACGCCTTCGAGTACGGCCTCGGACTCATGAAGCTCGAGCTGTGCGGGACGTTCTGGGGGCACGACGGCGTCGTGTGGGGACAGACGGCACTCGCGCTCGCGAAGGCCGACACCGGGCGACACGTCAGCGTCGCCACCACCATGTCGCACTACGGGCCTGCTGGTGAACCCATCGACCAGGCACTCAGCAACTTCCTCCTGCTGGCCAGCTGTCCCGACGTGACCGTCTCGGCCGACGAGCCACCCGCGATCTGGCCGGGCGGCACCCCGAGGTGGGCTCCCCTGCCCTCGCTCACCCAGCCCTCGAACCGGCGGTAGCCCTGAGCGCTGTGGGTGTCTCGCTCGGCCTCCCGAGCGAGACACCCACGCGACGTCGCGTGCGCCCCGTCGTCCGTGGGTATGGAAGATGCGGACGGGGCAGCACGGAAGGAGCGGACCGGTTCGACAGCATCGATCGACGGCGAGGCCGCCGCAGCGTCCTGACCGGCTCCAGGCGGCGCCCGCCCCAGCGAGCCCTCGTCTCGTCCGACGTCGCCGCGACACCCCGCCGCCGAGGGTGGTGGCGAGCGTGCCGGTCGCCTGGAATCCACAGGCTCGGCTCGGCCCTCGCGGCGTCGGCTACGCTCTGCGGTCGATGGGAAGTCACACGCCGGACCTGTGGCCCGCGCCCCTCGCCTCCACCGCGGTGGACGCGGACCTTCGTGTGCCCGGGTCGAAGTCGATCACCAACCGTGCCCTCGTCCTCGCCGCCCTCGCCGACGGCCCGTCGACGATCCGTGGACCGCTGCGGGCCCGCGACACGCTCCTCATGGCGGCGGCGCTGCGCGCCCTGGGCGTGAGTGTCGAGGACGTGGACGATGACTGGTTGGTGACACCCGGCGCGCTTCGTGGACCGGCCAGTGTCGACTGCGGTCTGGCGGGCACGGTCGCGCGCTTCCTTCCCCCGGTCGCCGCCCTGGCTCGTGGCGCGGTCAGGTTCGACGGCGACGCGCGCATGCGAGAGCGGCCGATGGGTCCCCTGCTCGAGGCGCTGCGCGCCCTTGGCGCCACCATCGAGGACGACGGTCGCAACGCCCTGCCCTTCACTGTCCACGGCGCCGGCACCATGCCGGGCGGGAGCGTGGAGATCGACGCCTCGGCGTCCAGCCAGTTCGTCTCCGCTCTCCTCCTGGCGGGTGCCCACTACGACGACGGCGTGACCGTCGATCACGTCGGCGACCGCGTTCCCTCGATGCCCCACATCGAGATGACGGTCAGCATGCTGCGGGACCGAGGCGTCGACGTCGACACCGGTGAGCCGGCCACGTGGCGAGTCGCTCCCGGTCCCATCAAGGCCCTCGACGTCGCCGTCGAGCCCGATCTGTCGAACGCCGCCCCGTTCCTCGCCGCCGCGCTGGTCACCGGCGGACGAGTCCGCATCCTCGGCTGGCCGGACCAGACGTACCAGCCAGGCGCCCGGCTCCACGAGATCTTCACCGCGATGGGCGGTCATGTCCGACACGACAGTGAAGGACTGACCCTGCGTGGGCCGGAGGCGGTCCAAGGCGTCGACCTCGACCTGCACGATGTCGGGGAGCTGACGCCCGTCGTCGCCGCGGTCGCGGCACTCGCCACAGGACCCTCGCGCCTGCGCGGCGTCGCACACTTGCGGGGTCACGAGACCGACCGCCTCGCCGCGCTGGCCACCGAGCTGCGGCGACTCGGCAGTGACGTTCGAGAGAGCGCCGACGGCTTGGAGATCCGGCCGCGCCCGATGCACGGCGAGGTCTTCCGCACGTACGGGGACCATCGGATGGCGCACGCGGGTGCCGTGCTCGGCCTGGTCGTCCCCGGCGTGCAGATCGAGAACATCGCCACCACCACCAAGACGTTGCCCGACTTCGTGGGGATGTGGACGTCCATGCTCGGCCGGGAGGCAGCTGCGTGAGTCCAGGGCGCCGCAGGTTCGAGGTCGACGACCACGAGGCCTACGGCAGGCCCAAACGGCGCACCCGTCCACGCACGAAGCTCCGTCCGCGCTACGAGGACGCGGTCCGTGGAGTCGTGGTCGCCGTCGACCGGGGTCGCTACACCTGCCGGGTCGCCACGGATGGTGGGGACGCGACCACGGCGCCGCCCGCGGACGATGACGCTCGGTCCGTCGTCGCCGTTCGGGCGCGATCCCTGGGGCGCCACGCGATCGTCGTCGGCGATCGGGTCAGGCTCACTGGCGACGTCTCCGGGCGGCCGGGGACGCTGGCCCGCATCGTCGAAGTCGACGAGCGGACGACCGTGCTGCGCCGGACCGCGGATGACGACGATCCGGTCGAACGGGTCATCGTCGCCAACGCCGACCAACTGGTCATCGTCACGGCGTTGGCGGAACCACCGCCCAGACCAAGGCTCATCGACCGCTGCCTCGTCGCGGCGTACGACGCGGGCCTCGACCCTCTGCTGTGCCTCACCAAAGCCGATCTCGCGGCACCCGACGAGCTGCTGGAGATCTACCGCCCCCTCGGCGTGCCGTACGTGGTGACCCGGTACGACGACGACCTGGTGACGCCGTTACGCGACCGGCTCGCCGACCGCGTGAGCGTGCTCGTCGGCCATTCCGGGGTGGGCAAGTCGACCTTGGTCAACGCGTTGGTGCCGTCCGCTCAGCGGGCTACCGGCGAGGTGAGCGAGACGACCGGACGCGGTCGCCACACCTCGACCCAGGCGGTGATGCTGCCGCTGCCTTTCGGGGGCTGGATCGTCGACACCCCGGGAATCCGGTCGTTCGGGTTGGCCCACGTGGCGCCGGAGGACCTCATCCGCGCCTTCCCCGACCTCGAAGGGATCATCGAGGACTGTCCACGTGGCTGCACCCACGCCCGTACCGAGCCGGAGTGTGCGCTCGACGAGGCGGTGGCCGCCGGAACCGTCGACCCGGCCCGCCTCGACTCCTACCGGCGGCTGCTCGACTCCAGGGAGCGTCGGGCGGGCGACTGAGAGGCGGAGGACACGTCTGGACACCCGCCGTGTCGACGGTGCGGGAACGGCCCCGCGCGGGCCACGACGGGCGCGTCTCGTGGACGTCCCCGTGCTACTCGCTGAAGGTCCCCTCCCACACGGCGCGCGCACCGGAGTCGCCGGTTCGCACCACCTGGACGCCGGCCGTCACCGCGACCGCGACGAGGAGCACCGCCACCAGGACCTGGATCGGTCGCGCCGCGCCGCTCTGAGCCCGCGCCTCCACCGGGCTCCGCGCCAGCCGCTCGGACCCCTGGTACTCGCCGAGCACCAGCACCGCCAGGACCACCACGGCGGTCAACGCGACCAGCACCCACAACAGCAGGTCGCCGTTGTCCTTGTGGGCTCGGACGAAGTCGGGCTCGCCCAGATGGCGGAACAACGCCTCGCCGCTCTCGATCGCGACGTAACCGCTGACCAGGCTGATCACCGCGCCGGCCAGGAGCGGCCACCGCAGCGCTCGGCGCGATCGAGGGAGGACGGCGTACACCAACGCGGCGAGCACCGTCAGAGGCACCAGCACCACGACGGCGTGGATCACCAGGACGTGCAGGGGCAGTCCGAACGCCTGATCGAACACGCGCACCTCCTCCGTTGCTCACCTAGGACACGCACGCGAGCGACATGGGGTTCGATCAGCGGGTCGAAAGCCCTCGAGGCGATCGAGGTCGTTAGTTTTGGCCTATGGCCTCGACGCACACCGACGACCTGCGGCTCGCGCACCTCCTGGCCGATGATGCCGACTCGTTGACGACCAGCCGGTTCCGGGCCGCCGACCTTCGTGTCTCGACCAAGCGCGACGAGTCCCCGGTGAGCGACGCCGACACGGCGGTGGAAGAGGCCGTACGCCGTACGCTGAGTCGCGCCCGTCCCCGAGACAGCATCGAGGGGGAGGAACTCGGCAAGTCCGGCTGGGGCCCGCGCCGTTGGATCATCGACCCCATCGACGGCACGAAGAACTACGTGCGCGGAGTCCCCGTGTGGGCGACGCTCATCGCGCTGGCGATCGAGGAGGAGATCGTCGTGGGCGTGGTGTCGGCGCCCCAGCTCGGTCGGCGCTGGTGGGCGTCGCGAGGCGACGGTGCCTTCGCCGGTCGCAGCATCCGATCGGCACAGCCGTGTCGGGTCTCCTCCGTCGACTCGGTGTCCTCGGCCTTCCTCTCCTACTCCAGCCCCGACGGTTGGGTGAAGACCGGCCGTGGCAAGGGCTTCGGCCGCCTGCTGGAGGCCTGCGGGCGCACCCGGGGCTTCGGTGACTTCTGGTCCTACATGCTGCTCGCCGAGGGGCTGGTCGACATCGCGACCGAGCCCGAGCTGAACCTCCACGACATGGCCGCGCTCTCCGTCATCGTCGAGGAGGCCGGCGGCCGCTTCACGGACCTCGACGGTAAGCCCGGTCCTTACGGCGGCAACGCCCTCGCCACGAACGGCCTGCTCCACGACGAGGTGCTCGAGATCCTCAGCTCCCAGTGACTCGGATCCCCGATCCGTCACTTCTTGTGGTCGGAGGGATTCCGTTCGCGACCTCCCGGGTCTAGGCTGCGGTGCACGGACCCAGCCGGTGCTGGGTGCACCGGCGGACGAAGGGAGGCCGGTGATGCGGATCAGCGACGTACTTCGGCACAAAGGCGTCGAGGTCGTGACGGTCTCGCCCAGCACCCCGGTTCGTGACCTGCTGCGCATCCTGGCCCAGCACAACATCGGTGCGGCCGTGGTCAGCAGTGACCGGATGTCCATCGAGGGCATCGTGTCCGAGCGCGACATCGTCCGCCGACTCGTCGACGGCACCGGCATCCTGGACCAGCCGGTCGCCACGATCATGACGACCGACGTCCACACCTGCTCCCCCTCGGCCACGGTCGACGAGCTCATGCAGCTCATGACGGAGCGGCGGGTCCGGCACGTGCCGGTGGTGGTCGACGGTCGCCTCGCTGGGTTGGTCAGCATCGGCGACGTGGTGAAGACTCGGATCGGGGAGCTGGAGTTCGAGCGCGAGCAGCTCGCCAACTACATCGCTCACGCCGGCTGAGCCACCCTGAGCCGCCCCGGCGGCCGACACCTGCTCTAGCTGGGCCGCCCGTCCTTCCACACTGCGGCGGCGAGCGGCACACCAGGTCGGTAGGCCAGGTGGACGTAGGAAGGCGCGGCCAAGATCACGAAGTCCGCCCGGGCGCCAGGTCTCAGCACCCCGATGTCATCGCGACGCAGGGCGCGGGCGCCACCGGCGGTCGCGGCCCAGAGCGCCTCACCTGGCGTCATGCCCATCTCCCGCACCGCGAGGGCGACACAGAACGGCATGCTCGAGGTGAAGGAGGTCCCTGGGTTGCAGTCGGTCGCCAACGCGACCGTCACGCCCGCGTCGAGCAGCCGCCGAGCGTCTGGATACGGCGACCGCGTCGAGAACTCCGCGCCCGGCAGCAGGGTGGCCACCGTCTCGGAACCGGCCAGCGCCGCGACGTCCTCGTCACGGAGGTAGGTGCAGTGGTCCACCGAGGCCGCGCCGACCTCGACCGCGAGCTGGACGCCGGGACCGGGCCCGAGCTGGTTGCCGTGCAGCCGGGGTCGGAGGCCACGAGCCATCCCGGCGGCGAGGATCGCCCTGGACTCGTCGAGGTCGAAGGCGCCGCGGTCGCAGAACACGTCCACCCATCGGGCGTGCTTCGCGCAGACGTCCAGCATCTCGCGGCAGACCAAAGACACGTACTCGTCTCGACGGTCGGCGTACTCCGGCGGCACCACGTGGCCGCCGAGGTACGTCGTCTCCTCGGTGAGCGCCTCGGCGATGGCGAGACAACGGGCCTCGTCACGCGGCGTCAGACCGTAGCCGCTCTTGATCTCCACGGTGGTCGTCCCAGCCCGCCGCATCTCCCCGAGCAGGCGAAGCGCGGTCGCCTGCAGCTCCTCGTCGCTCGCGGCCCGCGTCGCTTGGATGGTGGTGGCGATCCCGCCCGTGGTGTACGGCGCCCGCCCGGCACCGGTCACCCGCCCTGACACCCGCGCCTCGACGGACATCCTGGCCTCGAACTCGGCCGCGCGGTCGCCGGCGAAGACCAGGTGGGTGTGGCTGTCGACGAATCCTGGGATGACGGCCTGGTTCGCCGCGTCGACCCGAACGTCGGCAGCCGGCGCCCGCCGCGCCGGCCCCACCCAGGCGATGTGGGCGCCCTCGACGACCAGCGCGGCGTCGGCGAGCTCCCCCAAGGGACCCCCGTGGGCCGGATCGTTGGTGACGAGGAGCCCGATCCGATCGACCAAGACGGCCACCATGCGGCGCATCCTCTCCCGGACCGGCGACCTCGTCCAGCGGTCGGCGTCGCTCGCCTCGGACGCGGGGGCGAGGAGCTGGCGTGTGGCGTAGACCATCCGTCAGGCCATTGCGGAACCCGGCGTGGAACTAGCTAAGGTTAGTCTCACCTAACTTTCCTACCGCCATGGCTGGCGCAGTCAGCCGTGCCTTGAGGAGTCGCGGATGTTCACCTCGCCGCCACAACGATCCACCCGCCTGTCCCGGCGCGGTCTGCTCGCCGGTGGGCTCGCGCTCGGAGTGAGCGCGGTGGCGGGATGTGGCTCGTCGACCGAGACACCGGGCCAACGACCGACGACCACGAAGACATCGGACAAGGCGTGGTCGTTCACCGACGACCGCGACACGACCGCGCGCGCCCCTCAGCGGCCGTCCAGGCTCGTGGCCCAAGCGAGCTCGGCGGCCGCTCTGTGGGACCTGGGGCTGCGACCGGTCGGCGTCTTCGGTGAGGCGGGGTCCAAGGAGCTGCTCGGCGATGTCGACGTCGACGCGGTCACCTGGGTCGGCAAGACGTGGGGCGAGTTCAACCTGGAGGCGTTCGCCGCGCTGCGGCCGGACCTGCTCGTGACGCCCATCCAGAACGCCGACGGCTCCCTGTGGTACGTCCCTCAGGAGCACGTCCGCGAGATCGAGTCCATCTGCCCGATCGTCGCCATCAGCTACGTCGAGAAGTCGGTCGCCGAGGTCATCGACCGGTACGTCGAGCTCGCGGAGTCGCTCGGCGTCGACGTCGCGGCCGAGTCCGTGACGTCCGCCCGGGAAGCCTTTCAGGCCGCCTCGACGAAGGTGTCCGAGGCCGCGCGCGCCAAGCCCGGCTTGCGGGTCGCGTTCCTCAGCGCCACCGACACCAACGTCTACATCGGCAACGCCGACGTCTTCTCCGACCTGCGCTACCTCCGCGAACTCGGCGTGCGCTTCGTCGAGCCTTCGGTGCCGGCCGAGGAGCCGCACTGGGAGGTGCTGTCGTGGGAGCAGGTGGACAAGTACCCGATCGACCTTCTTCTCTACGACTCCCGGAACGCGCGGTACTTCACCACCGGGCTCGACGACCACCCCACCTTGGCGAACCTGCCCGCCGTCAAGGCCGGGCAGATCGCCGCCTGGAACCCGGAGACTCCGACGAGCTGGAAGGCGTTCGCGCCAGCGCTGGAGCAGCTGGCCGACACCATCAGCAAGGCCCGTCCTGGCCTCGCGAGCTGACCCCGAGGGGGTGGACTCTGCGTCCACCCCCCGCCAACGGCCGTGTGCCCTCCCGGTCAGCCCGGCCCCCGGTTCGTCGTGACCGCCGTCGTCCTCAGCGTCGCGGCTGGTAGGTGCCTCGCACGAACTCGTGCAGCCACTCGTACAGCTGGCGCTGTCGCGGATCCTCGCTCACCGCCGCCTGGTACACCGTGTCGTTGCCCTGGTAGTAGGCCAGGAAAGCGTCGGTCATGAAGCCGTGGACCGCGCCGGCGTCGAGGTACTCGACGAACCGCTCCCGGAAGACGTCGTCGGTCAGCATGCGCTCGTCGAACTCGACCTCGACGCCCATGCCGTACTGCTGGGCGATGGCCGCGGCGTCCTCGAGCCGCTCGGCGCTCATCGTCTCGAAGAAGTAGTTGGGCTGGAACGCCGCCGCGTCGATGCCGACCTCCGACGCCATGTGGCTCTTGTACGCGAGGAAGTGCGGGATCCAGAACAGTGTGAGGTTCTTCCGGTGGACGATGTCGCTCACCCGGCGGAGCAGGTCCGGGCCTGCGGGGATGACGCTGATCTGTTCCTCCAGCCAGTACAGACCCACGAGCTCCAGGTGCGAGTACCTCGCCTCAGCCCAGGACTGCAGCACCTCGTCGACCCACCAGCGGACGATCTTCTCCCGGTTGGCGAGCGCCCGCTCGGGGCCGACGTCGGCGTCGCTGACGCTCTCCGGCACCCCGTCTCCGTCGACGTCGCCGAAGTCGGTGAGGACTTCGCCGGGGTTCGGGATCATCAGCACGACCTTTGTCCGGAGGCTCGGCTTGTCCAGGCTCTGGGCGACCCGCCTCGTCGCCTCGTCCAGCTGGGCTAGGTCGCCGTGCCGAGCGAAGGTCTTGGTCAGGTACCACCGCCAGTCGTCGATCGTGGCCTCACCGAGTGCGAAGTTCCGTCCGTTCGGAGCCCGCAAGCCCAGGTAGAGAACACCGTCGAAGAGGGTCTCCATGGGCTTGCCATGGGTGTCGACGTAGCTGAGGTACGGAACGATCCGGCTCGCCGTCCAGTCGCCCTTGCCGTGGTCGTAGTGGCCGTTGTAGAGGAGGACGAGGTCCTTGATGCCCGCTGTCCGCGGCCCAGGAGTGAGGTAGCCCGGCCGGTCGGGCTTCGGTGTCTTCGCCTGCGGCAGCTTGCCGTCGACGCCGTGGATCTCGACCTCGTCGAGGAGATGCCACGCCCAGGTGTGCACCGCGAAGGAGACCTTGACGTACCGGGCGTAGGCCATGGTGGCGTTCGGGTTGCCGCGCGGAAGGCCGTCCCGCTCCCCGTCCCAGACGTAGGTCTCGTCGCGCGGCGGCCCACTCCCCCACAACAGCTGCGTCGAGCGGTGTCCCAGCGTCGCCCACGAGCGACGGTCGTGGGAGACGGCGAACGAGACGGTGAGCGGGACGAGGACGGAGGAGGTCGGCCAGTCCTGGAGGAAGTGCGCCTGGATTCGTGAGATCGACTTGGGCGTACCGAGGTCGAAAACGACCTCACGGGTCTTGCCGACGCGATGGCCCACCCAGGCCGGGTCGGCGATGTCGAGCTCGCCGTACCGCCCGTCGGTGAGCTCCCTCCCCTCGTCGGGGTAGGTCGGGTCCGGCTCCTGCGACCAGGTGTAGTCGAGGCCCGCGGCGAGGTTCCGCGGCTCCGGCGGCACGGCCGCGGCCGGGACCCCCTGCGTGAGCGAGCCCGCCACGATCGCCGCCGTCGCCGCCACCACCGTGACACGTCGCCAGCGTCGAGACGACCAAGCCCGAGCGTGGCCGGGCATCTCTTCCTCCCGTCCGCCCGCGGAGCCCGGTCGAGCACCAGCTCGGCCGTCTGGCTCCCCATTGGTCTTTGCCAATTGGCGGACAACATAGCTGATCAACGAGGAGATACGTCCCGAAACGTCCGTAATCGGACACAGCCGAGAAAGACTAGGTCAGTACCACGAGGTGGATGAGGGGCGCAGGCCCCGCGCCTTCCCGTGCGCGGCCAGGATGGCCCGGCGAGACCCACAGAGTGATCGACGAAACGACGACGCCCCCGGGAGATCCCGGGGGCGTCGTCTCTCGTAGCGGGGGCGGGATTCGAACCCGCGACCTCTGGGTTATGAGCCCAGCGAGCTACCGAACTGCTCCACCCCGCGTCGCCGTCGATAAGGGTACGGGTGGAGCGCTCCGGATGCAAATCGAGATCGCCGGGTCGCCGGCCGGGCCGCTTGCCGTCCGTGGGCGGGAGGCAAGTGACGCTTGCGCGGTGGGGCGTCGACCCGACCGGCCGACCGCATTGAGCCTCCGGTTACCGAGAAGCTAGCCGGGTCGCGCGGCGGGTGTCGGGGTCGGCGTGGGCGTCGGTACCGGTGTGGGCGTCGGCGCCGGCGTCGGCTGCCCGGCTTGGCCGCTCTGCGCCTCGGCCCGGGCCGCTCGCTCGACAGCGGCCTCGGCTCGTTCCACCGCCTCGGCGTACCCGCGCAGGTCTCCCGCCTTCAGCGCCTCCTCCGCCTCCGCGAACGCGTCTCGGGCCTCCCGCAGCGCGTCCGCCACGATCGCCTCCGGAGACTGCTCGGTGGGCGGGGTCTCCTGGCCGCCGTCCTCGCCGGTCTCCGGCGGCGCCTCCTCGCCGGTGTCCGCGCCGGCGTTCCCCTCGAACACCATGTCGAGCGCGTCCTGCAAGGTCGGGCCCACGCCGATGCCGCCACCGAACGACGCGAGGACCAGTCGGAGCAGCGGGTACGACGCACCGGTGCCGCCCCGCTGGACGTAGACCGGTTGCACGTACAGCAGCCCGCCGCCCACTGGGAGCGTCAACAGGTTGCCCTTGACCGCGCGGCTCTCGCCGCGGGTCAACGGCAGCATCGCGTCGGCGATCCGGGTGTCGGAGTCGAGCTTGTTCGCGATCTGGCTCGGCCCGTCGATCTGGGTCTTCTCGTCGAGCTGGAGGACCCGGATCTTGCCGTAGTCAGACGAGCGCGCGTCGGCGTTGACGGCGACGAAGGCCGCCAGGTTCTCGCGGTTGTAGTAGATGTACGTCGACGTCAGCGAGAACACCGGCTCCGACTCGTTGGGCATCCGCACCGACAGGTAGTAGACCGGCTGCTTGATCGGCTGGCTCGCCGTGGGGTCGGCTGGGACCCGCCACCGCTCGGTGCCCTGGTAGAACGGCCCGGCCTCAGTGACGTGGTACTGGGCGAGCACCTCCCGCTGCACCTTCATCAGGTCCACCGGGTAGCGGACGTGGTCGAGCAGCTCCTCCGGCATCTTCGACTTCGGCTGCACCGTGCCGGGGAAGGCCTTCATCCACGTCTTGAGGATCGGGTCGGACTCGTCCCAGGCGTACAGCGAGACCGTGCCGTCGTAGGCGTCGACCGTCGCCTTCACCGAGTTGCGGATGTAGTTCAGGCGCTCGCTCGGCTGCCCGACGATCGCCGGTCGCGGCGTGAGAGAGGTGGAGGTGGCATCGCTCAAGAGCAGCCGCTGGGACAACGGGTAGTTGTCCGACATCGTGTAGCCGTCGATGATCCACTTGATCCGGCCGTCGACGATGGCCGGGTAGGGATCGGAGTCCAGGTCCAACCACGGCGCGACCTTCTGGACGCGCAGGCGCGGATTGCGGTCGTAGAGGATCTTGGACTCGCTGTTGATCCGCGACTGGTTGAGCAGGATGTTGAAGTCCTGGAACTTCATCGCGTAGAGCACCCGACGGCCGAACGAGCCGATGGGCACTCCACCCTTGCCCTTGTAGGTGTAGTGCGACCGGGCGCCACCACCACCGCCGGGCACGTCGAGCTCGACCGGCGGGGTGCCCTCCGGAGCACCGACGATCGAGTAGTCCGGCGACTTCTCCCCGTAGTAGATCCGCGGCTCGTAGCGACCGAGCTCGCCGCGCGACGGGATACCGCCCTCGATCCACTGAGGGCTGCCCTCGCTCGTGCGACGGTTCCCGAACGCGGCGACGAACCCGTAGCCGTGCGTGTAGACGGTGTGGTCGTTGTTCCAGTTGCGCTGGTCGGCGGGCACGCCGTCGATGTTCACCTCACGCACCGCGACCACGGCGTCGCGGATCTCACCGTCGACCTCGTACCGGTCGACGTCGAGCGCTTGGTCGTCCGTAGCGCCGAAGGTGTAGAAACCACGCACCTGTTGCAGCTGCTCGAAGGTCTCCCTCACCACCGACGGGTCGATGAGACGAACCCCCGGCAACGTCTCGGCGTCGTCGGCGAGCTGACCGCGGGTCGTGCTGGTCTTGGCCTCGTAGCGATCGACCTGGGCGTCCGCGATGCCGAACGCCTCCCGCGTCGCGTCGATGTGCCGCTGGATGTAGGGCGCCTCGCGGACCGGCTCGTTCGGGCGCACCTGCACCTGCTGCACGATCGCCGGCCACGCCCATCCCAGCAGCGCCGCGGACAGCACCAGCAGGCCGAGCCCGATGCCCGGCAGCAGCCAGGTCCGGCGGACGACATTGGCGAAGAACAGCAGCGCGCAGATCGCGGCGATGAACGTGAGGATCGTCTTGGCGGGGATGACGGCGTGCGCGTCGGTGTAGGTGATGCCAGTGAAGTCCTGGTTGGACAGCTGGTGCGACGCCACCACCAGGCCGTACCGGTCGAACCAGTAGGCGATGGCCTTGAGCAGCACGAAGAGCCCGACGAGCACGGACACGTGCGCCTGGGCGGCGTCGGACGCCTTCTGCCCAGGAGACTGCAGCCGGATCCCGCCGTAGAGGTAGTGCGTGGCCAGCGCCGCCACGAGCGACAGCAGGATGACCGCGAAGCCGAAGCTGATGAGGAAGCGGTACCAGGGATAGGAGAACAGGTAGAACGAGACGTCCAGACCGAACTGCGGGTCCTTCCGTCCGAACGGCGTCGCGTGCCACCACTGGAGGTACTCCTGCCAGCGTGCGGACGCGCTCGAGCCCGCGACGAGCGCGAGGAGCCCGGCGACCACACCGCCGATGAGCTTTCGGTGAGGGTCGACCACCTCTCGGTAGCGGTCCAGGGCCTGCTGCTCGTGCGTGATCGCCAGGTAGCGGGGACGCAGCCGGTAGGCGATCGCCATGTTGGCGAAGACCACGAGGCCCAGCACCAGGCCGAACACGGCGAACATGCCGACCCGGGTGAGCAGCCTGGTGGTGAAGACCGTCGAGTAGTCGATGGCCTGGAACCACAGGCGCTCGGTCCAGAAGTTGGCGAAGGTCCCGAACAACGCCGCGAGCACGAACAACACCACGACGGTGGGAACGAGCGCGCGGCTTCGAGCGGGCGGCCGCCCGTACGCACGTCGGAACGGATCGCGCGGAGCGGAGTAGCTACTCAAGGGTTCCTCGTTCCTACGGTCGGGACAGCGTTACCGACGCCGCGACCCGCCCGTGCGGACGGGCCGCCGGGTCCAGCATGGCTTCCTGGGGCACCGTAGCGAAAGGAGCCGCCATCGCGCCTCGCTCAACGGGCACAGGCCGGCACCTTCGCGTCGCGGTCCTTGGCCAGTCTCTCGAGTGCCTTGACAGCGCCGTCCAGCGTCTCCACTTTCACCAGCCGAATGCCGTCGACGTCGGCGGAGACGGCGTCGGCGCAGTTGGCCGCGGGTACCAAGAACGTCGTCGCCCCCTCCTCTCGCGCGCCGATGATCTTCTGCTGGATGCCGCCGATGGGTCCGATCGTGCCGTCCGGCTCGATCGTGCCAGTCCCAGCGATGTGCTGACCACCGGTGAGCGCCCCGGGCGTCAGCTTGTCGAAGATCGCCAGGGCGAACATCGCGCCGGCGCTCGGGCCGCCGATCTCCTGCCCCAAGTTCACGGTGACCTCGAACGGGAACTCGAAGCCGTTGTGCGGCGTGATCCCGACGAACGCGCGGTCGGGGTCATCGGGTGCGCGTGTGGTCGTGATGGTCACTTCCCGTGGCTCACCGTCCCGACGGATGGAGAACCGAACCTGCTCACCTGGGCGGTGTCGTCCCACCAGCTCGACCACCTGCTCACGGTCGGTGACACGAGTCCCGTCGACCGCGACGATCGTGTCCCCGGCCCTGAGCTTGCCGACCGCGGGGGTCTTCTCGACCACAGCCTGCACCTGGACGACGGGGGTGACACGCTCGCCCGCTTGGCGTAGCGCGGCGGCGATGGCCGTCTGCTGAGAGGTCTGCATCGCCTCGGCGTTCCGCTGCTCCACCTGCTGCGGCGTGGGGTCACCCGGGTAGAGGTAGTCGTACGGCACGATCGCGGTCTCCGGGTCGAGCCACCCCTTGAGCACGCTCACCAGGTCCAGCTTCTGGTCCGGACTGCTCACCGCGACCGTCGTGAGGTCCAGGCGCCCCGACGTCTTGTACACGCGATGACCGTCGATCTCGATGATCGGCTTGTGGTCCTCCGCCTCACCGAGGACGTTGGCCGTCGGGCCCGGGCTCATCGCGGCGTACGGAACGGGTACCAGCCACGCGACGCAGACAAGGGCGACGATCAGGACAGCGGTCAGCGTCATCGTGGCGGCACGGCGAGACATGCGGACAGGTTAGGTGACCAAGCCCGCCTGCCGCTGCCCAGGCTCCCACTCCGACAGCGCCCCACGACCTCGTGCGGCCGGAGCGACCAGCTCCCCGCCGCGTCGGAGTCAACCCTCGACCGGGGTGGGGTCGGCGCCGACGTCCACGCCCACCCACTCCGCGGAACCGTCGCTGAACCGCTGGTGCTTCCACAGCGGCACCGTCGCCTTGAGGTCGTCGATGAGCCGGCGACAGGCCGCGAACGCTTCCGCGCGGTGCGGGGCCGCGACCCCGACGACGACCGCGGTCTCCCCCACGGCGAGCTCCCCGACCCGGTGCACCGCGGCCACCGCGCACACCGGATACGCGGCGGCGACGGCCTCGGCCACCCGGCGCAGGGCGGGAACCGCGTTCGGATGCGCCTCGTACGCCAGGGTCTTCACCGCCCGACCGCCGTCGTCTTGGCGCACCGTCCCGATGAACAGGCACACGCCTCCCGCCCTGGGATCGGCGATGGCCGCCAGCACCTCGTCGACCGAGAGCGGCCCCTCCCGCACGTCGATCAACCGCACCGGATCGTCGGCTTGGCTCATGTCGTCCCTCGCGATCTCCTGCGCCGTGCCCGACGGACGACCGCGGCGGTCCCCAGCAGGGCGACCGTAGCGCCGGCCGCACCCAGAGTCGCGGTCTCACGCTTCCCGAACCGACGGCCGAGCGCGGCGTGCCGTCCCGCGACCTCGCGGGCGAGGACTTGGCAGGCGGTGACGTTGTCGTACGTGGGCCGCCATCCCGCGGCGCGCAGCTTCGCCGACGACACGACCCAGGGGTGGCTGACGTAGGCCAGGTCACTGGCCGGCGCCGGCGTGAGACCCAGGCGGTGGAGGCGTTCGGCCGCTCCCAGGGCCAGCCCTTCGGGGAGCTCCAGGCGAGGCAGGCCGATGAGCGACTCGACCTCCTCCTGCTCGAGGTAGCCCTCGCAGCCGACCGTGACCGCGCCCTCGACCTTGCCCAGCACCGCCCACACCAGAGCCGACACCAGGTCGTCAACGTGGCAGAACTGCCAGTGCGGGCGACTACCACGGATCACCAGCAGTCGGGCGGCCTCGAAGTGACGGGTGAGGAAGGTGTCGATACCCGGGCCCACGAGCATGGCGGGCCGCACCACCGTCACCGACAGTCCGGGGTGAGCCCGCGGTGCCCGCCGGGCCAGCCACTCGATCTCCAAGAGGTCGGCGACGACACCCTCCGGTCGGGCGCGCAGCGGCGCGTCCTCGTCCAACGGCACGGGGTTGTCCGGCGCCGCGCCGTAGACCATCGCGCTCGTGGCGATGACCACCCGAGGGACTCCGGCTGCCGCCGACGCCGTGAGGATGGTCTGCGCAGCTCGGACATTGCGCTCGGATCGGCGTCGAGGCTCGCTGTCGGGCGAGACGTCCAGATCGAGGTGGACGACCACATCGCACCGCGCGATCCGCTGGGCGACCGAGGTGTCGCGAACGTCGACAATCCGCCACTCGACACCGTCGACGTCACCACGGCGCTCGTCGATGCCGATGACCCTGGTGACCTCGGGGTTCTCGACGAGCTGGGCGGCCACCGCCCGGCCCACGCCCGAGGCGGCGCCGGTCACGGCCACGACGAGACCGCCGCGTCGCCGGCGGCCGGTGACAGACCGACGGATCGTGCGTCGGCGCGTACGAACGCGGGTGGGTTCGTCGTTCAGTGGAAGACTCCCGGGCTAGGTTGGACAGTATGAACTGGCGGCTACGGACGCCCGTGGTGCGCATCGTGGAACCTTCCACGCGCATCCCCGGACGCACGCAGCTTCCTCACATCCTGCCGGAGGTTCAACCGTGAGCAACGACGAGCCCGGCGTCGGGCGCGAAGGCGAAGAGCCGTCGAAGCGCCCTCCCGGCGACCACGACAACCCGTTCGCCGGGTTCGATCTCGCCGCCATCTTCGGACAGCTGCAGAGCATGTTCTCCTGGCGTGGCGGCCCGATCAACTGGGACCTCGCGAGGGAGACCGCACGGCACACGATCCGAGCGGCCGGCGACGCGTCCCTCACCCAGGAGGAGCGCGACCGCGTCGACGAGACCGTCCGCCTCGCCGAGTACTGGCTCGACGAGGCGACGACACTGCCCGCCGCGTCGGCTGGCGGGGCGCTGGCCTGGAACCGGGCGGAGTGGTTCGAGGGAACGCTGCCGGCCTGGAAGCGGCTGGTCGAACCGCTCGCCAAGCACGTCGTCAACGCCATGGAGAAGGCGCTCCCCGAGCAGGCCGGCCCGATGGGGCAACAGCTCACCGGTGTGCTCACCCAAGTCGGCGGGATGATGTTCGGAGCCCAAGTCGGGCAGGGCCTCGGCCACCTCGCGTCCGAGGTGTTCGGGGGGACGGACGTCGGGCTTCCGCTGGGACCGACCGGCCGGCCCGTGATCCTCCCGGCCAATGTCGCCGCCTTCAGCGAAGGGCTCGGTGTTCCGACGGCAGAGGTCCTCCTCTACGTCACCTTGCGCGAGTGCGCCCACCAGCGGCTCTTCCACCACGCGCCGTGGTTGTCGGCGCACCTGTTCTCCGCTGTCGAGGAGTACGCCCGGGGGATGCACGTCGACATCGCCAAGCTGGAGGACATCGCCGGGCGCATCGACATGACGAACCCCGAGGCTCTGCAAGAGGCGCTGGGGAGCGGCCTTCTCGAACCGGAGGAGACCCCACGCCAGAAGGCCGCGCTGAGTCGGCTGGAGACCGCCCTGGCTCTCGTCGAGGGCTGGGTCGACGAGGTGGTCACCCTCGCGGCGGCGCCGCGCATGCCGTCCGCGGCTGCCCTGCGCGAGGCCGTGCGTCGTCGGCGGGCGGAAGGCGGCCCAGCCGAGCAGACCTTCGGCACGTTGGTGGGACTCGAGCTGCGTCCCCGCCGGATGCGTGACGCCGCGACCCTGTGGGCGAACCTGCGCGAGGCGCGAGGTCTTGCGGGACGAGACGCCCTGTGGGCCCACCCCGACCTGCTGCCGTCCGCGGAGGACCTGGACGACCCCGCCGGTTTCGCACAACGAGCGAGCACGCCTGACGACCTCCACCTCACCGACCTGGGCTTCGGCCACGGGACCGACGCGGAGGACCAGGACGATTCCGCCGGCGGCGCCGAGGACGACGCCGATGGACCCGAGGGCGGCGGAGGCGACCAAGGCGACTCGCCGGGGCCTTCCGCGTGAGGGGACTGGCCGCGTGAGCCTGCACGCCTCGGCGGTCGCGACGCTGACCGCGTGGAGGGCACCCGACACTGATCAGGAAGCGCTCCGACGCGACTTCCTCGGCCACCTCGCCCGTCACCCCGACGGCGTCTGGCGGACGTGCCGACCTGCTCACCTGACCGCGAGCGCGATTGTCGTCGACCCCACGGGAACGCTGACCCTGCTGGTCCTGCACGGCCGGATCGGACTCTGGGTGCAGCCGGGCGGACACTGCGAACCAGGTGACACGTCGATCGCCGGGGTCGCCGCACGGGAGGTGAGCGAGGAGACCGGCCTCCTCGACGTCGCGGTCAGCCTCACGCCCCTCCTGCTCTCCCGGCACCGCGCGCCTTGCGGCGCCGAGAGCCACCTGGACGTGCAGTACGTCGCCGTCGCCCCCGCTGATGCCACGCCCGTGGCAAGCGCGGAGTCACACGACGTCCGGTGGTTCCCCGTCGCCGACCTCCCGCGTGACCTCGCCTCCGGAGTCGCCAGCGGAGTGGCCTCCGCGGTGGCGGCGCTCCGCCGCGGACTCCCAGACCTTGCCGAGGCAGGCGCCGCGTTCCCAGCCCGGACGGCCTGAGCGGAGGATGACCGTCACCCGGGCTTGACCTCACAGGGCGATGACGAGGGCGGCGACCACCACGGCCACGGCGACGACAGCCACGACAGCCACGACGACTCGACGGTTGTCCGAGCCGACCGGCTGGGCCCCGTCCTCGACGAACTTCTTGAACATGGCGGTGTTGGCACCGGGGTCTTCGTCGCTCCTGTTCACGTCCGACATGGGGCAGAACCCTACCCGGCTGATCCGACCAGGCGTCTCGCCAGAGCGCGATACCGAGGCAGGCGCCGACGGGTCGGGAACGCCCACTACGGTGATCCTTGCAACGACGGGTTCGCCGTGGTGGTACAGACGAAGGGAGTGAGCGTGGGCACCCTGCCGAGCGGGGGTACCGTCCGGCCGATCACACGCTGGGGTGAGCCGGTCATGCACCGCCCGTGCCGTCCGGTCGAGTCGTTCGACGACGAGCTCGCCCGCCTGGTCGCCGACATGACCGCGACGATGGAGGCCGCAGACGGGGTGGGCCTGGCCGCCAACCAGATCGGGGTGGACCTGCGCGTCTTCGTCTTCCGCTGCGCCGACGCCGACGGAGAGGTCCACGAGGGCGTGGTGTGCAACCCCACGCTCGAGTTGCCCACGGGCGACGACCGGAGGCTGGACGAGTCGGAGGAGGGCTGCCTGTCACTGCCCGGCGCCTACGCCCCCTGCCCCCGTCCGGACGTCGCTCGCGTCCGGGGGTTCGACCTCCACGGCAAGCCGATCGAGATCGAGGGCACCGGCATGCTGGCGCGCTGCCTGCAGCATGAGACGGACCACCTCAACGGCACGGTCTTCGCGGACCGCATCGCCAAGCGGGTCCGTCGACAGCTGTTCGCCGACGCCGAAGCGGTGGCGGACAAGTACGGGCCGACCTGGCCCGCGGACTGAGCGTCCCCGGGTCAGTCTCTCCCCGGCTCGGCTGGCCAGCCGGAGGGCGGTGGCAGAGGAACCACCCGGCGATGGAGCTGGGCCACGACGTCACGGGTGACGACCGCTGGACCGGCCAGGTCCTCGTAGGCCGCCAGCAGCGCTGTCTGCAAGCTCGGCCACACCGCGCCCGTCCCCAGCCGGTCGACCACGCCGTTGCGGCGGAGCCGATCGAACACCTCCCGAGGGAGCGCTCCCACGTACAGGCGTATGCCGCGAGCCCGCAGTCGAAAGTAGATCTCCAGCAAGGCGTCGCAGGCGTCGTCGTCGATGTCTTCGCTCTCCTCCAGGTCGAGCACCACGCGAGCGGGGGACGGCTCCGCATTCGCGACGTGGGAGAGCACCGCGTCGACGAGGGCCGTCGTCGTCCGGTGGTCGAGGGCGAACGTCGGTTGCAGGCAGAGCAGGTCCCGCTCGATGAGACCGACACCGGCGGGACGAACCGAGCGACGACGCCGTGACCTGGCGCGCGGGGCGCTTCGGGGCGGTTCGGACTCCGGGAGGGACTCGGCCGGTGGCTTCTCGCGCGGGGTGGGAAGGAGCCGGAGGCTCGGGCGCCACGTCGTCGCCTGTCGAGGTGCGACCCTTCGGGCCAGCGAAAAGACGTCGTCCAGAAGCATCGCGTCCCCCGGCACGTAGGTCCCCCACACGGCTTCTCCACTCAGTGTCGATAGACCCGGCCGCGTCGTCCTCACCTTCTCCGGATGAAGGTCTGACGCCTCGGGATGTAGGTCTGACGCGCCGATCAACCAGTGGGATCCCTGGCGATGGAGGCGTGACGTGGCCACGGCCTGGCCGCTTCAGGACACGCGGGCACAGGGGTGGGGGCCAGCCGGTCGAGCGCTGCGCTCAGCCTCCGGAGCGCCGGCCGGACGGATGCAGCTGTGCGGCGACGTACGGCCCGACCAGGTCCGCGCAGGCTCGGCGCGGTGCGGCGACCTCGACGATGGCGCCGTCATCGAGTCGCAGGCGCAAGAGGAGCGGGCAGGGTCCCAGGCGGCGAACTCCTGGCGGAGCGTCCTCCAGGTCCTCCGCGAAACGGCAAGCCAAGAGCAGGACTCGGCTCAAGAACAGACCACGGTAGACAACGAGGACGTCGTGGACCCATATCGCGTAGTGGAGCCGACGGGACCAGCGTTGCGATAGGGAGTCCAAGCCCCACGAGGGTGTCCTCAGGCGGCACCGGAACACTCCTGACGCCGTCACGATGCGTCGTCGTCGCCGCGCGATGAGCACCACCAGACCCACCACAACGACGGCACAGACGACGACCCATGCCATCACCGACACCTCCCCTGCGCGCGGCCCTCCCACCGGTCAGCGTCGAGGAGACCGCGACCGGAGACCACGTCCGCAGGGGATGAAAAGAGCTCGGCTAGCGGGTGGATCGTGGCCCGTCAGCCGCTCCGCGGCGACCCGTCGGCCGTCTCCGCACCGTCGGGCTCGTCGTCGCACTCGGAGAGCGGAAGGCTGGCGGCCGCCGCCACCCCCTCCAGGTAGCCGCGCGCCCGGTCGGCATGCGGATACCGTCGCACCAGCTCCCAGAAGCGGGGGGTGTGTCCAGGTTCGATCAGGTGCGCGAGCTCGTGCACTAGAACGTAGTCGACGACCCACGTGGGCATACCCCGGAGCCGCGAGGACAGCCGGACGGTCCGGTCACTCGGAGTACACGAACCCCACCGCGATCCCTGGTTGAACACCCAACGCACACTGGCGGGCGCCTCGACCTCGCCGAGGTAGCGACGACACAGGAGGCGGGCACGGCTCATCAGCTCCGCGTCACTGGGGCGCCGCCGTCGCTCCTGGGCCGCCAGGCGCTCGAGCATGACGTCGACCCACTGCCGTTCCTCGTCCTTGCTCATCCGGGCTGGGAGCAAGACCACCACCCGATCACCGTCGCGGTACGCGCTGACGGTGCGCCGGCGCCGTCGACTCCGTCGGACTTCGACCTGGCCCACGTCGATCTGCGCCCGTGCCGTGACCGGGCTCGGGTGCGCCTCGCTCCTCCGCCGGGGGGCCGGGTTCGCCATTCCAGAAACGTACCGTCAGACCTGGCCTGAGGTCTCGTCTCCGATCCGTTCCATCACGGATTGTCCACAATCAGCGTCGGACGAGGACCCCGATCACCGAGGGCTATGACGCGGAGTAGTCAGGGACCGTCACACTCGGGCATCAAAGGTTCGCGCCTTGGGCAGGACGTGGCCATGGGAGGTGTCGCGTGCTCAGTACTGACCCGCGCTGGCATAAGGTGACCCAAGATCGGGCGGCCCGCGCGGGCCAGCCCTGCCCCGGACCCCATCACAGCCGAGGAGGGCCGTCATGGCGGAGACCTACACAGGCGAGTTCTACTGCGTGAAGTGCAAGGCCAAGCGCAACGCGACCGGCGAGATCAAGGTGAACGACAAGGGCACGCGCATGGCGAAGGCGACGTGCCCGGAGTGCGGCACCAACCTCAACCGGATCCTGGGCAAGGCCTGACATCCGACCGCGTGCCGAAGGGGCGGCCGAGCCGAGGCCGCCCGCTTTGGTCGGTCCGCGCGGGTGACGACCCGCCGCGTGGACGCTTCCGCTCAGACGGCCCGCTCAGAGGCGTCGACCATCCCGCGTCCGCTTGACGACCACCCGTTCGGCGACGAAGGAGACGAACGGGACGGTTCCGGCGAGAAGGACGAGAACGGTGCCCTTCACCGACCATCGCGCGCGAAGGGCGAGGTGGGCGCTGAGCACGAGGTAGACCATGTAGAGGAACCCGTGGAGCGGGCCGACGAGCGCGACCAGCCTCGGGTCGCCGCCGGCGTACTTCATGGGCATGGCGACGCAGACCAGCACCAGGAGAAACACACCGACGACGTAGGCGATCACGCGGTAGCGCGTGAGCGGCCCGCCCAGGTCCGGGTACCGCGTCGACGGGGACGTTTCGACAGTGGACTCGGTCATCTTCTCCTCGATCGTTCCTGCAGACGCGCTCGCTCGTGCAAGGCGGCCAGGTACCGGTTGTACGCGGCGAGCTCGGCGTCCTCGGGGTCGTCCGACGTCGGCTGCGTCGCTCCAGGTGAGGTGTCGCCGGTGGAGCCTTGCAGCCCTGGCGGTGTGGCCGCCCCGGCACGCACGTCTCGCGGCGTCGGCGCAGCGCCCTGGCTCCTCACGCCGTCCACGGCGTCCGGTGCGTCCCCTTCTTCCTCTTCTTCCTCGTCGGAGGCTGGTGGCTCTCGGAGCAGCTTCCACCACACGTAGACGGCGAACGCCGCGAAGAACGGCCACTCCAGCGAGTAGCCGAGGTTCTGCCAGTCGCCGTTCTCGGAGTCGAACCGGGTCAGCTGCCACCACGCCATCGCCAGGCACACGACGACCGCCACAGCGACGACGAGTGTGAAGAGGATCCAGCGCGGGGTCAGCAGCTTGCGGACGGTCTCCGCCGCGTCGAGCCTCTCAACGTCTCGAGGAGTCGCTGAGGTCGCGACCGGCTCGCCGTCGGCGTCGCCGGTGAACGTTCCCGCCTCGCGCTGCACCTGGCGCCGCTCCTCCTCCACGGCCTCAGTGTCCCTCACGTGTCGTGGCGTCGATCCACGTGTCGAGCGTCCATGCCCGCGGGGCGTCCACGGAGCGTCCACGTGTCGGGCGTCCATCCACGCGTCGTGGTGACCTTAACACCGCCTGTGGAAAACCCGGACGGGCGGCGAACCCAACGTGACAGGCTTCACCTCCGAAGAGGTGCCCGCGAGGGTGCCGGGGTCACCGCGGCCTGCCCGGAGGGGAGGTTTTGCTGTGCGTCCGCGACTCAAGCCAGCCCTGCGTCGCGTGTGGCGCGATCACCAGACCCTGCAGATCGGGCTGGACCCCGACAACGCGGTCGTCGTCACCGGCCTCGACCCAGCCCTGCGGAAGATCGTCGACAACCTCACCGGCCGACGCACCGAAGAGGCCCTGCTCGCCCAGGCTCGTGCGCACGGTGTGACCGACACGCGCGCCCGACGTCTCCTCCGCATCCTCGCCGACGCGGGCGCGCTCGACGACGGCGACGTCGATGGCACAGTCCTGTGCGGCCTCGAGCCGACGGAGCGGCAGCGACTCATGCCGGACCTCGCGGCCCGTTCCCTGGTCAGCAAGTCCCCGGACGGCGGGACGGGCACGCTCGCACGCCGACGCCGCGCTCGCCTCGCCGTGCACGGCGCGGGACGGATCGGCGCCTCGATCGCCACCCTGCTCGGCGCCGCCGGCGTGGGGACCGTCCTGGTCGCCGACCCCACGAAGACCCGACCGGGCGACCTTGCTCCGGCCGGTCTCGGCCCGGTCGACGTCGGCAGGCCACGCGCGGCGGGCGTCCGTCGCGCGGTCACCGCGTTCACCTCGTCGACCACGGTCTCCGTCGTCGGTGAGTCCACCCCGCTCCGCCCGCACGTCGCCGTCCTCGCGCCGGACGACGAGCCCGACCGCATGCTCGCCGACGCCCTCGTTCGGGCCGGCATCCCCCATCTCGTCGTCCGCATGCGTGACGCGCGCGCGATCGTGGGCCCCTTCGTGCTTCCCGGGAAGTCGTCCTGCGTCCGCTGCCACGACATGCACCGCGCCGCACGCGACCCCGCGTGGCCACGAGTCCTCGCCCAGCTGCTCGGCGCGCCGCACCACGCCCCCGCCTGCGACGTCGTCCTCGCCACGATGACGGCCGCCTACGCCAGCCTGCACGTTCTCGCCTTCCTCGACGGCATGCGACCGCCCTCCGTCGACGCCACGCTCGAGATCGACTTGCCGTTCGGCAGCGTGCGCCGGCGTACTTGGTCGGCCCACCCGGCGTGCGGATGCCAGTGGGATCCCGAACCGCGTCCGAGTGCGATCGCCGCGTGACCGTGCTTGTCCTCGAATCCTGGGCTTGTCCTCGAAGCTTGGCGTGTCCTGAAGACGTGGGCGTGCCGTGCGCGACCGTCGGACCGGTCCTCCGCGCATCGTCGGCTGGTCGGGTGCCGCCTTCCTCGGGCGTGTCTCATGCCGCAGGGCCTGTCGGACCCGCCCTTAGGCTGCGGGCCCATGAAGTTCGGCTTCGTCATGCCCAGCGGAGACGCCCGGGACGCGGCGGACCTCGCGGCCATCGCCGAAGACCACGGCTGGGACGGCTTCTTCGTCTGGGAGGGAATCTGGTCGGTCGACGCCTGGACGTGTCTCGCCGCGGCGGCGATGCGGACCCAGCGGATCCGTCTCGGCACCATGCTGACGCCGCTTCCTCGGCGCAAACCGTGGGAACTGGCCAGTCAGACGTCCACGCTCGACAACCTGTCCGGTGGCCGGGTCATCCTCGCCGTCGGCCTCGGGGTCAGCGCCGACGAAGGGGACCGGTGGTGGCTGTTCGAGGACGACCCCGGTCGGGTCACGCGCGCGGAGATGCTCGACGAAGGCCTGGAGATGCTCCAGCTCCTGTGGCGGGGGGAGCCTTTCGAGTTCCACGGCCGGCACTACCGGGCGCGTCGAACCGACGCCTTGGCGCCCGCTCCGCAGACCCCCGTCCAGAAACCGCGGATCCCGATCTGGGTGGTCGGTGCCTGGCCACGTCCCAAGTCCATGCGTCGCGCCGCCGCCTGGGACGGCTGGCTCCCCAACTACCTGCCCAAGGACGGCCAACACCGAGAACTCACACCCCAGGTCTGTGCGGACGGAGTGCAGTGGATCCGCACCCACCGAGGCGCGGACTCCATGGACGGCTACGACGTCGTCGTCGAAGGCGTGACCTCGGCGGATGACCCGGCAGCGGCGGCCGCGACCGTTCGTCCCTGGGCGGAGGCTGGCGCGACCTGGTGGCTCGATGCCAACTGGTCGATTCCACCAGAGCAGGTCCGCGAGGAGTCCGAACGTCGGCTTCGCGCGGGTCCGCCCCGGATCGACTGAGCCGGTCCGCGCGAACGGGCGTGGGTCCCCGCTGGCGCAGGGCATACGGTCTGTCCGTCCCAGGGCGTGCCGTCGTCCCGCGGCAGGACTCGTGTCACACTGCCTGAGGTGGCTCTGCGCGAGCCCATCCGACGACGTGACAGCACGACGCTCCAACTTTCGCGGGATGATGCATCCTTGACTTTGCCGGACAATGGTGACGTGCGCGACATGCCGCGGAGCGCCGCCGCGCGAACGGCGCGTCTGGCCAGCCTGCCACTGAGCATCGCTGGACGGACCGCGCTCGGGCTGGGCAAGCGTCTCGGCGGCAAGTCGGCCGAGGCCGTCGCGGCTGATCTGCAACGCCGCACCGCGGACCAGCTCTTCCGGGTGCTCGGTGAGCTCAAGGGCGGCGCCATGAAGTTCGGCCAGGCGCTGTCGGTCTTCGAAGCCGCCCTCCCCGAGCACTTGGCCGCCCCCTACCGTGCGACGCTCACCAAGCTCCAAGACTCCGCGCCCCCCATGCCCGCCGAGCAGGTCCACCGGGTGTTGGAGCGGGAGCTCGGGACGAACTGGCGCCGCCGGCTGCGCGGCTTCTGCGACGAGCCGGCGGCCGCGGCCTCGATCGGTCAGGTGCACCGGGCGCGGTGGCCGGACGGTCGCGAGGTCGCCGTCAAAGTCCAGTACCCAGGCGCGGCCGACGCGCTGCGGGCCGACCTCAACCAGCTCGCGAGGGTGAGCCGGCTGTTCGCGTCCTTGCTGCCCGGCCTCGAGGTCAAGCCGCTCATCGAGGAGCTGAAGGCGAGGATCGGCGAAGAGCTCGACTATCGCCTGGAGGCGGAGGCACAGGCCGGCTTCGCGGCCGCGTTCGACGGCGACCCTGAGATCGCGGTGCCACGCGTCCGGCTCTACACCCGACACGTCCTGGTGACGGACTGGCTGGAGGGGAGGCCGCTCAGCGAGATCATCGCGCACGGTACCCAGGAGGAACGCGACCGCGCTGGCTTGCTCTTCGTCCGCTTCCTCTTCGCCGGTCCCGCCCGTGCGGGGCTCCTGCACGCCGATCCCCACCCGGGCAACTTCCGCATGACGCCCGACGGTCGACTCGGTGTGCTCGATTTCGGCCTCGTGGCGCGGCTGCCAGGCGGCCTTCCTCCACAGATCGGCCGGCTGTTGCGTATCGGGCTGGACGGTGACTTCGACACCGTCGTCGAAGGCCTCCGTGCTGAGGGCTTCATCAAGCCTGGTGTCGAGATCGACCCGCAGGAGCTGCACGACTACCTTCGCCCGTTCACCGAGCCGGCCCAGGCGGAGACGTTCCACTTCACGCGGGACTGGATGCGGACGCAGTTCCAACGGATCACCGACATTCGTGATCAGAGCGCCCGCACCGCCCTGCGCCTGAACTTGCCGCCGTCGTACCTGCTCATCCACCGCGTCTGGAGCGGTGGCATCGGCGTGCTCTCCCAGCTCGGGACGAACGCGCCGTTCCGCGCTGAGCTGGAACGGTGGCTGCCCGGCTTCGCCGACGAGCTCGACTCCGACCTCCCCGAAGACGAGCCGGCTTAGCTCGAAGACGAGTCGGTCGACGATCGCCGCGGTGAGGACTGGTCACCGCAAGGCAGGGTTGCATGCCGAAGCTGGTCGGGTCACCGGCCTCGCGGTGCCCCGACCAGCCCGACTCAGATCACTTCGCTGTCAGGCGAAGCGCGCCCGAAGCCGCACGCAGCGCGGCTCCCATACGGCTCAGCTGGCGGGCGCGCACCAGCTGAGCCGCTCGTCGGTCACGTTCGGCCGACCTGACGCGGGCTTGTATCTGCGCCCGCGCCAGGTCTTCGTACAAACCTTGCATGGTGCTCCTCGTCGAGGGGTGGGGGAAAACGTCTCGTTCCAGGCGACCTGTCGGTGCCGGGTCAGCGGAGATCGCGATGCTCATCGGTGCTCACCGTGCTTTCACATGGAGGGTCTGGAGGACTCGGACCACGAGGAGGACGTGGACCACTAGGCAGCGACGTCGTTCTTGCGCGGACGTCCTCGCGGCCGCTTGCGCGGAACGACTACGCCGGCGATGAACAACTCGCCGCCCCAGACTCCCCATGGCTCACGCCGGGCGAGCGCGCCATCGAGGCACTTCCGCCGGACCGGGCAGCCGAGGCAGATCGACTTGGCGAACTCCACGTCAGCCGGGGATTCGGCGAAGAAGAGCTCTGGATCGAATGACCGGCACGGAAGCTCTCCGTCCGCAGCCACCTCAGACGTGATGTCGAGGATGCTGACGGTCACTTCCAGTCACCTCCCTGTCTCCTGCTGTCGTGTGGCCGGGTCTGTCCCGAGCCGGATCGCTCGAACTGTGTGGTGGAACGCTTGGTTGGCCGGATCCGCGACCCGTCGCAGCGAGGCAAACGAAAAGGCCGCGAATCCCGATGTCGGGAGTCCGCGGCCTTGGAGGTGCCGGTCTGCGACAGGTCATAAGACCGGTGGACTCCAGGCTGGGACACCCGACAGGGAGGACTCGGTGCTGAGAGCGGAGAGATCAGACTGATCGCTTGCCAGGAGAAGGCTGGCCGGACCGCCGTAGACCCTCCGGCTGCGCGGTCGAAGAATGAACCCGACGCTGGACACACCTGTCCCCCGGGACGCGAGCTCGACGGGCGAGATCATGCGCATTCCAACCGAGGGACCTGGGAAGGACGCGCCGGCCACGAGCTCACGCGAGATCTCCGCGCTGATCACCGGACGCACCTCCCTCCAGCTTCAGACATGACAGTCCACGCGACGGGACCAGACCCCCATGACCCTACGAGGAACTTCTCCCGACGGCAACGTATTTTTCGGGCCGGTTCCCAGAGCTTTACCGAACCGTGGCTTGGCCACGGTTCGCAGGTTCGTGGGAGCCCTCGTCGCCGTCGACACCTTCCCCCGAGCAGATCGCCAGCACCGGTTCGGCGTACCGCTCGAGCTTAGCCGCACTGACCCCTGGGATCGATGCCAGTGTCGCTCGATCCGTCGGTCGAGCCTCAGCGATCGCCACGAGTGTCGCGTCGGTGAAGACGCAGTAGTCGGGGACGCGCTGCTCCCGCGCCTGGTCCGATCGCCAGGACTTCAACGCCGCGAAGATCCGCTCGTCGTAGCTGGCCGGGCAGTCCACACACCGCCCCAGCTTCCGTTCGGTCGCGGTGTGCAACGGTCGGTCACAGCGACGACAGCGGGCGACGGTCTTGGTCGCCTTCCGACGAACGCCGTCCGCGCTCGGTGCCCGTCGACCCGCATCCCCTCGGGGCCGGAGACTGTCGAGGAACCGCGACGGTTGCCGGTGGGCGCGACTACCGGGGACGCGGGCGAGCGCCCACGAGATGGCGAGGTGGACACGCGCGCGGGTGACACCCACGTAGAGCAGCCGGCGTTCCTCCTCCACCTGCTCGGCCGTCTCGGCGTAGGAGATCGGGATCACTCCCTCGTGGACGCCCGCGAGGAAGACCGCGTCCCACTCGAGTCCCTTGGCCGCGTGGAGAGTCGCGAGCGTCACACCGTCTCCCGTCGGCGCGTGCTGGGTGGCGGCGCGCTCGTCAAGAACGGAGAGGAACGCTTCGAGGTCAGCGGTCGGGTCGTCCCGGGCGACGTCGTCGGCGAGCGCGACGAGCGCGGCGAGTGACTCCCACCGTTCCCGGACGGCGCCGGACCCCTGGGGCGCTTGCGGCGTCCACCCTGCCGCGGCCAAGACCGCGCGCACGTCCGCGCCGAGACCCGCGTCGGAACGCTCCCCCGCCCGCAACGCACCGCGGAGGAGGACCAGCGCCTCCCGGACCTCCGGCCGGTCGAAGAACCGTTCCGCACCACGAACCAGGTAGGGAATGTCACGCTCAGCGAAGGCCTGCTCGAGCACCTCCGACTGGGCGTTGGTTCGGAACAGCACCGCGATCTCTCGTGGCGGCACGCCGCGGCGGATGAGCTCGCCGACCGAGCGAGCGATACCTTCGGCCTCGGCCACCTCGTCCGGGTACTCGGTGAAGGTGGGCTCGGGGCCGTCCGGACGTTGCGCGCGCAACGTCAGGCGATACCGACTCGCCGGCCCCTGCGCCTCGGCGAGGAGCTGGTTGGCCACCCGCACGACCTGAGGCGTGGAGCGATAGTCACGCTCCAGGCGGATCACCGTCGCATCAGGGTGGCGAACAGCGAAGTTGAGCAGATAGGACGGCGTGGCACCCGCGAAGGAGTAGATGGTCTGGTTGGCGTCGCCCACGACGCAGATGTCGGAGCGCTCGCCCAACCACAGGTCGAGCAAGGTCTGCTGGACAGGGCTCACGTCCTGGTACTCGTCCACAACGAAGTGGCGGTACTGCGCGCGCACCTCGGCCGCCACCTTGGGCGAGTCGGCGAGCAGAGCCGCTGCGCAGAGCAGGACGTCTTCCAAGTCGACGTAGCCCTGCTCGCGGCGTACCTCTTCGTACGCGGCGAAGACGCGGGCGACCGTGACCGGGTCGAACCCCGCGAGCCGACGGCCGACCTTCTCCGCGATCGCTGGATAGTCGTCTGGCCGGACGTTGCTGACCTTGGCCCACTCGATCTCACTGGCCAGGTCGCGACGCCCAGGCAGGTCCACCGTCACGCGACACCGCGCGGCCGCCTCGGCGACGAACCGCAGCTTGCTCTCCACGACCGGAGGCAGCTCCGTGCGGTAGACCTGGGGCCAGAAGTAGCGCGCCTGTCGCAGCGCCGCGGAGTGGAACGTGCGCGCCTGAACGCCGGCCACACCGAGCTCCCGCAGGCGGGCGCGCATCTCTCCAGCCGCTCGCGTGGTGAACGTCACCGCGAGGACGTTCTGCGGGCGCCACCGCCCCGACAGGACGGCGTAGGCGATCCGATGGGTGATCGTGCGGGTCTTGCCCGTACCAGCCCCAGCGAGGATGCAGACCGGACCGTCGAGGCAGGTCGCGGCTTGCCGCTGCTCCGGGTCGAGCACAGCGAGCACGGCGTCAGCGCTCGCGGGCCGGCGGCGGACAACTCCGCGCGACGCGGTCGCGGGCACGGCCTCGGTCACAGGCGCCATGATTCCAGTCCGGACCGACGACCGAAACCACGTCCTCGCCCACAACCCGACCGACCGGCGGGGAGTGGAGGAGGTGGTGACGAGCTCGACAGGACGAGAAGCTCGGAAAGCGGAAGGAAGAAGTGGTCAGCGAGCCTGCGCGTCGACGAGCGCCAGCCGCTCCTGGACCTGCTTCAGCGACGGGTTGGTGAGGGCGGAGCCGTCGGGGAAGACCACGGTCGGCACCGTCTTGTTGCCGTCGTTGATCTTGGCGACCAGCTCGGCGGCCTCCGGATGCTGCTCGATGTCGACCTCGCTGTAAGCGATCCCCGCCCGGTCGAGCTGACCCTTCAGCCGCCGGCAGTAGCCACACCACGGCGTGGTGTACATCGTGATCGTGGTCGACATCGGGTTCCTCCTGGCGTCGAAGCGTCGGTTACCCTTGGGAACACCGGACGGCGGGCGGTTGTTCCCGCCCTGCCCGGGTGTCTCCCGAGCTGACCTGGCCGTGGTGGTTGATCGGAGGTCAGGTCCTTCGGCCCGGGGACCAGCGGGACTCTACCCGTGGGGTGCGGAGGAGTCAGCGGTGTGGAGGACCCAGCGGTGTGGAGGACTCAGCGTCGCGGTAGCGCTCACGGGTGAGCACCGCGACGCCGGCTGGTAGGTGAGGTCTAGTCGCTCAGCTCGTCGCCGTACCAGCTCTCGATCAACGCGCGCGCGATCGAGGCTCGTCCCGGCAGGAGGAGCTCCGCCGTGCGGACCGCCTCCGCCAGCTGGGCACGGGAGAACCACCGCGCCTCGGCGATCTCCTCCTCGTCCACCTTGATCTGCGTCGTCACCGCCCTGGCGAAGAACCCGAGCATGAGGCTGGACGGGAACGGCCACGGCTGGCTCCCGGCGTAGACGGGGTCCACGATCTCGATACCGGTCTCCTCGCGCACCTCCCGAGCCACGGCGTGCTCGAGCGGTTCGCCGGGCTCGACGAACCCGGCGAGCGTGGAGAAGCGCTTCGCAGGCCAGCTTCTCTGCCGTCCCAGCAGGCACCGGTCCTGGTCATCCGTGACCAAGACGATGATCGCCGGATCGGTACGCGGGAAGTGCTGCGCCCGACACTCCGGACACTCCCGGACGTGTCCTCCGTGGCTGGGCGCCGTCGCCGCTCCGCACCGCGAGCAACGGGGGTGGTTCGCGTGCCAGTTGACCAACGCGGTCGCGTGCACGAACACCCCGGCGTCTCGGTCGGAGAGCAGGTGGCCGGCGTCACGCACACTCACCAGCCGGTCCGCCCCCACGGCGGCGAGGACCGTCGCCTCGTCGATCTCCCCCCTCGTCTGATCGTCGGGAACGGGGCCAGCGGGAACGACGAAGTACGGCACACCGTCGCCGTCGAGACCGAGCAGGTAGTGCTCCGCCTCGGCCAGGCCCACCTCACCCAGCCGCGACGGCGAGGTGTAGACCAGCGCGGTGCCCGAGGGGTCCACCGGCGCCTTGCCGTCCATGACCACCAGAACCCGACAACGCGGGTCGAACCACCGCGCATCGACCCAGGCGGGGTTCACCCGGCGTTCGGTCGCACGGTCAAGGGTCGAGCGGGCCAGCGGGAGCGGAGACAGGCGCGACACGCTCAGCACTGTAGTCGCCGTCGACGATCTCCCTGTCTCAGCGGCCACCACCCCGGGCCGCGACGCCCACGCCCGATCGCCACCGACGTTCACGCGCTCAGTCGAGCAGCGGAAGCACCACGACGCTCGCGTAGTCGGTCTCGATGAACGCACCCTCACGCACGATGGGGACGGCGACCCAGCGCTCGCGGTGATGCTCGTACCACAGCAGGTACTCACGGGACCGGTCGAGACGACGCATGACGAAGGCTCCTCCCCGTCAGGATCCGTCCGCCAACCCCGTCGCGAACGCCACGACGTCGCCGCGTGACGCTGGCTCCTCCACGGATCCAGCCCCACCGCGCCGTCGCGATCGAACGCGTGACCGAACGCTAACCCGGTGCACCGACAATCGAACGCGAACGACCGGAGCCAGCGCATCGCCTCCCTAGGAATCGACCTCCGGCACGGCCGTCAACAGCGCCTCGAGTCCCTCGGCGTCGAGCAGGTCCACCGGCCGGACGGTCACACCGTCTCGCACGTAGTGGAACGCCGCGCTCACCCGGTCCAGAGGCAGCCCGGTGATCTGGGACCACGCCAGCCGATACGCCGCCAGCTGGACCGACCTGGCCGCCTCCTCCTCCGGATCTCGCGGCGGCCGTCCGGTCTTCCAGTCGACGACCTCGATTCCCGTGTACCCGCCGTCGGGGGTTCGCGGGCCGACCGGGAAGACGGCGTCGGCTCTGCCTCGAATGACGATGCCCGCCACGACGAGCTCGAACGGCGCCTCGACCTCCAGCGGCTGACGGTCCGCCCACTCCGACTTGAGGAACGCTTCCTGGAGCGCGACCAGATCCTCGTCCGGCGTGGCCTCCGCGTCGGCGGAACCGGGGAGCTCGTCGAGGTCGAGCAACGGTGGTCGGCCGTACCGCGCCTCGAGCCACGCGTGGAAGGCGGTGCCCCGGCGAGCGAGGGGGTTGGGTGGCCTCGGGACCGGTCGACGGATCGTCCCGGCGAGCGCGGCTGGGTCGCGTCGGAGCTGCACGAGGTGGCTGACCGCCAGCCGACTGGGCAGCTCGACGACGACCTCCTCACCGGCCTGCCGACGGGCTCGTTCGGCGAGGAGCAGGTCGACGTCCCGCTGCCATTCCCGGGCGGCGAGCGCGACGGTCGTCGAGAGTGGTGTCCCGTCCGCCAACGCGGCGCTGGCCCGCCGCACCAGCTCGGCGCCGAGCTCCACGTCGCGGCGACGTTCGGGGGTGAGCGGGTCGTAGGGCCAGGCGTGCTGGCGTGGCGTGGCGGTGAGCGGGTTCCCAGCGGCGACGTCGACCTCCTCGTGCCAGACCGGAACCTCCCCCGCGCCGTCACGGCAGGCGGCCGCGACCTCCAGGAGGAACTCCCCCGGGACTCGCGGCCTCTGGGTCTCGTCCCAGCGGTAGCCGGACCAGACGAGCAGCTGACGAGCTCGGGTCGTGGCGACGTACGCCAGCCGGCGCTCCTCCAGGCGGGCTCGGGCGCCGCAGTCGTCGACGAACCGCTCGAAGGCCTCCTTGACCTCCCGTTGGTCTTCGGCGCGCTCGACCTCCAAGGTCGGTAGCGCCTCCGCGTCACCGCGCAGTGGGAACGGCAGCGCCCCGATGTCGGACAGCCACGCCTTGTCCCCGCCCGTGGCCGCGGGGAAGACGCCCTCGACCGCACCCGGCACGACGACGACATCCCACTCCAGTCCCTTCGCGCCGTGCACGGTGAGGATCTGCACCCGCTCGCCGTCCACCTCGACCTGACCCGGCTCCAAGCCGCGCTCCTCCGCGTCGGCGGCATCGAGGTAGGCGAGGAACGCCGACAACGTCTCCCCTTCACCGCTCTCGGCGAACGCCACGGCCACGTCGAGGAACGCGTCGAGGTCGGCGCGAGCGAGCGCGACGTCGCCGGTGCGCGCGGCGACCTCGACGTCCAGGCCCAGGGTCACGATGACGTCGCTCACCAGGTCGACCAGCGGCTGGGCGACCCTCCCGCGCAGCCAGCGCAGCTCCGCCGCGAGCCGTGTCAGCCGCCGCCAGCCCTCGGGAGAGAAGCGTTCGGGCTCCTTGTGGGCCTCGAGCGCGTCGAGCGCGTCGATGATGCTCGCGTCGTCGACGTCGTCGGGCGTCGCGTCGTTCACGTCCGACGACGGACGGGCCAACTGCCGCGCCCATTCCCCCAGCGCCTCCAGGTCACGCGGCCCGATCCGCCACCGCGGGCCCGTGAGCAGCCGCATGAGGGCGTCGCCTCGGCTGGGGTCGGCGAGCACCCGGAGAGTCGCCACGACGTCCGACACCGGTGGCGCCGCCAACAACCCGCCGACGCCGACGATCTCCACCGGGAGGCCGGCGCCGCGCAGGGCGCAGGCGATCCGGTCGATCTGGCTGCGCTTGCGGACCAACACAGCGATCGACCGGCCGGGCTCGCCCCGGGCTCGCGCGGGTTGGTCGGCATCCCAGATCGCCCGAATGCGTCGCGCGATGTCGGTCGCCTCGTCCTCGACGGTGTGGTGCAAGGCCGCGACCACCGTGCCGGGCGGGTTGCGGTCGTGGGCGCGGAGCTTCGGCACGTCCAGGCCGTCGCGCCGGAGCGGTTCGGAGAGCAGGTTCGCCACATGCAGGATGCGCGAGCCGTTGCGGAAGCTCGTCGTGAGCGAGCGGACGGACGCTGGGTCGCCGCCGGCGGTGCGGAAGTGCCGTCCGAAGGCGGTCAAGGTCGCCGCGCTCGCGCCGCGCCAGCCGTAGATGGACTGACACGGGTCCCCCACCGCCGTGATCGGATGGCCGGTGGTGCCGCCGAACAGGCCGCGCAGCAGGACGAGCTGGGCGTGACTGGTGTCTTGGTACTCGTCCAGCAGGACGACCTTGTATCTCTCGCGTTCCCGTTCCCCGACCTCCGGGAACTCCCTGGCCAGCCGTGCGGCCAACGCGGCCTGGTCGGCGAAGTCCACCGCCTCCCGACGGCGCTTCTCCTCAGCGAAGGCCTCGACGAGCGGCAGCAGCTGCAGCCGCGCGTGCTGGCGCGCCAGGGCCTCCTCCACCACGGCGTAGAGCGCCTTGCGGGTCCGGGCCACGGCCGGCTTGGACGTGACGATGTCCGTCAGCCGCTCGGTGAACGCGACGATCTCCTCGGCGCTCACCAGGTGGCCGCACATCTCGCCGTGCAACGCCAAGACAGCCTTGACGACCGTGGAGAAGGACTGCTTGACCTGGTCCATGGGGCCGTCGTAGGCCTCCACGACCCGTGCGGCGTACTGCCAGGCCATGGCCGGTGTCACCAGACGCGCCCCCGGCTCGTGCCCGAGCCTGAGCGCGTGCTCGGCGACGATCCGCTGGGCGTAGGCGTCGTAGGTGGCGACGGTGACCTCGCCGATGGTCCCGTCACCGTCCGGGCCGATGTCGATCCGAGCGCGCTCGCGCAGCTGCCCCAGCCGGCGGCGGATCCGAGCGGCCAGCTCGCGCGCGGCCTTCCGGGTGAAGGTGAGCCCGAGCACTTGCTCCGGTGAGACGAACCCGTTCGCCACCAGCCACACCACGCGGGCGGCCATGGTCTCCGTCTTGCCAGACCCGGCGCCGGCCACGACGACACCGGGCTCCAACGGCGCCTCGATCACCGCCGCCTGTTCCGGCGTCGGTGGCGGCAGACCGAGCAGGTGGGCCAGCTCGGCCGCCGTGTAGCGGACGCTTCGGCGGTCCTCGAATGGGCTTCCGGGGTCCTCGAAGGGCAGATCCAACTGCACCGTCACGGCGTGACCTGACCCCCCTCCGCGTGCAGGGGACACGACCGGCGGACCGGGCACACCCCACACCAGTGGTTCTCGATGGCGACGAACTCCTGGCCCGCCATCCCCTCCGCGGCCTGGGCGACGAGGCGTTCCGCCCAGGCCGGATCGTCGGCGTCCGCGAGCGGAGGCTGCCGCTGCACGGACGGCTTCTTCGTGTCACCACCGAGCTGAACGAGGACGGCGCCACCCGACGTGGCCTTCCTGGCCATCCTGCGGAAGCCACCTCGCTCCACCGCCAGCTGGTAGGCCCCCAGCTGGGGGTGCTGCGGCAGCTCACTGGACCCAGGCTTGCTGCGACCGGTCTTGAGGTCGACCACGACGAGCCGGCCCTCGGAGTCACGCTCCAGCCGGTCCACCCGCCCAACCAGGCGCGCCCGACCCACCTCGACCTCGAAGTCGGCCTCGGCGGCGACGAGCTCGTGCGGGTTGGCGCGCAGCCACGCGGCCAGCTTGCTGACCACCTCCCTGGCGCGGTCGTACTGCTTCGCCGCCGACCAGCCCCGGCCGGCGTCGAGCCGACTCCACCGTTGCTCGAACGCGTCGAGCAGGTCGTCGACGGCGAGGGCGCCGGTCGCGACGTCGTAGGCCAGGCCGTGGACGAGGTTGCCGAGGCTCTGGTGGAACAGGTCCCCCGCCGTTCCGCCGCAGCTCTGCAGCAGCCACCGCAACGGACACCGGATGAAGGCCTCCACCTTGCTGGGCGAGACCCTCACCGGCTCGCCCGGCTCGCGCAGGGGGCGGTCATCGGACAAGGGCGGAAGGGCGTACCACTGGTCGGGGTCGGCGCCGCGGACCCCCGCCGCGGCGAGCCGCGCCAGGTGGTGGGCGGCGGCGAGCCGACGGGGATGGTCGGGTGGGAGATCGGGGGCGCAGACCACGGACCGGAGCTCGGCCACGACGCCGGCCAGGTCGAGCCCACGCGGCACCCGGGTGAGTGGGCGCTCGTCGCCCGGGCCCGTCCAGGGCAGCAGCTCGTCGAGGAACCGGGACGGCTGCTCCTCCTCGTTCGACACGGCGGTGACCAGAAGGCGACGCCGGGCTCGCGTCACCGCCACGTAGAACAGCCTCCGTTCCTCGGCGAGCACGTGGCTCACGGTCGCCAGCGGGTTCGGATCACGCCCGGAGACCAGGTCGACGAGCGTCTCTGACCCCAGCAAAGAGCCGCGCGGCCGCAAGTCCGGCCAGACCCCTTCCTGGACGCCGACCACCGCGACGACGTCCCACTCCAGACCTTTCGCGGCGTGCGCGGTGAGGATCGCCACCGTCTCCCCCTCGGGAGCGCGAGGGGCGAGCGTGTCGCCGGGGATCTCCTGGCCCAGCAGGTGGTCGAGGAACACGGCGGGTCCAGCGGCCGGGAGCCGGTCGACGAACCGGGCCACCGTGTCGAAGAGCGCGGTCACCGCGTCGAGGTCGCGATCAGCGGCCGCGGCACCTGGTCCTCCACGCACGGCGGTCTCCGCCCAGCGTTCCGCGACCCCGCTCGCCGACCACATGGCCCACAGCACGGTCTCGGCCGTGGCGTTGGGAGCGGCCACGGCCTTCCTGGCGGCCTCCAGCAGGGTGGCGATGCGCTGCGCCGGCGCCGCCGCCACGGGGTCGAGGGGAAGCAGGGCGCCTGGATCGTCGATGGCCTCGACGAGCAGGACGGACGACGACCGTCCGCCGCCGGTGGCGAGCTCGTGCCGGCGCAGCTCTTGGCGAAGCCGCCGCAGGGCGAGCGGGTCGGCCCCGCCGTAGGGGCTGACGAGGAGGTCGAGCACCACCTCGGTGTCGAGCGCGCGTCGTCCGGTGGCGATCTCGAGCAGGGTGAGCAGCGGGCGTACGGCCGGCTGGTCGACGAGCGGCAGCTCCTCGCGACGCACGGTGGCGGGCACGCCCGCCGCGGTCAGCGTCCGACGCAGCAGGGGGATGGCGGACGCGGCCCGGACCAGGACCGCCATGCGGGACCACGGGATGCCGTCGACCAGGTGAGCCGCACGGAGGCGTTGGGCGACGAACGCCGCCTCCTGGTGGGCCGAGTGCAGCAGGTGGACGTCCACCTCGCCCTCGGGCACACGAGGGTCAGGTTCCAGCCGACGGTGGGCGGACGGACCCGGCAGTCGTCGGGCGATACGACGAGAGGCCTCCAGCAGCACCGCCCCCGCCCGCCGACTGCGGGTGAGCGCGACCGTCTCCGCCTCCGACCCATCGGCGCGCCGGAACCGCTCGGTGAACCGTCGGATCCCGTCGACGTCGGCGCCGCGGAAGGCGTAGATCGACTGGTCGGGGTCGCCCACCACGACGAGGTCCTGACCGCCGCCCGCCAGCAGCTGCAACAGCTCCTCTTGGGCCGGGTCGGTGTCTTGGTACTCGTCCACGAAGACGACGGCGCGTGCTCGGCGCTCGCGCTCCAACAGCGCGGGGTCGCCCCGCAGCAGGTCCACCGCCGCCCGCACCAGCTCCGCCGGGTCGTAGGCCGGCGCCTCGGGCCGCAGCGCGGTGACGGCGGCGTACTGGCGCGCGAAGCGTGCGGCCGCCACCCAATCGTCCCGCTGGTACTGCCGGCCGAGCTGACGCAGCTTGGCCGGGTCGACGCCCCGCTCGGCCGCGCGCAGCAGCAGGTCGCGGAGCTCCTCGGCGAAGCCCCGGGTGAGCAGCGCCGCCCGCAGCCGCTGCGGCCAGGAGCGAGCACCGAACTCCTCGACGTCACCACGCAGCAGGTCGCGGATCAACAGGTCTTGCTCGGGGCCGGACAGCAGGCGCGGGGCGGGCCGGTCACGCAGCGCGGCGTCCTGGCGGAGCAGGCCGAACGCGTAGGAGTGGAAGGTGCGGGCCAAGGGCTCGCGGATGGTGCGGCCGAGCCGGGCGGCGATGCGGTCGCGCAGCTCGGCGGCCGCACGCCGACCGAAGGTGAGCAGAAGGACCTGCTCCGGGCTCAGCCCGTCACGCTCGATCCGGTCGACGGCCGCCTCGACGAGCGTCGTGGTCTTGCCGGTCCCGGGTCCGGCGAGCACCAGGAGCGGGCCACCTCGGTGCTCGACGACCCGGCGTTGCTGGTCGTCGAGGCGAGGCGGCTCCACGGCACCGGCTCTGCGACGTCGCACCAGCCGGTAGGTCGGTGTGGCGCCGCGCGTGGCGCTCGGTCCGGTCGCTGACGAGACGGGCACGTCCGGCATTTCACCAGAGAGCACCGACGTCGATCGACGCGTCCGGACGTCCTCACCTCCACGACGTCCGGCGAGACGGACCGCCGGTCAGCGGTGCCCCTCCGCGGAACCGACCGTGCACTCCGCCTGGGTGCCGACCGTCACCTCCTCCCGAGGCGACGACGGGTCGGCGGACACCAGCGCCCTCCGTGATGCCGACCGGCGCACTGCGATCGCCAACCCGGCCGCCAGCGCGGGAACGAGCAGGTAGCCCGCGGAGAACACGCCCACGACGCAGACGAGCGCCAGAGCCACCACCGCCGCGATCTGCTGGCGCCCGGTGAGGAGACGGACCGCCGCCGCGAGAGCGAGGACGTACACGGCGACGAAGCAGGCGGACGTGGCGCGGATGAGCCCGTCCGGGGTCATGACGCCGGCCGCCAGGACACCGAGGAGGCACACGCAGAGGACGCCGAGCACGACGAGCGGTCGGCGGGGGATGTCGCGGTCCGTGCCGTCGCTGAGCCAGCGGGGAAGGGCCCGCGCCTTCACGAGAGCCTCGACGAGCTTCGCCGACGACCCCACGTAGACGTTCATCGCGCCCATCGTCAGCACGAGCGCGAGGAGCGCGGTCGCCGCCCGACCGACCTCCCCGAACCCGACCGCCATGAGGTCCGCGAGCGGGACGTGCGAGCTGGCGTCCGCGGTGACGACGATGGTGGCCACACCCAGGCCGGCGTAGAGCAGGGTGATGGTTCCGAACGCGATCGCCGCGGCCCGCGGCAGGTCGCGGTCCGGCCGGCGGAAGTCGCCGGCGAGCTGGGCCATCGCCTCCCAGCCGAAGATGAGCCACATGAGGATGTTGGCGGCGGTTCCCACCGCCCACCAGCCGTGCGGGGCGAACGGCGTCCAATTGCGGGTCACGTTGCCGGGCAGTGCCACGAGCACGGCCAGGGCGACGATGCCGACCAGCACGCTGGCCAGCGCGAGCTGGACGCCGGACGACAGCCGGAGGCTGACGGCGTTCGCCGCCAGGACCGCCCCGGCGATGGCGAGCCCGACAGCGACCGCTACCCCCGTGCCGGACTCGGTGAGCTCCGCGACGTACAGGCCGCCGGTGAGCGCGACGGCGGGAGCGCCGACGAAGACGCCGCCGACGAAGCACGTGCCGGCCAACCCGGCCGCGGTCTCGCCGAAGGCAGCCCGGACGTAGGCCGCGACACCCTCGGCGGTCGGGTAGCGAACGGCCAGCGTGACGAACGTCCAGGCCAGCGGTGCGGACAAGGCGAGGACACCGAGCCAGGCGAGGATCGAGGCAGGGCCCGCGGCTTGGACGGCGAGCGCCGGAACCAGGAGCAGACCTGGGCCGACGAGCGCTCCGACGTACATCGCGGCGCCACGAGGAACGTTGAGCACCGGGCGATGCTAGCCCTGGCCGCCGACACGGCCGTCCCCTGACGAGAGCGCCCTCCCGCCACGGATTGGAGGATCGAGACACCCCTCCTACACCGCGTCCCGACTCTTACGCTCCGTGAGGACGTTGTCCACAGTGGTCACACCGGCAGGCCACCCACACCGCCCCGATCCCCGTACGATGTGGCCCGCGAAGATCTCGAGATCGCTTCCCCGGCTTCGGGGTCATCTGTGGGGGTGGGCATGCAGTGGGATGAGCCGGAGGAGTCATCAGAGACGATCACGGCCACCGATGACACAGGCTGCGTCCAGGTCACGATGGACCCATCGTCCGGGCGGGTCGTCGACTTCCGACTGTCCGCGTTGTGGCGCGACAAGGTCGGTGTCGCCGGGTTCACCGACGCCCTGGCTAGTGCGGTCACCAAAGCACGTCTCAGCTACCTCGAGGCAGTGACGACCAAGCCTGGAGACCGAGACCAGTCAACCCCCTCAGTCCTCTCCGCAGAGGATTGGGAACGACTGCCGCTTGGTCAGCAGCTAGCCGCGTTGGGTCGCCTCACAGACCTCCTCGACGCGGTTACCACTGAGGCCGCACACGTTCTCCAGTGCGGCCAGCCCAACCCGACCGTGGACTATGCGGGCAGCGACCCGCGCCATGTGGTCCGGATCACGCTCAACGTCTCCGGAGCATTGGTGCGGCTTACGATCGCCGAGGACTGGCTCGCTGGCGCCTCGACAGCCCGTGTCGTGCAGGCGGTCAAGGACGCCTTCGAGTCAGCGTACGCGTCTCTCGATTCCGCTCACGAACCCGCGCTGGCCACGGCCACACCAGCCGCCGACCGCGTGCTCGCCCTCGCGAGCAATCCACAAGTCCTACGGGGATGGCTTCGACAGGAGGAACACTGAATTGGCTGGAAACGAGGGCCGTGACATCACATACTCCATCGCCGCCTTGCGAAAGGACGCCAAGATCTGGTCCGAAGCGGCGGAAGTTCTCGAACGCGCCAAGCAAGCCGCCGCCTGCTTGTGCCTCACCGTAGCGCACTTCGGGACCGTAGCCGACGAAGCTTGCCGCGAACCCAGAAGCGTCACGAAGCTCTACGAGGATGTACACCGAAAAATACTGCGCCTACTGGATGAGGGGCAACGTACCCTCGACGATGTCGGCCACCGACTCGTCATCATAGCTAATCGACTCGACGGAACGGAGCAGAAGAACCTCGAAGTACTCCGTCAGCTCGGACGGATGCTGGAGGAGAAGGGATGGTAGCAAGGGAGGAACGCCTCAGCGGGCCGCAGCCCATGGAACGATCCGAAGAATCTAAGGATCTCGAAGAGAAGATCAGGAACGCACTTGGAAAGATCGAAGAATGTTTCGCTCGGCTTCTTGACCTCGACGTAGATGACCTCGTCCTCATCTTCGTGGGGAACGTGTTTGGCGGCCCACTAGGTGGTCTCTGGCTCCGCGAGCTCGCCGAACGTTGCAGGAACAGCCTGCATACAGCTTACCAAGCATATAAGGAAACCTGCGACAAACATATCAATCCCTTCCTGACGAACATCGGCGACCCATGGCAACTTGACGCCGCGGCTTCAGCATGGAGTGCGAAGATAGGCGGACCAGTCAGCAAACAGGCTTCGCTCTTCACCCCGAATTCGATGGAGATCATCGACTACTGGACCGGCGACGCCAAGGAAGCCTACGACGCCTTTCTGCCCACCCAGTACGCAGCCATCGAGTACGTCAGCTCCTTAGCAAACGAACTAAACCCATTGCTCACGCAGTGCGCGTCGGCCATCAATCGGTTCTGGTTCGACATCGAAAGGGCCGCAGCAACAGCCCTCGCCGAGCTCATTATGGTGCTCAACCGTAGCTTTACCCCGGATATTCTGATGGTACCCGGCGAGGCGATCCAGACCTTCGTCAATTCGGTCCTAAATGCCAGAGAAGCCGTGAAGACTGCCGCGGAGGAATTCACCCAGACAGCAGCCAACCTAGAGAAGCTCCTCCACTCCAATGTAGCGCTGCCGCGAGGCCACTGGCCAAGACCGAAGAGCGCAATCTACGACATGGAGAGATGGGGGACCGGTGAGGGCCGATGACAAGACCTGACGGACACCTCCGACACCGCTCCTGCCATGGAAGGCGCCACGAAAAGCCTCACCCACCCCATGGCATCCGCAGCTTGATTGCGTCCCGCGCAGGCATCTTGGAAACGCTTATTGTCGGCGGCATCGCTAGCCTCTGCCTCCTCGTCGCTGCGGTGTTTGTCACGTGGAATTCACAGGACGAACAACACGCTCGAACCACCTCAACGCCACATGCAACGAAGTCGTCGCGACTCCCCAAGGATATCTGCTCCGCCGTAGGAACGGAGCGCCTTGACTCCTTGGTTGAGTACCCGGTCACAAGCCATCACGAGGAGGAAGCATTCGGAGTGTCCGATCGGACCTGCGTAGTCAGAACGGACCCCAAACAACCCGACACCTCTGATCTTCTCTATGTCCGCGCCAGCCGGTACGAGCAGACCCTAAAGACCTCTGGCGAAGATCATGCGCAGGAGTTTTTCCGACAGAACTGCAAGAACGTGACATCTATTCGCGACGACCACAATGACACAGCGATACGAGTTCCGGACTTCACCGGACTTGGCGACCAGTACTGCGTCGCCGCCTTCTACAACTCCGTATCGAAAAAAGCCAAGGTAAAACTCATTGTCCAACGTAGGGAAGATTTGCTTGTTATTCGGTACCAAAAGACTGGACCGGATGGCGAGCGACCATTACGTGACGCAGCCCAACTCGCTAGAGACCTCCTTACAAGACTGTGACAAGCCACACAACCGCTGACCACCAGGCTCCGCATACTGCGTATCTGGGTGATACGACCCGCATCTGCAATCGACAGGGTGGAACTCTACGTCCTCAGCGACTCAGGCCACCTGCGGATAAGCTATCTCCGACGAGCGAACAACGGCGAGCAACCACTTCGTGGTGCCGCCACGAGCTCGAGCAGCCCGGTGGCCACGCCGCAATGACGAGCGACCACGCTCATCGTGGGGTGCGAGACTCGACCGCTCGCAGTCAGCTGGACGCGCCTCATCCGCGTCCGGATCCTCACTCGGAGCTGTGGCTCTCTCAGCGCTGAGCGAGCGCCCCTTCAGCGCTGGCGTGCCGAGCCGGCAGCCGCGGTCGTCATCACGAAGCGGACGCAGCGGCCCGGGGTGAGCAGGCCGACGCGGAAGGGTGTTCGCTGGCTCGGCGCGCCCGTGAACAGCGACCGCTCTCGCGCACCCTGCTCGAGCCGGTCGAACGGCGCCCGATCGAAGTCGTAGATCACCAGCGCGCCACCCGGTCGCAGGACCCGTGCGAGCTCCGCCACCGCCGCCTCCGGGTCCTCCCAGTGGTGCAGGCTGAAGGACGACACGACGAGGTCGAACGACTCGTCGGCGAACGGCAAGGCGGCCACGTCGGCGACCCGCGCCGAGGCCCGGTCGGCCACCTTCGCGAGGTTGCGCTGAGCTAACGCCACCATGTCGGCGGACAGGTCGACGCCGGTGAGCGTGAGGTCAGCGCGCCGCTGCGCGAGCTCGAGGAGCAGCACACCTGGCCCGGTTCCCACATCGAGGACTGCTCCGCGCTCCGGCGCCATGGCCGCGAGGTCCTGCGCGATTCGCCGGTAGACGCCGCGCATCGGCCACCGGGCCAGCACGTTGTAGACGCGGCTGCGCCAACCCTCGAAAGTTCCGGATCCGCCGCCGAGGTGCAGGAAGTGGAAGTGGCGGTGGTGGTGATCGTGACCTGCCCCCATGACCTCTCCTCTGAGTTGTGCGATACAACTGTGCTGAGCGTACCGTGAGACAGTTGTATGGCACAACTCTGATCTAGCGCGAGAGCCGGCGGAGGCTCGTCAGGCGAGAGTGAGGCGGAGGATCGGATGGCGGACGACGAGGTGGCGCGGCTCCACGCGGCGCTCATGGAGCTGGTGCGGCTGGCCGGTGCGTTCCAGCCTGACCGAGCGGTGCCTGGCGAGGAGGTCTCCTTGTCGCAGACCGTCGCCCTCCACGAGCTCGACCTCGCGGGCCCGATGTCCCAACGCGACCTCGCCCAACGCGTCCACTTGGAGAAGAGCACGGTCAGCCGCATGGTCGCCGACATGGAGCGCAAGGGCCTCGTCGAACGCGAGCGCGATCCCGGCAACCGCCGCCTCTACCGGCTGCGCATCACCGACCGTGGCCGCGCCGCCCACGCCCGCATCGCCGCGCACTTCCACGGGCACTACGTCCGCTGGATGGCCGCGATGACAGAGTCCGAGCGTGACGCCCTCATCGTCGGGTTCCCCGCACTCGTCCGCGCCATCCGGCACGACCTCGACCACCTGGCCCAGAGCGAGTGCGACCACGAGCCACCGGCGGAGAGCGGCGGAGCCGCCGAGGTCCCCGACCCCAGGGAGAAGTCAGCTCAGCCGACGCCAGACGAGGCCTCGCCGAACTCGTAGCGCAGGATCATCCCGATCCGTCGCAACGGCGCGACCCTCCGCATGAGGCTCACCAGCACCCGGGTCGGCAGGGTGAACCTCACGGTCTCGGGTACGTCAAGGAGATCGAGGACGGACACGAGCCGCAGACCGGGCACCTCCAGCTCACGTGGATCCGCCAAGCCCCACCCGCCGAGCCTCGCTCGGGTCACCCGAATCGTCCGCTCGAACCGACCGAGCCACGCGCCGAGCGGGCTCCAGGCGTCGAACGCGATCCCACCTCGAGGGAAGCGCACGACGATTCCCTGCAGCAGCCGGATCAGGTCAGCCCGCGCGAGGTACTGGACGACACCCTCCGCCACGACGACGACCGGCTGGCTCGCCGGCACGTCGGCCAACCATCCAGGCGCGGTGACCGAGGTCGCGATCCGGTGGACGCCGGCCCGGTCGGGAAGCAGCAGCCGGCGCAGCTCGACCACCTCGGGGAGATCGACCTCATACCAGCGATGACGAGCCGTCGGATCGACCCGCCAGGGCCGCGTGTCCAGTCCGCAGCCCAGGTGCAGCACCGCTGCGTCGGGCATGCCCGCGAGCAGATCCGACGTCGCGCGGTCGAGGTACAGCCCGCGGATCGCCACGCTGACGACCTCGTCCCGACTCAGCCCAAAGCGATCGAAGTCGATGTCGATCCGCGCCACAATCGCTTGGGCGAGCGGATCACCCAAGATCGGAGCGGCGGACTCAGCGTCGAGGGCCCGCCCGTAGAGCGTGGCGAGCATGGTCGCGCTGGTGCCGGTGAGCCGCACCCGGACGCGTTCGGTCACACCACTCCCCTGCCCGAATCGCGACCGGCCGAACTCGCACGGCGGTGGGGAGTGAGCTCGGCAGACGGCCGCGGCGGCACGCATCCAGCCGCAACGCCGCGACGCCGACGAACGTCACGCCCTACGCGCCGTCCCAGCGCGCGCGAGCCATGTCGACCCGCTCGCTCGCCAGTCCGGCGAACGGCGTCCCCTCCGCGCGCAGCCGTCGGATCGCCTCACCCGCGTGGCAGTCGGCGGGCCGCCCGTCCGCGCGGACGACCCGCCACCACGGCACGGCCCCGCCGAAGTGGGACATCACCCACCCGACCTGGCGGGGCCCGCCCTTGCCGAGGAACTCGGCGACGTCGCCGTAGGTCATCACCCTGCCGGCCGGGATGCGCTCGACGACCGACAGGACCTGCTCGACGTACTCCTCACGCGCGCCGTGAGCCACGGCCGGCCCCCGAGACGTCCCGAACCGGTCAGTACGACGGCTTGTGCGGCTCGATCTGGCTCACCCACGCCGAGATGCCGCCCGCGACGTGCACGGCGTCGGAGAAGCCCGCGCCCTTCACCGCGGCGAGGGCCTCCGCCGAACGACCGCCCACCTTGCAGTGGAGCACGATCTGCTTGTCCTTCGGCAGCTTCTCGAACGCCTCGCCGGTCAGGAACTCGCCCTTCGGGATGAGGATCGAGCCCGGGATGTTGACGATCTCGTACTCGTTGGGCTCCCGGACGTCCACCAGCACGAAGTCGCGCTCACCCCGCTCGCGGGCGTCCAGCCACTCCTTGAGGGTGCGCACGTCGATCGTGGAGTCCTGGATCGCCGCGGCCGCCTCGTCCGAGATCGCGCCGCAGAACGCCTCGTAGTCGATCAGCTCGGTGATCTCCGGGGTGTTCGGGTCCTTGTTGATCTTCAGCTCACGCCAGCTCATCTCCAGCGCGTCGAAGATCAGCAGCCGGCCGATGAGCGGCTCGCCGATACCGGTGATGAGCTTGATCGCCTCGTTGACCATGACCGAGCCGATCGACGCGCAGAGCACGCCGAGCACGCCACCCTCAGCACAGGACGGCACCATGCCCGGCGGCGGGGGCTCCGGGTACAGGTCGCGGTACTGGGGGCCGTACTTGGCCCAGAACACGCTCACCTGGCCCTCGAACCGGAAGATCGAGCCCCACACGTACGGCTTGCCGAGGATGACCGCGGCGTCGTTGACCAGGTAGCGGGTCGCGAAGTTGTCGGTGCCGTCGAGGATCAGGTCGTAGCCGGAGAAGATCTCCAGCGCGTTGGAGGAGTCCAGCCGCTCCTCATGGAGGATGACGTTGACGTGGGGGTTGACCTCGGCGATCGACTCCTTGGCGGAGACGGCCTTGGACTTGCCCACGTCGCTCTGCCCGTGGATCACCTGGCGCTGCAGGTTGGACTCGTCCACGACGTCGAAGTCGACGATGCCGAGCGTGCCCACCCCGGCGGCGGCCAGGTAGAGGAGGGCAGGGCTTCCGAGGCCGCCGGCTCCGATGACCAGGACCTTGGCGTTCTTCAGTCGCTTCTGCCCGGTCATGCCCACTTCGGGAATGATGATGTGCCGGGAGTAGCGGCGAACCTCGTCGACGGTGAGCTCGTCCGCTGGTTCGACGAGAGGCGGCAGGGACACAGGCGACTCCTCACGTGGTCGGATCTCTTCGACACCAACCGGCGCTATGCCTTCCATGTTCCCGCACCGGTGCTCCAGCACCGGTCGGACGGTCCCGCACCCGTCCACCGCCGGCCGTCGTGGCTCCGGCGTCGCGGCAGAACGAGCGGTGCTCGGCCTGGAACGAGCGATGCTCGGCCTGGGGACCGGCCGCCGGCGGGCGTCACGCTCCTGGCGGTGGGACGATCGCGTCGATCTCCGCCAGCTCCTCCGCGGTCGGCTCCCACTCCCCAGCGGCGGCGTTCGCCTTGACCTGCTCCGGGGTCGTCGCGCCGGCGATCACCGAGGCGCAACCGGGCTGGGCCGCGAGGGCGCCGATCGCGATCTCCAGCAACGACCGCCCGTGCCGCTCACCCCAGCTCACCAGCGCCTCGACCCTGTCGAGCTTCTCCTCGGTCACGTAGTCCTCGCGTCCGGCGAGCCGGGAGTTGGCCGGGATGGGCTGGCCACGTCGCACCTTCCCGGTCAGCAACCCGTTGGCGAGCGGGAAGTACGGCAGCACGCCCAAGCCGTAGTGCCGAGCCGCGGGCACGAGGTCGGCCTCGACTCCCCGCTCCAGCAGCGACCAGTGGTTCTGAGCCGACACGAACGGCGTGGTGCCCAGCTCCCGGGCGACGTGCGCGGCCTCCGCGAGGCGCCAGGCGGAGAAGTTGGAGTGGCCGATGTAGCGGACCTTGCCTTCCTTCACCAGCTCGTCCAACGCGGCGAGCGTCTCCGCGATCGGGGTGTGCGGGTCGGGACGGTGGATCTGGTACAGGTCGATGTAGTCGGTCCGCAGCCGCCGCAACGAGGCCTCGACGGCACGTCGGATATAGGCGCGGCTGCCCGGTGCGCCCGCGGCCGGACCGTAGCCCATCTCGCTCGCGAACTTGGTGGCCAGCACCACCTGGTCACGCCGGCCCTTGAGCACCTGGCCGAGCAGCTCCTCCGAACCGCCCCGGTTGCCGTAGGAGTCGGCGGTGTCGAAGAACGTGATCCCGGCGTCCAGCGCGGCGTCGACGACCGCGCGGGTGCGATCCAGGTCGAGCCGGCTGCCGAAGTTGTTGCACCCGAGGCCCACGACGGACACGCGCAGGCCGGACGTCCCCAAGAAGCGGTAGCGCATGACGGCGAGCCTATCCACGGCCCCGCGGTCACGCGCGGCACGCCGTTCACCCAGAGATCACCGCGTGGTGTGGCGGCGGGGAGCAGGATGGGCCCATGGGAGTCGACAGCGGCGGGACCGTCCGCGTGCGTGTGGACCGGCACGTCCTGCAGCTGTCCAACCTCGACAAGGTGCTCTATCCGCGCACCGGGTTCACCAAGGGCGAGGTCATCGACTACTACAGCCGGGTTGCCGACGTCCTGCTCCCCCACCTCGAGTCCCGGCCGCTGACGCGTAAACGGTGGCCGGACGGCGTCGAGGGCGAAGCCTTCTTCGAGAAGAACAAGCCTCGCGGCACACCCTCCTGGGTGCGCACGGTGACCATCGACTCCCCGGGCAGCACCCGCGGATCGGAGGTCGTCGAGTACGTCGTCGTGGATCGGCTCGCGACGCTGGTCTGGCTGGCCAACCTCGCGGCACTCGAGCTGCACGTGCCGCAGTGGCGCGTCGGCCCGCGAGGCCGGGTCCACCACCCGGATCTCGTGGTCGTCGACCTCGATCCCGGGCCACCCGCGGACCTGGTGGCGTGCTGTCGAGTCGCGCTCCTGCTCCGTGATCTGCTTGACGCTGACGGCCTGCGCGCGTGGCCGAAGACCTCCGGCTCGAAGGGGATGCAGCTGTACGTGCCCGTGGAGGAGACGCCGGGCGAGACCACCTCGGCCTACACGCGCGAGCTGGCTGAGCGGCTCGCGCGCGACCATCCCGACCTGGTCGTGGCATCGATGACCAAGTCGCTGCGCAAGGGGAAGGTCTTCCTCGACTGGAGTCAGAACAACCCGGCCAAGACCACCGTCGCCCCCTACTCGCTGCGTGGCCTGGAGCGACCGACCGTCTCCACGCCCGTGACGTGGGAGGAGGTGGAGGCGTGCCGGACCGTGGGCGACCTCACCTTCGAGGCGACCGACGTGCTCGACCGCATCCAGGCCATGGGCGACCTGTTCGCGCCGCTGACCACGACCCGGCAACGACTTCCCTGAGCCGGAGGATCCCCGGAGCTCGCGGGCTCAGGCGAACACCGCGAGGTGAGAAGCCGGGAGCAGGTGAGAAGCCGGACAGCGACCCCCTCGCCGGACCGTCCCGGGCGAGAGCCACTTTCGGCGGGTTGGTGGCGCTGCGTGGCGCCTGCCCCGGACGCCGTCCCGCTCGTCGTACCTTCCTGGCCGAATCACCGCTAGTGTCGTGGCTAGGCGGGCGGTCCCGGCCGGCGACGACCGTGGGGTGGTCATTCGTGGCCAACCTCGCAGGTGTCGCCGAAGGGCACCCGTCCGGCTCCCGGCGGTTCGAGTGGGCGACGGGAGTCGCCGACTGCCACAGACTCGGCCGAGCAGAGGAGGCGAGCGCCGTGTCCGACATCGAGGTCCCGTACGAGGACGCGCTGGAGAACACGCCGGTCGACGAGGAGGAGGACGACGAGCAGGTCGAGCTGCGGGCCGACCAGCTCGACCTGGAAGCGCCCGTCGCTGACGTGTTCGAACAGCAGCTCAGGGTCGACATCGACGAAGACGATGAGTACCAGTGAGGCCGCTGAGCCACCACGAGGTGGTCTCGACGAGATCGCCGTGGTGACCTGCCGGGGCCCGGCCTGCCCACGCCGGCGGTGACGAGGGCCGGCAGTGAGGAGGGATCGAGGTGACGATGTCCGACACTCGCCCACGGAGCGGCCGGATGCCCCGGCAGGAGCGGCGCGCGCAGCTCCTTGACGCCGCACGCGAGGTGTTCGTCTCAGTCGGCTACCACGCCGCCTCCATGGACGACATCGCCGAGCGCGCGGGCGTCAGCAAGCCCGTGCTCTACCAGCACTTCCCGAGCAAGCTGGACCTCTACCTCGCGTTGCTGGACGCCTCGTGCGAGGAGCTCGTCGAAGCGGTGCGCTCCGCGCTCGCCTCCACCACCGACAACCAGCAGCGCGTCTGGGCGACCATGGACGCCTACCTCGGCTTCGTGGGCGACGAGAAGGGCGCGTTCCGTCTGGTCTTCGAGTCCGACCTCACCAACGAGCCGGCCGTCCGCGAACGCGTGGATCGGGTCAGCCGCGATTGCGCGGAGGCGATCTCCCAGGTCATCGAGGAGGACACCGGCCTGCCCCGGGAGGAGTCGATGCTTCTCGCCGCTGGGCTGGCCGGGATGGGCCAGGTGACGGCCCGGTGGTGGGTGTCGAGCGGCGGCTCCATCGATCGTGAGGAAGCGGCGCGATTCCTCGCCACGCTCGCCTGGCGCGGCATCCGTGGGTTCCCCCGGGCCGGCACCGAAGGGTGAACCTGGCGCCCGGCGCGGGCTGGCCTGGCGCCCCGGGTCCTCCCAGCAGGCTTCGCCACCCTCGGCGAACCGGGGCGGGCCACCGACTGGTGGTGGTCTGGGCTAGCCTCGACAACGGCGGTCCTGGCTCGTCCCCCAGGGGCACGGACCGATCGCTCGGAACGACCGGGCCTGGCCGAGGCCCACTCGGAAGCGAAAGAGGGTGACCTGTGGAGGTCAAGATCGGCGTCCTGCACGCTCCGCGGGAGATCGTGCTCGAGAGCGACGAGCGGCCCGAGGACATCGAAGCCGCCGTGAGCAAGGCTCTCCAGGCGTCCGACGGCCTGCTCAGCCTGGTCGACGAGAAGGGCCGCCGCGTCTTGGTCCCCGCCGACCGCATCGCCTACATCGAGATCGGGCCGCAGCTGCGCCGCATCGGCTTCGGCGCCATGTGACGCCCCCGGGCCGTGCGGCACAGGGGAGCCCGTTTCGTCCTGGTTTTCTCCCTTCGACGCCACAACACAGCGTCATGTGCCCACCACTCTCCGCCTCTCCGGAGTAGCGTGGCCGGGGAGGGAGGGATGGCCCATGAGCATCATCGGCGTCATCATCGCGGGGATCATCATCGGCCTGCTCGGCAAGTGGGTGGCTCCCAAGCACCGCGACAACATCCCGCTGTGGCTCACCGTCATCTGCGGGATCGCCGGTGTCCTGGTCGGCTACTGGCTGGCTGGGCTCTTCGGGGTCGCCGAGACCTCGGGGGTCGACTGGATTCGGTGGCTGATCAGCATCGCGGTGGCGGCGATCTTCGTCATCATCGCGGCGAGCCTCACCGCGCGCCGCGGTAGCAGGATCTGACCGGCGGTTCGACGAGGGGGCGTCGCCTCGTTCAGGCGTCCAAGCCCAGCGTCGCCATGCGTTGGACGTGCTTCTCGGTGAGTCGGGCGAACATCCGCCCGATCGCCGCGAGGTCCATCCCCGGTCGGTCGACTCCGCCCACGAGGAGGGCGGTCAAGGCGTCTCGTTCGGCCGCGACTCGCTGGGCCTGGGCAAGCGCCTCCCCGACCAGGCGGCGTCCCCACAGTGCGAGCCGGCCGGCGACCCTGGGGTCGTCCGCGATCGCCTTGCGAACCCGGTCGACGACGAAGCTCACCTGCCCGGAGTTCTCGAGCACCTCGAAGACGAGCGCTCGGGTGTCGGCATCGACGAGGGCAGCGACCTCGCGGTAGAAGTCCGTGGCTATCCCGTCGCCGACGTACGCCTTGACCAGGCCCTCCAGCCAGTCCGACGGAGCGGTGTGGCGGTGGAAGGAGTCGAGCGCGGTCCGAAACGGCTCCATGGCGGCGACCGGGTCGACACCCAGGTCCTGCAGTCGGTCCCGGAGCCGCTCGAAGTGGTGGAACTCGGTCACGGCCAACGCCGCGAGCGCGGCCTTGTCCTCCAGGGTCGGTGCCAAGGTGGCGTCGTCCGCGAGCCGCTCGAAGGCCGTCAGCTCACCGTAGGCGAGGACCCCGAGCAGGTCGATGACGGCCTCCCGGTAGACCGGGTCGTCGTAGGCCGCGACACCCGCCAAGCTCGTGTCCTGCTCGACCGCTCGCGGCTCGCTCTCGCTCATAGCTCGAGCCTAGAGCGACCCGCGACGGGCGGTTTCAGTACCCGGCGCCCACACGTCCGAAGATGGTCTGGTTGCCTGCCCTGTCGACGCCGAGGAGGTGCCGCGCCAACGTCGCCCCGGACTCGGGGCGGACGACGGATAGACTGCGCAACGAGGAGGCGGCCGACCGCCTCCCCTGTGCCTAGAGGGTGGCGGCTCCTCGGCACCGCCGGGGAAGGCCCCTCTCCCACCCCGACTCCACCACGCCGCCAGGCGTCATGAGCAAAGGGCGAGAAGCACTGACGACGTTCAAGGATCTTGGGGCGCTGCCCGACATCGTTGAGGCGCTCGAGCGCGTCGGCATCTCCGAGCCGTTCCCGATCCAGGAGATGGCCATCCCCATCGCGCTCACCGGCAGTGACCTGATCGCGCAAGCGCGGACGGGCACCGGCAAGACGCTCGCGTTCGGCATCCCGCTGCTCCAGCGCATCGTCGGGCCTCGAGACCGCGACTACGCCCACCTCGACGCGCCCGGCAAGCCGCAGGCCCTGGTCGTCGTGCCGACCCGCGAGCTCGCGATTCAAGTAGCCGACGACCTCACCGCCGCCGCCGCGCTGCTCGGCACCCGGATCATCACCGTCTACGGCGGCGTCGCCTACGAGGCGCAGCTGGAGGCGCTGGCGAAGGGGGTCGACGTCGTGGTCGGCACCCCGGGCCGACTCCTGGACCTCGCCGACCGCGGCGCCCTGACGCTCTCCCACGTCAAGGTGCTGGTGCTCGACGAGGCCGACCGCATGCTCGACCTCGGCTTCCTGCCCGACATCGAGCGGCTGATCGAGCTCACCCACGAGCTGCGCCAGACGATGCTGTTCTCGGCGACCATGCCGGCTGACATCGTCGCGTTGGCTCGCCGGCACATGCGCCATCCGGTCAACGTGCGGGCGGAGGCGGCCGGCGAGAGCGAGGTCGTTCCGGCCACCGCCCAGTTCGTCTACCGCTGCCACGAGCTCGACAAGCCCGAGGTGCTCGCCCGTGTCCTCCAGGCCGAGAACCGTGGCAAGGTCATGGTCTTCTGCACGACCAAGCGTGCCGCGCAGCGGGTGGCCGACGACCTCGCCGAGCGCGGGTTCGCCGCCACCGCCATCCACGGTGACATGGGTCAGGTCGCCCGGGAGCGAGCGTTGGACGCGTTCCGGCAGGGCGAGGTGGACGTCCTGGTCGCGACCGACGTCGCGGCCCGCGGGATCGACGTCGAGGGCGTGACCCACGTCGTCAACTACACCTGCCCCGACGACGAGAAGACCTACCTGCACCGGATCGGACGGACCGGCAGGGCCGGCGCGGCCGGCATCGCGGTGGCCTTCATCGACTGGCCGGATGTCCCGAAGTGGAAGGCCATCAACGCCGCTCTCCAGCTGCCCTTCGACGAGCCGGTCGAGACCTACTCCACGTCCGAGCACCTCTACCACGACCTCGGCATCCCGAAGGACGCCGGTGGACGGGTGGGCGAGCCCCGCTCCTCGCAGATCACCGCGACCGGCCGGAGCCGGCGGCGTTCCCGCCGAGGGCGTGAGGACGATCGCCGAGGTCGCCGTGAGGAGCGTGGTCGGCGGTCCCGCCAGGGCACCGAGACGCGAGACGGCGAGGAGCGCACGGAACGCCGGACCAGACGTCGTCGTCGGCGCCGCCTGCGGCGCGGAGTCCCGGTCGAGGAAGGGACGCCGACCACTGACGCGCCAGCGAGGACCGACGCCGCATCGAGCGCTGAGGCCGTCGAGAGCACAGACGCAACGGAGGGGGCCGAAGCGGTGTCGTCCGATGCGCAGCCGGCTGACGCGTCGAACCCCGGTGCGCAGCGTTCGACGCGGCGGCGGCGTCGGATCCGGCGCTGGCGCGGTGTGATCCGTGGCGAGGCCACGACCTCCGGCCCCGGCGAGCAGGACACGTCCTCCACGTAGCCCAGGAGTGCACCCCTCAGCGGCACGGTTTGCTCAGGAGCGGGCTACGCGGGAGCGTCGCCGCAGGTCGGTCACCCGGCCCGCCACCCTCGGTCACGCCAGGACGATGACGGGAGTGCCGGGCGGCGCGAAGTCCCACAGCGCCTTGGCGTCCGGCCGCGCCTGGCGCACGCAGCCGTCGGACAACGACTGACCGAGCTGGTCCAGCCGCTGCACCGGCTTGCCTGTCTTGATGTCGACGGGGATGTCGTGGAAGCCGATGGCCGCGTTGCGCCCGAAGGTGAACGTCACCATGTACTGCATCCGCTCGGTGCCGTGCCAGCTCGTGGTGTAGCGCCGCTTGCGGATGACCTTGTACGTACCGGGCCGGACCTGGTTGAACCTGGTGCCCGAGACCAGGTAGGTGCGGACCACCTCGTTGCGCTCGTTCACCAGCCACACGCGGTTCGCGGACAACGCGTAGACGATGCGCTTACCGCTCCCGCTCCCCGGTGGCAGTGCCGTGGGGTTGGGGCTGGGGCGTCGTGGTGAGGGTGTGGCCGATGCGGTGGTCGTCCGCGGCGAGGGCGCTGGTGAGGTGTCCCGCCTCGCTCGGTCCGCGACGACTCGGGTGCGCTCGGCGAGGTCGGCCTCGGCCGTGACGCTGGTCGGCGACAGGTCCACCGGCAGCACGCCCGCACCGCCGAGGAGAGCGACCACGAACGTGAGGGCGGACGTCGTCGCCGCCACCACCCGTCCACGTCGACGACGCGGGCGCCGGTGGCTGGCGTGCTTCATCCGTGAAGCCCCTCCCTCCGTGCGTCCTGCGTGCGGTGGTCCGCCCAGGTCGTGGACGAGCACCAGGGCGTCCAGAACGTGGACGGGTGAAGATTGTCACGACTCGGCAACGATCGCAAATGTCCCGGCGTGGCGCCGTCACGCCACCACACGAAGCGCCCGTGCCTCCGCCTCACCGCCCCGTCCGCAACCCAGCGAACACGCCGGTCGGCGGCCTTTCACAGCCCCATCGGGAACAAGGCGCCGTAGGCGACGATGGCGAGCGCCCAGCCGACGAAGAGATAGAGCCACCCCTTGACGGCGCTCTCCACCTTCCACGCCACGACGCTGAGGACGACCACCGGCAGCAGTAGGTACATGCCGGTCGTGATGCGACCCTCCGACTGCCCGAACGCCCAGAGCCCGGCGAGGACCGCGAGCACGACGGTCGCGCCACCGAACAGCTTGCGCGGCTCAGCCAACAGCCGGAGCAGATCCATGCCTCTACGGTAGGGCGACGATGATCGCGATGCGAGCGTGTGCGGGCGTGGCGAGGTCCAGGCGCGTGACCCGGTCACCCCACGGTGGAGTCCAGCCCGTCCCAGGGGAGACGCGTCGGGTACGCGCGGCGTCCTTCGGGACAGTGCGCCGCGAAGTCACACCACTGGCACTGGGGTCCGGGTCGAGGCGGGAAGAGCTCGTCCTGCTCACTCGGTGACAGGCCTCGCGCGTATGCCTCCTCCGCGGCCGCCGCCTCCTCGCCGATGCTGTCGGCACGGGACAGATGCCGGGCCAACGACTCCGGTGTGTGGTCCCACGCCACCACCGCGCCTGTCGGCAGGTGATGCAGCTCCACGCGACGGCAGGGGCGTCGCAACGTGCGGCTCGCGGCGGCGGCGTAGATCGCCAGGGCCAGGGAGGTGCGGGCGTCCGCGGTGGTGAGCGTCCGACGTCCGGTCTTGTAGTCGACGACGACCAGCTCCACGCCCTGACCGTCGTCCAGCACCCGCTCATCGATGCGGTCGACCCGGCCGGACAGAGCGAGCGTCGACGTGGTCAGCGCGACCGTGCGCTCCACACCCACCGGCTCGTCCAACGGGTCGAGCTCCGCCACGTAGCGCTCGACCATCCCACGGGTGTAGTCGCGCCAGCGCAGGCTCTGCGCGGCGTCGCGGAAGCCCTCGTCGATCCAGGAGCGCACGAGGAGGTCGCCGGCCGCGTTCGGCGTCCGCTCGTCCGGTGGCAGCCGCCACCACCCAGCCAGCGCGGTGTGGACGGCGGCACCCACGCTGTTGTGGGCCCACGGCGGCCCCTTCGGCGGCGTTGGACGCTCGAGATAGCTGAAACGGTATCGACGCGGGCAGTCCAGCCAGCTCATCAGCCGCGTCGGCGTCGCCCGAAAGAGTCGGCGCGGCATGGCGTCGAAGCCGAGCTGCTGGGGTGCCGTCATACCGCCATCCTGCCAACCTCCACCCCCGCTGAACGCGACGGCGTGCCCGGGTGACCTCGCGGACGTCACCGTCGAGGCGGGATGAACTCCGGGACGCGTCGCTGCGCCCGCTCGGCGTTCGTTCGCGCGCGGTCGAGCAGCCGAGCGAACTCCTCCTCGGTCGTCGTGTGGCAGCCGAGCTCGTGCTCGACCTTGCCTCGACCGTGGTAGTCGCTGGAACCGGTGACGACCAGGTCCAGCTCGGCCGCCAGAGCGCGGAGCTCGGTTCGGACGTCAGGCGCATGGTCGTGGTGGTCCACCTCGATGCCGCCCATCCCCGCGGCGGTGAGTTGGCGTACGACCTGGTCGGTGAGCACGGTTCGGCTCTTCCGACCGCGAGGGTGTGCCAGGACGGGGACACCCCCAGCCGACAGGACCGTCCTGATCACCTCGGTCGGCTCGGGCGCGTCGTGCGGAACGTAGGCCGGCCTGCCCTCACCGAGCCACCGCTCGAACGCCTCCTGCCGGCTGGCGACGTACCCGGCGCTCACCAGCGCGTCCGCCACGTGCGGCCGCCCCACCGACGCCGTCGAGGGAGCGTGCGCGGCCACGTCGTCCATGCTGAGGTCCATGCCGTACGAGCGCAGCCGGTCCAGGAGGGCGGGCACCCGAGCGGCCCGGGCGTCGCGAACCCACTCCAGCATGGCGAGCAGCCCGGGATGGGTCGGATCCACCAGGTAGGCGAGCATGTGCACGCTGGCTCCGGCGAGGCGACACGAGATCTCCACACCGACCACGAGTCCCACGCCGTGACGCCAGGCGGCTCGGATGGCGTCATCCCAGCCGGCGAGCGTGTCGTGGTCGGTGAGCCCCACGACGTCGATCCCCGCCGCCGCGGCGTGCTCGACCAGCCCAGCTGGTGAGTCCGTGCCGTCCGAGCGGCTCGAGTGCGTGTGAAGGTCGATGCGCACCACGCCTCCTGGAAGTCACGCCCATTCTCACCCTGCGTCGCACGTCATCGACGTCTGCGACGCCCGGAACTGCCGCCTGTCGCCAGATGGTCGACTCACGGCTCGTACATGCGCGGCGTCAACGCGCCGTACGGAAGTAGCTCGATCTCGTGTCCCAGCCCTCGCATATCCGCCAACTGGAGCAGGTCGAGCAGCAACGCTCCAGCAGTCTCGGGATAGAACACCAGCCACAGCCAGTGCCCCTCAGCCTCCCCGACGTAGATCGCGCGATCGTCCGGACCGGGCACCACCCACAGCGGCGTGAGCCGTCCCGCGGCCTCCACCTTCGCCTGGGGGCCGCCCCGACCGATCGACTCGCCCGGATCCGGTCCGGGAAGTGCGGCGTATCCGGCGCCGACCCCGACACCCATGTCCTCGGCGACGAGCATCAACTCACCGGCACCACCGAGCGGGTTCGGCCCCGAGCAGGCGACGACGCTCGCCCGGGCGGACTTCGGGTCTCGCCCGGCGTATCCAGCGCCGGTGAGGACCCAGCCGTGCGGGAGGGGCCACGGCAGCCAGGCCGGCAGCTGGATCTCGTCGGCGAGCCAGGTGATGAACTCCGTAGAGGGCTGGGCGAACGGCCACAGGGGCTCCACGCGCCCGTGGACGGGACAGGTCCAGCTGGCTTCCCACACCGACGGCGATCGAAGCTTGCCGTGACATCTCGGACAAAGCGGATCGCCCCTCATGCGTTCGACGCTCCTCCGTGCGCCGTGGAGCGTCAAGGGTCCATGGTCACTCGTCGACCCAGCGGTCACTCGTCGACCTTGGTACGTGGCGACCCATGGTTCCTCGGCGACTGGTTCCTCGGCGATGCCGTATGCTGCCGCGGTGGCGAGCCGGCGGGTGCCCTGTGTGGGAGCGGTCGTCAAGGACGCGAGCGGCCGGATGCTCATGGTGCGTCGCGGCCGACCACCCGGGATGGGGCTGTGGTCGCTGCCGGGCGGACGGGTCGAGCCTGGCGAGAGTGATGAGGACGCGGTGGTGCGCGAGGTCTGGGAGGAGACCGGTCTCGCCGTCACGGTGGGGCGCCTGCTGGGGACGGCGCAGATCCCGACCGCTGACGGCGACATCCAGGTGGTGCGCGACTACGAGTGTGCCGTCGTCGACCCGTCTCGGTCCGACCCACGACCCGGCGACGACGCCGCCGACGCGCGCTGGGTGACGCTCGAGGAGGTGCGTCGCCTCCCCACGTCGCCCGGGCTGCTCGATGCCCTCACCCGATGGGGCGTCCTGCCGACCTAGGCGACATCACCGTTCGACATCATTTCCCGGCCGGACCTTACGCTCACGGCCGACGACCCGATCGTCGGGTGCGCCAGATCACGGTGATGTCCTCCTGACCATACGAGGGCCGCACGAACTCACGGGGGGGGTTCGTCATGAGCCGGCGCGCGTGGACGTTTGGGTGTCCGCTCGCGATCGTCCTGGCCTTCGTCGCCTCCCTCGGCGCGAGGGAGGCGCCGGCAACACCCGAGCCGAAGCCAGGAGTCTCGACGAAGGTGGGCCCCTACCTCGAGCACCCCATGGCCACGCTCGCCTTCGAGCGTCGGAAACTCATCGACGGCCCGGGCAGCTCCGGGATGGATCCCTACCTCAACGTCGCCTGCGGTCTCGCGGACATCACGACAAAGAAGCCGACGAAGCCGGTCGACCCGAAGAACATCATCGAGTGGACTGACTGAAGAAGGCCTTTCCGGGCCTCTACAAGGTGCTCGACCTCAGCCCGTCGGTGCGGGAGCTGCTGCTGGTCTGTCGGTTCAACAACACCAAGACGGACTCGGTGACCGACTCTTCCCACTCGGAGCGACGGATCAAGCAGTTCCTCGATGACCTCGACGTCCCCTGGACGAACCTCGTCGCCTTGTACACCGAACGACCGCCGTGCTCTCCGAAGAGGGCCAACTGCCAAGCTCTGGTCGCTCAGACGAACGCCAAGGTCTTCCGCTCGTTCGAGGGCCCAAAGCCACACTTCGAGATCACCGAAGAGCTCGAGAAGGCGTTGAAGAAGTACACCAAGACGTCTTCCACGACGCTCGCGCCAAGGCCGCCCAGGAGCGCATGGAACGGGAGTGCGGTGGCTCAGGCAAGGTCCCCGGCAACTGCGTCAGCACCGAGAGCGACAGCGCACTGTCCAGATCCTTGGTGAGGGCCGCATCGGAGACAGGGGGCATTGACTTCACTTCCCTCGAACTTCGTTTCCTGGCCGAACGAAGCGGCCAGGTCGAGTACGCGTCCAAGGCGACGTCGGACCAGGGCCCGCGCAGCCGGTCTCGGACGTGAGCGGCTACGCATGGTCCTTGGTTGCCGCCGCCATCACCACGCTGGGATGCGTTCCCGTCGTTGTGGGCCCGCTGCGCTCGCGGCGTACTTGATCGCCGGCGGTGTTCCCGGCCACGATTGCCCGCATGCCGCCTAGTCGCCGATCGCTGCTCGCCGGTGGTGCTGGATTCCTCGCCGCTGGAGCCGCCGGAGTCGGGTTCATCGAGGCCGGTTTGCTACCCGGTCGAGTTCACCTCCACGCCGCTCTCGGCCTCACCGGCCCGGACGGCGTGGTCCCGTCGGTGACTCCCGGCGCCCGGGTGACGAAGTCCTTCCGGTCGCGGGCGCGTCGCGGTCAGCGGGTCACCTGGTCCGCGTCCTACCCGCCCGACGTGCCCACGACCGCGCGCCTTCCGGTCGTGCTCGCTCTGCACGGCCGAGGCGGTGACCACCGGTCGGCCTTCACCGACTTGGGGATCGACCGGTTCGTGGCAGCCGCGGTCGCGGAGTGGCCCACGCCGTACGTCGTCGTCTCCGTCGATGGCGGATCGCTGAGCTTCTGGCACCGTCGCCGCGACGGTGACGACCCCCAGGCCATGATCGTCGACGAGCTGCTCCCCCGCTTGGCCGAGCGCGGTCTGCGCACCGACCGCATCGGGCTGCTCGGGTGGTCCATGGGCGGATACGGCGTCCTCCTGTTCGCCGAGCGGCACCCGGACCGGGTCGCCGCGGCGGCCGCGATGAGCCCGGCACTCTGGCGGGACTACGACGACGTCTGGCCGGGCGCGTTCGACGACGTCACCGATTTCCGCGCCCACGACGTGTACGCGCGTCAAGCCGCGCTGCGCGACATCCCGCTCCGCATCGATTGCGGGCGCGACGATCCCTTCGCGCCGGCGGCCCGGGCGTTCATTGCCGGGCTCGACCGGCGACCCGCGGGCGGCTTCCAGCGCGGCGCGCACACGTTGGGCTACTGGCGGAGGATGCTGCCCGCCCAGCTGGCGTTCCTGGCCTGGAATCTGTGAGCGACGTTGGCGCGGGCGAACGTCATCCGAACCGTCTGCCTCGCGTGGGCAGCCGGGAACCGACGCCGGTCACGTGTTCCACCGGACGACCGCCGGGGCCTCGCGCTCCCAGCCGAGGACCGACACCGTGGCCACGTCGAGCACCAGGTGAGCGCCGACCTCCGGCGGTAGGCCGACCCAGCGGGCCGCCAGGACCCGCAGAAAGTGGCCGTGCGCAAAGAGCAGGGCACGCTCGCGCACGTCACGTCGGATCCGTTCGATCAGCCGGTCGGCGCGCTGGGCCACGTCGGCAATCGTCTCCCCGCCCGGCACGGGATGAGTCCACACCGACCAGCCCGCGATCTCCCGGCGGATCTCCGCGGTCGTGCGCCCCTCGTAGGCGCCGTACCGCCACTCGTGCGCGTCGGGCTCGATCCTCACCCGGTCACCGAAGCCGGCCAACCGGGCGGTGTCGAGCGCCCGGCGCAACGGGCTGGCAAGGACCAGGTCGAAGCTCGTGCTCGCCAGCCGTTCGCCCACCGCTCGCGCGGCGCGTTCGCCCTCCTCGGTCAGCGGCAGGTCGGTGACGCTGGTGAGCTGCCGCGACCGACTCCACGCGGTCTCCCCGTGCCGGACGATCCACAGCTGTGCAGACGTCGGCACGTGTCCTCACAGCTTGCCGGTATGGAGCGCGAACCGCGCGAGCAGGTTGCGGGCCTCCTCCGCGTGCGCCGGTTCGCAGAGGATCTCGTAGCTGCCGGCCACGACCTGGGTTCTGGACGTGAAGTCGCGCTGGCCACCGGTCGCCCGGTACGCCAGCCACCCGAAGATCGCGCCGAACACCGCGCCGATCACCACACCGGCGACGATCAACGCGATCGCGCTCGCGCCGGTCGCGGCGAACAGGCTTATCAGCACACCGACGAACAGGCCCCACCACGCGCCACCACCGGCCCCGATCGCGACGGCCCGACCCTGCGTGAGCCGCCCCGTGACACGTTCGACCAGCCGCAAGTCGCTGCCGACGATCGTGACGTTCTCGACCGCGAACTTGTGGTCGGACAGGTAGTCAACCGCCTGTTGCGCCTCGGCGTAGGTGGGATACGAGCCGATTCGTATGCCCGAGGGCGGCTCTGGCAGCGGCAGTGACATGGACATCCGGGACCCCTTCCGGTTCGTGAGACTCCCCGAGAGGACACATCCGTCCAAGCGGTGTGACCACCACGGGCCCTCCTTCGAGGATGCCCCAGGCACCGTGCTCGGCGCTGCTAAACTGACGCGCGGGTCGTCTTGCCCGGCTTGCCTCGTGGTGTCCACCGAACGTCTTCCGGGCAGGCCCGTCTGTCTGTCTCATCTCGCCCCGTGGGGCCCGGCACGAAGGAGGTGGACCGGGTGAAATCTGCCCATTCTGGCAGTACCCGCGCCCTCCGACGCCGACGGTCCCGCGGTCGCTGAAGCACGCGATCTCGCTCGCCGGCTCGCACCGGTCGGCCTCGGAGGGCGTCCGCCCCGTTCGATCCGGTCCAGTGGACAGTTCCGTTCCGAGACCTTGGAGGAGGTGCGCACTCATGGCCGCGCGGAGCACTCCGATCAGCCCGAGCCGCAACGCCGTTCTCGCCAAGGGTCGTGCGCGCGCGATGATGCGCGCACTCCGCCGTCGCTCGGAACTCTCCGACCGCCACGGGTTGGTCGAATCGAGGACGCCGCACGACGAGCTCGAGTCCGCGGTCGTCGACTGGGCCCTCTACCGCGACGGCAAGCGCCGCGACGACGTGACCTCCTACGCCGAGGCCGTTCGTGAGGCGCGGGAAGGCGGCGGCTTCGTGTGGATCGGGCTCTTCGAGCCCACGCAGCATCAGCTCGCTGGGATCGCCGAGCAGTTCGGCCTGCACCCGCTCGCGGTCGAGGACGCCGTGACCACGCACCAGCGGCCCAAGCTGGAGCGCTACGACGACTCGCTGTTCGCGGTGTTCAAGACGGTGCGGTACCGGCCGGAGCCCGACCCGACGAGCACGAACGAGGTCGTCGAGACCGGCGACGTCATGGTGTTCGTCGGGCGGGAGTTCGTGGTGACCGTCCGGCACGGCGACCACAACGAGCTGCACCAGGTTCGCCGTCAGCTCCAGGACAACCCAGACCAGCTGGCGCACGGTCCCTCCGCGGTCCTCCACGCGGTCGCCGACCGGGTCGTCGACCACTATCTCGCCGCGGTGGACCGGCTCCAGGAGGACATCGAGGAGCTCGAGATCTCCGTGTTCTCCGCCCGCGGCGCCCGTGACGTCGGACGCGTCTACCAGCTCAAGCGGCAGGTGCTGGAGCTGAAGCGGGCTGTCGCACCCCTCGCTGGCCCACTTCGCCAGCTCGCCGAACGTCCCATCCGGCTGATCGCACCGGAGATCCGCGAGTACTTCCGCGACGTCGAGGACCACCTGACCCGGGTCCGCGAGCAGGTCGCGGCGTTCGACGAGCTGCTCACCTCGATCCTCCAGGCGAGCCTCGCGCAGCTCACGGTCGCCGAGAACGAGGACATGCGCAAGATCTCCGCGTGGGTGGCGATCATGGCGGTCCCGACGATGATCGCCGGGATCTATGGCATGAACTTCTCGTACATGCCGGAGACCGAGTCGCGGTTCGGCTACCCGGCGGTGCTCTCGGTCATCCTTGTCACGTGCTTCGCCTTGCACCGGTCGTTCAAGCGCAACGGCTGGCTCTGAGGCGCGTGTCCGTTCGCTGATCTCACCACCGCTCTGATCTCGCCAACTCTCTGATCTCGCCGACCCCTGGACTCGTCGGCCTCTGGACTCGTCGGCCGGCTGTGCTGTGCGGGCGAGCAGGCCCGCACAGCACCCGCCCTGGGGCGTGCCCGGACTTGGACACGCCCCAGGGCGGTCTGAGAGCACCACACGAACGTCGCCCTGACCACCCCTTGGGTTGGGACCCCGCCCCAGGCGATGCGAGAAGTGGCCGCCTCGGCACGGCGTGGGGTCGTCGACCCCACCGAGCCGCGCCCGCGACGGCCCTTCGGCCCCGGCTGCGCGACGTCACACTCGTCACTTGACAACGAGTGATCAATTCCTAATACTCGAAGTCGAATATTACTCACGAGATATTCTGTGGCGGTGTCCCAGCAGGCGGGGCATGAGCAGGCCCGGCGCCGGGAGGAGGACGAGCGCGATGAGCCGACGGAAGGTCTCCAACCCTCTGGCGTTGGTCGTCCTCGGCCTCCTGCTGGAGAAGCCGATGCACCCCTACGAGATGTCGCGCACGCTTCGGGAGCGCCACAAGGAAGGCAGCATCAAGCTCAACTACGGCTCCCTCTACTCCGTGGTCGACAAGCTCGTCGCCCACGGGTTCATCGAGCCGCAGGAGACGGTGCGCGAGGGCCGCCGTCCCGAGCGCACCATCTACCGGGCGACGGCGGCCGGCCGAGCCGAGTTCGAGGACTGGCTGTCGGAGCTGCTGATGACGCCGGTCAAGGAGTACACCCAGTTCGAGGCTGGGCTCTCGCTCCTCCCCGGCCTTCCCCCGGATGAAGTGGTCGCGCTGCTCGAACGCCGCTGCGAGCAACTCGAACGCACCCTCGCCAGCTTCGACGCGACGCACGCCAACATCAACCTCCCACGTTTGCTCTGGATCGAGTGGGACTACGTGCGCGCCCACCTCGAGACCGACCTGCGCTGGACCCGTCAGCTGGTGCAGGAGATCCGGGAGGGGTCACTCGAAGGCATCGAGCTGTGGCGCTCGTTCCACGAGCACGGGACGTCCATCGACGACGAGCTCGACCGCTCTGTCGACGGCGACAAGGCTGCCGGCACCCGGAAGGCCGGCGACACGGGGACGGCGGACGACGCCAGGGGCCCCGGCCACACCGACGAAGCTCGCAGCGTCGGCTCCCACGACGAGAGCGGGGCTGGTGAGACGTCGCGGTCCTCGACCACGGGAGCGAGGTTGAGGCGCGTGCGGTAACCGGCCAGCGACACGTACACACGAACGCGCCCCGGCCCATGGTGCGGCAACACCTCGAGCCGGGGCTCCATCCCGGATCGCTTCACCCGCGACCGAGCTCGCGACCCGGATCCGCGTCCTCACCATAGCGCGAGGTCGTGCGGGCGAAGTGGCCATGTCCCATGTCCGAATCGGCGCACGGAAAGGACGTTCATGTCGCGCACGACAAGCGCCACGGTGCCGAGCGGGCCGTCCAGGTCGACGGCGCCCGCCATCGAGGCACGTAAGCTCACCAAGACCTACGGCGAGGTCAAGGCCCTCGACGGGGTGAGCTTCACCGCGCAGGCGGGGACGATCTTCGCGCTGCTCGGCCCCAACGGCGCGGGCAAGTCGACCACCTTCAAGATCCTCACCACACTGACCAGGCCGGACTCGGGCACGGCCACGGTGGCCGGACTCGACGTCGTCCGACAGGCCGACCAGGTCCGGACGACGATCGGCTGCGTCGCGCAGAAGCCACAGTTCGACCCGGACGCGACCGGACGGGAGAACCTCCACCTCCAAGGCCGCCTCTACGGGGTCTCCCGCGCCGAGACCCGCGCTCGCGCGCAGGAACTGCTCGACCGGTTCGGGCTGACGAAGGCGGCCGACCGGGTCGCTCGGACCTACTCGGGCGGCATGCAACGCAAACTTGACGTCGCCCTCGGCCTCATGCACCGACCGCGAGTGCTGTTCCTGGACGAACCGACCACCGGCCTCGACCCCGAGGCGCGGGCCGAGATGTGGAAGGAGATCACGCACCTGGTCGCCGACGAAGGGCTGACCATCCTCCTCACCACCCACTACCTGGACGAGGCCGACCAGCTGGCCAGCCAGGTGGCGATCGTGGACCGGGGTCGTGTCGTCGCGCAGGGCAGCCCCGAGGCGTTGAAGAGCCAGCTGCGCGGTGACGCCATCCACATCGAACTGACCCATCCACCGCTCAACGGCGAGATCCACAGGGCGCTGGACCGCCTGGGCACCGTCCGCGAGGTCACCGTCGACGCCACCACGGTCCGGGCGCGCGTCGACGATGGCGCGCGGGCCGTCCCCGCAGTGCTCGCCGCGTTGGAGTCCGTCGGCGTCGGCGTCGCGTCGGTCACCGTGTCGCGGCCATCCCTCGACGACGTGTACCTGCGGTACGCCGGACGCGCGTTCGCCCAGGCTGACACGGAGGTGACCGCATGAGTGCCGTCCTCGTCCAGGCGGGCAACCTGACCCTGCGCGAGCTGCGCGCACTCGCCCGCCAGCCCTTCTACGTCGCCGTCTCGCTGGTCCAGCCGCTGATCTGGCTGCTGCTGTTCGGGCAGCTGTTCACGAGCGTGGCAGAACTGCCGGGTTTCGGCGGCGCCTCCTACATCACGTTCCTGACACCCGGGGTCGTCGCGATGACGGCGCTGTTCACCAGCGGCTGGAGCGGCATGGGCTTCATCGACGACATGGACCGTGGCGTGATGAACCGGCTCCTCGTCTCGCCGGCTCGCCGTGGCGCCATCGTCGTCGGCAAGCTGGCACATCTCGCGGTCACTCTCACCATCCAAGCCCTCATCGTGATCGGGGTGGGGCTCGTCGCCGGCGCGCGGTACCCCGGCGGCGCGCCTGGAGTCCTCGTGACGGTGCTCGTCACCGTCCTGCTCGCCGTCGGGTTCGGGTCGTTCTCCAACGCGGTCGCGCTCATGGTGCGCAGCCGCGAGAGCCTCATCGGCATCGCGCAGTTCCTCACCCTGCCGTTGTCGTTCCTCTCGACGGCGATCATGGCGGAGGAGGCGGCACCGGGCTGGATCCGCACCGTCGCTCGCGTCAACCCGGTCAACTGGGCGGTGTCGGCGAGCCGTGACGCCTTGTCGGCTGACCCGGACTGGGCGGCGGTGCTGACGAACTGCGGACTCCTCCTCGTGCTCGCGATTGTCTTGGCGTTCCTCGCCACCCGAGCGTTCCGGGCGTACCAGCGCTCGGTGTAGGAGGAGTCATGGGTCGGCAGGCCTCGACGCAAGAACGACTTGCGGCGTGCCGGCAAGGCGGGCACGCGCTCGGTCGAGGCGCCTGCGCGGCTCGACGGGGCGTGGGACGACCACCCGGTTGTTCCACGCCCCGTCGCCGTCTCGACGTGCAATCAAGCTCACCATGATCGAAAACCGTTTGGCCGACGGCCGAACCACGCGCCTAGGCTCGACCCATGAGTTCGCAGACTGTCGCCCCGTACGGTGAGTGGGTCTCCCCCATCACCGCCTCGATGCTGACCTCCGCCGTTCGCCCGCTCAGCTTCCCCACCTTCGTCGGTGACGAGATCTGGTGGGTGGAGGGACGTCCGCAGGAGGCGGGTCGCAGCACCGTCATGGCCCGACGCGCTGACAGCAGCGTCGTCGAGCTGCTGCCCGCGCCCTGGAACGTCCGCACTCGCGTGCACGAGTACGGAGGCCGGGCCTTCCTCGGCGTGCCGACACCGAGCGGACCCGCCCTCGTCTTCGCCCACTTCGACGACCAGCGGCTCTACCGGCTCGATCCGGGCGCGAGCGAGCCCGTGCCGCTGACCCCCGTGCCGACGATCCCGAGCGGCCTACGGTACGCCGACCTCGTCCTCGCGCCCGACGGGGCGACCATCGTCTGCGTCCGTGAGCGCCACACCGACAGCGACCTCGACCGGCACCTGGTGGCCGTGCCCCTGGACGGCAGCGCCGCAGAGGACGCGAGCGCGGTCCGTGAGATCGTGGGCGGCTCGCGGTTCCTCGCCTATCCGCGCGTCTCCCCCGACGGACGCCGGGTGGCGTGGCTGGCCTGGGACCACCCGCGCATGCCCTGGGACGGCACCGAGCTGCGCGTCGGGACCCTCGAGGACGGGCGCGTCGCCTCCTGGACCACGGTCCTCGGCGGTCCGGCGGAGTCCGTGTTCCAGCCCGAGTGGGCGGACGCGGAGACCCTGTACGCGGTCTCCGACGCGACCGGCTGGTGGAACCCCTACCGCGTGCCCGCGTCCGGAGGTCAGCCGGAGTTGCTGTACCAGGCGGAGGAGGAGTTCGGCTTTCCGCTGTGGATGCTGGGCCTCACCTCCTACGGCCTCCTTCCCGACGGCGCCCTGCTGTGCGTTCACGGCACGGGCACGCAGCGACTCGGTCGGCTCGATCCCCGCACGGGGGAGCTAGCCGACCTGGACCTGCCATATGACGTGTTCGGCTACACCGTCGAGGCGTCCGGCCACCGGGCGGTGGCGGTGGTCGGCGGCCCCACGGTTCCCAACCAGGTCGTGGTGGTCGACACCCGCTCCGGTGAGGCGGAGGTGATCCGCACGTCGATCGACCCCTCGGCGCTCCCGGACGAGGCCTACCTGCCGCGGCCGGAGTCGACCGCGCTGCGCGGCCCGGACGGCAGGGAGATCCACGTCCACATCTACCCGCCGACCAACCCCGACTACGTCGCGCCGGCGGACGAGCGGCCGCCGTACGTGGTGCACGTGCACGGCGGCCCCACCGCCAACTCCCCCGCGGCGCTCGATCTGTCCAAGGCCTACCTCACCAGCCGCGGGATCGGGGTCCTCGACGTCAACTACGGCGGTTCCACCGGCTACGGGCGTGCCTACCGGGAACGCCTGCGCGGTCAGTGGGGCATCGTCGACGTCGAGGACGCCGCAGCGGCGGCGCAGGCCCTGGTGGCTCGTGGGGACGCGGACCCCGCGCGGCTCGCGATCGAGGGCGGCAGCGCGGGCGGCTGGACGACCCTGTGCGCGGTCACCCGAACCGACGTGTTCGCGGCGGGAGTCTCCTTGTTCGGGGTGAGCGACCTGCGACTGCTGGCCGCCACCACGCACGACTTCGAGTCGCGCTACCTCGACGGCCTGGTCGGTGGCGACGTCACCACCCCCGAGTACGCCGCCATCGCCGACGAGCGGTCACCGCTCACCCACGCCGACAAGACCCGGTGTCCGGTCCTGCTCCTGCAGGGCGGGAAGGACCCGGTCGTACCGCTCGAGCAGGCGGAGAAGTTCCGCGACGCCTTGGCCCGGGCGGGGGTGCCGCACGCGCTCGTCGTCTTCGAGAACGAGATGCACGGGTTCCGCTCCGCGGAGGCGATCATCGCCGCGACCGAGGCCGAGCTGGCGTTCTACGGGCAGGTCATGGGCTTTCGCCCACCGGGGGTGGAGCCGATCGAGCTGACGAGCTGAGCCTCGTCCACGCTCACCTCGCGCGTAGGCCAGACGATCGGCCTTGCCGGGCCGGACAACGCCTCGACCGTGGTGGTGTCCGGCCCGGCATGGCGCCCTCAGCGTCGCGGGCCCAGCGCGGCGGCAGCTCACGTCGGAGACGACGGCCGAGCTGACACCGAGACCGGTGATGTGGGACGCTCCCACCATGGCCGGTGTGACGCCAGACGCGACGGCTGACGAGGTGACCACCGTGGGCTCCGACGTGGGTCGGGCGCTGGTCGAGGAGGCGGCTCGCCGCTCATCCGTGCTGTGGGTGCGACCGGACGGCGCCGACCGCGCCCGTCCCGCCTGGCACGTCTGGCACGACGGCGCGGCCTACCTCGTCGTGGCGCGCCAGACCGAGGCGCGCCCAGCCCCACGGGTGGCAGCCGAGGCCGCGTCGGAGGACGGTGCGTCGGAGCAGCTCGTGCCCGGCCTGGCTCAGGCCCGCGCCGCCACCGTGATCTGCCGAGCCAAGGACAGCCGCGCGCGCCTGGTCACCTGGCGGGCGTCCGTCACGGTCGTGGCACCCGACACCCCCGAGTGGCAGCAGGCGGTGGAGGTCCTGCGCGGCGAGAGGCTCAACGCCACGAACGCGACCGACCTGCCGACCCGCTGGTCCACCAGCGCGGACGTCATCCGCCTCACCCCGACCGGGGAGATCCTCGAGGAGCCCGGACGAATGCCGACCGACGACGGCGCCGCACCACCTCCACCCACCCCGGCCACGACAGTGCGCGGGGCCCCCTGGGTGGTCCACCGCAGACCACGCCACCGACCGCGCCTGTCCTGATCCCTGTCCTGATCGGCCACACATCGGACCGGCTCCCGCGGCCGCGCGCGAACTAACCCCTCAGGACGGGACGACCGGGACGAAGAGGGGCGGCCAGCCGGAGCAGAGGTCGAGGGTCGCTCTGGGCCTCGAGGTCCTTCCCCGAGCCGCGGCTCCGCGGCTGGCGCGAGGCGTTAGCCTGACCATGGCGACGAGAGGGGCGCAGGAGTGGGCGGAACCCCAGACAGAGTTTTCGTCGCGCGGTTGGCGGGCACAGCCGTCTTCGATCCTCGTGGCGACCAGGTAGGAAAGGTCCGCGACGTCGTCGTGATGCTCCGACCGCGCGGCCTCGTTCCGCGCGTCCTCGGGCTGGTCGTGGAGGTTCCCGGACGCCGTCGCATCTTCCTCCCCATGACGCGCGTCCTCAGCATGGCCGCCGGCCAAGTGATCACCACCGGGCTCGTCAACCTTCGGCGCTTCCAGCAACGCCCCACGGAGACACTCGCCCTCGGTGAGCTGCTCGACCGCACGGTGACCCTCCAGGAGACCAACGAGGAGGTCACGGTGGTCGATCTCGGCATGGAGCCGACCCGGGCTCGCGACTGGCTGATCACGAAGGTGGCGGTGCTCAAGCCCGGAAAGAAGCGGTTCCGGCGCCGGGGTGAGCTCCTCGTGGTCGACACCGACCAGGTCACCGGCCTCAGCCTGGTGGAGAAGAACCAGGGCGCCGTCCACCTGCTCGCCACCCTCGAGAGCATGCACGCCGCCGACCTGGCGAGCGTCCTGCACGACCTGCCGCCCAAGCGGCGGGCCGAGGTCGCCGCCGCCCTCGCCGACGATCGGCTCGCGGACGTGCTGGAGGAGCTGCCCGAGGAGGACCAAGTCCAGATCCTCAGCGTCCTCGACATGGAGCGGGCCGCCGACATCGTCGGGGAGATGTCCCCGGATGACGCCGCGGACCTGGTCGCCGAGCTTCCCCGCGAGACCGCCGACTACCTCCTCACCCTCATGGAACCGAAGGAAGCCGACGACGTGCGCCGGCTCCTGACCTACGAGGAGCGAACAGCCGGAGGTCTCATGACCACGAGCGCCGTCGTGCTACCACCCGACGCGACCGTCGCGGACGCGCTCGCCCAGATCCGCAACCCCGACCTGACACCCGCCCTCGCCGCCATGGTGTACGTGTGCCGGCAGCCGCTCGAGCCGCCCACCGGCCGGCTGCTCGGCATCGCTCACTTCCAGCGTCTGCTTCGTGAGCCGCCGTCCGCTCTGGTCTCGGGCGTGGTGGACACCGACCTCGAACCCCTCCGGCCCGACGCCCCGCTGGAGGAGGTGACCAGCTACCTCGCGACGTACAACCTCGTCGCGGCACCTGTGGTCGACTCCACTGGCCGGCTGCTCGGTGTCATCACCGTGGACGACGTCCTCGACCACCTGTTGCCGGAGAACTGGCGGGAGCGGTTCGCGGAGGTGTCGCGTGCACGAGCCTGACAGCCGGCCGAACACCGACGCCGCCCGCCGTCGACGGCGGGAGCTCATCCTCCCGACCCGGGAACGCGACCGTCTCGACATCCCACGTGTGCCACGGCGTTCGCTCCGGCCCCGATACGAGCCCGACCTCCTCGGCCGCTTCGCGGAGAGCTTCGCGAAGTTCATGGGGACCGGCAAGTTCATCGCCTACATGACGGTGTTCGTCCTCCTCTGGGTCGCGATCAACCTGGTCGGCGCCTTCGGCCTTCGATGGGACCCGTACCCGTTCATCCTGTTGAACCTGTTCTTCTCCGTTCAGGCGTCCTACGCCGCGCCGCTGATCCTCCTGGCGCAGAACCGTCAGGAAGCACGCGACCGGGTGCAGTACGAGCAGGACCGCGACATGACCGCGCGCACCCGAGCCGACATGGAGTTCCTCGCCCGTGAGATGGCGTCGTTGCGCACCGCCCTGGGTGAGTCCGCCACGCGCGACTTCGTGCGGTCGGAGCTGCGCGCGCTCCTCCACGAGCTGGACGCTCGGCTCGGACCACCCCGCGAGCAGTCCGACGAGAACCGACGCCGCGCGGAAGCCGACCCGCCGACCTCGGCGGCAAGGCGCGGTGATCGACGCTAGGCGGCGCTGGCGCGCTCCGCGTCGCGGCCGCCGCCTCCCGTTCACTGCCTGGTCTCCGGTCCCGGCGCGCCGAGTAGCGCGCCGTAGCATCGGGGTATGCAGAAGGTGCCCACCAAGGAGCAGGTCCTCGCCGCGTTGAACGGCGTCCTCGACCCGGAGATCCGCCGACCCATCACCGACCTGGGCATGGTCGAGTCGGTCGAGGTGCGCCCCGACGGCACCGTCCTCGTCACCGTGCTCCTGACCGTGGCCGGCTGTCCGATGCGCGACACCCTCACCAAGGAGGTCACGCGGGCGCTGTCGCCGCTGCCGGGCGTCACCGACGTGCGGGTCACCCTCGGCGTGATGTCCGACGAGCAGCGGCGCGATCTCCAGAATCGGCTGCGGGGTGCGGCGCCTGCGAAGCAGAACCCGTTCACCAGGCCGGACTCCCTCACCCGGATCTACGCGATCGCCTCCGGCAAGGGCGGTGTCGGCAAGTCCTCGGTGACGGTCAACCTCGCGGTCGCGATGGCCCGGCACGGGCTGAAGGTCGGCCTGCTGGACGCCGACGTCTACGGTCACTCGGTGCCGGCCATGCTCGGCATCGCGGACCAGCGTCCGACCCAGGTCGAGAACATGATCATGCCGGTGCCGGCCTATGACGTGAAGGTCATGAGCATCGGCATGCTCAAGCCGGGCCGGCAGCACGTCGTGGCCTGGCGTGGGCCGATGCTCCATCGCGCCTTGACCCAGATGCTGACCGACGTCTTCTGGGGCGACCTCGACGTTCTTCTGCTGGACCTGCCCCCCGGCACCGGCGACATGGCCATCTCGGTGGGCCAGCAGCTCTCCAACGCCGAGGTGGTGGTGGTGACGACGCCTCAGGAGGCAGCCGCCGAGGTGGCTGAGCGAGCCGGCACCATCGCGTCGATGCTGCGTCAGAAGGTCGTGGGCGTGGTGGAGAACATGTCGTGGCTGCCGTGCCCGCACTGCGGGCCGAGCCACCGGATCGACGTGTTCGGCAGCGGCGGGGGTAGCCGAGTCGCCGCCACGCTGACCCAACGATTCGGGTACGAGGTCCCCCTCCTAGGCGAAGTGCCACTCGACCCCCGCCTGCGAGCGGGTGGTGACAGCGGGGTCCCGGTCGTCCTCGACGATCCGGACTCGGCGGCCGCGGAGACGCTCACACTGCTGGCCAAGCAGCTCGCCGAACGGCGGCCCAGCCTGGTCGGGCGCTCGCTGACCATCACGCCGACCCGCCACCCCACCAGCGACACCGCCGCCAGCGGACGCTGAGCTGGAAGGTCAGGTCGCCTCGGTGTCGAACGGGGGCGTGGGCGGGTCTGCCGACGTGTCGTCGGTCGCCGTGGCGGTCGCCGTGCCATTCGTCGACGCAGCTGTCGCGTCGGCGCTGTTCGACGCGACGTCGCCACCGCTCGAGGTGCCGCTGCCGTTGGCCCGCACCGACGTCTTCTTCGGCGGGCTGTCGAGCCTGAGGTCGTCTCGGAGATCGAGGTCGCGGTCGAACCGCAGGTCTTCCTCGTCGAGCACGTCGAGCACGTGCTTGCGGACGAACGTGCGCGGGTTGAGGTCGCGGATGTCGAGGTCTTCGAACTCAGGACCCAGCTCGCGACTCAGCTCCCGCCGGGCATTGGCGGCCATGGAGCGCAGCTGACGGAGGCCACGGGCGGCCTGCCGGGCCATGTCGGGCAGCCGGTCGGGCCCGAAGATGAACAGTGCGGCGATCGCCAGCACGACGAACTCCAGGGCACCGATGTCGAACACGCGCCCAGCGTAGCCTTCCCGCGGCCAAACGGCGTCGCAGAGGAGGGCCAAGGTCCCTCGTCGGCCAGCGCCGGACAGTTCTCCGGGTCGAGCACGCGCCGTCGCGCGCCACGCTCACCCGGTCTCCTCACCGAGGGTGACGATCGCCTTACCCGTCTTTCCGCCTCGGGTGTAGACCAGCTCCACCCGCTGACCTGGCACGAAGCTCCGAATTCGAACGATCAGGTCCTCCGCCCCGGTGACCTTGTGTCCGTTGATCGCCGTCACGATGTCTCCGCGCTGCAAGCCCGCCTTGTCGGCCCCGCTGCCCGGCTGGATCTCGCCCAGCCGCGCACCGGGCCCCTGGTGACGGACGTCGACCACCGCGCCCACGACCGGATAGACGGCGCGCCCGGTGCGGATGATCTGGTCCGCGGTCCGTCGCGCCTGGTTGACCGGGATGGAAAAGCCGACGCCGATGTTGCCCTCCTGCTGGTCGGTGCGGAACGGCGCGCGGTCCCCCACGGTGGCGATCGCGGAGTTCACACCCACGACCTGCGCGCGCAGGTTGACCAGCGGCCCGCCCGAGTTGCCGGGATTGACCGCGGCGTCGGTCTGGATCGCGTTGATGAACGACATCTCGCTGTCGCCACCGCCGGCGGTCACGGGGCGGTTCCGGGCGCTCACGATTCCGCTCGTCACGGTGCCCGTCAGGCCCAACGGTGAGCCGATCGCGACCACCGGCTCGCCGACGCGTACCCGATCAGAATCACCCAGCGCCACCGGCTTGAGTGGACCGACTCCCTTGACCCGAACCACAGCGAGGTCGTACGAGGGGCTGCGCCCCACGACGGAGGCCTTCGCCTCCTCACCGTCGTGGAAGACGATCGTGATCGTGCCGTTCCGCTTCACCGCCGGGGCGATGACGTGGTTGTTGGTGAGGATGTAGCCATCGGCACGGATCACGAAGCCGGAGCCGCTCGAGTTCCCCTCGCTCGAACTGACCTTGATCTGCACCACGCTCGGCAGTACGGCGTCCGCGACCTCGGCGACACTCGACGGCTTGGGCAACGCAGATCCCGCCGACCCTAGGTCGTCGTCCGGCTCCGGCGGCTCGGTCGCGATCAAGGCGGGCCCGAAGCGCAGGGTCGCCAGGACCCCCGCGCTCGCGCCGGCCGCGGCGGCCACGAGAGCGATCGCGACGGCGAGCGCGACCAGGACGCCACGGCGCGGCTGCCACGGGCCACGTGCGGTGGGCGGCTGAGCGGGCGCTGTCTTCGGTCCGAGCGGCGAGAGACCGGTCACGCCGGCTGGAGGAGTCCCGTTCGTGGGCGTCGGACGAGCCCACGGCGGTGGCGGCTCGAAGTCCGGCCGGCCCGCAGGGTAGTTCGGCCCAGGCCCGGGCCAACGGTGAGGCTCGCCGGAGTGGGAGGTGGACTCGACCCTCTGGTGTCCTCGCGCGCGGTCCCCCCAGCCGACCGAAGACTGGGACATCGCCGGCCGGTCCCCGCTCTGGTCCACTCGGCGGACAGATGGCCCATCCCGTCGCTCACTCATCCGGCCCGCCCTTTCTGATCCGTCCATTCCAGAGAAGCGGCGCCGACCCCCGCGAACCCCCGCTCCATGGCGAGCCGCGAGAAGTCGCCGGGCTCCCCTCGGTCGTCAGTCGGAGGGATTCAACCAGGACACCACCCGTCCCAGCCCTCGGTCCAGCTGTTGGTCGAAGCCGGTCGGCCGCGACAGGGGATCTTGGTGAGATAACCCCACAACCACGGTATTCGGAGCCTGGGACGGATCAACCACCGTTGCAGCCACGGCACATCCGATCCCTCGCCGGCATACATCACGAGTCACCGCGGATCGGTTCGCCGACGGACATGTCACGACAGGCCCCTGCGGGCCGACGAGAAACCGCGATGCCTCGCGTGGCGCGTCAGCGGCGGGTGTCGATGTCGAGAATGCCTCGTTCGAAGACCGTGCTGACCACACCGGGGTCGGCGAAAGGAAGCCGTGCCGTGGTCCCAGGGTGCTCGACGATGTACCGCCGTCCCGGCGGCTCGACCGTGATCTCGGGCTTGTCGGCCGGCTGGCTCCCAGCCGCGAAGGCGCTCGCCACCGCCATGCTCGCGAGCGCCGCGGCGCCGAGGAAACCGATGGTCGCCCGACGGCGCCGAGAGGGTCGGCGCGCCGGCATTCTCCCCGCCGCACCCGGGCTCGGCCGACGGGAGCCGGGCTGACCGGGCGGGCGTCCGAATCCGAACGCGCCAGGCGGGACACCGTGGGTGCCGTCGGACCACGTCCGCGCCGTGTCGGCGATCGCGAGCAGCGAGACCCCGAGCCCGGGTGGCGGCGTCGGGTCGGCCAGGCCGGACAGCAGCGACTTGACCTGGCGTTCGGCCTCGGCGTCCGCGCGGCACTCCGCACAGTGGGCCAGGTGGACGAGCACCCGGTCTCGCGTGGCGTGGTCGAGCTCACCATCGACCAGAGCGGACAGCAAGTCGTGGGGGTGCTTCACCACTCTCCTCCGCCACGTCGTGCCCGCTGACCCGCCGGATGCGGCGTCCGGCCGACGTCTTCGTCATGGTCCGTGTCGCCCACCGGCGGGTGGTCCGCACGCTCGGCGTCGGCCGTGCCGGCCGCCTCCTCGCCGGACGCGACGGTGGCCATCTCCGCCCGACTGGGCATGCGATGCGCCAACGCCTCGCGCAACTGCGCGCGCCCGCGGTGGATCCGACTGCGCACAGTGCCGAGCTTGACGCCCAAGGTAGCGGCGATCTCCTCGTAGGAGAGTCCTTCGATATCACACAGGACGACCGCGGCCCGAAACTCCGGCGGCAGGGCGTCGAGCGCCGCCTGGATATCCGCGTCGAGGTGCCGGTCGTCGAACGCCTCGGCCGGACTCGGCTCCGCGCCGGGCAGCCGCTCTGGCGCGTCCTCCGGCAGCGCGTCGAACCGGATCCGCTGCCGACGCCGGGCCAAGTCGAGGAACAGGTTCGTGGTGATGCGGTGCAGCCAGCCCTGGAACGTCCCCGGCGTGTAGGTGGACAGCGACCGGAACACCCGCACGAAGACCTCCTGCGTGAGGTCCTCCGCGTCGTACCGGTTACCCGTCAGGCGATAGGCCAGGCGGTAGACCCGGGACGCGTGCGTGCGGACGATCTCGTCCCACGACGGAGGGGTCCACACCTCAGGCGCCGTACCGGCGAGGTCCTCAGACACTGGACCACCTCCCGTCATCCGTCACGCGGCCGTGGCCCGAAGGCCATTGTCACCCTCGTGCCCCACAGCTCCGCAACCGCCGCACCGAGTGGAAACGGCGGCACCGCCACCTGTGTGACACCTGTCCCCAGTGTCCACGGCGAACGGCCTGGATGGCTCCGGTTCGACCCCGGATTTATCACCTTTTCAGGTACCGGCGTCTCAGGGTTCTCCCGGAGGGCCGCAGGAGCCCATGTCCCACGAGTCCCCCACGAGGGCACGGCACGCACCGTACGCCCGGGACCGGCGCTAGGGATGACGTGGCGAAGGGCACTACGCTTCCCCCTTGACGCGACGTGTCCGGCATGACCGGAAAGACCCGCCCGCGGCACTCGGCCAGGGGCTCGACGAAGGAGGTAGCCATCTCCACTGAGATGAAGCCCGCCACCTGGGCATACGCCGAGAGCTACGTCGCCGAGGACGACGTTCTCGCTCGGGCGCGTCTACGCGCGGCCGAGGTCGGCGCCACCCCCATCGGTCAGGGCGGCGGAGCCGCGCTGCGGTTCCTCGCCGCCGTCCTCAACGCCCGAGCGGTCGTGGAGATCGGCACCGGCTGCGGTGTCTCGGGCATCTGGCTGCTGCGCGGCATGGCGCCCAACGGCACGCTCACCAGCGTCGATATCGAGGCGGAGCACCAGCGTCTGGCGCGCGAGTCCTTCGCCGAGGCCGGCTTCCCTCACCAGCGCACCCGCCTCATCACCGGCCGCGCCCTCGACGTCCTGCCGCGGTTGACCGACGGCGCCTACGACCTGGTCTTCTGCGACGGGGACAAGCGTGAGTACCCCGAGTACTACGAGGAGGCGCTCCGCCTCCTTCGTCCCGGCGGTGTGGTCGCGATCGACAACACGCTGTGGCACGACCGGGTGGCCGACCCGGCGCAGCGCGACCCGGAGACCGTCACGATCCGAGAGCTGGGCAAGCGAGTCCTCGACGACGACCGGGTCGTGCCGGTCCTCCTGCCGGTGGGTGACGGCCTGCTCTGCGCCGCGAAGAAGGCCTGACGTCGCCGACCGCCCGACCGCGTCCTGGTCAGCGTGGGACTGGCTGTCCCTTCCCGAGCACGGTGACACCGCCGGCGCTGATGGTGAAGCCGCGGGCCCGGTCCTCGGCGTGGTCCACGCCGATTCGTGCGCCAGGTGGCACCACGATGTTCTTGTCCAGGATCGCGTTGCGGACCACCGCGCCCTCCTCGATGACGGTGCCGTCGAGGATGACACTGCGCTCCACCACGGCCCCGCGTTTGACGACCACCCCTGGCGACAACACCGACTCGCGCACGACGCCACCCGCGACAACCGAGCCTGGCGAGAGGATCGACTCGCTCGCCTGGCCACCGTCGACGAGTTTCGCGCCCGGGTAGGCCGGCAGGTTGGTGTAGACCGGCCACTCCCGGTTGTGCAGGTTGAACGCGGGGTCCGCCGAGACCAGGTCCATGTGGGCCTCGTAGTAGGAGTCGAGCGTCCCGACGTCACGCCAGTAGTCCCGGTCACGCGCGGTCGCGCCCGGCACCTCGTTCGCCGCGAAGTCGTAGACCTGGGCGTCTCCACTCGCCACCAGGAGCGGGATGATGCTGCCGCCCATGTCGTGGGAGGAACCTTCGTCCTCAGCATCCCTGCGGAGCGCGTCGACCAACGCCTCGGTGGTGAAGACGTAGTTGCCCATCGACACGAAGCTCTCGTCCGGGCTGTCGGGAAGCCCAGGCGGGTCCGCGGGCTTCTCCAGGAAGGCCTGGATCGTGCGGCCATCCGATGCCGTCTGGATGACGCCGAACGCCGACGCCTCGCGGCGAGGCATCCGAATGCCCGCCACGGTGACGCCGGCGTGCGAGGCCACGTGAGCGTCGACCATCTGCGCCACGTCCATCCGGTAGACGTGGTCGGCTCCGAACACCGCCACCAAGTCGGGCTTCTCGTCATCGATGAGGTTGAGGGACTGGTAGATGGCGTCCGCGCTGCCCTGGAACCAGCGGGGCCCCAGCCGCTGCTGTGCCGGAACCGGGGTGACGTAGTTCCCGAGCAGCGTCGACATCCGCCACGTCAGCGAGATGTGCCGGTCGAGGGAGTGCGACTTGTACTGGGTGAGGACGCAGATCCGCAGGATGCGCGCGTTGACGAGGTTGGACAGCACGAAGTCGACGAGCCGGTAGATGCCGCCGAACGGTACGGCGGGTTTGGCGCGGTCCGCGGTGAGAGGCATGAGGCGCTTGCCTTCCCCGCCAGCGAGGACGATGCCGAGGACACGCCGATCCTTGCCCACGCCGGCCACCCTACGACGCGGGCACGGCCGTCACAATGAACGTCGTGCCCGCGCTGGTTGACCCCACGACGAGCGTCCACGCGTCCTTTCTCGCCGCCATGGAGGAGTTCCGCGCCGAGGGGCGAGGTGGTCCAGGGGACTACACCATGATCGGCCACGACCTTCGGACCTACGCCACCACATGGCAGACACCCGAGGGTTTCGCCGCCTACGTCGCGTCCCTGTTGGCCGACCGTCTCGAGGAGACGCCACGTCCGCGCGGCTTCGTGCCCGCCACGACCCTGTGGTACGTCGAGGGCACGACCTACCTCGGACGGCTCGCGATCCGACACCGACTCACCCCGGCGCTGCGTGAGCGAGGCGGTCACATCGGCTACGACGTGCGGCCGTCGGCTCGGCGACGCGGCTACGCCACCGCCATGCTGCGGGAGGCCCTCCCCATCGCCCGTCAGCTGGGAATCGACCGGGCGTTGGTCATGTGCGACGTCGACAACGAGGCGTCCCGGAAGGTCATCGTCGCCAACGGTGGCGTGCTGGAGGGCGAGCGCGGCGGCAATCTGCACTTCTGGGTGCCCACCGGTTGACGCCGCCACTGTGCGCCGACGACGCACGTCTCGGGCACTCCGACGGCCGTCCCGACCGCTCGCTCAACCGTCGAGCTGGGCCAGGAGCCGCTTGGGCGCGACCACCCGGTAGGCGTCCTCGACGATCTCGGCGACGCGGTTCCAGTCGACCGGCACGTCGAGGTAGACACCGAGCCAGCCACGGTGGCCGACGTACGGCGGACGGAAGAAGCGAGTCGGCTCGGCCGCCACGAGCATCTCCTGGACTCCTTCCGGCGCCGCACACCAGAAGGCCACTCGGTCGTCGTGGTGATGGTCGGCGTACTGGACGAAGACTCGGCGACCGACGAACCAGGTCGGTTCGCCGTGACTGAGTCGCTCACTGACCTCGGGGAGCGCGAGGCACAGGGCCCGCAGCCGGCCGAGAGGGTCGTCAGGGGGTTCGGGCGTCATCGGCCGATGGTCGCACACGGCACCGTCAGGTCGGGCCGCCCTGCCCTAAGGTCTGGGCCATGCGAGTCGCCCTGCTCACCCGGGAGTATCCGCCACACGTCTACGGCGGGGCTGGCGTGCACGTCGACCACTTGAGTCGCGAGCTCGCCTCACGTGTCGACCTCGAGGTGCACTGCCTCGGCGAGCCGCGGCCCGGGGCGATCGCTCACTCCGAGGACGACCCGCGGCTGGCCGGCGCCAATCCCGCGCTGCGGATCTTCGCGGCCAACCTCGAGATGACGGCGGCGGTCGCAGGCGCGGACATCGTCCACTCCCACACCTGGTACGCCAACCTCGCGGGTCACCTGGCGAGCCTCCTCCACGGCGTCCCCCACGTCGTCACCGCCCACTCGCTCGAGCCCGCGCGGCCCTGGAAGCAGGAGCAGCTCGGCGGCGGCTACCGGCTGTCGTCGTGGGCTGAGGAGACCGCCTATCGCGGCGCGGCGGCGGTGATCGCGGTCAGCGAGGCGATGCGAAACGACATCGTGCGCTGGTACCCCGGGCTGGATCCGGCTCGCCTGCATGTGGTCCCGAACGGCATCGACACCAGGACGTACGCGCCCGACCCCGGCACGGACGTCGTGAAGCGGCTCGGCATCGACCCGAACCGGCCGTCCGTCGTGTTCATCGGACGCATCACCCCGCAGAAGGGCCTCGACCACCTGCTCGCCGCGGCGCACCAGCTCGACGCCTCCGCCCAGCTCGTCCTCCTCGCCGGCGCCGCCGACACACCCGAGCTGGCCCGCGAAACCGAGCGCGCGGTCGCGCGACTCCAGGCCGCCCGGGCCGGCGTGGTGTGGGTCCAGGAGATGCTGCCGCGCCACGAGGTCATCCAGGTGCTCTCGAACGCCACGGTGTTGTGCTGCCCGTCGATCTACGAGCCGCAGGGCATCGTCAACCTCGAGGCCATGGCGTGCGAGACCGCCGTGGTGGCGAGCGCCGTCGGTGGCATCCCCGAGGTGGTGGTGGACGGAGAGACCGGCCTGCTGGTGCCGTACACCGAGGACGACCCGACCCGCTTCCGCCGCGATCTCGCGGCCGCCCTCAACGCCCTGATCCGGAACCCGGCGCGGGCGAGAGCACTGGGGCGGGCCGGCCGGGAGCGCGTGGTCCGCCACTACGGATGGGAGGCGATCGCCCGGCGCACCGTCGACATCTACTCCACCCTCACACCGCCGCGACGGCAGCACGGACGAGGCCCGGTTACCACGTGAGCTCTCCACGCGCCGCCGGGCCGGCCGCCATGGCGACGACCTCTCAAGGCCGAATCAGGCGATTCTGGTCACGCCAGGACGACGGACCGGCACACGAGGACCCCGGCCGGCTCGAAGGTCACGGCCGGGGTCCCTCGAGCGCACAGATCTGGTGTCGCTAGCCCACGACCGACTTGAGCGCGTCACCGAGCTCGTTGGCCTCGTCTGCCGTGAGCTCGACGACGAGCCGCCCGCCGCCCTCGAGGGGAACCCGCATCACGATGCCTCTCCCCTCCTTGGTGACCTCGAGCGGTCCGTCGCCCGTCCGCGGCTTCATGGCCGCCATGCGCGCACTCCTTCCTGCCATCCGTGCGCGACGACTCACACCGAGAAACGGTGACACGCCGCCGACGCGTGTCGATTTGAGTCGCCATTATCCCGCATGGCGTCACCCGGCCGGTAGCCAAGATCCGCCTCGCGCCCGCGCACACCCTCCGCATACCCATCCGGAGCCGCTCTGACCTGCGCTTCTTCCGATCCTTGCGGATGCCCCGTCGACTTCCGGCGGCCTGTGGAAGACCGGGCTCAGCCGCCCAGGACCTTGGCGAGCCGGCCGCGTCGGGTCTCCAGCACGGCCTCGGCTTCGATCTCGACCTTCCACCGAGGGTCGAGCAGGCCGGCCACGACCACCATCGTGCAGACCGGACGGATGTCACCGAAGACCTTGCCGTGGACCCGGCCGACCGCCTGCGCGTCAGCCGGGTCGGTGAGGTAGATCCGGGTGCGCACGACGTGCTCGGGGCCGGCGCCCACCTGTGCCAGAGCGGTCAGGATGATCTCGAGGCAGCGCCGAGTCTGGACCGCCGGATCCGGGTCGACGTTCCCGTCCTCCCAGATCGGCGCGGTCCCCGCGACCAGCACGCGGTCGTCGACGGCGACGACGCGACTGAACCCGATCTCCTTCTCATACGGTGAACCAGAGGCCACCCGGCGACGTGCCATGCGCCTACTCCCTCCGTCGAGGTCATCTCCTCGCCCGCCTGGACGGGCCGGCCGGCGCTCCCTCCGGAGCGCTGCCGCACACCTCTCGCACCACGCAGTCGGCCAGGTGATCGTTGACCATCCCGGTCGCCTGCATGAGGGCGTAGCAGGTCGTGGGCCCGACGAACCTGAACCCCCGCCGCTTGAGCGCCTTGGCCATGGCTTCGGACTCCGGCGTGTGGGACGGGATGTCGGCGGGCGTGCGCGGTACCGGACGCGCCCGGTCGGGCGCGAACGACCAGAGGAACGTGGCGAGCCCGTCGTCGAGCTCTGCCGCCGCCCTGGCGTTGTGGATGGCCGCGCGCACCTTGGCACGGTTGCGCACGATTCCGGGGTCGGCGAGGAGCCGAGCCTCGTCGTCAGCGTCGAAGCTGGCGACGGTGGCGATGTCGAAGTCGGCGAACGCTCGCCGAAAGGCCGGACGCTTGCGCAGGATCGTCAACCACGACAGACCTGACTGGAACGCCTCCAACGTGAGCCGCTCGAACAGTCCACGGTCGTCGTGGACCGGTCGGCCCCACTCCTCGTCGTGGTAGGCGACGTAGTCGGGCGCGATGCTGGCCCATGGGCAGCGTCGGACGCCGACGGGATCGGAGGCCGTCACGATCGGTCCGACCCTGAGGTCCAGCCTGCCCTGTCGCCAGTATCGGTCCGGCCGCCGGTCCCCGTCCGCCAGGTCGCCGGCGACTGGCTGGTGGGCTCGACGGGCCGCGGCGCGCCGTCGGCTGGCTGGTAGGGATGGGCCTGGTGAGGGCGGGGACGGTCGACAGGCTCGGCGCGGCCGGGTCGCTGCGAGCCGGAGACGTCCCAGCCTCGCCGCGTGTTCCCCTCCTCGGATGCGAGGGAGCGCTCCAGCGCGGCGATCCGGGCGTCCCGCGCGGCGAGCTCGCGGGCCAGGTGCTCGATCACCTCATCGACCTCGTCCATGCGGTAGCCGCGGAGCACGACCGAGAACCGCACCTTCGACAGGTCGGCGGCGGTCATGGGCCGGCCCGCGGGGAGTCGTACCTCACGTCGGTCCGGGTAGGCGCGCGCCATCGCGCCGCCGCGTCCCGCAGCGACGGCGGCGGTGAGGCCGATGATGACGACCACGAGCACGACCCACAGCCAGGTCATGCCCCCGATCGTGCCATGCCGGGTCGACGATGCGCACGCGTCGGCCAGGCGAGCGTCTCGAGCGCTTGGACATCCGCTGGCGGCGCCCACCGCGGTGCGCACCGCACGACGGGCGTCCCCGACCGGCCCCGCGGGACTCGATGCCGCATCCATCGACACGACACGGCAGGCTGACCCTCATGGCGGCGGGAGATGAACAGCGGCGATCGCGTCGGGCGACAGGGCCCGGTGGTCCACTACGGCTGGGGAGGCGCGAGTTCGGCCCCGACGAGTACGTCGTCATGGGGATCGTCAACCGGACACCGGACTCCTTCTACGACCGCGGCGCCACCTACGGCGAGTCCGCTGCCCTCGACCGCGTCGACCGTCTCGTCGAGGAAGGCGCGGAGATCATCGACATCGGCGGTGTGAAAGCCGGCCATGGCGAAGACGTCTCGGTCACTGAGGAGCTGCGACGCACGGCGTCGTTCGTCGCGACCGTCCGCGCTCGCTACCCCGACCTGGTCATCAGTGTCGACACCTGGCGTGCCCCGGTGGCGCGCGAGCTGTGCGCGGCCGGCGCTGACCTGATCAACGACACCTGGTCGGGCGCCGACCCCGAGCTGGTGGAGGTGGCCGCCGAGTACGGCGTCGGGCTGGTCTGCTCCCACACCGGCGGCCTCGCGCCTCGGACCGACCCGCACCGGGTCAGCTATCCCGACGTGATGAGCGACGTGATCGAGCGGGTGGTCGGACTAGCCGAGCGGGCGGTAGCGGCCGGTGTTCGCGACGACGCCATCGTGGTGGACCCGACCCACGACTTCGGGAAGAACACTTGGCACTCCCTGGAGATCACGCGGCGGCTCCCCGAGCTGGTCGCGACGGGATGGCCGGTTCTGGTCGCGATGTCGCGCAAGGACTTCATCGGCGAGACTCTCGACCTCCCGGTCGAGGAGCGCCTCCCCGGGACGCTCGCGGCGACCGCGATCTGCGCCTGGGCGGGCGCCCGGGTGTTCCGCGCGCACGACGTCCGGGAGACCCGTCAGGTGCTCGACATGGTGGCGTCCATCCGAGGAGTGCGCCCGCCCAGCGTGGCTCGCCGTGGCCTCGCCTGACCACCGTGTCGGGTCTCGTGACCGAAGCAGTCACGCATCGAGAAAACAGGACTACATCCCGGCCGCGTCGTGGCAAGCTCTGGCATGCCCTTCGACAGCCGGAGCTTCCGCGACCAGACCGTGCCCACCGGGTACGGCGCCGACCAGCGTGATCGAGCCCACCAGGCCGGCGGCCATCAGGCGAGCGCCGCCCAGCCCAGCGTCGACTGGGCCAGGGAGATCGTCGTCCGACACGTCCGCACGGCGTTCCCGACCCTGTGCGCGGCCCTGCTCTCTGGCTCGATCGTGCGTGCGGCCGCGACCGAGACGTCCGACATTGACGTCGTCGTCCTCCTCCCCGAGAGGGCCGGCAGCCGGCGGGAGACCACCACCTGGGACGGTGCGCCGGTGGACCTCTTCGTCTACGACCCGGACGGCCTGACCCGCTGGCTCGGCAAGGACACCCAAGGCCGTCGCCCGGTCCTCTGCTCGCTCCTCATCGACGGGCACGTGGTGGCGGGTGACGCGGCGGCCGCCGAGCAGGCCAAAGCGCTCGCCCGCAAGGTGTACGAGGCGGGTCCGGCGAAGCTCTCCGACGCCGAGCTGGACCGCCTGCGCTTCGAGGCGACCGATCTCATGCTCGATCTGCAGAGCACGGTCGACCGGTCCGAGGCGCTGCTGCTGGCCGCCATGCTCGTGCAGACGACCGGTGACCTGGTGCTCAACGCCGCGGGACGGTGGACGGGCCGGGGCAAGTGGCTTCCTCGCGAGCTCCGGGCATACGACCCCGAGCTCGCCAGGGACCTCGCCGCTGCTCACGACGACCTCGCGCGGACCGGGGACGCCGAGATGCTGATCCGCCTCGTCGACAACATCCTGGCGCGGCATGGCGGCCGGATGGTGGCTGGTCGCATGGAGGCCGGCTGAACCCACCGGGGTGCACCGCTCTCCGTCCGACGGTGCCAGCAAGGCTCAGCGGACGTCCAGGCGACGCTGCGCGGCGCACATGATGCGCACGACCTCGCTCACGTCGTCGGTGACGTGAAGGAGGTCCACGTCCTCGGGGCTGATGCGACCCGTCTTGGCCACCGTGTCCTGCAGCCAGTCCACGAGGCCGGACCAGTAGTCACTGCCCATGAGCACGATCGGGAACGAGGTGACCTTCTTGGTCTGGACCAGGGTGAGCGCCTCGAAGAGCTCGTCGAACGTGCCGAAACCACCGGGGAAGACGACGAAGCCCTGGCTGTACTTGACGAACATCGTCTTCCGGACGAAGAAGTACCGGAAGTTCAGCCCCAGGTCGACCCACTCGTTCAAGCCCTGCTCGAACGGCAGCTCGATGCCCAGGCCGACCGAGACCCCGCCGGCCTCGCTCGCCCCCTTGTTGGCGGCTTCCATGATCCCCGGGCCACCGCCGGTGATCACGGCGAATCCCGCCTCGGCGAGCGCCCGGCCAACCCGCTCGGCCAGGGCGTACTCGGGGGCGCCCGCCGGCGTGCGCGCACTGCCGAAGACGCTGATCGCCGGGCCGAGCTCGGCGAGCGCGCCGAACCCCTCGATGAACTCCGCCTGGATGCGGAGCACCCGCCAGGGGTCGGTGTGCACCCAGTCGGCTGGGCCACGGGAGTCGAGCAGGCGCTGGTCGGTCGTGGTCGGCTGGACCTGACGGCCACGACGCACGACAGGGCCTTGCCGAACCTCCGCGCGGTGCTTGGGGCCGGTGGACGTCGGCTTGGGGAGAGCTTCGTCTACCTCGGACATCGGTGGGAAGGGTACGTGGCGTCAGCAGCTCATGCGACACGAGCCCACGACCCGATACGGCACGTCACCGTCCGGATACACGGCATGGGGAGGGGTGTCCCCCGCAGAGCGTGGCGTCGTCGACTAGCCAGCCAGCCAGCCGCGCAGTCGCTCCTCACACTGGTACAGCTCGTCGACGTCGACGTACTCATCCGGGGTGTGAGCGAGCTGGGGCTCGCCGGGCCCGTAGTTGACCGCCGGAACACCCAGCTCAGCGAACCGCGCGACGTCCGTCCAGCCGAACTTCGGCCTCGGCTCCCCACCGACGGCCGCCACGAACGCGGCGGCCGCGGGTCGGTGCAGACCCGGAGCCGCGGCGGGGGCGCTGTCGCGCAGTTCCACCTCGTACCCGTGCATGAGCGACCGCACGTGTTCGAAGGCCTCGTCCGGCGACCGGTCCGGTGCGAAGCGGTAGTTGATCGTCACTCGGCACTCGTCGGGGATCACGTTCCCCGCGACCCCACCGCTGATCCCGACCGCGTTGAGGCCCTCCCGATAGACCAACCCGTCGACCGGTACCTGTCGCGGCTCGTAGCTGGTCAACCGGTTGAGCACGTCGGCCGCCTTGTGGACGGCGTTCTCCCCCATCCAGGCCCGCGCGCTGTGAGCCCGCTTGCCGCGCACGATGACGTCGGCGCGCAACGTGCCCTGACAGCCGCCCTCGACATGGGCCGCGGACGGTTCCATCAAGACGGCGAAGTCAGCGGCGAGCAGGTCGGGGTGCTCCCGCGAGAGCCGGCCCAGTCCGTTCCGCTCCGCCTCGATCTCCTCGCAGTCGTAGAAGACGTACGTCACGTCCCGGACGGGTTCGGTGACCGTCGCGGCCAGCCGGAGCGCCACCGCCACCCCACCCTTCATGTCGCACGCACCGAGGCCGTAGACACGATCGCCCACGCGACGCGACGGCAGGTTGCCCGCAGGCGGCACGGTGTCGAGGTGCCCGGCGAGCACGACCCGTTCCGATCGGGCCAGCTCGGTCCGGGCCACCACCGTGTTGCCAAAGCGCCAGGTCGTCAGGTGAGGGAGGGTGCGCAGCGCGGCTTCCACCGCGTCGGCGAGCTCGGCCTCGTTCCCGCTCACCGACTCCACATCGATGAGCGCGGCGGTCAACGTGGCGACGTCGGCGTGGATGTCGAGGCTGGCCATGGCGGCAGTCTGCCAGTCCTCGACGGCGCGGTCAGGGCGAGCCTCGTCCCGCCGCGGCGACGAGCTTGTCGAAGAGGGCGTCGGTCCGCTCGTCGACCACCTTGTGCTCCGGGTGGGCGTCGTACCACTCGACGATCTCGCGCGCGCCTTGGCTGAACGGCACCGTCGCCACGTAATCCGGTACGAGCGCCTTCACCTTCGTGTTGTCGAAGATCACCGAGTGCGCCTTGTCGCCCAGGAGCGGGCCGGCGAGGCGAGGCTCGGCCGCGGCGATCGTCTCCGAGGCGACGTGGACCAGGCGCGGCTCCACCCCGGCAGCGGACGCCATCGCGGCGTAGATCTGGTTCCAGGTCAGCACCTCGTCGGAGGTGATGTGGAAGCTGTCACCGATCGCCTGGGGACGGCCGAGAAGGCCGACGAAGGCCTTCGCGAAGTCGGTGTGGTGCGTCAGCGTCCACAGCGAGGTGCCGTCACCGTGCACGACCACGGGCAAGCCGCGCCGCATGCGGTCCACGGCGGTCCAGCCGCCGGTCAGCGGGACGGACGTTCGGTCGTAGGTGTGCGACGGTCGCACGATCGTGGCCGGGAAGCCGCTGTCGCGATAGGCCGCGACGAGCACCTCCTCGCAGGCGATCTTGTCCCGGGAGTATGCCCAGTACGGGTTGCGCAGCGGAGTGGACTCCACGATGGGCAGCCGCTCCGGAGGCTTCTGGTAGGCCGAGGCCGAGCTGATGAAGACGTACTGGCCGACCCGGCCGGCGAAAAGCTCGATGTCGGCTCGTACGTGGTCGGGCGTATACGCCACGAAGTCGACGACCACGTCGTACTCGCGGCCGCCGAGCGCCGACCGCGCAGCGTCGACGTCGCGAACGTCGGCTCGCAGGACTCTGGCGCCCTCGGGGAGCGGCCGTAGGGAGGTCCGACCGCGGGTGAGGACGGTGAGGTCGTGTCCCGCCTCGAGCGCGCGAGCGGCACAGGCGGAGCTGATGATGCCGGTGCCGCCGATGAACAGGATCGACAAGGACGCCATGCGCACCATCCTTTCGTCGGAGGCCCTTCGCGAGAGGCCCTTCATCAGAGGCCCTTCGCTGGGAAGGCCCCTCAGGTCGCGTCGTACAGGGGTCCGCCACCCTCGTCCCTCGGCGTTGTCCTCGTCGGCATTGGGAAGCGGCCCTCCTCCCCCTGCGTGGCCGGCATCCTTCCACCGATCCGGCGGCGAGCGGCGCTCGTGTCCGATCTTGGTGCCTGATCGCGCGCCCGACCGCGGTGGTGGACCGCGGTGTCCGATCAGGGCGACCGATCAGGGTCCGGCGGACGACCCGTGACGGCCGATCACGGCGGTCACCGGACGCCCACGACGAGCGGCTGGAGGACGGACCGATGTTCGTGGACCCCCGCCACGGCCGTCGACCTGGTCTGGCAGGCTGAGATCCATGAGCGACGCACCTGGCGCCTGGGGCTTTGGAATCGCCACGACCACGTTCGAGGGCAAGATCCTCGACACCTGGTATCCGGATCCGAAGCTGGGCCGACCCACGGCCGACAACGACGATCCACCGGCCGAGCTTCGGGCGCTCGAGGGTGACGACGAGCTGCGACGGGTCCGTCGGACCGTCGTCCGGACGGTCGTCGACTCACTCGACGAGCCGCCCGCCGACGTGCCCGACGCCTACCTGCGGTTGCACCTTTTGTCCCATCGGATCATCCGCCCGCGCGAGGCCAACCTCGACGGGATCTTCAAGGTGCTGCCCAACGTGGTGTGGACCAGCCTCGGCCCGTGCGACCCCGAGGGGTTCGAGGTGACTCGCCTCCGGCTCCGCGCCGCGGGACGCGAGGTCACCGTCCACGGCGTCGACAAGTTCCCGCGGATGGTCGACTACGTCGTCCCGACCGGGGTGAGGATCGCGGACGCCGACCGTGTGCGCCTCGGCGCTCACCTGGCGGAAGGCACGACGGTCATGCACGAGGGGTTCGTCAACTTCAACGCCGGGACGCTCGGTGCCTCGATGGTCGAGGGTCGGATCTCCGCCGGCGTCATCGTCGACGAGGGGTCCGACATCGGCGGCGGCGCCTCGATCATGGGCACCCTCTCCGGCGGCGGCACTCAGGTGATCTCGGTAGGCAAGCGGTGCCTGATCGGCGCGAACGCCGGCATCGGCATCTCGCTCGGCGACGACTGCATCGTCGAGGCGGGGTGCTACGTCACCGCCGGCGCGAAGGTTCGGCTGCGCGGCGGTGAGATCGTCAAGGCAGTCGAACTGTCCGGCACCCCCGGCCTGCTCTTCCGACGGAACAGCATGACCGGTGCGCTGGAGGCGATCCCACGAGGGGGCACGACCATCCAGCTGAATACGGCACTGCACGCCCACAACTGATGATCCGCAAGATCCTTGGCTACCTGCTCATCGCGCTCATCGCCGGTGGTCTTGTCGTCGTGGGCTCGGTCGTCGCGAGCGAGCTCATCCTCCGCCAGCCGCTCAAGGAGCACTGCTCGGCGTCGGCGGGTGGCGCGACGGTGCGGCTGACGGTCGAGGAGGCGGAGAACGCCGCGCTCATCTCCGCCCTGTCGATCCGTCTCGGGATGCCACCTCGGGCCGCGACCATCGCCCTCGCGACGGCGTTCCAGGAGTCGGGGATGCGCAACATCGACTACGGCCACCTCGACTCCCTGGGCCTCTTCCAGCAGCGACCGAGCCAGGGTTGGGGCTCCCCGGAGCAGATCCTCGATCCCTACTACTCGACGACGACCTTCTACACGGCGCTCGCGAAGGTCGACGGCTACACGGAGATGGAGATCGCGGACGCGGCTCAGAAGGTCCAGATCTCCGCTGACGGCAGCGCCTACGCCCAGCATGAGCCGGGCGCGCGGGCGCTCGCCTCGTCCCTGACCGGGTACTCCCCCGGCGGGTTCTTCTGTGCGTTGCGGGATGACGAGCCGCGGGCCGCGCGTCCGGACGGGTTGCGTGCCGAGCTGACCAAGGCGTTCGGCGACCGGGCGGGTCCGGCCAGGGTTCGTCGCGACGCCGACACCCGTGCCGCAGGTCTGGGACGAGGCGACGAGGCGACGGCCGTCGTCGAGGTCGACCCGCCCTCCTCGTCGACCGGGTGGGCAGTCGCGCAGTGGGCCGTCGCCTACGCCAAGCGGTACGGCGTCACGGAGGTCTCCTACGACGGACGCGTGTGGTCGCTGGAGGACTCGTCCGAGGGCTGGCACGACGGCGAGAACGCGCCATCGAACCGGGTCCTCATCGCCTTCGACGAGAGGCGCTGAGCCTCACGCCCACCCGTCGGGCACACGTGTCGGGGGTGGGGTCGACACACCCATCGACGAGCGGTACCAGTGCTGAGCGCGGCGAGAGGACGACCGTGCGCCGAGCGCCACCACGACCCAGACGACGCCCGCGAAGAGGGCCGTGGTTCCCGCGAGCGGGACGGCGACACTCATCAAGTCGTCGGGCAGGAGGAGGAACCCACACCGACCGCCAGCCCGAGGACGCCCGAGACCGCGAGCCAGCCACTGCCCAGCAAGCCCGCTGCTGCCAGCATCAAGTCGGCGAAGCCGGCCAGCAGCCACGCGATGGCGAGGGTCCCCATGACCAGGACGACGTCCGTCACCAGGCCTCGGAGGCTGAGCACGCCGGCGACCAGCGCGAGGGAACCCACCAGTGCGGAGTACGTCAGCTCCACCACGGTGCTGGTCTCCCGAGCCACGATGGCGGCGGTGACGCGGGTCGCCCCGGTGGTGAACAACCACGCACCGACGAGGAGGGCGAAGAACAGGAGGCCTCGCCGGCTCGAGGTGAGGACCGCCGCCCCGAACCCGAGACTCAGCACGCCGAGGCAGAACGGGAGACCCCACGGAACGGCCAGGACGACGAGCTCGTCGTCGAGCTCGTCGTCGAGCGTCGTGGTGAGCCCCGCGTCGGGCACCACAGCGCCGTTCGGTACGAGATCGCCACGGTGTGTCTCAACGGCGACGGCCTGGTCGTCGGCACCCCGCCCGTCCGCGGCACGGTCAGCCGACCCCGACGTCTTCGGGGACGCCGCGTCGCTGGTCGCCCCTATGTCATCGGTGGGCTTTAGGTCATCGGTGGACGCTGCGCCATCGGTGAGAGCGGTGTCATCGGTGAGAGCGGCGTCATCCCTCGACACGGTGTCGTTGGACGGCCCTGTTCCATCTGTCGACCCTGTTCCATCGGTCGAGCCCGTGCCCACGGGGGACACCGCGTCGTCGGCCGGCGCTGGGTCACGAGTTGGCGCTGAGTCACTAGTTGGCACTGGGTCACTAGTTGGCACTGGGTCACTAGTTGGCACTGGGTCACTAGTTGGCACTGGGTCCCTGGCCAGCGCTGGGCCAGCGGCCGGGTCAAGGGTCGACTCGGTGTCCCTCGCCGCCGCCTCACCGGTCGCCGCTGTCCCATTGGTGGCGGCCGCCTCACCAGTCGCCGCTGTCTCACTGTTCGACGCTCCGGTATCGGGCGCCCCTGGGACATCACGCTCCCCTGGGGCGACCACCGACGTTGTGTCACTCGCCCCTGGGTGACTCGTCGACGCCGGGTCGCTGATCGATATGGCGTTCGCAGACCTCGCGCTCGTGGACATGACGTCGCTCCCCCCACTGCTCACGCTCACGTACCCAGCCCGGCCGTGCCTGGCACATCAGCCCAGCGTCAGCGATGTGGGGCGCCACGCCCCGTGAGCCGACGCCTCGCGCCCCGTAGGCGAGGGCATGCACCCTCGGGAAGGCCTCGAGGAAGGCATCGATGGGCGGAGCAGTGCATGAGACGGGTGGAGCCGGGAGAGAACGCGAAGCATGAGCGACGTCACCGCGGAGGCCGCCGGCGCGGACGACCGAAGCGACGCGACCACGCTGGATTACGTGCGAAGGCTCCGCAGCCACGGCTGGGGACGGATCCTGCTCGGCGGCACCACACTGTGGGGGCTGGCCACCGCCCTGACCCTCGCGACAGGGAACGCCAACCTGCTGCCGGTGATCATCCTCGTCGGCGGCTTCCTGTTCCCGGTGACGTTCGTGGCCTGGGCCTGTCGACGCGAGGACCAGGGGGAGCTCACGCCGGAGATCCTCATCCGAGGGTTCCTGCTCGGCGGGATCCTCGGCACGGTGTCCGCCGCGACGCTCGAGGCCTACTTCCTCACCCCGTCGCCCCTGCTGTACGCGGGTGTGGCGATCCTCGAGGAGGCCGCCAAGGCGGCGATCCTGCTCCACCTCGCCCGTGCCCTCGTGCAGCGCACGCTCTGGGACGGCCTCGTCCTCGGCGCCACGGTCGGCTTCGGCTTCGCCGCGTGCCAGTCCGTCGGCTACGGGCTCAACGCGGTCTTCACCGTCACCGGCCTCTCCCTCCGCGAGGTCGTCGAGACCGAGCTGCTCCGCGGGGTCATCGAGCCCACCAGCCACGCCTTGTGGACCGCGATCATGGGCGCGGTCCTCCTCCCCGTCATGCGCGGCCGGACATCGCCTCGGGTGGGACCTGAGCTCGTCCTGACCTTCCTCGGGGTGTCAGCCCTGCACACGCTGTGGGACGCCACCCACAACATCGCGGTGGTCTTCACCCTGCTCGTGACCGACACCCCGTGGCAGGGCCGCCTCTTCGGACTCGGCTACCTGCCGCGGCCCACCGATGCCCAGGTCCACCTCTTCACCGCGGCACAGTTCGTCGGCTACGCCCTCGTCGGGGCGACGGGGCTGTTCTGGCTCGGCGTGCTACGCCGGCGGCTGGACCGGCTGCACCGACTGGCGGCACTCGTCGAACCGGCCGACTCCCTGATCCCCCAGGGGCCGGAGTACGCCTGACCGCTCAGCCAGGCCCTGACCACTCGGCCAAGCGTCGAGCCTCAACGCTCGTCGATCGGCACGTACGACCGCTCCGGCTCGCCGACGTACACCTGGCGCGGCCGGCCGATCTTGGTCATCGGGTCGTTGACCATCTCACGCCACTGGGCGATCCAGCCGGGGAGGCGGCCGAGCGCGAAGAGCACCGTGAACATCTTCGTGGGGAAGCCCATCGCGCGGTAGATCAGGCCGGTGTAGAAGTCGACGTTCGGATAGAGCTTCCGCTCGATGAAGTAGTCGTCGTTGAGGGCGACCTCCTCCAGCTCCTTCGCGATGTCGAGGAGCTCATCGGACTTGCCGAGCCGAGCGAGCAGGTCGTCGGCGGTGCGCTTGATGATGGCCGCCCGCGGGTCGTAGTTCTTGTAGACGCGGTGTCCGAAGCCCATGAGCCGGACACCCTTCTCTTTCCGTTTCACCCGCTCGACGAACTCGGTCACATTGCCGCCCTCGGCCTTGATGCGCTCGAGCATCTCCAGGACCGCGGCGTTCGCGCCACCGTGCAGCGGCCCGGACAGCGCGTGGATACCGGCCGAGATGGACGCGAACAAGTTGGCCTGGCTGGAGCCGACGAGACGCACGGTGGACGTCGAGCAGTTCTGCTCGTGGTCGGCGTGGAGGATGAACAACAAGTCGAGCGCTTGCGCGACCACCGGATCGACGACGTACGGCTCGGCGGGGAGCCCGAACGTCATGCGGAGGAAGTTCTCGACGTAGCCGAGAGAGTTGTCGGGGTACAGGAACGGCTGTCCGACCGTCTTCTTGTAGGCGTACGCGGCGATCGTGGGGAGCTTGGCCAGCAGCCGGACCATGGAGATCTCGACAGCCTCCGGGTCGAGCGGGTCGAGGCTGTCCTGGTAGAAGGTCGACAGCGCGCTGACCGCCGCCGACAACACCGCCATCGGGTGCGCGTCACGCGGGAACCCGTCGAAGAAACGCTTGAGGTTCTCGTCCAGCAGGGTGTGTCGACGGATCCGGTCCGCGAACTCCTCGTACTGCGAACGGGTCGGCAGGCTGCCGTAGATCAACAGATAGGAGACTTCGAGGAAGTTGCTCTTCTCGGCCAGCTCGCCAATCGGATATCCCCGATAGCGCAAAATGCCGGCCTCACCATCGATGTAGGTGATGGCCGACGTACAGGCTCCGGTATTGACGTAACCGGGGTCGAGCGTGACATACCCAGTGGCCTTGAGCAGCGACGAGATGTCGATCCCGGATGGGCCCTCGGTCGCGGTGACAACCGGGAGCTCGAGCTCCCCGTTAGCGTGCCTCAGCGTGAAATGTACGTCCGTCACGCTCCAGTCCTCCGTCCTACCCGCTGCTGGGGGTCGAAGGGCCCGCGCGGGCCCTGGGCGAACACCGTCGAGGTTCGGGCTTTCCCCGGCGCCTCACGTCGCGAGCCAGCCCGGTAGGGCTCCGGCTCGTGGTTCAGCATCCTCCCTCTCCTACCTGTCGGGTCCGGGCGGTCGAGCCCACCCTGTGCTTCCATTCGCCCCCGTTCCTGGTCACCCGTTCGGCACCCGTCACCTCGGTCGCGATCACCTCGCTTCGCGCCGGACCGGCTCACCCACGCCGGCCCGGCCAGGTCTCATCCCGCCTCCAGGCGTTCGGCCGCCGCGGCCACCCGCTCGTCGGTCGCGGTGAACGCCACCCGGACATGCCGGGCGCCCGCCTCGCCGTAGAAGTCGCCAGGCGTGACGAGAACGCCCCGGTCGGCGCACCACCGCACGGAGTCCCAACACGGCTCGTCGCGGGTCGCCCACAAGTACAGCGACCCCTCCGAGTGGTCGATCCGGAAGCCTGCCGCCTCGAAGGCGCGCCGCAGCACGGCACGACGCTCCGCGTACCGAGCCCGCTGCTCGTCCACGTGCGTGTCGTCGCGCAGGGCGGCGATCATCGCCTGCTGGACCGGACTCGGCACCATCATCCCGGCGTGCTTGCGCACCTCCAGCAGCGTCTCGATGACCTTCGGATCGCCTGTGACGAAACCGGCCCGGTAGCCCGCGAGGTTGGACCGCTTCGACAACGAGTGCACGGCCAGAATGCCCTCGTGATCTCCGCCACAGACATCCGGGTGGAGGACCGAGACCGGCGTGGCGTCCCAGCCGAACTCCAGGTAGCACTCGTCCGAGACGACGAGCGCGCGACGCTCCCGAGCCCACGCGACGACCTTCGCCAGGTGCTCAGGGGGAAGGATCCGGCCCGTGGGATTGGAGGGTGAGTTCAGCCACACCAGCCGGACCCGACGCGGCCCGAGCGCGAGCGTGGAGTCGGAGGGGACGACCTCGCAGCCAGCGAGCAGCCCTCCCACCGCATACGTCGGGTAGGCCGTTTCCGGCACGACCACCACATCGCCCGGCCCCAAGCCGAGGGTCGTCGGGAGCCAGGCGACGAACTCCTTCGAGCCGATCGTGGGGAGGACAGCGTCCTCCGCGACACCGGTGACCCCGAAGCGTCGACGCAGATAGTCGACGACGGCCTGGCGCAGCTGCGACGTTCCGTGGGTCGTCGGATAACCAGGAGCGTTCGAGGCCTCGCACAGCGCCCGCTTCACGACCTCGGGCGTGGGATCGACGGGGGTACCGACCGACAGGTCGACCAAACCACCTGGATGAGCCGCCGCGCGTTCCTTGTCAGGACGGAGCAGGTCCCAGGGGAAATCGGGCAGTCGGCCTCGCACGCTCCTCCTCTCCTCGTCATGGACCTCGGTCTCCGCCGCGCGGTCGGCCTCGGGCGGCTCGGCCGTCGGCGGACAGGCCGACCTCCCGTGGGTCGGACCGTCCCGCGCTCAGCCCTCGGTGTTCTGCGGCGGCAGCGCGGCGATCAGCGGGTGGTCCTTGTTGATCACACCCGTCTTCGACGCGCCGCCAGGGGAGCCGAGGTCGTCGAAGAACTCGACGTTGGCGGTGTAGTAGTCCTTCCACTGCTCTGGAACGTCGTCCTCGTAGAAGATGGCCTCTACGGGGCAGACCGGCTCACACGCACCGCAGTCGACACATTCGTCCGGGTGGATGTAGAGCATGCGGGCGCCCTCGTAGATGCAGTCCACGGGGCACTCGTCCACACATGCCCGGTCCTTCAGATCCACGCACGGCTGCGCGATGACGTAGGTCACCGGTTCCTCCTCTGTCGAGCTGACCTCCCCTAGTATCGCCGCCACCGCGTACGACACCGCAACGAAGGGTCCTTTCCGTGCCACTCTCACCGGCCGACGTCGGCCGCCGTGTCGTCGTCCGACGCAGGCTCGGCGTCGAGGAGGGTCGTCCCGTCTACGGCGACGTCCTAGGGGTCCTGGAATCGTGGACCGCCGGCGTGCTCACCATCCGGCGGCGTGACGGTCACCTCGTCCAGGTCGCGGAGGAGGACGTGGTCGCCGGCAAGCCGGTGCCGCCTCCACCCGCCCCCCGCCGCCGGCGACCGGCCCCACCCGAGGAGTCGGCGCCCGGCCAGACCGGCGGGGAGTCGGTGGACTGACTTCCGCGCGCCTCACGCTCGCGCGGGGAACGTTACGACCCCGGTGACGGAGGGGCGCTGCAGATGATGGTGTCCTCCGGCTTGTAGACCACGTGGTCCACCTCGGAGCGCACCCGCTTGCCGTTTCGGTAGAGCCAGCGGTAGACGTCGACCTCGAAGCCAGGCACACCGGACTGCGCGACGCAGCCGGGCTTCGGGTCGTAGTAGCGCTTCGGCGGGCGGACGTTGTAGCGGTCCGAGGTCCGGGTGCGCACCTCCCAGTACTTGGTGCTCCACAGCCGCACCGTGACCGACCCGCGCGTGCCGGGGCTGCTCCGCTCCCGCCAGGCCTGCACGTAGACCGCGTACGGCGTGTTGTTGCGCCACCTCAAATCGAGGGAGCCCCAGTAGACGGTCGCCTCCCGACCGACGGGGTAGCGGTCGATGTAGAACCCGTGCGGCCGGTGCTCCACGTCGTCCATGCCCGCGAAGAAGGCCGCGTTGTAGGTCGTGGTGGCCACCTGGGACACGCCGCCGCCAAGCTCCTCGCGGAGGCGCCCACCCTTGATCACCAGACCGTCGGTGAAGCCGTTCTCCCGCGTGCGCTCGCCCACCGTCTTGTTGAAGCTGAAGGTCTCACCGGGGAGGACGAGGGTGCCGTTGATGAGCTCCGCCGCCCGGCCGATGTTGACGTTGCGGTACTCGGCGTGCGGGTAGTAGGTGGTGAACTCACCCACCACCTCCTTGACGCCGAGGCCTTCGAGCTTCTCGGTGGTGAGCTTCGGCTGCTTGGTCACGGTCTCGACGACGGCGACCCGCTCGTCCCCGGACTTCTGCAGCGCTCCGAGCACGGCCTTGGCGAGACCTTCGGGCGGCACGGTGCGTCCGGGCCGACTCGGGCGGACCGTCGGCCGACCTCCCGACATGACGATCGAGGCGTCCCTCGGCTCCACCTCGACCTCGGCCAGCCGATCGGAGAGCGCCTTCGCCAGCGACCTCGCGTCGAGCTTCGGTGCCAGCTCCCCGTTCTCCACCCGCATGCTGAGCGCGGAGCCGATCTCTTCCGGAGTGGCTTCGAACGACTCGTCGTCGACTCGCACCGTCACCGGAGCCGACATCGCCGGCTCGGCGAACTCCCCCAGCGCCTGCCGCAGGTCCTCGGTGCTGACGGCGGGGCGAACCTGTCGGACAGGCAGCGCGATGGGACGGTCGGAGCGCAGGAACTCCGCCTCGATCCGGTCCGCGGCCGCCTCGCGATCAAGCTCCCGCCCGGGCTTGGGCTTGGTGATCCGTGGCTCCCCGTTCTCGAACGTGATGGCGCCCTCGACGGCGTCCTTGTCGACCTTGCTGGCCACCGACTGCAGCGTCTTCTGCAGGCGACGCTCGTCGACCACCACGACGGGGTCGACCTCCTCGCCGCCCACGATCGTCCGGACCATGGTGACCGGATTGAAGCTGCGCGGCGCCTGCGCGGACTCGACCGTGGCCGCCACGTCGAGGCTCAGACCGGCTTCTTCCGGTCGGACCGAGAAGGTCGCGCCGGCGGCGGTCAACGTGAGCGGCTTGTCGGCCCGTGGCAGCAGGTCACGCCGCAGCCGCGCCTCCGCCGCCTCGGGGGACAGACCTCCCACCGGGACGCCCGCGACCGTGGTGCCGCGTGGCACTCGGTTACCCAGCGAGTACGCCGTCAGCACGTAGGCACCGAGCAAGACGAGCATGACCGCGCCGGCCGCGGCCGCCACGATCCGTCCGGTGCGCCGGTCGCGCACCGCAGGTATGGGCTGGGTCGGGTCCCCCGATTGGTACACAAGCTCCTCCGCGTATCGCTAATCCGCGCGGGTAGGTCCGGCCGAGCGAACTCACCAAGCGTAGAGGCGTTGGTCGGAACATTCGCCGACCAGGGCGTTCGCAGCATTCGGCGAGGAGCCTAGAGCATTCGTCAGGCCCCACACGACGTCTACATTCAGGACAAAGGGCCAGATTGTTTCCTATTCGTGATGCAGAATTGATGGCGGCGCGATCAATCGCCGAGATCACCGAGCCGCCTCACCGTGTGGTACGCGGCGTTGACGTAGACCAACGGGCTCACGCTGGTCGAGGTCCCCGTCCCTGACTGGCCCTCGTCAGCCGGTCCACCGCCCTCGCCGCGAATCCGAGCCTCGACGACCTCGCCGACCACGATCGAGTGGTCACCGCCGTCGTAGACGGCCCACGTGCGGCACTCGAGCCAGGCGAGCGAGCGCCCCAGCAACGGCACCCCCGTTCTGCCGCGGTGGACGTCAGCGCCGTCGAGCTGGCCGTGGATCGGACGCCCCCGGTGCGCCAGATGTGACGCTACGCGAGCGGCATCCGCGGACAGGATCGACACCCCCCACACGCCGGTCGCCAGCACCGCGCCGTGGAAGCGCGCCACCTTCTCCACACAGACCAGGACGAGCGGCGGACGCAGGGAGACGGACGTCACGGCGCTCGCCGTCATCGCGTGGTCGACGTCGCCGTGACGGGTGGTCACCACCGTGACACCGCTGGCGAGGCGTCGAAGAGCGGTGCGGTAGCTCTGCTCGTCGACGGGCTGCCACGTTGGTGACGCCTGGGCGTCAGGCCCCCTCGGTGACGCCCTCCTCGGTGACGCCCCCCTCGGTGACGCCCCCCTCGGTGACGCTGCATCGGCACCGGTGGACATGCTCCGGAACCCTACCGCCGCCCGGATCACGCCCCGCTAGGTGTCGCTCGGGCCGGCCGAGGCGAGGCCACGGGCAACGTTCCAGACCACGGCCACGAGACCCAGCACCACGTAGCCGACGCCGTAGCCGTCACCGGCCAGCACGACGTCCCCCTCAGGCCGCTGTCCCATCGCGAGCACCACGGGCACGCTCCAGCCGAGGGCGGCCCCCAGCGCCCCGGCGACGCCGAGAGCGCGACGCCCCTCCGCGACGAGCGCGGCCACCGCGGCCACGGCCAGGACGAAACCGTACGGCACCGGGACGGCGGCCACGTCGGCCGTCATGCGCGACACGACGATCCCGAGCGCCCCGACGCACGCGCCCAGCAGGACGAGTGCCAGGACGCCGAGCGCTCGCACCACGCGCGACATGGGCGGTCAGGCGACACCAGCGAAGAGGTCCGTCTCGACGCCGGTCTCAGGGTCACGGACCGGGGTGCCGCGCACCAGGCGGTAGCACTCCGTCCCCCAGATGTGGTTGCCGATGTTGTTGGACAGCGCGAAGAACGGGCTGTGGACGGTGATCTGCGTGGCGTGCGCTCGCATCGCCGCCGCCTTGCGCTCGGTGTAGGCGGTGGCGTCGATCCAGGTGGTGATGAGCTCGTCCGGCACGAAGGTTCGGGGCAGCTCTCCGTCCGGATCCAGGCGCTCGAAGGTCACCGTGTCGTCGGCGTCGCGCAGTCGACGCAGCCCTTCGCGGTAGAGGGACTCGGGCACAGCGGACCAGTACACCTTCGGAACGTCCCAGGGCTCGCCCAGGTCCCGCCGGTAGGACGGCGCGCCGGCGAGCGCCTGGGCGTAGGTCGCCACCCGATGGGCCTGGATGTGGTCGGGGTGCCCGTAGCCGCCGAAGTCGTCGTACGTGACGAGCACCTGAGGGCGCACCTCACGGATGACCGCCACCAGGTGGTCGGCGGCCTCCCGCAGGTCGGCGCGCCAGAAACACTCGGGGCGCTCGTTCGCGGGCGTGCCCATCATCCCGGAGTCGCGATAGCGCCCGGCCCCGCCCAGCCAGCGTTGGTCGGTCACCCCGAGCTCGGCCAAGGCGTCGGCGAGCTCCTTCTCGCGGTACTCCCCCAACCCGTCGTCGCGGTCGGAGGCCAGGTGGGCGAGCTCCGGAACGAGGATCTCACCTTCCTCGCCGCGCGTGCAGGTCACGAGCGTCACCTGCGCTCCTTCGGCGACATACTTGGCCATGGTGGCGCCGTTCCCGATGGACTCGTCGTCGGGGTGGGCGTGAACGAGCAGCATCCTCCGGTCCGCAGGCATGCCACCACCCTACGGATTCCCCACCCCACGATGGCGGTCAGACGGCGCGCCCGCCGGACCGCGTCCAGAGCCGGCCGACGCCGGACATCCGACGTCGAGGCCCTCGGGGGCCCGGCGGGGCCTCCCGGCCCTCTCGGGACGCCCTGTGCCGAAGCTGGACGAGCGCGGAGGGCGAACGCGTCCCGCACGACGACGCGCGCGCCGTCGCGGCGTGCGAGGATCGACCACCGTGACCTACGAGGACTCCCGAGCTGAGCAGGCGCCGGGGAACGCCCCGCCGCCGACCTTCCCACGACTGTCGGCCCGTACCTTGCGCTTCACGTTGGGGGCACCACGGAACTTCTCCCTCGCCCCCGACGGGAGCCGGATCGCGTTCCTGCGCGCACCATCCGGGACCGACCGGCGCACCGAGCTGTGGGTCTACGACGTGGCGTCCGCCACCGAGCGTCGCGTGGCCAGCCCGACCACGCTCCTCGACACCGGCATGGAGGTGCTCTCCCCCGAAGAGCGCGCTCGTCGGGAGCGCGCGCGAGAGGGGGCCGGTGGCATCGTCGGGTACGCCTGTGACGCGCAGGTTCGCATCGCGACGTTCGCGTTCTCGTCCCGCCTCTGGCTCGCCGACCTGGTCGACGGGCGCGTCCAGGAGCTTCCGGCGGTCGGGCCGGTGGTGGATCCCCGACCCGACCCCACGGGTCGGCACGTCGCGTATGCGTCCCAAAGCGCCCTCCGTCTCGTCACCTTGGGTGAGGAGTCGGCGCAGGAGCGCGCCCTGGTCGAACCCGACGCCGAGACTGTCGTGTGGGGCCTGGCGGAGTTCATCGCCGCGGAGGAGCTGAGCCGCACCCGAGGCTTCTGGTGGGCACCGGACGGGTCGCGGTTGCTGGTCGAGCGGTACGACGAGGCGCCCGTGGAGCGCTGGCACCTCGCCGATCCGGCGCATCCGGAGCGGTCGCCTGTCCCCGTGCGCTACCCGGCGGCGGGCACGGCGAACGCGGCGGTGTCGCTGTGGCTGGTCGACCTCGAAGGAAACCGCCGCGAGGTGGAGTGGGACCGTGACCGCTTCCCCTACCTCGCGGAGGTGACGTGGACGTCGGACGGACCGCCGCTCCTCTACGTGCTGACCCGGGACCAGCGGACCGCACACGTCCTCACCGTCGACCCGGAGACCGGCAGCACGTCCCTCGTCCGCGAGATCACCGATGCCGCGTGGGTCGAGCTGATCCCCGGCGTTCCGACCTGGCTGCCGGACGGTCGGCTCGTGACGACCGTGGACGACACCGACACCCGGCGGCTGGCCTTCGACGGCACGCCGGTGACGCCGCCGGGACTCCAGGTCGGCGCGATCCTCGACGTCGACGAGCGCGGCGTCCTGGTCGCCGCCACCACCGAGCCCACCGAGCAGCACGTGGTCAGGGTGGCTCCCGACGGCACGATCACCCACCTGACCGACGACCCCGGTGTCCACAGCGGACGGGCCGCCGGCGACCTCGTCCTCCTCGTCTCCCAGTCGCTCCAGCACGACGGCGTCCGCACGCGGGTGCTCCGTGGGGGCGACGAGGTCGGCCAGATCGAGTCCCGGCAGCAGACCCCGCCGCTCACCCCGGCGGTCACCCTGCTCCAGCTGGGTCCGCGCCGGCTGCGCGCGGCGGTGCTGTTCCCCCGCGACCACACCCCCGGCTCCCGTCGCCTCCCCTTGCTGCTCGATCCCTACGGTGGTCCGCACGCGCTGCGGGTCCGTTCCGCCCGCGCCGCGTTCCTCGCCAGCCAGTGGCTGGCCGACCAGGGCTTCTGTGTCGTGGTCGCGGACGGACGGGGGACGCCGAACCGCGGGCCGGCCTGGGAACGGCAGGTCCGGAACGACTTCGTCAGCACCCTCGAGGACCAGGTGGAGGTGGTCCACGAGATCGTCGACCGCTACCCGGACGACGTGGATCCGGGACGGGTGGCCATTCGCGGCTGGTCCTACGGCGGCTACCTCGCCGCGCTGGCGGTGCTCGAGCGGCCGGACGTCTTCCACGCCGCCGTGGCCGGTGCCCCGGTGACCGACTGGCGGCTGTATGACACCGCGTACACCGAGCGCTACCTCGGCCATCCGGCCGAGCAACCGGAGGTTTACGAGCGCAACAGCCTCCTCGGTCGGGCCAGCCAGCTGCGCCGGCCGTTGTTGCTCATCCACGGACTGGCCGACGACAACGTGGTGGCGGCCCACACTCTGCGGCTGTCCTCGGCGCTGCTCGCGGCGGGGCGTCCCCACCAGGTCTTGCCGTTGACCGGGGTCACGCACATGACGCCTCAGGAGGTGGTCGCCGAGAACCTGCTCCTGTTGGAGCTGGACTTCCTGCGCTCGGCCCTGGCCCATCCCGAGCCGCTGTCGTAGCGGTAGCGCTCGAAGCGCCGGGCACGGCGTGGGTGCGGGTTCGGCTCGCACGGAGTGCCCGCACCCACGCCGTCCGTCGCGGTTGTCTACGCCGAGATGCCGTGGGCCTCCCGCACCGGGGCGAAGTACTGGTCGCCGCGAACCGCGACGAATTCCTCACCGAGCTGCTCCATGATCCAGACCACGTCGGTCGGCCCGAGGTTCCACGAAGGGACGCCGACCGCGATGAAGACAGGCGCGGTCCCGTCGAAGCTCTCCTCGGCGTTCGCCCGGATCCGAGCGAGGATCTCGGTGCGGTCGGTGTGCGCGATCTGGGTCGAGACAGGCAGCGTGCCGGCCAGGATGGTGGTCTGGCTGCGCTGGGCCCACATGTTGTAGACGATGCCGTCGATCTTGAGCTGCTCGACGTAGGCCCTCGCCGACGCCTCCTCGAGAGCGGGGATGTCGTCGAGGGCGTAGACGACGCGGATCCCGAGCTTGTCGAGGTACGGCTTGTTCTGTGCCAGGAACGTCGGCAGGTGGTCCTGGGGCCAGGAGGACGGATAGAAGTAGCCCGCGCCCGACGGCCCCGCGACGAGCAGGTCGTTCGGCGTGGCGGTGCGCAGGTAGTGGCCGATGATGAGCGGCGCGAGGTCGACGAGCAGCGGACTCACCGACCAGTTGAGCGGCACCACACCACGGTTGGGGTCGTCCCAGATCTGTCGGAGGCGATGCTGGTCGTACTGGACGTTGTCGCCTTCGGCGAACGTGAAGGTGAGGTAGATCTTGTTCGCCAACGGCGGCGGGCTCGCCGGCCGCTGAGGCTCGATCCGCGCCCGTAGGCCGCCGTGGACGGTCGCGTTCTCGAGGAAGTCCGCCGCCAGCACGTACACGCCCTCACTGGAGGCGAGTCGCACCCCCGCGAACTCGTCCGGGAACCAGCCGAGGTACGGCGTCCCTCTCTCGTGCGCGGCGAAGATCTGCCGCATGAGGTCCGCCTCCTCGGGACTTTCGGTGGACTGCATCCAGAACGGCATCGCCTTGAGCGCGACGGCGTAGTCGCGCAACGGCAGTGACGCCGGAACACGGTCGTCGGACGACACGGCAGGCGGGGTTTGCGACGCGGACACCAGGAACTGGTTGAACATGTCGATCGACGCGACGATCTCGCGCGCGCTGGTGGGGACGTCGAACTCGTAGATGAAGTAGGAGCTGCCGTCGGCGAAGCGATGGGAGTCCTCATTCGGACGCTGGGGTTTGAAGCCCGCCCCGCCGTGATCGAAGAGAGCCTTCCGCTCGGCCTCCTCGCCGGCTCGGAAGTCGGCGACCGTCTCCCCGTCGACGGTGAGGACGACGTGGTGCACGGCACCACCCCAGCCGTCCGACGGTTGGGAGTCCTGCATCCGCAAGAACAGCTTGCCGCTGCCCGCGAACGCGGACAAGTCCAGTTCGTAGATCTGTCGGTTCGACGCGTCGCGGATCGGGCGCTCCTCGCGCACGATCTCCACGAAGCTCTTCCAGTTGTCCGGCGGCAGCGGCGGGGCGTCCCGGGGTTGACCCCAAGGACGACGCGGTGGTTGGTCATGGGGAACAGGTGGGTGAGCTGCCACCGGGTCGCCTCGAGGTTGCTGGAGAACCTTCCGCGGAAGTCCTCGAGGACACGCATGCGGTAGGGCGGCTTGGCGAGCGTCGTCGCGAGCTCCGGACTGGCTACGACGCCATCGCGCAGACCAGCGAGCGTGGTGGCGACATTGATGGTCTCGACCACCTGTGGGTCGTAGACGACGACGCCCGAGGCGCGGCCCGCGAACACGCGCAGGAGCTTCCACGGATCGGTGTACTCCTTGTACGGCACGGTCGAGTCGCGGAGCCAGGTCCGTGCGCCCTCGCTTGGCTCGCCACGAACGACGTAGATCTGCGGCCGCGTTCGGTTGACCAAGCCCTGCAACGTAGTGATCAGGATCTGGAGGTCAGCCGGAGTGTCGCTGGCCATGAACAGCGCGTGAAGCCGCCGCGGGCGGGCGAACGTCGGAAGCTCCTGGCCTGCCGGCCACCGGATGCCGTCACGGCTCGATGCGTGGGCGACCGGGGCGACGACACCCGACACGGCACCGAGACCTTGGACGAGCGCGCCGGCGAGGACGGCTCGGCGGGGCATGCGAGGACCGGCCATCGTCCACCTCTCTCACAGATGGGGAGCAACCGAACGACGCGCCAGAGCCCTTCTCGCGGCGGCGACGCGGACTGGCGAGCCTTCGGACCGAAGGCTTGTCAGCCGGCATGCCCCCAGAACCGAGGGTCAGCCGGGTGACCTGAGCCTGTTGATCGTGAGGATGCGCGAGGTGGCACGACGGCAGAAGCCGCCGATCCCATGCTCGCCGTCCACTTTAGGTCACGGCCCAATAACGACCTCATAACGATGGTCGATCAATCGGGTGCCGATCACTCGGCCCCGAGGACTCGATCGCCCCACGCGAGCGGCGATGTGTCTGATACCACAGTGTGACGCCCGCTGCACAGTCCCCATTTCATCCCCTTAAGGGGGCACCATGCCGGACGGAGGTCACCAAGCGAGTACGGTGTGCAGGCCTAGAGGGAGCGCCCCGACCGACCGCAGGGGCCGACCCCGCCCCGGTGGCCGCGTTCGACCCATCGGACAGATGGCCCACCGACCACGTGGGGCCGACCCAGGCCCACCTTCGATGGGGGTCAACCCTGCTGGACGGATGGGGATGACTCTGGCACACACCGGCCGGGTCGCCCGGTGATCGCGCTGATCGCGCCACCACATCCGGGCGGTGCCGGACCCACACGTCGGGCCCAGCGGACCGAGGAGCACACTCGGGAGCGGGCCGTCACTTGCACCACGCAGGTGCGGGAGAGGATTGGCTTGACATGGCAACGGGAGTGCTGAGTCCCGGGCGCGCGCGGATCGAGAAGAAGACCCTGCGCCGAGACCGGTGGTGGCTGCCACCTCTGAACATGGCGGTAGTGCTGGCCTTCTTCGTCGTCTACGCGACGGTCCGGATCTTCATGAACAAGTACTACTGGGCCCCTGACGAGCACTACCTCACACCGGTGTACTCGCCCTGCATCAGCGCCGCCTGTGTGCCGGGCTCCAGCCACTTCGGTCAGCCCTTGCCGGCGCCGCCGCCGTTCGTTCCCATCGCGTTCATCACGTTCGTGATCCTCGCCGGGTTCCGGGCGACGTGCTACTACTACCGGAAGGCCTACTACCGGTCCTTCTTCCTGTCGCCGGCGGCCTGCGCCGTTCCGGAGCCGCACAAGAAGTACTCGGGCGAGACGCGGTTCCCCCTCATCCTGCAGAACTACCACCGCTACTTCTTCTACGGCGCGGTGGTCTTCGCGCTCATCAACCTCTACGACGCGATCCTGGCGCTGCACGGCAAGAACGGCGGTGTCGGAGTTGGCCTCGGCACGATCATCATCTGGATCAACGTGCTGATGCTGTGGGGCTACACCTTCTCGTGCCACGCGTGCCGTCACGTGTTCGGCGGCCGCCTGCGCAACTTCTCCAAGCACCCCGTGCGGTACCGCCTGTGGACGCTGATCTCGAAGCTCAACGTCCGCCACGGCCAGTTCGCGATGATCTCGCTCTTCACGGTCATCTTCACAGACGCCTACATCATGGCGGTCTCTGCGGGCTGGATCTCCGACCCGAGGTTGTTCAACTGAGGCTTCGACGACAAGGACGATCATGAGCACAGAGGCTCCCGACATCACCGCCGAACGGCACGTCTACGACGTCGTCGTCGTAGGCGCCGGCGGTGCCGGCCTGCGCGCGGCCATCGCCGCGCACGACGCGGGCGCGCGCACCGCGATCGTCTGCAAATCCCTCCTCGGCAAGGCTCACACGGTCATGGCCGAGGGCGGGATCGCCGCCGCGCTGGGCAACCTCTATCCCGAGGACAACTGGAAGGTCCACTTCCGGGACACCATGCGCGGCGGGAAGATGCTCAACAACTGGCGGATGGCGCAGATCCACGCCCAGGAGGCTCCCGCCCGCGTCCTGGAGCTGGAGGAGTGGGGCGCGCTGTTCGACCGGACCAAGGACGGCCTCATCTCCCAGCGTGACTTCGGCGGCCACCGCTACGCGCGACTCGCCCACGTGGGCGACCGCACCGGGCTCGAGATGATCCGCACCTTGCAGCAGCGAGCGGTCGCTCTCGGGATCGACGTCTTCATGGAATGCACGATCACCGAGATCCTCAAGGACGGCGACCGCGTGGCCGGTGCCTTCGGGTACTGGCGAGAGAGCGGTCGCTTCATCGTCTTCGAGGCTCCAGCGGTGGTCCTCGCCACCGGCGGCATCGGCAAGTCGTTCAAGGTGACCTCGAACTCCTGGGAGTACACCGGCGACGGGCACGCCATGGCGCTGCGCGCCGGGGCGAAGCTCATCAACATGGAGTTCGTGCAGTTCCACCCGACGGGCATGGTGTGGCCCCCGTCGGTGCGCGGCATCCTCGTCACCGAGTCGGTGCGCGGTGACGGCGGTGTCCTCAGGAACTCCGAGGGACGTCGGTTCATGTTCGACTACATCCCGGAGTTCTTCAAGGCCGAGACCGCCGACACCGAGGAGGAAGCCGACCGCTGGTACACCGACAAGAAGAACAACCGTCGACCGCCGGAGCTGCTGCCCCGGGACGAGGTCGCGCGGGCGATCAACGCCGAGATCAAGGCCGGTCGTGGTTCCCCGCACGGGGGCGTCTACCTCGACATCGCCTCCCGACGGGATCCGGAGTTCATCAAGCGGCGGCTGCCGTCGATGTACCACCAGTTCAAGGAGCTGGCTGACGTCGACATCACCAAGGAGCCGATGGAGATCGGCCCGACGTGCCACTACGTCATGGGTGGTGTCGAAGTGGACGCCGACACCGGAGCGGCCGCGGTGCCTGGTCTGTTCGCCGCTGGCGAGGTGGCGGGCGGTATGCACGGCTCCAACCGCCTCGGCGGGAACTCGCTCTCTGACCTGCTCGTCTTCGGGCGCCGGGCCGGTCTCAACGCCGCCTACCACGCGATCCGGACCAAGAACAACCGACCGCGGGTCCGCGACGACCAGGTGCGCGCCGCCGGCGAGACGGTCCTCGCCCCCTTCACCAGCAAGGGTGGCGAGAACCCCTACGACGTCCAGAAGGACCTGCAGGAGGTCATGCACAACCTCGTCGGCATCATCCGCAAGGCCGACGAGCTGGAGCAGGCCCTGGAGGACATCGCGAAGCTCCGCGAGCGCGCCGCGAAGGTCTCCGTGCACGGTGGCCGGCAGTACAACCCGGGCTGGCACCTGGCCATCGACCTGCGCAACATGCTCACGGTTTCGGAGTGCATCGCTCGCGCGGCGTTGACCAGGACGGAGAGCCGCGGCGGGCACACCCGGGACGACTACCCCATGGCGGACCCGGAGTGGGGCACCAAGAACATCGTGCTGAGCCAGGTGGACGGGCGGATCGACCTGGCCATCCAGCCGCTGCCGGAGATGCCTGACGAGCTCAAGGCACTGTTCGAGTAACAGGGGCGACCCAGCCCTGGGAGAAGGACTTCACATGGGATACGACCTCTCGATGAGGGTGTGGCGGGGCGACGTCAACGGCGGCTCGCTGGTGGACTACACCGTTCCAGTCGAGGAAGGCGAGGTCGTCCTCGACGCGCTGCACCGACTGCAGGCCACGCAAGCCAATGACCTGGCGATCCGCTGGAACTGCAAGGCGGGTAAGTGCGGGTCGTGCAGTGCCGAGATCAACGGACGTCCGCGGCTGATGTGCATGACGCGGTTGTCGACGTTCGACCGGAACGAGACCATCACCGTCACGCCGCTGCGGACCTTCCCGGTGATCAAGGACCTCGTCACCGACGTCTCGTACAACTACGAGAAGGCGAAGGAGGTCCCGGCCTTCGCGCCCGCGCCGCCTGACCCAGACGGCAAGCGCCGGATGATGCAGGAGGACGTCGAGCGCGGCCAGGAGTTCCGCAAGTGCATCGAGTGCTTCCTGTGCCAGAACGTCTGCCACGTCATCCGTGACCACGAGGAGAACAAGCGGGCGTTCGCGGGACCGCGTTTCTTCCTCCGCTACGCCGAGCTCGACATGCACCCGCTCGACACCCACGACCGGCGGGAGCTCGCGCAGTCCATGGCGGGCATCGGCATGTGCAACATCACCAAGTGCTGCACCGAGGTCTGCCCGGAGAACATCAAGATCACCGACAACGCGATCATCCCGATGAAGGAGCGCGTCGTCGACCGCAAGTACGACCCGCTGGTGTGGCTGGGTTCGAAGATCTTCCGTCGCGACCAGCGCGAGAAGCTCACCCCGGAGCAGGTGCGGGCGCCGCGCAAGCAGACTACGGCGGGAGCTCAGTCGCCTGAGCCTGCCCAATGACTGGGCCTGCCCAACGACTGGGCCTGCCCAATGACTGGGGCTGCCCGATTCACTGGGGCTGCCCGATGGCTGAGGCTGCTCAGTGACTGAGCCTGGCCGGTGACCGAGCCTGCGCGATGCTTGAGCCGGCGTCAGATTGGCCTGCGCGCACACCGGCGCGCAGGCCAATGCCGTCTCTCGGGAGAAGCCAAGGCCAGGACCTCAGCTCTCCACGTACCGGCTCAGGGCCGAATGCCGGTGCGGAGGTCCCGAAGCTCGTCAGCTCGTCCGTCGCCGGGCCGCTGCGGCGGAAGCCGCAGCTTCGACAACCGGCTCAGGTGAGAGCTGTAGGAGGCGACAAAGCGGCGTCCGCTCTGCCGGTTCCGTGGATAGTCACGTTCCGCGTGGCCCAGATAGGCAACCGCCACCGGTTGGTCCTCACGCTCCTGGAGGGCGCCGCGGAAGACTTGCACCCGCACCGAAGGAGTGATGCGGTCGGAGAGCTGGTGGGATCCGCGGTAAATGAACACCCGACCGCCGGGAAGCTTGCCTTGGTGGTCGATGATCCACTGCTCGAGCAGGCTCCGTGCGATCGACGCCGGGTCACGACTGAAGGTGTCATCGCGACGTAGGGCGGTGCGCCACTGGCCGTCCTGGGAACGAGTCGCGATTTCGTACGTGTATCGCTCCCTCATCGTGATCACCTCGCGGGGTCGCGTATCGGCCGCGGCCCGCGCCATCGGGAGCCGGTACCGTCCCGTCCGCCATCGATTTCCAGGATGCCCAACAATCCGGCAGCCAGTCAACGATCTTGCGAGAGGTATCGCGGACAACGAAGCGATCTACTCAAAAATTTTCGGTGATCGACTAGGCAAGCCGAAAAATCGCAGAATCATCCCTTGGGCACGACCGCCTGAGCAGACAGAAAGCGTCACTGGCGGATCGAGCCCTTCACGAGGACATCGCCCCGGCACGGCCACGCCGCCGCCCGGCGAGCACGCGTCGTCGAAACATCGACGTTACATGGATCTTACCCGGCCGGTGATCACAGGCGGGCCGTTCAGCGCTCACCCGACGACCTGCGCCACGACGAGGTTGATCTGCCTCGCGAGTTCGAGGTCGTTGTTGGTGACACCGCCCTGGGAATGGGTCGTCGACGAGAACGACACCGTCGTCCAGCGGATGTCGATATCGGGGTGGTGATGGAGCTGCTCGGCTACCTCGGCCACCTCATCGACCAGTCGGATGGCCGTCCGAAAGTCCGGGGCCCGCACCGAGCGCACGATCGCCCCCGGCCTGGCCTCCCAGCCGGGCAGCGTGCGCAGCGCTTCGGTGATCTGGTCATCGGTGAGGAGTTCGCTCATCGTCCCGGCTTCCGGTGGCCGATAGTCCCTCTCGTCGCCCAGAGTGCCACCTTCTGCGCCGCCTCGTCGAGGGTCGTCTGCCGTGGGGATCGACGACACCCGCGGCCTCCCGGCCGTGTACCGCTGTCTGCGAACTCGCTCGCGGCCCAGTGGCCTCGCCGTCTCGCGGCTCGCCGACGCTACGCGCCCGCCGCGATCCGCCCGAGCGGGTCGCTCGGGTCGGAGGCCTCGACGATCCCCATCACGCCGCCACCCGCAGGTCCTCCTCGTCGGCCAGGTTCCCCGAGCCGAGCTCAGCGCCGGCCAAGGCGTCAGAGGCATCACCGTCCGGCTCGGTGATACGGCATCGACCTGGGCCATCGGTTCCCTCCTTCAGCATGGGTCACAGCGGATCGCAGGAGCGGCCGCGACGTGTGCCCTCGTGGGTTCGTCGACCGTGCTGACACACCGGCGAGCCGGCGGTGAGGACACCCACGTTCGGGGTAGGAGCTGCGGGAGGCCGTCGCAGCGAGCGAGGTAGCCATGCGCAGCGAAACCGATGTCACCGCGGACCTGCGCCGGGTTCGTGCCCGCCGGTTGGCCCTGTTCTCCACACAGGCCGAGCCACTCAGTGAGAAATCAGCGCAACCGGCTGACTACTGGCACAACACACCTGGAGGCGAGATCACCGAGCTCCTCGAGCGGGAAGCCGAGCTGGTGATCGAACGTGCGGAGATCCGTCGCGCGAAGGGCATCCCCATCACCAGCGCCGACCAGGCCGAGGAGGCCACCGCCCGGCGGATCCTCGCCCGCGTCCGGGAAAAGCGCAGGACCTGACGGTTGGCCCACCGCCAGGGATCGCCCTCGACGTTTGCCTTCGCCGGCCCCCTCAGCGGCGGGTCGCCTGCTCCAGGCGCCGTCGCGCCGAGGCCAGCGTGCCCACCGCGCGGTCGTGCCGCCTGGACTCCGCGCGCACGCCACGATCCAGGGCTGCGAGACGTTTCTCGAGGTCGCGAACTCGGGCTCGAGCCGCGACGAGTTCGCGTTGCGCCTCGTCGCGGCGACGAGTCGCCTCCTCGAGCGCGGCCCGTCGCTCGGCGAGCTCCCGCTCGGCTTCCTCGAGCGCGGCCCGCGCGGCCTGGGCGCGCTCGTCCCGTCGTTCGGCGGGTCGCGGAGGCCGCTCCCCGCCTTCGGGCTCTCGCTCCGCGTGCCGCCGCGCGGATCGTCGACGGCGAGCGGGCTGCGGAGCGCCCGGAGCCTCCTCTGCCGGCCCACCGCGCCGGCCAGGGGCGGGAGGAGCCGACCACGCGGGACCGAAGCCGACGTACTCAGCCGGCGCGGCCAGGCGGCCGCCTCGCACCCGTCTCGCGACGTCGGGATCGACGAGGGCGGCACCGAGTGTGCGCTCGATCTCCCGCACGGTCTCGGCGGTGACCCGGACACCCCGGTTCGCCCCGATCCGTCGGGCCGCCCGCACCAGTTCCGTCGTCAGCCGCTCCCGACGAGCGGAGAGCTCACGGAGCAGGCCCCCGTCGCCGGATTCGTACGCCTCCTGGAACCGCTCCCGGCAGGCGAGCAGCTCCTCCACCGCGTCCGCGCGCTCCCGCACCAGCAGGTTGAGGAGCCACGCGGCATGCGTCGGCCGACGGAGGCGGCTCAGCGCGTGGGCGAGCTCACGCCGGCCCTGGTCGCGGGCACGTCGGACCTGCTCGTCACGCGCCGCGACGAACTGGTCCGGCGGCACCACGTACAGGCGCGCCGCCACCTCCTCGACATCGGCGTCCACCCAGCCATCGTGCCGCAATCACCGGCGGCCCGCAGGAGGCCTTGGCGATCGTGGTCAGCAGCCGTTCTCGCTCTTGACGATCGGCTCGTCGCCTGGACTGAGGCTGTACTTCACGCCCTGGATGACCGGATAGGTGATCTCCGCGGGGCTGCTTCCGTACCCGTCGTTGTTCTGGTCGTAGATCTGCTCGTAGTGCAGGTGCGCCACACCGGTGTTGACCGAGCCGACCTCGCCGATCTTCTGGCCCGCCTCGACGCGTTGACCGTCGTGGACGACGATCCTTCCCATGTGGATGTACATGGTGTACCAGCGGCCGCCGTGGTGGATCTTGACCTGACCGTTCGAGGGCTTCACCCGGTCAACCACCCCCGCGGCCGACGCCACGACGTCAGTGCCGCGGGACTCCCCGTCGGCGTTGAAGATGTCCAGCTTCATGTCGTCCGGGGCGTGACCGGCGTAGGTGGTCAGCCGGCCCCTCACCCCGCAGGCGAACGGGAGCGCGAACGCCGGACGACCGTCGCTGCTGGTCGGCTTGGGCGAGGGCTTCGGCTCGGGCTTCGTCGTCGTGGCCGCCACGGGCCGGGGGGTCCGCGTCGCCGAGCGACTCACCCGGGGAGTGCGCGTGGCGCTCGGCGTGGCGGTCCTGGTAGGGGTGGTCGAGGTCCGCGAAGCCGACGGGGTAGCCGCAGTGGCCGACGTGGCGTCCCCCGGTGTGGCGGGCGTCCCCCGTGGTGTGGCGGGGCGTACCCGCGCGGGAGCGTTCAGCATCCTCGCCTGCGTCTCGCCGGCCGGCAGGTCCTTGGCCTCGGACTGGAGCGCGGCGACCACCTCGACCGGCTTCCCATCGGTGATCCAGAAGGTGGCCGTGCCCACAGCGAAAGCGGTCACGCCAGCGATGACGGCGGCTCGCGCCGGCTTCCCGAATCGCTGCCGCGGCGTGCCGCGATGTCGAGGCTGATACGAGCGTCCGAGACTGTCGGGGCTTCCGAGATTGTCGGGGCTTCCGAGATTGTCGGGGTCGGTGGGCACCCTCAACCGATCTCCTTCCGTCAGCTGGCCTGTCGTCTCGCACGGCCTCCGACGAGGGCCCACGCCGGAACCCCCCGATGCAGCGAAGGACGATCACGCTGCGTGGCCGAAGTGAGGCCTCACCCACTCCCGGGTTGCCCGCCGGGAGCCGTGCTTCGGTTGTGCCGGTACGGCCCCCGTGGCCGACTCGCGCGGCATTGTGCCCGACAGGAGGGATTCGAGGCGGGTTGTGTCCACAATGCGGGAAGTTGATCCTGGTGATGGGCGGAACGAGCGCGCCTTGTATCGCAGGGGTGACGACGCGCGCTGATCACGATCCGTGATCGAAAGCGGCCTCCGCACTCGCGCCCTCAGGCCAGGCGATCGCTCAGCGACGCCGCCCAGACGGCATGGCGGGAGATCAGACGTTGAACTTGAACTCCACGACGTCCCCGTCGGCCATCACGTAGTCCTTGCCCTCCAAGCGGACCTTGCCGCGGGCGCGCGCCTCGGCCATGGACCCTGCCTCCACCAGGTCGTCGAAGGAGACGACCTCGGCCTTGATGAAGCCGCGCTGGAAGTCGCTGTGGATGACACCGGCGGCCTCGGGCGCGGTGGCGCCCCGGCGGATGGTCCACGCCCGGGCTTCCTTGGGCCCAGCCGTGAGGAAGGTCTGCAGGCCGAGAGTCTCGAACCCGACCCGGGCCAGCATGGCCAGCCCGGACTCGTCCTGGCCGATGGACTTCAGCAGCTCCAGCGCCTCGTCCGGCGACAGCTCCTGAAGCTCCGCCTCGAGCTTGGCGTCCAAGAAGATCGCCTCGGCGGGTGCCACGAGCTCGGAGAGCTCCGCTCGCAGCCGCTGGTCGGTGAGCGCCTCCTCGTCGCAGTTGAAGACGTAGAGGAACGGCTTTGCGGTGAGGAGGTTGAGCTCCTTGAGCTCCGGCCGGTCCAAGCCGGCGGCGAACACCGTGGTGCCCTTCTCGAGGGCGGACTTGACTTGGCGGACGAGGTCGACCTTCTCGCCCAGGTCCTTCTTGACTCGCGCCTCCTTCTCCAGACGCGGCAACGCCTTCTCGATCGTCTGGAGGTCGGCGAGGATGAGCTCGGTCGTGATCGTGCTGATGTCGTCCGCCGGCGAGACCTTGCCGTCGACGTGCGCGACGTTCGGGTCACTGAACACCCGCGTCACCTGGCAGATCGCCGCCGTCTCCCGGATGTGGGCCAAGAACTGGTTGCCCAGCCCTTCCCCCTCCGAGGCACCCCGGACGAGGCCCGCGATGTCGACGAACTGCACCGTGGCGGGGACGATCTTCGCCGAGTTGAAGAGGCGGGCCAAGACCTCGAGCCGGGGGTCCGGGACTCCGACGACGCCGACGTTCGGTTCCAACGTCGCGAACGGATAGTTGGCCGCGAGCACGTCGTTCGCGGTGAGCGCGTTGAACAGGGTCGACTTCCCGGCGTTGGGAAGACCCACGATCCCGATCGACAAGGCCACGACGAACAAGCCTACGCAGGGTCGCCGGCTCCGGAGCAGGTGGACCGCCTGGCCGCGCGAGCGCGCCGCTTGTCGACGCCCGTCTGCACCACGCGGTCTGCCCGCGCCACACGGACTGCCCACCTCACACGGACTGTCGGTGGCACGCGTCACAGTGATCGCATGAACGCGACGACCTTCCTCACCTTCCTGGTGGGGCTCGTGGTGGGCATGGTCATCGGCGCGCTCCTCATCCGCGTGCGCATCGGCGACGCGCTCGCCCGAGCCACCGCTGAACGGGACGCCGCGGAGAGCCGACTCGCCGAGCTGGCGGCCGACCGGCGTACGCTCGCCGAGCAGGTCAAGGCCGCCTCGGCGGACGCGATGACCCAGTCCAGCCAGCAGCTGCTCACCCTCGCGGACGCGCGGATGCGGGCCGCGGAGAGCGTGGTGGCACCGGTGAAGGAGAGCCTCGACCGGTTCGACGCGCGGCTGCGCGAGCTCGAGCAGTCACGTGTCGCGTTGGAGGCGACCCTGCGCGAGCAGGTCGACGCCGTTCGCCTGACCGGGGAGGCGCTCCGGCGGGAGACCGGTGCCCTCGCCACCGCACTGCGCAAGCCTCAGGTGCGGGGGCGGTGGGGAGAGCTCCACCTGGCCAGGGCCGCTGAGCTGGCCGGCCTCGTCGAGCACTGCGACATCACCTTCCAGCACAGCACCTCCACCGCCGACGGCGTCCACCGTCCCGACGCCGTCGTCCGCCTCGCGGGCGGCAAGCACATCGTGATCGACGCGAAGGTGCCCCTGGAGGCGTTCCTCGAGGCGGCCGAAGCCACCGACGACGAGGCCCGGGAACGTGGACTGGTCGCCCACGCTCGTCAGGTTCGCGCCCACGTCGACGCCCTGGCGAGCAAGGCCTACTGGCGGCGTCTGCCCGCAACGCCGGAGTTCGTCGTCCTCTTCATGCCGGGCGAGGCGTTCCTCTCCCACGCGCTCGAAGCCGACCCCACGCTCTTGGAGTACGCCGCCGAACGTCGCGTGATCCTCGCGACGCCGAGCACGCTCATCGCCCTCCTCCGCACCGTCGCGTACGCCTGGACCGAACAGTCCTTGACCCAGAACGCCCGCGAGGTCTTCGAGCTGGGGCGAGAGCTCTACGAGCGCCTCGGTCGGCTCGGCCGTCACCTCGATCGGCTCGGCAGGTCTCTCGCCGGGGCGGTCGGCGCCTACAACGAGGCGATCGGCTCGCTCGAGACTCGAGTCCTGGTCACCGCTCGCCGCCTCCGCGATCTCAAGGTCACCGCCGAGGAGCTGGAGAACCCCACCCCAGTCGACCAAGCGGTTCGCCCGCTGGCCGCGGCCGAGCTCGTCGCGTCGGCTGCCGAGGCTCGCGCCGTCCGCTCCCTCACGGACCAGAGGAACGAGCGGTAGCCCGGAGGCGCCACGAGTGTCGAAGTGGACGGGGGACCGCGAGCGGGACGAACCTCTTCTCATACCCCGCGAACCGTCCGGCAACACCCGGGAACGGCCCAAGGCCGCCCAGAGCAGGTGACGTGTCACCTTGTCGGGCAATATCGTGGCGTGGTGCAGGAATCCGGCCGGGACAGAGTGCTGCCACCGAGGCACCGCCCAGCGGGCCCTGCGGGCGGGCGACGGGCGGCGACCAACCGTCCCCTCGAGCCCGCACCCCCCGTGGACGGCCCCATGGCGGACGATTCACTGCTCGACGGTGTCGTCGGTTCGGAGGGCCGCCAGGTCGGCTTCGCCGGCACCCACCCCTCTCCGCCGGCTATGCACGTCGAGTTCGAGGACATCGAGCCGGGGCCGTGGGGCGCCAGGGCCCAGGTCGGGGGTCCCACCTACGGCCAGCCACCGTCGCTGGAGCCATCGCAACGGTCCTCGTCCAGGACACCGTCCCAGCCGTCTCCTCGACCGTCCGGTCAACGCGGCCGTCGCGCCGCCCCCATGCCGGAGGGCGTCGAGACCAACCGCCCGACTTTCGGCGCCGGGAAGCGGGCTCGCCTCGCGTCCGCGCCGTCGACGCCGGACCCTGCCGGCACCGGGTACGAACGGTCGGACAACCCCCAGCCACCCGCGCGTCACCTCGGTCCCTCACCAGGAGACGACCGCACGCCAGGGGATGACCTCCGGCCCCGGCCACGCCATGCCTCGTCAAGCCCGGCCTCGTCAAACCCGGCTCCTTCAAGCCCGGCCTCGTCGAGCTCGGTCCATTCGACCTCGTGGGAACCGGGCCCGCAGCCACCCGATGACACCCCAGGCTGGGACCGGTCCGGCGCGCACGCGACCTCCCCCACGTCCCATGCCGGCTCCCCCACGTCCCATGCCGGCTCCCCCACGTCCCATGCCGGGCCTGGGGACTGGACCCGGTGGACCGAGCCAACCGGCTCGTCGAGCCGACCTGCGGGACGACGCCGCAGAGACGTGCCGCCGGACTCCGAACCCGTGCGGGGCTCTCGGCACGCGGCTGGCGAGAACCCGCAGGGTGTGTCGGCGTTCCCCACGGCCACGCCGGCCACCCCGCACTCCGGCTCCCCCGGTCCGGTCGGCGATGAGACGTGGTCTCGGTGGACCTCCGCGGTCGGAGACCGGGCCGCTGACGATCCGGGAGCCAGCGCCCGGACCTGGTCTGCGACGGTCGGTGGGTCCGACCTCGGGGCGCACGCCGCCGAGCGTTCGCGCACGGATGGCAGCCACCGGAGCCCGACCGACGTCGAGGGCAGCGACGTCTCGCCCAGCTGGGCTGTGAGCGATCCCGTCGACCTTCTGGCCGACCTCCCCGACGTACCCACCTACCGAGACGACGAGCCGGGGGAGCCCACTCCCGACCACGTCGATTCCCGAGCCACAGCCTCCCACCCGCGCCCGTCTGGACCCGACCGCCCGGGCCCGGCCACCGAGCTCACCGCCCGGTTCGACGCCTCATGGGACCGCGGCGACGGCTGGCACCATGGCGGAGCGCACGCTGGCCCGCCTAGCACGTCTCCGCCCAGCACGTCGGAGCTGGAGACGTCCGGTCCGGCGACCCGGTTCGGCGACCGCGGCTCCCACGTCGACGACCGAAGCGGTCGCCATGACCCGGCGTCGCCCGAGGCCACTGATCGGTTCGCGGATCCCGCTGATCCGTGGGGACCGCGCCAGCCGACCACGGCGGGTCGCCACGCGCGGGACCCCGGACGCCAGACCCCGCACCTCGACTCGGACCAGCGGCCGACCGACTCTGCGGCTGCGGACCTGCCCACGCGCGCGGAGCGGTCACACGAGCGGCCCTCGCAACACACGGAGAGGCTGTACAGCCGCCGACGGGAGCTGCCCGACGACTACCCGGAATACCTTCGCCCCCGCGGTCACCGGCTGCCGGAGGCCAAGGAGGCCGACGCTACGAAGCAAACCGACCCGCGCCCGCTCTCAGCCGCCAGGTCGTCCCGGTCGACGCCGCACGCGCGCGACGCCCTCGCTCCTCGAGCGGACGAGCGCCTCCGGCGGAGCGGTCGACCGACGCCGCCGGAGCGTGGCCTGCCGGCCTGGGCCGCCGTGCTCATCGCGCTCGGCAGCGGGCTCGCCGTCTCAGTCGTGGATCTCCTGGTGACCGGGCGGCTGAGCGCGCTCTTCAGCCTGGGCTTCGTCCTGACGGCGTTCGGCATCGCGGCTGGAGTTCGGCGGTCCGACATGTTCACCGCCGGCGTCCTCCCACCGCTGGCCGCCCTCGGAACGTTCACTGTGTTGGCGGTGGCGATGCCTGAGCGACTCGGAGACTTCTCGCTACCGCTCGCCATCCTGGTGGGACTGGCGTCGAAGGCGTGGACGCTGGTCGCCGCCACCGCCCTGTCGCTGGGGACGATCGCCTTCCGCGTGCTGACTCGACGCGACGAGGACGACCCGGACGACCTCAACGGGAATGAGCCACCCGCAGGTCCTTCCGCAGCTCGGGCGGCAAGGCGAAGGTCAAGCTCTCGCTGGCTGTCCGCACTTCTTCGTGCGGCGGGAAACCGCGCTGCCGGAGGAACTCGAGGACGCCCTCGACGAGCTCGTCAGGCACCGAAGCGCCGCTCGTGACGGCGACGACGTTGACCCCTTCGAGCCAGGCCTCGTCAATCTCGGACGCGTCATCGACGCGGTACGCGGCTTTCGAGCCGGCGTCCAGGGCGACCTCGACCAGCCGAACGGAGTTCGAGGAGTTGGCCGACCCCACGACGATCGTCAGGTCGGCCTCACGGGCGACCTCCTTGACGGCCTGCTGGCGGTTCTGGGTTGCGTAGCAGATGTCATCGCTCGGCGGGTCGACCAACAGAGGGAAGCGTCGGCGGAGGCGCTGGACTGTCTCCATCGTCTCGTCCACCGACAGCGTGGTCTGGGAGAGCCAGGCCACCTTGCCGGGGTCGCGGACCTCCACCTTGTCCGCGTCGTCCGGGCTCTCGACCAGCTGGATGGCGGACGGTGCCTCCCCCGAGGTTCCCTCGACCTCTTCGTGTCCGGCGTGACCGATGAGGAGGATGTCCATGCCCTCGCTGGCGAACCGACGCGCCTCGTGGTGGACCTTCGTCACGAGCGGGCAGGTGGCGTCGATCGTCTTCAGGGACCGCTCCGCCGCCTGCTGACGCACCGCAGGTGACACGCCGTGTGCGGAGAACACGACGGTCGCACCTTCGGGTACCTGGTCGAGCTCCTCGACGAAGATCGCGCCACGCTGTTCCAGCGACTTGACCACGTGCTGGTTGTGCACGATCTGCTTGCGGACGTAGATCGGAGGGCCGTAGAGCTCGAGAGCCTTCTCGACGGTGATCACCGCCCGGTCGACTCCGGCACAGTAGCCACGGGGGGCGGCGAGCAGGACACGGCGCTCCGTCGACGTCATGCCCCTCATCGTAGGTGGCCGCGCCGGAAGCCACGCCCGCCCTCCGGCAGCGCCGTCGGCCGTGCGACAGCGATCAGAGACGGCGGTGATCGGGACGCGACGACGGCGTGCCCGCCTCGGTCAGGCGGACGATCTCACGACGGAACCGCCCGGACGCACCACGCCAGCGGGGATGACCTCGCTGTTCGCGAGCCTCCCCGGGCAACGCCGTATGGCTGACGTGGCGACCGCACGAGGCCCCAGCAGGCGGACACGCCGGCAGCCAGCCCTCGCGGTGTGACCTTCACCACGGCGCGCTGGCTGCCCGCACGATCCGTGTCGAACCTCCCGACCCGTCCGCTTTCGTCCGGCAGGGCACGCGGTGGGGTCGGGCGGGCGCTCGGCAGCGGGTGTCCTCAGTCGGCGTACTCGGGACGCAGCTTCTCCAGCCGCGCCACGCTGTCGCGGAGGCCACCGATCCGGCTGCGCGCCAGCCACAGACGGCGGAACTCCGCGATGATCTCCTCCAGGTCGTCGCGGAGCGCCCGGCGTGCCGCACTCGGGTCGGCCTCGGCGCCCAACGCCAGCAGCCCTCGCCGGCAGGCGTGTCGCAGCATCCGGGCCGTGTGCTGGAACTCCGCCGCCACGAGCTCGCTGTCCGCCGCACGCGATCGCGCGGAGGCCAGCGGGGTCATCGCCTCGTCGATGGCGTCCAGCGTGGCGCGCAGGGCATCGGGCGAGATCTCGCCCACCTTGGGGCCGTACGCCGGGGCGTTCTTGGTGAGCTGGTCCATCGTCCACTGCAGGAGCCAGAACAGCACCGACGAGTTGTGCGGCTCGACTCCCACGACGCGGTAGACGTTGCCCAGGTCGTACGCCACCTTCCCCAACGCGCCGGTCGGGTCCTGGAAGGCGTGCCGGCTCGTCACCTCCGCGACGTCGATGCTCCGGTTCGCTTCCAACGCCCACGCGTACGCCGCGCCAGCAGCAAATCCGAGGTAGCTGACCGGGAGAACCTGCCAGTGCCCGCGGTCGCCCCAGTCGGTGATGAGGTAGCCGGTGGCGCCGTGGCGCAAGCCGTTCTCCGCCGCGTTGAGCAGGTTGCCCAGCGCGTTGGCGGTCCGGCCGGCGATGCTGCACCACGACGACGTGCCGGGGCAGGTGTAGAACTCGACGCCGGCTGCCGCGTACCGCTCGCAGAGCGTGGCGAACGGATGGTCGGCCTCGTAGCCCCAGCCGAGTGCCACGACGTCCTTCGGCAGCTCGGGGATCAGCTCCGGGTGCTGCTCGATGATGTCGCCCCAGAACTGCATCCGCCTACCGCGCGCGGAGACCTCCCGATAAATCTGCAGGAGGAAGTCGAGGTAGACCCGACCAGTACCCCGCTCCTCACAGAGCTGCTTGCTGCGCCCTTGGCCGAGGTCGAAGGTCTCGTCGCATCCGACGTTGACCTGCCGGCTGGAGAAGTGTGGGAGCAGCTCGTCGAGCAGGCCGCGAACCAGCTCGAGGCTGCCCGGGTCGGTGGGCGCCAGGCTGAACGGGCCGCGCCGTTCGCCCCACGGCGTGGTGAACCCGTCGCTCACCTCCGCCAGGTGCGCGTACTCGGGGTGCTCCAGCCAGCGGTGCATGTGCCCGAAGCAGTTCTGGTTCGGGACGAGCTCGATGAAGCGTTCCCGGCAGAACGCGTCGAGCTCGAGGATCTCCTCGCCAGTGAACGGCGACGCCTCGGCCCACACCCGAGGATGGTTGCGGTAGGCGAAGGTGTGCTCGGTGTAGAGCTGAATCTGGTTGATCTTCCAGCCGGCGAGCATGTCGACGAGGTCGCGGACCGTCTCCATCGTCGGCACCCGGTCCCGGCTGACGTCCAGCATGACACCGCGAGCCTTGTGGTCGGGCCAGTCCGAGATGCGCAGGCACGGCAGGTCGGGTGCGGTCTGCTCGACGACCTGGATGAGCGTGCAGACACCGTAGAAGACGCCCTGCGGTGTCCCAGCCTCGATGACGAGGCGTTCCGGTGTGATGGACAGCTCGTAGCCCTGCTCCGGCAGCGCGCTCGTGGGCGTGACCCGTAGGACGGCCCCGATCTCGTGGTCCGGTCCGGCGCTGGTGGCCGAGATCTCCCAGTCCACATCCGCGTACGTCCGCAGCGCGTCACGCAGACGGCGAGCGGTGGGCACCAGGTCGGCCGCGACCGGCGCCTCGATGACGATCCGACGTCGCACCGTCGAGCTCGCCCCGGACCCACCCGCCGGGGTCAGGGTGCACTGGCCCGGATCGCGTTCGACGCTCCGCGGGCGGGGCAGCAGCGACAGCTCAGTCGTCCCAGGTGTCTGCACGGGGTCGTTCATCGAGGAGTCCTGTCCTGTCCTGTCGTCGACGGTTGGAAGCTGCGGTTGTCAGCACGTCAGTCGGTCGGTGAGGACGCGGTGACCGGGCACCAGCCTGGTCGGTGTGGATGCCGCACCACAAGGGCACGGTCGCGGAGCACGCTAACGCACACCCAGGCGGGCTCGCGCCCGATGGGTACGACCGCTGCCACAAGGGTGCGATCTTGACATCGTCGGTGCACGGACCGTCACGACCCGGTCGACCGGCGACCCGAGCAGGCGCAGCAGGTCGGGAGCGCGCTTCGGAGGCGACCCGCTTTGGAAGCAACGCGTGCTCACCGCCACGAGAACCGCGCCCGCGCCGGTCGGCTTGGCACGCCCGAGGGCGAGACCGCGACCAGCTCGAGGGTGGTGTCGACCTCACCGGGTCGCCGTTCGATCCCCGGGACGACGTACACCTCGTCGAAGACCCGGCCCAGCCATTCCCGGGCACCCCCTGGGAGCCGGCGGAAGATGTCGTAGTACCACACGTTCTCGGAGGCGAGCTGCCAGGCGAGGAACACCGTCGCGACGTCGTCGACGACGTGGGCCTGCTCGACGACGAACCCGCGAGGTGGCCGAGGCGGTCGGCCGACCGCGTCGGATCGGCGGGTGAGGCGCAGCTCACCGACGCGCAGGGCGTAGTCCTCGACGGCCACGGGGGACTGGAACCCGAGGCTGATCGCGGCGATGGTGCGCCCGGCGTAGCGGGCGAGCGGCACGCTGACCCGGCGCCATCCGGCCGAAGCGCTGTCGGGTAGGTCGAGCCAGGTCACCTGGTCCGGCTGATCCGCGAACGTGAGGCCGAGCCGAAGGCGCGCCGCGTGTCCAGTGCCAGGTGGCTCGGTGTCGCTTGCCGTCTCGCCCGCCTGCTCCACATCCGCTGGGTTCCCCGTCAGCACGGTGAGGGCGGCTTCGGCGTCCGCATGCACCGGAAGCCAGGTCTTGAACAACCGGAGCTCCACCGGCTCGCCGGCGGCGAGAGAGCCGGCGACCAGCAGCGAGGTTCCTCCGTCGTAGGCGACCTCGTAGTCGTAGTCGACGCTCAGGTTGGTCGCCGGGCCGCCGTCGTCGGCTGACCGTACCCACCACTGCCAGGTCGGCAGGATGTCTTGGATCCCGATGTTGAACCAGGGGCGCCGCCCCACGAGCGTCCCTTCGATGAAGAAGCGCAGCCCCGTGCCGGCGTTGAACCTGGTGACGAACGGATAGGAGCCGATGACGGACTTCTCCACGATCGTGTGCGCGACGCCGTCCCAGCGCTCGGGGTTGTGCTTGTCCTCGCCGGTCGGTGGAAGTGAGCGACCCGTGCGGGACGGGTCCTGCTTCGGGCCGGACCACCACTGCCGCTCCAGGACATACACCGGCCGCTGCGCCTCCACGGTGGACCGGTCCTCCCCGGGCGCGATCCGCCACGGGAACTCGGTCCCGAGAAAGGCCCAGCTCGTCCGCGGCTCCCCGGCCTCGGGGAAGATCCAGCGCGGGTCGTAGGGCTGGGAGAAGTTGTTGAGCCCCGCCTCCGTCCCGGCGAAGACCACCTCGTAGGGGTCGAGCCCCAATGCCACCGCGTAGTCGTGTGAGCGCTGCAGCCGCTCTTCCGACCACCAGTAGTTGAGGAAGATGCTGGAGCACACCCGCGTGCCGTCGGCGACCACCCACGGGGCGTTGACCTCGTTGAACTCGTTCTGGTAACGGACCCGGCCGTCCGTGGTGAGCGCGTCGTACCACTGGATGTGAAAACCCTCGGGCGCGATCCGGGCCATGAAGCCGAGCATCTCGTGGAGCGCCTCGGCCTGCTCCGGCGTGACCTGCCCCTCTTGGTTGATGAAGTAGCCGTCGAAGCCGAAGTAGACCGCCATCTCGACCAGCTTCTCGGCGACCGGGAACGACCCGTCGGGTCGACGCTCCACGAACTCGGCGAAGTCCTCCGGCCGTGGCCAGAACCAGCAGCCGAGGCTCTTCACCCCGTTGCGGTGGGCCGCGTCGGTCCACGCGGGGTTCGGCAGGTTGACCGTCCCGAAGCGCGGCTCGTCCTTGCCGGCGTCGCCGTAGACAGGGAGGCCGTGCCAGGAGCCCATCATGTCGAGGTACTGCCAGAAGCGGAGCGCGTACGCCTCGAAGGTGTAGCCGTACCGGTGCGCCAGCACGAAGTTCTCGGCCTCCATGTAGTCGTTGGCCAGGGTCATCAAGCGCGGGCGGTCGTCCAGGTCGGGGTTCGCTTGGGTCGGCCGGAAGGAGGGGATGCGACGGGCGAGTGGGACGCGCGAGCGGAAGTACTTCGCATAGGGATCGGTCTCCGGGCTCCACGCCTTGATCGCCGGGGCGTCGTAGCCGTGCATGAAGGGAATGCCGACCGGTGGCCGCTCCGCCGCCCACGCGGCCCGCGCCCCGACGCCCTGCTCCCTCGCGCCGGGCTGAGCGAGGTCCGCCGCGACCGCACCCACGACGCCGCCTGCCACCGCGAGGAACGCGCGACGGTCGATGGCACCACCTGTCGTCATCCAACAACCCCCTCACCAGTTCGAAGGCCGAGCTTCCGCCGAGCGAGCCGGCAGCGACGACTCGCGCAGTGGCGGCTCGAACGGATCACACACCGCACCGACCGAACCGGTCAACGCCGGTGCCGATATCGGGTCGGCCATCCCGTCCCGGCACCCACGCGCACCTGACCTAGGCTGCGACCATGCCGTTGCAGACGTCGCCGGACAAGCCAGCTCCGGTACGCCAGATCGCCAACCTGCTCGGTCAGTGGATCGGACGGCTCGGGGCGGTCTGGGTCGAAGGTCAGGTCGCCCAGCTCACCCGCCGGCCGGGGACGTCGACGGTCTTCCTCACCCTGCGTGACCCGGTGGCCGACATCTCCCTCCAGGTGACGTGCCCACGCACGGTGTTCGACGTCATCGACCCGCCGGTCCTCGAAGGCGCGCGGGTCGTCGTCCACGCCCGCCCCACCTACTACGTCCCACGGGGCACGCTCGCGATGGCCGCGACCGACATTCGACCGATCGGTCTCGGCGAGCTGCTCGCGCGGCTCGAGCGTCTCAAGCGGCTGCTCGCCGCCGAGGGGCTGTTCGCGCCGGAACGCAAGCGTCCCTTGCCCTTTCTGCCGACGAAGGTGGGGTTGATCTGCGGAAGAGGCTCGGCGGCCGAGCGCGACGTGCTGGAGAACAGCCGGCGCCGATGGCCGGCCGTGCGCTTCCGGGTCGAGAACGTCGCCGTCCAAGGACCGAACGCCGTGCCGCAGATTCTCGAGGCGTTGCGCCGGCTCGACGCCGATGCCGACGTCGACGTGATCGTGATCGCGCGGGGCGGCGGTTCGGTCGAGGACTTGCTGCCCTTCTCCGACGAGGGACTGCTGCGCGCGGTCGCCGCGTGTCGGACGCCGGTCGTCAGCGCCATCGGGCACGAGCAGGACATGCCACTGCTCGACCTGGTCGCGGACGTGCGCGCATCCACACCCACCGACGCCGCTCGCCGCATCGTGCCCGACGTGGTCGAGGAGTTCGCCCGCATCCGGGAGCTGCGCGCCCGGGCCTGGCGCCTGCTGACGACCTGGCTCGACCGCGAGACGCTGGTGTTGCAGGGTCTGCGTGCCCGGCCGGTCCTCAGCGCGCCGGAACGTGAGATCGACCGACGGAGGGAGGAGGTCGTCGCCCTCACCGAAAGGTCCCGGCGATGCCTGGCACAGATCCTGGATCGGGCGCAAGACAACCTTGACCATCAGCTGGCGCGAGTCCGTGCCCTCTCCCCCAAAGCCACCCTCGACCGGGGGTACGCGGTGTTGACCAAGGTGGACGGCAGCGTGGTCCGTGACCCCGCTGAGGTGACGCCCGGTGAGCGACTCGACGCGCGAGTCGCGGGCGGGCGCTTTTCCGTCGAGGTTCGCCCCGACGACGTAGGCGTCACGTCTGCGCGAAGCTGAGACACGCCGATAGGGTGCGGACTGTGACCGATGCCGAGGCCATGTCCTACGAGCAGGCGCGCGACGAGCTCATCGAGGTCGTGCGTCGGTTGGAGACGGGCGGGACGACACTGGAGGAGTCGCTTCGCCTGTGGGAGCGTGGCGAGGAGCTCGCCAGGATCTGTCAAGCCTGGCTGGACGGCGCGCGAGCCCGGCTCGAGGCCGCGCGAAGCGCCACAGGCACGGAGGACGAGGTCGAAGACCTCGACGAGGAGGAAACGCAGGGGGGCCACCATGTCTGACCCGTATCCCGCTTACGACGCCATGTCCGGCTCGTTCGCCCCGACCGACCCGTCCGCCTCCGCGCCGACCGCGGCGGGTCCGTCCGCACACGGGCCGGAGACGACGGCGCCGCCGTCGACAGGGGCGGGGCCGGCTGCGGCGGGGACGGGTGCGACGGCGCCCGAGGCGGCGATCCCGCCGCAGCTGCGCACCGGCGACGGCGTTCCCGACCGCAACCTCGCGCTGGAGCTGGTCCGCGTCACCGAGGCCGCGGCGATGGCGGCCGGCCGGTGGGTCGGACGAGGGGACAAGAACGGCGCCGACCAAGCCGCGGTCAACGCCATGCGCACGCTCATCGCCTCCGTGAGCATGCGGGGCGTCGTGGTGATCGGTGAGGGCGAGAAGGACCAAGCGCCGATGCTCTACAACGGCGAGGAGGTCGGCTCCGGTGAGGGCGCCGAGTGCGACGTCGCCGTCGACCCGATCGACGGCACGACGCTGGCCGCCAAGGGCATGAGCAACGCGATCTCGGTCCTGGCCGTCGCTCCCCGAGGGGCCATGTTCGACCCCTCGGCGGTCTTCTACATGGAGAAGCTGGCCACGGGGCCGGAGGCGGCTGACGTCATCGACATCACCGCGCCGGTCGGGGAGAACATTCGCCGGGTCGCCCGGGCCAAGCGGATGTCGCCCAGCGACGTCACCGTCGTCATCCTCGATCGACCTCGCCACGAGCAGTACGTCCGGGAGATCCGTGACACCGGGGCTCGGATCAAGTTCATCACCGACGGCGACGTGGCCGGCGCCATCATGGCCGCGCGCCCGGAGACCGGCATCGACCTGCTGGTGGGGATTGGTGGGACGCCGGAGGGCATCATCGCCGCCTGCGCCATGAAGTGCATGGGTGGCATGATCCAGGGCCGGCTGTGGCCGCGGGACGACGCCGAGCGCCAGAAGGCGATCGACGCGGGTCACGACCTGGACCGCGTGCTCACCACCGACGACCTCGTCCGGGGCGATGACGTGTTCTTCGTGGCCACCGGCATCACCGACGGCGAGCTGCTTCGCGGCGTCCATTACCGCGGGAACGGGGCGACGACGCACTCGCTGGTGATGCGGTCGCGGAGTGGCACGGTCCGGTCGATCTTCTCCGAGCACGCGTTGAGCAAGCTCCGGGCGTACGCGTCGATCGACTTCGAGCGCGCCAGCTGAGCCGTGGCCGCTCGGTCCGTCCGGCGGACCCAAGCGGCGACTCAGCGAAACCAGCGTCGCCGCTTGGGTCCGCGCGCGACGACTTCACCGAGCACGACGGTGCCGCGAACCCGAATCCGCGGGGTGCCGGGTTCGGGGAAGGCGCGAGACTTGTTCTTGGCCTCGCTCATGAACGTCGTCACACCGTCGATGTCACACGCGATGTCGTCCGGCACGACGAGCGTGACCTGGGCGAGGCCCACCTGCAGGTCGAGTGTCACATCCATGGGGAGCGCCGCCTCCGTGAAGTCGAGCGTGACGCTGCCGAGGACGGCGCGGACCCGCAGGCGTGGCGGCACGAGCCAGCGTCCCTTGATCTTCCGGTCGCTCAGGACGGCGGTGATCTCGTCCTGACCGATCCGTACGAGCCCGACCTCGCGGTCGGGTCCGGCGGCGTTGGGAAGATCGGCGGTGAGCAGCGCTAGCTCGGCGTACGTCTTCGCCGAGAAGGCGCGTTCCAGCCGCTCCTCGAGCTCGGTGAGGTCGAGCCGGCCTTCGGCCGCCGCCTGGCGCAAGACGGCGGCGGTCTGCTCCCGATCGGCGTCACTCGCGCGAAGGTTGCCGGCACCTTCGGCCGGCCACCGTTCTCCGCCGCCTATGGACATCATCGCGCTGCTGCTCCTGTCGTCGTGCGGGTCTCGCCCTCCCCGCGCCTCGAAGCCGCCGGTCGCTCCCCTGCGTCCGAGCGCAGTACCGAGGCTAGCCCACCTCGATCAGGGCGGTCGCTGACGCCGACGCTCGTCCACGCAAGCGGTACGCGATCACCGACGCGGGCGTGAGCGACGTCGAGGAGTGGCTGCGCACGTCGGAGAACCCCGAGCCGTACCTGAGAGCGTCCTCTACACCAAGTACACCAAGGTCGTGCTCGCCCTGCTGTCCGGCCGGAGCGCCATCGACGTGCTGGACATCCAACGCGCCGCCCACCTGCGGGTCATGCGCGAGTGACCCAGCGCAAGGCCAGCGGCGACCTCGTCGACCAGCTGATCTGCGCCTGTTCCACCTCGAGGCCGACCTGCGGTGGCTGGAGCTCACCGCCGCCCGTCTCGACCAGCTCGCCAAGGAAGTCACGGCATGACCAGCACGTCGCTCGACGAGCCCGCCGCAGGCGGCCCGCCGCTCCTCGAAGGCGTCGGCCTGCGCAAGACCTTCGGACAGACACCCGCGCTCCACGATGCCGCTCTCCAGGTACGCGAGAGCGAGATCGTCGCGGTGATGGGGCCCTCGGGCTCCGGCAAGTCCACCTTGCTGCACTGCCTCGCCGGCATCCTGCTGCCCGACGAGGGCCGAGTGACCTACGCGGGGAGAGATCTCAGGTCACTGTCGGACAAGGAGCGCAGCGCGCTTCGCCGCACCGACTTCGGCTTCGTCTTCCAGTTCGGCCAGCTCGTCCCGGAGCTCACCTGCCTCGAGAACGTCGCGCTCCCGCTGCGCCTGGGCGGCATGCGTCGCCGGCAGGCCGAACGCGTGGCGGCCGGATGGCTGGACCGACTGGAGGTGTCCGACGTCGCGAACAAGCGACCCGGTGAGGTGTCGGGAGGCCAGGGGCAGCGCGTGGCCGTCGCGAGGGCACTCGTCACGAACCCACGCGTGATCTGGCGTTCGCGCTCGTGGTGGCCGGGCTGACCGGTCTCGGCATCGGCGGCGCGCTGCTCTGGCTCGTCGAGTACCCGGTCGCGTTCGACTGGCCCTGGACCCTCACGCTCTGCGGGGCCGCAGCCGTGGCCGTCCTGGCCGTCACCGCCCTCACCCTTCCCGCTCTCTGGCGCACGACCGAGGCCGACGGACTGCGGACCGAGTAGCACAAGGAGGCTGCCGCCTGAGGAACGCGCGCAGGCGTCCTGCCCTGGCCGATGACGAGGGCGGCCAGGGCAGGCGTCGTGATCTCCGTCACTCGCGCCTACGAGGATGAGCGCAAGAACCGCGATATGTTGATGCAATCAACATTGACAACCTCTCGCCTTGACGACGACAGTCCTCTCGTCCACGGGAGGAGAGGACTGCATGTCGCCCACCGCAGCGAACGAGCGCCCAGATCTCATCACCGTTCCACCGGGCCTGGCCGGCGTCGCCGTCACCGACACCGCCCTCGGCGACGTCCGAGGGCGAGAGGGCTTCTACCACTACCGCCAGTACTCCGCCGTCGAGCTGGCTGAGCGACGCACGGTCGAGGACGTGTGGCACCTGCTCTTCGAGGGTGAGCTGCCGGATTCCCAGCAGCGGGACGCCTTCCTCGCCACCGTCGCGCCGCTGCGTCACCTCCAGGAGGACGTGCGAGCCGTCCTGCCGGCGATCGCGCGGGCGAGCGCCACACCCCTCGAGGGCTTGCGAACCGCGCTGTCCTTGGTCGGGTCAGGCATGCGCCCGTGGTGGGACCTCGACGAGACGGCCCGGCGCCGGGACGCGCTCCTCATCTGCGCGCAGGTGCCCACCCTGCTCAGCGCACTGCACCGGCTGGCACACGGCCAGGAGCCGGTCGAGCCTCGTGACGACCTACCGTTCGCCGCGAATTACCTGTACATGCTCAGCGGTTCCGAGCCGGAACCGCGCCACGTACGTGCGGTCCAGCGCTACCTCGTCTGCACCATCGACCACGGCTTCAACGCCTCGACCTTCACCGCGCGGGTGATCGCGTCCACCGGCGCGGACATCGCGGCCTGCGTCATCGGCGCGATCGGCGCGCTGTCCGGCCCGTTGCACGGCGGCGCCCCGAGCCGCGCGTTGGAGGCGTTGGACGCCATCGGTACGCCGGACCGGGTCGAGGCGTGGGTACGGGAGCGCCTCGCGGCCGGCGACCGGATCATGGGCTTCGGCCACGCCGTCTACCGCACGGAGGACCCGCGTTCCCGGCTGCTGCGCACCACCGCCCAGGAACTCGGCGGTGAGCGGGTCGAGCTCGCTGTCGAGGTCGAGCGTCGGGTCGTCGAGCTGCTCGCCGAGCTCAAACCCGGTCGCGAGCTGCGCACGAACGTGGAGTACTACGCGGGGGTGGTGATGGAGCAGTGCGGCATCCCGCGCCCGATGTTCACGCCCACGTTCACGTCGAGCCGGGTGATCGGCTGGTGCGCCCACGCGCTGGAGCAGGCGCGCGAACGCAAGATCATCCGGCCCGCCGCGCGGTACGTCGGGCCTCCTCCCCCGCAACCGGTGCCGCCGCTTGAGGAGACCGGCGCGGCGACCGACGTCTGACCAGCGGTCCTCCAACCCGCGCGACGCTCGTGACCGGCCGTCCCCAGTCAGGTCTCGGGTCGCGGCCCGACGTAGAGGGCCCGTGGCCGGAAGCGCATCCGGTGCGGGTACTCCTCCAGGGCGTGGGCGATGTGCCCGGCGATCCGCCCGAGCAGGAAGATCACCTCGCCGGCACCTTCCGTCAAACCGAGCTTGACAGTCAGGGAGGCGAGCGCGAGGTCGATGTTCGGTGCCGGTCCGCCGTGGCGACCGACCACGCTCACCAGCTCCTCGACGATCGCGTCGACCGGCCCAGGCCCGCCGGCGGCTCGGACCACGTCGAGCAGGACGTCGGCGCGCGGGTCGCGGTCGGTGTAGACCGCGTGCCCGAAACCCGGCACTCGCTCGGCGCGTCGGAGTCGCTCACCCACGAGACGAGCGACGTCGGCGGGATCGTGGGCCTCGCGCAGCAGCGCCTCCACCGCGGCCGACTGGGCGCCGTGCAGCGCGCCGCCGCCCACACTGAGCCCGGTGAGGACGACGAGGTACGGGTCCGCCCACACCGACGCCGCCACCCGAGCCGCCAATGTCGAAGCGGCGAGCTCGTGGTCAGCGAGCAGCACGAGCGCAGCGTCGAGCGCTCGGACCTCGCCACGTTCGGGAACCCGGTCCGCCAGCCGTGACCACAGCCGCTCCGCGATCGTCGGACCGGGCGCCTGGTTGCGCGCGGGAAGACAGTCGACGATGCCCGCGACGAGCGACCGAGCCGTCGCGGCGACGGCGGCGGGTCGGCGATCGTCCCGTACGGGATCGGTGGCGGCCAGCGCCGCGACGATGACCCGGATCCGATCGATGGTGCGCGCCTCCGCCGGGAGCGCCTCCTGCGCCCGCCGCCCTACCTCCACCGCGGACGGTGCCGCCTCCCAGGGACCGTTCGCCGGCGCCGCCCACAGCAGCTCCGCCACCTCCTCGAAGTGGCGGGTCCGGGCCAGCTCGGTGACGTCCTCGCCGCGGTAGTACAAGGCCCCGGCGGGGTCGAGCAGGGTGAGCTCGGTGTCGACGACGACCTCCAGGGCGCCGGCCCGGCCACCCTGACGGTGGCGCCGAGCCAGACGTTCCACCTCGATCCGGTCGAATCGCGACGACCGCCGGTCCGCGCCACGATGGCGGGTGAGCATGCCCCGGCTCACGTAGGCGTAGATGGTCTCGGGCTTCACCCCGAGCAGCTGCGCGGCCTGCCGCGTGGTCAACCAGCGTGGCGACTCACTCACACAGGCAACCTCATCACACGGTCGCGCCTGGCCTGGTCATAGAGTCGGGCCATGGTCGACGAGCAGAACTTCCGGATCGAACGCGACACGATGGGCGAGGTGCGGGTACCCGCCCACGCGAAGTGGCGAGCGCAGACCCAGCGGGCCGTCGAGAACTTCCCGATCTCGGGCCACACCCTCGAGAGCACGCACATTCGAGCGCTGGCCCTCATCAAGGCCGCAGCGGCGAAGGTCAACGCCGAGCTGGGTGTGCTCGACCCCGACGTGGCCAAGGCCATCCAGCAGGCCGCCGCCCAAGTCGCCGCCGGTGCGCACGACGACCACTTCCCGATCGACGTCTTCCAGACCGGCTCGGGCACCTCGAGCAACATGAACGCCAACGAGGTGATCGCCACGCTGGCCAGCGAGGCGCTGGGACGGCCGGTTCACCCCAACGACCACGTCAACGCCTCCCAGTCGAGCAACGACGTCTTCCCGTCGTCCATCCACATCGCCGCGACGGACGCCGTCGTGAACCTCCTCATCCCCGCCCTCGAGCACCTCGCGGAGGAGCTCGAGCGGAAGGCGGAGGAGTTCGCCGACGTGGTGAAGTCGGGACGCACCCACCTCATGGACGCCACGCCCGTCACGCTCGGGCAGGAGTTCGGCGGCTACGCCGCGCAGGTGCGCTACGGGATCGAGCGACTCCAGTCCACCCTGCCCCGCGTGGCGGAACTGCCGCTCGGTGGTACGGCCGTCGGCACCGGCATCAACACCCCGCCCGGGTTCGCCGCGAGAGTCATCGCCGAGCTCGCCGAGGTGACCAAGCTGCCGCTCACCGAGGCCCGCAACCACTTCGAGGCGCAGGGCTCGCGTGACGCGCTCGTCGAGCTCTCCGGCCAGCTGCGCACCATCGCCGTCGGCCTCTACAAGGCCGCCAACGACATCCGGTGGATGGGGTCCGGCCCGCGCACCGGTCTCGCCGAGATCAACATCCCCGATCTCCAGCCGGGCTCGAGCATCATGCCGGGCAAGGTCAACCCGGTGATCAGCGAGGCGGTCCGACAGGTCGTCGCCCAGGTCGTGGGCAACGACGCGGCGGTGGCCTTCGCCGGGTCGCAGGGCGACTTCGAGCTGAACGTCATGCTGCCGGTGATGGCGCGCAACCTGCTGGAGTCGATCCGGCTGCTGACCAACGCGAGCCGGCTCTTCGCCGACCGTCTGGTCCGCGGCATCACCGCCAACGTCGAGCGGTGCCGCGAGTACGCGGAGTCCTCCCCCGCCATCGTCACCCCGCTCAACCGCTACATCGGCTACGAGAACGCCGCCAAGGTCGCCAAGCAAGCGCTGGCGGAGCGGAAGACCATCAAGCAGGTCGTCCTGGAGCAGGGCTACGTGGAGCGCGGCGAGATCACCGAGGAGCAGCTCGACAAGGCACTCGACGTCATCTCCATGACGCATCCGTAGCGACACGCCCTCGCCAAGAAGGACGCGCCCGTCGGCTGGGACGGGCGCGGGAGCCGCGACGCTTGGGGCTCGGGGCGACGGTTGGCTCGTCCCGAGCCCGACCGCACGACCGGTTCCGTCCTTCGATCACCGGGCGATCCTCGCGAGCCGGCCCCTAGGTTAAGGTGGCTGGTCGATGATCGCGCCGACCTCTGGTATTCCTGCCCCAGAGCTGCCCGCGGGAGTGCGTCCGTCTGGAAGCCCGCCGTACTGGAAGCCAGGCGAGCAGATCTGGTGGCGTTACCTGCGGCCGCTGAGCCGTCGTCCGGACGCCTCAGCCGCCGCGCCGATCGCGAGTACACCGACGGACTCGTCTCGACTCGGCAGCGCCATCAGCTCGGTCCGGCCGATGACGGTGGTGCGCGACGACGCCGAGGGGCTGGTCGCCTGGTTGGCGCCGCAGACCCCGGTGTTGCGATCCGTGCTCGCGGATGGCAGCGACCTGCGGTCGATCCCGGTGAGCCCGGAGCGGTTCAGCGCCCCACGCGCGGTCAAGCGGGACGTCTGGCACGGAGGCGGCATCCTCAAGATCGCGCCGACGGGCGTGCCCTGGTCGGCCTGGGTGTTCTGGGACGACGACGGGTCCCACCGCAACTGGTACATCAACCTCGAGCAGGTCCACCTGCGGGACGACAAGAACGTCTACACGCGGGACCACGTCCTCGACCTCGTGGTGACTCCCGACCGGCAGGTGATCTGGAAGGACGAGGACGAGCTCGCCGCCGCGCTCGAGGCCGGCACGTTCACGCCCGAGGACGCCGAGCGGTTCGAAGCCGACGCCCGGGCGGTGGAGAAGCTGGTCGCGCGGTGGGCGTCACCCTTCTGCGACGGCTGGGAGAGCTGGCGTCCCGATCCTTCCTGGCCGATCCCCGACCTGCCCCCTGGCTGCACCGCCGACTACTAGGCACCGCCGATGACCAGGCACCGCCGAGCCACCGACGGCGCTGGGCGACCGATGCGACCCGGCGCGGCCGGGCGCTGCCACACTAGCTCACCGCGGCGGACGAGAGCGCCAGGTTCGCTCCGGTCCGTGGGTCGAACAGGTGCATGCGCCTGACGTCGACCCAGAAGCGCGCCCGCTGGCCCTCCTGGATCCGGCTCGCCGGATCCAGCGAGATGATCAACTGCGGATGCGCCGCCTCCATGTCGAGCTCCTGGGCGAGCGCCTCCACCTGCGCCCGAATCTCCGGCGGAGACTCGTAGGGCACGTAGGCGAACTGCTCGTTCCCCAGCCACTCGGTCACGTCGACCGTCGCCTCGAAGGTCTGCCCGAGCTCGAGCTTGCCGGCCTCGACGTACTCCGCGTCCTCGAAGTGGCCCGGTCGAAGGCCCGCGATGAGCAGGCGGCCTTCGACCTCGTCGGGGTCGACGCCTTGAGGCACCGGCACGGTGCAGAACGGGAGCTCGACCTGGCCGCCGCTGACCCGAGCGGGCAGGAGGTTCATCGGAGGCGCACCGATGAACCCAGCGACGAAGAGATTGACCGGGTTCTCATACAGCTCCCGGGGTGTGGCGCACTGCTGCAAGGTTCCCTTGCGCAGGACGGCCACGCGGTCGCCCAACGTCATGGCTTCGGTCTGGTCGTGGGTGACGTAGACCGTCGTGGTGCCGAGCCGCCGCTGCAGCCGAGAGATCTCGGTACGCATCTGCCCACGCAGCTTCGCGTCGAGGTTCGACAGCGGCTCGTCGAACAGGAACGCCTGCGCGTCACGGACGATCGCCCGCCCCATCGCCACCCGCTGCCGCTGGCCGCCGGAGAGCTGACTCGGCTTACGTCGCAGCAGCTCCTTCAGCTCCAGCATCTCCGCCACGTGCTCGACGCGCTCGGTGACCTCGTGGTCCGGTCTCTTCGCCAACCGTAGCGGGAACGCGATGTTCTCGAACACGGTGAGGTGCGGGTAGAGCGCGTAGTTCTGGAACACCATCGCGAGGTTGCGCTCACGCGGCGCCATCTCGTTGACGCGCACTCCACCAATGCGGATCTCGCCTTCGGTGATGTCCTCCAGTCCCACGATCATCCGAAGCAAGGTTGACTTGCCGCAGCCCGAGGGACCCACCAGGATCATGAACTCGCCGTCGGCGATGTCGAGGCTCACGTTGTTGACGGCGGGTTCACCGTCGCCGTAGCGCTTGACGACGTTGATCAACTCGATGGCTGCCATGGCGCATCAACCCTTCACTGCGCCGGAGGTCAGGCCGGCGACGATCTTGCGCTGGAACAGGAGGACGAGCACGATCACCGGGATGGTGACGACGACCGCGGCCGCGGCGATCGCAGCCGTGGGCTGTTCGAAGAAGGACTCACCCGCGAAGAACGCGAGCGCAGCGGGCACAGTGCGGGCCCGATCGGACGCGGTGAGCGAGATACCGAAGACGAAGTCGTTCCACGCGAAGAAGAACGTGAGGATCGCGGCGGTGAACACGCCGGGCGCCGCGAGGGGCACGATCACCTTCCGGAACGCCTGCCAAGGCGTCGCGCCATCGACTTGCGCGGCCTGCTCCATCTCCCACGGGATCTCGCGGAAGAACGCCGACAGGGTCCAGATCGACAGCGGCAAGGTGAACGACAGGTACGGGATGATGAGCCCGAGCCACGTGTCGTACAGCCCGAGGCTACGCCACATGTCGAACAGCGGCGGGACGAGCGAGATCGTCGGGAACATCGCGATCGCCAACGCCATCGACAACACCAGCCGCTTGCCGCGGAAGCGCAACCGGGCGATCGCGTAGGCCGCCAACGTGGCGAGGACCACCGACACCACCGTGGAGATGAGCGAGATGCCGATGGAGTTGCGCAAGGCGCTCACGAACAGGTCGGTGTCGAAGACCGTGCGGTAGTTGTCCAGCGTCCACGTCGCGGGGAAGAACTGACGGTCGCGGACGTCGGCCTTGAGCGACAGGGAGAGGATCCACACGACGGGGAAGAGCGTGTAGAGGACGATCAGCGCCCCCGCGACGCCCCACAGGACCTTGCGCCACCTCATCCGCGATCACCTCTCACCTGGGACAGGTCGGTCCGGAAGATCTTGATGAAGACGAAGGCGATCAGCACCACCGTCAGGAACAGCAGCACCGACACAGCCGATCCCAGGCCGACCGCGGTCCGCGCGATCATCTGCCGGTACGCGAGGAACGAGACCGTCTCGGTACCCTGCGCGCCGTTCGTCATGATGAAGATGTTGTCGAAGATGCGGTAGGCATCGAGGGTGCGGAACAACACCGCCACCATGATGGCGGCCTTCATGTTGGGGATCGTCACCTTCCACAACCGCTGCCACCACGTCGCGCCGTCGACCTTCGCGGCCTCTTGCAGCTCCTCAGGCACTTGAGCGAGACCGGCGAGCAGCAGCAAGGACATGAAGGGCGTGGTCTTCCAGATCTCCGACAACGAGATCGCGACGATGGAGGACCAGAACTGCCCGAAGAAGTCGAAGTTGGAGAGATTGAACCAGGGGTTGACGAATCCGGAGTCAGGCGCGAGGGCGAACCGCCACGCGAACGCCGATACCACGGTGATGATGCCGTACGGCACCAGGATCGAGGTCCGGACGATCGCCCGTCCGACCACGATGCGGTGCATCACCATGGCGAACGCGAAGCCGATGACCAGCTCCACCGCGACGGTGATGACCGTGATCAGGACGGTGACGCCGACGTCGCGCCACCACAGGCTGTCGGTGAGGATCACCTGGTAGTTGTGGAACCAGACGAACCGCCGCGACTCCGGGTCGGTGATGCGGTAGCTCTGCAGGGAGAGCCACACCGCGCGCAGCATCGGGTACGCGGTGACCGCGAGCATGACGAGGAACGCCGGCGCGCACAGGTACCAGCCGAGGCGCTGCTCAGCGCGGGACCGATCCGAGGCCTTCGTCTGGACGGTCGGTTCCACCGTGGACTGCACGGCTGCCATGGCTCGTCCCTTCCGCTAGCTCAGCTGCTCGTCGTGGAGGACGGCCACGATCAGCTCGGCCGCCCGGCCCGGGGTCTGCTCGGTCAGCGAGGCAGGTGGGTGCCACGTGCGCTGGATCGCCGCGGTGATGTCGGGGTAGTACGGCGTGACAGGTCGGGGCGCCGCCTCGTCCACCGACTCCCGCAAGAGGTCCGCCATCGGGAAGGCCTCTTGCACCTCGGGGTCGTCATAGACCGACTCCCTCGTGGCCAGCAGGCCCTCCGCGAGCATGTAGGTTCGCTGGCTCTCCGCCGAGGTGATGCACGCCACCGCGTCGACGGCCAGCTCCGGGTACTTGCTGAAGGCACCGATAGCGAGGTCGATACCGCCGAGCGGTGGCGCGCTGGGGCGCCCCTCCTCCACGGCGGGCCACCGAGCCCAGCCGAAGTCGTCAACGACCGCCTGCTGCCGGGCCAGCTCGCGCTCGGCCGCGGCACGCTCCCTGGTCGACCGCGCGTTCTCCACCTGAGCGCGGAGCTCGTCCAGCTTGGTGGTCTCGGCTGTGTAGACGAACGGCCAGTTCACCATGAAGCCGCCGTTCTCGGCCAGGAAACCGCTCTGCGTGGAACCCTCGTCGGCGTTGCTGATGTCAGCGGAGGCGGCTCGGGAGCGCGCGAGCGTGCGGATGATCTCGGCGGCGCGGCGTCCAGCCGCGGAGTCGATCGCTGGAGTGACGTCTCGACCGGCCTCGGGATCCCGCAACAGGGAACCTCCAGCGGAAGCCACGAGCGAGTTGATCAGGACCGTGTAGCCCTCGTAGCGCCTCGCCTGCACCTGGACGGTGGTTCCCGTCTTCTCCGCCGCTCGGATGACCTCGTCCCAGGTCACCTGTGTGCGCGGTCCGATGTCGAGGCCGGCCTCTCGGGCCACCGATCGCTTGTACCAGAGCAGCTGCGTGTTCGTGTTGAACGGGACCGCGTACAGCTCTCCCTGCCACAGCGCCGTCTCGAGCGGCCCTTCGAGCATGTCACGGGTGAGCCGCGACCGCTCGGCCTGGCTGAACGGACGGAGGAAGCCCGCGTTGGCGAACTCCGCGACGTACGGCACATCCAAACTCATCAGGTCGATGCCGGAGTCGCCGGCGGCGAGCCGACGAACCAGCTGCTCCCGCTGGGATGTCGACTCGCGGGGCAACAACGCCGTCCGGATCCGGTAGCGACCGTCAGCGGCCGCGGTACAGGTCTGCGCAAGCTCTTGTTGCGTTCCGGCGTCGGGGTTGATGTACCAGGTGAGGACGGGAACGGTGGACTCCTGGCCACATCCGGCCAATGCCGCGCCGGCGACCAGTGCCGCCGCCACGGCCAGTGCTCGACATCGCCTCCCCGCTCGTCGCCGATTGGTGGGGTCACCACCCTTGGTACCGGCGGCTCTCGGCTTCTGACGTGCGCGGTCGGCTGTGTCAGCCACGACGCCTCCCCGTCGACTCGTCCGTAGGCCTGCGGCCGTTACGGTCCGCCACCCATCTTGCCGATCTCGTGGCGACACAGCAAAGTCAACCACGCTCAGTCCGCAGGTGACAGCGAGAAGTGACGCGCGTCGGGAGACGTCCTCGCCAGAAGAGCTCCGAACCAGGCGGGAAGGAGCGGCCACGAGCGGAGGGAGACCGGCGAGCCGGACGCGCCGACTCGGCGTCGGTCACCCGACGGACGCTACGCGAGTATGACCACGGGCGTCGGGCGACGCCCACGTGCCTAGTACCAGCCGTTGCGCTTCCAGAACTCCCAGGCGCCACAGGGGGTCGAGTAGCGCGAGGCGATGTAGTCCAGGCCCCACCGGATCTGGGTCCGCGGATTGGTCCGCCAGTCCGAGCCGTGGCTCGCCATCTTGCTGCCCGGCAACGCTTGCGGGATGCCGTACGCGCCGGAACGGGGGTTCGTGGCGTCCACTCGCCACCCGCTCTCCCGCGTCCAGATCGCGTCCAGACACGTGAACTGCACGGAGTCCCAGCCGCGCTGGCGCACCAGCTCGGCCGCGATCTGCTTGGCGGAGCCGGCGGGGAAACGCTCCATGTACCGCGCGGCGCGCTCCTGGGCACGCCGGCGCTCGGCCGCCGTCCGGTCGTGGACGACCGTCCCCGTCGCCGGAGTCGGGTCACTCGTGACCGTGGGGGTCGGAGTCGGGGTGACCGTGTGTGTGGTGAACCGAGGGGTCGCCGAAGGGGTCGCGCTCTGCTTCGGTCGTGCCTTCTTCGTGGGGAAAGCGCCGGGGACGCTCAAGTCCGACAGCACCAGGGTGTTCTTGGAGTCGGCGTACGCGCCCGACACCAGGATTCCGCCACCGACGGCGCCGGTGACGCCGATGGACGCCGCCGTCACCGCGGCGACGGTGGGGTTCAGCCGCGCCGACTTGCGTGCCGGAGGAGCGAGCTGAACTCCCAGGTCGCCGCCCGCGACAGGTGGAACGTTCAGGGGCGGCACGCCCGCCGACGGCTCACTCGCACCCGCCGTGAGCGCCGGCGTGGGGCGCTCGGCCGCACGCGCCGTGGGAGGTGAGGAGGCTGCGGGAACGGGAGACCGCCCGGCCACTCGCTTGCCGCCGGACTTCGTGCCCGAGGGTCGGGTGAGGAAGAGAGCGCGTCCACGCGCTCTGTGCTTCGCTGGTGCCTTGTGCCTAGCCGAATAGCCGGCCACCCATGCCTCCAGACTCTCCGCGCCCGTCGGCGACGCCTCGCCTGATCATAACGAGATGTCCTCCAACATCTCGGTGACCAGCGCCGCGATCGGAGACCGCTCCGAGCGCGTGAGCGTCACGTGGGCGAACAACGGATGCCCTTTCAGCTTCTCGACAACTGCGACGACACCGTCGTGGCGACCGACCCGCAGGTTGTCGCGCTGCCCTACGTCATGGGTCAGCACGACGCGCGAGCCGGAGCCGATCCGTGACAATACCGTGAGAAGAACGTTGCGTTCCAGTGATTGCGCCTCGTCGACCACGACGAACGCGTCGTGCAGTGACCGGCCGCGGATGTGGGTGAGCGGGAGCACCTCGAGCATCCCGCGGTCGAGGACCTCATCGAGGACGTCCGCGCTGGTCACGGCGCCGAGGGTGTCGAAGACCGCCTGCGCCCACGGCTGCATCTTCTCCGCCTCGCTCCCCGGCAGGTACCCGAGGTCCTGACCGCCGACGGCGTACAAGGGGCGGAACACGATGACCTTGCGATGCTGGCGGCGCTCCATCACCGCCTCGAGGCCGGCGCACAGCGCGAGAGCCGACTTGCCCGTGCCGGCGCGTCCACCGAGGCTCACGATGCCGATCTCAGGATCGAGCAGCAGGTCGAGCGCGACCCGCTGCTCCGCCGAGCGACCGTGGATGCCGAAGGCCTCCCGGTCGCCGCGGACCAGCCGGACTCGCTTGTCGACCGTCACTCGTCCGAGACCGCTGCCACGCTCGGAGTAGAGCACCAAGCCGGTGTGACATGGCAGGTCACGTGCGGCTTCGAGGTCGAGAACGCCCTCCGCGTACAGCTCGTCCAGCTCGGCAGCGGTGACTGGCAGCTCGGCCATACCGGTCCAGCCGGTCTCGACGGGCATGTCAGCCCGGTACTCCTCGGCCGCGAGACCGGCGGCCGACGCCTTGACCCGGAGCGGGAGATCCTTCGAGACCAGGACGACGTCCCGACCTTCGATCGCGAGGTTGCGCGCGACGGCGAGGATGCGCGTGTCGTTGTCGCCGCCACCGCTCCAGCGGCCTGACGTGGAGCCCCGCATGTCCGGGGGCAGCACCTCGGGATTGGTGTGGTTGAGCTCGACTCGCAGGGTTCCGCCGGCCTCGGTGACCGGGACCGGCACGTCGAGCCGACCGTGCCGGACACGGAGCTCGTCGAGCAGCCGCAGCGCCGTTCGGGCGAAGTAGCCGAGCTCAGGGTGATGCCGTTTCCCCTCCAGCTCGCTGATGACCACGATCGGCACGACGACCTCGTGCTCCTCGAAGCGCTTGAGCGCGTGAGGATCGGCGAGGAGGACACTGGTGTCGAGGACGTACGTGCGAACACCCCGGGGGCGGCTCACCGGTGTCCGCTCGTTGTCCCGTGCCAGACCCTCGTCCCGAAGTGGTTCGTTCTCGGGCGTCGCTGTGCCGGCCACATCTGAACCAATGGAACGTTGGTTATCGGAGAGGTAGCCGTTCGAGGAACGGTTGAGACTGTGGTCGGCACCGGTGCTCGGCTTCGCAGCAGCCACGTTCGCCCCTCCGGACCCGCGACGCGCACCCAGCGTCCGGTCCTCGCGTGATCGATGGTGGACCGGGACCAGGCCGCAGGGCCGGGTGCCGGCCCTCCCGCGGCCGGGTCTCCTGATCCCAGACCGCGATCTCCGCGCGACTCCCGTCCCGCCGTGCGGCGGGAGGAGGGCGACTTCGCACGCATCAATGGGCCTCCCGGGCGGTCGAGTCGACCGTCACGTTCGAAAATACGTGGCTTGAGGCCTTGGGAACAGAGGGACGCGGAAGCCCGTGACTCTATCTCGGTCTTTCAGAGTCCGTATCGCCGGTTTCGGGCGGCGTAGGACCGAATCGCGCGCAAGAAGTCAACCTTCCGGAAATCCGGCCAGAGGGCCTCACAGAAATAGAACTCACTGTGTGCGCTCTGCCACAGCAGAAAGCCGGACAGCCGTTGTTCACCCGACGTTCGGATGATGAGGTCAGGGTCGGGTTGCCCCTTGGTGTAGAGGTGACGGGAGATGTCGTCGACGTCGAGCGTCTCGGCCAGCTCCTGCAGCGTGGTGCCACGGTCGGCGTGCTCTTGGAGCAACGAGCGCACGGCGTCGGTCAGCTCCTGGCGTCCGCCGTACCCCACCGCGACGTTGACCAGCATGCCGTCGACGTCGGCGGTGCGTTCGAAGGCCTCCTTCAACCGCCGCGCGACCGACTCCGGGAGCAGGTCCGCGGCACCGACCGGGTGGAGCCGCCACCGACGGGTCGCGGCCAGCCTGTCGACGATGTCCTCGATGATCCTGAGGAGCGCTTCCAGCTCGTCCGCCGGTCGGGCCAGATTGTCCGTGGACAGCATGTAGATCGTGACCACCTCGACCCCGAGCTCCTCGCACCAGCCGAGGAACTCCGGGATCTTCTCGGCGCCGGCCTGGTGACCGCTGGAGACGTGGTTGCCGAGCGCCCGCGCCCACCGGCGGTTGCCGTCGATCATGACCGCGACGTGGCGCGGCACCTTGTCGGGCGGGATGGACGCCATCAACCGCCGCTGGTAGATCCGGTACAGCAGGCCGGGTAGCCCCATGACGCGCTCCTCACCTCCTCGCACCGTGCACGCAGGCTACCGCCGCCTGTCGTGCCGGTGTCGGGACCGGGCGGTCCGTGGACCTTCGGACGGTGACGGACCGACCGGGTGGGCCAGCAGGCGGACCGACGGATCCTAGACTCAGCGGGAAGGGATCGATTCGAGGTCGGTTCGAGGGACGAGCTGAGGGAACCGCATGCGCGTCATCAAGTACACCCACGCGTGCGTTCGGGTGGAGAAGGGCGACCGGGCATTGGTCATCGACCCGGGCACCTTCAGCGAGGAGGAGCCTCTCGACGGCGCGGAGGCGGTCCTCATCACGCACCAGCACACCGACCATCTCGACACGGACAAGCTCGCGCGTCACCCCGATGTCCAGATCTGGACGAACGCCGCCGTCGCGACGCTCCTACAGGACGTCGACCCGGAGCGGGTGCACGTCGTCGCGAACGGCGACCGGTTCTCCGCGGCCGGCTTCGACGTGAGCGTGCTGGGCGAGCGCCACGAGGTCATCCACCCGGACCTGCCGCCGGTGCCGAACATCGGCTTCCTGCTGGACGACTCGTTCTTCCACCCCGGTGACGCGTTCACCGTGCCCGACCGACCGGTCCGCGCGCTCATGGTGCCGACGAGCGCCCCGTGGCTGCGTGCGGCCGACTCGATCAACTACATCCGCACTGTCCGACCCGAGCTGGCGCTGTCGGTGCACGACGGCCTCTACAACGACATCGGTCAGGGCATCGTCGACTCGCTGATCGCCTCCATGACCGAGAGCATCGAGTCGACCTATCGCCGGCTGACTCCGGGCACCTCCGTCGAGATCTAACGACCCAGACTGGCCACGTCCTCATGCCCCGCTACGCTCTGCTCATCCTGCCTGCCGCCAACCGGGTCTACGCCGACGCCGCTCCCGCGTTGACGCGAGCCGAGCTCGACGTCTTCGCCACGACCGTGCTCTCGGGTCGCCTCCACGACATCGACGACGTCGAGATCGGCGGCGTTCCGTACCTCGCGTTCTCCACCGAGACACCCCTGATCCCGCGCGACATCGGCTACCTGTCGCAGTTGTCGTCGCTGTACGCCCTCTTCGAGCTCGCCGACGACTGTTTGCGGCCGGTCGTCATCCGCCCGCTGGCCTGGTTCGACGACGACCTGCTGACCGTCCAGAAGTACGCCGGCAAGACCAACGAGCAGTTCACGAAGCTGCTGCTCAACGTGACCGTGCTGTCGTCGGCGTCGGCGGAGCGGATGCTGGACGGCAAGCTCCACGTCCTCGATCCGGTCTGCGGTCGTGGGACCACGCTCAACCAGGCGCTGATGTACGGCTACGACGCCACGGGGATCGAGATCGACGACCGGCACGTCGAGGCCTACTCGGGGTTCATCCGCAGCTGGTTGAAACGCAAGCGGCTCAAGCACCAGGCCCAGTTCACGCCGATCCGCCGGGAGGGCAAGGTGATCGGCCGGCGGCTGCACGTCACCTTGGCGCCGACCAAGGAGGCCTACAAGGCGGGGCAGACCCTGTCGCTCACCGTGGTGAACGGTGACACGGTGCACGCCCGCGACTACTTCCGAGCCAACCTGGTCGACGTCGCGGTCGCCGACCTGCCGTACGGCGTCCAGCACGGCAGCCGAACGCCTGGCGGCCCGCTCTCCCGTCGCCCGCTCGACCTGCTCCGAGCGGCACTGCCCGGCTGGGTCCAGATCCTGCGCCCTGGTGGGGCGCTCGGCATCTCGTGGAACACCTACCTCGCGAGCCGCGAGGACATGGCGAACGCCTTGGCGCGGGCGGGCCTGCGGGTCTGCGACGACCCGCCCTACCAACGGTTCCGACACTGGGTCGACCAGGCGATCGTCCGGGACGTCCTCGTCGCGACCAAGCCGGGCCGCGGCTAGCTGGCCTCGGCCTCGGTCGACGACTCGTCCCCGCGCTCGGCGGTCTCGGAGACGTCCGGGCCGTGGGCGCGGATCCGCTCGACCTCGGCCATCGCCTCCCGCAGCTCCCGAAGCCAAGCCTCGGCGTTCCGCCCGACGAGCTTGACGCACCAGGCGAGCGCTTCGGAGCGGGTGCGTGCCACGCCGGACTCCACGAGGGTGTCGAGGACCATGCGCTCGGGCTGACGGAGCCGGGTCATGACCGGAAGAGACAGCGTGGTGAAGGTCTCCCGGGTGCCACCGCATTGAGCGCCCCAGGCGACTTTCTGCTTGGTCGCGTGCTCGAGCTCACGCGCGATGCGGATGCGTTGCTCGCGAGTTCGTTCACGGAACTCCTTGATGCGCCCGGCCTCCGCCGCCGCTCGTTCGGCCGGGGACGCGTCGTCTGGGAGCTTCGGCGGAGCCAGCCGGCCGACGACCGTGATCTCCTCCCGGTCGATCGTGAGTTCGACGGGCCCGATGAACCACCCCTCCGGCAGGCGACCGGCCAACCAGCCGCGGATTCGTTCCTCGCGTTCTCGGCGTGTCATGTAACGATGATTACACCGTTACAGACCCAACGCCAAACGTGGCCACCCTCGTCCCCGCCTGCGGTCCGAGCCGGCGCCACGACACTCCGGGCTCCGCGGCGCCCGTCAGCGACGGCTGGCGGCCCCGTTGGGCGACCTCACACCGTTGGAGGCGAGAGCGCTCGAGGCCAGCTTCACCACCCGCCCGACGTTGAGATCCCATCCCAGCCCGTACGCCGTCGGCTGCAGGATGCGCTCGTCCTCCGGCGCCCACCAGGTCGAACGGAGTCGATCAGCGGTTGGGGGCCGGTAATCGTACGGGATCCCCAAGATCCTGCCCCGCCACGTCCGCTCAGCCGGAGGACGGCGAAGCTCCCGCACCACGGACGTCGTCACGAGCGCGCCGACCGCCCCCAGGAGCAGCGTGTCGACGGTGCTCCACCGGCGTCGCTTCTTGTCCTTCTTCTTCCGAGCCATCTCGGGGCTACTCCGTTCTGTCGCCGACTGCTCATGGTCGCCGCTCGCCCCCTGAACCCCACGGACGTCCGCGAGGGCGGAGCCGTACCTAGACGTCGGCCACGCCGACCATCGCGGCCAGCTCCGCCGGGTCGGTCACGGGTCGCTCGCACACGAAATCCCTGCACACGTACGCCGCGGCGTGTCCGCGCACGAGCGTCCGACCAGCGAGCAGGGGGATCGAACCGGCCTCTGGCGTCGTTGTGCCCCGTTCTGATTGGTCCGACACCTTTCTGTCGAATCCGTCGGATCCATCGTCCGCCGGCGCTCCAGCGGCCGACGTGTCGTCCGGCGGCCCGGCGACGACCACCGCGCCCGGGGAGGGCGTGCGCCTCGCGACCGAGCACAAGGCCTCGAACGCCGGATCGCCGGGCGTCCCGACCACGGCGACCTCGAGCGGCCCCGCGGCCAGCGCCTCGGCGACAGCGAGACCCCATCCCGCGGCTCTCGGCGCCTGCTCGGCGAGCCGTCCCGCCACACCGAGGGCGTGCTCGGCCGCCTCGCGGTGGAGGGCCGATCCGGTGAGCGCGGCGTAGGTGAGCAAGGCACCCGCGACCGCGGACTGCCCCGATGGCGCCACGCCGTCGGTCGGGTCCTGGGGACGACGAACCAGTTGCTCGGCGTCGTCGGCGGTGTCGAAGAAGCCGCCTCGCCCGTCGCCGAAGTGGGACAAGACCCGGTCCAACAGCGCACCAGCGCGCTCCAACCACCTCGGATCACCCGTCACCGAGGTGAGGGTGAGGTAGGCCTCGGCGACGTTGCCGTAGTCCTCGAGCACGCCCTGGCTGGGTCCCGGCAACCCGTCCCGCGAGGTCCGGATCAACCGGGCACCATCCACGGTGTGCACCGCGGCGAGCAGCTCGGCCGCCCGCACCGCCGCGTCGACGTAGGACGGCTCTCCCAGCAACGCGCCAGCCTCGGCCAGCGCGGTGATCGCCAACCCGTTCCAGGAGGCGACCACCTTCTCGTCGCGGTCGGGTGGCACCCGCTGGGCGCGCGCCTCCCGCAGCCGCGCGCGCAGCTGGGCGAACCGTTCGGGGTCCGGTGGATCCTTCGGCAGGCGCAGCGTCGACGTCCCACGCTCGAACGTGCCCTCCTCGGTGACGCCGAACAGCTCCGCCGCGTACCTCCCGTCGACCTCGCCGAGGACCTCGCGCAGCTCCTGCGGAGTCCAGACGTAGAACTTTCCCTCCACGCCCTCGCTGTCGGCGTCGAGCGCCGAGGCGAAGCCACCCTGGGGCGTCCGCATGTCCCGCAGCAGGAAGTCGGCGGTCTCACGCGCGACGCGCTCGGCGAGCGGCACGCCGGTCAGCCGCCACCAGTGCAGGTAGACACGGAGCAGCAGGGCGTTGTCCTCGAGCATCTTCTCGAAGTGCGGGACGACCCACGCTTCGTCGACGCTGTAGCGGGCGAAGCCACCGCCGAGCTGGTCGTAGATCCCGCCCCTGGCCATGTGCTCGCACGTCGACGCCACGATGTCCAGCGCCTGTTGCGAGCCGGTCCGGGCGGCGTGGCGGAGCAGGAACTCCAGGACGACCGACGGCGGGAACTTCGGTGCCCGGCCGAGGCCTCCGTGCACGGGGTCGACGTCGCGCGCGAGAACCTCGACCGCGGTGTCGAGCTGGTCGAGGGTCGGCGGCTCGCCGGTGCGGATGCGTGGCGCGGCGAGCTGCAGGTTGATCTGCTCAGCCGCCCGCACCACCTCGTCGCGGCGCTCCCGCCAGGCGCGCGCGACCGCTTCCAGGACCTGGGTGAACGACGGCAGCCCGTGTCGCGGGGTGGGCGGGTAGTAGGTGCCACAGTAGAACGCCTCCCCCGAGGGGGTGAGGAAGCACGTCATCGGCCAGCCGCCCTGGCCGGTCATCGCCTGAGTCGCCTGCATGTAGATCGCGTCGACGTCAGGGCGCTCCTCGCGGTCGACCTTGACCGGCACGAAGTGCTCGTTGATCCAGGCGGCGATGCGCGGGTCCGAGAAGGACTCGCGAGCCATCACATGGCACCAGTGGCAGGCGGCGTACCCGACCGAGAGCAGGATGGGGACGTCGCGTCGGCGGGCTTCGGCGAACGCTTCCTCTCCCCATGGGTACCAGTCGACCGGATTGTCGGCGTGCTGGCGGAGGTACGGAGACGTCGCTGTGGCGAGACGGTTCACCCTTTCCACCGTAGACCAGTGGCCTGCCGGGCCGTGGCGGGGCGCCGCCCTCACCGCCGACGGGCGACGACGGCGCGGGTGACGGTGCGGTGACGGTGTGGCAGCCGTCGGACGGCTCGGCGCGCTGAGACGGGTTCGACGCCGTCGCTGGCATTAGCCTGCGATACGTGGAGGATCACGGCACGGTTCGCGACGACCACACCCCCAGCGCCTCACAGCCTCCGTTCGACCTCCACGTCGGCGACGCGCTCACCGCCTACTCCCGCTGGCCGACCCCGGTGACCATCATCAGCGACGGCGCCTACGGCGTGCGCGGCTTCCACGGCGACCCCGCCGGTCCCGAGGGGCTGGTCGACTGGTACCGGCCGCACGTCGAGAGGTGGTCGAGGGCCGCTCACCCGGCGACCACGCTGTGGTTCTGGAACACCGAGGTGGGCTGGGCCAACGTGCATCCCCTGCTCGTCGAGCACGGCTGGGACTACGTCCAGACCATCACGTGGGACAAGGGCATCGCGCACGTGGCGGGGAACGTCAACAGCCGATCGATCCGCCGCTTCCCGGTGGTCTCCGAGATCTGCGTCCTCTACCAGCGCCGGTTCGTCGTCGAGACGCCCGACGGCCCGCTGCCGGTCCAGGAGTGGCTGCGGCGCGAGTGGCTGCGGACCGGCTTGCCGCTGTCGAAGGCCAACGAGGCGTGCGGGGTGAGGAACGCCGCCACCCGCAAGTACCTCACCCGGGACTGGGTGTGGTACTGGCCCCCGGGCCGCATGTTGGAGCGACTCGCCAAGTACGCCAACGAGCACGGTGAGCCCACCGGCTGGCCGTACTTCAGTCTCGACGGCAAGTCGATCCTCACCGCCAAGCAGTGGGACTCCCTGCGCTATCGCTGGAACCACCAACACGGCCTCACGAACGTGTGGCGGCGCGGTCCGCTCCACGACGAGGAACGCCTCAAAGGCACGCGCCGTCGGGTCGCTCCGCGTGTGCACCGCACGACACCCGCCAGCTCCGCGCACCTCAACCAGAAGCCGTTGGAGTTCATGGAGCGTCTGGTGCGGGCCGTCACCGAGCCGGGCGACGTGGTGTGGGAGCCGTTCGGTGGGTTGGCGTCCGCCTCCGTCGCCGCGGTGACGCTGGGTCGTCGGGCCTACGTCGCCGAGATCGACGCCGAGTTCGCCGCGCTGGCACGGGAACGCTTGCAAGCCGCGTGGGAAGCCGTCCGCCGCGACGCGACGACCGGGACGTAGCACGTGGCCGAAACCGCTCAACCCGACCGAAAACCTGGTGGCCTCCGCCGAGCCGGCATAGGTTAGCGCTGCTTCAGCCGGGTGAACAGCCGTTCACACTCGTGAACACGGACGCCAGCCGCCTCGGGAGCACGCCGGTGAACGACATGGCCACGGGTGGGGTGAAGTCGGCGGAACGCGCCCTCGCGATCCTCGAGCTGCTCACCCGACACGAACGTCCGCTCACCTTCACCGAGATCGCGCGCACCTTGCGCTATCCGCGCTCGAGCCTGCATGGCCTGCTGCGGACCCTCGTCGATCGCGGTTGGGCGGAGTTCGACCCGGCGCGCCGGTCGTACACGCTCGGCATCCGCACCCTCGAGGCGGGCAACGCCTACAACAGGTCGCTGGGCCTGGTCGACCGCGCGCTCCCGCTCATGGAGCACATCCGGGACACCCTCGACGAGACCGTGCACCTGGCCGTCCTCGACGGCGTCCACAACGTCTACATCGCCAAGGTGGATGGGCGACAGACGTTGACCCTCGCCTCCGAGGTGGGACGCCGTCTCCCCGCCTACGCGACGGGTGTCGGCAAGGTCTTGCTCGCGGGCCTGCCACCTGAGGAGCTGGAAGCCCGGCTGAACGAGATGGACCTGGTGCCGGTGACCTCGCGCACCATCACCGACAAGGACAAGCTGCGCCGGCACCTGGCCCTCGTGCGGCAGCGCGGCTTCAGCGTCGACAACGAGGAGTACACGCTCGGGATCCGGTGCCTCGCCGTCCCTATCTACGACGTCAACCGTCGGACGGTCGCCGCGCTCAGCGTCTCGGTACCCGCGATCCGGTTCACCCCCGCACACCGCCAGCGCGCGCACCGGTTGCTCGTCGACGCGGCGTATCGGCTGTCGGCGGCTTTGGGCTACCGGAGCGGAGCGCGGCCGCAGCCGTCGACGGGTGACCACCGTGGGTCGACCACTGGGGACACTCGCAGCCGGGCGTCAACCAAGGCTTGACAGCTGGTCGTACTCGTCGTCGTCCAGCTCGATCAGCGCGGCGGCGGTGTTCTCCTCCAGGTGGTCGACCTTGGATGTCCCCGGGATCGGCAACATGACCGGCGAGCGACGCAGGAGCCATGCCAGTGCGAGCTGTCCCGGAGCCAGCCCACGACGCCGCGCCAGCTCGTCCAACGGACTGCCGGGTCTGGCCAGGTCACCCGTCGCGATCGGGTTCCACGGCAGGAAGCCCAAACCCTCACGCTCGGCGTAGTCGAGCACCGGCTCCCACGTCCGGTTGACGAGGTTGTAGAGGTTCTGCACCGACACGATCGGGGTCATCCGGCGCACGCCGGCCAGCTCCTCGACCGACACCTCCGAGAGTCCGAGGTGCCGGATCTTGCCCTGGTCGCGCAGCTCGATGAGCGCCCCGACCTGATCCTCGACCGGCACCTCAGGGTCGATCCGGTGGAGCTGCAGCAGATCGATGCGGTCCACCCGCAGCCTGCGCAGGCTCATCTCCACCTGCTGGCGCAAGTAGTCCGGACGGCCCACGGGGACCCAGACCCCCGGCCCGGGGCGGACCAGGCCGACCTTCGTCGCGATCACCAGGTCGTCGGGATAGGGGTGGAGCGCCTGCCTGATCAGATCCTCGCTCACCTCGGGGCCGTACGAGTCCGCGGTGTCGATCAGGTTGATCCCGAGCTCGACCGCTCGCCGCAGCACACGGATCGCCTCGTCGACGTCCTCCGGCGGGCCCCAGATCCCGGGGCCGGTGAGCCGCATCGCGCCGAAACCCATACGGCGTACGCGTAGATCTCCTCCGAGCGCGAACTCTCCGCTGGCGAGCGCGGGACGGGTGGCAACGTCCATGCTGGCGACGCTACGCCGACGACGACATGCGGCTGATCCACCATGAGCCCATGCCAGGAGGGGCGAAGTGCCCCGATGCGGCGGGTGCGCGGCCTGCTCGCGGCTGGGTGGTACGCGTCGATCAGCGTGGTTGGCCTCCACTCGGCTGGTTCGAGGTCGCGCCGCGAGGTTCGAGCCGAAGCCGAGTGGTGGTGTGTCGCTCGACCGCCGCTCGGCTGTAGAGGAGCGGGACGTACTCACCGCGCCGCCACAGCTCGACCAGGTCCCGGTAGTGCGGGCTGCGCGGATCGCCCGACTGCCCGGGTGTGTTGATGACGACGCTGTTGTCCCAGGCGCCCACGTCGAGCACCATGCGAAACGAGGCACCGATCGTCTGCGCGAAGTCGGTCCGGATGTAGGGCGCGGCGTTCACGGTCGAGGCCGAGCCGCCCACCGGCAGCGGACCTACGTCGAGGGCGGGGTCGAGGAAGCCGAGCGGATGCCGCTGGTGGTTCTTGTGCAGGTCACCCCACGCCCAGGTCGAGGGATCCTTCCCCAGCAGGCTCTCCACCTCCTGGTAGGCGGACCGAAGTGTGTCGAGGAGAATCCGGTCCCGACGTTCCTCGCCGTCAGGACCGAACCAGCGCGTCGGCTCCCGGAGTCCTTCCCGTAGACCGGCGCGGTCGATGTCGGCGTGGGGCGGGAGGAGCCCTGCCGGCACCAAGGCGTGGATGAGCGCCGGCGTGAGGTGCCGCGACACCCAGACCTCGAACAACGCCGCGGCGGCCGAGTCGGCGGCGAGTTCCGCGTTCCAGGAGTCCAGCACCGCCATGGCCGCGGCGACCGTGCGGTCGGCGTGGGCCGCCTCCACCGTCCCGTCCACGCCGCCGCGGCGCGTGACCTCCCTCAGCAGCCGCAGGAGCTCCTCGGCCGCGAGCGAGCGCACGTCGGTCTGCAGGCGCATGGAGTCGACGAGCGTGTGCTTCTCACTGGACCGCAGGCGTTGAACGATTCGGCGGTAGCGCGCGTCGTCTGGCCACTCGAAACACAGCTTTCGGTCCGCCGGGAACTCCTCGGGGAGGATGTACTGGTTGGCCGTCGCGACGAACCCGCGCGGAGGGTCCACCACCCCCGGAAAGTCGTCCGCGGTGTGGAAGCCGTCCCACTCGTAGCGCCCATCGCCCGGCACGGGCAGCAGCCCGTCCCAGCCGGGGCGCCTCGGGACCCAACCGGCGGCCTGCCATCCGATCTGGCCGGTCACGTCGGCGTAGACGTGGTTCTCACCAGGACCGCGCCACTCGCGCAAGGCCGCCCGGAACTGGCCTCCGTCGTCGGCTCGCAGGTAGCGCAGGCTGCCCAGGTACGGCGCGGTGCCGGGCTCGAACCACATCGATCGCAGGGCGTACGCCAGCCCTCTGTCAGCATCGACGTGGAGCACCGGGCCGTGCCGGGTGAACGCCAGCTCCACCTCGCGCGGCTCCTCGCCGCGGACCGCGACGGCCTCGGTGAGCACGCGCATGGCCTCCCAGCGGTCGCCGTACCGGTAGCGCGTGGGGTCGTCCGGGTGGAGCTGGTAGACGTAGAGATCCTCGACGTCGACCGGCACGATCGTGAAGCCGAACGCCACTCGGCCGTTGTGCCCCAGGCAGATCCCTGGGAGGACGGGTTCGCCCGCTCCCACCACGTCCAAGCCCGGGGCGGACAGGTGCGCGATGTAGCGAAGCGACGGGGTGGAGAACGCGCGGTGCGGGTCGCTCGCCAGGATGGGGCGGCCGGTGGCGGTCCGGCTCGGCGCGACCGCCCAGTTGTTGCTGCCCTCCCCCGCGCGAACATCGACCGGTGGGACCGCCAAAGGAACGCCGAGGGGCGGCCGAGTGTCCTCGACGAGGACGAGCGGCTGGGTGGCCAGGTCGTAGACGCGCAGCACCTCGGCGGGAAGCCGAAAGTCCATCCCCTCGGCGTGGTGCGGCTCCCGGTGCGGACGCAGCCGCTGGCGGACGAGGTCCCTCTCCCATCCCACGGCCGCCACGGTGGCGGCGCGCGCGACCTCGTGGCGCACGTTGTGCGCGATGCCGTGACTGCGGATACGCACGACGTCCTCCGGCTCCCAGCGGGCCGGCCGGTAACCGAGCATGCCGAACTCGGGCGGCATCGCCTCCGGATGGTCGGCAAGCCAGTCGACGTAGGCGTTGATCCCCTCGGTGAACCTGGTCACGATCCGCCGGGCGTCCGGGCCGTACGCGGCCCACTCCCGCTCCATGTCCCCGCGGTAGAGGAAGAGCCGCGCGGCGCGGTCGCGCTCGACGTATGCCGGCCCCAGCACCTCGGCGAGCCGCCCCAGTCCGCGACGTCGCCACAAGTCCATCTGGAACAGTCGGTCACGGGCGGCGTTGAAGCCCTGGGCGAAGAACAGGTCGTCCTCGGACTCGGCATACAGGTGGGGAATCCCCCACTCGTCCACGAGGACGTCGACCGGACGCTCCAGACCGGTCACGGAGAACGTCGACACTTCGGCATCCACCCACCCGATCCTCTCGTCCCCTCGAGGCGCGGGGAAGGGAAGGCGAGCCTCCTGGCTCGGATCGGACGGAGCTCGTCCGCCTGATTCGGACGGCGGCTCGGAGGTGTCGTCCGCCGCCCGCGGGCAGGCGTCTACAGTGCCAAGGGAGAGCGCCAGGACGAGCGGGCCCGGAGCTGGGGGCCCGGAGAGCGGGGTCACGAAGGCGAGCCCGAGGCGGACCCGAAGGCCAGCCGGCCCCTGGATCGGGAATCGCTGGGAGACGGCCATGGACAGCGGTCACCGGGCCGTGCCACACACGGCGGACATCCGGATCGAGGCGTGGGCGCCCACCCGCGAGGAATGCGTCGCCCAAGCCGTCCGTGGGCTGGTCGAGTCCTTCGCCGACGTCTCACGCGCCGTGCCGACCGACACCACCACGTTCGAGGTGACCGCGGAAACGGTCGAGGACCGTCTCGTCGCCGTCCTCGACGAGGTGCTGTTCCTCCTCGACACCCAGGACGTGCTCCCGCTGTCCGCGGTGATCGAGCCAACCGACGGTGGTGACACGGTGCGCTTCGAGGTCACCGGCCTCGACCAGGTTGAGCTCGTGGGAGCCGCCCCGAAGGCGATCTCGCTGCACGAGCTCAGGATCGAGGAGGGGCCGGACGGCTGGTCCTGTGGCGTCACGGTCGACGTCTGACCCATTCGGCGCGTGGTCCTCGCACCCGCGGAGACGCCGACCCAGCGCACGACGCCGGAGTCCTCGACGCCTGAGTCCTCCAGCGGCACCGCCCTCGCTGACTCGGCCGCTACCCCTTGACGACCCCGACCGGAACCAGCCGCGCGACCGGGCGGGCCAGCCCTGCCCCCGCGGCCGCCTCGATCACGGCGTCGATGTCCTTGTAGGCCTCCGGTGTCTCCTCCGCCAAGCCACGCGCCGACGCGCCACGCACGGCGATCCCCTGCGCCTCCAACCGGCGCCGCAGCTCCGCTCCACGCACCGAGCGCGCGGCCTGGTGGCGGGACAGCGCGCGGCCGGCGCCGTGACAGGTGGAGGCGAACGCCGGGCCTCCCTCCACCCCGCTCAACACGTACGACGCGGTGCCCATCGAGCCCGGGATCAGCACCGGTTGGCCGACACCGGGGACGTCACGAAGGTCGGGCGGCAGGTCGGGATGGCCCGGAGGCAGCGCCCGCGTCGCGCCCTTGCGGTGGACGCACAGCCGGCGCTCCTCGCCGTCCACGACATGGGTCTCGATCTTGGCCAGGTTGTGCGAGATGTCGTAGAGCAGGTCGAGCGTCCGCCCGGTCTCCTTCTCGAAGACCTGGCGCGCCGCCTGCCCCAGCATCTGGCGGTTGGCCCGCGCGTAGTTGGCGGCCGCGGCCATCGCGCCGAGGTACGCCTGACCTTCCGGCGACGTGACGGGCGCACACGCCAGCTGCCGGTCCGGGACCTTGATGTCGTAGGCAGGCATGACCCGCTCCATCCTCGCCACGAAGTCAGAGCAGATCTGGTGCCCGAGCCCGCGCGAGCCGCAGTGGATCATCACGCAGATCTGGTTCACGCGGAGCCCGAACGCCTCCGCCAGGCGCTCGTCGAGCACCGCGTCCACCGCCTGCACCTCCAAGAAGTGGTTCCCGGAGCCGAGACTGCCGAGCGACTTCATGCCGCGCTGCGCCGCCCGCTCGCTCACCTGGCTCGGATCGGCGTCCGCGACGGCGCCGAAGTCCTCGCAGCGGTCGAGGTCTCGCTCCACCCCGTGGCCCCGTTCGACGGCGTAGCGCGACCCGCCCCGCAGGACCGCGTCCAGCTGGTCGCGACCCGACAGCGTCCAGACCCCACCGGTGCCCATTCCGCGCGGAATCACCCGTGCGAGGCCGTCCATGACCGGCCCCACGACCTCGGCGAACCTGGATCGGTCCAGGTCGCAGGTGTACAGCCGCACACCGCAGGAGATGTCGAAGCCGACACCGCCCGGCGAGACCACGCCACCGCGGTCGATGTCGGTGGCGCACACGCCCCCGATCGGGAAGCCGTACCCCCAGTGGACGTCCGGCATGGCGTACGAGGCCTCCACGACGCCGGGAAGCGTCGCCACGTTCGCCACCTGCGTCAGCGCCTGGTCGTTCGACAGGTCAGGGAGCAACCGTCGGGACGCGAAGACGACGCCGGGGACCCGCATGCCGTCGACGGGGTCGATTCGGAACCGATAGGGCGTCTCCTCGACCAGCTTCACCGCCACCACCGTCCTGCCGGAAACCCAGACGACACACGTCCACCGGGATCATGGCGCATGGGGGATCCCCGAGCCACCGGGGTCGTCGCCGCGATGCGGGCCATCACGATCATCTGCCCGTCGAATCATGCGCCCGGATGACGAGCGACGCGGACGCATGGCCCACTCGAGGTCGGGTCAGTTGTCGAGTCTAGGCAGCCGCCCGCGCTCGCCCAGGGCATTCGGTCCCACCCCAGGGTTCGGCCGGCGTCCCGCTCAGTGGGCGAATCGGGCCTCCTCGAGGAAGCGCACCGCGACCGGTCCGGCGTCCCGGCCACCGGCCCCGCCGCCCTCGATCACGATCGCGAACGCGATGTCGCCGCGGAACCCGATCATCCACGCGTGGGTGTGCGGCGGGTTGGCGGAGCCGTACTCGGCGGTGCCCGTCTTGGCGTGGACCGGCTCGCCGATCAGGTCCAGTTGGCGCGCCGACCCGGTCTCCACGACCGCCCGCATGAGCGCCCGCAGGTCCTGGTGCAGCCGCTCGGGCAACGGCTCGCCGACGGGGCCGCCAGGCGCGTCTTCCGGCAGCAGGACAGGAACGCGCGGTTGCCCGGACGCGACGGCGGCCGCCACCATCGCCATACCGAGCACGCTCACCTCGACCCGGCCCTGGCCGATCATGCTGGCTGCCTTCTCCACCAGGTCGCGTGGCGGCGGAACCGACCCGGAGAAGGCGGGGAGACCGAGCTGCCAGGTGGCGCCGATGCCGAATCGCTCGGCGACGTCCCGCAGGGCGTCGTCGCTCAGCCCTTCCGCGCGCTCGACGATCGTCGTGTTGCACGAGTGCGCGAACGCGACGCGGAACGGCCCGTCCGACCGGCTGCCGCCGTAGGCGTTCTTGAACCGCTTACCACCGACGAACGTCTCCGCGGGGCAGGACACCCGGTCGTCGATACCGAGGCCGGCTTCCAACAGAGCGGCGGCGCTGATCACCTTGAACGTGGAGCCGGGCGGGTAGCGCCCGACGAAGGCGCGGTTGTAGGAGGTGACCCCAGGGCCGTTCGCGACGGCCAGGATCTCGCCGGTGCTCGCACGAACGGCCACGATCGAGGTGGGCTTCGTCTGGCCCGCGACGACGTTCTCTGCCGCCTCCTGCACCATCGGGTCCAGGGTCGTCTTGAGCGGAACACCCGGCCGCGGGGCCTGTCGGAACAGCACGTGTCGATCGCCGGTGTTGGGGACCTCCACCACGACGCGTCCGCCCGGCGTTCCGGCGAGCCGCCGTTGGAAGGCGCGCTGCAGGCCGGTCAGTCCCACGTCGTCCGTCGGCGCCGCCAACGGTCCGGCGTCCTCCAGCGCCTCCGGTGTCGGCGGGCCCACCGTGCCGAGGACGGCGCGGGCGTACGTCGGCGTGGGCGCCAGCGGCATGGTGTCCTCACGCGTGACCACACCCGGCGTGTCGTCGAAGTGGCCCGCGACGTTGTCCCACACCTCCTCCCGCACCGTGATCGCGGGGACGAAGCGCGCCCCCGCACCCGCGGCCTTCACCCGCTGGCGCAGCTCGCCGGGATCGACGCCCAGGTGCAGCCGCAGCTGGCGATAGGTGACGTTCGGGTCGAGCTTGGTGGGGTCGACGCCAACACGGATGACGGGGCGCTCCTCGGTCAAGGGATCGCCGTTGCCGTCGAGGATCGGCGCGCGGGGCGGTAGCTCACGACGTCGGACCAGCTTGGCGGTCGGGGTGAGCTTGGGATGGAACGTCGCGTGGGTCCACCACACCCTCCAGTCACCGTGAGCGTCTTCGCGGACCTCCGCGGTGGTGACGTAGCTCCACGTGCCGAGTCCCTTCAGGTCGTGCGCCACGCTCAGCCGGTGGCGGCACACGCCGCGCCCGTCGTTGAGCCGCGCAGCCTCCTCGTCCGACAGACACCGCAACGACCCGGTGGGGCGCACGGTCGTCCGCTCGATCGCGAGGGCCCGCGCGGCGGAGGCGAGGGTGGTGTCGGCGGCTTCACGGGTGCGTTCGTCGACCGTGGACCCCAGGTCACCCTTCGACCACGCGGACGCGAACGCGACGACGGCCGAGCGCGCCTCGGGAGGCGGACCCTGCGGCTCGCTGGCGCAACCAGCGAGGACAGCCGACGCGGCCGTGGCCACTGCGACCCAGCGACGCGGACTGTGGCACATGCGCTCCTCCTCGGGCCCGCCGCTTCGCGTTACGGCAATCGCCAGTCGATCGGCTCACCGCCCTGCTGGTGGAGCAGGGCGTTGGCCCGGCTGAACGGCCGCGAGCCGAAGAATCCGCGGTCGGCCGACATCGGGCTCGGATGCGGAGACTCGATGCGCGGGACGTTGCCGAGCAACGGCCGAAGGCTCTGCGCGTCTCGTCCCCACAGGATGGCCACGAGGGGTGTCCCTCGCGCGACGAGCGCGCGAATGGCCTGGTCGGTGACCTTCTCCCAGCCCTTCCCGCGGTGGGAGGCCGGTCGCCCGGGTGTGACCGTCAGGACTCTGTTGAGCAGGAGGACGCCCTGGCGCGTCCACGGCGACAGGTCACCGGTGGACGGCATCGGATAGCCGAGGTCGTCGACGTACTCACGGAAGATGTTCTGCAGGCTGCGTGGGAGTGGCCGGACGTCGGGAGCGACGGAGAAGCTCAATCCGACAGGATGCCCCGGCGTCGGGTAGGGGTCCTGTCCGACGATGAGCACCCGGACGTCAGCGAACGGCTGCTGGAACGCGCGCAGGATGTTCGGACCGGCCGGCAGGTAGCCCCGGCCCGCGGCGACCTCCCGGCGCAGGAAGTCACCCATCGCCGCGATGTCAGCCGCGACAGGACGCAGCGCCTCCGCCCACCCGGCCTCGACCATCTCCTCCAGGGGTCGCCTGGCCTGCTCACGCGCGACCGGAGCCCGCTCGGCCGCGGACGGAGCGGGCGGGGACGGATCGGGCGGGGACGAGGCCGCGTCACCAGCGGGCGCCGAGACGGTCGTCGCCGGACCGCCGGGCTCACCGAAGAGCACACCCTGGCCATCGACGCTGTCGGCTGGAACGGGGAACTCGACCCGTGCCGTGAGCGGAGCGCCAGCGTCGGGGGAGTCGATCACGCACACCTCCTGTCGGACCCTGTCCCCAGCCGGACGGCCCTCCACGTCGACAGGACTGGCCGGTGGGACGAAAAGCCAGTCACGTCGACTTTACGGCGAACGTCCGACCTTGCCCGCGCGATCGTACGCCGGTGAGTCGCTCACGGCACCGTCCCGGTGCCACGCATCCAGCGAGCTCGCCCGTGAGGTCGATCGGGCCGGCCACGTCTGTCGGCGGCCGTGGCCGTCAACCGCCACCGTGGCCAGCGGCCACGTGATCGTCAGCAGCCAGGGTGATTTCAGCGGTCACGATCTTCAGCGGCCATTGGGGCCGCCTCCTCCACGCCCGGGCTCGCCGGGTCTGCCGTCCCCAGGTCGATCGCCGCGACGCGGTCCGTCCGAACCGCCAGCGCCCGACCCGCCGTCGCCCCGGGCGGCATCGCCTGGCTCGGCATCGCCCCGCTCCGCGCGGTGGTCCGCGGGCCGGTCGGGGCCGTCCGTCCGTTCGTCAGGCCGCTCCTCGAAGGTGACCTTGCGCAGCTGCTTGTTCATGCTGCGCCAGAGCAGGACGGTCGCCACGCCGAGAACGGCAAGCACCACGAAACCCAGCAGGCCTGGGCCCACCCAGTCGTCCGAGTTCCGGGGACTGGCCACGACGGCGCCTGAGGAGACAGCAGCCGACGCAGCCGGCGAGACGGTGGCCCGCACGAGCCCGATCAGCGACAGCACCGACAGCACCCTTCCTTCGTTGGGTCCTTCGTTGGGCAACCCCTGGTGGCACGACCTAGCCCACCGCCGACCGGCTCGCACCGTCGGCGAGCGCCGAACCGCACTCTCCCATCCTCCGCCTCGTTGAGCGGGCACGACGGCACCCGCCGCGTCGCGTCGTGGGGCCGCCAGAGGCCGACACGCGTTGGACGTTCCCGTCGTCCCACCACGGAGCGTCGCCTCGCTGCGCGATCGTGACGGCGGCGCGAGACGGCAGGGCTGGGTCGCCCTCGCCTACGCCGACGAGCCGCGGATCCCGGCGAACAGGTCGTCCTCGGGCAGCTCGACGTCGACCAGGCTCCGCGCGAGCTCGTAGTCCTCGGTCGGCCACGCCGCGATCTGCACCTCGAGGGGGCAGGCGAACCACGGGCCGTCCGGGTCGATCTGGGTGGCGTGGGCCAGGAGCGCCTTGTCTCGGACCTTGAAGAACTCCGCACACGGCACCCGGGTGGTCACCCGAGCGGCGTGGGCAGGGTCGGGCTTCCATTCGGCGAGCCGCTCAGCGTACGGAGACTCCAGCCCACGACGGACCATCTCGTCGTGCAGCGCCTGGAACCGCTCCCGGTGGAAGGTGTGGTGGTAGTAGAGCTTGAGCGGCTGCCACGGCGGTCCCGCCTCCGGGTAGGCGTCCGGGTCACCGGCCGCCTCCCAGGCCGCGATCGTGATCTTGTGGCACATGATGTGGTCGGGGTGCGGGTAGCCGCCGTTCTCGTCGTACGTGGTGACGACGTGCGGCCGGAACTCCCGGATCGCCGCGACCAGGGGCGCCGCGGCGACCTCCACCGGCTGGAGAGCGAAGCACCCCTCGGGCAGCGGGTCGGAGGGGTTCTCGGGGAAGCCCGAGTCGACGAATCCCAGCCACCGCTGCTCCACGCCCAGGATGTCCCGGGCCCGCTCCATCTCCTCGCGACGGATCTTGGCGAGGTTGGCGAGGACCTCCGGGCGCTCCATCTTGGGGTTGAGGATCGAGCCGCGCTCGCCGCCGGTACAGGTCACCACGAGGACTTCCACGCCCTCGGAGACGTACCGCGCGGTGCTGGCGGCGCCCTTGCTCGACTCGTCGTCGGGATGGGCGTGCACGTGCATGAGCCGAAGCTGCTCGGGCGATCGCACCGTGGTCCTCTCCTCCATGGGTCAGGCTCGGTCCAAGCCTCAGGCGAGCACAAGGCTAGGAAGAGGCTAGAGATCGGGGTGGTGTCGCCTTCCCGTGGGTTGCCATGACCCGTATGGTGGAGATCAGGGCCCGACGAGCGCCGCACACCGCCCCCTGGACGACCGTACCGGGCGCATTCAACCGGCCCTGGCGCTTCGGGGCCCGACGTCCTGTCCCGCCCCACAATGGCCGGATCAGGAGTTCATTGTTAGCCTCGTGGCTCTGTCCGTACAGTTCCGGGCACACAGCGAGACCGAGACGGAAGCAGGCCAGCGCGAGGATCACGGCATTCCGGGACTACGGATGTCCGCACGATCAAGGAGCGAATCACCGTGACGCAGTCCACCGATGAGAACATCATCTGGCTCACCCAGGAGGCCTACGACCGCCTCAAGGCGGAGCTTGAGCATCTCATGGGTCCTGTGCGCGCTGAGCTCTCCCGACGCATCGCTGAGGCCCGCGAGGAAGGCGACCTCCGCGAGAACGGCGGCTACCACGCCGCCAAGGAGGAACAGGGGAAGACCGAGGCCCAGATCCGCAAGCTGCAGGACATGCTGCGGCGGGCTCGCGTGGGCGACACTCCACCGGACGATGGCATCGTCGAACCCGGGATGAAGGTGACGATCCGGTTCGAGGGTGAGGACGAGACCGAGACGTTCATCCTGGGCTCTCGGGAGCTTCTCTCGCTCGACTCGTCGGTGGACATCGAGGTCTACTCGCCTGACTCGCCGCTCGGCAAGGCCATCAGCGGAAAGCGGAAGGGCGACACGGTGACCTACACCACTCCCAACGGTCGCGCGGTCACCGTCGAGATCGTCGACACAGTCCCCTTCGGCGCATGATCCCCTTCGGCGCCTGACCGATCCGGGTCCCGGCGGCACCGTCAGCTATGAAACCTGGGCTGGTACCTCGAGGTACCAGCCCAGGCGCACAGTGGACCGTGCCTGGCCCAGGGGATCAGTCGAGGGCGCGGCGGAGCTGCTCGGCCGCGGTGTCGACGTCGATCTCGCCCCTGGCCAGACGGTTGAGGATCTCCTCCCTGCTCGAGCGAGGTTCGGGCGCGTTCGGCGCCGGCTCCAGGCCAAGTTTCGCCAGAAGATCGGCGTAGCGCTGGCGCGCGGTCGGGTAGCTCACGCCGAGGTGCCGCTCGACCTCGCGCATGTTGCCGCGTGAGACGAGGAACACCCGGAGCAGCTCACGCTCGGCGTCGGTCAGACCGCAGAACGCGCAGGACTCGAAGACGCCCGAGAGCTCGCTCCCGCAGGAGCCGCACCCCAGCCGGGTCACCCGCAGCCCGGATCCGCACACCGGGCAGTCCCTGGGCGGACGGTACGCGGGCGGACCTGCCTCGGGGTGGTAGCCGGCCGTACCGCTCACGGCGCCTCTTTCACAGTCGCCATCCCCATCACGACCTCGAGGTCGACGGTCGCGTCGCCGAGGCCGACGACGTGCTCCTCGCGGTCCTTGCCGGGGGGATCCCACTGGACGCGCCCAAGCTGCACGTCGGGTCGGATCCGGACGCTGGACTGCGGGAGCAGCCGGAGCTGGAGCGATCCGGACTCCACCCGCAGTCTGGAGCGACCCTTGGTGATCTTCCCCTCGACCTGCGCCGACCCGGCCTGGACCAGCAGGTCCACGGGCCCCACGACGTCACGGACGCGGGCCGACCCGGCAGTCACCCGAACCTGCTCGAGCTTGGGGATGCGCTCGGCGTTGACGCTGCCCGCCGTGACCTCCACCTCGACGGTCAGGCTCGGGTTCACCCGGACCGACAGCTCCCGACCCAGCTCGAAGACGCGGTCCTGCAGGTCGCGCAGGGAACGCGTCCGCATCAGGGTGAACCCGTCGATCGAGGCGCCGAACTCACCCTCGCTGCTGACCAGGAGCGTGTCGCCCTCCTGGCGGACGACGTGCGGACCGTCGACGGCGACCGTGGAGACGAAAGGCTCGCCGATGATCCGGACGCGGCGCCCCACGGCGCGGACGCGGAGGCGGTTGGCGGTCGCGGGCGCCGGCGCCGACGGACCGGCCTCGCTCGTCGAGGTGGTGTCGGTCGTGGTCGTGCTGCCACTCACCTCGTCGATGCGGGCCTTCGCCTCCTCGGGCGTGAGCCGTCCCGCCGCGACGTCCTCGAGAATCGCGCGAATCGTGTCCCCGGCGGATCCTGCCGCGCCGGCTGCGCCCTCCGTCGGCGACGTCGTCCTGTCGGCCGACGACGTGGCGCCCGCGGTCTCCGACCGCGAGTTCTCGGCGGTCTGGGACGTGCCGGTCTCGGACCTGGTGGTCTCCGACGTCGTGGTCTCAGACGGGGTGGCCTCGCTCGGCCCGCTCGCCGCGGGCTCACCCGAGTCCGCCGACACGGCACCGTTCGCACCGGACGCGCGCGAGGGGCTGTCGCTCGGAGGGGCGCCGTCGCTGGGAGAGCCGACCGGGTCGGTGGCCTCCTCCCATGGGTCAGGAGATGTCTGCTCCGACATGGGGTCCTCCCCTGGTCTCTGTGGTGGCGGGAGCTGACCCCGAAGGACCCGACCTCTCGCACGCCGGTTCCTCGGGGATGGTTTCTAGGGTCTAGGTCGATTCCATCCCGGACCAGCATCGAATGTCAATGTGATCTTCATAGATTGTGAAGATCGGTTACGAAAAACTGACTGGATAGCCGATCTTGCCCAACCGTTTGAGAATCTCCTCACGGTGGTGCCGGCCCCTGGTCTCGACCTGGAGCGCCACCTCGACCTCGTTGAGGTGCAGACTCGCGGAGGTGCGCTCGTGGACGACGTCCAACACGTTGGCGTCGGCCGCCGCGAGCTCGGTGAGCAAGGCGGCCAGCCCGCCAGGCTGGTCGGGGACCCGGACCCGAAGGGACAGGTAGCGCCCCGCCGCCGCCATGCCGTGGCGGAGCACGCGCATGAGGACGAGCGGGTCGATGTTCCCGCCGGAGAGCACCGCCACCACCGGCGGCTCCACGTCGAGGCTGGCCTCCAGCAACGCGGCGACGGGGGCGGCGCCCGCCGGCTCGACCAGCAGCTTGGCGCGTTCGAGCACCAGCAGCAGGGAGCGCGACAGCGCCTCCTCGCTCACCGTCACCACGTCCGAGACGTACCGCCGGATCAGCTCGAACGGCGCGTCGCCGGGACGTCCGACCGCGATCCCGTCGGCCATCGTCGCCATCGACTCCAAGGACACCGGATGCCCCGCGGCCAGGGACGGCGGATACGCGGCGGCACCGGCGGCCTGGACACCGATCACCCGAGCCCGTGACCCACGCGCCGCGAGAGCCGCGGCCACTCCGGCGGCCAGCCCGCCGCCACCGACCGGCACGAGCACGGTCGCGACGTCCGGACACTGCTCGAGGATCTCCAGGCCCAGCGTCGCCTGCCCGGCGATCACATCCGGGTGATCGAAGGGATGGATGAGCACGGCCCCGGTCGCCTCCGCGTAGGCCGTCGCCGCCCGGAGCGCCTCGTCCACCGTGGCGCCCTCGAGGACGACCTCCGCGCCGTAGCCACGGGTGGCCTCCTCCTTCGGGATCGGGACGCCCACGGGCATGAAGACCGTGGCCTTGGCTCCGAGCAGGCGGGCGGCCAGCGCCACACCCTGGGCGTGGTTGCCGGCGCTCGCCGCCACGACCCCCCGCTCACGCACCTCCGGCGCGAGCCGGGCGATCCGGACGTACGCCCCGCGAATCTTGAACGAGCCGGCACGCTGGAGGTTCTCGCACTTGAGGAAGACCGGACCCCCGATCCGGTCCGACAGCCAGCGCGAGCTCTCGAGCGGGGTGACGCGGGCGACGTCGCGCAAGGTCACCGCGGCGGCCTCGATGTCGGACAGCAGCCGCGACGGCTCGGGCGGTGCGCCTGCGACCGCCGACCCGGGAACCGTTGAGGACTCCGGATGGGGACTCATGCTCGCAGTCTTGCACCGCCGCGCTCGGTCCCCGCGACGGTGAGCCCCTCGTCGGGGCCGTGATGACGCCGCGTGATCCGGCGTCCCGCATCCGCGCTCGCGCGCGTGACATGTGACGAGAGTCGCGTACAACGAAGTCATGGAACGGACTGCCGCGTCGCGCCGGCGGGTACGCCGCCCACCGGGCCCGTCGGGCGTGGCCGTCCTGGGCGGGTTACTCCTTCGCCGAGACCCCCTCACCCTGATCGACCACGTCGTGCGCGAGCATCACCGCCTCGCGTACGTGCGGCTCGGCTCGGAGCACGTCTACCTGCTCAGCCACCCCGACCTCGTCCACGAGCTGTTCGTCACCCGGGGACGGCAGCTTCGCAAGGGGCGCGCTCTCGAACGCATCCGCCTGCTCCTCGGCGACGGCCTGCTCACCAGCGAGGGAGAACGGCACCGTGCCCAGCGGCGGCTCATCCAGCCCGCACTCCACGGTGACCGTCTCGCCACCTATCTCCCGGTGATGGTGGCGACGGCGCGGCGGTACGACCGCCGGTGGCGGGACGGCTCGGAGATCGACATGGCGCGGGAGATGTCGACCCTCACCCTCGAGGTCGTGGGTCGGGCGCTCTTCGGTTCGGATCTGACCGACATCGCCGATCCCGTGGCGAGCGCCTTGGGCACTCTCCTCGACGGCTCACCTCGACATCTCCTTCCGGGCATCGACCTGCTCCTGCGCGTGCGAACGCCCGCGCAGGCTCGCCTGATGCGGGCGGTCGACACGCTCGACCGGATCGTCCGCGAGGTGATCGCCCGTCGACGCGCCGCCCCGGCGGGCACCGACCTCCTCGCCACGTTGCTCACGCAGATCGACGACGACACGCTCGTGCGGGACGAGGCGATGACGCTGCTCCTCGCCGGACACGAGACCACCGCGACCGCGCTGACCTGGACGTGGTGGCTGCTGGCGAAGCACCCAGAGGTCGCCGCGTGGCTGCACGAGGAGCTGGACCAGGTGCACCTAGGCCACCAAGGACCGGACCATACCGGGTGCTCGGGCGCAACCGACCAGCAAGCCACGAACCTCGCGACGCGGGCGGGCCCTCCAGCCGCCGTGACACGGCCCGGCCCCTCGGCGCTCCTCGACCGCCTCCCTCGGACCCGCGCCGTCCTCGCGGAGGCGATGCGGCTTCGGCCGCCGTCGTGGATTCTCGGCCGTCGCACGCTCTGTGACGTCGAGCTCGACGGCTGGACGTTGCCGGCCGGGTCGCTCTGCGTGGCGAGCCAGTGGGCGCTCCATCGGGACCCGCGGTTTTGGTCCGAGCCCGAGTCGTTCCAGCCCCAGCGCTGGCTGACTCCGGACGGCCACTTCGACGAGTCCGCGCCGGGCCAACCGCGGGCGGCGTACCTCCCATTCGGGCTCGGCGCCCGGATTTGCGTGGGCCTGGCGTTCGCGTGGACGGAGGGGACGCTCGTGCTCGCGACCCTGGCGCGACGCTGGGCGCCGACTCCGGTGCCCGGCCAGGTGGTGACGCCGCGGCCCGCCGTGACCCTCCGGCCGAGCGCCATGCGCATGGTGCTGCGGGCGCGAACTTAGTTGCATGACACAAGCAACCCCCTATACTTGCGTCGTGCAAGGAACTGGAGTGACCGCCGACCGCGCCCAGCCGGAAGACTCCACCCGCGACGCCACCGAGACGCTGTTCGTCGCCCTGTGTCGGATGTTCCGGTTCTTCAAGCGCGTCCCGGGCACATCGATCGACCCGGCGCTCCAGTACGTCCTCCACGCCATCGGCGGGCGGGGACCACTGCGGCTCTCCGATCTGGCGAGCCTGGTGCAGCTCGACGTGTCGACGGTGAGCCGGCACGCGCGGGCGCTCGAGGAGGCCGGCTACCTCCACCGCACCGTCGACCCCGACGATCGGCGGGCCAGCCTCGTGTCGATCACCGAGGCGGGGCGGCAGGTGCTGGCCGAGATCGCCGATCGCCGCCGCGCCCTGCTCGACGCCGCTCTCGTCGAGTGGCCCGACAAGGACCGTCGAGACCTCGCTCGGCTGCTGACCCGTCTGTCCGACGACCTCGACTCGACAACACCCAGCTCGTGACCCGGGCCTACGCCACGGCCCCATCCGACGAACCATCCGGAGTTCGCCTCGATGACCAACGACCAACAAGCGGCGTCGTCCGCCCCCGCGGCCACACCGCGAGCGGACGACGCGCCCACCTACCTCCCCCACCGCCAGATCCAGATCGTCCTGATCGGGCTCATGGCCGGCATGTTCCTCGCCGCGCTCGACCAGAGCATCGTGGCGACGGCGCTGCCGCGCATCGTCAGCGATCTCGGCGGACTCGACCACCTCTCCTGGGTCGTCACCGCCTACCTGCTCACCTCCACCGCGTCGACGCCGCTGTGGGGCAAGATCTCCGACCTCTACGGGCGCCGGCTGATCTTCCAGGTGGCCATCGGCACCTTCCTCGTCGGGTCGGTGCTGGCGGCGCTCGCCCAGACCATGCTCCAGCTCGTCGGGTCGCGGGCGGTGCAAGGCCTCGGCGGCGGCGGTCTCATGGCACTCGCCCTCGCCGTGATCGGCGACGTCATCCCGCCCCGTGAGCGTGGCCGCTACCAGGGCTACGTGGGTTCGGTCTTCGGCATCTCCAGTGTCGCCGGCCCGCTGCTCGGCGGCTGGTTCACTGACGGACCCGGGTGGCGCTGGATCTTCTGGATCAACCTGCCGGTGGGGCTCGTGGCCCTGCTGGTCACGTCGTTCGCGCTGCGGATCCCCAGGATCCGCCGAGATCATCGCATCGACTACCTCGGCGCCACCACCATCGTCGCGGCCGCCTCGTGCCTGCTGCTCTACCTGAGCTGGCGCGGCGTGTCGTACGGCTGGACCGAGCGCGGAGCACTCGCTCTCCTGGCCGCGTCGATCGCGTTGACGGGGCTGTTCGTGTTCGTCGAGGCGCGGGCGGCGGAGCCCATCCTTCCGCTCGGGCTGTTCCGCGGCGCCGTCTTCTCGATCGGCAGCGCCTTCACCGTGCTGACCGGGTTCGTCATGCTCGGCACGGTCATCTACCTGCCGTTCTACCTCCAGGTCGTCAAGGGCATGTCCCCCACAAGGTCCGGCCTGGCCATGCTGCCGGCGGTGCTCGGCATCTTCATCGCATCCGTCGGCTCCGGCCAGCTCATCACGCGCACCGGCCGGTACAAGATCTACCCGGTCGCGGGCGGGGCCATCATCGCCGCGGGCCTGTGGCTGCTGTCGCACCTGCACGCCGACAGCACGATGTGGACGATCAGCGGCTACCAGTTCTTCATCGGGATCGGGCTGGGCCTGACCATGGCGACGGTCATGGTGGCCGTGCAGAACGCCGTCCCCCAGCGCGACATGGGTGCGGCGACGAGCGCGATGACCTTCTTCCGCTCCCTGGGCGGGGCTGTCGGGACGGCGGTCTTCGGCGCTGTCCTCACCAGTCGACTGAGCACGCACCTGAGCGAGACGGTTCCGCCTCAGGTCGCGGCCCGGGTCCCAGCCGGCACCACGCAGGACGTCCAGGCGATCCACGCCCTCCCGGCGGAGGTCAAGGCCCCCGTGATCGAGGCCTTCGTGCGAGCCCTGGACGACGTCTTCCTCACCGGGATCCCCTTCGCGCTGGCCGCATTCGTCGTCGTGCTGTTCCTCAAGGAACTTCCCCTGCGTACGGGACGAGGCGCAGAGGGCCAGCACGCGCCGATGGGCTGAGTGACCGACACTCGGTCGCGGTGCGCGCACCCGCTGGCCCTCGCGAGGTCGCGGGTGCGCGCACTGGTCAGACCTCCACGTCGCTCCGCTCGTTGGCCAGGTGGAAGGCGACGGCGTTGATGAAGGCCGTGAGCGGGACAGCGAACAGGGCGCCGACGATACCTGCCAGATAGGCGCCGGTGGTGATCGCCAGCAGGATGGCCAGCGGATGGATCCGCACGAAGTGGCCCATGAGGAAGGGCTGCAGGATGTGCGCCTCCGCCTGCTGGACCAAGAGCACGCCGCCGAGCATGACGATCGCGATCACGGGGCCCTTCACGACCAAGGCGAGGAGCACGGCGACCGCGCCCGAGACCAGGGCACCCACGATCGGCACGAACGACGTGAGGAACACCAGGACGCCGATCGGCACGACGAACGGCAGGCCGAGGATCAGCGCCACCAAGGCGATGCCCACCGCGTCGACAGCCGCCACCATGACGGTGGCTCGGACGAAGGCGGTCAGCGACATCCAGCCACGGCGCGCGGAGGAGTCGACCCGCCCGCGTGCTCGACGCGGGAACAGGCGCACGACCCACGCCCAGATGCGCGCACCCTCGTACAGCAGGAAGTAGGTCGCGAACAGCGTGAGGAGCAGGCCGGCGACGATGTGGCCGAGCGTCGTGCCGACCTGGAGTGCGCCCTGGGTGAGCTGATCGGTGGTGACGAGCGCTCCGAGGGAGTTGAACGCCTCATCGATGTCCCGTTCGGACAACCCGAGCGGTCCCCGGATGAGCCAGAGCTTGATCTCGTTGAGGCCGCGCACGAGCTGACGAGCCAGCCCGGCGTAGCCCGCGGCGACCTGTTGACCCACGAGCGCCAGCAGACCGAGGACTAGGAGCACGAGACCGAGCAGGGTCAGCCCCGCGGCGACACCTCGGGCGATCCCGACCCTGGACAGCGCGTTCGTGACCGGGACGATGAGCGCGGTGATCAGCACAGCGACGAGGAGCGGGACCACCACGACGCGTAGCGTCAGCAGCAACCAGCCGAGCAGCACGACGGCGAACCCGATGAGCAGCAGGCGCCACGACCACTCGCTCGCGACGAGGATGGCGGGCGGCAGCTCGACGGTGGGACGCTCGGGTGGGCGGGCGGAGCCCGCGCCAGGAGCGCCCATCCCACCGCGGGCGCCCTCGCCCGTTGACGGAGCACCGGCGGGTGCCTCGTGCGCCTCCTCGGGCGTGCTTGGTGGCCGCCGCCGGAGCCTGCGCAGCCACGTCGACGGCCGCTGGCGCCTCCCCGGGGTGATCACAGTCCGGCTCATACCCCGGCCGGCGAACGGCCAACGCCGCCGAGGCTCGGCCCTTATCCGGCCGAGCGCGAAAGGTCAGACCACCGGAGCTCGAGGCTCGATCACCCGGCTGACCAGTACCGGTCGCCCGCGAGGATGAACGCCGCCGCTCCCACGATGCCGGCGTCCTGGTCGAGCCCCGCGCGCACGACCCGGACCGTCCGGGCGAACTCGATGCGGGCGTACTGGCGGAGGTACCTGTGGAGCGGGTCGAACAGCAACGCGCCGACCTGCGAGACGCCTCCGCCGACCACGACCAGCTCCAGGTCACACAGGGCCACCGCCGACGCGATGCCGATCCCGAGGGCCCGCCCGGCGCGGTCGAACGCCTCGCGCGCGATCGCATCCCCGGCGAGCGCGTCGTCGGCGAGCGTCTTCGCAGTCGCCGACGCGTCGTCGGGACGCCAGCCTTGCTCCCGCGCCCACGCCACGAGGCCGGGTCCGCGCGCGATCGCCTCGACACATCCTCGGGCGCCGCAGCCGCACTGCGGGCCGTCGGGGTCCACGATGAGGTGTCCGACGTGTCCGGCGTTGCCGCTGCGGCCGTCGATCAACCGCCCGCCCAGGATGAGGCCCCCACCCACGCCGGTGGAGACCACCATGCCGAGCATGTTGTCGACACCGCGCCCGGCGCCACGCCAGTGCTCGGCGACGACGACGGCCACGGCGTCGTTGTGGACCCGCACGGGAACGCCGGGATAGGCCTCGGCGAGCCGCTCCCGGAGCGGGAAGTCACGCCAGGCGGTCAGGTTGACCGGCGACACCAGACCGTCCGGCCAGCGCATGGGTCCACCACAGCCGACGCCTACGCCGCGCACGCGCGGATTCCCAGCCGTGTCGAGGACCTCGTCACACAGCTTGCGCAGTCGGCCGAAGATCGTGTCGGCGTCGTCCGCTCCGACGGTGGTCGGCGCGCGCCGACTCGCCAGGACCTGGCCGTCGGCGTCCACCAGCCCGACGGCGAGTTTGGTACCGCCGATGTCGATGGCCAAGACGGGACGGCTGGGGTCGGCGGCTGGGGCGTCCGCTGTCTGGTCGGTCATGGGACGTCATCTTGCCCGGTGCGGTCCTGGACCGCGCGAGGAGGACCGCGCCCACGGACGGCGGGACGCGACCGACGTTCGAGCCGAAACCAGCCACCGGGTTCACACTGGGGCCATGCGGTGGGACAGCGGACCCGGCGACTCGCCCGTCGACATCGCCGAGATCGGCGGGCCGTCGCGACGGACCTGGCCCCGTTGGTTCCGGTCGGTGGCCCTAGGGGTGGCGGCGGTCGGTGGCGCCTGGCTGCTGCTCGCCGCCCTCACCCGCTCCGACGTGACGACGGCGGTGGAGCCGCCTCGCCTCACCGACCAGTTTCGGGCAGAGCTCGGCGTCACGGTCCGCAACGCCGGAGACGAGCACCAAACGATGACCTTGCTCGCCGTTCCCGAGCTGCCAGGGCTGTCCTTCCGCGGCGTCCGCGACAGCGCGGGCGAGACACTCCAGGACGACCTGCCCGACCTTCCCCCGCACGCGAGCGTCGCCTTCACCCTGCTCTGGCAGGTCGAGGACTGTGCCGCCGCGCTCACCCTGGACGACGCTCCCGTGCGCCTCGACCTCAAGATCGGGACGGGCTTCGGTGTGTCCGAGGTCGTCCACGTCACCGGAGGGCCGCGCCGAGAGCTCGTCCCCGCTGTCTGCCGGCGACACCCCGACCGAGGAATCCCCCAGGCGGTCGACCGGATGGTGACCCCACGCTGGAACACCGTGGACGTCCACATCACCGTTCGGAACGTCGGTGGCCGTGGGCTCGTTCTCCGCTCCGCCGAGCTGCCGGCCGGCTGGGACGAGGCCGGTCAGGTCACCGACCGCAGCGGCGTCCGCCACCTTCCCGTCGGTGAGGAACGGACCTTCGTCCTGCGGTTCCACGCGCACGACTGCGCGGCGCCGGTCCAGGGCCCGGCCCGACTGACGCTGCGGTTCGACACCGAGGGCTCCCGCCGGACCGAGGAGCTCGAGGTCGTCGTGGCCGACTCCTGGCAGAACGTCCTCGGCGTCTGCGCGGGGCCGTCGTAGCCGCCTCCGCGGCATCAGGGGGTCGACGCGGTCCCACGCGCCGCTCTCCGCGTGGCGACCTCGGCCATCACCGCAACGGTGGCGGTCACCGTGCCCGCTCGTCCACGTCGCGGGGGTCTGAGGAGGCACCCGCCTCGGGGGAGCGCATCGCGTTCACCATTCCCGCGTTGACAGGCCCCGCGTTCACGGGCCCCGCGTTCACGGGCATGCCGGTGTCCGCCACCTCCGCGGGGATCCCGGTCTCCGTCGACATCCCGACCCCGGGTGGCGCGCCGGCCGCGACGCCAGGCTCACCGCCCACGTCCGGGTGGCTCTGCTCCATCGCAAGCGGAGGTCCCTCGAACTGCGGCAGGTCGACGATCTCGACCATGGGCCGTGCCGCGCCGCGGGTGCGCCGACGCGCCGCGTCGACCGCCAGGTCGGCGACGTAGGTCGCGAGTCGCGCGTTGCGCAGCCGGGGATCCGGCGGGCGCGTGGCGAGGAGTTCACCGGCCCAGCGAGCCGTCTCCTCTGTCGTCGTCGCGCCACGCTGCTCGACGACTCTGCCGAACACCACCGCGTACTCGCTCGCGTCGAAGTCGTGGGTGCGGACCACCCGCCACCACGCGGCGAGGGCCGGGCTGACGTCGACCATGCGGCGGTAGCCGTCGCTCGCGGCGAAGGCCACGATCTGCAGCGCCGACCCGTGCACGCTGATCAGCCGGTGCAGCTCCGCGGCGAGCACCGCGCCGTTGTGCGGCCGGGCGATGAGCTGGTCGATGCCGTGGATGGCGAGCAGACGTCGTCCCAGGCAACCTTCGACGCACGCCCGTAGCTCGGCGACCGCGGTCGTCGGATCGGCGTTGGCGAAGTGCTCGTGACGGAGCCACACCGCCGTCCCGTCGAAGCCACGGACGGTGAGTGTGCGCGCGGCCACCTCGACGGCGAGGCTGCGGCCGGTCCCGGGCGGGCCGGCGACGACGAGCCGGATGTCGGCGTCCGGGTTCATGACGATCTCGCGGAGCGCGGACACGAGCGCCGCCTGGCCCACGATGCGGTCGATCAGCGCCATCGCGCGCGCTCGCGGGCTCATCCGCTCGACCCTGCCGTTGGCTTGGCCCGGCGACGGACCCAGCGGCGCGGCGCGGACGGCGCCCTCCGGCGTCCCGGAGGGACCCGGCGACCACACCTCCCCTGGTCCCGCGGCGGTGTCGTGGCCGTTGGGCCGGTGACCGGCCTGGTGGTCCGTCACGACATCAGGCCGCGGCGACGGTGGAGTCGCGGCACCGGGCCAACCATCAGCTGACACGGCACCAGCGAGGTTCGACCCGTCCTCACCGCCATACGTGGGGTCCGCGGCTCCCCACGAGTCCGCTCGGGCGGAGGGTGGGACGAGCTCAGACGACGCAGGCTCGGCCCGGCTGGTGGACTCGCCGTGAGCCTCCTCAGCCACCCCGACGCCCTCACCGTCAGCTCGACCGTCGGCATCGGCCCTTCCGTCGGTGGACGCCACGCCATTGACGCCATTGGTCGCGGTGGCGGGCTCGACATCGGCGCCAGGCTCGCCGCCGATGTCGGGCATGCCGCTGCCGCCGGGCACGCCGTTGGTGCTGTGCTCACGACGGGCGCTGTGCTCGCCACGACGATGAAGCTCGCCGCGGCGATGAGGCTCGCCCGGGGGATGGGACTCGCCGCCATAGACGCCAGGCACGTCGGTGACGCCGGTGACACCGACGACCGCGTCGGGATCGGCCACGCCGTTCGTGTGGGCCGGTGCCGCAGGATCTCGTGGCCCCTGGACGTCCCCTGGCTCCTCGATGTCCGGTCCCTCGGCGAGGGTGGACCCCTCCACCACGGGACGCTCCTCGACCGGCAGCGCCACCTCCACTCGTGCGGTCTCCGGTGGCGTCGGCGACGCGCCGTCAGGAGCGCTGTGCGACCCTGCAGCCGTCCCGGCCGGCTCTCCGCCGGAGGCGCCACCCGACTCCGGCTCGACGACGACCGGCGGGGCCGTCTCGGCTCCCTCCGCGCCGGGCCGCCGCGACTCGGCCTCGGCCGCTCCCGTGGGACGCGGCCGAGACCCCAGGGATGCACCCGGCGAGGCCTCCGCCTCGACCGCACGCACGTCGTGCTGAGTGCCGTTCACGGTGCCGTTCGCTCGGGCGCCGTTCGCTGATGTCGCGGCAGGCTCGCCCACCTGCGCGACGTTCGCGGCACCGGCGTCCGTGTCACCGTGCACAGGATCACCGTGCGGAGAATCACCGGGCAGAGAATCGCCGTGCAGAGAAGCACCGGGCGCAGGATCTCCGGGCGCAGGGTCGTGGCGCGCGGCGTCGTGGTGTGCGTCGTCGTCCCGGTGCGCAGCATCCTCCTGACCGGCATCTTCCTGGCCGGCATCCTCCTGGCCGGCCTGCTCGTGGCCGGCATCCTCGTGCGCGACGTCGACGTGGGCGGTGTCGACGTGACCGGTGTCGTGGTGACCGGTGTCGTGGTGGCCGGAGTCGTGGTGGGCGGTGTCGTCCGACGCGGTCTCGGCCACGTCCTCCGTCGTCACGCCGCCCCGCGCGGACGCCGCCTCGCCTTCGTGTCCACGCGTCTCCGGCGGCGTGTCCTCTCGTGTCGGGACAGCCTCGCTTGGTCGAGCGTCCTCGTCATCGGCCGACCGAGAGGGGGTGGCCACACCGGCGTCACCGACCTCACCTGGCCGCTCAGCCGGTCCCGCGTGTTCGGCCGGTCCTGTCTGGTCCTTCACCCCGGCCTGTGCGGCCGTCGGTGCGGCCACTCCAGCCTCCGTGGAGGGCCGGGACTGCTCGGAGGGCGAGAGCTGCTCGGCTGGGTGAGCCTCGCGCCCTGCGTTCGCCCCCGCCTCGTTCGCCTCTTGCCGCGGCTGTGCCGCGCGAGGACCTTCCTGGCTCGCTCGTACGACACCCGGTGCGGGGCCGAAGGGGAAGGCGTGCTCCACCGCCACCCATCCCGGCATCGCTGCCCCGCCCGTCAGCGGGTGCCGCACCCGGCGCACTCGCGTCAGCCGGCGTACGTCCTCCTGGAACGCGGTGACGGGCACCCGACAGTCGCGTGGCGTGACGGGTGTGCCGGGCAGCCCTTGCACGACGCCGGTGAGCCGGACCGCCAGGTCGAGCCAGGCCCGACACAGCTGGAACTGACCGGCGACCAGTGCACGAGACAACCAGGCCCGGATCTGACGCTGCCACGGCTCCGGCTTCCACTGGCGAGCCCGCACCGGCAGCTGGTCGCGGACGGACGCGTAGAGCTCGCCACGGATGCCGACCGCCAGCTCGGCGGGCGGCTCGACGACGCCCGCCTGAATCAGCAACTGGATGAAGGCCGCATCCGCGTCGCCCCCACCCGGGACCATCGCATTGAGGCGCTCGTGGGCGGCCATCCATCCGTCGACGATCCAGCTCAGGTATCCCACGGGACCGGTCAACTCGGGGACGAGCGCGACGACCTCGTCGTCCGCCGCCTCGGCCCACCGCTCCTCGAGGAGAGTCCAGTCCGGCGATCCCTGTGGTGCGGTGAGCGTCGCCTCCACCAGGTCGGGGTCGCGACGAGCCGCGGTGTGCAGCCGGAGCAGCGCCTCGCGGCGCGGCTCCAGCGGTGCCAAGCCTTCGAGGCGTCGCAGCAGCTCGATGGTGAGGTCCCAGGCGACCTCACGGCGTGCCCGGTCGTCCCCCGCGGCACGGAACAGCTGGCCCCCTGGCGGACGCCACGGCGCCGCCGGCGCGATCCAGCCCTGAGCGGGCAGGCTGTCCGCATTCGGCCCGAGGCGGAACCGGCGCACGACGTCGACGTCGATCCGCATGCGCGAGCCCGCCCTGATCGCGACGTCTCCGCACAGGAAGGCGACGATTCCTTGGGCGTCAGCAACGACGGCCGGCACCGGGGTCCGCAACTCGGGATGTTTGCTGACGGTGAACTGGGAGGACCGCTCGTCGGCTACCAGCGCGTCGATGCGGGCGGACAGCTCCTCGACGAGCCCGTCCCGCACCCTCCACGGACCGTAGGAGTACAGGTCGATGACGGGTTCATCGCCGAACAGCAGGTCGAGAGCTCCGCGCAGCCCGGCCTCACTCATGACCACCCTTGTCCTTCGTGCCTGCGGCGTCGCGTCGTCCGCGTCGAGTGCGCTTTTCCCGGCACGATCGAGGCGCGGCGACCATGATCCGCGGGCAGCCTAGCGAAGCGCGACGGCGAGATCATGTGGCGTCGTTCACGGTCACCGACGCCGACGACACCGGTCAACCGTCAGGCCGACGACGCCGACTCACCGTCGCCCGACGGGACCGGCCGAGCGTCAGGACGCGGCACCGGGCTCACAAGGTCGGGCTGGCGAGGATCGCCGCGAGCAGGGCGGTCCGGTCGACCAACGAGGACACCAGGATCGACTCGTGCACGGCGTGGGCGCCCGCGCCGTCCGGCCCGAAACCGTCGAGCGTCGGAACGCCAGCGGCGCCGGTGAAGTTCGTGTCGCCGGCACCCGTGGCCGGACGACCGCCGAGCCGCTGCCCGAGCCGCTCGGCGATCGCGACGACGGAGTCCAGCAGGGGGTTGGGGTCCGGCGCCGTCCACGCGGGGCGGTTCGACAACAGCTGGACGGAGACTGTCGCGTCCTGTCGTACCGGGGCGAGCGCACGGATCTTCGCCAGCACCGCGCGTTCGACGTCGAGGTCGGTGAAACGGAGGCCGAGCTCGGCTTCCGCGTGGCCCGCGACGACGTTGGTTCGGGTTCCCCCGGCGATCCGACCGATGTTGAGCAGGGTCGTCCCGTCGTCAGGGACCAGGGCGCGGATGGCGGCGAGCTGGTCGAGGAGCTCGTCGATCGCGGACACCCCCCTCGTCGGGTCGAGCGCGGCGTGAGCTTCCCGGCCCGTGACGTCCAGCCGCACCCGGGTGCTCCCCATGCGGCCGGTCTTGAGGATGCCGCGGCGATGCGGTGGCTCGAAACCGAGGACGGCCCGTGCGCCGACCAGGTGCTCCCGCACGACCCGACCGCCGTCGGGGCTACCCACCTCCTCGTCCGCGACGACCACGGCCCGCACCTGTCGGGCTAGTGGGATGTCGAGGGCGGCCAGCGTCCGCAGCGCGGCCTCGATGACGACCAGGCCACCCTTCATGTCGTAGGTCCCCGGTCCGCTGATGCGCGTGCCGTCGTCGGCGTAGGGCATGCGCGCGAGCTGGCCGACCGGCCACACCGTGTCGTAGTGGCCGAGCAGCATGAGGTGCTCGCCGTCGTCGGGTCCCCACCTGGTCACCAGGTGGTCGCCCGCGGGTCCGGGGACGCGTTCGGTGCGACCGCCGACCTCACGGTGTCCCCGCAGGATGAGGTCCGCGCAGGCGGCGAGGGCGGCCGCGTCGCCGGAGGGGGATTCGGCGAGGACGTAGGTCCGCAGCCGTTCCCGCGCGAACGGCAGCTGCTCAGCCGCCGCGGCGGCCAGGTCCGCGTAGGGCAGGTCGTCGTCGAGCCGGGCCGGGTTCGGCAGCGGGTCAGTCATGGCGCTCCCAGGACGCTAAGGGCGGTGGCGTCACGCCCGTGCGACACGAGCGTGTGGGGGTCGTCGCCGGATGGTGGGCGACATCGCCGGGTCCTAAGGACTTGGCCCGGGCCCCCACCGTGAGTGTGTACGAGCCGGCGAGGACGACACAGGTTTCGTCGCCGGCGTGGCGTCCCGGGTGTCCCTCAGGCGGCTCTGGCCCTTCGACCAGCGTGGCCCGCAACGAGACGGCACCCAGCGCGGTCCACTCCCGGACCCGGAAGCGATGGGGAGCCGGCAGGCCGCCCGCTCGTCCAGCGTCGGGACGCTGCGGCGCGGGAACGGCAGTCGACGGCCGGCTTGACCCTGTCATGCGGCCGATGTTACAAACCGGCGCGACAAACAGTTCAAATTTTTCGGTGATCTTTTACTTTCAACGAAAGAGTTGGATGTACCCATGACCACACCCGCCCGCGTCGTCGTCCGCCCGCTCGAGACGCCGGAGGAGATGCGGACCGGTGTCGCCCTGTACCGGCGGGTCCTCCGGCTCGCAGCGACCGACCCGGCGGTCAGCCCTCGACTGTTGTGGGCGCTGCGGCGGAATGGCGGATCGGTCATGGGGGCCTTCGCCGGAGAACAGCTGATCGGTTTCGCCTACGGCTTCCTCGGCAAAGACCCCGAGTCGGGCGAGCTGTACCACTACTCGCAAGCCGCCGTGGTCGACGACGACTGGCAGGGACGCGGCGTCGGCCGTGCCCTCAAGCTCGGTCAGCGCGACTACGTTCTCGCCACGACGGGGATCACTCGGATGCGCTGGTCCTACGACCCGGTCCGAGCCGCGAACGGCCACTTCAACCTCGACGTCCTGGGCGCCCGGGGCCGGTGGTTCGTCCGGAACCTCTACGGCGTCGACGACATGGGACGAGACATCGGTCACCCCAGTGACCGGCTCATCGTCGAGTGGGATCTCGCCGGGGAGCCCTCCCCGGCCGCGACCGGTCGCGTGCCGAGCCGCACGCCAGGCTGGGGCGAGACCACGGTCGAGGGCGATGACCTGTTCATCGGTGTTCCCCGGGTCTGGTCCTCCGTCGCGGGCGACCATGAGCGAGCGCTGGCGGTTCGGGCGGCGGTCAGCGCGGCGTTCGAGGAGGCGATCGCCGCCCGCTACGTCGCCGTCTCGTGCCGCGTGGCGGACGAGAGCTCCGCCTGGTACCACCTGCGGCGGACGTCGACCGACGCTCAGCCCTCCGCCGACGCCGGCTCCGGCGCATCCACCGGGACGACCCGGCCATGAGCATCCCACGGGCAGGATGGTCTTTCGTGAACGCTCCTCTCGCGACCGCCGACGCCGCCCGCCTGGCCAAGGTGGAGGCCTTTCGGGTCCGCCTGCCGCTCGTCCACGAGTTCGAGACCAGCTCGCACCGCAAGGCGTGGCTGGAGCACATCCTGGTCCGGCTGGAAGACGCCGACGGCGCCGTCGGCTGGGGCGAGATCGCCTCGCCAAGCGACCCGTACTACTCGTCGGAGACCGTCGACACCTGCTGGCTGCTGCTGACGCGCTACCTCGCGCCGGCGATCCTCGCCCACCGCTGGACGCACCCCGACGAGGCCGGACGAGCGTGGGAACGGATTCGCGGTCACCACTTCGCGAAGGCGGGCGTGGAGATCGCTTGCTGGGACCTCGCCTGCCGGCGCGCGGGCATGTCGTTGGCCCGGGCGCTGGGCGGCAGCCGGGCGACCGCCCCGGCCGGCGTGAGCCTGGGCATCGAGCCGACCATCGACGATCTGCTCGCCCAGGTGGAACGTCACGTGACCAGCGGCTACCGCCGGGTCAAGCTCAAGATCGCGCCCGGCTGGGACACCGAGCCCGTCCGCGTCGTCCGCGACACCTACCCCGACCTCGCCCTGCAAGTGGACGCGAACGGCGCCTACACCGAGGACCCCGACCACCTGCGTGCCCTGCGCGCGCTCGACGCGTACGGGCTCTTGCTGATCGAGCAGCCTTTCGCTCCGGGGGCGCTGTCCGCGCACGCCCGGTTGCAGGCTCAGCTGGAGACCCCGCTGTGCCTGGACGAGTCCGTCGACGACCTGGACCAGCTCGACACCGCGATCACCCTCCGGGCGGCGAGGATCCTCAACATCAAGGTCTCCCGCATGGGCGGGCTCTCCACGGCACGCCAGGCCCACGACCGCGCGCTCGAAGCGGGCTGGCAGGTGTGGTGTGGAGGGATGCACGAGTTCGGCGTGGGCCGGGCCGCCAACGTGGCGCTCGCCAGCTTGGCCGGCTTCAGCCTGCCCAGCGACGTGTCGGGTTCCGACAAGTACTACGAACGTGACGTCGTCGACCCGCCGATCAGGGCGTATGACGGCGAGGTCCCCGTGCCGTACGACCGACCCGGCATCGGTCACGAGGTCGACGAGCCGTTCGTCCGGTCACTGGCCAGCGACACCTTCGTCCTGACCTGACGGACGAGGCGGAGCCGGGCGCGGGACGCGACCTGCCGTCGCCACCGCGCACAGGGCCGGCACCCGCGCCACGTCGGCGAGACGGTCGGGGTCCACCACACCCGTGACGCGCCGCGACACCGGCTCGCGATCCACCCACGGTCAGTGCCGAAGCGATGGCGACGGCTCGTCGGCTCCCGGCTCGCCGATGCGCCGCGAGCACGGTATGACTGCCTCATGACGTCCAGGACCCCGATGCGCGTAGGCATCAAGCTCTCACCTCAGCACACCACCATCGACGAGCTTCGCGCCGTGTGGCGGCTCGCCGACGAGGCGGGCTTCGACAGCTGCTGGACCTTCGACCACTTCGCGTCGATCGGCAGCGACGACCCCAGCGGAGACGTGTTCGAGGGATGGACGCTGCTCGCCGCCATGGCCGAGGGAACCGAACGCGTCCGGATCGGCTGCATGGTGACCGGAGTGACCTACCGTCACCCCGCTGTGCTGGCCAAGATAGCCGTGACCGTCGACCACCTGTCCGGCGGACGTCTGGACTTCGGTCTGGGCGCGGCCTGGGCCGAGGTCGAGCACCAGATGCTCGGCTTGGAGCTGGGCAGCCTGCGCGAGCGGATGGACAGGTTCGAGGAAGCCTGTCAGATCATCACCTCGCTGTGGACCCGTCCGACCACGACGTTCTGCGGCCGCTACTACCGGCTGACCAACGCGTTGTCCAACCCCAAGCCCGTCCAGCGCCCCTACCCTCCGTTCTGGATCGGGGGCAGTGGTCGCAAGCGCACCTTGCGGATCACCGCGCAGTACGCCGACGCGTGGAACGCCTCGGGTGGGTCGCCTGAGGAGGTGGCCGAGCTGTCCGCGGTGCTCGACCAGCACTGTGCCGACGTCGGTCGAGACCCGAGCGAGATCAAGCGGACGGTCCAGCTGCGCTACACCGGCGACGCGGACGAGCTGCTCACCACGGTCGAGCGGTTCGCTCAGGTCGGCATCGGCGAGGTGATCGTCATCCTCCGCGGTGGCGAGGCGATCGCCCAGGCCGAGCAGGTGGCGGCCTTGCTTCCTCGGTTGCGCGCGGTCGGCTGACGCGGTCGACGGAGCGCGGGCCAGGGTCAGTCGAGGGCTTGGGCGAGGTCGTCGAGCAGGTCGTCCACCGTCTCGATGCCGACCGACAGGCGCACCAGGTCGTCCGGCACCTCCAAGGGGGAGCCGGCCGCGCTCGCGTGGGTCATCCGGCCCGGATGCTCGATCAACGACTCGATCCCGCCCAGCGACTCGGCGAGGGTGAACAGCTTGGCCCGTTCGCAGACCCGGATGGCCTCCTCCGCGCCACCACGCACACGGAACGACACGATGCCGCCATACCTGCGCATCTGCTTCGTCGCGATCTCGTGGCCTGGATGGTCAGGCAAGCCGGGATAGAGCACCTGGCGCACCTTCGGGTGCTCGGCCAGGAAGGCCGCGACCCGCTCGGCGTTGTCGCAGTGCCGCTCCATGCGCACCGCGAGCGTCTTCAGCCCGCGCAGCACCAACCACGCGTCGAAGGGGCCGCTCACCGCGCCCATGGCGTTCTGGTGGAACGCCAGCCGCTCACCCAGCTCGGCGTCGGCGGTGATGAGCGCGCCGCCGACCACGTCGGAGTGGCCCCCGGCGTACTTGGTGGTGGAGTGGACGACGACGTCCGCGCCGAGGGTCAGCGGCTGCTGCAGGTAGGACGAGGCGAAGGTGTTGTCGACGACGAGCAGCGCGCCCGACTCGTGAGCGACCTCGGCGAGCTGGGCGATGTCGGCGATCGTGAGGAGCGGGTTCGTCGGCGTCTCGACCCACACCATCGCGGTGGGACGGCTGCGCACCGCCGCGCGCACCGCGTCGACGTCGGAGATCGGCACGGGGGTGTGACTCACCCCCCACGGCTCGGCGACCTTCGCGAACAGCCGATACGTCCCGCCATACGCGTCGTTCGGGATGACGACGTGGTCGCCGGGCCGGCAGACGGTCCGCAGCAGGGTGTCCTCAGCGGCCATGCCGCTGGCGAACGCCAGCGCGCGGCTCCCTCGCTCCAGCGCCGCCAGGCATTCCTCCAACGCGGTGCGCGTGGGGTTCTGCGTGCGGGAGTACTCGTAGCCCTGCCGGGGGCGTCCGACGCCGTCCTGGCGGTAGGTGCTCGTGGCGTAGATCGGCGTGATCACCGCCCCGGTCGTGGGGTCGGCCGGTTGGCCCGCGTGGATCGCGAGGGTCTCGAAGCCGTGGTGGCGCTGCTCGCTCATGCGCTGAGGCTATCGCCGCTGGTCACCGGGGTTGTGGGACGCGCCGGCGGACGCGGCGCCACGGTGCACAGCGGAAGCAGGACGTGGACGAGAGGACCGATGGTGAACGCGTAGAGCAGGGTGCCGATCCCGATCGTGCCGCCGAGGAGCACCCCCACCACGACCACGCTCAGCTCGATGGTGGTCCGCACCAGTCGGACCGATTTGCCGGTCCGTCGGACGAGGCCGGTCATGAGACCGTCTCGGGGCCCGGGACCGAGCCGCGCGCCGATGTAGGCCGCGGTGGCCACGGCGTTCAGCACGACGCCGCTCACGACCAGCACGCCACGGGCGAGGAGGGACGTGGGCGTGTGGAGCACGGCGAGAACCACATCCGCCACGAGCCCGATGACGACGGCGTTGCAGATGGTGCCGACGCCCGGCCACTGGCGCAGCGGGATCCAGGCCAGGAGCACCACCACGCTCGTGAGAATCACGATCGTCCCGAACGACAGGGGCACGTGGTGCATGAGGCCCTGGTGGAGGACGTCCCACGGGAACAGACCGAGGTCCGCTCGCACGAGCAGGGCGAGCGACACACCGTACACGCCGAGCCCGACGAACAGTTGGGTGAGCCGGCGGACGAGGCGTCCTTCCCGCAGCGTGGCCAGCGGTGACGCCGCGAAGTCAACGTCGGAGGTCGCAGTCGACATGACTCCGATCCTGGGCGAGAACTGGCCTGGATTCCCAGAGCCAGTTGTGAAAGAGTGGCCTGGTGGTGGACCGATCCGCGAGTGCCACGTACGTCGTGAGACTGCTCGGGAGCTGGCGCGGCGCCGGCCCGTCCTACCGGGCCCTCGCCGAGCGGATCCGCGCCCTCGTCCTCGACGGCCGGCTGCCTCCCGGCACTCGCATGCCGAGCGAACGCGAGCTCGCTCGCGCGCTGCCCGCCAGCCGCACGACCGTCGCCGCCGCCTATGCGCTGCTCCGCGAGTGGGGCTTCCTGGCCAGCCGGCGTGGCGCGGCGAGCCGCGTCGTCATCCCACCCGGCGCCGGGACAGGCGGGCCCTATCCCGGAGGGGGCGCGATCGTGCCGGTGTCGGACCCGGACGGGGGCGTCCTCGACATGTGCGCGGCGGCGTTGCCGGCCCCGCCCGGTCTCGCGGAGGCGGTCGACGCGGCGACCCGCGCGCTGCCCGCGTACCTCGGCGGGCACGGGTACACGCCGCTCGGCGCGCCCGGCCTGCGGGAGCTGCTCGCCCAGCGCTACAGCGCGCGGGGTCTGCCGACCACACCCGACCAGATCCTCGTCACCGGCGGAGCCCTGCAGGCGTTCGGCTTGATCCTCCGCACCTTCGTCAGCCCAGGGGACCGGGTGCTCGTCGAACACCCGACCTACCCCAACGTCTTGGAGGCGGTGCGCCAGGTGCCAGCGCGCGCTGTGCCGGTGCCCTTCGGCCCGGACGGGTGGGACATCGCGATGCTGGAGGCGACGTTCCGCCAGGCGGCACCCCGCCTCGCCTACCTCGTGCCGGAGTTCCACAACCCGACCGGATCGCTCATGCCCGAGGCGACCCGAGAGCGGGTAGCCGCCGTCGCCGCCCGCACCCGCACGCTCACCGTCGCTGACGAGACGCTGGTCGACCTCTCCCTCGACGTCGACCAGACGCCGCCTCCGCTCGCCGCGTACGACCGGAGCGATCGGATCCTGCTCATCGGCAGCGCCAGCAAGTGCTTCTGGGGCGGCCTCGGCGTCGGCTGGCTGCGCGCACCGGCGTCCCTCGTCCCCACCCTGCTCAGGGTTCGCGCGGTGACCGACCTGGGAACGTCGCTGCTCAGCCAACTCACGGTCGCCGAGCTCCTGGCGCGCGAGGCGGCGATCCTCGCCGAGCGCCGGGCGCTGGTGCGGGCCCGACGCGCGAGCCTTGCCGCCGCGCTCGCCCAGCACCTGCCACAGTGGCGGTTCACCATGCCGGCGGGTGGTCTGAGCCTGTGGTGTGAGCTCGAGGCGCCGGTCTCGAGCACGCTCGTGGCGCTGGCCCGACAGCACGGCGTGCGGCTGGTGGAGGGACCGCGGTTCGGGCTGGACGGCGCCTTCGAACGGTTCATCCGGCTGCCGTACACCCTCGCCGAAGCCGATCTCACGCGGGCCGTCGAACGCCTGGCGATGAGCTACACGGCGCTCGCATCCACCACCGCGGGCGCTCCCGACACCACCGTCACGACCGGCCGTGCCACCAGCGACCCCACTCCCGTCGTCACGTGAGCAGTCGTCACGTGAGCATCGCCCGCGACCCTTCCAACCTCGAGCCGCCCATCCAGCCGGCCGCGAGAGGCCGACCGGCGAGGTCGTCGCGTGAGCCCAGCGCCTTCATGAGGGACGGAATGGGTCGGGCGGACCTCGGGTTGACAATGGGGGAGTACGCCGATGAACCCGAGTGAGGCCACCGTCATGATCTTCCAGCGTCGGACACCCACGATGCCCACACAGGACGAGGCGCTGCCCGGCCGGGCCGAGCGTCCGTTCACGGTGCCGGAGCGCCACGAGGTCCTCGGCACACCTCTCGAGGGCCCGGTGCCCGAGGGCTACGAGCTCGCGGTCTTCGGGATGGGCTGTTTCTGGGGTGTCGAGCGGCTCTTCTGGCAGACGCCAGGCGTCTGGTCGACCGCCGCCGGATACTCAGGTGGTTTCACCCCGAACCCGACGTACGAGGAGGTCTGCACCGGCCTGACCGGGCACGCCGAGGTGGTCCGGGTGGTCTTCGACCCCGCGAAGGTCACCTACGCCGACCTGCTGCGGATCTTCTGGGAGAACCACGACCCCACCCAGGGGTACCGTCAGGGCAACGACGTCGGCACCCAGTACCGCTCGGCGATCTACTACACCAGTGACGCCCAGCGCGAGGCCGCGGAGGCGTCGAGGAAGGCTTACGCGGAGCGGCTCGCCGCCGCCGGCTACGGCGCGGTCACCACCGAGATCGCCCCGCTCGGCGACTTCTGGCTGGCGGAGGACTACCACCAGCAGTACCTGCACAAGAACCCCGACGGCTACTGCGGCATCGGCGGCACCGGGGTGAGCTGCCCCGTCGGGCTGGCGCTCGGCGAGTCCTGACCCGCCGCCTCGGCGAGTCCTGACCCGCTGGTCCGCGGCGTTCGAAGCTGGCCGGTCAGGACGTCCCACGCGTACGCGGCGCGGTCTGGTCCCGCAGGTCGAACAGGGCCAGGTCGAGCTGCTCACGGGTGAGCGGCGGTCGGGGAAGCGGGTGCGCGGCCTCAGGCCGCAGCCCGTCGAGGATGAGGCCGAGCTGCCGACGCCACAGGTCAGGGGCCACGTTCTTGGTCGCCGCGGTGAGCCGGGAGATCGACCAGATGATGAGGACGATGTCGGTCGGCGCGAAGTCGGCCCGCAGCACACCCTGCTCGCGCGCGCGACGGACGAGGCGGTCGCCGGTGTCGTAGACGCGCTGTGTCGCCGCGGTGAGCGTGGTCGCTTCGGGGAAGCGCATCGACAGCAGGTCGCTGAGTCCGCGGTCGGCGGCGAGCAGCTCGCAGATCCGCTCCAGGCACCACACCAGCCCCTGCCAGGCGTCCTCCTGCAGCAACGCCTCCTCGACGATGCACTGGAACGTCCCGACCATGTCGACGAAGGCCGCTTCGATGAGCGCCTCCCGGGTGGGGAAGTGCCGGTAGAGGGTGGCGTTTCCGACACCGGCGCGGCGGGCGATCTCGTCGAGCGACGCCCCCAGACCGTGCTCGGCGAAGGCGGCCCGGGCCGCGGCGAGCAACCGCTCCCGGTTGCGCCGGGCGTCCCGCCGAGCCGGCCTTCCACGCTCACGGCTCATGGTCTCGCACTCTACAAAACGTGGACTACTCCCCGCTTTACCGCTACCGTGTGGGACAGAAGTGGGGATGACTCCCCGCTTTGTCGTCTCGCAGCCACCGGAGTGCGTGATGAAGATCGGGCTCGCCCTGTATCCACGGCACCTTCCGTACCGCCCGGAGCCGCTCGAGGAGCTGTACGGGTCGTTCCTCGACAACGCCGTGTACGCCGAGGAGCTCGGCTACTCCCACGTGTGGATGGGAGAGCACCACTTCTCCCCCGACGCCTGGCCGCCCTCCACGCTCGTGCTGCTGACCCACGTCGCGGCACGGACGAGCCGGATCCGGCTTGGTACCGGCATGTTGCTGATGCCGTTCCACCATCCGTTGCGCGTGGCCGAGGACGCCATCGTCTTGGACGTGCTCTCACACGGTCGGCTCGACCTCGGCTTCAGCGTCGGCTCCGCGTTCCACGAGTACCGGACGTTCAACGTGCCGATGTCGGAGCGACTGGGGCGAACCCAGGAGGGAGTGGAAGTCGTCCGCCGGTGCTTCACCGAGGACCGCTTCGACCACCACGGGAAGTACTACGACTTCCCCGACGTGCGCATGGAGTGGTACCGGCCGGTCCAGCGCCCTCACCCTCCCATTTGGATCGGGGCGTTCGGCCCCAAGGCCTTCGCCTGGGCGGGCCGGAACGGCTACCACATCAACCTGGGGTACACGCCGCTGTACGAGCAGGTGTATCTCCCCGCACTCGAGGCCGCCGGGCACGATCCCCGGCAGGCGATGCTCAACCAGCTCGTCTACTGCCACGTCGCGCCCACTCGCACACAGGCGTGGGACGAGGCCGAGGAAGGATTCCGCTGGGTCATCGAGTACTACCAGACCATGACCGGTGCCCCAGGCATCTCGGATGCCGGGCCGCTGCCCCCGGGCACCCTCCCACCGCTGGGTGAGTTCCGGAACACCCCGGGGATCGGGTTCGGCGGGAAGTTCATCGTCGGCACCCCCGACGACCTGACCCGCCATCTCGAGCAGGTGGCCAAGACCCCGGCCACCCACGTCGCACTCGCCCTCGGCGTCGCCGGCATGTCGAAGGAGCAGATGCGGCGGTCGATGGAGCTGATCGCCGAGCGGGTGCTCCCTCGCTTCCACGACACCTGAGCGACCCGAGAGGACCGGCCTCGCCAGGCACGCGCCGTCCGTCGAGTCCCAAGCGTCCACACTGCGAAGGATGGAGGCGTACGCCTCCATCCTGACGAGAGCCGAGTACGCGAAGGAACACGCGTCTTCGGGTTGCGGAGCTACTTCCTCGACCGGTGGCGCCGCTCCCACTCCGCGACCTTGGAGGAGACGCGCCGCATCAGACGAAAGGGGACCACCGTCGTCCTCGCCTGGTCGTTGCTCAGCGGCCTCGGCACCGGCCTTCCGTTCCGCTACGTCGTGCTGAAGACCATCGCAAGGAGTTCTCCCTGGGGGATATCGCGTTGTTCTCCGGCCTGGTCTTCGACGTTCGGCGTGGCCTGCTCGTGCTTCTCGGCAGCAGCTCGGCCTTGCTCGAGTCGACGCTCCAGGTGCGGCCGTTCATCGACGTCATGGCCTATCAGGACGACGGCCCCAAGCCTTCACGGACATCACGTGAGGAGACACCTTCGGCCACCCGGCCGCCAGTCAGACGAGACGACGGTCTGGTGCTCGACAACGTCTCGTTCTCGTACCCCGGCCGTGCCGAGCCCGCGCTCAAGGATGTGAGCCTGCGGATCGGCTCGGGTGAGATCGTCTTGGTGGTCGGCGAGGACGGCGCCGGCAAGACCACGTTGGCGAAGCTGATCTGCCGCCTCTACGACCCCTCGGCCGGGCGCATCCTGTGGAACGGAACCGATTACCGGGACATTCCTCTGGCGGAGCTTCGTCGAAACATCAGCGTCGTCTTCCATGACTACGCGCGCTTTCCCACGACGCTGCGAGAGAACGACGCTGCGAGAGAACGTGGCCGCCGGATCGGTCGACCAGCGTGACGAGCGCGCGGCGATCGTCTCCGCGCTCGACAAGGTAGGTCTCCGGCCGCTCGCCGATCGCTCAACGCTCGGCCTCGACGTCCCACTGACCAAGGAGCTGGAAGGCGGTATCGACCTGTCCGAGGGCCAGTGGCAGCGCCTCGCGATCGCGCGGGCGCTCATGCGCGTCGCGCCAGGGCTCGTCGTGCTCGACGAACCGACGTCCGCGATCGACCCGCAGACGGAGCACGAGGTGCGTGCCTGCCTTCGGGACATGGCGGAAGGCCGAAGCGCGCTGATCGTGAGCCACCGCCTAGCGCTGGCCAGCATCGCCAGCTCGATCATCGTGCTGAAGGAGGGGAGGATCGTCGAGCAGGGACATCATGCCGAGCTGATGGAACGACGCGGCCTGTATCGGGAGATGTTCCTGCGCCAGGCGAGCGGCTACCTCGCGGCCGCGAACGCGCCGGTCGCGCACCCTCCTCTGGACGGGTAGCCGCGGCAAGCGCGGAGACCGCACCACCCTCGCACCGCCAGGACCAGGACTCGTCCTCGTACGCTTGTTCGGTGCCGTTGGTGTGGGTGACCGGAACCGCGGGCGTCGGCAAGTCGACCGTGTGTGCCGTGCTGAGGAGCAGGGGCCACCTGGCGGTCGACGCCGATTGGGACGGCTACAACCGCTGGGTCGACCGCAGCAGTGGCGAGGTTGTCGCCGATCCTCCGTATCCGGTGCCAGCCGGGTGGCTGGATCGCTACGCCTGGCGGATCACCCGGGCGAAGGTCGAGACCCTCGCGGAGCGGGCACGCGGGTGGACGACGTTCCTCTGCGGATACGTCGAGAACGAGGACGAGGTTCGGGACCTCTTCGACCTCATCGTCTGCTTGGTCGCCGACGCCGAGACGATTCGACATCGCCTCCAGACCCGTGCGACGAACGCGTTCGGCCGGCGCCCCGAGGAGCTCGCCGCGGCTCTCGACCTAGCCGAGCGAATCGAGGCCATGTATCGAAGCCTCGGCGCCACGATCATCGACGCTCGGCGGCCGGCGGAGGACGTCGCCGACGCGGTCCTCGCGGCGGCCGGGACGGTCGACTCTCCCTCGACCCGCACGGCGTGACCTCCTCCGACGAGCCCGTCGGTCGCCGCGCGCTCACGCAGGTCACGCACGGCGCACAGCGATCAGGTCACCACGAGCGCGCCCAGCCGCCAGTACTCCTCGTGGGCCTCTCCGTCGAGGACGAGGTCGACCGTGCGCCCGGCGTCCCCGCCCTCGATGGTGAAGGTCAGCCAGGCGAACTCACCGGGCCCGAGGAGGTGGTCCGTCTCAGCGACCCGGCTGCCGTCGAGGTAGACGACGGTGTGACTGGAGGTGAACTGTGGATCCCCGGTGAGGACGTAGGCGCGATGGACACCCGGAGGGACGGCGAGCCGGAGTGTGCCCACCTCGCGGTTGAACACGAAGTCTCGTCGCAGCGGATCGAGAACCTGCCGGTCTCGTGCTTGTGGCGGCGCTCCCACCCAGCCATAACCGCGCGTGGGGTCCCAGGTCGTGTCCGGCGTGAGCACCGCGTACCCCTCCAGGACCGGGCTGCCCGGCGGCCCCGCGTCCAGGGCGAGGACCACGTCGCCGGCCGACCAGACGGCGGTGACCCCCGCCGTCGCGGAGTCGGTCGCCACGCCTCCACCGCCCGCCTTGTCGGTCTGTCCGACGAACGTGAGCGTCTGCTCGGTGAGGAGGTCGGCGTCGGCGAGCGGGGTCGCCGAGACCGTGTAGACGCCGTGGACGGGCAGGCCGTCGCTGTCGAGCTCGAACCGCTGCGATGCGGGCGCGAGCTCCCAACCGTCGGGGCCCGCAGCAGTCAGCGTGCCCCTGACCCGCTTGCGTCCCTGCGCCCAGATCGTCACCTCGAAGGTCCGAGAAACTCCGCGCGGCATGAAATTCTCGGTGGGGGACACGCGCACGGCGATCTTCGTCGGCATCACGTCGCGGGCCACCACCCGACCCCACCACTGTCCGGTCACCGCGAGGTCCTCTCCTTCTCCGCTCGAACCGGCAGCCGGTACAGCGCCGCCGCGGCGGTGTCGAGCCTGATGTCCAGGCGCTTCCGCGGCGGGGGCACCTCGACGTAGCGCTCGGTCGACGGGTCGAAGACGGCGATGCCGCGACCACGGACCCGTCGGCCAAGGTTGACACGGACTCGGCAAGGCTCCTTGTAGGAGTAGTTGACGACCAGCAGCCAGCGGTAGTTCGGCTCATCGGGCTTGCTGAACTGGCTGAGGATGACCGGGTCGCCCCACGACTCGGCGACGTACTCGTCCGGTGCGAACGCGGGTAACCCAGGCGGCGGGAAGTCCAGCAGGTTGGCGATGCCGAGAACCTCCGGGCGCAAGGGCTTGAGCTGCCGGCCCACGCGCGCCAGCCAGTTGTTGTTGATGTCCTTGGCGGCGTAGTACAGGTCGGTGCGTTGGCCGTCCAGTGTGATCAACCCGGGGCCGAACTCGGCGTAGACCTCTGGAGTCCAGTAGGTGAAGTACTGGATGCCCTTGCAACCGAAGGCGAGGCTGACGTTGATCTGCCACAGCAGCTCCTCCGGGGTGGGGCGTCGGTAGTTGGTGCTGGTGAACGACTGCACGTAGACCCACGTCGGGAGGTCGTACGTCAGGCCGGCCGCGCGCACCTCGCCCCACTGTTCCAGGAAGCCGAGGTTGTCACCGGTCCGCCGGAACGGGTAGTTGTCGAACGACACCATGGGGGTGACAGCACCTCGATGAGCTCCCGCAGCGCATCCCCCGTGTGCCAGGGAGCGGCGTTGGTGTGGAACAGGACGTCCGGGGCCAGCTCCCGACCCAGGCGGAAGACTTCGGCCATGCTCGGGTACCACTCCTCGGTGGGCTCATCCTTCAGGTGTAGGCCGGCGAACGCCGGATATGGCCGGTACTCGGCGAGCGTGTCGATGAAGATCTGCCGCCACTGGTCCCGGGGGTAGTCGCGGATTCCGTAGATGCGGAAGTCGGTGGGGACGCCGTAGAGGCCGTGCTCCTCGCACAGCCTCAACATCGTGTCGTTGACGGGGAAGTCGACGATGTCGTTGACGCCGAGGACCCACGTGAAGCCGGCTTCGGCGATCTCGGCGTACCGCTCGCTGGTGGTGAACGGCTGAGGCGGTGGCCAGAAGAAGCCGATCGGCAGGTCGGGTCCGCTCAACAGCGGCAGCTCGGCCGCGCCGACGAACGGCGCCGGACCTGCCAGTCCCGGCACACGCGGGGAGAGACGGTGCGCGGTCGGCGCTTCTTCGCCAGCGGACGAGCTGGCGAAGGCGGGACGCCCCGTTCCCAAGGACAACGCGGCACCGAGGCCACCTGCGGCCAATCCCAGGAAGCGCCGGCGCTCCAGGTTCCCCGACGATGCGAGGACTGACGATGGGGAGCCTTCGTGCCTGAGGGATCTGCCTCGAACACCATGGGAACTCCTCCGGCGCTCCGGTCGAACTCGATGTGGAGTCGCGTGTCTGACTCGCCTCCACCACTGTCCGGAGAGCTACCGGAGGCACGTAATGAAGCCTTGGATCATGGGCAAGGTCCTGGATCGGTCAGAGCGCTGCCACGATGTGGCCGCCTAGGACGGCTCGGCCACTTGGAACCCGACACGGCGCACGTCCGTTGACTCCCACGACAGCCTCCGATGACGAACTCGGGAGAACCTTCATGTCCGACACCACCGTGCCGTCGTCTCCGATCACCGTTCGCCGTGCCACGGCTCACGACCTCGATGAGGTGACCGCTGTCTTCGCGGCGGCGGTCTGGGACGAGGCGGTCGCGGCGTGGATGCTGCCCGATGAAGAGCGGAGGCGCGCGTGGGGTCACGCCACCGCCTTTCGGCGTTACCTGGGCGCTCAGATCGACGACGGTGCGCTCGTCGTCGCCGGTGGGGCACAGATCGCCGGCGTCTCCGTCTGGTCCCGCGTCGACGGATCGGACCCCGACGACGATCAGGGCGAGCTGATGACGACCGTCCGGACGATCTACGGACCCTACGTCGATCGTTTCGTCACGGTGATGACGGCGACGGCCCACGCCCACCCGTCCGAGTACCCCTACCTCTACCTCGCGCAGATGGCGGTCTTACCGAGGCATCGCGGTCGTGGGCTGGGAAGCGCGATGCTGCGCCACGGTCTCCGGACCGCGGACGACGACGGCCTCGCCACCTACCTCGAGGCGAGTACGACTCGCAACCGCGCGCTCTACGCCCGCCACGGGTTCGTCGACTACGGTCCCCCGATCCGGCTGCCCGACAACGGGCCCAGCCTGCAACCCATGCTGCGCGAGCCAGCCTGAGTCGCGGCAGCCCGGATGCGCCAGCCAATCATCCACACTTTTCGGCGAACTGGTCCTTGGATACCTGAACCGTCGATATGGGTGTGGTCAGACGCCCACGATGGTTGGCATGCCGGAGCCACGCGAAGACGAGCAGATTTCGTCGCACGAGCCCTCCACCAGTCGGTCAGCCAGCGCATCACCAGCGAGAATCTTCGGCCGGGCGCTGGTTCTGACAGTCGTTGGCGGACTCGTTCCCGGCCTTGGCCTGATCAAGGCAGGTCGACGCAAGGTCGGATTGACAGTGCTCGCCCTCTTCGCGCTCCTCGTCGGCGCTGCCGTCTACGCCGTCATAGCGGAGCGACGGACGTTGCTGCACTGGGCTGTCCAGCCCAAGGCGTTGCGGCTCGCCGCGATCATCCTCCCCGCCTTGGCCGTCGCGTGGGCGGTCGTCATCCTCGCGACCTATCGGTCGCTGCGACCCAGCACCGCAAGGGCATGGCAACGGCTTGTCGGTGTCGGCGCGGTCCTCGCCTTGATCGGCGTCGTCGCGGCCCCGCTGAGCGTGGCGAGCCGATACGCCATGGTCCAGAAGGACATGGTCGAGCACATCTTCGCCAAGAAGGAGAGCAAGAGCGCGACCAGACCGACCAAGGTGACCGTCGAAGACCCGTGGGCAGGTCAGGATCGTGTCAACGTCCTGCTGCTCGGCGGTGACGGTGGTCACGACCGAATCGGCATTCGACCCGACAGCATCATCACCGCCAGCATCGACACCCGCACCGGCGACACGGTGCTGTTCAGCCTGCCGCGCAACCTGCGCAAGATCCCGTTCCCCAAGGACTCCGTGCTCGCCGACGCCTACCCCAACGGCATCTACGCGGGACCCGGTGACCAGCTGGAGTGGATGCTGAACTCGATCTACGAGAACGTCCCCGACCAGCATCCTGACCTGCTCGACAGCGACAACCCGGGCGCCGACGCGACCAAGCTCGCGGTGAGCGGTGCCCTCGGGTTGCGCATCGACTACTACGTCCTGGTCAATCTCAAGGCGTTCGAGCAGCTCATCGACGCCTTCGGCGGCATCACCGTCAACGTGAACTACCCGGTGCCCAAGGGTGGCAGCGAGGAGGAGGGGCTCAAGCCAGGAGGCTGGATCCAGCCGGGGCCCAACCAGCACCTCGACGGCTTCGACGCGCTGTGGTTCGCGCGTGGACGGTGGGGCCTCGACGACTACCAACGGATGCTGCGCCAGCGCTGCGTCATCAAGGCGATCATCGACCAGGCCGACCCCATCAAGGTGCTCACCCGGTTCGAGGCGATCGCCAAGTCCTCCAAGGACCTGGTCTTCACCGACATCCCACAGTCGATGCTGCCGGCGTTCGTCGACCTGTCGCTGAAGGTGAAGCGAGCGAAGGTCACGAGCGTCGCCTTCACCAACAAGATCATCTCTCCGTGGGAGCCGAACTACGACGAGATTCACGCCATGGTCCAAGAGGGCCTGAGGAAGAGCGCGAACGCCTCCTCCTCGTCCTCCTCCATCACCGACTCCCTCGAGGATGCCTGCGCCTACCGACCGCGTCGCCCGTGAGGCTCTCGACACCCACCCATCCCGTCGTGGCCTGAGCGTGGAGTACGGCGCTCAGGCCACGACATGTTCCCCGCGCGCGTACGCCGCCCACAGCTGGGCGTAGCGGCCACCCGCGCCCAGCAGCTCCGCGTGGGTGCCGTCCTCGACGACGCGCCCGTGGTCGAGGACGACGATGCGGTCGGCCCGCTCAGCCGTGGTGAGCCGGTGGGCGATGAGCAGCGTCGTCCGCGACCGGGTGAGCGTCTCGGTCGCCCGGATGACCAGCGCCTCCGTCGCCGGGTCGAGCGCCGCCGTGGCCTCGTCGAGCAGGAGGATGTCGGGATCGACGAGGTAGGCGCGCGCCAACGCGATGAGCTGGCGCTGTCCGGCTGAGAGATTGCGGCCTCGCTCTCCCACCGGGTGGAAGTAGCCTCCGCGCATTCGCGCGATGACCCGGTGGGCACCGACGGCACGGGCGGCCGCCTCCACGTCCTCGTCGGTGGCGTCCGGTCGGCCATAGGCGATCGCGTCGCGGATCGTCCCTGGGAAGAGGAACGGCTCCTGTGGCACGTATCCAAGCCGCTGGCGGTACGCCTCGAGGTCGAGGTCGCGAAGGTCGTGGCCGTCGACTCGAACCGCTCCTGACGTGGGGTCGTAGAACCTCGCCACCAGCTTCACCAGCGTCGTCTTGCCGGCACCCGTCTCGCCCACCAAGGCGACCGTCTCGCCCGGGCGTACCCGCAGGCTCACTCCGTCCAACGCATTCGTCTCAGCGTTCTGGTAACGGAAGGAGACGTTGTCCAGCACGACCTCGCCGCGGAAGCGGGTCACCTTCATCGGCCGCTCCGCCTGAGGTGTGGACGTCGGGGTACGCAGCAGCTCCGCGATCCGCCGCAGACCCACGCGCGCCTGCTGGTACCCGTCGAAAACCTGGGACAACTGCTGGACCGGGGAGAAGAACAGGTCGAGGTAGAGCAGGTAGGCGATCAGCTCGCCAGCGGTCAGCTCGCCGCCACGGACGAGTCCGGCACCGACACCGAGGACGACCGCCGCGGCGACGACGTTGAGGAACTGCACGAACGGGAAGTACGTCGCGATGTAGCGCTGGGCCCGCAGCCGGCTCACCCGGTAGGCGTCGCTCTTGCGGACGAATCGGTGGGCGTTGTGCTCCTCCCGCCGGAACGCCTGGGCCACGCGCATCCCGGCGACGTTCTCCTGCAAGTCCGCGTTGACGACACTGATGCGCTCACGCGCCTCCTGGTAGGCCGCGGACGACTTGGCCCGGAACACCAGCGTGGCGAGGATGAGCGCCGGCATCACCGCGAGCACGCACAGTGCCAGCTCCGCGTTGATCCACACCAGCGCGACCAGCACACCGACGAACTGCAGGAGCGCGACGACCGCGGTGAGGAGCGAGGTCTGCAAGAACGTCGACAGCGCGTCGATGTCGGTCGTCATGCGGGTCATGATGCGACCGCCCATCTCGTGCTCGTAGTAGTCGAGACCGAGCCGTTGCAGGTGGGCGAAGAGCTTGACCCGCAGGGTGTAGAGGACCCGCTCACCGGTTCGTCCGGCCACGCGGGTCTGCGCCACGTTGACCGCCCAGTTGGCGATGACCACGCCGAGCGCCACGGCGGTGACGACGAGCACCACCGAGTACGCGTCCTTCGCGATGCCCGCGTCCACGCCGTGTCGGATCAGCAACGGCAGGGTCAACGAACCCAGGGCGTCCAACATGACGAGCAGCACGGCCACCAGCAGCGGCCGACGGAAGGGCCGGAGCGTCCGCCGCAGGCTGAAGGCCGGATCCGGCTCGCGGGCCCGGGCCGCGTCGGCGTCGGGTGAATCGGTGATCGGCGGCAGCTTGGCGACCTGGGCCAGCAGGCCGGGTGTCGGCGGCAGGTTGGACAGCCAGCCGCCGCCGGGACCTCCGCCTCGTCCCCCTCCCCCGAAGCCGCCGCCTGGCCCCGTCGGCATCCGCACCCGGGTCAGGTGGCTCGGTTGGGTGGACACGGGACGTGTCGCCCACGCCGAGGGATCAAGCCTCCCCGCGGGCTGACCATCGGAGGCGTCGGTCGTCTCGGTGGTCGCGAGGAACGCGTCGAGCTCCCCGGCGTCGATGCCTTCGGCGTCCTCACCCGGCCCCGACAGCAGCAACCGATACAGCGGGCAGCGCGCCTCCAGCTCCGCGTGCGTGCCGACATCGACCAGACGGCCCGCGTCCAAGACCGCGATCCGGTCCGCCAGCTGGAGCGTGGACCGACGGTGGGCGATGATGATCGTCGTTCGCCCGCGCATGACCCGACGCAAGGTGGCGTGAATCTCCGCCTCGGTGCGGGGGTCCACCGCTGAGGTCGCGTCGTCGAGCACGAGCAGAGTCGGGTCGGACAGCAGCGCGCGAGCCAACGCGATGCGCTGTCGCTGACCCCCGGACAAGGTGAGGCCCCGCTCTCCCACCACGGTGTCGAGACCCTGGGGAAGCGCCTCGATGAACTCCATCGCCTCAGCGGCGCGAGCGGCCGCGCGGATCTGCTCGTCGGTGGCGTCGGGTCGTCCGTAGGCGATGTTGGCGCGAACCGTGTCGGAGAAGAGGAAGCTCTCCTCGAAGACCAGACCGATCCGCGCCCGCAGGCTGGCGAGGGTGACGTCACGGACGTCGTAGCCGTCGATGCGCACGGCCCCGTCCCAGACGTCGTAGAAGCGGGGCAGCAGTTGGGAGATCGTCGACTTTCCTGATCCGGCGGTCCCGACCAGCGCGAGCGTCTCGCCGGGCCGCACCCGCAACGACAGTCCACGCAGGACTGGGTCGGAGTCGACGTAGCCGAACGTCACGTTCTCCAGCTCGACACCACCCGGTCCGCGGGGCAGCTCGACCGCCCCCGGCTTCTCCCGTACCTCCGGCTGGGAGTCGATGACCTCGAACACGCGGACGACGCTGGCTCGGGCCTGCTGCCCGAGAACCAAGAAGTTGGAGAGCATCCGGGTCGGCGCCACGAGCTGACTCAGGTAGCTGGAGAAGGCCAGGAAGGTTCCCAGCGTGATCGAGCCGCGCAGGGTCAGCCAACCACCGAGGGCGAGGATGCCGACCTGGCCGACGAGCGGCACAGCCTGCAGCGTCGGGCTGAACCGACTGGTCAGTCGGATGGCGCGCATCCGCGAGCCGAACAGCTGCCTGGCCTGGTGGTCCAGTCGGTCGAGCTCCCGGCGCTCCTGCCCGAAGCCCTTGACGACCCGGACACCGCTCACGGCGGCCTCCACGATCGCGGCGACCTCGGCAGCCTGCTGCTGTGCCTCCCAGGTGGCGGGGAACAGCCGGCTCCGACTGCGGTAGCCGATGACGACGAGCGCCGGCACCACCGCGAGAGCGACGAGGGTGAGCAACGGCGACAGCCATGCCATGAGGGCCAGGGAGATGGCGAAGAGCAGGAGGTTGCCGAGGCTGTTCGGCAGCATCTGCAGCAGGCCCTGCACGACCATGATGTCGCTGATCGAGCGGCTGACCACCTGGCCGGTGTGCAGCTCGTCCTGGCGCGCCCCGTCCAAGCGCAGCAGGGCCCGGAAGAGGTCCTCGCGCATCGCGTGCTGGACGTCGAGTGCCAGCTTGCCGGCGAGGAAGCGCCGGACGAATCCAGCGCCGAACACCAGCAGACCGACCCCGAGCAACACCGTCACCCACGGCAGCATCGCGGCGCGGTCGGTGAGGATCACCTCATCGACGATCTGTCGAAGGATCAGTGGAACCAACGCGGTGCCGCCCATCCCAACGACCGCGCCACCGAACGCCGCGACAACGAGCCACTTCGAACGCCAGCAGTAGCCGGCCAGACGACGGATCCACCGGTGCGTGGGAGAGGTGGAGGACGTGATGAGCGGGTGCGTGCTGGCGCGAGCGTCGTTCTCGGTGAACGTGGCGGCTGTGTCGTCGGTGGGAGTCTCTGGCGTCATTGACCGCGCGGCACCTCTTCCAGCGTCGTCGGCGGTGGAGCGGGTCGCGTCGCGCGTCGCTCGGCACGTCGAGCCCACCGAGCGTCCAGCGCAGCGTCGATCTCGGCGAGCTGGGTGAGCAGCGCGTGAGGATCGGAGATCTCGGCGAGCAGCGGCTTCAGGCGTTCGCAGTAGGCCTCCTCGGCACGAGCGAGCGCCTGCCGTCCCCGCGGCGTGAGGGTCAGGCGAATCGCGCGACGGTCCCCCGCGACGCTCTCCCTGTTCAGCAAGCCGGCGTTGACCAGTCCATCCACCACGAGGGTGACCGCCGGCTTGCTGGTGGCTAAGCGGCTGGCGATCTGGCTGGACCGCTCGGTCCCTCGAGCGACCAGCTCGAGAATGCGGAACTGGGCGAGGCTGACGCCGGCGTCCGCACGCTCGAGCAGTCGAGCCAGGCGCACCAGCGTGCGGGCTCCTTGCGCGACGGATGGTTCAGGGACCCTCACAGTTATGCACCTTAACGACCAAGTGTGACTCAGGACCGAGGCCGCGCGCTCGGAGTGTCCGGATCCGGACCGTGGTCGGCCGGTCTCGATGTCCGCCGGCATCGCCGTCGACCCGTCGGGACGACCGATGGCGAAGCTCACCTCGACGGTGACCGTCGACGTTCGACGTGACGGTTCGACCGGGAGGAGGTCGGTCAGGAATCGACCAGCATCAGGTAGCCGTCGGCGGTCAAGGGTTCCGACGTCAGGGACCCGTCGCCCAGGGGCGCCTCGATGGGGCGGCCCGCGCTCGCGAGCCGCACCCGGTCGACTTCGGGCAGCGCGGTCACCGACAAGACGACCTGTGCCACAGTGAGCGTGCCCTGCTCGGCCGACAGCCCCGCGACGTCGCCGGACAAGTCGATGGTGGCGGTGCGGTCGGTCAGCGAGACAAGCCGCAGGCGAAGACCGGGCGGGATGGCCGAGGTGAGACCTTCCGCCTGTTCGGAGTCCGAGGGGCCCTCGACGAGCGCTCGCAGGACCGCCGTCAGCCGTCGAGTGGCCGGTCCGACACCGATGTCGCGGCGGACACCGGTGAGTCGGTCGTGGGCGACGAAGTACACCGTCGTGGACGCGGGCATCCGCTCGACGCGCAACTCCGACGGGCTCGTCGGGCTCGTGGACTCGAGCAGGCCGAACGGAACGCTCCTCGGGTCGATGAGGGTCGGCTTCTCCTGCTCGGGGATTCCACATCCGGTGAGTGTGAGGAACCCCGTGAGCGTGAGGAGCAGGGCCACAGCGGTCAGCGACCGCGTTCGCGACGTCCTCATGTCTCCCCTCCCGCCGTCGTCGCGCCATCTGGCCGCGCATCGGCACGAGGCAACGACACGACGAACCGACCGCCTCTTCCTGGCCGGTCGGCGCACCACACCGCCCCACCGTGCGCCGCCACGGTCTCCGACACCAGCGCCAGGCCGAGTCCGGTGCCCGAGGACGAACCACGTGCGGTCCGGCCGGTCGCGAAGCGGTCGAAGATGCGCTCCCGCTCCGAGATCGGTACACCCGGCCCGTCGTCATCGACGAGCACGAGCGCGCGATCCCGCTCGCCCACGATGGTCACCGCCGCCAGGCCGCCGCCGTGGCGCTCGGCGTTGTCGATGAGGTTGGCGAAGACGCGTTCGAGCCGCAGCTTGTCGCCAGTCACCTGGACGTCACGCGCGCCGGACAGCACCGCGGTGGTCTGACCAGATCGAGCGAGCGTGTGCTCGAGCAGCTCCCACAGCGACATCGGCTCCGCCGCCTCCGGAGCCAGGCCCGCCCCGACGCGCGCCAGCTCGAGGAGGTTGTCGAGCAGCCGGCGGAACCGATCCAGCTCCTCGATCACCAGGTCCAACGCTCGTTGCGACCTCGGTGACAGCTCGTCCCGTCGCTTGTCGAGGACCTCGACGCTCGCGACCAGCGTCGTCAGCGGCGACCGCAGCTCGTGGCTCACGTCGGCCGCGAGTCGCGCGTCGCGCTCGATCCGCTGGTGCAGCGTGTCCACCATGCTGTTGAACGAGCCGACGATCGTGGCGAGCTCTGGATCGCGCGTGGGTGGGAGCCGGGTGTCCAATCGGCCACCAGCGATCTGGGCCGCCGCCCCCGCCACGTCGTTGAGCGGTCGCACCACCGATCGGCTGGCGTAGACGCCCAGTCCCGCGCCGGCCAGCGCGGCCACGAGCGCCCCACCGGTGAGGACGACGCCCAGGGTCCGCAGGTTCTCCTGGAGCTCCCGTAGCGGCGCCACCTCGTAGTAGGACGCCTGCACCGACGGCAGCGGCACCCCGATGACGATCGCCGGCACGCCGTCGATCCGGGTGCGGATGGACGCGGGTCTGCCGTCGGCCACCACGTCGCGAAGCGAGCGCGGAATCGACGAACGACCGACGTCGAGCGAGGACGAGAACCACCGGTCGCGCCAGTGAACGACCAGTGCCGAGCCCGACGTCGGCGCCATGGCGGTGAGGATGGCCGGCACGTCCGCGCCGGCGCTCTCGAGCCGGCCGCGAACGTAGTTGGCGTCGAGGTACGCCTGCCGCAGCACCGCCCGCTCCCGCTGGCTGAGGAGGTAGCTTTGCGCCAGCGCGTACGTGGTGACGGCGAAGATGGCCGACACCAAGAGCGCTCCGACCCCGAAGGCGACCGTGACCCGCCCTCGGAGCCCCGCCGGTCGGAGCCTCGGGAGACGTCTCACTGCGGATCCAGGCGGTAGCCGAGTCCTCGGACGGTCACGATGAGCCGAGGCGCTCCCGGATCCTGCTCGATCTTGGTTCGCAGGCGGCGAATGTGCACATCGACGATGCGCTCGTCACCGAAGAATCCGTGCTCCCAGACCGACTCCAGCAGCGCCCGCCGGCTCTGGACTCGGCCTGGCGGATTGGCCAGCTCGCTCAGCAGGCGGAACTCGGTGAGCGTGAGGTGGACGTCCTGCCCGTCGCGCAGCAGCGTTCCCCTGGACGGTGACAGCACCAGCTGCCGCGTCGAGTCGAGCACGATGTCAGGCGGCACCTCCGGGTCTCCAGGAGTGCGGGCCCGACGTCGAAGCGCGCGGAGGCGTGCCGTGACCTCCTTGATTTGGAACGGCTTGGTGACGTAGTCGTCGGCCCCGGCCTCCAATCCCGCGACGATGTCATGGGTGTCCGCGCGGGCGCTAATGATGATGATCGGAATGTCGCTGACTTTGCGGATGTCGCGAATACAGGTGAACCCGTCCACCTCGCCGAGCATGAGATCGACGATCATCATGTCGACTGGCTTGGTGCGAAACTGACGCAGCGCCGCTTCGCCCGAGGTTGCCTCGCTGACCTGGTATCCCTCGTCCTCCAGGGCCAGTCGGAGCACGGACCTGATCCGATCGTCGTCCTCGACCACGAGTAGACGTGTCGCCATGCGCCCAATGCTGCCAAAGTGAGCTTCCTCATCCCGGGGCGGCGTCGGACGGGACGTTGTCCTGAGACGTTGTCATGAGATCGCAAAGTCTTCGTCGGCTCAACCTCAATGTGAAGATCGCACGATAGACCCGAATAGTTGTCCGTTTTTTGCCTTTTGGAGGCGGCGGCGATGCGCACCCCCGCACACGTCCTGCTGCATGACGAGGCCGTCGTGACGCTCACCGAGGCCGACGTGGCGGAGGGCACGGCGGAGCTGCGGTGGCAGCTGCGCGACCTGGTGCTCTCCGGCGTCCGCCGCATCGTCGTCGATGTCGCCGCCATCGATCGGCTCCCTTCCACCACCCTCGCCGCACTGCTCAGCGCCCACCGCGCCTGCCGCGCCCGCGGGGGCGGGGTACGGATCCGCAATCCCAACCGCGCGACGCTTGACCTGCTCCGTCACACCGGTCTGCACCGAGTCTTCGCCGTGGAGCCCGCGCCCGCGGCCACGGATCGCTGACCAGGCCTACGACACGCGCCGCCCAGTGCGTGCGGCACCATGGTCGGCGGTGCGCACCCGCCACGCGGACCGGCGGGTCGCGAGGTCGCCGCGGAAGGAGCTGGGATGCGTCTCGACGACCTGGTGCGACGGGCGGAGTCCTTGGCGTCCGCGGGTGGACGGCGCGTCCTGGGCATCGTGGGTCCCCCGGGCGCCGGGAAGTCCACTCTGGCGACGATCCTCGTCGAGCGGCTCGGCGACCGCGCCCGCTACGTGCCCATGGATGGCTTCCACCTGGCCAACGTCGAGCTCGTGCGGTTGGGTCGCCGCCAGCGCAAGGGAGCACCCGACACCTTCGACGGCGCGGGCTACGTCGCGCTCCTCCGCCGCCTACGCGACCCCGCCGAGGAGACGGTCTACGCCCCCACGTTCCGACGGGACCTGGAAGAGCCGATCGCCGGTGCGATTCCCGTCCCTCGCGAGGTGCCGCTCGTCGTCACCGAGGGCAACTATCTCCTCCTCGACACGCCGCCGTGGTCGGAGATCCGCCACCTCCTCGACGACGCCTGGTACCTCGACCCGCCGGAGCCGGAGCGTCTCGACCGGCTGATCCGACGACACCAGCGCTACGGCAAGTCGCCGGAGGAGGCACGTGCCTGGGCGCTCGGCAGTGACCAGGCGAACGCCGAGCTGGTCGCGACGTCTCGGGGACGCGCGGACCTTGTCCTCCACGGTTTCGACGCGGTCGACGCCGTGACCCACTGAGGTTGGCGGAGTCTCTCGGCCGGCACCGTGTTCCCTCGGCACAACACGAGCTGTTCCCGACGCTCACGTCGCTCCACCCGGCCCCTCGTGGCCGCCGGCACGCTCGTCGTAGCGAGCCAGTACGAGGTCCACGAGCTCCGGGCGCGCCGCGAGCGGAGACGTGACCCCGTCGGCGCCGACCCCCTGGAGCGCGCGGTAGAACCATCCGTCCGCCAACAGGTACGCCGCCACGAGGACGCGACGCGCGCCGTCGGCTCGCATCGCGGTGACCGCCTGAGGCACACTCGGCTGCGCCGCGGTCACGTACGCGGCTCGCACCGGTCCCGGCACCAGGCCGTCCAGGTAGCCCGCCACGGTCTCCACGTCTCGCTGGGCTCGCGGGTCGCGCGACCCGGCGGCGGCCACCACGACCCCGTCCGTCGGCTCGAGGGAGGCCACCTCCCGCAGTCCGTCCACCAGGAGCGCGGCGAGCGCAGAGTCCGGGCCCAGCGGCCGGCTCACGAGGACCTGAGCGTTGGCGGCCACGGCGGTGGGAATGTCGGTGTGGACGTGGTAACCGGCGGCCAGCAGCAACGGCACCGCCACCGTGGGCCGGTCGGTCGACGTGACGACCTCCTCGAGGCGAGGTTCTTGGACGTCGAGATAGGCCACGTCGACCTCGAGGCCGGGGCGTCGGGCCCGCACCCGTTCGACGAGGTGCCGCACCTGACGCTGGCCGGTGCGGTTGCGAGTGCCGTGCGCCACGGCGAGCAACCGCGGCGTCGTCGGCGGTTCTCCCGTGGTCACGTTTCAATGGTCGCATGACGACGGCTAGCACCCACCTCACCGTCACCGTGTGGGAGCGCCCCGGCGCGCCACCGCGGGTGTGGACGCTCACCGCCGACCCGCCGGGCGGTACGCACCCCGATCCGGAGGCGGCGATCCGCGCGATCGAGGAGGCGCAACGGCCGTTCGACCCGGTGCCCCGTGGCGCCCTGTGCGCCCAGGTCTACGGCGGCCCGCAGCGCGCCGTCATCGAAGGCCATTGGCGAGGTCGGCCGGTCTCCGCCCGGTACGACAAGCGCAACGCCTGCGAGATCGCTCGCTGGAAAGCGCTCAGCGCCGTCCTCGACGCCTCCGACGCCTAGGTCGTGCCGGACCGATCCCACGGACGCCTGGTGGCGGACGGACCAGGAGACCGCGAGGTCTCCGGTCCGTCGCACCCGCCTCCCTCGCCACGCTCGGCACCGCCCTCAGGTCGACACCGCCGAACCGAGCCGAGCGGACGGGGAGAGCCCACGGTCAGAAGGGTGGGGCGCCCGGAGGACGGACCTTCTCGAGGGCGGCCAGGTCGTCGTCGTCCAAGGCGATCTGCCCGGCGGCCACGTTCTCCTCGAGGTGGGCGACCGAGCTCGTACCGGGGATGAGCAACATGCGGTCATAGTGGGCCAGCAGCCACGCCAAGGCGATCTGGGAAGCCGAGGCGTCGTGCTTGGCAGCCACCGACGCGATCACCGGCTCCTGCGCGAGGGCCCGCGGGCCGCCGGTGAACGCCGAGCCGAGCGGGTAGTACGGGACGTAGGCGATGCCGTGCTCGCGACAGAGGTCGAGGACCGGCTCGTCCGCTCGGTTCCCGACGCCGTACGGGTTCTGCACCGCGGCGATCGGGGTGATCTGCAGAGCCGTCGTGAGGTCGTCGACCGAGGCCGCGGACAGGCCGATGAGGCCGACCTTGCCCTGGTCACGGAGCTCGGTCAGGGTGCCGAGCTGCTCGGCGAGCGGGACAGGGTCCGGCCCGCCACCCCCGACCCCCAACCGCATGTACACCAGGTCGATCCGTTCGAGCTGCAGCGTGCGCAGGTCCTGCTCGAGAGTCACCCGGAGCTGCTCTGGGCGGGAGGCGCGGACCCAAGCACCCGTCTCATCGCGGGTACCGCCGACCTTCGTCGCGATGAAGAGGTCCTCCGGGTAGGGGTGCAGCACCTCGGCGATGAGCTCGTTGACGACGTCGGGGCCGTAGACCTGCGCCGTGTCGATGTGGTTGACCCCGAGCTCGACGGCGCGCCGGAGGACGGTCCGGGCCGTGTCGGGGTCCTTCGGCGGTCCGAACACCCCGGGGCCGGCGAGCTGCATCGCACCGAACCCGATGCGTCGCACGGTCTTGTCGCCAAGGGAAACGGTTCTGTCACCGGGGAAGGCAGTCTGCTGAGTCACGGCTCGACTGTCCGGCCCGCCCGCCGCCCTCAACCAGAGGTGGAAGGACCCTGGGACGCACAGACCCACCCTCCTCGGCTCACCGGCGCCTACTGTGGAAGCGTGAGCAAGAACGGCGAGCTGCGCGAGTTCCTGCGTACCCGGAGGGCACGGCTCCGGCCCGAGGACGTGGGCGTCCAGACCACCGGCCGGCGCCGCGTCCCGGGACTGCGGCGCGAGGAGGTCGCGATGCTGGCGGGCGTCAGCCTGGACTACTACACGCGTCTTGAGCAGGGTCGCCGGAACCTGCAGCCGTCCGACCAGGTACTCGACGCGATCGCACGCGCGTTGCGGCTCACCGAGATCGAGCGGCTGTACCTGCACAACCTCGTCCGCTCGACCGTCGCCGGGTCCGAGTCGACCGAACCCCGGCTTTGGCCCCTTGACGCGGGCACCCGGCTGATGGTCGACAACCTCGGCATTCCCGCGATCGTCGTCGACGTGCGCGGCGACGTCCACGCGATGAACCGCCTGGGACGCGCGCTCCTGCCCGGTCTCGAACCGGGGACGAGTCACCCACGATGGGTGTTCCTGAATCCCGCGACGCGCGACCTCCTGGTCGACTGGGAGATGGTCGCGCGCCTGACCGTCGGCGTCCTACGCGAGGCCGCGGCCCGGTACCCACGCGACACCCGGCTGCACACGCTGATCGGCGAGCTGTCCGTCGCCAGTCCGGAGTTCCGCACCTGGTGGGCCGAGCACGAGGTCGACACCCGGTGCCGGGGTCCCAAACGGTTCCGTCACCCCGTCGTCGGCGACCTCACTCTGCACGTCGAGGCGCTGCAGCTCCAGGACGGGGAGCGCTGGCTCTACGCCTACGCAGCGGAACCCGGATCCTCTTCCGACGAGGCTCTGCGGCTCCTCGGCACGTGGGCCGCGACCGAGGACGCGGCTCCGACGCAGCGTCCCACCCCTCGGACGGCCTTACCGTGAGACTCCGGCCGGTCGGGTCCTAGCCGTCGCTCGACCGGTCAGGTGTGGTCGCGAGGTACTCGAGCAGATCTTGCCGGGTCAGCACACCGACAGGCTTGCCGTCCTCGAGAACCAGCAGCGCGTCCTCGGTCTCGAGCAACCGAACCGCCGCGGAGACGGGCTCTCCCGCTCCCAGCATCGGAAGCGGCGGCGACATGTGCAGCTCGACCCGGTCCGCGAGCCGGGCCCGCCCGGAGAAGAGCGCCTCGAGCAGCGCGCGCTCGTGAACCGCTCCGGCGACCTCCGCCGCCATCACCGGAGGCTCCGCTCGTACCACAGGCATCTGCGAGACGGCGTACTCCTTCAGGATCTCGATCGCCTCGGCGATGGTCTCGTTGGGATGGGTGTGCACCAAGGACGGAATGTCGCCGCTCTTGGTGCGCAACACCTCCCCCACGGTCTGCGGGCCCTCGGTCCGCAGGAATCCGTAGTTGAGCAGCCACGAGTCGTTGAAGACCTTGGACAGGTACCCGCGGCCACCATCGGGGAGCAACACGACGATCACCGCGTCCGGACCCGCCTCGCGTCCCACGCGCAACGCCGCCGCCACGGCCATGCCCGACGACCCGCCGACGAGCAAGGCTTCCTCGCGTGCCAGCCGACGCGTCAGCTCGAACGACTCGTGGTCGGAGATGGCGATGATTCGGTCGCAGACCGACCGGTCGAAGGTCGTCGGCCAGAAGTCCTCCCCGACGCCCTCGACGAGGTAGGGACGACCCGTGCCGCCGGAGTACACCGAGCCCTCCGGGTCGGCGCCGATGACCTGCACGCGCCCACCGGAGACCTCCTTGAGGTAGCGGCCGACCCCGGTGATCGTGCCGCCGGTACCGATACCCGCGACGAAGTGAGTGATCCGCCCCTCCGTCTGCTCCCAGATCTCCGGGCCGGTCTGCTCGTAGTGCGACAAGGGGTTATTGACGTTGGAGTACTGGTCGGGCTTCCAGGCGCCTTCGATCTCCTTCACCAACCGGTCGGAGACCGAGTAGTAGGAGTCCGGGTGGTCGGGAGGAACCGCCGTCGGGCACACGACGACCTCCGCCCCGTACGCCTTGAGGACATTGCGCTTGTCCTCACTCACCTTGTCGGGACAGACGAACACGCAGCGATACCCCTTGGCCTGTGCGACGATGGCCAGCCCGACACCGGTGTTGCCGCTCGTCGGCTCCACGATCGTGCCGCCCGGTCGGAGCAAGCCCTCGCGCTCGGCAGCCTCGACCATCCGGAGCGCAATACGGTCCTTCACGCTCCCGCCGGGGTTGAAGTACTCCACCTTGGCCAGCAGCAGACCCTCGACACCCTCGGCGCACTTGGACAGCCGGACCAAGGGCGTGTTGCCGACCAAAGACAGCAGCGACTCGTGGTAACGCACGCCTGCACTCTAGTGCGATGCGGGGCCGCGACCACAGGTGTCGCGATCGCGTCGTTGCGGGCATAACTGTGCCGCTTCGTGTGCTCACGCCATTGATGTGCTATCTCCCTTTGCGGAGGGCTGAAGACACGGCAATGCCGGACACCGGGCCGTCGGCGGACGCATGCTGAAATGGCGAGGCAGGGACGGCCGAGCTCCGTTGGTCGCCACGTCATCGTTCGCCGAACAGCGGGAACCGACCGTTCGCGGGTAACCGAGAAGCCACGTCTTCGACCCGTTCGACAGAGGCGTCAGAAGGAGGTCTCGTGGGCAAGGCTCGAGCCGCGCGCAAGCTGGCCGCCGTCGCCGCGCTCGGAGGTGGCGGAGCGGGGGTGCTCGGCGGGACACTCGTCGCGATTCTCATCGCGGAGGCGATTCTGGCGAAGCGGACGATCGGCCCACCCGATGGCGACCCGCCCTGCGCCGACGGGATCTACGGCGAGGGTCCTGGAGAACCGATCTCCTTCGTGGTGCTCGGTGACTCCACCGCGTGCGGTCTCGGCGTCAAAGAACCGGACGAGACCCCGGGAGCGCTCCTGGCGACGGGCCTGGCCGCCTTGTCGGGGCGCCCCGTCCGGCTGACCGTCGTCGCCAAGTCCGGCGCCGAGACGCGTCACCTCGACGAGCAGATCGACCGCGCGCTGCCCGTCCACCCCGACCTCGCGTTGATCATCATCGGCGCGAACGACGTGACACACCGCACTCTCCCGTCCGAATCCGTGCGTCTCCTGGTGCACGGGGTGCGTCGACTCCGTGACGCCGGCGCCGAGGTCGTCGTGGGCACCTGCCCGGACCTCGGAACGGTCGAGCCTCTGGCGTTCCCGCTGCGCCAGCTGGCGCGGGCGTGGAGCCGGCGCCTGGCGGCCGCGCAGACCATCGCCTGCGTCGAAGCGGGCGCACGGACCGTCTCGCTGGGGTCCCTGCTCGGGCCTGAGTTCGCCGCCGCGCCGCGTGAGCTGTTCAGCTCCGACCGCTTCCATCCCTCGGCGACCGGCTACGCCAGCGCCGCCGTCGCGTTGCTGCCCTCGATCGCGGCGGCCCTGGGCTACTGGCCGGAGGACGAGAGCGACGTCTCGCTCAGCGACGGCGAGATCCTGCCGATCTCCTTCGCCGCCGTCCGAGCCGCGAAGGACGCAGGCACCGAGGTCGCGGCCACCGAGGTCGCCGGGGCCGAGCGCGGACCCCGGGGCCGCTGGGCGTTGCTGCGGCGACGGCGCCACCGCGACGTTCCTCTCGACGAGCGACAGCTGTCGCCTGAGCCCAAGAGCGCGTGACCGTGCGCCGCCGGTCACCGCGTCGGGCCCGGGGACGGCCTCCGCGTCGAAGTCAGTGCCGGGAGCCGGTGCGATGAGCTGGCCCCCTGACCAACGCTTCGCCGGGATCCGGGTCGTGGGCCACGGGGTGGTGCGCGCCACGCCCGACCTCGCGACCTTCCGGATCGCGGCGGTGGCGTCCGCGCCGACGGCGACGCAGGCCACCGAGCAGGCCAGTGCCGCGATGCGGGCGATGCTCGCGGAGATCGACGCCGCCGGCATCGCCCGCTCCGACCGGCAAACCCACGGAATCCACGTGACGTCCTGGCGCGAGTACGAGGGGCAGCCTGTGCGCTACCAGGCCAGCCAGCACCTCGTCCTCCACGTGCGGGACGTGCCCAGCGCGGGGGAGACGATCGGTCGCGTCCTCGCGGCGGGTGGCGACTGCGCCCGCGTCGAGCAGTCCACGTTGTCGTTGGCGGACGAGGCCGCGCACCAGGACCAGGCTCGGGAGGCCGCGATGGCGGACGCGACCCGAAAGGCGCGCCAGCTCGCGCGGCTCGCGGGGCGGTCGCTTGGCGCCGTCGTCGCCGTGTCGGAGGCCCCGGGCGCGGTGCCGATGGTCGCCCAGAGCCGGGACCTCGCCGCGCCCGCGGCGTTCACCGTCCCCGTGGAGTCGGGCGAGGTGGAGATCGCGGTCACGCTGGCGGTCGAGTTCGCCTGGGGCGACTGACGGGTGGAAATCTCGTTGCGGTTCGCGACGGGCCTCCGAAAGAATCCTCGGCATGTGATGCGCTGACCCACCCCGCCGCGCTGCGCACCAGACGCGTGCCATCGAGCGTGTGCCGGCGTCACCTCGGGGGTGGGATCTCCTCGGCGCTGACTGACGTCTGGGCGTCCCTCCCCGCGCGCTGTTCGTGACCTGTCCGTCCGCCTTCCGACTCGTGGAGGCCCTCACCACCATGCGTGTCCTGACATGCGTCCGGCTCGACACGCGGCGAGCCGCGACCACGATCTGCGGGAGTTCCTGGCCCACGCCGGAGAGCCCGCCTACCGCCTGACCCAGCTCCTCCATGCGGTCTATCGGCGCGGCGTCACCGAGTTCGCCCACATGGACGAGCTCCCGCGCCGGCTGCGCGACCAGCTGGCGGCCCGGTACGGCGAGTCGGTGCTGACGATCCGCCCGATCGCCACCCAGCGCGGCCCTCAAGTCGAGAAGCTGCTGTTCGAGAGCCGGCAGGGAGCGCGGATCGAGACCGTGTTCGCGCGGTACCGCTCGGGCTGGACGTCGCTGTGCGTGTCCACCCAGGTCGGGTGTGGTCTGGGCTGCACCTTCTGCGCCACCGGCGCGGTGGGGTTGGTGCGCAACCTGACCGTCGACGAGATCTGCGACCAAGTGCTCTACGTCGCCTGCCGCGAGCGCGTCGACAGCGTGGCGTTCATGGGCATGGGTGAGGCACTGGCCAACCCGCACACCTTCGCCGCCCTGCGGCAGCTGGCCGACCCTGCCCACCACGCTCTGAGCCCGCGCCGGCTCACCGTGTCCACGGTGGGCTTCGTGCCGGGGTTGCGTCGGCTCGTCGAGGAGCACCCACGGGTGACCATCACCGTGTCCGTGCACTCGCCGTACGAGGAGGAGCGGGCCCGGCTCATCCCCCTGCAGCACCGTTTCCCTCTCTCGGAGTGCCTCGCCGTTCTGGACGAGCACGTCGCCGCCACCCGACGCAAGGCCTACCTGGCGTACCTGGTGATCGACGGGCTCAACGACACCGACGCGCACGCCCGGGACCTGGCTCGGCTGGTCGCCCGGCGACGGCGTCCCGAGCTGTTCCACGTCAACGTCATCCCGTACAACCCCGCGGCCGGGGTCGACGCCGCCTACCGACGGCCGACGCCCGACCGAGTGCGGCGCTTCCTGCGCGTCCTGCGCGAGCGCGGCGTGCGCGCCACACGCCGCACGCAGTTCGGCGACAGCATCGACGCGGCGTGCGGCCAGCTCCACGCCCGCTACCTGGGCGATGCGCGCCAGTCGACCGGCAGCGCCGAGGCCACCGACTGAGCCCGGGGCCCGCCGTCGGGGTGACCCTGCCGGTCGCCGAGACCCTGGGACATGCCGTGGCTGGGCATGGGGGCGGGCGCTGGTCACGTTGACGGCGACAGGCTTGTCGGATGGTTCGGACTCGTCCGGAGGCGAGGGCTTGTTTCCCGCCGTTCGCTCAGGCAGGCTCAGGCATATGAAGATGTGACGTCGAGCCGCAGGAGGCCGCCATGGCTCTGCACCACTCCCAGAAGACCCACGAGGATCTGGTTGCTCGTCTCCCGCGCGTGACAGGACGTGATCTCAGCGAGTGGTTGCGAGCCTTAGACGAAGGACCCGCCTTCCTCCGCTTCGACGATCGAGTGAACTGGCTCCGTAGCGAGTTCGGTCTTCCGCACGGCCACGCGACCGCGATCGTCCACGAGTACGACCTCCAGCGCGCCCAGCGCAACTTGGGCTGACGGTCGTGGTGTTCGCCCGGGTGTAGAAAGCGTTCATGAACGCGAACGACGTCCGGGCCTTCTTGCGCGAGAACCACCACGCCGTCCTCGCGACGTTTCGACGTGACGGCATGCCCCAGCTCTCCCCCGTCACCGTCGGCGTCGACGGCGAGGGCTACGCGGTCATCAGCACCCGGGAACCGGCGTACAAGGTGCGCAACCTACGCAGGGACCCACGGGCCGCACTGTGCGTCTTCACCGACGCCTTCTACGGATCCTGGTTCCAGGTGGAGGGCACGGCGCACATCGTGTCCTTGCCCGAGGCGATGGAACCGCTGGTCGACTACTACCGCCGGGTCGCCGGTGAGCATCCGGACTGGGACGACTACCGCGCCGCGATGGAACGGGAGCGGCGTTGCCTCATCCGCATCGCGATCGAGCGTGTGGGGCCGACGGTCGCCGGATGACTGCTCGTGCCGACTGACGGTCGTCGGGGTCCGGGTTCCTCTCCGCTGATCCGGGACTCGTTGACTGGGGACGACGAAGGGCCGCCACCGGGCGGCCCTTCGTGGCTTGGTCACTCGGAGGTTCAGTCGTCCCCGCGGAGGATGGCGATGATCCGCAGGATCTCGATGTAGAGCCAGACCAGGGTGACGGTGAGCCCGAACGCCGCGTACCACGCGTCCTTGCTCGGGGCTCCCATGGCGATGCCCTGCTCGACGTAGTCGAAGTCGAGCAGCAGATTCAAGCACGCGAGAGCGACACCGAGGATCGCGAAGATCAATCCGATGCCGCCGAACCCGCTCACGCCCAGCGACACGCCAAACAGGCTGAGCAGCAGATTGGCCACCAAGATCAGGCAGAAGCCCAGGGTCGCGCCGACGACGAACCGCTGGAACTTGGGCGTGACCCGGATGACCTGGAACTTGTAGACGGCCAGCATGCCCGCCGAGGCGCACAGCGTGCCGAGGACGGCCTGCGCCACGATGCCGCTGTCGCCACCGACGGCGAGGGAGAGCACCTTGCTCGCCAGACCGACGAACACGCCCTCGATCGCGGCGTAGGTCAGGATGACCGCGGGGTTGGTGACGTGCTTGAGCCCGATGAAGAAGCCGACGGCCATCCCCACGAGCGCGGCGCCGACCAGGAAGCCGAAGTGCGACGGGGTGATCGGATCAGCGAGATACCAGGTGGCGGCGGCCGCGACGATCAAGACGCCGAGGGTCATCGCGGTGCGGGCCACGACGTCGTCGATCGTCATCCGGTCCCGCACCCTGACGCCCTCGTAGGCGGGCGCGTTGTAGAGCTCGCGAAGCTCCTCGGCGCTCATGGTCGCCGCCTGCGCGGCGTAGGCCGCCGATGTCGAGCCGAACGCATCGGTACGCGTGAAGACCGGGTTTCTGCTCTGCATCCTCAGCTGTCCTCCTCCGCCCACGGCCGATCCGAGGCGTGCGCTCATGGTAATGAACAGGTAAAGCGCCTGTCGTCACCTTGCGGAGGGATTGTCCGACCAACGGCACGCGGTGTGGCGGACCGGCGCGGCACAGGTGAAGCAGCACCGCCGGGTTGGCGGCGACCGTCTGCCGGGCACGGCTGAGCGGGATGTGGCGCACGTGGGGCGACGAAGCGTGAGCCGTGAAGGCAGCGCTGCTGTGACGGCATCGGCCACGAGGCCACCGTCGGGCACGACAGACGCGATGAGACAGGCTCGGTGACACGGCCGCCGTGGCCGCGGCGGAGTTCGACGTGTCGCCGAGAGTGCCCCCGGTGGGATTCGAACCCACAGAGTGTCACCCATTTTAAGTGGGCCGCCTCGACCAGTTGGGCTACGGGGGCGGCACGACGTCCAGCGTCAGCGTAGTGCCTTGTCGGACGGGCGCCTCGCGGCGTCCGCCAGCGGCACGGGCCCTCCGGGGGTCGTTCGCCAGGCGCTGGCCGCGGCGTCCAGGTGCGGGAGGGTCCTACGAGAGGCTCACTCCGTGCGCGCCCACGGCATGTCCGCCCGTCCGTCGGCGTGAGGGCGGACCGCCACCAGCTGGTACACCGTGATCCGTGCGAGCTCGAACGCCAGGGCCGCCAACGCGAGGTAGAGATGCCACACCCGCAGCCGACCGGGTGAGGTCTGGGACAGGCATGCGTCCCACGCGTCCTCGAGGTTGGCGATCCAGGCGCGCAGGGTGCGGGCGTAGTGCTCGCGGAACGTCTCGAGGTCACGGATCTCCAGACCAGCGCCCTCGAACGTGTCGACGATCGTGCCGAGCGTCAGCAGTTCCGCGCCGGGGAAGACGTAGGCGTCGATGAACGACCGTTCCTCAACGACTCGCTCACCGCGGGCGCTCACTTGGTGGACGAGCAGCCGACCACCGGGGCGCAGCAGCCCGTAGAGCGTGCGGGCGTACTCCGCGAGGCGCGCCGGCCCGACGTACTCGGCCATCCCGCTGCCCGCGATCGCGTCGAACGGGCCGTCGCCGACGTCGCGCCAGTCGGCGAGACGGAACTCCACCTGGTCGGAGAGCCCGGCCTCGACCGCGCGCTTCGTGGCGATCTCCGCCTGGTGGGGCGACAGCGTCACACCGATCCCGGTCACGCCGTAACGTTCGGCCGCGTGGATCAGGAAGGAGCCCCACCCGCATCCGACATCGAGGACACGCATGCCGGGTGACAAGCCGAGCTTGCGGCAGGCGTGCTCAAGCCCCGCGTGCTGCGCCTCGTCGAGACTGGCGTCCGGCCGCGTCCAATACCCCGTGGAGTGCACCATCGTCGAGCCGTAGATGCGGGCGAGCAGGGGCGGCCCCAGCGAGGAGTCGGGGGCGGCGGTGAGGGTCTTGTCGCGGACGAGACCGTGCCGGCGTTCGGCGCCGGTGATCTCCTCCGCCGGAGGCTTGGGCTGCGGGCCCACGGCGCCGAGGAGCGCCGCCGTTCGCAGGAGCTCACCGCGGTCGGCGGCGGTGAGCTCCGGTCGGCGACCGATCGCCCGGCCGAAAGGGGCGAGGCGCTCCAAGGCGTCCAGAAGCTTGCCCTCAACCTCCACCTCGCCCGCGACGTAGGCACGGGCCAGACCGAGCTCATCGGGCCGCCACAGCAACCGACGCAAAGCCCGCCGGGAGTTCACGGTGACGACGGGAGCGTCGGGTGGGCCAGCGATCGACCCATCCCAGGCGCGAATGCGTACCGGCGCCTCCCGACCGAACAGGCGCAGGAGGACGTCGTGCAAGCGCTCTGCCACGACATGACGCACCACGATCTCTTCCCCCATGAAAGCTCCGACACCCCCCGTGGCGATGGGTCGTTCGAAGGCTATCCCCCGCTGCCGACCCGCGCTCGCTCCGGCGCGCCAGGTTCATATTGACGTGGCAAGGCGCTCCTGCGGAACTCTTCCCGCGGACGCTGCAAGCTGCCGAGGGAGACGATCTCGCGCGGGAAGAACAGCGCCAGCGTCCAGTCGCCGATGATGTGAACTTTACGGTTGAGCGTCGGCATCCGCATGACGTGGTACGTCCGGTGCATGAACCACGCGGGCCAGCCACGCAGCTTGATGCCGTAGACCTGGGCCACGCCCATGTGCAGTCCGAGGCTCGCCACCGACCCGGCGTTCTTGTGTCGGTACTCGCGCAAGGGCTTGCCGAGAAGCGAGCGCGCGACGTTGTCGCCGAGCAGCTTGGCCTGTCGGACGGCGTGCTGGGCGGTGGGCGCACAGGTCGCACCGGGTGCGCCGGTCAGGTCGGGCACGGCTGCGGCGTCACCCGCCGCCCACGCGTTCTCGACGCCGGCGATACGCAAGTCGGCGGTGGTGACGACGCGGCCCTTCTCGTCCAACGGCAGGTCCGTCGCACTGAGCACCGGATTGGGCTTCACCCCGGCGGTCCACACGATGGTGTCGGCCTCGAAGCGTGAACCGTCGGACAGGACGACGTGGCCGTCGACGCAGGACTTGAGCAGGGTGTTGAGGCGGACCTCGATGCCGCGGTCGCGGAGGCAGGCGACGGTGTAGCGGCCCATGTCCTCGCCGACCTCCGGGAGGATGCGGTCGGCGGCTTCGACGAGCACCCAGCGCATCTCGGCGGGGTCAACGTGCTCGTAGTAGCGGCAGGCGTACCGGGCCATGTCTTGGAGCTCGCCGAGGGCTTCGACACCGGCGTAGCCGCCCCCGACGAACACGAACGTCAGCGCCCGCCGTCGGACGGCCTCGTCGGTGGTGGACTCGGCGAGGTCGAGCCGGTCGAGCACGTGGTTGCGCAGCTGGATGGCCTCCTCGACCTGCTTGAAGCCGATCCCGACCTCGGCCAGCCCGGGAATCGGCAGCGTGCGCGACACCGAGCCGAGCGCGACGATGAGCTCGTCGTACTGCAGGGCGTACTCGCCGCCCGAGCGAGGCGCGACGAGCGCGGTGCGCTGCTCGTGGTTGATGCCGGTGATGCGACCGGTGATGACGTGCACGTCGCGGAGGACGGCGCGGAGGGGGACGACCACGTGGCGGGGCTCGAGGTTGCCGGCCGCCGCTTCGGGAAGGAACGGCTGGTACGTCATGTAGGAACGGGGATCGACGACGGTGATGCTCACGTCCCCGTTGCGGATCTGGCGCCGCAGCGCCTTTTGGAGCCGGTACGCGGCGTACATGCCGACATAGCCACCGCCGGCGACGAGAACAGACTTCTTGGGCACCGTCCCCTCACCTCCTCCGTCCACGGCCCAGGCTATCGGCTCGTGAATGCTTTCACAAAGTGGTTCTTGGCGACAAAACGATCCGTGTTGGGTCGACTCCTCCACGTAGCGGAGCCTCTAAGCTCGAAGGATGGGAGGCACGCCGTGGGGACGCTGATCGCCGTCAGCGTCATCGCGCTCATCGCGGTGGTCGTCACGCTGTCGGTCCCGCTCATCGCGCTCACCCAGCGCCGTGAGCAGCGGCGCCTGGAATCCCTCGCCGCCTGGGCGACCACGCTGGGCTGGACCGTGTACGCGGGGAACGTCGAGGTGCCGTGGACCGCCCGGCTGCCTGGCGCCAACCCGCGTGGGGTCCGCTGCCTCTTCACCGGCATCTACCGGGACCTGCCCATCTCGGTCGCGGAGTACACCTACCAGACGACCCAGGTCACCCATCTCAACGGACAGACGCAGGTCATGACCGACCACCACGACTTCGTCGTGTGCGTCGTCCACCTTCCCTACAGCTATCCGGCCATTGAGGTCAGCGGACGCGGCTCCGGCTCACGCGCGTGGCGATGGCTCACCGGCCCCGACACCACCGAGATCGGGATCCCGGCATTCGACAAGAACTACCGCGTTCGAAGCACCCACCCGGAGCTCGTGCGGCACATCATCGGACCCGCCTTGGTCCGCGCCCACCTCGCCGGAATGGTGCCGAACTGGAGCCTCCACGGCACCGATCTCCTCGTCTACTGGCCCGGTCGGATGGAGCCGGCGCGCGTGCTACCCGCCCTCGACGCCGTCGTGCGGGTAGGGTCGCTCCTCGGCCGCTGACGCGGGTCGTCAGCGCACCTCGTTCGCCGTGGCCGCGACGTCCTTGGCTCGCCGCAGGACATCGACGAGCATCTGGCGGGTCAGCTTGCCGGTGAAGGTGTTCTGCTGGCTGGGGTGGTAGGAGCCGATCACGACGACGTCGTGCTCGGTGCCCGGCAACGACACCTCGGCACCGTGCCCGAACTTCGGCCTGGGGCGTGGCACGGAGAACCCCGCCGCGGCGCACCCGCGGAGCGCGGCGTCCCAGGCGTACGACCCGAGCGCGACCACCGCGCGCAGAGTCGGCACGCAGAACCGCACCTCACGGGCCAGCCACGGAAAGCACGTGTCACGCTCGACCGGCAAGGGCTTGTTCGCCGGAGGCGCACACCGGACCGCGGCGACCACACGGGTGTCCCGCAACCGCTGGCCGTCGCCGGCGTAGGTGCTGGTCGCGATCTCCGCAAGACCCACGTGGTGCAGCGCGGCGAAGAGCCAGTCACCAGACCGGTCACCGGTGAAGATCCGGCCGGTGCGGTTCCCCCCGTGGGCGGCCGGCGCCAGCCCGACGATCAGGATGCGCGGCGCCTCGTCGCCCCACCCGGGGACGGGGCGTCCCCAGTACGGCTCGTGGGCGAACGCGCGGCGACGTTCGCGCGCGACCTGCTCCCGCCACGCCACCAGTCGCGGGCAGGCTCGACACACCGACTCCAAGGCGCACAGCTCGCTCACGCTCGTCGCCGCGTCGGCCAACCTGGCCACCTCGGCGCCATCGCGGGCCGCGGGAGTGTCCGGGCTCGCGGGATCCTCCGGCCAGCCGGCACCCGGAGGAGCGGGACTGACGAAGGGCTCCCCGGTCACCGGGTGCGGCGACGCGACGTCCTCTCCGCTCATCCGCGGCCTCGCACGTCGGACCCCGCGTCCTCGCGGACGCACGAGAGCGCGATGCCGTCGAGGATGTCGTGCTCGCTCACGACGACCTCGTCGTCGGCCAGGCTCGGGCCCACCCGAGCGACGATCCGGTCCAGGATCAACGCTCCCCCGCCGATCACGTCGACGCGTCCGGGATGCATGAACGGGAGCGCGCGCCGCTGTCCGCGGTCCATCCTCAGCAGGCGCTCGGTCACGGCGTGGATCTCGCTCGCCGCGACGCGCGCGTGGTGGATCCGCTCGGGGAGGTACGCCGGAAGGTCCAGCGCCATCGCCGCGACCGTGGTCACCGTTCCGGCCAGTCCGACGAGCGTGCGAGCCTGATCGAGCGGGACAGCCGCCGCGGCCCGGTCGAGCTGTCCCTCGATCTCCGCGCGAGCCGCCGCCACCTCGTCCGGCGTGGGCGGGTCGCCGGCCAGACACCGCTCGGTCAAGCGGACACAGCCCATGTCGACCGACACGGCGGCGAGGGGGTGCCCGTCCCCGAGCACGAACTCGGTCGAACCACCGCCGATGTCGACGACCAGGTACGGCGTGGGCAGGCCGAGCGCGCCGAGCGAGGCGGTGGCACCGGTGAACGACAGCCGAGCCTCCTCGTCACCGCTGATCACCTCGGGCTCGACGCCGAGCAGCTCCCGGACCCCCGCCACGAACTCGTTCGCATTGATGGCATCCCGCGTCGCCGAGGTCGCGACGAAGCGGACCCGCTCCGCACCCAGCTCGGCGATCCGGTCGGCGTAGCGCCGACAGGCGTCGAAGGTGCGTGCCAACGCCTCCGGCGCCAACCGTCGCGTGCGGTCGACGTCCTGCCCCAACCGGACAATCTCCAGCCGGCGGTCGAGATCCCGCACCACCGGCACCGGCCCGGGCTCCACGTCGGCGACGAGGAGACGGATCGAGTTGGTGCCGCAGTCGATCGCCGCAACCCTCACGTCGCTGTCCCTCCCAGGGGGCATGGAGCTCGGGCGATCCCTCGACCGCCCACCGACCGCCAGGCACCCCTGGCGCGACGGGAGCACGCTGTGGGCGCGCAGGGCGTCACCTCCGCCGCTCCCTCGGGTGCGCCACCCATCGTACGGACCTCGGTCGACCACGAACGTCGCGCGCCCACTCCCGACGCGTGGACCGACGGTCTGGACCGACGGTCTGGGCCGACGGTCTGGACCGACGGTGTGGAACTGCGCAGAACCTGCACACTTTGCCCCGAGTGGCCTGCACACCCCGCCCCTAGGCTTGCTGCCATGCCACAGCCCCAACGCCGGCGCGTCCTCGTCGTCGAGGACGACACGACGATCGCTTCGGCTATCGCCCACCGCCTGACTGCCGAGGGCTTCGAGGTCCACGTGGCCGGGGACGGCGAGTCGGCCCTGGCCGCGTACGAGCGCACCGAGCCGGACCTGGTGGTGCTCGACCGGCTCCTCCCCGGGATCGACGGGCTGGAAGTCTGCCGCCGGATCCAGGCCAGCCGACCCGTGCCGGTCCTCATGGTGACCGCGCTCGGGGAGGAGACCGACCTCCTGGTGGGCCTCGGTGTCGGCGCGGACGACTACGTGACCAAGCCGTTCAGCATGCGGGAGCTGGTGGCGCGCGCGAACGCGTTGCTTCGGCGCGTGGAACGCGCTGCCCAGCTCGCGGCCGAGAACCAGACCCTCCGGGTCGGCGACCTCGTCATCGACACGGCCGAGCGGCGCGTGTTCGTGGGCACTGAGGAGGTGCGGCTCACCAAGACCGAGTTCGAGCTGCTCCGACGCCTCGCCGAGCGCCCTGGACAGGTCTTCGAACGAGAGCGCCTGCTCAGCGATATCTGGGGCTACTCGCACGCCGCCGCGACCCGGACGGTCGACAGCCACATCCGCGCGCTGCGCCGCAAGCTGGGGTCCGACCTGATCCGGACCGTGTTCGGTGTCGGCTACGCGCTGGTGCGCCCATGAGCATCCGCAGCCCGCTGGCCAACCTGGGCCGGATCAAGGTCAAGCTCGGACTGGTCATCGTGCTGGCGGTGGCGACCGCCTTCCTCGTCAACGAGGTCGGCATCGCCCTGGGCGCGCCGACGGTGCTCCGCCTGGCCGTGGCCGCGGCGCTCGCGCTGCTCATGGTCCAGGTGCTGGCCCATGGGATGACCAAGCCGTTGCGGCAGATGGCGGCCGGCGCCCAGACCATCGCTCGAGGCCGCTACGACCTGCGCGTCGACGCCACGTCCGCGGACGAGGTGGGTGAACTGGCCCGGGCGTTCAACGCGATGGCCGCGGACCTGGCGGAGGTCGACCGACAGCGGCGCGAGCTGGTGGCCAACGTCAGCCACGAGCTCCGCACCCCGATCACCGCGCTGCGCGCCCTGCTCGAGAACCTCGTCGACGGGGTGTCGGCACCCGACCATGAGACCTTGAGCACCGCCCTCGCCCAAGCCGAACGCCTGGGCCGGCTGGTCTCCCAACTGCTCGACCTCTCGCGGTTGGAATCCGGCGCCCGGCTGCTCGACGTCACCGACGTCGACCTGACCGACCTGTGCGACCAGGCCGCGAAGGAGGCCGTGCTGGGCGGCAAGTCCGTCGAGATCCGCCGTGAGGTGACACCCGGGCTGGCCGTCCGAGCCGACCCCGACCTCCTCGCACAGGTGCTCGCGAACCTCCTCGACAACGCCGTCCGACACAGCCCACCCGGTGGCGTCATCACGATCGGGGCCCAGCCGTCCGGGGAGGGCGTTCGCCTGACGGTGAGCGACGAGGGCCCCGGTATCCCAGCCTCGGAGCGGACTCGGGTGTTCGAGCGCTTCTCCAGGCTCGACGCCGGCCGCGCCGCCGACGAGGGCGGCACAGGGCTCGGCCTCGCGATCACCAAGGAGATCGTCGAGCTGCACAACGGCACGATCGAGGTCGAGCCGGGCCCTGGCTGCACGATGCGAATCGACCTGCCCGGAAGGATCACGATGACCGAGAGCTCGCACGCCCAGGACAGCCCGAACGATGTCGCGTCCGACTCCGCACCGCGACAGACCGCGACGGTGGCGACGACAGAGGCGGGCGGTGAGACGAGGGCGGCGCCTGGTACGAACGAGCCGGCCCCAGGTGCGGGCTCCGACCGCCAGGCGAAACAGGCCAGCTCGGCGAGCGCTCGTCCGACACCCTCGCCAGCGACCTCCGCCGCCTCGACACCGTGGGCGCCACCGCTCCCGCCCCCGCCGTACGTGCCGCCGCCGCTGTTCCCCCGCCCGGAGGTGCCGGACGCGCCGTCGTGGCTCGTGCCCGCCGCGGCCGTGGTCGGCCTCCTGGCCGCCTTCGCGCTGCCGTTCAGTGAGCCCGGCCTCGGCTTCGTCCTCGTGACCGTCGCCATCGGAGCGGCGGTCCTCCCCGCCCTGCGGGCGCGGATGACACCGTGGACCGCTGTGTTCCTCGTCCTGGCCTACGGGCTCGCCGGCATGGCGGTGCTGCGAGACGCCGGGTGGCTGGTCGTCCTCGCCATCCTCGGCTCGTTCCCGCTGGCGACACTGGCCGTCTCCGGGGCCGGTCGACACTGGCTCGGGCTGGTCCGAGGCGCGCTCTCCGTGCCGCTGGCGTACCTGCCGCTGCCGTGGTTCCTGGCCTCAGCGCTGCGGCGGTTCGGCATGCGGAAGCGAGCCGGATCCCTCCTCGTCGGGCTCGGGCTCGCCGCGATCCTGGTGGCGATCTTCGGCGCGCTGCTCGCCTCCGCCGACGCGGTGTTCTCCACCTACGTCGAACGGATCCTCCAGGTGTCGGCCTGGGTGGACACGGTGCCGGCGCGGGTCGTCGTCTTCGGCATGGTGGCGACGTTCGTCGCCGCCGCTGTCCTCGTCGCGCTGCGGCCGGTGCGGGATCCCGCGACACCTCGGGTCGCGGCGAACGTGAGCCGTGCCACGTGGCTCCTTCCCCTGACCGCGCTCAACCTGCTGTTCGCGACGTTCATCATGGTGCAGCTCTCCGTGCTGTTCGGAGGGCAGCGCCAGGTGCTCCAGACCGCCGGCCTCACGTACGCCGAGTACGCCCGCTCCGGGTTCTTCCAGCTCGCCTGGACCAGCCTGTTCGTCCTCGGCGTCATCGCCCTGGCCACCGGCGTGGTCACCGTTCACGGCCGTGACCGGTGGCTGATGGCGCTCGAGCTGGGCGTGCTGTGCGGGCTCACCCTCGTCATCCTGAGTTCCGCCTACCAGCGGCTCGCCCTCTACGTGGACATGTACGGGCTGTCGAGGCTGCGCGCCTGCGTCGGGGCCGCCATCGTCTGGCTCGCCGTGGTCTTCGCGCTGGTGCTGGTGGCGGGAGCACTGCGACTCGTTGGTCGAGGGCCGGAGGGATGGTTGCCGCGCACGCTTGTCGCGATCAGCGCCGCCGGTCTGCTCGCGTTCGCCGTCTGGAACCCCGACTACCGAATCGCGCAAAGCCAGCTGGACGTGCGCGAGCTCGGCACCTACGACCTCGACTACCTGCGTGGACTGTCCGCTGACGCGGTACCGGCGCTGCAGCGGCTGCCCGAACCGGCGCGCACGTGCGTGCTCCGCGACGTCGTCCGCTCCAACCTGCTGGACGAGCCGGACCCGTGGAACGGTTGGAACCTCGCCCGCGCCCGGGCGCGTGACCTGGTCGCCGCCAACCCCGCCGACCCCTCGGTGTCCTGCCCGGAACCCTCCTTCGCTTCGCGGTAGGACCACCAGGGCCCGGCTTTCCCGAGCGCCGTCATGACACGTCGTCATCGACGTCGACGCACGGGCCGGCGGCCGCCCAGTCGGGAAGCATCGCCAGCGCCTCGTCGCCGAGCGGGTTCACCCCTGGCCCGGCGGCGAGCGCGTGGGCGACCAGCGCATGCAAGCACTTGACCCGGTCCGGCATGCCACCCGCGGAGACTCCCGCGATCTCCGGGACGTCCCCGAGCTGGGCGCGGTGGGCGAGGTAGCGCTCGTGCGCCCGCCGGTACGCCGCGGCCAGCTCGGGGTCCGCCTTGAGCCGCTCGGTCCACTCCCGCATCAAGCCGGTGCTCTCCAAGCGGCCGATCTGGGCGGACAGCCGAGGGCAGGTGAGGTAGAAGGTCGTCGGGAACGGCGTCCCGTCGGGAAGCCTCGGCTCAGTCTCGATCACGTCCGGAAGGCCGCAGCGACAGCGGTGGGCCACCTGCCGGACGCCGCGCGGCGGACGCCCCAGCTGCCGGGCGATCACCACGAGGTCACGGTCGCTGGGAGGAGTCGACTCCGTTGTCACTGGCGTCCTCCCCGTGCGGTGTCGGCGTCGTTCCCGCGGCCAGCCGATCGCTGGTCAGCGTCGGTGGCCGCGGTCTCCGGGTCGATGGTGGTCGCGGGCTTGGGCCGAGGCGGCGGCGTCGTGGGACGTGGTGACGGGTTTCCCGCGTCCTCGACGCTGTGCCACAGGTCACGCCACCAGGCACGAGGCTCAGGTGACTGCGTGCGTCGCGCGCCGCGCGCCGTGGGCGGTGTCGTCTCCTCGGGGCCGACGACGACGTAGCCCACCTCGCCCGGCCTGACCCAACCGAACCTGTCCCGCGCCTGCGCCTCGACGTAGGCGGGGTCACGCCAACGACGCAGCTCCCGCTCCAGCTCCGCCACTCGCTCCTGGCGCTGTGCCTTCTCGGCACGCAGCTCGGCGAGCTCCGAGCGCTGCTCGGACCAGGCCCGCAGGCTGGAGGCGTAGGAGATGATCAGCGCGGCCAGGACCAAGGCGAGGACCGCGGCCCGCCCGGTCAGCGTCGTCCGGGGCTGCGTCTTCTGAGCCCGCGTCTTCCGGGGCGGGGCCGTTCGGCTCTGCGGACGCCCCTGATCCGACGTGGGACGCCCCCGAGACCCACTCTGCTTGGACGTGCGGGTGGGCGCGGACGACCGAGCGGGACGGTCCGCGGGGGGACGACGCTCCGTCGAGCCCATTCCGGCCCGACGCCGAGTCGGACCCCGCCCAGGCCCTATGCCCGGCCCCGACGTGGCCGGTGTGGAGCGGGGTCGCCCCCGTCCGCGACCGTGCGGGCGACCGTCCCGCCCGCCGCGAGCATCAGCCACGGGACCTCCCTGACGCCGTGGAGCGGGCGACGTGCCGCCGCCCTCCGTTTCCCGTCGCGGCCCCGCACGCCATGGTGGTCAGCTCTGGCCGGCCGTGAACCGCGGGAAGGCCGAGCGGCCGGCGTACCGCGCCGCGTCGTCCAGCTCCTCCTCGATGCGCAGCAGCTGGTTGTACTTCGCCACGCGCTCACTCCGAGCCGGGGCACCGGTCTTGATCTGCCCAGCGTTGGTGGCCACCGCGAGGTCGGCGATGGTGGTGTCCTCCGTCTCCCCCGAACGGTGGCTGATCATCGCCCGGTAGCCGGCCCGTTGCGCGAGCTCCACCGCGTCGAGCGTCTCGGTGAGGGTGCCGATCTGGTTGACCTTGACCAGCACCGCGTTCGCCGACGACTCGGCGATACCGCGCTGGATCCGCTCCGGGTTGGTGACGAACAAGTCGTCGCCCACGAGCTGGACCTTCGAGCCGATGCTCGCCGTCAGGTCCTTCCAGCCCGCCCAGTCCTCCTCGGCCAGCGGGTCCTCGAACGACACCAGCGGGTACGACCCGAGCAGCTCGACGTAGTAGGCCGCCATCTCCTCGGCCGTCCGCTGGGCACCCTCGAACTGGTACCGGCCGCTGTCAGCGTCGTAGAACTCCGTGGCCGCCGCGTCGATCGCCAACGCGATGTCGGTACCCGGGCGGAAGCCGGCCTTCTCGATCGCCGTGGTGATGAGGTCGAGGGCGGCGCGGTTGGACGGCAGGTTGGGCGCGAAGCCGCCCTCGTCGCCGAGTCCGGTCGACAGGCCCTGCTGCTTCAGCACCGACTTCAGCGCGTGGTAGGTCTCGACGCCCCACCGCAGCGCCTCGGAGAACGTCGCCGCGCCGATGGGCGCGATCATGAACTCCTGGAAGTCGACGTCGTTGTCCGCGTGCGCTCCGCCGTTGAGGATGTTGAGCATCGGCACGGGGAGCAGGTGCGCGTTCGGACCGCCGATGTAGCGGAACAGCGGGAGGTCGGCGGAGTCGGCGGCGGCCCGCGCCACCGCCAGGGAGACGCCGAGGATGGCGTTGGCACCGAGCTTGCCCTTGTTCGGCGTGCCGTCCAGGTCGATCAGGCGCGCGTCGACGAGTCGCTGCTCGCTCGCGTCGTATCCGAGGATCTCCGGCGCGATGACGTCGATGACCGCCTGGACGGCGTTCTGGACGCCCTTGCCGGAGTACCGCTTCTCGTCGCCGTCGCGCAGCTCGACCGCCTCGAACGCGCCGGTCGAGGCACCGGACGGGACCGCGGCCCGGCCGATGGTCCCGTCGTCGAGAGCGACCTCAACCTCGACGGTCGGGTTGCCGCGCGAGTCGAGGATCTCGCGGGCGGTGACGGCATCGATCGTAGCCACGGCTTACCCTCCGATGATCTACCGACAGCTCCTTCTGCGCGCGTGCCCGTCCCGTCGAGGATGGCGGACGCACGCGTTCTGAGCGTATCCGCGCCGTGGGAGCCGAACGTGACCCGACCCGCCCGGAGACGGCGGGACGGCCGAGCTCGACTCAGCTTTGCGCCTCCGCGGCGTGGACCGCCTCGACGAAGCGACGGCAGGCGTCGCGCAGAGCTTGCTCAGGATCGATTCCAGCGGTGTGGGCTCGCCGGACCAGCGCGAACAACGCGCGACCGATGTCGTCCGTCGTGGGCCGGTCCGGCAGACGCGGCTCGTCCTCGTCCACGTCGGCAAGGTCGAGGTCCCGCCCCGCGGTTCGGCCGAGGAGCTTGTCGGCGAGCGTGAGCGCCGGCAGCGCGAGCGGCACCCCCTCGACCGCCGATCGGCGTCCCTTCTCCTCCTCCTTGAGCGCGTCCCACATGTTCTCGATCTCGGCGACGTCGTCGACCTGCGCCGACCCGAACACGTGCGGGTTGCGGCGGATCAGCTTCTCCACCAGGTCGCCGGCCACGTCGTCGATCGTGAAGGGTGCCTCGGGGTGCTCGCTGGCCAGCTGGGCGTGGAAGGCCACTTGGAAGAGCAGGTCCCCCAGCTCCTCGCGCAGGTGCACGCGGTCACCGGTCTCGACTGCCTCGACCGTCTCGTACGTCTCCTCCACCAGGTAACGCACGAGTGAGCGGTGCGTCTGTTCGCGCACCCAGGGACAGCGTGCTCGCAGCTGGTCCATGACCGACACCAGGTCGAGCAGGCGCGCGCCCGGTACGTCGTAGGAGGCGGGAAGCACCTCGAGCACGGGCTGGTCGGCCTCGCCCGCCTCCGCCCGACTGGCCAGCAGGTGCCCGAGGGCGCGGCCGAGCCAGGAGCCGTCGTCCGATGCCAGCCACACCAGGTCCAGGCCGGTCGCCGCCTCGTCGACGAGCGAGCGCGCGATGCGCTCCGCCCGTGTCGGCTGCTCGACGTCCAGGATGTCCTCCTCGAACGTCCGCACCTCCACGCCGGCCGCCTCGAGCGCGACGCGTTGCGGGTGCTCGGGGTCGTCGGTCAGGACGCGGTCGGCCCGTTGGAGGATCTGCCACGCCGGCCAGCTGAGCAGACCGGGCGCGACGCGCGGGCTGGTGAGGAGCAGGGTGATGCGTCCGGCGGTCACGGACGCCAGGCTACGGCGGCGTGGTCGAGACGCCGCGGTGTGGGCACCGACGTCGGCGCCACGGGCCTCCTACGGCCGCACCTCACCGCGGGTGCGCACAAGCTGGCCACCCAAGGGCGCCAGACCGAGTCCCTCCCACCTGCCGTAGCGGGGGTTGACTTCGACGCCGACCTCACGGGCGGTCTTGGCCACTTCCGCGCGAAGCCTCAGATCGACCTCCTGCTGATCCGCGACACTAGCCGGTCGCCTGCCCAGCAGCTTGACGGCGAGCTCGTCGGAATACGCGAGGAACCGCGCGTACTCGTCGATCAGCCCACGGGGGATCTGGCGCTGTTGCTGACGGAGCTCACGCTTCTCCCGGTCGATGTCGGCCTGGGTGACTCGGACGCCCAAGCGCTCCCCGGTCGCGGCAGCGAGCTTGAAGTCGATCATGACCCGGAGCAGGTTGCGCTGGGACTCGCCGACCACGGAGGTGTCGTTCGGGTTCGCCCCGACGAGCTCCAGGCCCTCCCTGACCTGCTCCTGGAGGAAGCTGACCGGGATCGTCTCGTCGCCCACCCGAGCCGCGACGCTTGGGTCGTTCAGCGAGCCGCAGCCGGTCAGTCCGAGTCCGGCGACGAGGGCTAGTGCGGCGAACCGACGAGTGAGCCTCTGACCGACCACGGGACTCCTCTTGTTGTTCTCGTACGTCGTGGTTGTTCGTGGACGTGGGCGCCTTCCAGACGACCCGATCGTACGCAGCGCCCCGACGCCGGCGTTCGCCGGGCCAGGGTCCCCGAGCTCGAGATCACCGCAGCTCTCCGGGGTCGGGATCGCGGGCACCGATCACTCGGAACGGGAGCGCCGGCTGGGGTGGACGGGGGTCGGAGGGTCGGGCGCGAGCGAGCCGTCGGGAGCGATGTGCTGGAAGATCTGGTCGACGAGCGTGAGGACGTGCGGGTCCTCGACGGCGTAGATGTGCCGCCGACCCACCCGGCGTGAGGTGACCAGCCCGGCGAGCCGGAGCTTGGCGAGGTGCTGGCTGACGGCTGCCACGGTGGCACCGGTGTACTCGGCGAGCGTGCCGACGTCGTACTCCCCACGCGCGAGTAGCCAGACCAGGTGGAGTCGGGTGGGCGCGGAGAGCAGGTCGAAGGTTTCGGCGGCGGCCTTCAGCTGCGGTCCAGTGGGCCCGTCGACGCGAGGATCGGTGCTCATGTCCCGTCCGATTGTTCCCCACGGGTCCGCCTGGCTGACGGTGAGGGTGTGGCGAAGCTCACATTCTTCTATTACTTGCGCAACTATTTGACAATCAGCGTCAGCGCCGGGCAGGCTGGACCGCGCGGAGGGGAGTAGCCCCCAACGCCGTGGTCGACACGCTGGCGCTGACCCGCGCCCGGCCCGGCGGCCTACGCGACGCGGAGGCGGGCGAGACCTTCGACCCAGGCGGCACGCCGGGTCGAGGGCACGCCTCGATCCGGCCGGATCGAGGAACGGACGACGTGGACGCACTCACCACGAGCTTTCTGGTCAGCTTCGGCGTCATCTTCGTCGCCGAGCTCGGCGACAAGTCCCAGCTCATGGCGATCACCTTCGCCAGCCGCTACAACGCCACCCAGGTGCTGGTCGGCATCAGCCTCGCCACCGCCGTGGTGCACGCCCTCTCGGTGGGCCTGGGCTACGGCCTCGGCGCCAACCTCCCCACGGCCTGGGTGTCCTTGGCGGCAGCCCTCGCCTTCGTCGGGTTCGGCATCTGGACAGTGCGCGGCGACAGCCTGTCGGAGACCGAGAAGCAACGGGCACAGCGAAGCGGGCGAGCCGCGATCATCGCCGTCACGGTGGCCTTCTTCCTCGCCGAGCTCGGCGACAAGACCATGCTCGCCACCGTCACCCTGGCCACTCACCACGAGTCCTTCGGCACCTGGTTCGGCTCGACGCTGGGCATGGTCGCCGCCGACGCGGTCGCCATCCTCGTCGGACACCAGCTCGGCAAGCGGCTCCCAGAGCGGGCCGTCCGGTACGGCGCCGCCGCGCTCTTCGTCGTCATCGGTCTGTGGCTGCTGGCGGACGCCGTTCCCCAGCTGGTCTGAGGGCTCCATCCGGTCCGCCCGCCAGGCCCCGTCACCAGGCGGGGTCCGGCCCCGGAGCAACGACGTGGCCCGGCCCCTCACACCGGGGCCGGGCCACCGCACGTGGACGCGACTGAGCGTCAGCCCTCGAACTCGTCCGGGTTGCCGCCGGTGCGCATGCCTTTGTCGAGGCCGCTGATCTCGTCGACCTCCTCGACCGTCAGCTCGAAGTCGAACACGTCGAAGTTCTCCTTGATGCGCGACGGCGTGACCGACTTCGGAATGACGATGTTCCCCAGCGCCAGGTGCCAGCGGATGACCACCTGAGCGGGGGTCTTGCCGTACTTCTCGGCGATGCGCGTGATCACCGGGTCCTTGAGCAGGTCCCCACCGCGCGCGAGCGGGCTCCACGCCTCGGTGGCGATACCGTTCTGGGCGTTGAACTCCCGCAGCTCGGCCTGGACGAGGTAAGGGTGCAGCTCGATCTGGTTGAGCGCGGGAACCGTGGTCGTCTCCTGGAACAGCCGGCGCAGGTGGTGGGGGTGGAAGTTGGAGACGCCGATGGCGCGCACGACACCGTCGCTGTACAGCTTCTCGAAGGCCCGCCACGTCTCCACGTACTTGTCCTTGCGGGGGCAGGGCCAGTGGATCAGGTAGAGGTCGATGTAGTCGAGCTTGAGGCGACGCAAACTCTCATCGAACGCCTTCAGCGTGCTGTCGTAACCCTGCTCGCTGTTCCACAGCTTGGTGGTGACGAACACCTCCTCCCGGGGAATGCCGGACGCCGCGATCGCCTTGCCGGTCCCCTCTTCGTTGCCGTAGGCCGCGGCCGTGTCGATGCTCCGGTACCCCACCTCGAGGGCGGTCGTGACAGCGTCCACCACCTGGTCGTTGGGGATCTGCCAGACCCCGAAACCCAGCTGGGGGATCTGGACGCCGTTGTTGAGGGTTCGCATGGGAACGCTGCTCATCGAATACGGGACCTCCACGTCAGGTCATGTCGTGTCGCGCCTATTGTCAGGCGAGCCAACGGCACCCATCAGATCACACAGATGCGGCTGCCTCCACCGCCGTGACGACCTGGACCGGACGACGGCACTCTCCGATCGCCCCTGACGGCTACCTGGCCGGGATCGGGGCCGACGTGGTGGACGTGGGGAACGGCGTCGGTGTCCGCTCAGGCCACGGGATCGGCACCGGCGGCACTGGCCTCGACGTCGGCCTGGACGTCGGACTCGGCGTCGGCTCCGGTGTGGGGCTCGGCGCCGGGTCGGTGGTCGGCGCCGGGTCGGTGGTCGGCGCCGGGTCGGTGGTCGGCTCGGGTGAGGGCTCGCTCGTCGGCCCTGGTTCTGTGGTGGGCTCCGGCGTCGGCTCGGTCGTGGGTGTCGGCGTCGGCTCGGTCGTGGGTGTCGGCGTCGGCTCGGTCGTGGGTGTCGGCGTCGGCTCGGTCGTGGGTGTCGGCGTCGGCGAGGGCTCGAGCGTGGGATCACTCGTCGGCTCGGAGTCCGAGGTCGGTGACGGCTCCGGTCCGCGCGGCGACGGGTCGGCCGGCGACGGTGTCGGCTCACCCGAAGACTGACCGGAGTGCCACGGCGACCCAGCAGCTCGTGCCGTCGTGGCGGCTGGCCTCGCCGCGTGGACGAGCGGCGACGGGACCGGCGACGTGGGCGCCAGGATCGGCGAGCCTTTGCTCACCGGCGCGTCAGCGGACGGAGCGCGGGAGCCACCAACCCGCTGCGTGTCGCGCTCGGACGGCAGCGTGAAGCCCCGCGACAGGCTCTGCGCCACCGTCGGCGGCCCCGAGGCCACCGGGCCGCCCTCGTTCGGCCCGAAGACCACCCAGCCGACGCCGGCGGCGGTGCTCAGTCCGACGAGGCATCCGACCGTGACAGCGATGGGAACGGCTCGCTGCTCCATCCAGGTCCAGGCTGAGCTGACCCGGCCCTCCCCCTGGGGGCGTTCACCCCGGTGGCGGCCGCGTTGGTCTCGACGGCTCCCCACGGCGGGCAGGCGTACGGTCTCCTCCGACATCTCGGGCTTCATCGGCCCTCCCCGGCTATCGCGTCGACCTCCTGCGATGCCCCCGTACTGGCTCAGCCGACGCAAACCCTAGCTGATTGCCTTTGCGGGCCAGACGGTCACGATCCGTAGCAATGGGGCGGGAAGTCTCGCGAAATGATCACGGACAGTGAGTGAGGCACGGGATACAGCGGGCGAAGGCCAGGCGACTACCTCGCTGGTACGGCCGCGCCGTCCAGCAAGACCGCGTCGATGAGCTCGCGGGCCCAGGCCAGCAACTCCACATCGCGCAGCGGTTGACCGCCGATCGGCGCCGTCGTCGGCCGCGGGACCAGAATCGTCCGGATCGGCCGCTTCACCACCGACCGGGGATACAGGCGGGTCAGCCGCAGCTCCTGGCTCTCCCGCAGCTCCACCGGGCTGAACCGCACCTGGTTGCCCTGCAGCGTGACATCGGTGAGGCCCGCCTTCCGGGCATGAATCCGGAACCTCGCCACCTCCAGGAGGTTCTCCACCGGACGGGGCATCGGGCCGTACCGGTCGACCAGCTCGTCGGCGACCTGGTCGACCTCCGCCAGGTCCCGGACGGCGGCCAGGCGCTGGTACATCTCCAGACGCAGCCGCTGGCTGTCGATGTAGTCGCGCGGCAGGTGCGCGTCGACCGGCAGCTCGACCTTGACCTCGGCCTCCTCGGGCTCCGCCTCCCCGCGAAACTCGGCCACAGCCTCGCCCACCAGTCGCACGTACAAGTCGAAACCGACGTCGGCGATGTGGCCGGACTGCTCGTCCCCCAGCAGGTTGCCGGCACCGCGAATCTCGAGGTCCTTCATCGCCACCGCCATGCCGGCGCCGAGCTCGGAGTGCTGCGCGAGCGTGGCCAGCCGCTCGTGCGCGGTCTCGGTGAGCGGCCGCTCGGGCGGATAGAAGAAGTAGGCGTACGCACGCTCCCGGCCGCGTCCCACGCGACCCCGCATCTGGTGCAGCTGCGACAGGCCGAACAGGTCGGCGCGCTCCATGATCAACGTGTTCGCGTTGGAGATGTCCAGGCCCGCCTCCACGATCGTCGTGCAGACCAGGACGTCGGCGCGGCGCTCCCAGAAGTCGAGCATCACCTGCTCCAGGCGGTGCTCGCCCATCTGGCCGTGCCCGACGACCACCCGCGCCTCCGGCACGAGCTCCCGGATCCGCGCGGCCGCCTTCTCGATCGTCTGCACCCGGTTGTGCACGTAGAAGACCTGGCCCTCACGGAGCAGCTCGCGTCGGATCGCGGCGACGACCTGGCGCTCGTCGTACGGGCCGACGAACGTCAGCACGGGGTGGCGCTCTTCCGGCGGCGTCATGATGGTGGACATCTCGCGGATGCCGGTGATCGCCATCTCGAGGGTGCGCGGGATCGGGGTCGCCGACATGGTGAGCACGTCGACACTGGTGCGCAGCGTCTTGAGCTTCTCCTTGTGCTCGACGCCGAAACGCTGCTCCTCGTCGACGACGATGAGGCCGAGGTCCTTGAACCTCACCTCGTCGCCGAGCAGTCGGTGCGTCCCGATGACGACGTCCACGGTGCCCGCCGCCAGGCCGCTGATGACCTCCTGGGCCTCCTTGTCGGTCTGGAACCGCGACAGCGCCTTGACCGTGACCGGGAACGGCGCGAACCGCTCCGAGAACGTGGCGTAGTGCTGCTGCACGAGCAGCGTGGTCGGGACGAGAACGGCCACCTGCTTCCCGTCCTGCACCGCCTTGAAGGCCGCCCGAACCGCGATCTCGGTCTTGCCGTACCCGACGTCGCCGCAGATCAGCCGGTCCATCGGCACGGGCTTCTCCATGTCCCGCTTGACGTCCTCGATGGTGGCGAGCTGGTCGGGCGTCTCGACGTAGGGGAAGGCGTCCTCCAGCTCACGCTGCCACGGCGTGTCCGGACCGAACGCGTGCCCGGGCGTCGCTTGTCGCGCGGCGTAGAGCTTGATGAGCTCGCTCGCGATCTCGCGGACCGCCTTCCGCGCGCGGCGCTTCCGCTTGGCCCAGTCCGAACCACCGAGCCGGTCGAGGCTGGGCTGCTCACCGCCGACGTAGCGGGTGACCTGGTCGAGCTGGTCGGTCGGCACGAAGAGCCGGTCGCCGGGCTGGCCTCGCTTGCTGGGGGCGTACTCGATGACGAGGTACTCGCGCGTCGCTCGCTGCTGGCCGCTGCCGACGGTGCGCTCCACCATCTCCACGTACCGGCCGACCCCGTGCTGCTCATGGACGACGTAGTCCCCGGGACGCAGCTCGAGCGGGTCGATCGTGCGCCGCCTTCGGCTCGGCATCCGGCGCTGGTCCTTGGTCGAGACACCCGCTCGACCAGCGATGTCGGCCTCGGTGAGGACGGCGAGACGCAGCCCGGGCGCGACGAAACCGCGGTCGATCTGCCCGCAGGTCACATGGACGAGGGCCGCCTCCGGCGGCGCGGCGAGCTGGTCGACGAACCGGGCTGGAACCTCGCGATCCCGCAGAACCTCCACCATGCGCTGGGCGGGTCCATGGCCCTCGGTGACGAACACCACCCGCCAGGCGTCGTGGACCCAGCCGCGAACGTCGGCGACCATGGCCTCGGTGTTGCCGCGGTAACCGTCCGTGGCCTGGGCGTCGACCGACGTCGACTCGACCGCTCCCTGCTCGACGTCGATGTCGACCTGAACCAGCTCGCCGGCCTCCGTCCGGACCGGCTCCGACGGCGTGGTCCGCTCCGCTGTGAAGGGCGAGATGCTCCACCAGGCCAGACCGTGGTCGAGCGCGTGGCGACGGACATCCGCGAGCGACCGGTAGGCCGCCTCACCGAGGTCGATCGGCGCCTTGCCGCCCGCGGCCGCCGCCGCCCAGCTCGCCTCGAGGAACTCCTTGCTGGTCGCCACGAGGTCGTGCGCCCGGCTCCGCACCCGCTCGGGGTCACAGACCAGCACGTGGGTGCCGGCGGGCATGAGGTCGAGCAGGAGCTCCATCTCGTCGACCAGCACGGGCGCGAGCGACTCCATGCCCTCGACGGCGTGACCGTGGGCGAGCTTCTCGAACAGCTCGGCCAGCTCAGGGTGCTCCTGAGCGAGCTTGGCCGCGCGCTCGCGCACCTGATCGGTCAGCAGCAGCTCACGGCAGGGTGGCGCGTACAGCCCATGCTCGGCGCGACCGAGGGAACGCTGGTCGGCGACCCGGAACGACCGGATCTCGTCGACCTCGTCCCCGAACAGCTCCACCCGGACCGGGTGCTCCTCCGTGGGCGGGAAGACGTCCACGATCCCGCCGCGAACGGCGAACTCGCCCCGACGCTCGACCAGGTCGACGCGGGTGTAGGCGGCCGCCACGAGCCGCTCGACGAGCTCGTCCAGGTCGCACTGGTCGCCCTCGCGCAACGACACTGGCTCCAAGTCGGCGAGCCCGCGCACCTGCGGCTGGAGCACGCTCCGCACCGGCGCGACGACCACCTGCGGAGCCGGCGCCTCCTTGGTGGGGTGGACCAGCCTGCGCAGCACGGCCAGCCGACGCCCCACGGTGTCGGAGCGCGGGGACAACCGCTCGTGCGGCAGCGTCTCCCACGCCGGGTAGTAGGCCACCGCGTCGTCGTCGCCCAGCAGGCTTCGCAGCGCCGAGGTGAGCTCCTCCGCCTCGCGCCCGGTCGCCGTCACCGCCAGGACGGGACGGTCGGCGCCGCCCAGCTCGCGAGGCGCAGCGATCGCCGCGACCGCGAACGGCTGAAACGGCTTCGGCGCGGTGATGTCCAAGGGGGCGGCAGCAGGTGCCCGGGCCGCCTCGACCGCCGAGGCGATCGTGGGGTCGGCGGTGACGAGTGCGACGAGTCCAGTGAGGCTCATGGGATCCTTGCCAGGGCGAGCGGGACGCGGACATCACGAACGCCCCGGTTCGCGTCGCGGACCGGGGTGCCTGGACAAGGCTAGCGCGGAGCGGCGACCGTCCCAGGCGGGCCGAGGCGTCCGTCGGTGAACGACGGACAGGACAGGGCGAGAGACGCAAAGACGGACGAACGGGGTCGGGCCTCCGCGAGGCCCGGCGGGTCAGCGCCGCCAGATCGGCGTCCGTCCGAGGATCTTCGCCAGCTCCTCGTCGAGGGGGAGGAAGTACTCGTCCAGCTTCTTGCGGACGTGCTCGGGCATGGGGTCGCCATCACGAGCGTTGTGTCGCTCGAATGACGGAGGCAGCCAGGAGGGCAGACCCAGGAACGCGAGCACCTCCTCGTAGACCTCCTCGGGCCGGGCGAAGAAGTCCTCGCTCTCGATGATGTGCACCTGGTCCCGGTCGAACAGCTCGAACACCCTCCGGAGCTGCTCGGCGTACCGGCCGCGCGTGACGTACGCGTGGTGACGGTGCGAGTAGCTCTCGTAACCCGGCTCGGTGCGCAGTCGCTCCTCCTCGCCGGCGAGTCGCTCCTCCTCCAGCTCCAGGGCGCGTTCGAACGGCTCGGTCTCGAAGCCCCGGGCGACCGCGTGCTTCCATGCCGAGTAGGCCCGCTCGACCGGGTTGCGGATCATGATGAGGAGCCGGACACCGGGCAGATCACGGGCGATCCGGGGCAGTGCCAGCGGGTGGTAGAGGTAGTAGCCGCTGGACTCCATCGCCTGAGGCTCGCCCGAGCCGACGGACCAGTCACCGGCTCGCCGCCGCGCCGTGGACAGCAGCGGGAAGTGTCCGCGGTACCACGCCGGTCCGCGGTGGTAGTTGAGGTCGAAGTAGTTGACGCCTTTGTGCAGGATGGGCCCCGCCACCACGGGGTGAGCGATGAGCGCCCGGTGGAGGGACGTCGTGCCACAGCGCTGACCGCCGACGATCAGGAAGCTGGGCATGAGGCGACCACCGGACGTGTAGCGGCCGATCGTTCGGGTCACCGCCCGGCCCGACCGCCTCACCCACGGCGGTGCCGCTGCCTTGAGTGCCGCCAGTCCTCCCCCTGATCCCCGAGGAAGCGTCCCACTCACCTGCTGCGCACCTCCACAACCAGTCGCGTCGGCTCGTACAGCTCCTTGGTCCGGAACTCGGCTCGCTTCGCGAGGCCCACGCCGAACCCCAGCTCACGCCCGACGTTGCGGGCGAGCACGGTCTGCTTGATCAGCGGCTGCTCGGGCTCCAGGTCGGCCGGAACGGCGAGTCGACCTTTCGTGTTGGGGTTGGTCAGGGAGAAGCTGACCTCCAAGTACGCGGTCCCACGCACCGGGATCGGATCGTCCTCGGCATGGGCCCGCACGGCGTCGACGTACCGCACGCGGTACTTCGGCAGCACGTCGGTGTCGGCGAAGGTGAACACCAGACGCTCGACCCCGTCGCCCCGACCGACCCGCAGATCGACCAGCCGGGCCGCGGCGTCGCTGCGGTTCCCCTGCGGCTTCTCCCCGAACTCGCTCGTGCGGGGCACCCCCGGCGTCGACTCGGGGAAGGTCGCCTCGACCTCCTCCATGTCGCTCGGGGACAGACCGGTCGAGCCGCGTCGCGTGTCCTCCGCCGCCACATCGGCCCGCGCGGGGGCGACACCCTCCCCGCTCGGCTCGTTCCGTGTGCACGCCGCACCGGCCGAGATCACCAATCCGGCGAGCACGAGTGCTGCGATGACCGTCCTCGCTCTCATGACGCCGGCCCGATCAGGATCGACCACATCGTGGCGTGTCGGCTCGCGGCGTCCGCAGTGGCCGTCAACCCGCCCCGTGGCTTGAGGCCGACCGTCGCGCCGCTGTCCGTCACGAGGCTCGAGACCCGCCCGCTGCCGGAGCCGAACGAGGTCCGCCGAACCGTCTGACCGGCGGGAGGCGTCCACGCCGTCGTCGCCGACGACTTGTCGGCCCAGTAGCTCACCAGCCACGCGCCCGACACGTTGTCGACCTGGGGCGTGGTGTGCGCCGCGGTCGCCTCGGTCTCCGCGGCGCTGGCGAACGCCCGCACCCCCAGGTTGGGTCCTCGGTAGGCGACCACCGCGAGGTCCGCCTTGCCGTAGTCGGACAAGGTCACCGTGACGGTCGCGCCCGCGTCCGTCGGCGCCGCGACCTTCTTCCACACCCGGGTCATGGTGCCCGACGTAGCTTGCGTGCCGACAACCGCCCACTCACCACCGGACCCGCCGCTCGGCGCCGAGATGGTGAGGTCCGCCGAGTTGACCGTCATGAAGAGCAGCAGCAGGTCACCTGCCGCGACGTCCCCCGGGATCGTCACCTGGTGTGTCCGCAGGTTCGCGTTGACACCGGCCTGCGCGACGAACCGCGTGGATGTCGCCGGAGGCGCGACACGAATGTCCTGGGTCGTCTCGCCCTGGCCACCGTCGTTGTCGGTGACGGTGAGCCGAATGGTGTAGCCGCCCTCACGCGCGTAGGTGTGGGACGCCGTACGACCGCTGCCGGTGGAGCCGTCACCGAAGTTCCAGGAGTACGACGCGATCGTGCCATCCGGGTCCCTGGACTGGCTCGCGTCGACGGTGCAGCTCAGCCCGTCGCACGACACGGTGAAGGCGGCCGTCGGCTCCTGGTTGGGCCGGGTGACCGTCACGTCGACGCTCGCCTTCCCGATCGCTCCGTTGTCATCGGTCACCGTGAGCGTGATCCGGTAGGTGCCGCTGGCGGAGAAGGTGTGGGACGGCGTGGGCCCGGTCGCGGTCGTACCGTCCCCGAAGGACCAGTGGTAGGACACGATCCGACCGTCGGGGTCGTGCGAGCCCACCGAGGTGAAGTCGCAGGAGAGCTCCTCACAGGAGGCGGCGGCGACGGCCACGGGTGCCTCGTTGGGCGGCGGCGTCCGGTCGGCCAGGACGAAGATCGCCCGGCTCCGCCAGTCGAGACCGTCGATGGTCGGGCCGCTCACCGGCCTGACCGTGCCGGGCACCGGCGCGCCGTCGCGGAAGGACACCCGGCGCAGGATCCCGTCGGACGAGGACGCGAAGTACAGCTGGTCGCCGACGAGGAACATGCCCGCCACCCGGGAGAAGTCCACACCCGTGATGCTGGCGCTGGCGGTCAGCCGCTGCGCCCCCACCACGAGGCTCTCCGGTGTGAAGTACCGGTAGTAGAGGTAGTTCGACCCGGAGCGGGTGTAGTACAGCCGACCGTTGTGGACGAACATGCCGGTGGCCGAGGCGACGTCGTTGTGCCAGGTCGTGTCCACCACCAGCTGGTCGGCGGTGTCGATGACCTGGCTGAGGCCGAAGCTCGACCCGTCGAACGAGCGACGGGTGAAGCTGCCGTCGGACCAGCCGGTGTAGAGCTGGTCGCCGAGCATGAACGCGCCACGCACCTTGTCCCAGGACAGGCCACCGGCCGGGGCCACGGTGGCGTCGCCGACGGTCTGCCCGTCGAAGTGGACCTTGCGCGGCGAGACGTTCGATCCGCCTGTGGGGACGACGTACACCTCGCCCGGCAGCTGCCCGGGGTTCAGCCGTGGCACCTCGGTGCCACCGGCGAGCGGGAAGAACGCGATCCGCGCGTGGTACTCCCAGTTGCCGATCCGGTCGGTGTCGCTGCCCACCCACAGGCCTTGGGAGGTGGCCAGCATGTCGAATACGCCCACGCCCTTCGTACGCCCGGGGTTCCACCGCAGCGGCAGCCCGTTGGTGGGGTCGAGAGCGGCGATGCCTTCGCGCGCCACCGCGCCAGGGCCGGCCTTGTCCCCCCGGTGGGGGTTGTTCTGCCAGCGGAAGTGCCCACCGACGTAGACGGCGGTGCCCGTCACCGCCACGGCGTAGGTGGTGTCCCCGCCGGTGTAGTTCACCCACGTCGGCTTGAGGTTGGACCCGCGAGCCCCGGTCTCGAACCGGGCCGTGGTGTCACAGGGACCCGGCGGGCCACCGGCGTAGCTGCCGGTCGTCGACACGACGAAGTAGGAGCCGTCCGGCGCGATGTCGAGGTCGCGCATGTAGGAGTCGAACGACGAGGAGCATTGCGCGGAATAGAAGTCGGTGTGCCAGTCAGCCAGGCGCGCCCTCTGACCGGTGAGGTCGAGGACCGCGATCTGCGGGCGGGACTGGTCCTCGACCTTCGTGAAGTTTCCGATCGCCACCAGACGCGACCCGTCGGGCGTCACGTCCATCTTCATGACCTGGAGGACGCCGCCGTTGCGCGGGCCGGAGAAGGTCAGGCCCTGGAAGGGGTCGAACGCCCCGGTCTTGGGGTCCACGGTCGCCAGGGCGGCCTGCGGCCGGTCGGCGACGTAGCCGAAGGTGCCGGCCACGAAGAGCCGGCCACCGCTCAGCCGGAGGTCCTTGACGCGCCCGTTGAGCTTGGGAGCGGTGAAGCCCGGCACCAACGCGCCGTCGGAGAGCCGGATCCGGGCGAGACTGCGGGACGGCGTGCCGTTCACCGTGTCGAAGAAGCCGCCCACGAACACCGACGCGTTGTCCTCGGCGACGGCGAGCGAGGTGACCTCGCCGTCGACCTCGGGCGCGAAGCTCGTGCTCACCGCGCCGGTGGTGGCGTTGAAGGCGACCAGGTTGGTCCGGTCGTAGATGGTCCTGCCGTCGGCGGAGCTCACCTGGGTGAACAAGCCACCCAGCACCACGGTGTCACCGACCTGCACGATCGCCTTGACACGTCCGTCGAGGACGTGGGGCGTCCAGTTCACCGGGTCGTCGCTGACGACCTTGGCTTGCGAAGTCTGGACGGCTTGCGCCGGCGGTGCGAACGACAGAGAAACGGCCGGCAGCGCGGAGCAGATGACGGCGAATGCCACGCCGAGGCGGCGTAGGAACACGGTGGTCCCCCCCGAGGTAGGACGAGACACAGCGGCGCTCCGCCGATGCAGCGGAGTGGGAGCGATGACGGCAGACGATGCCGACGCGGACGATAATCTTGCCGCCCTCGATGGTCTCCGGCAAGGCGTGATCTCGACCGGGCGCGACCACGCCGATGCGGGCTGTGGACGACTCGCGCGCGGTGCCCTGGGTCCCCGTTGGCGGAGAAGTCGGCATCCCCGCCCGCGATCACCCCAGGTCTCGTATCCTCGGGCACGGCCGGAAGGTGGCACGGGCTCGGCGCCGGCCAGGCCTGCGGACACCCCGACGGCACGCCGAGCTTCGGACTCACGTTCCCGTGGCCGCACGCGGGGAGGGCACCCAGATGGGGACGACGTCCGCCACGGGTTCGCCGGCAGTCCGACCGGAGGCCAGTGGCGTCGAATCAGGAGTCGGTGGGGCCGGCTCACGCACCCGGGAAGGCACCGCCGGGTCGAGCACCGCCGCGGCACCCGCCTCGCCCACCCCTGCCCGCAGATCCCGCGGCACCCGCCTCCCGGGCTGGCCGCTCACCGTGCTCTACCTCGGGTTTCCCCTCTGGTGGGCCCTCGGCCTGGCGACGTTCATGTTCGTCCTGGTGGCCGTCCCCATGGCGATCCACCTGCTCGCCCGGCCGCAGGTGCGGGCACCGCGAGGGTTCGGCCCGTGGCTCGCGTTCTTGGCGTGGATGCTCGCCGGCGTCACGATGCTGTGGGCCGACGCCCCCGGCGCCGAGCCGGGCGGCGGCGGACCCGGTCGACTGCTCGTCTTCGGGTTCCGTGCCGCGATGTACGTCGCCGCCACGGTCACCTGCTTGTACGTCCTCAACGCCGACGAGCACGACCTGCCCACCCGTCGGGTGGTGCGCCTCCTGGCGTCCATGTTCGTCGTGACGACCTGTGGCGGGCTGCTCGGCGTCGTGGCTCCGACGCTGGAGTTCCGCTCCCCCATGGAGATGCTGCTGCCGCGCGGCATCGCCACCAACGAGTTCGTCTCCCGGCTCATCCACCCGGCCGTGGCGGACGTGCAGACGATCCTCGGCTACGCGGAGGCACGGCCGATCGCGCCGTTCGCGTACGCCAACTCCTGGGGCGCGAACTTCTCGCTCTTCCTCCCGTTCTTCTTGCTCGCCTGGCTGGGACGCGACGCCGGCTGGCGGCGTGCGGTGGCACCGTTCGTCTTGGTGATCTCGCTGGTCCCGGTCGTGTACTCGCTCAACCGCGGCCTGTGGCTCGCCCTCGGTGTGGGCGTCTGCTACCTCGCGCTCCGGCTGGTCCAGATGGGGTACCACAGAGCCTTCGCGGCGCTCGTCGGCACCCTCCTGGTCGGGGCTGTCACCTTCCTGGTCAGCCCGCTCGGCGCGATGGCCCTGCGACGCCTGGAGTCGCCGCACTCCAACGACCGCCGTGAGCGACTGGCGGTGGAGACGGTCCGCTCGGTGCTCGAAGGCTCCCCCCTCCTCGGGTTCGGGTCGACGCGGGACGTACAGGGCAGCTTCTTCTCCGTGGCCGGCGGGGCCACCCCGGACTGCCCGGCGTGCGGTGTCCCCCCGTTGGGCACCCAGGGACAGCTTTGGCTGGTGATCTTCTCCCAGGGCCTGGTCGGCTTGGCGCTGTTCCTCGCGTTCTTCTCCCGCCAGCTCGCCGCGGCCTGGAAGGACACCTCGCCGCTCGCCGTCGCCGTCTGCTGCGTCCTGGTGTTCTTCGGCATCGAGCTGCTCGTCTACGACACCTACGACGCACCGATGGTGACGGTCATGATCGCCATCGGCTTGCTCGCCCGGCAGTCGGACGCACGAGCGCGCTGGCTGGACGGGCGGCTCGAGCGAGAAGGAGGCACACCCTGAGCGGCGACCAGTCCGACACCCTCACGGCGCTTCTGGAGACCATCGCGTTGCTGTGGCCGGCACCGGCGCGCGTGGACGTCCCCCTCGAGCCCGGACACGCGGTGGTGCGCGAGTTTCTGCTGCTGCCGAGCCGTCGTCATCCGAGCCTTGCGTTGCCGGCCGCCGGAGGCGGCGTGGCCGCCGCAGCGGTCCGCAAGTACAGCCAAGGGGTCGGCTGGACCGAGCGTGCCGCTCGAACCCTCGCGTCCGGTGTGCTCCGCCTCCCCGGCGGCTACGTGACGCTGCGTCGCCTGGCCCGGGACCGGCTGCGGGTGAGCGCACCCGTCGGAGCACTCGTCGACTCGATCGAACGTCACCTCGGCGAGATCCTCGGTGCGGACGTCGTCGTGACCATGACCGTCGGACCGCCCCGAGCCAACCGCAAGCCCATCCTGCAGGTCCTGGCGCTCGACGGCCGTACGGTGGCGTTCGTCAAGGTCGGCACCTCGGCGGTGAGCCAGGCGCTGGTCCGTGGCGAGGCTGAGGTGCTTTCCGCGCTGTGGTCGGCCGACCGACCTCCGCGACAGCTCCGGATCCCCCGGGTGCTGCACCACGGGCGATGGCGTGGCCTCGACCTCCTCGTGCTCACCCCGGTGCGCCCCACGTCGCTTCGGTGGCGACGCCAGGACGTCCCCACCGCCGCCATGCGAGAGCTCGCCGGCTGGCTCGGAACCTCCCGCCGCCCTCTCAGCACGAGCGAGGCGTGGAAGCTCGCCCAGGACACTCCCGCCCAGCTCGCCGACCCACGGCAGGCCGCGGAGTTCGAGCGCCTCGTCGACGTCGCCGGACAGCGGTACGGGGATGTCGAGCTGGCCCTCGGGGCCTGGCACGGCGACTGGACGCCGTGGAACATGGCCTGGGACGGCACCCAGGTGTTGCTCTGGGACTTCGAACGCTTCGCCACCGGCGTCCCGGTGGGGTTCGACCTCCTTCACTACACCCTGCAGGTGGTGCTCCGGGACCGCGGTGAGCGAGCGGCCGCCGACGTCGTCCGAGCCGTGCTGACCGGCGACCCCAGCCGCGTCCGGGCCGCCACGGGGCGGCGCCGCGGCGTCGCGGGCGGGTTGGTCCAGCGGGCGGTCACCGACCTGGTGAGTCGCCGCGTCGACGACGCCCACGACCCGTTCGCCGGCAACGACGTACCGGCCGTCATGGTGGCCTACCTGGTCGAGCTGGCCAGGCGTTACCTCCTCGCCTCGGAGCCACCCGAGGGCGCGCCCTTGCGGTCGCGGACTCGCTGGCTGCTCGACCTGCTCGCGGAGGTGGTGGTACGCCCGTGATCTCCGCGTCCACCCGGCACCTCACGGTCTCCACCGTGGACCTGGCGACCTACGGGAGCGCGCTGCGCCGTCACTGGCGGATGTGCGTCGCACTCGGCCTGGTCGGACTCACGCTGGGCGGGTTGCTGGCCGCGGCGATTCCCGCGACGTACACCGCGACCGCCAAGGTGTTCGCCCCCGCCGTACCCGCGCACGTCACCCTCGACCTTGGCCAGGCACGGGCCAATTCGCGACCACCACGGGAGTGGACGCAAGACACCGAGGCGGAGCTCCTCCGCTCGACGGCGGTGCTCGACCCTGCCGCCCGACGACTCGGCGACTCCTGGACGGCCGTCGACCTAGCTCCCCGCATCCACCTCGCCGTACCGACGAGCACCCGCGTGTTCCTGGTGAGCTTCACCGCCGAGGACGCCGAGACGGCCCGACGCGGCGCCCAGATCGTCGCGGAGGAGTTCGTTCGCGAGCGCTCGACGTTGCTTACCCGTCGCGCCCAGCGCATCACCGCTGCGCTACGCGATCGTCGCTCCCAGCTCCAGACGAGGCTCAGCGACGAATCCGCCACCTCGAGAGCGCGTGCGCGCCTCCGGAACCAGATCGCCCGGATCGACAAAGCGCTGCAGGAGGTCGCGGCCTCCAGCGCGAACCCCGCTCGGGTCGTGGAGAACCCGGACCCGCCACGGCAACCGGTTCGCGGCAACGTCGAGGTGCCGCCTGTCTCCGGTCTCATGACCGGTCTGCTCGCGGGCGTCGCCGTGGGATGGCTCCGGGACCGACGCCACCCCTACGTCCGAGACGCCGACGACGTCGCCCAGGTCACGAACCTGCCGGTCCTCGCCCACGTGGATGACCATTTCCTGCAAGCCGGGTTCGGGTCACGGACGGGGATCACGGCGCTCGCCGCGCTGCTGAGGCGCGCGGCACCCGTGGACGGCCTTCGTGTCCTGGTCACGGGATGGTGCCCGGACGACGTCCTCACCCTCGTCGCGGAGCAGCTCCGACGAGCGCTTGTGGCGGTGTCGAGTGACAGCGCGGAAGCCACCGACGTCGAGCGGGCCGCCACCACCCTCGACGGCGCCTCGACGGGTGCCGTGGCGGTGGTGAGTTGTCGTGCCGGCTCGGCCACCATGGTCCGCCGGGCCGGGGAGGCCGACGTGGTGCTTCTCGTGGCTGAGCTAGCCCGAGGCGTCCGACACGATCTCGCGCGGACCGCGCGGATCCTGCGTCGCACCGGTGCCCTGGCCGGCGTCGTCACCCTCGCCACGACGCGCATCGCCGCGACGTTCTCGTCCGCCCCCCAGCGCAGTTCAGAGCAGTCCAGCCCGGATCCGTCCGGCTCACCACCCTCGCCGGCACCGGCGACGCCGGCGGAGCCACCAGCCGACCAGACCATGACGGGGAGCGCAGCACCATGACCGAGACGACTCTCAACCCACCCACGAACGGCTCGTCGACCACGTCGACAGACGTCCCGAAGGCGGCGACAGCCCGGCGCGAGGACGTCACGGGCGGCACCGGAACCCTTCCCTTGGTGAGCGTCGTGATCGCCACCAAGAACCGTCCCGCCCTGCTGCGTCGAGCCATCGACGCGGTCCTCGGGCAGACCTATGCCGGTCCGATCGAGTGCGTCATCGTCTTCGACCACGTCCCCATCGACGAGTCGCTGGCGTACGAGGCGGAGAACCGCAGGGTCGTCTGCGTCCCCAACGTCCGCACGCCTGGTCTGGCGGGCGCGCGCAACAGCGGCATCGACGTCGCGGCCGGCGAGTTCGTCGCCTTCTGCGACGACGACGACGAATGGCTCCCGGACAAACTGCACCTGCAGATCGAGAAGCTCCAGTCCACCGGGTGCGACGTCGCGGTGTCCGGTATCGAGGTCCACTACGAGGGCAAGGTCACGCCGCGAGTGCCGCGCCCGGACGACATGACGGTGCGGGTCCTCGCCCGTCGGCGGGTCATGGAGGCTCACCCGTCGACGGTGGTGGTCCGGGCCAGCGCGCTGCGGGAGCGCATCGGTCTGGTGGACGAGGCGATCCCGGGCAGCTTCGGCGAGGACTACGACTGGATGCTGCGGGCCGCCCAAACCGCCCGGATCGCCGTGGTCGAGCGTCCGCTCGTGCGCGTGCTCTGGGGGCGCCAGTCGTACTTCACCAGGCAGTGGCGCGTCATCATCGAGGCGATCGACTACAAGATCGCCAAGCACCCGGCGCTCCGCGAGGACCCGCACGGGCTGGCCCGCCTCCGCGGTCAGCAGGCCTTCGCTTACGCCGCGCTCAAGGACCGGCGCTCGGCCCTGCGGTACGCCGCCCAGACCATCCGGCTCAACTGGCGGGAGCAACGGGCCTACGTCGCCATCCTGGTCGCGTTGGGCTTCGTCACCGCCGACCAAGCACTCGCCTTGGCCAACTCGGCCGGTCGAGGCATTTGAGCCTCGTCCGGTGCGCGGGCACTCTCCCGCGCACGCGACGTCAGCGCGCCCTTCCCGACGTGGGTGAGTCGTCTCGGCCACGGAACAGGCTCGCGACCAAGGCGGCGAAGCGCTGGACGGCCTCAGCGGTGGTGTCCGCCTCCTGCGTCGAGCTTGCCCGCACCAGCTCGGGGTCGTCCAGCGCCTGGTCGAGCACGCTCTCCAGCTCTTGCCGCGTCGTGACGGTCAGCACCAGGTCCCGTTTCACCAGATGGGTCACGAATCTCACTTGGTGGTCGTCGACGTGCTCGCCCAGACGAGCCCGGCGCGGCACGACGATCGGCTTGAGACCGTGCCGCCGCGCCTCCAGGATCGTCGACGGGCCTCCGTGACAGACGACGATGGCCGCCTGTGCCATCCACGCCTCGAGGTCAGCGTGGCCGAGGTACGCCATGCCGCGCGCGTGTTGGGGCGGCGTGGACGTCCCGTACTGGATGAGACAGTCGACCTCGGGCCGTCGGGCGCACCACATGTCCACCCAGGTCACCAGCCGGTGGAAGGGGTGGTAGTCCGTGCCGACGACGGTGAGCACGCGTCGCATGCGACTCACCGGGTCGCTCAAAGTAGTGTCCCCACGACGTGGGCGCCCTTGTACAGCGCGGCCTGCTCCTCCCACTGCACGCAGAACAGTGACGAGAGCGGTCGACAGAGCCGGCCGGTGAGCGTACGGCTGTCGAGCCGGTCGTAGACCTCGAGGTACACCGTCGGAATCCCCATCGCACGCGCCAGGAGGAAGAACGGGAACGCTACACCAGCGCCGGTCGAGATCACCACGTCTGGACGTGTGCGACGGAGGACACCGGCGGCGAGGACAAGGTTGCGCACGAGATTGGGGATGTTGCGGGTCGTCGGGAAGTGCGCCCAGACGACCTCCTCGCCCTGCAGACGTGACTTCGCGTCCTGCGTCGCGAACGTCACCCACACACGTTCCCGTGTCTCCCACCACGGTCGCAAAGCCAACAACTGCGCGAGGTGCCCACCGCTCGAGCCGACGAGGAGCAAACGTCGCGGCGGATCTGGGCGCGCGTCGTCATCACCGTGCATGTGACCCCCCAAGGACAAACCTGCGAACAATGTCAAGCCACGGGCTGACGAAGTTCCGGTGACAGGTAGTGGTCCGTCGATGCTGCAAGGTAGACGATCGACGAATCCGGGCGGCACGGGCGCTACACAATCGTGATCCCCGCTTGCGGAACGTCCCGACGCCGATGCGGAACGTGATCATGGCCGGAAAGTGGTTCGCCTCGGCCTACGGTGGTCTACCGTCTTCCGGCAGAGACGACCACAAGGGGAGGGCAGATGCGTGGCGCCACAGGCACGTCCACACCGGTGACGTTCGTGGCCACCGCACTGCGCCGTCACCTCGCCCTCCTCATCGTGCTCACCCTCGCCGGTGCGGCGTGCGGTGTCGGGGTGGCGATGCGCCAAGGCCCGCGGTACACCGCCAGCTCCTCCATCATGCTCAACCCCCTGCCGGGCAACCCGTACTCCCCGGAGGGACGCGGCGACCAGCTGGTCAACGTCGAGACCGAGGCGCAGCTCGTCCGCGCCGAAGGCGTCACCAAGCTCGTACGGCAACGGCTCGGCCTCGACGTCAGCGACGACGCGCTGCGCCAGCGCGTGAGCGTGGAGAACCCCCCGAACTCGCAGATCCTCCACATCTCCTACACCGCGTCGACACGTGAGGAGGCGCTGCGCGGCGCTCAGGCGTTCGCCACGGCCTACTTGAGCTACCGCGAGAACCTCGCGAAGACCACCATCGAGACTCGCCTCGAGCGGCTCCGCAGCCAGCAGCCCACCAGCGAAAGCCTGCAGAACGAGATCGACGCGCTGAGAGCCACGGACCTGACCCCAGGACACATCCTCAGCCCGGCCGACGCTCCGGAGTCGCCGCGCCGCACCGACCTCTTCGTCCTCGGCGGCGCCGGCGGCATCGGGGGCCTCCTCATCGGTGTCCTCCTGGCGCTCGTGCGTGCCCGCCGCGACGACCGCCTGCACGATGCCAACGACGTCGAAGCGGTCGATCTGCGACTGCTCGGCGTCGTCCCGGACGCCGACCGCTACAGCGCGGCACGAGCGGCCAACCCCGCTCAAGGGTTGCCCGAGTGCTACCGCGCGATCCGCACCGCCGTGATCACCTCCCTCGAGCGGCCACCGATGATTCTCAGCGTGGCGGGAGTCTCCGAGGAGGTCTCGGCCGCGCCCGAGGCCACCGCCATCGCCGTCGGACTGGCCAGGTCCGGGTTCACCGTCGTTCTCGTCGACGCGGTCGGCGAGGCGACCCGCATGCTCGCCGGCAGGTCGCTGCCCGGCCTCGCTGAGGTGCTCGCGGGAGAGGCCGAGCTCCGCGGCGTCCTCGTCCAACCCGAGGACAACCTCGTCCTGCTCCCGTTCGGTCAGCCGCAGCAGGAGACGATGGACCAGCTGCTCTCCCCGCGCATGCTGACCACCATCCGGCGGTTGCGGGACTGGTATGACTATGTGATCATCGCCGGTCAGTCGGCCGCCGGCGCCGACGGGCAAACCCTGGCGGCGCTCGCCGACGGTGTCGTCCTCATCGCCATCCGTGGAGTGACCACGCACCGCGAGCTCAGCGCCTGCACGTCCGCGCTCGCCCGCGTCCACGCGGTCCCCGTCGGTGCCGTCGTGTTGGACCGGCCCTCCCGTCGCCGTGGGCGCACCACGTCCAAGGCGGCTGACGAGTCCACGGCGGCTGACGACAACACCCCACAAGGCGACCGCTCCGCCGCGACCACCAGTCGCTCGACCGTTCCGTCCGCTGATGCGAGGCCGTCGACCAGCCCACGGTCGACGACGTCGTCCACCACGTCCCCGACCATGACGTCCACCGCCACGACCCACACCACCCGCGAGGCAGCCACGCGTGCGACGCAGGCACGGTCCGGCTCGACCTCGCCAGCCTCGGCGGGCCACGACCACGCCGCCTCCCGAACCGCCCCAGCCTCCACACCGTCGGACTCGTCGACAGCCGCAAGCTCGGCCCTCACAACCCCGGTCTCGTCCAGCCAGCGCGAGGCCATCCGCGGCGAGGCCCCCGAGAACGGGCACCCGGCCTCGGACCATCCGAGGTCTCCCGCACCTGATCACGAGGACGACTACCCGACCGCTCTCCTCTACCCGGCGGACGAACGGTGAGCTCCACGGCCTCTGTCCGACGACTCGCCCGCAGCGGCACCCTCAACCTCGCTGGGACCCTCGTCGGTGGCATCGCTGGCATCGCGCTGGTCATCGTGGTGACCAACGGCGCCCACGCCGATGTCGCCGGAACTCTCTTCGCCGCCACGTCGTTCTTCCTGCTCACCACCGCGGTCGCGACCCTCGGCACCGACGCCGGTCTCGCCCACACCATCCAGCGCCAGCTAGCGGCGGGCCGCCCCGCCGGCGCGGCCGCCGCCACCCGGACAGCGTTGCGCGTCGTCGGTTGCCTGAGTGTGGCGCTGGCGGGGATGGTCTGGGTCGCCGCACCGACCCTCACCGGACTGGTGAGCCATGACACGGACCCGGCGACCCTCGTCGCGACGTTGCGCGTGCTCGCCGTCCTGCTTCCCGTGGCGACGGCGTACGAGGTGCTGCTCGCCACGACGCTCGCGTACGGCACCGCCCGCGCCAACGTCCTCGTCGAGAAACTCGGTCGACTGCCCACCCAGACGGCTCTCGTCGCGGTCGCGACGCTGGTGGGAGCCGGACCGGTCGGACTGTCGATCGCGTGGGGAGCGCCCTACGTCGTGGGCCTCGCCATCGTGGGCTGGTGGTGCCTGCGTCTGATGCGAGGCCACGGTGCGGTCGCGCCCCTCACCGAGGCAGAGCAGGCCGAGGTCACCCGTGCCTTCTGGGCCTTCACGACGCCTCGGGCGGCTGGCCGCATCTGCCAGGTCGCCCTCCAGCGCGCCGACATCGTCCTGGTCGCGGCGCTCCTGGGACCCGCGGACGCGGCGGTCTACACAGCCGCGACCCGTTTCCTCGTCCTCGGGCAGCTCGCCACGCAGGCCGTCCAGCAGGTTCTCCAGCCCCAGCTCTCCGGTCTGTTCGCCCGCGGGGACCTCGCCGAGGTCCGGCGCCTCTTCGTCGTCGCGACCGCCTGGCTCATGGCTCTAGCCTGGCCGGTCTACCTGGTCAGCGCCGTCGCGGCGCCGGTGCTGCTCCAGGTCTTCGGCGAGGGGTACGGCGACGGTCGCGCGACCGTGGTCATCCTCTGCCTGACCATGCTGGGCGCGACCGCGTGCGGGTCCGTCGACGTCGTGCTGCTCATGGCCGGACGCAGCCGGGCCAGCCTGGTCAACAACGCCGCGGCGCTCGTCGTCGACATCGTGCTCCTGTTCCTGCTCGTGCCGAGCCTCGGCATCACCGGCGCGGCGCTCGCGTGGGCCGCCGCCCTCGCTGTCCGCAACGTCTTGCCGATGGTTCAGGTCCGCCGGGCGTTCGGAGTCTCCTCGCTCGGCGCGCCGGTCGCCTGGGTGGCCGCCAGCGCGGCTGTGTGCTTCGGCCTGGCGCCCCTGGTGGTCACCCTCGTGGTCCCGCCCACCCCGTCGAGCATGGCGGTGTGGCTGCCCGCGGCCGGACTCGCGTACGCCGGTCTGCTCTGGCGTGGACGTCGGATCCTCCAGCTGAGCGCGTTCCGGACCGCGTTCCCCGTGCCGCGACCCCACGCGGTGCTGCGACGACTCACGCGCCTGGCGACCGCCCTGCTGGCGCGTGTCACGCGCCTCCTACGACGTCTGCCGATCCCGCACCGGGTTCGCGTGGCGCTGTCCACGCTGTTGTTGCGCCGCCCCGGGCTCGCCGAGGTACCGCTGGACCGCCTGCTGCTCGGGGTGCAGGACGGCGTCTCGACCAGCGAGTACGCCGAACGGTTCGACGACCTCCTGTGGGCCTCCACACCCATCGCCCAGGGCCCTCACGCGTGGTTGTTGCGCGCCGCCGCCGAGCGCGGCAGCGCGGGCCTGAGCGACGAGGAGATCCTCGCGTCGCCGTACGGCACACACGCCAGACGCTGTCTCCAGCTCACCGGACGCTACTTCTCCGCGACCGACGACGCCGGCATCGTGGCGGAGGCGCGCTCCTTCTTGGCCCGCGCCGGCGAGCACCACGCCGCCCCTGTGCCCGTACCCGCAGGCGTGGTGTCGAACGAGCTCGCCGAAGCCAGGCCGGTTGCGCACCCCGGCACGGACAGCGGAGGCGTCCCGCCCGAGGCAGCTCTTCGTACCGGTAGCCACGCCCACAGCGGCCCGCGGGACCCCATCCTGGTCGCGCCCATCCGCGACTCCGACTGCTTCCAGATCCTCGACGGCCACCACCGGCTGGCCATGCTCGCCCACCGGGGCGCCCGCACGGCTCACGTCAAGGTCAAGCGGATTCCCGTCACCACGCCACTTCAGGACCTGCTGTCGCGGATGAGCTGGATCGGCGGGAAGAAGGAGCTGTACCAGCCGATCGACGCGCCCGAGCTGCGTCAACGCTGGGTCGTCGTGCGGCGCTGCACCGACCGGCTCGCGCTCATGGAACGCTTCCTGGCCGAGCACGACATCCAGCCGCCGGGGCGCGACTACCTCGACGTGGCCAGCTGCTACGGCTGGTTCGTCCACCAGATGAGCGAACGGGGCTTCGCCGCGTACGGCGTCGAGCGCGACCCCCTGGCGCCTCGCCTCGGCGCGGCCGTGTACGGCCTGGATCCGGGACGCATCCACGTCGGCGACGCTGTGGAGTTCTTGCGCGAGGCCGAGAGCAGTGGTCGACGCTGGGACGTCGTCTCCTGCTTCAGCCTCCTCCACCACTTCGTGCTCGGGCGGGGCAGCACCACGGCGGAGGAGCTCGTCCGGCTGCTCGACCAGGCGGCCGGCCGTGTGCTGTTCCTCGACACCGGTCAGGAGCACGAGGCGTGGTTCGCCCACTCGCTCAAGGGGTGGAACGCCGAGTCCATCGCGGCGTTCCTCCGCGAGCACACGACGTTCGACGAGGTGGTCGACCTCGGGCCGGACCAGGACGCCGTCGGCCCGTATGCCGACAACTACGGCCGGCACCTGTTCGCCTGCATCCGTCGGTGAGCAACAGCGCCGCGGGCCGGACAGCGACGCGGGGCCCCACAGAGCTGGGCTTCCCCAGAGCTGGTGGACGACACAAAGACGCCGGCCCCGCGCACCCCCCAGACGCGAGGCCGGCGTTCCCCCGTGTGAGGAAACGCCCGACCGGGCGCGCTGGTTGCACGGTCGGCCGACGTGGTAGCGACCAGTCAGGTCAGACGCGCTGCGCGTGGTAGGCGTTCTGGGCCGCTTCGAGTCCGCGCAGCACCAAGGTCTCGACCGCGTCGGCGGCACGGTCGAGGACGAACGGCAGCTCCTTGCGCTCGGCGCTGGAGAAGGGCGACAAGACGAAGTCGGCCGGATCCTGGCGGCCAGGCGGGCGGCCGATCCCGACCCGGACCCGGTAGAAGTCGGCGGTCCCCAGGGACTGCCGGATCGAGCGGATCCCCCGGTGACCGCCATCACCGCCGCCGAACTTCAACCGCAACGCGCCGGGCGCGATGTCGAGCTCGTCGTGGACGACCACGAGCCGGTCAGCGCTGAGCTTGTAGAACGACAGCAGGCTGGCGACCGGACCGCCGGACTCGTTCATGTAGGTCCGCGCCTTGCCCAGGACGACCCGAGTACCCGGAAGCGGGCCGAGTCGTCCTTCGACGACCTCAGCCCGCCCACGAGGATGCGGACGGAACCGCGCACCCATGCGGTCGGCCAGCAGGTCCACCACCATGTGGCCGACGTTGTGTCGATGCGCGGCGTAGGTGGGGCCCGGGTTGCCCAGCCCCACCACGAGCCATCCGCTGGTCGTCATCGAGGACGGCGAGGACGGTGCCTACTCCTGCCCGCCGGACTCGCCAGCGGACTCCTCGCCCTCGGCCTCGGCCTCGACCTGCCCAGCGGTCGGAGCCGCGGTGATGTTGACGATCAAGGTCTCCGGGTCGATCTGGAGCGAGACACCCGCCGGCAGGTTGATGTCGCGAGCGTGGATCTGGGTGCCCACCTCGGCGTCGTGGATCGGGACCTCGATGCTGGTGGGGATGTGCGTGGCTTCAGCCTCGACCGACAGCGTGGTGTGCTCGATGGTCACCAACGTTCCCGGCGCCGCCTCGCCAACGGTCTCCACGGGGACCTCGACGACGACCTTCTCGCCGCGCTTGACGATGAGCAGGTCGACGTGCTCCAGGAAGCCCTTGATCGGGTCCCGCTGGACCTGCTTGGGGATCGCCAGCTCGCTCCGACCGTCCAGGTCGACCTCGAACAGCGCGTTCGGGGTCTTCAGCGCGAGCATCAGCTCGTGGCCGGGCAGCGCGATGTGGACCGGAGCGCTGCCGTGGCCGTACAGGACGGCGGGCACCATGCCCGCGCGTCGGATCCGTCGTGCCGCACCCTTACCGAACTGGGTGCGGGGCTCGGCCTTGATCTTGACCTCGGGCACGGACGCTACTCCTCGACTGGATCACGGTGACGGTGGCGGGATCGCTGCCCGGCGGCACGTGCCAGACCGGCACCGCGTCGATCACGGAGCCGAGGACCGGCATTCCCTCGCCGAGGCAACCCGGCCAGGATATCCCGGCGACGATCGCGGCCGGTGACCAGGTCCGCCGCTCAGCTCGCGCCGCCGAACAGGCTCGTCACCGAGCCGTCCTCGAACACCTCCCGGATCGCCCGGGCGATGAGCGGAGCGATGGACAGCACGGTGAGGTTGTCGAACCGACGCTCCGGCGGGATGGGCAGCGTGTCGGTGACGACGATCTCCCGGATCGGGGCGTTCTTGAGCCGGTCGACCGCGGGGTCGGACAGGACGCCGTGGGTGGCGGCGACCATGACGTCCGCCGCGCCGGCGGCGAGCAGGGCGTCGGCGGCCTTCACCACCGTGCCACCGGTGTCGATCATGTCGTCGACCACCACACAGATGCGCCCCTCGACGTCGCCCACGACGCGGTTGGCGACCACCTGGTTCGGCGCGTTGATGTCCCGGGTCTTGTGGATGAAGGCGAGCGGGCAACCACCCAGCCGGTCCGCCCACTGCTCCGCGACCCGCACTCGACCGGAGTCCGGCGCGACGACCGTGACCTGGCTCGTGTCGACCCGTGACTCGATGTAGGAGGCGAGGATCGGCAACGCCAGCAGGTGGTCGACCGGCCCGTCGAAGAAGCCCTGCACCTGGGCGGTGTGGATGTCGACCGCCATGAGCCGGTGGGCGCCGGCCGTCTTGAGCAGGTCGGCCATCAGCCGCGCCGAGATGGGCTCTCGACCGCGGTGCTTCTTGTCCTGCCGCGCGTAGCCGTAGAACGGCGTCACGACCGTGATCCGCTTCGCCGAGGCCCGCTTCAACGCGTCGACCATGATCAGCTGCTCCATGATCCACTCGTTGATAGGGGCCGGGTGGCTCTGGATCACGAACGCGTCCGAGCCGCGGACGGACTCCTCGAACCGGACATAGATCTCGCCGTTGGCGAAGTTGTACGCCGTGGTGGGCGTCAGCTCCACGCCCAGGAGCCGGGCGACCTCACGCGCGAGCTCGGGGTGGGCTCGCCCGGAGAAGAGCATGAGGGTCTTGTGGGTGGTGCGCTTCAGCCCGGTCACTGCCCTTTCCTTCCCGACCTCTCCTGGCCCGACGTCTCCTGGACGATGCCAGTGTCCCTCGCCCCGTCCTCCGGCGGTCGCGCCTCCTCCGTCCCTTCGACCAGGGCGCGACGAGCCGCCTCCGCCGACGGTGTGCCGGGGCGCTTGCGCTCGACCCATCCCTCGAGGTTGCGCTGGGGTGCGACGTTGATCGCCAACGCGCCCGGAGGGACGTCCTTGCGGATCACGGTGCCGGCACCGCTGTAGGCGCCGTCACCAATGGTCACCGGCGCCACGTACATGTTGTCGGAGCCCATCCGGCAGTGCTTCCCGACCGTGGTCCGGTGCTTCTGCACTCCGTCGTAGTTGACGAAGACCGAGGCGGCGCCAATGTTGGTGCCTTCGCCGATCGTCGCGTCGCCGACGTAGGACAGGTGCGGGACCTTCGCCGCCGGTCCGATGTCGGCGTTCTTCGTCTCGACGAACGTGCCGATCTTGCCGCCCGCACCGAGCCGGGTGCCGGGCCGGAGGTACGCGTAGGGCCCGACGGACGCACCGGGGCCGATCTCGGCCTGCGAGCCGTGTGTGCGGACGACGGTCGCCTCCGGACCCACCACCGTGTCGGTGAGGGTGGTGTCGGGCCCGATCTGGGCGCCGGCGGCCACGCGCGTCGCCCCATGGAGCTGGGTGTGGGGGTGCAGCACCACGTCCGGCTCGAGGGTGACGGTCACGTCCACCCAGGTCGTGGCGGGGTCGACGATGGTGACGCCCGCACGCATCCAACGCTCGAGGACGCGGTCGTTGAGGATGCGCCGGAGCTCGGCCAACTGCACCTGGTCGTTGACGCCGAGGATGTCGCGGTAGTCGTCGGCCACGACGGCGGCGACGCGCTGTCCGTCGCCGTGGAGGATGCCAAGGACGTCGGTGAGGTACTCCTCGCCCTGGCTGTTGTCGGTCTTGAGCCGGGCCAACGCGCCGGCCAGCAGCTCGGCGTCGAACGCGTAGATCCCTGAGTTGATCTCGGTGATCTCGCGCTGCTCCGGCGTCGCGTCCCGGTGCTCGACGATGCTGGTGACCGAGCCGTCGGAGGCTCGGACCACCCGCCCGTAGCCGGTGGGGTCGGGCACGATCGCCGACAGCACCGTCGCCGCCGCGTCCTCGCGGGCGTGGCCCTCGAGCAGGGCGGTCAGCGTCTCGGCGGGCAGCAACGGGACGTCGGCGTAGGTCACGACCACGGTGCCGCGCAGCGCTGGCAGAGCCTCCAGCGCGACGCGGACGGCGTGACCGGTACCACGTTGCTCCTCCTGGACGATCGGCTGCGCCTTCTCGTCCAGCTCGGCGAGGTGGGGAATCACCTGGTCCCGACCATGTCCCACGACCACCGCCAGATGCGTGGGCTGGAGCGCACGAGCGGTGGTGACGACGTGGCCGAGCAGGCTGAGCCCGCCGATCGTGTGGAGGAACTTGGGGGTACGGGACTTCATCCGGGTGCTCTTGCCAGCGGCGAGAACGATCACCGCCGCTGGACTGGTGGAGGCGTTCACGCCGGAAAACTCCTCGGCCTCGCGGGGTTGGACGGGCCACGAGCATAGTCGCGCGCCCTCGCTCACGTGGCCGAGGCCGGCCTTGCGACATCCCGCGGCGACTGTCACGATCACCGACGACATCACCCGCGACGCCTCGATCACCACCATGGGCGACCGAACGTGACGACCCGATCGTCGGCACCGAGGCGAGCGAGAACACGGGGCGCCGGGGACGCCCCGTGACACGCCACACGTCGACGTCGTTGTGTGGGACACCGGTACGTGAGACACCGCCCCGTAGGACGCCGCCACATGGGACGCCGCCACATGGGACACTGTCCCAATGCCGGTGCCCGATCTCGCGCACAGCGTACGCCCGTTGACCCAAGATCCACGCAGCGCGGCGATCTTCTGCGACATCGACGGCACGCTCGCTCCCATCGTCGAGCACCCCTCCCAGGCTCGCGTGCCCACGCAGGTCGCCGAGCGACTTCGTGATCTCGCTCACCGCTACGCACGTGTGGCCTGCGTCTCCGGCCGCCGAGCGGTCGACGCCCGCGGGCTCGTCAGCGTCGACGGCATCGACTACGCGGGCCTGCACGGCGCCGAGATCTTGCGAGCCGGGGAGGACCGTCCACAGCTGGCCCCGTCTGTCGCCGAGTGGGAAGGTCGGGTGCGCGACTTCACCGCCACCTGTGACAACCCGACGTTGCACGCGCTCCAGGTTCGGGTGGAGGACAAGGGACCGATCGTGGCGTTCCACTGGCGAGACGTCCCGGACGAGGAAGGAGCGCACGCCTTCCTCCGCTCGCTCGCACAGCGCGCGAGCGAGGCCGGGTTCGCCACGCACTGGGGACGCAAGGTGCTGGAGATCCGTCCACCCGTGGAGATCAGCAAGGCGCAGGCCGTGCGCGACATGGTGCTCGAGACCCGACCGAAGGTCGCGCTCTACGGTGGAGACGACGCGACCGACCTCGACGCGTTCGCCGCCTTGGACGCCTTGGTCGCGGAAGGTCACCTTGACGACGCGGTGCGCGTGGGCGTGCGCTCGGCCGAAGGTCCCGAGGAGATCGTCCGTCGCGCCGACCTCGTCGTCGACGGAGTGGAAGGCTTCGCCGAGGTGCTTGAGCAGCTCGCCAAGAGTTCCTGAGGTGCGCTCACTCGGTCGCCCTGGTCGCGGATCGGAGTACGTCAGACACAGCGGGGTAGCCTGACAGCGACACCGAAGCGGACAGAGCAGGTGGGCCACATCCTGACAAGTCGGTCGACCCGCCGCGTGCCCGCGAACCGAGGAGGCTTCGGTGAAGGGCTTTCTCCTGACGTACGAGGGGTTCGACCCAGCCACCGAAGGGCTGCGAGAAGCGCTCACCTCGACGGGCAACGGCTACCTGTGCACGCGCGGAGCCGCGGAGTGGGAGGACGCCGACCGGGTGCACTATCCCGGCACCTACGTCCACGGCGCCTACAACCGCGAGACGACGATCCTGGGCGGCCTGCCGGTCCTCAATGAGGACCTGGTCAACTTGCCCAACTGGCTCGTGCTCAAGCTGCGCATCGAGGGTGAGGCGGCGATCCGGCTCGCCGACGTCGAGTTGCTGAGCTATCGGCACGAGTACGACATTCGGCACCCCACCCTCGTTCGTGAGCTACGGTTCCGTGACCACGCGGGGCGGGAGACGACGCTCCGCAGTAGACGCTTCGTCAGCATGGCCGACGTCCACCACGCCGGCTTGGAATGGACGCTTACCCCTGAGAACTGGTCCGGCCGCGTGGAGATCGTCTCGGCACTCGACGGACGCGTGACCAATCGAGGAGTGGCGCGCTACCAGCAGCTGGAGGGACGGCACCTCGACCCGGTCTCACCGCGGACGTTCGGCTCCGAGGTCATCGCGCTCAAGGTGCAGACCCGACAGTCCAACCTCTATGTCAGCGAGGCGGCACGCAATCGGGTCTTCGACCACACCGGGGCGCTGATGGAGGTCCAACGCGACCTCTACCAGATGGAGGACTACATCCAGCAGGCGCTGGGCTTCGACGTCCACCAAGGCTCGCCGGTGCGGCTGGAGAAGATGGTGACGTTCTTCACCTCCCGCGACCCGGCGGCGAGCGACACTCTCGAGCGCGCCGGGACATCCGCCTTGCGGTACGTGGGTTTCGCTGAAGCGCTGCAGCGGCACGTGTCGGCGTGGGACGAGCTGTGGCGCAACTGCGACATCCATGTCCCGAACGACGACCGGGTCCAGCTCCTCCTGCGCACGCACATCAGCCACGTCACCCAGGTCTGCTCGCACCACACCGCCGACCTCGACACCGGCGTCCCAGCACGAGGTCTCAACGGTGAGGCGTACCGAGGGCACGTCTTCTGGGACGAGCTCTACGTCTATCCGTTCCTCAACCTGCGCACCCCTGAGGTTACCCGTTCGCTGCTGATGTACCGCTACCGGCGACTGGGCGAAGCCCAGGCCATGGCGAAGGACGCGGGCTACCGGGGCGCGATGTTCCCCTGGCAGAGCGGAAGCGACGGCAGGGAGGAGACCCAACGTCTGCACCTCAACCCGCTCTCCGGGCGTTGGGAGGAGGACCTCTCCCACAACCAGCGGCACGTCAACGCGGCGATCTTCTACAACATCTGGAACTACGTCCAGGCGACCCGCGACTTGGCCTTTCTCAGTGACTACGGCGCGGAGATGATGCTGGAGATCGCCCGCTTCTGGGCCTCCATCGCCCACTTCAATCCCGAGCGGTCCCGCTACGAGATTCACGGCGTGATGGGGCCGGACGAGTTCCACGAGAAGTATCCCGGCGCGAGCGAGGGCGGACTGAACAACAACGCCTACACCAACGTCATGGTGGCCTGGCTCTGCCAGGTCGCCCAGGACGTCCTCGCCTTGCTCCCCTCGAGCCGCGTCGAGGCCTTGCGTCGCCGTCTCAACCTGCAGGACGAGGAGCTGGATCGGTGGGACGACATGAGCCGGCGCATGTTCGTCCCCTTCCACGGCGACGGCGTCATCAGCCAGTTCGAGGGCTGGGAGAGCTTGGAGGAGCTGGACTGGGACGCCTACCGCGCGAAGTACGGCAACATCCAGCGACTCGATCGGATCCTGCGTGCCGAGGGCGACGACCCGAACCGCTACCAGCTCGCCAAACAGGCGGACGCGGTCATGCTGTTCTTCCTGTTCTCCCCCGACCAGCTGGCGCGGATCTTCGACCGCCTGGGCTACGAGCTCGGTCCGGACACGGCGCGCAAGACCATCGAGTACTACGACCAGCGCACCTCCCACGGCTCCACGCTGAGCTTCGTCACGTACGCGGGCGTCCTCGCCGCGTACGACCCGGCGAGCTCCTGGGAGCGCTTCCTCGTCGCGCTGGAGAGTGACGTCTCCGACATCCAAGGCGGCACCACGCAGGAAGGCATCCACATGGGCGTCATGTCCGGCACGCTCGACTTGGTCCAGCGCAGCTACGCCGGGACGCACATCCAGGGGGACGTCCTGTCGTTCCGGCCCCGGCTCCCCCCGCAACTGCAGCGGTTGCGCTTCGCGATGCAGTTCCGGGGCACACCCATCCAGGTGGAGTTCTCCGACAGCAGCCTGACCGTGTCCGCGCATCCGGAGGGCGCGAGCCGGCCGATCAAGGTGGGTGTCGGGGAGGAGCTGCACGAGCTCTGTCCAGGGGACGCGTGCAGGTTCGCGCTCGACCAGGAGCACGACCTGGTGCGCGGCTGAGACCCGGGAGGCACCATGCCGACACGGTTCGAAGGCGGGATCTTCGACGTCGACGGGGTTCTCGTCCAGTCACCGCACGAGAAGGCATGGCGGGAGTCGCTGCGCGCGTTGATGGAGTCGACCTGGAGCGACATCCGAGACCGCACGACCTGGCGGCCCGAGGCGTTCACTCCACAGGTCTACCAGGAGCAGATGTCCGGCAAGCCCCGCATGGACGGCGCGAGGGCGGCGCTCGCGTACTTCCACGTGCCGGGAGACCTCGACGCCCGCGCCGCCGAGTACGCCGACCGCAAGCAGGCGATGCTGGTCCAGCTCATCGAGGCCGGCGACTTCAGCGCCTACCCGGACGCGTTGCGCTTCATCATCGCCGTGAAGGACAGCGGACTGCGGGTGGCGGCCGCCTCGTCGTCGAAGAACGCCAGGCTGTTCTTGCGCGCGATCCGGCTGGACTCGTTCGCGAGCCGGGAGGGGATCTCCTCTCCGACCGTGCGCCCAGGTCAGACTCTCCTGGGCTACTTCGACGCGGACGTGTCCGGGCGGGACTTCGCCCATGGCAAGCCTCATCCGGACATGTTCCTGGCCGCTGCGGAGGAGCTCGGCGTGGCACCGGAAGCCTCGCTGGTCCTCGAAGACGCCGAGGCGGGCGTCCAGGCAGCGAAGGCGGGCGGCATGGCGGCGATCGGTATCGCTCGAGCCGACGACGCCGAGCTGTTGGTGCGCGCGCACGCAGACCTCGTGGTCACCTCCCTCGACCAGGTCGACGTCGAGGCGCTCGCCGCCGGACGGCTCGCACTGCGCCGCCACGCAGACGAGCGCGGCCGTTGACGGCCCGGCTCTCCCGCCTCGAGCGAGCACACCGACGAAAGGGGCACCATGACCGAGACCGTGGCGCGGAAGGACACGAGAGCCGCCGAGCCGACCACCGGACCTCTCTCGGCCGACGAGCTCGCGCTGATCGACGCGTACTGGCGCGCGGCGAACTACCTCTCGGTGGGCCAGATCTACCTCTTCGACAACCCACTACTGCGCCGGCCGCTTCGGATCGAAGATGTCAAGCCGCGCTTGCTCGGCCACTGGGGCACCACGCCGGGGCTCAACTTCGTCTACGTCCACCTGAACCGCGTGATCAAGCGAGACGACCTCAATGCGATCTTCGTCACCGGTCCGGGGCACGGCGGTCCTGGGATCGTGGCGAACGTCTACCTCGAGGGCACCTACAGCGAGTTCTACCCACACGTCGGCCGAGACGAAGAGGGCCTGCGGAGGCTGTTTCGACAGTTCTCGTTTCCCGGCGGGATTCCCAGCCACGTCGCGGCCGAGATCCCCGGCTCGATCAACGAGGGAGGCGAGCTGGGCTACTCGCTGGCCCACGCCTACGGCGCCGCGTTCGACAACCCCGACCTGCTGGTCTGCTGTGTGGTCGGCGACGGGGAGGCGGAGACCGGCCCGCTGGCGACCAGCTGGCACTCGAACAAGTTCCTCAACCCCCGGACCGACGGAGCCGTCCTGCCGATCCTCCACCTCAACGGGTACAAGATCGCCAACCCGACCTTCCTCGCCCGGATCCCGGAGGACGAGCTGCGCGCGCTCTTCGAGGGCTACGGCTACGCGCCGCGCTTCGTGACCGGGTCGGACCCCACGTCGATGCACCAGCTCATGGCCGCGACGCTCGACGAGGTGCTCGCGGAGATCCGCGCGATCCAGCAGCGGGCGCGGGCCGGCGCGGACTCCTCGCGGCCCCGCTGGCCGATGATCGTGCTGCGGACGCCGAAGGGCTGGACTGGTCCGTCGGAGGTCGACGGGGTGCCGATCGAGGGGACCTTCCGCTCCCACCAGGTTCCGCTGGCCGACCTCGCGCACCGACCCGACCTGCTACGGCGGTTGGAGGAGTGGCTGCGTTCCTACCGACCCGACGAGCTCTTCGACGAGACCGGGGCGCTCCGACCCGAGATCGCCGCACTCGCGCCACGTGGTGACCGTCGCATGGGTGCGAACCCGCACGCCAACGGCGGCTTGCTCACGCGTCCCCTCGAGCTGCCCGACTTCCGCGACTACGCGGTCGACGTCCCCGAGCCCGGCGTCACGACCGCGGAGGCGACCCGCGTGCTCGGCGCTTACCTGCGCGACGTCATCGCCCGCAACCCGACCAACTTCCGCCTCATGGGGCCGGACGAGACCAACTCCAACCGGCTCTCGGCGGTGTTCGAGACGACCGACCGCGCGTGGGTCGCCGAGCGTCTCCCCGAGGACGACCACCTGGCCCCGGACGGGCGGGTCATGGAGGTGCTCAGCGAGCACCTGTGCCAAGGCTGGTTGGAGGGCTACCTGCTGACGGGACGGCACGGGCTGTTCAACTCCTACGAGGCGTTCATCCACATCGTCGACTCGATGTTCAACCAGTTCGCCAAGTGGCTGGAGGTCTCGAACCGCATCCCGTGGCGGCGACCCGTACCGTCGCTGACCTACCTGCTGAGCTCGCACGTGTGGCGGCAAGACCACAACGGTTTCTCCCACCAGGATCCTGGTTTCATCGACATCGCGGTGAACAAGAAGGCGGACGTCATCCGGGTCTATCTCCCGCCGGACGCCAACTGCCTGCTCTCGGTCACCGACCACTGCCTGCGCAGCCGGCAGTACGTCAACATCATCGTGGCGGGCAAGCAGCCCGCGCTGCAGTACCTGTCGATGGAGGAGGCGATCGCCCACTGCGCACGCGGCGTGGGGGTCTGGGAGTGGGCGAGCAACGACGACGGGGACCCCGACGTCGTCCTCGCCTGCGCCGGTGACATCCCCACGCTGGAGACCTTGGCCGCGGCAGCGCTGTTGCGGGAGCACCTTCCCGACCTCAAGGTTCGGGTGGTGAACGTCGTCGACCTCATGCGTCTGCAACCGCCGTCGGAGCACCCCCACGGCCTGCCGGACGCCGAGTTCGACGCGCTCTTCACCCGCGACCGCCCGGTGATCTTCGCCTACCACGGATACCCGTGGCTCATCCACCGCCTCACCTACCGCCGCACCAACCACGACGAGCTCCACGTGCGCGGCTACAAGGAGGAAGGCACCACCACGACGCCGTTCGACATGGTCATGCTGAACGACCTCGACCGGTTCCACCTGGTCATGGACGTCATCGACCGGGTGCCGGGGCTGGCCCAGCGAGCCGTCGGCCTGCGACAGCGCATGGTCGACGAGCGACTGCGCGCGCGGGCGCACACCCGCGAGACCGGTGACGACGCGCCCAAGGTGCGCGACTGGGTGTGGCCGGGATCGCGGCCGCCCGAGCACGCCGGCGTCGACGCGCGGCGGGGCGAACCGGCCTGACCCGCGGTCGCCACGGCGGCTCAGTCTCCGAGCACCGCCCGGACCTCGCGAGCGATCTCGAGGTCCTCGCGCGCGCGAACGACGAGCGTCCGCACCCGTGCGTCCGGCGCGCTCACGTCGACATCGGGGACCGCCCGCGCGTTGGCGTCGACGTCGAGCGCGACACCGAGGAACCCGAGTCCGTCGGCCGCCCGCTGACGGATCACGGCCGCGTTCTCCCCGACCCCGCCGGTGAAGACCAAGACGTCGAGGCCGTCCATGGCCGCCGCCATGGCGGCGATGAGCGCGCGCAGGCGATGGAGGTAGACGTCACGCGCCACCACCGCGTCCCGGTCACCCGCCTCGCTGCGGGCCAGGACCTCGCGCATGTCGGCGGTACCGGCCAGTCCCACGAGACCGGCACGATGCTCGAGCGCGTCAGAGACCTCGCCGACGTCCAGTCCGCCGTGCTCGATCAGCCACAGGAGGAGGCCGGGGTCGACCGTGCCCGAACGGGTGGCCATGACCAGCCCCTCCATCGGCGTGAACCCCATCGTGGTGTCGACGGACCGCCCGTCCCGCACCGCCGCCAACGAGGCACCCGCGCCCAGGTGGCACGTCACCAGGCGCAGCGTGCGAGGGTCCCGCCCCAGCATCTCGCCGGCGCGGCGCGTGGCGTACGCGTGGGAGAGTCCGTGGAAGCCGAACCGCCGCAGCGGGAAGCGTTCGCGCCAGACCCGGGGCAGCGCGTACGTCGCGGCGGCCGCAGGGAGCCCGGCGTGGAAGGCGGTGTCGAAGCAGACCACGCCCGGCGCGTCGGGTAGCGCGTCCTGGACGACGCGCAGCGCGCTGATCGCCGCGGGTTGGTGCAGGGGCGCGAGGTCGGTCAAGGATTCCAGGGCAGCGATGGTCTCGTCGTCCACCCGAGCCGGGCCGTGGAAGCGGGTGCCACCGTGGACGACGCGGTGGCCGACCGCGTCCGCCGGACCCATGCGACGCAAGGCCGCCTCCAGGTGATCGCGGGCGACAGCACCGCGCTCCGCGGGCAGCGCCTCCTCGGCGACGAGCTCGTCGGCGTCACCGAGGAGGCGCAGCTTCAGCGAGCTGGACCCGGCGTTCACGGTCAGGATCCTCACGCGGTACCTCCTCCACACCTCACGCACGCCCTCGGCGCGCCATCAGCTTGCGCAGCTCCTCCGCCCACAGGACCACGCTGGCCAGCCCGGCGCACACCAGCCAGTCGCTGAGTGGCAACGGCACGGTCCGGAACGGCGCGTTGAGGAACGGCACCTGCACGACCGCGATCTGCGCCAGCGCCGAGACGGCGACGGCACCCCACAGCCAGCCATTGCTGAAGAGATGACGGAAGGCGCTCGCGCGGCCTGACCGAGCGTTGAAGCAGTTGAACAGCTGCGCGAACACCAAAGTGGTGAACGCCATCGTCCGGCCGTGGTCGAGGTCACCCACGCCGCCGAGCAACCCGCCGGCGAGGCCGAGGTCGAGTGCGGCCAGCGACACCGCCGCCATCACGAGCCCCACCCACACGATGCCCGTCCACATCTGGCGGTCCACGATCCGGTCGGTGAGCCGACGCGGTGGGCGGCGCATGACGTCCTCGGCGGGCGGGTCGACCCCAATCGCGAGCGCGGGCGCCGCGTCGGTCAGCAGATTGATCCACAGGATTTGCGTGGCGACGAGCGGCACCGCCACCGCATCGCCGGCGCCGGTGAGGCCCAGCACCCCGGCGAGAAGGACGCCGACGAACATCGTCAGCACCTCGCCGATGTTGGACGAGAGCAGGAAGCGCAGGAAGGCGCGGATGTTGGCGAAGATCGAGCGCCCCTCCCGGACGGCGGCGATGATCGTGGCGAAGTTGTCGTCGGCGAGGACCATGTCCGCCGCCTCCTTCGCCACGTCAGTCCCCGCCTGGCCCATCGCGACACCGATGTCGGCGGACTTCAACGCCGGCGCGTCGTTCACCCCGTCACCGGTCATGGCGACGATCGCGCCCCGGGCCTGCAGCGCGTCGACGATCCGCAGCTTGTGCTCCGGCGTCACCCGTGCGTAGACCGACGTCTCGCCCACCGCGACGCGGAAGGCGGCGTCGTCGAGGCTGTCGAGCTCGGCGCCGCTCAGCACCCGGCTCCCGGGTCGGGCGATGGCGAGGTCAGCGGCGATGCGGATGGCCGTCCGCGGGTGGTCACCGGTGATCATCACGACCCGAATGCCCGCGGCGGTCGCCTCGGCGACAGCCGTCCGGGCCTCCGGGCGGGCCGGGTCGAGCATCCCGACGATCCCGAGGAACACCAGGTCCTGCTCCATCGACTCATCCGGCCTGACCTGGTTGTCGGGAAGCCTCCGAGCGGCCACGCCCAGCGTGCGGAGCGACAGATCCGCGAGGCGTTCGACGCTGGCGAGGAGCTCGTCCCGACGCCGAGGCGTCAGGGGACGCTGCCCGCCGGCGATCCGCTCGGCGGTGCAGCGGGCGAGCAGCACGTCCGGCGCGCCTTTCACGGCGAGCACGACACCGCCGTGGTCCGCGTCGGCCACGAGCGTGCTCATCAGCTTGCGCTCCGACGTGAACGGGATTTCCCCCACTCGCCGGAACCGCCGGGCGATCTCCTCCTCCAGGCCCTCGACCTTGCGCACGGCCACGAGGAACGCCACGTCGGTCGGGTCACCGTGCGCGATCCAGTCGCCGCCCTCCTTGCGGAGGACCGCGTCGCTGGCGAGGCGACCGACCGCGAGGACCGCCTTCGCCTCCTCGACCAGGGCCGGCTCCTCGGTGAGGAGCTCGCCCTCGGGGCGGTAACCAGCCCCCGAGACACCGACCTCACCGGAGGGGACCACCACCTTCTCGATGGTCATCTCGTTCCTGGTGAGGGTCCCGGTCTTGTCCGAGCAGACCACGGACGCCGACCCCAGGGTCTCCACGGACGAGAGTCGTTTGACGATCGCCCGCCGCCGCGCCATGCGCTGGACGCCCAGGGCGAGCACCACGGACAGGATCGCCGGGAGGCCTTCCGGAACGGCGGCGACGGCGAGGGACACACCGACCAGCAGCACCGCGACGACGTCGGAGGCCCGCTCGATGTCGGAGGTCACCAGGATCGCGGCCACGACCACGACGGTGATCACCAGCACCGCGACACCCAGTGCCCGCCCGACGTGGGCGGTCTCCCGCTGCAGGGGCGTGCTCTCCTTCCTGGTTCGCCGCAACAGGTGGGCGATCCGCCCCATCTCCGTCGCCATACCGGTGCCGGTCACGACGGCGACGCCACGGCCACGCACGACGGCCGTCCCGGCGAAGACCATGTCGGCTCGGTCGGCGACGCCGACGGACCCGGTCAGGGTCCTGACGTCCTTGACGACAGGCTCACTCTCGCCCGTCAACGCGGCCTCGGAGACCTGCAGAGACGCGGCCCACGCCAACCGCGCGTCGGCCGGAACGGTGTCGCCCTCGTTCAGGACGACGACGTCACCCGGAACCACCTCGGCCGCGGGGATGCGCACCTCACGCCCGTCCCGACGAACCGTGGCCATCGGCGCTGCCATCGCGCGGAGCGCAGCGACCGCGCGCTCGGCGCGCCGTTGCTGGGCGTAGCCGAGCACCCCGTTGAGGAGAAGGATCGCGGTGATCACCACCGCGTCGAACGGCATGCCCCTGGCTCCTTCGACGAACCAGGCGGCGAGCGACACCAGGACCGCGGCGAGGAGGAGGTAGATCAGCGGGTCGGCGAACTGCTGGAGCAGCATGCGCCACGCCGGAGTTCCCGCGGCGGTACGCAGCTGGTTCGGACCGTAGCGCCGCAGCCGGGAGGCTGCCTCGGCCGAGGTGAGGCCGCGTTCGACGTCGGTGTCGAGCTCAGTGACGATCTCGTCCACGTCTCGCCGCCACGCGTCGGGCACCGGGTAGTCGGTAGCGGCCGGCGGGGTTGACATCGATCACTCCCACCCGTGTGCCCAACGGTCGGCGAGCGACCCGTCCGTCGCCCCCAGTCTACGTTCCGAGTCCTTCCTGTCCGGCCGTCAGGTGTCCCAAGCCGCTCGCGGGTGTACGCCCACGCCGACGACTCGGCCTCGCCGAGCGCGCATCGCGTCGGACAGGCGCGATCTGGGCAGACTCCCGGTATGACAGTCACCACCGTGCCGCTGCGCCTCGAGCCTGACCGGCTCCTCCCGGTGGAGCCCGAGGTGCGGGTGATCGCACGACGGCTCTACGACGTCGTGCGGGACCTTCCGGTGGTCTCCCCGCACGGCGACGTCGATCCGCGGGTCCTGCTCGACGACGAGCCGTTCGCCGACCCGGCGACGCTCTTGGTCACGTCCGACCGCGAGGTGACCCGACTGTTGCACGCGAGCGGGGTTCCGCTGGACAGGCTCGGCGTCGGCCTCGACTCCTCGTCGGAGGCGGGCTCCTTGTCGGAGACGCAGGCTCGCGCGGTGTGGCGGGCGTTCTGCGAGCACTGGGACGTCTTCCGCGGCACCACCGTACGGCTTCGGACGGAGTACCAGCTCGTCGAGATTTTCGGGGTGGCGTTGCGTCCATCACCACACACCGCGGACACGATGTTCGACCGGATCGCCGAGCGGCTCCGGCGACCGGAGTACCGTCCCCGCGCGCTCTACGAGCGGTTCCGGATCAGCGTCCTCGCCACCCGCGACGACGCCTGCTCCGACCTGCAGGTCCACGCGGCGCTGGAGGCCGACCCCAGCTGGCCCGGGCGCATCATCCCCACCTTCTGCCCGGACGCCTACCTCGAGCCGGGACCGGGCTGGACGGCTCGGGTCGCCAGGCTGGGGCAGGCGGCGGACGTCGACGTCGGCGACTACCCCGGCTTCATCCAGGCACTGGAGCGGCGACGCCGGTTCTTCATCGAGCACGGCGCGACCTCGACCGTCCACACGCACCCGGACATCCGCACCGACCGGATCGAGCCCTCCGAGGCCAACCGCATCTACCAGGCAGCTCTGTCCGACGAGGCCACCGCCTCCGAGGCGGAGGCCTTCCGCCGGCACATGCTCGGCGAGATGGCGCGCATGTCGTGCGACGACGGTCTGGTCATGGTTCTCCACACGGGCGTGCGACGCCAGGACCCACCGACGGCCGAGTGGTTGGCGCCGGACAGCGGCGTGACCGCCCCAGTCGAGGTCACCGACGCCCTGCGTCCGCTGCTCGAGCGGTACGGCACCCACCCAAACCTGCACCTCGTCGTCTTCACGGCGGACGAGGCGGCCTGGTCGCGCGAGCTCGCGCCCCTCGCCAGCCGCTATCCCTCCGTCTACCTGGGCGTGCCGCGGGGCCCAGACACGCTCCGCAGGTTCCGCGCGGCCACGACGGAGACCGCCGGGTTCTCCCGTACCTGCGGCGGGGCCGACGACGCCCGCGCCTTCTGCTCGGTCCCGGCCCGCCACGACATCGCTCGCCGCGTCGACGCCGGTGTCCTCGCCCGCCTCGTCGCCGAGGATCGGCTGGAAGAAGACGAGGCCATCGAGACCGCCGTCGACCTGGTGATCGACCAGCCTCGACGGGTCTTCAAGCTCGCGCCGTTCACCCTGCCGGGACAGCGTGGTCGGTGAGCGGACGGAACCGTCGCAGCCGCAGGCTGTTGCTCACGACGAACACCGAGCTGAACGCCATCGCCGCGCCGGCCAGCATCGGGTTGAGCAGCCCGGCCGCGGCGAGCGGGATCGCCGCGACGTTGTAGGCGAACGCCCAGAACAGGTTCCCCTTGATCGTGGCGAGGGTGCGCCGGGACAGCCGGATCGCGTCGGGCACGACCCGCAGGTCGCCGCGGACCAAGGTGAGGTCGGACGCCTCGATCGCGACGTCCGTGCCAGTGCCCATCGCCAGTCCCAGGTCGGCCTGGGCCAGGGCGGGCGCGTCGTTGACCCCGTCGCCGACCATGGCGACGACCCGACCGTCGGCCTGCAGGCGGCGGACCACGTCGGCCTTGTCGCGCGGGAGCACTTCCGCGATCACCTCGTCGATACCCACTTCGGCGGCGACAGCACGGGCGACCCGCTCGTTGTCGCCGGTGAGCAGGACCGGCGACAATCCGAGTGCCCGCAGCTGCTCGATCGCCTCGGCGGACGTCGGCTTCACCGTGTCGGCGACGACGAGGACGCCCCGTGCCTTGCCGTCCCAGCCGACCGCGACCGCGGTGGACCCGCGAGCCTCGGCGTCGGCCATGGCGGGCTCGAGCTCGGCTGGCAGCTCCTGGGACCGCTCGCGCAGCAGGCGTGGACGTCCGACGACCACGGCGTAGGTGTCGTCGCCGTCGATGACCACGCCCTGCACTCCGAGCCCTTCGAGGTTGCGGAAGTCGTCGACTCGCGGCAGCGGCCCGGTACGGTCCGCCGCGGCCGCGGCGATCGCCTGCGCGATGGGGTGCTCGGAGGCGTGCTCGACCGCGCCCGCGAGCCGCAGGATCAGATTCGGATCCTCGCCGGGCGCCGCCACGACGTCGGTGAGCGTCATCCGCCCCGTGGTGACCGTGCCGGTCTTGTCGAGCACCACCGTGTCGACGGTCCGCGTCGACTCGAGCACCTCGGGGCCCTTGATGAGGATGCCGAGCTGGGCACCGCGTCCGGTTCCCACCATGAGGGCGGTGGGTGTGGCCAGACCGAGCGCGCACGGGCAGGCGATGATGAGGACGGCGACCGCGGCGGTGAAGGCGGCCTGGGCGCCCGCTCCGGTGCCGAGCCAGAAGCCGAGCGTGGCGGCGGCGAGGCCGAGCACGACCGGCACGAAGATCGCGGAGATCCGGTCGGCGAGCCGCTGCACCTGGGCCTTGCCCTGCTGGGCCTCCTCGACCAGCTTGGCCATCTGCGCCAGCTGGGTGTCTGCTCCGACACGGGTGGCGCGCACGACGAGCCTGCCGCCGACGTTGACCGTCGCACCGACCACGGTGTCGCCGGGCCGCACCTCGACCGGCACGGACTCGCCGGTGAGCATCGAGACGTCGACCGCCGACGTCCCCTCCTCGACGACGCCATCCGTCGCGATCTTCTCCCCGGGCCGGACGACGAACCGGTCCCCCACCGCGAGCTCGTCGATCCCGATCCGGGTCTCGGTGCCGTCACGCAGGACGGCGACGTCCTTGGCGCCCATCTCGAGCAGGGCGCGCAGCGCGGCTCCCGCGCGCCGCTTCGAGCGCGCCTCGAGGTAGCGGCCGACGAGGAGGAACATCGTCACACCGGCGGCGGTCTCCAGGTACATCGCGGCGGAGCCGTCGGTGCGGCCGATGGTGAGCTGGAAGGGGTGCTTCATGCCGGGGACGCCCGCCGTGCCGAACAGCAACGCGTACAGCGACCACCCGAACGCCGCGAGAGTGCCGAGCGACACGAGGGTGTCCATCGTGGTGGAGCCGTGCCGGAGGTTCGTCCAAGCGGCCTTGTGGAACGGCCAACCACCCCAGACCACCACGGGTGCCGCGAGCGTGAGGGAGATCCACTGCCAGTAGGTGAACTGCAGGGCCGGGATCATCGCCATCGCGATGACGGGTACCGTCAGCACCACCGAGATCAGCAGGCGCTGCCCGGCCGACCGGGTGGGGTCGTCGCCCTCGTCGTCCTCGGCCGGCCGTTCGGCGTCGCGCGGTGCGGGCAGTGAGGCCGTGTAGCCGGTCTTCTCGACCACCGCGATGAGGTCGTCGACGGTCACGTCACCGTCGATGGTCACGGACGCCTTCTCCGTCGCGAAGTTGACGCTGGCGGTAACCCCGTCGAGCCGGTTGAGCTTCTTCTCGATGCGTGCCGCGCAGGACGCGCACGTCATCCCCCCGATCACCAGCTCGACGCGCTGCCCGGAGCGGCGAGACATCTCATCGGTGGTGCTCATGTCGTCTCCTCTGTCGCGTCCACCCGTCAGCGACCCGTCCCTGCTCGTGGTCGGGGTCCTGCTGCGCCGCCGTTCCCGCCTTGGCCGGCTCTGCTCCTGCTCTGGCCAGCCCTGTTCCTTCTGCGCGGTACCGCCCCGCTCTAGCCATCGCCGTCATGACCGTCGCCGTCATGACCGTCGCCGTCATGACCGTCGCCGTCATGACCCTTCTCACCACGGCCGTCTCCGTGCTCGCTGCTCCCGCCATGACCGGCCTCGCCGTGCTCACCGTCGTGGCGCGGTGTGGGATCGACGCGAACGGTGAACTCCGCCGTTCGGACCTCGCCGGCGTGCCGGAAGTCCAAGAACAGCCGGTACTCACCCGCGCTGGGTGGCGTGACGTCGAAGGTGATGTCAGGACCGGGCTTCGTCGTCCCGTCACCGGGCACGCCGCCCGGATGGACGTGCAGGTAGGCGAGGTCGCCGGCACGCAGGGCGACCAGGTGCCCGTACGCGCCCAGGTAGGGCTGCAGGTCGGTGACGGGCTCGCCGTCGCGGCTCACCGTCAGCGTGAGCCGCGACGGCTGGCCCGGCTTGAGCTCGCCGCGCAGGGTGACGGTGTAGTCGTCGACCCGCGCGGTCGTCGACGGAGCCGGCAGAGGCTGGGGCGTGTAGTCGCCCGCCACCGCGAGATCGGTGCCCAGCGTCAGGTTCTCGCCGCCTCGAGGCACGAAGTCGGCGAAGAGGCGCCACTGACCCGGGCTGAGCGTGAGCGGTACCGACCAGGTGCCGTCCGGAGCCATCGCAGGATGGACGTGCTGGAACCCCGAGAGGTCACGCCGCACGGCGATGAGGTGGAGATCCTTCTCGTGGTTCTCCACGAAATCGGTGACCGCGCGCCCCACGGCGTCCCGGATGGTGAAGCGCACCGTCGGTCGACCCGCGGGCAGGATGGAGTGCTCCACGTCGAGGGTGTAGCCCTGGTCGGATGCCAGGAGGCCACTCGGTCCGTGGGCCCCTCCGCTGGCCTCGTGCCCGACCGTGTCGTGGGAGTCGTGGGTGCCCGACCCATGGGCGTCGTGCGCGTCGGGCTGGTGGGCCTCCTGGTCGGTCCCCGCCTCGGAGCCGGCGTGCTCATCGGTGGGCCGGAGCTCGAGCGGTCCCACGAGGACACCGATGCCGAAGGCGGCGGCGAAGGCGGCCACGAGGACGGCGGCGAAGGCGGCGATCTTGACGGGTGTTCTCATCGTGGATCCTCACACCGGGAGATCGCCGCGACAGGCTCGGGCCCAGGGCCCGAGTCCTGACGCGCGCGGGCCACTCCTGGGTTGTCAGGCACCGGCGAGCTCGTAGCCGGCCTCCTCGACAGCGGCGCGTACCGCCTCGCGGTCGAGCGGACGGTCGCTCGTCACGGTGACGTTGCCGCTGGCCAGGTCGACGTCCACCGAGGAGACACCCTCGATCTGGCCCACCTCCGCCTTGACCGCGTTGACACAGTGGTCGCACGTCATGCCGACGACGGTGTAGGTCTGCACGGTCGCGCCGTTGCGGGAGTCACCCATGTCCTTCTCCTCTCACCACGTCTTCTCTCACCAAGCCGTCAACACGGCGTTGCCTTCGTGGACGCGCCGCCCGGCACGGCTCGCCGTGCGGTCTCGTGTGGTCTCGTGTGGTCTCGTCGAGACAGGAACGTCAGGAAGCGTCACTGGCGCGACGACACAGCTTGTCAGGAGCGCACGAGACGAGCGATGGCCTCGGACGCCTCTTTGACCTTCTCCTCGGCCTCGCGGCCGCCAGCTCGGGCGGCGCGGACCACGCAGTGGCTCAAGTGCTCCTCGAGCAGCCCGAGCGCCACCGACTGCAACGCCTTGGTCATTGCGGAGATCTGCGTGAGGATGTCGATGCAGTACTCCTCCGACTCGACCATGCGTTGCAGGCCCCGCGCCTGCCCCTCGATGCGACGCAAGCGCTTGAGGTAGTTTTCCTTGTTCCCGATGTAGCCGTGACCTGGGATATCGCTCATCTCTACCTTCTGCCCGCTAACCCTACCCCCCTAGGGTATGGACTCGACCACAATACCCGCCGAGGGTATTGACGCCAAGGTGGTACCACGGGTCGCCGTGGGCCACCGGGGTCCCGCGGAGCCGACCTGGCCGTTCTCGAGCCCACGAGGAACGGACCGTGAGGCTTGAGGTCCACCTAGTCGCGCGCAGGGCGGAGTAGGGCGAACGCGGCGGGTCGGACATGAGAGCCCGACCCGGGCTCAGTCGGCAGGGAGAGCAGCGCCCTGGGAACACGTGGAGACGAGGTCGCGGAGAGAAGGACGGCGGGCCGAAGGAAGGGAGAGGAGATCGTCGCGTGCGCCGACAGCCGACCGAACCTCCCGCCGTCGCTGGTCGTCGCCTGGGCGGCCGGCTAACGACCGATCAGCCGAGGGCGTGCATCAAGGGGATGAACCAGCGACGACGGTCCCCGGGAGCGGCCGCCCGTCGTGGACCATCACCGCCGTCGAGGTCCGCAGCGTGAAGCCGTGCTGGGTGGCCCAGTCGTGGAGCTGGGGGTACCGGTCGTCGAGGTCGAGGCGGACCGGTCCGTCGACGCTCGCCGCGATGTCGCCGATCAGCGCCTCGGCGTCGGCGACGCTGTCGGCGACGACCGGTCCGACGACGAGGTTGTCGACGTTCTGCCATACCCCGGCGTAGCCGGTCACGACGCCGCCGCGCTCGACCACGCGGAGCTGCGCGAGGAACCGAGGCAAGCCCTCGACGACCCGCCCGCGGTCCACGCCGTTCACCTCGGCGTCGAGCCGTCGAATCGCGGCGAAGTCGGCCGGCGTCGCCGGCCGGGATCCGAAGCGCTCGCGCTCGCCACGGTAGGTGCCGACGTAGGTGAAGGTCGTCATTTCCGGTCCCGACACGCCCGGCGGTCAGCGCCCCACCTCAACGCCAGCGTCGTTCCTCATCATCACCACCCACCGTCGACAGAGCGAGTCGACAGCGTGAGAGGCTGGACACACTCGCTGGAGTCGGAAGTGAGGTTAGGCTAACCTTCCGACGTGTCCACCAGTGCGCGTCCCCCCGCAGAGCCCGCGATAGGGCTGCGGGGAGTTGACCTCGACCTGGCGTACCACGGCACGCCCGTGGTCGAGGCCGCGACCGTTCAGCTTTGTCGCGGCGAGGTCACCGCCCTCGTCGGACCGAATGGCAGCGGCAAGTCCACGCTGCTGCGGTCGCTGGCTCGACTCCACCGGCCGGTGTCCGGGCAGGTCCTCCTGGACGACGGCACCTCGGCGCACGCCCTCTCGGCGAAGGAGTTCGCTCGTCGGGTCGCTCTCCTCGCCCAGTCCCGGCCCACCCCCACCGGCATCAGCGTGCGCGAGGTCGTCGGGTACGGCCGACACCCGCACCGCGGGCGCTGGGGTGCGCGCGACGAGGACGGCCCGGCGGCCGTCGAGTGGGCGATGACGGTGACCGGCGTCGCACCCATGGCCGACCGGTGCGTCGACGAGCTCTCCGGCGGCGAGTTGCAGCGCGTCTGGCTGGCGACCTGCCTGGCCCAGCAGACGTCCGTGCTCCTCCTGGACGAGCCGACGACCTTCCTCGACCTGCGCTACCAGGTGGAGATCCTCGACCTGCTCCGCGACCTGGCCGACGTCCACGGTGTCGCGGTCGGCGTCGTGCTCCACGACCTGGACCAGGCGGCCGCGGTCGCCGACCAGGTGGTCCTGCTCGAGAAGGGGACCATCGTCGCCAGCGGGCCACCGCGCGAGGTGTTCACCAGCGAGCTGCTCTCCCGCGCGTACGGCATCCACATCGACGTTCGGATCGACCCGCAGACCGGGACGATCGTCACCCAACCCGTGGGCCGCCACACCCGACGCGTCCCCACTCCGGCCTAACCGCGCCGCTGGCCGTCTCACCCCCATCGAAGATCCCCCGCACCGACCCACCAAGGAACCCTCATGACTCTTCGCCGCACGTTCCTCGGGCTCGTCTGCGTGGCCGCCCTCGCAGCCTGCGGGACCACCGAGGATCCATCCGGAGCCGCACCTACCCCGCCAGCGACGACCACCGCCGAGCCGATCACCCTGACCGACGCGCGGAACAAGCCGGTCACCCTGCCGAACGGGCCGGCCACGCGCGTCGTCGCCCTGGAATGGAGCGAGGCCGAGATCCTCGTCACCTTGGGCGTCATGCCGGTCGGCGTCGCCGACGTCAAGGGCTTCTCGACATGGGTGCGTTCGGTGAAGCTCGACGCCGACGTGGCTGACGTCGGAACCCGCCAGGAGCCCAGCGTCGACTCGATCGTCGCCTTGGAGCCCGACCTGATCATCACCGAAGACAACCGCGGCGAGCAGACCATCGCCCAGCTCGAGAAGGCCGCTCCGGTGCTGGTGATGCGAGGCAGTGACGCCAGCCGGAACATCGAGCAGATGAAGGACAATGTCCGACTCATCGCGACCGCCGTCGGCAAGGAGGAGGAGGCCGAGGCGGTTCTCGAGGAGTTCGACGCCACCCTGGCGGAGGGCCAGCGCGCGATCGCGGACGCCGGACTCGCCGGCGCCGGGTTCGCCATGGCGGACGCCTGGACGGAGGGCAGCTCCGTCAACATCCGGATGTTCGGCAAGGGCTCGCTGATGTCCGACCTCGCCGAGGAGCTCGGCCTGCGCAACCAGTGGACGGGCGAGGTCGACGAGGTGTGGGGACTCGGGGTGACCGACGTCGAAGGCCTCACGGCGTTGCCGGACGTCCACTTCTTCTACAGCGCCTCCGAAGAGGACGTGTTCACCGGTGTGCTGGCCGACCAACCCATCTGGCGCTCCCTGCCGTTCGTGACGAAGGGACAGGTGTACAAGCTGGAGCCGGGAACCTGGACCTTCGGCGGACCCCGCTCGTGTGAGCACTTCATCAACCAGGTCGTCACCACCCTCACGACGAAGCGGTGAGCAACGCGCGCAGCGGTGCGGCTCCGGTGGTGACGCTTCCGCGACCGGAGCCGGCACCCCACGCGCCAGGACGGCGGATCCGGATCGCGGCGGCGTTCGGCGTCAGCGTCCTGGCCCTCGCCCTCCTCGCCGTGATCCACCTCACCCAGGGCACGTCCGAGATTGGCGCCGTCGACCTGCTCCGGCTCGCTCGTGGCCACGGCGACGAGGCCACGTGGAACATCCTGCTCGGCTCGAGGCTGCCACGCCTGGCCGCCGCGCTCGTCGTCGGCGTGGCCCTTGGTGTCGCCGGCGCCGTCCTGCAGTCCGTGGCGCGCAACGCGCTGGCCTCCCCGGACACGCTCGCGGTCAGCGCGGGCGCCTACCTCGCGGTGACGATCGCCGCTGCGTTCGGGCTCTCCCTTCCACTGCTCCCGGCGGGCGGACTGGCCTTCGTGGGCGGTCTCGGTGCGGCCGTGTTCGTGCTCCTGCTGTCGGCCGGTGGCGCCAGCGGTCCGACGCGACTGGTGCTGGCCGGATCGGCGACGGCGCTCGCGTTCAGCTCGGTGACGGCACTGCTGCTGTTGCTCTTCGAGGAACAGACCAAAGGACTGTTCGCCTGGGGCAGCGGATCACTGGTGCAAGCTGACCTTGACCCGAGTGCCCAGATGGCGCCGATCGTGGTGGCCGCGGTCGGCGGGCTCGTGGTGCTCGGCCACCGGCTGGACATCCTCGCGCTAGGAGACGACACCGCGGCCTCGCTCGGCCTGCCCGTCCGCCGGACCCGAGTCACCGCGGTCCTGCTCGCGGTGCTGTTGACCGCGGCCGCCGTCACGGTGGCAGGACCGATCGGGTTCGTCGGTCTGTGCGCTCCGGTGATCGTGCGTCTCGCCGCACCGCTGGTGCCCGGTCTGCTACGCCACCGCGTCTTGCTCCCGCTCTCCGGGGTCGCCGGCGCGCTCATCGTCGTCGGCGCGGACGTCCTGCTGCGCGCCGCGCTCGGGGGGCAGGGTGGGGTTGACGTGCCCACCGGCGTCGTCACGAGCGTCGTCGGCGCGGTGGTGCTCGTCCTGCTCGCTCGACAGCATCGCGACGCCGGACCCACCCGCCGTCCGCCGGCCGCCCGCACCGGCGGCGCCCGCTCCCGCGGTCGGTTCTGGCTGGTCCTCCTCGTCGCCCTCCTCGCGACGGCCGGCGCAGCGCTCGCGGGCATGCTCCTCGGCGACACACTCCTGCTCACCGGAGACGTCCTCAACTGGCTCACCGGCGCCTCGGGTCCTCGTGTCACGTTCGTCCTCAACGAGCGGATGCCGCGCGTGGCCGCGGCTCTGCTCGCCGGAGCGGCCCTAGCGATCGCGGGCGTCACCGTCCAAGCCGCCTGCCGGAACCCTCTCGCCGAACCGGGGATCCTCGGGATCACCGCCGGCGCCAGCCTCGGCGCGGTGTCCCTCCTCACGTTCGTCCCTCTGGCGAGCGTGGTGGCCATGTCGGTGGCCGCCGGGGTCGGCGCGCTCGTGGCGTTCGCGCTCGTCTACGGGCTGGCCTGGCGGCGCGAGCTGAACCCGGACCGCCTCGTGCTCATCGGCATCGGCCTGTCCGCCGGGTTCACCGCGCTCACCACGCTCATCGTGGTGGTGCACGACCCCTGGAACACCGCCAAGGCGCTGACGTGGCTGTCCGGCTCCACCTACGGGCGGACCTTCGCCCAGGTCGTGCCGGTGCTCGTCGCACTGCTCGTGCTCACCCCGGTCGTCGTGACGCTGCGACGAGAGCTCGACTTGATGGCGCTGGACGACGACACGCCACGCGTTCTCGGTGTCCGCCTCGAGGTCACCCGACTCGCCGTCCTCACCGGTGCGGCGCTGCTCGCCTCCACCGCGGTCTCCGCTGTCGGGGCGGTGGGGTTCGCCGGACTGGTCGCACCGCACGTGGCGCGCGCCTTGGTCGGACCTCAGCACCGCCGGGTCATCCCCGTCGCGGCCGTGGTTGGCGCGCTCCTGGTCAGCCTCGCCGACACCCTCGGCCGGTTCGTCATCGCGCCCGCCCAGGTGCCGGCCGGCCTGCTGACGGCCCTGCTCGGCACGCCCTACTTCGTCTGGCTCCTGTGGCGCTCGCGGGCCTGACGGTGTCCGGCCCGTCGTCTGCGGAGGGCGGGACCCGCAGGCTGAGGGTCGGGTGATGACAGGATCTGCTCGTGCGCCCCGTGCTTCCGCTCCACGTCCCGCCACCCCGGCCCGAGCTCGCGGACGAGTTCACCGACGGCGAGTGCTACCCCGAGGCGCTGGTCGAGTGCTTCCTCGCCGAGTACACACGCCCAGGGGACGTGGTTTTCGATCCGTTCGCCGGCTCAGGGACGACGCTCGTCGTCGCCGAGCGCATGGGACGTCGCCCGCTCGGCCTGGAGATCGACCCTGACCGCGTGGACTTCGTCGCGGGCAGGCTCGCCGATCCGACCGCGATCCGACTGGGGGACGCCCGACGGCTCGACGAGTACGGCCTCCCACCCGTCGACTTCGTGATGACCTCGCCGCCGTACATGACGCGTCTCAACCATCCCGAGAACCCGTTGACGGGCTATGCGACGCGGGACGGCGACTACGAGCGCTACCTGGAGGAGCTCACCGACATCTTCCGGCGGCTTGGTCGACACCTGACCGCCAAGGCCCGGGTCGTGGTCAATGTCGCGAACCTGACCTACAACGACACCGTCACCCCACTGGCGTTCGACGTCGCGCGGTCGCTGTCGACCGTGCTGCGCTTCGAGCGGGAGATCGTGCTCGACTGGGACCGGACGATCGACTGGATCACCAACGACTACTGCTTGGTCTTCTCGACCATCCCCGCGGGCGCGCGGTGAGCAGGTCGCGGGCCCAACTGACCGGCCGAGCCGGCGCGCTCGATACTCGAGACACACGTCGCCATGTGAGATGGCACCCAGCGGTCGCCCGCGACCGGTTACGTTTCCCGCCTATGAGCGAGAGGTCCGCCACGTACGTCCACGGCCACCACGAGTCCGTGCTGCGCTCCCATCGTTGGCGCACGGCGGAGAACTCCGCCGCCTACCTCCTGCCGTCCCTCACGCCTGGGCAACGGCTCCTCGACGTCGGCTGTGGACCGGGGACGCTCACCGCCGACCTGGCCGATCGCGTGGCGCCGGGCACCGTCACAGCGATCGAGCCGACCGCTGACGTGCTGGAGATCGCCGCAGAGGAGGTATCCCGGCGTGGGCTGACCAACGTCGACTTCGTGGTGGCGGACGTCCACGCGCTGGCCTTCGCTGATGACGAGTTCGACGTCGTCCACGCGCACCAGGTCCTCCAGCACGTCGCCGACCCCGTGCAGGCCCTGCGGGAGATGCGACGCGTCTGTCGGCCGGGCGGCGTGGTGGCCGCACGTGACAGCGACTACGCGGCGTTCGCGTGGTATCCGCGCGTGCCGGAGCTGGACGAGTGGCTGGACCTCTATCGCACCGTCGCTCGCGCGAACGGCGGTGAGCCCGACGCCGGACGTCGACTGCTGTCCTGGGCTCAGGCCGCCGGTTTCGACGACGTCCGCCCCTCGGCCTCCGTCTGGTGCTTCGCGACACCGGAGGACCGCGCCTGGTGGGGAGGCATGTGGGCCGACCGCATCGTCGAGTCCGCCGTGGCCCGCCAGGCGGTGGAGATGGGGGTGGCGACCGAGGCGGACCTTCGCCGCCTGTCCGACGGCTGGCGGACCTGGGCCGGCGCGCCCGACGGCTGGCTCGTCATCCCGCACGGCGAGGTGATCTGCCGCGCCTAGTGGCTCGCGGGTGCCTTCGTCGCTCAGTTTTCGTGGGCCATCCGCTCGTCACGGCCTCGTTCGTGAGGGTCACCATGTGGTGATTCACAATCTCGGGCGTGGAAGCGACCGAGATCCGATTGCTTCGCGGCCTGCCGATTGCGCTGAGCCTCGGCAGCCTGACCCTTGTCGCCATGTGCGTCGCCGCCATGTTCGACCCACAGTCGGCATGGATCGCCATAGCTTTCACGCCGTTCGCTCTCATCGCCGCGGTGGTATGCGCGCTCCCACTCCTGGAAAATCCCCGCCTCCGTGTGGGACCTGACGGCGTGTCGGTTCGAGGACTCCGCCACCACGTCGCGTTCACCTGGCCGGAGATCCGGAGCGTGGGGATCGCTCGCTCGTCCGGCACGGAGTGCCTCGCTGTCTGGCTCGCGCCCGGTGTCAAGCCACCCGCACGCGAGAAATGGCTGTATCCGTCCTGGTCTCCGCGAGTCGGCGCGGTCATCATCGGGCGCCTCGACATGTGGGACACCACCCGGAGCGAGTTCCGCGCCGCCATATCGAACCACGCGCCGGACAAGTGGCGCGACGACTCCGCGCGCTGACGCCTTGACCTAAGGGAGGCGGCTTTCCCGGTAGGTCGACGTGAGTCGTGTGAGCGATTCGGAGCCTCCCCAGGTCATCCGACATCCGACGTAGGTCAACGTCCGCCATCGAGCCCACCGAGATCCGGGTGTTCGAAGTCACAATCCACCGGGCGCCGACCTGCGTCTGGCCCAGCGTCTCCTCGCCCTCCCCTCGTCGGCTCGACGATCCAAGCCGGCACGGAGCCCATGGCGCTGGCGTGTCTCACGCTGTCCCCGGGTACCGACACGTCGTCGACCGCGCGGCACGCAAGGAGGTCTCAATGTACGCAGTGGTGAGACGGTACGACGGGGTGACCGACCCGGCTGAGGTGGGACGCCAGGTGCGAGAGGGGTTCGTGCCCCTCGTCCGCCACGTCCCGGGCTTCGTGGCCTACTACTGGGTCGACGCGGGGGACGGGGTGCTGATCTCGACCAGCGTCTTCGAGGACCGCGCGGGCGCCGACGAGTCCACGAGGATCGCCGCCGACTTCGTGCGGGAGCACCTCGCGTCCCTGCTCCCGAACCCGCCTGAGGTCATGGCCGGCGAGGTCCTCGCGTCCGGGTAGGACTCTGTGAACGGCTCGCGGTCCTGGCTGGACCGCCCTACGACGGTGCGGCCGGCCGCCAGGAGGATCGCGCATGACGAAGGCGTACATCCTCTTCGACCACGACGGTGTCCTCGTCGACACCGAGTACTGGTACTTCGAGGCCGCGTGACGCGCCCTGGCCGACGTGGGCATCACCCTCGACAAGGACCACTACCTGCGGGATGTCGGCCAGGGCTTGGGCTCCTGGGCACAGGCCCGGGCGGCGGGCATCGACGAGCAGACCATCGCCAGGCTGGCCAAGGCGCGCGACGAGTACTACCAGGAGTACCTGAGAACGAAGGACATCGAGATCGACGGCGTCCTCGACACGCTCGCTGAGCTCTCACGCTACGCCCGGATGGCGATCGTGACGACCGCCAGCGTGCGGACTTCGAGCTCATCCACGCCGACCGTCGCATCACGCGGTTCATGGACTTCGTTCTCGTCCGCGAGGACTACCAGAACGCCAAGCCTCATCCCGAGCCCCACCTGACTGGCCTGCGACGCTTCGGCGCGGCCAGGGAGGAGGCGCTGGTGGTCGAAGACTCTCTCCGAGGGCTGAGGTCAGCCGTCGCGGCCGGCACCGACTGCGTCGTCGTCCGCAACGACTTCGCCAACGCCAGTGGGTCCGCTGACTTCTCGGCGGCCCGCTACCGCATCAACGCCTTGAGCGAGCTCACCGACATCGTGCTCGGTCGGGTGTGACGCGCCGCGCTCCGCCAGGCCAGGGGCCCTCAGACCGGGTCGCCCACGGCGGTGACCAACGGAGCCTGGGAGGGCCCTGATCGACATCGCTGGGGTGGGAGGACTCGAACCCCCATCATCAGATCCAAAATCTGAGGTCTTGCCCTTAGACGACACCCCATCGTCGGCGTCCCACAGCCTACGCGGGTACCGCCGCGGCCGTTTCACCCGGTTTGGCCGCAACGACCGGTTCGCCCAGCGTCACACGCAGGCGCTCCGCGTCGGCACGACCGCCGGCGAGCACGCTCCGGCGCTCGCTCGCACCGGGTGACAAGCCGCAGTCTACGCGGCGGGCCCCGCGCACCGGTCCGCCGACCGATCACGGCCGACCGTCGTGGCGGACCACCGGCGCCTCTGGTCCGGGCTCTGGGAGCACCGCCTATCCAACCTGCCAGGGTAGACGACACAATCGGAGGTCATGACCTTCCCAGACCAGCGCCGCCCCGACTCGCCGGACGACGAGCCGATGCCACCCGGCCACGGCTCGGTGGACCGCGACAGTGACCTCGGCGAGGAGGCCCTCCCTCAGCGGAAGCCCCTCAACCTCTCCGGGTGGGTCGCTCTCGTCCTCGGGGCCGTGGCGTTCGCCGGGAGCTTGCTGGTCGCCTGGACCGGCGCTGTGCTGCTCGCCGCGATCGCTCTCGCCTTGTCGATCACCGGCATGGTGCGGGTCTACCGTGGGCGCGCGACCAACAAGCGGGCGGCGGTCACGGCGTTCGCGCTGGCCCTCGGCACGGTCATCCTCGGCTTCATCTGGGCGGACCGGGCCCAACCGTGCATCCCCCTGGCCAACGACCCGGAACGCTTCACCGCCTGCTACAAGGAGCGCACCGGGCTGTTCTGACCGCCTCGCCTTGGTGGTCACCACACCGCTTCGGCCGCTCCGGCCACGCAGCAGTGTCCGACGACGCCATACCCTGACGACGCAGCACGTCACGGGAGCCAGCCGAGGTGGTCGCGCAGCAGGGCGTACCCCACGAACGCGACCACGTCGAGCAGGGTGTGGGCGATCACCAACGGCCACAGACGGTTGGTCCGCTGCCACAGGCGGCCGAAGATCAGCCCCATGAGGACGTTGCCGACGAAGCCGCCGAAACCCTGGTAGAGGTGGTAGGAGCCGCGGAGGATCGCGGACGCCACCAGGCTGACGTTCTCGGTCCACCCCCGTTGGCGCAGCCGGGTGAGCAGGTACCCGACGACCAGGACCTCCTCGGCCCAGGCGTTCCCTGCGGCCGCCAGCACCAGGACAGGCGTCCGCCACCAGTGATCGCCGAGCGCTGACGCCTGCACGGCGAGGTTGAGGTCGAGCGCCTGGGCGGCGAGGTAGAGGCCGAGGCCCGGGATGCCGATGAGGGCGGCGAGCCCGACGCCGACGGCCACGTCACGCCCCACTCGGGTCCTGTCGAGACCGACGAGCCGGGGGCCGATGCCGCTCCGCCACAGCAGGTACAAGCCGAGGCCTCCCCACGCGGCGAGCTGGACCACCCCGGCGAGCTGGAAGCCGAGGTCGACCAGGTGCTGCGCCGCGCGGGAGACGTTGAGCGCCACCGACTGCTCGCCGAGCGGCTCGGGCGCGAGCAACGCGTCGAGCAAGGACAGCACGCTGCGGAACCCGGACAAGCCGAGCGTCATGCTGAAGACCAGCACCAGCTCGACGAGCAACGCCCGCCGCTCGGCGGAGTCGGTGACGACCTCCGGTCGGTCCGGTCGCGACGGGGACAGCCAGGCGTGGACGACGTTCGGCACGAGCGCACGCTACCGATTCCTCGGCGGGACTGCCGCTCGACGGACGAGCCGGTCCGCGACGGCTGCACGCCCACGACATCGGTCAGCCACCGCCCGGGGACCACTCCACCTCGACCGCTGGTCGGGTGGTCGTCGTGCACCACCCGAGCCAGGGGTCGTCATCCGCCCGTCGCTACCGGCTCCCGTCGCGCGAGCCGTAGAGCATCCGGGCGATGTCGTCGGCGAAGCGCCGCTCGGAGTCGTCCTGCGGCTGGTAGCCGATCACCCGCCGGGCGTTGGTGATGCTCCAGAACGTCCGGGCGTTGTTGGAGACGCCGTAGAAGATGTGGAACGGGACGCCGTACTCGTCCGCGATGTCGGGCGTCTCGATGGACTTCACGAACAACTGCTGCAGGTCGCGTTCACTGATGTAGCCGGCGAGCTCGCGCACGTAGCGATAGGTCGGCTGGTCGACGAACTTGGCAGCGTCGACCTCGCGCGGCACCACGATCCGCACCTGGATCACGTCGAGCTTGCGGCCGAGGCTGCCGCAGGCGTAGAGGAAGCCGAGCGACTCGTACGCCGCCTTCGCCCAGCCGTAGAAGCTGTCCGGCCGGGGATAGTCCTCGGGACTCACCCGGTCCCGCAACCCTTGGAAGTACGGCTGCTCGTACCACTTCGCGGCCTGGTTGGTGCTGGCCGCCACCACACGCCGGACGCCCGTCTCGAGGGCAAGCTGGTACACCCGCTGCATCATGTCGACGTTGCGGCGTTCTCCCTCGTACCGCGACTGGGGGTCGTCACCGGTCGGCCGGTGGTACGCGGTGTGGACGACGGTGTCGACGCCGTCGAAGAGCCGCCGGAGATCGTCGGCGGGGTCGCTCAGCAGGTCCGCCACCTCGACACCCTCACCGGGGCTGAGGTCGACCAGTCGCAGGTCGTAGCGCTCCCGGAAGGCTGGCAGCAGCTGGCTCGCGATGTACCCCTTCGCGCCGGTCAGCAGGACCCGCCTCCGGGGTGCCGTTTCGTTGTTCGCCATGCGCGCAGCGTGACCTCTCGGGGGCCAGGACCTCCACCCGGTTGCCGTTGCCGTCCGCGGTGTAGAAGCGGCGGTAGCCAGGCAGGAGGTCGTCCCACTCAACAGGGAACCCGGCGCGGGCCACCTTGTCGGCCACGGCGTCGATGTCGTCGACGCAGAGCGCCGGATGCGCCTTGCGCGCCGGCCGGAAGTCCGGCTCGACGCCGACGTGAATCTCGACGTTCCCGTCAGCGGACCGGAACCATACTCCGCCGCGCGCCGCGAGGACTGGCGGCTTCTCGACCTCGGGGAGGCCGAGGGCGTCACGGTAGAAACGCCGGGCGGCGCCCTCGCCACCGGCCGGACAGGAGACTTGGACGTGGTGCAGCTTCACTCCTCCTCCTTCCCGACTCCTCCTTCCCGACGTGGCGCGTCATGGCGCGCCGAGGTAGAGCTTCATACCGACGTGGCTGGCGACGAAGCCGAGCCGCTCGTAGAACCTGTGGGCGGCCACGCGCGCGGCGTTCGACGTGAGCTGGAGGCGGACCGCACCACGTCGCCGGGCTTCGGCGATGACCCACTCCATGAGCGCCGTGCCGATGCCCCGCCCCCGCAGGTCGGCGGCGGTCCTCACCGACTCCACTTGGGCGATCAGCCCGCCGTGGTAGATCAGGTGCCGCTGGAAGTTCACCTGGCAGGTCGCGACGACCCGGCCGTCCAGCTCGCCGACGAGCAGCAGCGCCTGTGGGTCGGCCGTGATCTCCTCGAACGCCGCGACGTACTCGGGCGCCACCTCCTCGCCCGTCCCGACGTCCTCGGCCACCTCGCGGATGGCGTCGGCCGCGATGAGCGCCACGACGGCGGGGAGGTCGGCCCTCCGGGCCGCCCTGATGACCAACCCGCCAGCCGTCGTCGTGCCACTCATCGCGCCCTCCGCTGGGCGACCGCGAAGACGCGGCGGAACGGCAGGACCGTGCCGAACTCCTGGCGGGGGTAGGCCTGGCGCAACCGCGCCTTGTACTCCCGCTCGAACGCGGGCCGCACGTCCTCGGGCAAGGCCTGGAGGACGGGACGCGCGCCGGTCCCCTTGATCCACTCGAAGACGGGATCCTCGCCCTGCAGCACGTGGAGGTAGGTCGTCTCCCAGGCGTCGACGACGCAGCCTGCTCGGGCGAGCACCGCGAGGTAGGTCTCGGGACCGGGCGCATGGGCACGTTGGCGGACCTTCCCGTCGAGGTAGCTCGCCCAGGGCTCCTCGGCCGCGAGCGTGGAGAGGATCTGGTGGCTGGGACTGTCGAAGTTGCCGGGCACCTGCAGCGCCAGCCACCCGCCGGGCGCGAGGACGTCGACCCAGCGGGGCAGCAGCTCGAGGTGGCCGGGCACCCACTGCAGGGTGGCGTTCGTGACCAGGACGTCGACGGGCCTGTCCGGCTTCCAGTCCCGAACGTCGCCGAGGGTGAACGTCAGGCGACCAGGCTTGGTCAGTCGCTGGGCACGGGCGATCATCTCCGGCGAGGAGTCGATGCCCTCGACGTGAGCGCGCGGCCACCGGTCGCACAAGGTGGCGGTCAGCGTGCCGGGACCGCAGCCGAGGTCGACGACGAACCTCGGGTCGTCGGCCGCGATACGCGCGACCAGGTCGGCGAAGGGCCGGCCTCGCTCGTCGGCGTACCGGAGGTACTGGCCCGGATCCCACCGCACTCCAGCGGGCTCACCCACGGCCATCACGCCTCTCTCCAGGTATCTCCGGCGTATCTCCGGGTATCTCCGGCACGCTCTGGTGCCGCGACGCCACTCCGCATAGCTCTCCTCCAACGTGGTCCTCGTCGCGAGCGCCGTGACGGTCCACGGCGCCGGTGGTCGCCTGGCCGATCAGAGCGCTCGCGGTCGGGCCGCCGCGCCATTTGTCTTGACGTCGAGATAGCTTGCCGAAGCGATTGTCTTGATGTCAAGATTCTCGACCGCCGAGATACGCTTGGCGTTCGTGGAGACCGTTGCCCACGGGGAGGGTGGCCCGGAGCGCGAGGACGAGGTCGACCGCCTGGTGGCGGCGTGGCGCCGGGAACTCCCCGACCTCGACGTCTCACCCCTCGAGGTGCTGTCCCGCGTCACCCGACTCGCGCGCCATCTCGACCGCGCCCGGCGAAACGTCTTCTCCGCCCACGACCTGGAGCCCTGGGAGTTCGACGTCTTGACCGCGCTGCGGCGCGCGGGTCCGCCGTACGAGCTCTCGCCCGGCCGGTTGATCACCCAGACCCTCGTCACCAGCGGCACCATGACCAACCGCATCGACCGGCTGGCTGCCAAAGGGCTCGTCGAACGACGACCTGAGCCAGCCGACCGCCGCGGTGTACGGGTCCGGCTCACCCTCGAGGGCCAGCGCCGCGTGGATGCCGCGCTCGCGGCCCTCCTCGATCACGAGCGCACACTGCTCGCTGGACTCCCCGACGACGACCGCGCTCACCTGGCCGCGCTCCTGCGCAGCCTGCTCCTCCCCTTCGACGAGCGCACCTGAGGACACCTCCGAGCGACTGCCGGGACCTCGGCTCAGCACACGGCACCAGCCCCGGATGGCGCTGGCCGACAGCGCGGTAGGCCATGATGTGCGCGTGCAAATCTCGGCGCGAGCGGACTATGCGGTGCGAGCGATGCTCGAGCTCGCCGCCACCGATCACGTCGTGACCGCGGCTGCCCTAGCCGACGGGCAAGGGCTGCCTCACAAGTTCCTGGAGGCGATTCTCAGCGACCTGCGCCGTGCCGGGCTGGTTCGAAGCCAGCGAGGCGCCGACGGTGGGTACCGCCTGACCGCGCCCGCGGACCAGATCGCCATCGGCGACGTCATACGCGCCGTCGACGGCCCACTGGCGGGAGTGCGCGGCATGCGCCCGGAGGAGGCCCGCTACGACGGCGTCGCGGAGCACCTGCAGACCGTCTGGGTGGCGACCCGGTCCGCGATCCGCAGCGTCCTCGACGAGACCACGCTCGCGCACGTGGTGAGCGGCGATCTGCCCGAACACGTCCGTGGCCTGGCTGACGCTCCGGGCGCCTGGCAGCCCCGGTGAGTCAGCGCGGCGCCACGGCGAGGCAATACCGGTCCAAGGCGGATCGCTTCACAGGCGAGGGCTCGAGGCGATGTGAGCGCCTAGGTGAGGCGCAGAGTGGTGACGCACGTCGCACCCTCGTCGGTGGTGGTGAAGTCGGCGGTCCCGATGCGCCCATCGTGGCTGACCGTGATCGTGCCGTCGATATCACGAGGCAGCCAGAAGCCGACGAATCCGTTGTCGAAGGTGGTCGTCCGCTTGTCGACGAGAACCTCGCCGGTCTCGTCGTCGACGATCCGAACGTGGATTTCCTCGCCGGTGAGCTCGCCCTGGCACGTCGTCAGGCTGTGGTAGAAGCAGTCGTGCGTCCGGTCCACGTACGGGGCGACGGACAGGTAGTAGCGGTCCCTCGGCATGTCCAGGGCTACCTGTCGCTCTCCGTCGGAGAGCAGCAGCTCATCAGGGCGGACGGAGGCCGTAAGCTCCGTCGGCCGGTCGTCGGCTTCGATCCGGTCCAGGTGATCGATGATCTCCGTGACGTCCATCCCGCCGAGGCCGTAGGCGTCGAGGAAGCGTGCCTCCGCGCCCGTACTCGCGGGCTTTGCGGTGGAGTCCTCCGCCGAGCAGCCGGCAAGGATCATCAGGAGCGCCGCACCCGCTATCGACAGCCGCCTCACGTCGGTCTCCCTTGTTCTGGCCTCGAACTCGTGTGAGCAGCTCAGACGATAGCGAGGGGCCTCAGTGACGCCGATGTCAGGCCGGTTCCGGGCACGTCGACGTCGCACCGGCTTTGTGGGGCAGACATAGCCCGGTTCTGAAGCAGGATGAGCGGTATGGCCGCCCCACTGAAGATCACCGACGTCGAACGGATCGTTCTCAACGTGCCGTTCACTCCGCGCTGCGAGGAGTGGAACGCCCTGCTCGTTTGGAACTGGACCGTCGTCGAGGTCATCCGCGTGACCACCGACGCGGGTCTGGTCGGCTACGGCGAGACCCTGCTCCACTACAGCTGGGGCCGTGTGTCCGACGAGGCGGTCGCGCGTGTCCGTGGCGCGAACCCCGCTGACTTCCTGGGCGACGACTCGCTCGGGCCCGGCCTCCAGATGGCCATCTACGACGTGGTCGGCAAAGCGCTCGAGGTGCCGGTGTCGTCGCTGCTCGGGCCTCGCGTGCGCGAGTGGTGTCCCATCGCCTGGTGGAACACCAAGATGACGCCGAGGGCGCTCGCGGAGGAGGCACGCGAGGCGGTCGCGGCGGGCTACACATTCCACAAGTTCAAGGCCAGGCCGTGGATCGACGTCTACGAGCAGGTGGCCGCCGTCCGTGCGGTGACGCCGGACAACTATCGCCTCGACATCGACTGGAACGGCATGCTGCTCGACGCCGGCAACGCCGTACCGGTCCTCCAAGAGCTCGACCGCGACGACCGGGTGGCCATCTACGAGACGCCCATTCCCCACCCTGACCTGGAGGGTTACCGCCAGCTGCGCGGCAAGGTGGCCCGGCCACTCGCCGTCCATCTCAAAGCCCAGCCGTTCCAGGCGATGATTCGACAGGAGACGTGCGACGGCTTCGTCGTGGAAGGTGGCGTCGGTTCGATCCTCCGCCAGGGCGCGATCTGCGCCGAGTTCGGCAAGCCGTTCTGGCTCCAGATGGTCGGAACGGGCCTCACGACAGCGCTGTGCGCGCACCTCGGCGCGGTCCTCACCCACGCGCGCTGGCCCGCGGTCACGGCCCTCAACAACTACGCCGACGACCTTCTGGTGGAACCGTTGACGATCCGGGGCGGCTACCTCCGCGTCCCCGACGGACCGGGCCTTGGGGTCGAGGTGGACGAGGCGGCACTCGACCGCTACCGGATGACCGAGCCATACGAGCGTCCGGAGCGTCTGCACATCCTCACCGTCCGCTGGCCGAACGGTCGGGCCGTGCACTACGCGCGGATGGCCGACATGTGGACCGACTTCCTCGCCGGCAACCAGCCGGTGCAGGAGCGGGGCGTGTCGTTCGAGGTGTGGGTGGACGACGGCTCACGAGAGTGGGCGGACTTGCACTCCCGCGCCAGCCGGGGCCCGGTGCACAGCTGGTGGCGCTGATTCGAGGAGACAGACTGACTCGAGGAGACAGGCAGCCGACGAGCGGCGTCCGAGAGGCCGACGGGGACACCTGACGACGGGCGGCGATGAGGGGGCCCTCGGGCGTCGTCGCCCACCACCCGAGGGCCCGATGTCCTACTAAATGCTGAAATTTTGCCCGAAGTTGAGTGCGCTCAGCGCAGGTTGAACGTGCCCTTCTTCGCACCCTCGAGGAACGACGCCCACGCGCTGGCGCTGAAGACCAGGGCCGGGCCCTGAGGGTTCTTGGAGTCGCGCACCGCGAACGCCGAACCGAGGTCGGCGACCTCGACGCAGTTCTGGAAGCCAACCGATGCGCTCGCCTTGCGCCACTGAGCGCGGTGGAGATCAGGTGTCATGTTCGCCTCCTTGTGTGGTGGCCATCTCCGACACGATGGCCAAGATCTTCTTCGCCGACTCCGCGGGGCTGAGGGCGATGGCGGCGATGTGTCCGAACGCCACGTTCGCTCGCTCCACGTCGGCGGATTTCTCGAGGTAGGTGATGCCGGCCTGCCCGTCGGTGTAGACCACCGGCGAGTGGACGTCCTCCTCGAAGTCGAAGATGGTGAACGGTCCGATGGTGCCGGGATAGCTTCCAGCGTTGAACGGCACCACCTGCAAGATGCATCGCTCGCCGAGCTCCAGCAGTCGCATGAGCTGGCTGCGCATGACGTCCGGCTGCTTGCCGACCGGGCGGCGCAGCGCGGCCTCGTCGATGATCACCCAAAGTCGGCTGGGGTCGGTGTTGCCCTTCCAGAACGCCTCCTGACGAGCCAGCCGGATGGCCACGGCCCGCTCCTGCTCCGCCGGTGACGCGAAGGTGCACATGGCGTCGAGGGCACTCGCGTACTCCTCGGTCTGCAGCAGCCCGGGAATGATGAGCGGTTCGAACATCCGAATCCGCTGCGCCTCGGACTCCAAGGCGACGAAGACCGTATACGCCTTGGGCATGGAGCCGAGCGGCGCCCACCAGCCACGCTGCTTGCCGACCCGCTGGAGCTCCCGAAGCAGGTGCTTCATGTCGTCGGGGGCCTTGTAGAGGTCGAGCAAGACCTCGAGCTCGGCCTTGACGATGCCGACCTCGGCCGCCTCGATCTTGCGGATCTTCGACTCAGAGCACCCCAGCCGCTCGGCCGCATCGGTGAACGTTCGCCCTGCCTGTTCGCGCAGCTGCTTGAGCTCCTTGCCCAGCCGCCAGCGGGCGATCGTCGGACCGCTCACTCTAGGCATCCGAACCTCCCCGATGCGTAACTACGCCCAGTCTGGCCCTTTTGTGCCAGACGTGGCAAGCGTTTTCGCCCTACCCAATCGGGTCAGACCAGACTGAAGATCACTATCAGGGAGGACCGGTTGGGATCACGAAAATTTACATTGGAAGAGATACTTGACCTTACGTGGCGATCCTGTCACTCTAGGAGTCCCTACGGGCCGTCGTAGACCCCGGCCCATTCCCTGCGCGGCGGCCCGTAGGACTCCAATCTCACTGGAGGCCACCCAACAGGAGGCGTCCTGTGTCTCGACGGAGGGTTCTATGCCCGTCGCCACGTCAGCCATGCCGTGCCGGTTTCAGCTCTATCGACACCGTGATGTGAGCGGGGTATCGGGAACAGGCGTGGTGGCCTGGGGCACGGTGTATCCCAACGGGAAAGTGAGCCTCGTCTGGTGCGGTCCACGTCCGTCGGTGAACGTGTACGAGTCCCTCGCTGACGTGACCGCCATCCATGGCCACGACGGCTCGACCCAGATCATCATGTACGACGAGCTTCCTGACTCCGCGGCCGTGGGCTGGTGAGCCTCTCCCACCTCGGCACTGAACGCGCTCCCGCGCCGTCACCGTGTCCACCCGTACCAGCTCGGGCGTGCCCGCCAGACCACAAGCTGGCGTCACGCCAGTCCGGCTTCGGAAAGCACGAGGTCGACCAGCGCGTTCGGGTCCGCGACATCAACCGACAGCCCACGTGCGGTAAACCATTCACAGATCCGGCGCGCGTCCCGCTCGAGGAACGGGCGTCCCTGCGGGTTGACGGCCAGGTCGACGAGCTGCGGCACGTCGATGAACACGAGGTCATCGCCGTCGGCCAACACGTTGTACGCCGACAAGTCCCCGTGGGTGTAGCCGAGCCGCCCCATCGCCACCATGGCGGCCCGCATCACCTCCCACCAGTGACGCAGCTGGCCAGGTTCGGGGCGAAGCTGCGCCAGCCGGGGAGCCGGTGTCCCGTCCTCGTCACCGATGAACTCCATCAACACCTCGGTTCCCAGGCACTGCACCGGATACGGGACAGGGACGCCGGCCGACCAGAGGTGGCACAGCGCGGCGAACTCCGCGGTCGACCACTGCTGGGCGATGAGGTTGCGACCGAAGTTGGTGCGGCGGTCGATCGCCCGTTGGTCCCGCACTCGTCGCAGTCGCCGCCCCTCCAGGTAGCTGGCGTCACGGTGGAAGAGCCGGTGGTCGGCTCCCCGATAGCGTTTGGACGCCAACAAGCAACGCCGGTCAGAGCCGGGAACACCCCGTTCGAGTAGGTGGACGTCGGCTTCCTTGCCCGTCTTGAGCACGCCGAGGTCGGTGTCAACGGCGGCGAGCTCGGTGACCAACCATTCCGGATACGGCTCGGGGCCACGAGAGCCGTCATCCCACGTCGACCACCGAATCCCCGCCGGCGGCGCGTCGGCGGTCGCAGCGGCCTCGCGCTCCCGGGCGAGGCGCGCCCGCTGCTCCTCGGTCAGCCGCCCACGCGTGCCAGGAGACGGCTCGTTGTCGGCGCGACGGCGCCGCATCCGCACCGTCGTCGGCAGGTCGGCATCGACGTCGGCGAAAGGATCGATGTCCCCGTCGCTTTCCCACCACGACGCGACTCGCGGGCGGTAACGGCGAGGAAAAGAACTGCGCTCACGCATGAAAAGCTCCTTCGGAGAACACGTCCTCCGAAGGGCGATCAGCCTGGCGTCAGCCTCCCGGAGGACCGTCGAGCGAGGTACGTGCTCACCTGAGTCATGGCAGTGACGCACCTCCTCTCGAGATCTCCGGACACCTTGGGCACCGCCGAGTCGCGGGCCTTGGAGCAACCTTGCTGCATGGCTCGTCTCGCGCACAACAGGTTTCTCAAGCGTCCCGTGCCGCGGCGGCCCCTTCCTGGGCCATGACGTGTTGGGCGCGGCGTAGGCGACGCGCGGGTCGTCACTGCTCGGAGACGATGCGCGCGCCTGGGACCGGGCCGGTCGCGATCCGCACCGACGCGCACAGGCCCGACCCGGAGAGCCTCGCCGCGAGATCCGCCGCGTGGTCGGCGTCGCGAGCCAGGAAGGCGCAGGTCGGGCCGGACCCGGACACGATCGCGCCCACGGCTCCGTACTCCACGCCAGCACCGAGCAGGCCCGCCAGACGCGGCCGGCGCCGCAACGCCGCCGGCTGCAAGTCATTCGCGAGCGCCCGACCGACGCCTTCGGTGTCGCCGCTCCGCAGCGCGGCCATGAGCGGTCCAGGGACGCGAGGTGGGAGAACGACCAGGTCCCCGCGCATCCGGTCCAGCTCGGCGTAGACCTCGGGCGTCGACATCCCCTCGGTGTCCAGGCAGAAGACCCAGTTGTAGTGGCCACGCGCCAACGCCGGCGTCACCACCTCGCCATGGCCGGAGCCCACCGCTGTGCCACCGACCAAGCAGAACGGCACATCACTACCGAGTTCGGCGGCCAGCTCGACCAGTCGTGACCGGTCCAGTCCGGTGTTCCACAGGGCGTCGCAGGCGACGAGCGCCGCGGCGGCGTCGGAGCTGCCGCCCGCCATCCCACCCGCGACCGGGATCCCCTTGCGGATCTCGAAGCGGACACCGGCGTCGACGCCGGTCCGCTCCGCCAACAGCCTCGCCGCACGGATCGCGAGGTTGCTCGCGTCGACCGGAACCTGCGCGGCGCCCACACCGGTCACCGTCACCGTGAACTCGCCCGCCGGCGCGAGCGTCGCCCGCACATCGTCGAACAAGCTCACCGCCTGGTAGACGCAGGCCAGGTCGTGGAAACCGTCGGGACGGCGCGGGCCGACCATGAGCGCGAGGTTCACCTTGGCCGGCGTGCGGACGACCACCACACTCACGGTCGCTCGTTCCTCTCTGTGGACGACATACCCCGGTCCAACGCTTCCGCGATCCGCGCGAACGCCTCGATGTCCAGCCGTTCGCCACGCGTGGACGGATCCACACCGGCCGCCCGCAAGGCTTCTTCGGCCCTCGCCGGTGAACCAGCGAGGTGTGCGAGCGCGGAGCGCAACGTCTTCCGGCGTTGACCGAAGGCGGCGTCGACGATCTGGAAGACACGCTCGCGGGAGGCGGTCGTGCGCGGCGGCTCACGGCGGGTGAAGGCGACCAGGCCCGAGTCAACGTTCGGCTGTGGCCAGAAGATGCTCCGACCGACGAGGCCAGCTTGTCGAACGTCGGCGTACCACGCCACTTTGACGCTCGGCGCTCCGAAGATCTTCGAACCAGGCGTCGCTGTCAAACGCTCGGCCACCTCCACCTGGACCATCACCAACCCGTGACGGACGGAGGGAAGCCGCTCCAGCACCTCCAGCAGGACCGGCACCGCGACGTTGTAGGGAAGGTTGGCGACGAGTGCGGTCGGCATCACCGGTCCCTCTGGTCCGGGCACCGCGAGCGCGGACGCGGGGATGTCCTGGAGCCGCGTGGCATCGGCGACGATGACCGACAGACGCTCGGCTCGGTCAGGGGCGTAACGTCGGACCGTCTCCGGGAGCGCCTTGGCGAGGACCTCGTCGATCTCGACGGCGACGACGTGCCTGGCCACCTCCAGCAGAGCCAACGTCAGCGAGCCGAGGCCTGGACCCACCTCGAGGACGACGTCCTCGGGACCGATCCCCGACGCCCGAACGATGCGCCGGACGGTGTTGGGGTCGGTGACGAAGTTCTGGCCTCGCTGCTTCGTCGGACGAAGCTGAAGCCGCCGAGCCAGCGAACGCACGTCTGCTGGCCCGAGCAGCCCGACGGAGGTCTCCTCGCTCACGCCGGAACGCTACCGGGTCCCCCGGTACGTACGTGTCGACCGCCAGGGTCGTCACCAACAGCGTCAGGTGAACAGGCGACTCCCGCACACCGGCCACTGTCCGGCACCGGCCCTCTTGTAGAGCAGCTTGGCGCGGTAGGTCTGCTCCTCCGGTGAGGCGTCGATCGGATTGCCGGTGCCTCCGACGGACCGCCAGGTGGGCAGCGAGAACTGGTAGAGGCCGTAGTAGCCGGCCGGGTTGACCGCCCTGGGGTTTCCGCCCGACTCGCACTGGGCGAGCGCCGCCCAGTTCAGGTCATCGACGCCACCGCCGACCCGTCCACTACTCGAGGGTCGTTCCTTGGTGCCGACCACGACGATCTTGTCGACCGGCTTGGCGAGCACCCGCTCGGACAGAACCTCGACCTTGGCCTTGCGGCCGTCGACGTAGGTGACGCGCAGGACGCGCGCCCTGGTGCCGGGCTCCCCCGCACGCTCGACGCGGCTCTCGTCCTCATACATCGAGGAGTCGGTCCGGCGGATCGTCTTGAACGGGATGCGCTGGGTCACCGACTGCGTCGTGACCTTGATCCGGGTGATCGTGATCGTGTCGCCGTCCTCGAGCTGGGTCGGCGCCGGCGGCCGCACACGGTCGTCGGAGTCGACCCGGAGCCCGGCGGCCGCGAGCGCGTCGCGGACGGTGAGGACGGGTGCGGACAACGTCGTGGTGGTCTTGTCGTGCTTGATGGTGATGTCCTTGAGCGTCCTCAGCTCGACGTCCAGCCCACGGCGCGCGATGCCCATGGACCGGCTCACCGACAGCGTCCCGCCCGTGGCGCGTACTCCGAGGTCCTCGAGGGCTTGCCCGACGTTGCGCGCCGTCACCCAGTGGGTGCGGGTCTCGCCGTCGATGGTGAGCGTGAGAGGACGTGCGTACCGGACGGCGATGCGAGTGCCGTCGCTGATCGAGGCGGAGGGTGCCGGTGCCACCACGTCACGTGGGCCGACCGAGATGTCGGCCTCCCGAAGGGCGTCGGCCACCGTGGAGCCGAAGGTATGGTGGGTCTGGACTCTGCCGTCAACGGAGATGGTGACGGCCTTGTCGAGCGCCGCGTACACCGCGCCTCCGATCCCCAGCGCACCGAGGATCCCGAGGCCGATGGCGGCGACCAGTCTCTTGCTTCGCACGCTGCTCCGATGCTCGAAGGTTCCGGGCACGGGGCTCGAAGCGGCGACCGGCGGGGTGCCCCACACCCGCACCGGACACCGGTCATCGGACCGGCACGGTGGGTACGGCATCCCCCTGGTAAGCCGCCCGAGGCCACCCGACCCCGGCCAGCGTGTCGCGACACTAATCGAGCATCCGGCATCGAGCAACCCAGTGTGAAAATTGTCAGTCGAAAATATTACTCTGCGTAATCAGAGCGCCATGATGTCGTGAGAACGACGGCGAGCACAGCGGCTCCGCGTCCGCTCTTGGTCGTCGTCACAACCGCTCCTGCCCGGCGTCGTACACGAGGCCATCGTCGGCCCGGCGGGCCAGCTCGCTCGGTTCGTGCCGAACCAGCCGACCGTCGTGAAAGAGGTGCCAGACATCGACGTCGCGCACCAGCACGAGGTAGTCGGCGACCATCTGGCGATGGCAGCGCCACCACACCGCCTCCGCGCACATGACCGCCGTCCGCTGCTGGCTCGCCTCGCTGAGCAGGTCATCGATCGCCGCCGCGAACTCGGCCGAGCGCATGTGCGCGGCGTACCCCGCGAACGCACGGTGCCGCAACGCGACGTCAGGGCTGTCGGCGGGCGCCTTCCGCCAGCCGCCGAGGCGGCGTTCCCACCGGTAGCTAATGCCGTGCGCGGGCAGCCACTCCTCGAGCGCGGCGCGGGCGACGTGGGGGTTGCGCCGACTGCCCGGTGCGGTGCGGATGTCGACCAGCCGCTCGACCCTCGCGTCCCGAAGCAGGTCGACGATCCGGTCAGCGCTCGCGGTGCCGTGCCCGAAGGTGAGAACCTCCACCGCACCCCCTGCGCTGGTCCCCGGCGCCGCGACCCCTCGTCCCAGGACTCCCGTCTCAGGCGGCTTCCCAGCTGCCGAAGACCTCCTCGGTCGCGGCCGCGATCGCCGCGCACAGGGTCTCCTCGTCGACGTCCTTCACCCGCGCCATACACCGCACGGTGAGGGGGATGAGGTAGCTGGCGTTCGGCCGACCTCGGTACGGCACCGGCGTGAGGTACGGGGCGTCCGTCTCGACCAGGAGCCGCTCGAGGGGGACGACGGCGAGCGCGTCCCTCAAGTTCTGGGCGTTCTTGAACGTCACGTTGCCCGCGAACGACAGGTAGTAACCACGCCGGACACACTCCCGCGCCATCGCTGGGTCGCCCGAGAAGCAGTGCATGAGCACCCGGTCAGGTGCGCCCTCCTCGGCCAACACCCGCAGGACGTCCTCGTGGGCGTCGCGGTCGTGGATCACCAGCGTCCGGTCGTACTGCTTGGCCAACGCGATGTGGGCGCGGAACGCCTCCTCCTGGACCTTCCAGCCCTCCTCGGTGGTCCGGAAGTGATCCAGGCCGGTTTCGCCGACCGCACGGACCCGGGGATTCGACCGGACGAGCTCCTCGATCTCCGCGAGCGCGGCGTCCAACTGCCCAGCGGCCGCAAGGCGAGGGGCCTCGTTGGGATGCAACGCGACCCCCGCCAGCAGGGCGGGGTGTCGGGTCGCCGCGTGCGACGCCCACCGAGCGCCGCGCACGTCGCAGCCGATCTGGACGACGCGCGGAACCCCGACCGCCGCTGCCCGCTCCACGGCCGCCTCGACGGCCGCCCAGTCGTCAGGCCCTTCCGCGATGTCGAGGTGACAGTGGGAGTCGGCCACCGGGACCGGCAACGGCTCCGGAGGCTCCGGTCGCCCACCGCGGCGGCTCGACGCCTGCGTCACGACGTCTCGGACTCCTCGATCCGCGGGAACAACGGCTCACCCTTGGTGAGCACAGACCCCGGCGGCAGGATGCCCCACCGACCCGCGTTGGTGAGCGGCTGAGCCTCGATCGGACCGAGGTCGGACTCCGCGCCGAGCTGCTTCCACAGCGTGGTGGTGGCCTTCGGCATGAACGGATGGTGGAGCACCGCGATGCCCCGCAGCGCCTCGGCGGCCGTGTAGAGGATGGTGGCGAGGCGCTCCTGAGCCTGCGGGGAGTCGTCCTTGGCGACCTTCCACGGCTCCTGCTCGGTGAGATAGCCGTTGACCGCGTCGACGAGCTCGTCGATCGCCGCGAGCGCCTCGTGGAACCGAAGCCCCACCACCGCGTCGTCGGCCACCCGCACGGTCTCGGCCAGCTTGTCGGCGATCGCCTGCTCGGCCGGTCCGACGCTGGCGGCGGCCGGGAGCACGCCGCCGAAGTAGCGCCCCACCATCGCGGTCACCCGCGCGGCGAGGTTGCCCAACCCGTTGGCCAACTCGGAGGAGTAGACGGCGCTCAGGTGCTCCCACGAGAACGAGCCGTCGGAGCCGAACTGGATCGCCCGCAGGAAGTAGTAGCGCAGCGCGTCGGCGCCGAAGGTGTCGACGATCTGGCTGGGCGCGATGCCGGTCAGCTTCGTCTTGCTCATCTTCTCCCCGCCCACGAGCAGCCAGCCGTGGGCGAAGACGGTCTTCGGCAGCGGAAGGCCCGCCGCCATGAGCATCGCCGGCCAGATGACCGCGTGGAAGCGGAGGATGTCCTTGCCGACCAGGTGGACATCGGCCGGCCACAGCCGCTTGAACAGCAGCGGATCGGTGCGATACCCGGCCGCGGTGACGTAGTTGAGGAGAGCGTCGATCCAGACGTAGAGGACGTGGTCATCGTCCCACGGCACGGGGATACCCCAGTCGAACGTCGACCGGGTGATCGAGAGGTCCTGCAACCCCTGCTTGACGAACGCGATGACCTCGTTGCGAGCGCTCTCCGGCTGGATGAACTCCGGATGCTTCTCGTAGTGGTCGAGCAGCTTCTCGGTGTACTCCGAGAGCCGGAAGAAGTAGTTGGTCTCCGACAGCATCTCGACCGGACGACCGTGCACCGGGCACAGGCGCGCGCCGTCCTCCCCCTCCACCAGCTCCGAGGGGATCTTGAACTCCTCGCAGCTGACGCAGTAGGGCCCCTCGTAGGTACCCGGGTAGACCTGACCGGCGTCGTACAGATGCTGCCAGAACTCCCGGACCCGCTCGGTGTGCCGGCTCTCGGTGGTTCGGATGAAGTCGTCCGGACTCGCCTCGATCGTGTCGAGCACCGGCTTCCAGGCGCTCTCCACCAGCCGGTCGGCCCACTCCCGGGGCCGCATGCCCTTGGCCTCGGCACTGCGCATGACCTTCTGGCCGTGCTCATCGGTGCCGGTGAGGAACCACACCGACTCGCCGCGCTGCCGATGCCACCGGGCCAGGACGTCGGCCGCGACAGTGGTATAGGCATGCCCGATATGCGGCGCGTCGTTCACGTAGTAGATCGGGGTCGTGACATAGAACGCCTTGCCTTCGCCGGCGTTCGGGCGCTGCTTCGCGGCGGCATCCTCCATATGCGCGATCCTAGGGACTCCTGTCACACTCACTCGACCGGGTCAGGGTTTCGCGGTGAGTCACCGCGTTCGCGGGCGGTGACGACCGCTGCGTAGACCTCGCGCCTCCGCACACCAGTCTCGCGCGCCACGTCGGCGATCGCGTCCCGCTGGGTGGCGCCGTCGGCCACGCGGGCGGCGACCAGGCGAGCGAGCTCCGCTTCGTCGACCGCGGCCGGCGCTGTCGCCGGTGCCCCTCCGACCACGACGGTCACCTCGCCGCGCACCCCCTGGCGAGCCCAGTCGAGCAGGTCGGCGAGCGAGCCGCGGCGCACCTCCTCGTGCATCTTGGTGAGCTCGCGGCAGACGGCAGCCGGGCGGTCCGCGCCGAAGGCCTCGACCATCGCCTCCAAGGTCGCCGCCAGCCGGTGCGGCGCCTCGAAGAAGACCATCGTGCGGCGCTCCTCCGCCAGCTCGCGCAGCCGTGTCCGCCGCTCACCCGCCTTGCGGGGAAGGAACCCCTCGAAGCAGAACCGGTCGACCGGCAGGCCGGAGACCGCCAAGGCCGTGGGCACCGCCGACGGGCCCGGGACGGCGGTGACCGGAATCCCCGCGTCGATCGCAGCCGTCACCAGCCGAAACCCCGGGTCGGAGACCGACGGCATCCCGGCGTCGGTGACCACGACGACCTGGAGCCCGGAGCGCAGCGCCTCCACGAGCTCGCGGGTTCGACGCGCCTCGTTGCCCTCGAAGTACGAGACGATCCGTCCCTTCGCGGTGACACCTAGCCCGGCCAGCAGTCGGGACAGCCGACGGGTGTCCTCCGCGGCGATGATGTCGGCCTCGGCGAGCGTGCTCCGCAGCCTCGGCGAGGCGTCGTCGAGCGTCCCGATCGGGGTCGCGGCCAAGACCAGGACGCCGGCGCCGTCACCGGCCGGCACCTCGCCGCCCTCCTCTCGGTCGCGAGCGGACAGGTCGCACAGCAGCCGTCACCGCCCCATCGTCCCACCCGGAGTGGCGCCCGCATCGCCCGACCGAGGTCCGTACGATGGCCCGGATGACGACCACGGCCTCCGATCACCTAGGCGAGTCGTCCTCCGGCCCTCCGGACGCGTGGGTCGTGGCGGGCCGCGACGTCGACGGCCGCCCGCTGCCGTCCCTGCGCCAGCGTCTGTGCCCTCCCATGCCGGAGGACCGGCCGTGGGACTGGCTCGGGCCCGTGCTCGTCGCCCTCTTCGCCGGCCTGGTGCGGCTGTGGGACCTCGGTCGGCCGGCGAGGTTCGTCTTCGACGAGACCTACTATCCCAAGGACGCCTTCGGCCTGCTGCGCTTCGGCGTCGAGCAGCAGTTCGTCGACAAGGCCAACGAACGCATCCTCGCCGGCGACCTGGACGTCTTCGCCGGTCCAGCGTTCGTGGTCCACCCGCCCGCCGGCAAGTGGATGATCGCCCTCGGCGAGTGGGTGTTCGGCATGAACCCGTTCGGCTGGCGCATCGCGGTCGCCCTCCTCGGCACGGTGTCCGTGCTCGTCATGGCGCGCGCGGTCCGTCGGCTGACCCGATCCACGCTCCTCGGCTGCTTGGCCGGGTTCCTGCTGGCCATCGACGGTCTTCACCTGGTCGAGAGCCGCATCGCCCTGCTCGACCTGCCGACGATGGCCTGGACACTCTTCGCCTTCGCGGCCCTCCTCGTCGACCGAGACTGGGCGCGGCGACGACTGGCCGACGCGGTGGAGCCGGACGGCCAGGTTCCGCCGGACGGCTGGGGCCCACCTCTGCTGTGGCGGCCGTGGCGGCTGGTCGCTGGCCTGTGCTTCGGTGTCGCGGTCGCGACGAAGTGGAACGCCGCGGTGGTGCTCGCCGCGTTCGGCCTGCTCACCTGGGCGTGGGACATCGGTGCCCGCCGCGCGATCGGAGTGGCTTTCGACCGACTCTCCAGCTGGATCCGGCTGGCCCTCGACACGCTGGTCGCGTTCGTCACCGTCGTGGGCAGCGCGCTGGTCGTCTACATCGCCTCGTGGGCCGGTTGGTTCGCCTCCCCCCACGGCTACGGACGTCACTGGGCCGAGTCCAACCCCGCGAGCGGCCTCGCGAGCCTCGTGCCCGACGCGCTGCGCTCGCTGTGGCACTACCACGCCGAGATCATGTACTTCCACACCACCCTGACCGACGAGCACCAGTACGCCTCGTCGCCGTGGGGCTGGCTCATCGTGGCCCGGCCGGTGTCGTTCGACTGGGTCGACAACATCGGTCCCGACCAGGGGTGTCCCACCGACCGCTGCGTCCAGGAGATCCTCGGCATCGGCACGCCGGTGCTCTGGTGGGGCGCGGTCCTCGCCCTGGTGGCGAGCTTGGTCTGGTGGCTGGGCGCACGGGACTGGCGGTTCGGCGTTCCTGTGGTGGGCGTCGCCGCCACCTGGCTGCCGTGGTTCCTCTACACCGACCGGCCCATCTTCTACTTCTACGCGGTCATGATCCTGCCGTGGCTAGTCATCGCGGTCACCCTGGTCTGCGGCAAGCTGCTCGGGCCTGAGGACGCGTCCCCGCGACGACGCGTGTGGGGCGCGGCGGCGGTCGGCGGGTTCACCTTGCTCGTGCTGGTGAACTTCGCCTACCTGTATCCCATCCTCACCGACCAGGTGATTCCGTACGAGGACTGGCTGCGGCGGATGTGGTTCCGCTCCTGGGTCTAGCGCTGTCTCGTCACGGCTGTCGCCGCTCGGATCGACCCTTTCCACAGAGGACCTTCGGCCCTACGTCGTCCACGCATCGACGGCGAAGGTGGCAGGTGCGCGCGAGGTGTCCGACATACCTCGCCGCTGGCCGTTCTAGGCGGAGGGCGGCCGACATGGCGCTTGCCTCGCTGTGGTGAGCGTCCGCGGAGGAACGGCAACCGATCGCGCGGAAGAGGGCCGGAGAATGCACGCCTCGATCGGCGACCGAATCATCGTTCAGACCGAAACCCTCGGCAAGACTCCGCGTCAAGGCACCGTCGAGGAGGTCTTGGCCGGATACGACGCCGAGCACTACCGCGTCCGTTGGGACGACGGTCATGAGTCGCTTCTCTTCCCCGGGCCGGACACTCGGGTACTCAAGCCGGCCGAGTCGACGAGCGGGACCGTCATACCGGAGCAGCGTCAGGCTCCCCGGCCCAGCGCGCCGACGCCCGACGATCCGGTACGGCGCATCATGGGAGCCCCGCTCATCACCGTCGACGCCCACGACAGTCTCCGCAACGCCGCCCGCACGATGGCCTACGCCGACGTGGGCGCGCTGGTCGTCCTCAGCGACGAGGTCACTCCGCTCGGCATCGTGTGCGAGCGGGACATCGTGCGCGCCCTGGCCAGCGAAGGGGACCCCGACGAGGTGTGGGCCGCGGACGCAATCGGCGCGGACACGGTGTGGGCCGATCCTTCCGACTCCATCGCGGACGTGGCACGGCTCATGCGGGATTCCGGAGCTCGGCACGTCCCGGTGCACGTCCAGGACGCCGTGGTCGGGATGGTGTCCATGCGCGACGTCCTTGACGTGATGGGGCGCCGATGAGTGCCGGCCTGCTGGTCTCAGCCGGCCGGGTCACGGGCGCTCCCGCGTCCTGTCGCTGGCCCGGCGCCCCAGTTCGGCGCGGACCATCCGGGCCACCGCCGCGACCGCGGCGTCCGCGACCGGCGAAGCGGGATGCTCGACCGCCTCGTCCTGGTCAGGCTGGCCGACCTCGACGGAGAAGATGACGACTCTCCGCGGCAGGCCGGACGCCGCCAGGAGGCTGAGCACCCCGATCCCGGCGTGAGCGCCGGGACCGCCCCCGGCGCCGACCTCCAACACGGTCTGGCGCACCATCCCGGCCAGCCCACCATGGGAGATCCCCTCGATGACCACGAGGCGGTCGAGGTGGGGGATGCTGTCCCACAGCCGACCGGGAACCGTCGTCTCGGTTCGCAAACAGACGTCGTCGAGTTCGTCCACTGAGTCGGCTGCGAGGAGCTCGACCACTCGGGGACCGATCGACCACGGGCGCCGGGTCGTGCCACCGATTCCCACGACGAGGGTGGACATGGCCATCCCCTCTCCCGCGCGAGCCCGCGGCAGGGCGAGCTCGTCGACGACGTCGACAACCCTGCCACGGCAGGACCCTGCCGGTGAAACGAGGAAAACCTCTTCGGCGCGCCAGGTCGGACACTACCTCGTACCCCCCGCTGCCCGAGCCAGCGCCGAAGAGGTTTCCCTTGTCCCTTACTTCACCATTGCGGGGGTGCGGCCGCGCAGAGCCATTAGTCCTGGAAGCCGGTGACGTTCGGGTGCGCACGGTCGGTCACTGCGTCACTACCAGGCATGGCGGTCAGAACGCTCGTGCCGGACGTACCGCAGCGGAGCCGGCCCTCGTCACCAGCTGGTCTCGAGCGGCATGCCCTCGGCGAAGCCGGCGTGGGTCTGGACGCCGACGACCGCACGGGCGTGGAACTCCTCGAGGTTCGCCGCGCCGACGTAGGTGCACGCACTACGGACCCCGGCGACGATGGTGTCGATCACGTCCTCGACGCTGGGACGCTCGGGGTCGAGGTACATTCGCGCGCTGGAGATGCCCTCTTCGAACAGGCCTTTGCGGGCCCGTTCGAACGGCGTGTCGGACGCCGTCCGCAGGCGCACCGCACGGGCCGACGCCATGCCGAAGCTCACCTTGTACATCCGGCCCTGGTTGTCGCGCTGCACATCGCCGGGCGACTCGTACGTGCCGGCGAACCACGAGCCGATCATCACGTTGGACGCGCCCGCCGCCAGGGCCAACGCGACGTCCCGCGGGTACCGGACACCGCCGTCGGCCCAGACGTGCTTGCCGAGCTCGCGCGCCCGGGTGGCGCACTCCAACACGGCGGAGAACTGCGGACGTCCCACCGCGGTGCGCATCCGGGTGGTGCACATGGCACCGGGACCGACGCCCACCTTGACGATGTCGGCCCCCGCCTCCACGAGGTCCGTCACACCCTCGGCGGTGGTGACGTTGCCGGCGACCACGGGGACCGGAGGCGACAGGGCGCGGACTCGCCTGAGCACCTCGAGCATGCGCTCCTGGTGGCCGTGTGCGGTGTCGATGACGAGCACGTCGATCCCGGCGTCGAGCAACGCCTTGGCCTTGGCCTCGACGTCCCCGTTGATGCCGATCGCGGCGGCCACGCGCAGCCTGCCCTGGGCGTCGACTGCCGGCCGGTAGAGGGAAGCGCGCAGCGCCCGCTGGCGGGTGAGGATGCCGACGATCCGACCGTCGCCGTCGACGACCGGCGCGAGCCGGTGCCGGCCGCTGTGGAGAGCGTCGAAGGCCTCCTCGGCCGCGATCCCCGCGGGAAGCGTCAGCAGCTCGGTCGACATGACGCTGCTGAGCTGTGTGTAGAGGTCGACGCCTTCACAGTCGGCCTCGGTCACCACGCCCACGGCCCGACCGTCTTCGACGACGATGACGGCGCCGTGGCCACGCTTCGGCAGGAGGTTGAGCGCTTCACCGACCGTCCCGGTCGGCGCCATCGTGATCGGCGTGTCGTAGACGGTGTGGCGTGACTTGACCCAGGACACGACCTCAGCCACGACATCGACCGGAATGTCTTGTGGGATGACGGCCATTCCCCCGCACCGGGCGATCGTCTCGGCCATCCGGCGGCCGGACACCGCCGTCATGTTGGCCGCGACGACTGGGATCGTGGTCCCGCTGCCGTCGTTGGTGGCGAGGTCGACGTCGAGCCGGGAGGCCACCGCGGAGCGGTTGGGGACGAGGAACACGTCACTGTAGGTGAGGTCCTGCTCGGGAACCCGGTCGTGAAGGAAGCGCACGTCCACCTCTCAGCGGGCGGTCCGGTTGGGATCGACGAGCACCTGGGACGCCGGCCACCGCACGCGGAGCCCGACCTCAGGTGCAGCTGTCGCAACACTATGAGGTCTGTCGGAACACTACGAGGTTACGTCGGGCGTTCGGCAGGTGGACGGACTGCCCGGGACGAACCGGACGCTCGGCTCCCGCGACGGTCGTCGCCGCTAGGCGGACCGAAGACGCCGGCACGGGCGGCGCGGGCGGCGGCCCGCGCGGCACGGACGGCAACGTCATGGTCGACGGGTTCACGGGTGAGGAGGAGCCGGTAGTACAGCGGGGCGACGGTCGCGCGGATCACCTCGTCGGCCTCGGTCTGCGGTGGAAGCTCGCCACGATCGATCGCTCGAGTCACGACGACGGCGGCCTGGGCGTGTCGCGCGGCGAAGAACTCCGCGAGCGCGTCCGCGGCCACCCGCGACCGGGAGGCCGCCCGAATGGCGGCCATCGACATGGCCCCGACGTGCGGGTCGGTGAACGTATCGACGACGAGTGCCGCGAGGCCGCGGAGGTCGCCGTCGAGTGAGCCGGTGTCGGGAACGGGCCACGGTTCACGGGCCGCGTGCCGCAACGCGTCGGCGACCAGCCCGTCCACTCCGCCCCACCGACGGTAGATCGTCGCCTTGTGAACCCCGGACCGGGCCGCCACGCCCTCGACGGTCAGCTGGTCATACCCGTGTTCGGCCAGCTCCTCGAAGGTCGCCGCGACGACAGCCGCGCGCACCCGGGCGGTGCGTCCACCCGGTCGCGTCGAACGAGGCGCACCGGTCGCCACGTCGGCTCCTCCGGGTAGGTCGGACGGCGAGGTCGTGGACAGGGCACGGCGCTCGCGCGCAATCGGGTTGCACGGGAGAGGGCTGTCTGGCAGCGTTCAGCTTAACGCGACTCCAGTCGCAATTAGCTCTCACCGTCCGACGGGTTCGGTACTCGTGGACGACGCTCAAGGAGGCCCGGTCACCGATGCCCGTGATCCCCGACCCCACGACCCGCCATCCCGTCCCGGGCCAGCGGCGGGTGGTGTTCTTGCGGTCCGTCGTCACCGACCCACGCGTCGAGGTCGGCGACTTCACCTACTACGACGATCCCGACGGCGCGACGAACTTCTGCGAACGCAACGTGCTCTACGCCTACGGGCCCGAGCGGCTCCGCATCGGGAAGTACTGCGCCCTCGCTACCGGGACCCGATTTCTCATGGCCGGTGGGGCCCATCCCACGGTCGGTGTCTCCACATTCCCGTTCACGATGTTCGGCGGCGAGTGGGCCGATCGGACGCTCGACGTGGTGACGTCCCTGCCCAGCAAGGGCGACACGATCGTCGGCAATGACGTGTGGTTCGGGTACGGCGCCCTCGTCATGCCCGGTGTTCGCATCGGGGACGGCGCCATCATCGGCGCGGGATCGGTCGTCACCTCCGACGTTCCGCCGTACGCCGTCGTCGCCGGAAACCCGGCGCGCATCGTCCGGCAGCGCTACGACGACGCCGATGTGGAGCGCCTGCTCCGCGCCGCGTGGTGGAACTGGCCCGTGGAGGTCGTGACTGAGCACGTCCGGACGATCATGGCCGGCACGCCCGCCGACATCGAGAAGATCGCCACATCGTTGTGAGACCTGGGGGTGCCGTCCGTCACGGAGCGGGCGGCGCCACGTCGCCGCAGGAGCCTTATCTCAACGGCGCCGACGCGGCGGGCGCGGCCTGCGGAACCGATCAGAGACCGCACTCGAACTCGGTGAGCCGAGCGGGGTTGGCGGCCGCGAGTCGATCGAGCGCCTTGGCGATCGTTCGCAGCTCTTCGGTGTCGAGATGGTCGGCGAAGAAGGTGGAGACCACCGCGTCGACGACGGGTTGTGCGGCGGCGAGTTTCTCCCGACCCGCGGGAGTGAGCTCCGCCCAGGTGGCCCGCCGGTCCGTGGGACTGCTGGTGCGGGCGACGAGGGAGTCCTTCTCCAGCTTGGCGACCAGACGAGTGGTGCCGCTGCGCGAGATCATCAACTCGTCCGCCAGGGGCGCCATGCGAAGACGTCCACCGGCCCGATCGAGAGCCGCCAGGACCTCGCGCTCGAAGTACGTGATGCCGAGCTTGGCGCGCAGCTGGTGGTTGAGGTGGGCGAACAACAGCGTGTCGGCGCGGTACAGCGCGCGCCACGCCGCCAACTGCGCCCGGGTCGCCCGCGTGGTCACCACGTCCTGAGCCTACAGACCAACTGTTGACACGTGAACTATCGGCACCTATCGTTCACATGAGAATTGTTCACATGCGAACTATGGAGATCTCGTGACCCATGCCGGGTTGTGGACCGTCCTGGAGCACCGGGTCGAGGGCGACGACGCCCAGCGAGCACTCATCGACGCGCTCGCTGTCGTCCACGAGCGCTGGCTGCCCAGGTTCCCCGGCTACCACTCGACCCAATTCCTCGCCAGCCCAGACGGCCGCCGCGTGCTCAGCATCGTGCGCTGGACGAGCGAGGCCGACCTCGCGAGCTTCGAAGCCTCTGGCGACCACCAGGCCGTCATGGCCGACGTCGAGGCCGCGCTCGCGACGGTCCCTGGCCTGCTCGACGCCAACCTCAGTCGCTTCCATCCCGTGCGCCAGGTCCAGGCCCTGACCGACCCCACCCGACCATGACCCAACCCGTCCCAGCAGCCAACGGCCGCGTCGACGTCTACTTCGACGTCATCTGCCCCTGGTGCTACATCGGCCACCGTCGCGTGCGGACCGCGCTCGCCGCCATGCCGGACGACAGACGCCCGCTCGTCGTTTGGCGAGCGTTCGAGCTCGGGCCGGATCTCGGCCGGGTACCCGGCACGACCGCGGCAGAGCAGATGGCCGCGGAGTCGTGGTGGGGCCCGGACGCCACCGCGAGAATCGCTCACATTCGCGGCGTCGGCGCAGCTGAAGGGCTGCGGCTCAACCTCCACCTCGCCCGACCGGTCAACTCCTTCGACGCTCACCGGCTGGTCAAGCTCGCCGCCGCGCGTGGCCGCGTCGACCATGTCCTCGAGGCCGTGATGCGGGGCTACCACACCGACGGCCTCAACATCGCCGACCATGCCGTCCTCGAACGCATCGGTGCCGCGAGCGGACTGGACCGCGACGACATCCGCGCCATGCTGAACGGGGACACCTTCGCCGTGGACGTGCGAGCCGACGAGCGTCTCGCCCAGCGCATGGGAGTCGTCTCAGTCCCTTCTCTCGTGGTCGGCGGCCGACCACCAGTCAGCGGCGTTCTGGCCGCTGACGCGCTGCGGCGAATCCTTTCCACCGCGACCTCGGTGTCAGCACCCTGACGCACACGCCGGCGCCTGTTGGGTGGCCGAGGTCTGAGCGGTAGCCGAGGCGCAGCAAGCAGCGGTCTTCTCCAGCCGGTCAGAGTCGGCCTTCACGGTGTAGAACTCCCACGGTTCACCACCGGGTCCGCGTACCCAGACCTTGTCCTGGAGGGCGTAGCAGCACTCCGTGTCCTTCTCCTCCACCGCGACCAGGCCAGCGTCGGAAAGACGCTTGGTCGCGGCGTCGACGTCGTCGGTGCTGAACACCTCCACGCCCAGGTGGTCCATGACGGTGGGCTGGTCAGGCTCACCCTCGAGAAGCACCAGCTTCAAGGGCGGGTTCTCAACGGCGAAGTTGGCGTAGCGGGGACGACGCTTGGCCGGCTCCACTCCGAACAACGTCGTGTAGAAGGCGACGGACCGATCGAGGTCGGACACGCGCAGGGCGAGCTGGACACGAGACATGACGTTCCCCTCACGAGCTCGGCGGTCGTCGGACGATCACGACACCGCTGTCTAGAAGTTCATCGAATCAATGCCTCGCAGCATGGCACCCTGCTTTGAAGTTTGTCAAGATAGAGGCATGTCGAAACAATGGTTGCCGATGGTGGACCTCAACGCGGTGGCCTGCTGCCCTCCGCTCGCAGCCCGCCCACTCGAGGCGGAACAAGCGGCGCTCATCGCCCCGATGTTCAAGGCCCTCGGCGACCCAGTCCGGCTACGACTGATGTCGATGATCGCGTCAGTGCCGGAAGTGTGCGTCTGCGATCTGACCGCGGCCTTCGACCTGTCCGGGCCGACCATCTCCCACCACCTCAAGGTGCTGCGAGAGGCCGGCCTCGTCGACGCCGAGCGGCGCGGCACCTGGGTGTGGTACCGCGTGAAGCCGGACGCGCTTCGCCAGCTCAGCGCACTGCTCGACGTCTCCTCTACCACTCGGGTGCGCGCCCGAACGACGAGCCGCCCGTGATTGCGGCACGGCTCGACCGTCTCGTCCGGCAGGTCCTGCTCAGGCCTCCGCGGTGACGAGGGATTCGAGCACAGTGGCGATTACGTGCTCAGAACGCCATCTCGTGGCTAAGGAACGCTGGCGCGACCGAGTGGCGGAGGCACGCGACCGCGAGTCCCGCTCACGGTGACGGGACAGGCCGGGCCTCTCGTATCGGTCACATCACCGCCGGTGCGCCGTGCCTCGTCGTCGCTCTTGGTGCAACCTCGCCGCGTGTGGTCTCATCGAACGCGGATGCTTCGAGGCCATGTCGAGGAACTGCGTGCGGCTCCGTTCCCGGAGTGACCACCCACGAGGGCCCTACCGCCCGAAGGAGGACATGATGGCCAAGTACCTGCTCCTCAAGCACTACCGGGGCGCGCCAGCACCGGTCAACGACGTGCCGATAGACCAGTGGACGCCGGAGGAGGTCGCGGCCCACCTCCAGTACATGAGCGACTTCGCCGATCGACTCAAGGACACCGGCGAGTTCGTCGACGCCCAGGCGCTGGCACCGGAGGGGACGTTCGTCCGCTACGGCGGCGACGGCCAGCCGCCGGTCGTTGCCGGCCCATTCGCGGAGACCAAGGACCTGATCGCCGGCTGGATGGTGATCGACGTCGAGAGCTACGACCGCGCGCTCGAACTGGCCGCCGAGCTGTCCGCGGCTCCGGGCGCGGGTGGACGGCCGATCCACGAATGGCTGGAAGTGCGCCCATTCCTGACAGTGCCGCCCACCCCCACCACGTGACCCACTAACACGGCAAGGCTCCCTTGCTCACGTCCGACCGTGAGCCACATCCTCGTCCCCCGTCGAAGCGGTCCGCCGCTCGCGCTCAGCCCCCGTACATCTCGGCGACCGCGGCGAACGCGGCCTTGGGTTCCCACCGCATATCTGGGTAGGTCCGGCCGTACCGGTCCTCGAAGACCTTGACGATGCCGGGACTGGCGAGGTCGAGGTCGTCGCGAGGATCGCCGTCCGGCCGGTGGGGATGGGTCTCCAGCGCGAACAGGTACACGAAGGCACCGTCGACTCCTTCGGTCTCAAGCACCTCCAGCACCTCGCGGAGATAGGTGGCCTGACCGACCTCGTCGCGGACGTAGTCGCCGTTCAGACGGAGAGGCGTGAGCGTGGACGTGTCGTACTCGGCGATCTCCATGCCGCGAGCGCCCGCGTCACCAGCGCCCTGGTAGGTGGACGCACCGAAGCCGGTGATCGCGACCGGCATCCCCTGCGCGGCAAGGGCACGGACACCCGCTCGGTATCGATCGGCGACCTCCGCGGACCGGATCAGCTCGACGGACATGATGTCGAAGCGGGTCCAGTCGATACGTTCGAACGGGATCGCCGCATAGGTGACCCGACCGTGGAAGTGCTCGCGCACCGCCGCCACGGCCCGGCCGAGGAAGTCGTCGAGTCGGGCGCTGGCCTCGCTGATCCGCTCCTGCCGGCCATCGGCCTCGTTGAGGAGGCGCGACAGTCGTTCGTGAAGGCTGTCGCCAGGCAGGAAACCGTGGTTCATGATCGTCAGCTCAACGCCCGTGACGAAGACGATCTCGGCTCCCGCCTGGCGCAGCCGCTCCGCGCGTCGTGCGCAGTCGATGAACAGCGACAGGGTCTCGTCCTCGGTCAGCTGGAGCGGGTAGGGCGAGAACCACACCTCCAGCCCGAGCTCGGCGGCGGCCGTCGCGGCAAGCTCGAGCCGTTCCGGATCTCCGCCGATGATCTGGACGGCGTTGCAGTGCAGGTCGTCGCGAATGATGGTCAGCTCACGCGTGACAACGGCGGGATCGAGGCTCGTCCGCGAGATCTCGCCGTCACAGACCAGCCCAGTGTCGTAGGCGATGCCCTTGGCGCGCATGTCACTCCTCTCGATCGAAGACGAAAAGCAGCGTACGCGCAAACTTGCGCATGCGCAAAATTGCGCAAACGCAAGGGGTCATGGGATGCTGAGACACGTGACGGCGCGACCGAGCGGGCTACGGGAGCGGAAGAAGCAGGCAACCAGGAAGGCGCTGCGTGAGGCGGCGCTTCGGCTCGCGCTCGAACGCGGGCCGGAGAATGTCCGCGTCGACGACATCGCCGAAGCGGCCGGGGTCTCCCCGCGGACCTACAACAACTACTTCTCCAGCCGGGAACAGGCGATCGTCGCCGCCATCACCGCGGATCGAGAGGCACGGGTCGCCGCCGCGGTGGCCGCCCGACCCTCCGACGTCCCGCTCGCGGACGCCGTCGTCGACGCCATCGTCGAGCAGTACACCGAGCCTGACGAGACCACGCGGGACGTCCTGCTCATGGTCACGACGCGCCCTGCGCTGCGCGACGCGTTCATCGATGCCGCCCGCTCGATCGAGCGCCCCCTCGCCGACGCCATCGCGAGCAGACTGGGCGACGCCGACAGCGTCACTCCTCACGTCCTCGCCGCGAGCGTGGCCGCCGCCGTTCACGTCGCCCTGGAGCGGTGGGTGACGCCGGAGCTCCCCTCCCCGACCGGACTCGTCGTCCCCAGAGGCTCCCTGCCTGACCTCCTGCGCTCCGCACTCGCACCTCTCCGACCCGCGCTCGACGCCGCCGACACGCGTCAGGAGAGATGACTCCCTGGCGGTAGGGCGTCGAGCGCTTGGCGGATCTCAGGCAGCGTCAAGCCCACCTACGGCGAATATCGCGCTTCTCATCGACGAGCTCTTCTCCGCGGATCCGTGGCGTGTCCGCGGGCTGAGCGGTGTTTCGGGAAGGTTCAGGTTCCCGAGCGCACCTCCGCTCGGATGCCGGCGAGGAGCAGATCGAGCCCGGTGACGAACTGCTCGCGGTCGTCGTGGGTACGGATCTCCGTGGCGATGCGACGGAGGAATGGGTAGGCGTGCGGGTCGGCCGCCTGGTATCGAGCCGAGAGCTCCGTTAGCCAGTCGTCTCGCGTGTGGCTCGGAACGGCCGCCAAGGCGTTCCGAGTCATCTGTGCCGCGGTGCCCAGCACGTACGTGAAGATCGCCGTCGCGACCAGGAACTGCCGGTCGGCAGGGACGCCGAACGAGGCGAGCAGGGTACCGATGCGGTCGAGTGTGCGTAGCGCGCTCGGAACTCCGCTGCTGCGAGGTAGGTGCGCGCCGATCCACGGGTGAGCGTCGAGCGTGTCGAAGAGCGGCAAGGCGAGAGCTCGGATCGCGTCGAGCTCGTCACCGTCGACGGGCACCTCGACGGGCTCGCTCTCGCTGAGGACGGCGTCACAGGCCAGGTCGAGCAGCTCCTCGCGATTCGCGACGTGCCAATAGATCGCGCCGGGCCCGGTGCGCAGGTGGTCGGCGAGTGCGCGGAAGGTGAGCCCGCGTTCACCGGACTCGTCGAGGATCTCGATCGCGGCCCGCACAACGGCGTCGCGCGTGAGCGATTCGCCCTTCGGTCGGCGGCCCGCGGTTCGCCGCACGGTCATGGAACCATCTTGACACGAATGGAACGACGTTCCACTATGCCGTTATGGAACGCCGCTCCATAACTGCCGCGCCGCCGAGCGCATCGCCTGATCGCTCCGAGCACCCACAATCGCTCCGGGCCGCGTGGGTCGCGGTCACCGGCCTCGCGGCGGTGTTCTTGATCGAGATGCTCGACACGTCCGTGCTCACCGTCGCGCTGCCGACGATCGCGCGTGACCTGTCCGCGTCCGCGACCGAGGTGCAGTGGGTGAGCGGCGCCTACGCGTTGGTCTTCGGCGGCTTCATGCTGGCCTTCGGGTCAGTGGCCGATCGCTTCGGCCGGCGCCGGGTCATGCTGCTCGGACTGACGCTTTTCGGCCTGGCGAGCCTGTCCGTCCTGCTGGTCACCGAACCGATGGGTCTCATCGCCGTCAGGACGGTCGTCGGCATCGCCGCGGCGATGACCGCCCCGGGCTCGATGGCCTTGTCGTTCCGCCTGTTCGACGACGACGCGCTCCGGGTCCGAGCAACGGCGCTGATCTCCACCGTCGGGTTCATCGGCTTGATGATCGGCCCGACCGCGGGAGGGCTCGTCCTCTCGATCGCCCCCTGGCAGGCACTGCTGCTGGTCAACGTGCCCATCGCCGCGCTCGCCATCCTCGGCATCCGGTTCGGGATCCGTCCCGACCGGCCCGAGGAGCTCCACCGCGTGCCGATCGACCTGCTCGGCGCCGTCCTCGGCACCGCGGCGGTCGTGCTCACCCTGCTGACGCCGACGCTGCTCGTCGACCGCGCTGGCACGATCCGCTGACGTGGGTCGCGGCTCTCGCGGCTGTCGGAGCGATCGGCGGCTTCCTCGTCCGACTGCACGTGGCCGAGCACCCCCTCATCGACGTGTCATTGCTGCGACACCCTCCGGTCGCGTCCGGACTGAGCATCCAGGCCGCGCTGGGGCTCGCCACCGCTGGCGTCGGCTACACCGTCACCCTGCAGCTCCAGCTCGCCTGGGGATGGCCGCCCGTCCTCGCCGCGCTCGGCACCCTCCCGCAGGTGCTCACGATGATCGCCGTCGCGCCCTTCGTCGAGCGCGTGGTCAGGAAGGTCGGCCTGGACCGTGCCGGTGTGATCGGTTCGGCCGTGGTGCTGGTCGGGCTGCTCGACTACGCACTGCTCGGCCGCTTCCACTACGTGTTCATCGCTCCGGCCCTCGTCCTCATCGCCGCGGGCATGCGCGTCGCCATGATCACCGCCACCATCAACGTCATGCGCGGGCTCCCCAGCGAACGCACCTCGATCGGCGCCGCGCTCAATGACACGGCTCAGGAGATCGCCGGCGGCATCGGCATCGCTGTGGTCGGACTGGTGATCGCCGCGTCGGTCACCGGCGGCCTCACCCGGACGCCGTGGGGTGCCGAGCGGGTGGCCGCCTTCGAGAACGCGGTCACCCTCGGCGCCCTCCTCCTCGCCGCCGTCGCCGCCGCGCTCCTCGCGAGTGCCGCCGTCCGGTCCGCGCGAGGACGCGTTCCGTCGCCGTCGACCACCGAGTGACCAGGACGTCGTCCACGTAGAACGCTTCTCACGCCTTGCGCATGTAGGCGCGGATGGTCAGGGGCGCGAAGACGGCGACGAGACGGCGGCACCAACGAGGGTCCAGCCGACATCGGCCCCGACGACACCGTCGTTGGTGAGCTCGCGCACCGCGGTGACGAGGTGCGAGATCGGGTTGACGTTCGCGAACCAGGCGAGCCACCGGGGCAGGGTGTCGACGGGGACGAAGGCGTTGGAGAGGAACGTCAGCGGGAAGAGGATCATGATGCCGATCCCCTGCACCGCACCCGCGCTGCGCAGGACGACACCGAGGAGCGCCCAGATCCAGCTCACCGCCCACGACGTGACGATGACGAGCAGACCGGCGAGCACGAGCCACCACCCGCCCTCCGGTCGCCACCCGATGGCGAAGCCGACCAGGAGAGTCATGCCGGTCCCGATGGCGTAGCGAAGGGTGCCGGTGAGCAACGCTCCGGCGAGCGGTGCGCTGCGGGCGATGGGCAGCGACCGGAAGCGGTCCAACACCCCCTTCTCCATGTCCTCGCGCAGCTGGGAGCCGGTGACGATCGATGTCGCGAGTTGCTTACTACCGCCCTCTGTCAACCCGAGTTGCTTACCTCGCACTCTCACTCTGCTGCCACACATCCGTGGAGGCTCGGGCATCCCTGGGGTCTCGGGCATACCTGGGGACGGGTAGGAGCCGGGGCCTTCCAGATCGATCTGGTCTCACGAACGATCGGAGCGTCGACGAGATGGCGGTGCCGTTCACGCCGCGCGCTTCGCGCCTGGGAGCGCCGCCCACGACGCGCGCGGAGTGATCTCGCGTTGGGACGTGCTCTGCCGCCGTCCTTCGCTGCTGGACAAGCAGAAAACCCTGCCGGAGCATCCGACAGGGCCTCTGACCTGGTGGAGCTGAGGGGATTTGAACCCCTGACCCCCTCGATGCGAACGAGGTGCGCTACCGGACTGCGCTACAGCCCCAAGCCGACCGACGGCAAGGCTCTCACGTAGCCCCGCAGTGGCCGATCGAAACGATAGCACGCGGGGCCAACCGGGCGCCGCACGTGGCCTGCCACGACGCGAGAGCCGGACACCCGCGGTCGTCCCAGGCGCTTGCGCCACGATCGGGCGAACGTGGCCATCCCGGTACCGCCCCGGTCAACCCGTGCACCACCACGCGACGTGGCCCGCGCTCCGGTCCGTGCGGTCCACTGCCAGGGGCACCGAGGAAGCGCACCGAGGGCGCGTGTCAGTCGCCGACAGCCCGGCGCCGGGCGGACTCGGGGACGTCGCCGTTCCCTTCGCGCGAGTCGCTCGGCTCGGAGGCGTCGAGCAGAACGTCACGCGACTCGACCGACCTGGATTCCTGCTCCCTCCCAGGGAGACGGCCGGAGGTCCAGGTGCCGGGCGAGCCGAGCTCGACCGTCCGCACCGTGCGGGGCGCCTTCGCCTTCGAGAGGTAGAGGGGTAGCGGAACCTCCACCGGGTCCCAGCGTCCGTCGTCCCTCGCCTCCGATCTCCTCGGCGCCGGCCGAGGTGGCGGCAACAGGCGCTCCGCCGAGGCGCCCGTGGACTGCTGTTCCGCGGTGGGTCGGGGCCGCCCGTCGGACGATCGCCTCGGAGAGGCGGTGCGCTGCGCGACCACCCTGACGCGTCGCTCCGCGGCCCGGCTCGCACCTCGCCGAGCGCGCCGCGCCGCCACGGCCGAGACGACGAGCATCGCGAGCGTCGCCGCGAACGGCACGGACGGTGCCCACACCGGTGCCCGCCCGAGGATCGCGAGCACCCAGACCACAACCGTCAGCATGAGCAGGGCCACGACCGTCCGGCGACGACGAGCGGCCGGGGAGAGTCCACGTCGGCGGAGACGCAGCCGACGGAAGCTCGGCCGACGGAGGCGGGAGCGCGCCAGAGCCCGACTGCGGAATCCTCGCCCGACCTTCGCGGGGGGCCCGTCACCGCGGGACTGAGTCGGAACGGACACCACCCGTTCGGCGCCCTCGTCCACGGATGTGCCGTGAGTGGCCTGACGTCGCCGCCGCCGGGGGAGCACGCGCGCACGTGGATCAGCGGCAGGCTCGGACGGCCGTGCCGCGACCTCCTCGTCGTGTTGACGCAACCAGAGAGGGACGAGGTAGGCGGCCCACACGGCCACGATCGCCGCATAGATCAGGCCTGTACCCACGAGTAGAAACTACGCAAGCACCGCCGTGAACCGTCGCAGGCGCTACGGTGTGTCGTCAGACTTGGCGATGTCTCGACCTTGGCGATGCCTCGACGCGGCGACGCTTCGCCGCCACCGGTTGAGCAACCCCTCCGGCACCTCCTCGGCGTGCAGCGCGAACGTCAAGTGATCACGCCAGTCGCCGTCGATGTGGAGGTACCTCGGCCGTCGGCCCTCGAACCGGAAGCCCAGCTTCTCCACCACGCGAAGGCTCGGAGCGTTCTCTGGCCGGATGTTGATCTCGATGCGGTGCAGCCTGAGGACGTCGAAGCAGTAGTCGGTCGCGAGCGCCACCGCCGTCGGGGTGATACCGCGCCCGGCGTAGGCCCGGTCGATCCAGTAGCCGATGTGTCCCCACCGCGCGGAGCCGAAGGTGATCCCGCTGACGGTCAGCTGACCGACGAACCGCTCGGTCCCGCCATGCTCCTCGTCGGGCTCGGTGTAGGTGATGGCGAAGGGCAGGCACTGACCCGCGCGCGCCTGGGCGCGGAGGTCGCGGAGCATGGCTCCGAAGCTGCGTGGACGCGGTTCACACCCAGGCGGCGGTGTGGGCTCCCACGGCTGGAGCCAGTCGCGGTTCCGGGCGCGCACCTCGCGCCAGGCTCGGGCGTCCCTCCGCCGGAGCGGCCGGAGGCCGACCGGCCCTTCTGACAGTCTCACTGGCCACGCCTTGCTCAGCTGGCACCTCCCACACCGGTCCCGGGCGCGTCGCCGCCACCGTCGCCGGCACTGGGCGTACCGGCCCCGTGCTGACCGCCACCCGGGCCGGATGGCTGCGCGCCCTCGCGGGGAGGGTCCCCGGCGTGGTCACCACTGCTCGGATGGTCGACACCGTGGACCTGCTCGACCGCGTGATGGAGCACCGGCCCGAGAACGGCGATGCCGTCGCGGGCGGCGCCGACCGAGCCAGGCAGGTTGATGATGATCGTCGAGCCCGCCAGCCCGGCGACCCCACGGGAGAGGGCCGCCCCGGGGATGCCCTTCGAGACGCCGTAGGCCCGGATCATCTCGGCGATTCCCGGGATCTCGACGTCGACGAGCCGCCGGGTCATCTCAGGCGTCTGGTCCGTCGGGCTCAGGCCGGTGCCGCCCGTGGTGAGAACGACGTCATACGCCGCCGCGACTGCCTCTCGCAGGGCGGCCAGCACCGGCTCGCCGTCGGGGACAACCTCGGGGCCGTCGACCGCGAACCCCAGCGCACGCAGCCCGTCGACCAGGATGGGGCCCGCCCGGTCCGGGTAGACGCCCTGGGCGGCCCGGTTGGAGACGGTGAGCACGTACGCTCTCACTCCGGTCGCCTCCAATCGCCGGACGCGCCGCCGGTCTTCTCCACGACCCGCACGTCGGTCACGACCGCCGCGGGGTCGACAGCCTTGACCATATCGACGAGCGCCAGGGAAGCGACCATCACCGCGGTCAGGGCCTCCATCTCCACACCCGTCCGGTCGGTCGTGCGCGCCACAGCGGAGACCTCGACCCCGTCGTCGCGGACGTCGAGGTCGACCTCCACCCCGGTCAGTCCGATCGGATGACACAGCGGCACCAGGTCGGGTGTCTTCTTCGCCCCCATGATCCCGGCGATCCTGGCGACCGCGAGCGCGTCGCCCTTGGCCAGCCCGCGCTGCCGCAGGAGCTCGACCACCTCAGCGGAGACGACGACCTTGCCGCGCGCACGGGCGGTTCGGGTACTGACAGCCTTCGCCGACACGTCGACCATTCGGGCGGCGCCGGTCTCGTCGACGTGCGTCAGCGTCGGCTTGGCGGTGGCGCCGGGCGCCGGCTGTTCAGACATCGCACTTTCCTCGCCGATCCGGTGCGCGTCCACGCACCGACCGTCCTGTCACGACGACATCGTCGCGTCGCGCGAGCCAGCTCAGCCCAGATCCGCTGGTCAGGGGTCGAGGAGCATGACCTCCAGCGTGGCGCCCGCCGGCACCTCGCCCACGTCCTCCGGGACGATGGCGAGGGCGTTGGCGCGGCCGAGACCCGTCACCAGGTGAGAGCCGGCCCCGCTGACCGGGCGCACCAGCGCCGATCCGTCCGGCGCGACGGTGTACGCCATCCGAGCGTACTGCCGCCGACCCACCGAGCTCCGCCAACCGGCCGTCGTCGTGGCCCGCACAGTCGGCCGGACGTACGGCGTCACGCCCATCATCTTGCGGAGCGCCGGGAGCACGAAGACGTGGAACGACACGAAGGCGCTCACGGGGTTCCCCGGCAGCGTGAAGATCGGGGTCTCGTCGTCGCCGATGACACCGAACCCCTGCGGCATCCCCGGCTGCATCGCGACCTTGGTGAACTCGACCGTGCCGAGGTGTTGGAGAGCGAGCTTGACCGTGTCGTAGGCGCCGACGCTGACCCCTCCACTGGTGATCACCAGGTCGGCGCGGACCAGCTGCTCCTCGAGGACGCGCAGGAACCGCTGCTCGTCGTCGGGAACCACGCCGACCCGGTAGGGGATCCCGCCGGCCTCGCGAACCGCGGCGGCGAGGGCGAAGCTGTTGGCGTCGTAGATCGTCCCCTCGCTGAGCGGCTGGCCGGGCTCGCGGAGCTCGGATCCGGTCGACAAGACCACGACCCGCGGCCGCGGCCGCACGACGACGGCCTCCCGGCCGAGCGCGGCGAGCACCGCCACCTTCCGCGCGTCGAGGCGGGTGCCCGCCCAGGCGATGGGCTCGCCGGCGCGGACGTCCTCCCCACGTCGCCGGATGAAGGTGTTGGGGCCGGGCTCGCGCTGGATCGCGACCTTGGCGATCCCACCGTCGGTCCACTCCACCGGGATCACCGTGTCGGCGCCAGACGGAATCGGAGCGCCGGTCATGATGCGCATGGCCAGGCCGGCCGGGAGGACCTGGACCGGTCCTTCCTCGGCCGGCACGTCGCCCACGACGGGGAGGACCACGGGACGGTTCGGTCGCGCGCCGATCACGTCGGCCCGGTGGACCGCGTAGCCGTCCATCGCGGCGTTGTCGAACGCCGGCAGGTCGAGGTTCGCGACGACGTCCTCGCAGAGCGTGCATCCGTGGGCGTCGAGGAGACGCTGCTCGATCGGCGGCAGCTCACGGATCCCCGCGAGCACGGTCGCGAGGTGCTCGTCGACGGTCCTCACGCGCGATCCGCCCCATTCGCCGGGTCGCCGGACCGCTCGGCGACGAAGTCCTTGAGCCACGCGAGGAAGGAGGGCCCGAGGTCCTCACGGTCGCAGGCCAACCGCACGATCGCGCGGAGGTAGTCGGCCTTGTCGCCGGTGTCGTACCGCCGACCACGGAACAGGACACCGTGGACCGGACCACCGTCGCTCTCCGGTCGACGCGCGAGCGTGCGGAGCGCGTCGGTGAGCTGGATCTCGCCCCCTCGCCCAGGTGGCGTCTCCCGAAGGATGTCGAACACCTCCGGCGTGAGCACGTAGCGGCCGATGATCGCCAGATTGCTGGGGGCGTCCTCGACGTCGGGCTTCTCGACCAGGTCCGTGACCCGGACCACGCCCTCCTCATCCGTCGGCTCGACCGCGGCGCAGCCGTAGAGGTAGACCTGGGACGGATCGACCTCGATGAGCGCCACGACGCTCCCGCCCTTGCGCTTCTGCACCTCGATCATGGTGGGCAGCAGCGGGTCGCGTTCGTCGATGAGGTCGTCTCCGAGCAGGACCGCGAACGGCTGCCGCCCGACGTGCTTCTCCGCGCACAGCACGGCGTGACCGAGCCCTTTCGGATCGCCCTGCCGGACGTAGTGGACGTCAGCGAGCTGACTGGACCTCTGCACCTCGGCGAGCTTGTCCATGTCGCCCTTCTGACGTAGCTCGTGCTCGAGCTCGTATGCCCGGTCGAAGTGGTCCTCCAGCGCCCGCTTCCCCCGACCGGTGATCATGAGGATGTCGTCGATCCCGGCGGCGACTGCCTCCTCGACGACGTACTCGATCGCCGGCTTGTCGACGACGGGGAGCATCTCCTTCGGTGTCGCCTTCGTCGCGGGGAGGAACCGTGTGCCCCGCCCAGCCGCGGGGATGACGGCCTTGGTGACAGTGCGCTGCGCTGAACCATTCTGGGCCATGGCTCGCACCCTAGTGGGTGAGACCGCCCGGCACGGCTCACACCGCCATTCCTGGCCAGCGCCTACGGTGGGTAGGGGAGATCCGCAGAAACGATCACTTTGCGTGCTCAGCGCTGGAAATTCCCGTGCAACGTGTCCGACCGGCGCACGGGTTTGTGGAGATCGGCTTCGACCGCGCGAAGGTTGAGGGATGATAACGGACCATGCGGGGTGGGCGCTTCATGCCGTACAACGTCCGCGCGGAGAAGGAGCGACTCCGGCGAAAGATCCTCCTCGCGCGGGGCAGGCTTCGACCCGCGGACCTTCAGGCCGCGGCGGTCGCGCTTCGTGACGTGTTGCTCAGCGTGCCCGAAGTCAGTCGTGCCGCGGTCGTGGCCGCGTATGTCGGAGTCGGCACCGAACCGGGAACCGGGCCGATCTTGGACGCGCTGCACCGCCGCGGTGTGCGCGTTCTCTTGCCGGTGCTGCGCCCGGACCGCGACCTCGACTGGGGCGTCTACACAGGTCCCGAGGCGCTCGCCCGCGCGCACTTCGGGTTGCTCGAGCCGACCGGACCCCGCCTGGGACCGCAGGCCGTGGCGACCGCGGACGCCGTCCTCCTGCCCGGCCTCGCCGTCGACCGCACCGGCATGCGGCTCGGTCGCGGTGGTGGCAGCTACGACCGGGTCCTCCCCCGCGTCGCGCCCGAGGCCTTCACGTGCGTGCTCCTGCACGACGGCGAGCTTCTCGAGGGCCCCGTGCCGAGTGAGCACACCGACCAGCGGGTCCGCGCCGCGGCCCTGCCGTCCGGCCTGCTCCGCTTCCCGGCGACACCGAACGACGCGCTCCCCTAGCCGACGTCCCCTAGCCGGCGTCACCTACCCGGCGTCCCCTACCCGACGTTATCGCCCTCGCTCACCGACGTCCTCTTCGCTCCTTACGGGTTGAGGACCAGAACGTGGTGGGCCGCCCGCTGAACCGCCGCCTGGGAGAACGCCCAAGGCAGGAGCCGACCGCCCAACCACGCCTCGAGTTGGTCGGTGTAGTGCCTCGACGAGGGATGGCCGGAGACACCCGTGAGGTTGACCCATCCCGACCGGTCGAAGTCGCCGAGGTCCACCACCATGCGCATGGAGGGGACCGAGGTCACCGCGTATCCCCGCTCGGCGTGCCATCCGGTGGAGAGCACAGCCTCCGACCCGCCCGGCATCTCGAACGGACCGCGGTTGAACAGCCGCTCCAACGGCGGGAAGCCGCTGTTGCCGAAGGAGGGGTTGACCAGCGTCAGCTGGTGCATCCGTCCCCAGCTCCATCGCTCAGGGTTCCGAGCCATGATCCGGGTGAGCTCTTTGCGGGCCTCCACCATGGCTTGGCGCAGGATCGTGTCGCGGTCCTCCTTCACGTCCTTGGTGCGCCGGTCGTCCCACCATGGGTTGTCAGGGTCGGCGACCAGTCGACGGACGACCTCGTACCAACGGTCGCCGCCATTGGGCCGCACCCCCGCCGGCAGGTCGTCGTGGAACGTGAGCACGAGGAGGTTTCGCCAGACGGCGTTGAAGAACGCCGCCGCCGGAGACTCGACCTCCTGCGTGAACGCCCAGCCATCGAGCAGGGCCTGCCCCTCAGCGGTGAACTCGTCCACGCGAATCCTGCGGAGGTATGGGACCAGGAAGGCGGCGTTGGCGTCGTAGGTGTCGAGCTGGATCTCCCGCATCGCCTCGACGTCCAGCTGACCTCGCCGGACCCGGTCCCGGACCAGCTTGCTGATGCGGTCGGCTCGGTAGCCGTAGTCCCAGAAGTCGGCGAGCCGATACGGGTAGGACGGCGTGGCGACGGCATTGTTCGCCGTCACGATGAAGCCCTCCTTCGGATTGAGCAGGTGGGGAAGGTGCTCGAACGGCACCCATCCCTCCCACTCGAAGCGGCTCGACCATCCCGGCACCGGCCACTGCCCGGTCCCGCCTCGCCGGATCGGGATCCGCCCCGGCGCCTGGTACCCGATGTTGCCCTCGACGTCGGCGTACACCATGTTCTGCGCTGGGACGTCGAACAGCGCCGCCGCGGCACGGAAGTCGTCCCAGTCCCGCGCGGTGTTCAAGCGGAAGATGGCCTCGGCGGTGGTCCCGGGCTCGAGCGCGGTCCACCGCAGCGCCACACCCACCTCGTATCCCCCGGCCCGGGCCCGCTGGGCGATGTCGGTGCGGGCGACCGCCCGCCGTACTTCCTCGTGGACGTCGGAGAGCAGCGGCCCGTGGTGCGTGGACCGCACGCGGATGCGCACCGGCTGGGCGTCCCGAACCCGGATGGTCTCCTGTCGGACCGTCAGCGGACGGCGACCCTCGTCGTAGAGATAGGTGTCGTTGTCGAGTCGCTCGACGTAGAGGTCCATGACGTCCGGGCCGAGGTTGGTGAAACCCCAGGCGATGCGGTCGTTGTGGCCGATCACGACGCCCGGCAGACCCGCGAAGCCGAACCCCGCGACGTCGTAGCGGCAGGCGTCCGAGAGCCGCCGGCAGTGCAACCCGATCTGGTACCAGATCCCCGGCATACCTGGAGCCAGATGTGGGTCGTTGGCCAGCAGCGGCTTTCCACTCACGGTGAGCGCCCCCGACACGACCCACGAGTTCGACCCCAGACCCGCACCGACGCCGGCGCTGTCGGGCAGCGCACTGGCATCGAGGAGAGCGCGAAGGCGACGGAGCGCGTCCTCGGTGCCTGCTGGTAGCGGTGGCCGCCGGGCGATGGTGGCGGCGGTGCTCGGTGGGACAGCGACGATGGGCGGGTGCCGGTCGTACGGGTACTCCGGATAGAGCTCGGCCACCCGCTCCTCGGGGAGGCGTGCGGCGGTGAGCGCCCGATCGATCTCGTCGTCCAGGTTTGACCGCAGGTCCCACGCCATGGCCTTCAGCCACGCCAGGGAGTCGACCGGCGTCCACGGCTCTGGGCGCTCCGGAGGTCCCAGAGCGCCGAAGGTGTACTCCACGGACAGGCGCGAACCACTGTGCTCGGCGAGGTAGGCGTTGACGCCCTCGGCGTAGGCCTGGAGGTAGCCCCGAACTTGGGGGGAGAGCGTCGAGAGCTCCCGGGCGGCTGTCCGTCGCCAGCCGAGAGTGCGGACCAACGCGTCGGTCTCCACCAGCTCCTCACCGAACCACTCGGCGAGCCGACCGGCGGTGAGGTGTCGGCGGAAATCCATCTCGTAGAAGCGGTCCTGGGCGTGGACGTAGCCCTGGGCCCGGAACAGGTCCTCCGGGGTGTCCGCGTAGACCTGGGGGATGCCGTGGGCGTCACGGTGGATCTGGACCTTCGCGGTCAGACCCGACAGGCTGGCCTCACCGTCGTAGTCGGGGAGCGACCGGCGTACTCCGACCACGACACCCGTCGCCCCGCCCACGAGGGCGATGGCCACGAGAATCGCGACCGCCATCGCCAGCCGCACCAGGACTCGTCGATACACCTTCCGCAGCCTAGTGGCTACCGACCGCTGTCGGTCACCAGATCACCAGAGGAGACATCGGAGGCGACGAGGCCCCACCTTGTGGACCACTCCACGAGTGCCGCGTGACTCGGCGACCGTGCGCCCGAACACCCCCCCAGCGAATCACACGTCGCCTCACCTGTGTCATTTCGAAGACATTCTCTCCAGAACGATTGTGGTATCACGAATTGCTTTCCGAGATCCGGCGATGAAATTCAGCTAGAACACGAGGAAACAATCCCTCGAAAATACCGGAGGTGAGCGCGACAGAATCGACAGAACGAGCTCGAGTACACAGACCTCTAAACGCGAGAGGCGATTCCTACGGGAGGGCTCCCGCTGGCCCGGGAGCGGCCGACCCAGGACGCGGCGAGGGTCTCGCCGCCGCCCCTCGTCCGGCCGGACGACCACGATCCGGCTGACCGGAATCGGCCAGCCGGATCCGGTCACTCCTCTTGTCAGGTCCTCTGCCACAGCTCTCAGCGCGGCGAATTCGCCAGGCCAGGCACCGCGAGAGCCGACCTGGCGCCACTCTTCTCGCTCCGCAGCGACGACCTGACACCAGGTGAGGGCGTGTACGCCCAACTCTCTGAGATCGCTCCCAGACCGGCATAACACACCGCCGAAAACGGTCGCCTTCCGTCATAGCCCGATTACCTGAGGTAGCGACGAGCCGAGAGAAGATGACAACTCGATGTCCCCCTCTTGGAACGCAGGCCGCCTGGCCTTAACATGCCCGAAAATTGAGCGGCCCTGGAGTCTCCCCGGGCCGTGCCTACACCGTGTCCGGAAGAGGTAACGAGACGGTCGCGACGCAATGACGGAGCCAGCACGCGCAACGGAATGGGACCGCAGCGGGAGTACCTCCTCAGGCCGCGGCACCCTTTCTTGCCCGTCCCCGGCTCGTCGCCCCGCGCCCGCCTCGCCGATCTTCGTGAGCTGTGCATGACCCACGTCACGACACCAGGCGTCCCGCTCGCGGCAGGCCATGGTTGCCTCCGAGCCGGGACCCCGGCGGTCATGACCGACAGCCCACGACCCTCTTCCACCAACCTGCGCACACCGATAACCAGCGCACACCGAAGCGGCCGGGGTGTCCGCGACGGCGCCCCGCGGTGGGGCCGCTTTGGTGGTCGATCCACGTGGAGCCCGCGCCTCCAGGGGACTGGGAGCACGCGGGCTCGTGGCCCCTTGGACGAAAGGGCACACCCTGATGACTGAGAAGGCGACGCTTGACCGTCGTACGTTCCTCTACACTTCCGCCGCCGCCGCGGGCGCCGTCATGCTGGGCGCCTGCTCGAGTAACGCAAACAACCAGACGGGTTCCTCCGGGCAGGGTGGCGACAACGGCAAGGCCACCAGCGACCCGTCCCAGAAGGGATCCGAGACCAAGCCCTTGCCCAAGCCGGCGTCCTTCCAGGAAGCGCCGATGCTGAAGGAGCTCGTCGAGAAGGGCGAGCTGCCGCCGGTCGAGGAGCGGCTCCCGGAGAACCCGTACGTGATCCCGCACCGTTGGGTGAAGCCGGGCAAGTACGGCGGCCAGCTGCTGATGATCAGCGACAAGGCCAGCGGTGGCGCCATCGCCGCGTCGAACAAGGAGTACATGTACGGGCACTCCCTGCTCCGCTGGCTCAACGACGGACTGGACATCGGGCCCGGCCTGGTCGAGAGCTGGGAGTCCAACGAGGACGCCACCGAGTGGACCCTCCACTTCCGCAAGGGTCTGAAGTGGTCGGACGGCCACCCGTGGACCACCGCGGACATCATGTTCTGGTGGGAGGACATGGTCCTCAACGAGGAGCACACCGACACCCCGCCAGATGAGTGCAAGTCCGGCAAGGGCACGGTCGCCACGCTCGAGGCTCCCGACGACTACACGCTCGTCATGAAGTTCGACGCGCCCGCGCCGCTCACCGCCGACCGCCTGGCCATGTGGGTCAAGGGCACGGTCGGCAACGGCCCCAAGTGGATGGCGCCGGCCCACTACGCCAAGCAGTTCCACCCCAAGTACAACCCGAACGTTCCTAAGAACTGGGCCGAGGCCGGCGGGTTGTTCGAGCAGAAGGTCGACTTCTCGCGCAACCCCGAGTGCCCCACGATGAACGGGTGGAAGCTGAAGTCCCACACTGAGGGCCGCTCCATCGTCTGGGAGCGCAACCCGTACTACTACGCCGTGATGCCGAACGGCGACCAGCTGCCCTACATCGACCAGCTGACCATGTCGATCGTGGCCGACAAGGAAGTCGGCAAGCTGCAGATACAGCAGGGCAAGCTGGACTACGTCCACGGCCCCTTCTACTCCACGGACGTCGCCGACATCTCCACCATGAAGCGGACGGAGTCGACGTCCAACCTGGAGGTCATCCTCTGGGACGGCGGCTCGGGTACGGGGTCGATGTTCTTCTTCAACTACGACCACCCCGACGAGAAGTTCCGCAAGCTCATCCGTGAGCCCAAGTTCCGCAAGGCGCTCTCGCTCGCCGTCAACCGCGCGGAGATCCAGAAGTCCGTCTACTTCACCACCGGTGAGCCCACGACCGGGACGCTGAGCCCGAAGGCCATCGAGTACGTCATCAACGACGAGGGCAAGCGGATCTACCAGGAGTGGCGCGACTCGGCGGTCAAGTACGACCCCGAGACGGCCAAGAAGATGCTCGACGAGCTCGGGGTCGTCGACAAGGACGGCGACGGGCTCCGGGAGTTCCCCGACGGCTCCAAGCTGCGGATCACGCTGGACTACCCAGCCAACACCGCCCAGGAGCACATCCAGAAGAACCAGCTCCTCGCCCAGCACTGGAAGGCGATCGGTATCGACGCCCGACTCAACCCCGTCGCGCCGGAGGGCTGGAGTGACCAGTGGAAGGCCGGTCGGCTCACCTCCACCACGGCGTGGGAGGTCGGCGACGGCCCGAACCACCTGGTCTACCCGCAGTGGCTGGTGCCGATCGAGTCCGAGCGGTGGGCGCCGCTCGAGGGTCAGTGGTACAACGTCCGCGGCACCCCCGAGGAGAAGACCGAGCTCGATGTCGACCCGTACAAGCGGACTCCGCCGCGGATGGAGCCCGAGCCCGGCGGGCCGATCGAGCAGCTGTGGAAGCTCTACGACCAGACCCGGGTCGAGCCGGACGAGATGACCCGGCACCGCTTGGTCTGGGACATGATCAAGATCCACATCGAGCACGGTCCGTTCTTCATGGGCACCGTGGCCAACACGCCACGCGTCATCCTCGCGAAGAAGGATCTGCGCAACGTCCCGCGCCGGGAGAACCTCGCGCAGGGTGGCTTCGCCAACCCGTGGATCCACCCGACGCCCGCGGTCTACGACCCGGAGACCTACTACTGGGAGAACCCGGAGCAGCACCAGCCGTAGGCGCGCCGTGGTGCGACTAGGGGGCCGCCCCTCGGAGCGGCCCCCTACCGCGCCCCCGACGAGCACCTGTCAGACCACGAGCCAACTGACTGGGGGAGACACCCGCGATGGTTGCCTTCATTGTCCGGCGCTGCCTCTACATGGTGGTGACGCTCTTCGTCATCTCGATCGTCAGCTTCATCCTCATCGAGGCGCCTCCCGGCGACGCGCTGACGGCCGAGATCCAGCGGCTGCGCAGCATCGGCAACAACGTGTCCGAGGACCAGATCAAGGCGCTCGAAGAGCGCTACGGCATGAACGATCCCGTCCTGGTGAAGTACGGCAAGTGGGCTAGCGGCTTCATCGTGGGCGACTTCGGGCAGTCGTTCACCCACCGGACCGAGGTGTCCGAGCTGATCTGGGGCCGGATGGGCTACACCGTCCTGCTCGCCGGCACCTCGCTCATCCTCGCCTGGCTCATCGCGATACCCATCGGTGTCTACTCAGCGACCCACCGATATTCGCCGCTCGACTACGTCATCACGCTCTTCCAGTTCATCGGTGTCGCCATCCCCGAGTTCCTGCTCGCTCTGATCGTGCTCGTCTTCGCGGCGCGGTTCCTCGGGATGGACGTCGGCGGGCTCTTCTCGGTTGACTTCGAGGAGAAGCCGTGGAGCTTCGCGAAGTTCGTCGACCTCCTCAAGCACCTGTGGATCCCGCTCGTCGTCATCTCCGCGAGCAGCACCGCCTGGCTCACCCGTGTCATGCGAGCCAACCTGCTCGACGTCCTCAACCAGCAGTACATCCAGACCGCGCGCGCGAAGGGGGTTCTCGAGCGCCGGGTCATCTGGAAGCACGCGGTGCGGAACGCCGTCCACCCGCTGATCATGGCCGCGGGTACGACGCTCCCGGTCATCATCTCCGGCGAGGCGATCGTCGGCATCGTGCTCAACCTGCCGACGATCGGGCCGTTGTTCCTGGACGCTCTGATCAACCAGGATATGTACCTCGCGGTGAGCGTCCTGATGCTCCTGTCCATCCTGTTGGTCATCGGCAACCTGCTTGCCGACATCGCGCTGGCCTGGGTCGACCCGCGGGCCCGTTCGGCGGAATGAGAGGGAGCCACTGATGGCAATCGTTCAGGAACCCACCCACGACCCCACCGCCCAGCCCACCGAGCGTTCGAGCGATGTCGGCGAGGTCTCGCAGTGGCGGCTGATGTGGCGGCGCTTCAAGCAGAGCAAGCTCGCGGTCGCCGGTGGCCTCATCCTCCTGGTCATGTACGTGATCGCGCTGTTCGCGCCGTTCCTCGCCCCGAACGACCCCAACCAGGTCGACTCCGACAACAAGAACACCGCCCCGTCGCGGCTCACCTGGGACGGCGGGCTCGCGATCTGCGGACAGCGGCAGGAGCTCAACGAGGAGAACTTCGAGTTCGTCTACGTCGTCGACTGCAACACCACCCACAAGATCCAGTGGTTCGGCAAGGGGTGGGAGTACAAGTTCCTCGGCCTGTTCACCACGGACCGACACCTGATGACGGTCGAGGAGCCGGCCAAGCTCTACCTGTGGGGTGCCGACCTCGATGGCCGTGACGTCTTCGCCCGGACACTCATCGGGTCCCGGGTGTCGCTCACGATCGGTCTGTTCGGTGTCGCGATCGGCACCATCCTCGCCGCGATCATCGGCACCATCTCCGGCTACTTCGGTGGGATGGTCGACAACATCATCCAGCGGCTGATCGAGATCATCCTCTCGGTCCCGACCCTGCCGCTGTGGGCGACGATGGCCGCGGTGCTGCCCCGAGACATGTCGGTCACCAAGCGGTACTTCCTGATCACCTTGATCCTGTCGCTCGTGGCCTGGGCCGGTCTGGCCCGGCAGGTCCGCGGCAAGGTCATGTCGTACGCCTCCGCCGACTACGTCGCGGCGGCTCGCGCGGCCGGCAGCGGCCACACGCGGATCATCCTGACGCACATGGTGCCCAACTCCGTGAGCCACCTGGTGGTCGTCACCATGCTGGCCATCCCCGGCACGATCATCGCCGAGACCTCGCTGTCGTTCCTCGGCATCGGCATGCTGCCACCAGCGGTGAGCTGGGGTGTCCTGCTGCAGGACGCCCAGAAGGTCCAGGTGGTCACCCAGTACCCCTGGATGCTCATCCCCGCGCTCGCGGTCATCATCGCCGTCACCTGCTACCAGCTCCTCGGTGACGGCGTTCGGGACGCGGTGGACCCGTACGGCTGATCCGCGACGGTCCCGTGAGCAAGCGACCAACCAGCGAAGAGGGCAGGGTCCGGACAATGACTGAGGCAACGGTCAGCACCACCACCGACGTCGAGATGCCGAGCGACACGGTCGTGAGCGTTCGCGACCTCCACGTGGAGTTCCCCACCCAGGTGGGCCTGGTTCGCGCGCTGAACGGCGTGAGCTTCGACGTCCCACGGGGCAAGGTGCTCGGCATCGTGGGCGAGAGCGGGTGCGGCAAGAGCGTGACCGCCCGGGCGATTCTGCGGATCATCGAGCGGCCCGGACGCATCGTCAGCGGCAACATCTACTTCCGGCCGCAGCGCCACTTGCGGGACGAGCCCGGTGGCACGCGCCGTTCCGAGAAAGGCCAACGGAAAGGCGGCCAGGAGCACTCCTTGGACGGCGGCATCGTCGACCTGACGGCGATGGACCCGAACAGCCCGGAGATCCGAGCGATCCGCGGCCAGGAGATCTCGATGATCTTCCAGGAGCCGATGACGTCGCTCAACCCGGTCTACACCGTCGGGAACCAGATCGAGGAAGCGATCCTGCTCCACCAGACCTCCGACCGCGACGAGGCGCACCGGCGAGCGGTGGAGATCCTGCGTCGGGTCGGCATGCCGAACCCCGAGCGGATCGCCCGCAGCTACCCGCACCAGCTCAGCGGTGGTATGCGCCAGCGCGCGATGATCGCGATGGCGTTGTCGTGTACGCCGACCCTGCTCATCGCCGATGAGCCGACGACGGCGCTCGACGTGACGACCGAGGCCCAGATCCTGGAGCTCATGCGGGAGCTCCAGGCCGACTTCGGGATGTCCATCATGTTCATCACCCACAGCATGGGCGTGGTCGCCCAGCTGTGCGACGAGGTGGTGGTCATGTACCTCGGCCGGGTCGTCGAGCGGGCGAACGTCGAGGACCTCTTCTACAACCCGAAGCACCCGTACACCGTCTCCTTGCTGCGCTCGATCCCTCGGCTCGGCGTCAACCGTGGACAGAAGCTCGAGGTGATCAAGGGGTCCGTCCCCGACCCCTACTCCCGGGTGCCCGGCTGCCCCTTCCATCCGCGTTGCCCGAGTGCGATGCCGGGCCTCTGCGACAAGGTGCTGCCGTTGGAGACCCCGGTCCCCGGCGACACCGCCCACACGGTGCGCTGCCACCTCTACCCCGGCAGCACACCCGCGGACGCCGCGTCTAGCACCGCGCCGAACGCCCAACCGTCCACCGCCGCGCCCTCCGGCACCGACTCCCCCGCGGGCAACTAGGAGGAATCGATCGTGAACGACACTCTGCTCGAGGTCAAAGGACTGAAGAAGTACTTCCCGATCAAGCAGGGATTCCTCAGGCGTGTCGTGGGCCACGTCCGGGCCGTCGACGGTGTCGACCTGACCATCAAGCGCGGGGAGACGTTCGCCATCGTGGGCGAGAGTGGGTGCGGCAAGAGCACCACCGGCCGGACGATCCTGCGGCTGGAGGAGCCGACCGAGGGGGAGGTCATCTTCCACCACAGCGAGCTGGGTCCGGTCAACGTCGAGAAGGCCGACTCGAAGACCCTGCGGCGGATCCGGCCGGAGATGCAGATCATCTTCCAGGACCCCTTCTCCTCACTGGACTCCCGGATGACCGTGGGCCGGATCATCGCCGAGCCGATGATCATCAATAACACCCTGAGCGGGCGCGCGCTGAAGGACCGGGTGGCCGAGCTGCTCACGGTGGTGGGTCTGCGTCCGGAGCACGCCAGCCGCTACCCGCACGCGTTCAGCGGTGGCCAGCGCCAGCGGATCGGTATCGCTCGCGCCTTGGCGCTGAACCCGAAGCTGATCGTGTGCGACGAGCCGGTCTCCGCGCTCGACGTCTCCGTCCAGGCGCAGGTCCTCAACCTGCTCGAGGATTTGCAGGAGCGGTTCGACCTGACGTACCTGTTCATCTCCCACGACCTCAGCGTCGTCGAGCACATCGCCGACCGCGTCGCGGTGATGTACGTCGGTCGTGTGGTCGAGGTCGCGTCGACCGACGAGCTCTTCTACAACCCGAAGATGCCGTACACCGAGGCGTTGCTGTCCGCGCTGCCCAAGCCGGACCCGCGAAACCGGGTACGGCCGACTGTCTTGTCCGGCGAGGTGCCGAGCCCGGCCAACCCGCCATCGGGGTGCTACTTCCACCCCCGCTGCCCCTACGCCCAGGAGATCTGCAAGAAGGAGACTCCGCAGCTGCGGGACGTTGGCGGGAACCACCTGGCCGCGTGCCACTTCGCCGACCAGCTCCAGCTCAAGGGTGCGACGCCGTTGACGGAGGTTCCAGCTCCGCCGGTCCTCTCCACGCCCACGACACAGGAGGCGACACAGTGACGAAGACGGCGCGCGAGGGCCGCCCCCGGTTCACCGGTGTCAGCACGTACCAGGACCCGCTCGGCCGGTTCACCTTCCGCTACCCCTGGGACTGGCACCAGTACGACCTGGACGGCGACCGCGAGGGAGTCATGTTCGCTCCCGAGGAACCGCCGGACACCTACTTCGCCGCCTGGGTGAGCAAGCTCGACGAGCACGTCGTCGCCGAGGATCTCGACGTCCTGCGTGAGGGCGTCGAGGCCGGCCTGGCCCAGCTCGCCAACTACCAGGTAGAGAAGGCCAAGGACGACGTGCTCAGCAACCTCGTCAAGATCGAGCGGATCTACACCTTCGACGACGGCGGGACGACCCGGAAGCGTCGGGTGTGGATCCTCTACGTCGACACCTGGCAGATGGTCCTGGTGTTCCAGGGTGCGACGCCGGAGGACTACCACTACTGGCTGCCGATGGGCAACTACATCTTCGCGACGTTCCAGCTCCCCGAGGCGCTGTGGTTCGCCACGGACCGGGACCTGCGGGCGTACGACAGCTACGACGGCTGAGCCCTTAGCAGTCACACTAGAAGAGTGCTAATCTGAGCGCGCGTGTGCCCGCCTTCGTGGCGGCGTCTACGACATGGAGGGGCAGTGCCGACATACCAGTACGCCTGTGTCGAATGCGACGAGAGGCTCGAAGTCGTCCAGAAGTTCACCGACGAGCCGCTTCGCGAGTGCCCCAGCTGCCAGGGACAGCTGCGTAAGGTCTTCAGTCCCGTCGGTGTGGTCTTCAAGGGCTCGGGGTTCTACCGCACCGACAGCCGCTCGGACAGCAACGGAAAGAAGAGCAGCTCCTCGTCGAGCTCGTCGTCCGACAGCTCCAGCAGCTCGGACAGCTCGAGCTCGTCGTCCTCGTCCGCGGCCTGAGTCGGCCGGCGGGCACCGCGATCGAGCCACGCCCTGGGCGGCCCGCGCCGCCCAGGTGGCGCGTATGCGGCAGGCCATCGAGCCGTCGTCCACAGATCCTCGAGCGGCGTCTCCCTGTGGACGACGCCGTTGACGGCGCGCTCGTTCTCTACGCTGTGGCGCATGACTGCGCCCCCAGCCTCCTCACCGAGCCCTCCCCGCGCGGAGATCGGGATCATCGGCGGCTCCGGCTTCTACGCGTTCTTCGACGACGCCACCGAGGTCTCGGTGACCACGCCGTTCGGCGAGCCATCCGATCCGCTCACGATGGGCGTCGTCAACGGTCGGCACGTCGCGTTCGTCCCCCGGCACGGGCGTGACCACCGCTTCCCGCCGCACCGCATCAACTACCGCGCCAACCTCTGGGCGCTGCGGTCCTGCGGCGTGCGGCAGGTCCTCGCCCCCTGTGCCGTCGGCTCGCTGCGTCCCGAGCTCAAGCCCGGCAGCCTCGTCGTCCCCGACCAGCTCGTCGATCGCACCTCGGGACGCCCGCAGACCTTCTACGACGACGCCGCGGTCCACGTCAGCTTCGCCGATCCCTACTGCCCTCGCGGACGCCGAACCGTCGTCGAGGTGGCCGCCCGGTCGGGCTGGCCGGCCCAGGACGGCGGGACGATGGTCGTCGTCGAAGGACCGCGCTTCTCCACCCGCGCGGAGTCGCGGTGGTACGCCGACCTCGGCTGGACCGTCGTGAACATGACGGGGCATCCCGAGGCCGTGCTGGCCCGGGAGCTCGGCCTGTGCTACACCGCGATCGCTCTCGTCACCGACCTCGACGCCGGTCTCGCCGAGGGCGAGGGCGTGTCACAGGAGGAGGTCTTCGCGGTCTTCCGCGAGCACGTCAGCCGACTCAGGGATCTGCTCCGCCTCGTCGTGGCCGAGCTCCCGGTCGAGCGAGACTGCCCGTGCGCGTTCGCGCTCGACGGCCTGTCCCTGCCCTTCGAGCTGCCCGGGTGAGCGGTCGTGACGGCTGGTCGTGGTGCTCTGCGACGTGTCGCCAGAGCGGTCTCCTGGCACCGCCGTCTCGTCGCCGCCGCACTCGCGGCAGCGGGCGTGGCATTGGCACTGCACGGACTCGAACCCGAGCCGGCAAGCACGACCGAGGTGCTGGTGGCGGCGCGCGACCTACCTGGCGGGAAACGTCTCGAGCCCTCCGACCTCCGCGTGGTGGCGCTGCCGACGGACACCGTGCCGGCCGGCGCGCTGCGTCCTGGTGACCCCCGCGCCGCTCGCGTGCTGGCAACGCCCGTCCGCGCGGGTGAACCCCTCACCGACGTCCGGGTGCTCGGTCCCAGCTTGCTCGACGCCTATGCCAACGGTCAGGAGTTGGTCGCCGCGACGGTCCGGCTGGCCGACCCCGGTGACCTGGCCGCGGTCCAGGTCGGTGATCGGATCGACGTCTTGGCCGTGCCCACCGACCCAGCCACGACTGACCCAGCCACGACCGACCCAGCCGCCACGAACCCAGCGCCAGCCAGAGTCGAGCTCGTGGCTCGCGCCGCACCGGTCATCGCCCTGCCGAGCACGGACCGGACGGGCGCCACCGGGCGCGCGGCGGAGACCTCTGCCGATCTCAGCGCGGTCGAGACGACCGTGGCCCAGAGCCCCGGCGACCTGGTCGTCCTCGCCGTCCCCGCCGACGTCGCGGCCGACCTCGCGCGAGCGGCGGTCACCGCACGGCTCTCGGCCGTGGTACGCGGCCGGTCCTGACCCGGCCCCGCCGCCGGTCCCGTCTGAACCGCTCACGTCCCGTGGTGCGGCGGCACCTCCCTGAGCAGACGCTCGTCGTCGTCGCCCGACCAGTCACCCCAGGCCTCGAGTCGGTCCTCGGTAGTGTGGCTCGGCAACAACGACCCGAGCCGCTGGACGCGCCACCGCGGCGACGTCGCGGATCCGTGAGCGTCGCGCGGGCTCGGCCGGCTTGCCGCGCCTGTCCAGCGCTCGTGCTCGGGGTCCCTCGTGGGCCGGTCGGGTGAGCGCTGCGTTCCGTCCTGCACACCCCGATCCTGCCCGGCGCCGTCCATGCGCACCACCTCGGTGGCCGTCTCGTCCGCACACCGGCTCGCGGCCCGCCCCGGCTGACCAGGCGGCCCGAGCTCGCCGCGAGTGCCGCCTCCGGTCAATGCGTTCGCCTTGACGGGAAGATCCACGCCCCTAGCATCCGAGAAAGCGCTTACCGAACGCGACGCTCCGCTCACTCGACGCCTTGGAGGTTCGCCGTGCCCAGGTACTCCCGACGGGGCTTCCTCAAGCAGGCCGTCATGGTGGGTGCCTCCGCTCACCTCGGAGCTGCCACCCAGGCCCGCGCGTCGACGCCCGCGGGCGTGCACCGAACCGACGCGCGCGGCCAGAGCACCACCCTGCACTGGCTGGAGGGCGACCCACCGCCTGAGCTGAGCGGGACGACGTGGGGAGTGCCTTGGCCCCGCGGCGCCTTCCCCGCGGACCAGCAGTTCACGCTGCGGACGGACACCGGCGTCGACGTGCCCATCCAGACGTGGCCGATCGGCTACTGGCCGGATGGGTCCTTGAAGTGGAGCGCCCACGCCATCGGGGCGACCCTGCCAGCCGCGAAGTCCTACGTCCTGAGCCCGGGCACCCCGACGGAGTCCTCGACGAAGGTCACCGTCCGCGACACCCGTGGCTACGTCGAGGTGGACACCGGGGTGATCGTCTGTCGGGTGATGAAGAGGGGCTCCACCCTCGTCCATTCGCTCACCCGGGACGGACGTGAGATCGCCCGGGCGGGCCAACTGGTGTGCGTTGCTCAGGACAGCGTGGTGGACGGGGACGAGGGCACCGAGCGTCGGCGACGGTACGTCGGTGTGAACGAGCGCGTCGAGGTCGAACAGGCCGGGCCGGTCCGCGCCGTCGTGCGGATCGAGGGGAAGCACCGCGGGCCGAACGGTGCGGCGTGGCTGCCGTTCACGGTCCGGCTGTACTTCTACGCCGGCGCGGAGAGCGTGCGAATGATGCACACGTTCATCGTCGACACCGAGCCCGAGGACCGGTTCATCCGCGGTCTCGGGGTGCGCTTCACAGTGCCGATGCGCGACGCGCTCCACGACCGACACATCCGGCTCGCCGGCGAGCAGCCGCCAGGCAAGCGCGTGGGCATGCTGGCCGAGGCGGTCAAGGGTCTCACCGGCCTGCGTCGCGACCCAGGCGCGGCGGTTCGCGCCGCCCAGGTCGCCGGCCAGCCGACCCCGCCCATGAGCGAGTGGGACACCCGGGTGAGCAGCCGGGTGCAGTACATCCCCGCCTGGGGCGACTACACGCTCAGCCAGCTCACCGCCGACGGCTTCCACATTCGCAAGCGCACCAAGGCCGGCCACGGCTGGATCGACGTCGGTGGGGGGCGACGAGCGCTCGGCTTCGGCTACGTCGGAGGCGTCAGCGGTGGTCTGGCCTTCGGGATGCGGCACTTCTGGCAGCTGTACCCCACGCAGCTCGACATCCGGCACGCCGCCAGCGACGAAGCCGAGGCGACGGTGTGGCTGTGGGCCCCGGAAGCGCCGCCCATGGACCTGCGCTTCTACCACGACGGGATGGGGCAGGACACGTACGCCGAGCAGCTCGAAGGCCTGGAGATCACCTACGAGGACTACGAGCCCGAGTTCGGGACGCCGGTCGGCATCGCCCGCACGACCGAGCTGACCTTCTGGGCGCTCGACGCGACACCCTCCACCGAGCGCCTGGCGGATCTCGCCGCCGCCGCGGCCGTCCCGCCGCTCCTCGCCGCGCCGCCCGCCCACCTGCGCGGCGCCGAGGTCTTCGGCGACTGGAGCCTGCCGGACCGATCGACTCCCGCCAAGGCCGAGATCGAGGACCGCCTGGACTTCCTCATCGACTACTACCAGAAGCAGATCGAGCAGCACCGCTGGTACGGCTTCTGGAACTTCGGGGACGTCATGCACGCCTACGACCCCGATCGTCACTGCTGGCGGTACGACGTGGGCGGCTACGCCTGGGACAACTCCGAGCTCTCCCCCGACCTGTGGCTGTGGTACAGCTACCTGCGCACCGGCCGCGCCGACATCTTCCGGATGGCCGAGGCGATGACGCGCCACACCGGGGAGGTGGACGTCTACCACCTCGGTCGGTTCGCCAAGCTCGGCACCCGGCACGGCGTCCAACACTGGGCGGACAGCGCGAAGCAGGTCCGGGTCAGTACGGCGGCGTACCGGCGGTTCTACTACTTCCTGACCGCCGACGAGCGGACCGGCGATCTGCTGCACGAGCTGATCGACGCTGACGAGACGTTCCTGACGCTGGATCCGATCCGCAAGATCCGCACCGAACCGTACGAGCCCGATCCGCACGCCCTGGCCATCGGCCTGGGAACCGACTGGGGGTCGCTGGCCGCGGCGTGGCTCACCGAGTGGGAGCGCAACGGCGACCCGATCGCCAAGACCAAGTTGCTCAACGGGATGGAGAGCATCGGGCGCCTGCGGTACGGGCACTTCACCGACGACGTCCTCTACGACATCGACACCGGACGATACGTGTCGCCCGGCGACAAGATCGGCGTCTCCCACCTGTCCGCCGTGTTCGGCAAGGTGGAGATCTGCAGCGAGCTCATCCAGCTCGTCGACGACCCGGCGTTCGAACGAGCGTGGCTGCAGTACTGCCGGCTCTACAACGCGCCCGCGGAGGAGCAGATCGCCGAGCTCGGCCAGTCCCTTGGCAACCTGAACCTGCGCCAAGCCCACTGCCGGCTCACCGCCTACGCGGCGGCGAAGACCGGCGACCCGGCCCTCGCCCGCCGCGCGTGGGAGGAGTTCTACCGCGGTGACGCCGGCTACGGTCCCGACATCGTCTGGGAGACCCAGCGGGTCGAGGGCCCGGACGCGCTCAACCCGTTGGACGAGGCGACCTGGGTGTCGACCAACGCGACGGCGCAGTACGCGCTGGCGGCCATCCAGACCCTCGCGCTCGTCGGCGATCACCTGCCGCCGAACGGCATCGAGGTGCGCTGAGGCCTCACCGGCGTCGCGGCGGCCGGGTCGAGAGCGGGTGACCCTGGCTCGACGGTGCCGGAGACCGGAGCCACGCCGTACGATCGGCGGCGTGCGCCCCCGTCTTCCCACCACGCGGCGGCCTTCTCGTTGGCGTCCGCTCCTGTTGGTAGCGGTGACGCTCGTCCTCGCGGGCTGCGGATCCGCCAGTCCCGCGGACGCACCGTCGAACCGTGCGGACGGCAGCACAGCACGACCGAACGGGACGGTCACCGTCCTGGCGGCCGCGTCCCTCACCGAGGCGTTCGACAAGATCGCCCGGGACTTCGAGCGATCCCACCCGGGCACCACGGTTCGCCTCAGCTTCGGCGGCAGCTCCGCCCTCGCCACGCAGGTGATCAACGGGGCCCCCGCCGACGTCCTGGCCACGGCCGACCTCGCGACGATGCGACGGGTGGCGGAGGCCGACGGTGGGACGAGGCTCGCCCAGCAGCCCACGATCTTCGCCACCAACCGACTGCAGATCGCCGTCCCACCCGACAACCCGGGGCGGGTCGCCGGTCTCGCGCACTTCGCTCGACCGGAGCTGCGGCTCGCGGTCTGTGCCCCGCAGGTGCCGTGTGGCAGAGCGGCGGCGGAGGCGTTCCGGCGGGCAGGCGTCATCCCCCGACCCGACACCTACGGGCCTGACGTCAAGGCCGTCCTGACATTGGTCCGCACCGGCGAGGTGGACGCCGGACTCGTCTACCTCACGGACGTGTGCGCGGCCGGCGACGCCGTCCGAGGGCTGGACCTCCCCGAGGCCACGAGCCCAGTGCACGACTACCCCATCGCCGTGCTCGCCGACGCGCCCAACCCGACCGCGGCGCGCGCGTTCGTCGACCACGTCCACTCCGCCGCCGGCCGACAGCGACTCACCGAGGCCTGCTTCGAGGTGCCATGACCCGGTTCACCGTGGCACACGGTCGCGTCACCCGCCCACCGCTCGCGCTCGCCACACCAGCCCTCCTCGGCCTGGCGTTCCTCGTCGTCCCCCTGGTCGGCCTCCTCCTTCGCGCGCCCTGGGGGAGCTTCCTCGCCGAGCTGCGGGCACCGGCCGTGTGGGCGGCGCTTCGGCTGTCCCTCGTCTGTGCGACGCTCGCCACCGGTCTGTCTCTCGTCGTCGGAGTGCCGCTCGCCTGGCTGCTCGCTCGCGCCGCCGTCCCCGGCAAGGCTTTGGTGCGAGCCTTGGTCACCGTGCCCCTCGTCCTCCCCCCGGTCGTCGGCGGCGTCGCCCTGCTGCTCGTGTTGGGGCGCCGGGGTCTGGTGGGTCAGTGGCTGGACCAGTGGTTCGGCATCTCCCTGCCGTTCACCACATCCGCGGTCGTGCTCGCCGAGACGTTCGTCGCGATGCCGTTCCTGGTGCTGAGCGTCGAGGGAGCGCTGCGCGCCGTGGACCGCCGCTACGAGGAGGCCGCGGCGACGCTCGGCGCCTCGGCCTGGACGACCTTCCGCCGCGTGACGTTCCCGATGGTGGCCCCCAGTGTCGGCGCCGGGGCGGTGCTGGCCTGGGCCCGAGCCATCGGCGAGTTCGGAGCCACGATCACGTTCGCGGGGAACTTCCCAGGGACGACCCAGACCATGCCGCTCGCCGTCTACATCGCGCTCGAGACGAACCCGGACGCGGCGATCGTGCTCAGCCTGCTGCTGCTCGCCGTGTCGGTCGCCGTCCTCGTCGGCCTGCGAGACCGTTGGATGCTCGCACCATGAGCCTGCGCGCGCACCTCGTCGTCACCCGGGCACGGTTCACCCTCGACGTCCGCCTCGACATCGAGCCCGGTGAGGTGGTGGCGCTTCTCGGCCCGAACGGAGCGGGAAAGTCGACCGCCCTGCGGGCCCTGGCGGGTCTCGAGCCGCTCGCGGCCGGCTCGGTCCACCTCGACGGTGCTCCGCTCGACGACGTCGCGGCCGGCGTCCACGTCCCGCCTCAGCAGCGAGCGCTGGGCGTGGTGTTCCAGGACTACCTGCTCTTCCCGCACCTCTCCGCGCTCGACAACGTGGCGTTCGGGCTGCGCGCTCGCGGCATCGACAAGGCGGCCGCTCGCGCCCACGCCCTCGACCTGCTGCGCCGCATGGGTCTGGCCGACCTGGCCGACGTTCGACCGAGACAGCTCTCCGGCGGCCAGGCCCAGCGCGTGGCGCTCGCCCGAGCGCTCGCGGTCGCCCCGCGTCTGCTGCTCCTCGACGAGCCGCTCGCCGCCCTCGACGCCGCCACTCGCGTGAACGTCCGCGCGGACTTGCGCCACCACCTGTCCGCGTACGGCGGGTGCTGCCTCCTGGTCACGCACGACCCGCTCGACGCGATGGTGCTCGCCGACCGGCTCGTCATCCTCGAGAACGGTCGCGTCACCCAGGAGGGCACCCCGGTCGAGGTCGCGCGGACGCCGCGCACCGACTACGTCGCCCGACTGGTCGGGCTCAACCTGTACCGGGGAGTGGCGGACGGCACACGCGTCCGTCTGCCCGGCGGCCACGAGATCACGCTCGCCCACGCCGGCGAGGGCGAGGTGTTCGTCGCGTTTCCGCCGACCGCCGTCGCGCTCTATCGAACCCGACCCGACGGCAGCCCGCGCAACTGTTGGGAGGTCGGGGTGGCGAGTGTCGAACGGCACGGCGACCTCGTGCGAATCCGGCTCGAGGGCGATCCAGCGCTCCTGGCGGACGTCACCCCAAGCGCGGTCGCCGAGCTGGGACTGACGCCCGGCGTGCGTGTGTGGGCGGCGGTCAAGGCCACCGAGATTCGCTCGTATCCGGCTTGAGGGTCCGGTCACACCCCAGTTTGGACGTCCTCCACGACGTCCTTGGACAACGAGGCGCGCACGCAGCCCGCGACGAGGCGAGGGAGGTCCTCCGTGGGCACGAGCCGAGCCAGCGCGGTGGGTGAGGCGGGCAAGCCGAGCCGCTCAGCGCCACGCGCGGCCCGAGTGTCGACGTAGGGAGCGAGATCTGGCCAGACGCCTTGCACCTCGCGGCAGAAGATCGCGGCACCGGTGGGGCCGATACCGGGAACGCTCTGGAGGAGCCTGCTCACGCCGTCGACGTCTCCCCCTTCGGCGTGGAGACGACGCAGATCTCCCCTCCACTGCTCGAGGACCACCTCCGCGGCTCTGCCGAGCATCGTGGCGGTGCGTTCGTCGTAACGGCGGTAGTGCCCCCGACCCAGCGTGTCAACGCGGTCCTGCCAGCTGGCGTCGCGCATCGTGGCCGCCGAGCGATACCCGGCGCGGAACAGCTCGCGCGCGGCGGCGACAGCGATGCCGGCGCTGATCCGAGCCGACAGCAACGTCGCCAGGACCAGCAGCTGGTAGAGCGGGCCTGGCGTGTCCCTGAGCCGGATGTCGGCCTCGTCGGCGTAAGTTCGGCCGTGGCGGTCGAGCAGGGCGTGCGCGGTTCGCGTGGCGGTCGCCATACCTCACGCCCTACCCAGCTGCACCGTGACCTGCCCCCGCCACCGTCCGCACGCCGGACCCTGCCGACGTTCGGCCCAGGTGGGGCGTGCCTTCCGCACGGCCGCCCCGGGGGCAGAGGTCGCACTCGTCCCACGGCGCGCTCGAGTGGTCCCACATGTGGCTGGGATCAGTGGCTGGAAGGGCCGTCCCCCACGCCCCGCAGTGCGTCTGCACCCGCCATGGGCCCCCGCCATGGGCCCCCGCAATGAGCCCACGCCTGGACCCTGCGCCGACGAAGACCTACGTCCACGCCTTCGCCAGCAGTTCGTAGCTGTACAGGCGTTCCTCGATGCCGTGGACCTGGGTGGTGACCATGAGCTCGTCAGCACCCGTGGACTCGACCAGCTCGATCAGTTCGGCGCGGACCTTCTCCGGCGTCCCGATCGCCGGCCGGCTCGGCCAGCTGGCCACCAGCTCCCGTTCGGCGTCGGTCCACGGGTACCTCGCCGCCTCCTCGGGTGTGGGGAGAGCCCTCGGACGACCGGTCCGGAGCGAGAGCTGGACCAGGCGACCCGGCAGCGCCTGTCTCTCCGCCTCCTCCTGGGTGTCGGCGACGATGACCGACTGCGCCACCATCGTGTACGGCCGGTCGAGCACCGCGGACGGCCGGAAGTGACTCCGGTACAGCTCGAGGGCGCCCACGGTGTTGTGCGCGCTGAAGTGGTGGGCGAACGAGAACGGCAGCCCCAGCATGCCGGCGAGCTGGGCACTGTAGCCGCTCGAGCCGAGCAGCCAGATCTGAGGCGTCGACGTCGCGGCGGGCGTGGCGCGCAGCTTGACCGGCCTCGGCTCGTGCCGCGTCGGATCACCGAGCATGGCGAGCACGGCGTCCAGGTCACGCGGGAAGTCCTCGGCGGCATGGTTGTGTCCGCGACGGAGCGCGGCCGCCGTCACCGGATCCGTTCCAGGCGCACGGCCGATCCCGAGATCGACTCGACCTGGTGCGAGCGCCTCCAGCATGGCGAACTGCTCGGCGACGACAAGGGGCGGGTGGTTGGGCAGCATGACGCCGCCGGAGCCGACCCGAATGGTGGAGGTCCGTGCGAGCAGGTGGGCGATGAGGACCGGCGGACTCGTGGACGCCACCCCTGGCATGTTGTGGTGTTCGGCGACCCAGAACCGGTGGTACCCCCACTCCTCGGCACGGATCGCGAGCGTGATGGTCGCCTGGAGGGCTTGCGCACTGGTCTGACCCTCGCCGACCCAAGCCAGGTCGAGGATGGACAGCGGGACTCTCGTCGTTGCGTTGGGCACGCTTCCTTCAACCCCACGCGCATGGCTGGCCTTCCCGTCGGGCGATTTCCCGGTCGGCGGTCATGTCTCGCCCGGTCCGTTCGGCCCTCACGTGCCGCCGTAGCGCCGTTCGTCCTGCTGCGCATCCGGCGCAATCGCCTCACGGGCTGGCATCGCTCGTCGACCCGGGTAGGACGGTCCCATGACGAGCATCGGCCTCCGCTCTGACCTCGTGGTACCGCTCGGTGACGGCGGACGCATTCCCCTGCTCGGCTTCGGGACCTGGCAGCTGCGCGGTCGCGAGGCGTACGAAGCCACGCGCTGGGCTCTCGAGGCCGGGTACCGACACATCGACACGGCGACCGGGTACGGCAACGAGGCCGAGGTCGGCGCGGCCCTCCGAGACAGCGGCGTCCCGCGCGAGGAGGTCTTCATCACCACGAAGATGCCGCCGGACCATGTCGGTCGGGAGCGGCGCACGCTGGAGGAGAGCCTCGCCAAGCTCGGAACTGACGACGTGGACTTGTGGCTCGTCCACTGGCCACCCGGCGGCACGGCCGGCGTGGACTCATGGCGGGCGTTCATCGAGATGCGGGAGCGAGGGCTGGCCCGCGCCATCGGGGTGAGCAACTACTCGCTGGCGCAGATCGACGAGCTCACCCAGGCCACAGGCGCCACACCCGCCGTCAACCAGATCAAGTGGAGTCCGTTCCAGTTCGACCGAGCCATGCTCGACGGCTGTCGGAGCCGCGGGGTCGTGGTCGAGGGCTACAGCCCGTTCCGCGCCGCCCGACTCGACCATCCCGTGCTCCGACGGATCGCTGAGGAGCACGGGAAGACGCCGGCGCAGATCATCGTGCGCTGGCACATCCAGCACCGCGTCGTGGTCATCCCCAAGTCGGCCCGCCGTGACCGCATCGTCGCCAACATCGACGTTCTCGACTTCGCGTTGGCACCCGACGAGATGGCCGCGCTCGACGACCTCGGCCACGGTTAGATTTCTCCCATTTCGCACTCTTCGCCCTAAGGGCGTAACTCGTCCGTTCTCTGGTTCGTTCTGCCCGGCGACGCGGGTAACGCCGAGGCCACAGGAGCGCCTTTCGGGGGGCGACGCGTTTCCGCACGTCCAAGGAGGGATGTGACTGCGGCCATGGAGCTGGCGTCCATGGAGACCAGGGACCCCGCCCCGAGAGGTCGTCCAGAATCGTGGGTCCGACGCACGGCCGTCGCCGGGATCGGTGCCGTCGTCATCACGGCGCTCACCGCGTCGCCGGTCGCGGCGGACCCCAACGACGTGACCGACGAGACCTGGGCGAGCCGGGCGGCAGCCCACTCGCTGTACCTCACCGCAGGTGGAGAGATCGCTGGTGCCGAGGGGTACGTCGCGGTCCACGACGGCGCGACCGAGATCGTCCGTGGGGTGACCACCCCCGAGCTCCCGTTGATCAGTCAGCAGCCGTTCGCGATGGTGGGTGTCCTCGGGCAACACGCCTTCGCGTCGGAGACCGGGATCGCCGCCGCCTGCGCAGGTGTCGTCAGCCGAGGCGGCACCGTCCGGGTCGGCGCCGACAGCGGCTGCCTGGCGTCCGGTGAGGGCACGATACGGATCTCGCTCGGCACGCTCGATCACCTCGGTCTCGGGGCCCTCGTGGGTGGCGAGCGTCCTGAGCTTCCCGACCTTCCCGTTCCGGTGCCGGGCTCGCCGGAGGCTCCCGTCGCGGAGATCCCCGACATCCCTGTGCCGCGATTCGCGACGTCCGAGGACTCCGATCTCCAGCGTCCACGTGACGACGGCACCCTGCCCGATCTCGAGCTTCCAGACCTCACGGAGCTTGCCCTGCCGAAGCTCCCGAGCGTGGAGCTCGCCGTCGTCGGCAGCGCGATCACGGCACGCTGCCTGGCCACCCCGACCAAGGTCGACGGCGCGACCGACATCGCGCACGCTCGCGTCGTCGCGATCGTGGGCGACCACCAGATTCCACTCGCCGACCTGCCCCCGGAGGGCCTGACGCTGAGCCTGGACCAGCTCCTCGTCGCGCTGCAGAACCATCTGCCCGGCGAGGTGAGCGTCGTCCTCGACCAGATCCTGCTGGCTCTGCCCACCGAGAAGCTGGACGACGTTCGGCTGCTGACCATCCAGGTCGACGCCCGGGCCCAGGCCACCGGGCAGATCACGGTGACCGCTCTGGGCGTCGAGACGGCCTACCCCGGCCTGTTCGACCTCGCGCTCGGGACCGTGACCTGCGCCACCAACCGACTGGCACCGCCTCGAAAGTTCCCCGAGGCCGGGCCGCGGACGTTCGCCGGTGCGAACGGTTCGGACGAGGCCGCGGTGACGAGCGACGAGCGGGCCGAGCCCTCGGCGGCTCGCCACGAATCCGTGGCGAAGGGGGCGACCGGTGGGCACAGCACCGCCATGCGCCGGACCGCGGAAGGTGACACCGCGGAACGTGACGCCATCGCGTCCGCCGAGCTGGCGCCCGCGGCGAGCGGCAGCCCGGTGGTCCCCGTGGGCGCTGGACTCGTCCTCGCGGTCGTCCTGGCCGGCGCGGGCGTGGCGTTCGCCAAGCTGCGGCCTCGCCGCGACCAGAGCTGACGGGGCTGTTCGTCACACAGTCACGCGGCGCAGCGGCCGCGTCTCGGCCGGCCCGGGAGACCTTGCTCCTCCCGGGGCTCCTTCCCGGGGCTCCTTCCCGGGCCGGCCGATCCACGTCTTTCACCCCACCACCTGGGCGGTGTTGGCCACAGCGCCGGCGTACTCCGGCGCCGAGGCCTCGACGTCTCGGCCGATAATGTTGCGGTGAGTCGCGCACGCACGCTCAAGGTCTACGTCGGTCCGCAGCAGGCTCCCGAGCTGATCGACGCCGTCAAGGGCGCCGGTGGGCAGGTGTGCGAGACGAGCGAGGCCGCTGAGGCGATCGTGTGGTGGGGCGGCTCACCGCAGGAATACGACTCCCTCCACCACGACGGCATTCGCTGGGTTCAGCTGCCCTCGGCGGGTGTCGAGGGGTGGTTCGCCGCCGGGGTGCTGCGCCCCGGCACCACCTACACCTCGGCGGCCGGCAGCTACGCCGAGACAGTGGCCGAGCACGCTCTGGCGCTCATGCTGGCCGGCGTACGTCAGCTGCACACCGCGGCCCGGGAGCGGAGCTGGAGCCAGCCCACCGTCGGCGCGCTCTTCGACAGCACGGTCGGGATCGTCGGCTGCGGCGGGATCGGCCAGGCGCTCGTCCGGCTGCTCAAGCCCTTCCGCGCCCGGGTCCTCGCCGTCACCCGCTCCGGCTTTCCTGTGCCGGGCGCGAGTCGGACAGCCCGTCCGGACGAGCTGGACAGCGTCCTCATGGCGAGCGACATCGTGGTCCTTGGCGCGCCCGCCACACCACAGACTCATCACCTGATCGGCGCTCGCGAGCTCGCGCTGATGCGGCCGCACACCTGGCTGGTCAACATCGCGCGCGGATCGCTCGTGGACACCGACGCCTTGGTGGAGGCCCTGGAGAAGGGGACGATCGGCGGCGCGGCGTTGGACGTGACCGACCCTGAGCCGCTGCCCGACGATCACCCGCTGTGGACCCAACCCCGAGCCTTGATCACGCCCCACTCGGCGAATCCCCAACGGCTGATGATGCGGCGTCTGGCGGAGCGAGTCGCCGAGAACGTCAACCGGTACCTGCATGGCGAGGAGCTGCTTGGCCTCATCGACCTGGAACGGGGCTACTGAACCGGCTTATCCTCGTCGGCCAGTTTGACGCGCGACCTCTCCCTGGCGACAGTGACGTCCTTCCGCTGGTGACCTGGGCGGTCCCGCCCGGGCAGTCATATCGTCGAAGACGGCGCTGCGGCGTCTGGGACGCGGCGTCCGAACCGCCTCCCGACGGCACGCCGTGGGTTGTCGCCTGCGGAGGGGGGACGCGCCATGCCCGACAACCCCGTCATTCGCGGACTCCTCGGCGAGGTCATCGTCGTCGCCGCCGCGTTCGCGTTCGCCTGGTTTGTCCACGTCATCCTGCGGCGACTCGCGATTCGCCGGCAGTCCATCTTCCTCAGTCGGCTCACCCGGGTGTCCCACCGCGCCTGGATCGTCACGTTGGTGGTCGTCGCGATGTTCGTCTGGACCACGCGGTGGTTCGGTCTCCGGGGCGCCGCCGCGGAGGTCATTCCCCACATCCTGTTGATCGCGACGCTCATCTCGGTGGCCTGGCTCGTCCTGAAGGTGCTGTTCGTCGCCGAGGACGCGGCGTTCCAGTGGCTTCGCGTCGACGTCGCCAACAACCGCCGTGTTCGCCGCATCCGGACCCAAGTGGCGGTCTTGCGACGCTTCACCACGGCTGTCGTCGTGCTGGTCGCCCTCGCCGCCATCCTCATGACGTTCGACCAGCTCCGGACCTTGGGCGCTTCGATCCTCGCCTCTGCAGGCGTGTTCGGCGCGGTCGCCGGCTTCGCCGCGCATGCCACCCTGGGCAACGTGTTCGCCGGTCTCCAGCTGGCGATCACCGACCAGCTCCGGTACGACGACGTGGTCGTCGTCCAGGACGAGTGGGGTCGCATCGAGGAGCTCACGCTCACCCACGTCGTCCTGCGGTTGTGGGACGAACGGCGCCTGGTGCTGCCGACGACGTACTTCACCACGACCCCGTTCCAGAACTGGACCAGGAACGAGGCTCGGGTGCTGGGCTCGGTCATCCTGCACCTGGCCTACAACGCCCCCGTGGCGGAGCTCCGAGCTGAGGCGAGACGGATCATCGAGGCGTCACCGTTGTGGGATGGACGGGAGTGGGTCCTCCAGGTCGTCGACTCCACGCCGTTGACGATGGTGGTGCGGGTGCTCGCGTCCGCTCACGACGCGCCCAGTTCGTGGGACCTACGGTGCGAGATCCGGGAGAAGCTGCTCACCTTCCTGCAGACGCACTATCCCTGGGCACTTCCCCACCCGGTCCCGACAGTGGAGGAGGTTCTGGCGGGGTCAGACGGCAGGTCACCGCTCGCGACTCCGCCCGGCACGAGGTCGTCCCCGCTTCACCGGCGAGCGTGACCTCGTCCGCACCATCCTCAGGACCGGGCTCGCGCGCCGCGCTACGGCGACGCGGCACGCTGCGACCGATCCCTGGCGCCGGGCGACCCGCGCGGCCCGGTACCCTCAGGACTCGCGCCCTCGTAGCTCAGGGGATAGAGCAGCGGTTTCCTAAACCGCGTGTCGCAGGTTCGAATCCTGCCGGGGGCACCAGGTCACAGTCGGTGGCCAACGATCCGGGTCTGGTTCAACGCTTCGGACCTGTTTCCGGGGCGTTCGTGCTCACGTGCCCCTCCCCGGCCGTCCGACCGCCGCCTTCGCCCTCACGCCGCATCGACGGACGTACGGGTGTAGGTGAGGATCGCCGAGCCACTGTCGAAGACGGTGTGGTCGGTGAGCTCCCACGTGCGGGGGTCGAACACGGCGCTCCGGCCGAACAGCGGGACGCCGGCGCCGATGGTCAGCGGTGCGAGCTTGAGGATGAGCTGATCGATCTCCGGATAGAGGGTGCCCGCCAGCTCACCGCCGCCGATGAGCCAGAGATCCTTGCCCTCCTGCCGCTTGAGCTCGCGCACCGTGGCGACGGGGTCACCGGACACGATCTCCACGGCCGGGTCCGGGCTGTCGGCCAAGGTACGAGAGAACACCAGGTGACGCAGGTGGGGGAAGGCGTCCGTGACACCGACCTTCAGGCCGACCTCGTAGGAGCGCCGTCCCTCGAGGACCGTGTCGAAGTGCCGTCCCGTGGCGGTGATGCCGAGAGCGTGTCGGGCCGCTCCCGGCAGGGTTTCCGGATACTCCGCGACCAGGTAGCGCGAGTAGTCCTCGGGGATGGGCCAGAAGCCTCCCGGGCCGGTGGGGTCGGCGCCGTCGGGTCCGGCGATGTAGCCGTCCAACGTCGAGGCGATGAAGTACACAAGCTTGCGCATCGAGCGGTTCCTCACGTGTCGGGTCGGGGAGGGACGGCTCAGGTGTCTCACCGGCCGGTGGCGACGCTCCTGGCCGGGAGCACCCTACGGGATCGCCGACAGCTGCCCGCCATCCGCCGGCGCGGACGCCCGTTCGGTTCTCGTCGAAGGTCTCGTCGAAGGTTCTCGTCGGAAAGCTGTCAGCCAGCGACGGTGCCCCGACACGTCCTCCATGGAATGGATCTTGATCGCGCTCGTCGTCGCGCTGGTTCTCCTCGGCGTGACCCACTGGTTCCGCGGCAGGGAGGCGCTGGAGCGGGCCCGGCGCGACCGAGTGACAGGGCGTGCGAAGGGAACCGAGGACACGCGGACTTCACCGACCTGTCCGGGTAGGCACCGGGCCCCCGGGGCACCGGCAGGGCGCCGCGCCAGCGCCGTCACCCCTCGTCGGCCGGCTCACCCAGCTCGTCGGTGGGCTCACCCAGCGCGTGGCGGGTGAGCAGGGTGGCACCAGCGACCGCCGCCGGGGTGAAGAGGATCGCACCGAGCGGCACCAGGAACGCCAGGAAGGCGGTCACCCCGAAGCCGAGCGTGGCCATCCGCACCCCGCGAAGCGCCTGACGCCGGTCAGCCAGCCGGCGCCCCCGGCGCCCGAACGGTCCAGCAGTCAGCTTCAGCGCCAGCAGCCAACCCCCCAGCGCCGCGCCCAGAGCCGGCACCACGGTCTGTCCCACCACCGGCAGGAACCCGGCGATGAAGAGCGGGACTCCCACAGCCGCTGAGAGGACGTCCGTCCGGATCGAGTCGCTGATGCTCCACCGCAGCGATCGGAGCCACGAGACCTCGGCGGGGTTCACGACACCGCCGCACCGGTCCTCGACCCACTCCGAGATCCGCTCGTAGAAGGGCTCGCCGATCGCCAGTGTGACGCCGGTGAACACCAGCACTCCCACGAGTGCGGTGATTCCCAGGAGCGCCAGGATCACCGACGCCCGAACCAGGGTCTGGAGCCAGCCCGTCCACTCATCGGCGAACGGGGTGAGCGCGTCCGCCAGCTGAGGGCTCGCGACTGCCAAGGCCACCAGAGCGGCGAGGAACAGCGCCCCGGTCACGGCCGCAGGTAGCAGACCGAGCAACATGAGCCGCGGGTTCCTCACGTAGATCACGAAGCCGCGCAGCCACAGGCCGACGCCGAAGACGAACTGTCCGACACTGTTCGCGACACCGGAGACGGGTGACGGGGTGATCGTGCGCGTACTCACGAAGCGGTGATCCTAGCGATCCGCCACGATCCGCCACGAGAACGATGATCGGCGACGGGCCCGGGAAGCGAACGACGGGAGGCAGGCCGAAGCGGCTGGGAAGAACCCGGTCATGGTCCGAGGAGACGACACGGGCAGCAGACCTCACCCGACGTCCTCAGCGACCGGGCCTTTCGACGCGCACGTCCTCTCGTCGCCACACCGCCGGCGGCCCATGGCCTGGGCGCCGGTCCTCGCGGTTGCCGCCGTGGTGACCGTCGTCCTGGTGCTCGTGAGTCCGTGGTACGGCTACTACCGAGACGAGCTCTACTTCCGCCTCCTCGCCGACGAGCCTCGCTGGGGTTACGTCGACCAACCGCCCTTCACGCCGTTCTTGGCGAAGGTGGGGATGTCGCTGTTGGGCGACACGGTCACCGCGCTCCGGGTCCCCGCGGCGCTCTGCACGGCGGCCACGGTCATCCTCGCGGCGTTGACGGCGGCCGAGCTCGGTGGCACGGGTCGCGCACAGCTCCTCGCCGCCGCCGCGACGGCGTCGAGCCTGTTTCCCCTGCTCGTCGGCCACACCCTGCTCACGTCCAGCGCGGACCTCGTCGCGTGGTGCGCGGTGTGGCTCCTCGCCGCCCGCGCGCTCCTGCGTGACCCACGGTGGTGGCTGGTCACCGGAGCCGTCTTCGGGCTCGCCCTCGTCAACAAGCACCTCATCCTCATCCTCGGCGCGGCCATCGGTGTGGGGCTCGTGACCAGTTGGCTGACGTCGACGCCGGCGAGGCGCCCGGTGACCGGTGGAGCACCACGCGATCGACCGCCGGGGGCGCCGAGCGCGCGTCACGATGGGCGCTGGCTGGCCGCGGGCGCTACGCTCGCCCTCCTGCTCGGTCTGCCGAGCCTGATCTACCAGGCTTCCCACGGCTGGCCCCAGCTTCGCATGGCCGCTGCGCTCGTCGAGCACAGCGTGGTCCCGAACAGGCTGCTCGTCCTGCCCGGGCAGCTCGTGCTCGTCGGCCTGCCGCTCGTGCCGGTCTGGTGGGCAGGGCTCGTCGGACTTCTTCGCGTCCCGTCGTGGCGGTCGATCCGATGCCTCGGCATCGCCCACCTCGCGGTCGTGGGGATCGTGCTCGTCGCCGACGGGCGGATGGACTACGCGGCCGCCACCCTCATCCCCATGCTGGCGGCCGGGTGCGTTCGGCTCGACGCGTGGTCACGGACGCCGCGCGGTGCTCGGGCCCTCCTGGCCGCGCTCACCGTCAACGCCGCCATCTCCGCCGTCGTCGCACTGCCGCTGCTGCCCGTGGACCTCGTCCAACGAACGCCGCTGCCCGCGCTGAACCCGCTCATGCGCGGCAGTGTCGGCTGGCGGCAGTTCGCGTCCGAGGTGGCCCTCGCCTACGGCCGGCTCGCGCCGGACGAGAGGCGCGACGCCATCCTCCTGGCCCACGACTTCGCCCAGGCCGGCGCACTCGACCGCTTCGGACCGTCGCTCGACCTCCCGCCCGTCTACAGCGGCCACAACGAACTCGCCCGGAAACGACCTCCCGAGCGGTCCGGAACCGTGCTGGCGGTCGGTGTCGACCCGTCGATCCTCCGCCGTGTCTTCGATCGCTGCGACGTGATCGGGTACGTCGACGCCGGCGACGTCCCAGGCCAATCGAGAAGCCCGCTCACCCTCTGTCAGGGGCGGAGGATCTCCTGGCGTACCGCGTGGCCCGCGTTCGTCCACGTGCGGTGAGGACGCTGCGCAGCGCGAGACCGCGACGCGGCGAAAAGGCAGGAGCGGGCCTCAGCCCTTCAACGGCACCGACGACGACACCAGGTCCCGCACGAGGCGAACGTTGTCCTCCAGCCATCGGTCGATGACCGACGCGAGGTTGTCCAGGTCCGGTTCCTCGATGGTGAACGCCCGCGTCGGGACACTCGCGCCCAGCTCGACGAGGAGCGGCCGTAGATGCACGTCCGCCACGAGCCGATGGATCGGCGAGCCCGCGACCGTGAAGGGAATGGCGACGACGCCGGCGAGAGCACCGCCGGCCAGTCGGTCGAGGAACGCCTTGAGAAGACCGGTGTAGCTGGCCTTGTAGACCGGTGTGGCGACGACGAGCACGGGCGCGTCGCGAACGGTCGCCAGCGCCGCGTCCACGTCGGGAGAGCCCTCGATGACCGCTCCACCGAGCTTCGCCACGTCGACGACCGCGACCGCGTCGTTCCCCCACGCGTGAGACGAGCCGTCGAGCGTGGTGTCCCCCCGGAGCCGAGCGACCAACGCGGAGGCGAACGTCTCCGCGGCGGCGAGCGTTCGGGATCGCGGTCGCGGGTTCCCGCAGAGGACGACGACGCGTGGCTTACCGTTCCGGGTGTCCGGGCGAGCTGTGGAAGCGCCGTCGCGGGTGGTCTCTGGCACTGTCATCGGCTGTCTCCTCCGTCGACGTCTCCGGCCGCAAGCATTGATAAATCCTACCGGATTAATAGGTATTCAGCTTTGGGGCGAGGCCTAGTGGCGAGAACAGGCCAGGGCACCCGTTCACACGCAAAGGCCGGTTGACGACGCCACCTTTTCGCGACCGTCAGCGCGGCCAGATTCGGCCACCTTTCTCACGCACCGGAGTCCGATCCGTCCGCGCCCGTGCTATCAACCATTTCCCAGGGTTGACATGAACTACCCCGACCGTACGATGACCACCACTGAGCGGGAAAGCGCTCTCTGAACGAAGTGGAGTGAGCCCATGGGTCGGGATTGGACGCGCCGGGACTTGCTGCGCGCCGGCGGCGGAAGCCTCGTCGCCATGTCCATCGCGGGGTCCATCGCGGGTTGCAGCTTCCTTGAGACCGATCCGGCCAATACAAGAAGGGAGTCGGAGGGCGACCGCTCCAACGCGAAAGAGGCGCCGTCGCTCGCCGCCCAGGTCAAGGCAGGAGAGCTTCCTCCGCTCGAGGAGCGTCTTCCTGAGGAGCCACTCGTCGTCGAACCCGTCGAACGGGCGGGCGTGTACGGCGGCACCTGGAACTCCGTCATGGTGGGGCCAAGCGACACCGCCGTCATCCACCGGACGATTGGCTACGACCAGCTCGTGCACTTCAGTCCGGACTGGTCGGAGATCGTGCCGAACGTCGCGAGGTCGTTCGACGTCGAGGACGACGGCCGGGTTTACACGTTCCACCTGCGTCGGGGCATGAAGTGGTCCGACGGCGAGCCGTTCACCGCTGACGACATCGTCTTCGCGTGCGTGGACGTCCTCTTCAACCAGGAGATCTTCCCGGTCCCGCCCGGCTGGCTCCTCGTCGAGGACAAGCTCCCGACCGTCGAGAAGGTCGACGACTACACCGTGCGCTTCACCTTCAGCGCGCCGCACGGTCTTTTCCTCCAGCTGCTGGCGACGCCGAGCGGCACCGACCTCACCTGCATGCCGAAGCACTACCTGCAGCAGTTCCACAAGAAGTACAACCCCGACGTCGAGAACCTCGCCAAGGAGCAGAAGTACGACAGCTGGATCGACCTGCTCGGCGCCAAGCGCGCGATCTTTGACAACCCCGAGTTGCCGACGCTGTGGGGATGGAAGCTCACCCAGCACCTGAGCGAGACCCAACGCGTCGTCGCGAAGCGCAACCCCTACTACTGGAAGGTCGACCCGGACGGACGCCAGCTTCCCTACATCGACCAAGTCGCCTACGACCTGGTGAACGACAACCAGGTGATCCTGCTGAAGATCTCCAACGGGGAGATCAACATGCACGCGCGCCACGTCAACTCGCTGCACAACAAGCCGACGCTGGCGCGGAACCGGGAGAAGGGCAACTACGACTTCTTCACGCTTCTCCCGGCGATCATGAACGAGATGGTCATCGCGTTCAACCTGACGCACGAAGACCCGGTCCTGCGGGAGATCTTCCAGAACAAGAACTTCCGGATCGCGATGTCGCACGCCATCAACCGCGACGAGCTGATCACGGTCGTCTTCCAGCGTCAGGGGGAAGCGTGGCAGCTGGCGCCCCGACGGGAGTCGGAGTTCTTCGACGAGGAGTTCGCCAAGCAGTACACCGAGCACGACGTCGACAAGGCCAACCAGCTGCTCGACCAGATCGGCCTCGACCAGCGTGACAGCGAGGGTTACCGGCTCCGCCCGGACGGCAAGCGTCTCCGCTTCCAGGTGGAGATTCCGACGCCAACGGTCAAGGACTTCTGGGTGAGCGGGATGGAGCTCATCCGCGAGCACTGGAAGGCCGTCGGTGTCGACGCGGAGATCAAGGCCGAGGACCGGACGCTGTTCTACGAGCGCAAGGAAGCCAACAAGCACGACGTGGCCATCTGGCAGGGCGACGGCGGACTGCAGGACGCGATCATCGAGCCGCGGTGGTACTTCCCGTACAGCAACGAGTCCAACTACGCCACGCCCTGGGCGCGTTGGTACAGCACCAAGGGCAAGGAAGGCCAGGAGCCTCCCGAGCCGGCGAAGCGTCAGATGGACCTGTACAACGAGCTGAGGCTCACCGCGGACAGGGACGAGCAGGCGCGTCTATTCCGGGAGATCCTCGCGATCGCGAAGGAGCAGTTCTGGGCGATCGGCACCGTGCTCCAGCCGGAGAACTACGGGATCAAGGCGAACAACTTCCACAACGTCCCGGAGCCGATCCCCGAGGCGTACCTCTACCTCACTCCGGCGCCCGCGCGTCCTGAGCAGTTCTTCATCGAGCAGGAGTAGGCGGTCACCAGCCGCGCCAACCGCCCGAGGGCCCCTGGGACTCTCCAGGGGCCCTCACTCATTCCCGGCGTTCGTCTCGTAGTCCAAAAGGCGCAGGGCGGCGTCGAGCGCGTCGACGGGAACCTGGCCCGGAGCTGATGCTCTGCCCACCGTCCCGAACGTGGCAGCCGATCCCACGAGCTGGCCGGCGATCCTCGACACCACCCCCAGCGGCCCCATCGCCATCGTGATGAGCGGCCGGTCGACGTACCGCTCGTGCGCGATCCGAGTGGCCTCCAGGAGCGTCAGCACGTCAGCAGGGCCGTGGGGCATGACGGCGATCTTGCAGATGTCCGCGCCACGGTCCTGCATCGCGCGCAGCCGATCGACGATCTGGTCACGGCCCGGCGTACCCGTGAAGTCGTGGTACGAGGCGACCACCGGAACGTCGCGCTCACGCGCGGCCGTCAGCACCCCGTCCACCACGGCTCGGTCGCGTTCGTACTCCACGTCGACGAGGTCGACCGCGCCCGACTCGACGACAGCGAGGATGAGCTGGCCGTACCGCTCGTCCCCCAACGACGCCCGGCCACCCTCGGCGGTGGTGCGACACGTGAACAGCAAAGGCCGCCCCGCGAGGTCGTCGGCGAGCAGGCGCGCCGTCGACACCACCCGCGAGACGTCGGTCAACTCGGCGAAGTGGTCGGCCCGCCACTCCACCACGTCCACGGGGTGACCGGCCAGTGCCGCGACCTCGACACGCAGCTCCTCCACGGTCCTGCCGGTCAGCGGCACCACGATCTTCGGACGTCCTTCGCCGAGGACCACGTCGCGCACGACGACGGGTTGGACTCTGCTGGTCACCTCGCCCCCTTCGTCCCGTCGCTGCACCTCACAACCAGCCCCGCACCTTGAAGAAGACGTACAACCCCACGGCCACGACGACCATGAGGACAAGCGCGAAAGGGTAGCCGTACCGCCAGTCCAGCTCCGGCATGAAGACGAAGTTCATGCCGTAGACGGTTCCGACGAGGGTGGGGGCGAACAGGATCGCCGCCCAACCCGAGATGCGCCTGACATGCTCGTTCTGCTGGTAGCTCGCCTCCGTCAGCCGCTTGATCTCCTCGTTCTGACGCTGGGCCACGAGCGCGGCGTTGACGCGCAGCATGCTCTCGAGCACCTGACGGAACGAGTCGATCTGGTCGGCGGTCCGGATCGCGTGGTCACGCACGTCACGCAGGAGTCGCCGCAGCTCGACGTCGACGTCCAACTCCTCGTACCAGGTGTTCAGCACGTCGAGGATCCCCAGGAGCGGCCGGCACGCCCGATCGAGCTCGATGACCTCGCGGGAGAGCTGGTAGATCCGACGCGACACGGTGGCCTCGCCGCCGAAGACCTCGGTCTCCACCTCGTCGATGTCGTCCCGCAGCCCCGCCAGCACCGGTTGGTAGTCGTCGATGATCTTGTCGAGGATCGCGTACAGCACCGCCGCCGGACCCATGCGCAGGAGATCGGGCTGGCCCTCGAGCCGCTGACGCACCGGAGCCAACGTCGGGGCGAGCCCGTGCCGGATGGTGACGACGAACTGCGGGCCGAGGAAGATGTGCAGCTCCCCGATCTGGACGACCTCGGTCGACTCGAGGTACCGCGCCGGGCGCAAGACGAGGAAGAGCATGTCGCCGTAGCGTTCGAGCTTGGGCCGCTGGTGCGCGTGGACGGCGTCCTCGACCGCCAGCTCGTGCAGCCGGAACTCGGCCGCGACAGACTGGATCTCCTGCTCGTCGGGCTCGTACAGCCCGATCCACCCAAGACCGCCGCGCTCGCGTAGCAGCTCGTAGGTCTGGTCGAGGGACGCGGGCTCGATGCGACGTCCCTCCACGTAGATCGCGTTGTCGACGACCGCCATTCCGGCATTCTCGCCGCCGAGCGACGCCGGACACACCATCGCGGACGCGTGCCGCGGCGCGATCTCGGCCGCCACGCGTCCTCTCGACCGACGTCTCAGCCGACGGCGACCTCACGCTGCTCCCGCGCCGACTGGTAGGCGGCGTCCAGGATGCGGAGGACGGTGAGCGTCTCCTCCTCCCGAACGAGAGGTTCCACCTCACCCCGTACGACGGCCGCCCAGTGCGCCATCTCCAGCTCGAACCGCCGGTCCGGTGGGAGGTCGTCACGCACCTCTTCGTAGACGGCGCCGTTCGCGATCCCGGAGACCACGAACGGAACCGTCGTCAGCGCGGCGTCGGTGCCCAGCAGCTTGGTTCGCAACGGCGCGACGTCGTCCAGGTGGGCGGCCCAGGCGGCCCGGAGCGTGAGCGAGCAGCCACCCTCCAGGCGGACGAACGCGACACCGAAGTCCTCGACGTCGAACTCCCCTGGGTCCCACTCCCCCGGCGCCACCTCCACGATCTCGGGTCGGTGACCGAAGTAGCGGCCCGTCACGGCCGTCACCCGAGCCGCTTTCGGCCCGCCCAGGAGCCACAGCGCCTGGTCGAGGACGTGGACGCCGTTGTCGAGCAGGACGCCGCCACCGGACAGCGCGCGGCGGTGGAAGACCCCTCGACCCGGCAGGCCGAGCCGGGACCAGACGATCGCCTCGGCGTCGTAGACGTGACCGAGACGACCGGAGTCGACGACCTGCTTCGCCGCCATCGCCTCGGGAGTGAAGCGATGGGACTGGGCGGCCATGAGCCGCCGCCCAGCCCGACGTGCCGCGGCGAACATCCGCTCCGCGGCTTCGGCGCTCGTGGCGAGCGGCTTCTCGCACAAGACGTGGGCGCCGTGCTCCAGGGCGCCGATCACCTGCTCCTCGTGCAGGGCGTTCGGCGTGCAGACGCTGACGACGTCCGGCCGCTCGGCCTCCAGCATCCGACGCCAGTCGGTGTAGACGCGCTCAACCGGGAACTTCGCCGCGAGCTTCTCCGCCTTGACGCGGTCGACGTCGCAGAGCCCGACCACCCGGAAGCCCTCACGGACGTATCCGGGCACGTGACAGATCTCGCTGATGACCCCCGCGCCGATGACCGCGGCAGTGGGTGCGCTCACGACAAACCTCCCTCAGGTCGACGCGGCCCGTCGATGGCTTGGACCGCGTAGGCGTGCTGGTGGTGGCTTGACGATTCCGGCGAAGTGGATGAACACGCTGTTTCGGTGAGGTGTCCACGCCGCTGGCATAATGGCGGGCGTCCGGCAGCTGTCGCTGGCACGCCGAGGTGACGCCGAGGCAGGTGGACTCCGAGATGAGCACAAACCCCGCACCCGATTCCCTGGAGTCGGACGCTCCCGTGCGGCGCAAGCACGAGATGGTGCGGGAACACCTGCTGGAGGCCATGCGAGAGCGGCTGGGTCCGCACCAGCGACTCCCGACCGAGCGGGAGCTGTCCGAGGAGCTGGGGGTCAGCCGCCTGACCGTCCGCCGCGCGTTGGAGCAGCTGGCCGCGGAGGGCCGCGTCTACCGCATCCAAGGCGCCGGCACGTTCGTCGCCGACCAGTCCATCCGTAAAGGCGACAGCCTCAGCTCCTTCACCGAGGACATGCTGGCACGAGGGTTGGTGCCCTCGGCCCGGCTGCTGGAGGCCACGGAGGTCGCCGCTGGCGCGCACCACTCCTGGCGCCTGGGAATCAGCCCCGGTGAGCCGCTCCTGCGGATCGTGCGGCTGCGGTTGGCCAACAACAAGCCCATGTGCCTGGAGCACGTCCACGTCGTCAAGAAGTTCGCGCCCACCTTGCTGGAGCACGACCTCAGCGGCTCCCTCTACGAGCTGCTGACCACGCACTACCGCATCCGGATGGACCAAGCGGACCAGTCGATCACGGCGACCGTGCTGGACCCGAGTGACGCCGAGCTGCTCGACGTCCCACCCCTGTCGCCCGCTCTGCTGGTGGAACGCGTCACCTGCGACCAACAGGGACGTCGGGTGGAGCTGGCGCGCTCCCTCTATCGCGGCGACCGCTACGCCTTCGAGATCAGGCTGCGTCGCCGCTCGTGACGCCACTGCTGACGAGAACGCCACCGCGAGCACCAGGCACGCTCACTTCAGCCCGGTCACCGAGATACCGCTGACGAAGTACTTCTGCGCCACCATGAAGATGGCGATGGCCGGCAGGGTGAACATCAAGCACGCGGCCATGAGCGGTCCCCAGTCAACACCGTGCTGACCGAAGAAGGCGTACAGCCCGATGGAGAGGGTGTACTTGTCCGGGTCCTGCAGGTACAGCAGCGGCAGCATGAAGTCGGTCCAGGTCCACATGAACTGGAAGATCGCGACCGTGGCGAGCGCGGGCCGAGCCAGCGGCAGCACGATCTGCGCGTAGATGCGGAACTCCGATGCCCCGTCGATCCGCGCTGCCTCCACCAGCTCGTCGGGGACACCCGCGAAGAACTGCCGCAGCAAGAAGATGAAGAACGCGGTTCCCAGGAACGGCGGGACGACGAGTGGCCAGAAGGTCCCGACCGCGCCCAGGTCGTTCCACAGCTTGTAGACCGGGATCATGGTGACCTGGGGCGGGAGCATCATCGTCGACAGCACCACGAACAGCAGCGGGTTGCGCCCACGCCAGGGGATCTTCGTCAGCGAGTACGCCACCAACGGACACGACAGCAGCGTTCCGGTGACGTTGGCGACGACGAGGAAGACCGTGTTGACGAGGTAGCGGCCCAGCGGCATCGACTCAACGGCGATGTCGAAGTTCTCCAGCGTCGGTGCCGTCGGAAGGAGGCGCGGCGGCGTCGAGAAGATCTGGTCCGGCGTCTTCAGCGCCGTGGTGAGCATGATGACGAACGGCAGCGCGAACGCCGCGCAGATCGCCACCAGCACCAGGTGGTACACGAGCGAGCTGCCACGACGTGGGCCACGTCGGTAGGACCTGACCGCGCGAGCGCGGGCCGGGGTGACGGGAGTGTCGAGACCGACCATGCTCACCTCGATCCGTAGTGAACCCAGCGCTTGGACGTGGCCAGCACCAGCGCGGTGAGGACGACGGTGATGAGGAACAAGATCCAGGCCATCGCCGCGGCGTAGCCCATCTTCAGGTGGACGAAGGCGTTCTGGAACAGGTAGAGGCTGTAGGTGAGCAGAGAGTTCTCCGGACCGCCCGAGGCCTGGTTGAGACGTTGCTGCGCGAGCAGGTAGGGCTGGGTGAAGACCTGCAGGCTGTTGATGATGCCCACGATCAGCTGGAACAACGTGACCGGCGTGATGAGCGGCCAGGTGACGTGCCGGAACCGCTGCCAGGCGTTCGCGCCGTCGACCTCCGCCGCCTCGTACAGGTGAGCCGGCACCTCCTTCAAGGCGGCGAGGTAGATGATGGTCGTCGTCCCGATCCCCCAGAACGAGATGAGCAGGACAGCCGGCTTCGTCCAGGCCGGGTCCCCGATCCAGTCCGGCTGTGGCAGGTGGAGCAGCTCCAGGAGGCGGTTGATCATGCCGTACTGGGCGTTCAACAACCACCGCCACACGTACGTCGCGGTGACGACCGGGACGATCGCCGGAAGGTAGAGCACCGCGCGGTAGATGGGCTGACCGCGGACCGGAAAGTTCAGCGCCATCGCGGTGAGCAGCCCGAGGAGGAGGCCGAGCGGCACGCCGAGGACCGTGAGGTAGGCGGTGTTCCACAAAGCTGTGCGGAACCGGTCGTCGCCGAACAAGGCCGTGTAGTTCTCCAGCCCCACCCACGTGGGTGGCTGGAAGATGTTGAAGTCGGTGAAGCTGTAGTACGCCGACGCGGCGATCGGTCCGAGCGTGAACACCAACGCTCCGACGATCCACGGGCTCGCGAACGCGAGCCCCAGCAGGGTCCGGCGGCGAGCCCGGCGCGCGGCGGCCCCGCGACGAGCCGTGGCCGTCGCGCGCCGGAGGGATGTCGACTCAGCCATCGTTCGACCCAGCCATCGTTCGACTCAGCCGTAGTTCTTCGCTTGTCGCGCGACCTCCGCGAGCGCCTGCTCCGGCGTCGCCTTCAACCGGGTGATCGAGTCGAACGCCGTCTCGAGGTCCGCGACGTACTCGGCGGTGGTCGGCAGGCTGGCCAGGACTTTCGCGTTCTCACTCTTCGCCGCCTGCAGCCAGGCGTCGAAGTTCGGGAGGTCGTCGTAGCGGTCGCTGTCGAGGAGCGACGTCCTGGTCGGAAGGTTGGCCAGCGTGTGGGTGAACTCCAGCATCGGCTCCTTGCTGAGCATGAACTTCATGAACTCCCACGCGGCTTCCTTGTTCTGGGAGTTGCGCGGGATGAACAGCGTGCTGGTGCTGAGCTGGGTCGTCCCGGCGAGGTCGTCCCGTCCCGGCGGGTGGGGGATCGGGGCGACTCCCCAGTTCAGGTCGGGCGCGTACTGCTTGATGAACGCCGACATCCACTCGCCGTCGGTCACCATGGCGACCTTGCCCTGAAAGAAGGGGTTTTGCGGCGAGGCGTATTCCCCGAACCCGGAGGTGAACCGCTGCACGTTCTCCGCGCCGTAGGGTTTGGCCACGGTGTCGACGTAGAACTGGGCCGCCTCGACGTTGCCGGGCTCGGTCGGGGTGGGCTCGCCGGACTCGTCGTACCAGCGCCCGCCGAAGGCGAAGGCGAGGGTGGTGAGGTCGGGGTTCGCCCAGCCGATCTGGACGATCTTGCCGTCGTCGACGACGGTGGTGGCCTTGATGGCCTCGGCCCACTCGTCCGTCGTGGTGGGTGGCTCGGTGATCCCGGCCTCGGCGAGCAGGTCCTTGTTGTAGAGCAGCTGGATGCTGTGCATCGCGATGGGCAAGGCGTAGATCTTGCCGTCGTACCGCATCTGCTCCATCGCCTGCGGCACGAAGTCGGACAGGTCGTAGCCGTCCTTCTCGATGAAGGAGTCGAGGGGCTCGATGATCCCCTTGTCGGCCCAGGACCCCACCGTGCTGCCGAAGTTGTCGGAGATGTCGAACGTGCCCTTCGCGCTCGACATCGCGGCCAGCTGCGCCTGGGTGTCGGGGTTGGAGACGCCCTTGACGACGATCTCGTCCTGACTGGCGTTGAACTCCTGGATCAGGCGCTCGATCGCCTCCCCCTCCTTGCCCGTCCACAGGTAGGAGAAGGTGATCGTGGTCTTGTCGCCTTCGGCGGAGCCCTCACCACCACCGCCGCATGCCGCGAGGGTGAGCGCTCCCGCCGCTATCGCCGCTGAGAGCCGAACGGCCATCGATCGGGTCTGGCGCACAACGCCCTCCCGGAAGCTGGGTCTGCCGAAAGAATGGCCCCAATGGTCTTGTCCAATCCTTGACCATGTCAAGGCCTATCTGCTGCTTTCGTCCTCGTCCGCCGCCGGTATCGGACATCGGAGCGTGTGCGATCCCAGCCAGACCAGGCGCGTAGACAAGGAAAGAATCAGATTGGTACTGTCCAGAACCCACACACGAGATGGAGGAGCTTCATGGCGGTGCGTGTCGGTGACGAGGTGCTCAACCGCCTCCACGGCGGCCTGGTCGTGTCCTGTCAGGCCGACCCGGGGCATCCACTCGCCGCACCAGACCGCATCGCCGCGCTCGCCCGCTGCGCGGAGGCGGGTGGTGCGGTCGCGGTGCGCATCGAGGGCACCGCGAACGTGCGAGCCGTCGCGGCCGCCACGTCACTGCCGATCATCGGAATCGCCAAGGTGCGCCAAGGGACGGGTCGGCCCTTCATCACGCCCACCTACGAGCACTGTGAGGCCCTCGTCGCCGCCGGCGCGCACCTCGTCGCCGTGGAGGCGACGCCCGACTACCGCCCCGACCCTCAGGACTTCGCCATGATCTGCGAACGCGTCCACACCGAGCTCGGCGTTCCGGTCATGGCCGACGTCTCCACGACCGCGGAGGGCGTCCTTGCCTGGGAGGCCGGTGCCGACCTCGTGGGCACCACGCTGTCGGGCTACACCTCCACCTCCCGTCCTCGCACCACACCCGACATCGAGATGGTCCGGGAGCTTTCGGCCCGCGGCATTCGGGCGGTCCTCGAAGGCTTCGTCAGCCATCCCGACGAGGTGGCGGAGGCCTTCGCCGCGGGTGCCTGGGCGGTGGTCGTCGGCAAGGCCATCACGGCCCCAGAGTTCCTGACGGAGCGATTCGCAGCGGTCGCCCCCGCGACGAGCGGACGAGACGTCGCCACGCTCGCGGATGCTGGCTTCTCCTCGACTGACCGAGGGCTCGCGTCCCCGGACGGGTTCCCTGGCCGAGGGCTCGCGCCAGCGGATTGAGGCCGCACACCGACCCGCCACCACGCCAGGAGGAGAGAACCTCGTGCGAATCGGCCTGCTCCCCCTCGACGAACGTCCCGTCAACCTGACCCTGCCGGGAATGGTCGCCGCCATCGCGGGCGCCCGGGTCGTCACCCCACCCCGTGAGCTCCTGCCGAGGATGCGAGCGGCCGGGGACGCCGACGGGCTGGCCCGCTGGCTGACCGAGCAAGCGCACGACGTCGACGCGTTGGTGCTCTCCCTCGACATGCTCGGCTACGGCGGCCTCATCGCCTCGCGAACGTCGTCCGATTCGCTCACCGACGTCGTGCGACGTCTCGCCACGGTCGGCGAGGTGCGCGCCGCTCGGCCCCAGCTGCCCATCAGCGCGGTGACGACGGTCATGCGGGCGTCCCGCTCCTACAGCGCGGCCGAAGAGCCCGCGTATTGGAGCGAGTACGGCGTCGAGCTGCACCGTCTGGGCGGCGCTCTGCATCAGCAGTTCCTCGGCGAACCGCACGACCGTTCGGCCCTCGAGGCGGCAGTGCCCGCGGACGTGCGACGGGACTTCCTCGCCCGGCGACTCCGCAACCACGCGGCAGACCTTTACGCGCTGAGCTTGGCCAGCACGGGCGTGGTGTCGCCTCTCCTGGTCACAGCCGACGACACGGCGCCGCGCTCGGCCGGGTCCCTGGAGCAGCTCTGGCTGGACCACTGGGCCGACGCGCTGGGGCTGGGCGAGCACGTCCAGTCCTTCCCAGGCGCGGACGAGGTGTGCTCGGTCCTGGTGGCGCGCACGCTCGTCGGCACGCTCGACCGGCCCCCTCGCATCGCAGTGCGAGTGCCGGAGCCAGGAGGCGAGGAACGGGTCGCGCCGTACGAGAACGTCCCGGTCGGCGTCACGGTGCGCCGCCAACTTCGAGCTTCCGGAGCCGACGTCCTCGACGAAGCGGACACCGCGGACGACACGGCCGACGCCGTCCTCGTCCTCCACGCGCCCGACCCACACCGCGGCGACTGGTGTGGCCGACGTCCCACACCCGCGCCTGAGACGGTCGAGGCGACGGTCGCTGCTGTCATGCGGGAGCTCGAGCGGGGTCGCGTGGTCGGGCTGGCCGACGTTCGCTACACCAACGGCGGCGACGACACGCTCGTGGAGGCGCTCGCGCGCGCCGGCGTCCTCGGCGCGCTTGCCGCCTACGGCGGCTGGAACACCGCCGGCAACACCATCGGCTCGGTCGCGGCGGCGCTCGTGAGTCGGATCGTCGCCACGAAACGGGACACCCACGACGAGTTCGCCGAACAGCGGCTCTTGCTGCACCGGCTGCTCGAGGACGTCGCCTACCAGGCGGTCGTACGCACCGAGTTGGCCGCCCACGACGTCTATCGGGCGCACGTGTCCATGCCGTTCGACGATCCCGCCGTAGCGGAGACCTACCGCCGTGAGGTCGACCGCCGCCTCAGCGACCACCTGCGCGCGCTCCCCGGCGGTGCTCAGTGGCGGCTCACCGGCGTCCGGCTGCCGTGGGGACGTACGTTCGAGGTCGACTTCAGCCTGGAGCGTTGACGCGGGCTCCGGCTCGGCGGGAGGTGAGGAGTTCCCAGCCATGGAATCGTCGGCCGACGGGTGCCTGGTGGGTGTCGACCTAGGCGGAACCAAGACCGTCGCCGCAGTCGTCGCGCCGAACGGCACGGTCGACGCCCACGCCGTCGCGCCGACCCCGGCGAACGACGGGCCGGACGCGATCCTCGCCACGGTGATCGACCTGGTCCGCCGGGTGACATCTGGACGATCCCTCGCCGCCGTCGGCGTGGGAAGCGCGGGGGTCGTCGACGCGAACCGAGGAACCATCGTCTCCTCCACCGACGCTCTCCGCGACTGGGCCGGCACGCCCGTCGCGGATCGCTTGACGACGGCGCTGCGCGCCCCCGTGGTCGTCGACAACGACGTCAACGCTTTCGCCTACGGCGAGCTCGTGGCTGGAGCGGCCGCTGGTCACGCGGACGTGGTCGCGGTCACGGTCGGCACCGGTGTGGGCGCGGGCCTCGTCCTGGCAGGCGAGCTGCGCCACGGTGCCCACCACACCGCGGGTGAGATCGGCCATCTGCCAGCGTTGGGAGCCGACGACCTGCCGTGTCCATGTGGGGCGACAGGTCACGTGGAGGCGATCGCCTCAGGCGTGGCGATGGAGCGCCGCTATGCCGACGCGACCGGTGACGCACTTCGGCTGCCCGCCATCGCCACGCGAGCCCGCCAGGGCGACTCCGTGGCGGCGCGCGTCATCGCCGACGGCGCGAGGGCGTTGGGCGCCAGCCTGGCCGGCGTGGTGAACCTGCTCGACCCGGAGGTCGTCGTGCTCGGTGGCGGCGTACCCGCCATCGGTGACAGCTACCTCGCCGTCGTGCGTGAGGCGTTCCGCGCGCACCTGTTACCGGGTGTGGCGAACGTCCCGATCCTTCCGGCCGCACTCGGAGAGCACGCCGTCGCGGTCGGCGCGGCCGCGCTAGCCCGGCTCCGCCTCGGCAGCTAGCCCACCGGCGTCACTCGGGCCCCTCGACCGGCTCCGCCTGGCGCCGCCGTCGACGCCGGAACAGCAGGGCGTCGAGACCGACGCGGCCGGACCCGAAGGCGGCGAGCGTCAGGGCGAGCAGGCCCGTGAGCAGCGCGAGCTCCCATCCGCCCTCGGTGACGAACACGCCATAGGGCGCGTGGACGAACGCGATCGCCCCGGCCATCTCGAGCGCCACGAGGACGCCGACCACGGGCACCAACAGCCCGAGGATGAGCAGCGCACCGCCGACCAGCTCAAGGTACGTGACGACAGACGCGGCAAGGGTGGGCAGCGGGATGCCCACCTGGGCGAACCCCGCGGCCGTCTGGTCGATGCCCAGGTCGTGATACTTCTGCCAGCCGTGGGCGAGCAAGACGACGCCCAACCCCACCCTCGCCAACAGCAGGACCACATCCCGGACGGCAACCACCGACCTACGAGCTGCCACAGATCGCCTCGACGAAGTGCCCGACTTCCTCGTCCGAGAGGTGACGGCCCAAGTCGGCCTCGCTGATCATGCCGACGAGCCGGCGGTTCTCGATCACCGGGAGCCGGCGGATCTTGTGCTCCTCCATCATGGTGAGCACCTCGCGCACGTCGGCGCCCGCGTCGACGTAGTGGGGCTTACCCTGCGCGAGCTCGCCAGCGGTCACGCTCGCAGGGTCCTTCCCCTCCGCGACACATTTCACGACGATGTCGCGGTCGGTGAGGATTCCATGCAGCTTGTCGTCGTCACCGCAGATCGGCAGTGCTCCGACGTCGAGATCCTTCATGCGTCGGGCGGCGTCTTGCAGCGACTCGTGCTCACCCACGCAGTGCGCGCCAGCGGTCATGATGTCCCGCGCCACGGTCATGGTCGTCTCCCATTTCCTCGCCGATGTGGCCCTCGGTATCAGCCGACCCAATCCGCGGGCGGTGGTGCAGGGGCGCGAGGGGAGGTCCTGCGGGACCTTCGCCATCGCCTCGTGGGGACCACCGAGGGACGCCCCAAGGGCTCAAGCGCCGCTCCGGCTAGCTGGCCTCCTCCAGGTGCGCGCGGCCAGCACGCGGGCGGGTCCTCGGCTTCGGCCACGTCATGGGAGCGGCCTCGTCGCTCAGGATCGCCGACCGAATGTTGCGCAGTGTCTTCGACAGCAGGCGGGACACCTGCATCTGGGAGATACCGAACTCCTCGGCGATCTGCGACTGGGTGCGCCCCTTGTAGAAGCGCAGGTAGAGGATGCGCCGCTCGCGAGGCGGAACGTGGGGAAGGATCCGCCGCACCGCCTCGCGGTTCTCGATGTACTCGTAGGTGTCGTCGTCGTCACCGACGAGCTCGCCCAGGGTCGCCGAGTCCTCCTCACCCACCGGGCAGTCCAACGACAAGGCCGAGTACGCACGTCCGATCTCCTGCGACTCGAGGATCTCCTCCTCGGTGACGTCGAGCGCGTCCGCGAGCTCGCGGATGGTGGGAGCGCGCTTGAGTCTGGCCGAGAGCACCTCGCTCGCCCGGTTCATGGCCAGGTGCACGTCGTGGAGACGACGAGGCACGCGGACAGACCAGCAGTGGTCTCGGAAATGCCGGCGGAGCTCACCGAGGATGGTTGGAACGGCGAACGAGGAGAAGGGCGACCCTCGTTCCGGGTCGAACCGGGCGGCGGCCTGGACCAGCCCCACCATCGCGACCTGAACGAGCTCCTCCAAAGGTTCGCCCCGTCCCGCGTACCGCCGAGCGAGTTGTCGCGCGAGCCCGATGTGCTCGACGATGAGCCGACGCGCCCGCTCCTGACCACTGACCTCCCCCTCCGGGCCGTCCTCGCCACCGAGGCCCGGCTCCAGGCCTGGGACGTCGACGTCGACGACCTCGGGGGACGGGACTCTTCCGGCGCCGTCGATGGTCTCGATGTCGTCGACTGCGATGGGTGCTGTCATCGGCGGTCACCTCGTTCTCGCGAAGTCCAGGCTTGAACGCTCTCGTTTCCTCTGCCCGATCTTGATCAGGACAAAACCCTGGACTCGTGGCTGAGCAGCGTCCGAGCCGACGCTGACCGACTTGTCCGCGTCCTGTCGTCGACGTCCGTCATGCCGGGCCGCCTGTCTCCTTCGCCCGGCTGCGCACCCCCTGCCCTCTCCCTGCATCCGTCCTCCCGGCGCTCGTCCTTCTTGCGCGCGTCCTCCTGCACTCGTCCTGCTCGCTCGTCCCCGCCGCGCGGCGGGAGGTGCCCCTCGACAAGTCGGCCCGACCGCCGCCCAGCAACACACTCGACGGGACCTGATGCGACGACGCGAACGCGGAACCATGTCAATGAGACGTTGACACCAGGCAAGCGCTGGGCCGACGTGAGCACAGACCTCGAGCACCGGGAAGACATGGACACGACTCGCCACGACGCCGGCGTCTCGCAAGCGACACCACGAGTGGCCCCACGTGGACGGCGTCCGGCGGCGTCATCCGGGGTTAGGTTACGGAGGAGCGGCCGATGGCGCGGACTCTCGCGGATGAACCAGCCGCCCCAGGCGAGCCGTGGTCACCCCGGTCACCGGAGGGCCTCGAGGAGGAACGCATGTCTCAGCGAACGGACGAGCGGTTCGTCATCGTCGGTGCCAGCATGGCCGGAGCGCGAGCTGCCGAGACTCTGCGAGACGAGGGCTTCAGCGGACATCTCGTGCTGGTGGGCGCCGAGCCGCACCTGCCCTATGAACGACCTCCGCTCAGCAAGGGTGTGCTCACCGGCGACGCTGAGCCGGAGACGGCGGTCCTCCACGAGCACCAGTGGTACGTCGACCACGACATCGACGTGAGACTCGGCGTGGCGGCGACGCGGCTCGACCTGTCCGCGCACGAGGTGCACCTCGCCGACGGCGCCACGTTGCGGTACGACCGCCTGCTGCTGGCGACCGGCTCGACCGTGCGGCGTCTCGAGGTTCCCGGCGGGAACCTGGCCGGTGTCCACTACCTGCGCACCATGGCGGACGCGACGGCGCTCCGTGACCGCCTCCGCGAGGCCCGACAGGTGGTCGTCGTCGGCGCGGGGTGGATCGGGCTCGAGGTGGCGGCCGCAGCGCGGACCCGCGGCGCCGACGTCACTGTCGTGGAGGCGCAGCCGACCCCGCTGTACGGCGTCCTCGGGCCACAGGTCGGTGGCCTCCTCGCCGACCTCCACGTCAGGCACGGGGTGACGTTCCGGTTCGGCGAGAGCGTGACCGCGTTCCGCGGGGAAGGTTCGGTCGCGTCCGTGGTCACGAGCGCGGGCGTGGAGCTTCCCGCCGACGTCGTCGTCGTGGGGATCGGCGTCCGGCCGGCGACCGAGCTCGCCGAGTCCGCCGGGCTGGAGGTCGACGACGGGATCGTCTGCGACGAGTCGCTGCGCACCTCCGACCCGGACGTCTTCGCCGCCGGCGACGTGGCCAGGTGGCAGCACCCGCTCCTCCGACGCAGGCTTCGTGTGGAGCACTGGGCGAACGCCCACGACAGCGGGCCGGTCGCCGCGCGCGCCATGCTGGGCCAGCAGGTCATCCACGACGTGCTTCCGTTCTTCTTCTCCGACCAGTACGACGCCGGCCTGGAGTACAGCGGCTACGTCCCGCCGGAGCTCGCCCCCGAGGTGGTCACCCGTGGCGACCTCAGCTCCGGGCAGCTCATGGCCTTCTGGCTCGACGGCAAGACGTTGCTCGCCGGGCTGCACGTCAACGTCTGGGGAAGCATGGACATCGTCCAGGACCTCGTGCGGTCACGGCGTCCGGTCGACCCCGCCAAGCTGGCCAACGCCGAGATCCCGCTCGACCAGGTGGGCCTCAGCTGACCGTCGCTCGCCGCCACGGCCTGGCGGCGAGGACCGTGGGCGCGGTGGCGGTGCCTCGGACGTGGGGCCACGGGATTCCCGCTGTCAAGGCTTCCTTGACGCGATCTCCGCCGGCTGAGCGGGACGACGGAGCCCTCGACCACTCCTTGCGGGCCCCTCCACCCCGAGGCGTCCGGGACCCCGACGGGCGACCGTGCCACGACCACTCGGCTTTGCGTCGGTCCCCGCTGCCCTCGACCGTGACCCCCGACTGTGGCCCTCGACTGGGACGCCGGGGCGGCGCCGACGGGCCTCGACGGCGTGACACGAGCGCGAGCCACCGCACAACCCGCCAAACCATGGTCACGCTCCGTGACATGCACGGTGACATTGATGGTGGTTCGCGTGGAGAAGATCCCATTTGCTTGTTAAAGACGTATCTGACCGGGTACAAACGCCGGGTGCTACGTCGCGAAGTACCCGGGCCTGGCTCCTCGCCCCACTCCGACGTCGTCGTTCTCGGAGACCGGTACGTCCTGCGAGAGCGGCTCGGATCAGGCAGAAGCGCCGTCCTCTACGCCGCCCACGACCGGCGGCTGAGCCGCCGGGTCGCCGTGCGTGTCCTCCACCCGCGACTGCTCACCGACAAGCAGCACGTCGTCTCCTTCGTCCAGGAGGCGTGGGCCGCTGCGAGCCTCGAGCACCCCGGCATCGTGGCCGTCCACGACGTCGGGCAGACGACGGTGCACGGCCAGCTCGTGCCGTGGGTGGTGCACGAGTACGTCGACGGCGTCTCGCTCACGGAGGTCCTCGCCAAGGAAGGCCCCTTCTCGCCGCTGCGTGCCGTGGCTGTCGCGTGCGACGTGCTCGACGCGCTGGAACACGCCCACAACAAGGGTGTCCTCCACCGCGCCCTCACCCCGTGGAACGTCATGGTCACCCGAGGCGGCCACATCAAGGTCACCGACTTCGGTATCGCCGCCATCGCCGCGTCGGCGCGCCTGGCCGCGTCCGACGGACGGGGCGACGACGTCACCGCAGCGGTGGCGTACCAGGCGCCCGAACAAGCCCGTGGCGAGGCCGACTCCCGAAGCGACGTCTACGCGGTGGGGTGCCTCCTCGTCCACCTCCTCACCGGGCGGCCGCCGTTCGAGGCGGACAGCGTCGCCGAGCTCGTGCGCGCTCACGCCAAGACGAACCCACCAGCGCCGTCGACCAGCAACCCGGACGTGCCGGCGTTCCTCGACATCCCGATCCTGCGCGCGTTGGCCAAGTATCCGGCTCGCCGGTATCCCCATGCGCCCGCGATGCGGACGGCCCTCCTGGAGGTCGGCGAACGGCTCGCGCGGATCCAGCAGATCCTCGATGACGCGGCCTCCGCACTCAGCTCCCTGCCCACGTCGGACCCCGCCGGGAGCGACACCGAGCCGTCCGGCACCGAGCCGACCGGCACCGAGCCGACCGGCACCGAGCCGTCCGACACCGAGCCGACCGCCGGTCCGCCCGCACCCGACGTGGGAGGCCCCACACCACCTGGTCCACCGGCGGTGCCCACCCCCACACCCGCCGGCGGGCCGCTCCCGTCGTCGGCGTCGGAGGAGACATCCTCCGACGAGCAGACTGGCGGAGCCCCACCCACGGCGAGTACGCCAGAGACGTCCTCCGCCGCCGAGCCCGCACCGGCCGAGTCGTCTTCCGCCGCGCCGGCCGAGACGAGCGAGGCCGACTCGTCGCCGGAGAGCGCGTCGACCGAGGCGTCCGACGAGCCCGCGACAGCGGACACCGCGGCCTCCGAGGAGACGACGACCGCCAGCGGCGCGTCGTCCTCGGACGCCCCCGGCTCGGCGAACGCTCCGACCATCCTGCTGCCCACAGTGGGTCGGTCAGCTGAGCCGGCACCCGACCCCGACGGCCCACCCACGGACCTGCCACGTGTCTCGCCGCTTGACGCCGAACCGGCGGGGCAGCGAACCACTCCAGGTGAGGACGGTCCGCCCACGGACCTCCCACGCGTCCCGGCGCCGGCCGCTCCGTCGGTGGACGGCGGGCCAGGCGCGGCCAGGTCCACATCGGCGCGGTCGACCGACGACCCGTTCGCCCTCACCCCGTCGTCTGTCTCGTTCTCGGGATCTTCGTTCTCGGGATCGCCGGCCGCACCCGACGTCCTCGACACTGCCCTCGACGACGGCTCGAGCACGCGTCGGTCGCCACGCGGGGTTCTTCTCGCCGTGTGCATCGTCATCCTGCTGGGCCTCGTCGGGGCCGTCGCCGTCTGGCGGATGAGCGACAAGCCGCAGGACATGGCGGTCGCCGCCGCGAACCCGCGAGTCGTGGTGCCACGCCTCGCGGGCATGCCGCTCGACGAGGCGGTCCAGCAGCTGCGCGCGCGAGGACTGCGCGTCGGCGCCCAGCGCACGGAGGCGAGCGACACCGTGCCCGTCGGGTACGTGACCCGTACCGACCCCACCGCTGGCGCGACGGTCACCAAAGCGACGGTGGTCGACGTGTTCATCTCGGCCGGACCGAACCCGACGACGGTTCCCCCGATCGTCGGGCACCCGGTCGAGGAGGTCCGAGAGGTGCTGGCCGAGTCCGACCTGCGACTGGGCACGGTCGAAGAGCGAGACTCCCCCCACGAGAAGGGCATCGTGCTGGCCGCGACGCCAAAGCCGGGTACGCAGGTGCCGCCAGGCTCGACCGTGTCGCTCGTCGTGGCGAGCGGGTGGTCCGTCGTCCCCGACGTTCGCGGCCTCGACATCCGGGATGCGCGCCAGAAGGTGACGGACGCGGGCCTCGTGGTGGGACGCGTCCGCCGACCATCGTCCTCGGCGGCTGGCCACCTCGTCGTCGCGAGGACGCGGCCAGCGGCTGGAACCCGTGTGCCGGTCGGGACCCGGGTCCACGTCGTGCTCACTCGATCGGCGGACCCCGCGCCGAGGCCGTCGCGGACGTCCTCGGACAGCCCTGCTCCGCCCGCTCCGTCGAGACCGCCGTCGGAGCCGCCCGACCCGCGCCCGACCACGTCGCCACCGGACGAGCCGGAGCCCACGCCGACGTCGGAGCCGACACCCACGCCGGAACCCAGTACGCCGACACCCACGCCGACTCCGACACCCACGACGCCCTCGCCGGAGCCGACGCCCACCCCGACGTCCGAGCCGACCGAGCCCGAGCCGACGACGCCGACGCCACAACCGGGTCCGAGCGAGTCGCCAGAGCCGACGGGGACTCCGGAGCCCACCGACACGCCAGGGCCGACGGACAGTCCGGAACCCACCGACACGCCGACGCCCACGGAGACTCCGTCGCCGACGCTCCCTCCATCGACGTCGCCGACGCCGAGAGAGCTCTCGAGCGCGATCACGGGCCGGCCGCGGACGTGCCCTCGCCGCAACGGTCAGCTGCTGTGACCGTGACCGGCTGCCGAGGATGATTCAGCGGCTCGTGGGGCCGGGAAGCCGACCGGTGGCGTAGTACGCCTTGCACACGCCGTCCTCGGCGTAGTCGGTGGCGATCTCGAGAATGCTCCTACCGTCGGTCGAGGGCACCAGCGTGGAGCTGTAGTTCGGGCAGTAGTTGTTGTAGGCCCCGGGGACCGCCACCGGTGCGGGTACCTCCCGCCACGGGCCGTACCCGTCACGCTCGTTCACCATGAGCGTGGCCCCGTTGCCCGCCGCGATGGACCCGTCCGGGTCCTGCAGCAGCTGCCCCACCAGCACCAGCCGGGCACCGCCGTCACTCCGCGGCACGACGGCGAGGTTCGGGGTGTGCGTGAAGTACCGACCGGACGCCGCGACCAGCATGCTGCCGGGATCGGAGGGATCACCCCAGTCCCATCCGTCCGCCGACCTGCGAAGGTACAGGGCGCAGTCGTACTGCCCGGGCGCCGCGCAGATCTCGTAGACCATCACGTAGGAGCCGTCGGGCAGGCGGCGCACGATCGGCATCCCCGGCCGGCCGAGCCCCGGTCGACTCGCCACGGTCTCGTGCACGGGACTCCACGTCACGCCGTCCGTCGACACCGTGCGCGCCAGCCGCTGGCTCCCCTCCGGCCCCTCGGTCTCATCCGCGAAGTGGCAGACGAGCCGGCCGTACCTGTCGACGGACAGCTCCGGCTCCCACATGCCGCGAGCGTTCGGTGACGCCGCGCACGTCGACAGGTAGGTCCAGGTCCGACCGAGATCGTGGCTCCGCCACACGCGCTGCGTCATCCGCCGATCGGAACCAGCGTCCTGGCCCACGCTCCCGGCCCACAAGAGGGTGCCGGCGGGCAGGTCCCCCACCTGGGTGGGCAGTTCGTAGATGCTCGCGCAGCACAGCCCTTGGGTCCCCGCCTGCTGGGCGGCGGGAATGCTGCCGACCTGCTGGAACGTGCGGCCATCGTCGACGCTCTCGAGGATCGCGCCCTCGCCACCCCGCTCGGTGAAGGTGACGACGCTGGCGATGATGCGACCGTTCGCCGCGCCCGAGTGACGCAACCGGATGGCGCGCGGATAGAGCGAGACCTTTCCGGTGAGGAGCGTGCCCGTCGCGAGAGCGCCCACTCCCGTCGCGGAGACCGCCTGCCGTTCCTCGACCGTCCCGAGCGACTCGTGCCCTCGGGACGCTCCGGCGCTCGCGGCCGGCGCGCCCGAGGCGGGTGAGGCGAACACCGCGCCGGCGCAGAGGAGCACCACCAGACCCAGGACGCATGCCGGAGCCAGACGACGCGTCATGACGCCACCTTCCCGCTCGACCAGCCGGTGATCACGCTAGGAATCCCGGACACACGTCGTCAACGGATCGTCACCGCTTCAATACGGGACACGCCGGCGCGGTCCGGATCCGGTCGAAGCGGCAACCCACAGCCACCCGGGCCGACGGGAGACCACGCCGCGGCATGACACCGTGTGAAGCACCAGGACGCGGGTACCAAGCGACGCCATGCCAGAGCGCACAGGCACCGAGCCGACCACGGCGCGCAGTGCCTACCGCTTGCGTCGGGTCCTCGCGGTCGCCGCCCTCCTCGGCGGGACCGCGGGCGCCATCGCGTTCGCGCTCGCGGCCGGTCGACCCGACGGAACGGCCACGGGCGAATGGGTCGCCGCCGGCATCTGTGGCGTCGTCGCGCTGACCGGACTCGTCGACCTCCTCGTGCTCGCCCGGCGACCGCGGACGTGACGCTCCGCCCCTGAACCGAGACGCCGGAGACCGGCGATCACACGGACTCGGGTGAGTCGTCCCGCTCCCGGGCCGGGCGACGATTGTCCCCGCGCCAGCCGGGTACCGGTGGTCGAGGACAACGGCCGTCCCGCGGAGGCGCCATGGTCGAGATCGGCTACACGATGCTGTGCGAACAGGCCGGCCCTTCGCAGCTCGTCGAGGACGTCCGGAACGCGGAGGACGCCGGATTCGACTTCGCCGTCATCAGCGACCACTACTTCCCGTGGCTGGACGCGCAGGGCCATTCGCCCTACGCCTGGTCGGTGTTGGGCGCCGCCGCCCAGGCCACGACACGCATCCCGCTCATGACCTACGTCACCTGTCCTCTCCTCCGCTACCACCCGGCCGTGGTGGCCCAGAAGGCGGCGACGGTGTCACTGCTCAGCGACGGGCGATTCACGCTCGGCCTCGGCGCGGGAGAGAACCTCAACGAGCACGTCGTCGGTCGCGGATGGCCACCGGTGGACGTCCGCCACGAGATGCTCGCCGAGGCGGTCGACATCATCCGATCCCTGCTGCGCGGCGGCTACGTCCGCTACACCGGACGGCACTTCACCGTCGAGTCCGCGAAGCTCTGGGACGTTCCCGACCCTCCGCCGAGAATCGGCATCGCCGTGTCGGGCCGACGATCCATCGAGCTCGCGGGCGCACGTGCCGACGCGCTCATCGCGACGGAGCCCAACCCCGACTTCTCGACCGCGTTCGACGAGGTTGGCGGTGCCGGCAAGCCTCGCATCGGACAGCTCGCGATCTGCTACGACACCGACGAGGACGCGGCCCGCCGACGCGCGCACGAGCAGTTCCGATGGTTCGGCCTGGGCTGGAAGGTCATGTCCGAGCTTCCCGGCCCGGCCTCCTTCGAGCAGGCCACGACGTTCGTCACCACAGCGGACGTCGCCCGAGCCATCCCCTGTGGCGCGAACGTCGAGGCGGTCGTCAGCGCGGTCCGGTCATTCGCGGACGCGGGATTCACCCACGTCGCTCTCGTGCAGGTGGGAGGAGACCAGCAGAGCCCGTTCCTGCGCTGGGCGGAGAGCGACCTGCTCCCGGCCTTGCGCTCGACCTGACCGTTCCAGCCACGTGCCGACGTGGCCGACCGACGTGACGTTCCAGCACGAAAGGAAGGAGGTCCGACGGTGGCGGAGACCGGATACGCGGCCTTCAACAAGACGGTCGACAAGACGAACCACATCCTGCGGAAGATCGAGGAGACGTACGGCTGGCCCAAGGAACGTCGCAACCAGTCGTACGCCGCGTTGCGGACGGTCCTCCAAGCCCTGCGGGATCGGCTCACCGTCGAGGAGATCCCGCAGCTCGGCGCACAGCTCCCCATGCTGGTCAAGGGGATCTACTACGAGGGCTGGGACCCGACGAAGACCCCCATGAAGATGAACGCCGACGAGTTCCTGGGTCGGGTTCGGGAGGAGTTCCGGTTCGAGCTCCCAAACGGTGTCGACCACCTGGTCCGCACGGTCCTGTCGGCGATCCGCGACCAGGTCTCCCAGGGCGAGTGGGAGGACGTTCGCTCCATCGTCCCCAAGGACGTCCGCCACCTGCTCCCGGCCTGACCGACCGCGAGCCGAGTCACGACAGGTCGATGTCGACCACTCGGAGGCCGTGTGGGCCGTCCCAGACACCGGCACCGTGGTTGCGGAAACGCACCTCGGCACGGTCGCCCAACCAGGTCAGGTAGAGCGTGATCAGTGGCGCTGTCCAGGTGATTCGCTTGCCGACGTAGTAGAGCGCCGAGGTGTTGATCGCCGCGAGCTTGTGCCCACCGACAACCTTGGTGGTGATCAGCCCGGGCACCTCGATCGGCGAGTGCGTGTGTCCGGAGATCCACGCCTTGGCGTTGGGGTGAGCGGCGAGCACCTCGAGGATCGCCTCGTTGTCGTGGATCTGGAACTCCGGCATCCGCGACGTGTAGTGGATGTCGTCGTCACCGAGAACCGTCTCCGCGAGCGGAGCGTGGCAGGCGATGATGCAGTCCGTCCCGTGCGCCGCCGTGAGCTCGTGGTCGAGCCACCGCAACGTCTCCTCCGACAGACGCAGCAGCTTGCCCCAGGACGGCTCCCCTGGGCCGACCGCGATGAGCTTGGCGAAACCGAGGTCGGCGGTGTAGTTCTGCGAGGGCCAGCCGTAGACGGCGGCCCACTCCGACGCGTCACGCCAGAAGTTGTCGTGGTTGCCGAGCACGTTGTACCACGGCGCGTCCAGCTGCTTCAGCCACTCGAGTGCGAGCGCGTCCTGCTCTGGAGTGCCCAGATCGGTCATGTCCCCGAGCTGGATGTGGGCGACGGTCGTGGGGACCATCTCCTTGTCCAGGTCGTCAAGGACGATTTGACAACGGTGTGGTGAGATCCCGCCGATGTGGACGTCGCCGATCAGGTGAACCGTCGACTCCGGCGGTGGCAGGTACGGTCTTCTCCGTGACACGGGTGGCTCCTTTCACATCGGAGTATCACGTCACATCGAAGTGTCGGGGCACACCGACGTGTCAGGTCGGCTCGTAGCGAACCACGACGAGGACGCCGCGCAAGCCGGTCACCGGGCCTGTTCCCTCGACAGACAGCGACACCACCGATCCGGTTGGGAGTTCTCGCGCCTCGGAGTCCCACTCGCACACGTCGAAGTGCCAGTAGGTGTTGGCCTGGATCCCCTCGCCGCTTTCCGGCAAGGTCGTCTTGCGCACCATCACACGTGTCTCGCCATATCGCTGCCGCGACAGGGCGACCGTCAGATACGCCTTCGCCGACTCCGGCACGTCGTTCGTCGTGACCAACCCCGCGCCAGCGATGCGACACGGGAACGGCGCGACGAACACGTGCGCGCGCGCCGGCGCGCGGACCTCACCGAGGTGACAGGTCGCGACGAGATGCTCGACGCTCGGAACCTCCACACGTCCCTCCGATGCTCATACGTGGCTCGCTCACCGAGGGGTCACCACACGCCCTCCACCGTAGGCCTCCCCAAGGCCCGTTCCGATCGTCCCGAAGAATCACCGCGGTCCGGTAGCCACCCATCGGACCGACAGCGGCCACTGTCCGCCGATCGACGGAAGGCCCATGGTGGCGGGAGAGGACCACGTCAACGGACCATCGTCCATGCGCTCCCGGGACATCGCCCCCTGTCGATCCCAAGCTTTCACCCGGTAAGGGTGAGGCGCGGTTAGGACCGACGCAATCGGTAAGACTGCTGGGAGGCGTCGGGCAGCGTCCCGGCAGGAGGGAGCCAGCGATGGCGGAAGCCCAGTCCCAGCCGCGCCTGGCCAAGCGGCCGGTCACGAGGCTCGCGGGACCCTACGGACATCCGGTCCATCCCGCCCTCATCACCGTGCCGATCGGCGCGTGGCTCGCGGCGCTCATCTTCGACCTGGCCTCGCACGTCGTCGCGACACCAGCGTTCCTGACCCAAGGGGCCAGGTGGCTGATCGCGATCGGCATCCTCGGTGCCCTCGCCGCGGCGGTGTTCGGGTTGCTCGACCTCTTCGCCATCCCCGGCCGCACTCCGGCGTTCCGCACCGGGCTGGTCCACATGTCCATCAACATCGTGGTCGTCGCCGCGTACGTGATCAACCTGCTCCTGCGCGTCGGAGACCCCGTGACCGGACCCGTGAGCTGGGGACTCGTCGTCTTCTCCGCGGTCAGCCTGGCGTTGCTCGGATGGTCGGGCTACCTCGGGGGGAAGCTCGCGTACGGGTACGGCGTGCGGGTCGCCGACGAGACCCGGCAAGCCGAGGGCTTCCGGACCGTGCCCGCCAAGGCGCATTGAGGTCTGACATGGGCTCGCTGAGGCGGACCGAGGCTTCGCGGGTCCGGTGAGGGCTCCTGGGGGGCCGGCCGTGGCTCCCCGGGTCCTGCCACGTGCGTGGGGTGACACCCCAGCAAAGGCGAGAAGGAGGCTTCTCATGGCAACCGCCGCACTCGTGACCTGGTTGGTCACCGCCGTCTTCGGTGCCGCCATGCTGACTCTGTGGGCACGCGCGGGCGGTCTCCGCGCGGCCGGCGTGGGCGCGGGAGGGACCGCCACCACGACGGTCCCGGGACGGCGCGAGGCGCCTCGCGAGGCCCGTGGGACGGCGTTCCCGCCCGCCCTGGTCTTCGGCCACTTCCTGCTCGCGGTCGCGGGCTTGGTCCTGTGGATCGTGTTCCTGGCCACGGGTGTCGGCCCGCTCACCTGGGTGTCGTTCGCCCTGCTGCTGCTCGTCGTGGGCGGCGGAGCGGTGCTGTTCGGCCGGTGGGTCGGCGAGCACCCCGGGGACCAGGCGGAGTCGCGTCTGCCCAAGCCGGTGGTCTACCTGCACGGCGTGTTCGCCGTCGTCACGCTGCTGCTGGTCCTGCTCGCCGCACTCGGTATCGGCGGACGGGCCTAGCGCACGAGAGTCCGGGCACCGACCCCAGCGCTGGGGCCAGGCGACGTCGGGTGTCCTCGCCGTCGTCGCCTGGTCCTATGCTGCCGTTCCGCACCGAGCCACCCGAACGTCGGTGTCCCAGGCCGGCGATCGGGGGCGTCCACTCGACGACGAAGGCGGATCGCAGCGTGACGACGACAACGGGGTCGCAGCTTCCTCCCGCGCCAGCCAGCGCCTCGCACGCGACCGTCGGCGGCACCGCGACGGGCGGCCGCGTGCTCGCGCCGCACCAGCGCATCGCCGAGGAGCTCGGCGTCGGCGAGGCCCAGGTCAAGGCCGCGGTGGAGCTGCTCGACGCGGGTGCCACCGTGCCGTTCATCGCCCGCTACCGCAAGGAAGCCACCGGCGGACTGGACGACACCCAGCTGCGCTGGCTGGAGGAACGGCTCCGCTACCTGCGGGAGCTGGAGGAGCGCCGGCAGGCGATCCTCACCTCGATCCGTGAGCAGGGCAAGCTCACCGCCGAGCTCGAGGCACGGATCCTGGCCGCCGACTCCAAGGCTCGCCTCGAGGACATCTACCTGCCCTACAAGCCGAAGCGGCGGACCAAGGCGCAGGTCGCGCGAGAGGCCGGGCTCGAACCACTCGCGGACGCGTTGCTCGCGGATCCCACGCTCGACCCGCACGCGACCGCCACGGCGTATGTCGCCCCCGACAAGGGCGTCGCCGACCCGGCCGCGGCCCTCGACGGCGCTCGGGCCATCCTCGTCGAGCGCTTCGCCGAGGACGCCGACCTCATCGGCGAGCTGCGCGAGCTCCTGTGGAGCCGCGGCTGGCTGGTGTCGAAAGTCCGTGCTGGTAAGGAGGAGGTCGGCGCGAAGTTCGCCGACTACTTCGACTTCGCCGAGCCGGTCACCGCGATGCCCTCGCACCGGGTGCTCGCGGTCTTCCGCGGCGAGAAGGAGGAGGTGCTCGAGCTCACCCTCCTACCTCACGAGCCGCCCGCTGACCCGGCGAGCGCCCCAACTGGCCCGAGCGAGTACGAGCGCCGCATCGCCGAGCGGTTCGGCATCGAGGACCGCGGGCGTCCCGCCGACCGGTGGCTGGCCGACACCGTTCGGTGGGCGTGGCGGACCCGCATCCTCGTCCACCTCACCATCGACGTGCGGATGCGCCTGCGGCAGTCGGCCGAAGACGAGGCCGTCCGCATCTTTGCGGCGAACCTGCGGGACCTGCTGCTCGCCGCGCCCGCCGGCAGCCGACCGACCATGGGCCTCGACCCCGGCTACCGGACCGGTGTGAAGGTCGCCGTGGTGGACGCCACCGGCAAGGTGGTGGCCACCGACACGATCTACCCCCACGAGCCGGCCCGCCGCTGGGACGAGTCGATCGCCACGCTTCGCCAGCTCGCCGAGAAGCACGCGGTCGAGCTCGTCGCGATCGGCAACGGCACCGCCTCCCGCGAGACCGACCGGCTCGTCGCCGACCTGATCCGCCGGCATCCCGAGCTGGGCCTGACCAAGGTGATGGTCTCCGAGGCTGGCGCGTCGGTCTACTCTGCCTCGGCCTACGCCGCCGCCGAGCTGCCCGACCTCGACGTCTCCCTGCGCGGCGCGGTCTCGATCGCCCGTCGGCTGCAGGACCCGCTCGCGGAGCTGGTCAAGATCGACCCGAAGTCGATCGGCGTGGGGCAGTACCAGCACGACGTGTCCCAGACCAAGCTCGCCCGGTCCCTCGACGCGGTCGTGGAGGACTGCGTCAACGCGGTCGGCGTCGACGTCAACACCGCCTCGGTGCCACTGCTCACCCGGGTGTCGGGCATCACCGAGAGCCTCGCGGCGAACATCGTGGCCTACCGGGACGCCCACGGGCCGTTCCGCTCCCGCATGGAGCTCACCAAGGTTCCGCGGCTGGGACCGAAGGCCTTCGAGCAGTGCGCCGGGTTCCTCCGAATCCGGGACGGGGACGATCCGCTCGACTCGTCCGCCGTCCACCCCGAGGCCTACCCCGTCGTCCGCCGGATCCTCGACCGAACCGGCGGTGACATCCGCAGCCTGATCGGCAACCTGCCGGTGCTGCGTTCCCTCCGGCCGGAGGACTTCGTCGACGACACCTTCGGCCTGCCCACCGTCACCGACATTCTCGCCGAGCTGGAGAAGCCGGGTCGCGACCCGCGACCGGAGTTCACCACCGCGACGTTCGCAGAGGGCGTGGAGGACCTGAGCGACCTCGTGCCCGGCATGGTGCTGGAAGGAGTGGTGACGAACGTCGCGGCCTTCGGCGCGTTCGTCGACGTGGGCGTCCACCACGACGGGCTGGTCCACGTCTCGGCGATGTCGAAGAGCTTCGTCAAGGACCCCCGGGACGTCGTCAAGCCGGGCGACATCGTCCGGGTCAAGGTGCTCGACGTCGACCTCGACCGCAAGCGGATCTCTCTCACGCTGCGGCTCGACGACGAGGTCGGAGGGGGCACCGCCGAGGGCGGAGAGGGTCGAAGCGGTGGACGTGGGACACGGCGCGCCACAGCGCGCGGCGGCCGCCGCGACGGCTCGCGGGGCACGGCCGTACCCGACACCGCCCTGGCCGACGCCCTTCGCCGCGCTGGCCTGCTCAACGGTCGCTGACCGCCCCGTCGCTGCCGTCGCGGCTGATGTCGCTGCGGTCGCGGCCGCTCTCCCCGACGCCACGGCGATCATCCCGTCGGGGTTCGGTACCGTCCGTTGGGCACCTGCTCGTGGCCATGACGTCGACCCGTCGATCCGAAGTGGAGGCAACGCCTCGTGCAGCCAAGCGGAGATCAGTACTCCATCGCAGCTCTCGGCTACACCGCGACGATCAGTGAGGTCGGTGCGACCCTCCGCACCCTCCATTACCAAGGGCGGCCCCTTGTCGCCGGGTTCGCCGTCGACCAGATCCGCCCTGTGTATCGAGGCGCTCTCCTCGCCCCGTGGCCCAACCGGATCGCCGACGGGGCGTACGAGTTCGGTGGCGTCCGCCACCAGCTCCCGCTCAACGAGCCGACCCGTCACAACGCCCTCCACGGCCTGGTCAGCTGGGCCCCGTGGACGCTGCTCGAGCGGTCCGCGGACCAGGTCGTCCTCGGCTACCGCTTGTTCCCGCAGGACGGCTACCCGTTCCGGCTCGACTTCACCGTGACCTACGTCTTGTCCGTCGATGGGCTGACCATCCGGCTGCACGCGCACAACGCGGGCACGACCGAGGCCCCGTACGGCTGCGCCCCGCATCCCTACCTGGTGGCCGGCGACGGCAAGGTCGACGACTGGACGCTCCAGCTCCCCGCGCGGGAGTACCTCGAGGTGACCCCGGACCGTCTCCTGCCGGTGCGCGTGCGCTCCGTCGAGGGAACCAGCTTCGACTTCCGCGAGCCCCGTCCCATCGGGACCACCTTCATCGACCACGCGTTCACCGGCCTGGAGCCCGACCAGGACGGGCGGACGCGAGCCCGGGTGGTGGCCGGTGACGGTCATGGCGTCGAGATCTCGTGGGACAGCACCTGCTCGTGGGTGCAGGTGCACACCGCTGACCGCCCTGAACCCGAGCTGCACCGGTCCGGCCTGGCGGTCGAGCCGATGACCTGCCCTCCGGACGCGTTCAACTCCCACATCGACCTGGTCGTCCTCGCCCCCGGGGAGAGCCACCAGGCGACCTGGACGATCACGGCGATCTGAGCGTCCGGCGGCGGTCCGCCACCGTGACCGGGGACCCGAGCGTGTGACCGGGGACCTGAGCGTTCAGCCAGGCAGGTGCTGGTCGATGAACGCGGTGACGTCGGCCAGCACCTCGTCCTTGTTGGTCTCGTTGAAGATTTCGTGCCGGGCGCCGGGGTAGATCCGCTCGGTGAACCGCGAGCCGCGGATGTGGTCGATGCCGACCTGGGTCTCGGCGAGTGGGACGAGCTGGTCGTCACCGCCGTGCGCCCACAGCGTGGGCAGCTCGAGCCGCGGCCCCGCGTTGATCGTCTCCAGGCAGGTCGCCAGCGCCTGCAGGGTTGGGCGCTTGAACGGGCCATGCCACACGAGTGGATCCGCGGCGTAGCGCTGCCCCACGGCTGGGTCGCGCGAGAGCGTCGTGATGTCGAGCGGCGTGTCCGGGATCTCGTCCAGCTGGAGCAGCTTCGTCGGGGACCACACCCCGAGCACCGGCCCGGACAGCACGACACAGCACAAGGTGTCGGCGTACCGCTGGGCGTACCGCGTCGCGATCATCCCACCCATGGAGTGGCCGATCAGGACGACCGGCAGCCCGGGCCGCGCCGACCGCGCGCGCTCGTCGACGGTGTGCAGGTCGTCAACGACCTCCTCGTAGTCGGTGATGAGAACCCGCTCGCCGGCTGAGCGTCCGTGCCCCATGTGGTCGGCGCCCACCACCTCGGCGCCGTGGCGCACCAACGTGTCCGCGACGTGCTCGTAGCGGCCGATGTGCTCGCCATAACCGTGGACGAGCAAGGCCAGGTACCGCGCTGAGTCGTTCGGCCAGGTGCGCCCGACGATACGTCCGCGCGTGCCGTCGAAGCTCCACTCCTGCCACGCTGCCATCGTGTTCCTTTCGCTCCGGCGGATTGACGACATTCTCGCCACGGCACGCCGGACCGTGCCGAAGCGATGCCAGGCCGGGCCCGGTCAGTCCGTGAGGCGACGCCAGAGGAACTCCATCGCGAGCGCGTTCTTGAACGCCAGCTGCTCGTTGTCGGCCGCGGACCCGTGGCCGCCCTCGATGTTCTCGTAGTACGCGACGTCGTAGCCGAGGTCACGAAGCTTCGCCACCATCTTGCGCGCGTGGCCCGGATGCACCCGGTCGTCGCGGGTCGAGGTGATGAACAGCACCGGCGGGTAGGGCCGACCGGGGCGCACGTTGTGGTACGGCGAGTACTCGCGAAGGAAAGCCCAGTCGTTCTCATCGTCGGGGTCGCCGTACTCGGCCATCCACGACGCACCCGCCAGCAGCCGGTGGTAGCGCTTCATGTCGAGCAACGGCACCTGAGCCACGACCGCGCCGAACAGCTCCGGATAGCGGGTGAGCATGACACCCATGAGCAATCCACCGTTGCTGCCACCCTGGATACCCAGCCGCTTCGGCGTCGTGATGCCCTGGCGCACCAGGTCGCGCGCGACAGCGGCGAAGTCCTCGTACGCTCGCAGGCGGTGCTCCCGCATCGCCGCCTGGTGCCACGTGGGCCCGTACTCCCCACCGCCGCGAATGTTGGCGACCACGTACGTGCCGCCGCGTTCCAGCCAGGCACGTCCGATGACCCCGCTGTAGCTGGGGGTCAGGGACAGCTCGAAGCCGCCGTAGCCGGTGAGCAGAGTCGGCCCGGCGTTGTTCACCTCCGGCCCGACCACGAAGTACGGAACACGCGTGCCATCGTCGGAGGTCGCGAAGAACTGCCGCACGCGCAGTCCGCTGGCGTCGAAAAACGCCGGCGCCCGCTTGAGCACCTGCAAGGGCCGGCCGACGTGGCCGTACCGGAGCGTCGCCGGCTCGGTGAAGCCGCTGGAGTTGACGAAGACCTCGTCGCTGTGGTCGGGGTCGGTGCTGACGATGTCGGCGTGCCCGATCTCAGGCATGTCCGGCATGCGGGCGCGCGTCCAGTCCGGCCCTGCGCCGTCACCGGGTGGCGTCAGCACCTCGAGTCGACTCTTGACATCGGTGAGCGTGTTGAGGATGAGGTGGTTGCGGGTCCAGGCGTAGTAGCTCAGCGACGTGCGCGGGTCCGGCTCGAACAGCACGGTGAGGTCGACGTCCCCCGCGAGGAAGTCGTCGAAGCGGGCGGCGAGCAAGGCACCGCCCGGGTAGGTGACGCCGTTGACGGTCCACGGTGTGCGGGTTCGGACGATCAGCCACTCCCGGTGGACGCCGGCGGAGGCGTCGAGCGGGACCCCGATCCGGCGCAGCTCGTCACCGACACGGAGATACAGCTCGCCGGTGAAGAAGTCGATGGCTCGCCGGACGAAGTCGCGTTCGTAGCCCTCGGTGGGGTCGTGCACCGCGTACACCGACACGTCGTCCGGCTTGCCCTCGAAGACCGTCTCCGCCTCCGACACCGGCGTGCCACGCCGCCACCGCTTCGCGATGCGCGGGTATCCGGACGCGGTCAGCGAACCAGGACCGAGGTCGGTGCCGACGTAGAGGTGGTCGATGTCGATCCAGCTGACGTAGGTCTTGGCCTCCGGCAGGTTGAAGCCGTCCTCGACGAAGGTCCGGGTCGTCAGGTCGAACTCGCGGATCACGGTCGCGTCGGAGCCGCCCCGCGACAGGTGCACCAGAGCGCGCGCGTAGCTCGGGCGAAGCATCGTCGCGCCCTTCCACACCCAGCTCTCGCCGTCGGCGCTGGCGAGGGCGTCGATGTCGATGAGTACCTCCCACTCCGGCTGGTCCGTGCGGTACGACTCCAACGTGGTGCGCCGCCACAGGCCTCGGGGGTGCTCCGCGTCCTGCCAGAAGTTGTAGAGGTAGTCGCCCCGGCGACGGACATAGGGGATGCGCTCGTCGGAGTCGAGCACGTCGCGAGCGGCGTCTCGAAGCTCGCGGAAGCGCGCGCCGGTGGTGAACCGAGCGAACGTCTCCTCATTACGCTCACGCACCCACGCCAACGCCGTCGGATCGGTGACCTCTTCGAGCCACAGGTACGGGTCGTCCGATCCGTCCAGGTGCGGCTCCGGTTTCGACCCCTCACCGGGGCCTGCGGCGGCATTCATGGCCGCCATTCTGACGCAGGACGACGACCGTCCGCCGACCGCAGCGGCCGGCCGGTGCCAAAGGTCGCCACGACGCGACGTCACACCCACCGCGGCCCGGAGGCCTCGCCGCGTCGCTCTCAGGCCTGCGAGACCGGGCCGAGGACGGAGAACGGCGTTCCCCACGGGTCGAGAAGTGAGGCCATCCGGCCGTACGGGGTGTCCCACGGCTGGCGCTCCACGTGGCCCGACATGGCGGCGGCCCTGCCGACCGCCTCGTCGGTGTCCGGAACCGCGAAGTAGGTCACCCACTGCGGCGGCAGCTCCTCGGTCTGCCAGCGACCGCAGACCTGGTCGCCGCCGGCCTTCCAGACGCTGTAGTCGAAGTCGCCGCCGCCGATCTGCACCTGGTGGTCGTAGCCGAAGACGGCCTGGTAGAAGGCGTCAGCGGTCGGGCCGTCCGGCGTGACGAGCTCACTCCACCCCACCGCGCCGGGCTCCCGCCACAGCCCGAAGCCGGGTCGGACTCCGCCCTGCCAGAGGCAGAACTGGGCGCCGGTGGGGTCGACGGCGTGCGCCATCCGCCCCGCGTCGAGGATCTCCCGCGGGCCGACGAGCAGCTCCCCGCCGCGCTGGACCAGCCGTCGAGCGGCCGCGTCCAGGTTGCGAATGGCGAGGTAGGTGTGCCACCGAGGCTCGACGGTGGAACCCGGCCGTCGTCGCGCCAGGCCCGCGACCGGGATGTCGTTGGCCAGGCACAAGGTGTAGTGGCCGAGATCGGGGCCCAAGTCGGTGAACGTCCAGCCGAACAGGTCACCGTAGAAGCGCCGGGCTTCGTCGAGGTCGGGCACCACCGTGTCCACCCAGCACGGGGCGCCGTCGGGAAACTCCGTCCGCTCGACCATCGGCTCCGCTTCTTCGCCTCCTCGCGCCCAAGGCACGGATCGGAGCTCCAGCCTTCCACGAGATCGGGAGGCTTCGGAGCCGATCCCGTGAACCCGGACGAGCGGTCGGCTCAGCCGCGTCGCGCGACGAGGAGCTCCGCGATCTGGACCGCGTTGAGCGCGGCCCCCTTCCGCAGGTTGTCGTTGGACACGAACATCGCCAGACCGTGGGGGACACCGGGGTCCCGGCGCACCCGCCCCACGTACGACGGATCGGTGCCGGCCGCGCGCAAGGGCGTCGGAACGTCGGTCACCACGACCCCGGGCGCGGAGGCGAGCAGCTCGAGCGCGCGAGCCGGCGAGAGGTCCCGCTCGAACTCGACGTTGATCGACAGCGAGTGGCCGGTGAAGACGGGAACGCGGACGCACGTGCCCGACACGGCCAAGTCGGGGATCTCGAGGATCTTGCGGCTCTCGTCGCGCAGCTTGCGCTCCTCGCTGGTCTCGTCGCTGCCGTCGGCGAGGATCGAACCGGCGAGCGGCACCACGTTGTACGCGACCGGAGCGGCGAAGACGGCGGGGTCACCGAACTGCACCGCGGCGCCGTCGAAGGTGAGCGCGGCCGCGTCCGCGCCCGCCTTGGCGACCTGCTCCTCCAGCTCCCGGACGCCCGCGCCGCCCGCCCCCGAGACCGCCTGGTAGGTGCTGACCACGAGGCGCCGCAGCCCCGCCTCGCGGTGCAGCGGAGCGAGGACCGGCATCGCGGCCATGGTCGTGCAGTTGGGGTTGGCGACGATGCCCTTCGGGATGGCGTCGAGGGCGTGTGGGTTGACCTCGGACACCACGAGCGGGACGTCAGGATCCATCCGCCACGCGGAGGAGTTGTCGATCACCACCGCACCGGCCGCCGCGATCCGCGGCGCCAAGCGACGAGAGGCGTCCGCCCCGGCCGAGCTGAGCACGAGGTCGAGCCCGGAGTAGTCGGCGGTCTCGGCGTCCTCGACGACCACCGTGGTGTCCCGCCACGGCAGCGTTCGACCCGCCGACCGCGCCGAGGCGAAGAACCTGATCTCGTCAACGGGGAAGGCGCGCTCGACCAGCAGCTGGCGCATGACACTGCCCACCTGGCCGGTGGCCCCGAGAACTCCGATCCGCATGGTGGCCAGGGTACGGGTTCTGGTCCGGAGCCGCCTCTCATGGCGGGTCCCGCCGCCAGACCAGCGCCAGGTACCCGGCCACCACGACCGCCAGCACGATGCCGATGACGGGGACGGCGACCGTGGAGGCCCGGTCGATCCGCTCCTGCACCGTGAGGGCGAGCGCTCCGAGGACGCCGGTCACCGTGAGGACGCCGGTCGCGCGCGCGATCGGTCGGCGCAGTGCTCCCGCGCCGACCCTGGCGTCGCCAGGGAGCGCCGCCGCGAACGCGGCGCTGACGTGGTGGAGGTAGAGCGCAGCCGCCAACCCGAGCAGCGGCGGCCACGGGACCGACGCGTCCCACGTCCGAAGCAGCCAGCCGCCGGCCGCCACGAGCTCGAGCGCGAGGACCGTCCAGCTCCCCGGCGCGGCCGCCGGCACGACCGCCGCCACCACGACCGCGAGGAGAGTCGTGGACCGGCCGGCCCAGCTCGGTGGCACGGCGAGGAGCAACGCCACACACCCGGTGGCCCACACCCCGACGCGGAGAAGAGCCGGCGTCGGCGCCAGATTCCCTGCCGCGCGACCCCCCGCCACGCGGCGAGCGAACGGCGCCACGACGGCTGTCGCGGCCGCGCGCACGGGACGCCCCACGCGCCGACGCTCGCCGTTCGCGCTCATCACCCTCCCGGCATCCTTTCGACGTCCCTCGCCTGTCGTGGTGCCGTCGTCCGCTCCACCGGTCCGTTCATCGTGGCCCGTTCGGTGTGGTCCGTTCACTGTGGCCCGTTCATCGGCGACCTGCCGCCATCCGGGTGATGTCCCGCAACACCAGGTCGAGACTGCCGGCGCCGGACCACCGCACGACCGGCACACCGTGCGCGAGGAGCTGGGCCACGGTGTTCTGCCGCTGGAGCCGCCAGAGCCCGAAGGCCGCGTCCGACCACGCGCTCGTGCGCGGCGGCCGGGCGCCGGTGGGGAGGGTGTCCACCGCCACGACGGACCGCCCGCTGCGCGCCAGGCGAGCGAGCAGGGCGACGCTGCGTCGGTCCACCAGGGGGGTGAGCACGACGATGAGCGCCGCGTGCGGCAGGGTGTGGCGCCGGAGGAAGTTGTCGGACGGGTCGTGCGGCCCCTCCCCGGGACTCACCGCGAGCAGCCACTCCAACACGGTGAGGACGTGCCGGCGGCCGGTTCCCGCCCGCAAGGCCCGGTTGCGCCCGCCGTACTCCAGCAATCGGACCCGGTCCCCGCGTTCGGCGTAGTGCTGGGTGATCCCAGCCGCGGCTCGCACCGTGGTGTCGGTGACGCTGGCCGAGCCGCCTGACTGGCCGACGTCCCGGTGGCCGCCGCTCCACGGCCTCGAGCTCGGGCCGTCCAGCGCGACCTCGTGGAGGACGTCGAGAATCAGCACCAGCTCCGCGTCGCGGTCGGAGAAGGTCTGGGCGACGTGCAGCTGCCGCGTCCGCAGCGACGCCCGCCAGTCGATCCGGCGGAGCCGGTCACCGGGTGCGAACTGTCGGATGCCCGCCAGCTCGCCTCCGTCGCCGTACCGCCGCGACCGGTGCACGCCGACCAGACCGGCGGCCGTGGGCATCGTCTCGTCCGCCTCGAACGGCTCGCTTCGCGGAAAGACCGCGACCGGCACCGGCTCGGAGGCGACGGGCTGGCCCTCCAGCAACGCGTCGCACGTGAACGCGAGAGCACGGACGGGGGCGATCGTGTGGCGGCCCCAGCGCAGCGCCTCCCCCTCGAAGGTGAGCTCGGCGCGTCCGCGGACGCTGGTGGCGACGCTCGTGCGCTGCTGGCCTGCCCACCAGGCCTCCGGCTCCCGGCGCACCACCACGAGGTCGAGCGGGGCCGCGTGGTCGATGGCGTCGATCGCGACATGCGCCGTCAGGCGCTCCCCCTCGGTGAGTCGCGACCGCTCGACGACGAGGGTCACCGTCGGACGCCCGCGCGGTCGGCTCCCCAGGGCGGTCGCCGTGCCCAGGACGAACGGGGCGGCGAGCACAGCGAGATCGACTCGCCCCGTGACCACCGCGCCGACGCACAGGACGAGCACGACGATCAGAGCCCGGCGCAGGGCTGGTGTGGGAGTCCAGTCGGGTGCCACGGCGTCAGCGGGAGTACGACGGGAGGGCGTCACTCGCGGGTGTCGGGACGGCCGCGAGCACGTCCCTGACCACGCGCTCCGGCTCCACCCGTTGCAACCACATCTCGGGGCGCAAGGTGAGGCGGTGGGCGAGGGCGGGCACCGCGAGCTCCTTGACGTCCTCGGGGAGGACGTAGTCGCGGCCGGCGAGGACGGCTTTGGCCCGGGCCAGCATGAGGAGCGCCACCGACCCACGCGGCGACGCACCGACGAGCACGCGCTCGTCCGCACGGGTCGCCCGCACCACGGCGACGAGGTAGCGGCCGACGGAGTCCTCCACCGCGACCTCCTCCACAGCCGCTTGCATACGCAGCAGCGTCGGACCGTCGACGACGCGCGGGACCTCGGCTTCCTCGCGACGCCGCGCCATCCTCCGACGCAGGACGTCGAACTCCTCGTCGGAGTCGGGGTAGCCGAACGAGACCCGGAGCAGGAACCGGTCGAGCTGCGCCTCGGGAAGCGGATAGGTGCCTTCGTACTCGATCGGGTTGGCGGTGGCCAGCACGTGGAAAGGCGTCGGCAGACGGTACGTGGTTCCCTCCACCGACACTTGTCGTTCCTGCATGGCCTCCAGCAGGGCGGCTTGGGTCTTCGGCGGTGTGCGGTTGATCTCGTCCGCCAGCAGCAGGTTGGTGAAGACCGGACCGGGGCGGAACGTGAAGTCGTGGCTGCGCTGGTCGTACAGGAGGGAGCCGGTCACGTCCGCGGGAAGCAGGTCGGGAGTGAACTGGATCCGGCGGAACTCGACGCCGAGGGCCTGGGCGAACGACCGGGCGGTCAACGTCTTGCCGAGCCCGGGCAAGTCCTCCAGCAGGATGTGCCCGCCGGCCAGCACGCCGGCGAGGACCAGCTCGAGAGCATCCCGCTTGCCGACGACCACCTGCCCCACGGCGTCGAGCACCTCACGACACAGTCGGCTGACCTCTGGGACGCTCAAGGTCGAGGTTTCCACACGTCCTCCTCCAGGTGACGTCGCCGCTGCCCTATCCGTCGCTCGATCTCGCCGACCAGCGCGGCCAGCTCCGCCGGGGACGGCGGCCTGTCCCCTCCCACGCCGATCCGCTGGCCCGATCCGGCGCGGCGGGACGCCCGCACCCGGGTCGGGACAACCCCAGTCTCGAGGAATGTCCAGACCCGGTGCCCGAGGATGTCGCGGGCGCGCTCCGGATCGCTCGCCCGCGTGATCCCGTGGGCGGTCCGCAGCCGCTCGTCGACGAGGTCGCCGATCGCCGGGAGGACGGATCGCCGGAAGTACTCCCCGTCGCCGTGGACGAGCTCCAACAGCTGCTCCCAGCGTCGGACATCGGCGAAGGGACGGTCCGGCACGCCGTACCGGGGTCCCTCGACATCCTCCCGGACGGGTGAGGCCAGTCGGGCCGGCGCGCGGACCCCCGACGCGATCCGGGCACCGAGCAGGACGGCGAGAACGAGGGCCAGGATCAGCGGGTAGGGCACGCTCCATCGGAACAGCCCGGTCGCGACGAGGGAGAGAACAGCCGCGGTGCCCGCGGCCACGGCGAGGGTCCTAAGCGTCGGGCCGACGAACGGCCGGAGGGTCGACAACCTCACCGCACCGAACCCTCCGGGTCTTCCGTCCGCCGCGGGTCGTCCCCGGGCGGAGCGTCTTCTCCGGGCTCGAGCTCGCGTCCCCGCCGGGTCCCCTCGGCCTCGAGCGCCGAAGACCCACCGACCACACCCGCAGTGCGGACGGGCACGTCCTTCTCGCGCGGCAGAAGCTCACCTTGGATCCGCGTCAGGGTCGTGCGCGCCCGGACACGCATCTCCTCGTCCACGTCCCCCGGCGCGAAGCGGGCGTACCGGTAGAGGCGCGCGAGCTCGTCGAGGGGCTGCGGGCTCACCCGCTGACTGGTCAGCAGCCTCGCCACGAGGTCGGCGGGGGTGTCGTCCGGGCGCCGTTCATGTCCGGCCGCGGCGGCGGCCGTCTCCAACCGCAGCCAGCACCCGATGACGGCGCGTCGAGGGTCCTCGGCGTCGTCGGCGAGAGCGGCCAGACCGGCCGCGACGGCGGCGCGGACCTCCTCAGCCGTCGTCGATGGCGCTTCCCCGGTCGCCACCGTCACGTCCTGAGCGGGCGTGCGCCACCCGCGTGCCCGCCGAACGTACAGGCGAAGCAGGATGACCAGCCCCGCGAGGAGTGCTGCCCCGACGACGCAGGCCACCACCAGGACGAGTGCGGTCAGCCATGCCGGAGCCTGTCCCAGCTCCGCCGGCCCGAGCGGGGTGGGAGTCGGGAACGTGGGCGCCGCGGGCAGGGGCTCAGCGGGAGCGGGCTGGCCCGGGCGGCTCACCTCCGGGAGCGGCAGGCGCGTCGCCCGCGGTCCGGACATCATCGCCGCGGCCATGACGAGGAGGAGAAGCCCGGACGCCACGAGCGCCGGTCGCAGCCGGCGCGGGACACGCTCGACGTCCGCCACGCCGACACCCTAGACGCTCCGTACCGACTGGCCAGGCAGCCGAGACGAGAACCGACGGTTCCGGCCACCGCCCGCGATGACGCGCGACGACGCAGGCCGGTACCGTCCGGTCGTCCAGCGCCCGCGAGAGGAGGGACGTCGACCATGATCACGGTCATCGGTGAGGCGCTCATCGACCTCGTCGGCGACGGCACGGTCTACCGCGCCACTCCTGGCGGCAGCCCGCTCAACGTCGCCGTCGGCCTGGCTCGCCTCGGCGTTCCGTGTGCCTTGCTCGCCCGGCTGTCCTCCGACACCTTCGGTAGCCAGCTTCGAGACCACCTGCGCCGCAACGGCGTCTCGCTGCGCCACGCGGTGTCCGCGGCCGAGCCGACCACCTTGGCGTTCGCGTTCCTGGACGCCGAGGGGTCGGCACGCTACGAGTTCTACGTCGAGGGCACCGCCGACTGGCAGTGGACGCAGGACGAGCTCCCCTCGCCCCTCCCAGCGGAGGTCACCGCGGTCCACGCCGGCTCGCTGGCGGTGGCACTGCCCCCAGGAGCGCCGGTGCTCGAGGAGTTCCTGCGTCGCGAGCGCACCCGAGGCGCCGTCACGCTCAGCTACGACCCCAACATCCGACCTCACCTGTGTCCTGACAAGGAGGCCACGCGCGCGCGGGTCGAGCGGCAGGTTCGACTCGCGCACGTGGTCAAGGCGAGCGCGGAGGACGTCGCCTGGCTCTACCCCGACACCCCGCTCGACGAGGTCCTCCGGCGCTGGACCACGCTGGGTCCCCAGCTCGTGGTCCTCACGCTCGGCGCCGACGGCGCGGTCGCTCGGCAGCCGGATGGCCCCGAGGTACGAGTCGACGCTCCCACGGTGCGGGTCGTCGACACCGTGGGAGCGGGTGACGCCTTCACCTCCGCCCTCCTGGCCGGCCTCGCCCGGCGCGACCTTCTCGCGGTGCTGCGCGACGAGCGGGCAGAGCGGCTTCGCCACGACCTGCTCGCCGAGCTCCTCGCCGCCAGTTGTCGGGTGGCGGCGTTCACCTGCACGCGTCCTGGCGCGGACCCGCCCACCCGCGACGAGGTGGATCTCGACGCCCTCGCGTAAGGCATGCCGGCACGTTGTGATCACGACGCGTCACAGCGTCGAGCGAGGCAGATCGTGCTCGACGACATCATGATCCACAATCGCGTGACCTGCGCAGTTGCGCCAACGCCCTGCGAAATTGGGAAATAAATGGCATTCTTGGTCGCCTACCCGCGAAGGCTTCCCAGACGTCGACAACGAAACCGACCACACAACCACGAGGTGCTCTCCGCGTCCGCCGACGTCGGGATCTTCACGGTCCGTCAGGGGGACGCCTGACCGGCGCCGTCTGACACGGTCACCGCAGGGATGACGAGGCGACCGGGAGATTTCAATGGGCTGGAAGATTGTCGTGGCGATCATCGTCGCCGGGTTCGTCTGCGTCATGATCATTTCGATGATGGTCGGCGCCATTCGCAGCACCAGAGGCGGGCTCGACTGGGACCACACCACCGATCGACGGTTCCGCCCGTGGGACGACGAGGACCACTGAACGAGCCTGCGTGTCACACTGGGAGGGCGGTCCTCGTCTGCCTCTTCGGAGGATCCGAGCGGGCGAGACGACCCAGGTGGGGGGTGTCATGGCGGGTTCGCCACTTCCCTCCAGCACCACGGCCTGCGTCGTCGGCGGCGGTCCGGCGGGGATCATGCTCGGCCTCCTCCTCGCTCGGGCTGCTGTGGACGTCGTGGTCCTGGAGAAGCACGCCGACTTCCTGCGTGACTTTCGCGGCGACACCGTGCACCCCTCCACCATGACGGTCCTCGACGAGATCGGGTTGGGCGAGCGGTTCGAGCGGCTTCCGCACCAGAAGGTCACGAGAGCGCTTCTCCACCAAGCCGATCAGGCCATCCTCGTGGCCGACTTCGGTCAACTTCCCGGGCGCCACCCCTATGTCGCGATGGTCCCGCAGTGGGACTTCCTCACCTTCCTCGCCACGGAGGCCGCGCGCTATCCGACCTTCCACCTGTGGATGCGCGCCGAGGCCTACGACGTGCTCTGGGACGCCGATCGCGTCGCGGGTGTCCGCGTGCGCGATCCGAGCGGTGAGCACGAGGTACGTGCGGCGCTCACGGTCGCCGCGGACGGCCGGGACTCCACGATCCGGCGGGCGGTCGGGGCGCGGCCGCGCGAGTTCGGTGTGCCCATGGACGTCCTGTGGTTCCGGCTGTCCCGACGCCCCGACGACCCGCGCGCCGAGCTCACCGCGTGGTTGTCCCCGGGGCAGGCGGTGGTGCTGATTCCACGTCCGACGTACTGGCAGGTCGCGTACGTGATCCGGAAGGGCGGATACGAGGACGTGCGATCCGCCGGTGTCGCCGCCCTCCGCGAGCGACTCACCCGCACCGTGCCCTTCCTCTCAGACCGCGCCGACGAGATCACCAGCCTCGCCGACGACACGCGTGTCCTGCGGGTGCGGATGAACCGGCTACGCCGCTGGCATCAGCCCGGCCTGCTGTTCATCGGAGACGCGGCGCACGCCATGTCCCCTGTGGGCGGCTTGGGCATCAACCTCGCCATCCACGACGCGGTAGCGGCCGCCAACCGGCTCGCCGATCCCCTCCGGCGTCACCAGGAGACCGGTACGGCCGTGTCGGACGCCGTCCTCGCCGCGATCGCACGTCGCCGCCGCGTCCCCACCGTGATCACTCAGTGGTTCCAACGCGTGGTGCAACGCGTGGGCCTCCAGCGAGCTCTCAACGCCGACTCGACGCGTTTCCAGATTCCCGGCGCCGTCCTTCCCGTCGTCCGTCCTGTCCTCAGCCGCGTCGTCGGCCTGGGCGTCATCCCCGAGCACGTGCGGATCTGACGTCTGGACGACTCACTTTCGCGGGGCTCGCGGACCATCCCCAGGCGCCGAAATCGCCCGGGCCGAAATCGTCCGTTCTGGCGCGGTGATCTTGTTGCACGCCGAAAAGTGCTTCTAGACTCCGGGCACCGTTCATGCGAACCGATTCGACCGGATTTCCGGCTAGCGGGACGCCGGAAGAGATGAGGCGCCATGAACCCATTGGTGTCGCGCCCTGGTCCATTGACCAGACGAGATCTTCTGCGGGTCGGCGGAACAAGCTTGCTGCTCACCGCCTCCCTCACCGGCTGCCAGCTCCTGTCGACTGATCCGGCTCGACGCGAGGAACCCTCACGCCGCTCAGGAGGCGAACGCGGCGGTCAGGGGAAAGAGGCACCGATGCTCGCGGAGCAGGTGCGCAAGGGCACGTTGCCTCCACTGGAGGAGCGCCTCCCCGACGAACCAGTCGTCGTCAAGCCCGTCGAGCGAATCGGCGTGTACGGCGGGCAGTGGACCAGTGGGATCCTGGGTCCTTCCGACGGCGCCTGGCTCGGACGCACGGTCGGGTACGAGAACCTCATGCGCTGGGACCCGGACTTCACCACGGTCATCCCCAATGTCGCCCGCGAGATCACGGTGCACGACGGCGGACGCAGCTATGTCGTCCAGCTGCGCCCGGGAATGCGGTGGTCGGACGGCGAGCCCTTCACCGCCGACGACCTGGTCTTCGCCTACAACGACGTGCTGCTCAACACCGACCTGTTCCCGGTGCCGCCGTCGCTGTACTTGGTCGCCGGCGAGCCTGGCGACATCGAGAAGCTGGACGACCACTCGGTGCGGTTCACCTTCCCTCGCCCGAACAGCCTCTTCATCCAAAGCCAGGCCACGCCGTACGCCAACCACATCGTGATCATGCCGCAGCACTATCTGCGGCAGTTCCACCAAAAGTACAACCCCGACGCCGACAAGCTCGCCAAGCAGGAGGGCCACGAGACCTGGGTCGAGCTGTTTCTCGCCAAGACGGATCTCTGGATGAACAAGGACCTCCCTCGGCTGCACGCGTGGATTCCCAGGCGGGTATTCGGCGAGGGCGACCGGCTCATCTTCGAGAGGAACCCCTACTACTTCAAGGTGGATACCGAGGGAAACCAGCTTCCCTATATCGACCGGCTCGTCTACCGGGTGATCGCCGACCCACAGGTCATGGTCCTCGCCGCCTCCAACGGCGAGATCGACATGCAGGACCGCACGATCAACACGCTGCAGAACAAGCCCGTGCTCGCTCGCGGGCGGGAGAGAGGCGGGTACCGGTTCTTCGACGAGATCCCCTCCGACTCCAACGCGTGCGTCATCGCGCTCAACCTCAACCATCCCGACCCGGTGAAGCGTGAGATCTTCCAGAACAAGGACTTCCGCATCGGGTTGTCGCACGCGATCGACCGCGAGGAGATCATCGACGCCGTCTACCAGCGTCAGGGTGAGCCGTACCAGGTGGCTCCGCGAGACAGCTCGCCCTACTACGACGAGGAGATGGCCAAGCAGTACACCGAATACGACCCAGACCTGGCCAACGAGTACCTCGACCGAGCGGGCTACGTCGAGCGCGATGGGGACGGCTTCCGGCTCGGTCCGGACGGGAAGCGCATCACGTTCTCCATCGAGGTCCCCACCGCGTTCCGCGCGGAGTGGCCGGACACCGCGCAGCTGGTCGCGACCCACTGGCGCAGGGTGGGCATCGACGCGCACGTCAAGAACGAGGACCGGTCCCTGTTCGACCAGCGCACCGACGGTGGCCAGCACGACGCCGCGGTCTGGCAGGCCGAGGGCGGCGGCTGGATCGAGCCGCTCATGCGCACGGACTGGTACTTCCCGTCGGCGAACGAGTCCACCAACTACGCACCGACCTGGATGCGGTGGTACCAGACCCGAGGCAAGGAGGGAGAGGAGCCACCGCCGCCGGTGCGGCGGCAGATGGAGCTCTACGACCAGGTCCGCCAGACGATGGACGAGGAGCAGCGCGACGCGCTGCTTCGGGAGCTGCTCCGGATCGCGAAGGACTTCTTCTTCCACATCGGGACGATCCTGATGCCGCCGTCGTACGGGATCGTCAAGAACAACTTCCACAACGTGCCGAAGCAGGTTCCGCAGTCGTTCCTGTATCCGACGCCCGCGCCCACCAACCCCGAGCAGTACTTCATCAGCGACTCGTAGGCGCCACGCTCGACACGCGTCGTCCCCGGGGGGTGCCGGGCCGGTCGCCGGCCCGGCGTGTGCGCCGGTCCGCGCAACCCTTACGGTTCGATGCGTCCACGAGCGAGAGCTCAAGCGGTGGGAGGAGAGCCCATGGGTGACTTCGACGGCAAGGTCGCGCTCGTCGCGGGCGGCGCCTCGGGCATCGGGCGGGCGGTCGTCGAGCGGCTCGCCGCCGGCGGCGCGGCCGTGGTGTTCTGCGGAAACGTGCCCGAGCAGGTGCGCACCACCGAGGCTGAGGTCGGCGGCGCGGTCACCGGGATCGTCGCCGACGTCACGAGGTCCGCCGACGTCCGCGCCTTCGTCGACGCGGCGGTCACGAAGCACGGCGGCGTCGACGTCCTGGTCAACTCCGCCGGTATTCAACGCTACGGGACCGTCGAGGAGACCCCGGAGGAGCTGTGGGACGAGGTGCTCGCCGTCAACCTCAAGGCGATGTACCTCACCTCGAAGTACACCGTGCCGCACCTCCGGGCGCGCGGAGGTGGCGCGATCGTCAACATCGCCTCCGTCCAGGCGTACGCCACTCAAGACCGGGTGGTGGCCTACGCGGCGTCCAAGGGTGGCATTCTCGCGCTCACGAAGGCGATGGCGGTCGACCACGCCAAGGACGGGATCCGGGTCAACGCCGTCTGCCCGGGCTCGGTCGACACCCCCATGTTGCGCTGGTCGGCGGAGCTGCACCGGGGCGAGCGCACCGTCGACGAGGTGATCGCGGAGTGGGGACAGAGCCACCCGCTGGGGCGAGTCGCTCGCCCCGCCGAGGTCGCCGAGCTGGTGGCGTTCCTCGCCAGTGACCGGGCGTCGTTCATCACCGGCGCGGAGTACCGGGTCGACGGTGGGCTGCTCGCGACGATCCCGGTGGTGCTCCCCCAGCAAGTCTGAGGAGCCGCTCACCGTCGCGGGCACAGGGTGCGTCAGTCCACGCGGTCGTGGCCCTCGTCACCGTGTCCGGCCGTGGCCACAGGTCTGACGAGTGAGGGGCGAAGCCGGTAGCGTGCGTGGGAAAGCGCATTCCTCGGGAGGCTTGATGACACGCATGCGGGCGGGCATCGTCGGCACCGGGGGGATCGCGGGCTCCCACGCCCGAGCGCTGTCGGCGTACGCCGACCAGGTGGAGCTCGTGGCGATCGCGGAGATCGATCCCCAGCGGCGAGAGAAGTTCGGCAAGGAATGGTCGGTGCCGGGCCGCTACCCCACGCTGGCGGCCATGCTCGAGCGTGAGCGACTCGACCTGGTGCACCTGTGCACACCGCCCGGGGTCCACGCCACGGACGCGATCACGGCGTTGGACGCGGGCGCGACGGTGATCTGCGAGAAGCCGCCCTGCCTCTCCCTCGCCGAGTTCGACTCGATCCTCGAGGCCGAGCGACGGAACCCCGGCCACTTCGTCGGGATCTTCCAGCACCGGTTCGGCAGCGCGGGACAGGCCGCGCGTCGACTGATCCGCGACGGCGTCCTCGGTCGCCCGCTGGTCGCCGTCTGCCACACGCTGTGGTACCGCGGCGACGCCTACTACCAGGTCGAGTGGCGAGGGCGCTGGGACACCGAGGGCGGCGGGCCCACCATGGGCCACGGCATCCACCAGATCGACCTGCTCGGGTACCTCCTCGGTGACTGGACGGAGATCTCCGCCCGCGCGCCACGCCTCGCACGGGACGTCGAGACCGAGGACGTCTCCCTCGCCCACATGACGTTCGCCAACGGGGCGGTCGCGAGCGTCGTCAACAGCGTCCTGTCGCCTCGCCAGGAGAGCTACCTGCGTTTCGACTTCGAGCTCGGCACGCTCGAGGTGAGCCACCTCTACGGCTACTCCGTCGACTCGTGGCGCTTCACCCCGCTGCCCGGGTCACCCGCGGAAGAGCACCCGCCGTGGCCGCCCGAGGGCGAGGACGTGCCGAGCTCCCACCGCGCCCAGCTGGGCGCCGTCCTCGCCAGCCTGCGCGCGGGCGAGCGTCCGCCGGCGACTGGAGCGAGCCTGCGGCGCACGCTCGAGATCGTCACCGGCATCTACGCCTCGGCCTTCACCGGCCGCCCGGTGCGCCGCGACGAGCTGACCGCGGACAACCCCTTCTACCACCAGCTGAACGGAGGGTCGGGCGCATGACCAGCCTCAGCCTCGTCGGGGACGACACGTCCTTGTCGATCCGCGCCGGTGACGTCGAGCTGTGTCGGTACGTCTACGTCTCCGACGTCGCGCAGTTCGAGTCGCCGCGCCCCTACCTCCACCCGGTGCGCACGCTGCGAGGTCACCTGGTCTCGCTGTACCGACCGCACGACCACGTGTGGCACAAGGGCATCTCGCTCGCCCTGCCCAACGTCGGGGAGGCGAACTTCTGGGGTGGCCCGACGTTCGTACGCGGCAAGGGCTACGTGCAGCTCCCCAACAACGGCACCCAACGGCACGAGGGCTTCGACGTCGCGGACGTCGCCGACGGTGTGGCTCGGATCCGGGAACGCCTCACCTGGGTCACCGAGCAGGGCGAGACGTGGCTGACGGAGGTGCGAGAGCTGCGCGTCTCGCCGCTCGCCGACGAGTCCGCCTGGCGGCTGTCGTTCGCGACGGCCCTCACCAACCGGCGTGGGCGTGCGATCCCGTTCGGCAGCCCCACGACCGAGGGCCGTCCCAAGGCGGGCTACGCCGGGTTGTTCTGGCGCGGGCCGCGGTCGTTCAACAAGGGAGCGATCCTCGCCTCCGACGGCCCAGGCGGGCCCGGGATGATGGGCGAGCGCGCCGCCTGGCTCGCCTACGTCGGCAAGCACGACGAGGTCGACGCCAGCTCCACCGTGGTGTTCCGCGACGCCGCGTCGAACCCCGGGCATCCGACGAAGTGGTTCGTGCGCGACGACCCGTACGCGTGCGTGTGTCCGGCTCCCTTCTTCGACGAGGTGGTGGAGCTGCCGGACGGTGAGACGCTGTCGCTCCAGTACGACGTGCTGATCGCTGACGGCGCCTGGGACAGCGAGCGGATCGCGTCCACACTGGCCGCCCTCCCCGCGCTCTAGGACCCAGCGCCACCGGAGACGCGGGCGGGACGGAGGCGTGCGGGACGGCCGCCGCTCGGCGACGTTCGTCCTCGCCCTTCGGGTGCAGGACACCGGCCGTCGGCTTGAGCACGTCGGCGCACTATACGAACATATGTTCGTGCTCGTGGAGCCGTCCATCCTGCACGCCGACCTCGACGCGTTCTACGCCTCGGTCGAGCAGCGCGACGATCCGTCCCTGCGCGGTCGACCGGTGATCGTCGGCGCCGGCGTGGTGCTCGCCGCGAGCTACGAGGCGAAGGCGTACGGCGTGCGGACCGCGATGTCCGTCGCCCAGGCTCGCCACCTGTGTCCGCCCGCGATCGTCGTCCCACCCCGCCTCTCCGCCTACACGGCGGCGAGCAGGGACGTGTTCGACGTCTTCCGGCGCACCACGCCGCTGGTCGAAGGGCTGTCCATCGACGAGGCGTTCCTCGACGTCAGCGGCCTGCGCCAGCTGGTCGGTCCGGCCGCCGACATCGCCGCCGACCTGCGGCGTCAGGTGCGCGAGCACGTCGGCCTGCCGATCACGGTCGGGGTGGCCACCACCAAGTTCCTCGCCAAGGTGGCCAGCGGGGTGGCCAAGCCCGACGGGTTGCTCGTCGTGCCCGCCGGCGGCGAGCTCGCCTTCCTCCACCCGCTTCCCGTCGAGCGGCTGTGGGGCGTCGGTCCGGTGACGGCGGCCAAGCTGCGTGAGCGTGGCATTCGGACGGTCGGCGACGTCGCGCGGGCCGGGGAGCCGGCGTTGGTGGCGATGCTCGGGCGCGCGCTCGGCCGACGCGTCTACGCGCTCGCGTTCGCCCGCGACCCTCGTCCGGTCCAGGTGGGACGACGCCGGCGATCCATCGGCGCGCAGCGGGCGCTGCGCCGTCAGCAGGCGACGTCGGCGACCGTCGGCGCCACCATCGTCGCCCTCGCCGACCGAGTGACTCGACGGATGCGCGCGGCGGGCCGGGTCGGCCGCACGGTCGTCCTGCGGCTGCGCTTCGGTGACTTCACGCGTGCCACCCGATCGCTGACCCTCCCCCACCCGACGGCGCGAACCGACACGATCCTCGCCGCCGCGCGACGGCTCCTGGCCGACGCGCGGCCGCTCACCGAGCGGCGTGGCCTCACCTTGATCGGCCTCGCGGTCACCAACCTCGCGGACATCCGGTCGATTCCGGCGGTCCAGCTCCCGCTTCCCTTGGAGGAACCGCACGCGGCGGGACATCTCGCGAGGACGACACCGGCTGCGGGAACGGCGCATCGTGGGGAACTTCCGGGACTCGGTCACGTCGACTCCGCCCTCGACGCCGCGGTGGATGGCGTCCGCTCTCGTTTCGGCACCTCAGCCATCACCCGGGCGGTGCTCCTCGGGCGCGACACCGGCATCACCGTGCCCCTGCTTCCGGACTGACGCGTCACCCCAGAGGTCCCATGGGACCGCTTGAATGCTGCGCGCAGGACCCGCGGCGGGCTGATCCGACGGCCCGAGGGGAACGGGCGTCACCTCGCCCTGGCGCACGGCGGTTGCGCCGCCAGGGGGAAGGCGAGAGGCTGGAGCGTGTCGGAGTCGCCACGGACAGCGACCCCAACACCACCCGCCGCCCGTCTCCCGCCACCAAGGCCACGGCGGGCGCACGACCTCACACGCGCCACACGCGCGGGAAGGAGGCGGCCATGGGACGGCCAGTCGTGCACTTCGAGATCACCGGACGAGACGGGCAAGCGCTTCGGAGCTTCTACACCCGGCTGTTCGACTGGCAGATCGACGCGGACAACCCGATGGGCTACGGGATGGTCGCCCGGGAAGGCAACACGACCGAGGACGGCGTCGGGATCGGCGGTGGCATCGCCGGCATGCCCGAAGGCGAAGGTGGCGGATACGTCACGTTCTACGTCTCCGTCCCGGACGTCGAGGCCACGCTCACCCAGGTCGAGAGCCTCGGCGGGAGCCGGGCGCTCGGCCCCGAGAAGATCTCCGACGACCTCGTCATCGGGCAGTTTCGGGACCCGGAGGGCAACCTGATCGGCGTCATCCAGGCGATGTCACAGTCTGCCTGAGCACCCACATCCCGGGCTGAGCGCAGCGGGCTCCGGCACGGCGGCGTCCCCCACGCTGGCGTCCATGTCCGATTCCCGCCAGCGCCGGTGGACGCCGCGTGCCAAGCTCGGCAGTGTGCTGCCCTCGTTCGACCAGTGCTACCGAGCCGTGGAGTCGCGGGACCAGCGCTTCGACGGCTGGATCTACGTGGGGGTGACCTCCACCGGGATCTACTGCCGGCCGAGCTGTCCCGCGGTGACACCGCGACGGCGCCATGTCCGGTTCTTCCCCACCGCGGCCGCCGCCCAGCAGGCCGGGTTCCGCGCGTGCCGGCGGTGCCGACCCGACGCCGTACCCGGCTCGCCGGAGTGGGACGTCCGGGCCGACGTCGCCGCCCGCGCGATGCGACTGATCGACGACGGACTGGTCGAGCGGGAGGGGGTCACCGGACTCGCGGCCCGTCTCGGCTATACGACTCGTCACCTCAACCGCATCCTGGTCGCCGAGCTCGGGGCCGGCGCACTCGCCTTGGCCCGGGCCCGTCGCGCGCACACGGCCCGACTGCTTCTGGAGACCACGACCCTGCCCATCACCGACGTGGCGTTCGCCGCCGGCTTCGGCAGCGTTCGGCAGTTCAACGACACGGTGCGCGCCGTCTTCGGGGCCACGCCGAGCGCGGTCCGGGATGCCGCCCGACGTCAGACGCCGACGGATGGCGCGGTCGCGATCCGCCTGCCCTACCGCGGGCCCTACGACGTGGAGGCGACCTGGCGCTACCTCGCCGACCGCGCCGTGCCCGGCCTGGAGGAGGTGACCGACCAGACCTACCGACGCGTCCTCCGCCTCCATCACGGCACCGCGGTCGTCGAGCTGTCCCCGGCTGATGGGTTCATCCGCTGTGCGCTGCGCCTCGCCGACCTGCGTGACCTGGGGTCGGCCGCGGCCCGCTGCCGCAGGCTGCTGCACCTCGACGCCGATCCCGACGGGGTCGTGGACGCGCTGGGGTCCGACCCGCTCCTCGGACCGTTGGTGCGCGCCCGACCGGGTCTGCGCGTCCCGGGGAGCGTCGATCCGCTCGAGGCGGCGGTTCGCGCGATCGTCGGTCAGCAAGTCTCCGTCGCCGCGGCGCGAACGGTCGCCGCTCGGCTCGTCACCAGCTACGGCGAGCGGCTCGCCGCTCCCGTCGGCTCGCTCACGCACGCGTTCCCGTCAGCGGCGGCGTTGGCCGAGGCCGACCAGCTGCCGATGCCGCGCGCGCGGGTCCGCACGATCCGTGCGCTCGCCGCCGCTGTGGCAGCCGGGGATCTGCACCTCGACCCAGGCACGGACCTCAACGAGACCACCGCCGCCCTCCGCGCCGTCCCAGGCATCGGGCCGTGGACCGCCTCCTACATCGCGCTGCGCGGTCTGCGGGACCCCGATGCGTTCCCGGCCAGCGACCTCGGTATCCGTCGCGCGCTCGCCGGCCTCGGCGTCCCCGACGAGCCGCGTACGATCGCGACCCTCGCGGAGCGCTGGCGACCCCTGCGAAGCTACGCGGCGCAGCACCTGTGGACCTTCCGCAGCGTCGATCCCGCGGGTCGAGCCAGGAGCGATCGACCAGGGGGCGAGAGGCTGGACACCGATCGACCCAGGGCCGGTCACCCTCGAGACAGCAGCGCGGGCGCGAGGACTGGCCACGCGAAGGCTCGGCGGACGGACACCCACCACGGCACCATCCGAAGGCGAGGACACGCAGCATGACCGCGAACACCACACGCTCCACCACGGACGCCGTGGCGCTCGGCCCCGCCGCCACGGGCCACGTCGACACCGTCACCGTCGACTCCCCGGTCGGCGCGTTGGAGCTGCGCGCGCGTGCGGGGTTCCTCACCCACGTCCTCTTCGTCGGGTCGGCGCCGATCGAGACCGTGGACACCGACAACCCGGTCCTGCGCGCGGCGGTGGAGCAGCTGAACGCCTACTTCGCCGGCGAGTCGACCGCGTTCGACCTCCCCTTGCGGCCGGAGGGAACCCCGTTCCAACAGCGGGTCTGGGCCGCGCTCGCCGACATCCCCTACGGCGAGACCCGCACCTACGCCGAGATCGCCCGCGCGATCGGTGCACCCACCGCGTATCGAGCGGTCGGCGCGGCCAACGGACAGAACCCGCTGCCGATCGTTCTCCCCTGTCACCGGGTCATCGGCTCCAACGGTTCGCTCACCGGATACGGCGGAGGCATGGAGCGCAAGCGGATCTTGCTCGAGCTCGAGGCGCGGGTTCGTCTCCAGCGCGAGTTCGCCTAGCCGACTCCGCGGGCACGGGTCCTCGCGGCGGTGTGCCACAGTGGGAAAGCATGCGGGTCGTTGTGATCGGTGCGGGGATCGTCGGCGCGAGCACCGCCTACCACCTGGCCACGCGGTACGGCACTCGCGGGGACCTCGACGTCGTCCTCGTCGACCGCGAGGACGCCGGTCGAGCGACGGACGCGGGCGCGGGCATCGTCTGCCCGTGGATCTCGCCCTACGTCGACACTCGCTCCCCCGCCTACCAGCTCAACGTGCGCGGTGCGAGCTACTACCCCCGCCTGCTCGCCCGGCTGGCGGAGGCCGGCGAACCACATTCTGGTTTCTCCGCCGTGGGAGCGGTCTTCGTCTCACCCGATCCCGACGAGGTCGCCCGCGCCTACGAACACCTCGCGGCCCGGACCGCGCGAACTCCCGCGGCGGGCGTCGCCACACGGCTCCAGCCAGAGGAGGTTCGGAGGCTCTTCCCTCCACTGCGCGCGGACCTCGGCGGCGTCCACGTCAGTGGAGGCGGACGGGTCGACGGCAGGGTCCTCCGTGACGTCCTGCTACGTGCGGGCTCGCGGTTCGGGGTGCGGCGACTCACCCGATCCGCCCGTCTTCTCCTCGACCACGACCGCTGCACCGGCGTCGTGGTCGACGGCCCCGGTGGCGGCAAGGCGATCAGGGCGGACGCGGTGGTGGTGGCTGCTGGAGCGTGGAGCGACCAGATTCTCGCCCCGACAGGCGTTCGCGTCGGTGTGGCGCCCCAGAAGGGTCAGATCGTCCACTTGCACGCACCGGACACCGACACCTCGAGCTGGCCGGTGATCCAGCCGGCTGGCTCCCACTACCTGCTGGCGTTCCCGGGCGGCCGGATCGTGGTGGGCGCGACCCGCGAGGACGGGTCCGGCTACGACGTCCGGATCACCGCGGCGGGGTTGCGCGAGGTCCTCTCCGACGCCCTCGCGGTGGCGCCTGGGCTCGGTGACTTGACCGTCCTGGAGACCCGCGTCGGCCTGCGTCCGCTCAGTGACGACGGCCTGCCCGTCGTGGGACGCCTCCCCCACGACGAGAACGTCGTGGTCGCGACCGGCCTCGGTGCGACGGGACTCACCGCCGGCCCCTACGTCGGCGCGCTGGCCGCCGCCTTGGCGCTGGGCGAGGACCTCGACGTGCTCGAGGACGACACGCCCAACCAACCACCTCTCGACCTGGCGCCGTTCCGCCCGGGTCGACATCGCTGACCGGCAGAGTCGCCTCGGCCGGCCCGATTCCGCGGTCCGGCGCAGTCGGGCGCGGCAGGCGGTGCGCCGGGGTGACCGGATCACGCCGATCCGTGGTGCGACGCGGACGCGGGGCGAGGTGACCCGGTAGGTTGCAGGCGAGCTCGGACGCTACGGAGGCACAGGTGGCTACCTCGCGACTGGTCTACATCGGCTCGTTCACCAAAGGCGCCGGCGGTGAGGGCACCGGCATCAGCCTGGCCCGCCAGGACCCGACGACGGGAGCGCTTGAGCTCGTGGGGGTGGTGGCGGAGACGGTCTCCCCGGCGTTCCTCGCCTTCCACCCGAACGGCCGCTACCTGTACGCGGTCAACGAGCAGGCGGACGCGTCCGTCGTCGCGTACGCCGTCGAGGGGGACGGGGCTCTCCGAGCGCTCGGCAGCCAGCCGACCGGCGGCAAAGGCGCCTGCCACCTGACCGTGCACCCCTCCGGACGGTACGTGCTCACCGCGAACTACGGCAGCGGGCACGTGTCGGTGCACCCGATTGGCGACGACGGCTCGCTCGGGCCACGGAGCGACCTGGTCCAGCACGTCGGTTCCGGCCCGAACCAGGCCCGGCAGGAGGGACCGCACGCTCACCAGGTGCGGGTGGATCCCTCGGGTCGGTGGGTGCTGGCGGTCGATCTCGGCATCGACGCGATCCTCACGTACAGCCTGGACCTCGACACTGGCCGGCTGACGCCGGGTCCGGTCGCGGCGACCGCGCCCGGAGCCGGGCCCCGCCATCTGGCGTTCGGGGCGGACAGCACCGTGCATGTGGCCGGTGAGCTGGACTCGACCGTCACCACGTACACGCTCGATGCGGAGACAGGCCGACTGGAGCGCCAAGGCGTGGCGCCGTCGACGGTGGCGGAAGCTCCGGAGACCAACTACCCCTCCGAGATCGCGATCAGCGACGACGCGCGCTTCCTCTACGTCGCCAATCGCGGGCTGGACGTCATCGGCACGCTGTCGGTCTCAGGGACCGAGGTCAAGCCTGTGGCCGACACCCCGACCGGCGGCGCATGGCCGCGGCATCTCGCCGTCATCGGCCACCACCTCTACGTCGCCAACGAGAGGTCCCACGAGGTCACCCACTTCGTGTTGGACGAGCGGACGGGCGTGCCGCAGCAGGCGTCCGACGTGCTCCGGACCCCAAGCCCGGCATGCATCGTGGCCGCGCCCTGACCGGACGCACGCTGCCGTCCCGGCCGCGCGCTGACACCGGCCACACGCTGGCGGCGCTCAACTGTCACCGGGGAAGACGAGAACCTTGCTCGCCGGGTTCTCCCCTCGGGCGAGCGCGGCGAACGCCTCGGGCGCTCGCGCCAGGCTGACCCGGTCCTCGATGAGCCGAGCCAGCTCGGGTGGGGCCGTCGCCACCCACGCCGCGGTGTCAAGGAAGTCCTGCTTGGTGTAGCAGTAGCTGCCGGTCAGCGTGCGTTCCTCGATGCTCACCGCGTACGCGGAGATCGACACCTTCGGCTCGTGCATGCCGACCAAGACGACTCGCTCGCCGGGCGCGCACACGCTGAGCGCGCTCCGCAGGGAGGACGACGAGCCGACCGCGTCGAGGGCGAGCGTAGGCGCGCCGCCGAGTACCTCCGCGACGACGTCGGTGAAACCGTCGTCGTTCGGGTCGACGCTGGGAACGCCGATGTCGGCGAGCAGAGCCCGGCGACCGGCGTGAGGTTCGGAGACGACGACACGCTCGGCACCCTGCCGCCGCGCCGCCAGCGCGCACGCCTGCCCGATCGGCCCGCCACCCACGACGAGCACCCGGTCGGTCGGCCCGCAGCCACCCCTGGCCGCGGCGTGGTGACCGACCGCGAGCGGTTCGATGAGCGCGCCGTGCTCAGCCGGCATCGTCTCCGGCAGCTCCACGACATTGGCCGCGGGGACCGCCATGAGCTCGGCGAAGGCGGAGCTGAGCGCCGGATCCACGCCGATGATCCTCCGCCGAGGGCAGCGATAGTCCAGCCCGGCCTGGCACGCGTCGCAGCTCCCGCACGCGAGCACCGGGTGGACGGTCGCCAGGGTGCCCGGCTCCAGACCCGTGACCTCGGGCCCGGTCGCCACGACACGGCCAACGGTCTCGTGTCCCATCACCTGGCCGGGGAAGCGCCGGCCGTTCTCGCCGGTGAACCCGTGGATATCGGATCCGCAGATGCCGGTGGACACGACGCGGAGGAGCACCTCGCCGGGGCCTGGGACGGGATCGGGCCGGTCCTCGACGGCGATTCGCCACGGTCCATGGAAGACGAGCGCGCGCACCAGTGTCCTCCTGTCCAGGTCGACGGACGCCCGCACCATACCCAGGGCATCCGGGTCGGGCGTATGCCGTGTCGACAGGCTGACACCTCCTCGACACGGACCGTCCGGTTCCGGCCCGAGCGGCGTTCGCGCGAGCTGGGTCGTCGACGACCCCGAACGTGCGCCCGTCAGCTCAGGTGAGGCAGCCAACGCTCGTGGTCGCGCGGCTCGTATCGCCGCAACGACTGCGTCCGCCGCACCAGCTCCCGTCCGTGCGCGCGGTCGCGGACCACACCCGCGGCGCGCGCCTGGACGAGCAGGTTGCCGATCGCCGTCGCCTCGACCGGCCCCGCCACCACCGGGCGTCCGCAGGCGTCCGCGGTGAGCTGACACAGCAGTGTGTTCTGCGCGCCGCCGCCGACGATGTGCACGACGTCCACCCGGCGACCCGACAGACGCTCCGCGAGCCGGATCACCCGCGCGTGTGCGAGCGCCAGGCTGTCGAGGACGCACCGGGTGACCGCGGCCGGCGTGGTCGGCTCCGGCTGACCGGTCCGCCGGCAGTAGGCGCGGATGCGCCCCGGCATGTCACCGGGCGGGAGGAACTCGTCCGACTCGGCGTCGATGACACTGCGCAGCGGTGGCTCGTGCTGGGCGGCCTCGAGCACCTGCTCCAGCGCCACCTCGTCCCCGGTGTCCCTCCAGTGTCGCAAGGACTCCTGCAGCAACCACAGACCGGTGACGTTCCGCAGGTACCGGATGGTCTTGTCGACGCCGACCTCGTTGGTGAAGTTGGCGGCGAGGCTCTCCTGCGTGCGCACCGGCGCGTCGAGCTCCACGCCCACCAGTGACCAGGTGCCGCAGGAGATGTAGGCGAAGTGCTCGTCCTCCGCGGGCACGGCGGCCACCGCGGACGCGGTGTCGTGCGAGGCGACGGTGGTGAGCAGCACCCGGTCAGTGACGCCGAGCCGGGAGCGAAGCTCTGGGCGGAGCGGTCCGAGCTGCTCCCCCGGCTCCCGCAGTGGCGGGACAAGACGCCGCGGCAGCCCCACGGCCTCGAAGACCGCGTCCGACCAGGTCCCGGCGGCGACGTCGTACAGCTGGGTGGTGGAGGCGATCGTGCGTTCCGCGCCGATGGTTCCGCCGAGCCGGTAGCACAAGAGGTCCGGGATCAGGAGCAGGGTCTGGGCGCGCTCGAGGTCCTCGGGCCGCTCGGCCAAGAGCTGGTAGAGCGTGTTGATGGCGATGAACTGCAGCCCGGTCGCCTCGTACAGGAACGCGTCCCCCACCTGGGCGCGGACCCGCTCCATCACTCCCGTGGTGCGGCTGTCACGGTAGTGCGCCGGGGGCGCGAGCAGCATGCCCTGGTCGTCGAGCAAGCCGTAGTCGACACCCCAGGAGTCGATCCCGATCGACTCCACCGCGCCGTGTCGGTTGGCCTCCCGGAGTCCGGTGAGCACTCCGTCCCACAGCGCTTCGATGTCCCATGACAAGCGTCCTTTGACATCGATCGGCTCGTTGGGGAACCGGTGGACCAGCTGACACTCCAGCTGGTCCGGTCCGATCCGACCGAGCACGACCCGTCCACTGGACGCGCCCAGGTCGACAGCCGCGGCGATGAGGGAGCTCGCCATCGCGATCACCGTAGGAACGCCGCGGCCACGCCGCTGTCGACCGGGATGTGCAGCCCCGTGGTCAGGGACAGGTCGCCGGCGGTGAGGGCCACCACCGCCGCCGCCACGTGGGAGGGCAGCACCTCCTTCTTCAGGAGTGTCCGCTGGGCGTAGTACTCACCCAGCTTCTCCTCGGGCACGCCGTAGACCTTGGCCCGTTCGGCGCCCCACCCACTGGCGAAGATGCCCGAGCCGCGGACCACCGCGTCGGGGTTGATGCCGTTGACCCGGATCCCGTAACCGCCGAGCTCGGCGGCCAGCAGCCGCACCTGGTGCGCCTGGTCCGCCTTCGCCGCCCCGTAGGCGATGTTGTTGGGACCGGCGACGACACCGTTCTTGCTGCAGATGTAGATGATGTCCCCGCCCATGCCCTGGTCGATGAGGATGCGGGCGGCCGCCTTGGAGACCAGGAACGAGCCACGGGCCATCACGTCGTGCTGCACGTCCCAGTCCTCGGCCGTCGTCTCGAGCAACGGCTTGGAGATCGACAGGCCGGCGTTGTTGACGACGAGGTCCACGCCGCCGAAGGCGAGGACCGCTTGCTCGAGGGCGGCCCGCACCTGCTCCTCGTCGCTGACGTCCACCGTGACCGGCACCGCGACGTCGGTGGACCCGATACCGGCGGCCACCTCAACCGCGGCCTCTGCCTTCACGTCCGCGACGACGACGCAGGCTCCTTCGGACGCCAGTCGCTCGGCGATCGCCTTGCCGATGCCCGAGCCAGCCCCGGTGACGAACGCGACCCGCGTGGCCAGCGGCTTCGGCTTCGGCATCCGACGCAGCTTCGCCTCCTCCAGCGACCAGTACTCGATGCGGAACTTCTCGCGCTCGTCGATCGGCTGGTACGTCGAGATGGCCTCGGCGCCGCGCATCACGTTGATGGCGTTGACGTAGAACTCGCCGGCCACCCGCGCGGTCTGCTTGTCCTTGCCGAAGCTGAACATGCCCACACCGGGGACGAGCACGATCGCCGGGTCGGCGCCGCGCATCGGCGGACTGGTCTCGTCGGCGTAGCGCTCGTAGTAGGCGCGGTACTCCTCACGGTAGGCGGCGTGCAGCTCTTTCAACCGCCGCACCACGTCGTCCAACGGCGCCGTCGGCGGAAGGTCCAGCACCAGCGGCCGGACCTTGGTGCGCAGGAAGTGGTCGGGGCAGGAGGTGCCCAACGCCGCCAGCGCCGGATGCTTCTCACTGGCGAGGAAGTCGAGGACGACGTCGCTGTCGGTGTAGTGACCGACCTGCGGTCGGTCGGTCGAGACCAGACCGCGGACGATCGGCAGCAGGGCCGCCGCACGCGCGTGCCGTTCCGCCTCCGGCAACGGCTGGTACTCGGTGATGACGGCGCCGAACGGCTCGGGGCGACCGTGCCGGTCGATGTACTCCTGGCAGGTGCCAATGATCTCCAGCGAGTTCGCCTCGCACTCCTCGGACGTGTCGCCCCACGCGGTGATGCCGTGCCCACCGAGGATCACCCCGATCGCCTCGGGGTGCTCGCGTTTGACCTTGGCGATGTCCAGCCCGAGTTGGAACCCGGGGCGACGCCAGGGCACCCACAGCACGCGGGACCCGAAGCACTCCTTGGTCAGCCGCTCCCCGTCCGCGGCGGTGGCGAACGCGATGCCGGAGTCGGGGTGGAGGTGGTCGACGTGGACCGCGTCGACCAAGCCGTGCATGGCGGTGTCGATGGACGGGGCCGCGCCGCCCTTGCCGTGCAGGCAGTAGTCGAACGCCGCGAACATCTCGTCCTCGTACTCGACCCCCCGGTAGACCTTGGTGAGGGCGCGCAGCCGGTCCAGGCGGAGGACGGCGAGCCCGTCCTCGGTCAGCGTGCCCAGGTCACCACCGGAGCCCTTGACCCACAGCAGCTCGACGCTCTCGCCGGTCACCGGGTCGATGCCGGTCGCCTTGCACGAGGCGTTGCCGCCCGCGTAGTTCGTGTTGCGGGGGTCCGATCCGAGGCGGTGGCACCGTTCCAGCAGCTCCGCCACCGCTGGTGGCGTCGTACCCGTGGACGTCACGTCACGCACCCCATCCCGCGGCTTGGCCGCCCTTCCGCTCCTCACGGACCCGCTCGGCGTGCCCGGAACGACGGTAGGCGGCCAGCGGGTCGGGGTCGATGCCCATCTCCTCGCGTACCTCGGCCAGCAACGGGCGAACGTCAGTGTTGTACGCGTCCATGAGGATCGCGTTGGCCTCGAGCACGTCGCCGTTGGCCTGCGCCTTGGCGAGCGCGTCCGAGTCGACGAGCAACGCCTTCGCGGTGGCCTCCTGGACGTTCATGACCGAGCGGATCATCGCCGGCACCTTCGGCTCGATGTTGTGGCACTGGTCGAGCATGAACGCCACGTTCGCCGACGCGTCCAGCGCGCCGGCCTGCACGATCTCGTGCATGATCCGGAACAACTGGAACGGGTCGGCGGCGCCGACCATGAGGTCGTCGTCGGCGTAGAAGCGACTGTTGAAGTGGAAGCCGCCAAGCTTTCCTTGCCGAAGCAGGAAGGCGACGATGAACTCGATGTTGGTGCCCGGCGCGTGGTGGCCGGTGTCGACGAGCACCTGTGCCTTGTCGCCGAGCTCCACGCAGTGCGCGTAGGACGTGCCCCAGTCCGGGATGTCTGTGGCGTAGAACGCGGGCTCGAAGAGCTTGTACTCCAGCAGCATCCGCTGCCCGTCACCCAACCGCTGGTAGGTCGCGGCGAGCGCCTCGGCGAGCCGATCTTGACGAGCCCGCAGGGAGTCCTGTCCCGGGTAGTTCAGACCGTCGGCGAACCACAGGCTGAGGATCGTGGAGCCGGTCGCGTCCATGATGTCGACGCACTCGAGCAGATGGTCGAGCGCCTTGGCGCGCACCGCCGGATCGGGGTTGCAGACACTCCCGAGCTTGTAGTCGTCCTCCTGGAAGACGTTGGGGTTGATCGCGCCGATGCTGATGCCCTTGTCCCGCGCGTAGGCCGCGAGGTCGGCGTAGTCGTCGACCTTGTCCCAGGGGATGTGCAGCGCGATGCTGGGCGCGACGCCGGTGAGCTGGTGGACGAGGGCGGCGTCGTCGATCTTCTCGTAGGGGTTGCGAGGGACGCCCTCCTGCGCGAACACCTTGAAGCGGGTTCCCGAGTTCCCATAGGCCCACGAGGGCGTCTCGATGCGCTGGGCACGCAGAGCGGCCTTCACGGCGGCTTTGCCGCTGGCGTTCGCGGTCATCTGCTCATCTCCGTCCTACGTGCTCAGTCGAGGTGGAAAACCTCGTCGAGCGGTCGCATATCGGTGTCGGCTGCCCCGGACTCCAGATTCTCGAAGAACGGTGCCATCTCAGCCTGCCAACGACGGTTGACCTCGCGCTGGGCCATGCCGGCTTTCGCGGCCTCGAAATCCTCGGTCTCGAGGTAACCCACCAGGAGGCCGTCGTCGGACAGGAAGAGCGAGTAGTTGTGCCAGCCGGTCTCTCGCAAAGCCTGCTGCATTTCCGGCCAGACGTTGCGGTGTCGCTCGCGGTACTCCTCGAGACGGTCAGGCTTGACGCGCAACACGAAGCACACCCGCTGCATGAGTGCCGGCCCCTTCCCAGGCGCGTGGAGCGCCGCTCGATCGCCCACGACGCGAGCGACGGCTCGCGCGCCAGCCTCGTGGCGCCCGCTCGCCGCAACACTCTGGATCGCCTGAATCGTTTCATGGGATCGTAGGAACGCCCAGATACCCGGTCAACGGCGGCGTCCTCGACAGGTCAGGCCGGATTCGGCACGCGACCCGGGCCCGTGCGGTCGACGAGGACCGCACCGCCGCGAGCGCCACGTCGGCCTGGCACCATCGACCACGCAAGGGCGACCGCACAAGGGCCCGCCGGGCCTCGTGACATGACAAGGGAGCGAACGCACGTGAGGGCGGACCACGCACCAATCGATCGACCAGTCACCTTCGCGATCCTCGGCGCCGGTAACCGGGGAACCGTCTACGCGGACTGGATCGCCGCGCATCCGGAGCGTGGCAAGGTCGTCGCGGTCGCCGAGCCGCGGGACCACCACCGAACCACGCTCGCCCGCCGTCACGGCATCCCCGCGGAGCGTTGTTTCTCCTCCTGGCAGGAGCTCGTCGCCGCCGGCCGCGTGGCCGACGCCGCGATCATCGCCACCCAGGACGCCGAGCACGTGGCGCCGGCCGTCGCACTCGCCGAGCTGGGCTACCACCTCGTCGTCGAGAAGCCCATGGCGCCCGACGAGCAGGGTTGCCGGACTCTCGTCCACGCCGTCGAGAAGGCGGGCGTCATGGTCGCCGTCTGCCACGTGATGCGCTACACGCCGTACACGCGTCTGCTCAAGGAGATCGTCGACTCCGGCCGGATCGGCACCGTCGTGAGCGTGCAGCACTTGGAGCCGGTCGGCTACTGGCACCAGGCACACTCCTACGTCCGGGGCAACTGGCGCCGTGAGGACGAGTCGTCACCCATGCTGCTGGCGAAGTCCTGCCACGACATCGACTGGCTGCGCTACGTCGTGGGTGCGCCGATCGAGCGCGTCTCCAGCTTCGGTTCGCTCCTCCACTTCACCCGAGAGAACGAGCCCGAGGGAGCCGCGGACCGCTGCCTCGACTGCGCGGTGGAGCCTTCGTGCGCCTACTCGGCGAAGAAGATCTACCTCGGCATGATCGAGCGCGGCCACACCGGCTGGCCGGTGCACGTGCTGACGCACGACCTCACCGTGGAGGGGGTGACCCGCGCGCTGCGCGAGGGCCCGTACGGCCGGTGTGTCTACCGGTGCGACAACGACGTGGTCGACCACCAGGTGGTGGCCCTGGAGTTCGCCGGCGGCGTCACCGCGACCTTCACCATGACCGCGTTCACCGAGCCCGGGCTGCACCGGCGTACCCAGATCTTCGGCACCAAAGGGAGCATCGACGGTGACGGCGTGAACATCCGGGTGTACGACTTCCTGACCGACCAGACCGAGGAGCACGTGGTGCCGTCGCTCGGGGCTGACGCCGGCTCCGGCCACGGTGGCGGTGACGCGGGTGTGATGGACGCCTTCACCCGCGCGCTGCAGAGCGGTGACCCCTCGCACATCAAGTCCGGTCCTCTGGAGTCGTTGGAGACTCATCTCGCTGTCTTCGCCGCCGAGCGCGCGCGGCACGCCGGCACCGTCGAGAAGGTGGGGCAGCCGGCAACGGCGCTGGCCTGAGAGGTGCCCAGCTCAGGACTGGCTCTCGGGCCGGTCTGAGGGCCGGCCCGAGGGCTGATCTGAGCTGATCTGAGGTCGCCGCAACTGGCCACGCGCGCGGCGCTCCCCGCGCTTGCGTGCCCACGCCGGTCTGACAGGATGCGGTGCGACACCCCTGTTTACATCGATGTAGGAACGCACGTTCACCGCGAAGGAGCCAGCCGTGCCGGCGGAGTCCCAGGCAGCCAGCGATCCCATCCCCACGACCACGCCGACCGCGGGGGCCGCCAGCGAGCTTCCCCGGCCCGAGTACCCTCGCCCGCAGTTCGTTCGAGCGGACTGGTTGAACCTCAACGGCTACTGGCAGTTCGAGATCGACCCGGGCGACTCGGGTCTCGAACGCGGCCTGCTCGACCGAGAGCTCAGCGGGCGAATCCTCGTGCCCTTCGCTCCCGAGTCCAGCCTGTCGGGCGTGGGCGAGGTCGACTGGCTCCACGCGGTCTGGTACCGACGCACGGTCCGCGTCCCGGAGGCGTGGGCCGGACGCACCGTGCTGCTGCACTTCCAAGCTGTCGACTACGACACCACGGTGTGGGTCAACGGCACCGAGGTGGCCCGTCACCGCGGTGGCTGGACGCCGTTCACCGCGAACCTCGGCGAGGTCGCGGGCCAGGAGATCACGATCGTGGTCCGCGCCCGCGACCCCAAGGGCGAGCCGATCGCTCGGGGCAAGCAGTCCGACCGCTACGGCAACTACGGGTGTCTCTACACCCGCACGACTGGCATCTGGCAGACGGTGTGGATGGAGCCGGTGCCGACGACCCACCTGCGCCGGCCCCGGATCACGCCGGACGTCGCCGGGGGCGCGTTCCACCTCGAGCTCCCGCTCGCCGGGCCGCGCCGTGGCATCACCGCCCGCGCCCGGTTGACCGACGACGCGGGGGTCGTCTCGACCGCCAGCGTGCGCGCCGACCTCGACTTCGCCGCCCGGCTCACCCTGCCCGTCCCGGAGGAGCGTCGCCGGCTCTGGTCGCCCGAGGATCCCTTCCTCTACGGCCTCGAGCTGGAGCTCGTCGCCGAGGACGGCACCGTGGTCGACAGCGCGACCAGCTACGCCGGCCTCCGGTCGGTCACCATCGACGGCCACGCGATCCTGCTCAACGGCCAGCCGGTGTTCCAGCGACTCGTGCTCGACCAGGGCTACTACCCGGACGGCATCCTGACCGCGCCCGACGACGCCGCGCTCGTCCGTGACATCGAGCTCGCCAAGGCCGCGGGCTTCAACGGCGCCCGCCTCCACCAGAAGGTGTTCGAGGAGCGCTTCCTCTACCACGCCGACCGGCTGGGCTACCTATGCTGGGGCGAGTTCGGCGACTGGGGCTGCAACACCGGCAAGGACGGGGACAACCAGCAGCCGGGCGCCACCTACATCACCCAGTGGCTGGAAGCCGTCGAGCGGGACTACTCCCACCCCTCGATCATCGGGTGGTGCCCGCTCAACGAGACCTGGCAGCGTCTCCACGACCGGATCACCGTCCTGGACGACGTCACCCGCGGCATGTTCCTGGCGACCAAGGCCGCCGACCAGACCCGGCCGGTCCTCGACGCCTCCGGCTACTCCCACCGGGTGCGGGAGAGCGACGTCTACGACTCGCACAACTACGAGCAGGACCCCGAGAAGTTCGCGGCCGCGATGGCCGGCTTGGCCGAGGGCCGTCCCTTCACCAACTCCGGCGGGCCCGACCGCCCGTGGTCGGTGCCGTACGCCGGACAGCCCTACTTCTGCAGCGAGTTCGGTGGCATCTGGTGGAACCCCGACGCCCGAGAGGACGAGGACTCGTGGGGCTACGGCGAGCGTCCGCGCAGCCTGGAGGAGTTCTACCAGCGGTTCGAGGCGCTGGTCAGTGTCCTGCTCGATGACCCGAAGATGTTCGGCTACTGCTACACCCAGCTCACCGACGTCTACCAGGAGCAGAACGGCATCTACCGCTTCGACCGGAGCCAGAAGTTCGACCTCGAGCGGATTCGCGCCGCTCAGACCCGGCCGGCCGCGATCGAGAAGGCGGCGCGATGACGTCACCGGCAGGAACGGCGAGCGAGGCGAGTCCGCTCGCCTTCCTCGCCGCCGCGGTCGACAGCTACGCGCCGTACCTGCAGGAGTCCGGTGAGCTCCACGACCCGGTGTTCGGTGAGCCGACGCAGTACGGCACCGCCTACCACGCCTACTGCAACGCGGTGCTCGCCACCGTCGGACCCGCCGAGCGACGGGCGTGGTACCTCGATCGCGCGCTCCGCGGGCTGGAGGCGGCGCTCGCGCACACCGGTGACCCGGACCTGCCCGCCGCCGCCTCCGGCTTCGACCGCGCCACCGGTGCGGTGAGCAGGGGGAACCACCGCGACTTCACCTGGCCGCCGATCCTCAAGTCCTACCGCCTGCTCAAGGCCGAGGGTCGGGCCGCGGCCTTGGCCGACCGCATCGCCGCCGTCGACATCGAGCGCTCCTTCCGGTCCCGGCCACCGTCGAACTGGGCGTCAGTGTGGCTGTCCGGTGAGTGGATCCGCATCCAGCAGCAGCTCTCGCCGTTCACCGTCGACGACGTCGACGCCTGGCTGGACGTCTTCTTCGAGGACCTGCTGCGCCCTGACGACGGGTTCTACTTCGAGCCGGGCAAGCCCAACTCCTACGACCTGTTCACCCGCTTCCACGTGGCCGACCTGCTACGCGAGGGGTACGACGGTCGGTGGCGGGAGACGCTCGAGCGCCTCATGGTCACCGGACTCGAGCGCAGTCTCGCCGTCCAGATGTCCGACGGCTCGCTCGCGTCCGCCCACCGCAGCACCGGTCAGACGTGGACGGTGGGCGCTCAGGTGGCGTACTTCACCTACGCGGCGGAGTACTTCGGCCGCCGAGGGGACAGCGACCGGGCGAGCCGCGCCGCCGAGGCCGCGCGACGCGCGTTCGCGTCGCTGCGACGCTGGCGACGCTCCGGTGACGTGTTCAGCCCGGTCGAGAACGTGCTGCCGCCGGGATATCGGGTGGGCTACGAGCGCTACACCGCCGACGCCCACTACGGCAACCTCGCGCTGGCCTTTCTCGCCTCGGCGATCCTGGCCGGCTTCACCGACGCGGGTAGGGTCCCCGCGGAACGGTCCCCAACCGTGCGGGTCGAGGGAGCTCCCACGTTCCGCGGCGTCGCCCACGCCGGTCGCTACAGCATCGCGGTCAACGCCGACCCCGCACCCCAGTACGACGGCTTCGGCATCACGGACCTGACCGTCGGCCCGGATCGCTACCTGCAGTTCGCGTCGAGCGTCCGGCACGTCGAGTCCGGCCGGTTCTTCAACCTCGGCACCGCGCTGCGCTCCACGCCAGGGCGAAGCCCTCTCGATGTCCTCGCCCAGCGGACGTTCACCCTCCGCGAGCCGTTGACGCCGCTGGAGGGTGACGGCTCTCGCGGCCTCCGGCTGCGTGCCCACACCGCCGGGGGAGCCGACGGCTCGACCCCCGAGCTGGACTACGAGCTCGCGGTCACCGTCGAGCCCACCGGCGTCCACGTGGAGGAGGCGACGCCCGGCCACACCACGTACCGCACCCTCCTCGTCCCCTACCCGCGCGACGTCGGCACCGGAGTCATCACCCAGGTGCAGGGGACCCGCGACGGCATCCGGCTCCTCCACGGCGGCGAAGAGGTCGACGTGACGGTCGACGCCGAGATCGAGGCGATCACCTCACTGCCGTACGGCTACGAGAATCGTCGCGGCCTGTGCGGCCTGGTCCGGATCGACCTGCGCGAGCCCGCCGACCGGGTGCGGTTCCGGCTGGCCGTCGTCCGTTGATCCGCCACGCTGATCGACCACGCGCGTGGGGGCGCACCGGAGGCGGTGCGCCCCCATCCGGCCAGGACGACGAGCGTCAGTCCCGCAGGTCGAGCCAGCGGACCTGCTCGGGTGTCAGCTCCACCCGCAGGGCCTCGAACGAGCTCCGGGTCTCGGCGAGCGTCCGCGGACCGATGATCGGGAACGTCGGGAAGTCCTGGTGCAGCACGTACGCCAGGGCGATCGCCGTCGGCGCGACGTTCCACTGAGCGGCGAGCTCCCGCGCCCGGGCGAGCCGTTCGAAGTTGTCGTCGCTGTACCAGCAGCGGACCAGCTCCGGGTCGGAGCGGTCGTCGGGAGCGGCCCGCCCGGTGAAGAAGCCGCGCGCCTGGCTCGACCACGGGATGAGCGCGAGCTGGTTCTTCTCCAGCCACTGCCGCGACTCGTCGTCCGACGACGCCAGGCAGCCCGGCCACGGCACGTCGAGCGCTCGCGCCAAGCTGAAGTTGTTGCTCACCGCGACGAACGGCGCCTTGCCGGCACGCTCGGCGTAGGCGTTGGCCTCGGCGATCCGAGCCAGGGTCCAGTTCGAGCCGCCGTAAGCGCGGATTCGGCCGGCTCGCAGGTGCTCGTCCAGCACGTCGACGAACTCCGACACCGGGATGCTGGGGTTGTCGCGGTGCATGAAGTAGATGTCGACGTAGTCGGTCTGCAGCCGCTCCAAGCTCTCGTACAGCTGGCGGGTGATCGACTCCGGGTCGCAGTGGGGCGTGTGGGCACCCTTGCCGATGATGACGACCTCCGAGCGCAACCCGCGGTTGCGGATCCACTGGCCGAGGACCCGCTCACACAACCCGCCGCCGTAGATGTACGCCGTGTCGAACGCCGTGCCGCCCCGCTCCACGAAGTCGTCGAACATGACCGACGCGTGCGCCAGCGTCGTCTGGTTGTCCACGCCCATGACCAGGCGCGAGACGGGTTTGCCCACACCGGGCACCTCGCCGTACCGCATCCGGTGGTCGGCGCGCCGCCGCAGCGGACGACGGTGCACGATGGGTCGGTTGGCATCGATCCGCTCGTCGGGGTACGTCAATCCGATCGCGGCCCGCCAGCGGTCCAGCACCGCCATCGTGCCCAGCGTGTCGTCCCAACTCATCGCCGGTGCTTGACGCGCATCGAGATGGGCGGCGACAGTGTCGGCCTCCGCCGCGTACAGCGGGGTCGGCTCGACGTCGATCCGCTCGACATCCTCACCCAGCCGGTAGACCTCGATGCCGCACGGGCTGCCGTCGCGTCCGGGTAGCCACGGGTTCGGCACCACCAGGTAGCCCTCGCTGCCCACGACCCGGACGACGTTCTCCGCGGTCTGTCGCACACCGGTGACCACGTGCGCGGAGATGTCCCCCGGGAACACCAAGGTGGCCGCCGCCCACTCGTCGACGCCGGTCTCCCCGACCCGACCTCGCGCCGTGATCGACACCGGTTCGGCGAACGGCTTCCCCACCGCGACGCCAGCGAGCAGCCGCGCCATCGTCACCGGGTACCCGCCGACGTCCAGGATCCCTCCGCCGGCCAGCTCCGGCTCCCACAGCCGCCCGCCCGGCGTCGGCCGGGAGTGGAACGCGAAGGAGGCCTCGATGTGGTGGACCTCGCCGATCACGCCCTCTCGAATGAGCTCCACCAGCTTCGCCGTCTGCGGAACGCAGCGGTACATGTACGCCTCCATGAGGAAGACGTCATGCTCGCGCGCCGCCTCGATGACCGCCATCGCCTCGGCGTGATTGACGGTCAACGGCTTCTCGCACAGGACATGCTTGCCCGCCTCGGCGGCCCGGATCGCCCACTCCGCGTGCATCGGATGCGGGGTGGCGACGTAGACCGCGTCCACCTCGGGATCGGCCAACAGCTCCGCATAGCTGCCGTAACCGCGAGCGGCGCCATACTCCGCGGCGAACTCCCGCGCCTTCGCCTCGTCGCGACTTCCCACGGCGACGAGGACGCCTGTCCTCGACGCCGGGAGGTCGGCCGCGAACCTGCGCGCGATGCCGCCGGGTCCGAGGATGCCCCAGCGGAGTCGTCGAGCGTTCTGCTCCATGTCCTGTCCGTCCTGTCCCATGCCTCCAAGCCTTTCAGGCCGGCCGTCAGGGACCGTCACCCGATCCGCTACCGGCCGCGCCGATGGCCGAAGCCGGACAGCGTCGGACGGGACTCCGCTCACCGCTCGCCTCGCCCGTTCGCGCCGTGTTGCCGGGAGCGGTCCCCGGTGTGATCAGGTCTTGCCAGATCACGTTGACAGTGCCATTGTCAAGTCCCCCATTAAGGTCCGGCGCGAATGCGTCAGTCCGACTGCAGGGAGGTCGGTGGCCTTGTCGAGAACACCGAAAAGACTGGCCATGACCCGCCGACGCGCTTTAACGACCATGGGCGGACTCGGACTCGGCGTCCTGGGCCTGGCGACCGGAGGCTGCACCATCACCAAGGGAACGCCGCCCATTTCCAATGTCGGCCTCGACAAGAAGCCGGCGCCGGGCCGAAAGACCACCATCACGGTCTACAGCGTGTGGGGCAGCACGGTCGGCGAGGGGATGGTCAAGCTCGCCCAGCGGTTCGAGGAAAGCCAACCGGACATTGGCGTTCGTGTCGTCTACGCGCCAGCCGGCATCGGCGGTGGTGCCGTTCAGCAGAAGCTGTTCACCGCGATCGCGGGCAACAACCCACCCGACGTCGCCCAGCTCGTCCCGTCCCAAGGACCGCAATGGGCCGAGCTGGGAATCATGACAGACCTGACCGACCGTTACCGCGAGGCGGGTCTTGGACCAGACGACTTCTTCCCACCGGTCTGGGACAGCATCACCTACAAGGACCGCATCTGGCAGGTGCAGTGGGACGCCGACCCGAACTTTCCGTTCTTCTGGAACAAGGATCTCTTCGAGGAGTCCGGCCTCGACCCTGAGCGACCGCCGCAGACCATCGAGGAGGTCGACGAGTACTCCGCCAAGATTCTGCGGAAATCGGGCGCGAACGTCACCAAGATCGGCATGATCCCGTGGGACACATACGGGGCTTCCAACTCGCTCTTCACCTGGGGGTTCGCGCATGGCGGCACCTTCTACGACCCCGAGAAGGAGGAGGTCACCCCGGATAACGAGTACGTCGTCAAAGCGCTGGAATGGATCGCTCGGTACGCCAAGTCGGTCGGCGGCGCAGACCGGGTGACGGTCACCCCACCGGGGCTGCAGATCCATCCCTTCGGCACCGGCAACATCGGTATGGCGCCGCTGGTGGCGCCCAACTATCGGGACGTCAAGGTGAACGTCCCCGACATGAACATCGGGGCCGCTCTCCTGCCGTTCCAGGCGCCCGGAGCAGACCGGCCAGGCGCTGGAGCCTGGATCGGCGGCTGGAGCATGTTCATCCCGAAGGGGGCTCGCCATCCCGACGAGGCGTGGGAGTTCCTGCGCTGGGTCGGCGCGACCGACGAGGGCACCCGCGCACAGTGGGAGACCGTCGGCTTCCCGCCCGGCTACACGAAGGCGTCGGTGCTGGAGGAGATCAAGAACGACCCGCTCATGGGCCCGTTCTACGACGTTCTCACGACGGCGCGGAACATCCGCCCGCCCATCCCGGTCGCCGACTTCTACTTCACCCAGCTCGATGAGAACGTCAGCAAGGCGGTGCTCGGGCTCGTCACTCCGCTGGAGGCGATGCGAACCGTCAAGGAGAACGTCATGGCCGAGTGGGACAGGTTCCGGAAGGCGGTCAAGGCATGACGACGACCTCGATGACCCCTCCTCGCCCCGCGGCCGTGGGAGCGCGCAAGCGCCGCGTCCTGGCGTCCGTGCTCGGGGAAACGCCCCGAGAGCGCCGCAACTTCCTCTGGGGTCTGCTGTTCACGTCGCCGGCGATCATCGGGTTGGCGTGGTTCACCGCGTACCCGGTGTTCATGTCGATCTACTACAGCTTCACCTCCGCCACCATGGTCAATCCGCCCGACTTCATCGGGCTGGACAACTACGCCGTCCTCATGTCCGACAGCACGTGGTGGAGGTCGCTCGCCAACACCGTCTACTACATCGTGGTGAGCGTGCCATTGGGCATCGCGGTGGCGCTCTTCCTCGCCATCCTGCTCAACCTCAAGGTTCGCGGGCAGTCCATCTACCGCGTGATCTTCTACTTGCCCGCGATCGTTCCGGTCGTCGCCTCAGCCGTCGTCTGGCTGTACGTGTTCAACCCGCAGTACGGCGTTCTCAACACCGTGCTCGGCTGGTTCGGCATCACCGGGCCTGGCTGGCTGGCCAGTCCTGACTTTGCGATGCCGGCCCTCATCATCTTCAGCACGTGGGGCGCGGGGAACCTCATGATCATTCTGCTGGCCGGTCTGCAGGACGTGCCGCAGGACCTCCAAGACCAAGCCATGGTCGACGGCGCGGGACGGTTCCGACGGTTCTGGCACGTGACCATCCCCTTCCTCAGCCCGCACCTGCTCTTCGCCTTGGTGACCGGGCTCATCGCCGGCTTCCAGTTCTTCACACCGGTGTTCGTGCTGACGAACGGCACCGGTGGACCAGCCGGTAGCACCCTCGTCTCCGGGCTGTACCTGTACCAGAACGCTTTCCAGTTCTTCAAAGTCGGCTACGCGTCCGCCATTGCGTGGGTGCTCTTCATCATCGTCGCTCTGGCGACCGCTCTGGTCTTCCGGTTGGTCGGCCGGCGTGTCTACTACGGAGGAGCTTAGGAGGCAGGTCCTATGGCCGTGGCACACCGGACTGCACACGCTCTCCCCGCCCGGCGGCGTCCCGAGGGCGTCTGGCAGAAGCTGGTCGAGCGCATCGTCAGCCACACCGTCCTCATCACCTTCAGCGTGATCTTCATGATCCCGTTTTTCTGGATGGTGTCGGGCTCGCTCAAGACCGGCCAGGACCTGAACGCCTTCCCCGTCGTGTGGTTTCCCAAGACGCTCACCCTGGAGAACTACATCGCCGGGCTGCAGGTGTTCCCGTTCGTGCGATACCTGTTCAACACGCTCGTGATCTGCGTGTTCTCCATGATTGGTGCGGTCCTGTCGAGCTCCTTCGTTGCCTACGGGCTCGCCCGCATCGAGTGGCGATGGCGGACACCGCTGTTCGTCGTGATCCTCAGCACCATGATGGTGCCGTTCTACGTGACGATGGTGCCGCTGTTCACCATGTTCCGGGCGATGGGCTGGACGAACACCTACCTTCCGCTCATCGTCCCGCACTTCTTCGGGGTTCCGTTCTTCATCTTCCTGCTGCGGCAGTTCTTCTTGAGCATTCCACGAGAACTGTCGGAGTCGGCCCGCGTGGACGGCGCGAACGAGCTCGTCATCTACTGGCGAATCATCCTGCCACTGGCGAAGCCGGCGTTGGCGGCCGTCGCGCTGTTCCAGTTCCTGACGTCGTGGAACGACCTGCTCGGTCCGCTCATCTACTTGAGCGACGCCGACCACTACACCCTGTCGCTCGGTCTGACCTTCTTCCGCGCCGAGTACAGCTCGCAGTTCGGTCCCCTCATGGCCGCCAGCACCGTGGTCGTGCTGCCCGTCATCGTGGTCTTCTTCTTCGCTCAGCGCACGTTCATCCAGGGGATCACCTTGACGGGCATGAAGGGCTGAACCTTCGCTGGAGGTCTTCTGTGGGAGCGCCGAGCATCCGGGCTCGGCGCTCCCGTCGTCTCGGCAGCCCGACGACAGATTGCCGCCCCAGGCACCGCCGGCCTGGCGCCTCGTCTCCGCCAGATCGGAGGGCTCACCTGTCGACACTCCCGGACCACCGCCACGCCGGCGGCACCAACGTGGGAACCAACGTGGGGAAGGTCACCTCGAATGACCTGGAACGGACCGAGTCTGGACTTGACGTGGACTCGTTCCCACATCCAAGATCATCCCCGGCCGTGTCGCTCGGCCGTGCGCGGCAGGTCGAGTCACAGCAACAATCCCGTTGACCGTCTTCTCGCGCCGCGTTCGCGTGCCCGAGCAGGCGGCGCTGGCGCCTCGCCCGGGGGAGCCAGCCGACACGGGCCACAAGCCGGATCGTGCACGACGGTTGGAAATCCGCGGCGCACCGACGACCACCCCTACCGTCGGTCACCGTGGACATCGACCTCGTCGCGTCGGGAGGGAAGCCCCGTCCGACGAGACCAAAAAGAGATCCCGTCGAAGGAAAGAGATCTCTTTCCGTTCAACGGGATCTCCTGTAGTCCTTGGTGAGTATGGTCGCGGTTGCCGGTGCGCGCCGTTGCGCACCGGCACACCACACGACACAGGAGGAGAACGGACTAGATCAACCCGTTCCTCGCCGCCCAGGCGACCACCTGAATGGGCGCCCGCGCTCCGAGACGGTCGCACAGCGCCCTGGAGCGCCGGCGAACCGTACGATCGGAAAGCGCTAACCGACGCGCAATAGCTTCCACGGGAAGCCCGTCGGCGAGCAGCGCGAGGAGTCGGATTTCGTCATCAGTCACCCGACGGCGAAGGTCACTCGCGTTGCCGTGGTTGTTGTTGAGGTTGTTGATGTTGGTGCTGTTGTTGTTCGCCGCGGTGTGACTTGTCGTGGTGGTGGGGGCTGGCGGGCTGTAGGATTGCTCATTCGCCACGCCGGCCGGTCGGAGTGCCCTCACTACGCCATGGCTGAGATCTGACATGCCCATCCGCCTTCGCGTTGACCCCGTACCTTCGCGTTAACCCCGTGTTAGAAGTAGCGGCCTGAGTCGTTTCAATGTGCACCTAAGGTACGGGCGCGGCACCGGCTAGTCAACGGTCGAACTCAGGAGGCTGGCTCCCGAGTTCAACTCACAACGATTCGATGACGTTACGCATCAGTGTTATTACTGTCCGCATGTGGACGGCGATTGGGCCTATTGACGTCCTCGGGCCAGCAACGTGGCCCGAGAGTGCCTCTCTCGACAGGGACGTGGCGCACTCGAGTCCCGAGTGACGTGCGTGATCGCCGATCCGGTGGCAGCCCGGGCGGCGATCCAGCGTGACGGCCGGGAACACGCCACTGACCCCACCAGCCGCGCCCTCCCCGCGCGGCGTCGGCTCGCGCGAGAGCCGACGCCATCCGTCACTGTCCGGGTTCGGTCATCTGCGAAGAGACACCAGGCCGACGCGTCGAGGGCCATGGCAGGCCTCGGCGGCGACCTCGGCAGGCCTCGCGGGACCGTGGCCAGGTCCTTCTCGGCCCATCGTCCATGACGACGCGTCAGCGTGGCGCTGGCGGCCCCTGGCGGGCACGCGACGGCGTCTCGCCGCTCACAACGCCCTGCGAAGGTCATCAGACGGCTCGAGGTCGTCAGATGGTCGGAGCTCAGCGGACAGTCAGCGCCCTGCCCCAGCGAGACACCAGCTGACGTGGAGCCGGGCCCGTACGCCCTGCGCAGGCGTACAGGCCCGGCGTGTGGAGTGGGATCAGACGACGCGCCGTCGTCACACGCGCACGCCTATCCCACGGTCGGTGACGTGGCGACGCCTCGTCGACTCAGGCGGCGTCGGGTGTCGCGCCCTCCGGCACCGGATCCGGGCGCTCGACAGTGCTCTCGACGTCCACGGGCGCGCCGCCCTGGGCGGCCGACTCCAACAAGGACTCCATGACGTCGAGGACGTGGTACGCCAGCTCACCACTGGCCCGATGCTTCCCGCCCTGGCGAATCGCTCGGGCCATGTCGGCCACGCCGTACCCGCGGCCAGCGTTGGCGTACCCGCCGGCCACCTTGGCCACGGTCCACTCCCGGCTGGACGGGCTGAAGACCTCGACGTCACCGTCGAACATGTTGGGGTCCGGCACCGCCAGCGTGCCCTCGGTCCCGTAGACCTCGATGCGAGGCAGCTTCGCCGCCCAGACGTCGAAGCTCGTGACGACCGTGGTGAGGACACCGGACTCGTGCTCGATGACGCCGGAGACGTGGGTGTCGACCTCGACCGGGAACGTGGTCCCCTGCTTCGGACCGCTGCCGACCGTGCGCTGCTCGTAGGCGCGGCTGGCTCGACCGGTCACCCGCTTGATCGGCCCGAGCAAGGTGATGAGCGCGCTGAGGTAGTACGGGCCCATGTCGAGCAGCGGGCCGCCGCCCGGCTGGTAGTAGAACGCCGGGTCCGGGTGCCAGGGCTCGGGGCCAGGGCTGACGAAGAACGCCGTGGCCGCGGTGGGCACCCCGATGTCGCCCCGGTCGAGCAGCGCCCGCGCCGTCTGGGTACCGGTACCGAGGACGGTGTCCGGCGCGCAGCCCACGCGCAGACCGGCCTTGGCCGCCGCCTCGAGCACCGGACGGGCCTCCTCGCGGGTCACCGCCAGGGGCTTCTCGCCGTACACGTGCTTGCCGGCGCCGAGCGCAGCCAGCGACACCGAGGCGTGCGCCACTGGAATGGTGAGGTTCAGGACCGCCTCGACCTCGGCGTCGTCGTACAGCTCGTCCGGCGTCAGGGCACGAATGCCCTCGTACTTCTCAGCGACCGCCTTCGCCCGCGACGTGTCCAGATCCGCCGCGGCGACCACGTCGACGTTCGGCAGTCTGGTGAGGACATCGAGGTACTGCTTGCTGATCGTGCCAACACCGACGACGCCAACCCTTAACGGCTCGCCCATAGAAGTCCTCTCTCGATGATGGTGCGGACCTCGGGAGTGTCGAGGTCGTCAAGCTTGTGACCGACGGTGCAGACGAAGACCCGGCCCTTCCCCCAGCGACGCGTCCAGACGACGGGCATCGTGACGCCCTCGATCCAGGGGTAGTTGTCGTGGTACGGGAACGTGGTCGTCGCCAGCACGTCGTTGCTGGGATCCGCGTGGATGTAGTACTGCTCGGTGTGCACCGAGAAGCGTTCGATCCCCCGCACGATCGGGTGGTCGGCCTTCTCGGGGACGACCTCGACCTCGTAGTCGACGAAGCCGTGCGGGTGTGAGATGAACTGACCGCCGACCATGAAGTTGTACTCGAGGTCGGCGCGGAACGCGTCGGCGATCCCGCCGTGCCAGCCAGCGAAGCCGGTGCCGGCACGCACGGCGTTGTCGAGTCCCTTGCGCTGCTCCTCGGTGATCTCCCCCATCGTCCAGATCTGCAGGATCAGGTCGGTCGAAGCGAGCAGCGCGGTGTCGAGGTAGGCGTCGAGCGTCTCCGAGACCTCGACGTCGTACCCGTTGTCTCGCAGGAAGGGAATGAACCGATCGGTGGCCTCGACCGGTGCGTGCCCCTCCCATCCTCCTCTGACGACGAGCGCTCGGCGCGGACGAGTGGCGCCTTCGGCTTCCGCGGTCACGGACGTCCTGCCTCCCTCATGCCTCCGGCGATCCGCCGGCATGGCGCGCGTGAGCCTCGAGGATGGTCACTCGAGAGCGAAACCCAGAAGTCATCGAAGACGGTAGGCGCACCGCCGAGACGCGGCAACGCCGACCTCTGTGACGTTCAGCATGTGAGCGGGATAGGCCACCGACTGTCCGGAGGTTGCCATGGCGCCGACTCAGAGCGCTGTCCGCTCTCGGCCATGGCCGTGCCAGACCTGCCTTCGTGCGCTCACCGTGTGCGAGCACCACGACACCCGACCGTGCGGGCGCGGGAGGCTCGGCTACCCGGCATCGGCCCGGGACCACGACCGTGTGGGTCACGTGCTCAAGGATCCTGCGGCGCCCGTCGAAGGCGATGGGCAGCCAGTCCACCCAGGCGAGGGTCCGAACAGCAGGCAGCCGCGGCGGGCGACGCCGTTGCTCACGCCGATCCGCAGACCTCCCTCCGTCACCACCCGCAGGCCAGGAGAGCCTTGCCGTGCGTGACGGAGGAACGCCCACGAGATGTGTCGCCCCAGACTGAGCGCCTGGACCGCGAGGGCGATCGAAAGACCGAATCAACAGGGAATCGTCGACAGGATGGACACGAGGGGGTCAGCCTAGCGGCGCTAACAGCAAGGCTCTCGTGGTCGCGAATGTCACCGCCGAGAGCGCTCGAACGCACGGGCGTACCCCTCGATGACTTGGTCCGTCGTCCGTCATCGCCGCACCTCGTCAAGTGTGGCGCGCGCAAGGCAATGGCGGTGTCGAGGCGTCGGATCCGACGGCGGCGGCCCGCCGCCACCGCGGCGCTTGATCCGCCACCCGGTCGCGGCCGGTGAACAAGGACCGCGAAGAACGTCTGACATCGGCGGTTCTCAGCGGTTTGCAAGGGTGATTTACCGTTGCGGTCGGTCGCATTCTTTGCCGGCGTGCTGATTTCTCGCGAAAAGGGCGCTGTCGAAAAGCCAGTCCCGGACGGACAACGCACCTGACTGTCACGATCTTCTTTCCCCAGCTCGCCGTGACGCACGTCGTTACTGTGGGAGGTTGAGCAGAAGGGAGCTTGAACCATGGCCGACAGGAACACGAGCGGGGCGGCCACGGGCGCCCTCGACGTCCCGACAGACCTCAGCCACAGCGGAGTCGTGGAGATCTCGGAGGAGCTGCGCAAGCTGCTCGCCGACACCTTCGCCCTCTACATGAAGACCAAGAACTTCCATTGGCACATGACCGGGCGACACTTCCGCGATTACCACGTCCTCCTGGACAAGCAGGCCAAGCAGCTCTACCAGATGACGGACGAGATCGCCGAACGGGCCCGCAAGATTGGGGGGACGACCCTTCGCTCGATCGGCGACATCTCGCGGCACCAACGGATCAAGGACAACGACGAGGAGTTCCTGACTCCCGACCAGATGATGACGGTGCTGCGTGACGACAACCGGCAATTCACCCGGCACCTGCGCGCGGCCCACCAGATCTGCCAAAAGCACAACGACGTCGCAACCGCATCCCTCATCGAGAACTGGATCGACGAGTCCGAGAACCGCACCTGGTACCTCGCCGAGATCGTCACGACCGTGACCTGACCACCGGCCATGAAGGCGATCACGGTCGTACCCGGGCGGCCAGAGCAAGCGCGGGTTGACGACGTCGGTGAGCCATCGCCAGCTGAGGGAAGCGTGCTGGTCGAGGGACGGCTGCTCGGGCTCTGCGGTACCGACTACGAGATCGTCGAGATGCAGGGATACGGGTGGCCGCCACCCGGCCAGGAGCGTCTGGTGATCGGACACGAGTCCCTGGGCTCGGTACTGGAAGCCCCTGAAGGGAGCGGCTTTGCCCCAGGAGACCTTGTCTGCGGCATTGTTCGGCGACCCGACCCGGTGCCGTGCGAACCGTGCGCGAACGGGGAGTGGGACTTCTGTCGCAACGGCCGCTACACCGAGCGCGGGATCAAGGAACGCCACGGCTTCGGGTCACAACGGTGGCGGATCGAACCGGAGTTCGCCGTCCGGCTCGACCTCGAGCTCGGCGACTGCGGTGTTCTGGTCGAGCCAGCCTCGGTGATCGCCAAGGCGTGGGAGCAGACCGAGCGGATCTTCGCCAGGGCGTCGTGGCGACCCAAGGTCGCGCTCGTCACCGGAGCCGGACCGATCGGCCTGCTCGCCGCGCTGTTCGGCGTGCAGCGCGGCCTGGAGGTGCACGTCCTCGACGTGAACGACGTCGGCGCCAAGGTCGGCCTGGTGCGCGACCTCGGCGCGACGTTCCACGTGGGCGACGTCGCGGACCTCGGCGTCATGCCGGACGTCGTCATCGAGTGCACCGGTTACGGGCCGCTGGTCTTCCAGCTGGCGAGCGTCGTCGCCCCCAACGGGGTCCTCTGCCTCACCGGCTTGTCCTCGGGCACCCGCCGCGTCCCGATCAGCGTGGACCAGCTCAACAAGGAGATGGTCCTCGAGAACACCGTCCTGTTCGGCACGGTGAACGCGGCACGCCGCCACTATGAGCAGGCGGCGGCAGCGCTCGCGCGCGCTGACCGGGACTGGCTCGCGCGGATGATCACCAAGCGGCTGCCCATGGAGGCGTTCCGGGAGGGACTCCGGAAAGGCGCCGACGACGTCAAGGTGGTGGTCGACCTCCGCGCCTGACCACCTGCGGCGTTAGCCGTCGACCGGGCCGACCACGGTGGGCGACGACACGACGAACGCGTAGCTGCCCGAGCCGACCCGGACGACGGTCTCGCCGGTCTCCTTGCCGGCGTGCTCGTCGACCACCAGCCCGGCGCTCTCGCGGAGCGCGCGACCTCCCTCAGTCGCGTGGAGCTCCGAACCGCACGGCAACCACACCTCGGCGGTGGTGTTCGGCGGGATGGTCACGTCCAACGCGAAGGTGCCGTCGACCAGCCGCCAGTGGGTGGTCACCGGGCCGTGGACCGTCTCCAGACTCGCCTCGGCCCAGGTCAACCCGCCACCAACCCTCGGGCGGACGACGATGTGCCGGTAGCCCGGCTCACCCGGGGCGATACCGCCCAACGTCTGGTACATCCACTCACCCACGGCGCCATAGGCGTAGTGGTTGAACGACGTCATGTTCGGGTCCTGGAAACCGCGGGAGTCGCTCCAAGAGTCCCAGCGCTCCCACATCGTCGTGGCGTCGCCGTGGACGATCGGATACAGCCACGACGGGAACGTGTCCTGGGTGAGCAGGCGGAACGCCACGTCGTCGTACCCGAACCGCGACAGCACGGGAAGGAGGTACGGCGTGCCGAGGAAGCCCGTCGCCAGGTGCCAGTTGCGGCTCGCGATCTCGTCGACCAGCCGACGTGCCGCCCGCGGCTCCTCGTCGGGGTCGAGCAACCCGAAGTGCAGCGCCAGCACGTAGGCGGTCTGGGTGCCCGAGACGACCGCACCGCCCCCACGCACGTAGCGGCGCCGGAACGCCGCCCGGACCTTGGCGTAGAGCTCCTCGTACCGCGCCTGGTCGTCAGGACGACCCAGCTCGGCCGCGAGTCGGGCGGCGAGCTTGGCGGCATAGGCGAAGAAGGCCGTGGCGACCAGGTCCCGTGGCGTGGGCGTGGGCGCCAGCCAGTCGGCGAAGCCCTCATCCGGACGGACGAAGTCCGCGCTGTGCGCGGTGAGGTAGTCGAGCCAGGCCTTCACCGCGTCCAGCGTCTCCGCGACGAGCCTGCGGTCGCCGTAGGCGCGCAGCACCTCCCACGGCACCACCGCGATCGCGTCCCCCCAACCGGCCGCGCCGGCCGCCGCGCGACCGTCCCCGGACCGGAGCGCGTGCCGGGTCAAGACGTCAGGTGCGACGTGCGGGACCGCGCCGTCGGGTCGCTGGGCGTCGCGCAGGTCGCGGAGCCACTTGCGGAAGAACGTGCGGACGTCGTAGTTGAACGCCGCGGTCGAAGCGAAGACCTGGGCGTCGCCGGTCCAGCCCAGGCGTTCGTCCCGCTGCGGGCAGTCGGTGGGAACGGTCAGGAAGTTGCCGCGTTGACCCCACACGATGTTGTGCTGGAGCTGGTTGAGGCGAGCGTCGGAACAGCGCAGCTCACCGATCTGGGCCATGTCGGCGTGGGCCACCAGCGCGGTGATGTCGTCGGCCGCGAGCCCACCGGGGTGGCCGACCACTTCGGCGAACCGGAAGCCGTGCACGGTGAACCGTGGCTCGAAGACCTCGCCCTCGGGGTCGCCTCGCAGGATGTACTCGTCGGTCGCCCGGGCACTGCGCAACGCCTCGACGTACAGCTCGCCGCGATGGTCGAGCACCTCCGCGTGCCGGAAGAGCAGCCGTGTCCCGGCCTCGCCCCGCACCCGCAGCCGGAGCCAGCCCACGAGGTTCTGACCGAAGTCAACCAGGTAACGGCCGGACGGGCGCCGCTCCACACGGACCGGACGGACCTCCCGCGTCACTCGAATCGGAGGCGCCACCTGCGCCTCCAGCCGGCCGTGCGTCGGCTCGCCCACGACGACCCTCGACCACGCGTGGTCGTCGAAGCCGGGTCGATCCCAGCCGAGTGGCTCCAGCCGGGCGTCGACGACCTCGCCGTTCTGCAGGTCGGCGTACCGCGTCGCGCCTTCCCCGACCGTCCACGAGTCGTCGGTGACGATGACCGTCCGGGTGCCATCGACGTGCTCCACCTCGAGCCGAGCCCGGAACCACCGGCGATCGCCGTACTGGAAAGGGCCGAACCAGCAGACATTGCCGGCGTACCAGCCATCGGCGAGGACAGCACCGATCGTGTTCGCGCCCTCGTGCACGAGGTCGGTGACGTCGTAGGTCTGGTACGGCACCCGGACGTCGTAGTCGGTCCAGCCGGGCGTCAGCCGGTGGTCGCCGACGCGGACGCCGTTCAGTCGCGCCTCGTACAGGCCGAGCGCCGTCGCGTACAACCGGGCCCGGCGGACCGGCGACGCGATGGAGAACTCCCGGCGCAGGTACGGACTGGGCCGGTAGGTCAGTGGCGATCGACCGTGTGGTGCCGTTCCATGCTGGCCGACCTCCTCCGCCAGCGGCCACGCCGCGTCGTCGTACTCCGCGGCTCGCCAACCGTCGACGTCGGCGTCGAGGTCTCGGCAACGCCAGGTGCCATCGCTCACGACCACGACGGGAGACGCGTCCTCGAGGTCGATCTGCAGCCGCACCGCCAACGCGGGTGGCACGGTGGCGCCCGCCGGCGCGTCGACGGCGACGGCGAGGACGTTCGCGCCAGCGCGGACGACCCCCGGGTCGATGTCGGAGCCGTCGACCGGCACCTGGACGTCGTTGAGGTACGCGGTGACGGCCGCTGGTGTGGCGTCGGCCAGGAGCCGTACCCGGACCACTCGTCGCCCGTCTGGCACCACGGCGACCGTCCGGAAGCGGGCACCTGTCGGGTCGAGGGAGGTGACCGGACCGGACTCGCCGACCGGCCCCGCACTGGGCAGCCAGATGCGCACGATGTCACGGCGCCGTCCGCCGTCGACGCTCACCGCGTCCAGCGACAGCGCCCCGTCCATGCCGGTTTCGGCCGGGGAGCCGATCCATCGCGCCTCGACGCCCTCGCGCCAGTCGTCCTCGGTGAGCAAGCCGGTCTCGAAGAACGCCGGCCGGCTCCACCTGGAATCCCGGCCGGCCTCGTCGACGACTCGCACCGCCCACGCGTAACGGGTGCGCGACTCCAGCGGGGTGCCGGAATAGGCCACGTCGACAGTCCGGGCGGACTCGACAATTCCGGTGTCCCAGACCGCCGCAAGATCTTCATTTCCGGGATCGACGGTAATGACGTCTCCGGAATTATTCGACGTCACCAGATCGGACGGGACCTTCACGACCCGGATCCGGTAGGCGCGTTGGGCCCGACCACGACCGGTACCGGCCAGCTTCCAGGCCAGTAACGGCTGTGGCTCGTCAAGTCCGAGAGGGAAGGGAACACGCTCGGTTCGAAGGTCGTAAGGCCGAAGAGGACTTGGGGATTTCTCCACGTCGGACCGCCCGCGTCGAGGAGGTGCTGAAACCTTTCAAAGAAATACTCGATCGACGCTATTGTCACCTCGTCGAGGCTGTCAAGGTTCTATCCTGTCGTTCCCACGTCGGAAGCGCTCGTTGTCGTTCTCATGGGAGGTGCATGGTGGCGACAACCGCATCACAACGGGGGCCCTCTCATGCGCCCCCTGGTCGCCGGAGCATCCGCGACGTCGCTGAGCTCGCTGGCGTGTCGGTCGGCACGGTCTCCAACGTCCTCAACCGACCCTCCCTGGTCGCGCGGGAGACCCGCGAGAAGGTGGAGGCCGCGATCGCCACGCTGGGTTTCGTCCGCAACGGGTCGGCCCGCCAGCTACGAGCCGGGACCAGCCGCACGGTCGGCGCGATCGTCCTCGATATCGCCAACCCGTTCTTCACCGACGTCGCGCGAGGTATCGAGGACCGCCTCGCCGAGGACGACCACATCCTCATCCTCGCCAGCTCCGACGAGCGCGTGGAGAAGGAGCGCCGCTACCTTCGCTTGCTCGAGGAGCAGGGCGTGTGTGGGGTGTTGATCAGCCCGGCTGAGGACGACCTCCACTGGCTCGACCAGACACGCGCCCGCGGCACCGCGGTGGTCCTGCTCGACCGCACCAGCCCGAACGACACCATGTGCTCGGTCGCGGTCGACGACGTCCGGGGTGCCGAGCTCGCAGCCACCCACCTCATCGAGCTAGGCCATCGCCGGATCGGCTTCGTCAACGGCCCCATCAAGATCCGCCAGTGCGCGGACCGCCGCAAGGGAGTCCGCAAGGCGTTGCGCTCGGCTCGCCTGCCGATCAGTGAGTGCCTCGTCGAGGTCACCACGGCCGCCCTCAACGCCGACGGCGGTGAGGAGGCCCTGCGCGTCCTGCTCGACGAGCCGGATCCGGTCACCGCCATCTTCTGCGTCAACGACCTCACCGCCCTCGGTGTCCTGCGTGGTCTGCGCCGCCGCGGCCTGCGCATACCCGACGACATGTCCGTCGTGGGCTACGACGACGTGGAGTTCGCGGCGGTCTTGACCACGCCGCTCACCTCGGTCCGTCAGCCCCGCTACCAGATCGGCCGGGCCGCCGCCGAGCTCCTGCTCGCCGAGGCGAGACGCCGCGATCACGAGCATCAGCAGGTCCTCTTCCAGCCGGAGCTCGTGGTCCGCGACTCCAGCGGTCCAGCGCCCAGGACGAAGCGCCGGAGTGCGTAGCGCTCACCGGCGCATCGCGAGAACGCGGCGGACCGGGACCGCGACCTCCACCCCGACCGCGCGCTCCCTCCGTTCCTCTCCACGGTGGGAACGGCTGCCATGGGCTCGTCCGGCGCCGGCTCTGGCGGCTCGCTCGGCGAGCCACCGCACCGCCGACCGCCGACGTTCCTCGGTCACATCCGGCAGGTACAGGGCGCTGAGCAAGAGCTCGGCGTCCTCCTCGCCGCGTACGCGGAACGCGAAGCGCTCTCGCGCGTCCTCGATGAGGTCGAAGCCCGCCCGGTCCAAGGCGGCGGCGAGCCCGGTGAGCTCGGCGCCACCGGGGAAGCGCGGCGGCGTCCGCAGTCGGGCCGTCAGCGGCGCCAGGACCACCAGATCGCTCAGCCGTAACGGTGCCGGCGAGGCCACCGTGGCCGCGAGCATTCCTCCAGAACGAAGGACGCGGGCGCATTCGGCGAGTGCTCGGTCGAGCGGTTGCACCACCATGAGGCCCATCGAGCACACCACCGCGTCGAAGCTGTGGTCGGCGAAGGGAAGCGCCGTCGCGTCCGCGCACAGTGCCTGGACATCGCCACGACGCCGCGCCACACGCAGCTCGGCCATCGAGCGATCGATCCCGACGACCAGGGGGTGTGCTCGTCCTCCGTCTGGAGTCCGCTCGCTCGCGAGCTCCCGGGTCAACGGGCCGCTGCCGCACGCCAGGTCGAGCACACGCCGGCCCCGACCGGCGACCGAGCGAAGCACCCACCTGTAGGGGGTGAGGTCGCCGGCCACGCACCGGCGGAGCACCTCCTCGGTGCGTCCGGCATATCGCGCGTGGAAGGCGTCGAGGTAGGCCGACCAGTCGGAGCTCACCGGGTGTCGTCGCGCAATGCGTCGAGGGTTTCCAGCATCGTGTCGCGGATGGTCCGCAGCACCGTCCCCGCCCTGACCTCTCGGCCCGCGACCGCCGAGACCATGTCCGTCAGACCGGGCAGCGGCTCAGCCGCCGCTCCCGTCGTGGATGGGGGCAGCTGAGCAGACCTGGCAACGTCTTCTTGCGAAAGCTCCCTCGCCAGCAACGGGTTGGCACCGTCCTGCCACGGGCGAGTGAGCCTGACCCACGTCCGGCGCCATGCGTCAGCGATCTCCTCCGGGCTGGGGACCCCGAAGAAGTGGCCGACCGGCGCGTGGTGCCGGAGCTCCACCACCGGACTCTCGGCGAACATGCGAGCCAGGTGAACGCGGGCGGCGAGATCGTCGCGAACGTCCTCAGGAAGCTGAGTCCAGACCGGACAGGGCGACCGGCAGACCCCAGAGAGTCGTGGCCGCCCCGGCATCGGGTGCGAGGCACATCGGGCCAGCGCGTCCGCGACTCGGGAGTGGTAACGGTCCAGGTAGGCCTGCCAACCTGGGACGTCGCCGCGGGTCGCCGTCATCACGCGGGCGCTGGCGCTGCGCTGGACGGCGTTCTGGTCGCACTCAGGCGTGCGCCCTCCCCACCGACCGCCCGGCACGGACACGAACGCCGGCAGCAGGAGCGGATCACCGGCGTGGCGCAGGACGGGCTCCCAGGCCAGGAACGGCAGGTACTCGGCGATGAGGTGGAGGAGGACGACGACGTGGATGGGCTCCCGCCGACGCCAGCGGATCGGCAGCGCCTCCAGCATGAGCGCGTAGAGCGGGACCAGCGATCGCAGCGACCCGCGTTCGGGCTCGTCCGGCCGCCGGGGAAAGCGCGCGGCGCGGACCGGGGCGACCACCTCCTCGGGCAACGCCTTCTGGGCGGCGATGTGGTCGAAATCCTCAGCGTCCAGGTCGAGTAGTCGCTCTCCGGCAAGCGCCAAGACCTCCACCCGCTCCTTGACCGCCCCGGGCAGGTCGAGGACGCGGACGACGGTGGCGACCCCACCGAACCGATACTCGGCGAGCAAAGCCGGCAGGATGTCCGCGCCGGTGCGGGAGTGGCGCCGTCCCACTGCGGTGAACGCCTCGATGGTCAGATCCGCTTCACGTAGACGTGGCCCGCCTCGCGCGCAGACAGCTGGGCGGTCCGCCCGTCCGGCTGCTCGTCCCCCGGCGTCGCGTCGGACGAGCCGTCGCCGGTGACGTCCGCGGCGTCGCTTCCGGCCAACGAAACAGTCGTGCCATCAGCCGAGAGCGTCGCCGTCACGACCCGGTCCGGGAGCACACCCGCGCGTCGGAACTGTTCCATGAGCGCCGGCATGGTCTGCAGCGGCTCGCTGATCCGCCGGATGAGCACCTTCGCCTCGCCACCCTCACCGGCCTGCTGGGCGGACGTCAGCACGTCGGTCAACGGTTCCACACCGTCCCGGAAGTCCTCCACGTCGCCGGGCTCGCCCAGCTCCTCCAGGCCGGGAATCGGGTTGCCGTACGGGGACAGTCGCGGGTGGTTCAGGATCTCGACGAGCCGACGCTCGACCTCCTCGGAGATCACGTGCTCCCAGCGACAGGCCTCGACGTGGGCGAGCTCCCAGTCCAGTCCGATCACATCGACGAGGAGACGCTCAGCGAGGCGGTGCTTGCGCATGACTCGGGTCGCCATCTGACGACCGACGGGCGACAGCTCCAGGTGACGGTCACCCTGCACGGTGAGCAGGCCGTCGCGCTCCATCCTGGCCACCGTCTGGCTCACCGTCGGGCCGGACTGGTGCAAGCGCTCGGCGATCCGGGCCCGAAGCGGCACGATGCCCTCCTCCTCCAGCTCGAAGATGGTGCGGAGGTACATCTCGGTGGTGTCGATGAGATCGCTTTGGCTCACTCCGCCCTCGCCCCTTCGTGTCCCGGCGCCATCGTCGGTCCGTGGTGGAGCTGTCGCGGTACCTCGTCATGAAGCGGAGAGTCCACCACAGGTGACTCGGCGAGATGGAATCGCTGAACTCACAGGACAGGATACGCGTGTGCCCGACCGAAGTCGGTCACGCCCAAAACGCCGCAAAAGACCGTCAACCTCGTGGACGGCCCGAAGCGGCGTCGGCGCGCGACACTCAGACGCGCCGCTGGCCCTGTGGCGCGTACGGCGTGAGCCAGCCGCACATGCCGTAGCGTTCGGCGGGCGCCGAACAGCTGAAGACCCCACCCTGGCGCAGGTGCGACCGGTCGCCCTCGGCCAGTGCCGCGAGCTGCCGCCCCGTCTCGTCCACGACCGCCACAGGACCGCTGCGCCACCGCTCCTTCCACGTGGCGAGCCTGGGAGCGACGAGGTTCGCCGCGGCGGCGTAGAAGTCGTCGAGCGCGCTCGGTCCCTCCGCGACCACTGCGTCCCGAAGCGCGAGGAAACCCTCGACCGCGAGGTCACGACGTCGCCGGGCGGTCGGCTCGTCCCGAGGATCGGCGCGGTCGGGGCAGGACAAGCGCACGGTCGCGGCGTACCTCCCGGGGTCGGCGAGGTACTCGGGCGGCAGGGTGAGGACCGCGTCGCCCGCCTCGGGAAGGCCGGCGTTCTGCATGACGACGAGCACCTCGAGGCCGCCGTCGTTGACCGCTCGATGGATCACGCCCGGCGTGAACCACACGACGTCCCCCACGCCGAGCGGGACCTCCACGGCGCCATCGGGACCGAGCGTCTGCAACCGGCCACGACCGGCGACGACCACGTAGCCCTCAGTGCAGGTCAGGTGGACGTGCGGTGAGCCGCCGCGGAGGCCGTCGACCGTGGGCCAGTCGTAGATCCGGACTCTCGACACGGCCGTGCCACCGGGGAAGCAGCCAGTGACCCCCTGCCCCGACAGCGCGAACGGCTCAACCGCCATCTCACTCGCTGTTCTTGCGCGCGGCGCCCTTCGCCTCGGCCTTGCGGCGCTCACGCTCGCGCTTCTTGCGAATGCGGTCCTTGACCCAACGAACCTTCGGTCGGTCTCCTCGTCCCATGGCGGTTCAGCTTACGCCAAGATCGACAGCTGTTCCCGAAGCACCGGATGGGCGAACTCTTCGCCGCGCGCGTAGCGCTCCAGCTCACTGACCGCGAGCTTCCCCATGCGGGCGACCTCGTTGCCGAGCGACCCGGCGATGTGCGGCGTCACCACGACGTTGGGCAAGGTGAACAAGGGATGCTCGGGCGGCAGCGGCTCCGGATCGGTGACGTCGAGGATCGCGTTGATGCGTCCGCTCGCGAGTTCCTCGACAAGCGCATCCGTGTCCACCAGGGCGCCCCGGGCGGTGTTGATGAGGGTGGCGCCGGCGCGCATGAGGCGCAGCCGTCGCCGGTCGACCAGGTGGAACGTCTCGGGGATGTTCGGCGCGTGGATGCTCACCACGTCGCTCGCAGCGACCAGGTCGTCGAGCTCCACCAGGCGGACGCCGAGCGCCTGCGCCTCGGCCTGGTCGACGGTCGGATCGCTGAGCAGGATGTCCACGTCGTACGACCGCAAGAGCTCGATGACCCGACGACCCACGCGTGAGGCGCCGACGATGCCCACCGTCCTGCGGTAGTTCCCGTAGTTGGGGTACTCGGCCGCCCAGTCCCGCCGGGCGGCCTGCGCCCGATAGGTCGCCTGGATGTCGAAGGCGCGCTTGCCCGCGAGGACGATCATGGCGACGGTGTACTCGGCCACGGGAACCGCGTTGGCGGCGGCCGCCGAGGAGACCCGGAGTCCCCGTTCCCAGCACGCCTCCGTCACGATGCCCTTCACCGAGCCCGCCGCGTGGACGATCGCCCGCAGTCGTGGCGCCGAGGCGAGGACCTGCTCGTCGACTGGAGGGCAACCCCAGCAGGTGAACAGCACCTCGGCCGAGCGCAGCGCCGCTTTCGCGGCCGGCGTGGAGAAGTCGTCGATCACCACGCCCAGGTCGACGTCCGCGATCTGGCTGAGCCGAGCCCGCTGCTGGTCGTCGAGGAGCCGGGGCAGGTGCGCGGGTGCCATCGCGAGGACGGTCGTGGGCCGGCGTGCAGCGACCATGGCCGCACGCTACCGGAGAAGCAAGCGCTTACCAAGTGTCCGGACCTTGGCCGGAGTCGACCACGACCGCCGGCGCGGTCGAGAGGCCGTGGCAGCGAGAGATCAGCCCGAGATCCGGCGGGTGCTCTCACGGATCACGACCTCGCCCCGCACCCGGACCAGCCGCTCCTTGGGCGGCGCGTCCAGCTCGAGAGCGAGCTCCCCGGCCCGCACGCCCATCTCCTCGAGGGGCAGCCGGACGGTGGTGAGAGGCGGCACCAGGTCGCGCAGCGTCTCGATGTCGTCGAACCCCGCGATCGACAGGTCGCGCGGCACCTCGACCCCCTGCTCGCGAAACGCCGCCATCGCGCCCACGGCCATGACGTCGTTGACCGCGAAGACACAGGTGACGTCGAGCCGGCGAGCAAGGAGCTCGCGCGCCGCGTGGTACCCGCCGTCCCGGGTGAAGGCTCCCTCGACGATGGCCTCGGGCGCCAGCTCGATGCCCTTCTCCGCCAGGCCGGCCCGGAACCCGGCGAGCCGGTCGCGAGCGGTGAGGATGGATCGGGAGCCGGCGAGGACGGCGAAGCGACGGTGTCCGAGCTCGGCCAAGCGGATGGCGAGCTCACGGGCGCCCGCGCGGTTCTCGGGGAGGACGGTGTCGGCCGGCAGCTTGTGCTGGCTGACGCAGGCGACCCGACCCCCGGTCCGACGGAAGGCCTCGATTTCCTTGGCCAGCCGCTCCGTCTGCGCCTTGTCGGCCATCCGGCTCCCGGCCAGGATCACCGCCCGGGCCCGCTGAGCGCGGAGCATGGCGACGTACTGGATCTCCCGGTTGGGATTACGAGAGGTGGTCCCGAGCGTGACGATCAGGCCTCGTTCGTCGGCGACCCGCATGACGCCGGCCGCGATGGCGGAGAAGTACGGGTCGGCGATGTCGTGGACGACCAGGCCCACGGTGGAGCTGGTTCCGCGCGCCACCGCCTGCGCATGGAGGTTCGGGGTGTAGCCCAGCTCGTCCGCGGCCTGGAGGACGAGCGCTCGGAGGTCCTCGTTGACCCGGCGCGTGCTGCCATTGAGCACTCGCGAGGCCGTCGCGAGCGAGACACCTGCACGGCGCGCGACATCGCCGAGCGTGACCACCGAGTGAGCGCTCATTCCACGCGTCCTCACCTGCGACGTTGACCCGATCGTGACAGTCTCCAGCATGCCGCATCGTGGACCATGAGGGCCCGCATGGCGGCGATTTTCTCACCACCGGACGCGCTCGCCCACAACTCATCGAGACTTCCCGCGCGGGCGCTGGTGGATGAAAGTTACGACTGTGCGACGTGCGGCCGAAAACCCTTGTTGGCAACCAGGCGCGGCACTACGCTGCCTCGCACTCCACCGACAGTGTGGAGCCCTTTGTGGCGCCCGCCGAGTGAAGCCGGCACGCCTGCATCAGCCACCTCCGGCCGCGACGTGGGGGCCGCGCACCGTGGCCCTCGACCGCGGCCTTCGAGGACCCTCGTTCGCATCAGCCAGGAGGCACGATGACCACCCACCGAACGCACGCAGGCTTCGACCGCCGCGACTTTCTGCGGCGCGCCGCGTATCTCGCCGCGGCTGCTGGAAGTACCTCGCTGCTGGGTGCCTGCGCGACCGGTGGTGGTGGCGGCGGTAGCACCGTCCCGACCACGAAACCGTCCGGCAAGGTCGATCCCGACAACCCCTTCGGCGTGGACCCCAAGGCGCCGCTCGACGTCGTCATCTTCAAGGGTGGCTTCAGCGACGAGTACGCCAAGTACCACCAGCAGATGTACAAGCGGCGCTTCCCCGAGGCGGAGATCAAGCACCTGGGGACCCAGGAGATCACCGCCCAGCTCCAGCCGCGCTTCGTCAACGGCACGCCGCCCGACGTCTTCGACAACTCCGGCGCCCAGAACCTCGACACCGCGACGCTGGTCAACCAGGGGCAGCTCCTCGACATCACGCCCCTCCTCGAGGCGCCGTCGCTGGACTTCGAGGGCAAGACCGTCGGGGAGACCCTCATCGAGGGCGCCCTGGATCCCCTCATCTTCGACGGCAAGCCTTACGGCATTCCCTACGCGCTCAACATCAGCGGTCTGTGGTACGACGCCAAGCTGTTCCGCGAGAACGAGTGGGAGTTCCCGAAGACGTGGGACGAGCTCATGGCGCTCGGCGAGAAGACCAAAGCGGCCGGCATCCCGGTGTGGACGTACCAGGGGCAGTACCCCCAGTACATGCTGTCCGTCTTCAACCCCATGGTGCAGAAGCACGGCGGCAACGAGGTGATGCGCAACATCGACAACCTCGAGGACGGCGCCTGGCTGCAGGACGCCTGCAAGGACGTCGCCGAGGCCCTGCACGAGCTGAAGGTGAGGGGCTTCATCATGCCGGGCACCGCCGGCCTCACCCACATCCAGGCGCAGGTCGCGTGGGCGCAGCACAAGGCCGCCATCATCCCGTGCGGCTCGTGGCTGAAGAGCGAGCTGGGCAGCCAGCTCCCGGAGGACTTCGAGATGGCCATCGCTCCCACGCCGTCGCTCGACGCCTCCGACAAGCTGCCCTTCGAGGCGGTGCCGTACAGCTCGGGTGAGAGCTTCCTGGTGCCCTCGAAGGCGAAGAACATCCCCGGCGCGCTGGAGTACCTGCGCATCATGCTGTCCAAGGAGGGCGCGCAGAAGTTCGCCGAGCTCACCTACACGCTCACGATCGTGGACGGCGCCCACGACGACCAGACGCTCGACAGCGTGCTCGTGTCCTCTCTGGAGCTCCTCAACGCCGCCCGGGAGGTCGAGCGGCTCGACTCGCCCAAGTACTCCACGTGGTACCGCCCGCTGTATGAGGAGGCCTGCGCGGCCTTGGGCGTCCTGCTCACCGGCGACCTCGACCCGATGGGCTTCCTCGAGCGGGTCCAGAAGAAGGCTGACGAGGTGAAGAAGGACCCGAAGATCAAGAAGTTCACGCGCTGAGCGAAAGTCGAGTCGATGCGCAAAGGCCGCGTTCCGTTCATCGTCACGTTTCTCGCCCCGGCACTCCTGCTGTACGCGGTTTTCGTCATCTCGCCGTTCGCGCAGGGGATTCAGATCTCCTTCACGAACTGGACGGGCTTCACGCCGGACTTCGAGTACGTCGGGCTCCAGAACTACGCCTCCCTCATCCGGGACTCGGCGTGGTGGCACGCGGTGGGCAACAACGTCAAGCTGCTCTTCGTGATCCCCATCGGGACGCTGGTGCCGGCGTTGGCGTTCGCGAGCCTGCTCACCCGCGGCGGCACGTCCGGGACCCGCGACGGCGTGTTCGGCGCGAAGCTGTACCGCGTCGTCTTCTTTTTCCCGCAGGTGCTGCCGGTCGTGATCGTGGCGATCATGTTCCAGTTCGTCTACAGCACCGACGGAGGGCTGCTCCAGCAAGTGCTGCGCGCGGTCGACGTCGACATGCTGGAGTTCCTCCCGAACGGGCCCCTGGGGACGCCCAGCGTCATCTTGTGGGCGATCGCGTTCGTCGCGATCTGGTCCTCGGTCGGGTTCTACATGGTGCTGTTCATCGCGGGCATGCAGCAGATCCCCCGCGAGCTGTACGAGGCGGCCGCCATCGACGGAGCCACCCGGATACGCATGTTCTTCAACGTGACCCTGCCGCTGCTGTGGGGTCACCTCCAGGTGGCGATCGTCTACATCGGCATCAACACGCTCGACATGTTCGCTCTGCTGTCCGTCATGGCCCGCAACGGCGTGGTGGCGGACTACGGCGCCGACGTGATGGCGACCCAGCTCTACCGCACGGCGTTCTCGCTGAACTCACAGTTCGGCTACGCCTCGGCGATGGCCACCATGCTGCTGGTGTTCTCGATTCTGCTCGCCGCGTTGACCTTCCGGGTCACTCGACGGGAGCGACTGGAGTACTGAGGGGGCTGTGGCCGGGCGCCAGGTCCGGCCACAGCCCAAAAGCCAGGGATCGAGCGCCCACCGCGAAAGAGAGGCGATAGGTTCGATGACCACACTGCCCACGCCGGCGCGGCCCACGCGGCCATCCCCTCCCGCGCACCCAGCGGCCGCCAAGCCCGCTCGCCGCTTCGCCGGTGCCCAGGTCCTGAGCGAGGGCATCCCCCAGATCTTCGTCATCACGTGGGCCGCGATGGTGCTCCTGCCGATGCTGTGGGTGCTCATCTCGTCGTTCAAGACCAACAGCGAGATCTACGCGAGCCCGTTCGCGCTGCCCAAGGAGTGGCACTTCCACACCTACGTCGACGCCTGGCAGACGGCCAACATTGGTCGCTTCTTCCTCAACACCGTCTTCGTGGTGTGCTGCGGGGTCTTCTTCACCCTGCTGCTGTCCTCGATGGCGGCGTACGTCCTCGCCCGGTACGAGTTCCCAGGTAGCCGGCTGATCTACTACCTGTTCCTCGTGGGCATGACCTTCCCGCTGTTCCTGGCGATCGTGCCTCTGGTCAAGGTCGCCCAGAACCTGGGCATGTACCAGAACCTGCCGGGTTTGGTGGTCATCTACGTCGCGTTCTCCCTGCCGTTCTCGGTCTTCTTCCTGACCGCGTTCTTCCAGTCCCTCCCCAAGGAGCTCGCCGAGGCGGCGTTCATCGACGGCGCCGGCCACTTCCGCACGTTCTTTCAGATCATGCTGCCCCTGGCCAAGCCCGGCCTGATCAGCATCGGCGTGTTCAACTTCCTCGGCCAGTGGAACCAGTACCTGCTGCCCCTGGTGCTGAACACCCAGATCGACGAGGACCGCAGCAACTTCGTCCTCACCCAGGGGCTCGCGGACCTGGCGCTGCGGACGCGGTACGAGTCGAGCGCCACCTCGGTCGCGGAGCTGTTCGCCGGGCTGATCATCGCGATGCTGCCCGTGCTGGCCGTCTACATCGTCTTCCAGCGCAAGGTCGAGGAGGGCCTGACCGCGGGCGCCCTCAAGTAGCCGACGCCAGCTACTCTCCGTGACCGGCTCGCGGGCGTGTCCGGGGGTGGCCTTGCTCGCGAGCCCGTCTCTCGTCTACGCTGGAAAGCGTTTTCCACAGGCTGGAGCGGAGGGAACGCATGACCACTCGCGAGATCGGCGTCGTCATGAACGGCGTGACCGGCCGCATGGGCTACAACCAGCACCTCGTGCGGTCGATCCTGGCGATCCGAGCGCAGGGCGGCGTCACCCTCTCCGACGGCAGTCGCGTCGTCCCGGAGCCGATCCTGGTCGGACGTTCCGAGCACAAGCTGCGCGTCATCGCCGACCGGCACGGGCTGACGCGGTGGACCACCGACCTCGACACCGCGCTCAGCGACCCCAAGGCGCCCATCTACTTCGACGCCCAGGCCACCCAGGTCCGAGGCAAGGCCGTGCTCTCCGCTATCGCCGCGGGCAAGCACATCTACTGCGAGAAGCCGGTGGCCGACACCTTCACCGGCGCGATGGAGCTGGCGCGCGCCGCCCGCGACGCCGGCGTCAAGAACGGCGTCGTCATGGACAAGGTCTACCTGCCGGGCCTGCGGAAGCTGCGCCGCTTGGTCGACGGGGGATTCTTCGGCCGGATCCTGTCGATTCGCGGGGAGTTCGGCTACTGGGTCTTCGAGGGCGACTGGCAACCGGCCCAGCGGCCGAGCTGGAACTACCGTGTCCAGGACGGCGGTGGCATCACGCTCGACATGTTCTGCCACTGGAACTACGTCCTGGAGGAGATCGCGGGACGGGTCGAGGCGGTCTACGCCCGTGCCGTCACCCACATCCCGCGCCGGTGGGACGAGGAGGGCAACCCCTACGACGCCACCGCGGACGACGCCTCGTACGCCATCTTCGAGCTGACCGGAGGCGTCATCGCCCAGATCAACTCCTCCTGGTGTGTGCGGGTTCACCGCGACGAGCTGGTGGAGTTCCAGGTCGACGGCACCGAGGGCAGCGCGGTCGCGGGCCTGCGGGAGTGTCGCATCCAGCACCGGGGCGGGACGCCGAAGGCGGTGTGGAACCCCGACCTCCCCGTGACCGAGCGCTTCCGCGACCAATGGCAGCCGGTCCCGAACAACGCCGAGTTCGACAACGGCTTCAAGGCGGAGTGGGAGGAGTTCCTCCGCCACTGCCTGGACGACGCCCCCTTCAAGTACGACTTCCTCGCCGCCGCCCGTGGTGTCCAGCTCGCTGAGCTGGGCCTCAAGTCCTCGAACGAAGGTCGCCGCATCGTCGTGCCGGAGGTCGCCCTGTGAGCCCTGTCATCCACCTCCCGGCCTCGGATGGCTCGCTCCAGCCCTACCAGCTCCAGGAGCCGAGAGCCTGGCCGCGTCCATCGGGCCGACCCGCGCGCCGCATCGCCTACGCCGCCGCCCACGTGGTCGCCGATCCCTACGCCGACAACACTCCAGGCGCGCCGGCGGTGCTCGACTGGGACGCCACCCTGGCCTACCGGCGGCACCTGTGGTCGTATGGCCTGGGCGTGGCGGACGCGATGGACACCGCCCAGCGCGGGATGGGTCTGACCTGGGATGCCACCGCCGAGCTGATCCGGCGCAGCGCCACCGAGGCAGCGGCGTGCGGCGGGCTGCTCGCCTGCGGCGTCGGAACCGACCACCTGCCATCGAGCAGCATCGGACACGCCTCGCTGGACGAGGTGACGCGCGCCTACGAGGAGCAGCTCGCGGTGGTCGAAGACGCCGGTGCCCGGCCGATCCTCATGGCCAGCCGGCACCTGGCGGCCGCCGCCGCGGACGCGGAGGACTACGCGAAGGTCTACGGGCACCTGCTCGGCCAGGTGAGCCAGCCGGCGATCTTGCACTGGCTGGGCCCCATGTTCGACCCCGCCCTCGAGGGCTACTGGGGGTCGGCCGACCTGGAGGTCGCCACCGAGGCGTTCCTGTCGATCGTCCGTGAGCACGCCGCGAAGGTCGACGGCGTCAAAGTGTCGTTGCTCGACGAGGACCACGAGGTTCGGTTGCGAGCCGCGCTTCCCGAGGGCGTCCACCTCTACACCGGTGACGACTTCAACTACCCCCAGCTCATCAGGACCGGCTCGGACGCGCTCCTGGGCATCTTCGACGCGATCGCTCCCGCGGCGGCGGCCGCCCTTGCCGCCCTCGACGCCGGCGACGAGCAGGCCTATGACCAGGCGTTCGCACCCACCGTGCCCCTGTCCCGGCACCTGTTCGAGACGCCGACCTACTACTACAAGACCGGCATCTGCTTCCTCGCCTGGCTGGCCGGTCACCAGAAAGCCTTCGCCATGGTCGGCGGTCTGCAGTCGGCGCGGAGCGTGCCGCACCTGGTGCGGGCGTTCCAGCTCGCCGACCAGGCGGGCCTGTTCCCCGACCCTGAGCTGGCCGCGGCACGGATGCGCCAGTTCCTCGCCGTCCACGGAGTCGCCGCATGACCGACCCGAACGCGCCCTCGTCCATCGCGCCGGGCGACCCACGCCTGGCCCGCCTCAGCCTCAACCAGAAGACCACCAACCGGTGGGGTGTCGCGGAGGCCGTGGACGGCTGTGTGCGAGCCGGCATCCCCGCCATCGGGATCTGGCGGGAGCCGCTCCACGACATCGGCGTCGAGCGAGCCGTCAAGCTGGTGCGGGACGCCGGGCTGCGGGTGTCGTCGCTGTGTCGGGGCGGGTTCCTCACCGCGATCGACCCGGCGGCGCGTCGCCGGGCGCTCGACGACAACCGTCGCGCCATCGACGAGGCGGCCGCCCTCGGCGCGCCGTGCCTCGTCCTCGTCGTCGGCGGCCTGCCCGAGGGCTCTCGAGACCTGGCCGGCGCGCGGGCCCGCGTCGCCGACGCGGTCGCCGAGCTCGCCCCCTACGCGGCGGCGAGCGGGGTACGACTCGCGCTGGAGCCGCTGCACCCCATGTACTGCGCGGACCGCGCGGTGCTGTCCACGCTCGCTCAAGCGCTCGACCTGGCCGAGGCGTTCCCGGTCGAACAGGTGGGGGTCGTCGTCGACACGTTCCACGTCTGGTGGGACCCCGCCGTCTGGGAGCAGATCCGTCGCGCCGGCTCGCGGATCGCGTCGTTCCAGGTGTGCGACTTCAACCTGCCCATCCCGGCCGATGCGCTGCTGGCGCGCGGCATGATGGGCGACGGCGTGATCGAGTTCCGGCCGTTCCGCGAGGCCGTCGACGCGGCGGGCTACACCGGCGACATCGAGGTCGAGATCTTCAACGCGGACGTGTGGGCGCAAGACCCCGACCAGGTGCTGGCGACGATGAAGCAGCGGTATGTCGACCTGGTGCTCTGACCCGTCGAGGACCGCCGCCGGAGCGCCGCGACCGGTCGAGCCGCCGGTCAGGCGGCCTTGAGGACGCCGAGCAGCCGCGTCACCTCGGCGGCCACCGCCTCCCTGCCGGGCGCGAGGTACTTGCGGGTGTCGACCACCGTGGGGTTCGCCGCCAGGTAGTCGCGCACCGCCTTCGTGAACGCCTGGTTGAGCGCGGTTGCGATGTTGATCTTGGTCATCCCGGCCTCGACCGCCCGGGTGAGGTCGTCCTCGGGAACGCCGGACGAGCCGTGCAGCACGAGCGGCACCGGGACGACGGCGCGGTGCGCGGCGATCAGGTCGAGGTCGAGCGCGGCGGTCTTCTCCAGCATGGCGTGCGAGGTCCCCACCGCGATGGCGAGCGCGTCGACACCGGTCGCGCGGACGAACTCCACCGCCTCGTCCGGGTTGGTCCGGGCACCCGGCGCGTGGACGCCGTCCTTGCCGCCGACCTCACCCAGCTCCGCCTCCACGAAGACACCGCGCGCGTGGCAGTACTCGGTGACCTCCTTCGTGGCCGCGACGTTCTCCTCGTACGGCAGGACGGACGCGTCGAACATCACCGACCCGAAGCCGAGCGCGACCGCCTCGTGAACCAGCTCGGGCTTGGTGGCGTGGTCCAGGTGCACCGCCACGGGAACCGCCGCCGACCGGGCGATGGCGAGCGTCGCCAGCGCGATGGGCTCCAGCGCGCCCCCGTGGTACTTCACGGCGTTCTCGCTGATCTGGAGGATCACGGGCGCGCCTGCCCGTTCGGCGCCAGCGACGAGCGCCTCGGCATGCTCGATCTGGATGACGTTGAACGCGCCCACGCCGCGGCCGTCCGCGGCCGCGGACCGAACGATGTCTCCGGTCGGGGTGAGAGGCATCAGCTGCCCTCCTTCGTCCTGGTCGGGTCACCCGACACCCATGAACCGCGCCGCATCACCGCGGTCACCTGCAAGTCGGCGTCGAGCACGACGAGGTCGGCGCGCATGCCGGGCTGCAGAGCCCCCACGTCCGAGAGTCCGAACGTGCGCGCGGGCGTGGTCGAGGCGACGCGAGCGGCTTGCTCGAGCGACAGCCCCACCGTCTGCACGGCGAACCGGAACGCCGCGTCCATGGTGAGCGTGCTGCCGGCGATGGAGTCGCTGTCCGCCAACCGCGCCACGCCGTCGACGACACGCACCGGGAGACCACCCAGCGTGTAGTCACCGTCGCCCATGCCGGCGGCGGTCATGGCGTCGGTGACCAGGGACACCCGGTCGGGCCCAGCGGCTCGAATCGCCAGGGCGACGGTGGCGGGGTGCAGGTGGATCCCATCGGCGACGAGCTCCACGACGACGCGGGGATCCTCGAGCAAAGCGCCCACGACACCCGGCTCGCGGTGGTGCAGCGGCGGCATCCCGTTGAACAAGTGGGTGCCGACGGACGCCCCGGCGTCGACAGCCGCACGGACCGTCTCGTAGGAGGCGTCGCTGTGGCCCACCGCGGCCACCACGCCGGCGTCGACGATCCGCCGGACCGCGTCCAGCGCTCCCGGCAGCTCGGGTGCGAGCGTCACCATGCGGATCGTGCCGCGCCCCAGGGCGAGCAGGCGCTCCAACTCCTCGGTCGTGGGCGGACGAAGGACAGCCGGGTCGTGCGCGCCGCGACGGGCCTCGGAGATCCAGGGACCCTCGAGGTGGAGGCCGTCGACGAGACCGTCGGCGGCGAGCTCCGCCAAGGCCGCCACCTGGCGCTCCAGCTCCGGCGCCGTGGTCGAGATGAGGCTGGCGAAGGTCGTGGTGGTTCCGTGCGAGCGGTGGAACTGGACGACCGTGGCGGTCTCCGCCTGCGTGGCGGAGAGGTACGACGCGCCGCCGCCACCGTGCACGTGCGTGTCGACGAAGCCGGGGACGACAACGCGCCCGGCGAGGTCGACGTCGAGAGGTCTGGCCGCCTCACCTGACCCGACCTCCACGATGCGCTCCCCCGAGATCTCGATCCAGCCCGGGTCGAGCACCGCCTCGGGGGTGACCACACGCCCGTTGCCCAGCAGCGTCACGGTGTCGCCTTCCGTTCGTATCCCTCGAACTCGTCGTGCTTCCGATCGTGCCCGCCCTGGTCGTCGCTCGAGGCTTCCTCGTCGGACGGCTCCTCGAGAGCGTCGACGAGGCTCCACGCCAGCAACGCGGCGCCGAGGCACCCGGCCTGGTCACCGAGCGCGGCCTGGACGAGACGCGGGCGACGCTGGAACGAGAGACGCTCGTCGAGTCCCGTCCGCAGCGGCTCCAGCAGGAGATCACCGGCCTCGGCGAGCCCGCCTCCGAGGACGACGACCTCCGACCCGAGGAGGGTGAGGCTGGTGTGGAGGACGTCGACGAGCGCCGCGACCGCCTCCTCCCAGACGGCGACCGCCACCGGGTCGCCGGCGCGCACCTTCGCCGCGACCTCCGCGGCGCCGGTCACCGCGACACCGCTACGGCTGGTGTACCGGCGCGCGATCGCGGCGGCGGACGCCACGCGCTCCAGACAGCCACGGCCGCCGCACCCGCACGGCTCACCGTCGGGCTCGACGACCACGTGGCCGACCTCGCCGGCGTACCCGCCGGCGATCAAGGGGCGGCCGTCGACGATGCAGCTGGCGGCGATGCCGGTCCCGAGCGCGACGAACAGCACGTCGCGGGCGCCCTTCGCCGCGCCGAGGCGGCTCTCGGCCAGACCACCCGCGCGCACGTCGTGCCCGAGGGCGACCGGAAGCCCGAGACGTTCTCGCAGGACGCTCGCCAGCGGGGCATCCCGCCAGCCGATGTTGGCGGCGATGACGGCGACCCCGCGCGCCTCGTCGACGATGCCGGGAACGACCACGCCAGCCGCCTGCGGGGGTGCCAGCCCTGCCTCAGCGGCCCGCGCGGTGAGCGTGGCGATCGCCGTCGCCATCTGGTCGAGGACGGCCTCCGGGCCCTGGACGGCTGGCGTGGGGAACGATTGCCGCAGGCGAACACGTCGGTGCTCGTCGACCAGCGCACCCTTCATCGACGTCCCGCCGACGTCGAGCGCGACGACGCACCGCGACGTCTCAGGAGGCGCCGGGGCGGCGTTCACGACGTGCTCGCTCCCTTGTCGTGAGTCGTCGCGTCGGACAGGATGACGGACCGGGTGAGGTTGCGGGGCTGGTCAGGGTTGAGCCCTTTGCTGACGCCGATCTCGACCGCGAGCCGCTGGGCGCGGATGAGCTCCGCGAGTGGGTCACGCTCGGGCTTCGTGACGACCATGGCGCCGAGCCTCCGGACCTCCTCGGGAAGGTCGGGCGGGGGCGTGCCGAGGAACCACACGACCGACGACGCGTCGGTGATGCTCATGGGACCGTGACGGTACTCCATGGCGGGATAGGACTCGGTCCACGACAACGACGCCTCGCGCATCTTCAGCGCGGCCTCGTTGGCCAGACCCACGGTCCATCCGGTGCCGAGGAAGGTGAACTGGCGACGCTCGGTCGCGCCGTCCGGCAGCGGCTCGGCGAGCGCCTGTTCCGCGTCCGCGACGGCGGCATCGACGTCGGCACCCAGGTGAGCGCGCAGGAGGGTGAGGGCCGAGGTGGCGAACCTGGTCTGGACGACCGAGCGCTCGTCGGCGAACTCGAGGACGACCACCTCGTCAGCGAGGTCCATGACCGGCGTCTTCGGGTCCGCCGTCACCGCGACGGTGGGAGTACGACCACGCAGGTCCGACAGCCGCGCCAGGACCTCGGTCGTCGTACCGGACCGAGTGAGCGCCACCACCCGGTCGTAGCGCCGCCCGGCCGGGAACTCGCTGGCGGGGAACGCGTCGGTCTCGCCGTGCCCCGCGGCCTCGCGGAGCACGGCGTAGGACTGAGCCATGAACCACGAGGTGCCGCAGCCGATCACCGCCACCCGCTCGCCCTCGCGGGGGAGGACGCCACTCGCCGTCCGCGCCAGCGTCGCGGCCTGCCGCCAGCACGCCGGCTGGCTGGCGATCTCCTCGGTCACGAACTGCATGAACGCCCCTTCCGTGATCGGCTGGCCCCTGAGCATACGCCATCGAGCGCTCGTTTGTGCACGCTACAAGAGCGGATCGAGCAGTCTTGTGCACCTTGCCGTGACCGAGCGCCACGGCAGCGCGCCAGCCCGAGCACGCTGGGTGTCCGGCCCCGTCGTGTCGAGCGAGCCGCCGGCACCGCCCGTGTGGTGGCCAGAGACCTAGCGGCGCTTGGTGAACAGGGTGTTCAGCCGCCGTTGGAGGCCGAGGTCGGCCCACATCGGGTGGTGCGGCGCCGCGTTCGAGCACACCACGGTGCCCCACGCGGCGAGCTCGGCCGCCCGCCGAACCGCACGCTCACAGATCGCCGCACCCACTGGCCCTTCCTCGAACGTGCCGTGGAGCGGTGTGTAGCCCACGAACCCCTCGCCCAGCACGAGCGGCACCTGGTGGGCGGCGGCCCAGTCCGCGGCGGCGGCGAGCCAGAGGTCCAGCTTGACGTCCATGGCGTGCCGGTGCTCGCCGTAACGCTCGTAGAGCCACCGGTCCCAAGCCTGCGGATCACACCAGTCGTGGACGTAGATCTCACGCTGCTTCACCACCGTCGCGTCCAGCCGCCAGGCCGCGTCGCCGGTGAGGGTCCACTCCTCGAGCGGTGGGGCGTCGGGGCGCAACAGCTCGGCCCGCGCCGGCTCCTGCGGGAACGGCCGGGACGGGTCCCGCAACGCGAACTCCTCGATGAGCTGGCCGAGGACGCCGTAGACGTAGGGGTGGAACACCGCGACGTCGACGTTCTCCGGCACGCCCCTCAGCTGGCCGACCGGGACCCCGGCGTAGTTGACCGTCACCGGTATCCGCGGGTGACGAGCCTTGAACGTCTCGATCGCGTTCTCGAGCAAGGGGCGAAGAGCGACGACCGTGTCCGGCCCTTCGACGGCCTCGGTGAGCCGACCGGCCTGCACCTCGTTGTGGAGCTCGACGAACGCGATCCGGTCGGCCAGCCCGTGTCGGTCCAGGAAGGACACGAGCTCGGCGTGGGCGAGCGCGAGCGCCTCCGGCCGCTGGGCGGGATCGACCGCACGGAGCGCGTCGTGCCAGGCGCGGTCCCGCGCGAAGCTCGCGCTTTGCTGGTACTCCCAGCTCGACACGATCACGTAGCAGTCGTGCCGGCGCGCCGCCTCGAAGAGGGCCAGCAGGTGGGCCCGGGCGTCCAGGGTCGTGGTCGCCTTGACGTCGTACCACCGGGTCTGCTGGCCGTACTCCCCGCCGAGCGGGCCCAGGGTGAGCGCGGAGGTGTCCAGGCCGGAGCCGAACAGCAGGTACGGCATGGCGCAGATCCGCACCGTGTTGTAGCCGCGCGTGACCGCCTCGGCGAAGGCTCGGTCGAGGTTCTCGAACGGCTCGCCGGGACCGGTGCGCGTGTACCAGGTGAAGTCCCACAGGCTGATCGTCAGCGACGAGGGCAGGTGGTCAGGGACCGGCACGGTCCACCTCCGACAGACGATTAAACATACTTAATGACTATTATCTGAGCCGACGCCGGACCGGTGGAGGAGCCCATGACGCAGACCTTCGTGCTCAGCGACGACGCGCCCGGCCGGCGATTCGACGGCGTCGGAGCGTTGTCCGCCGGCGCGTCCTCGCGCCTGCTCCTCGACTATCCCGAACCGGAGCGCACGCGGATCCTCGACCTCCTGTTCAGCCCGAATCACGGTGCCGCCTTGCAGATCCTGCGCGTGGAGATCGGCTCCGACATCAACTCCACGGCGGGATCCGAGCCGAGCCACATGCGCACCCGTGACGACCTCGACCACGACCGCGGCTACGAGTGGTGGATCATGCGCGAGGCCCGGCGGCGCAACCCGCGCATCGCGCTCTCCGGTCTGGCATGGGGCGTCCCGGGATGGCTCGACGGCGGCTTCTGGTCGCGCGACACCATCACCTACCACCTGGCCTGGCTGGACTGCGCCCGTCGCCACGGACTCGCCATCGACTACCTCGGCGGATGGAACGAGTCGGAGGACTTCGACGCGGACTGGTTCGTGGCGTTGAAGCACGCCTTGCGCGAAGCCGGCCACCACGCCGTCAAGCTCATCGCCGCCGACGGCTGGGGCGAGGATCTCCCCGAGCGGTGGAAGGTGGCGGACGCCATGGCCGCCGACCCCGCCTTCTACGACGCGGTCGACGTGGTCTCGGTGCACTACCCGTGCGGCCAGCAGTTCAACGGAGCGCCCTATGACCACGGGCCCAGCACGCCGACCGCGCAAGGCCTCGGCAAGCCACTGTGGGCCGGCGAGCAAGGCAGCCAACGGTACGACATCGGCGCCGCTCCGCTCGCCAGAGCCATCAACCGGGTCTACATCGACGGACGCATGACCGCTACCGTCAACTGGGCGTTGACGGCATCCTTCTATACCTCTATCGAGGGAGCGGGCGTCGGACTGCTGCGCGCCTACGAGCCGTGGTCCGGCTACTACGAACCCAGCCTCTCGGTGTGGGTGGTCGCCCACACCACGCAGTTCGCCCAGCCCGGCTGGCGCTACCTCGACCCGGCGTGTGGGTACCTCGAGGGGGGCGGCAGCATCGTGACGTTGCGCGACCCCGCCACGGGGCACTACAGCGTCGTCATCGAGACCGTGGACGCCACCGAGCCTCAGCGCGTCCGGTTCCGACTGCCCCACCCGCGCCACGCCGACCGCCACCGGAGCCACGCGCGTCCTGGTGACGCGCCTCGGACTGGTCCGGAGCAGGCCAGCTCGGTCCCGAGCGACCGCGGCTCGGCGCAGACCGGCCGGGACCGACCTGACGCGGGGATCGCGGGCTCCGCGACCGTCCACGTGTGGGAGACCGACCTCCGCTCCGACCGCTACCAGGACTGGTTCCGCCAGGTCGGGCAGGTCGAGCCGACCAGCGGCGAGTACGAGGTGGTCCTGCCACCCGGCCGTCTCCTCACCCTCACGACGACCCGGGGCCAAGGCAAGGCGGCGTGGGAGCCACCGGCCCGACCGCGAATCTTCGCGCTGCCCTACCGGGAGAGCTTCCGAGACGTCGCGCCCAAGCGGTCGCCGCGACTGTTCTCGGACTTCAACGGCGCGTTCGAGGCCACGCCTCGGCCCGACGGCGACGGCCAGTGCCTGGCGCAGACCGTCACGATCCGCCCGCTCGACTGGCGGTACACCGTCGACACCTCACCGTTCACCCTCCTGGGCGATCCCATGTGGTGGGGTGACTACGCCGTGTCGGTCGACGTCCGCCTCGACGAGGCGCCCTTCGTCGACCTCCTCGGCCGGGTCGACTACGTGATGCGTGGCTCAGGAGGACAGACCGGCTACCGCCTCCGACTGTCCCGCGATCACAGCTGGGCACTGCTGCGAACCGGCCCGGACCGAACCGAGGACACCCTGGCCCACGGTCGACTCGACGTCGAACCCACGCGGTGGTACCGACTCCACTTGTCCTTCACCGGCACGACGATCGTGGCACGGGTCGACGACACCACGGTGGCCACGGTCGACGACGACCGCCACAATCGAGGTCAGGTCGGGCTCCTGGTCGGCGCGTGGCGACGAGCCCAGTTCGGCGACCTGGCGATCGAGCCGACGGCGCCCGCCCCGACGCTCCTGCCGCAGGAGGAGATGCGCGCCACCGCAACCCGCGCCGACCTCGGCTGCGAGGCGAGCAACGCGCTCGACGCCAACCCGACGAGCCTGTGGCACGCGTCGAGCTCCCCGGAGGACCCGCCGGCGTCCATCACCCTCGACCTCGGCCGGTCCCGGTCGGTGCACTCCCTCCTCTACACGCCACGCCCCGACGCGGACCTCCGTGGCAAGCTGACCGCCTATCGCGTGCTCACCAGCACCGACGGCACGACCTTCACCGAGGTGGCCAGCGGCACGTGGCCCGCGACAGCGGCCACGAAGGTGGTAGCACTCGCCGCGGACCACGTTCGCCACGTCCGGCTGGAGGGAGCGAGCCCCGACGGTGCCGCCGGCGCGGCCGAGCTCAACGTCGCCCTCGCATGGGAGTGAGGCCGGTGCTCGCCGGAGGCCGCGGACGCGAGCACCGGCCCCGAGTCACGCCAGGGCGACCACGGCCCGCTGGGTCATGCCCGCGGTCTCCTCGACCGTGACGTCGAGGACCAGCCGCTCTCCCGCCTCGACGACACGGACGGTCGGATCACTCGAGACGACCGAGGCGACCGGACGGTTCCACGTCACCCGAACCGTCGAGCCGTCCTGCCGCGGGTCGCTCACGCAGATCGTCGCCCGCCCGTCGGCGACGCGAACGAGCACGCTGCACGGCTGGTCCACGGTGAGCGCGTCGACCGTTCCGGGGGCGAAGAAGTTCGCGCCGACGAAGCCCAAGGACGGGACCGAGATCGCCTGCCGGTCCGCGGTATTGGCCAGCACGCGGAGCCACCGGCGGTCGGCGGCGCGGCGGATCGTCTCCTGCCGGGTCGCCCCGGGCATGACGAGGTAGACGTAGCTCGCGTCGACCGGGTCGACACCGTGGTCGAGGTACACCGTGACGTAGCGCCGGCGCAGCTCATCCCTGGGCCCGCCGACGTTGATGTCGTACCAGCTGCCGGTGCGGGTCTCCCGGATCGCGCTCACCCGCGCGCCCCCCGGGAAGACGTAGCCGCCGAAACCCTCGAGGTGGGCCCACCGAGCGTTCGGGACGGTCAGCGACCAGGTGCCCGAGGTGGGCGAGGGGATCCCGTTGAGCCGGAAGTCGTGGACGCCGTTCTCCCCCAGGTTGCGCTGGTCGACCGTGGTGTCGACCGCGTAGCCGTCCGCGCACGTGATGCCGGCACCGAGGCAGACTACGGCGTCGTCGAGGCAGAACCACGACTTGCGACCACGCAGAGTCGACTCGAGCGCCTGGATGCTCTGGCCGACCGCCGCGAACTCCCCGTCCGTCGTCCCCCCGGCCCAGGCCTCGGTCGGCAAGACGTTGTTGCCGACGCCGTCCTCCAGCGGCTTGCGGGACACGGTCGTCCCGGGCAGCCGGTAGGGATCCGCGGTGGGCCAGAAGCCGTCGGTGTAGTGGTCGTTGCCGAAGTCCGCGCCCCACCAGTACGTCATGCCGACACCGGTGTGCCAGCCCTTGAGGTTCTCGCCGTTGATGGTCTCGTAGAAGGCGGTGCGGACGCTCCGCATGGAGATGGAGAACGCCCAGGTCGGACGACGGTGCACCGCCTGGTCCATGGCGGCGAAGATGCGATGCTCGACCGGCTCCGGCAACGGCTCGATCGTGGGGTCGTCGAGGACGGCCTGAGCGTCGGCGACCGCGGCCATGGTGAGGGTCTGGTCGCCCATGTAGCGGGGCTCCGATTCCCGGAGCAACCATCCCTTGACGATTCCCCGCCAGCGCTTGGCCTCCTCCGGCGAGCCGGCCTCGGCCATCCTGAGCACCGACGCAGCGAGCAGGTGTCCGCGCCAGTGGTCGTGCTCCGCTTCCCGGCTGATCACTCGGCCGGCCACCGCGTCCATGAGGAGACCGTTGTAGACGAACGGCGCGAAGCTGTTCTCGATGCTGTCGAAGAGCACCTGGCGGTTCGGGTCCACGATCTCCCACGTCGACCCGGCGAGCAACGCGAAGAGCCCGGACACCGACTGGAGGAGCGAGATCCCGTAGGAGCCGGTGTAGGCGTAGTACTCGTGCTGGATGAACGAGCCGTCGCGGTAGAACCCGTCGCCGTCGGTGACGTACACCATGATCGGCGACAAGCCGTCCCGCGCCTTCGCCATCATCTCCGGTGACTTGCCCAGGACGCCCCGCACCGCGGTGACCTCGCACAGCCAGCCGCGGTTGGCTCCGGTCGTCCGGTCGATCGCACCCGGGTCGACGTAGTGATCGACACGCTGGACGTACCGGTCGATGAGCTCCGGACCGAGCTGCTCATAGAGCAGGGCACAGAAGTCGTTGAGCGCCTGCGGAGTGCCGATGAGCCAGTCCCACCAGTTCCCCCACCAGTGGGGCGGCGCGTAGAACCGAGTGGTGAGCTCGTCGAAGGCGGTGACCGCCGCCTCCGCCATCGCCGAGTTCCCGGTGTGCCCCGTGCCCGGCACCAGGTACGCGACCGCCATGGTCCGCAAGCGTCGGGCGCTCAGCGTCATGTTCCAGGTCGAGGTGTCGAGGGGCAGATCCGGCCACAGGGATGTCTCACCCGGCGCCAACGTGGTGAGGTACTGCTCCGCCTCCGCGCCGAGAGCGGCCAGCCGGGACTTGAACGGCTCCACGTCCGGGTCGTATCCCGACCCGGTGACCAGCGAGCACCAGCGTTCGCGAAGCAGGTCGAACTCGTCGGCGGCCGCCGCCGTCCGTGGCCGTACGATCGGCACCATTCCCGCTCCGGCCAGGCAGGTCACGCCCAACGCGCCGAGGAAAGACCTGCGGTTCCAGCTCATGACGAGCTCCCTTCGCGTCGAGACGGCAGCGGCTGGGCCTTCGCCGATTCACCGGATGCCAGCGCTGCCGGCGCCGAGGTTGACTTGGTAGATGTACTTCTGGCTGAAGAAGTAGACGAGGAGCATCGGCACGGTGAGGAAGAGCGCGCCGACCATGACGAGGTTGTACGGCGGGGTCTGTGCGTTCGTGGTCGTGCCGGAGAGGAACTGCACACCCAGCGCCAGCGGGAACTTCGACTCGGTGTTGAGGTAGATCAGCGGGCCGAAGAACCATCCCCACGCCCACGCGAAGCTGAACACCCCAACCGCGACCAACACCGGCTTCATGAGCGGCAGGATGATGCGCACCAGAAGGCCGAAGTACCCGAGCCCGTCGACCTGCGCCGCCTCGTCCAGCTCTCGCGGAATGCGGGCGGTGAACTGCCGCATCAGGAAGATGTTGTACGCGCTGCCGAACAAGCTCGGCACGACGAGCGGCAGCAGCGTGTCGATCCAGCCCAGGTGCCGGAACAGGATGAACTGCGGGATGATCGTCACCTCGATCGGCACCATCATGGTGGCGAGCAGGATGCCGAAGAGCAGCCCACGTCCTGGCGCCCGGAGCCGGGCGAAGGCGAACGCCACCATCGCGCTCACGAACGTCTGTCCGACGCACGCGAAGGCCACGATGATGAGGCTGTTGAGGATCCAGCGGGCCATCTGCGCGTCGGAGGTCATGACCCGCACGAAGTTCTCGACATGGAACTCGCGTGGGATCAGCGTGAACGCGGCCTTCTGGACGGTGGCGTCGCTGGACAACGCGATCGACACCATGAACAGGAACGGCGCCGCCAGCACCGCGGAGACGACCGTCAAGATGGCGTAGGTCGCCGCGGCGTCGAGTCGGGAGCCGCTGCCGACTGGTCGACTGCGTCGATCCTGCGCGAGCAGGCTCATCGGCGTACCTCCGACTCGTAGAACACCCACCGCGACGACGTTTTGAACACGATCGCGGTGCAGGTCATGATGATGAGGAAGAGCAGCCAGGACAGGGCGCTGGCGTAACCCATCCGGAAGTTCCGGAACGCCTCTTCGAAGATGTAGGGGACGAGCATCATGCTCGCGTCATTCGGCCCACCGCCGGTGAGGATGTAGACCTGGCTGAAGACCTGGAACGTCCCGATCAAGCCCATGATGACGTTGAAGAGGATGACCGGCGACAGCATGGGCAGCGTGATCTGAAAGAAGCGCTGGCGAGGATTCGCTCCGTCGATCGTCGCGGCCTCGAGCAGCTCCGGCGGGATACCCTGCATCCCGGCCAACAGCAACACCACGCCGGTTCCCACGCCCCAGACGGACATCATCACCAAACCTGGGATGACCCAGGTCTCGTCCAGCAGCCACGCCGGTCCGTCGATGCCGACGAGCGCGAGGGTTCGGTTGAGCAACCCCGCGTCGGGCGCGAGCACCCAGGAGAACAGCATCGCGCTCGCCACGATCGGCACGAGAGCCGGCACGTAGACGATCGTCCGGAAGACGCGCATGCCCTTGAGGGGCTTGTGCAACAGGGCGGCTAGCCAGACCGACAGGACGGTCGTGATGGGGACGACGAGGAGGGTGTAGACCGTGGTGTTGCGGAGCACCTTCCAGAAGCGCGGATCGTCGGTGAACATCCGCACGTAGTTGTCCAGCCCGACCCACTCCGGCGGGGTGAGCAGGTCGTAGTCGGTGAAGCTGAGGTACAGCGAGGCGACCAACGGTCCGCCCATGAACAGCAGGAACCCCGCGATCCACGGCGAGGCCATGATGTAGAACCACAACGCCTCGCGGCGCCGTTGGGTCCACCATGGCTTGGCAGTCGGCCGCTTCTCGACCATCGGTGCGACTGACCGCACCCTCACGTCGACGCCTTCACCCATCTCCTCGAGCGCCCTCGATCGACGAATCTCTTCACCAGTTCTCGGCTCACCGCGGTGGCCCGACCAGCGTCCGCGGTGCGATCAGTTGCGTCCCATGATGCGCTCGAGCTCAGTCTGGATGGTGTCCAAGGCCTTCTTCGGGGTGACCTCGTTGTTCATCATGAGCTGGATGTTGTCACCGCAGACCTTGAGCATCTCGTTCCAGTGCACGGTGATCGGCGGGATGAAGATGAAGTCCGACGACTCGGCGAAGGCCTTCATGTTGACCTCGCGCTTGGCCCAGACGGGCTTGAGGAAGGCGTCGCTCTCCTGCACCTTGATGTTGGCCGGAGCGTCCTCGCCGTTGTCGATGATCGGGCGCTGACCCTCCTCGCTCACCATGTACTCGATGACCTTCCACACCTCGTCCGGGTGCTTGGTGTTCGCCGAGATCGCCAGTCCGGTGAAGAAGGCGCTGGTCGCCGCCTCCTTGCCGTGCCACAGCGGTGCGATGTCCCAGTCGAGTCCGTCGACGCTGTTCGCGGCGGCGATGTTCCAGAAGCCGGTGATCTCCATCGCGAGCTTCCCCTGGGCGAACAGCTGGTCCGGCCCGACACCCTCGCCGTAGTTGGCGAAGTCCCGTAGCGTCGGCGACACCTTGTGCTTCCAGGCCAGGTCGTTGTACCACTCCATGGCCTCGACGTTCTCCGGGCTGTTGATGACCGGCCGGTTGTCGTCGTCGAGCACGCGCCCGCCGTTCTGGTACATGAAGGTCATCCAGTACGGCCACCACGTGATCGTGGCGAACCCCCACTGCTTGACCTCGCCGCCCTCGCGGATGGTGAGCTTCTTCGCCGCGTTGAGCAGGTCGTCCCAGGTCCACTCCTTCGACGGGTACTCGACCTCGGCCGCGTCGAACATCTTCCGGTTGTAGTAGACGACCATCGCCCCGGAGCGGTCTGGCAGGCCGTACTGCTTGCCCTCGTACTGGAAGATCTTCGGCGTCCGATCACCGAACATCTCCGTCAAGTCCATGCCGGACTGCTCGATGTAGTCGTCGAGCGGTCGGATCTGGTTCTTGCTGGCGAACGCGGGCACGTGGTCGGCGATCTCCAGCAGGTCGGGGCCGGCGCCTCCGGCGATGGCCGTCGTCAGCTTCTGCAGGTAGTCCCCGGGCGTCAGTTGGACGGTGCCCTCGATGTGGGGGTACTTCTTGGACGCCATGTCGAGGCGCTGCTTGTAGGTCTTGCGGTCGATGTCGCCGCCCCAGGCGGTCATCGTCAGCGTGATCGACTCGCTGTCCCCACCGGCGCCGCTGCCGCTGCCACCGCAACCGGCCATCGTCCCACCCAGCAGCAGGGCTCCCGTCGCGCCGAGAAAACGTCGACGAGCCAGCGCACTCATGATCTCGATCCCCTCCCATGCCTGCCGCCCCGCAGGTTGGGCAGCGCCGCCACCTCATGCGATGTGGGGCAGATCTTGCTGGAGCGTAACGTCGATGTCAATAATTAGTCATAAAAGATGCAGAGATGATAGCTAGGAGGGCGACCGGTGGGCAGGCTCGAAGGCAAGCGAGCGGTCGTCACCGGCGCGGGCTCGGGCATCGGTGCCGCGACCGCCGAACGCCTCGCTGCCGAAGGCGCCACGACGGTCCTGGTCGACGTGAACGCCGAAGGCCTGGCCGCGACGGCGGAGCGGATCGGCGCTGCCCGCACCGTGGTCGGTGACGTCGGGGATCCGCATCTGTGGACTCAACTCGCCGAGCACGTGCTCACCGACGGTCTCGACATCCTCGTCAGCAACGCAGCCGCCCAGATCGTCGCGCCGGCGCACGAGCTCTCCGTCGAGGACTGGGACCGTCAGCTGGACGTCAACCTGCGCGCGCTCTACCTGGCGTTCCGGGCGCTTCACGGGCGCTGGCGGCCCGGTGCGGCGGCGGTCGCGGTCTCCTCCGTGCACGCCCATGCGGGTCTCCCCGCCCATCCCGCCTACGCGGCCTCGAAAGGCGGACTGTTGGCCTTGGTCCGCCAGCTCGCGGTGGACTACGGCCCTGCGGTCCGCGTCAACGCGGTGGTCCCCGGACCAATCCTGACCGCCGCGTGGGATCGGGTGAGCGAGCCGGACCGCGCCCGCAGCATCCGCCAGACGGTGCTGGGACGCTTCGGGCGGCCGGACGAGGTCGCGTCCGTGATCGCCTTTCTCGCCTCCGACGACGCGTCCTATGTCACCGGATCCAGCATCGTCGTCGACGGTGGTTGGCTGATCACCAAGGACTCCGCGTAGCCAGCCGACTGCCGGCCCACCATCACCGACTCCCCACCAATCCCCTCGCGGGCGAGACGGACAGGCGGCGCCGAACGTGCACCTGAGCCGAGACCTGACCGGTTCTGGTCGGTCAACACCGGGACTGGCCACAGTTTTCACGAGTTTGTGCACTGACTGCGCAGAGCCGAAGCTTCTTCGCAGCCTATGATCGGTTGCGCACAGACCTGTGCAGCTTCGAGCAACCGGACGGTGCACATTGAACCGTTACGAGCGTCTGAACGCCATTCTCGAGCTCGTCGCCGAGCGGGGGCAGATCGACGTCGAGACCTTGGCCGGTGAGCTGGAGGTGTCCACGGCGACGATCCGCCGAGACCTCGATCACCTGGCCCAGCAGCAGTTCCTGACACGGACGCGTGGCGGTGCTGTGGCGCACAGCGTGGCGTACGACCTCCCGCTGCGGTACAAGACCGCGCGCCAAGCGACGGAGAAGCAGCGCATCGGCAAGGCGGCCGCCGACCTGGTGAGCGCCGGCATGGTCATCGGCATCAACGGGGGCACCACCGCCACCGAGGTCGCCCGAGCCATCGCCACCCGCACCGACCTGCGCGCCTCCCACGGAAACCACGCGATCACCATCGTCACGAACGCCGTCAACATCGCGAGCGAGCTCACCGTCCGGCCTCACGTCAAGATCGTCGTGACAGGAGGAGTCGCCCGTCCGCAGTCCTACGAGCTCGCCGGCCCTCTCGCGACGCACATCCTCGAGGGCGTCAGCCTCGACATGGCCTTCCTCGGCGTGGACGCGGTGGACGCCACGTACGGCGCCAGCACACACCACGAAGGGGAGGCCATGATCAACCAGCTCATGGCGGAACGGGCCGGCCAGGTTGTCGTGGTGGCGGACAGCTCCAAAGTGGGAGCACGTGCATTCGCACGCATTCGGCGAGCTCAGGAGATCGACCTCCTCATCACCGACTGTGGCGCACCGGAAGAGGAGCTGCGTCGGTTCGAGGAGATCGGCGTCAAAGTCGTCCGGGTTTGACCCGAGCACGTGCGCACCTCGAGCGGTTCTCGGGTGGCGAGCATGCCGTCACCGCAGGACGGCCAGCGAGGAGCGCCGCCAAATTCTTGTTGTCAGGACCGCCTTTCCGGCGTACGGTCGGGCGTACACGGGAAAGGAGGTGATCCAGCGCATGCATAGCTCTGGGACTCGTGAGGTGGCTGTCCGTTAGCCGCCGTCCACACGTTGAGGACCGACTGCCGATCACCGGCGCGTCCCGACCGCGTTCGTCGCTGAGAAAGACCGTCCTTTCCACTGAACGCCGACGGCGGCCGGCGAATCCCAGGCAGCCACCCGGCCCGCGGGCGCTGGACTAGTCCCCCAGCCTTGCCAGCCCGCGGGCTGCCTCATCCCCGGAGCGATCCCCAACACCCCAGCCCTGGCCTCGAGCGGTGCATCCCTCCCCGTCATCGGAGATCCCGGCTAGGGAGCGAGACGCTCCATGACCCACTGGTCGTTGACCTTGCGATAGCGGATCCGATCATGCAAGCGGCCCTTGCGCCCTTGCCAGAACTCGAACATCTCCGGTCGGATTCGGTAACCACCCCAATAGTCCGGCACCGGGATGGCCGTGCCTCGCGGCCACCGCGCTTCCGCCGCGGCGTACTCCCGATCAAGCGTTGCGCGGTCGGGAATGACGCGGGACTGTCGGCTCACCACCGCACCCAGCTGACTCTCCCACGGCCGGCTGGCGAAGTACGCCGCCACTTCCGCGCGGTCGACCTCGGTCACCCCACCGGTGACCCTCACCTGTCGGGCCATCGCGTGCCACGGGAACACCACGGCGGCCACCGGACGGACAGCCAGATCAGCGGCCTTGGCGGACTCGAGGTTGGTGTAGAACGTCAGCCCCCGGTCGTCGACGGACTTGAGCAGGACCGTGCGGGCGGACGGTGTGCCGTTCGCGTCCGCGGTCGCGAGCACCATGGCATTGGGTTCGGGCACGCCCGCCGCCACGGCGTCGTCGAGCCACCGCCGGAACTGCTCGAGCGGGTCCGCGGCCATCTCGGCCTCGACGAGCGCACCGTCGCCGTAGTCGCGCCGCATCGCCGAGAGGTCCCGGCCACTCCTCGGCTCAGGCGAGTCGGACCGGGCGTCGGCATGAGGTCGTTCGCCCACGAGGTCCGACCTTAGTCCCGGCTCGACGTCGGGACCACGCGCCGGCGCCGGCCCGGACGTGGGCTGGTGAGAGAATGCCTGCCGGATCGGCTTCCAGCGACGACCACAGAGGTGCTCCGTGGCTGACGACCCCACCACGATCACGATCCCGACCGAGCTCAAGCCCGGTGACGGACGCTTCGGCTCCGGCCCGTCCAAGGTCCGCCCCGAGGCGGTCGAGGCCCTGAGCGCGGCCGGTCGGACACTGCTCGGCACCTCCCACCGGCAGGCGCCGGTCCGTTCGCTGGTCCACCGCGTCAAGGAAGGCATCCGCACGCTGTTCGAGCTGCCCGACGGCTACGAGGTGGTGCTCGGCCTCGGCGGGTCCACGGCGTTCTGGGACATCGCGGCGCACAACCTCGTCCGCCACCGCGCCCAACACCTGTCGTTCGGCGAGTTCTCCGCCAAGTTCGCCAAGGTGACGGCCGGCGCGCCCTTCCTCGAGGAGCCCACCGTCGTGACCGGCGAGCCAGGCACCCTGCCCACCCCGTACGCTGAGGCGGGCATCGACGTCTACGCCTGGCCGCACAACGAGACGTCGACGGGCGTCATGGCCCCCGTGCGGCGCGTGCCCGACGCCGACGACGGCGCGCTCGTGGTCATCGACGCCACGTCGGGCGCCGGTGGACTGCCCGTCGACATCGCGCAGGCCGACGTCTACTACTTCGCCCCGCAGAAGTGCTTCGCATCCGATGGCGGGCTGTGGATCGCCGTCATGTCGCCGGCGGCGCTGGCTCGGGTTGACGAGATCGCCGCATCAGGTCGTTACATCCCGGCGTTCCTCGACCTGCGCACCGCGATCGACAACTCGCGCAAGGACCAGACCTACAACACGCCGGCGATCGCAACCCTCATCCTCCTCGCCGAGCAACTGGACTGGCTGCTGGCCAACGGGGGTCTCGCGGGCGCGGTGGCCCGCACGACGGACTCCTCGACGCGGCTGTACAGCTGGGCGGAGAAGTCGACGTACGCCACACCGTTCGTGGCTGACCCGGCGGCGCGCTCGCTCGTCGTGGGCACGATCGACTTCGACGCCTCGGTGGACGCCGCGGCGGTGGCCAAGGTCCTTCGAGCCAACGGCATCGTCGACGTCGAGCCGTACCGCAAGCTGGGACGCAACCAGCTGCGGGTCGCGATGTTCCCCGCGATCGAGCCGAGCGACGTCGAGGCCTTGACCGTCTGCATCGACTACGTGACCGAACGCCTCACGGACTCGTGAGGGACGGCCGCGGGTCACCGTGGCTGGCGCCTCGCGCACCGCCCCTCTCCCGAGAAACCGCTCGGCTCGTCACCGGTCGAGATCATCGTCGCGGTAGGGTCGCCAACGGCTGTCACCCTCGGACCACCGCCGCGGCTCCATCGCCTCCTCACCGGGCCAGCTCGGCTCGGTCGGGATGGGCGGCCTCGACCAGAAGTCGGCCTCGTCCTGCTGGCCAGCGAAGGGCCGCCGCGACGGATCCGCGGACTGCCGCGGTGGTTCCCAGGACTGTCGGGCATCCCAGGAGCCACGGTGCGGCACGTCGTCGGACCGCTGCCACTGTCCGGTCGAGTCGCCGGGACGCTCCCAGGTGGGCTGAGCGGAGCCGCGCGACGCCAGCCGCTCTTCGAGCCAGTCCACGTTCGCCCGGGAGTGGCCCGCCTGTCGCGCTCGCTGCGCTTGGTCGCCCCACCACTCCCGGCGGGTGTCTCCACCTGACTCGTGCCATTCCCGCGAACCGGCGTTGGGCCAGGCTTCCTCCGCGGAGCCCCACTCCCTGGGCCATGCCTCGCCCGTCGACGAGTGTGCCGACCAGCCCGCTGGGGCCGCGCCGGCCGATCGCCGAGGCGTCTCCCAGTCCTCCTCGACGGCCTCTCTCCAGTCGCGGCCTCTGCGGGTGGCGTCCGGCTGCCGCTGCGAGGGCCACTCCGGTCGCTGCGCGGACTCCCACGACGACGGAGCGGCCATCCCCGACGAGTCTCCCGACCGTGTCCATGGGGCCTCGCCGGACCCCTCAGGCTCCCTCGACCATTCCGTTCCCCGGGACCACCCCGGCCCCTGGGACCACTCCTGCTCCTGAGACCACTCCTGCCCTCGAGACTGGACCGGCTCCGTTGACCACGCCGACGAGGAGCCGTCACGCGACGACCACCGGGACGCGTCACCGGCCGCCTGCCCGGCCCGCTCGGACCACTCCGGTCCCGAGCGGGCCGGTCCCTCCGCGTCAGCGTGAGCGTCCACGTCTGCGCCCCAACGCTCGGCGGGCGGCCAGCTCACGTCGGCATCCCACCGCTCACGGGCTCGCCGGTCGTCACCCGTCTGCCAGCCGTCGTCAGCCCGCCAACTCTCGGCGGCCCGCCAGCGGTCGTCCGCCGCGCCATGGGGCCCGACGACCTGGCGGGGGTCGGATCCGTCCTGGTCCGCGCGCCACTCCGACCACGCCTGCGGGTGCCGCTCTCGGTCGTCTGGCCAGGCGCCGGCGTGCTCGTACTCCGCTCGCTCGGGAACGGGGAACTCCGGGCTCCCGTGCGGCCACCGCGACTGCTCCGGCCAGGAGCCCTCCTGCGGTTGGGACGTCTCCCGCTGCCAGGGCGTCGCGGCACTGTGCGTCCACTCCGGCGCGCCTTCCCACGTCGGGCGTGCGCCGACCTCGTCCTCCGGGTCCTCGTCCGCGACGCGACGTCGACCCACGGGCGGCTCCTCTTCGTCCGCGTCGGACCGTCTGCGGAAAGCCAGCACCCGTGGGAACGCCAGGACGCCCGCACCGACCGCGACCACGACCACCGCGACGAGGACCGCCGGGTGAAGGCCGCCGAACAGACCGCCACCGGAATCCGCCGCCTCGGCGGCGTTCTCTCCGCGCGCGTCGTCGGCCCGCTCGGCCCGAGGCGTTCTGGTCGGCGTGGCCGTGGCGGTCGGGCTCGGGCTCGCCGCCTGGGCGCCGCCTGACAACGGCACGAGGTTGACCACCGAGTTCGCGCCCTCACTCCCCGCGTAGAGGTACTCGCCGTCCTCGCTCACCGCGAGCGACTCACCCAGGCAAGGAAGCTCCGCGGTCCTGTCGCAACGCTGAGGCGGCAGCGGGATGGTGCGCTTGACCTCCGCGCTCGGCCAGTCGAGCAGGTACACCTCGTCATCGTCCCGCAGCACGACGCCGGAGCCGTCGGGAAGGAAGGCCCCATCGGTGATGCGAGGCGGAGCGTCAGCCACCCGGACGAGCTCGTTCTCGACCGCGCCGCTCACCGGCTCCTCGGGAGCGGCGTAGATCGCGCCGCCGTCCGGATGCTTGGTGACGATGAACGGCTGCCCGGTCTCCGGGTGGATGAGCAGCGTCTCGGCGTCGTGTGGACCGTCCGGGTACACCAGGGGGAAGCGGCTCCACTGCTGCTGAACGTCGCCGAGCTCGTCCGGCTCCCGGAAGCGGTAGAGCGTGATGGTCTCGCGGACCCGGTCGTTGTCGCCGATGTCGGCGACCCAGATCCGTTCGTCGGGCCCGCTCGCCACCGCCTCGATGTCCTGGGCGTCCACCTCGGCGAGCCTGATGACACCGATGACCGTGCCCTCGTCGTCGAGGGCGAAGACCCGCGCCTCGTCACCGGAGTCATTGACGGTGTAGAAGACGTTCGGGTGCTTCGTGCTCAGCGTGAGCCCGCTCGACTCGACGATCCGCTCGTCACTGATGGTGAACGCCTCGCGCGGCTCCTCGGGCGAGGGCTCGTCGGCGTGTGCCGCGGTGAACGACGACGCGGCGATCAGTGACCCGGCGAGGGCGGCGAGCACGACCCGCCTGTGGTCGCGCACCGACCAGGAACGGCGCCGATGTGAGTTCACGACCGCACCACCTCCGCGAGGTCGGACTCCAGCGTGCGCGCCGACGCGGGCGTCACTCCCGACACGGCGACGAGCTCCCGGCCCGCGCGTACCCCCTCAGCGAAGGGTGTCACGCGGGCACCGCACTGCGGAACCCCGGGTGACGCGGGGGCCGATTCGTCGAACCTCATCACATCGACGCGGTGGTCCACAAGCCTCCCTTCGCGGCCCCGCCGAGCATCGACGATCATGCCTGCCAGCCTCTCACGATGACGACGGTCGCCAGGAGCGAGGGCTCCGTCGCGCTCTCGGTCGCACTTCCGGGCCCGCGTGAGACGACCTAGGCTGGCTCGCGCCGCAAGCCAGGCGCTGCTCTGCCACCTGTGGGCATGCGCGACCGCGCTGGACGACCTCGGAAGGGACCGACGATGACGATCCTGACCAGGCTCACCGACGCGCTGCTCGCGGTCGTGTTCGCCGGTTTGCTCTGGACGCTCGCCAGCATCCCGCTGGTCACCGCCGGTCCGGCGTGCGCCGGCCTGTGCGCGGTGATGACCGCCTGGGACGAGGACGGCCCGCCCCGGGTGTGGTCGACGTTCTGGTCGGGGTTCGGCCGGAACTTCCGGCAAGGCGTCTGGTTCAGCCTGCTCACCGCGGTCGCGGCGGCGCTGCTGTCCATCGACGTGCTCTACGCGTTCCGGGCCGAGGACGCGCCGCTGCGAGTCCCCGTGCTGACGGTCGCGCTCCTCGGCATCCTGGCGGTCAGCGGCACGCTCGTGTACCTCTACCCGTTGCTCGTCCGCTACCCCGGCCCGTGGCGGCGCACCCTGCGGAACGCCGCCCTGTTCGCGGCTGCCCATCCGCTCACGTCGCTGGCTGGGCTCCTGCTCACGCTCGCCGCCGCCGTCGGGGTCCTCATGGTCCCGGTGAGCTTGCCGCTCGCCGCCGGCCTCGTCGGCTGGGTGATCTGCCGGCTGACCGGTCGGGTCTTCGACCGCTTCGAGGCCAGACAGGCCAGTCTCCAGCGGGCCGAGACCAGCGCCTGACGACCGCCCGTCACGGCCGGCTCGGTCCCTCACCCGCCCCCGTTCGCTCGATCGCCGCCGCGATCTCGAGCAGGTCGGTGTCGGTGAGCCGCAGCCGATCGGCAGGAAGCCAAGCCTCGACCTGCTCCTCGCGCCGAGCACCCACCATGACCCCCGAGACCCCCGACCACGCGAGGGTCCAGGCGACGGCGAGCACGCCCACGGAGACGCCGTGTCGCTCCGCGACCGGTCTCACCGCCTCCACGAGCGCGGCGTTCGCCTCTTCCTTGTCCGTGAAGTGGGGTCGCCTCGACCGCCAGTCCTCCGTCGGCACGGTGACCGCTGTGCGGCGGGTGAAGCCGAGCGAGAAGAGCCCGGCGCGCATCGGTCGATAGACCAGGACACCCGTGCCGTGCTCGAGGCACCACGGCAGCTCACGGCCGGCGAACTCGCGCTGCGCTATCGAGAACGGCTGCTTCACCGCGTCGACGTGGCCGAGCCGCTCGGCAGCGTGGAGCTGGTCCACGGAGTGGTTGGCCAAGCCGACGTACCGCGCGACACCCTCGGCCTTCAGGTCGAGCAAGGTCTGCCAGTAGTCCTCGACCGGTGTCCCGTCCTGCGGTGGCCAGTGCATCTGCAAGAGGTCGAGGTGCTCCACCCCCAGCCTCCGCAGCGAGGCGTAGGCGCCGGCACGAAGGCTCGCCGCGTCCCCGACGCGACGCGGAGGCGCGCTCGGGCGGGTGTCGTCCCACACGACGCCGCACTTGGTGAAGACCGCAGGGCGTTCGTCCGGCGGGAGCGGCTCGAGCGCGCGGCGGATCAGCGTCTCGGAGTGCCCCAAGCCGTAGACCGCGGCGGTGTCGATCCAGTTCACCCCACGCTCGACCGCCAGACGGATGGCCTTGATCGCGCGCTCGTCGGCCTCTGGATGTCGGGCGGCGTCCCGAGGTCCGAGCGTCCAGAGCCCGAGGCCGAGCCGCGTGATCGAGAGGTCGGTTCGCCCGAGTCGGGCGGTGGTGATGCCTGTGCCCAGCATCGCACTCCCCCTCGTCGGGGTCTCGCTTCCAGCCAGGCTATGTCGTCGTCGGCGGGGCCCTCGCGGCAGGCCCGCGGGTCGGCGGTGGCGAGGCTGTCGGAGGATGAAGCAGTGACCGGAACCCGCGCCGCTCTCGCCCAAACCAGTCGTTCTCCGTCATCCCGGACCCTCCTCCTCGGCATCCTCGCGACGATCGGGATCGGCCTGGTCCTATCCGTCCAGAGCCGGATCAACGGTGAGCTCGGGAGCCGGTTGAGCGACGGGGTCCTCGCTGCTCTCATCTCGTTCGGGATCGGCCTCGTGGTGCTGACCGTGCTCGTCGGCACGAACCCGGACGCGCGCCGCGGGGTTCGGGCGCTCCTCGCCGCGATCCGCCAGCCGCGCGTGACGAGCCCGGACGACTCACCACGGCTGCGCTGGTGGCAGTGCCTCGGCGGGGTCTGCGGCGCGTTCCTCGTCGTCACCCAGGCGACCACGGTGGGCGTGGTGGGTGTCGCCGTCTTCACGGTGGCGGTCGTCGCCGGCCAGACCGCCAGCAGTCTCGTCGTCGACCGGCTGGGTGTGGGCCCGGCCGGGCGGCAGCGCGTGACGGCGAACCGCGTCGTCGGCGCGCTGGTCGCACTGGTCGCGGTCGCCCTCACGGTGTCCGACCAGCTGCGCGCTCCCTCGGCACTCGCGCTCGCGCTCCTTCCCGCACTCGGAGGCGTGGGGACGGCATGGCAGCAGGCGGTGAACGGCCTCGTCGCGGCGGCCGCGCGAGGTGGCGCGGCGCGGAGCTCGGAGAGAGCCGCACGGGCGCCGAATGGCGCCACCGGGGCGCTCGTGGCCGCGCTGGTCAACTTCGCGGTCGGGACGGTCGCCCTCCTCGTGGCGGTCGGGGTGGACGTCGCCATCCGCGGTCTTCCCGACGCGCTTCCCGCCAACCCGGTGCTCTACCTCGGCGGCGCGTGCGGTGTCGTGTTCATCGGGACATCCGCCTTCCTCGTGCGCTACACCGGCGTACTCATCCTGGGTCTCGGAGCGGTCGCGGGTCAGGTGATCGGCGCGCTGGCGCTGGACGCGGTGCTGCCGGTCAGTGACGCCGAGCTGACCGTGCTCACCATCGTGGGAGCCTTGCTCACGCTCGTCGCGGTCACCGTCGCCGCCCTACCCCGCCGCGGGTAAGGCCGCCCCCGCCGCGGGTAAGACCGCCGATCGTCGAAGTGGTGCCATCGGTGTCCGCCGTGCTTGGATCCCGGGCGTGAGTACGGATTGGCCACCGACGCGTGGCGAGACTGTGACCGAGTACGGACCCGCTCCGCGCCGCAGGCGACGTCTCCGCGTGATGGTGTACGTCGTCTGTGTGGCGCTCCTGGCCTCCGGCGCCCTGGGCGGCTACCGGATGCTCAAGGGCTCGGCGGACGCGCGCCGAGCCGAGCAGCTCGCGCAGCACGTCGCGCGCGCTGAGCGACAGATGCACGCGTTCGCCACCGCGTGGGCGAACGAGGACTGGACCACCGCGGCGCGGCACACCGACAGCCCGGAGGCCGCGGCGTCGCTCCTGGAGTCCGTTGATCGGAACCTCGACCCCAGCGCGCTCACCATCACGGTCGGGGACGGTGTGGCGGAGCGAGCGGACGAGGACGACGGCGTCGTCGTCGTGCCGTTCACCGTCCGGATGACGGTGCCGCGCGTCGGAGGCTTCGCGTACTCCTCCAAGGCGCGGCTCGTTCCGGCCGCCGAAGGACCGCTCGTTGCGTTCGACCCCTCGGTCGTCCATCCCGAGCTCGGGGCTGGGCAGACCCTCGCGGTGGCGAAGGTCCAAGAGCGCGGGGCGATCCTCGACCGCACCGGCGCCGAGCTCGTCGCGTCGTCCCTCGTGGGCGAGGTCCAGGACGGTCGAGGGGTGTCCGGACTCCAGAAGCGGTACGACGAGACGCTCCGCGGCTCGGCGCCCCCGTACGCGGTCGCGGTGACCGACCGACAGTCCGGGAAAGCGGTGAAGCCGCTGCTCCAGTCCGACGTCCGGCCTGGGCGTGACGTCCGCACGACCATCGACCCCGACGTCCAGCGCGCCGCAGCGGCGGCGCTGGACGTGGCGGCGACACCGGCGTCGCTCGTCGCGATCAAACCTTCGAACGGAGACATCCTGGCCGTGGCCAACCAGCCTGGCGGCGGGTTCAACCGTGCCCTGGTCGGGACATACCCGCCAGGGTCGACGTTCAAGGTGGTGACCGCCGCCGCCCTGCTCGAGACCGGCCTCCAGCCCTCGGACGCACTCGAGTGCCCCCGGTTCGCATGGGTGGACGGCTACCGCTTCACCAACCAGGACGAGTTCACGTTGCCGGCCGGGTCGACGTTCCAGGACGCCTTCGCTCACTCGTGCAACACCGCGTTCATCGAGGCGCGCGACCGACTCGACGAGGACACCCTGGCCGAGACGGCCGCGGCTTTCGGCATCGGAGGCGAGTGGGATACGGGTGTCGGCACGTACGACGGGTCGGTCCCGGTGAACGTCAGCGACGTCGACAAAGCGGCAGCGATGATCGGCCAAGGCCGCAATCTCGCCTCACCGTTGGTCATGGCGTCGGTCGCCGCCACCGTGAAGTCCGGTCGGTTCGTCCAGCCGAGGCTCGTCCCGGACGCCGTCGACCGGCCTCACCAGGCGCCTCGCGACCTCGACCCGGAGGTTCTGCGTGCCCTCCGGTCGATGATGCGCGCGGTCGTCACCGAGGGTTCAGGCGACGCGCTGCGTGGGCTGCCCGGCCGACCGCACGCCAAGACGGGCACCGCCGAGTACGGCGACGAGCAGCCGCCCCGCACGCACGCGTGGATGATCGGCTACCAGCAGGACGATGACCTCGCCTGGGCCGTCCTCGTCGAAGACGGCAGCTCCGGCGGCACCGACGCCGGAGCCGTCGCCGCCGAGTTCCTCCGGCAGCTCGCGACGCGGTGAGCCGAGACCCGACACCTGCCCGGACCACGGTGGAGACCCCTACCAGTCGAGGAGCGTGCCTAGGACGACGACGAGCAGGAGCAGCACCAGCACGCCGGGGATGACCAGTCGACGGTACTTCGGGTGCACTCGTTGGACGTTACTCCGCCGCCGAGCCGGGCCGACCCAGTGGCCAGGCGTGGATGGTCTCGTACCGCGAGCCGCCGTTCGGCCCCGCGCGCAGGTACGACCGCACCAGCTCCAGCCGATCCGCCTCCCAGACCGGCCCCGTGTAGTCCGACAGCCACTCCACCACGGGCCTGACGTCGGCCGGCACCCGCAGCCTGGCGAGGGTGAGGTGGGGCCGGTACCGACGGTCGGGCACGTCGATGCCGACGCGCCGGGCGGCCGCGGCCACCGACCCCGCCAAGCGCCGTAGCTCGTCGACGTCTCCGTGCACGCCGCTCCAGAGCACACGCGCGTTGCGAGCGGAGCCGAAGCCACCACCGCCTCGAACATGGAGGTGGAGGGGCTGCGAGCGACGGGCGACCCGCGCGAGCCTGGCCTTCAGTCCAGGCACGACGTCGTCACCGACCTCCCCCAGGAAGGCGAGCGTGAGGTGCCATTGGGCTCGCTCGGTCCACCGCCACTGCTCCTGCCGCAGTCGGACGTCCGCGTCCACCCGGCCGCGGATGTCGGAGACGACGACCGCGACGTCATCCAGGACGGACGCTGGAGGGACGAGCGCGACGAACAACCGCACCTGCCAGGCCTCCCCGCTCACACCACCCCGTCATCCCGCGACGAGCAGCTCACGAGAGCGTGGGACCCGCCTGGCTTCGCCGGGACGAGCGTCTCGACGCGCTGTGTCGCCACCGTCGCGAGGACTGGGTGAGACCGGTGGTCCGCTTGCACGCCACCACTCTCTCACCCGAGCCCAGTCGTTCCCCCCGCGTCGTGGACGACCGGAGGCCTCGGGCGTTCTGACCGGAGGGAACCGACGTCTCGGGCGTCGATCCCGGCCCTCGCATGCCGGGGAGCCGCGGCCGTGAGTCGGTCACGGGTGCCCACGCGTCGCGCTCCGCTGGACGACCATCGAGTCGCTCCACGTTCGGGCCATTCCGAGAGCCGGAGCCGTGCAGCTCGCCGGTACGTTGCCGAAGCGCCGCGTCGTCCGCGTCCATCGCCTCGCGGCGGCTCCACACGTGCAGGTGCGGCCGCGGCCGCAGGCACGGTCGGATGACGATGTCTCGGACCCGCATGACGACGAACGTGGCGAGCAGCGTCCCGAGCAGGCTGATCGCGCCACCGCCGATGAGCGTCCACCGGGCGCCGAAGGCCTCGCCGACCCAACCGACGATCGGCGCGCCCAGCGGCGTGCTGCCGATGAACACCATGCTGTAGAGGGCTATCACCCGACCGCGCATCTCGGCCGCCACCTTCAGCTGCATCATCGCGTTCGCCGCGGTGATCATGGTGAGCTGGGCGTAGCCGAGGACCGGGAGCGACAGCGCGAACGTCAGGTACGTCGGCATCACCCCGGACAGCATCTCCAGGACGCCGAAGCACACGGCCGCACCGACCACGAGACGCAGGCTGGTCGTGCTCCGACGTGCCGCCGAGAGCGCACCGGTCACCGCGCCGATCGCGAGGACCGAGCCGAGGACACCGTATTCGCCGGCGCCCTTGCCGAAGACCTGAGTGGCCATGAGGGCGCTGGTCATCTGGAAGTTCAGCCCGAAGCAGCCGACGAAGAAGACGACGGCCAGGACCAGCATGAGGTCGTGGCGCCGGCCGACGTACCGCAACGCGTCCACCATCATGCCGGGCTGCCGCGGAGCGAGCTTCGGGGCGTGGAGCTCCGAGGCGCGCATGCGAGCCAGGGCCCACACCGTCGCGGAGTAGCTGAGGGCGTTGAGGAGGATCACCCAGCCGGTGCCAGCGATGACGATGAGGAACCCGGCCACGGCGGGACCGATGACCCGAGCGCCGTTGAACGACGCCGAGTTGAGCCCGACGGCGTTCGGCAGGTCCTCCTTGCCGACCATCTCGACCACGAACGACTGGCGGGCCGGGTTGTCGATCGCACTCGCCACACCGAAGAGGAAGGCGAGCACGTAGACATGCCAGACCTGGACGACGCCGGTCAGGTCGAGCACGGCGAGTACGCCGGCGGTCACGCCCATCGCCACCTGGGTGCACTGCAGCACCTTCCGCTTCGGGAAGCGGTCAGCGATCACGCCGCCCCACGGCGCGAGCAACAGGAACGGAAGGAACTGCAGCGCCGTGGTGATCCCGAGCGCGGTTCCGCTGTTACCGGTGAGCTGCAGAACCAGCCAGTCCTGCGCGATCCGTTGCAGCCACGTCCCGATGTTGGAGATGGCGGAGCCGGCGGCGTAGAGGCGGTAGTTGCGGTTCCGGAGGGATCGGAACATCGCCTTCACGAAGCGGCCAACCTTTCCAAGATCGGTGCGGCTGCGCGCAGGATCTCTTTCTCTTCCGGGGACAGTTCACGAAGACGTCGCGCCAACCAGGCGTCGCGACGCTTGCGATCTTCAGCGAGCAGGCGGCGTCCCGCCTCGGCCAGTCGGACCACGACCTGACGACGGTCCGTGGGATGCGGCTCGCGCACCACCAGTCCGAGTTCCTCCAAGGACGTCACTGTCCGCGTGGTGGACGGAGGACGGACCTTCTCGGCGGCGGCGATCTCGCCGATAGTCATCGGACCGTGCCCATGCAGCGTCGACATGACGCTGAGCTGGTTAGCCGAAAGCCCATGGTCCTCGGCTCGCTGGTTTCGGAGCCGACGGGACAGCCGCATCACTGAGATTCGGAGAGCACTTGCGAGGCCTGCGTCAGACCTCACGGGCATAGTTGATGACGGCATGCCTTTACCGTACCTCATTACTCTTGCTAACAACCAGTTCTCGTGGTAATGGAAAGCGCTCTCCCAGTCCGGGAGTGGTCGCGATCCCACACGAACCACCCGAGGCGGCGACCGCGGCCGGAAAGACGGTGGGGGCAGGCCCACCCGAAAGGTCGAGCCTGCCCCCACTCGAGAGGGTCGCCACCCCCGGGATCAGATGGACGATGGTCCCCCGATCGTTGGGATGCGGCGCACGCCGTATGTCAGAGGAGCCCCAGCACCTGCTGGATCGGGTCGATCGCGAAGTAGACGACGAACAAGGCGGCGACCACCCAGAGCAGCGGGTGCACCTGGCGCGCCTTGCCCCGGGCGACCGTGAGCACCACGTAGCTCACGAAGCCCGCGCCGATACCCACGCTGATCGAGTAGGTGAACGGCATCAGAATGATCGTCAAGAACGCCGGGAGAGCGATCTCGAACCGATCCCAGGCGATCTCCTTCACTTGGGTCATCATCAAGAATCCGACGACCACCAGAGCCGGTGTCGCCGCCTCGTACGGGATGATCTCGACCACGGGCGCGAAGATCGTGGCCAGCAGGAAGCAGATGCCGGTGACGACACTCGCCAGGCCGGTGCGGGCACCCTCGCCGACACCGGCGGCCGACTCGATGTAGGACGTGTTGGACGAGACACCCGCCGCACCGCCGGCCGCCGCGGCGATCGAGTCCACGACCAGGATGCGCTGGGTGTGGGGTGGCGTGCCGTCCTCTCGGAGCAGGTTGGCCTCGGCACCGATGGCCGTCATCGTGCCCATGGTGTCGAAGAAGTCGGCCAGCATGAGGGTGAACACCAACAGCACGACCGAGGCGATCCCGATCCGCTCGAACGACCCAAGCAGGGAGAAGTTCCCGAGGAGCGAGAAATCGGGCACTTGCACCCAGGACTCCGGCAGCCGCGGCACGTTGAGGCCCCAGCCCTTGGGGTTGTCGGCGTAGCCGGCTCCGGCCGGCCCGACCTTCGCGATCGCCTCGATGATGATCGCGAGCACGGTGGCGCCGACGATGCCGTAGAGGATCGCGCCCTTGATCTTCTTGAGCATCATGACGCTGATCGCGAGCAGCCCCAGGATGAAGACCAGGACGGGCCAACCGCCGAGGAAACCGTTGACGCCGAACTGCACCGGAACGGGTGGATTGGCCGTGCGTCGAACCACACCGCCGTCGACCAGGCCGACGAGGGCGATGAACAGGCCGATACCGACGCTGATGGCTGTCTTGAGCTCCGCCGGGATGGCGTGGAAGACCGCTCGGCGGAAACCGGTGAGGACCAGCAGCAGGATGATGAGACCTTCCAAGACGACGAGTCCCATCGCGTCGGCCCAGGTCATTTGGCTGGCGACGCTGAAGGCCACGAAGGCGTTCAGACCGAGCCCGGTGGCCAACGCGAGGGGGAAGTTGGCCACGACGCCCATGAGCAGCGTCATGACGCCCGCGACGAGCGCGGTCGTCGCTGCCACCGCCGCGAGGTTCGGCTCGTCCCCACCGCCGAGGTACTGACCTGTCGCGTCTTGCGCGGTCCCGATGATCAGCGGGTTGAGGGCCACGATGTAGGCCATCGCGAAGAACGTCACGATGCCACCGCGAATCTCGCGGCCGACAGTGGAACCACGCTCTGTGATCTTGAAGTACCGATCGATAAAGCCGTTTGATCGCTTGGCGGTCGTCGTCGCCGACCCGACCATCGAGCTTCCCTTCTCGAGGAACTTGACCATCGGCCGGGCAGGACGACGCCGGCCCCCGGCCCGTGAAGCGTGAGCATCGTACGGCCGCGAGGGAAACGCTGTGTAACGGGCACCCGTGAGAGGTGCCGCGTCCTCGCGACGGGTGATCTCCTCGCCACGATGCCGGGCGAGCGCCTCGATCCTGGCGGGCTAGGCTCAACGGCGTGAGCCGCGCCCGGAAACGTCGTCTGCCCCTCCTCGCTCAGGCGGAGGTGGAGCCGTTGGACGTGGACGGCGTCCGCGCCCTCGCAGTGGGCACGGTCCTCTGGCTGGTCGCGTTCCTCATCCTGCTGCCCTTCGCGGAGCACCTGCGCGAGGACGGCCGGGAGTGGTGGCTCGCTACCTGCCTCACCGGAGTCGGCCTCGGCCTCATCGGCCTCGGCTATTGCGTGTGGCGACGATCCCGTCGGCCATCGAACGCTCAGGAGTCGTCCGACGACGAGGGGTAGAGCGGGTCGAGCGACGGCTCGGCCGGCTCGGCTCGCCGCGTCGACGGTTTCGGCAGCAACGCCTCGGAGTGAGCTCCACACCCGTGGTCGAAGGAGACCACCTTGCCGTCGCTGGGCGAGTACTCGTTGGCGCACACTCCGAACACCGTGCCGAGCGGTCCGCTCAGCCGTACGAGGAACCCGCAGGTCGAGCACGGCGCCGGAGCAGCCTTCGCGACAGGGTCCGTAGGCCCTCCCGAGCCGGCGTACCAACGCTCCGCCGCCTTGTCCCGGCCCTCGCGCGACAGCACGCGTGCCCGTCCCAGACCGAGCTCCTCACTGACCCAACGGAGCTGCTCGGCGTCGTCGCTGGGCTGCTCGTCGGCGGCGGTGTAGCCGGGCGCGAGGCGCGGGTCGTCCGGCGGTGTTGGCAGCAGGTCTCCCGGACCCAGGTCCCCCGCGCGCACCCGCTCGGACCACGGGACCCACGGCGGCGCGAGGATGGAGTCAGGTCCCGGAAGCAACACCACCTCGTCGACCGTGACGGTCCGGCTGCGCGGGGCGCGTGCCACCGTCACCGCCCAACGCCACCCGATGTAGCCCGGATGGGTGCAGGTGAAGTAGTGGGTGACGACCCGGTCGTCCTCGGGGTCGCAGCTGAGGTGCGCGCCGAGGCCGTCAGGACCGGCAACCTCGAGCGCGGCCTGCCGCGCCACGTCGACCGCAGCCGCGCACACGGCGTCGAGGCGGACGGGTCGCGAGGGTCGACGGGTGGTGGTACTCACGATGGTTCATTGTCGCACGGAGCGCGACAGGTCCCGACAGCCCACGCGGCGCCGACCAACGCTCGCACCAGATGCTGGCGACGGTGGCCGTTCGTCCGCGCCGCACCAGGACGGGAGAAGCCGCACCAGGACAGGGAAATCCGCCGGACGGCTGGGACATTCGGGGTGAGAACGGACAACCATCGCGTGCCACAACGACGATTGTTCTAAGCCACGATACGGATCCGACCAAACGCCACAACTGGGCGAACGACGCCCGACAACACCGCCCCTCGCGGTCCGACCACCGCGACCTCGACACCCTGCCTGCTCAAGCGAGCGCCTCGCTGGCGAGGATTGCAAGCCGGCTCCGCACGACGTCGTGCCCCACCGGACGAGAAACCTGCGACGACGACCGCGCCAGCGGCAGACACGTTGCGTGGAGGGAGAACGGCCAGAAAGCCTCTCGGCGTCCGGAACTGGCGCAGACGTCGGCAGCCCTTTCCGGGCAGGATGAGGACGGTGACGCCACCCGATCACCGGCACGAAGGACCGGCCCCGGGATCGGGCGGACCACGGCCGGTAGGGCCCCTCGGTCCGCCCGGGCGTCGGGCTGCCCGCCGGCGTGCCGCCCACCTGGGGAACGGCATCGGTGCCGATGAGCGAGTGGGGTGGCCCCGAACCAAACGTCTCGAACCGTCCGAGGCCCAACCGTCGGCACGACAGGCGGAATGGCCCGATCGACGCGCGCGAGACGTGGGACAGCCCGAACAGGTGCGAGAACAGCCGACGTCGCGTCAGGGAGAGCCGCCAACCCCTCAGCGGGCGAGTGTGGAGGCGCTCGAGACCGAACCGGTCGGCCGGTCGAGGACCGATCGGCGCCGAATGGCGGAGACTGCGCGCACCGCGGTCGGCGTGATCGGTCGGGCGCTCAGCCGAACCGGCGGTGCCCTGGTCCGCTCGGTGCGCAAAGTGACGCACGCGCAGGGCATGGGCGAGTCCGGCTTGGCCAAGCTGATCGAGCTGAACGTCTTCCACGCCGGCGGTGACGCCGCCATGGCGGTCGGACTCGCCGGCACCCTCTTCTTCGCGGTCCCGACCGGCGAGGCCCGCGGACGAGTCGCGCTCTACCTCCTCGTCACGATGGCGCCGTTCGCGGTCGTGGCACCGTTGATCGGTCCGTTCCTCGACCGGGTCCGCCACGGACGGCGTTGGGCCATCGGCCTCACCATGGCCACGCGAGGGTTTCTGTGCTGGGTGATGGCCGGCGGGGTCGCGACCGGGGAGCTGTGGCTGTACCCGCTGGTGTTCGCCTGCTTGGTCGCGTCAAAAGCACACAACGTGACGCGAGCCGCGGCGGTACCCCGCCTGCTGCCCGGCGACGTCCCGCTCGTCACCGCCAACTCGCGCATCTCCTTGGCTGGAAGCATCGGCGCAGGCGTCACGGGAGCGGTCGCCGTGGGCGTCGCGACCTTTGGGCCGCAGTGGGCACTGCGGTTAGCCTTCGTCGTCTTCACGGCGGGCACGATCCTGGCGATCACCCTTCCCGCCCGGGTCGACTCCGCGGAGGGCGAGGAGCCTCTCCCCCTCGTCGACGTCGGGCGAACGCTGCGCCGCATCCCGACGCTCGTCGTCCTCGGCCTGCAGGGCAATGCCGCGTTCCGGGCGTTCTCGGGCCTGCTGCTGATGTTCATGGCGTTCCTGCTCCGCGAGACGCCACTGGCGGGCCACTCAGCGACCGTGCAGGTCGCCGCGGTCGCCACCGCCGCGGGGGCGGGCAACCTCTGCGGCACCGCGCTCGGTGCGGTGGCACGGGCACGCCGGGCGGACGCGGTGATCCAGCTGCTGCTGGTGATCAGCGCCATCACCGCCGCGGTCACGGCGGTCTTCTACGGCCTCGCCACCGTGGGAGCGCTCGCGTTCGTCGCCGGGTTCGCTCAGCAGCTCGGCAAGCTGTCCCTCGACGCGCTCATCCAGGCGGAGGTACCAGAGCAGGTCCGCACCAGCGTCTTCGCACGGTCGGAGACCGTCCTCCAGCTGTCCTGGGTCGTGGGCGGGTGCGTCGGCATCGCGCTGCCGCTGATCCCGCAGCTGGGCCTCGGCCTGTGCGTGGTCGGCCTGACAGCCGCGCTCACGGTCGTCATCCGTACCCACCGGCGAGCGCGCGCCGTCCCCCGCCCCTCACCCTCGTGAGTCCCTCGCCTGACCAGCAAGGGACCGGCACTGGGTGGTGCATGGGGGGAGGCCGGCGCACGCCGGTCGGACGGCTGGCTCACAGCTCCAGCTCGTCCGCCAGCGCGCGCAGGACCGCCGACACCTTCTTCGCCGTCCGGCTGTCGGGGTAGCGACCGCGGCGATAGGTGTTCTCCAAGCCGTCGAGGAGCCGAATGAGGTCCTCGACGATCACCACCATCTGCTCCGGCGACTTCCGCAGCGCCTTGGAGACGCTGGGTGGAGGATCGATCAGACGAACGGAGAGGGCCTGGTCGCCCTTACGGCCGGCGACGATCCCGAACTCGACGCGCTGCCCGGCCTTGAGAGTTGTGACGCCGGCGGGCAGCGCTGACGCTCGCACGTAGACGTCGCCTCCCTCGTCCTTGGTGAGGAAGCCGAAGCCCTTCTCAGCGTCGTACCACTTCACCTTGCCAGCCGGCACATCGACCTCGCTCGCGACAAGACACGTCATTGGGTCAGCGGGCAACACGGCCCATGCGCTATGACACAGCCCCCGACGACCGGGGGCCGCATCCAAGGGTAGACGGCCTTCTCACCAGTGCTCCACCGCATACCAGCCAAGACGGGCAGCCACGTTCGGTCGCGGCGGACGCGTCGGGTGGGGCCACGGCTACCGATATCGTTCGGGATCTGGCAACAGCTCGTTCATCGACCCGGACCGGAAGCCTCGGGGATCGACCTCGACCGTGTCGAATCCGGCTGCGCGGACAGCAGCGTGAGCATCGCCCAGCGCCGCCACGTCGGCGACGAGCTCGGCGTCCACCTCGATCCGGGCTCGATCGCCCATATCACGGACCCGCAGGTTCCGGACGGGGACACCGTGCTGCTTCAGCGCCGCGCGCAGCGCGGTCTCCGCTCGCTCCACGCGCGCCAGTCGCGCCGGGGTGATCGTCAGGCCGTAGGCGATGCGGCTCGAGAGGCAGGCCGCGGCGGGCTTGTCCCAGGTCGGCAGGCCCCAACGCCTGGAGACCTCACGGATCTGCTCCTTGGTGAGGCCGGCGTCCTTGAGCGGTGTCGCCGCGCCGCGTTCGGCCGCCGCGCGGATGCCGGGCCGGAAGCCGGCCCGCGCGTCGTCGGCGTTCGTGCCCGTCACCACGTGGGCGAGGCCGAGCTCCCGGGCCAGCGGCGTGACCACGTCGAGCAGCTCCGCCTTGCAGAAGTAGCAGCGGTCGCCCGCGTTGGCGCGGTATCCCTCGCGCGCCATCTCGTGCGTGCGTGGCGTCAGGTGCCGTACCCCGAGTGACTCGGCGAACGCCCGCGCCGACGCGAGCTCCGCGGCGGGGAGCGAGGGCGAGACGGCGGTGACCGCGGCGACAGACGCCGCCCCCAGCGTGCGCACCGCGGCAGCCAAGAGGAAGGCCGAGTCGGCGCCACCGGAGAACGCCACGAGTACCGACCCCAGCTCCCGCAGCCGATCCCGCAACGCGGTCAGCCGACGCTCCAGGACGTACTCGTCCAGCCAGGACGGGAAGTCAGCCAGGTCCGCGAGGACCGCATCGGCGCCGGCGGCGCGCAGCTCCTCGGCGGAGGCCGGGCCGGTGGGAACCCCGACTGCGACGGCTCCGGCCGCCCGGGCACCCCGCACATCCCCCACGTGGTCGCCGACGAAGATCGTCGCGCCGCGGGCGCGGAGGACCTCGCCCTTCTGCTCGGCCCACACGTCGCCGATCACCTCGTCGACGTCCAAGCCGAGGTGTTCGATGTGCAACCGAGCGTGCGGCTCGTTCTTCGCCGTCACGACGAGCACCTTGCCGTCGTGTCGGCGTACCGCCTTGATCGCCTCGCCCGCGCCCGGCAGGAGCGTGGCGGCCCTGATGGCCAGGTCGGGATACAGACTGCGGTAGAGGTCGACGACAGCGTCCACCTGGTCGGGTGGGAACCACTGCGCAGCCTCGTGGGCCAGTGGAGGACCCAGTCGGCTCACCACGACCGCGCTGTCGACGTAGACGCCGGTCCGCTCGGACACCGCGTCCCAGACAGCGGCGATGCCGGGTCGCGAGTCGATGAGGGTCATATCCAGGTCGAAACCGACCACCAACGCATCTGAGGCCACACCTCGACTCTACGTCCTGACGCCGCGTAACGGGCATGCCACGATTCGCACGGCCTGCCGCGTGAGCGATGGCCCGTCAGCCCGCGTTCTCCGCACTGTCCTCGCCGGTGGCCTCATCAGCCTCGCCGGTGGCCTCATCAGCACCGGTGCCGTTCGCGCCGGCACCGTCAGGAGCCGCGGGGCTGCCGTCGTCGGTGGCCCTGTCATCGTTGCGGGCCCTGTCATCGTCGGTAGCCCCGTCATCGTTGCGGGCGCTGTCATCGTCGGTGGCGCCCTGTGCGCCGGCGTCGTCGGCGCGAAGCACGAGGCCCTTGCCGCCCGGGTGGTCGAGTCGGAGCTGGCCGCCCTCGATCCCGAACCGGACCTCGCCGTCGAGCACCGCGAGGATGTGACGCTCGACCTTGGTCACCTCGGGCTCACACGCCCGGCGGGTCGCGATGACCTCCCCGAACGTGATCGTGGAGCCCGACACCGTCGCGCTGCCCCGGAACTGGTTGCACCCCGTGGACCCCAGGACCGCGCCCTCCTCCACGATCTGCAGGGTCGCGTCCGGCGTGTCGGCCCCGACCGTGGACACTGTGGACGAGGCGACCTCGCCGTCGATGAGGGTGTCGACGATCCACAGCGTGCCGACCAGCGGCCGGTCGGGGTCGGCGATCCTCCGGTCGAGCAAGGTGAGCGTGGTCCCGCCCCCGCTGACGACCAGTCGGTCCCCCTCGAGTCGCCAGGTCGGACGCCGTGCGAGCAGCTCGGCCAGCCAGGCGTCCTGCTCGTGCAGCGCCTGGTGACACCCGATCTCGGTCGCGGCGAGGTTGTCGACGGCGATCGTCCCTTCCCCCAGGTCGACGGTTCCCTGCATGCTGTTGCACCCAGCGTCGGCGACGAGCCGTCCGTCCTCGGTGAACGCGAGCCGCACGCGGGTGCCGTCCACGAGCTGGCGCGGCTTGCCGCCCGTGGTCACCTCCGTGGACAGGAACGTCCGACCCCGCATCTCCTCACCCTGGGAGTCCTCGGGTGCGGCGACGACACCGGTCCCGGCACCGCAGGCTGACAGCAGGAACGCGGCGGCGAGGACGACCGACGCGCGACGGGCCCACGACGGTGGCAGAAGTCTCATGCCCCACGGACGGCTAACCGGCACCGAAGGTTGCCCACGGTCAGCGCCGGTGACCGACACTCGCGGCAACCGAGACGCCCGACCACATCGCGCTAGCTCAGGTGACGTAGCAGAGCGTCACAGAACGCCGGCAGGTCATCCGGGCGGCGCGAGGTGATGAGGTTTCCGTCCTCGACGACCTCCTTGTCCACCCAGGTAGCCCCGGCGTTGACCAGGTCGGTGCGGATCGAGTGGTACGACGTGACCGTTCGACCGCGCACGACGTCCGCCTCGGCGAGCACCCACCCGGCGTGGCAGATCGCGGCGATGGGCTTGTTCGCGTCGTTCGCCTCGCGGACGAGCCCCACGAGCTTCTCGTCGGTCCGCACCTTGTCCGGCGAATAGCCTCCCGGGACCACGACCGCGTCGAAGTCGTCCGGACGCACGTCGCCGGAACCCTTCTCGATCGTGACCTTCGTCCCCTTCTTCCCGGTCACCTGTGCCCCAGCGCTCTTCCCCACGATGACCGCCTCGTGACCGGCCTTCCGAACCGCGTCGTAAGGCACCTGCAACTCGGAGTCCTCGAACATCTCATCGACGAGAAATGCGACTCGCGCCATCGCTGACTCCTCCTCGTGGTCGGCGGCTCCGGTCCCCTCCATCCTCTACCCACCCCGTCTACCCATCCCGTCCCCGTCCACCCGACGGCGGTCCGACCCCGGCTGAGGACCGTGAGGCACATCAACCGGAGGTCGCGTCACAGCTCCCCACGCCGTCGCAGCACGCCGACGCTCACCAAGCCGGCGGGAAGCAGCAGCCACAACGTCACGAGGCGGAACAACGCCACCGCCGGCAGCGCCACCGTCAGCGGCGTCCCAGTGGCGGTGAGCGCAGCGACCAGCGCGGCCTCGACGGAGCCGAGCCCGCCAGGCACCGGAATCGCGTTGCCGGCGGTGCTCCCGAGCAGCAGCACGCCGAACGCCGTGAACGGACTCAACGAGCCGCCGAACGCGAGCACCGACGCCCAGAGAGAGATGGCCAGCCCCGCGGAGACGAGGACCGCACCAGCCACGCTCACCGCGCCCCGCCACGGGTCGGCGGCCATCGCGCGCAACGAGCGCGTGAGCTCGCCCACGAGCGCGTCGACACGATCCCGCAGCCCAGGTGAGCGTCGGACGACGACGAACGCCACCCCGGCGAGCATCGCCACCACAGCCGCGGAGTAGAACGCGATGCGCACGCCGTTACCGCCGAGCACCGTCACGTCGGTGCCCGCGGCGAACGCGACGGGCGGGAGAAGGGCGACGGTCAACAGCAACTGCACGGCCTGGGCGACCGAGACCGTGCCGACCGCCGCGGCGTCACCCAGGCCGACCCGGCGCAGATGCTGGACGTTGACGGCCGCGTTGCCGACCGCCGCGGGCGAGACGACCCGGAGGAGGGAACCAGCGACCTGGACGACGAACGTCGACCCGAACCTCAACCGGACCGGGCTGGCGCCCATGAGGTTCCAGGCGTTCCCGACGAGCGTCGCGACCACGCCGAGGACGGCGAGGGTCACCCAGCCCACGTGCAGGCTGTCCCACCAGGCTCGAGGATCGATGGCGTGACGGTTCTGGTACGCCAGGAAGCCAACGAGCGTGGTGACCGCGACGAGGACGAGCACGTGCGTGGCTCGCCAGCCCAACCGAACATCGGTGCTCGTCGACGGACCCGTGCTCGCGGACGCTGCCGCGCCCTGATGTGACGTCGCCGGTGGCGCTCCTGTCGCCGTTCGAGCGCCAAGGCCGCTCCGTCCGTCCGCGACGCGAGGCGACGTGGACGCGGCGCGGCGCGCCACTACTTCGACGACCGAGGGGACGCCCTGCTCGACGTCCAGCGCGGTACCCGTTCGGACCATCACTGCACCCCCGCCTTGTCGGTCCGCCCCATCGTCACGTATCCCTTCGGCTCGCGTCCCATCAGTCCGGAACCTGTCCTCGACTCGGGGCCCGTCGACTCTCCCACCTGTCCGGGTCCCGTCGGTCCTGGCATCCCCGGCATCGACAGCCGTACCCACGTCGGTACCCACGTCCGGGCGCACGATCGCGTCGACGCTTGCCCTCTCGACAGCGAGCTCAGCGACCGCGTCTCCCGACGACGCAGATGCGCGCTCGCCCACCGCGCTCTCCAGGCGCTGGAGCTGGCGGCGACCGAAGGCGCCGACGCACACCATGCCGAACGCGAGCAGCGCTCCCACGCCGAGCAGACCGAGCACGCTCTTGACCCGAGTGAGCTGGCTGCCGGCGACGGCGCCGAGCCCTGTGTAGACCACCGCCCACACCGCGGCAGCGACCGCGCACCAGCTGATGAACCGCCGGTACGGGAAGCGCAGGGTCGCGGCGACGACCGGGAACATGGCGTGGACGACCGGTGTGAACCTGGCGAGCACGACCGCGCGCGGCCCCCACTGGCCGATCGTCTGGGCAGCGTTGTGCCACCTCCACTCCCCGAGCCGACGCCCGAGGCGGCTGCCACGCAGCGCGGGGCCGAACCGCCGACCGATCGCGTATCCGACCGACTCCCCGAGTAACGAACCCAGGACCGCCGCCACGACGACGGTGCCGAACCGTGCGGGCGTGACGGCGGCCGTCGCAACGACGAGGACGACGACGTCGCCAGGCACCAGGAGTCCAACGAACAGCGAGGTCTCCAGCGCCATGGCGAGGAGGGTGACCGCGAACAGGACGCCGAGGGGGAGAGACGTCAACGCGGCATGAACATCGGTCAGCACCCCCGGCACCGGCATCGAGCAACCTCCTGACGGTCCAGCCCGTGGTCGCGCGACCCCCGTTCGTCCTTGCGCTGGAGCCCGTGACCTCGCACCTCACACGGTGCCGGCTGGAGACGGTCAGGGACATCGGGGACGTGCCGTGGTCGACCCCTGGGAGATCCCGGAGGCGCCACCAGGGACGCCCGAGGTGCCCAGCGCCCCGGTGACCGGGCGCTACCGTGGAGGGAATGTGCAGCGCCGCCGCGTCCTCGGCACTGTCCGACGCCCTCCGCGAGCGTTCCGACGATGAGCTCGCCACGCTCCTCCACGCTCGACCGGACCTGATGACGCCATTGCCGTCCACCGTCGAGCAGCTCGCGGCGAGGGCGTTGACGCGCAGCTCGACGGCACGGGCACTCGACCGGCTGGACCGACTGGCCCTCGCCGTCATCGAAGGCCTGGTCATCCTCGGATCGCCGGCCTCGTCGACGGCGTTGGGCGAGCTGCTCGGCCTCGACGAGTCCGACTTGCGACCGGCGCTCGACCACGTGCGTGCCCTGGCACTGGTGTGGGGATCGCCCGACGCCTTGTACGTGCCTCCCGTGGCCGCTGATCTGCTGGGCCCGCACGTCGCCGGGCTCGGGTCCCCCTCCGACGATCCCGCGCTCACCGACCCGACGGAGGTCGCGGCTCGGCTCGAGGCAGCCGGCCCAGATGCCCGCGCGGTGGCCGAGCGGCTCGCCGCCGGCCCACCGGTGGGACGGCTCAGCAACGCCGACCGCCCGGTCACGGTCGAGACGGCACGCAGCCCTGTCGAGAAGCTGCTCGCGCACCGGCTGCTCACCGTCGTCGACGCGCGCACGGTCGCGCTTCCCCGCGAGGTCGGCCTGTATCTGCGAGGTGGCCGCCTCTTTCCTCCCGACGCGCTCACCCCGCCCGCACTCACCGGTCCGGTCCGGGAGAAGGCGCTCGTCGACCGGACCGCCGCCGGCACCACGCTCGATGTGGTCCGCCGCGTCGAGCAGCTCCTCGACACCTGGGCCGCCCATCCCCCTGGTGTCTTGCGGTCCGGGGGAGTCGGCGTCCGCGACCTACGCCGCGCCGCTGCCTTGCTCGACGTCGACGAGTCCGTCGCGGCCGCGCTGCTCGAGTGCGCGTTCGCCGCCGGGCTCGTCGCCACCGGTGAGGACGGTGCGGTGTGGCTGCCGACTCCCGCCTTCGACCTCTGGCTCGCCTCCGACTTGGCGCAACGCTGGGCCAGTCTCGCCCACGCGTGGCTGCGGTCGACCCGAGTCGCGGCACTGGTCGGGACACGCGACGACCGTGACCGCCCGATCGCCGCTCTGTCGGCCGGCGTGGAACGGCCCGTCGCGCCCGAGGTTCGGCGGCTCACCCTCACCGCCCTGGCGGCCGCTCCCCCGGGCACGGCGCCTGACGTCGACGCGGTCGTGGCGCGAGTGCGGTGGCTGCGGCCTCGACGAATGACGAGTCTCGTGGAGCGACTGGTGACGTGGACGATCGACGAGGCGGCAGTGCTCGGCGTCACCGGGCTCGGCGCGCTCGCCACGCACGGGGCCGCGCTCGTGCGTGGTGAAGCCGAGGCGGCGGAAGTACTCGCGCCGCTGCTGCCCGAGCCGGTCGACCACGTGCTGCTGCAGGCGGACCTGACCGCGGTCGCACCGGGGCCGCTCCGCCCCGAGCTGGCTCGCAGTCTGGCCGCCATGGCGGACGTGGAGTCCCATGGTGGCGCGACCGTCTACCGGTTCAGCGCCGCCTCGATCCAACGCGCGTTGGACGCCGGGCACACCGCGGCCGAGCTCCACGACATCCTCGCTCGACACTCGGCCACCCCCGTCCCGCAACCGCTGTCGTACTTGGTGGATGACGTGGCTCGAAAGCACGGCCGACTGCGCGCGGGGACGATGACCGCCTACCTACGGTGCGACGACCCGCCCTCGTTGGACGCGTTGATGGCCGACCGCCGGGTCGGGCACCTCGGCCTCCGTCGGATCGCGCCCACGGTGCTCGTCTCACGACTCCCGGTCCGCGTCCTCGTCGACGAGTTGCGTGCCCTCGGATACACCCCTGTTCCCGAGACGCCGGACGGCGCGCTCATCCTGAGCGAGGCGCGTGCTGGTCGGACGGCGGAAACCCCAACCCGAGAGACCGCGACCAGTCGTCCCGAGCCCGATCCCGACGTGGTCGCCGCCGCTGTCCGCGCGCTGCGCGCCGGTGACCGCGCCCGTGCCAGCCGTCCGGCTGGTTTCGACATGCAACGGCGTCGTCGGACCGGAACGGCCGAAACCGTGGAGGTATTGCGCGACGCGGTCGAGGGAGGCTACTCGGTCTGGGTTGGGTACGTGGATGAGCAGGGGGGTACCCGTGATCGGATCGTGGACCCAATCCGCATCGAGGGTGGCTGGCTGACGGCGTACGACCACACGGTGGGTGAGACACGTGCGTTCGCCCTGCACCGGATCATGGGCGTCGCACCAGTCGACACAGCGGATTGAGGCCATGTCCTAGGGTGTCCGCCTGAAGGGGGTGCACCTGCCGGGGAGGAGCAACCTGACATGGCCGTTCGACGATCGAGACCCAAGGCGATCCGCCGTCGCGTTCTCCGCACACTCGCCGTCCTCGCGTCGGCGGCCACGTTGGGCGCCGCCCTCCTCGCCGGCTGGTTCGGAGCCGTGACACCCTCGACGCCCCTGGAGACCACCGCGGCGCTCCCAGCCAAGGAGGACTCCCCACGGTCCGTCGACGATCCCGCCGACGCCAGCCCTCGTCCATTGGCTGAGAAGCGGGTCTCGCGAAGTGACCAACGCCGTCCCGCACCGCGCGAGGGCACACCGACGCCAACACCCACGACCTCCCCGCCCCCCACTCCGACGCCCGTCCCAACCCCGACGCCCGTCCCAACTCCGACCACCGTGACGATTCAACACGAGGGGTCCGGGAAGCTCACGCGCGTACCCGGCCAGACCCGGGCGTTCGGCACGGGACCGCTGATTCGGTACCGGGTCGAGATCGAGGAAGGACTCCCCTTCGATCCCGCCGAGGTCGCGAAGGTGGTCGACGAGACACTGTCGGATCCACGGAGCTGGGCCGCAGCCGGACGGGCGAGGTTCATGCGGACCGACGACGACGTGGACCTGCGCATCATCGTGGCCAGTCCGGCGACGACCGATGAGCTGTGCGAGCCGCTCGGCACCGGTGGCGAGCTCTCGTGCCGCATCGACGACCGGGTCGCGCTCAACGCGAAGCGCTGGGCGTTCGGCGCGGAGGCGTTCGGTGATGACGTCGAGAACTACCGCCACTACCTGGTCAACCACGAGGTCGGGCACGCCCTCGGGGAGGGGCACCGTGACTGTGGCGGAGAGGGCGAGCTGGCGCCGGTGATGATGCAGCAGACCAAGGGAGTCGGGGCCTGCCTGCCCAATCCCTGGCCCTTGTCGTGGGAGCTTTCGGCCTCCGATTGATGACGTGGACTCTTCGACTGAGCGCGTGGACCGCGAGTGACTGAGGACGCCCGCGCCCTCGACCTGGTCAGCGTCCCAAGACGACGGAGGGAAGCTCCGCGAGGCTGCCGAGAACGTACACCGGTCGCGGGTCGACGTGCTCGCTCTCCGATGGAGTGGTGACACCCGTGAGGACGAGGGCGGTGTCGACGCCGCCCTGGTGACCGAGAGCGAGATCGGTGCCGGGGCGATCACCCACCACGACCACCTCGTCGGGCCCCTTTCCCAAGCGCGCGAGCGCGGCGGCCAGCATGAGCGACGACGGCTTGCCGGCGACGGCCTCGACACGCCGTCCGGAGGTGGCCTCGAGCGCCGCGATGATGCCACCGCAGTCAGGAATCTCCCCACCTTCGACGGGGCAGGTCGGATCAGGGTTGGTGGCCACGAAGCGAGCGCCCGCGCGCAGTGCTCGGAACGCCTCGAGCCACTTGTCGTAGGTGAACGTCCGGTCGAACGACGCCACGACGACGTCCGCCTCGAGCCCGCGATGGACCACCTTGACGCCGACCTGCGCGAGCTCCTCGCGCAGACTCTCTTCTCCGAGCAGCAGGACGCGGGCGTTCGGCGTGTGCTCCCGCAGCCATGACGCCATCACCGCGCCCGAGGTGAGCACGTCGTCCGGTGTGACGGGAATCCCCAGAGCCGAGAGCTTCGTCGCGTACGCCTCGGCGTTCTGGAGGGGGTTGTTGGAGACGAAGAGCACGCGCACGCCAGCCGCGCGCAAGCGTTCCAAGGCCTCGACCACACCGGGGAACGGGCGACCCGAACGGTAGACGGTGCCGTCGAGGTCGCAGATCACCCCCGTGTACCTCGGGCGTTCCTCCGTCCCGCCATCCGCGTGGTCGCTCACCGGCTCGTCCTTTCCTGCGGACCCATTCCTGTGGGCCCAGCTCCTGCGGGTCCCTTCCTCGGGCACAGTCCCGCCATGGTTCGCCTGTCGGTTCAGTGCCCGTGCCGTCCTGCGGCTCCTCGGCGTTCGCCGCGGTCGACCTGATCGCGGCAGTGCTCGTACCGGGCGCGAGCGAAGCGTACGCCCTCAGGTCGCCGACGAGTCGTTCAAGGCGTACTCCAGCAATCGGGAGGCGGTGACGACGCCGGTCAAGCGCCCGTTCTCGACAACCGCGACGAGCGGGCACCGCAGCCGGGCCATGACCGCGGCGACTTCGAGCGCGGTGTCGTTCGCGTCGACGACCGCGACCTCCATGGGTGGCTGCGGCAGCATGTCGCGTACCTTGAGCCGGTTGAGCTGGTGGACGATCTGGTCGGAGGCCTTCTCGTCCAGCACGCCAGCCAGCACCGGGTCCTGCTGGACGTACTGGGGCACGACGGAGCGCACCACCTGGGATGTGGGCAGGATGGCGACGGGATGGCCGTCCTCGGCGGTGACGACGAGGCCGGGGAGACGGTGCTGGGCGAGGAGCTGGGCCGCCTCGAGACCATCGGACTCAACGCTGACGGAGGGGTACTCCTCGACGAGGCCGCGTGCCCGCATACCTGAACGCTACCGCGCCCCGCTCTCCATGCGAAGCTCGCCCCAGTTGCCGGAGTCACCACGCTTCGCGACGCCGAACGTACCCTCGGCGACCAGAACTCGTCTCGGCCGCCGTCGCCGGTCCGGCGGCGAACGGCCGCGGCCAGGGTCCGGCTCCTCGACGCGCCGGAGCCGGAACACCGCAGAGGGTCGCGTAGTTGGACACTGGAGTCCCCGAGACCTTCCTGGAGTGTCGCGTGAACGACGGCCCGCTCATCGTCCAGTCCGACAAGACCTTGCTTCTCGACGTCAGCCACCCCCTGGCCGACGAGGCGCGCAAGGCGATCGCGCCGTTCGCTGAGCTCGAGCGCGCTCCTGAGCACATCCACACGTACCGACTGACCCCACTCGGCCTGTGGAACGCCCGCGCCGCCGGGCACGACACCGAACAGGTCGTCGACGCACTCCTGCGCTACAGCCGGTTCGCCGTCCCTCACGCACTCCTCATCGACATCGCCGAGACGATGGCCCGGTACGGGCGACTCCGGCTGGAGAACCACCCCACGCATGGACTGGTGCTGGTGAGCACCGAGCAGCCGGTCTTGGAAGAGGTGCTGCGCAGCGCCAAGCTCAAGCCCATGCTGGGCAAGCGGATCGACGCCAGCACCGTGCTCGTTCACCCATCCGAACGCGGTCGCGTCAAGCAAGCCTTGCTCAAGCTCGGCTGGCCAGCCGAGGATGTCGCCGGGTACGTCGACGGCGAAGCCCATCCCATCGACCTCGTGCAGGAAGGATGGTCGCTCCGCCCCTACCAGGTGCAAGCCGCGGAGGCGTTCTGGCACGGCGGTTCCGGCGTCGTCGTCCTGCCCTGCGGCGCGGGCAAGACTCTGGTCGGCGCGGCCGCGATGGCGCACGCGAAGGCGACGACGCTCATCCTGGTCACCAACACGGTCTCGGCCCGGCAGTGGAAGGACGAGCTGGTCCGGCGAACCACCCTGACCGAGGACGAGATCGGGGAGTACTCCGGCTCGCGCAAGGAGATCCGGCCCGTCACGATCGCGACCTACCAAGTCATGACCACCCGCCGCAAGGGCGCCTACACCCACCTGGAGCTGTTCGGCGCCCGCGACTGGGGCCTGGTGATCTACGACGAGGTGCACCTGCTTCCGGCGCCCATCTTCCGGATGACCGCCGAGCTGCAGGCCCGACGCAGGCTGGGTTTGACGGCCACGTTGATCCGCGAGGACGGTCGGGAAGGAGACGTCTTCAGCCTCATCGGACCCAAGCGCTACGACGCGCCGTGGAAGGACATCGAGGCCCAAGGGTGGATCGCCCCGGCGGACTGCGTCGAGGTGCGCGTCACGCTGACCGACGCCGAGCGCCTCGCCTACGCCACCGCCGAGAGTGAGGACCGCTACCGACTGGCGTCCACGACCGAGACCAAGGCGCGGGTCGTGTGCCGCCTCGCCGAGCGACACCGTGGCGAGCCCACGCTCATCATCGGGCAGTACATCGAGCAGCTCGACGACCTCGCCGCGCGTCTCGACGCCCCGATCATCAAGGGCGAGACGACCGTGCGGGAGCGGCAGCGCCTGTTCGAGGCGTTCCGCAGCGGGGAGATCGACCTGCTCGTCGTCTCGAAGGTCGCGAACTTCTCGGTGGACCTGCCGGAGGCCGCGGTCGCCATCCAGGTGTCGGGCACCTTCGGCTCGCGCCAAGAGGAGGCGCAGCGGCTCGGCCGGCTGCTGAGGCCGAAGCGCGATGGCCGGGCCGCGCGGTTCTACGCCGTCGTGGCGCGTGACACCGTCGACCAGGACTTCGCCGCGCACCGACAGCGGTTCCTGGCCGAGCAGGGATACGCGTACCGCATCGTCGACGCCGACGACGTGCTGTCCGGCGAGCTGCCGATCTGAACCGCCGGCCGGAGGTCCGTGAGGACCCGACCGACGTCCGCTCCAGGGGCGGCCAGCCAGGGGAACGACACCGCCGTCACGGACAGCGTGGGATCGGTTTGGTGTAACCCGGCCGACCTGGTGTGTGGATGTACCAGTCGGCGACCCAGCCATTGGTGTCGATCCGGCTCCACACCCTGCTGCCACCGGCTGAGGCGCCCGGCGCCTGGCACACCACGTAGGCCAGGCCGCCGTAGGCGATGGCGCCCAACTGCCGGTGCGAGGTGCTCGGCCCGGCGCGCACCCGCAGGGCGTCGACCCAGACCGCGTAGGGGTACCGGCACGTGGGAACCGCCGCCAGCCGGTCGGGTGTGGTGACGTAGCGAGCGCTGACGTACGTGCCGTCCAGGAGCTTGTACCACCGTCGTGTCGAGCCGACCTGGCTTCCGGTCGCGTGGCAGACGACGTTCAAGGTCGCGCCGTTCGGCCAGACCCGGGCGGTTGGGTAGCCGGTCCCGGGTCCGGTCCGCGCCCGGAGCCCACTACGGGCGGTCACCTTGAACCTGTACCGAACCAGGCTGAGCGGCGCGTCGACCACGTTGCTGTCGATCTCGATCGTGCGGCCGCCCCAGCGCTCGGTGTGCGGCCCACGGTACTGCTTGATCCGCTGGTGGGTGCCCCACCGGTTGTTCGGCACGTACCGCTCGCCCCAGACCGACGCCTTGCCGTCCCACCGGGCGATCCAGATCGCGTCCGGCTGGACGTAGGACCGGGACGTGTAGACGCCCGACAGGTGGCGGATCCCCGAGGCGGCGCTGGAGTAGACACCGGACAGGTAGCCCCCCTGGTGCAGCCGTCTCGTCCAGGCGCTGAGGAACGTGAGGACGATGGCGCGGCAGTTCGCGTCGTTCGGGTCGTACGCCTCCATGTCGAAGTAGATCGCGGTGCCGCCGTACAGACCGAACCGCTGCGCCCGCCGCATGGCGTCGACGGCCGCGGCCTTCCCCTGCTGCGCGACCTCGCGCGGTCTGATCCGGCCGAGGTTGCCCTGCACCGCGCAGGGCGCCTGGCGGCCGACGTAGATCGGCAGCAGCCGCCAGCCCATACCGGAGACCGAGCGCACCCACGCGGCGGAGAGGTTGCCATCGGGGCAGGCCCGGTTGACCCCGCCGATGTAGATGCCGACGGTACGGTGCGGTGACTCCAGCCACGCCCGCATGGTGGACGTGGACGGCGCGGCGCAGGTGTCGAATCCGCTCCCGCGCACCCGGGCCGTCGCGCCACCGGTCGCGATGCGCGGTGGGGTGGTCAGGGTGGTGGCGACGTCAGGGTCCTCCGTCCCGGGCGCCCCCTCCTTGGGCAGCACCCGCTCAGCCGCACTTTCGGGCACGACGACGTCTGGTCCGCCCGCGCCCGGTGACTCCGGGGACGTCAGTGGCGCGAACCCCGCCTGCGCGGGCTGCGCGGGGTACCGCGTCGCGAACGGTGTGGGTCGAACCGGCCCGTCGTACCGCGCCGTGGCCAGGATGTCGTCGAGAAGCTCGGGTTGATCGGCGTACGCCGCTGTCACGGCGACGCCGGTGCCGCGCAGCGCGAAGGTGAGCTCCTGGCTCGCGTCGTCGACGGTACGAGCCGCCGTGACGACGGAGAGGTCGCCGCTGCCGAGAGCCGCCGGCCGGGCCACCAGGTCCGGTTCGGCCGGTCGCAGGTGAAGGACCTCGGCCCGTCCGACCGCACGGGCCGGGCAGCGTTGCTCCTCGCCGGGTGGGCCCAGGTAGACCGCGGGCTTGTCGTACCGGACACAGGTCTCGGGGTTCTTTGTGAGGTCGTGCACCGCCCAGTGCTTCGGCACCTCGAGCCGCAGTCCGCGATAGGTGACCGTCTGCCCCGAGGTCGGGCCGGCGCCCGACGGCGGGCCGAGACTTCGCGGGTCACCTTTCGCCACCGTGGTGAGCGTCACCGTCGATGCTTGTCCGACGGGCACGACGGCCACGGTCACGAGTGGCGTGGCCACGATCAGTCCGGTCAGCACGAGAACGCCGATCCTCGTTCCTGGCCGTCTCCGTCCAGGACCTTTCGTTGTGTCCACGTCACACCGTCCGACGTGTCGGTGGCACGACGCGCCCCCGCGCCGCGGCGGTCTCCCTCGCGTGTCAGCGCTGCGTCGGGACGACCGGCCATGCCGTCGATCGGTTCCGTGTCAGATCCGCTCTGTTCGAACCGGTCAAGCCCCGCCCAACCACCGCCGACGCCGCGAACACCGCGATGTATAGATGACCGGACCCCACCCGACCATGCATGGGGCTCGGTGAGAATCGCCTCCCAGTCCCGCCTCACGCGACTCGATCTCGCGACGCCCTCCCACGGCGCGAGCGGCGACCACTGCCGCAGGCGGCGAGCGGCCGGTGGTTTCCGATTCGCCTGGAATGAGGTTGTTCTGGTATGCGTGGGGCCATGGGGAAGCTGCACCACCGGGTCGCCTGCACCGCCCTCGTCGACGCCTACACCGAGCTGTCCCGGCTGGTCAGCACTCTCGACGAGACCGACTTTCCCCGCGCAAGCCGGTGCGCCGGTTGGACCGTGGGTGACGTGTTGTTCCACGTCCTGCTCGACGCGCAGCGGGCGCTCGTCACCTTCGGCACGCCGGCGTCGACCCCACCGACGGCCGACTACATCTCGTACTGGCGGGACTGGGCGAACCACCGGTCGGAGGCGGCGGCCGCGGCCCACGCGCGCTTCGTCCGGATCGGAGCGTCGGCCTACGCGGACCCTCGGGCGCTGGCCGCCCAGTGGCATGAGACCGCGCAAGCGGTGCTGCGGTTCGCCTCGGTCATGCCAGGCTCCGACCACGTCGCCACCCAGGGCTACTCGCTCACGGTGACGGACTTCCTCGCCACGCTCGCGGTCGAGGCGACCGTCCACCACCTCGACATGCTCCTGGAACTCCCCGGGCGCCCCCAACCCCGGCCGGGCCCCATCGAACTCACGGTCGACGTCCTCGACGCCCTCCTCGGCGACGTGGACGTGCGTCCCGCCTGGGACGACCTGACGTGGTTGCTGAAGGGCACCGGACGGTTGCCACTCACCCCCGCCGAGGCGCGTGGCCTCGGCGCCGTCGCGAACCGGTTCCCCCTGCTCGGGTGAGACCTGCTCCCGGCATGGCCTGCGCGGGTAAGAGCTGTCAGCGACGCCCCACCACCCTCGATGCCCCCCACACCCTCGATGCCGCAGCCGCCCTTTCTGCCGCCGCCACGCGTGGACGACCTCCGCTCCCGCTGGACCGCGCTGGTGCCCGACGCTCCAGGCGTCGCCGACGACCTGCTCGCGCGATACGTCGAGCCGACCCGCCACTACCACGACCAGCGACACCTCGCCGAGGTCCTCGAGGCGATCGACCTGCTGGCGGCGGAGGCAGACGACGTGACCGCCGTCCGCTTGGCTGGTTGGTTCCACGACGCCATCTACGATCCGCGCCGCTCCGACAACGAGGAGGCGTCCGCTCGACTCGCGGACGAGCTGCTGCACGGAACCAGCGTCAGCGGCCGGCGAGCCGAGGTCGCCCGCTTGGTCCGGCTCACCGTCCACCACGCCCCCGACCCACGCGACGTCGACGGCGGCGTGCTGTGTGACGCCGACCTGGCGATCCTGGCCGCTTCGCCGGTGCGGTACGGCGAGTACGTCGCCGGAGTCCGCGCCGAGTACGCCCACCTCGACGACCCGGCGTTCCGCGCGGGACGTTCGGCGATCCTCGATCGGCTGCTGTCGCGTGAGCGGCTCTACACGACTCGCTATGGGCGCGAGCACTGGGAGGAGCGCGCCCGGCGCAACCTCACCGCGGAGCTGGCCCTCCTCCGACGCTGATCCTTGACCAGTCTGCGCGAATGTGAGCCAAACAGTCTGTTGCCGAACACGATCGGGCACTAGGCTGGCGGATCGTGATTCTGCCGAAGCCGCACCAGCTGACGCGCCTCGATGGCGCCTTCACCTTGACCAGCAGCGCCCGAGTCCGCGCTGACGAGGCCGCGGGGCCCGCCGTCGCGGCGCTGCGGCGAGCGCTCGAGCCCATCACGGGGGGAACCATCGCGCGCGCCGTGGACGGGGAGCCCGCCGCCATCACCATCACGGTCGACGCGGAGAGATTCGGACCCGAGGCCTACTCGCTGACCGTCACCCCAGAGGGCATCGAGATCGTCGGTGGCGACGCGGCCGGTGCCTTCTACGGCGTCCAGTCGTTGCGCCAGCTCCTGCCCGCCGAGACGTTCAAGCCCGCCGACCGCCCCCAAGGCGATCGCACCTTCGAGGTGCCAGCGGTCCGCGTGACCGACCGGCCGACGTTCCGGTGGCGGGGCACGATGCTCGACGTCGCCCGGCACTTCATGCCCAAGGAGTTCGTGCTCCAGCTCATCGACCTGCTGGCCCTGCACAAGCTCAACGTCCTTCACCTCCACCTCACCGAGGACCAGGGGTGGCGGATCGAGATCCCGAAGTACCCGCGACTCACCGAGGTCGGCGCCTGGCGTCCGGAGACGCTGGTCGGCCACGCGCACCGACCGGAGAGCGAGTACACCTTCGACGGCACGCCCCACGGCGGCTTCTACACCCAGGACGACATCCGCGAGATCGTCGCGTACGCCGCGGAGCGGTTCGTCACCGTCATGCCCGAGATCGACATGCCGGGCCACATGCTCGCGGCGATCGCCGCCTATCCCGAGCTGGGCAACGGCCTCAAGCCGGCCAAGGTCTGGACGCGGTGGGGCATCAGCGAGCAGATCCTCAACGTCGAGGACTCCACCCTCGACTTCTGCCGCGACGTCCTGGCCGAGGTGATGCGGCTCTTCCCGAGCCAGCTCATCCACTGCGGCGGCGACGAGGTCCCCAAGGCGGAGTGGAAGGTCAGCCCTTCCGCGCAGCGGCGCATCCGGGAGCTCGGTCTGGCCGACGAGAACGAGCTCCAGGCGTGGTTCACCGCGCAGATGGCGACGTACCTCGCCGAGCACGGCCGTCGCTTCGTGGGCTGGGACGAGGTGCTCGAGGGCGGCGGTCCGGCCAAGCTGCCCGACGACGTCGTCGTCATGTCATGGCGCGGCGAGGAAGGCGGGATCCAAGCCGCCCAGGCGGGCCTCGACGTCATCATGGCGACACGGACCCACCTGTACTTCGACTACTACCAGAGCGAGGACCACGAGGCGGAGCCGCTGGCCATCGGTGGGTTCACTCCGCTGGAGAAGGTGTACGGCTACCGACCGGTCCCCGCCGCGCTCGACGCCGACGCCGCCAAGCACGTGCTGGGCGCCCAGTGCCAGCTGTGGACCGAGTACGTCCCCACGGTGGAGCACGCGCAGTACATGCTCTTCCCGCGGCTGTGCGCGTTCGCCGAGACGGTCTGGCGGGACGAGAGCCAAGGCATCGACGACTACGCCGTGTTCCTCAACGAGCGGCTACGTCCGCACCTCGCGCGCCTGGACGCCCTCGGGGTGAACTACCGACCGCTCGACTGAGGACATCGACCTCCGCCGACGGCCAGGGCCTGGTGCCCTGGCCGTCCCTCTTCGCGGCGCGGGTTCGGCGATCGCTCAGCACGCCCCCACCGCACCTACCGCAGACGGCGAGGCGCTCGCCTGCAGTGAGGCGCATTACCTCGACCCCGCCGAGGCGGGTGCGCCGTGGTTACTGGACCCGGCGGTCGCGGCCGACCGACTGCGCGCGGCCGGCGAGGACGAGGACCTGCTTCGCCGGATCGACGTCGCGGCGCCGAGCCGGTGTGCGCGCGACGAGCGCCGGACGACGAGCAGCGGTGAGGCTGTCGTCTCCGCCGAGCGGTGTCGTGCTCCGTTCGAGGGTCGCTAGCGATCGGTCGGCGTCCTTCGGCGTCGCAACCCGGCGGCCAGGATGCGCGCCACCAGCTCACGGCTGGAGACCGGTGTCGCTCCCGCCGCGACCGCCCGGGCGTACAGCTCCTCGGGCAGGTCGTAGTGGTCGCGGTGGAAGCCCCGCGCCGGCAGGCCGAGGCGTTCGGCGAACGCGTGCAGCTCCTCGAACGACGTGTCGCTCACCAGGTGCGACCAGCGACGGCCGTACGCCGTCCACATCGGCGGGTCCACCAGGATGCTCATCCCGGCCCCTCCGCCGCCGTCGACGAGCTCACCGGGACGAGGCGAGGTCGATGGCCCGCGCCACCTCGTCGTCCACGAGGGTGCGCCAGGCGCGGACGTAGCCGGGGTCGACGGACGCCTCCCACGAGCCGCCCGGCCGGACGGCGGTTCCGACGTGGAAGGCCCGAATGCCGGCGTGGGCGAGCCAGGGCACGTGCTCGGCGCGCAGTCCGCCGCCGGCCATGATCCGGTCGGCGACCATCGGGTCAGCCTTCGCTCGGGCGACCAGCTCGTCCATCCCCGCGTCGACTCCGCGGGCCGACCCGGCGGTGAGAACCTCTGTCAGTCCGGGCAGGGACGTCACAGCGCGCCAGGCGGCGTCCGTGTCGAGCGCGTGGTCGATCGCACGGTGGAAGGTCCACGGCGCCCCGGCGAGTCCCTCCACCAGCGCCAGGGTGGCCGCGCCATCGATCTCGAGGGTGGGCGTGAGGAAGCCGAGCACGAAGCCGTCGGCCCCCGCCTCGGCGTACTCGCTCGCCAACCCGCGCAGCCGCGTCAGCTCGGACGGGGTAGTGGTGAAGCCCTCGTTGGCGCGCAGCATCACCCGGATCGGAATCGGGGTTCGGCGCCGGATCGCGGCCACCACCGAGGGGTCGGGGGACAACCCGTCCGCCTCCATGGCCGTCACGAGCTCGATGCGGTCGGCGCCTCCCTCGTCCGCCGCGACCGCGTCAGCCGGCCCAAGCGCGATCACCTCGAGCAACGGCCGGGTGCGACGCGGCCTCGCCTGCCCCTCACCGACGTGGGTGCCCTGAGATGTCATGGGCGCAAGCCTGCCAGGATCGTCCTCGTGACGGTGGACGACCCGCTCATGAGAGTTCGCGCTCAGGTGCTGCACGACCTGGAGAAGGAGGGGCGTGCGGACGCCCGCTGCGTCTCGATCTTGGAGGACGCGCTCGCCGAGCGGCGCTGGTGGCTGTCGCAGTGGCCGGAGGGTGCCGAGTACGTGGCCGGGCAGGTCGCCCAGGACGTCCAGGACGCCATGCTCGACACCGTGGGTCGCTGGCCGCTGTGCCGGGTGTGCGAGAACGCCGAGCCGCACGAGCTGCGGATCACGCCCGAGCTGGGGCCCGACCCGCACTGGGTGTGCGAGCGGTCCGGCACCGTCGTCGCACCTCTGGGTGAGCTGTAAGCCTCCGACGCCGGTTCCCACCAGGCCCGCCCAGACAAGGCGCGCGGAGCCGCCCTCTCACACCCCGTGACCCTGGTTACCAGGCGCCGTCCCACCACCACTGGGCCGCGGACCCTTGGCGGCCTGCAGCCTCGGCTCGACGACAACCTTCACGTGCGTCTCGACCCAGACGAGCAACGCCGAGAGCTGGAGCAACGCGAAGAAGATGGTAGGTCCGAGAAAGTCCCCGGACACCACCTTCGTGGACACCCAGGCACCCAGGAGCGTTGCCCCGAGCTGGACCGGGAACGTGTAGACGTCTCTTTGCCAAGCTTGCCGCAGCCGACCGACATCCGTCTCCTCTCGCTGGCGCGCCGCCGAGCGCATCAGACGAAGACAGCAGCCGACGACCACGGCGACGCAGAGCACGATGACAAGGTAACCAGCGAGCGAACCAGCTCGGGACATCGTGACCGCCCGTCCAAGTGAATCGCGTCTACCTACTAGTAAATGTCCTCGGGAAACTCGATCGTGATGTCCTCGAAGTCGATCTCCCTCTCACCGCCGTAGACGTTGGTGGAGTCAGACGAGAAGGCCACCTTCTGGGTCCCGAAGATGAGCGACGACACCGCCTCCAACACCGGCTGCAGCTGTTGGAACATGAAAGCCACGACGGCGACCAGCCCTGCACCCACGGCCACCGACGCAGCGGCCGCCTGGGCAGAACCCAACACCGAATTGAGCAACGGCACGAGAACCAACGCTGCCCCGACACCCACGATCACTGCCTGGAGCAGTTGATCGGCGAGCTCGTTCATCTGGTTGATGGCTTCTTTGACCGCGTCGCTGTTGGTGTCGCAGGCTTGACCGACGGCCTTCGCCTCAGCGAGGAACTTCTGGATGAATGTGTCGAAGGCCTCTCTGTCAGCGAGCTCTTCCGGAGGCCCCCACTTCTCGCCGTCCTTCCCAAGGGCGTTCTTGATCGCCTCCTCAACCTGCTTGGGAAAGTCTTCGGACAGGGCCTTGCCGGCCGCGCCCCACTTACCGGCGGCCTCCTGCAGCTTCTCCTCGTCGACATCGGTGAGATAGAAGAGGAAAAGACTCGCTGCGACACCGAAAGCGATCCACGCCCAGTTGGCCTTCCCAGCATTGAGCAGGGCCTGCGCCGTCGTCATCTTGGGTGCGACAGTGCCGGTCTCCCCTAAGATGACCGCGCCTCGGGTGAGGGCTGGGGGAAGCTCGGGTACGGCCACGTCTTACTCCTAACCTGTCTACTCCCTCACCACCCAGGGCTTGTCGGAGTTCTCCCAGTTCCTCGCGACGGTTTTCAGCTTGTTGCCCAAGGCCTCGAATCCTTCGATGCCCTTCGTCAGGTTCTCGACGTGGGTCTTCCTGGCCTCCTCGTGCTGGTTCCGCGCACGAATGCCCACCAAACCCATATCCAAGGTGCCGAGCTCGGCCTCGTCCAAGGCCCGTTTGGCGCCACGGAGCAGCACGATCGGGCCGTCTTCCTTCGTGAAGGCATCCGCCAGCTTCTTGATGGCGTCAGGGTGAACCTTCTTATCCCCCATCGTCGGTCACCGCCCCAGGTCACGCAGCCGCGACGGGACATTGACGCCTTGGCTGGCGAAGAACTCGTAGGGGTCGATGGAGCCGCCTCGAGCCAGCTGACCGAGCACACTGTCAGGGCCCCAGCACTCACCGATAGCTTCCTGGCTCCTCTGCACGAGTGCCTCCTGAGCGTCGTTGATGGCGGTGAGGATTGCCTCCGCGAGTTCCTCGCTTCCGAGCCGTAGGGCTCGAGGGTCGATCGTGAGGCTCTTCACCTTTCCTCCGGACCCGACGACGACCGAAACCCGCCCATCGGCCGCCGACGCTTCCGCCTCCAGCGAGGACAGCTGTTCTTCCAGCTCCTTGCTGCGTTCGATCGTGCGTTCCGCTTCCTCGAGCAGTCGATCGAGCCCTGACGACATTCGGACATCCCTTCGGTCACGCGGACGATGTCACAGACGATACAGAGTCATGCACGGTCGTGAAGGGTCCCGCGTTCGGGCTGTGGACACTCAGCCCGTGCTGGGGCCGGGGGCGCGGTCTCCGTCGAGGTCCGCGTAGGTCGCGAGCGACGCGGGTCGGCGAGCCTGCAGGTCGCGGGCCACCGCTTCGGCGTCACGCAGCACGCGGATGACGTTGGCGCCCGCCAGTCGGACGAGATCCTTCTCCGACCATCCGCGCTCCAGCAGCGCCGCGAACAGCCGCGGGTAGCCGGAGACGTCCTCCATGCCGACCGGGAAGGTGTCGGTCCCGTCGTAGTCGCCGCCCAACCCCACGTGGTCGATGCCGGCGACCTCGCGGACGTGCTCGATGTGCGCGACGACGTCCCCGATCGTCGCGGCCGGCTTGGGGTGGTCGCGCCGCCAGACCTTGGTGAACTGCTCGAACGCCTGGAGGTCGGTGTGCTTGACCCCCTGTGCGGCGGCGGCCTCGGCAGCCTCCGCACGCCAGCGCGCGCAGGCCGGCGACACGAACTCGGGCACGAACGTCACCATGCACACGCCGCCGTTGTCCGGCAGCGCGGCCAAGACGTCGTCCGGCACGTTCCGCGGCACGTCACACACCGCGCGCGCCGAGGAGTGGGAGAAGATCACCGGCGCCTCGGACACCCGGAGCGCCGTTCGCATCGTGTCCGCCGACACGTGCGAGAGGTCCACCAGCATGCCGAGGCGGTTCATCTCCCGGACGACCTCCTCGCCGAAGCGCGAGAGGCCACGGCCCGGGTGGCGCGGCTCGTCGGTGGCCGAGTCGGCCCACGGCACGTTGTCGTTGTGCGTCAACGCCATGGAGCGGACGCCCAGGGCGTACATCATCCGCAGCGTCCCCAGGGAGCAGTTGATGGAATGACCGCCCTCCATTCCCAGCAGGGAGGCGATCCGCCCGGACGCGAAGACCCGCTCGATCTCGTCCGCCGTGGTGGCGAGTCCGAACGTGTCGGGGTAGCGGCGCACCATCGCGTGCACCGCGTCGATCTGCTCCAGGGTCGCGGACACCGCGTTGTCGCCGGTGAGTCGGCACGGCACGTAGACGGACCAGATCTGCGCACCGAGACCTCCCGCCCGCAACCGGGGGATGTCGGTCTGCAACGCCGGCGCTGGCTGGGCGATGTCGAGCCGGTCGAAGTCATAGCCGGCGTGGTGGCGCATCGCGATCGGCAGATCGTTGTGCCCGTCGACCAGCGGGTGGGCGGCGAGGAGCTCTTTCGCGCGGCGCAGGTAGTCGTCCATGAACGCTCATCATCCCGCAGGCAGCCGCCGCGAGCACGGACAGGCGAACGAGCACGGACAGACGAAAGGGCGGTCCTGGATGCCCAGGACCGCCCCTCGTGGACTGGCTGTGAGTCGAGACTCAGAAGTCCATGCCACCGTCCATGCCGCCACCGGCCGGAGCCTTCTCCTTCTCCGGCTTGTCGGCGACGACAGCCTCGGTGGTGAGGAACAGGCCGGCGATCGACGCGGCGTTCTGCAGCGCGGAACGCACCACCTTCGCCGGGTCGATGATGCCCGCCTTGATCATGTCGCCGTACTCGCCGGTCGCGGCGTTGAGGCCGTGGCCCTCCGGCAGGTTGCGGACCTTCTCGGCGACGACTCCGCCCTCCAGACCGGCGTTGATCGCGATCTGCTTGAGCGGGGCCTCCAGCGCCACCTTGACGATGTTGGCGCCGGTCTGCTCGTCGCCCTCCAGCTCGAGCTTGTCGAACGCCTTCGCGCCGGCCTGGACGAGGGCGACGCCACCACCGGGGACGACACCCTCCTCGACCGAGGCCTTCGCCGCGCGGACGGAGTCCTCGATGCGGTGCTTGCGCTCCTTCAGCTCGACCTCGGTGGCCGCGCCGACCTTGATGACCGCGACACCACCGGCGAGCTTGGCCAGACGCTCCTGCAGCTTCTCGCGGTCGTAGTCGGAGTCGCTGCGCTCGATCTCCGCCCGGATCTGGTTGACCCGGCCCTGGATCTGCTCGGGGTCGCCAGCGCCCTCGATGATCGTGGTCTCGTCCTTGGTGACGACGACCTTGCGGGCCTTGCCGAGCAGGTCGAGGGTGGCGTTCTCGAGCTTGAGGCCGATCTCCTCGGAGATGACCTGGCCACCGGTGAGGATGGCGATGTCACCGAGCATCGCCTTGCGGCGGTCACCGAAGCCCGGCGCCTTCACGGCCACCGACTTGAACGTGCCGCGCACCTTGTTGACGACCAGGGTGGCGAGCGCCTCACCCTCGACGTCCTCGGCGATGATCAGCAGCGGCTTGCCGGCCTGCATGACCTTCTCGAGGATCGGCAGGAGGTCCTTGACCGCCGAGATCTTCTGGTTGGCGACGAGGATGAACGGGTCCTCGAGGACGGCCTCCATCCGCTCCATGTCGGTAGCGAAGTAGGCCGAGATGTAGCCCTTGTCGAAGCGCATACCCTCGGTGAGCTCGAGCTCCAGACCGAAGGTGTTGCTCTCCTCGACGGTGATGACGCCTTCCTTGCCGACCTTGTCCATCGCCTCGGCGATGATCTCGCCGACGCTGGTGTCGCCACCCGCGGAGATCGCCGCGACCGACGCGATCTGCTCCTTGGTCTCGACGTCCTTGGCGGCCTGCGCGAGCTGCTCGGCCACTCGCTCCACGGCGGTGTCGATACCGCGCTTCAGGCCCATCGGGTTGGCCCCGGCCGCGACGTTGCGCAGGCCCTCGCGGACCAGCGCCTGCGCGAGCACGGTCGCGGTGGTGGTGCCGTCACCGGCCACGTCGTCCGTCTTCTTGGCGACTTCCTTGACGAGCTCGGCCCCGATCTTCTCCCACGGGTCCTCGAGCTCGATCTCCTTGGCGATGGAGACACCGTCGTTGGTGATCGTCGGCGCCCCCCACTTCTTCTCGAGGACGACGTTGCGACCCTTGGGACCAAGAGTCACCTTCACGGCGTCGGCGAGGGCGTTCATACCCCGCTCGAGGCCGCGCCGGGCATCCTCGTTGAACGAGATGATCTTGGGCATCTAGCTGGATCCTCCCCCAAGTCGGGTGGATGTCGTGTGGCCGGCCCGACGCCCGCGACGGACGGCCCCCACCACATCGGGGGCCTCGTCGAACCAACCTGCAGCGCACTGTCACTCGCGACCTTCGAGTGCTAAGGACGTGTTTAGCACTCGACTGGGGAGAGTGCAAGCTGACGGGAGCTCACGCCCGAGCAGCGTCGACCGCCACCCCCACAGCTCGACGTGACCGGTCAGGCACTCGTCGCACATGGGTCTGGCCCGCTTCCAGGACCCCGGCAGGTTGTGGCTGGCAACCGCGGTGAGCCACCCGAGCGGCGCCCCGCTCCCGGCAGCCGTGGCGGTGACGAACCGCCGCGCTGTACCACTTGGTACGTTTGGTCGCACCGCCCGGTGCACGTCGAGGACCATCTCCGCGTCCGCCAGCGTCGACGAGGAACGTCACAAGACCGAGCTCGGGGTCGGCCGACAGGACCATGCCGAGCCGGGTCGATCGACCCACCGCCGAGCCCGATCCGGTCGGGGAAGAACGTCCGACCGAGCACGTCATGCTGGGTCAGCGTGTCGTCACCCGCGAACCCTCGGTACTCCCGCTTCCCCAGGATCGCTGGTGAAGCTCAGCCTCTTGCCGTCGGGGCGAAGCCGGAAGGGCGTGCTGGCACGGCTCACCCCGCCGTTGATACGCGACATCACTGATCTCCTGCCGGTTGATCGCGTGTGACAGGCCAACCCGAAAGTCCTTGCTGCGAATGATCTGCCGCGGCACCGGGTCCCGGTGCGTCAGGTTTAGCGACAAGACCATCGTGTTCATGTTGGAAGGCGTAGCCTTCGCGAACCTGAGGTCGCCCTCGTCCTGTCGTCGCGCGAGCACCGGCTTGTTCTGCAACGTGTTGCTGGGACGAAGCTGGAAGTCGTCTCACCGGACATGACCTGGGTGAGGATGACCACGAGATCGGGGTTGACGGTGTAGACGACCCGGTCGATGCACGGCAGCTGTCGACCGTCCGGATCAGTCTTTCGGTAATACGGGTTCGCTCGAAGACGACCTGCACTCCTTCCCAACCGACCCGTGACACACCATGGGAGAACAGCGTCGGCAAGTCAGAGTTGCTCCACGGATCGGTCTTCGAGAAGAAGAGCCTTCCTTGACACCAGGACGTCAACTTCTGGCCCATCGAGCCGCCGCTGAACATCTCGATCTGGATGGCGATCGACGAGGTCACCACGGAGAACTCCTGTGTCCAGGTCATCCCCGGCTCCCATCGCGCGGTGGTGCCGCACGTGCCAGCGCGCGCCGACATGGCGTTCGGCGAGGAAGCCGATCCCGCCTACGTCAACTCCGATGCCGCCGTCGACATGATCCTGCGCCCCGGGGAGTTCTTCCTCTTCAACGAACGGCTCCTGCACCATTCCCACAAGAACACCTCGTCGAAGCGCCGAATGGGCTTGTCAGCGCGCTACACGGTGCCGTTCGTCGCGCTGCTCGACCAGGACGCTCCACCACTCTTCCCCGGGCACGCCTGCGTCGTGGTGAGCGGAACGGACCGCTTCTGCTTGAACCGCACGACGGCACCTCCCCGGTGAGTTGGCTCACCGGGCTCGTCGCGACGGTCGTGGGCGCGGGAGCGCGGCCACGAACGGACTGGGGTCCGCACGAGACGTGACCCTCGTACGGACCCCAGTCGGACACGGTTGCCGGTCAGTAGACGACGCCGAACGCCCCGCGCCAGGCCGAGCTAGAGCGGGCGCACGTCGTGCGCCTCGAGACCCTTGGGTCCCTCCACCGCCTCGAACTCGACGAGCTGGCCGTCGGAGAGGGTCTTGTAGCCGTCCATCTTGATCTTGGACCAGTGGACGAACACGTCGCTGCCGCCCTCGACAGCGATGAAGCCGTAGCCCTTCTCGGCGTTGAACCACTTGACAGTGCCCTGCGTCATGACCTCTCCCTCAAGGCCCCTTTCGGGTGACAGACCCGCCCGGCGCGGGCCTGGGTCGTCCTACCGCACCCGTCCCCAAGGGGAGGTGTTGCGATCGATCCGCGTGTTCCTACCGCTGTCGGTCAGGCGACAAACGCATGATCATGCCGACCAAGGCCGACCATAGCCGAACCCGCCGCGGCTGGGGAGGTCTTCGCCCTCGATTCGGACCAGATCAGGGCGATTGGCCGATTTCGGGTCGGCCGACCGTCCCAGGAGAACACGACCCGCGGCAGTCGGGGCGGTCGCGAGAGGAAGGCCGATGCCCTCAGGGAGCCAGCAGCCACGCCCCGGACGGCTCGATCCAGTCGTACTCGCGTTCTGTCGTACCGGTGCGCCACCGGGCCGGGGTGGTCGCGTGGAGCCAGTCCAAGGGCTCGACGCCGCCGGGCTCACCACCGTCGAGCGCCAGCCGGAGAGCGGCACGGAGGTCAGCGTCGACCCGTGGACTCCGTGCCGCTGGGTCCACCGACACGAACAGCGCGGTGCCCGAGCGCGCGACGAGGTCGAGGAACTGGCGGTTGCGCTCCCACGGCGTCTGGAGCGTGCACGGCACGCAGTCGGGGTCGACGACGAAGAACGTCCGATGCTGGGCGAGCCGGAACGCGAGCGTGTTCACGCCCATCCGCCGGGTGCGCTCCCAGTCGCGGCCGGAGGTGTCGTCACCGGTTCGCTGGACCTCCACCAGGCCGGCGGCGAGGTGGCCCACGGTGTTACAGCCGATGAGCACGGCGTCTCCGGCACCGTCGCGGATCGCCTCGTAGAGCCCCAGCAGCAGCTCGGCGTTGGTGCGGCTCCGGTCGGCGAAGTGCCAGCCGGGTTCCGTCATCGCCACGCCCATGGCGGGCCCCCACCTGCCGAAGGCGTCGAACGTCGAGAAGTCGTGCTTGACCAGCTCGAAGCCCCAGCCGACCAGCCGCGCCACGTCGTCGCGGATGGTCTGGAGGTTCTCCGCCAGGCTGATGTCTAACGGCTGCTCCTTGGCTGGCCTCGGCCCCGGTCGGAGCCGACGCGGGTCGTCGACGAACGACAGCGCCGCGGGCCGCATCCAGATCCCTGGCCGGGCGCCACGCGCGGCGATCGCGGCGGCGAGACCCGGCATGTCGTCGAACGTGCCTGGCAGGCCAGCGGTCCACGGTCCGCCGGGACAGGTGCCACCCGGGCTCCACCCGGCGTCGATGACGGAGAACGGCTTGACCGGATGGCCGTCAGCGAGCTCGACGATGGTCTCGGTGTCGGCGAGCACCTGCTCGGGGCCGAAGCCCACGCCGTAGGCGTAGTACCAGTTGTTGGCGCCGACGACCGGCTCGCGGACCGGCAGCGGGTCGGAGCACATCGCGGCGGTCAGTCTCCGCTGGAGCGCGTAGGGCGACTCCCCCGGTTGCCCGTCGACGGCGACCACGGTCGCGGCGTCCAGGACGCGTTCGCCCAGGCGCACGGGCGCCCCGCCGTTGCGGAGGTCGAGCCACAGCGAACAGCCGCGCTCGTCGACGGTCCAGGCGCAGAACGCACGCGGACGGACCCGCACTCCCATGCCGGTGGCGTGCCCCGACGCCTCGTCGTACGCCAGCCAGGACCAGGGCAGGACGCGGTCCGGCTGCAGGTGACGCCATTGCAGGTCGCCGTAGGAGCGCTCCCACGCGTCGCCGAGCACCAGGGTTGACGACGGTAGTCGGTGCCGCCACCGCAGGACGACTCGCGACAGCCCGTCGTGTCCGTGGGGTCGCGGAGGCGCAGCGACGACGACGGTGAGGCCCTCCGGCTCGGCCCGGAAGCTGATCTCGACGCCGGCCGTGGCGAAACGCTCACCGCGACGTCGCGCCCGCTCTCCCCCTTCTCGGTCCTCGTGGACGACGTACGCGGCGTCGGGCAGGGCGGGAGTGCGGTCAGCCACCCGCGACGGCCGGGATCACCGACACCTGGGTGCCGTCGGGCGTCGGGGTCTGCAGACCGGACGCGAAGCGGACGTCCTCCTCACCGACGTAGACGTTGACGAACCGGCGCAGCTTGCCGTTCTCGTCGAGGACCCGCGCGCGGATACCGGGGTACTTGGTCTCCAGCGAGTCCAGCACCTCGGCGAGCGTCTCGCCCTCGGCGGTGACCTCCGAGGCGCCCCCGGTGTAGGTGCGCAAGATCGTCGGGATTCGAACCTTCACGCTCATGCCAGTCCTGCCTCGATGAATGCGTCGTAGGTAGGCCGGATCGTCGCCTGCGGACCGACCTTGCCGGCGATCGCGTCCAGCGTCTTCAGGCCGTCACCGGAGTTGATGATGACGGTCTCGGCGTCCGGGTCGAGCTGGCCGGTCTCGACCAGCTTCTTCAGCGTGGCCACCGTGACGCCACCGGCCGTCTCACCGAAGATGCCCTCGGTGCGGGCGAGCAGCGCGATGCCCTCGATCACCTCGTCGTCGCTGACGTCCTCGACGCTGCCGCCGGTACGCCGGCAGACGTCGAGCACGTAGGGACCGTCGGCGGGGTTCCCGATCGCCAGCGACTTCGCCACCGTGTCCGGCCGGACGGGCGCCACCACGTCGTGGCCGGCCTTGAACGCTCGCGCCACCGGCGCGCAACCACTCGCCTGGGCGCCGAAGATCCGGTACGGCGTGTCCTCCACCAGGCCGAGCTCCACGAGCTCGCGCAGACCTTTGTCGATCTTGACGAGCTGGGCACCCGAGGCGACCGGCACGACGATCTGCTGGGGCAGGCGCCAGCCGAGCTGCTCGGCGATCTCGAAAGCCAGCGTCTTCGAGCCCTCGGCGTAGTAGGGCCGGACGTTCACGTTGACGAAAGCCCAGCTCTCCTGCTCGCCGGCGATCTCGCTGGCGAGCCGGTTGACGTCGTCGTAGGTGCCTTCCACCGCGACGAGGGTGCCGCCGTAGACCGCGGTGGTGAGGATCTTCTGCTGCTCGAGGTTGTGCGGGACGAAGACGACGCTGCGGATGCCGGCCCTCGCGGCGGCCGCGGCGACGGCGTTGGCGAGGTTGCCGGTGGAGGGGCAGGCCAGCACCGTGAAGCCCAGCTCGCGAGCGGCGGTGAGGGCCACCGCGACCACGCGGTCCTTGAAGGAGTGGGTCGGGTTGCCGGAGTCGTCTTTGATCCACAGGGTTCGCAAGCCGAGCTCTGCGGCCAGGTGGTCGGCGCGGACCAGGCGGGTGAAGCCAGGCTCGGTGTTGGGGAACGAAGCGACGTCAGCGGGGACGGGCAGGAGCGGCTGGTAGCGCCAGATGTTCTTGGGTCCTGCCTCGATCTGCTCCCGGGTGATCGTCGGGTAGTCGTAGCCGACCTCGAGAGGGCCGAAGCATTCGGGACAGGCGTAGTGGGCTCCCAGCGGCGTGGTCGCGCCACACTCTCGACAGCGCAGAACCGTCGCGTTACCGAAGGCTCCCGGACGAATGGTGTGCGTCTCGCGGGTGGCAGCGTAGGTCGTCGTCATTCAGAGGCTTCCTTCCTCATCTTTCTCACGTCGAGTCCGTGCCAGGGTCTGGCGCGGGTGACGCGAGCCGGAATTGGCACCGTGTCCGCCGCGGGGCCTCTGATGAACGCGAGACGCGCGTCGGCGGTCGGCCGGTTGCCGGGGCTTCATCGGGCCGGTCCCTCAGCCCCTCTGGATGAGTCCGTCCGTGTGTTGTGGTACGCCCGGTGTGGGCATGCGCAGGCGAGCCTAGCCGACAGGACGGCGACGACGACGTGGAGGTCCACGAATTGAGACGGCCGTCTCACGATGGGATCCGGAATCGGCGGTTCGCCCCTCCTCGTCTCAGCGCACGAGACACCGGCTCGTCTCAGGTGGCGTCGCGGTCGCGGCCGGCGACCGGAGCTCGACGTCCCGTGAGGGCACCTCATCGGTCGCGGACACACCCATCGCCAGCAGCGTCGGCCCGAGGACGGCCAGGAGCACCGACTTGAGCCACCACTGTCCGACCAGCATCGGCGCATCCCTTCCTGTTCGTGGCCTGCGCGCACCACGGCGCGAGCGGTGGCACCGACCGTCGAGACGGCAACGAGGACGCCGCGCTAGGAGCGGCGGTTGAGGATGAGCAGCGAACCCAGGTAGACGAGGCCCACAACGCCCCCGAGGAAGCCCCACAGGCCGCCATCCCCGCCGCGCGCCACGTTGACCATGAGCCCTCCCAGGATGACGAGGGCGAGGATGTTGAGCGTGTACACCGCCGCGCGCTGGTGCAGCTGGACGTGGCGCTCCTCGTGGATGTCGTCGCCGAGCAGCGCCACGGTGTCGCTGACGCGTGACCCGAGGACCACCACCAGCGCGGCGCCCGCCATGATGCCGAACATCACGAGCCCGAGTCCCGGCCGGCCGCTCGTGGCGGCCGCGGCGCCCATGCCGACTCCGATGACCAGAGCCAGCACCACCGCCGGCATCGAGATCCGCCGACCGGCCCGCCTACGGTTGGTCGTCGTCGACATGGAAAACCTCCTCGACGGTCCGCCCGAAGAATCGGGCCAACTTGATCGCCAGGGGCAGTGACGGACTGTAACGACCTGTCTCGATCGCGTTGACGGTCTGCCGCGACACCCCGAGGAACTCGCCCAGCTCCGCCTGCGAGAGCCCTTTGGCGACGCGCAGCTCCCTGACGTCGTTCCGCACGATGTCAAGGATGCTTGACATCACCGCGGATGTCAAGCGAGCTTGACATCGCGTGGGTTACCCCCGATCTCACGGACAGCGACGACGCCGTGTCGATTCGTATGCGACGTCGACTTGTCTAAGGCGTCGATTCGTCTAGGGCGATTCGTAGACGTCGATTCGTAGACGAGCTCGACGCTCCACCGCGGCAACCGCGCCAGTACCATCCGTGCGGTGCCCGCCGCCCGACTCGCGAGCCTGGCGCTACCTGTCCTCCTCGCCCGCGTCCTCAGGCTGCTCCGCCGCAGGTGGGCGCCGCTGCTGTTCTGGTGCACCCTCGGCTACCTGCTCCATGACCTCGCGCTCCGCGCGTCGGCGTGGCTCGCCCACCGCCACCAGTGGCTGGGTTTCGGAGGTCTCGCGATCGGGGTCCTCGTCACGCTCTCGACGACGATCATGATGTTCCACGCCGCTCGCTCGGCGCTGGTCAACGTGGACACGCGAGGCGAACCTTCGGTCCTCGTGGTGACGCGCACCCGGCGGATCGTCGACGCGATCGGGGAGACGATCCTGCCCTTCCTCGTGGTGTACAGCGCCTGGGGGCTGTTCGCCGAGGAGGTGCGCACCTGGGGCATCCACGTCATCAACCAGGACCTCACCGCGGCCGACACCCTCGACGTCTTCCGGGACATGACGGGCGCGCCGCTGATCGTGGCGCTCGCGGCCTGGGTCCTGCGCGCCGGCTTGGAGCGCGTCCGCGACCACGAGGGTGCGGGCGACCGCGTGCTTACAGACCACGCCGCTGGAGTCCGTGTCGTCGAGGTGCAGACCCCCGTCACGCCCGCTCTCAACGTCGGCGTGGCGTTCTTCGAGACCCTCTACATGTTCTTCGGCCTCGTGTCGGTGTCGGCCTTGGTCAGCCAGGCGCTGAGCTGGCTGACCAGCCGGGTGGCCTACGTGGCCGTTCGCGACGCGATCGCCTCGGCGGTCGCGTGGGTGGACGGCTGGCTGCCGGGCGTCTCCCTGCCATGGCTGACGAGCGCCTGGGCCTGGCTCACCGAGCAGATCGGCACCGACGTGGCGGACGGGTTGGTCCTCCCCTTGGTCTGGCTGGTCATCGCCGCCGGGGTGTTCGGCGAGGACATGAGCCGCGAGGACACGGTGGTCACCGGGCGTCGGCTGCGCGGTGTCGAGGCCCGGCTCCGCCGTCTCCCCCATCGGGTTCGTCAGCTCTCGGACCTCCTCACCCGCGAGGCACGCGACAAGTGGACGCCGCTCGCCAACGGCTTGCGCATGGTGGTCGCCGCGGGCCCTCTGCTCTTCCTCACCTTCTGCCTCGTCTACGTGCTCGTCGAGGCGGCCATGGGGTGGGCGTTCATCGGCCTCACCCACCTCATCGGTCCGCACCCGTGGGACTGGTGGTGGCCTCGGCTCGCGGTGCTGTGGTTCGCCGAGGACGCGGTGCACGAGGTGCTGCGGATCGCGGTGCTCGCGGCGACGTACGACCTGTGCCGGGAACGCCTGCGCCGACGGGAGGCGGAGCGGCCTCGTCCTTCCAACGCACCGACTCCGCCCCGTGGTGGGGTAGCCCCCCCCCGAGTCCACCAGCGAGGGGAACGGCCCCGTTCAGCGCACCAGCACAGCCCTGGCGAAGGCCTCCGCTGACCCCTTCCAGCGGTCGCGTTCCGACGGCCTCGGCCGGCCCGCCCCGGCCCTTCTCCCCCGTCGGAGGTCCCGACAGTGGGCGGGGCACACCGCCGCCTAGCCGCCCGCGCGCGGCCGGAACTCCAGGTACCTGGGCTCGGCACCGTCCACCAGCACCTGGACCCGGAGCGCCTGGACCGCCTCCTCGGGAACGAGGAACGCGGTGACCATCGCCTGGGTGCGGCCAGGTTCGATGGGTTCACGGCTGAAGCCCTCACCGGTCGCGTAACACCCGGTCGGCGGGTTCCCGAAGCGCTCGAAGTCCGGGACGCCGAACGGCGCGCTGGTCCACGTCCGCCCTTCGTCGTCGACTACGCGCACCTGGCACGACTCGATCCGTCGGCTCGCCGCCCGGTCTCGTGGCGTGATCGAGATCCCGACGTAGTACACGACAGCGTCTCGCGGGACCCGCGCGTCCTCCCGCGGTTCGCCGGGCCGCGCGCCCAGGAGCCGCCACACCGCGCCGGCGTACGTGACCTTCGCTCCCTGCTCCACCGACACCGCCTCGTGCATCGGCGGACGGACGGTGCGCATCTCGAGCGTGTACTCGAGGACGACGGTCAGTGGGACCAACACGACCAGGCCGAGGACGTAGAACAGGTCGCCACGCCGACCAGGCCGCCGATGTCGTCCGGACCGGGCGGGCCGCCGCGTACCGGCCGCGCCACCGAGTGGCCCGGCCGCGCGCCTCCCACCGCCTCTGAGTTCACCCTCCACTGCGGTTGCTCCCTGGCTCACCCGTAGTCCACCGGTCGGAGCTCGAGGGGCGTCGATGCTCGGTCGAGGAGCCGACGCGCCGCGCTCTCGTCGATCCCGAGCTCGATGACCGCCTCCGGGGCAAGCCGGCCTCCTCCCACGTCGCCGCGGACGACGCGGAGGACAGCGCCGGCCAACCGGTCGGGCGGAATCTCGAACACGACCATCCCGCGACGCGGGATCCCCGGCTCGGCTAGCAGACCGCTGGTGAGCTGGACGTCACTCGGGACCCGCGCGGACGCCAGGTAGCTCGTGCCGTCCCGTGCGACGAGCCGCGTCCGCGTGTACGAGGAGGCCTCCCAACCCTCGACGAGCGTCGCGGTCACGACCACCCACACCCCGTCCTCGGTCACCAACGACCGCGTGGACGTGAGCCCGGGCACCGTGAGTCGACGGGCGACCTCGACCTGCTCCACCGTGATCGTGAACCCGCCGGTGTCCATCCGCTCACCGAGACGGCCACTCGTGGTGATCGACCCCATGCGGCGCTCGTCGTCAGGCACGAGTCGGTGGGCGGTGCCGATGGCGAGGAGCATCAGCAGCCCGATGAGGATTCCGAGGAGGCGTCTCACGGCTCGCCTCGCCGGACCGGGAGGACAACCCGACCGACCGCCGTGTCGGCCACCTGCCATGCCCGGCTTCGAACCAAGAAGCCTGGCGCGTACTCCCAGCGCATGCCCGTCACCTCGACCCGGTGGGGCCAGGACTGGCGAGACGGCAGTCTGTAGACGGCGAGCACGCGTCGCGGCAGGCCCGGGTGCACCTGCGCCGGCGAGTGGTCGATCGCGAGGACGACGCCGTGTCGCAGCTCGCTCGTGCGCGGCGACGTTCCGTCGATGGTGACCCCGCCGGGCAGCCGAAGAATCAACCCGCGTTGGAGGTCCCGAGGGCTGTCCACGCTCTCGTCGGCGGTCACTCGCACGTCCATCTCGAGCGTGAGGAACCTGCCGGTGTCCGCGAACTCCGAGTCGTTCAGCGGGTCCCTGCTCGTGGTCCAAGCTCGGCGCGGTGTGAGGACGAACCGCCCCGTGTCGAGGCCCTCTCCGAGGCGGACCAGGGGCGCCTTCTCCGCGGGCGCCGTGCGCAGCCCACCGGACCAGGCGAGCGCGCCGACGATCAGCGCCAGGTCGAACAGCCCGATCACGACGAGCAGGACGGACAGGCGGCGTCTGGCCGCATCGGGCGCCTCAGCCGGGCGACCAGGCTGGAGCGTGCGTGGCGCAGGCGGCGGCACGACCGGGATCCTACGGACCGCCGTCCGGCGCATGAACAGCCGTCACGCCGCCGCGGACGGCACAGGGCCGAGCGTCACGACGGGTTCGCTCGTGCGGTCTCCTCGTCGGGGACCCGCCAGTAGACACCGTCCGCGTCGATGGCGACGAGGGGGGCGGTGATCCCGTGCGCCGCGCGATAGTCCTCGACGGCGCGGCGGCAGCCTTCGACCGCGCCGTAGTCATCGACGATGCAGTAGCCGCCCGGCGAGAGCTTCGGATAGAGCGCCTCCAGCGCCTCGATGGTGCTGCCGTACATGTCACCGTCCAGCCGGAGGACCGCCAGTCGCTCGACGGGTGCCGTCGGCAGGGTGTCGTGGAACCAACCGGGGAGGAACCGCACCTGCTCGTCGAGGAGACCGTAGCGGCGGAAGTTCTCGCGGACCTCCTCGAGGGAGACGGCGAGCTCGCTGAACGTGTGCAGCGGGTCGCCCGCGTCGGCCGGGTACTTGCTCACGTCCGGCGCCGGGAGGCCGCTGAAGGAGTCCGCGAGCCACACCACCCGGTCGGTCACCCCGTACGCGGCGAGCACACCGCGCATGAAGATCGCGGCCCCGCCCCGCCAGACACCGGTCTCGATGAGGTCTCCGGGGACGTCCTCACGCAGGACCTGCTCGATGCAGAAGCGGAGGTTGTCCAGCCGCTTGGTGCCGACCATGGTGTGGGCGAGCCGTGGCCAATCCCGCCCGGCGCGACGAGTCTCCGGCGTCGTCTCCTTGACGAGCGTGAAGTGACGCCGCGCGAGCAGGCGAGCGAGGAGTCGAGCCGTGGGCCGTCTGGCGGTCCACACGACGCCGTCACGCCCATCCCACAGGGAGAACGTGAGGACGTCCCGGAGGAGGCGGAGGTACCGGTCTCGAAGGGCTGCCGAGCCATCGCCAGCGTCGGTCGCAGCGCCCGTGTCGACCTCAGCGGCGACCGCCGCACGCACGTCGGTGCTCCCATTGACGTCAGCAGTCCCGACCGTCTCGCGGGTGGCCATGCTCACCGTCTCCACCAGCTACCCCCGTGTCTTCACTCCGTGCGTCCGCGCCGACGAACCAGGGGACTCCCGCCACGAATCAGGCGATCGGCACGAAGGGTGACCTTACTACACGTATTGACTATTGGTAGTGGAATGGTGACGTTCAGTTCAGATGAGGAACGTCTCATCCCACCACCACCCGAGCCGACGGCGGCGAACGAGCCCGCGTCCGCGCGACAACGAGGGCTCGCGACGTGATCACCACCTAGGCTCTCGGTATGGCGAGCCAACGGGGCATGAGCGTGCTGCTCGCCTCGAACCGAGGACCGGTGTCATTCGTCCGCGAGAAGGGGGCACTGCGTAGCCGGAGTGGCGGGGGTGGGCTTGCGGCCGCCCTGTCGAGCGTGCCGAACCAAGCCGGGTTGTTGTGGGTGTGCTCGGCGCTGTCGGACACCGACCGAGCTGTCGCGCGAGGTGCCCCGCGCGGACGTCTGGACCTGGCCGGGTACGACACCGGCGGCGTCTCGGTCCGCCTGCTCGACATCGACCCCGAGACCCTCGCGCGGGCCTACAACGGCGTGGCGAACTCGGTCCTCTGGTTCGTCCACCACATGCTCTACGACACGCCGACCGAGCCGGTGTTCGACGGTGGCTTCGTCGCGGACTGGGCGTCCTACCTGGACTACAACGCCGCCTTCGCCACGGCCTTGGCCGAGGAGGCGGCACCGGGCGCCCGGGTCCTGGTCCAGGACTACCACTTGAGCCTCGTCCCACGCCTGCTGCGCGAGCTGCGACCCGACCTCGCCATCGCGCACTTCTCCCACACCCCGTGGGCGCCGCCGGACTACTTCCAGCTGCTCCCCGCGGACACCGGCGTCGCCCTGCTGACCGGGCTGCTCGCCGCCGACCACGTGGGCTTCCTCGCCCCCCGCTGGGCCCGCGCGTTCCTCGACTGTTGCGAGGTGGTGCTGGGCGCCAGGGTGGACCGCGACAACGCGGTCGTGGAGCACGACGGCCGCGCCGTCCGGGTCGCCGTCCATCCACTCGGCGTGGACGCCGAGAGCTTCCGGGCGCGGGTCAACCAGCCGGATGTCGCGAAAGCGGCCGACGTCCTTCGCGACCTCGTGGGCGATCGCCGGCTGGTAGCCCGCGTCGACCGTGCCGAGCTGAGCAAGAACATCGTCCGCGGCCTGCTGGCCTACCAGGACTTGTTGCGCCGCTACCCGCGATGGCGAGGTCAGGTGGTGCACCTGGCCCTCACCTACCCGAGCCGCCAGGACCTGCCGCAGTACCGCGAGTACACCGCGACCATGCGGCGAGTCGCCGATCAGATCATCGACGAGTTCGCCACCCCCGACTGGACACCCCTCGTGCTCGCGGTCGAGGACGACTATCCCCGGTCGCTCGCCGCCTATCGCCTCGCCGACGTCGCCCTCGTCAACCCCATCCGCGACGGCATGAACCTGGTCGCCAAGGAGTTCGCGGTCGCCTCCGACAAGGGCTGTGCGCTGGTGCTGTCCCGCGAAGCCGGCGTGGCTGCGGAGTTCTCCGACGCCGCGCTGCTCGTCAACCCCTTCGACGTCACCGGCACCGCCGACGCCCTCCACGCCGCTCTGTCCATGGACGACGACGAACGTCGCGAGCGGTGTGCGCGCCTGGCGATCGCCGCCGGCGCCTACCCGCCGGGCCGTTGGCTCACCGACCAAGTGGCCGCACTGGACCGCGTCCGAGACACGGCACGCCGGTAAGCGCTCCTCAGGCCGGTCCACGCACAGGCCACGCGCCGCTGAGAGTTCTCTCATCTTGGCGCCCTGGTCCGCTCTTGTCCCGCACGCCCACGGGAGCTCGCCTAGTCTCTGGCCGACATGCGTTCTCCCAGCTCGAAGGACGATCCGATGCGGTCGTCAACACGAACCCCCACACCGACCGACACGTGGTGGCCTCCGGTCTCGGTCGTGCTCGCGGTGCGCAACGAGGAACGGCATCTGCCCGCGACGGTGCGCCACGTCCTCGCCCAGCGGTATCCGGGCGAGCTGGAGCTGGTGATCGCCGTCGGCAGGTCGACGGACCGCACCGCGGAGATCGCCCAGGAGCTCGCTGCCGCCGACCCGCGTGTCCGCGTGGTCGACAACCCGACCGGTACCACGCCCAGCGGCCTCAACGCCGCGATCCGCAACGCCCGACACGACATCATCGTGCGGGTCGACGCGCGCGGGCTGCTGGATCCCGACTACGTCCGGCTGGCCGTGGAGATCCTCGACGCGACCGGAGCCGACAACGTGGGTGGCGTTCTCGTCGCCCAGGGCGAGACGCCACTGGAGCAGGCGATCGCCCGCGCGATGACGAGCTGGATCGGCATCGGCAGCGGCGGCGGCCGCTTCGATCCGAACGGGAGGCCTGGGCCCGTCGACACCGTCTACCTCGGCGTCTTCCGACGTGCCGTGCTCGAGCGGCTCGGCGGCTACGACGAGAACCTCATTCGCACCCAGGACTGGGAGCTCAACTACCGCATCCGCCGGGACGGTGGCGTCGTCTGGTGCGATCCCCGCCTGCGCGTCACCTATCGACCGCGCCCCAACCTCACCTCCATGGCCGCGCAGTTCTACTCGAACGGCCGATGGCGGCGCGCGGTTGGCCGGCTCCATCCGGGCACGTTGCGCTTCCGCTACCTGGCCCCGCCGGTCACCACCGTCGGCTGTCTGGCGGGTGCGCTCCTCGGCCTGGTCGGCGTCGCGATGCCGCCGCTGATGGTGGCGTGGAGCGTGCCGGCGGCCTACCTGGTCGCGATCGTCGTCGGATCGGCCATCGCCGGTCGCGAGCTGCCGTGGCGCGCGCGGTTGTGGCTTCCTCTGGTGCTGGTCGTCATGCACCTGACGTGGGGGATCGGCTTCCTCACCAGTCCGCACTCGCTCGGTCGGGCTACGCCGCGTCCCCCAAGGGTCGACGACGCGGTGGCCCGCGCGGCCGCCCGCGATCGACGATGAGGCCCGCACCAGCACCGAGCGACGAGTCACCGGGATGGCCGGCGGTGTCGGTCATCATGGCCGTGCGAAACGACGCACCCTACCTGCGGGAGACGCTGGAACGAGTCCTGTCTCAGGGCTGCCCCGGGACACTCGAGGTCATCGTCGCCGTCGGTCCCTCCCACGACGACACCCACGACGTGGTCGCGGCCGTGGCCGCGACGGACCCGCGTGTCCGCCTCGTCGACAACCCGGTGGGTACGACGGCGAGCGGCCTCAACGCCGCCCTGGCACAGGCACGGCACGACGTCGTCGTCCGCGTCGACGCCCGAGGCCGGCTGACTCCCGACTACGTCCGCCGGGCCGTCGAGATCCTGGCGGAGACCGGCGCGGACAACGTGGGAGGGGTCTTCGCCGCGCGAGGAGAGACTCCCCTCGAGCACGCCATCGCGCGAGCCATGACCACCTGGCTCGGCATCGGATCCAGCCGAGGGCGCTTCGACGCCAAGGGGACGGCAGGTCCGGTCGACACCGTGTATCTCGGCGTGTTCCGACGCGCCGTGCTCGACCGCCTCGGAGGCTACGACGAGTCTCTTGTTCGCGGCGAGGACTGGGAGCTGAACTACCGCATTCGGCAAGCGGGCGGGACGGTCTGGTACGACCCGAGGCTGCGCGTCGACTACCGGCCACGGCCCACGGTGGCCGCCTTTGTCGAGCAGTTCTACTCGAACGGCCGCTGGCGACGCGCGATCTGCCGCCGCCATCCCGGCACCTGCAGCGCTCGGTATCTCGCAGCCCCGCTCACGATGGTGGTCTGCGCCGCCGCCGCACTCGTCGCTGCATGCGGCGCCCTGGTCGGAGTTCCCACGCTGTCCGCCGCCTTGGTCCTGCCAGCTGGCTATGTCCTTCTGGTCACCGCCGGGGCGGCCGTTGTCAGCCGAGACCTGCCATGGCGCGCCCGACTGTGGCTTCCGGTCGTCGTGTCAATGATCCATTTCGCGTGGGCCCTCGGCTTCCTCACGAGTCGAGAGAAGCCCCACGTGACGGGGCCTGGGCAGGTTGGTCAGCGACACCGACACGATCAAACGAAGTGCGGTCGAGAGAGTGCGGATCGAGCACGTCCCGACCACACAAGCCTCGACGACACATGCCTCGGTCAACCAGACCTCGCTCAAGCGAGTCTCGATCAATCGAGCCTCGATCAATCGAGCACTGTCTCGGTTGAATAACGCACCACACAAAGACGCACGCCGTCACCGCCAGTCAGCGTGGCATCCAGCACCGACCAAATCGTTTGATTTCCTGCGTGAACGGTCAATAAGCGATTTAGTGAATCCGTCTGATTCGTACTGAGTCAGCGTCGGCGCATGACACCCGCTGGTGATGGTCAATGGGGGCGGTATGCGGGCATCGGGACACCTGACCGGTGGTGGCGCGACCCTGCCGAACCGGAACGGTGAGCTCGTCAGCGACCCGCCACGTCACCCCGACACGGTGACCGCCGCGCCGACTTCAGGCGTCCTTGACCGACAGGCGGGGCCCACGCCACCGCCTGTCGCCAGCTTTCCACCGGCGCACCGAGGTCCCCGCCCGGGGCGCAGGCCACGTGCGGTGATCCTCGACGAGACCGCTCCTGTCGCGCCGGCCGAGAACGGCCTCGACGAGGAGCTCGACGTCGTGGCGCGGTTACCGCTCCCACCGGATCCGCACGCTCTCGCCAGCGTGCTGGCGTACTGGCGCCCGAAACTCATCCTGGTCAACGCGTCCTTGGACGCGGTCGACTACTGGCTGTTGCGCGTCTGCCGCCACCACCGCGTCCAGGTCCTGGTCCGCGCCCGACCTGCCTACGGGCTGCTCGGCTCGACCCACTTTCGCCGTTTCGGGGGAACGCCCTGGCTTCCCTTGCGCTGGCCGGGTCAACGACGCGGTGCCGCGTTCTGCAAACGACTCCTTGACATCGTCCTGGTGATCGTGAGCGCGCCCGTCGTCGTGCCGCTCATGCTGATCGTCGGCCTTCTGGTGAGCCTCGATGGCCCGCCGCTCTACGTCCAGGAGCGGGTGGGACGAGGCGGCCGCCGCTTCCGACTGGTGAAGTTCCGGACGATGCGGGTGCGCGCGGAACTTGCCACCGGCCCCGTCCTCGCCACCCCAGAGGATCCGCGGATGACCCGTCTCGGACGGGTTCTGCGGCGCTACCGCATCGACGAACTGCCCCAGCTGTGGAACGTGCTTTGCGGTCAGATGAGCCTCGTCGGGCCTCGCCCCGAACGGCCGGAGCTCATCCGCCAGTTCCGCGGCGTCCCGCACTACGACCTTCGCCACCTCGTCCGACCCGGCCTCACCGGGATCGCCCAACTCACCGGCGGATACGGCGCCAGCGTCGAGGAGAAGCTGCGCTGCGACCTGCTCTACGTCAGCTGCTGGTCCCTCGGGCTGGATCTGCGGCTGCTCGCCCTGACCGTCCGTGACCTGTTCCGGGGATTTCCGCGTGGCTGACCTGGAAACACGCCCATCCGTGGCCGGCCGCGTCGCGCGGAACGGCGCGGCACTGTTCACCGCCCGCGTTGCCGGAGCGCTCGCCGGAACCCTGGCGCTGCCGGTCCTCTACAGCCGGCTCGGACGCCAGGAGTTCGGTGTCTGGGTCCTGCTGGCCGGCCTCGTCGCCCTCATGGGCTACGTCGACATGGGGCTGGGCTCCGCGCAGACCCGCGAGGTCGCCAGGGCGGTGAGCCTGGGTGAGACTCGAACGGCGCGCGCGGTGCTGGCCATCGGGGTTGGGTGGGGCGCGTGCCTCAGCGCGCTCGCCCTGGCTGGCTTCCTGCTCTGTTGGCCGGCCGTGGCGAGCCTCTTCCGGCTCGGGCCGCTGGCGGCGGAGGCGCACGACGCGGTGCTCGTTCTCCTTCTCGGTTTCACGGTCGTCTGTGTCGCGGGACCGTGGCGTGCCGTGCTCGAAGGACTCCAGCGCTACTCCACCGTCGCCGCGCTCGACGGAGGCGCCGCCGTCCTCAACGCGGCGTTGTCGGCGATGGCGGTCCTCGCTGGCGGCGGCTTGGTCGCGCTGGCTGTCGTCACCTCGCTGACGAACACGGCCCGCTCGGTGGCGATCGTCGGCTTGGCTCACCGAACGGCACCCTCGCTTCGACCGAGTCCAGCCGACCTGTGTCGTCAGCACGTGGTCGCCGCGCTCCACTACTGCGTCCCCATCCAGGTGACGAATGTCGCGGCCGCCGCCAGCAACGAGACGGACCGCTTGGTGCTCGGGGGCTTCGTCGGCCCCGCCGCGGTGGCCGGATACGAACCCGGCAACAAGCTGGCGAACCTGCTGCGGATGCCCGCGGCGTTGATCACGACCGCGATGTTCCCGGCCGCCGCCACCGCGGCGGCGACGGCGGACCCGGCCAGGTTGAACCGCCTCTACCTGGGGATGACGAGATACCTCGCCACGTACGCGGCACTGGGGGCGGCGTTCCTCGTGGCCTGCGCGGACCCCTTGGTGCGGTTGTGGCTCGGTCATCGGGTCCCGCTCGCCGCCACCACGCTGGCGCTCATGGCGCCGGCCTACGCGGTCAACGTCTGCACCTGCGCCGCCCAGATGGTGACCCGTGCGGAAGGCAGACCCGGACGGGAGACAAGGTTCGCCCTCGTCACCGCCGGACTGAACCTCGTGCTGACCCTGCCGCTGCTGGCGCTGCTGGGGCCGTGGGGCGTTCCGTTGTCGAGTGCGTTGGCCCTGGCGGGCGGCGGGGCGTACTTCTTCGTCCACTTCCACCGCGACTCCGGCCGCCCGCTCCGCCTGCTGGCTCGAGCCCTGACCTGGCCGGCGGTCGTGGGCGTCGCGGCCGGCCTCGCCGGCTGGCTGACGACCCCCTACCTGCCCGGCGGGCCCGGTCGGGTCGGCGCCGCGACGACGTTGCTGTGTCAAGGCCTCCTGACCGTGCTCGTGGGTATCGCGCTGCTCACGGCGGTGGGCTTCTTCGACGCCACGGATCGGGAGCGGCTCCGCGCCATCGTCGCCGTGCGCCGGACGCCGGCTCTCGTCGGGCCACCGATGGAGAGGAGTCCGCGGTGAGTGGACAGGTAAGCGTCGACCAGCCGGCACCGCGCCACGCCGCGCGGACCTGGCCCTGCCCGGTGTGCGGCGAGCGGCGCGGGGACGAACCCGCGTTCGCCGGCTGGGTCCGAGCGTGCGTCTCGTGCGGCTTCATGTGGACCGTCGGTGCCGAGACCGTGGCGTCCCAAGCCGATCTGTACGACGAGGACTACTTCCTCTGGCAGAGCTACCACGACTACTTCGGGAGCGCCCGCCAGCGGCGGTGGGAGGCCACCCGTCGACTGAGGTGGCTGCTCAAGGCGACCCACCCGGTCCGGCCGCGGTCGCTTGTGGAGGCCGGCGCGGCGGCCGGCTTCTTCGTCGCCGCCGCGCGGGGGGAGGGCATCGACGCGGTCGCCATCGAGCCAGCACGGGTCTGCGTGCGGTACGCGCGGGATCGGCTCGGTATCCCCGTCCACGAGGGAACCCTCGAGACCGTTCGGCTCGAGCGGCAGGTCGAGGCGGTGTGCGCCTTCCACGTGCTGGAGCACACCGACGACGTCCATCGCTTCCTGTCCGCCGCCCACGACGCGCTGCTGCCCGGCGGCTGGCTGGCGCTGGAAGTGCCCAACGCTGCGTCGCCCGTCGCGCGTCGCCAGGGTCGTAACTGGCCACATCTCTCTCCCCTGCACCACCGCTGGCACTTCGGGCCGCAGACCCTGGTCCGACTCGTCGAGAGCCATGGGTTCGTCGTCATCGCCCACGACACGCTCTTCGGCCGGCACTACATGCGGAGGCCGTGGCTGCGGGCCGGCCTCGTGCTCGCCGAGTCGAGGGCGTGCCACGCGCCCCGCCTGCGGACGACGCACCCCCGCGACGGGGACCTGTTGCGACTGATCGCGCGGCGACCGGAAGGCACCACCCCATGACCGATCTGCGCGTGTCCGTCCTGCTCGTCAGCTGGAACACCAGGGAACAGACCCGGCGGTGCCTCGCCTCCCTCGAGGCCGCCGCGCGCCCTGACGTCAGCTACGAGGTCCTCGCCGTCGACAACGGCTCCCGCGACGGCTCCGCGGAGCTGCTCGAGACCTGGCCCGGCGTCCATCTGCTGCGCAACGAGGCCAACCTTGGCTACGCCCGGGCGGTCAACCAGGCCTACCTCCGAGCCGGCGGCGAGTTCGTCCTCCTCCTCAGCACCGACGTCTGTCTGAGACCCGGTGCTCTGGCCGCGATGGCGCGCTTCCTCGCGAACCGGCCCGGCGCGGCGGGCGTCGTCCCGCTCTTCCTCTCCTCCGTCCCACCCGGCTCGCTGGACCAGCACTACCGCCACTTCCCGACCCCGCGCACCGAGCTGGCGTCGTTCACGGCCTTCGGTCGCCTGCCGGGGTTCCGCGGACCCCTCCGGCGTCACCTCATGTGCGATGACGACTTCTCCGAGCCCCGCGTGGTCGACGCGCCGGTATCCGCCTGTCTCCTGCTGCGCCGGTCGACGCTGAGCCCGGACCACATCCTCGACGAGCGCCTACCGCTGTACGCCAACGACACCTTGCTGGCTCGGTCTCTCGCCGAGCGCGGTCACACCTTGTGGGTGACGCCGGACGCAGTAGTGGCGCACACGGCAGGCGGAAGCACCAGGCTGCTCGACCCGTCCGTGCGCTCCCAGCACCAGATCGGCTCGTTCGTGCGCTACCTGCAGATGACCGAGCCGGACACGAGCCTTCGGCTGTTCCGGGCGGGCATGTGGGTCGACTGGCTCGCCCGCACCGTGACCGGCCGGCGTCGTCGCCTACGTCGGCGGGCGCTGGCCGCCGCTCTCCGAGGAGAGCTTCCCCCGCTCCCGGACGCCCCGCTGGGCGCCACGACCGCGCCACGAGCGGGCGCTCCTGAACCAGCCCGTACGGCCCGAGAGAGCACGCTCTCGTCCGCGGCGACGACCCCCTCCAACGGCCAAGCCGGGACGACCGCTCACCACGCAGACCAGCGGGCCCCGCACCCGGCGGAACGGAGCGGCCCATGAGACGCCCCGACGTGTCCGTGCTCCTCGTGAGCTGGAACACCGTACGCGAGACCCGAGCCTGCCTCGAGTCCATTCCCGAGGCGGTCGACGACGACCTGACCGTCGAGGTCATCGCCGTCGACAACGGGTCCCGTGACGGGTCGGCGGAGCTGCTCGCCTCGTGGCCGGACGTCCTGCTTCTGCGGAACGAGACCAACCGCGGCTACGCCGCCGCCGTCAACCAAGCCTTCGCGTGCGCACAAGGCAGGTTCATCCTGCTCCTCAACAGCGACGTGCGACTGCACCCCGGGGCGCTGAGCGCCCTCGCCCGATTCCTGCGGGAGCGGCCCGACGTCGCCGGCGTCGCACCAGCGTTCGTGGACGCGAACGGCCACGCGCAAAGTCCCTACCTGCGGCTACCGACCCTGCGCAGTGCGATCGCGGCGGCGACCGGACTGCGCCGGTTTCCCCCCTTCCGCCACGCCTACCGCGCCTACCTCATGGAGGGCGAGGACTTCACGCGCCCCCGGCCGGTGCCGCAGCCACCTGCGAGCTGCCTGTTGTTGCGGCGGTCGGTTCTGCCAACACGACGCCTGCTCGACGAGCGACTGCCCGTCTACTTCAACGACGTGCTGCTGGCGTGGGGACTCGCTGCGGCCGGACACCAGCTGTGGATGACACCTGACGCCACCGTCACCCACACGGGCGGGTCCTCGACCAGACTTCTGGGCACACTGGCCCGCACACGCCACCACGTGCGGGGGCTCGCCCGCTACCTGCGCTTGACGATGCCCGCGCCGAAGGTGGTGCTCTTCGTCCTCGCCGTCGTGCTCGACCAGACGTTTCGACGGCTGGCCGGTCGGGCGAGGACACCGCGGATCCGCGACCTGATCGCCGGCCTGCGCGGGGAGCAGGCCCCGATACCGGGCGGCGACGTTCGGCCCTGGTTGGTGATGCTCAGCGCCTGCCCGTGGTCGACGGGTGAGCAACGTCAACACGCCCTTGCTCGCGAGCTCACCAGCGACCATCGGGTGCTCTACGTGGAGCCACCCGGTCGGCGGGCCCGGTGGCGCTTCACGGTGCGCCGCATGGGTCCCTCCCTGTGGCGGGCCACGCCACCGGCGGTCTTGCCGTTCAGTCGACACGTTCCGCCAGCGAACTGGCTGAACCGGTGGGTGGCGGCGGTGCTGCTGCGCCGATGGCTCGACCGACGACCGGGAACCCGGCTGCTGTGGGTGGACGACGAGCTCGCCCGACCCATCGTGCGCCGGCTCGGCGCGGAGCTGATGGTCTACGACGCCGTCGACTTGAACTGGACCTTCACCCGCGTGTGGAACCGCTGGCACCTGCGCCGCGGGCTTCGTGCGACCGTTCGCCACGCCGACCTGGTGCTCGCCTCCTCGCCCGCGCTCCCGGCCAGGCTTCCCCCGGCTCGCCGCCGACCGATCGTCGTGCCCAACGCCTGCGACCCGACGCGGTTCTCGCCCGAGGGTCCGGTGGCGATGTGGATGGCCAGTCTGCCGGCACCACGCCTCTGCTACGCCGGACGCGTCGACACCCGTGCGTTCGACGCCGAGCTCATCGCGGCTCTTGCCCGACAGCGGCCGGACTGGACGTTCGTCCTCTGTGGTGACTCGACGCCGGCCGGGCGGGCGCCCCTCGCTGGCTTGCCGAACGTGCACCTCGCCGGGCGGATCCACTTCGACGACGTGCCGGCCGTGCTGCGCGGAGCCGACGTCTGTCTCATCCCCTACCGGCTGAGCCCGCTGGTCGACTACGTCCAGCCCAAGAAGCTGTACGAGTACCTCGCGCTCGGCAAGCCAGTCGTCGCGACGCCGCTGCCGGCGCTGCGGTCCCTCGCGGACCTCATCCACCTCGCCCAGGGACCCCACGAGTTCGAGAAGGCGATCGAGAAGGCGCTGTTGGAGGCGTCCTCTCCCACCGCCGCCACGGCTCGCGTGGAGGCAGCCCGACGGAACACCTGGCGGGTGCGGGCGGACCAGGTCAGGCGCCTGCTCGCCGCGGAGAGGGGGCGGTCGGGGTGAGGACCTGGGTCGCCTGGCCGACCGCGGCGCTCGCTGGCGCCGCCCTGGGCGTCGGCGCCACGCTGACGCTCCTCGCGCCTCGCGGGCTCGGCCTCGCCTTGGTCGGCGGTGTGGTCTGCGTGACCGTCTTCGTCCTGCGGCCGTGGCTGACGCTGCCGACCGGCATCGTCGGCGGCCCCTTGGTGGCCATGGCCGTCGGCGTGCGCGACGTCCAGGCGATCGTCACCATCCACGCGGCCATCCTGGCGGCCGGAGGGCTCGCGGTCCTGCTCCGGCGAACCTTCCTGCCCGGCGCCGACCGTAGCCGGCGCACGCCCGCCGATGCCCCGATGCTCGTGCTCGCCGTCGTCGTGGTCGCATGCGCCGCGTACGGGCTGACCCGACACGCGCCGTACGACGTCATGGTCGGCACCTACCAGCTCGCTGTTCTCCCCGCCTACTACTTCTTGGCCACCACGACGTTCACCACCTCCCGTGCACTGCGCGCCGCTGGGATCGTCTACGTGGTCGCGGCCACCACCTTCGCCCTCGCCAGCCTCGCGACCCCTGGACAGCACGGGGGCCTGCTGTCGGCCCTGGCTGTCCCGCCGCTCATCGTCGCCTCCTGCCGAACCCGTGGCGTACGACGTCTCGCCTGCCTGGTGGCGGTCGCGGTCTTGCTCGCCGACGTCGTGCTTGCCGGATACCGCTCCATCTGGCTCGCCCTCGGCATCGCACTGCTTGTCATGGTCGTCCGGGGCGCTCCCTCCGTCCGCCGCTGCGTCGCGCTCAGCCTTGCGGCCGGTGTCCTCGTCGTCGGTGGCGGGATGGCGATGAGCACGGGGGTGCAGGAGCGCTCCCACATTGTCGAGCAGAAGCTCACCACGTCGTCGGGTTATCGCGGCGCGGAGGCTTCGACTGGGCTCGCTGTCTTCGCGGCGAACCCTGTGCTGGGCGAAGGTCTGGGTCAAAGCACCCCGGACGTCTACCTGCCCCCGTATCGCGTGACGGACGTCGGGCCGGTCTACCACGCGTTCTGGGTGACGGTCCTCGCCAACACCGGGCTCGTCGGGCTCATGGCCGTGTGCTGGCCGCTCGCCGTGGCCATTCGGATCGGCCTCACCGACCGGGCCGGACTCTCCTTGAGCTTCGCGGCCTTGGCCGCCGGCTTCGTCGTCGCCGCGAGCTTCGCGGGTCCCACCGACGGTCACTGGGAGCTCGGGCTCCTGCCCGCCCTCGTGCTGCTCACCAGGGCGCCCGCGACGCGTCCCACCCCCCACCCGCCCCTGGAGGTTTGGTATGCGCACGCAAGAAGCGGTGCACCGGTACGAGCCAGTCACTGAGCTGGGCGCGACCGCCATCGTGGTCACACACAACTCCTACGCCCACATCGGTGAGTGTCTCGCGGCGCTTCGTGCCTCGGGCGTCGCCGTCAGGGTTGTCGACAACGCGTCCACCGACGGAACCACGTCACTCGTCGCCGCCTCGTACCCGGACACCTGGCTGGTCGCCAACACCGACAACGTGGGCTTCGCCGCCGCCGTCAACCAGGCCTTGGCGGGGGTCACGACCGACGTGGTGCTGCTGGTCAACCCCGACTGCGTGCTGCGGGAGGGAACGGCGGAAGCCCTGGTCAAGCTCCTTCGTGACCATCCCGACATCGGCATCGCGGGCCCGCGTCTGGTGGGACCCGATGGCCGCCCTCGGGTGAGCGCTCACCCCTTCGAGTCCTGGGTCAGCGTGGTCGTCAGTCGGTTCGGCGGAAGCCTGCTGCCGGTCGCGGTGCGTCGGCTCCTCTGCGGCAAGCGCAGACGGCAGACCTACGACGCCTGCCGCCACGAGCCTGGGGCGCCGATCGACGTCGACTGGCTGTCCGGGGCGTGTCTGGCGGTTCGCACCTCCCTGCTCCACGAGCTCGGCGGCCTCGACGCGGCGTACTTCATGTACTACGAGGACGAGGAGCTGTGCCTGCAGGCCGGGAAGCGTGGCGCCAGGGTCGTCTACCTGCCGAGCGTGCAGGCCATGCACATCGGCGGCGCCAGCACCAATGACCCACGGCGCATCTGGCCGCACCTGTACCGCAGCATGATGCGCTTCTTCGTGCGGCACCGCCGCCGAAGCTATCCGGTCGTCCGGCTCGCCGTGCTGGTCCGCGCCCTGCTCGGGATCGTGCTCGCCGGAGCACGCTCGCTGACCCGTTCCACAACCGCACGGGCCCGCGCCCGGGCTTGGGCGGAAGTCGCCCGCATCGCCTTGGCGGCCAAGCCCAGCGCCATCGAAAGGGGGAACACGTGCACGTTCTGATCAGCGTCATCGCCAACCGTGCCGACAACTGGGTGGACCTGTTCAAGGCTCTCCTGCGGCGCCCGGATGTGGAGCTCACCGTCCTCGCGGCCACCATGACGCCACACACGCGAAGCGTCCTCCATGCCCTCGCCGGAGAGCATCCGCACTTCCACCTCCACGTGGCGCGGCGGATGCCCGGTACCGACCTGACCGGGCACATGGCCTCCGTGATGCTCCGGCCCGGCAGCGGACACGCGTTGCGCTCCCGACGTCCGGACGTCATCCACATCATTGGCGAGCCCGCCTACCTGTCCACCCACCAGGTCCTGCGCATGCGACGCCGCTACTGGCCGGACACGCCGGTCACGGTGTACGCCGCGCAGAACGTGGTGACGCAGTTCCCGTTCCCCTTTCCGCTCGTCGAGCGACGTACCTACCAGACGGTCGACTGTGCCTTTCCCATCACTCCGGCCGCACTGAACGTGCTGCGGACCAAGGGCTACCAAGGCAAGGCGTGTGTCGTCCCACTCGGCGTCGACACCGAGACGTTTCGGCCGGCACCGTCGCCCCCGCCACCGCGACCGTTCACCGTGGGATTCGTGGGGCTGTTCGAGCCGCACAAGGGGATCGACACGCTGCTGGAAGCCGCGGAACGGCTCGACTGCGATCTCCTTCTCATCGGCAAGGGGAGCCTGACGTCGCGAATCGAGCAGGCCGCGCGACGCCGCCCGGGCCGAATCGAGGTTCATCCTTGGGTCCCGCGCGAACGTCTCCCAGACCTCATCCACCGCATGGACGTGCTCACCCTGCCGTCCGTGGAGGTCGTCCAACGCAATGTCCTGCCGTGGGTAGGCATTCCGCTCAAGGAGCAGTTCGGCCGAGTCCTCGTCGAGGCCATGGCCTGCGGCGTGCCCGTCGTCGGCAGCAACGTGGGCGAGATTCCCTACGTCATCGGCCCGGCTGGACTCATCTTCTCCGCCGGTAACGCGAGCTCGCTCGCGGCATGTCTCCGCAGGGTCCGGGACGACGCCGCGCTGGCGGATCGGCTGTCCGCCACCGCAGTCGCCCGCGCCCGACTGTTCAGCTGGTCGCGCGTCGCGGACAGCATGTGCCGAACCTGGCAGGCCCTCGTCGAGGCACGCCAACCGTCGCTTTACACGAGGGTTCCCCGACACGCGATCACGAGCGCCTCCGTCGTTGGCGTCGACGAGCCCGTGCGGGAAAGGGTCCCAGCGCTCGACCCAGCCGACGCGCACATGAACCGAACCCACGAGAAGGAAGGACAAGCACAGTGAGCACTGCCGCCAACCTCGGTGCCGCTCTCCGCGCGGCCCGCGTGCCGGCCGCCCTCGTGCTGGTGTCGACGTGCGCGGGAGTCGCCGGCGCCTACGCCGTCACGACACAGATGGAGCCGGTCTATCAGGCGCGAGCATCGGTCGTGGTCTCCGCCTACACCCGCCCCGTGCCCGTCGGGTCCGAGGAGCCGGAGGGGCGGGCCCAGCAGCCCTCGGCAGCCCCCGCCTACGACCCGAACTCCTCGCAAGCCATGGTGCCGACGGTGGCCCGTCTCGCCGAGTCCACCGCGCTCGCGCTCGAGGTGGCCGAGCAAGCCCACCTGCCCTCCGAGGCCGTCGTGGGGCAGATCGACGCGAGTTACGAGCCAGGCGTCCAGATCGTGACGCTCACCGCGTCCGCTCCCTCCCCAAGGCAGGCCGCCCGGGTCGCCAACATCGCGACCGACGTCCTGCGCGCGAAGGTCGCCGCTGGTGGCTCGCTCGGTCGCCGGGGCACGCTCCACGCCCAACCGCTCGACGAGGCTGTTCCGCCGACCACTCCGGCACTCCCGAAGCCGATGCTCAACGACGCGCTCGGAGGGCTCCTCGGGCTGCTCGTCGGCATCGGCCTGGTCATGCTGCGCAACCACCTCGACGACCGGCTGCGGTGGGCCGACCAAATCGAGGCCGAGCTGGGTCTTCCCGTCCTGGCCGCACTACCACCCGCACCGGCTCGGCACCTGCGACGCGGAGCCCGGCGCGCGTTCCAGCGTCGCCGGATGGCCCGGGCGGTCCGGGCTGGCGTGGCCGCGCTCAGTCCGCTCACCGCGCACTCGGGACGGCGGCTGCTCGTGGTGGGCGTCGACCAGGCGACGGAGGCGGCCTACGCGGCGTCCCTGCTCGCGCTTGGCCTGGCCGAGCAGCACTACCAGGTCATCTTGCTGGAAGGTCAGCTCGACCACCCCACGCTCGCCCGGCACTTCCCCGCCAGCGCCGAGCACACCATCCAGCAGGTCTTGTCCGCCCACGACGCTGTCCCGCCTGCGGCTCCGGTGGCCCTCCGCGTCGTGCCGGCGGAGCCGACGGATCCCGAGATTCGTCGAGCGCTTCTCCGCAGCGGCCCGTTCGCCCGGCTCATCTCCGCCGCGGCCACCGGCAGCGACGTCGTGCTGTTGACCGGCCCGGGTGTGCTCACGAGCGGCGACGTCTCGGCATTGGCACCGCACGCCGACGCCGCCGTCCTCGTCCTGCGGGCGGACTGGACTCGGGTGAGCGACGCCCATCGCGCGGTGGGTGTGCTGCACCGGCTCGGACTGCCGGTGGCGGGCGTGGTCGTCGTCAACGCGCTGGACGCCGGTCGTCGCTGGCACCGTCGAGACGTCGCGCTCACCGGCGTCCCCGTGGAGGACACGACCACTCGTGTGGTGGAACAGCCACACGAGGCGAGCACAGCGCGCATCGCGCGGGCGGGCATCGCTGCCGCGTCGTCGTGGTCCCCCGCGCCGGCGAGGTCCGGTGTGTCGTCGGACTCGTCCGTCACGTCCTCTGCACCGGCGAAGGAGCCAGCGGCGGCCAAGGACTCCTCCGCCGAGGACGAGGCGGTCGAGGATGCCGCGGCATCGGACAAGACGCCCGCCATGCGGCACTAGGCAACGGGGGCGGCGCTAGGGCCATGGCGGACCCAGGGTGAGGCCGGCGTGGGCCGGGTAGCGACGCGAGATCGCGAACCCGGACCGCGCCGCCGGCCCCTTCGAGTCGTCTCCCGTGCATCCCCGTCCACCACGGGGAGCGTCTCAGGGAGGCGCGTCGCGACTGCTGTGTTCTGCGACAGCACGGCCCTCGTCGGGTGCCAGGTCCTGTCGCGGCTGCCGGGTCACCCCTCGAGTTCCGACCGCGATGGCGATCGCCGCTCGACGCTGTCCCGAGGGGCCGACGCGACGATGGGCGACGTCACGCGAAACCGCGCCGGCTCACCTGTCGCCGCCGAGGCGGCGGGCCGCTCGTGCCCGTTGGCGGCTGGCCCTCATCCGACGCAGCCGCTTCACGAGCAGGGGGTCGAACGCCAACGCTTCCTCGCGGTCGATGAGCGCGTTGAGGACCTGGTAGTAGCGGGTCGCGGACATGCCGAACTGGTCCCGGATCGCCTGTTCCTTCGCGCCGGCGTACTTCCACCACTGGCGTTCGAAGGTGAGGATCTGCCTGTCGCGCTCGGAGAGCGGCTCGCCGGCCCGCTCCGCTCCGCCATCCTGCCCAGGGGCACCGTCTCGCGTGGGGGCACCCTCGTGCATGGGGACGTCAGAGACCGAAGCGGCGCTCAGGCCAGACTCCCTCGCAGCATCCATGCGCAGGCGTTTCCCTCCAGCTCGATCGTGTCGCCCGTTCATGGTACGGCACGTGAACGACATCCCTTCTCGTCCAGCCCACGGCGGCGGGTGACGCCGGCCTCACGGCACAGCGGGGTGTCACCCGCGACGCCCCGCTGGCTGGCCGCGATGCGCCGTCGGGGCACCATGGGCCCGTGTCCACGACCGACGAACGTCCGGATCCGTCGCCGTCCACCGCCGACGTGGCCGCATGGGACGCCCGGACCCTCGCGGAACACCTCGCCGACGGCCGGCTGACCGCGAAGGCCGCGGTGACCACGCTGCTGCGGCGGATCGCCGAGATCGACCACTCGGGACCGAGCTTGCGCAGCGTCCTCAGCGTCGCACCGGACGCGGTGGAGACGGCGGAGGCGCTCGACGCCGAACGCGCGGCAGGGCACGTGCGCGGCCCGCTGCATGGTGTTCCCGTCCTGGTCAAAGACAACATCGACACCGTCGGTGCCATGGGGACCACGGCTGGCTCGCTCGCGTTGGTCGACAGCCAGCCCGCCGGCGACGCCACCGTGGTACGGCGGCTTCGGGACGCGGGCGCGGTCATCCTCGGCAAGACCAACCTGTCGGAGTGGGCGAACTTCCGCTCCACCTCCTCGACGTCGGGATGGAGCGCGGTCGGCGGCCTGTGCGTCAACCCGTACGCGCTCGACCGCTCGGCCGGCGGCTCATCCTCCGGCTCAGCCGCTGCGGTCGCGGCCGGCCTCGCGCCCTTGGCGGTGGGCACGGAGACTGACGGCTCCATCGTCTGTCCCGCGGCGCTGTGTGGAGTGGTCGGCCTCAAGCCCACCGTGGGCCTCGTTTCGACAAACGGTGTCATCCCGATCGCCAAGAGTCAGGACACACCAGGCCCGATCGCCCGAACGGTCTGGGACGCCGCCGCCCTCCTCAACGTCTTGGCCGAGCCGTCCGCGTCGCGTCCCCGCGACTACACGGCGTACTGCCGGGACGACGGACTGCGCGGTGCGCGGATCGGCGTTCCTCGGCGAATCCTGTGGGGCTACTGCGACGCCGCCGACGCGGCCGCCGAGGAGGCGGTTCGTCTGCTGGCCGCCTCTGGCGCAACGATCGTCGACCCCGCGGACTTGCCCGGCATCGAGGAGCTCAGCCGCAGCGATGCCGAGATCACGGTGCTGTCCACCGAGTTCAAGGTCTACCTCGACGCCTACCTGGCGACGCGAACGCCCGGCTCGCCGCGCACGCTCGCGGACCTGGTGGCGTTCAACGAGGCACACGCCGAGCAGGAGCTGCGGTACTTCGGCCAGGATCGCTTCGAGGCGGCACTGCGCACGCGTGGCCTGGACGACCCGGACTACCGCGCGGCGCTGGAGGCCTGTCGTCTCCTCGGTCGCGAGCGAGGCATCGACGCCGCTCTCGCGGCCCACGAGCTGGACGCGCTGGTGGCCCCGGCCTACCCTCCGGCATGGCCGATCGACCTCACCAAGGGGGATCTGATCGCCGGAGGGTGCAGCCAGCCGGCCGCGGTCGCCGGGTACCCGCTGCTCACCGTCCCCTGTGGGCTCGTCGACGGCCTGCCCGTCGGTCTGGCGTTCATGGGGACGGCGTGGAGCGAGCCGACGCTCATCCGGCTGGGACATGCCTTCGAGCGAGCGCTGGACCTGACGCTTTGGCCGACCTACCGTTCCGCGGGCTGACCGCTGCCCCCGGCGACTCGCGGCGCACTGTGACGGCCAGCCCGGGCCCTCCTCGCCACCCTCGCGGTGTGACCTACTCGCGGCACAGGCAGAACGGGTGCCCCGCCGGGTCGAGGAAGACACGGAAGGACTTGCCGGGCTGGACTTCCGCCTTCCGCGCGCCGAGCTCGAGCACGCGACGTTCCGCCTCGTCGAGGTCGGGGACGTAGATGTCGATGTGCGCCTGCTGGGGACGCTCCGCCCCAGGCCAGATCGGCGGAGCCCACTCGTCCGCCCGCTGGAAGGCCAAGGGCACGCTCCGCAAGGTCACCCACTCGTCGTCGCCTTCGGGCTCACCGCCGACGAGCTCGCGGTAGAAGTTCGCGAGCGCCCACGGGTCCGGGCAGTCGATCGCGACCTCCCCGAACCTGCCGATCGCTGGCATGAGGACCTCCACATCTCGGCGTCATCGCTGGTCAAGACCTGGCGGTCGGCCACGTCAGCCAACCCGTAACCGGTGACAAAAGATAGCCGGTTATATACCTGGGCGTCCAACCGGTATCCCGCCATCGCTGGTGTCGCTCCAGGGCCGGTACCGGACGGTTCGGATCACTTCACGACCGCCCGCCCGTTCGCCACCGACTGCCCGGATAGCGTCATGGGACGGGAAGGACCAGGTCGAACGGAAAGGAGCCGCATGCGCTCACGGATCCGCTGGGGGATCATCGCCACGGGGAACATCGCCGGCCAGTTCGCCCGCGACCTCGCGCTCCTGCCCGACCACGAGGTCGTGGCGGTCGGGTCCCGCAGCCTCGACCGGGCGAAAGCGTTCGCCGATGAGCACGGCATCCGCCACGCATTCGGGTCCTACGCGCAGGTGCTCGAGCATCCCGACGTCGACGTGGTCTACGTCGCCACCCCGCACTCCGACCACTACGCGACGAGCCGCCAGGCCCTGGAGGCCGGCAAGGCGGTGTTGTGCGAGAAGGCGTTCACCGTCACCGCCGCCCAGGCACGTGAGCTCGTCGAGCTCGCCCGCGACCGCAAGGTCTTCCTCATGGAGGCGATGTGGATGCGGTGCAACCCGCTCCACCTGCGGCTGCGGGATCTCGTCCGCGCGGGCGTCATCGGCGAGCCACGCGCGGTGCAGGCGAGCCTCGGCTTCGTCGCGGCGTATCGCCCCGAGGACCGATTGTTCTCCCCCGCGCTCGCGGGCGGCGCCCTCCTCGACGTCGGCGTCTATCCCGTCAGCCTGGCCTACCACCTGCTGGGCGCGCCCGGCCGTGTCAAGGCGGCAGGAACACTCGCGCCAACCGGCGTGGACGGCTCGGTCTCGATCGCACTCAGCTACGACAGCGGCGCCATCGCCAGCCTCAGTGGCTCGCTCACCAGCGCCCTGCCCAACAACGCGACCGTCTCCGGAACCGAGGGGTGGATCGAGCTGCCACGCAGCTTCCACGACACGAACCGCCTCCTCATCCACCGTCCCGGGAGAGACGTCGAGGAACACACGGTGGAGCTCATCGGAGTCGGCTACGCCCACGAGGCCGCCGAGGTGGCGCGCTGCCTGCGCGAGGGCGTGCTGGAGAGCCCGCTCGTCTCGTGGAACGACAGCGTGACCGTCATGGAGGTGCTCGACGAGGTTCGCCGGCAGGTCGGCGTCCACTACCCCGATCACGACACCGTGTCAACGGAACCTTTCCCGAGCACGTAAGCCCGCCCACGTAAGGTCGAAGGGATCCGTTGGCACTGACCAAGGGAGTCATCATGTCCGCCGTATCTCCGGCCGCCCAAGCCGACGACGGCCGGTCCGACACCGACCGGTCCACGACCGGCCAGGCCGATACGACGCAGGTGCCGCCCTCCCAGGCCACCGAGCGAGCCGCTTCGTTCGACCCTGCCAGGAGGGCAGGGTCGTCCTTCGTCGTCGTCGCCAACCGCCTTCCCGTCGACCGCGTCGAGAACCCCGACGGGAGCATCCGCTGGCGCCGCAGCCCTGGCGGGCTGGTGACGGCGCTCGAGCCGGTCATGCGAGCGAACAAGGGAGCGTGGATCGGCTGGGCCGGCGCTCCAGGAACCGCGCCCGAGCCTTTCGACGAGGCCGGGATGCATCTGGTCTCCGTCCCGCTGTCCGCGGAGGAGGTCGAGGACTACTACGAGGGTTTCTCCAACGCCACGCTCTGGCCCCTGTACCACGACGTCATCGCGCCGCCGGTCTACCGGCGGGACTGGTGGGACGCCTACGTCCGCGTCAACCATCGGTTCGCCGACGCCGCCGCGCGTGTCGCGGCGCGAGGCGCCGTCGTGTGGGTGCACGACTACCAGCTGCAGCTCGTGCCCGAGATGCTGCGGGCGCTGCGGCCGGACCTGCGCATCGGCTTCTTCTTGCACATCCCCTTCCCACCGGTGGAGCTGTTCGCCCGGCTGCCGTGGCGACAGCAGGTGCTGCGCGGACTTCTGGGCGCCGACCTGGTGGGCTTCCAGCGGCCTGGCGCGGCGTCGAACTTCCTACGGCTGACCCGGCGCCTCCTCGGCTACCAGACCCAGCGCGACCAGATCTTCCTGCCCGACGGCCGCGTCGTGCGCGCCCGGTCGTTCCCGATCTCCATCGATGTGGGCGAGCTGGAGGAGATCGCGCGTCGCCCGGAGACGGAACGACGCGCGTGGGAGATCCGGGAGGAGATCGGCGCCCCCTCGAAGATCCTGCTCGGTATCGACCGGCTCGACTACACCAAGGGCATCGCCGAGCGCATCCACGCTTTCGCCGAGCTGCTGAACGAAGGCCTCCTCACTCCCGACGAGGCCACCTTCATCCAGGTCGCGACACCGAGCCGGGAACGCGTCGAGCAGTACCAGCTGCTGCGTGACGAGGTCGAGCTCGCCGTCGGTCGGGTCAACGGCACCCACGGCCGCATCGGCCGCCCGGCCGTCACCTACCTGCACCACTCGCACGAACGCACCGAGCTGGCCGCCCTCTACCGGGCTGCCGACGTCATGGTGGTGACGCCGCTGCGGGACGGGATGAACCTCGTCGCCAAGGAGTACATCGCCTGCCGGTACGACCACACGGGTGTCCTGATCCTCAGCGAGTTCGCTGGCGCGGCCGACGAGTTTCGACAGGCTCTCCTGGTCAACCCCTACGATGTCGACGGTTTGAAGCAGACGATGCTCCAGGCGCTGCGGATGGAGCCGCGGGAAGCGACTCGGAAGATGCGCGCGATGCGGCGGCACCTCGTCGAGCACGACGTCGACCGGTGGGCCAGCTCGTTCCTCACCGCCCTGTCCGGGGAGCCGGGTCGGTGAAGGCCTCGGCTCAGGAGGGCAGGCGCGTCCTCGCGCTGGACCTCGGCTCGTCGTCCGTCCGAGCGCTGGTCTGCGACGCCGCCGCGCGCCCCATCCCCGGCTTGCTGGCTCGTCAACCCATTCAGCTTCGGCAGACCGACGACGGGGCGGGCGAGCTCGACGCCGACGCCTACGTCGCGGCCCTCGTCGCCTGCCTCGACGACCTCCAGGCCGCCGGCGCGCTCGACGGCGTCGAGCTGGTCGCCACCTCCTCCCAGTGGCACTCCGTCCTGGCCGTGGGGAGCGACGGCTCCGCCGTGTCGCCTGTCCTCACCTGGATCGACACCAGGGCACGGCCGACACACGCGCCCGCCGACCCGGCGGCCTTCCACGAACGGACCGGGGCGTGGGTCCACCCGCTGTACTGGACCGCCAAGGTGCCGTGGCTTCGTGCCCGGCTTGGCAGCTCCGCCGTGCGCTTCGTCGGGCTGCCCGACTACGTGCGGGGTGTCCTGCTCGGCGACGACGCGACATCGCTGTCCATGGCGTCTGGAGCCGGGATGCTCGACCTGCGCGGTCGGTGCTGGGACACCGAGGCGTTGGAGCTGGCGGGGCTGTCCCCGGACGCGGCCGAGTTGCCGGCCCTCGACGACACTCCGCGCGCGCTGGCTCCCCGCTGGCACCGCCGGTGGCCCGCGCTCCGCCAGGCGCTGTGGTACCCGGCCGTCGGTGACGGCGCGGCCTCCAACCTCGGGAGTGGATGCTCCCGACCCGACGCGGTGGCGGTCACGGTCGGCACCTCGGCGGCGCTGCGCGTCGTCCACAGCTCCGACCATCCTCCGCCGTCTCCTACCGTCTGGCGCTACCGCGTCGACGCCGACCGTTTGGTGAGCGGGATCGCCTTCTCCGGCGGCGGGGTCCTCCACGCCTGGGCGGTCCAGCTGCTGCGGCTCGACCCCGACGCCGAACCCGGTATCCCACCAGGCACCAGCGGTCTGCTCGCGGTTCCCCTGCACGCCGGAAGTCGTCCCCCAGGCACCGCTCCACCCGGCTCAGGGCTGGTGGCGGGCCTGTCGCTCGACACCTCCGCCGACGAGTTCTTGGCGGCGACGATGGAAGGGGTGGCGCTCGAGGCCGAACGCGCGCTCGCCACGTTGGAGAAGCTGTTCGGAACCTCCCTGGACGTCGTTCTCGGCGGCGGCGCGGTGGACGCGTCGCCCTGGTGGCAGCGCGCCTTCGCCGCGACGTTCGACCGCCCGGTCCGCATCGCCGACGACCGCGAGGTCGGTGCGCGTGGCGCGGCGGCGCTCGCCCTCGGGCTGGATCTGCCGCGACCGGTGGACGAGGTGCGCCCCGATCCCGAGGACGCCGCCCGGATGGCCCAAGTCCGGACCAAGTACGCGGCGCTGCGCGCGCTCACCCGGGACTGAGGCCACCCGATGAGGACACCGGTATCGCGACGGGGACACCCAGGACGGGGACGCCCCAGGACGGGGACCCGCATCACGGGGCGCATCACGGCGGCACACCATCACGGCGGCACACCATCACGACGGGCCCGGGCGAGACGGGAGAGCGATAACAAGACGCACTCCTCGCGTCTTCGCCTTCACTGATGGTCCGACCCGACTTTAATGACGTGAGCGCGGCATCCGGACGCGTACTCTTCCGGTCCTTCACGACCTCGCCGGACCGTGTGCACCCCGCTCCCGGGGCCAGGGGCTCGACACAGCCCGTGACAAGGCAAGATGATGCTCCGCAACGGAAGGGGCACGAAGAGTGACAGGGCCAGCCGAGCGGGACAGCGGCAGGGACGGTCACCACGCCACGCCAGGTGACGTCGACACCAGGTTCGAGGCGCTCGTCGACCTGGTGCCGAGTGGTGTCGTGGTGGTCGACCCGTGGGGCCGCGTCAGCGTGTGGAATACGGGGGCAGAGTCGATCTTGCGTTGGCCCAGCGGCGACGTGCTCGGAGCGGACGCGATCAGCACGACCGTCGCCCCCAGTTATCAAGAGGCAGCGCGCAAGCTCGTCCACCGGATCCGCCGGGAGGGCGGGTGGGAGGGCACCGTCCCCCTCCAGCGCAAGGACGGCCAGACCCGCCTGTGCGCACTGCGCGCCCGGGGCCTCCGGGACGTGGACGGAACACCGACCGGCGAGATCCTCGTCGTGTTCTCCGAGCTTCCGTCCTCCTCCGGGTCGTCGAGTGAGACCAGCGCCGCCGACGAGCGCGCCGCCTTGCTGCGTGCCGAGCGCGCCGCGCGGGAGGAGCTGGAGAGCGTGCGCGACCGGCTGGCGTTCATCGTGCACGCCAGCAGCCGTCTCGCGTCCTCCCTCGACGTCGGCATGACGTTGGAGACCGTCGGGGACCTGGTCGTCCCGCGGTTCGGCCGGGTCTGCCTCATCGACCTGTGGGACGGCCGCCGCCTCGAACGCGTCTACGTCCGCGACGCCGAGTCCGATCGCGACGACCTCGTGGCGCAGCTGCGGACCCTGGGCGGCACCCAACGAGAGGACCACCCAGGTATCCGCGCGGTGCTGACCGGTCGCCCGTGCGTCGTCGCGGTGACCGACCCCGCGCAGGTGGCGCGGATGTACGACGACCCACGCGCCGCGGAGCTGATCAACCGGGCGGCGCAGGGACGCGGCTTCGTCGCCGTGCCGCTCATCACGCGAGGACGAGTCATCGGCGTCCTCACCTTGCTGGGACCCGGTGTCGCCCACGGGCACGAGCTCGACCCGGCCGAGGACCTCCCGGTCCTCGAGCAGGTCGCCACCCGCGCCGCGCAAAGCATCGAGAACGCCCGTCTCTTCGACGCCGAGCGGCGCCTCGCCCGCAACCTGCAGGAGAGCGAACGTCGCCAGCGCCGGGCGGCCCTCACGCTGCAGCGGAGCCTGCTGCCCGCGTGGCCACACCAACCCGCCGAGCTGGAGGTGGCGACCCGGTACTTCCCGGGTGCGGAGGAGGCCGAGGTCGGGGGTGACTGGTACGACGTGATTCCCGTCTCCTCCGGCCGGACGGCGCTCGTCATCGGCGACGTCATGGGGCGCGGGCTGCGCGCCGCCACCCTCATGGGCCAGGTCCGCACCGCCGTGCGCGCCTACGCGCGGCAGGACCTGCCTCCCAAGGAGATCCTGGAGCTCCTCGACGGGGTGGTGGCCGACCTCGGTGAGGCGCAGATCGTCACGTGCGTCTACGCCCTCTTCGACAGCCTGCGCGGGACGCTCACCTACGCGTCGGCGGGGCACATGCCGCTGCTCATCGTGGACGCCCGCGGGAGGGCACGCCGCCTCGACCACGAGTCCGGTCTCCCGCTGGGCGTGGCGCGCTGCGCGGCGCCCGAGCACGTCGTCGCCGTCCCCGCCAACACCATGGTGGTCTTCTACACCGACGGACTGGTGGAGCACCGGCAACGTGACGTCGACAGTGGGATCGACGAGCTGGTGGACTCCCTCGCCCGGGCCTCCGGCACCCTCGAGGGGGTCTGTGACCAGGTGATCGACGACCTCCGGCCGCCCACCGGCTACGACGACGACGTGGCGCTCCTGTTGGCGAGGGCCCGAGACCCAGCGACGTCGCCGCCGCCGACCGCGGTGCCCTCGGCGACCGCCTCGGCGCCGCCCGCGAGCTGACGCAGGGGCTCAGCGGGCGACGTTCTCGGCGCTGTCGAGGGTGGCCAGCTCTCGACGACGCGGCAGGCCCTCCCAGTCGCCGGACACCGACACTGAGAACGCGCCGCAGACGTTGCCACGGCGCAGACGGTCTGCGGGCGAGAGCCCGTCGAGCAGCGCCGACAGGTAGCCCGCGACGAAGGCGTCGCCCGCTCCCACCGGATCGACCAGGGTGACCGGCAGGGCCGGCGACGTCACGACCTCCCCGTCGATCAGCGCGTACGCTCCGTCGCCGCCCCGCTTGATCACCACCTGGGTGGGACCCCGGCTGGCCAGCCCCTTGGCCAGGTGCGCCACGGATCCCTCGCCGACCACGAGCGCGGCCTCGTCCTCGCCGGCGAAGACCAGGTCTGCCCGCTCGACCAGCGTCGCCAGCTCGGCGCCGGCCTCCGCGGGCGACCACAGCGCCGCGCGGTAGTTGAGGTCGAACGACACCAAGACCCCGGCATCCCGGGCGATCTCCACTGCTCGGTGGACGGCCGCACGCGCGGACGGCGAGAGCGCCGGCGTGATGCCGGAGACGTGGAGGAGGCGGGCGGCGCGAACGAGCTCCGGGTCGACGTCGTCCGGCGCCAGTCGCGAGCCAGCCAGACCACGTCGGTAGTAGCTCACCCGGACCCGATCGGCGGTGCGGCGCTCGCGCAGCATCAGCCCGGTCGGCACCTCGGTCTCGAACGTCACCCGGGACACGTCCACGCCCTCACCGCGCAGGGCGGACGCGATGAGCAGACCGAGCGGGTCATCACCGAGTCGTCCGATCCAGGCCGCGCGGTGGCCGAGCCGGCTCACCCCGATGGCGACGTTCGTCTCGGCTCCGCCGAAGGAGACGCGCGCGGGGGCGCCGACCGTGAACGAGCCGGTATCGGTGGCCGCGACCAGCCCCATCGTCTCGCCGAGCGTCACGAGGTCGACCCGGGTGCCGCCCTGGTCGTTGGTGCGGTCGTCAGGCGAGGCGTCACCGCTCATCGACGTCTCCCCCGCCTCGTCACGTTCGCGACCAGCCGGCGCGCCCGCTCCGCGAGCGCGTCGAGGTCGCCGTCGGACTGGCAGGCGTCGCCGATGAGCGGGCTCCCCACGCCGACGGCGGTGGCGCCGGCCACGAGGTAGAACTCAGCGTCGTCGACGCTGACCCCGCCGGTCGGCACGAGGGGGATGTCCGGCAGCGGTCCCCGGATGGCCTTGACGTAGCTCGGGCCACCCACCGCCGAGGCCGGGAAGACCTTCACCATCGCCGCGCCAGCCCGCCACGCGGTGAGGATCTCGCTCGGGGTGAGGGCGCCGGGCAGAACCGGCACTCCGAGGCGCGCCCCCTCCTCGATCACGTCCACGTTCAACGAGGGGGAGATCAGGTATGTCGCACCCGCGTCCACCGCCTGGCGAGCCTGCTCCACCGTGGTCACCGTGCCGGCGCCGAGCGCGACGTCAGCGGGCTTGCGAGCGGCGTACTTGCGGATCGCGTCAGCGACGTTCGGAGCAGTGAAGGTGAACTCCACCGCGCGGATGCCCTGCTCGACGAGCACGTCACTGACGTCGGCGAACCGGGCCGCGGATGACGACCGCAGGATCGCCACCGCTGGGCAGGCGTTGATCGCTTCCTGCAAACCCACGAGCGTCTCCTTTGTCGGACGGGCCAGACAGGCCTGGACGAGCCCTTGTCGGAGGGCACGGCGACGACCCTGTGGCCCCGAGCCGTGCTCCGAGCCATGCGACGGCCTCTGAGTGTAGAGCCGCCCCTGACCGGGCTGGTCTCGATGTTTCGAACATCTTGACCGCGTGTATCGGCGGGATTTCACTGATCGAGGCGTCGCCGATCCGCGGCGTAGCGGGACCCGGCCTCGCCACCGCGCGGCTGCGTCACCACGGGGCGGCTGCGTCACCACGGGGCGGCTGCGTTCCCATGGGGCGGCTGGGCCGCCTCGGGTACGGCAGCGGGAAGGAGCGCGCATGGCGATCGAGCGAGACCCCGCCAAGCCTGGTCCGGCCGATCCCGCACACCGCGATTCCACTCCCGTCGATGCGGCGCGGACGACCTTCACGCCCACGCTCTCCACCAGGTACCTGCCAGGTGTCGCGATCCGCGACCTCCCCGCCGCGCCGACGAACACCTGGCGCATCATCGGCCCCGGCCTGGTCGGCGCCGGTGTCGGCCTCGCCTCCGGCGAGTTCATCTTGTGGCCCTACATCGCCACGCAGGTGGGCCTGGTGTTCCTGTGGGGCGCGGTGATCGGCGTCACCACCCAGTGGTTCCTCAATATGGAGATCGAGCGCTACACGCTCGCCACGGGCGAGACCGCCCTCACCGGGTTCAGCCGCCTGTGGAAGCACTGGGGGCTGGTCTTCGCCGTCATGACCTACTTCGCCAACTTGTGGCCGGGTTGGGCCACCAGCTCGGCCTCGCTGATGACGTACATCGTCGGCGGCGACGTCCGGGTCATCGCCATCGGGATCCTGGTGGTCTGCGGGGCGGTGCTCACGCTCGCCCCGGTGGTCTACAACGCTCTCGAACGCGTCATCTTCCTCAAGGTGGCCATGATCCTGCTGTTCGTGGCCGTCGCCATCGCGTTCGCCATCAGCGGCGACGCCTGGCGCGGTCTCGGCCAGGCGGTCACGCACGTCGGACAGTTCCCCTCCACGCTGGAGTACTCGCTCATGCTCGGCGCGATCGCCTACGCCGGGGCCGGTGGGGGGCAGAACCTGTGCCAGAGCAACTGGATCCGCGACAAGCGGTTCGGCATGGGGGCGTACGTCCCGCGCCTGGTCAGTCCGGTCACCGGGCAGGAGGAGGCGGCGCCCTCGACGGACTTCGTCTTCGCACCGACCCCGGCGAACCTCCGCCGCTGGCGGGCATGGTGGCGGTTCGCCAACATCGAGCAGGCTCTGACGTTCGTGCTCATCACCGTGCTCACCATCGGCTTCATGTCGATGCTGGCCTACTCGACGGTCTACGGCCGGGGAGGACTCACCCGCGACATCGGCTTCCTCCAGGTCGAGGGCAACGTCCTGATGTCCCAGGTCGGGTCGTGGTTCGGCTACCTGTTCTGGGTGATCGGCGCCTACAGCCTGTTCGCGGCCGCGATGGGCATCATCGACTACACGAGCCGGCTCGCCGCCGACCTGCTCGCCACGGTCTACCTGCGCGGGTCTGGGATCTCCGAGAGCCGCATCTACTTCTGGCTGGTGTGGGGCCTCGTCGCGTTCGGCGTCCTCGTGCTCCTGCTCGGCGTGGACCAGCCCCTGGTCCTGCTCGTCATCTCCTCGTGCGTGAGCGGCGTCATGATGGCGATCTACGGCGTCCTGCTCATCATCATGAACAAGCGAGCCTTGCCGACACCGATCCGGATCCCACGGTTCCGCACCGTGGTCATCGCCCTGGCCGTGCTGTTCTACGGCGTCCTCGGCGTCATCACCATCGTCGAGGAGGGGCAGAAGCTCTTCTAGGCTTCCCCGCTGCCGTCCACGTCGCTGCCCACGACAAGGGTCGGCCCGGCGCGATCCCCGCGCCGGGCCGAACCGTGGGCATCCGTCAGTGGCGTACGTCGTCCTTCGTCAGGACGCCATTGACACGCCGCGGGATCCCGAGGACGTTCTCGTCCCGCAACGGCACCGGCAGCAGGGCCGCCGGCATCTGCTGGTAGCACACCGGCCGCAGGAAGCGTCGGATCGCGGTGGTTCCCACCGACGTGTGGATGGACGCCGTGGTCGCCGGCCACGGCCCGCCGTGGTGCATGGCGTACGTCACCGAGACACCCGTCGGCCAGCCGTTCCACAGCAGCCGTCCGGCCCGCTCCCGCAGCAGCGTGAGCAGCGGCGCGACGACGTCGGTCTCCGACTCCTCCGCGTGGACGGTCGCGGTGAGGTTGCCGCCGAAGGCCTCGGCCGCCCGGGTGAGCTCGTCCAGGTCCGCGTACTCCACGATGATCGACGCGGGACCGAAGCACTCCTCGAGCAGCTCGTCCTTGTGCTCCAGCAGGTTGGGCACGGTCGTCTTCACCAGCGTCGGAGCCACCGCGAGGTCCCGGACCGGGTCGGCGTGGAGCACCACCTGCACGCCCTCGACCTCGACGAGCCGACGCAGACCCTGCTCGTAGCCGCGAGCGATCCGGTCGTTCAGCAGCGGGGCCGGCCCGATGTCGCGTGCGGCCGCCACGACGGCGTCGACGATCGCGCTGCCCACGGGCACGAACAGCAGACCCGGCTTGGTGCAGAACTGTCCCACGCCCAAGGTGAACGACCCGCAGAAGCCGGTCGCGATCTCGTCCGGCCGGGCCTTCGCGGCCCCGGGGAAGACGAAGACCGGGTTGAGGCTGCCCAGCTCGCCGTAGAACGGGATCGGATCGGGTCGACCGGAGGCGATGTCGAAGAGCGCGCGACCACCGGGGATCGACCCCGTGAACGAGCCGGCCTTGATCCTGGGGTCGCGCAGCGCCTGGACGCCCTGGTCGGAGCCGAAGATCACGTCGAACGTGCCGTGCGGCGCGCCGGCTTGCGCCAACGCGTCCTTGACGATGGTCCCGGTGCGGGCGGACAGGCGCGGGTGGCCGGAGTGGGCCTTGACGATGACCGGGCATCCGGCGGCGAGGGCCGAGGCGGTGTCACCGCCGGCCACGCTGAACGCGAACGGGAAGTTGCTGGCCGCGTAGACCAGGGTGGGGCCGAGCGGCACGAGCATCCGGCGCACGTCAGGGCGAGGACCCATACCCCAGTCGGGGTCAGCGGTGTCGATGGTCGCCTCCAGGTACGACCCCTCCTCCAGCACCTCGGCGAAGAGCCGCAGCTGGAACGTCGTCCGGGTCAGCTCCCCCCGCAGTCGCCCCTCGGGCAGGTGGGACTCCTCCATGGCCAACGGGACGAGCTCGTCGGCCGCGGCGTCGAGCGCGTCGGCGACCGCGCGCAGCAACGGAGCCCGCTCGTTCGGCAGCAATGAGCCGAGCGGTTCGCTGGCCGCGGCCGCGGCCGCGAGGATGGCCTCCAGCTGTTCCGACGTCGTGGGTTCGACGGTGGTAGGGGATACGGTCATCGCACAGCCTCCCGAACGAACGGATCGCTGATCGCGTCGACGAGCCAGGCCAGCGGCTCCTTGCCGACCACGACGGGATTGGACAGGGCACCGACGTCGCTGATGGTGATGTCGACCCGGTCACCGGCCGCGAGCGTGAACGACATCTCGGGGATGATGCCGGTGCCGGTGGCGAGCACGACCCCTTCCGGGAAGGCCTCGCCCGCGAACAGGTAGCTCACCAGCTCCTCCAGCGAACGCTTCATCCGCGCGGTCGACGTCGAGCCTTGCCAGGCGGGAGCACCGTCTCGGACGACGGTGAGCGTGATGTCCAGGGCGGTGGGGTCGGGCACCTCCCAGGCGGGGCGGATGCCCGCGGAGATGGCGCAGCTACCGGCGTAGATCTTCGCCTGCGGAAGGTAGAGAGGGTTCTCCCCCTCGATGACGCGGGAGCTCATGTCGTTGCAGACGACGAAGCCGACGATCTCGCCTGCCCGGTTGACGACGACACCCAGCTCTGGCTCGGGAACGTCGAGCCCGGAGTCCGCTCGGATGCCGACCGGCTCCCCGTGGGTCACCACCCGCCACGCGACCGCCTTCATGAAGAGCTCGGGCCGCTGGGCGTCGTAGACCTTCTCGTAGACCGACTTCTCGGTGCTCTCCTCGACCCGCGCCACCTTGGAACGCTCGTAGGTGACGCCCGAGGCCCACACCTCGGTCCGTCCGTCGACAGGCGGCAGGAGAAGGACCTCGGACTCCGCACGCACTCCGGTCGAGTCCGAGGCGGCCCGCGCCCCGGCGGCGTCGACCAGGTCGCGGACCTCCTTGCGGGGCAGCCTCAACAGCTCGCAGATCCCGCCGACGTCAACGAGCGGGGCCACCCGGCCGGCCTGGCGAACGCCGACCCGGACGACCCGATCGACTCGGTCGGCGTAACGGACGATCTCCACGGGACCACCTCCGCAGTCATCAGATGTATCCCTGGTCGGCGCTCAGTGTTCCAGACAGATGACCGGTCGCGCGACGTTGGTCACCGCAGATTCACCGTTACCACGTCGACAGCGGGAGCTCGAACGGCCGGAGGAGCGCACGGCGGCCGGTGTCGGGCTCGACGTTCACACAGTCTCGGCCATGGGTGACACCCGACGCGTGACCGTTCTCGGCATGCCTGTGCTCGGGTGTCTGTTCTCGCGTGCCCGTTCTCGCGTGTCTGTTCTCGCGTGGCCGTTCTCGGCGTGGACGGACAGGGGATGGGCGGGCGAGTACTCTGAGCGAAAGATCACCGATCACGGGAGGTATCACGGTGAAGACTCGCAAGGTGGGTGCCGCCGCGAGTGCGTTGGGCCTGGTCGCTTCCGCGCTGACGCTTGTCGCGACCGCCGCGCCCGCGCAGGCGGGTATCGGCTGCCGGATCGACTCCCTCGGCGGCAGCGTCGCCGTGTACGAGCAGCCCGACACGTCGAGCGCGACGATCGGCTCGATCACGAGCTACAGCTACGGCGGTCAGTGCGGACGAACGAGCGGCGCGACGTACACCGTCTGCGGTGGCGGCTCGACGTACTACCGGGTCACGGTCTCGGGCAGGACGGGGTACACGCCCGCGGCCTGCTTCGACTGGTCGTACTACTAGGGCGTCACGTCCCGACCACGAGCCACACCATTTCCCGCACGATTTCTCGCACGATTCCCCCACACGGTCCCCCGCACAGTTCCCGCGGATGGGTTCCCTGACACGATTCCCCGCACGCTGACCCGCTTCCCGCGCGCCAGCACACCTCTCACCCTCGACGGGTCTGGTCGCTCACCAGGGCCCGTCCGTTAACCAGGGTGACCTAGCCGCTTGGACAGCCTGGCCGCGCCGTCGGCGACGAGCCGCCCCAGCTCGTCCCGCCGTTCGGGCGACCAACGTACGGTCGGGACCGAGATGCTCATGGCCGCCACGACGCGGTCGCCGCGGTCTCTCACCGGGGCCGCGACGCACGCGACGGCGTCGTTGGACTCGCAGTACTCCTCGGCCAGGCCCTTCGCGCGGATGCGCGTCAGCCGTTCCCGCAGCCGTACCGGCGAGGTGAGGCTGCGCGGCGTCAGCGCGGGCAAGGGCTGGTCGAGCGGGAACCGGGCGTTGAGCGTCTCCGGGTCGAGGCTGGCGAGCAGCATGAGACCGACGGCGGTGCAGTGCGCGGGGAGTCGACGTCCCACCGCCGAGACCATGCGGACCGGGTGGGTGCTGTCGACCTTGGCGATGTAGACGACGTCCCGACCGTCGAGGACGGCCACGTGGACGGTCTCGTCGCAGGCCGCGGCCACCTCCGCCGCGACGACCTGCCCCTCGCGCGCGAGGTCGAGGCGCTCGGCGTAGGCCGCACCGAGCTGGAACACCCCGACGCCCAGTCGGTAGCGGTGCGGATGATCTGGCGACGGCGCGAGGTACGACCGGGCCACGAGAGTGCCGACGAGCTCGTGCACCGAGGTCCGCGGCAGCCCCAGACGCGCGTGGATCTCCGGGATGGACAGCTCTTCGGCCGTCGTGAAGAGCTCGAGGATGTCGAGGGCTCGCGTGACCGCAGGTACGGACCGCCCCATGCGCCCTCCTTCGGTGCGAGCTTGACGGGCCCGTGACCGGGCCGTCACGATGTCCGAGTATACGAATGTTGTTCGGTATACCGCACACGCCAGGCCACCGCACCTGGCACGCCGTCCGCGGCAGCCTGGGCCGCAGAGTCGAGACCGGCCTGCCGCGGACAGGGACGGGACACCGTACGAGCCTTTGTGGGAGGGTCCATCCGTGGCTGGCGCAACCACCCCTTCGACACCTGGATCGCGACTTCTCGAGCAGCTGGACCTTCCCGCTCGCGATCTCGGCGAGCTGCCGGCGTCCGCCAAGCGCTTCCCCGACGGGGTCCGCTACCGCATCGAGATCCCCAGCACCGAGGGGCCCCGGTGCCTCGACGCCGCGCTCGAGGAGGCCGAGCGGCTCGACGTCCCGGTCCGGCGCATCTCTCAGGGCAGCGGCGTCTTCCTGCTGACCGACGACGAGATCGACGCCATGGTCGAGCGAGCCGCGCTCGCCGGCGTGGAGATCAGCCTCTTCGCCCGCCCGTGCGCTGGGTGGGGCACCTCCGCGACCGCCCGCTCCAGCGCGGGAGGCGGTTTCGCCGCCACCGCGCACGGCCAGCAGCAAGTCGCCGCCGTGCTCGACGACTGCCTGCGGGCCGCCGAGCGGGGCATCCGCAGCGTCCTCATCTCCGACATCGGCGTCCTCGCGGCGTTCGGCAAGCTCCGCGCTCAAGGCCACCTCCCGGAGGACATGCAGGCCAAGGTGTCGGTCATGCTGCCGATCACCAACGCCGCCACGGCCCGACTGCTGGAAGACCTCGGCGCGAACACGCTCAACGTGGCCACCGACCTGAGCCTCGCGCAGATCGCCGCCATCCGCGCCGCCGTCGACATCCCGCTCGACGTCTACGTCGAGGCTCCCGACAACCTCGGCGGCTTCCTCCGTCACCACGAGCTGCCGCAGCTCATCGAGGTGGCCGCGCCCGTCTACATCAAGTTCGGTCTGCGGAACGCGCCAGACGTCTACCCGGCCGGCACCCACCTGGAGACCACGACGGTCGCCTTGACCCGCGAGCGGGTGCGCCGAGCGCGGCTCGGGCTCGACCTGCTACGTCGCGCCGGCGTCGACGAGCCGACCTCCAAGCCAGGAGCGGAAGGCCTCGCCGTACCCGTCCCGCCGACGCGATAGGCGGTTTCGCCCCGCACGAGAGAGCGTGCAGTCCGACGATTTCACTCGCGGGAGAGCGGCACCCCGAAGCGCGTCGGCCAGCGAGACCGGACGACCTTTGACGTGGGTGGCGCGAGGGCCGGTCGGAGGAGGTAGGAGGTCGACCGGCCCCGCGCCGGGTTGCGCGCCAGGGCTGTGCGGCGGTGGGCGAGTGTGAGAAGGGGCCGACCCTGGGCGCGGGTCTTGCAGCTGGGGCTAGGTGTGGGTGTGGTTGGAGTGGGCTGGGGGTGGGGTGGCGAGAGAGGTGATGGCGTAGCGGCGGGCTTGGTGTTGGTCGTCCATGCGCGGGATCTCCTCACCGGAGCCGCGTCGGACGCAGCGTTGGCCGGGTGGGGCGTGGCAGGTGGGGCAGGGGTGCAGCAGGATGCGGGCGAACCTGTCGCGGTCGGTGGTGCCCAGCCCTTCTAGGTCGGGGCGGGAGGTGTCGAACACCCAGTCGACGATCCCGGTGTCGATCAGATCCAGGTCTAGCCGCGCGTGATCACTGTCATCAGCAGCCCGATCACCGCCGCCACCACGAATGTGGCCGCCTTCCACATCACCGCGTGTGTCGTGAGGCGTCCTGTCGCCAGGCCACGTCGCCATGCCACCCTCGCCTCCCGTGTGTGGCAGGTGCGGCGGCCACCCACACCCGTGGGGGCCGGAGCGGCACGTGGCCGCCGCACACCCGGTTGGTCAGGCGCGGCGGCCAGGACCACCATTCCCACTGCCTGGCCACCAGGCCGAGGCCATAGAGGTCAACCAACCACCGCGCCAGTCTGCAGGCGCTCGCGTCTTGTGTAGGAGCAGTTCACCGTTAAACCGCCCAAAAGTCAATGCTATGGAGCAACGTTTCAGGAACGAGGTGACTTCATGGCTGTTCGACACTATGCGTCAACTTGTGTCGCAGACGCGATGGCTGTTTAATTTGGACGGAGCAATCGCCCAAACTTGTCGAGGAGGTGGCGGATGCCCCATGGCCCCAGCTCGTCTCCATTGATCCGTCGGCAGCTCGGCCGCCGGCTCGCCGCCTTGCGTGTCGCGGCAGGTCTCACCCAAGAGCAGGTCGCCGAAGCCATCGAGCGGGCGCGAGCCACCATCGGCCGGATGGAAGACGGGGTAGAGAGCGTCCGCTACCGCCAAAGCGACCTGAAGGCGATGCTCAAGCTCTACAACGCCAGCGAAGAGGACACCCAGCTCATCCTCGGCTTGGCGGCGGAGACCCGGAACGGGAACCGGAAGTCGTGGTGGCACGACTACACCGAAAGCGTGCTGCCCTCATGGTTTCGGTTCTATGTAACGCTTGAGACCTCAGCCGAGCGCATCCGCCTGTACGAGACTGAGCTTGTACCCGGTCTGCTACAGACCCGGGCCTACGCCGAGCAGGTGACCCGTACTCCCGAGGGCTACCTCGACGAAAAGGACGTCGAGGAGCGGGTCAACATTCGTATGAGTCGCCAATCACTGCTCACCCAGCCGCGGGCGCCCCAGCTCCACGTGATCCTCAACGAGGCTGTCCTTCACCGTAAGGTCGGCGACGACGCGGTGATGGCCGAGCAGCTAGAGCACCTGTTAAAGGTCAGTGAACGGGCGAACGTTATCCTCCGCGTCCTTCCGTTCGACGCTGGAGCGCATGGCGGGCTCGCGGCTGGTGGCCCGTTCCACATCCTCGACTTCCCCGACGATCCGACAACGGGGGAGCCCCTAGAGCCACCACTGGCCTATGTAGAAACGCTCACCGGAGCGTTCTACATGAGCAAGCACGAGGAGGTGAGCGCCTTTCGGCTCGTCTGGGACGACCTTGAACGTCGGGCTCTGGGCCAGCCCGGCTCAATGGAAAAGATCGCCGATACCTTGAAAGGACTCCAAAAGTGAGTCGGTTCATCAACTGGCGCAAGTCCAGCTACAGCAATAACGGCGGCGCCTGCGTCGAGGTCGGGATCGCTCCCGGTGTCGTCGGCGTCCGGGACTCCAAGCTGGGTGAGGACTCGCCCATCCTGGCGGTCACCCCGGCCGACTGGAGCGCCTTCGTCAGCGCCGTCAAGGCTGGCCAGTTCGACCTCTGACGCGACCAGCACACCGAAACCACGCGGTGCCCCGGGCCTGCCTGGGGCACCGCCCTCCTCAGGCGTGTCTTGATTAATCGAACGCTGTAGAAAAGCTTCCATCAAGCCCTCGTACGGAGCAGAGTTTTACCAGGCGGTACGCCGAGCGGATCACCAGGACGGCCGCCGGCTACTTCAACGAGGACCGAATCCAGCGCATGGTGAACACCCGCATGAAGCGACAGGCGCTCCTGAGCCGTCCGACGCCACCGAGCTATGAGGTGATCATTTGCGAGGCGGCGCTCCGCCGGCTCGACGTCTCCGACGAGATGGCCCACGAGCAGCTACAACGCCTGCTGGAAGACCGTCCCCGCATCAACGTGCGGGTCCTGCCGTTCAGCGCCGGCATTCACGGCGGCATGGCAACATGCGGCTCATTCTCGATCCTGGACTTCCCCGCGGATCCCTACACCGGTGCGCCCATCGAGCCGCCACTGGCTTACGTGGACACCCTCACCGCGGCGTTCTACATGTACAAGCCCGACGAGGTTCGCGGCTACCAGCACATGTGGCGGGACCTCGATCGGCGGGCCTTGGATCGGCCCACGTCACGAGAGTTCATCAGCGACATCCTGAAAGGACGTTCGTCGTGTCCGACAACATGAAGGGGACCTTCGCCGACGCGACCTTCCGCAAGAGCAGCTACAGCGGCGCTAACGGCGGGAACTGCGTGGAGGTCGCGGTCGCCCCTGGCGTCGTCGGCGTCCGGGATTCCAAGCTCGGCGCGGACTCGCCCATCCTGGCGGTGACCCCGGCCGACTGGAGCACCTTCGTCAACGCCGTCAAGGCCGGCCGGTTCGACCTCTGACGCGACCACCACATCGACAGCGCCACCGATCTGGTGCCCCAGGACATCCTGGGGCACCGCTCATTCATGGTGGAGACGCGTTCCGGGAGGCCGCCGTGGAGGCCGTCGACGCCGGCCGAGCCGTGGCCGATGCGCGGCGCGGCGTCCCGGGACTGCTCCGGGACGCCGTCCCGTCTCAAGCGGACCGGGAGACCGTCATCCCCCGACACTGACGCGTCTCCACGTCATGTGCCGTGTTCCGCGACGTCCGGGCGGCCGAGCCGCACGTCGACGTCACGATCCCGGTCGCAGACGAGCCGGCCGTCGACAACGTCGAGCTCGGCCACCTGGATCGAGGAGCGCCGGGTCTCGTAGCTGTTCTCCTCCACGTCCTCCACGCGACCCGGGTGGGTGAAGTAGAAGACGTACGCCCTGTCACCTCGCACCACCACGTCGGCGTGCAGGCCGACCGTGGCGTCGTCTGGTCGTCGTCCCGGCCGGTCCAGGATTCGACCAGCCGGCTCCCAGTGGGTGAGGTCGTCGGAGCGGAACACGCCCTGGCCGCGCCACTCGTCGACGATCATCCAGTACGACCCCCGGAACGCGAAGACGTTCGGCCCCTCGTGCGGACGGTGCGTGAGGACCGGCCCGACCACCCGCCACTCGTACAGGTCCGGGCTGTCAGCCGCCCACGTGTGCGAGCCGTTGGCCTCGTCCTTGTACCACAGGCGGAAGCCGCCGTCCGGCAGCGGATGGACGGACGCGTCGATGACCCGGTCGGAGCTGAGCGACAGCCTCGACTGGAACGTCCAGGCCACCAGGTCGGGGCTCGTGTAGTGCAGGATGTGCCGCGGGTGGCCCGCCCACGTCGCCGGAACGCCCCGGATATAGCTGACGTACATGTGGTAGAGGCCGTCGTGCCACAAGATCTCGGGCGCCCAGAACGTGTTGCGTCCCCACTCGATGTCGAGGCCGGTCAGGACCCTGCGGTAGACCCAGGTCGCGCCACCGTCGGACGACGTGGCGACGCCGAGGTCGGTGCCGTGGACCCAGGCCACCCCCGGACCCGGGGCGTCGGCACGCCGGTTGGTGTAGACCATCCACCACTCGCCGGCCTGGTGGTTCCACACCACGACCGGGTCGGCCGCGCCGTCGTGGATCGGGTCGCGGAACAACGGTGCCTGCGCCACGGAGCTCACCCTTTCGCCGTCGTCAGACTCGCAGGCGCACGGCGTGCAGCCGCTCGTAGTGGGGGCGGCAGGCCTCGGCCACCTCGGCCGCGGCACCGGCCAACGTCACCGTGCGCTCCCGGTAGGGCTCGAACCCAGTCGACCGCCACACGGCGGCGTACCAGTACGGCGCCCACACCCCGTCGCTGTCCCGAGGTCCGGGCGGCCACGACAGCATCCGGTCGGTGAACTCCACGCCCACCATCGCGCACAGGGCGCGCAGGTACCCCTCGGGATTGCGCAGGAAGTCGCCGGCGTCGATGACCGGCGGCGGCTCCCCGGACGCGGCCAGCTCCTCGTACAGCCGAACCTGCTGGGGCAGGCCGATGTCGTCCGGTGTCACCGTCGCGCGACTCCGCACGTAGGACGCCACCACCTCACGGGGGTCGCGGATGAGCAGGACGTTCGTGAGCTTGCCGATCCAGTCGCGATCGATCCCCGAGAGCAGGTGGTGGGTCATGTGCTTCTGGTAGAAGACGGCGACGCCCGGCGGCACCGGCCCGAGCAGCCGGTCGACCACCACCCGCCAGTCGGTCTCGCCGGCCGCGATCACCTCCTCCCGCCCCGGGTGGTCGAGCCCGGTGACGTGGAGGTAGTGGGCGTAGAGAGGCTCGTCGACCACGATGGTGTCGGGGCGGTTCTCCCACGCCCGCATGAGGGCGGTGGAGATGTTGCGAGGTCCCGACCACACCGCGAGCCGCACCGTCATCGCCGCGCGCCCTCCTCTCGTGCGCGTTCCTTCACCCGCGCGGCGCGCTCGGCCGCGCGAGCGGCCACGTCGCGTTCGACCAGGTCGGCGTACAGGGCACGCAGCCGGGCCACCATCGGACCCGGGCGACCCGTGCCGATCGTCCGACCGTCGACCGACCGCACCGGCACGAGACCGGCGAAGGTGCCCGTCACGAACGCCTCGTCGGCGCTGTAGACCTCGGTGAGGCTGAAGTTTCTCTCCCGCGCGGGTATGCCGGCCTCCCGGGCGACGCGCAGGACGTTGCCGCGGGTGATGCCGCCCAGGCAGTAGTCGCCGCTCGACGTCCACACCTCGCCCTTGCGGACGATGAAGAAGTGCGTGGAGTTGCAGGTGGCCACGAAGCCGTGCGGGTCCAGCATGAGCGCCTCGTCCGCGCCCGCGACGGCCGCCTGGATGCAGGCGGTGATGTCGTTGAGCTTGGAGTGGACGTTGAGCTTCGGGTCGAGGATGTCGGGGGACGAGCGTCGCACGTGGACGGTGAAGAGTCGGATGCCCTCCTCCAGCACCCGGCGCGTCGGCAGCTTGTACTCCGCCGCGATGACGACCGTCGCCGGCCCTCGGGTGGCGCGCGGGTCCTGGTACAGCTTGGTCTTGACGCCGCGCGTCACCATGAGCCGGATGTGCACGCCGTCGGTCATCCCGTTGGCCTCGAGGGTCTGGTAGATCGCGTCGGTCAGCTCCTCTCGGCTGAGGCCGATGTCGAGCGCGATGGCCGCCGCGCCCGCGAAGAGCCGGTCGAGGTGCCGGTCGAGGAACGCCGGGTGTCCTCGGTGGACCCGCAGTCCTTCCCACACGCCGTCACCGAGCACGAAGCCCGCGTCGAAGACGGAGACGACCGCCTCCTCGCGTCGCTTCAGCTCACCGTTGACGTAGACGAGGACGTCCGCGTTGCGCGGGTCGTCCTCGTGGTCGTGGACACCTGCCGACGGCTCGGCGGGCGTGACCGTGGACCCTGTCGACGACGTCTCGTGCGCCTGCTCCACCGCGCTCCCTTCTTCCTGTCCTCGGACCTCGTCTGGTGCGCCCACCCGAGTCTCGCAGACCCGCCGTCCTCGCTCCGGGTCCCCGTGGACCAGCTCTCGCTCGCGGTGGGCTAGCTCTTGATACCGGTGAGCGTCACGCCCTCGATGAAGTACCTCTGCAGGAAGAAGAACAGCACGATGATGGGCGCGATGACCGCCGCCGACGCCGCCATGAGGTAGCCCCACTGGGCGGTGTAGACGCTCTGGAACGACGCCAGGCCGAGCGCGAGGGTGTACTTGCTCTCGTCGTTGAGGTAGAGCAGGGGGCCCAGGAAGTCGTTCCACACGCCGATGAACGTGAAGATCGTCACGACCACCAGGGCCGGTCGCGACAGCGGCAGGATGATCGACCAGAACACCCGGAGCGGTGACGCGCCGTCGATGTAGGCGGCCTCGTCCAGCTCGAACGGGATGGTGAGGAAGAACTGCCGCAGCAGGAAGATGTTGAACACCCCGCCGCCGGCGCCACCGAAGAACGCGGGCACGGTCAGCGGCACGAACGTGTCGAGCGCGCCGAGCGAGCGCCACATGACGAACGTCGGGATGAGCGTGACCGCGTACGGCAGCATGACGCTGCTGAGCAGGATCGCGAACACGACGTTGCGCCCACGCCAGCGCAGGCGGGCGAAGCTGAACGCCGCGATCGAGCAGGTGGCGACCGTACCGGTCACCACGAGCACCTCGATGATCATGGTGTTGAGGAGATAGCGCCCGAACGGCTGCGCGGTCAGCGCGCCGGTGAAGTTCGACCACTCGAACGGGCGCGGGATCCACTCTGGCGGCGCGATGAAGATCTGGTTGTCGTTCATCAGGGCGCTGCGGATGAGCCAGACGAACGGCAGCATCGTCGGCACCGCCCCCAGCACGAGGACGACGTAGAGCAGCGCCCGACCGATGCGACGTCGTCTCCGGCTCGCTCCAGGAGGTGGCCGGAGTCCCGCCGTGGGAGCGACTCGGCCTCGTCCACGCTGTCGCGTCGCCCTCATCGCGCACCCGCCATCTCGTAGTAGACCCACCGACGCGCGTTCTGGAAGAGCGCGAACGTCACGAGGACGATGATCATGAACAGCACCCATGCCAGCGCGCTGGCGTATCCCATCTCACTCTCGGTGAACGCCGTTCGGTAGAGGTAGTAGATGTAGAAGAGCGAGGCGTTGTTGGGCCCGCCCTGCGTCATGACGTACGCCTGGTTGAAGACCTGGAACGTCCCGATGACGCCGGTGACGAGGTTGTAGAAGATGGTCGGCGTCATCATCGGCAGCGTCACGTGGCGGAACCGCTGCCACGCGCCTCCGCCGTCGATCGACACCGCCTCATACAGGTGGCGCGGCACCCCTTGCAGACCGGCGAGGAAGATCACCATCGCGTTGCCGAATCCCCAGCTGCTCATGATGATCATGGAGGGGATGACGGCCGTCTCGCTGTAGATCCACTGCGACGTCGGCAGACCCGCTTGCCGGAGCAGCGAGTTCAGCAACCCGAAGTCGGGGTTGAAGATCCAGATCCACAGCACCGCGCTGGCGATGGCTGGCACCAAGGTCGGCAGGTAGTAGATCGTCCGCCAGAACGACAGCCAGCGCACCTTCTGGTTGAGCAGGAGCGCCAGCACGAAACCGAGGACCAGGACGAGGGGAACCGACCCGAGCGTGTAGTAGGTGGTGACGAACAGCGACTTCCAGAACAGCTCGTCGTTCCACAACGTGCGGTAGTTGTCGAGCCCGATGAACGACGGGCTCCCGCCGATCGTCCAGTCGGTCAGGCTGAAGAAGAACGACGCGAGCATCGGGCCGATGGTGAAGATGAGGAAGCCGAGGATCGCCGGCATCGCCAGCCCGATGCCCCACCGGCGCTCCAGCCTCGCCTGCCCGGACACTCGGGCGCGGGCGGCCCGCGGCCTGGCCGTCGCGTCGGGTTTGCGCGTGAGAACAGCCGCCATCACGCCTCCCGCGGGTCCTGCGTGGGATGCCAGCCACGGAGCAGCCGATCGACCTTCGGTACGACCGCCGTCAAGACTTCCTTGGCGGGCTGCTTCCCGGTCTCGATCGCCTGCAGCGCGGGGGTCAGCACCTCGCTGATGTTGTCCATGTTGGCCAGCCGCTGGCTGACCGCGGTGACCGCGTGGTGCAAGGTGTAGTCGACCACCGCGGTCTTGTACTCGGGCGGATGCACGTCGTTGTCGATCCACGAGGCGATCGCCTCGGGATCGGTGTAGTACTTGCGCTCCAACGGCATCCACAGACCCTTCTCGAACAAGTCCACGTGCTCGGGGTCGTTGTGGAACATGAACAGCTCGAGCGCCTCCTCGAGATGCTCAGTGCTGGAGAAGATGACGGAGGCGCCACCGAGCTGGGTGGTCGACGGATCGCCGTAGCTCGGCAGGACGCCGATCCCGAAGTCGACGTCGCTTTGCGCCATGTCGAGCAGGATCCACTGGCCGTCGACGACCATGGCGATGCGCTTGGTCTGGAGCTGGACGGCGGTGGTCGGCGCGTTGTTGCCCAACTGCACGGGCGTCGGGGCCACCCGGTGCTCGTACATGAGGTCCTGGAGGTTGCTCACCACCTCGATCGCCTCGGGAGTGTCGAGCAGACACCTGGTGCCGCTTTCGTCGACGAGGTCGTGACCTCGACTGCGCAGCAGGCACTCCCACGCGGGGAGGTACTGCAGGCTGATCGAGATGCCGAACTGACGGACCCGTCTGGGGTCGAAGCCGGGCTCGTCGGGATGCCGACCCTCTTGGTCGTAGGTCAGCTTGTACGCCGCCTCGACGAGGTCGTCCCACGACCAGGCCTTCGCCGCCTCCGCCGGCGGGAACTCCACACCCGCTTCGCGCAGGACCGCCTTGTTGTACCACAGCAGCATGACCTCGTTCGCGGTCTGCGTGCCGAAGGTCTTGTCCTTGCCGTACCAGAAGTACGTGCCGGGCAGTCGATCGGTGAGGGAGGGATACTTCTTGAAGTACGGGTAGAGATTGACCAGCCGACCCTGCCGGGCGAGCCGGTGCCCCATGGCTGCGCCCATGTAGGCGACGTCAGGCGCGCGGTCGCTCGCCACGAGCGTGTTGACCTTGGTGTCGTAGTCCCGCGGGGTGTAGAGAGGCTTGACGCTCACCCCCTCGTGGGTCTTCGTGAACTGGTCGAGCATGGCGTTCACCGCCTTCTGCTCGAACGACGAGCCCCAGTACATGAACTGCAGCTCGACTCCGCCTCCCGAGCCGACCCCGCCGCACCCGGCGAGCGTCGGAGCGACGAACCCGGCCGTCGCGAGACCCGCGGTCGCCAGCCCGCCGGTCCGAAGCAGCGCCCGCCTGCTCCACGTGCCCTCAGAACGCGCGCCTCGTCCGGCCATGGCTCCTCCCGTCACAGCTCCTGGGTGTGGTGCCAGCCTTGGAGGAGTGGTTCGACCTTCGGCTTCAGCGCGTCCAGGACCTCCTTCGCCTTCGCCTTGCCGGTCTGGATCTGCTGGATGGCCGGCGTGAGCACCTCGGAGATCGCGTCGATGTTCTTGAGCCGCTGGTCGAAGATCGGGACCGAGTGGTGCAACGTGTAGTCGACGACCGCGGTCCGGTACTCCGGTGGGTGCGCGTCGTTGTCGATCCAGGACTTGATCGCCTCCTCGTCCCGGTAGTACTTCTCCTCCAAGGGCATCCACAGACCCTTGGCGTACAGGTCGACGTACCGCGGGTCGTTGTGGAACATGTAGAGCTCGACCGTCTGGTCGTCGTGGTCGCCCGTGAACGCCACGGTCGCCGCCGCGAAGCCGATGGTGAGCGGCTCCTGGAAGCTCGGGAGCACACCGATCCCGTAGTCCAGGTCGCTCTCGGCCATGTCGAGCAGCACCCACTGCCCGTCGATCGCCATCGCGATCCGTCTGGTCTGGAGCTGGACCGTGGTCGTGGGCGCGTTGTTGCCCGTCTGCGCCGGAGTGGGCGCGACCCGATGCTCGTACATCAGGTCCTGCAGCTTCTGGAAGACCTCGACCGCCTCAGGGCTGTTGAGGACGTACTTGGTGCCCGTCTCGTCGACGAAGTCGCCGCCGTTGCTGCGCACCAGCGGGTACCAGCCGTAGGTGTTGAAGTTGGCGGCGATCCCGAACTGCCGGACCCTGGTCGCGTCGAAGCCCGGCTCGCTCGGTCGCCGGCCCTCCTGGTCGAACGTCAGTCGGTCCGCGGTCTCGACGAGGTCGTCCCACGACCAGGCCTTCGCCGCCTCCGCCGGCGGTGGCTCGACTCCGGCCTCGGCGAACGTCTGTTTGTTGTACCAGAGGAGGATGACCTCGTTGGCGGTCTGGGTGCCGAGCAAGACGTCCTTGTCGTACCAGTAGTAGGTGTAGGGCAGCCGGTTGGCGAGCTCGGGATACTTGTCGAGGTAGGGGTAGAGGTTGATGAGCTTCCCTTGCTCGGCGAGCCGGTAGGCCATGCCAGCGCCCATGTAGGCGACGTCGGGGACGCGGTTGCTCGCCACGAGCGTGTTGAGCTTCGTCTCGTACTCGCGAGGCGTGTACAGCGGGCGCACCGGTATCCCGTGGCGCTCCTCGAACTGCTTGAGCATCGCCTCGACAGCCTTCTGCTCGAACGAGGAGCCCCAGTACATGAACTGCAGCTCGTCGTCCCCACCGGACCCACCGCCGCCTCCGCCACACCCGGTCAAGCCGGGAGCGGCCAGGCCCACTGCGGTGAGCCCGCCGAGCCGCAGCAGGTCACGACGACGAAGACTCCGAGGTCGAAGCGTGTGGTGACTCATGTCGATCTCCGGTGACGTGGCAGCCAGACGCGCATCGGACCGCCGTCGCGGTTGTCCCACTGGAAGTAGGGGACGGCCACCGCCGTGGTCGGCGTGGCGTGCGCCAGCGCCTCGGGCGGCGTCGTGGAGTACGGGAAGCCGTTCCTCGGTTGCGCCACGGTGTACGCGTCAGCGCGCACGACGACGGTCCGACCGACGCCCGGCAGCTCGGCTTCCTCAGTGACCAGGCGCGTGTCGCCGTCAGCGAGCGCGAGGTCCTCGACGTCGACCCCGGGCGCCTGGTCGACCTGCTCGAAGCAGTAGACGAGCGGACCTCGTTCCACCGCGACCGCGCCCCGGACGGCGTCGATGCGCTGATGCGGATACACCAGCCTGGGCGTCATGTCGAGCTCGACCGTTACCCGCTCCCCTGGCGTCCAACGCCTACGGAGGCGCAGGTAACCCTGGTCGTCCGGCGCCGCTTCCATCGGGCTGCCGTCGACCGCCAGCCCGATCGTTGGACTCCAGCCGGGCGCCCGCAGCGCCAGCGTCCACTCGCCGTCCGGCGCCGCGTCGACGGTGACGGTCACCGTGCCCGCCCACGGGTAGTCCGTCGAGACCGCCAGACGGATCTCGCCCGTCGACAGGTCGGCTCGAATTCGCCCGGGGATGAACTGGTGGAGGAACAGCTCGTCGCGCTCGGGGCGGACGGTGGCGACGTAGTGGCCCAGGCTGGCGACGAGCCGCATGATGTTGGGTGGGCAGCAGGCGCACGAGAACCACTCGTGCCGCCGGCCGGGATCGTCCCCCTCCAGGTGGTCGTGCCGCCGCTGGAGCGGGTTGACGTAGAAGAAGCGGGTGCCGTCCTGGGACGTCGAAGCGGCGAACGCGTTGTAGAGCGTGCGCTCGATGAGGTCGGCGTACCTGCCGTGCCCGGTCGCCAGGAGCAGCCGCCAGTTCCAGTGGATGCTCGCGATCGACGCGCAGGTCTCGGCGTAGGCGCGGTCGGGAGGAAGCTCGTACCGGTCGCCGAAGGATTCCAGCGAGTGGCGTGAGCCCACCGCTCCGGTCAGGTAGGTCTTGGTCGCGACCATGTCCTCCCACCGGCGGATCGAGCACTCCAGCAGGGACTCGTCGCCGGTCTCGAGGTAGACGTCGACGATGCCGGCCTCGAGGTAGAGCGCCCGCACGGCGTGACCGACGTGGGTGTCGGCCTCCCGCACGGGAAGGTGGTCTTGGAGGTAGTGGGTGCCCCGACCGCCGCCGGTGATGGTGCCTTTGCCGCGCTCGTTGACCAGCTTCTCCGCGAGCGCGAGGTAGGACCGTTCGCCGGTCACGCGGTACAGCTCGACGAGCGCGGTCTCGACCTCAGGATGGCCGTCGATGCCGGGGTTGCCGCCCTCGAGGAACACCTGGACGAGGTGGTCGGCGAAGCGCCGAGCAACCCGCTGCACGGCCTCGCCGTGGCCGACTCGCGCCAACGCGACCGCCGCCTGGAAGAGGTGCCCGGCGCAGTACATCTCGTGGCTGTGCGCCAGCTCGGCGTACTGCCGGTCCGGGGCCACCACCTGGTAGTAGGAGTTGAGGTACCCGTCCTCCCGCTGGGCGGCCAGCAGCAGGGCGCCGACCTCGTCGACGAACGTGGCGAGCTCCTTCGACGGCGCTCGGCCGAGCTCCCACGCCACCGCTTCCAGCTGCTTGTAGACGTCGGAGTCGGAGAAGCGGGGGCCACGGAACTCGACGTCGGCCTGCCCGGCCGTCAATCGGAGGTTGTCGAGGTTGCCAGCCTTCTCCAGCTGCCGCAGGCCGAGCGGGATGCTCACCTCGCGGTTGATCGCCTGCCATCGGCCGAACGGACCACCGGTGAGGACGACGTCCTCGATACCGAGTGGCCGATGGACAGCTCGCGAGGTCGCTGTCGGCACGGCGGGACCGCGGACCGTGGACGTGCTGGCCATGGGACTCCTTCGCACAAGCCAAGGAATAGGTTTTCCGGCACCGTAGAAATGGGCGCGGAGCCGGTCAAGACCGATGGCACCGATCGGACGGCCGTCTCGACCCCAGGCGGCTACGGTCTGCGAGCTAGACGCCAAGGATGGAAAGGAATCTGGCCAGGCTAGGGGAAGGTCGACCAGCTCACTGGGCATCCGCCGCCTACTATCCTGGCGTGAACGAACAGCACGAGGGGGAAGGAAAAGCCTTGTCCCTTTCACCCCTGGGACGCGTGCCGACGATCCGTGACGTCGCCGCGGCCGCCGGCGTGTCCATCGGCACGGCCTCCAAGGCGCTCAACGGCCGCGGCAAGCTTCGGCCCGAGACGCGGGAGCGAGTCCTCGCAGCGGCTCGACAGCTCGGGTTCCGGCCCAACACCCTCGCCCAAGGCCTGCTGAGCGGACGCACCTACACCGTGGGCCTGATCACCTCGGACAGCTTCGGACGGTTCAGCATCCCGGTCATGCTGGGCGCCGAGGACGCCCTCGGCGCGGGGCAGATCTCGGTCTTCATGTGCGACACCCGGGACGACCCCATCCGCGAACGCCATCACCTGCAGACGCTGCTCGCCCGCCGTGTCGACGGGATCCTGGTGACCGGTCGGCGGACCGAGCCGCGACCCAGTATCGGCACTGAGCTCCCGGTGCCCGTCGTCTACGCCATGACGCAGTCCACCGACCCGTCCGACTTCTCCGTGATCCCCGACGACTTCGGCGGAGGACAGCTCGCCACCCGCCACCTCCTCGCCATGGGTCGACGGCGCATCGGTCACATCACCGGCCCCGAGCGCTTCCAGGCCGCACGGCTGCGCGCCGACGGGATGCGGCAGGTGCTCGCGGAGGCCGGGTACGAGATCGCCGGCGGCGGACCGCTCTTTGGCGAATGGAGCGAGGAGTGGGGACGCCAAGGCGTCGACATCCTGCTGCGCGCCGAGCCGCGGATCGACGCGGTCTTCTGCGGGAGCGACCAGATCGCCCGAGGGGTCGCGGAGATCCTGCGCGAGCGCGGACGACGGATCCCCGACGATGTGGCCCTCGTGGGCTTCGACAACTGGGAGGCGATGGCCGTCGGCTGCCGTCCGCCACTCACGACCGTCGACATGAACCTCGGCGAGGTCGGCCGGGTCGCCGCCGAGCACCTGCTCGCCGCCATCGCCGGCAACGCCAGCGGCGGTGGGGTCAAGGCGATCCCGTGCCAGCTCGTCGTCCGCGAGTCCACCGGGCCCGTGTCGCCTCGCGCGAACTGACTCCCTCAGCGGGCCGGCGGGGGCAGCGGTCCCGTCCGCCGTGACGACAGTCCTCGTCCGTCAGGGCAGCAGCAGCACCTTGCGGAGGTTCGGTGGCCGCTCGCGCAGCGTCGCCAACGCGAGCGCGACGTCCTTGACGGCGAAGCGGTGGCTGACCAGCGGCGCGAGGTCGAGCAGCCCTTGGTTGAACATCGTGACGGCGTGCTCCCACGCCCGGGCGGAGGCGCCGAAGATGCCCTGCACCCGCAGGTGCTTCAGCACGATGTCGGTGAGGTCGCCCTCGGCCGGCTCCCCCGGGATGCCCTCGAGGATGACGGTGCCGCCGCGCCGGGCGGCCGCCACGGCCATCCGCGCGGACGTCGGTCGGGACCCGGCCTCGACCACGACGTCGGCGTCGCACGTCCAGCCCGGCTCCGTCGCCTCGGCGGTGCTCACGCACCGCGTCGCGCCCCACGCTTGGCCGAGCTCTCGGCCGCTCGGGCTGTCGCCGATGAGGACCAGCTCGGCCGGACTGTACGCGGCGAGCACCTGGCACGCCACGAGGCTGAGCGTGCCCGTGCCCACCACCGCGACACGGGAGCCGACCGCCGGGGCCGCGGCCAGGATGCCCTCGATGACGCAAGCCGACGGCTCCAGCAGCGCCGCCGCTTCCAGGTCCGCGTCGGCGCGCAGCCGGTGTACCAGGCGGGCCGGCACCGTCACGTACCCGCCGAACGCTCCGGGGTGGGTGAAGCCGGTCTCGGCATAGCCTGCCTCGCACAGGTTCGTCGCGCCCTCACGGCAGCGGGGGCAGCGACCGCAGGAGCGGAAGCCCTGCGCCACCACCGGGTCGCCGACCTCGATCCCCTCGACACCGTCGCCGAGCGCGGCGACCACGCCGGCCCACTCGTGTCCGGGTACGCAGGGATAGCGCACGTAGGCCGCTGGCCTCGTGCCGGCGAACAATTCGACGTCACTGCCGCAGATCCCCGCCGCCGCGACGCGGACCAAGACCTCCCCCGGCCCGGGCGGCGTGACGGGCCGCTCCTCGACCCCGAAGTCGTGGGGCCCTCGGACGACGACCGCGGGACTCGTCGTGGGGACGTCCATGGCCCTCCCTGACCTCCCTCTGTCGTCACTCCTCCACCGACACCGGTCCCCGCGCGGTCAGTCCCTGACGTCGCTGGACAGCCGCACGAGGTTCCACGACATCGCCGGCAGCGTCACCCGCAACCGGCCGTCCGCGAGCTCGGGGACCGGCATCGACCGCGGCACCACGTTGTCCGGGTTGTCCTTGGTGTTCGTCGCGTCGCGCTCACCGTACAGGGCGAGGTGCTCCACCGGCCGGACACCGCGCAGGGCGCGCACGTCGGCCTCGACCACCAGCGGTTCCGTCAAGGATCGGTTGACGGCGAAGAGGGCGACCGCGCCGGTCTCCGGGTCCAACGTGGCCGACGCGTCGAGCTGGGGGACGGCGCCGTACTGCGCCGTCTCCACGAGCGGACCGCGCGGCTCCACCCGCAACGCGTCACCCACCCCGTGCTGGAACACCAACCGCATCGGGTGGTACGTCGTCTGCCGCCACGCCGGACCGCCCGTCTCGGTCGTGATCGGGGCGATGACGTTGACGAGCTGGGCGAAGCACGCCATGCGCACCCGGTCGGCGTGCCGGAGCAGGCTGTTGAGCAGCGAGCCGACGACGACGGCGTCGATGAGGGAGTACTGGTCCTCGAAGAGGCTCGGTGCCACGACCCACTCGCGCGTGTCGCCAGGCTGCTGGTACCAGACGTTCCACTCGTCGTACGACAGGTGCAGCGTCTTCGAGCTGCGCAGCTTCGCCTTGACGTAGTCGGCGGTGGCGACGACCGCCTCGATCATGGCGTCCATGTCGACGCCGGAGGCCAGGAAGCTGGCGTAGTCGCCGTCCTTGGGGCGGTAGTAGGAGTGCAGCGAGACGTAGTCGACCACGTCGTAGCAGTGCTCCAGGACCTCCGCCTCCCAGGACGCGAAGGTCGGCATCCAGCGGCCGGAGCTGCCGCAGGCGACCAGCTCCAGGTCCGGGTCGACCAGCCGCATCGCCTTGGCGGTCTGCTTGGCGAGGATGCCGTACTCCCGTGCTGTCTTGTGGCCGATCTGCCATGGGCCGTCCATCTCGTTGCCCAGGCACCAGATCCGCACACGGTGCGGGTCCTTCGCGCCGTTGCGCACCCGCAGGTCGGACCAGTAGCTGCCCGAGGGATGGTTGCAGTACTCGACCAGGGCGGCGGCCTCCTCGATCCCGCGGGTGCCCAGGTTGACCGCCATCATCGGCTCGACCTTCGCTTTGCGGCACCAAGCCACGAACTCGTCGACGCCGACCTGGTTCGTCTCGATCGTCTTCCAGGCCAGGTCCAGCCGCCGCGGTCGCTGGTCCTTCGGCCCGATGCCGTCCTCCCAGCGATAGCCGGAGACGAAGTTGCCGCCCGGGTATCGGACCGTCGTCACACCGAGCTCGCGCGTCAAGGCGAGGACGTCGGTGCGGAAACCGTCCTCGTCAGCGTCTGGGTGGTCAGGCTCGTAGATGCCGCCGTAGACGCAGCGGCCGAGGTGCTCGACGAACGACCCGCGGATCCGTGGGTCGATCGCGCCGATCCGGAACGCGGGGTCGAGGGTGAGAGTCGCCTGCTCCACGAGGCTCCTTCCGCACTGCCTTTCGTCGACGACGTTGCGCGTCCGCTCCCACCTCCGCCGGCGTCACCCGGCGAGCAGCCACCGAGGAGGGGCCACGGTGGGCACTCGAGGACCGCGTCAGCTGGAGGAACGACCGGCCGACGCCGCTGGCGAGCGATCGTAGCCGTTGTGTCGATATCACGCACGCCGTCCGGTATCTCGGACAACTGGTCTGTCCACTCTCGGCCGGGCGACTGTGCCGGCGCCACCGCCTCGCGACACCTCGCCTGCCGCTGGACGTGCGGGCCACCGAGACGCGACAGCTCAGTCAGGGTCGGCGACGAGGATCCCGCGACCATTCGTGCCGAGGTAGACCCGGCCGTACCGGCGCGGATCACCTGTCACCACGAAGGTCTTGCCGTACTGGTGGTCGTCGTCGTTGATGCGCACCCACGACTCGCCGGTGTCGTCGGAGCGGAAGACGCCTCGGACACCGCCGATCCGGCCGACGACGAACACCGCGGGATGGTCACGACCGAGCGCCGCTCTGCCGAAGCCCACCGCCTCCGCGGCGTCCACCCCGGGCACGGGAGCGAACGACCGTCCGCCATCCGTCGAGCTCAGCAGGCCACCTTCCCATTTCGCGAGCCACAGGTGACCCGCCCGTCCAGGCACCGACCGCAGCTGTCCATGGCCGTGGACGAGACCGCCTCCCACCGAGCGGAACGTTCGTCCACCGTCGACGCTGCGCAGCAGCCGGGCGGTCGCCCCGTCGAAGGCGTAGAAGCGCCGCGGGTCGACGTCGTCCGCCTCGACCTCCACCCCGGGCGGCAAGCCCCGCACCGGATGCCACGTGCGTCCATCGTCGGTGGACCGAAGGAGCCTGCCGTCCTCGGTGCTCCAGACGATCGCCCGTCCGTCCGCGGAGACCGCGACGAAGCCGCCGCCAGCGGTGCCGTCCGGCTCGGACGCGAACGGTCGCCAGGTACGCCCGCCGTCCCTGGACACCGCGCCGTGCGGCGCCGAGTCCCGCAGGCCCACCCGAACCACGACCTTGGGATGCCGACCAGCGACGTCAATGCTCGTGCCCGTGGTCAGGATCGGGTCCTCGAACATCCCCGCCCGCGGCGAGACGGTCAGGCTGTCGTGACGGAACCCGCCCAGGTCGGCCACCGCGCTCAGCAGTGGGGCCCCCTCGGGTGGGCTCACCAAGTCCTTGACGGCCGTCTCCTCGATACCCTGCGACCGCACGCTCCAGTGGGTGAGCGTGCCTCGGTCGCTGGCGCTCATGTCGTCCGTGCCGAAGATCGTCGCGCCGGTGGTGTAGAGAACCCGGTCGGGGTCGAACGGGTCGACCGCCACGTCGCCGATCCACCAGCCGCCGCGCGGCGTTCCTCCCCACGCCAGGTAGGGGGCCGCGGTGATGTCGAGCCTCTGGTGCACCACTCGGAGCCGACGGGTCGAGCCGCCGGACATCGATCCATCGGACGACGACATCGATCCATCGGACATGGGCGGCACGCTCAGCGTGCGGACCCCCAACGGCAGCATCCGCCGCGAGTCCGTCGGGACGAGGTCCTGCCAGCTGGCGATGAAGTGCCAGTGCCGGCCGGCATCCGTCGTTCGGAACAACCCGTCCGACCCGGCCCACCGGTTGTTCGTGCTCACGACGACCGTGCCGGCAGCGGTCGGGTCGACCGCCAGGCCGGTATAGCCGAACCCCGGTTCACCCCCGCGGTTCGGCCGGCGCGGCGTGACGTCGCGCCACCGGTCGCGACGTGGTTCCAGACGCCACACGGCCCCATCCGTCATGCCGTTCGGTCCCGGCGCGTTGGCGTAGGTGAACCACACCGAGCCGTCCCGCGCCACGGCCGCGTGGTGCGGCAGGAGGCCACGCGGCTGCCGGGGGACGAGCCGCCACGTCCGTCCGCCGTCGACGCTGCGGACGACACTGCCCCGTGGATCCGCCACACCCACGTAGATCGTGCCCTTCGTCAGCGGCAGGACGAACGCGATGCCCACACCGGGCAGGCCCCGCGCCCGGAACGAGCGCACCCGCGACCAGGTGGCGCCGTAGTCGTCGCTGCGCCACAGCCCGTCGTTCCGGGTGCCGAGGTAGAGGATCCGGTTGTCGTCGGGGACGACGGCGAGCCGCTCCCCCATCGACCGGCCGTCCTCGTTCGCGCCGAGCTTGAAGGGCAGGTCCGTGCGCTCCCAGCTCCGACCCTGGTCGGACGAGCGCAAGATGGCCGCGCGACCGCCGACGGAGCTCGTGTAGCTCCCGGCCGCGAGGTAGACCCGGTTGGCGTCGACCGGGTCGGGCGCCACGCTCTCGATGCCGTAGAGGTTCCAGTCCTCCCACCCGAGCCAGTCGGTCAGGGGGACCCAGCGTTCCTCCTCGTCGTCCCAGCGGTACGCGCCCCCGATATCGGTCCGGGCGTAGGCCAGACCCGGTTGCGCGGGGCTGAACTCGATGCCGGTGACGAAGCCCCCACCGTTGACGACGACGTTGCGCCACTCGTACCGCTGGCTGGCTGGTGGTCCCTCGCGGTTCGGGGAGGGGAACAGCGCCGGCAGGCCGGGGAGCTGCGAGGTACCGAGCAGCACGACGACGAGCGCCGTCACCAAGGCGGTGCTCCGGACTCGCGGGCTCTGGGTGCGTTGACGAAGCCAGCTCGACATCACCACATCCCCCGAACGGCGGCGACCACTCGGTGGCGCCGCCATAGACAGCCCACGCCCTGGGCAGCCACACCGTGGGGCAGCCCACACCCATGGGCAGCCCACACCATAGGCAGCAGCGTGTGGTGTGGGCCGGAGAAAACGACGCCACCGGGCCTTCAGTCCCGCGCCGTGGTGACGAGAGCCGCGTGGGCTGGCCACCCGAGCGACCGGATCTGTGCGTCAGGACGATGGCCTGTCCTGGACCGCCGCGTTCGTCCCGAATCCCGCTCTCGGCCCTGAGCTCACCGTGGGATAGCGCCCGCTCTGGTGGTTCGAGGCAGGCTCGAGGCTCCGCTCAGCCTCGGCGTCCTCTTGCTCGGCCCTCCGCAGCGCCGGCGAGGCCAGCATCCACGCGACCGTGGCCGCGACCAAGACCACGCATCCGGCTCCCACGATGTCGAGGCTGGTGGCGTCCACGAACCAACCGAACACCGCGATCCCCACAGGAGTCATCGCCGTCGAGACGACCGTGACGACGCTCTGGACTCGGCCGAGGACGTCCGACCTCGTCCGGGTCATCAGGAGTCCGGCGAGGATCGTGTTCGACGCGCCGAAGCACACGGCGTACGCACCCACCCCCACCGAGGCCAGGACGAGATCGCGGCCGAGCGCGAACGCCACCAAGCCTGGCAACGCCGCGACCAGCCACAACGCGAGCGCCCGAGCGGGTCGCGTGGGCGTGGGCAGCACGGTGCCGATCAACCCGCCGACGATCAGTCCGGCCGCCAGACAACCACGGACGAGGCCAAGACCGGACGCGCCCCAGCCCACCTGCTCCGACCGTAGCGACAGCCCGATGGTCTCGACCGGCACCACGACCATGTTGAGCACCAGCGTCAAGATGGCGAGGGATCGGATGAGGGTGTTGCTCGCGACATAGCGGAGCCCATCGATGAACGCCCGTCCGACCCCGGTGCTCGCCTGCTGCTGCCCGATGGGGTACCGGGGCCGCACCATGACCAGGATCGCGAAACACACCAGGAAGCTGGCGCTGTTCATGACCGCCGCCAGGGCGAATCCGCCGACGGCGACCAGCACACCGCCCGCCGCGAGACCGACGGCCTCCGACGCGCTGCGGACGAACTGGCGGACCGCGGTTCCTCGGGCCAGCCGCTCACGCGGCAGCAGGGCGGCCAGGTAGCTGTTGGCGGCGGGCAGGTAGAAGGCCTCGATCGTGCCGAAGACGAGGCCGACGGCGAGCAACAGCTCCGCGGACGGCGGTGAGCCGCTCAGTGTCAACACCGCGGCCACGAGGGCGGCGACGCCGGCGAGCAGGTCGAAGAGGAGCATCACGCGCCGAGCACCGCGCAGGTCGGCGACGACCCCACCCACCAGCATGAAGACCGCTCGAGCGACACCGGGCGCGGCGAGCACGAGGCCGGCCAGCCGGGGGTCCCCGAGCTTGGCCGCCGACCAGGCGATCGCGATCCACCAGATGTTGTCGCCGATGAAGCTGAGCGCCCGGGCGGCGATGTACCCAACGAACCGGACGTCGGTGTAGAGGGTTCGCCCCGCTCGAACCATGCTCCCCCTTGTCTCAGCCGACCAGTCACGCGATGTTGTCGCGCTTCTTCGACCGGTACTGAGCGCCACACGGTTCCCTGCGACGCCCGGCCTTTCTCCTGACGACGCGTCCCGACGATCGCGGAGCGCGATCGATCACGTTCAGCACGTTATCTCAGCCGAGCGGGGCCAGCCATCCCTGGCAAGTATCGGTTTGGACTCGGATCATCGAGACGTCTGATGTCTATGCTGTCGCCCAAACCGCCGAGGGCTCACGACGACCGAGGCCTCCCCACCCGACGGCGACCGACGACGCACCTCGTCGACAGGACGGGCGAGGTCGAGGACGTCGAGTGGGGAGCCGGCGAGGTCGAGGCTCACGCCGTCGTCGCGGCGGGCCGCGGCGTCGGACCTGACCCTTCGAAGGAGTAGGGATGGCAGCCCAGACGAACGAGCGACGCAGCCGCGCGTGGTTCGGTGCGACCGGCCGGACCGGCATGACGCACCGGTCGTGGATGCGCAACCAGGGCTTCGGCCCCGACGTCTTCGACGGGCGACCCGTCATCGGGATCGCCACCACCTGGTCAGAGCTGGCGCCGTGCAACGCCCACCTGCACCGGGTGGCCGAAGCGGTCAAGCGTGGCGTCTGGCAGGCGGGCGGATTCCCGTTGGAGTTCCCCGCGTTGGCGCTCGGCGAGACGATGCTCCGGCCGACCGCGATGTTCTACCGCAACCTCCTCGCCATGGAGGCGGAGGAGATGATGCGGGCCAACCCGCTCGACGGCGTGGTACTGCTGTCCGGCTGCGACAAGACCACACCAGGTCTGCTCATGGCCGCCGCCTCGGTCGACCTTCCGGCGATCATGGTGACCGGCGGCCCGATGCTCAACGGCAAGTTCCGTGGCCAGGACATCGGCTCGGGCACCCACGTGTGGAAGTTCGAGGCGGAGCTGAAGGCCGGGCGGATGACCCCGGAGGAGTGCTTCTTCGCCGAGGGCTGCATGTCTCGCTCGAACGGCCACTGCATGACCATGGGCACCGCCTCCACGATGGCGTGCGTCGCGGAGGCGCTCGGCATGCAGCTGCCCGGCTCGGCGACATGGCCCGCGGTGGACGCGCGACGCTACGAGACGGCGCAGGAGGCCGGGCGCCGCATCGTGGCGATGGTCGAGGAGGACCTGCGCATCAGCAAGATCCTGACCAGGGAGGCGTTCGAGAACGCCATTCGCACGAACGCCGCCATCGGTGGCTCGACCAACGCCATCGTCCACCTGCTCGCGTTGGCCGGCCGCGTCGGCGTCGAGCTCACGCTCGACGACTTCGACACGCTCGCCCGTCCGGTTCCCACGCTGGTCAACCTCATGCCGTCCGGCAAGTACCTCATGGAGGACTTCTGCTACGCCGGTGGTCTGCCGGTCGTGCTGCGCCAGCTGGCCGAGGGAGGGCTGCTCCACAACGACCAGATCACGGTCACGGGCCGCTCCATCGCGGAGAACAACGCCAACGCGGAATGCTGGAACCGCGACGTCATCACCACCCTGGAGGAGCCGTTCCAGCCGCCGGACACCGGCACCGCCGTGCTCCGCGGCAACCTCGCGCCGAACGGCGCCGTCATCAAACGGTCGGCCGCCTCGCCGCACCTGCTCAAGCACGAGGGTCGCGCGCTGGTCTTCGACTCCCCCGAGGAATATCACGCGGTCGCCGACGACCCCGACCTCGACGTCGACCCCACCGACGTCATCGTCATCCGGTACGCGGGTCCGAAGGGCTATCCGGGTATGCCCGAGGTGTCCAACGTGCCGCTGCCCGCCAAGCTGCTCAAGGCCGGCGTCACCGACATGGTGCGGATCTGCGACGGCCGGATGAGCGGCACCGGCTACGGCACGGTCGTCCTCCACGTCTCGCCGGAGGCGGCCGTGGGCGGACCGTTGGCGCTGGTGCGGACCGGGGACCGCATCATCCTCGACGTCCCGGCGCGCACGCTGCACGTCGACCTCTCCGACGAGGAGCTGGAGCGTCGTCGAGCCGAGTGGACTCCGCCGCCCCAGCGCTACACGAGCGGGTACGCCTGGCTCTACACCGAGCACGTCACGCAGGCGCACGAGGGCGCTGACTTCGACTTCCTGCGGGGGTCTCGCGGTCACGCGGTTCCGCGCGAGTCGCACTGACGGAGCGACAGCACCGATGGCCTGGGTCCTCCTCCGGGGCCCAGGCCATTCGCTCATGGACTCGACTCGCTGACCCGACGCGCTTCGCCAGCGTCCACGTTCCGCGCCGGTGACGGGACGACGAGCGGCCCAGTGCGGTCAGCTCCCGCCCGTGCCCGCGATGCCGACCTATCCTGGTGCCCCTCCCGCCATCGTCGCCGACGACCGCGAAAGGACGCCGATGACCGAGGTCGAGCAGGCCACCGATCCCCATGCCCACCACGGCGAGGGTCCGGTCTGGTACTCAGGCTGGGGCGGACTCCGCTTCGTCGACATGCTGGCCGGCGACATCCTCGCCGTCGACCTGGCCACCGGCGGCGTCGAGCGGACGCACGTGGGTGAGGTCGCCGCCGCGTTCCGACCCCGCAGCAGCGGCGGGATGGTGGTCGCCATCGAGCGCGGGTTCGCCTTCGTCGACGAGGACGGGAACGTGGAGCGCCTCGGCGACCTGTGGAGCGACCCGGGCATCCGCATGAACGAAGGGGCCTGCGACCCTGACGGCCGCTTCTACTGCGGGTCGATGGCCTACGACGCGACACCGGGCGCCGGCACGGTCTACCGGCTCGACGTCGACGGCAAGGTGTCCATCGTCTTGGAGGGGGTCACCATCTCCAACGGCCTGGCCTGGTCGCCCGACTTGAGCAAGGCCTACTACATCGACACCCCCACCCAGGCCATCGACGTCTTCGACTACGACCCCACGAGCGGCTTGGTGGTCTCGAGCCGCCGCACCCTCGTGCGGATCCCGCCCGAGCACGGCGGCCCCGACGGCATGACCGTCGACGCCGACGGCTACCTGTGGGTCGCCATGTGGGGCGGGTCGGCCGTGCGCCGCTACCGCCCCGACGGCCAGCTCGACGGCGTGATCGAGCTGCCCGTCACCCAGGTCACGGCCTGCACGTTCGGCGGGCCCGACCTCACCGAGCTGTACATCACCACCTCGCGGGAGGGCGTGCCCGACGGGGAACAGCCCGACGCCGGGTCGGTGTTCGTGGCACGGCCCGGCGTCCGTGGGCTGCCCGTCCAGCCATACGCCGGCTGAGGACGGACGCCATGCCGACGCGGGTCGCGGTCCTCGACGACTACCAGGCGGTCGCGGAGTCCTACGCCGACTGGGGCGGCCTTCCCGACACCGAGGTGCGGTTCTTCCACGACCACCTCGACGACGAGGACGCGCTCGTGGACCGGCTCGTCGGCTTCGACGTCCTCGTGCTCATGCGGGAGCGCACCCCGCTGCGCCGGTCCCTGCTGGCGCGCTTGCCCAAGCTCCGGCTGGCGGTCACGACCGGCATGCGCAACGCCAGCATCGACCTCGAGGCGGCGCGGGAGTACGGCGTCGTGGTCTGCGGTACCCAGGGCAGCGCGGCGGCCACCACCGAGCTCGCGTGGGCGCTCATCCTCAGCCTGGTCCGGCACATCCCCGCCGAGGACGCCGCCATCCGGGCCGGTGGCTGGCAGCACACCGTGGGCACCGACCTCGCCGGAGCCACGCTCGGCCTGCTCGGCCTGGGGCGACTCGGGCGCGCCATGGTTCCGGTCGCGCGCGCGTTCGGCATGGACGTCATCGCCTGGAGCCAGAACCTCACCGACCAGGCCGCGGCGGAGGCGGGCGCCACGCGGGTGGACAAGGACGAGCTGTTCGCCCGCTCCGACGTGCTCAGCATCCACCTGGTGCTGAGCGACCGCACCCGTGGCCTGGTCGGCGCGCGCGAGCTCGCGCTCATGAAGCCGACCGCGTACCTGGTCAACACCTCGCGCGGCCCGATCGTCGACGAGCAGGCCCTGCTCACCGCGTTGCGCGAGGGCCGGATCGCCGGCGCCGGGCTGGACGTCTTCGACCGCGAGCCCCTCCCGACCGACCACCCGCTCCGGCAGGCGCCCCGAACGGTGCTGACACCGCACATCGGCTTCGTCACCCACCGGACCTACGCCCAGTGGTACGTGGGTGCCGTCGAGGCGATCGCGGCGTTCCTGGCGGGGCGGCCGATCAACGTGCTCAACCCCGCGCCCAGACCGTCCAGCTGAGCCCTCGACGGTGAGGTCAGCGCGACCAGGCTGAGCGGCGAAGACGGCGGGATCAGGGTGCGCCGCGCCGACCGGCCGCCTCGATCCGCGCCACGGTCTCCTCGACCGCGGCGTCGACGTCCACGTCCCGCACGACGTGCGTTGTCGCGGCACCCTCCCTCGCCTGTCCGGAAGGCGCCGAGTCGGCCACGCTGACGCCCACCTGAGGCCCAGCCCGCTCCACGTGGACACGCACCGCCTCGACCTCCATGAGATCGGGCCGCAGCATGGCGAGGACGGCGAGGGGATCGTGCGGATGGTTCCACTGCCGCCGGGTGTACTCCCACCACTGACGGACCTCCGCCTCCAGCTGCCGGCCGAGCGCGCCGGCCGCGGCGATCCGGGCGAGGTGGGAGGGGCCGATCCGAGCCCGCGTGGTGATCTCCAGCCCCACCACGGTGACGGGCATGCCGGAGGCGAACACCTCGGCGGCCGCGATCGCGTCGCTGTGGAAGTTGTGCTCCGCCTCCGGGGTGTCGAAGCGTCCTCCCATGACGTAGAGGCGGCGGACGGACCGGACGAACGCCGAGTCGGTGCGGATCGCCTCGGCGAGGTTTGTCAGCGGGCCGATCGCCACGACGTCCACCTCGCCCGGGCGAGCGGTCACCGTCTCGACGAGGAACTCCGCGGCCGACATGTCCTCGACGAAGACCTCCTGGCCGAGGTCGGGATACAGCCGGCCCTCGAAGCCGGCCCACCACGCCTCCTCACCACTGAGCGGTCGCTCGGCGCCGGGGACGACGACCAGCTGGTCGTGGCCGGCAAGCCGGGCGAGCCGCCGCGCGATCTGCGCCCGCACGTCGACGTCCCCGTAGACCGTCGTCACCCCGAGCAGCTCGACCTCCGGCGACCCCAGCAGCATCGCGAGCGCGAGGGCGTCGTCGACGTCGGAGCCGATGTCGGTGTCCAGAACCACCTGATGACGGTCGGCCACAGCGGCCTCACTTTCTCACGCGTCGAGTCCTGGCCGGTGGTCGACTACGTACCCCCGCTCGCTCACCGGGTCGGGCACTGGCCCCACGACAGTATCGGCTGCGCCAGGGCCCTCGGGATGGTCTGATCATGAAGCGGACGCCGGCCGCGGGCCACGACCGGACGGACGGTCGGCCGGCTCGTGGTGACTCGGTGCGCAGTAGCGCCAGAAGATCGGGAACGCCGCCACGGTGACCAGCATCGCCACGATCACCAGGACGCCACCCCCACTGACCGCCAGGGCCGTCCCCACGGCCGCCCCCGCGGTGCCATGCGCGAGGTCGGCGAGCCGCGGTCCGCCGGCCACCACGACGGTGAAGACGCCCTGCAGGCGACCGCGCATCTCGTCGGTCGCGGCCTCCTGCATGATCGTGCCGCGGAAGACCATGCTCACCAGGTCGGCGACACCGGCGAGGGCGAGGAACACCGCCGCCAGCCACAGCCACGGCGACAGGCCGAAGCCGATGATCGCCAGACCCCACGCGCACACCGCGCCCGTCACGGCGACGCCGTGGCGACGGATCCGCGAGAACGTGCCGGAGAACAACCCACCCAGGACCGCGCCCACGGGGATCGCGGCGTACAGGACGCCGAGCGCGAAACCTCCCTTGGGCGGGTCGCCGAACGTCTCCTGCGCCATCTGGGGGAACAGCGCGCGTGGCATGCCGAGGACCATCGCGATGATGTCGGCGAGGAACGACACCAGCACGACGCGCTGGGTGGCGAGGTACCTGAAGCCCTCGGCGACGTGACGCAGGCCGGCTCGACGTGGTGCGCCGTTCAACGGTGGCAGCGGCGGTAACCGCCACACGGCCCAGATCGTGACGGTGAGCGCCAGCGCGTCGATGAAGTAGAGCGTCGACAAGCCGACGACCGGAATGAGGACACCGGCAAGCAGCGGCCCGACGATCGAGCCGAGCTGGAACACCGTGGACCCGAGCGCGTTGGCGGCCGGCAGCAGCGGCGCCGGGACGAGCCGAGGGATCGAGGCGCTCCGGGCGGGCTGGTTGGCGCCCGCGCAGGCCTGCTGGAGGGCGAGCAGCGCGAACAGAACCCAGATCGAGTTCAGTCGGGCGAACGCCTGCGCCCACAGCAGCAGGGAGGTGATCGCGATGCCGGAGTTGGTGACCAGCATGAGCTTGCGCCGGTCCACGGCGTCGGCGATCGCACCACCCCACAAGGCGAAGATCACCAGCGGAACCAGGGCCACCGCACCGGACAGCCCGATGGAGGCCGACGACCCCGTCATGTCGTAGAGCTGCTTGGGGATCGCGACGACGGTGAGCTGGCTGCCGACCGCCGTGACGATCGTGGACATCCACAGCCGCCGGTAGGGCGGGATCGCCAAGGGGCGGGTGTCGACGACGAACCGTCGCAGACTCAGCCGCCGACGGCGCGGTGAGGCCTGGGGTCGGGTGGCTCGGGTCGGCGAGGTGTCGGAGAGGACCGCTCCTCGTTCGAGGACGCCATCGGAGGCGTCGCCAGGCTTACCCGGATCCGCGGGTTCTGACAAGCCGACAACCTCCGCGACCAGACATCTGACGAACTCAGCGGACGTGACGCAGCCTAATCCCGGCCGTCCACGACTCGGACTGTCGTCCCGCATGGCAGACGACGTGACCGCGAACGGCTACTCGGACCTCACTCTGAGCCAGACTCGGACCTCACTCCACGTCGCCACGGAAGCGCGAGAGGTCCTCGGAGGCTTGGGCGAGGAGCGCCCGCATGGCCCGCTCGGCCTTGACCGGGTTCCCTCCGCGGATGGCGTTGAAGACGGTCCGGTGACTCGGCAACGGGTCCGCCACCGGGACACCGGCCCCGTGCACGAGCCGGTCGCGGACCATCAACCCGGCCTCGACCACCGCCTCCATCCGCAGGAGCAGCTCGTTGTGCGCGGCGGTCAGCAGCGCCCGGTGGAAGGCGAGGTCCGCCTGGACAGCCGCGGACGGGTCGTCGCCCGCCTCCGCCATCGCCTGGAGTGCCGCCTCCAGCGCCGCGATGTCCTCGTCGGTGCGCCGTTGGGCCGCCAGGCGGGCGCCCGCCGGCTCGACGATGGACCGCACCTCGTGGAGGTTGTGGAAGAACGCCGGGTCAGTGCGACCCTCGAACTGCCAGCGCAGGATGTCGCCGTCGAGCAGGTGCCACTCCGCGCGGGGACGGACGAACGTGCCGCGCTTCTGGCGGGCGCCGATCAGCCCTTTCGCGGCGAGCACGCGCAAGGCCTCGCGGACGACGGTGCGGCTCACGTCGAGCTGCTGCTCCAGCGCCAGGGGGTCGATCGTCTCGCCTTCGGCGAAACCGCCGGTGACGATCTTGCGACCGAGGTGCTCGACCACCTGGCCGTGGGCGCCACGGCCCGGGTACGCCGCCATCGCGTTTCGGCCTCACTCCCCAACGACAGGCGGGACGACGGTCGCGACGCTGGGAAGACGCTCCTTCCGACGCGACAGGCCGACCTCTCGCCGCACCGACATTCGAACCACTTGTATGACAATACCGACCGGTCTGCCGCCGCCCGGTCGGCGACAGGGTATCGAGAGCGGTCACGGACGGAGCAGAAGTGTTCGAAGCGTGCCGGCGGGGATCGGCACCCGGACCCGACCGTCCACGACCGACAGCTCGGTCGCAGGGCCGCCGTCCAACGCCGAGGTCACGACGGCGGAACCGGCCACGATCCCCTCGAGCGTCACCTCCGCCTCCACGGCCTGCGAGGCCAGCGAGCGCAGCCGTACCGCGATCCCGGCCGACCCGTCCCGGGGCCGTCCCAGGCCGGCGACGGTCACCTCCGGTGGACGCACCGTGAGCAGGCTGCCGGACGACACCAGGGGGACCTCTCGGTGCCCGGTGGCGAGCACGGCGACCAACGGATCGGTGAGGCCGGCCGCCGTCGCCGCGCCGAGCGCGGGAACGGACGAGCCGACCGCGCCCGCGACCGCGTACCGGAACGTCATCTCGGCCGGATGACCACGGCAGCCCACGCCACCCGCGGAGGAGACGGCGTCCGGCGGATGGGGTCGGCCCCGCGAGTCGTACACCCAGGAGCAGGAGTCGTACACCCAGGAGTAGAGGGTCGACGGCTCCCGCATGTCGAGAGCGATGGTCGTGGGATACGGCGGGCCGGGCAGGGCGAGGGTGCCGACCTGGACGTTCGGCGCCTCGAGCGTGGCCCACACGCGCACGTAGTCCTGGTCGCGGACGCCCGCCCAGTGTCGGATCGCGAGCGGGCCGGGCGCGCCCGTGTGCTCGACGACCGCACCCGTCCGCTCGTAGACCAGGGGGCCGCTCCCGGCCAGCGGGAACGCGAAGTAGCCACATTCGCGGGCCATGCCGGGTTGGACACGGACCCGGTTGGTGATGTCGACGCGCGGCACACCGGCGTACAGCTCGATGGTCGTCCGGACGACGTGGAACTCCGGCGCGCACACCTCGACCTCGAGCCGATCGCACAGCTCCGAACTCTCGAAGGCCCGGACGACGGCCGGACGGCCGAGGCGACGTGACGCCAGCAGTGTGCCGTCGTAGGTTCGCGCCGGCACCGGACTCGCCGAGGTGTTCAGGGCGTACGTGTCCACGATGTACTCGTTGAGCCCGGTCAACGCGGCGTGATTGACCAGCTCGTGGCCGGTGCGACGGTCGACGACCGACGACACCAGCCCACGCGCGGTGTCGTAGGTCAGCTCGTAGAAGTCGTTGGCCAGTCGATACGCGGCCTTCGCCGTGCCGCCGGGTTCACCCGCGCCCGCTCGCGGGTCGAGGTCCTCGGTGCGTGACCAGCCACCGGACCGTTCACCCTCGCCCACACCCACGAGGTCGAAGCGGACCCATCCCAGGGGCGGCACCTCCCGGGCCACGAACTCCACGAGACATTCGCGCCTGGTCCGGCTGGTGGGTGTCACGCGCGCGGGGACGCGTTCATCGCGTCGGGTGTCGACGACGCCGAGGGCGCGCGTCCCCAGCCGGGCGTCAGGGAGGAACACGCGCACCACGTCGGTGCGGGTCCATCCCGTGGTGTTGTAGACCGCGACAGTGGCGCGTACGTCACTGAACGGCGATCGACCGATGCCGGCGCCGAGCCGTCGGACGCCGTGGTGCAGCAGGTCGCACGCGTCGTCGTAGGCCTGCTCGGCAGCGTCGGCACACCTGGCCCATCCGCCGGACCCGGGCGCGTCGAACGACCCGGCCCGTTCGTGAATGGCGTCGACCTGGTCGTGGACGGGCGTCGACGCGCCCGATCGCAGGTCGGCGAAGGCGTGCATCGCCTCCGCCGTCCGCGCGAGCCCCAACGACCGGCGGTGGTAGCCCCGACGTCGGGCGTCCGCCGCCGGCGGCGACGGCGATCCCCAGTCGCCGAGGTGGCCGGGCACGTGGTCACCGAGCTGGCGCTCCACGTGTTGGAGGAAGGACGTGGTGGTGGCGCAGACGAGTCGGGGAAACGCCCACTCCGCGTTCCACCGGCGGGCGATCCGTGCTGGCGCGAGGCTCGGCCCGGCGTTGGCGGCGTGGTGTCCGCGCACGCCGAGCTGCAGCAGGTCGAACGGGTACGCCGGGCCGACGAACGCGTGCAGGTACAGCGGGAGGAGCACGACCGCCGCGTCGTAGGACTCCGCCAGACCGAGCAGGGCGCCGTCCAGGTGGGCGTCGCTGGCCCACGTGAGCAGCCGCGCACCCGCCGGCGATCGCCACCACATCAACCGACCTGGGACGAGGCCGGACCTCCCGCCGCTTCCGGCGGGGCCGTGCTCACGCACCAGCCCGGCGAGGTCCGCCTCCCCGCCGTCGACCGCCGCCACGTAGCGCACGCCCGCGTCCGCGAGGCAGTCCACGAAACCCGACGTCCCGTCCAGCACGCCGGTGTGCAGCACCGAGCGAACCGGCAGCCGGTACCGCTCGCGGAGCGCCACCGCGGGGCGCAGCACGCTGACGAGCTCGTCCTCGCTGGCCGTCGCCGGGTTCAGGCTGAACGGCATCGCCGTCACGTCGACGACGCCGGCGCGGACGAGCCGACAGAACTCCTCGACCACCGCCGACGGGCGCTGCCGCAACCACGTGCGGACCGGCAGGCTGGCGTCCACCGTGAACCGGAACCCGGTCTCCGGCTCCCTCTCCTCGACGCGCGCGTCGTCGCGCGCCAAGTCCACGACCGCGTCGAGAGCGTCCCAGTGGTACCGCAGCACGCCTCCGGACAGGTCCAGGTCGTCGACGGGCAGCTCCGGATCGTCGAACGTGAGGTGGGAGTGGTGGACGAGGTGCACGGTGAGCTTGCGTCCGGGCGCCACGCGGAGCGTGCCGCGGTGGGGATGCCCGTCGACCACCACGACCACCGTCCACGTCGCGGGCTCGGTGATCTCGGGGACGAGCAGGTCGAGCACCCCGTCCGGAGGGAGGTCGCCGGTCCAGGAGACCGCCGGCTCCCCGTCCGAACGGCACAGCTCCACGCGGTCCAGGCGATGCGGGCGAGACGTGAAGGCGAGCCGGACCACCTGGTGGAGGACGTCCGTCGCACGCAAGGTCGAGACAGCGCGGAACAGCGGCAGGGCGGCGCCGGACACCTGGACGTCGCCGACGCGCACGACCGTCTCGAGACTCGCGGCCTGGAGCACCTCGCGCACCGTCCGGGGAGCGGAGGCCTGCGCGGTACGGGCCAGAAGTCGGGTGGTCATGGCGGTCCCAGCGGCTCTCGTGATCGTCCCGTGCGCACGTTACTCGCGCACGGCGGCCACGGGAAGACCAACATCAACACGACGTCATCGGCGTGTCACGTGACGTGATCTTTTTTCGGAGTCTCAGCCGTGTCTCGGCTCGGCCGGTGTGGGCGCCACATCCTCCGGAGACGCCGTACCTTCCGGAGACGCCGTACCTTCCGGAGACGCCGCACCGCTCGGCGTGGGGTGCACCAGGGAGCGAGCGGCGAGGTAGTCGAGCATGTCCCGCGTCACGGCGGAGCCGAGCGCCCGGTACGCCTCGAAGTCGAACTCACCGTAGAGCTGGTCACTCGTCGTGCGGCGGGGGAAGTCGGCGTGCGCGGCCGCGTACGCCTCGACGTCCCACGGCAGCTGGCCCGCGAGGACAGCCTTGACCAGCAGGATCTCCGCCGACGTCCCATCGGGGTACACGGCGCGTCCGCGGACCCAGCCCCGGTCGACTCTGGGCTCGTCCCCACGCCGCAGCCGACGGGGGTCGAGGTCGACCTCGACCCCGAGGTCCATGCGCGCGGTCGCGATGGCCGACCCCAGCGCGGCGAAGGAGTCCTCGGGGTCGTTCGACGCGTCGATGACGATGATCCGCGCGGGACGGCGACGCAACGCCTCGACCAGGCCGAGGTTGTCGTAGTGCCCGCCGTCGGTGACGTAGAGCCGACGGTCATACAGCGACGTGCGGCCGACCGCCTCCTTGAACAACCGGAACGCGCCAGGCTTGTCGGCGACGCTGACGAGGTGCGCCCAGAGCTCCGACAGCTTCCACATGAGGCGACCACCGAGCCGCCCCTCGCTTGCGAGGCTGGCGCACCGGTGGGCGAGCCGTGCCGCCCGCGACGCCGTCCCCCAGTAGGGGTTGGGCAACCAGACACCGAGGCGGGCGTTGACGACCGCGAACAGCAGCCGCATCGGCCGCAGACGAGTGTTCTCCCGTCCGGTCAAGGGAGCGAACGCCGCACCACTGATGGCCACCGCGCCCGCGATGGTCACCTCCCGTCGGCGGTAGTCCGCTCGCGCCTCGTACGCCGCGGTGGGTTCGAGGCCGCCGCTGGGCAGGCCGACCCCTCCGGCCACCCCTGTCACGTCCGGGTCGAAGACGAACGGCACACATCCTCGGTCCGCGGGGACGAATTCCTTGTCGAAGGCGTTCGCGGACGCCACCACGACCAGGCGTGGCCCGCCGTCGTCGGCCGCGGCCCAGGTCGAGTAAGGCATCGGGCGCGCGTAGTCGTACTCCTCCACGGTGTCCCCGACGCGACGGACCAAGTACGCCAAGGCCAGCCGCTCCCGGTAGTAGGGGTGCAAGGACGTGCGGGTGGCGTCGGTGAAGACCCCGATGACGACGACGGCGCCGACGCACAGCGCCGCGACCCACCACCGCGACCGCCACTCCTCACTCGTGACGTATCCAGCTGTCCAGCGCAGCAGGATGACACCGCCCGCGAGCACCAGGACGGCCGAGCCCAGCCAAGGCACCAGCCGTGTGCGGGCCCAGACCACGAGTTTCGCTCGGAGCCCCGGCCCGCCGTCACCGCTGTCCAGGGCCTCCAGCCCTTTCCACGCCGACCGGGCCAAGGCGAGGAACGTGAAGCCGAGTGTGAGCAGGGTCGTCACACCGAACTGGGAGTCGAGGACCGCCACGGCGGTGTCCCCGGCGCGCGCCATGCCGTCGCCGGCCGCGCCCATGAGACCGTTCGCCACCCCGGCACCGAGCAAGGACGGCGCCACCTTCTGCTCCAGCTCGACATTGTTCGCCCACGCCAGGGCCGCCGGGACGCCGAGCAGCACGAGCGCCGCGGCGAGTCCCGGCACGACGAGCAGGTTCGCCAGGACGCGCCCCTCGGTGCGCAGCCATTTGGGAGGGACGCGGAACCGGTCGACGACGACTTCGAGGACGAAGAGACCCACGACGACGGCGAGCGGACCGAGCGCGCCAACGAGGTACCACGCCGGCAGGGTCGCGATGTCGAACGACGCGTGGGGGGTTCCGAGCCCGTCCACGCTGCCGGTCTCCGCGATGGCCCAGCCGAGCAGCCACGCCACGACCCGCAGCACGACGCCGATGAGGATGAGGTTGACGACAGCGCCGTACAGCAAGGACAGCACGCCACGCGCGCCCACCGAGATCGAGGGCAGGAGGTAGTGGGTGTGCCGCCGAAGGCGGGCGAGCTCGGGGGATCCCAGTGCGAAGGGCGCGAGCTCACCCGGTCGGCCGGTGAGCGATCGACGCAGCACGTGGAACGCCGCGGCGATGTAGCTCCCGCCGCTGACCCCGATCACCGACGAGGAGCGTTGGTACTCCCCACGCTCGGACAGCACCTGGAGCGCACCGAGGCAGAAGGCGGCCGACCGGATACCGCCGCCGGAGCAGCAGATGATCTGCCCACCTCGGTCGACGTCGTCGCCCGCGTCCTCGCTCCGCTCCCCTGCGTCCGACGGCGAGTCGGCCGGACGCCGAGCGGCCCACGCCGACCGCACGAGTGCCACGAGGAGGACCACGACCCCGCCGATCCACACCGCGTCGAGGGCGTGGCTGAGACCGGTGACGGTGAGATCGGGGCATCGGCCGGCCAGCTCGGTGCCCGGTCGCGGCACCTCGAGGGATCCGAAACGTCGCCACACCACGACGTTCTCGACCACGTCGAGCACAGCCGCGACCGACAGCGCGACCGCGCCGACCAGACCCAGCGTCGACCTGGCTGGTGCGGCGCGGAGATCGAGGTACGCACGGGTGCGCCACGCGGCCAGCAGGTAGACGTAGATGGCGACACCGTCGACGAGGAGCGAGAGCCGCGCCGGAACCTCGCACGGCGGCACGTCACCACCCGACCCCCACCGCGTCCCCCAGGTCGGGTCGCCCATCTGGACCGCGTGCCGCATCGGCCACTGCACGAGCAGCAAGACCCCGAGCACGAGGACGGTGACGCGGATGCGTCGCCAGTGGCCGATGAGCCGGATGTCAGCCCCCACGCGCGCACCCGACACCGTGCGCACACCCGACACGGCGGTTCCCTTCGCGACGTGAACGCTCGGTCCGTGGCGCGGAGGCCACCCGTGGATTCTGGCCCACGCCGAGGTGATCGTCTAGGTGACGCTCGATCAGTCGAAGAGCGATCGCAGCTCCTCGCTCCACTGCAGGCGCTGGCGCAGGTGGTCGAGGTACCCCTGTCTCGCCCATGTCGCCTGCGGCTCGGCGCCGGCCTCCGCGAGTCGCCGGACCGTCTCGTAGGTCTCTCGCTGGCCGGCGAGGATCTCGTCCACCAGACCGTCGATCGAGGTCAGGCCATACGCCTCCGCGAAGATCTCCAGCCGCCGTCGACGGTTCGGGGGCTTCGCGTAGTGGAGCGAGCGAACGCACTCGGCGTCCCCGCGGAACGGCGTGAGGTACTCCAGGGCGTAGACGATGTCGCGGCGCGGAGGCGCGGGATAGGCGAAGTCCCAGTCGATGATGCCGACCGGTCGATCGCCCCGCCAGACGATGTTCCACGGCCCGAAGTCGCCATGGCAGACCACCTCGTCGGGGTTGTTCGGGTCGCTACCGGGCTCGTGGATGCCGCTGGCCCACAGAAGGTCGGGGTCCCGCTTCCAGCCGGCCACCGCCTGGTGGTAGTCGCGAAGGAGGCGGGCCACGGCCCGCAGTCCGTCCTCCGTGACGACCTTCGCCCAGCCGGCCGCACCCGACTCCCCCTCGATGTAGGTGAGGATCTCTCGGCCCTCCTGGTCGAAGCCGAGCACGCGTGGGCTCGCCGGAAAGCCGACCGACTCCAGGTGTCGGAGCAAGGCGTGGACTGCGGGAGTCCACGGAGCCACGGGCCGCCGGATCGTATCGCCGACTCGCTCCACACGCCGTGTGGTCCCACGCACGACTTGATCGACCATGACCGGAAAACCTAGCCCGCACGACGCCCGTTCGGTAGGACAAGGCATCCAGCCAGCTCGCGTTCGGATCCCTGAAGACCCCAGATTCCTCTACGATCCGGTGAAGCGCTGCTCACCGTCCGTACGCTGACGACGAGCACGCTCGAGGAGGTCGGACGTGCAGGTCGGTGAGGACCCAGCAGCCCAGCCCCGGGTCGCCGGCGCCAACGTCAAGCTGGGTGTCGTCATCGTGACGATGGGCAATCGCCCGGTGGAGTTCTCCGCGCTCCTGCACTCGGTGCGCACCCAGGTGAACCCTCCAGAGCGCGTCGTCGTCGTGGGCAACGGCACCCGGCTCCCCGGGCTCCCACCGGAGGTGGAACGCATCGAGCTCGAGGAGAACGTCGGCCTGCTCGCGGGGCGGAACGTCGGCTTGGCCGCGCTACGCGCCCACGGTGACGTCGACGTCGTGATCAACCTCGACGACGACGGCCTGCTCCCCGACCCCTACACCGCGGCGAAAGTGCGCGAGGCGTTCGCCACGAACCCCGGCCTGGGCATCATCAGCTTCCGCATCGCCGACGAGACCGGGCAGACCCAGCGGCGGCACGTGCCTCGGTTGCGCGCCCACGACCCGCTGCGTCCCTCGGAGGTGACGACGTTCCTCGGCGGCGGCAACGCCATCCGCATGGACGTGATGGCGCAGATCGGCGACTGGCCGGAAAGGTTCTTCTGGGCGCACGAGGAGACCGACGTCGCCTGGCGAGCGCTCGACGCGGGCTGGCGGATCGCATACCGGCCCGACATCGTGCTTCAACACCCACGCACCTCACCGACCCGGCACCCGGTCTTCTACCGCCTCACCGCCCGCAACCGGGTGTGGTTGGCACGCCGCCACCTCCCGGCCGTCCTCGTGCCCATCTACCTCGGCGTCTGGGCGCTCATCACCATCCTGCGGCGGCCGCCGTGGTCGGGCTTGCGGGACTGGTGCGCGGGGTTCATCGAGGGATGGCGCGAGCCGTGCGGCCCGCGGCGACCCATTCGGTGGCGCACGGTGTGGCGAATGACACGCCTGGGACGCCCGCCCATCATCTAGCGCCCTTCCGGCCCCACCCTCGAGCGCTGGTCGTCGCGATGCTCTCGCCTGCGACCCGGCTCACTTGTCGCACAGGAGGCACGCGGGTACCCTGCCGCGCGAGTCACGACGCGGGCGAGCCAAGGTCGCACTCGCTGTCAGCCGCTGGCCGTCGCCCTGTTACGCTTCGTTACCCTGTGGAGAACCGAGGAGCCTCGACCGTGCCGCAGTCCCCAGACCCTGGCGAGCGCACGACAGCCGAAACCTCCCGCCGTCCGCGGGTGCTCGCCGTCGGGGCCTACGAACGGGACAACTTCGGCGACCTCCTCTTTCTCCTGGTGACCGAGCGCTACCTCACCGACGCGGACGTCGTCGCGACCGCGCCGTTCAGCGCGGACATGACCGAGCTGCTCGACCGCGAGGTCGCCGCCTACGGCCCGCTTCTGCGGGACGAGCCTTTCGACGTCGTCTGGACGGTGGGCGGCCAGGTCGGCGGCACCGACCTGCGCAGTGCCTTCCGGATGTCCGCACCGCCGGAGACCTACCGCGTCTTCCAGCGCAGCTCCGCCGAGGAGCAGGCCCGGATGCTCCGCGAAGCCGTCGGCGACGTGCCGGTCGTCTCGCCCTACATCCCGTCGCTCGCGCAGTTCCCCAAGAACGCCGGCGCGATCAGCGTGCTCAACTCCGTGGGCGTCTCCGGCATCCGAGGCGCCAAGCCGTCGCGCCGCGAGAAGCTGGTCGCCTTGCTCCGCGGGCAGACGTTCATCTCGGTTCGCGACAAGGAGTCCAGCGACTACCTCAACGAGCTGGGCATCGAGCACCGCCTGGTTCCCGACGCGGTGCACGCGATCAGCCTGCTGCGGCCGGCGGAACGGAACCCGCGCTCCGACGTCGCGATCGTCCAAGGCTCCCGGGCCATCTTCGGCAAGCTCGGCCACGCCAATGTGGCGGCGAAGCTGGTCGAGAGCGAGCACCTGAAGGGTCTGCGGATCCGGTTCCTGTTGGCCGGCGCCGCGTCCGGTCACGACTCCTTCGAGGACTGCCAGGCGATCGTCGACCACGCGCGGCGGCTCTCGCCGACGATCGACATCGGCATCATCACCGACCGCCGGCCGTACGACCTCGTGGACCACATGCGCCAGGCGCGTGTGGTGATCGGCACGTCCCTCCACGTCCGGATCATCGCCTGCTCCTACGGCGTTCCCCGCGTCACCCTGTCGCGGACCAAGCCGACGCGCTACGCCCGGGTGTGGGACCCGGACATGCCCTTCGACGTCTCCCTCGACGAGCTCGACTCCGCGATCGGCCGAGCCCTGGCCAACGCGGAACGACCGGAGGTCCTCAAGCGCTCCCAGGAGCTGTCGAGACTCGCCCACGAGAACCTCACCGACCTGGCCGACCGCGTGCTGACGATGGCTCGGACCCAGACGGACGCCGATCGGCAGGCGCGCGCCGAGCTGCGCCGACAGGTGCACACCGCGATGCTCGCCGAACGCGCGCGCCAGGAGGACGTTCAGCGGCTGGAGCGCGAGCTGGAGCAGGCTCGCAAGGAGCTGGCCGCCATCCGGTCGAGCCGCGGGTACCGGCTCCTCGCCCGTGGCGCCCGCGTGAGCCGAGCCATCCGGCGTTCGCTCGCCCGGGCCAAGCGGGCAAGCCGCGGGAGCACCGCCGACAGCGGACGCTGACGCGCCGAGGTCGGACCCTTTTCGTCGACGTCCCGCGGTCGAACAGAAGATCTCCGACAGCGCCCTCTTCATCGTCAACCCCAGGTTGACTGTTGTCTTTCTGCGCTACCGACGTGTCCCCATCCGTGCCTCTTCTGTCGCGCACCTCGTCAGCGGGACGTGAGTCGTACGAACAGCGCACGCGCCCCACGAAATAGCTCGCGAGCTCCAGGACAACGCGACACGCCGTGCCGAGCAGGGCCGAGAGCGAGCACCGTTTCAACCCCCCGGCAGCCGGGGGATTCCTTGCGAACAGCGGCGCGACGAGATGTCGCTTGTGGGTGCCACCAAAGCCCACGTCCATCTCGACGCATGACGAAGTGGGGGGAAATCCTAGTGAGCAGATCACCGTGGGGTCGGCGAATGATCGGCCGTCTCTTCAGCCGTCACGGACTGGCGGCCCAGGCCAGCGTGGCGCTCGTGGCGGGATCCATGCTGGCGGCTGCGTCTCCGGCGTCCGCCGCCACCACCGCAGCGCGGGAGCTGGGCACGTCCGTCGCCGCCGACGGAACGACGAACGACAAGGACGGTCACCACAAGCCGGATGGCTTCGAGGGCTGCATCGACTCCTCTCAGCAGGACAACGACAAGTTCCTCGTCTACGTACCGAAACGCGACTCGTTGTGGGTGTGGAAGGAAGACAGGGGCGACGGCTCAGTCGACCCGTGGGTGCAGTTCACCGAGACGCCGGCCAACGGCGGCAGCGACCCCATTCCCAAGGGGGTGGTCTGCGCGACCATCGTGGCCAAGGGCAACGACGTCGCGATCACAGTCGTGACGCAGAAGGACCACAAGCAAGACGTCTGGCAGACCGAGTGCACGGTCAGCCCTGACAACATCACCAACCCGTTCGACCCGAACGACCGATGCGACCCCTTCGAGCGACTCACGCCGCTGCCTGCCAACGGCGGCAAGGACGGCGTCGGCGGCAAGGACGGCGTCGGCGGCAAGGACGGCGTCGGCTACGACCCCAACGGTCCTCGCACCGGTGACGGTGCGACAGCTGCCACAGAAGGCGCCCTGGGCGTGCGCACCATGGCCGGTGGCGCTCTCCTCGCTCTCGCGCTGATCGTGGCCCTGCTTCGCAAGCGCACGACCACCTGACCATGGGCACGCACCGCTTCGCAGCCAAGCATCGCAAGCATCGCTCCGGAGCCAAGCATCGGCGGGAGGTCCTCCACGCTCGACGGCGGACGTGGAGGGCCTCCACCCTCGTCATCGTGCTCGCAACCGTCAGCGGGTTCGGCCTCATCGCCGTCGACGCGCTGGGCTTGGCCGCGACGCCGTCAGGTCCGGCCCCGCCGCCGATGCCGACGGCGACGGCACCGCCTACGTCGTCCGCCTCGACCAAGGCGTCGCCGCCGGCGAGGACGACCGGGACACCGCGACCGCCGAGAGGTACACCCACCAAGACGCCCCCGGGGCCGAAGACGGGCACGGCGGAGGCGCAAGCGAACGCGGCGACGCCGAATCCTTTGGCTTCGGTCTCCAGACCGATGCGCGTCGACATCCCGCGCATCGAGGTTGCGGCGCCGCTGACCTCGGTGGGCCGGGCGGAGGACGGCAGCATCGATGTTCCTCCGCCGCAGAAGCCCTACCTCGCTGCGTGGTACGACGACAGTGCCGTCCCGGGCCATCCCGGCCGGACGGTCATCGTCGGCCACCTGGACTCCCGCTACAGCGGGCCGGCCGTCTTCTACCACCTGGGCGCGCTCCGAAAAGGTGACACGGTGACGGTCACCCGGCGCGACGGCATCGTGGTCGAGTACGTCGTCGACGGGACCGCGGCCCACCCGAGGGACGAGTTCCCTGCCGACCAGATCTACGGGCCGAGTTCACGATCCGAGCTCCGGCTCATCACCTGTGGCGGCAGCTTCCGTCAGGCCGACGGGTGGTCCCACAACGTCATCGTCTACGCCCACATGACGTCCTGGCACCGAGCCAGTGACGCCGAGCGCAAGCGCCCGTTGCGGTACGACACGCCGAAGGCGTGACGTCAGGTCCGCAGTCGGCGCAGGTACGGATCGACCGGCTGGGTGGGCGCCACCCGGATGCGGGCGTCGACCACACGGTAGTAGCGGTCGGTGACGACGACCGGGTTGAGGTCCAGCTCCGCGACCTCGGGCAGCATCTCGGCGAGGCGCCCCACCCGCAGCAGCAGGTCGATGATGCCCTGCGTGTCGAGCTGCTGGTGCGCCTTCGGCCCGAACAGGGCCGGCGAGGCCCGCAGGGAGCCGAGCATCTCGACCGCGTCGCGGTCGGTCAGCGGCACGAGCCGGTAGGCCCGGTCACCGATCAGGTCGGTGTCGACGCCGCCCAGGCCGAACGCCACCAACGGTCCGAACGTGGGGTCGTTGTGCACGCCGATGAGCAGCTCCCGACCCGGCTCCACCATCGGTTGCACGAGGACCCCGCGAAGACTGGGGCCGAACCGCTGCCGCAGCTGTGACACGGCGGCGAGAACGCCTTGCTCGTCGCGGACGCCGAGGATCACCCCACCCGCACGGCTCTTGTGCAGGACGCCTTCGGCGATCGCCTTCACCACGACCGGGCCACCCTCCGCGCGGAACGCCGCGACGGCGCTGTCCGCGTCGCGGGCGACGACACCGGTGATGACCGGCACGCCGAAGTGAGCCAGCAGGCGGCTGACCGAGGGCTGGTCCAACCACCCGCCGTCGGGATTGGCGTCCAAGTACTCCGCGACCAGCGCGCGTGCCGCCTGGATGTCGATGTCCGGCAGGTCGGGGACCGTGCCCTTGGGGCGGGCCCTCCACTCGGCGTACCGGACGGTCCGGGCGAGCGCCTCGATCGCGATGACCGGGTCGCCGAAGGCCGGGACCGGCCGACCCGCTGGGTCCGCCGGCCGGAGTGGCTCCACCACGGTGTCCTGGCCCACCCGGACGACCACGACCGGCTTGGGCGAGTCGGCCACGACGTCGGCCAGGCCGTCCGCTGGGTTCGCCACCGCCGTGGGCGCGGCGAGAACGACGAGCGCGTCCACGTTCGAGTCGTGCAGGATCGCGCGAACGGCGTCGTGGAAGACCTCGTCCTTGACACCCGCCGTGGTGTCGACCGGGTTGAGCAGGCTCGCGGTCGAGGGCAGGAGTGTGGTCAACGTCCGCCGCGTCTGATCGGTCAGGTCGGGGAGCGCGAGCCCGTTGGTGGCGCAGGCGTCGGCCGCGATGACGCCGATGCCGCCGACGTTGCCGACGACCATGACCCGGTTCCCGGCCGGGAGCGGCTGCCAGGACAAGACCGCCGCGGTGCCGACGATGTCGGTGAGCGACTCCACCGGGAGGATCCCGGCTTGGCCGTACAGCGCGTCCCTCGTGACCGCGGGCGTGGCGGCCGCGGCAGTGTGCGAGGCGGCGGCCCGCTGCGCGGCCTCGGTGCGCCCCGTCCGCACCGCCAACACCGGCTTGCGCTCGGAGAGCGCTCGCGCCAGCGTCGCGAACTTCCGCGGGTTGCCGAAGGACTCGACGTAGATGACGGCGAGGTCGGTGGAGTCATCGCGCAGCCACCACAGCAGCATGTCGTTGCCGCTCACGTCGTACTTGTCGCCGGTCGAGACCAGGTTGGAGATCCCCAGACCGGCCGCGGCGAACTGCTCGAGCAACGCGATGCCGACGCCCCCGGACTGGGTCACCACCCCGATCCGGCCGGCTGGGACGGGGCCACGCGCGAAGGTCGCGTTGAGGCGAACATCCGGGTCGGTGTTGATGACGCCCAGGCAGTTCGGGCCGACCAGCCGCATCCCGTGTCGACGAACGGCGGCGAGCAGACCTCCGGCGAGCTCGGCGTCACCGGTCAGGCCGGCGGTGATCACCGCGAGGGCGCGCACGCCCCGCTGGCCGCACTCCTCGGCGACCTGGGGCACCGCGGCGGCGGGGACGCACAGCACGGCGAGGTCCACGTCGGGTGGGAGATCGCGGGCCGACGCGACCACGCGCAGTCCGGCGATCGTCTCGGCGCGCGGGTTCACCGGATGGCAACTGCCTGTGAACCCCTCTGCCAGGAGGTTGGCCACCACCGCGTGACCGATCGCGTCAGCCCGGCGGCTCGCCCCGACCACCGCCACCGACCGCGGACGCAGCAGCGCGCGCAGACTGGCGACCCCGGCTTGACGTTCACGCTCACCCACCTCGGGCGGATAGCCCTCGACCAGGTTCATCCTGACGTGGTAGGTCGAGCCCTCCGACCGCATCGTCAACGGCATTCCGGCGTCCCGGAACACCTGAATCATCGAGGCGTTCTCCTTCAGCACCTCGGCGACGAACTGCCGGACGCCTCGCTGGCGCGCGGCCGATGCGAGATGCTCGAGCAGCAGCGTGCCCAGGCCACGCGCCTGGTGACGGTGGTCCACCGCCAAGGCGACCTCGGCCTCGCTGGGATCAGCCAGCACCTCGAAGTGCGCCACGCCCACGAGCTCCTCGCCGAGGAAGCCACCCAGCGTCAAGCGGTGGACGTCGTCCGGCTGGACGATCCGGTCCAGCACCGGCTCGAACCCGGCGGGACTCGTGGTGAAGAAGCGGAAGTAACGATCGCGCTCGGGAAGCCCGTGGTGGAGGCGAAGAACCGCGTCACGATCGTCGGGGCCTAGGGGACGAATGTGTGCGATCCGACCATCGGCGAGGATGACCCGAACCGTCTCGGCCGTCTGGACCGCCCCAGCTGTGCTCGCGCTCATGGGTGCGCCCCTTGTCCTCGGTTATCGGCTCTGCGTCCACGCTATGCCCGCCTCGACGAGGTGTCCGTCTCCTGGATCACTTTTCGTTGATGTCCTAGGTCACACCAGGCTCGCCGGCGCACGTGCCTTCGAGCCCGCAGGTTCTCCTGTGCTGCGGTGGCCGGCGCCCCGGGCACCGGACGGGCACCGGCTGCCACAGCGCAACCTGTCCTTGACATGGAGGCGGCCCGACGACCGACGCGCGGGCCTGGACCGCCGTCCGGTGTGGAGCGTGGGCAATCAGCCGATCGACGACGCGGCAGCGGGCTCACGCTCGCGCTCGAGCTTCTGGCTGAGCGCGCGGACCGCCTCGGTCAGTCCGCGGAGCTGGCGCTCGACCTCCGACAGCCGGTCATCGACGGAGGAGCTCCGCGCCCTGGGAACCGTCGGAGCCGCGCCGTCCGGCCGCAACAGACGCGCGATGTGGTTGGGGACCTGCAGGAGCGCCGACTCGAGCTGGCCGGCGGAGAACATCTGGCGCATGGCCGCAGACACCGCCGACACCGCCTTGGGCGCGTCCTCCACCGAGATCATGGCCTCCTGGCAGAAGGTGCGAAGGAAGTCCTCGACGTCGGTCTTCACCGGAACCCTGCTGGGCGTCCACCCGTCGTAGAAGACTCCGCGCAGGATCTCCGGGAGCTGCGCCGCGAAGTGCGCGGCGCCCTCGACCGTCAGCCGGTCCCGGACCGCGTGCAGCCATGCTCGGACGACCCGGAACGCGTAGTCGCAGTCCTGGGTGCCCAAGTGCTGAGCGACCGTCGTCAACCAGTCGTAGGCGGTGTGTTCGGCGCGCGCCAGCGCGTGTGAACGGGCCCTCATCGTCCCTCCCTCGTCGTCGCGGTAGCTGGGTCGTCTTCCCAGCCTCCGCCGGGACGCGCTGTCAGGTCAGAGCCGAAGGTCCCGCTCGCCGCAATGGGGCGATCAGGCGCGATCCGCCACGACGAGCCCTGGTTCGCGTGGTGTGTCACCTAGGCCACCCCGCGCTCCGCTCGTCGCCCGGCGAAGCGATCAGCGTCGTTCCGCCGCGACCAGCTCGCGGGTCGCGGGCGCCACCTCGGAGGCGAACACCTCGATGGCCGTCGGGTCATCCCCCATGAGGATGAACCCGGTCACACCATGGGTCAGGGTGAGATCCGCGAGCTGCTCGGCCCACTGGCGAGGCGGTCCGACGAGCAGCCCTGAGCCCGTGGACGCGAACTGGCCGGCGATGTTGAGCATCCGGCGCACCGCCGAGGGATCACGGCCCGCCGCGATCGCCCCCTCGTCGATGTGGCGGTTCATCGTCGGGAGGTCCGAGATGCCATGGGGCAGGTAGGACAGCGTTGGCAGCCAGCCGTCCCCCATCCGCCCGATGAGCCGCAGCATCCTCGGCTTGTAGCCGCCGATCCAGACCTGGATGTCGTGGGCCGGCGCCGGACCTCGCTTGGCGCCGTTCACCTGGTAGTACGTGCCGCGGACGCGCACGCCGCCCCGCTCGTCGGCGGCCCACAGGCCCCGGATGATCTCGATCGCCTCCGCCAGCGCGTCGACGGCCTGCCCAGGGGCCAGCCGGCGACCGCCCATCCCCTCGATGGCATCCCAGTAGCCACCGGCGCCGATGCCGAGCTCGAACCGACCCCCGCTCAGCAGATCCAGGCTCGCCGCGGCGCGAGCCAGCACGGCGGGCGGGCGAAGCGGCAGGTTGTGCACGTTGCCCGCGACCCGAACGCGTTCCGTCCGGGACGCGACGAACGAGAGCAGCGTCCACGTGTCGTGGAAGGTCGGCAGGTACGGGTGGTCCTGGAACGTCACGAGGTCCAAGCCGACCCGATCGGACAGGACCGCCAGGTCGACCGCCTGCGTGACGGGGCTCGCCGTCGGCGTGATGAAGGTTCCGAACAGCAGCTCGTGCCCGTAGTCGGTCATCGCGGTCTCCTCCTCTGGCGCCTGACGGCGGTTAGGCCCGGGGCGCCGGCGTGATGTTGAAGTTGTCGCGGAACACGTTGTCGGGGTCGTAGCGCGCCTTGAGCTCCCGCAACCGGGCGAGCGTGCGGGGTGGGAAGGCGTCGTTCAGCCGCTCCGGGCGCGGGTCGGTCTCGAAGTTGAGGTAGAGCCCGTGGAAGTGGCCGCTCATCCGGTCCCACGCCTGGTCCAGCCGGCGGCGGTCGACGCCGAACGCCGTCAGGGAGAACGCGGCGGACCGGTGCGCGTACGCCGTCGCGTCCGGCGGGACGTCGGCGATCGCGCCACCCACCGCGCGGAACTGGAAGAAGTACGTCGCCCCACTGTGCAGGAAGCGGGCGGCCGCCTCCGCGAACTCCGGCGTCATGTGGTCCACGAACGCCGAGCGGGTCACCGGCTCGCCACGGCCGTCGTGCTCGTCACCGCGCGCGTTCGCCATGATCGCGGCGTACGGGGCGAGCACCACGGTCTGGTCGTAGAGCGGACCCACGCGCGTCAAGGGCGCGAGCCGGTCGAGGATGACGTCCGGCTGGTCGGAGGCGACCATGGCCATGAGCTGGGCCACCGGCGGCTGACCGCCACGGCGTGGCGCCAGGGCGAGGAAGCTGGTGAGGTCCCGCGGGGCTGTCTCCTGGATCTCCCCCCAGCGCCGCAGCAGGCTCGCCGCGTCACTGGCGTCGAAGACGAACTGGCCCCAGCCGACGTCGCCCACCTCGTCGACCTCGAACTCGAACGACGTCACGATGCCGAAGTTGGATCCGGCGCCCCGGACCGCCCAGAACAGGTCGGCGTTCTCCTCCTCGCTCGCCCGCACCAGCGTGCCGTCGGCCAGCACCATCTCGACGGCGCGGATGTGGTCGATGGTCAACCCGTGCGCGCGGCCGAGGAAGCCGATGCCTCCGGCGGTGGCGAGCCCTCCGACACCGACGCCGCCGTAGTCGCCCGAGGTCAGCGCCCAGCGGTGGGGTGACAGCGCCGCGGCGACCTCCATCCAGCGGGCGCCTGGCCCGATGCGGACCCGGCGGGTCGCCGGGTCGAGCACCTCGATCGTGTTGAGCTTGGAGACGTCGAGGACGAGCCCGCCGTGGTTGGTGGACCGGCCGCTGATGCCGTGCCCCGCGCTGCGCAGGCTGAGCGGCAGGTGGGGATGGGTCCGGGCGAACGCCAGCGCGTCGACCACCTGCTCGACGTTCCTCGGCTGCAGGACCAGACCCGGAGCGCCGCCCCGCAGGTACGTCGACTTGACCCGGGCGTAGCCGGGGTCACCCGGCTCGATCACGGCGTCCGCGAGTGACGCCGGCACGGCGTCGTAGTTGATGCCGGGGAGCCGCTTCGCGCGCACCTCGGCTCGGCGCATCCTCCGCGTGGAGGACACGCCCGGCAGCTCGCGCTCCACCGCCTCCCGCAGCGCCGGCACGACCTCGCTCGCGAAGCGTTCGAGGACCTCGGGGATGTCGGAGGCGACGAGGAACGTGCCGACCCCGTCGTCCACCACGAGCGGCAGCAGCTCGTCCACGCACTGCTCGCTCGGTCGCCGCGCCAGCCCGCCCTCGATCGACTGGTCGGTGATCGTGACGATCCGCCGAATCTCCCGAGGGTCACGCCCGGCCTCCTCGGCCGACTCGTCGATGATCTTGTGACAGGCGCGGAGCTGGCCGGGCGCCAGGGCGTCGAGCGCCACGTGCCAGGCGTCGGCCTTCTGGCCGGCCAACCGGAGCATCCCGGGCTCCAGTGCCTGGAGCCACACCGGGATGTCGTGGGCGGGCGTCGGTCCGCGCTGGGCGCTCGGCACCCGGTAGTGCGTGCCGGCGTACGTCAAGGGCGAGCGCTGGTTGGTGTCCCAGACTCCGCGCAGCACCTCGACGGCCTCGGCGAACGCCTCGACCCGCTGGTCCGGTGACAGCCGCCGGCCGCCCATCGCCTCGTCGGCCGAGGCGTCGGCGCCGAGGCCGACCTCCAGGCGCCCGCCGGAGAGCAGGTCGAGGCTGGCCGCCGCGCGCGCCAGAACCGAGGGGGGACGAAGCAGGGGGTTCGTGACGTTCGCGACCAGACGAACCCGTCGCGTCCGCCCGGCCACCCAGGGGAGCAGCGTCCAGGCGTCGAGGTCGGCGAGGTGCGGCTTGTCGGGGAAGACGACGAGGTCGTAGCCCAGACGTTCGCAGCGTTGCGCCAGCGAGACGACCGCGTCCGGGGACCCGGCCGTCGGGGCCAGGCACGCCCCGAACTCCAACCGGTGGCCGTAGTTCACGCCGATCCGCTCCAAGTCACCGAGCCGAGATAGTTGATTCTTCAATCAACTGGCATCCTACAGCCACCCTGCAACCTCCACGGCCGTCGCCGCGCTCTGGCGGGCCTCAGCTCGTCCGTGACCCCGGGGGACGGTCGCTCACGACGGGCACGAGCGTTCCACGAACGCCTCTGCCCGCTCCCCGTCGGTGAACTGACCCACCGCCCACAGGCAGCCCGTGCCCGGCTCCTCGGTGGCGGCGGCGAGGCTGGTGACGAACTGTCCCGGTTCGGCCCCGGGGACGAGCGTCCAGGAGCTGCCGTCCCAGTGAGCGATGAGGGTGCCGCGCCCCTTGGTTCCGATCACCCAGACGTCGTCGCGCCCCCTCACGACGACGTCGTTGAAGGTCGCCTCCACCCCATCGAAGACGGGAGTCTTCACCGCCCGCCACGACTCGCCGTCCCAGCGCTCGGCCAACGGCTGGGGGAGCCCGTCGACCGTCCGGTAGCCGACCGCCCAGACGTCGTCGGCCGCCGCGATGCCGAGGCTGCCGAGCATCGCGTCCTCCGGCACCGCGGGAGTCGGGACGACCGACCAGGAGGCGCCGTCCCAGCGCTCGGCCAGCGGCTGCATGCCGAACGTGCCCGACGGGTCGTCGTCACCGACCGCCCAGACCTCGTCCGCGGACGACGCGGCCACACCCACCAGGTTGCTGCCGAGACCCTCCGTGCTGGGGTTCGGGCTCTCCACGCGCGTCCACCGCTGACCGTCCCAGTGCAAGGTGAGCGTCCGGCCGGTGAGCGGCCACCCTGTCGCCGTGCCGACCGCCCAGACATCCGTCGGCGAGAGCGCCTCGACGTCGACCAGCGTGCTCTCCAGCTCCTCACCCACACCCGGGGTGGGGACCACCCGCCACCGGGCGCCGTTCCAGTGCAGGACGAGCATGCGGTGGCGTCGATCCTCGTCCAGCTCGTAGCCCACGGCCCAGACGTCCTTCGCCGAGGTGCCGTCGACGGCGAGGAGCCAGTTCTGGTCGTCGCTCGGGTTGGGGCTCGGGACGCGCTTCCAGCGTTTGCCGTCCCACCGCAGGACGAGCGTCTCGACTCCCCACGACGAGCGGACGTACCCCACCGCCCAGACGTCGTTCGGGCCGACCGCGGCCAGATCCACGAGGTCCGTCTGCCCGCGCAGCGGCGGCAGCGGGACGCGCTCCCACGGCGACATCCCGTTCGGCATCTCATTCGGCGCGCGAACGCTCGCCGACCGGTCGTCGGCGTGGGCGGGCACACCCGTCGCCGCGGCGGTCGCCAACGCCAAGACCGCCGCGGAGATCAGGCCCGCAGCTCGTCTGCTTGCCCCCATGACTGGCACCTCCGAGTCTCTGAGTCCCCCATCGGATGGCGCGGGACTCATGGCGGAGATCCCAGAACCCGGTCGCGAGGTTGCCGACCTCGACGGAATTCGACCTGTGGATAACTCGTTCGCTCCCGCTCGTGCTGGCATGATCAACGTGCCGGCTCACCGCGTCGGAGCTGCGTTCGTGGACCGTTGCCCTTCGGGGCCGGTCCGGGACGTTGCGCGCTAAGCGGAAGGACTCATCGTGACGGAGAACCTGTCGCCCGCGGCCATCGACGCTCTGCTGTCTCAGACTCGGCGAGCTTTCGAGAACCTGCGGCGTTCCTAGGGCGAACCAAGTGAACAGGCACGCGGTGAAGGCACGGCCCTCGACGAGCGGGTTCGTGCCGTCGTCGTCGCGCCCGGACGCGTCGAAGAGCTCACGATGGACCCTCGGGTGCTGCGCGAGGGCTCGGAGGCTGTCTGCGAAGCGGTCATCGAGGCGGTGAACGCCGCTCTCGACGACCTCCGGTCGCAGGTCATGGCCGAGGCGGGCGCCTTCGACCTCGAGCGTATGCGGGACGACCTGGAGCGGTTGCAGGCGGAGTCACTGGAGACAGCCCGGACGCTCTTCGGTGCCGTCCACGAGGCGATGGCGCGCATCGAGCGGAACCGATAGCCCATGTCCAAGCGCGTCTCACCCGAAGAGATTCGAGCTTCCGCCACGGAGCTGGAGAAGGTCGCCGACCGGCTCGACGACGAGTTCGACGCGTTCCTCAACCGCGTCTACGACATCGGCCCAGCCGCGGGCGAGGCCGAGATGGTCGGCCAGGTGGTCGGCTCAGGACTCGACGAGGCCGAGGTCGTCGTGATCGAGGCGGTGGAGTCCGTGGTCGACGGCCTGCACTGGTTCGTCGAGGCGCTGCGCATCATGGCCGACACCTACGAGGCCGCCGAGGACCAGAACGTCCAGCACGTCGAGGAAGCGTGGCCGGGAGATTGACGTGGCACAAGGGTTGGTACTCCCCGGCTGGGCCATCACACTCCTCGACGAGCTCGGCTACACCTGGCCGGACGCGGACGAGGTCCGCATGATGCTCATCGGCCAGGAGTGGCAGGACTTCCAGTCCAAGCTCAACGAGGTCGCGGAGGCGGCCCAGAAGGCGGCCGAGTCGGTCTGGACGAAGAACAGCGACAAGGCGATCGACCAGTTCAAGCAAGCCTGGTCGAAGTCTGGCGAGGCCATCGACACGCTTCGCAAGGACGCCGAGGGCGTGGCGTTCGTGGGCGTCGTCATCTTGATCTGCGCCGCCGCCGTCCTCATCCTCAAGATCTTGGTCATCGTCCAGCTGGTCATCCTCGCCAAGACCATCGCCGCCGCGGTGGCGGCGGCGCCTGAGACGTTCGGCGCGTCCCTGCTCATCATCCCCCTCGTCAAGTACGCGATCGGCCTGGCCATCGACATGCTCATCGACCTGGCGTTGGAGGCCCTCGTTGGGTAAGGGCAAGAGACGCGCCAAGAAGGTCGCGAAGGACATGGGCTCGAAAATCGGCCGCCGGGCCGAGGAGTCGGTGCCGAAGACGCAGCAGAAGGAGCCCCCAGAGCGCAAGGGACAGCTTCCGCCGGGGCAGCGGTACCATCCAGCACCGAACACCCCGCCGGTCCCAGGCGCGCGGCGGGTCCGTGGAAAGACTCCTGTTCAGGGTGGCGGGGGTACCCGGAAACGTTGGAAGGACGCCGACGGCAACATCTGGGAATGGGACAGCCAGCACGGCACCTTCGAGAAGTACGACAAGCGGGGTCGCCACCTGGGCGAGTACGACACCAACGGTAACCAGACCAAGCCTCCCGACCCCAGCCGTAAGGTCGAGCCCTAGAAAGAGACACCATGGCAGTGAAGCGCGAGATCGTCGGGTTCGGCGAGAACGACGAGCTCGTTTTCTCCCAGGAGTTCCCGGAGGAGAAGATGGCCGAGCTCCGTCCGCTCTTCGACTACGGCGACGACGTCGACATGTACGCCGGCTCCTACGAGGTCACCGACGACATCCGCGACCGGGTCGCTGCCATCCTCGGCATCGAGCTCCGGCCAGGCATCGCCTATTACGTTGAGGCGACTCAGGTGGACTAGCAGGCTCCGTTCAGCCTCGTGAGAAGCTTGCCCGGCGGCGCCCGATGCCCGGGTCGAGCCCTAGAAGGAGAAGCCATGCGGGTGAAGCGGGAGATCGCCGCGTACGGCGAGGACGACGAGTTCGTCTTCGCCCAGGAGTTCCCCGAAGAGAAGATCTCCGAGCTGCGCCCGCTCTTCGACTACGGGGACGACGACGAGCTCTACGCCGGTGCCTACGAGGTCACCGACGACATCCGCGACCGCGTCGCCGCCATCCTCGGCATCGAGCTGAAGCCGGACCTCTCTTACTACGTCGAGGCGTCTGAGGCAGCCGACTAGCGTCGAGGCGTCTGAGGCAGCCGACTAGCGGACTCCAGCGGCCAGCGTCGAGCCCCTCGCCGAGCGGCGTCGTCGGTCCCCCTCCCAGCAGCGTCGGTCCGCCCGCCCACCATCCGCTCGACTCACCACACCCAACCCCGGCAGCCCAAGGGCCGCCGAGCTACCGTCGCCCTACCCCGGCCACCCACCTCCGGACGATCGGTGCCCTACCATGGGGACTTGTTGCAACTATGTTGCAGTTGCAGACCCCTTGCATGAGCTTCGGACCACCGGAGGGGTGAGCGTGGCGGTCGAGGCGGACCCGTCGACCGAGCAGTCGGACGAGCTGGTCGACGACTTGGGGCTGGCGGCGCAACGCCGTCGCACCACCGCGTGGGTCGGCGGTCTCAGCGTCGGCTTGCTCGTCACGCTGGTCCTCGGGGTCGGCGTCGGCGCGGTGCGGATCCCCCCGACAACCGTCGTCGAAATCGTCACCCACCACCTCATCGGCGTCCCGGAGACCGTGACCTGGACGCCCGCCCACGACTCCATCGTGTGGCAGGTGCGGCTGCCGCGCGTCCTCCTCGGGGCCACCGTCGGCGCCGCGCTCGCTGTCTGCGGCGTGGTCCTGCAGGCGATGGTCCGGAACATGCTCGCCGACCCCTACCTGCTGGGGGTCACCTCGGGGGCGTCGACCGGCGCCGCGGGCGCCATCCTCTTCGGTTTCGGCGCCGTGCTCGGCGAGAACGCGCTGTCCGGCAGCGCCTTCCTCGGCGCGCTCGGTGCCTCCGTCCTGGTGTACGCGGTCGCCCGCACCGGCGGCCGAGTCACCGCCTTGCGCCTGGTGATCTCCGGCGTCGCGGTCGGCTACGCCCTCTACGCCGCGACGAGCTTCCTCATCTTCGCCGCCGACTCCGCCGAGGGGGCCCGCTCGGTGCTGTTCTGGCTCCTCGGGTCCCTCGCGTTGGCTCGGTGGTCGATCCCGCTCGCCGTCGTCATCGGCGTCGTCGCGCTGACCATCGCGCTCCTCCTGGTGTGGAGCATTCGGCTCGACGCCCTCGCCATCGGCGACGAGACAGCGCACACGCTCGGGATCTCGCCGAGCAGGTTCCGTGTCCAGCTCCTGGTGCTGGTCTCCCTCTGCGTGGGCGCCGTCGTCGCCGCGGCCGGCGGCATCGGCTTCGTCGGCCTGGTGATCCCCCACCTCGCCCGGCGGTTCGTCGGCGCACCGCACCGTCGGGTCATCCCCGTCGCCGCGCTCATCGGGGCGATCTTCCTGGTCTGGGCCGATGTGGTCGCCCGGGTGGCCCTGGAACCTCGAGAGCTGCCCATCGGCATCATCACGTCCCTCGTCGGCGCGCCGTTCCTGCTCATCCTCGTCCGCCGGTTCTACGCGACGACCCCCTGACACCCACCCACGACCCGATCGAGGAAGACAGCATGCCCACGACACGGAGGACGCCTACGACACGGAAGACGCCTACGACACGGAAGACATGGAGCACGTGGCTGCCGCTCGTCCTCGCGGCCGCTCTCCTCGGCGCCGCCTGCGGGACGGACGAGCGGGGCGCCAGCGGCCCTGGCACCGACTCGACCACCGCCGCGACCTCGACGGCCTACCCCGTCACCGTCGAGAACTGCGGTGCCAAGGTCACCTTCGACGAGCCACCGAAGCGGGTCATCCTGCTGGAGAGCGCGCCCGTCACGATCCTGCAAGGGCTCGGCGTGCTCGACTCCGTCGTCCTGCGCGCTGGAGCGTTCCCCAAGGAGTACTACGACGACGAGACCAACGCCGCGATCGACGCCATCCCATCCCTCGGTGAGGACATCGACATCAACGGCCACCTGCAGATCTCCCAGGAGAGCGTCATCGCGCAGCAGCCCGACCTGGTCCTCGGCCTGCCGGACGGCTTCACCCGGGAGAGCCTCGCCGCTGTCGGCATTAACGCGCTCATCCAGCCCATCTACTGCCCGAACTACTCCGGGACCACCTCGTTCGACACCATCTACGACCAGATCGAGACCTACGGCACGATCTTCGATCGCCCCAAGGAGGCCGCCGCGCTCATCGACTCCCTGAAGCAGCGGGTCGCCGCGGTGGAGAAGTCCGTCGAGGGAACGCCGAAGCGGACGGCCGCCGTGCTCTTCCCGACGGTCGGCGGCGGCACCGGCTACGCGTACGGCAACAAGAGCATGGCGCATCCTCAGCTGGAGGCCGCGGGCTTCACCAACGTGTTCGGTGACGTCGACGAGCGGGTCTTCGAGGTGACGCTGGAGCAGCTCATCGACCGTGATCCCGCCGTCCTCGTGCTCCTCTACGTCGACGGCGACCCGGAGGCGGTCAAGGACGCGATCGTCAACCTGCCCGGTGCCGACGCGCTCACAGCCGTGCAGAACGACGACATCCTGGTGCAGCTGTTCAACTTCACCGAGCCTCCGACGCCCCTCTCGGTCGACGGACTGGAGCGGATCGCGCGACACTTCAGCACGACGTCATGATCAGCGCGCACGACATCTCCTTCGCCTACGGCGACACCCTGGTGCTCGACGGCGTGGAGCTGCGGGCCGGCCCCGGTCAGGTCCTCGGCCTCATCGGGCCCAACGGAAGTGGCAAGACGACCTTGCTGCGTACCCTCTACGCCTCGCTCACCCCGCGGGCCGGCCTGGTCAGCCTGGACGACACGCCGCTCAACCAGTTCACGCGTCGCGAGCTGGCCCGACGGCTCTCCGTCGTGGCGCAGGAGGGCTCCGGAGACCTACCGCTGACCGTCGCTGACGTCGTGCTGCTCGGTCGCGCACCCCACCTGTCGACGTTCCAACGGCACAAGCCCGAGGACTACCAGATCGCGGCCGCCGCGCTCACCAGGGTGGGCGCCCGCCATCTGGCCCAGCGCGTCTTCTCCGGCCTGTCCGGCGGGGAGAAGCAACGCGTCCTCATCGCCCGGGCGCTCGCCCAGCAAGCCGACCACATCCTGCTGGACGAGCCGACCAACCACCTCGACATCCGCTACCAACACGAGGTCCTGCAGCTCGTTCGCTCCCTCGACGTCACCACCGTCGTCGTCCTGCACGACCTCAACCTCGCCGCCCGCTACTGCCACGAGCTGGTTCTGCTCGACGGGGGTCGCATCGTGACCGCTGGCACGCCGGAGGAGGTTCTCCAGCCCAGCGTCCTCGAGCGGGTCTACCGCGTCGGCGTCCAGCGGGTGGAGACCGCCCAAGGCTTCCAACTCCTCTTCGAACCTCTCGAGGAGACGTTTCCCACCGAACCCACCCGCGACGAGAACCACACCAGACCGGCCGACCTGTCGCTGGCTGACGTGAAGGAAGGAACACGATGACCGACCAGCAGGCGACCGACCAGCAGGCGACCGACCAACGGGCCACCACCGACAGCCTCGTCCAGGCGAACATCAGCCAGTACTGGTCCGAACGCGCCGATTCCTACGACGCCTTCCAGGTGAGCCAGCTGCGCAACGGCGCGATCCGACAGGCGTGGCTGGGCGTCTGGCGTCGGGCCCTGCCCGCGCCGCCCGTCGACGTTCTCGACGTGGGAACCGGCACCGGGCACGTCGCGCTCCTCCTCGCCGAGCTGGGGTACCGGGTCACCGGTCTCGACCACGCGGAGGGGATGCTGGAGCGCGCCCGCGCCAAGGCAGCGGACGTCCCCTCGAACGCGCCGACGTTCGTCCGCGGCGACGCGGTGGCGCCGGACTTTCCGCCGGCGAGCTTCGACGCCATCACCGCGCGCTACGTCCTGTGGACGCTGCGGACTCCGGAGCGCGCCCTGGAGAACTGGCGGAAGCTCCTCCGTCCCGGCGGCGTGCTCGCGGCCGTGGACAGCACCTGGTACCCGGACGGGATCGACTCCGGTCCCACCGACGGTGACGCCCACCCCACGTTCCGCCTCCGCTACACCGACGAGGTGCTGGCCGCCCTTCCGCTCGCCCAGGCGAAGAGCATCGAGGAGACCGCCGAGAGGATTCGGGCCGCCGGGTTCGCCAAGGTCGCCGTCACCCCGCTCCAGGAGATCTACGAGCTGGACGAGAAGTACGGCGTGGCGCCGGGACACAAGGTCCAGATGCAGTTCCTCATCACCGGGGTCGCCAGCTGACGACCCACTGGAGAGTGCTAGGCAAGCGACGGTCCAAGATCGGCCAGCGCCCTCGGCGGTGTCGCCGAACGAGCTACGTTCGAGTGCATCGCGGCGACGAGGGGGATGGCCGTCATGGTGGAGCGGCGCAGGTTCCTTCGCGACACCGTCCTCGCGGCGGCTGTGGGCGCCGGCGTGGCGGACCTGCTGAGCGGTTCGACCCTCGACCGTGCGGTCGCGAGCCTGGCCCGCACGCCCGGCGACGCCGCCCTTCCCGCCGCCCAGCGGGCGCTCACCTGCGAGGTCGTGGGCCCGGCCAACGGCGGCTTCGAGGAGCCGGTGGTCGACGGCGTCATTCCCGGCTGGACCCAGACCCATGGCCGCGTCGGGGCCGTGAGCGTGGTCGACACCCGGGCCCGTGAGGGTACGTTCAGCCTGCGTCTCGTCGACGAAGCGTCCGACGACTCGCTCGGTCTCCAGTGCGACCCGGTCCCCGCCGTCGCGGGCGAGTTCTACCTCGCGTCCGCGCAGGCGTACCTCGAGCAAGGAACCCTTGCGCTCTACCTCTCCTTCCACGACGCGTCCGGCGGCGTGCTCGCGACGTTCACGAGACAGTTCACGTCGGTCGTCGAAGGCTGGCAGACGGTCGCGGTCGGCGGGACGGCCCCCGCGGGCAGCACGCGGGCGTCCGTCCTCCTCTACTCCCCCGTCGCCGCGGTGACGACGTGCTACGTCGACGCCGTCCAGGTCGCGGGCCTGGGAGCGCGGGTCGAGACCTTCGGTCCGTCCGCGTTGACCGCCGCCATGTCCGGGATGGTCGTGCTCGACAACCACGCCTACACGGCCGTACGCGGCGACCTGGCCGAGATCGACCTCACCACCCGCACGCTGCGGCGGACCGCGTCGTATCCAGGCAACGGAAGCGCGTGGGCCATCACCGCCTCGGGCGGACGGGTCTTCTTCGCCATCGACCTCGACGTGTACGTGTTCGATCCCGCGACCGGCGAGCTGAGGAACCTGGGCAGCCTGGGCACCGGGACGGGCACCACGTGGTGCATGACGACGGCGCCCGACGGCATGGTCTACGCCGGCGTCTACCCGGCGGGACAGGTGTGGGAGATCTCGCCGACCACCGGGGCCCTGCGCAACCTCGGGACCGCCGTGCCAGGGCAGCAGTACGTCCGCGCGATCGCGGCCGACGAGACGTTCGTCTACGCCGGCACCCAGCCAGCGGGTCACGTCATCGCCTACGACCGAGCCACCGGGGAGAGGCGTGACATCACTCCCGTCCTGGACGGCCTCCCCGGCGTCACCGTGATGACCCTGGCGGGAGACCGGCTGATCTACGGCGCCAGTCCGCAGCTCGTCGACATCCGTCCCGACGGCTCGGACGTGCGGCTCGTCCCCTTGCCCGACGGCGGCATCGCGGACGCCCTGGCGGTCGGACCGGACGGCACCCTCTACGTCACAGGTCGGGCCACCGGCTCGGTCTACCGGCGGGTCGGTGACGAGCTCGTCCCCGTCGCCACGCCCATCGACCTCGAGGAGACCCGCGCCCTCGTCGTGCTGGACGAGGACACCCTGCTCGGAGCGGGTGGCAGCGGCGCGCTGTGGTGGGTGGACGTCGCGACCGGCGCGTCAACCCTGCTGGACCTGGCCGACCTCGGCCTGGCCGACCCGGAGCCGGCGCAGTCGATCACTCTCGGCGCGAACGGCCAGACCGTCTACGTCGGCGGCAGCAACATCATCACCTCTCACGGGCCGGGGAACGCCAAGCCGCGCCGGCTGCGGGTTCCCGGGCAGGCGAAGCAGATCCGGTTCGTCAACGGGCGCCTCTACGCGGCGACCTATCCCCGCACGGAGATCGTCGAGCTCAACCCGGCCATCAACAGGGCCCGCTCGCTCGGCGTCATCGGACGGCCGCAGTATCGGCCGCTCACCATGGAGTACGACACCCGCACCAGGACCCTGCTGGTGGGGACGGCGCCCGTGAACGGTCAGCTGTCCGGCGCCCTGACGCTCGTGGACCTCGCACACGACACCCTCGAGGTGCTGACCGACATCCTCCACGACCAGGCCGTCGCGTCCGTCGCCGTGGACAACGGCATCGCGTACCTGGCCGGTGACGCCCACGGCGTGAGCGTCCCCCCGACCCAGGACAGCGCGACGATCGCCGCCTTCGACATCGCGGCCCGATGCACGCTGTGGGAGGTGGCACCGCTCCCAGGACACCGCAGCATCGCCGGCATCGCCGTCCACGACGGCGTCCTCTACGCCGTCTACAAGCGGGTCGCCGGAGTGTGGCTGGCCATGGATCTCGAGACTCGCCAGATCCTCCACCACGGCGTCCTGCCTGGCACGCACTCCTACGGTGAGATCACGGTCCACCGCGACCGGGTGTACGCCTCGGTGCACCGCGGCCTGATCTTCCTCCTCGGACCCGGCCTCGACGAAGCGCGGCTCGTCCTCGACGGCCTGGAGGAAGGTTGGACCCAGTCCCTCCCGCAGCTCGCGTTCGAGCCACGCTCCTGGTCCGCCTGGGGCATGAACGGCCTCGACCTCGCTCGCTTCGACCTCGACCCCACCTGTGTCGAACCCGCCTCGTCCGCTCGATGAGAGTGGGCGTCGGCCGTTTCCGTTCCTCGCGACCAGCCAACCCGTCGACCCTGAGACGCCGTCTCTGACATGGGGCCGCCGTCGGAGGGAGTCACCGGTAGCCGGTGGTGCGGCGGCCGACGGGAATCGTCGAGGGAGGACAGGTGGGCGACCCGCGACGCGGACGCGCTGGCGATCCGCTCCTACGAGGTGCATCGCCGTTCGTCGGCCACGCGGACGACCTGGCCGCGGTGGCAGCCGCCGTCCAGCGACCACCGGCGCTCATCCTCGTCGCGGGAGAGCCGGGCATCGGGAAGACGCGGCTCGTCCAGGAGTGCCTCGCGCTGCACGACCCAGGCAGGGTCGCCGTCGCCGCCTGCCCGCCGCTCCCCGAGCCCTTCCCTCTCGGCCCCGTCGTCGACAGCCTTCGACGGAGGGCGGTCCAAGCCCCTGAGCTCGCGCTGAGCCCGCTGGGTGGCGCGCTGCGCCCGCTCTTCCCAGAGCTCTGGGACCGACTCCCACCCCCGCTGGCGGCTCTCACCGATCCCAAGGCGACCCGGCATCGCCTGTTCCGCGCCCTGACCGAGCTGGTGGAGAGCCTCGGGATCGACGTACTCGTCGTGGAGGACGCCCACTGGGCCGACTCGGCCACGCTGGAATGGCTGCTCACCCTGTGCGCGACGCCGCCACCTGGGCTGGTCGTCGTCCTCACGTACCGGCCCACCGACATACCCGCGGACTCGCTCCTCCCCCGGTTGGTCAGCCTGCCGGCCGTCACGATGACGCGCGTCCGCGTCGAGCTGCAGCCGTTGGACGTCGCGGAGACCCGAACCCTCATCGCGGCCCTGGTCGGCACCTCCCAGGTCTCCGAAGAGTTCGCGGGGTTCCTGCACGCCCACACCGACGGCGTGCCGCTCGCGATCGAGGAGTGCCTGCGGTTGCTGCGAGACCGCCGCGACATCGTCGAACGCGGCGGCCGGTGGGTCCGGCGAGTCCTCGCCGAGCTCCAGGTCCCCCCGACCATCCGCGACTCGGTGCTGGAGCGGGTCAGCCGACTCCCCGCACCAGCACGGGCAATCCTCGACGCGGCCGCCGTGCTCGCCGAGCCCGCCGACGAGCCGACGCTGGGCGCGGTCGCCGACCTCGACGAGGCCGGCGTCCGCTCGGGCCTCGCGGCGGCGCTGGCGTCAGGCCTCCTCCGCGAGGTCGACCCGGAGAGGTACGCGTTCCGGCACGTCCTCGACTCCCAGTCGGTCGGGGAGGCGATTCCCGTCACAGAGCGCCGCCGGCTCCACCGGCGGGCCGCCGAGTATCTCGAGCGGCTCGACCCCGCACCTGTCGTCCGTCTGCGCCGCCACTTCCGGGAAGCCGGTGACCACGCGGCCTGGTGCCGCTACGCGGAGGAGAGCGCCGACCTCGCCTGGGAGTCCGGCGACGGCCGAGCGGCCGTCGTCGCGCTCCTGGAATTGCTCACCGCAGGCGACCATCCGCCGGAGCGGCGGGCGCGGCTCGCCCGGAAGCTGGGTGAGGTCGCCTACCTCGGCAGCGCGGCCCTCGGCTCGCTCTCGACGCGGGTCGTGGAGGTCCTCCGGGCGGTGCTCGCGGACGGCGTGGTGCCGCCGAGTGAGCGCGGCGAGCTTCGCCTGCTGCTCGGCCGGATGCTTCGGGAGGTCAGCGAGGAACCCGAGGCATACGCCGCGATGGAGGCGGCCGTCGAGGACCTCGACCACCGACCGGAGCTCGCCGCGCGGGCGATGCTCAACCTCGCGATGCCGCTGGTGCCGGACTGGCCGGTGGCGCGGCATCGCGCGTGGCTCGACCGCGCGACCGCGTTGCTGCCGCGTCTGGCCTCCCCCTCCGACCGCCTGCCCTGCGAGGTCCATCGGGCGACCACGCTGCTCCTGCTCGGCGAGGAGGAGGGGTGGCGCGCCGCGGCCGAGGTGGAAGCGAGGGCCTCGGCGCGGCGGGCGCCCGAGCGGCTGGCCCTGGCGCGCTGTCACCTCAACACCGCCCAGCTCGCCGTGGTGTGGGGTCGCTACGCCGAGGTCCGGCCACGCCTGGAGGCCGCTCTGGAGCACCTGAACGCCGTCGGGTACCAGCGTCTGCACACCACGGTTCGAATGACGGGCGTCCACCTCGACTGGTACACCGGCGCGTGGGACGGGCTGGCCGACAAGGCCGCGGACATCGCGTCCAGTGAGCTGGCCGTCCCGCTCGACCGGCTCCACGCCCGCCAGGTCCTCGGCGCGCTGGCGCTCGCACGGGGAGCTCGGGACGAGGCTCTGCGTCACCTGACGGAGGTCACCCGGGAGTACGCGCGGCTGGGGGTGGTGGACCCCCTGGCGCTGCTCGCCGCGGCGGCACTAGCCCGACTGCACCGTGCCGACGGGAACGTTGACGCGGCGCTCGCCGTGGTCGAACGAGACATCACGGTGATCAACCGCAAGGGCACGTGGTGGTGGGCGACCGACCTGGTCCCGGTGGCCGTGGACTGCCTCGTCGCGGCGGGCCGCGTCGAGGAAGCCGCGCGGCTGGTGGATCGGTTCGCCACCGGCCTCGACGGCCGTGGCGGCCCCGCGCCGGCGGCGGCGTTGACGACGTGCCAGGCGATCGTGACCTCGGCGCGCGGCGGTCCGGCTGCCGACTCCTTCGCCGCCGCGAGGGAAGCCTGGTCCGCGCTGTCCCGTCCCTACGACGAGCTGCTCGCCGCCGAGCGCGAGGCCCGCTGCCGCCTCGCGGCGGGGATGGACGAGCACGGTCTGGCCAGCCTGGCGCACGTCCAAGAACGGCTGTGGCAGCTGGGTGCCCGGTGGGACGCGGACCGCGTCGCGCGCACGCTCCGCGACCACGGCGTCGGGGTGACCCGCACCTGGCGTCGCGGCCCTCGTGGGTACGGTGACCAGCTCTCTCCACGGGAGCTCGAGGTCGTCGGCCTGGTCGCGCGAGGGCTCACGAACCGGCAGATCGCCGACCTGCTCTACCTGTCGCCGCGGACCGTCGGTCATCACCTGCGGTCGGCGATGCGCAAGCTTCGGGTGACCACCCGGACCGCGGTCGCGGTCACCGCCACGGAGACGGGCTTGCTGCACCCCGAGCCAGCCAGCCCAGAGCCAGTCCCCGCCGAGCCACGCAACGGATAGGTCACCAACGGAAAGGTCACCAACGGATAGGTCAGCAACGGATAGGTCATCTGCCCAATCGCTAGCGACCGCCTCGTCGGCCATCGTGAGCCGGTGACCTGTGACAGAGACCCCCAGGTCGACGAACCGCTCGACCACGCGTCGTCTCCAACGGGCGCGTCGCCGCACGAGGAACGCCCCGAGCGAGCCGACCTCGACGACGAGGTCGCCGACGGGCGTTTCGAACCGCTCTGAGCTCACCGTAGGTGTCAGGACGCAGAAAGGGAGTGCCCGTGACCGGCGGTAGCCGTCGCCTCCTCGCCTTCGTCGCTGTCGTCGCGTTGGGCATCACCGGCCCGGCCGGTCACGCCGACCCCGGTCCCGCTGCCCGCACCGAGACGACCACGGCTGGACGACCCGAGTCGCCGTCCGCGACCGTCACGCTCATCACCGGTGACAAGGTGCACGTACGCACCCTGGCGAACGGGCAGACGGCAGCCGTCGTCCAGCCCGCGCCACGCCGCGACGGCACGGTTCCGCGGTTCCACGTCAGCACCCGTGACGGCCAGACCTATGTCGTGCCGTCCGACGTCGGACCGCTGCTGCCGGACGTGCTCGACTCCGCCCTCTTCAATGTGACCGGCCTCGTCGAGCAGGGCTACGACGACGCCTCCAGCCCCACCCTTCCGGTCATCCTGTCCTACCCGAAGCAGAGCCCGCGCACCCTGCTCGACCGCTCCGTGCCCGCGAGCGACGAGACCGAGGTGCTGGAGAGCGTCTCGTCGGTGGCGGCGAAGGTCGACAAGGCGGAGATCGAGCGCCTGGCCGACGCCGTGACCCGCCTCGCCGACGCGGCGGCGCGCACCGGCACGGAGCCGTCCCGCCTGCGCACCGCCCAGGCCGGCCCGCTGGCGGGAGTCGAGAAGATCTGGCTCGACGGCCGGGTCGAGGCTGCCCTGGACCGCAGCACCGGGCAGATCTCCGCACCGACGGCGTGGGACGCCGGCTACGACGGCTCAGGCGTCACCGTCGCCGTCCTCGACACCGGCATCGACGACACCCACCCGGACCTGGCCGGCAAGGTGACGGCCGCACGGAACTTCACCGACGACCCCGACACCCGCGACCTCAACGGGCACGGCACCCACGTGGCGTCCATCATCGCGGGCTCCGGAGCGGCGTCGGACGGCGCGCGGCGCGGCGTCGCATTCGGCGCCGCCCTGGTCAGCGGCAAGGTCCTCAACGCCGAGGGCGAAGGGCTGGTCTCCACTGTCATCGCCGGGATGGAGTGGGCGGCCGGTGAGGCGGGCGCCGACATCGTGAACATGAGCCTCGCGGCCGACCCCACGGCGTACGGCAGCGATCTGGTGAACCAGGCGGTCGAGGACCTCACCGCCACGCACGGGACGCTGTTCGTGGTCGCCGCCGGAAACGAGGGATGCGACGAGTGCGTCCAGTCCCCTGGTGTCGCGCCCAGCGCGCTCACGGTCGGCGCGGTGGACCGCGACGACCAGCTCGCCGACTTCTCCAGCCGCGGCCCAGCGCCGAAGACGTACGCGCTCAAGCCGGACATCACCGCGCCGGGGGTCGGGATCCTGGCCGCGCGGGCCGCCGAGGGGCGGCTCGGTGGCGAGGGGCCCTACCTGGAGCTCTCCGGGACCTCGATGGCGACCCCCCACGTGGCTGGAGCCGCGGCCCTGCTGGCGCAGGCCCGTCCCGACCTCACCCCCGCCGAGATCAAGGGCGCGCTCATGTCCACCGCCGTGCCGACGCCCGGCCTCACGGTGTACGAGCAGGGCGCCGGTCGCGTCGACCTCGGCCGGCTCACGGCCAGCCCGGTCCTCGCCGTCCCGGGTTCGCTCGACTTCGGCGTCGTCGAACGGACCGACGACTCCCCGCCCGTGCGGCTGACGGTCACCTACCGCAACGTGTCAACCGAGCCGGTGACGATCGACCTCGACGCGCAGCTCGGCGAGGACGACGGGAGCTCCCACCTGGTCACGGTCGAGCCCGCGCGGCTCACCGTCCCCGCGGGCGACACGGGCACGGCGCGGGTCTCCGTCGACGTCGCCGCCAGTGAGCTCGGCCGGTACACCGGCGTGCTCACGGCGCGGACATCCGCGGGAACGTCGCTGCGGACGCCGCTCGGTGTGGTCGTCGAGCCGAAGCGGTACAAGCTCACCGTCACCGGTGTCGCGCGGGATGGACGGCCCGCCTTGCCGTGGGTCGGTGTCACGGCCGCCTCGCCGCTGGTGGACGTCCACACCGGCGAGACCGTGACGACGTTCTGCCCCAGCGACGATCCTTCGGACACCATCTGCTACCTGGTGCCGGCCGGCACCTACTCGCTGCTGTCGTTCGTCGAGACCCAGCCGGCTGGCGCGGAGCGAGGGCAGTACCCACCGCTGCACACCACGCTGGTCGGCGACCCGGAGATCGAGGTCACGGGCGACACCGCGGTCACGCTCGACGCCCGCGACGCGGTCGAGATCACGGTCCGAACGTCAACGCAGAAGGACGCCACCCTGAACCTCGGCGGTGCCGTCGACCTCACCTGGCGGCGGACGGCGGCGAACGGCGTGACCGCCAGCGACAGCCTCTTCAACCCTCCCGGCGCTCAGGCGGAGGAGCGCTTGTTCGCGCAGCCGATGAGCCCGGCGAAGGTCGGCCGGGTGGGGATGACCTCGCACTGGCGGCTGGAGGCGCCGGCCGTCGCCATGACCGTCCCCGGTGCGCGGGACATCGAGCTGGCCCCGACGTACTACCAGATGGATGCCGCAGCCACGTCGAGCGCTGAGTTCCCGGTGGTGGACGGCCGGCTCAGCCTGCCGGTGGTCGACGCGGGAGACGGTCGTCCGGACGAGATCGCCCGCCTCAACCTCCGCGGTGCTCTGGCGCTCATCCGGCGTTCCGACGAGATCTCGGTCGCGGACCAGTCGAACGCGGCGGCCGACGCGGGCGCTCGTGTGGTGGCGATCTACAACGACCGACCGGGCAGAAACGCGGCGTTCGGCCCGTCCAGCGCCCCGCTGCGGGTGCCGACCGTCCGGCTCTCCCACGAGGAAGGCCGCCGCCTCCTGGACCGGCTCGAGACCCGACGCGTCACCGTCGTCGTGACCGGCGAGCCGGCGAGCCCGTACGTCTACGACCTCGTCTTCGCCGAGCGGGACGGCATCCCGGGGTCCCTCCGGTACACCGTCGGCCCCAAGGACCTGGTGCGGGTCGACCGGGACTTCCACACGCAGTCAGCGGACACGCTCGCCTACAGCGAGGCGTCGTACCCGTTCCAGCCGACGGACGAGTTCGTCATCGCCCACCTTCGTCCCCTGCGTGAGGTGCCGCGGTCGCGGACCGACTACCACCTCGTCGACCCCCAGACCCGGTGGTCCTACCTGGTCACGGTGCCCGAGAAGCCGACCACGTGGTCCCCTGAGTTCGCCCTCCTGGAGCTGCTGGCTCCGGGGGTGAGCTACTCCCGGTCAGGACGGACATCGCAGTCCTGGGCCCGCGGACCGCTCGCGGTCGACCTGAACGAGCAGTTCCCCGCCGCCCGCTACGAGAACCTGCTCATCCTTGGGCGGAGGTCCCCAGGCGTGCAGGAGAGCGTCGGCATGGTCGACGGCGAGGGACACTTCTCGGACGTGGTCACCACCGACGGGGACAAGGGGTTCACCACGCTCTTCCGGCTGAGCCGGGGCCGGGAGGTGCTGTGGGAGACGGACCGGCTGCCAGGCGGGGAGAGGGGCGTCGTCGAGCTGCCCACGGGCGAAGACGAGACCTATCGGATGACGTTCGACGTGACCAATGACGCCCCGTGGGCGCAGCTGTCCACGCGCACGCGGACCGAGTGGACCTTCCGCTCGGCGCGGACGGAGGGTCCCGAGCCAACACCCCTTCCGCTGCTGACCGCGCGCTACGACCTCGATCTCGACCTCACCAACCAGCTCAAGCCTGGCCTGCGACCGGTCGAGGTGACGGTCGACCACCAGGTCGACGTCGAGATCCCGATCACGAGGTTCCGGTTCGACGTCTCCTACGACGACGGCCGGCACTGGACGAGGCTCCAGGCCCACCGCACCGTCGCCGACACCTGGCGCGTGAACCTCGGCCCCAAGGCGCCCACGCACGCTCGGTACGTGTCGTTCCGGGTGAGCGCCGGGGACGCGGACGGCAACCGGATCGAGCAGGAGATCATCCGGGCCGCGGCCCTCCGACCGAAGGGACGGTGAGGGCGGTCTCGCGTTCGGCGATGGCTAGAGCTCTGGCAGGCCTTCGACGAACATGAGGCGGCGCTCCAACGCGGTCGCGCGGAACCTGAGCGCCTCCGCGTAGGCCGGCGAGGCGTACCACTCGCGCAGGCGTTCCATCGACGGAAACTCGACGATCACGATCCGTCGTGAGGTGCCCTCGCCTTCGACCACGTCGGGGGCGGCGCCGCGGACCAGGTACCGTCCGCCGTACTGTTCGATCGACGCCGCCGCTCGTGCGCGATACTCGTCGGCGCCGCGCTCGTCAAGGATCTCCACTTCCGAGATGACGTACGCCGCCATGACGGCGGAGTCTATCGACGTGATCGCCGGGCGCCTTCCTCCCGCGTGCGGTCGGCTGCGGACGAAGCGAGCACTGACGTGACAAGGCGATAGGTCGCGCGGTCGTCTCAGCGTCCGCCAACGGCGGAACGCTCCGCCCACCGCTGCGGGTCGATCTCGAGCGCCGCGCGGTCCCACGTCCCCAGGTCGGCCGCGGCCGCGTAGGTGGACCGCAGGAAGCGCATGAGGACCTGGTCGGGATCGTCGGAGGTGCGCACCACCTCGTACGGCAGGACGAACTCGCCGAGCTCGCGGCTGTAGACCGCCTGCTCCGGCTCGACCGGGTAGTCGGCGAACCCCTCCGGTTCCGGATAGGCATAGGAGTAGAACGTCCCCTCGGAGCTCCCGCCCGGCCAGAAGCCACAGCTGCTCAGCTCGTGCGAGTAGCCCTCCTGCATCACGAAGGTGCCGACGTTCGGCGCGGAGCCCCGGTACGTCGGCGCGCGACGACCGGAAAACCGGGAGCACGCCAGGTCGAAAGCGCCCCAGAAGAAGTGCACAGGGCTGACCTTGCCGACGAACGAAGCCCGGAACTGGTGGAACACCCGGTCGGCCTGGACGAGCTGACGCCAGAACAGCCGGGCGGCCTCGCCGTCGTAGGCGCGGTGCCGGGTGTCCTCCGCGAACGGGATCGCCAGCTCCACCTCGTTGGGGTGGGGCTGGATCCGCGTGGGAATCCCCAGCTCGGCCAGGGCGTCCATGGTCTCGGCGTAGAAGGTGGCCACCGGCTTCGGCTCGAGCGCGATCTCGCGAAGACCCCCGTCCCCCGTCCGAATGCGGAGTTGGTGATCGATGAAGTCGAACTCGAGATCGAAGATCCGGTCACCATAGGGAATCGCCGAGGTGGTGAGCCCTCGAGCGCTGACGTAGAGCGGGACCTGCCACCAGTGGTTGACCATCGGAGCGTGCGCCAAGCGCACCTTGCCGACGATCTGCGTCCACATGTGCAGTGTGTCCCGAGTCGGCTCCCAGTCCGCCACTTTGAGCTGCGGCCAGCTCGCGTCGTGATGGGTCACGGCTCGCCTCCGTCAGGTACGACGCTGGCACGTGGTCCTTGATGTCGTACCCCGACAGGTGATCGACAGACGTCAGGAACGTCCGTGACCCTTGAGCCGCCACACGGCTCAAAGAGCGTCAGCGAGCCTCCGCCTCGCCGAGACGAGCGAGCCACTCGTCGAACGTGGTGGGGGCGATCTCCGCATCCGGGCCCGGGAGGAGCGCGTTCCCGGACATATCGAGGCCGAAGACCCCATCCCACGTGGGTACCAGCTTGATGGACTTGCCCATCGCCGCGTAGGTACGCCGCGCCATGTCAACGAGATCTTGCGTCTCCGGGCCAGCGACGTCTCGGTAGCGACCCTGCGGAGGACCGACCGCGATTCGGGCGAGGATGTCGGCCACGTCCTCGGGTGCGATCGGCTGCAGCAGGAGCGGGGCGATCGTGCTCACCCCGTCCACCTCGGTCCAGCTCGCGACCATGGCCCCGAAGTCGTGGAACTGCGTCGCCGGCACGATCGTGTACGGCACACCGCCCGTCTCGACAGCCACCTCCTGCGCGCGCTTCCCGGCGTAGTGAGCGTTGCCGATGACTCGATACAGGCACGCGATGGAGAGGAGGACGTGGTGCGTTGCCCCCACGTCGCGCTCGGCCTCGAGCAGACGGTTCGTCGCCGTGGTGAAGAAGCGAACGGTCTCCGTCGGTTGGCGTGCGGTGCAGTTGGTGACGTCGACGACCGTCTCGACGCCCTTGAGAACCGGCCGCAGGTCGTCGCTCAGGACGTCCACCCCATGGCTCCGGCTGATGGGGACGACCTCGTGCCCAGCCTTCTCCAAAGCCTGTGAGGTGAGGCGCCCGATGCGCCCCGTCGCCCCGACAACCGCGATCCGCATTGACCACCTCCGCCACCCTGGCACCAACCGCCGTTGACTGCACCGAGCCTGGCCATCGACCGAGACCCGCCTCCTTTATACGTGGCCGTACCGACAATCACCGCCGTGGTGATCGTGGTCCTCGTCACGTCGTGATGTGGTGGGCAGAGGACGACGGCTTCCCCCACGCTCGCTGTCCTTGGCACAGCGGCGTGGGATCGGCGGTGACGGCCGGTACGAGAAGGGCCGCGGCGGTCGCGAAGGCGAGGACAGGTGCCGTGATCGCCGCGGTGAGCGGCCAGCGCGTCGCCCGCTCTCTCGACGGAGGCTGGAGGAGCCGCCGGACTCGGTCCACGACGTCCGATCCAGTCACCGTCAGTGCGGCGTCAGGCGGGTAGGTCGTCGCTGACGTCGCCATCGTGACGAGGGCGGACGCGACCGTGTGTCTGCCGTGCCGTCGGCTGGCGTGGTCGTCGGCGAGCCATTCGAGCAGGCGCGCCAGCTCGTGTGGCATTCGCTGGAGAAGCGGGATGAACGGGAACGCCGCGGCCAGAATCGTTCCCCATGCCAGGACGACGTGGTGCCTGCCGCGAAGGTGGGCGTGCTCGTGGCCGAGGACCGCGTCGAGCTCGGGTGCTGAGAGCCGCGCCAAGGCGCCCGTCGTGAGCACGATCACCTGCCGACGTCCTGGCACGCAGTACGCCGCCGGCGTGGGACTTTCCAGGATCGAGATTCGTCGCCCACCCACGAACGCGGTCGCGGCCGGGCGACACACCTCGCGGTGATGCGCTCGTCGTTGTCGTCGGTCGAGGTACGCCTGTCGCGCGGCGACCCAGCAGAGGCGGACGACGATGGCGAAGGAGCCGAGCAGGGCGACGGCCGTCGGCACGTTCTCGGGTTGGCGCGCGTCGAGCATGGTGAGGACCGCGCGGAGGCAGGCGTGAACGAGCGCCGCCAGCCCGAGGCCGCCCGTGAGCTGCGCGGTGGCGGCCAGTCCGACGGCGAGGACAGCCGCGACCCACGAGGTGGGGACGGCCGTCCACAGGAGCAGGCCGGATCTCGGCGTGACACGCTGGCGGCGCTCACAGCCGCGCAACAGTCGCGGGCCGAGGACGGCGAACACCACGACGTAGCCGGCCAGGCCGACCAGGAGCGGCGTCATCGCTCCTCCCGCCGGGTGGCCTCGTCGAGCAGCTCCCGCAGCATCGCGGCTTCCTCGTCACTGATCTGATCGACGAACTTCAGGAAGGTCGCGCGCGGGCTCTTACTCGCCGCCAGGGCCTCCCGCATCACCGACGCGGCGTGATCGCTCGACGCGATGCGGGCTCGGTAGTGCCACACCCGCCCCAGTCGCCTTCTGGTGACCCACCCCTTGCGGTAAAGGTTCTCCAAGACAGTGGCGACCGTGGTGTAGGCGAGGTCCCGGTCACGCAGGTTGTCGAGCACCTGCCGCACCGTGAGGGCTTCGTCGGCCTCCCACAGCAGCGACATGACCTCGGACTCAAGCGGGCCGAGACTCCGCATCGAGTCATCCCCTTCTTCCCGCGGTCACGGTCGTCGCCGTCCCGCCTTTCCAGCACGAGGCAGCCACCACGGGACCCGTCTCGCGATGACGGGCCGGAGCGAGTCCGTCCCAGGAGCCCGGCCCGACTGGCGCTGCTCCTCGAGGACCCACTCTACTATGCGTCTTAGAACTACTACTAAGCTTCATAGAAGATTTGTCCGCGCGTCGAGAAGGGCAGGCATGTCACGGGAGGACCGCAGAGGATCGACCGCGCTGCTGGGGATCACGCTGGCGCTGACGGTCGTCCTGATCATCGTCTTGGCGTGGAAGACAGCAGGCGGCGGCTCGACCGAGGCGGCGACCGCTCGCCCCGGTCCGACGGCCGGGAGTGAGCTCGCCGAGAAGCTGCTGTCCTACCAACGACGCCTGCCCGATGACCCGCTCGCCATCGGACGCGCTGACGCTCCGGTCGTCCTCATCGCGTACGAGGACTTCCGCTGTCCGTACTGCGCGAAGTACGCCACCGACATCGAACCGCAGCTCATCGAGCGCTACGTCACCTCGGGTGTGCTGCGCATCGAGTGGCGTGACTTCCCGGTCCTGGGCGAGGAGTCGATGGAGCTCGCCAAAGCGGCCCGCGCCGCCGCGCGGCAAGGCAAGTTCTGGGAGTTCCACGACGCGGTGTACGCGATCGGCGCTTCGAAGCCCCGCTTCTCCGAGGAGCTCATTCAGGACCTCGCCCGCGAGGCGGGAGTCCCCGATCTGACGAGGTTCAACGCCGACCGAGCCGACCCGAGGATCGAGCGAGCGATCCGGGCTGACATGGCGGAAGGTCGCGAGCTCGGAGTGTTCAGCACACCCACGTTCTTCATCAACACCCAACCGATTCTCGGCGCCCAGCCGTTGGAGCGGTTCATGACGATCATCGAGGCGGAACGGGCCACGAGATGAACGTCGGCTACCTCGGCGCCTTCCTCGGCGGGGTGCTCGCGCTGGTGAGCCCTTGCTCGGCGCTGCTGGTGCCCGCGTTCTTCGCGTACGCGTTCGCCAACCGGGTGCGCCTCCTGCTCCGTACCGGCGTCTTCTACCTCGGGCTCGCGACAACGCTCGTGCCGATGGGAGTGGCCGCCGGCTCGGTCGGCGCTCTCCTCACCGCGCACCGCGACGTCGTGGTCTGGGTGGGCGGAGTGCTCATGATGGGTATGGGAGCAGCGCTCATCCTCGGGTTCGGGTTCGGCTCGACGGCCGCGCAACGCGTCAGTGGCCGGATCCGCGTCTCCTCCGCGCTGTCCGTCTATGTGCTGGGCGGCGTGTATGGCCTGGCGGGGTTCTGCGCCGGTCCCCTCCTGGGGAGTGTGCTGACGATGGCCATGACCGGGGCCAGCCCGGTCTACGGAGGCTCCTTGCTGGCGACCTACGCGCTCGGCATGGCGTTGCCGCTGTTTCTCATCGCGGCGCTGTGGGATCGGTTCGACCTGGGCCACCGCCGGTGGTTGCGAGGTCGACCACTGCGCCTCGGGCCGCTGCGGCCGCACAGCACCACCTTGGTCGCGGGACTCCTCTTCGTCGTGCTCGGCGTGGTGTTCCTCGCCACCGACGGAACCGGGTCCTTGGGCAGTCCTGTCAGTCTGGACACCCAGTTCGCCGTGCAGGCCTGGGTGCAAGAGACCGTCGCGGCGGTCTCGGACACGGTCGTGTTGATCGTCGTGGCGGCCACGTCCTGCGCCACTGTCGCATTGGTCGCCATACGTCGCGCCCTCCGCGATCGGAGACACCCGAAGACTCGGCAGAGTCCAACGCCACGGTGACGCGACGACCCACGCCGACCAGGACGTGTTCTCCGTCGACCTCGGTCGCCTCCAGCGTCACAGGTGAGCCTGGTCCGTCGGTGGCTGCTGGTGAACTGGGAGCGTGCGGCTGCTCAGCGTCGACTTCCAGCACGACTTCGTCTCGCCCGGGGGCGTCCACTACCGCGGCCAGCCCTGCGTCGAGTTCGTCCTGGACACGGTGGTGCCGTTCGCCCGCGAGCACGGCGTCGGGATCGCGGAGATCGTCTCCGACTACCGCGATCCGGGCGGCGACGACGTCCCTACCTGCGTGCCCGGCCGCTGGGGCTACGAGTCGGCGATCCCCGAGGACGTCAAGCCCGCGTCCCCCTGGGTGAAGGCGTCCGTCGCGCCGACGTGGGTGCGGGACGGCGGCGGACGAGCCGACGTGGTCCCCGGACCTCCACGACCTGACCCGGACGGGTTCACTGCCTGGCTCACCACGACGCTCGGTCCACCGGACCCCAAGGAGCCGGTCGTGCTCCTGGGGCTCGTGCTGGAGGTGTGCGTGCTGGCCACCCTCATCGAGCTCCGGCTGCGCGGCTACCTCGCGACGGTGCTGGTCGAAGGGGTCGACACCTACGACGGCGACCAGCGACGCAAGCGGGACTTCCTCGACACCCTCGCACCGTTCTGGGGGCGGCCGCTGACCTGGTCCGAGTGCGTGACCACGCTCGCGAGCTGAGCACGTGCGGTGACGCAAGCGCCACGGACTCCAACCCGCCGTACGTCGCGTGACGTGTGTCAGTCTCGGCCGCTGAAGACCCGCGTCAGCTCGTCGGTGTGGTCGGGGCGCGTCGTCCACGACGCGAGCGACGACCTGGTGTGGGTTGTCTTTGCCGGCGTGGAGATGTTCAGCCGCGCCTCCTACGTCGAGTCGCTCCGGAGGGGAGCAGTGGCTTCCAGTGGGACATGCGCGCCGCGAGGGTCACGCTGCCGCAAGTCGCTCACCCTCCCACCGCGTCAAGGCCCTGCGACCGCTCAGCTCCGGCGCACCCGATAGCGCAGGTGAAGCACCCGGTTGCCGCGGATCACCATGTCGGGATCCTCCAACAGGTGCTGCGCGTCGACGGACCCGAAGTAGCGCCTGCCAGACCCGAACACGACAGGTACGACGTCCATGCGCACCTCGTCGGCCAGTCCCGCGGCGAGCGCCTGGCCACCGACGTCGCCGGCCGCGACCTCGACCACGCGATCACCGGCGAGCTCCTGTGCCTTGGCGACGGCTGCCTCGACGCCGTTGACGAAGTGGAACGGCGCGTCGAGGTCCCAGCCCTCGGGCGGCGGTCGGTGCGTCACGACCACCACGTGGTCGACCCCCCGGAGGGAGGCACACCGTCCCAGCCATCCGTGAGGTCGAAGACGCGACGTCCGGCGACCGTGACTCCGATCTGGTCCCAGTACGCCCGGGTGTAGTCGTACGACGCCTGCGACGCCTTCAAGGCGCCGCTCTCGTCCAACGGCACGTCACCGTTGGTCAACCAGTCGAACAGCGGTCCGGGCTGGTCGTTCTCGTCCGCGATGAAGCCGTCGACCGACACCGAGGCGTACATGACCACTGTGCCCACGGGGCCTCCTCTCCGCTCGAGGTCGCCCCTCATGGTGGCGTGTCGCGGGACCGTCCAGATGGCGGACCTCATCGTCGTCGTCGCCGATGGCCGAGTCCGGGAGGTGGGGAGCCACCACGAGGATCCCCGGACATCGACGTCTTCCCACGCCTCAGCCGGGAAGCGCGGCCGACGGCGCACGCGACGGCTGCAACGATTGCGGGCGCGCGAGGCGGTCACCGGTAGTGGCGCGACTGACCTCGCCCGTCCGCTCGTAGCGCGGCGACAGAGGGAGACGTGCCGGTCGATCTCGTCGCTACGCTTCCAGCATGGCGGACGAACGACTGACCGCGGCGCGAGACCTCTACGAGAAGGCGGTCTTCTTCGCTGACACCGAGGCGTTGACGGCGGCCAACAACCAGCTGGACGAGGTGGAAGCCGATCTCGCCTTGGCACGGGGACGGCTCCTCCACGCGCGCTTCCTCGCCGATCGCGCCGAGGACCCGAACGAGCTCGTCCAGTTCGAACGCGCCGCGACGCTCTACGGTCGGTTGGGCAACACCCGAGGCGAGGCCGAGGCGTGCTTCTGGATCGGCGCCTTCCACCAGGTGGTCCGTCAGGACGGCGATGCCGCGCTCCCGTGGCTCCGCAAGGCGTACGAGCTTGCGGAGCGTGCGAACGATCCGCTGACTCTCTCGTACGCCGCACGGCACCTGGGATTCCACGCGATGGAGGCCGGCGACCTCACGACCGCGCGCGAGCTGCTTGAGGAGTCGCTCCAGCTGCGCCGCAAGCTCGACTTCCGCCCCGGTGTCGCGGCCGCCTTGCTCGCCCTGGCCGACGTGACGAGCCGGGTGGGCGAGAAGGAGAAGGCCCGTGAGCTCCTCGCCGAGGCGGAGGCTGAGGCGACGGCCAGCGGCGCGAAGGGTGTGCTGTCGTGGATCGAGCAGGCACGTGCCGACTTCTCGTAGACCTCTTGCTTCGTACCGCGGGAGCGTCACCTTCGTTCACGATTCGCCGACAGTCGCTGCCCCCACGGCCGTCCTGACGTAAGTGGCCTCCGCGTCGCGCCCTCGACTGCGTGCCGGTGGGAGCGACTATCGGGTGACCGATGCGCGATCAGATCTGGCTGAGGCCTCCGTCGACGAGGAGCTCGGCACCGGTCGTGAAGCGGCTGGCGTCGGTGGCGAGGAAGAGCACCGCGGCGGCCACCTCGTCCGGCTCTCCCATGCGACCCAGCGGGATGCGAGCCACCAGCTCCTCGTCGAACTTCGCCGCCTGGTCCTTGTCTCCGAGGAGGTCAGCGAGTCCAGGGGTGCGGGTCGGTCCCGGGGTGACCACGTTGACCCGGATTCCACGCGGAGCCAGCTCGACCGTCCACGCGCGAGCGAAGCTGCGGACGGCGGCCTTGGTGGCGTTGTAGACGCTGAACGCTGCGACGCCCTTGGCGGCGGCGATGGAGCTGGGGAGGATGACCGAGGCTCCCTCGGACAGCAGCGGGAGCGCCTTCTGCACCGTGAACAGCAGTCCTTTGACGTTGACGCCGACGATGCGGTCGACGTGCTCCTCGGTGACCTCCTCGAGCCGCGCCGTCCCGCTCACGCCGGCGTTGGCGAACAGCACGTCGAGGCGACCGGTCTCGTCCTTGACCCTCGCGTACAGCCGGTCCAGGTCGTCGAGCACCGACACGTCGCCTCGCACCGCGATGGCGCGCCCACCGTTGGCCTCCGCGTTGACCGCCTTCGCCGCGGTGTCCAGCTCGCCTTGCTGCCTGCCGGTGATGAACACGGTGGCTCCTTCGGCGGCGAACAGGCGCGCGGTCGCCGCCCCGATGCCCTCCGAAGCACCGGTCACGACGGCGCCCTTGCTCTGGAGCGCGCCCATAGGCGTCCCCTCCTTCTTCCCTCTCCCACGCTCACCCCGTTCCTCCGACCGATCCCTGAGCCTTTCGTCCTCGTAGGTCGAGGTCCAACGGTCGTTCGCGACCCGGGAGGTCGAACCACCTGTGGCGGCCCGCGAAGGCGGCCGTTCGAGCGACCAACGGGTGCGGTCTCTCCCACACACCCGGGAGCCAGAAACAGCGATGGAGCAGAAGCATCACCTCAGCACCGACCTGCTCCAGCTCGTCGCGCAGGTCGCGCGCCCACTCGGCGCCCACGCGACCATCCTGTGTCAGCAGGCCCGTGTCGCCACCGTGACGTCGTACTCCGCGACGATGATCGACGTGGTCGTGCCCGACAGCGCGCCTCGGCTCGACCTCGACGACGGCCCAATTCCGACACGGGCCCTCGTGGATCGAGAAGACGAGCTCACCGGTGAGATCGTGGTGTGGGTTCGCGCGGGTCGGCTGATCGGACTCGAGCAAGCCTGGTACACCGACGAGCCGCCGATCGCGTGGCCTCTGCCTGACGCGGTGAGAGTCACCGGAGCCACCGAGGGGACAGGCCCATTCCCGGGTGACCCACCTGCACTCCCGCACCACGCGATGACGCGGCGGGCAAGCGGCTTGCCCCTGACGTTCCTGTGGGTGGCTCGTCGCCGCTTCGGGTCGTCGGCCGTAGCCGCGCCATGGTCAGCGCCGCGGGGCAGCGGCGCGGAGATAGTCGAGGAAGTCGTCGATCACGTCGCCGGGCCCGGCACGGCCCTTCCCATCGCGCGCGAGGTGTCCCACGGCGGCGAGGTCCGCGGCACCGTGGGCCGTCGCGCGCAGGAGCGCGGCGAGCGCCGCGGATGCCGCGCTCGCCAGCTCCGACGAATCGATCGACCACGGCCCGAAGACGAACGTGAACCACGCAGGGTGCCGCTGGGCCCACTCGACGTAGCGGTGCAGGAGTACGCGCACGGGGGTCAGCGGTCAGTTCTTCGTCGAACGCCAGCCCGTCGCGACCGCGCCGCACACCACTGGCGTCGGGCGCTGCGAACGCCTGTGGACGATCAGCGCCAGGCTCGTCGGCCTCGAGCCCTGACCGCGTGACCTGGCCAGTGGGACCCCTCGGGCATCAGCACATTGCCGCAACACGATGCGCGGTGAACGAAAGCACCTTCGACCTGGCGGGTTGTTGGAGCCAGCGAGGGGACTCGAACCCCTAACCGCCCGATTACAAGTCGGGTGCGCTACCAATTGCGCCACGCTGGCGGAACACCACGCAAGCGTAGCGGCGGACGTTGGGGCCCGAAGGTCCGGGCGGGCCGCCACGCGCCTAGCCCGCCACCTCCACCACCACCTTGCCGCGGGTGTGGCCGCGTCGATTGTGCTCGAGCGCGGCCCTCGCCTCGGCCAGGGGGTAGGTGGCGTCCACCGTGATCTCCAGTCGCCCGGCCTCGACGAGGCGTACGAGCTCCCGCAGGTCGTCCGGGTCGGGACGAACGAAGTGGTACCTCGTCCCGGCCACGCCTGGCTCGACGATGCTGGCGACCCGGCCCGGCGACGACACCAGGTCGACGCTGGCCCGCAGCGTCTCGCCACCCACGAGGTCGAGGATCGCGCTCGGCCCCTCGGGAACCAGCGAACGCACCCGCTCCGCCAGCCCGTCGCCGTACTCCACCGGCTCGGCGCCGAGAGACCGCAGGTACTCGTGGTTGCGCTGGCTGGCCGTCCCGATCACCCGCGCCGCGCCCAGGGCCTTCGCGATCTGGACGGCGAGGGAGCCGACCCCACCGGCCGCCGCGTGCACGAGCACGACGTCCCCCGACGTGACGCCGAGGACGTGGCGGAGCGCCTGGTAGGCGGTGAGGCCCGCGAGCGGGAGACCGGCCGCCTGCGCCCACGTCACGTTCCGCGGCTTGGGCGCGAGCGTGCGCACCGGCGCGGCGACCAGCTCGGCGAAGGTGCCGCGCTGGATGTGGTCCTCCCGGACGTACCCGACGACCTCGTCGCCGGGCGCGAACTCCGACACGGCCGGACCGGTCCGCTCCACCACACCCGCGAGGTCCCAGCCGAGCACCACCGGGAAGTGCACCTCGAACCACGGGTCGAGGCCGCCTCCCACGATCTTCCAGTCCACCGGGTTGACGCCCGCGGCGCGGGTCCGGACGAGAACCTGGTCGGGTCCGAGCTTCGGCTCCGGGTGCTCGCCGTAGCGAACCCGGTCGAGCCCGCCGTACTCGTCGATCATCACCGCCTTCACGCGGCACATCCTGCCCCACCAGGGCCTGCCCGACACCGCGGCGGTGACCCGACACCGCGGCGGTGACCCGACACCGCCCGTCGACCGGGCCTGTCAGCCGACTGGGCCTGTCAGCCGACTGGGCCTGTCAGCCGACTGGGCCTGTCAGCCGACTGGGCCTGTCAGCCGGCACTGTCGGACCGAGCCTGCTGTGTGGCTCAGCGCTCCGGAGCCGCGCCCGTCGAGTTCCGCACGACCAGCTCCGGTCGGAAGAGGTACTCGGTGTTCGGCGAGCCGTGGCCGCTCACCGCGTCGATCAACGCGCGAACCGCCGCCTGCCCCATCGCGTGCACCGGCTGTCGCACCGTCGTCAGCGGCGGATCGGTGAACGCGATCAGCGGCGAGTCGTCGTACCCGACGACGGACACGTCACGCGGCACGTCCAGGCCACGTTGGCGCGCCGCGCGGATCGCGCCCAGCGCCATCAGGTCTGAGCCGCAGATGATGCCGGTGACCCCCTGGTCGAGCAGCCGCACCGCCGCCGCGTGACCGCCCTCGACCGAGAACAGCGACTGCTCGACGAGCCCGGTGACGTTCTTGGCCCGCAGCTCCGGGCTCTCCAGCTGGGCGGTGAACGCCGCGAGCTTCCGGCGCACGGGGACATACCGGTCGGGCCCGATGGCCAGACCCAGCCGCCGGTGCCCGAGGCTCGTGAGGTGGCTGACGGCGAGCTGGATCGCCACGGCGTCGTCGGTGGAGATGAACGGCGCCTCCACCGACTCGATGTACCCGTTCACGAAGACCACGGGCAGCCCACGTCCGGTGAGCTTCTGGTAGCGCGCGGCGTCGGTGGAGACGTCGGCGTGCAGACCGGACACGAAGATGATCCCGGAGACGCCGCGGTCGAGCAGCATCTCGACGTACTCGTCCTCGCCGACGCCGCCCGGGGTCTGCGTGCACAGCACCGGTGTGTAGCCGTGCTGGCCACAGGCGTTCTCGATGACTTGGGCGAACGCTGGAAAGATCGGATTGTCGAGCTCGGGGACGACCAGGCCGATGAGGCCCGCGCTGCGCTGCCGTAGTCGAGCGGGACGCTCGTAGCCGAGGACGTCGAGGGCGGTGAGCACCGCCTGAGTCGTGGTCTCACTGACGCCTGGACGCCCGTTGAGGACGCGCGACACGGTGGCCTCACTGACCCCGGCGTGCCGGGCGATGTCGACGAGCCGTGCCCTCTTGGCCGGGCTCGCCTCCATCATTCGTCCTCCTGGTGAGCCCATCCCCGGCCTCGTGCGCCGCGGGTCGGACCGGTGGTGCTGGAACATCCTGCCAAGGATTGTGCATCAGTCGCGCTCAGCATCGTCGCCGCTACGAAAAGCGCAGGTCACGTGCCGCCTCGAGGTCGACGCAACGGTCCGCAGCACCGTCCGACGCGGGGTGTGACGCGGCCAGTCCGGGCCAGGAGCGCGGCTGGATCGTGACACCACGCACGTCACCGTGTCACCATGAGCTGCCGCGTGCTTGCGTCAGACGGCGTGTACCCAGGGGACCAGCGCGTCGGCTGACGGAGCCGCCAAGCGCCCTTTGCTCGGATCGTCCGGCACGTTCCTGCCGGTGGAGGGATGGAGAGTCATGGCAACGGTCACCTATGACGGCGCGACCAGGATCTACCCGGGTACCGACAAGCCCGCCGTCGACAAGCTCGACCTGCACATCGAGGACGGGGAGTTCATGGTCCTCGTCGGACCGTCGGGATGCGGGAAGTCCACGTCCCTGCGGATGCTCGCGGGCCTCGAGGAGATCAACGAGGGGCGGGTGCTGATCGGTGACCGCGACGTGACGCACCTCCCTCCGAAGGACCGCGACATCGCGATGGTCTTCCAGAACTACGCGCTCTACCCGCACATGACCGTCGCAGAGAACATGGGCTTCGCCCTCAAGATGCAGGGTGTGCCCAAGGACCAGCGGATGAAGAAGGTCCGCGAGGCCGCCCAGCTGCTGGGCCTGGAGGACCTCCTCGACCGCAAGCCGAAGGCGCTGTCCGGTGGTCAGCGGCAGCGGGTCGCGATGGGTCGCGCGATCGTCCGGGAGCCCAAGGTCTTCCTCATGGACGAGCCGCTGTCCAACCTCGACGCCAAGCTGCGCGTCTCCACCCGTACCCAGATCGCCGCGCTGCAGCGTCGGCTGGGAGTCACCACGGTCTACGTCACCCACGACCAGACCGAGGCGATGACCATGGGTGACCGGGTCGCGGTCCTCAAGGACGGCGTGCTGCAGCAGCTCGACACCCCGCTCAACCTCTACGACAAGCCCGCCAACATCTTCGTCGCCGGCTTCATCGGCTCGCCGGCGATGAACCTGCTGGAGGGCAAGGTCACCGAGGCCGGGATCGACATCGGCGGCTACACCGTTCCGATCGAGGCCGCGGTCCGCACCAAGCTGGGCAGCGACACCACGGCTACCGTCGGAATCCGCCCGGAGGCGCTGCGCATCGTCGGCGCGGAGGAGAACGGCATCACGGTCGAGGTGGCGGTCGTCGAGGAGCTCGGCGCCGACGCCTTCCTGTACGGCCTGCTGGGCAGCGGCGACGAGCAGAAGGAGATCATCGCTCGGATCGACGCTCGTCGCCCGCCGGAGAAGGGTGTCAAGGTCAAGCTGGCTGCCGACCCGGACCGGATCCACATCTTCTCGACGACCACGGGAGAGCGCGTCAGCTCCTAAAGACGCAGACCGGACTGGGCGTGGGGTGACGACCCGCTCGAACCCCACTCCAACGTCGAACCGTGGGGCCACCGGTCACGTCCGGTGGCCCCACGGTTTTCCGGTCACGCTCCGCGAGTTCCGACGCTGGTCACCTCGCAGTCCACCGATGGATGCGTGACGCCTCCTACGCTGCTCTCACATGACGAGAAGGCTCCTGGCGAGGGTCGCCCGAAGCCTCCCCTACGTGCGACGCGTCCTCGAGCACCGCGATCGGGCGGTCGCGCAGAACCATCGACTCCGCGAGCAGGTCGACCTCCTCACCAAACAACGCGACGCCGCGCAGCGGGAAGCCGACAAGCTCGCCTTGGGATTGGTGCCCTCGCACGCCGCGGAACCGCTCGACGACCTCCAGGTGCTGTTCATCGTGACGTATGGGCGGTCCGGCTCCACCCTGCTCATGAGCCTGCTCGATTCCCTGCCCGGCTACGTCATCCGCGGTGAGAACGCGGGCGTTCTCTACCACCTGTACGAGTTCCATGCCAAGGCGCTGAGCGCCCGCGACAAGTGGGCCAAGGACAAGCCGCTGCCTCCCCAGCATCCGTGGTACGGGATCGACGACTACCCGCAGTCCCTCGCCCTCGCGCGCATGCGTCAACTGGTCGTCGACACCATCTTCCGCCCGGAACCCGACACCCGGGTCACCGGCATGAAGGAGATTCGCTGGTGGATGCCCAACATCCCGGCCTACCTGGACTTCCTCGAGACGCTGTTTCCACGCGCGCGGTTCCTCCTCAACACCCGGAACCTCAAGGACGTCGCGCGCAGCCGCTGGTACGCCAAGAACCCTGACGCGCTGGCCCACCTGACCGACTTGGAGGCCCGCCTGACCAGCGCGGTGGCGAGTCGTGGCGACCGCGGCTACCACATCCATTACGACGACTACATCCGGGATCCCACGGTGCTCCGCGGGTTGTTCGAGTGGCTCGGCGAGGAGTACGAACCGGATCGGGTGGCGCGAATCCTGGCGACGAAGCACTCCTTTTGATCACCACTCATCGTCGACGAAGGCCTACCCTCGCTCGTATGCCACGGTTCGTCTCGGTCCCCGCCGACGCCGGACTCCTCGCGCTCGAGTGGAACCGGCCACTCGCCGAGTGGTCGTCGAAGCACCTCGTCGCGCTACCGCGCGGTATCTCCCGTCACGTCGTGCGCTTCGTGCGGCTCAACGGCCAGGTGTACGCGCTGAAGGAGGCACCCGAGCGTTACGTCCTCCGGGAGGCGAATCTCCTTCGTGAGCTGCAGCGCCTCGACGTCCCGGCGGTCGAACCGGTCGGCGTCGTGCTCGACCGGTACACCGAGGACCGGGAGCCGCTCGACCCCATCCTGCTCACCCGCCACCTGTCGTACTCGCTGCCCTACCGCGCGGTGTTCTCCCGCACGCTGCGTTCGGAGACGGTCGTCCGGCTGGTCGACGCGCTCGCGGCGCTCCTGGTCCGCCTCCACCTCGCGGGGTTCTTCTGGGGCGACTGCTCGCTGTCGAACACGTTGTTCCGCCGCGACGCTGGAGCGTTCGCCGCGTACCTCGTCGACGCCGAGACTGGCGAGCTGCACGACGAGCTGTCCCCTGGGCAGCGCGCGTACGACTTGGACATCGCCCACACGAACATCTTCGGCGAGCTCCTCGACCTCCAGGCCGGCGGCTACTTGTCCGAAGACACCGACCTGCTCGATCTCGCCGACACCGTCGTGGACCGGTACCAGCGACTGTGGGCGGAGCTGACCGAGCCGGAGGAGTTCGACGAGAACGAGCTGTACCGGCTCGAACGCCGCATCAAGCGGCTCAACGACCTGGGTTTCGACGTCGCCGAGCTCGACATCCACACCGACATCGACGGCCAGCACATTCGGATCCAGCCGAAGGTGGTCGACGCGGGACACCACAGTCGGCGGCTGCTCCGGCTCACCGGCCTGGACGTCGAGGAGAACCAGGCCCGCCGGCTCCTCAACGACCTCGACACCTTCCGCGCCGCGACGCAGCAGCAGTACGAGGACGAGGAGATCGTCGCCCACCAGTGGCTCACCGAGGTCTTCGAACCCGTGATCCAGGCCGTGCCGGCCGAGCTGCGCGGCAAGCTCCCGGCCGCCGAGATCTTCCACGAGGTCCTCGAGCACCGCTGGTACCGGTCGGAGGAGGCTGGGCATGAGATTCCGCTGGTCGAGGCCGCGCGCTCGTACGCCGCGACGGTGCTCCGCCACCGCCCGGACGAGCGGGAGCGCCTCCCCTCCGCTGACGAGATGGACTCCCTCGTCGACTCCGACCTGGACGCCTGACCTCGACACCCGCTCACGGGTCCGTCGCCGGTGGTCGCGACGCGGACATCGCCGCCGGGCCGGCCGTCCACCACGTCGTGCGGCGCAGCGCGCCGTCCCAGCTGAAGCTGAGGTGGATGTGGTCGGTGTGGGGATTCGGCGTCCCTGAGTAGGGCTGCCATCCTCGGTACGCCTCGTAGGACCGCCAGATGTGGTGGTTCCAGATGATGTACATGACGCCGAGCCGCCGGGCCATCGCGTGCTCGTTGCCGTACTGGTCGGTGGCGAGCAACCAGCCGAGGAAGTCCTCGGCGAGTCGGCGGTCTCGTTCCGAGTGCGCGTCGAACGCGATGTCCAACGCCCGTCCGTCATGGTGCTCACTCGGTCGCGCCGTGCCACACCCGCTGGCGATGCCGGTCCACCGTGGCCCGTAGACCACGAGGACGAGGTCGCGGACGTCCACCACCCCGGATCGGGGTGTGGGGTCGCACACCCGTTGCCCCTCATAGGCGGCGTAGGGGTCGATGGACGGTCCGAAGTCGGCCGGCACGACCGTGGGCTCGGGCGGGTCCGCGACAGCGGCCCCCGCCGGCCCGAATGCCAGCGCCCCGAGTGTCAGCGCCACGGTCACGAGCAGGGCACACGCCCACGACCGACCAGGCGAGCTCACACCCTCAGGGTGACCGACGTTCGGCGGGCCCCGCCGCCGGCGGGGGTACTGCGCGCCACCGCCGACCGACCACGACGAAGGCAGCCGGAGGGCCCGTTTCCCGTGACTGACGGCGCGTCGCGACCAGGGCCCGTTCCACCGGACTTGTCCCCACCGAGGCGGCACCCGGGCCCGCCGGTGACGACCGCGAGCCACCGCCCGCTGCTCGTCACGGGTTCGGTCCCGCGCCGGGATCGCTCAATAGAAGACTTGACGAGTCCACCAGCTCGTTCGGCGCATCGCGCCCCGCCAGCTGAAGCTGATGTGGATGTGGTCGGTGTGCGGGTTGGAGCCGGTGTACCACTGCCAACCGTCGTTCGGCCGATAAGCCCGCCACATCTTGTGATTCCAGATGATGTACATGATGCCGAACCGGCGAGCGAACGCGTGGCGGTTGCCGTGCGGATCGGGCTTCAGCAGCCAGTAGAGGAAGTCATTGGCGAGTTTGCGTTGCGTGTCGTTGAGCGCGTTGAAGGAGATGTCGAGAGCGCGCCCTTCCTTGTGCTCGGAGACACTGCTGCCCGTGCAGCTACGCGCGATACTCCACGACCGCTGACCGTAGGTCTGGAAGACGATGTCCCGTAGGTCTAGCGGGCCGGGCTTGTTCGTCATGCTGCACGTGGTCTGCGGTTCGTAGACCGCGTACGCGTCGATGGCCTTCGGGAACGCGGGTGACGGCGGCATGACGCGCGCTTGCGCCCGGTACTTCTCGCCCCCGTCGTCCGCCCAGGCCGGAACGATTCCCGCGTGTGCAGCGACACCCACGAGGGCAACTCCGAACAGATGTCTTCGACCCAATCGAGAATGCCGGATGTCGATGCGCTTTTGTTGATTCATAGCTCCAGGCTGTGCGCCGAAGGAGCAATCGTGCCTCCGTCCGAAGCCTCTTCCTTACGTCACCAAAGGCCCGGTTAGCTTCATCGACGCCCCTCATCTGGGATCGCGATTTTTGTCCGACCTTCCACGGGTCCACCGCCTCGCCTCCAACGCGCCGCGGCTCGTTCGACGAACCGGGGAACGGCGCACCACCCGTCCCGGCGGACACGTCCCGTCGTTCCGGTGTGCTCGCGTCCTCACGTCGACTCGAGCGAGGCCCGAATGGATTCCAGCGCGGCGATGAACGTTCCGGGTCGGGGACGGAGGAGGCTCCGCGGGTCTCGCTCACGCTGAGCAGCAGGAGGAAGCCCGGCCAGGCGCCCACCCATGTCTGTACCTATAGGTAGGTACACTGCTGTCATGGATTCCCGAGAGCGCCTCGTCCAGGCCATGAGCGAGCTGCTGTGGGAGCGCGGCTACGCCGACACCAGCCCGCGGGAGGTTCGACAGCGGTCAGGCGTCGGCCAAGGCAGCATGTACCACCACTTCCCCACCAAACGGGACCTGGCGCTGGCAGCGTTGGAGCGCAACATCGCCGACCTGGCGTCGGCGTCCGCCGAGCTCGACGGGCCGGGTGACCCGCTGAGCCGGGTCGAGGCTCACCTCATGCGCCCCCGGGACGCGCTCAAGGGCTGCAAGGTCGGCCGAATGACCCAAGACCCGCAGGTTCGGGAGGATCCCGAGCTGCTGGCCTTGGTGGCGAGAGCGTTCGCCGAAGCCCACAGCCGATGGGCACGGGCGTTGCGTGAGGCGGTCGACGCCGGTCAGTTTCGGGACGACGTCGACCCCGAGCGGCTCGCCTACACCTTGATGGCCGTCCTCCAAGGCGGCTACGTGCTGGCGATCGCGCAGCAGGACCCAGGCCCGTTCGAGGAGGCCCGTCGCGGCGCGCTCGACCTCCTGCGCGCCGCCACCCGGCCCGCCACGACGACGACCCACGGCGGCCGGCCCGGAGCCGACTCGACGCGAGCCGGCCCGGCCCCAACCAGTCCGACACGAAAGAGCGAATGACATGACAGTACGCATCGGCATCAACGGATTCGGCCGGATCGGACGCAGCTTCCTGCGCGCCGCCCTGGCCAGCGGAGCGGACGTCGAGGTGGTCGCCGTCAATGACCTGGCCGACGCGCGCACGCTCGCGACGCTGCTCGAATGGGACTCGGTGTCCGGCCACCTGGAGGGCATCGAGTTCGACGACGCCGCGATCAGCGTGCACGGGCGGACGATCACCGTCTTCGGTGAGCGCGACCCCGCCAGCATTCCGTGGGGTGACGTCGGCGCCGACGTGGTGCTCGAAGCCACCGGCCGGTTCACCGACGCCGACGCCGCCCAAGCCCACCTCACGGGCGGCGCGCGCAAGGTGCTGATCTCCGCCCCAGCCAAGGGCGACGTGCCGACCTTCGTGCTCGGCGTCAACGATGACCGGCTCGACCCGGAGGCTCACGACATCTTCTCCAACGGGTCGTGCACGACGAACTCCCTCGCCCCGCTGGCCAAGGTTCTCCACGACGCCTTCGGCATCGAGTCGGGGTTGATGACGACGGTGCACGCCTACACCAACGACCAGCGACTCCACGACGCGCCGCACTCCGACCTGCGCCGGGCCAGGGCCGCCGCCCTCTCGATCATTCCTGCGTCCTCAGGGGCGGCGAGGGCGATCGGCAAGGTGTTGCCGGAGCTCGACGGCCGGCTGACCGGGGCGGCCCTTCGAGTGCCGGTTCCCGTCGGGTCGATCACCGACCTGACCGTCGTCCTGGAACGCAGCGTCACCGTCGACGAGGTCAACGCGGCCTTCCGGGAGGCGGCGTCCTCCCCGAGGTTGCGGCGTTACCTGCAATACTCCGAAGCCCCGCTGGTGTCCTCCGACATCGTCGGCAATCCGCACTCGTCCATCTACGACGCCCCGTTGACCCAGGCCGTCGGTCGGCAGGTCAAGGTGCACGGCTGGTACGACAACGAGTGGGGGTTCTCCAACCGCTTGGTGGAGTTCTGCGAGCGCCTCGGCGCGGCGCTCTGACCATCTCCACTCCAGCCTCCACTCCAGCCTCCACTCCAGCCTCCACTCGAGCTCCAGCCGAGCTCGACGACAGAGGCCCCTGGGTCGGCACGTGATCCAGGGCGCCTGTCGCTCCGGATGGTCGCTGAGCCTGTCGGCTCGTCAAGGACGACCGCCAGGCCCGGCGACGTCCCTCTCCGGTCGCGCCGGCGAGGGCACCTGTGGTGCGAGTCCGCGTCAGACGTCGGCCGACAGCGAACGACTGATGACGAGCCGCTGAATCTGGTTCGTGCCCTCGAAGATCTGCAGGACCTTCGCCTCGCGCAGGTACCGCTCGACGGGGAAGTCCCGGGTGTACCCGTAGCCGCCAAGCACTTGCACGGCGTCGGTGGTGACCTTCATCGCGGTGTCAGTGGCCACCAGCTTGGCGATGGCGGCCTCGGTGGTGAACGGCAGCCCTTGGTCCCGGCGCCGGGCCGCGTCGAGATACGTCGCGCGGGCGGTCTGCACCGCGGCCGCCATGTCGGCGAGCAGGAACGCCAGGCCTTGGAAGTCCAGGATCCGCCGGCCGAACTGCCGCCGCTGCTTGGCGTAGTCCACCGCGACGTCAAGCGCCGCCTGCGCCAGGCCCACGGCGCACGCCGCGATGCCCAGCCGTCCCCCATCGAGACCGGAGAGGGCGATGCGCAAACCCTCGCCCTCAGCGCCGATGCGCCGCTCCAACGGCAGCCGCACCCCGTCCCAGTGCACCTGCGTGGTGGGCGACGCGGTGAGACCCATCTTCCGCTCCGGCGGACCGAACGACAGACCAGGCGTGCCGGCGTCCGCCAGGAAGCAGCTGATGCCCTTGGTGCGGTCCGGTGAGGTCCGGGCGAACAGCACGTAGAAGTCCGCCTCGCCGCCGTGGGTGGTCCACGCCTTCGTCCCGTCCACGACGTAGACGGGATCCGACCCCGAGGTGTCCACCACCGCCCGCGTGGTCATGGCGGCGACGTCCGATCCTGCCTGCGGCTCGGACAGACAGTAGGCGCCCAGCAGCTCTCCCGACAGCATGTCGGGCAACCACCGCTCCTGCTGCTCCTGCGTGCCGCACGCGATCAACGGGTAGCAGGCGAGCGCGTGCACCGAGACCCCGACCGCGACCGTCAACCAGGCGTACGCCAGCTCCTCGAGCACCTGCAGGTAGACCTCGAACGGCTGTCCACCTCCCCCGAACTCCTCCGGCGCGGTCAGCGACAGCAGCCCTGACCGACCGAGGAGCCGGAAGATGTCACGCGGAAACACACCGTCCGCCTCCGCCTTGTCGGCGGCGGGCGCCAGCTCCTCCCGAGCGATCTGGCGCGTCAGCGCGAGAAGCTCGTGGGCCTCCGGTGACGGGAGCAGGCGTTCGGCGTCCATCGTGTGTTCACCCTCGAGCGGTGGGCCCGCCACAGACGCGGGCGTCGAGGCGGAGCCTACCCAGCGCGCCCCTCCCGCCTCACAGCTCGACGCGGCGCAGCAGCTGCGCGTTGAGCGCGACCACGATCGTGGACGCCGACATGAGGATCGCGCCGAGCGCGGGGCTCAACGTGACCCCCACCCACGCGAGGACACCGGCGGCCAGCGGGATGGCGACGACGTTGTAGCCCGCCGCCCACCCCAGGTTCTCCACCATCTTTCGGTACGACGCTTTCGACAACCGCACGACCGCGGCGACCGCCCGGGGATCGGACGAGGCGAGGATGACGCCGGCCGACTCGATCGCGACATCGGTGCCGGCACCGATCGCGATGCCGACGTCCGCGCGAGCCAGCGCAGGAGCGTCGTTCACACCGTCCCCCACCATGGCGACCGTGTGCCCGCTGCGCTGCAGCTCGGCGACGACACGGTCCTTGTCGACGGGCAGGACCTCGGCGAACACCGGGTCCACGCCAGAGCGGAACCCCAGCTCGGCTGCGACCGCGTCGGCGACCGGACGGGAGTCGCCGGTGATCATCCCGATCGTGGAGATCCCCTCCGCGCGCAGCGCGGCGATTGCCTGGCGAGCCTCGGGGCGGACCGCGTCCTCCAGCGCGAGCGCACCCAGGACACGGCCCTCACGACGTTCCTCGTCCACGAGCTGCACCAGGTGCAAGACAGCGGAACCGCGACCGATCCAGTGGCGAGTCGCCGTGGCCACCTCCTCAGGCGGGCGAGCGTCGTACTCCCGCAGCAGTGCCGGTCCACCCACCGCGTAGGGAACGCCGTCGACGCGTGCCCGCACCCCACGCCCGGGAAGCGCCCGAAAGTCCGTGGCGGTCGACGCCAGGCCACGCTCTCGCGCCACGCTGACGATCGCGCGGGCCAAGGGGTGCTCGCTGTCGGACTCGACACCCGCGGCCAGGCGTAGCACGTCGTCCTCCGTCACACCGCGCGTCGGTAGCACGGCGACGAGCCGGTGCCGACCCTCCGTGAGGGTGCCCGTCTTGTCGAACAGCACGACGTCGACCGTGCGCATGCGCTCCAGCGCCAAGCGGTCCTTGACGAGGATGCCCGAGCGAGCCGCGACGGCGGTCGACAGGGAGACGACCAGCGGAATGGCCAGGCCGAGCGCGTGCGGGCAGGCGATGACCAGCACGGTGACGGTACGCGTGACCGACTCGACGAGGTCGCCGAACGCCCACCAGACGAGGAAGGTGACGAAGCCGGCAGCCGCCGCGACGTAGAACAGCGCGCCGGCGAATCGATCCGCCAGCACCTGCGTGCGACCACGGGAGGCCTGTGCCTGCGCGACCATGCGCTGGATCCCCGCGAGCGCGGTGTCCTCCCCGACGGCGTCGACCTCGACCCGGATGGCGGAGTCCGTGGCGACCGTCCCGGCGACCACCCGGTCACCGATCGACCGAGACACCGGCCGTGACTCGCCGGTGATCATGGACTCGTCGAGCTCGGCGGCGCCGTCGACGATCCGCCCGTCCGCGGGAACCCGCCCGCCGGGGCGTACCAGGACGACGTCTCCCACCCCGAGCGCGGCGACGTCGACCCGCTCGATCCGGCCGTCGGTCACCCGCTCGGCGTCGTCCGGCAGTAGCTCCGCGAGGGCCGACAACGCACCTCGGGCCTGGCTGACGGCCTTCATCTCCTGCCAGTGGCCCAGCAACATGATGGTGACCAGCGCCGACAGCTCCCACCAGAAGTCCAGGTGGAACAAGCCCACGCTGGTGGCCAGCGAGGTGGCGTACGCGACGACGATCGCCATCGAGACGAGCAGCATCATGCCGGGGGCGCGCCGGCGGATCTCCGCGACGCCACCGGTGAGGAACGGCCAACCCCCGTACCAGAAGACCGCAGACCCCAGGAGCGGACCCAGCCATGCGTGGCCCGGGAACACGACGGAGGCGCCGAACCACCCGAGCACCATGGGGCTGGTCGCGACGACCGGCAACGTGAGGAGCAGGCTGACCCAGAACCGCCGCCGGAACGTCTCCGGGTCGTGAGCGGCGTGCCCGTCGTGTCCGTCGTGACGCGGCTGGTGGACGGAACGCCCGATGTGGCCAGCGCTGCGGTGGACGTGCCCCTCTCGACTGGCGCGGGCATGCGTGGGATCGCCCCGATGTGGGTCGCCGCTCCCCATGGGCTTGCTCCCCGGCTTCGAGCTCGCTCAGGTGGCGGCCGCGTGCAGCCTCCCGCCTCTCGCGGCCGAGGACTCCTACCCCGTCGCGCCTCGACCACACCCGGGTTCCCTGGCCCCGGATCCGGGCGTCGACGTGCGCCCCAGGGGACGGGACAGACGCTCAGACCACGACCGGCCTGAAGGGGTTCTCCACGTGCGGTCCGTCGATCACCGGCCCGTGGCCGGTGAACTTCAGCCGAGACAGCCAGACCAGGCGGCCGGGTGACTCGCCCACCGCGTCCGGCTGCCAGGCGTGATAGACGTACCACCAGTGCGGCCCCACCTTGATCGGCATGCCGTGGCCGGGACCAGCCGCGACGTCGTTCCCGGAGAGGATCGGCCCGTCGCCCTTCTTGGTCCACGGCCCGGTGATCGCGGATGCCATCGCCCAGCAGACGCCGTACGTGTCCCTCCAGTACTCGCCGGTCGAGTAGAAGCAGTAGTAGACGCCTTGGTGGATGATCACGGAGGCGCCCTCGATCGTGTAGATCTCGTACGGCTGGTCCATGCCGATGATGCGCATCGGCTCGCCGACCAACTCCAGCCCGTCGTCGGTCAGGCGCTGAAGGTAGATGTAGGACGGCAGGCCACGCGAGTTCCCGTCGTTCTTCCACAGCAACCACAGCGAACCGTCGACGTCCCGGAAGGGTGACGCATCGATGCTTCCACCCTCGTCGACCTGACCGATCAACGGCGTTGTCCGTTCGTCGACGAACGGCCCGGCCGGAGACTCGGCCACCGCGACCGATATCGCCTGTTGGTCTATGTCAGCGCGACGCGCGGTGTAGTAGGCGAGGTAGCGCTGACCGACCTTGATGACTTCGGGCGCCCAGTGTCGACCTGGCACCGACCACGGGGCGATCACCGGCATGCCGTTGCCGACCTCGGTCCAGTTGACCAAGTCGGGCGACGTCAACACCGGCATCGCGCCCATCGCACCCGCGGTCGAGTACAGCCAGAACGCTCCATCGGCATAGAGAACCGCCGGGTCTGGATGGTTCGTTGGGATGACGGGGTTCTGATACCCGCCTCCTTGGGCGTGGGCCGAGGTCGTGCCGCCCAGGGCCGCGAGGGCCGCACCGCCGGCGGCGCCCAGGAATGCTCGCCGGCTGATGGAGCTGGTGGACCGGAGCAACTCGACGGAACGCGATGAGGCGGCCGGCTTCATCGCCCCTCCTTCAGGCGTCGTACTGGGCCCGCTGAGTCGATCTGACTGCTTCACAATAGGGACGTTTTCTCACGTTGTACATCAGTCCGTGTTGCCCCTTTCGGCCTGCTGACACAGGCAACAAGACACGCGGCCGGCCAATGTCTCGGCCGAGTTGCGCGAGGGAGCGCGATGGAGGAGGCCTGTCGGTGCCGCGTGGTAGGAACGGCATGCCACGTTCGCCGCGCCGGTCGCTCTCCGGACACCAGTAAACCCGGCAACGCGTGAGCAGGTGCGAAGGGCGACCCGTAGCTGGTTCCACAGATGGGAGTGCTGGATGCTCGACGATGGGCTTGCCCACGTCATGCGTTCGGTGGGATTGGAAATCGACGGCAAGCACGTCGAGCTGGTAGGCGGCGCCTCCGGTTCGGGTGTGTTTCGCGTCCAGATCGACGGAGACGACGCGGTGCTGAAGGTGACCAGGGCCGGCGACCGGCAGGACAACGCCAGACGAGAGCTCGCCTTCTATCAGACGCTGGCTGATCAAGTGCCCGTTGTGACGCCGAAGCTGCTTCGGTACGCCGACAATGATCGGTTCACGGCGTTGCTGTTGTCAGCTCATGGATCTGCACGGCCGGCGCCCCAGTGGGAGCCGTCGGCATGGCTGGAGGTCGCGCGGCAACTCGCGGCGCTGCATTCGGTCCCGCCCCCTGAGGGAGACTGCTGGACCGGTCCGCCGGCACGCCGGCGACTTCCTTACCGGCCACCCATCGACCTCGCGTCGAGCTACTGGTGTGCGACCGAAGCAGCCGCGAGCGTCCGATGCTTCCTCGACGAACCAGAGCAGCTAGCCAGAGCACTGCAGGCCGTACCGGTCTGCTTCGTCCACGGCGACTGTCACGTCGAGAACCTCCTCCGCGAGGGTGAGCGGATCGTGTGGACCGACTGGCAGGTCACGGGCGTCGGGTGTCCCGCCAGCGAGCTGGCATTCCTGTGGTCCCGCGCCCATGCCGACGGAGCCGACGTCCCGTACGACGCGATGCTGCGGGAGTACCTCGACCACCGCCCCACCGAGCCTGCGTCGATGCGGCGCGCGCTCATCGCAGCGGAGATCGACATCCTGCTGTTCGAGTGGCCGCAGTACGTCACCGTCATCAGTCCGGAGGCGCGAGCTCGCCTCACTCGTCGGCTCCTGCACCTCATCGACGACTGGCACACACACTCGTGGTGAGCCACGGCGATGGAGTGCCGGAGGTGGCCCCGTCCCCGTCCGGTGGATGGTTCACTGCACCTGCGGTCACCTTGGTCCGTGCGATCAGAGGAGTCGATGCGGCGATGACGGCGAGCGGGCGGCCCGTACCCACGCAGGATGAGGTGCTCGGGTACTTCGACACGCTGTCGAACTGGGGGCGGTGGGGTGAGGAGGACGAGCTCGGCACGCTGAACCACGTCACGGACGACGTCCGGTTGGCGGCCGCGCGCGCCGTGCGTCATGGCACGAGCGTGTCGTGTGCCTGGGAGATCACCGCCCCGGCAGAGATGCAGCGGTCGACCACGGCGTGCCCATGCGCGGCCGACATGCCGGGAGCCGAGGGCATGCCGGCGCGATTCCACGCCGACCGGAGGTGGGGCTTCTCATCCGAGCAGGTGAGCCTCGCGTTCCACGGCAACACCGTCACCCACATCGACTCGCCGTGCCACATCTTCTGGGACGGCACCATGTACAACGGACGGTCGCACTCGCTGGTCGATCCCACGACGGGGTCGGCGTGGGCAGCCGTGACCGCGGCGGCGAACGGGATCGTCACCCGTGGCGTCCTGCTGGATGTCGCACGGACCCACGACGTGCCGTGGTTGGAACCAGGGCAAGGCGTGTTCCCCGACGATCTCGAGGAGGCCGAGCGTCGCCAAGGTGTGCGGGTACGTCGCGGCGATGCCGTGCTCCTCCGGACCGGGTTTGGCCGCGCGCGACACGAGTCCGGTGCGACGTCCGGCGTCACGCAGGCTGGCTGGCACGCGGCCTGCCTGCCGTGGTTGTACGAACGAGAGGTGGCGCTGATCGGGGCCGACACCCCGCAAGACGTTCTACCGTCGGGATACGAGAACATCCTGATGCCGGTCCACGCCGTGGGTCTCGTCGCGATGGGGCTGTGGCTCCTTGACAACTGCGACCTGGAGGCGTGCGCGACGACGGCCGTCGAGCTCGGCCAGTGGGACTTCCAGCTCGCCGTCGCACCGGTTCGCTTCGCTGGCACGTCCGGCAGTCCGGTCAACCCGATCGCGACGTTCTGACGAGACGCGCGGTCGTCGACGAGAAGCCACCCGCCGGAAACGCTGTGGTGACGGCGACTGGTGGAGAGGACCGGGCAGTCGACGTCGTCGCCGTCGAAGCCAGCCGCCTCCGCACCGAGCACGTGAGCGTCCTGCTGTGACAACGTCCAGGCCCTGGACGGCGCGATGGTGCCGACGGCGAGATCCTCAGCCAACCAGCATCCCCGCGAATCTCAGTCCGCGCGTGCGGCGGCCCGACGCCGTGCGGCCTCGTACAGCGCGATCCCGGTGGCCACACCCGCGTTGAGCGACTCCGTCCCGGACGCCATCGGGATGCGGGCGACCAGGTCACAGGTCTCACGCACGAGCCGGGACAGCCCCTTGCCCTCGGATCCGGCGACCAGCACGACCGGGTCGCCGAGGAGGTCGACCTCGGACAGGTCCACGTCACCGTCGGCGGCCAGACCGACGACCATGAGCCCGTCCTGCTGCAGATTCCGCAGCGCTCGGGTGAGGTTGACCGTCCGCGCCACGGGCACCCGCAGCGCCGCGCCAGCGGACGCCTTCCACGCCGCCGCGGTCATGCCCGCCGACCGACGCTCGGGGATGACGACGCCGTGCGCTCCGAACGCCGCCGCCGAACGCACCACCGCGCCCAAGTTGCGCGGGTCGGTCACCCCGTCGAGGGCCACGAGCAGCGGAGGCTGGTCCTCGTCGAGCGCGGCCTTCACACAGTCATCCGGATCGGCGTAGGAGTACGCCGGTACCTGGGCGGCCACACCCTGGTGGACGGCACCGCCCGTCACGCGGTCCAGCTCAGCGCGTGTCACCTCCAGGAGAGGAAGCCCGCGCTCGGCCACCAGGCGCAGGATCGCCCGAACCCGGTCGTCGCGCTCGATGCGCTGCGCGACGTGGACCGTCGTCACAGGCACGTCTGCTTCCAACGCCTCGAGCACGGGGTTGCGGCCCACGATCCACTCGGCGCGCTCACTACGGGAGCGTCCGGACCGGGCCTGCTGCGCGGCGCGCGCCGCTCGCTCGGCTTGCGCCCGACGGTAGGCCTTGTGGTAGGGACGGTCCTCGGCCTTCGGCGTCGGCCCCTTGCCCCGCAAGCCTCGCTTGTTCCGACCGCCGGAGCCTGCGGTCGGGTTGCCCTTCTGGCGTTTCCGAACCGCCCCGCGTCGTCGGCTGTTACCGGGCACGGTCGCTCCTCACAGGCTCGTCCGCGAGCTGCCACCGTGGTCCGTGCGGCGTGTCGGTGACCTCGATGCCGGCCTCACGCAACCGGTCCCGCAGGGCGTCGGCCGCCGCCCAATCCTTCCGTGCGCGGGCCTCCTCGCGCTCGGCCAAAGCCGACTCCACGAGCACGGCGAGGGCCGACCGCAGCCGCTCCTCCTCGTGACCGGACCGCCGCCACTGCGGGTCGAGTGGATCGAGCCCCAGGACGGACAGCATCGCCCGCACGTCACGGAGCCGGGCGCGCACGGTGTCCTTGTCGTCGGCCGCCAACGCGGCGTTGCCGTCGCGAACGGCGGTGTAGACGACAGCGAGCGCCTGCGGCACCCCGAGGTCGTCGTTCATCGCAGCGGCGAACTCGTCCGGCACCGGTGGCGGCTCCGTGAAAGGCGCCGCCCCCTCCTCGCCGATGAGCTCGACCGCGTGCTGGACGAAGCTCTCCAGACGCTGGTACGCGGCGGCCGCCTCCCGCAGCGCCGACTCGGAGTACTCGATCGTCGAGCGGTAGTGGGGCGCGGCGAGGTAGTAGCGAATCTCCACCGGCCGGTACCGCTTGGCCACGTCGGTGACCAGCGCGGTGTTGCCGAGCGACTTGCTCATCTTCTCGCCGGCCAGGGTGACCCAGGCGTTGTGCAGCCAGTAGCGCGCGAACGGATAGCCGGCGCACACGGCCTGGGCGATCTCGTTCTCGTGGTGGGGGAAGACCAGGTCGACACCGCCCCCGTGGATGTCGAACGCGGCGCCAAGGTACTTCACCGCCATCGCGGAGCACTCGATGTGCCAGCCGGGTCGTCCCGGACCCCACGGGCTGTCCCACGACGGCTCGCCGGCCTTGGCGCGCTTCCACAGGGCGAAGTCGCGAGGGTCGCGCTTGGCCTCGACGTTCTCGGTGTCACCGGCGGGTTGCACCTCGTCGACCCGCTGGCCGGACAGCGCGCCGTAGTCGGCGTAGGACCGGACGTCGAAGAGCACGTCACCCTCGCTGGCGTACGCGTGCCCGGTGTCGATCAGACGCTCGATCAGGTCGATGATCTCGGGGATGTGGCCGGTCGCGCGCGGCTCGAGCGTCGCCGGGAGGCAGCCGAGCAGGTCGTAAGCCTGGGAGAACGCCCGCTCGTTGCGGGCCGCGACCTCCCACCACGGCACGCCCTCCGCCGCGGCCTTGGCGATCACCTTGTCCTCGACGTCGGTGACGTTGCGGACGTAGGTGACCTGGTAGCCCTGGTGCAGGAGCCAGCGCCGCAGGACGTCGAAGCTCACCGAGGCCCGCACGTGTCCGAGGTGTGGCGGGCTCTGCACGGTCGCGCCACAGACGTACATCGTGACCTTGCCGGGCTGGAGCGGCTCGAAGTCACGGGGTGCACGCGCACGCGTGTCGTACAGGCGCAAGCTCATTCTGTCAGGGTACCGAGTGGCGACGTCGGTCCGATCGGTACCGCTTGCCCCCGGGGGAGACAGCGGCCTCCGGATGCGGGCCCGCCACCGCGACCGAAGATCGCTCAGCACATGAACGCTGGCCAGCGTCGTCGTGACGCTGGCCAGCCCTGTCGTACGACGTCGGTCGACGTCAGCTCCGGCTCAGCCGGTACGCCCGGATCACCGTCTGGTCCAGCTCCCGCCCGTCGTCGGTGCGCACACTCGCCTGGAGCGAGACGAACCTCGCCTCTTGCGGCGAAGCGGGAACAACCGCGTGGAAGCCGGCACCTCGTCTGGTGACCCGCACGCGCCGCCAGGTCGCCCCGTCGTCGAAGGAGACCGACAGCCGCACCGCGCGCGCCGTGACAGCTCCCCCGTCCGCGCTGTGCAGGGTGAGCTGCAGCGGGAACGACTCGCCGGCCGGCGCCCGGTTGAGCAGGTCGACCGGCGCGCTCGTCGACAGGTTGACGAAGGGCAACCGCCCGTCCGCTCCTGGACCGCCGGTCACCTTCCACCGTGCGCGAACCTCGGTGGCGAGCGTCGACCACTCGACGTCACGCGTCGCCCGCGTGGTGAGCTCGTAGGTCGCCTTCTCCGCGGGCAGCGGGTACACGCCGCCGTCCGGCTCGTCGCTCTCCCCGACGACGACGCCGTTCTTCCGCAGCACCGTGTGAACCTTGCCGGCGTCGACGTCGGCGATGAACGCCTGCCCCGCTCGGGACGGCGTGAACGCCGACAGCGAGACCCAGAGCAAGTCGTAGGCGAAGCCCGGTCGAGCGACGGGACCCAGCGGCGCCGCGTTCCAGCTCCGGTTCCGCACCGGTCCCCGGCGGTACACCGACTCGGCCGTGTCGTAGATCGCGCCCTGCTCCATGCGGAGCTCCTCGCTCCACCGCACGTCCTCGCCGGGCGAGTAGAGATCGATCCGCTCGCCAGGCAGGGTGACCTCGTAGCCCTGGCCCCACGCCTCGTCGGACCACACCGGTCTCGGGAAGCTCATCTGGTAAGCCGGTCGCAGGTCGGACGAGCCCTCGCTGTGCAGCGACGCGTGGAACCTGGCCAGCTCTCGGTCGCGCACCCGGAAGGTCGGATCCGGGATCCGGCCCTTCTCGGTCAGGAGCAGGTTGTAGCCGCGCGGCAAGGTCTTCTTGACCCGCTCCTCGCGCCCACCCCGCGTGGTCCTGTCCCGCTCCGCCGCGACGGGTTCCGGCTCGGCGAGAGCGGACTGGTACTCGAACGCGTACCGATACGCCGTGACGCGGCCGGTCGGCGTGGCGTAGAGGTCGAACGTGTCGATGTCGGTGCCGATCCCCATCCGCAGGGACCCGTTGTCGACGACGGCACGACGCAGGCCGGGGTCGGCCGTGGCGCTGTCGACGATGGCCTTGATCGGGCGCCCCGCACGGGCGTCCAAGCTGACTGTCATGTCACGGGTGAGCGAGAGCTCAGGTCTGGCCACCAGCGTGATGCTTCCGCTCTCCGGCGTCGGCCCCTCCTCGTGAACCGTCGTCAGCAGGTCGTACTGACCGCGAGGCAGCCGCAGCTGGACAGGCTCACCGAAGACCTCGATCAGGCGGATGCTGCCCACCTCCGGGTCGACGAGGTGGACCAAACCCACGCCCGGGTTGCCGGAGCGGTCCACCACGTCGAGGGTGAGGGTGTACGACTCGATCTCCTTGTCGAGACCGACGGGCGTGCGAGCGACGACCTCGCCGTTCCTCGACGCGGTCACCCACGCGCTGTAGTGACCGTCCGGTGTCCCGTTCTGGGTCGTCGCCGTGACGCTGACCTGAGCGGAGCCTCCGGCCGGCACCGTCACGCGCGGCGTGGAGAGCGTGAACATCCCGTCAGGCAAGGGAGCGCCGTCGGGGCCCACCCCAACGACGGCGAGGTCGAGGGTGACGGGAGCCTCGCCGGCGTTGTGGTAGGCGAGCTCCTTCGTGATCGGCTCGTCGTCGGTGTGCGGCCAGGGCACCACGCCCAGGCTCAGAGCGGCTGGGCTGGTCGTGATCTCCTGCTCGATCGCCCGTCCAATGTCGAGCCGGCCCCCGCCTTGCTGGAACACGCTCAGCCCGGGCAGCGGGGCGGCGCTGGCCGTGAGCGCCGCGGCCAACTGGTCGGCCGTCCAGTCCGGGTGCCGCTGCGCGAGGAGCGCGGCCGCGCCCGCGACGTGCGGAGCCGCCATGGACGTGCCTGACAGGCGGACGTAGTGCTCGTCCACGACCTCCCCGAGCGCGCTGTCCGCCGCTCGGGCGGCGACGATTCCCTCGCCGGGTGCTGTCAGGTTGGGCTTGACGGCACTGTCGCCCACGCGGGGCCCGGTGTTGGAGAAGTCGCTGAGCTCGTCGGACTTGCTGACGCTCCCCACGGCGAGCGCGCGGTCGGCCGCCGCCGGCGCGGAGACCCGATCGTCGTGGAAGCAGAACGGGTCGTTGGGGTGGTTGCCGGCCGCCACGACGAACAACGCGCCGGTGCTCTCGGTCAGGGAGTCGACCGCCTGAGACAGCGGATCACTCCCGTCGGTGGCACACGTACCCAAACTCAGGTTGACGACCTTCGCACCCTGGCTGGTGGCCCACTCCATCCCGGCCAGCACCCAGGACTCCATGCCCCAACCGCCGTCGTCGAGCACCTTGCCGACGAGCAGCTCGGCATCCGGCGCCACGCCCTTGTACCTGTCGCCGGACGCGGCCCCGTCACCCGTAGCGATCGAGGCGACGTGCGTGCCGTGACCGAAGTAGTCGCGCGGGTCGCCAGTCTCGGTGAAGTCCTCGGCCTTGCGGACCGAGAGGTCGGGATGGTCTTCGTCGACACCCGAGTCGAGGACGGCCACGGTCACGCCCTCGCCGGTCAACCCCGCCTCCCATGCCTGCGGCACTCCCACCTGGGGCGCGCTCTCGTCCAGGACCGCGCGCACCGGTCCGTCCAGCCACACCTTCTCGACACCGCGCTCGAGCCTCGTTCGGGCACCGCTGTCAACGGTGAGCTGCGTCCACAGACGCGCGACGCCGTCCTTGGCCGCATGGACGACGGCCGCGTCGATGCTGCGCAGCTCGCGCGCGATCCGCGCACCCGCCTGGCTGAGGTCCGCCCGGACGGAGGTCCGCGCACCGCTGGCGTACTCGACGATGAGTGGCAGCTCGCGACGACGGCTGTCGTCGTAGCCGGACTCGATCAGGCCGGTCACGTTGAACAGCCGGAGGTCGAGACGCTCGCCGGCGAGCAGGGGGAGCGCGTCGACGGGAACGACGTACAGGCTCCCCTCCCGGTTCTCCCACTCGACGAAGCGAACCCCGGAGCGACCTGGGGCGGGATGGACGCGGATGTGTCGGCGACCGTCACGCCACTGGCTGACCTCCACCCGGTCACCTGTGATGAGCGTGACGGTCGAGATCCTCCGCGGGTGCTTCTCGTGAGCCGCCGCCTCCGCGCTGACGTCGTGCTCGACTCGAGGTCCGTGTGGCGGTTGAGCGCCGGCACCCCCGCTCATCGTGACGGCGGCGACCACCGCCATCACGACGCTCGCGACGCCACGCCGCACTCGTCGGTGTACTCCCACCAGCGTCCTCCCTCTGTGTGGCCGAGATCGGCCGTTCACCAGAGGAGATCACCGAGCGGGCGAAAAGGATGCCGCGTGGGAGTGATTTCTCACGCACCCGGAGCTCACCCGCGGTCGAGTGCACACCGGTCCCCCGGGCGAGCGTGGGTGGTGACACCACGGTTCGCGACAGCGGAGCGTCCGTCGCGGGGTCGTCCGGCTCAGTCGTCCCGGGGCAGGACGAGCGCGGTCGCGAACGCAGCCAGTCCCTCACCGCGGCCGGTGAACCCCAGGCCGTCGGTCGTGGTGGCCGACACCGACACCGGCGCGCCGCACGCCTCGCTCAACGCACGCTCAGCCTCCACCCGGCGCGGGCCGATGCGAGGCCGAACCCCGATGATCTGGACGGCGACATTGCCGATGCGCCAGCCCGCCCGACGGACCCGAGCTGCCATCTCGGCGAGCAGCGCGACGCCGTGGGCGCCGGCCCACGCCGGGTCCGACGTCCCGATCTGCTGCCCGAGGTCACCCAGCCCTGCCGCGGACAGGATCGCGTCGCAGCAGGCGTGCGCGGCGACGTCACCGTCGGAGTGCCCGGCGAGACCGACGGGCTCGTCCGGCCACAGCAACCCCGCCACCCACAGGGGACGGCCCGGGGCGAACGGGTGGACGTCGACGCCGACTCCCACTCGCGGCGCCGAGGGTGGCCTAGGCGCGGGCACCATCGGCTCGTCGTCGGGTGAGGAACGCCTCGCCGAGGAGAAGGTCAGAAGGCTGCGTGACCTTGAACGCCTCCGGCGCGCCAGGGATCGTCACGACACAGCCCCCGATGCGTTCGACGAGAGAGGCGTCGTCGGTGATCGTCGCGACCTCCGCGGGGTCAGCGGTCGCGGCCCAGGCGTGAGCCTTCGCCAGCACCGACCTCCGGAAGCCCTGCGGTGTCTGGACGGCACGCAACTGGCTCCGGTCGAGGGTGCGCACCACCTGGTCGCCCACGACCTGCTTGACCGTGTCGACGAGCGGCACGACGGGGATGCAGGCGTCAGCGCGGGTGCGAACCGTCACCGCCACCGCCTCGGCCAGCTCCGAGGGGGCAAGCGGACGAGCGGCGTCGTGAACCAGGACGATCTCGACGTCGGCTGGGAGCGCCGCCAGTCCGTGCGCCACCGACTGTCGCCGGTCGACACCGCCGGCAACCACCACCACCTCGGCACCCCACTCGAAGTCCGCGAGCAGCCGCTCCACGGTGTGGACGTCGTCCACCGGAGCCGCCACGACGACCAGCTCCACCGACGGCGCTTGCGCGAGCGCACGCACCGCATGGACGAGGAGCGGAGCGCCGCCCAGCGGGCGCAGCGCCTTCGGCACGCCCGGCCCGAGCCGGTCGCCACGGCCCGCGGCGGGAACGATCGCGGCGGTTCTCATCGACGTCGTCACACAGGAAGGGTCACGCAGGAAGAAGTGAGATCACACGAGGGCGCGACGCGGCCGCAGGCGCGCGACAGCGAGAAAGGACACTAGAGAGACACTAGAGAGGTGGTGCGGGCCCCGGACACCCCGGGGCCCGACGCCTGACGACGCTCGTCAGGACGCGAGCACCTCGTCGAGGAGCTTCTCCGCCTTGTCCTCGTTCGTGTTCTCCGCCAGTGCGAGCTCAGACACCAGAATCTGGCGAGCCTTGGCGAGCATCCGCTTCTCGCCCGCGGACAACCCTCGGTCGCGCTCCCGGCGCCACAGGTCACGAACCACCTCAGCGACCTTGATGACGTCACCGGAGGCGAGCTTCTCCAGGTTGGCCTTGTAGCGCCGTGACCAGTTGGTCGGCTCCTCGGTGTGGGGAGCCCTCAGCACCTCGAAGACCTTCTCCAACCCGTCCTGACCGACGACGTCGCGCACGCCGACGAGGTCGACGTTGTCTGCCGGGACTCGTACTACGAGATCGCTTTGCGAGACGATGCGAAGGACCAGGTAGGTCTTCTCTTCGCCCTTGACATTGCGGACCTCGATATCGTCGATGACGGCCGCCCCATGATGGGGGTACACCACTGTCTCGCCGACCTTGAAAGTCATATGTCAGGTACCCCTTCCTCGAAGACAAGGGTAACACGGGGCGTACGGGACTCCCTCGACGTTTCCGCAGGTCAGCCGCGGGATGAGGGCTTGACAACTCGCGAATCTTCCGTTTTCCCAGGTGAGACACCCCGCCCACCGGAGGCGTCCACCGGTCCTGGTCACCCAGCGCGACCGGTGAACGCGGCGCCACGCCGTGGTCGGGCACCGTCCCGAGACGATTGTCGCCTGTGAGCTCGACAGACCAGCCACCGCCGGCAACCGGGTCGCTTCGGCTGCTCCTGAGCCATGCGCCACGTACGCACCTTTCGTCCCGGAACCAGCGCTCCGTCTCGTTTCGGCCGCCCTCAGGCCGCCTCGGTGGGCCGCCTCGGCGGGCCGCCTCTGCGGACCCGAGACCCTGACCATTAGGCTGTGCTGCGCCCGGATGTACCCAGTGTGGGGTCCGGACGCCCGGGAGGAAGGAACGCCGTGCAGTCTTCGAAGATCAGCCGCCGACTCGCCCTCGGCCTGGTCGCCGTCGCGCTCCCCGCTCTGACCAGCTGCGCTGGCAGCTTCGAGGCTCAGCTGCAAGAGCCCTACACGCCCGGGAACGCGGTCTGGGCTGACACCGACGACCTTCGCGTGCGCGGGGTGGTGGCCGTCGCATCGACCGACGGCGCCGCCACGCTGGTCGCCACCATCCTCAACGAGGGTGACGCCGACGACGCGCTCGTCGCCATCCGCGTCCCCGGAGGTCGTGCACGCATCGGCGCGGGAACCGTGCCGAGGTCGACGGTTCCGCTGCCGGCTGGTGGCGTGGCCGTGCTGGGCGCGGACACCACCCTGGGGGAGGCGACGCCGGTCGCGATCGAGAGTCGCTCGGTGCGGCTCGGCTCCACGGTTCCGGTGGTCTTCGACTTCGAGCGCGCGGGCAGCGTTCGCCTGAACGTGCTCGTCGTGCCGCGGCGGGGCGAGTACGCGACCGTGCCACCGCCCACGGGCATGCCCCGAACCGGCGCCTGAGCGGCCGACGGGCCGCCGCGCACCGTTGTGGGGGCCCAGGCGCGCGCTCCCGTCCGCCGCGGAGCGCTGCCGGGGTCAGGCCTCGAACTTGTAACCCAGGCCGCGCACGGTCACCAGGTGACGCGGGTTCGAGGGGTCAGGCTCGATCTTCGCCCGCAGTCGCTTGACGTGGACGTCGAGCGTCTTGGTGTCCCCCACGTAGTCGGCACCCCAGACCCGGTCGATGAGCTGCGCCCGGGTCAGGACCCGGCCGACGTTCCGAAGGAGCGCCTCCAACAGCTCGAACTCCTTCAACGGGAGGCGGACCTCGGCGCCGTTCACCGTGACCACGTGCCGATCGACGTCCATCCGCACCGGTCCGCCCTCCAGCACCGACCGCGTGCCCTCGGCCACCTCGGTGCCCCGCCGCAGGACGGCGCGAATACGGGCTACCAGTTCACGGGGGCTGAACGGCTTGGTGACGTAGTCGTCTGCGCCGAGCTCGAGGCCGACGACCTTGTCGATCTCAGAGTCCTTGGCGGTCACCATGATCACGGGGACGTTGGACCGGCGACGCAACTCCCGACACACCTCGGTACCGGGGAGCCCGGGCAGCATCAGGTCCAACAGCACGATGTCGGCGCCGCCACGGTCGAACTCCTCCAGCGCGCTGTTGCCGTCCGCGGCGAGCGCGACCTCGAAGCCTTCCTTGCGGAGCATGTATGACAGCGCGTCGCTGTAGCTCTCCTCGTCCTCGACGACAAGAACACGGGTCACGGAGCGGCCTTTCTCGACGAGACAACGGATGAGTGGTCCAGCCCGACAGGTGACGGCGTGTTCGGCGACGTCTCCGCCGCCGACGGCTCGGCCCGCAGCGGCAGCCGGAGGGTGAAGGTCGAACCCTCTCCCTCCACGCTGCGCACCGTGACCGAGCCGCGATGACTGGCCGCCACGTGCTTGACGATCGACAGACCGAGCCCGGTCCCGCCGGTCTGTCGGCTCCGGGCACGGTCCACGCGGTAGAAGCGTTCGAAGACGCGCTCCAGCTCGTGCTCAGGGATGCCGACACCCTGGTCGCTGACCGCGATCTCGACGACGTCGCCATGGCGGCCCGCGCTGTCGTCGCCAGCGGCTCGGCGCACGTCGACGACGACGCGCGAACCCTCGGGGCTGTAGGTGACGGCGTTCTCGACGATGTTGCCCAGCGCGATGACGAGCTGCTCGCGATTGCCGGTGACGACGAGGCCACGCTCGCCGGTGTGGACCAGGTCGATGTCCTTGGCTTGCGCGTCCACTCCGCACCGGTCCAGTGCCGCGACCACGACCTCGTCGACGGGTACCGGCGTGGCCTCCTCGACCGGATCGTCGCCTTGCACCCGGGACAGTTCGATGATCTGCTGCACCAGCCGGGTGAGCCGCTCGGCCTCCAGCCGCATCCGACCCGAGAACCGTTGGACGGCTTCCGGATCGTCCGCCGCCTGCTCCACCGCCTCGGCGAGGAGGCTGAGCGCGCCGATCGGTGTCTTGAGCTCGTGGCTGACGTTGGCCACGAAGTCACGCCGGATCGCGTCGACGCGTCGCTCCTTGGTGCGGTCCTCGACCAGGATCAGCACCAGCTCGCTCCCCAGTGGGGCGACCCGTGCCGACAACGACACCAGGTCGACTCCCGAGCGGCCGCGCGGCAGCTCGAAGTCCCACTGCCGAATCTCGCCGTCGCGGCGGACCTGGTCCACGAGGTCGCGCAGCTCCGCCCGCTCCAGCGTGGATCCGCGGACCAGACCGAGCGCCCTCGCCTGAGCGCTGGCGTATCGGACGTCGTTGCGCGGCCCGACGACCACCGAGGCCGATCGGAGGACGGCGAGCACCTTGGCGACGTCGGGCGGGACTGCTGGCCGGTGCTCGGCGCTGGCGCGGGCCCGGCTCCGTTCGCTGAAGTCGACAAAGGCGACGGCGAGGACGCCGAGGACGAGACCGGCGAGTCCGCCGAGAGTCGCGGCGAGCGTCGCGTCCACGCTGGCCATCGTAGGCAACCGGGCCCACGCGACCACGACGCCCGCCGCCGCCCCCCGCTGACCGTCCGCAAGATTTCACCCGCTGTTCACGGTGTCCTCCTCTGGGCGGAACCTCCCGGACGCGTCACGGGCGCTTCCCGGTGCGGACGGGTGGTCACGGCCTCATGAGGTTCGTGCCAGCTGGGGCGCACAGAACTCCTCGGCGGGCTGGTCGGCCACCACCTCGCCGTCGTGAATGGTGACCACCCGATCCACCCACCGCAGGGTCTGCGGGCGATGCGCGATCACGAGGGTGGTCCGTCCCTTCGCGGCGCTGCGCATGGCCTGTTCGACGCGACGCTCGCTCTTCAGGTCGAGGTGGGATGTCGCCTCGTCGAGCACGAGCACCCGGGGATCGAGCACGAGCGCTCGCGCCAGGCAGAGCAGCTGCCGCTGTCCCGCGGACAGGGACCGACCACGCTCCTGCACCTCGTGCAGGTAGCCGCCGTCGAGCTGGCAGATGAACTCGTGCGCACCCACGGCCCGCGCCGCCGCCTCCACCATCTCGTCCGTCGCGTCGGGCACGCCGTAGGCGATGTTGTCGCGGATCGTCCGCGAGAACATGAACGGTTCCTGCGGAACGTAGCCAATCGCCTGCCGGTAGGCGGATGGGTCGAAACGGGTGACCGGTACGCCATCGACCTCGACCCGTCCTTCCGTGGCGTCGTAGAACCGGGTGATCACCTTGGCGATCGTCGACTTCCCGGCCCCGGTCTGACCCACGAACGCCACCCGTTCGCCCGCCTCCAGCCGGAGGTCGGCGTTCCGCAGGGCGGGCTTGCGGGTGCCCTGGTACTGCAAGGTCACGCCCCGCAGCTCGATCTCGCCACGAAGCTGACCCACCTCCACCGGATCCTCGGGTGCCGGCACGCTGACCTCCTCGGCCAGCAACGCGCGGATCCTCGACACTCCGGTGCGAGCCCGCTGGTAGATGTCGAAGACCGTCGCCAGCTGCTGAATCGGCGCGAACGCCAGCGCCAGGTAGAGCAGGAACGGCACGAGCTCCGCGACCTCCATCCGCCCGGCCGCGACCAGCCGCCACCCCACGAGGAGGGTGCCCGCCACGGTGAGGCCGGCGAGCAGCTCGATGAAGGCGACGTAGAGCGCCGTGGCCCGGTTGCTCGTCGTCCTGGCGCGGAGTTGGCGCTGGGCCATTCCCCGGAAGTGCGCGAGGTTCGCCGCCTCCCGCCGGAACGCCTGGGTGACCGGCAGCACCGCCAGCGTCTCGTGCAGGTAGGTGTTCAGCGCGGAGTTGAGCTCCCGCGCGGTCTCGTAGGCCGGCCCCACGACCCGGCGGTACCAGACCGTCGCGACGGTGGCCGGTGGGATCACCGCCAGCACCACCAGCGCCAGCGTGGGGTTGAGGACGAGCAGGACTCCCGTCATCCCCGTGAACGTCACGACCGCGACCAAGGCGTTGGTCAGGCCCGCCTGGATGAGCTCGGCGACCGCGTTGACGTCGGACGTCAGGCGGGTCATGATCCGGCCCGCGTGAGTGCGGTCGTAGTAGTCCATCCCCAGCCGCTGCAGGTGGGCGAAGAGCCTGACCCGCAAGGCGTACAGGATGCGCTCGGTGGTGCGGTTGGTGACGAACGTGGTCGCCCACACGTCGCACCAGGAGAACGCGGCCACGGCGGCGAACACGGCGCAGGTGACGAGCAGCATCGTCAACGATCGGTTGCCGAGCGCCTGATCCAGACCGGTGCGCACGATGAGCGGGCTGGCGAGGTTGACGACCGCGTCCAGCAACAGCAACGCCAGGCCGGCGAGGATCGGCCAGAGCCGCGGCTGGACCAGCTGACGTAGCCGGAACCGATCGGTCCTGGTCGACTCGTGTTCGACGTCGACGTCGGTGGCGTCGACCGCCGGTGGGAGCTGGGACAGGGCCGCCAGGAGCTCCGGCGACACCGGGTCGCCTACGCGTGCCCGCACGGGGTTCTGGCTCGTCGTGGCCGGCTGCCAGGCCTCCGGTGTGACCTGGCCGGGCGTGAGCGTCACCGCCTCCGCATCGTCCTCGGGCAGCTCCGACATGAGCTGTCGGTAGAGCTCGGACCGCGCGAGCAGCTCCTCGTGGGTGCCCTCGTCGACGACCTTGCCCCCGTCGAAGAGCACCACGCGGTCAGCCAGCCGCACCGTCGACTCGCGGTAGGCGACGACCAGCACGGTGCGGCCGGCGACGACCTCGCGCATGGCCTCGAGGATCTGCCGCTCCACGTGGACGTCGACCGCCGACGTCGCGTCGTCGAGGACGAGGACGTCCGCGTCCGCGAGGAGAGCGCGGGCGAGCGCGATCCGCTGGCGCTGACCGCCGGAGAGGCTCAGGCCCTCCTGCCCCACCTGGGTGTCGTAGCCCTCGGGCAGGCTCGCGATGAAGTCGTGGATGGCCGCGATCCGCGCGACGCGCTCGACCTCCGCGTCGGTCGCGTCCGACCGACCGTAGGCGATGTTGTCGCGGATCGAGCCCGACATCAGCATCGCCTCGTCGAAGACGACGCTGATGCGCTTCCGCAGCTCGGCGAGCGGCAGGTCGCGCACGTCGACCCCGTCCACGAGCACCCGGCCCGAGGTGGCGTCCCGCAGGCGCGGCAGCAGCTGCAGGGCCGTCGACTTCCCCGATCCCGTGGGCCCGACGATCGCCACCGTCTCCCCCGGCAGGACGTCCAGGCACAGGTTCGACAGCGCCTCCGGACCGTCGGGGTAGCGGAACGAGACGTCGTCGAAGCGGACGAACGCGCCACGCTGACCGATCTCGTCGACGCCACGGCTCGCCAGGCGACTCGCGCCGTCCACGCGGCCGGCCGCCACGCTGCGGGCGGCCGACTCCTCCGCGCGCCGACCCGCCGGATCGCGCACGTCCGGCTCGACCGCGAACACCTCCGCGACACGCTCGGTACCGGACCGCGCGCGCGGCAGAAGCGTCAGCACCATGGCCAGCATGCGGGCCGAGCCGTTGAGGTCGGCGAGGTAGGCGAGGAAGGCGAAGAAGGTGCCCAGTGTCATGTGGCCGTGGAGCGCCAACCAGCCACCGAGCAGGAGCACGAGGACCTGCCCGGCCAACGGCGACGCCTGCAGCGTGGCCAGCAGGGGTGCCCGCTGCCGGACCGCCCGGACTCGGGACCGGAACATGAGCGTCAACGACTCGATGAAGCGGTTGAGCTCGGCTCGCTCCTGACCGAAGCCCTTGACCACCCGGACGCCGGTGATCGCCTCCTCGGCGACCGTCGTCATGTCGGCCTCCCGCTGCTGCGCGTCCCACGACGCGGCGTACACGCGCATGTGGAGTCGGCGAGCGACCGCGACGAGAACGACCAGGACGACACACAGTGCCAGGGCGAGCACCGGCGCCAGCGAGGCCATGATGAGGAGCGCGAGGACGACCTGCAGCACCGTGCCGAGGACCGGTGGGAGCAGGCCGATCGCCTGCTGGATCAGCACCAGGTCGGAGTTGACCCGTGCCACGACCTGGCCGCTTTGCATGCGCTCGTGCGCGGCCTGGTCGAGGCTCTGCAAGTGGGCGTAGAGGTCGTCCCGAATGTCGTTCTGCACCTGGATGCTCAAGCGTCCGCCGGTCTCGCGCCACAAGCCGCTGGTCACAGCTCGGAGCAGGACGACGCCGACGAGCGCGGCGATCCAGGGCAGGAGGGGTCGGCTGCCCTCGATGATCGCGTCGTCGACGACCACCTTCTGCAGCAGCGGCGCGGTCACCAGCGCCGCGGTCCACACCGTCGAGGCGACCAACGAGACGATCAACAGCCGACGGTGCCGCCCCAGGTACGGCGTCAACCAACGCAACCAACCCTTGACAGCGGAACTCCTTCGAGCCGCTGACGTCGAGAGGTCGCCTTCTGAGTCTGACGGAACGGATGGACGAGGAGAGGGAACCGCGGGTACGGCCCGGGACCCTGACGAGAACATCGGTCGATCTTTCCCGCCGACGGCGGCGGCTTGGACTGCGTCGGGTCGAAACCGGCACGGGCACCCCCGCCGTCAGCGAAGGTCCGAAGCCGAAGCCAGGCGGACACCTACCCGAATAGTGCAGCGGTGAGCGGGCACACCTCGCTCAACCAACGGCGACCGGCCCGCTCCGGGCACGACCAAGACCAGTGCTGGCGTCAAGGACGCCTTGCCACTGGTCTGGGGGTGATCCGCTGGTGGGGGTGAGCCGAGCGTGGGAACGGTGTGAGCGCCGAGCCCCGCTCCACGATCCGGTGTGAAGCGCCCGCACAAGCCCCTACAGGTGCTCGTGCCGGGGAGTACCTGTCACAGACGGGATGGGAAGACGTACCTGGGGATGCTCGGGTAGTGCCGGACGGCGGGGCGAGAGATGTGATCCGAACGGAGCGTCCGATGTGACGCTGACATGGCGCGCACGCACCTCGACTACTGCTGTGATCTGGATGAGGACCTGGACTACGTCGTCCCTACGACAACGAGGCTAACCACGCCCTGATGTGATCGCGACCGCTTCCCACATCCTGGACGGACCCGGCCGGCCTCGTTGACTCCAACGCTTCACGCCCCAGGCCGGTTGCCTCGATCTCCCAACTTTTTCAAGCGTTTCCGGCCACGATCGACCCGGCGATCCAGGCTCCCGGTCACAGCCGCAGGACATGCTGACGGCTCCGCCGGAGCACCCAGCGGAGCCGTCGACAAGCTCGATCCTCAGCGTCCTTGGCTCTTGACCGCCTCGATGGCCGCGGCCGCGGCCTCGGGGTCGAGGTACTCTCCGCCCGGCTTGATCGGCCGCATGTTCTCGTCCAGTTCGTAGAGCAGCGGAATCCCGGTCGGGATGTTCAAACCGACCACGTCCTCGTCGCTGATCTGGTCCAGGTGCTTGACCAGACCGCGCAGCGAGTTACCGTGCGCCGCCACGAGGACCGTCAGGCCACGACGCAGGTCGGGAATGATCGCGTCGTACCAGTACGGCAGGGCCCGGCGCACCACGTCAGCCAGGCACTCGGTGCGTGGGAGGAGCTCCGGTGGCAGGTCGGCGTAGCGCGGATCACCCGCCTGGGAGAACTCGGAGTCGTCCGGCAGCGGAGGCGGCGGCGTGTCGTAGGAGCGGCGCCAGATCATGAACTGCTCGTCGCCGAACTCCTCCCGCGTCTGCTTCTTGTCCTTGCCCTGGAGCGCACCGTAGTGGCGTTCATTGAGCCGCCAGCTGCGATGGACGGGAATCCAGGCCCGGTCACAGGCGTCGAGCGCGATCTCGGCGGTGCGGATCGCCCGGCGCAGGAGGGAGGTGTGGACGACGTCGGGGAGGATTCCCCGCTGGGCGAGCAGCTCGCCACCCCGACGTGCCTCTGCCTCGCCCTTCCCGGACAGGCCGACGTCGACCCAGCCGGTGAACAGGTTCTTGGCGTTCCACTCGCTCTCGCCGTGACGAAGCAGGACGAGGCGGTAGGGCGGGACAGTCGCAGCACTCATGGTGTCGACTCTATCGAGCGTCCCCGGCGCGACCCGCGGCCTGCCGCGCGGCACACCGAACGGGGCACAGCGGACATGTCGCAGGGAGCGGGGTGGAGGTCACCGCCGGCCGGGCGACGGACCATCGCCAGCGGTCGGGTCGCCCTCGATCCCGGCGGGCCGGAGACGGCGGAACGCCTCCAGGTTGGCGGTCGACTCGCCGCGCGCCGTACGCCAGGCCCACTCGCGCCGGATCGCGGACGTGAACCCGAGCTCGAGGATGCGGTTGAACGACGAGTCCGCGGCCTCGAGCACCGCCCCGAGCACATGGTCGATCTCCTCCGGCGTCACCGCTGGACGCGGGAGCTGGCCGACCAGGTGGATGTCACCGAGGTGATCGACGGCGAAGGCGACACCCCGCAGCCGCCCGTTCCGCTCCAGCAGGAACCGGTAGACCGCCTCGTGGTTCTCGTCCGGACGTCGCACGACGAACGCGTGCACGCCGACCGCCTGGGCGCCGACCCGAAGCGTGCAGGTGGTGCGCAGCTTGCGCTCCCCGGGAAGAGTCACCACGAACGTCCCCGGCGACGGCTCCTCCCACGCGACGTCGAGGTCGGCGAGGACGCCCCGGATCACCTCGGCCGGATCGAGACTCACGCGGTCACCGTAGCCAGCACCGGCGCCCGGCGGGACCGAAGCGCGGGTTCGGTCACTGGCTCGCGGCGACCGACCGATCCGTCGACGCCAACGCCGTGGCGTAGACGTCGAGGGTGCGGGCCGCCGTCACCGACCAGCCGAACTTCCGCGCGTGGGCGACACCGCCCGCACCGAGTCGCGCTCGGCGCTCCGGGTCCGCGAGCAGCTCGTCGAGGGTGCGCGCCCACGTGCGTGGGTCGTGCCCGTGGACGAGGACACCGGATTCCCCGTCCCGGACGGCCGTGAGCAGCCCACCGGTCGCGGCCGCCACGACGGGCGTGCCACACGCCTGGGCTTCGAGCGCGACGAGGCCGAAGGACTCGTTGTGGGACGGCACCGCCACGAGGTCCGCCGCCTGGTACCACAGCGCCAGCTCGCGCTGGGCCTGCGGCGGGACGAACCGCACGACGTCCGCCACGCCGAGCTCACCAGCCAAGCGGGCGATCCCGTCCGGCTCCACCGTGCCGGAGCCGCTGGGGCCGCCCACGATCGCGACCACGAGTCGGGTCCGGAGCGCGGGCTGGTGGCGGAGCAGCCACGCGGCCGCGCGAACCAGCACGTCCGGCGCCTTGAGCGGCTGGAGCCGACCGACGAACGCCAGCACGACCGCGTCCTGAGGGAGACCGACCGCCCGACGTGCCCGCGCCTGGTCGCCGGGACGAAAGACGTCCAGGTCGACGCCCGGGTTGACGGTCACGACCGTCCGAGGATCAGCGCCATACAGGTCGACGAGAGCGCGGGCCTCGTCGTCGGCGTTGGCGACCAGCCAGTCGGCCGCCTCCACCACCTGCTCCTCGCCGATGATCCGTGCCCGAGGCTCCGGCGCGTCACCATCGGCCAGCAGGGCGTTCTTGACCTTGGCCAGGGTGTGCATGGAGTGCACGAGCGGGACACCCCAGCGTTCCTTGGCGAGCGCGCCGACCTGACCGGACAGCCAGTAGTGGGAGTGCACGAGGTCGTACCAGCCGCGCTCGTGACCCGCCTCGACGCGCAGCACACCCCGAGCGAACGCACAGAGCTGGGCGGGCAGATCCTCCTTGGCCAGCCCTTCGAACGGTCCCGCGATCACGTGCCGAACCCGTACGCCGGGAAAGGCCTCCACGACGGGCGGGAGATCGCTGGACGTCGCGCGGGTGAAGATCTCCACCTCGATGCCCCGCGCGGCCAGCCGACGCGCCAGCTCGACGATGTAGACGTTCATGCCGCCCGCGTCCCCCGCGCCCGGCTGGTCGAGCGGCGAGGTGTGCACGCTGAGCATCGCCACGCGACGCGGGTAGCGACGCGCCCCCGGGAGCCGCAAGGGCGAGGCCGAGACCGCCGTGGAGGAGCGAGTCGAACGGGACGAATGGCTGACGAAACGGCCACCACGACGCGGGGATCTCTGGCGCAACCGGCGCACCTCCCAGTGAGCTGGACGTCCCGTGCCCCGAACGGAGGCACCGGGCCCTACAACAGCCGCCCGGGATCATCGATTCCCGGACATCCCACATCCCGGAACGCTGCCGGATCTGGCCAGCTAGCGGGACAGCCAGCGGGCCAGCTAGGGACAGATGGCCACCGGAGGGAGGCACAGCGCGGCGGTCGCCTCACCGCTCGGCACGAAGGTGGGCGCCCCGGGCGCTCACGGGTCGGGGCTGTTGAGGAAGGCGCCGATGCGCTCCCGGACGGCCGCGCGATGGTCCCAGAGGAGGCCGCCACCCGCGTACACGTCGAGCTCGCCCTCAGGCAGGGCGGCCGCCACCTCCTCCGCCACGCCGACTGGATGCGCGTCGTCGCTCTCGTGCGCGAGGACAAGAGTGGGTGCGGAACAGGCCGCGAGAACCCGACGGTCGGCGAGTGGGCTTTGGCCGGCGAACGCCCGGAACGCCTGGGCCACCGACAACGCCCGGGCCATGGACGCGCCCAGGAGCTGCCGCGCGCGACGCTCGGCCCACGCGACGACCTCGGGCCGCGTGCGCACGGTCGACGGCTGCATCGCGAGGACTGCGTCCGTCAGGCCGGCGAGGTCGCCCGCCTCCGCCGCGTCGGCGGCCGCGACGAGCCGCCGACGTACCAGCGCCGGCTGAGGCCGGTCGAGTGCGGCGGGCAGGACGAGGACGAGGCGTTCGAAACGCGTCGGAAGCTCCGCGACGACACGGAGGATCGCGCCCGCGCCCAAGGAGACACCCACCGCCCGGCTCGCGCCGGTGGCGTCGGCCACCTCAGCGAGATCGACGGCGAGGTCGTCGTAGGACCAGTGCGGTGGCGGTGGTGGCGAATCGCCGTATCCCCGGAAGTGGAAGAACACGCGGGTGCCCCGCACGCCGCCCCCGAAGGGCCGGGTCTCGGCCACCGAACCCACGAGCCCGTGCGCGAACACGGTCACCGGCGCGCCGGAGCCGGTGACCCACACCTCCAGCCCGGACAGGGTGGTACGACGGTGCGGCGGTGTCACGCCAACGTCGCGCTGCCCCGCGTCACGCCCTCGTCCCGCCTACCGTCACCACGGACCGTAGGGGCCATCGCCCTTCCCTGGACGGCCGATCTCCCGCACCGCCGGACGCACGCCAGCGAGGTACACGGCGGCGGCGATCGTGCCGGCGAGGTTGAGCAGGCCCAGCACGGACGGGTTGAGCAGGTGCACGAGGAGCGCCAAACCGGTCAGGAGCAGCCACAGGACCTTGGTCTGCTTGTCCGCCGCGGGGAAAGCCTCCTTCGGCCGGAGCGCGGCGTCACCGAACGCGAACGCCTTCAGCACCAGGAGCAGCAGCCACAGGACCTGGTTGATGAGATGGGGCAGCAGCATGAGCTCGGGCACACCCCGAGGGTAGCCGCTGCGCGTACCCAGGCCCCGCGATCGCGGACAGGGCCGGCCGGAGTGCCCTTCCCCGGAGCGCCCTTCCACGTGACGGCGACGAACCCGCGTCAGGCTGACCTCCGGTGCCGATCAGCACGACCCGGACGTCCGGTATGAGCCGACCGATGGGCTAAGGAGGGGCACTCCGACCCGGACTCAGCTCACGCCGGTGCCGGCGTCCATGAGGCTGGTCACCGTCGTGTTGTTGACGCCGGTGGTCGCCATACTGCCGCTGGACTTCCGGCTCGCGCTCGACGAGGAGCGGCTACGCCCACTCGCGGCGCGCTTCCGGGTCGTGCTGGCGTTGGTCCTGCCGCGCGCCGTGGTGGTCTTGCCGCGCGTGGTCGTCGACTTGCGGCTCCGCGACGTCGCGGTCTTCCGCCCCCGCGTGCTCGCCGGCCGCCGACCGTTGGCCGCCGCGCCGTCCTGGCGCAGCCGAATGACGACGTTCTTGCCGCGCCGGGCAAGGGTGTCGTAGGTGTCGCCGGCCTGGATCCAGATCGTGTAGAAGGCGGACTGGGCCTTCTCAGCCATGTCCCTCGCCTGCGTCCGAAGGTCGAGAGAGGCCGTGCGGATCGTCCGGGCGATCGCGTCAGCACGCGCCTCGATGGTCTGCTGGACCCGGTCGGAGACGGCGACGGGATCGGCCGACTCCAGCGACCCGATCGTGTCCGACGCCATCCTGGACAGCTCACGCAGCTTCTCGACGGCGAGATCACCAGCACCGGCGAGAACGTAGAGCGGATTGGGCTCGGTGAAAGACTTTCGGGAATTACGGGGCATGGCTTAGTCCTCCTGTCGGGCGTGTGCTACCGCCCGTCTCCGGGTCGTGCTCTCGCGATTCGCCTCACTGGTCTCTTCCTCACCGGCCTCGCGGCGAAACGATGAATAGATGTCGAGCAGGACGCGTTTTTGGCGTGGCGAGAGATAGGGATCGCGTCGGATGGCGGTCTCGACCGAGGCGTCCTCGCGTCTTTCCGCCTCGGCCGGGTCCAGGAGACCGGCCCTGACGTACAGAGCCTCCGCGGAGACCCGTAACGCCTTGGCGAGCTGTTGCAGGACCTCCGCCGAGGGCTTGCGAAGTCCACGTTCGATCTGGCTGAGGTACGGATTCGAGACCCCGGCGAGCTCGGCGAGCTGTCGCAGGGACAGTTCTGCGTTGCGACGCTGCTCCCGCAGGTACTCGCCGAGGCTGCTGATCGACCGGACCTTCACATCGGCCAGTGTGCTTGCAAAAGTTAGCGGATGCAAGCTCGTTGCAAGAATGTCGCACGATGGGATGTCGGTGAGTCACTCACCTGAGGAGAACCAAGAAGCGACCTCGCGCTCACAGCCCTTTACCCACAAGCGATGTGGCTTAGCCGGGGCGATGACGAGAGCTCGCCCGATGTGGCGGAACTCACACGCGAGGTCGTCTTCATCGCGACGTCAGTCCCGCGTCGCGACGCCGTCGCCGGCGGCGGGGAGGTCGTCGAGGATGGTCGCCCGGATCGTCCCCACGACCCGGCCGCCGCCTCGCACCGGGGTCGTCACCTGCTCGTCGATGGCCGGACTCGACACACCCAGCCGACGCAACGCCGCCGCCATCACCACCGGACGGACCCGCTGGCCGCCATCCTCGATCTTCACCGCGACGGCGCGACCGTCAGCGAGGGCCACAGCGTAGGTGGCTTCGGCTCCACTCTTGCCGAACAGACCGGGCACCGAACGGATGAGCGCCGCCTCGTCCCGCCTCGTCCCACTCGTCCAGGTCGGGTGAGCGCGGATCGCCGCCACCACCCTCGCCTCCGGAGATCCCGCGGGGGCGAGCGCCAGCGCGCGGAACGCCCGCGCCAGACCGGTGAGGCTGAGCGCGAACAGCGGAGCCCCACAGCCGTCGACACCGGTGTGCGACACCTTCTCCCCCGCCAGCTCCTCGACCGTCTGGCGGATCAGCACCTGGAGCGGATGCGTCGGATCGCAGTAGGTGTCGGTCGGCCAGCCCGCTCGAACACAGGCGGCCAGCATGCCGGCGTGCTTTCCCGAACAGTTCATGGCCACCCGACTGGGTGAACCGCCTGCCTTGATCACCTCGTGGGCGGCCGCCTCGTCCAAGGGCAAGCTGGGCGGGCACCGCAGCGCGGACTCGTCGAGGCCGACGGCGGCGAGGATGCGCCGTACGCCGTCGACGTGGAACCTTTCGCCGGAGTGGCTCGCCGAGACCAGGGCGAGCAGCTCACCGTCGACGTCGAGACCCGCCCGCAGCATGCCCACCGCTTGCATCGGCTTGTTCGCCGACCGAGGGAAGATCGGCGTCGTGACGTCGCCGAGCGCGAAGGCAACCGACCCGTCGGCGTTGAGAGCGAGCACCGAACCGCGGTGCCGCGCCTCCACGAACCCCGACCGCACCACTTCGGCGACCACGGGAGGAGCGCCAGCCATGGGAGCGAACCTACCGGCCTCCTCCCGGCCGCCACAGGCGGCCGACGCTGCGCGCCACTGGGCCTAGCGCTGGGCCACGTGCAGCAGCTCGCGCGCCTCGTCGGTGCTCATCGGAGGGCGCTGCGCGAGTGTGGCCAGCTGCGCCGCCCGCTCCACGAGCTCGACGTTGTGCTGGACGGGCCGTCCCTTGGCGAAGGTCAGCGTGTCCTCCATGCCCACGCGCAGGTGACCGCCGCAGCTGAGCGCGGCGAGTGCCACCGGCAAGGTGGTCCGCCCGATCCCGGTCGCGGACCAGGAGGTCACCGCGTCCGGCAGCGCCTGGACCGCGGCCACGAGCGTGGCGGTGTCGCCAGGCATGCCCCCCGGGACACCCATCACCAAGTCGCAGTGCACGCGGTCGCCCGGCGGCAAGCCGTAGGTGTCGAGGAGTCTCCGCAACGCCGCGACGTGGCCCAGGTCGAACAGCTCGAACTCGGGCACGATGCGGCGGGCCAGCATCTCCTTGTACAGCTCCACGACGAACGGCCACGGGTTGGAGAAGATCTCGTCGCCGAAGTTGACCGTGCCGAGGGTGATCGAGGCCGAGTCGGGTTCGGCGTCCAGGACGCGCAACCGGTCCGCGTAGGAGTCGGTGACCGCACCACCGGTCGAGAGCTGGATGACGAGGGTGGTCTCCTGGCGCAGCGCGGCGACCGTGTCGCGGAGCCTGGCGAGGTCGAGCGTCGGCCGGTGCTCGTCGTCCCGGATGTGGACGTGGATCATCGCCGCGCCCGCCGCCTCGCACCGCCGTGCGGTCTCCACCAGCTCCTCGAGGGTGGTCGGGAGCTGGGGAACGGCCTCCTTGCTGGTCTCCGCGCCGGTGGGCGCCACCGTGATCAGGGTCGCCATGACGCCATCCTCGCAGGTCGAGCGCGGTCACGGAGGACATCGCGGCGGGATGGCGGCTGCGGCGTCCACGGTTTCCTCGGCGACCGCCCGCCCCGCTCCCATCCCACCCTCGCCGGTCGGGACAATGGCCTGGTGCGTGCGGTGGTACAGCGGGTCACCCAGGCGAGCGTGACCGTGGACGGCGAGGTGGTCGGGGCGATCGACCGGCCTGGCCTCGTCGTCCTCGTCGGCGTCACCCACTCCGACACCACAGCGCAAGCGGAGAAGCTCGCCGCGAAGATCTGGGGGCTGCGCATCCTCGCCGACGAGCGGTCGTGCTCCGACGTGGACGCACCTCTCCTCGTCGTCAGCCAGTTCACGCTCTACGCCGACACGCGGAAAGGACGCCGGCCCTCGTGGTCGGAGGCGGCGCCGAGAGAGATCGCCGAGCCGCTGGTCGAGCACGTCGTCGCCACCTTGCGGAACCTGGGGGCCACCGTCGAGACCGGCCGCTTCGGTGCGCACATGCACGTGTCGCTGGTCAACGACGGACCCGTCACGTTGATCCTGGAGGCGTGAGCCGGTGACCGCTGATCCAGACCCGCCTCGCTGGACCGTCCCGCCCGCCGAGTACGACGACGTGGCTCTCGCGCTCGACGGCATCCTCGACGAGGTGCGCGTGACCGTCCCGGCTGCTGTCGTGTCCTCCCTGGCGTCGTCGACGGCCGCCAGCGGCGGAGGCGGCCGGGACGACGGCGCGACCGACAGCGCGACCGACGACGCGGCGCGTCGCATCAAGGTCGCCGACCTCACCGACCAGGAGGGGACCCCGGTGGCACGGCTCACCGTGACCGAACGGAGTCGGACCGCCGAGGGAGGGTGGAAGCTGACCGGCACGGTCACGCCGCTCGCGGCCCGCGAGGACGGGGTCTTCGCCCACCTCCATCTGCCACCCGCCGTGGTTCGCGAGCGGTTCGCCGGTCGCAAGGTCGCGGCCGTTCCCCTCGACGCACCTCTCGACAAGGCCGCGTTGACGGCGCTCACCGCCGCGACCCGGGCTTACGACGTCACCGTACTGCTGCCGCTGGTCGGCGCCGGATCGTCCCGCATCGTCTCCGCGCACGCGTTGGTCCGCGCCACTGTGGTGGCCGCTGAGCTGCTACCCGGTGAGACGCTCGTCGTCCCGGTTCCCCTCGCGCGGCGTGAGGACCCTGCGGAGGACACCGCGCTGCGGACGAGAGTCGCGGAGGCGTACGGCGGGTGCGTCGAGTTCCCCCTGACCAGCTCCGCCGCAGCGGGTGGCGACTACCCCGAACCGATCGCCGCCATCGTCGCCGCGGAGCATCCACCTCCTCATCGACAGGGGCTGGTCGTCTTCTTCACCGGCCTGTCCGGTTCGGGCAAGTCGACGTTGGCGCGCCGGCTGCGCGACGTCATCCTCGAGCGCGGCGACCGCACGGTCACCCTGCTCGACGGTGACGTGGTCCGCCAGATGCTGTCGGCCGGGCTGGGGTTCTCCAAGGCGGACCGGGAAGCCAACGTGACCCGGATCGGGTTCGTCGCGGCGGAGGTCGCCCGGCACGGCGGCCTGGCCATCTGCGCCCCGATCGCGCCGTACGCCGACACGCGGGCGCGGGTCCGGCAGATGGTGGCCGAGGCCGGTGGCGCGTTCGTCCTCGTGCACGTCGCCACACCGTTGGCCGAGTGCGAGCGCCGCGACCGCAAAGGCCTCTACGCCAAGGCGCGAGCCGGTCTCATCACCGGCTTCACCGGGATCTCCGACCCGTACGAGGAGCCCACCGACGCGGACCTCCGGCTCGACACCTCGGTGATGAGCGTCGAGGAGGCGGTGGGGCGGATCGTCGACCTGCTGACCGCACGGGGGTGGCTACGCCCGGACTCCTCCCCAGCAGGTGTGGCCCGCCGCTAACGCGTCCATCCTGGTGAGGAAGCCTGTCCGGACCGGTCGACGGTTGGGCGCGTCCAGCAGCCCCGGTCACCCCTCGGACCGATGTGCTGCCGGCTCCGTCGCTCGACCGCCCTCCGCTCGCGTGAGGAGCACGCGGGCGGCCAAACCAAGCACCATGCTTCCGGCCACCACCACCGCCATGGGCAGCGCCGACGTCACCGCCACCGCCGTCGCCATCGGGCCGGTGAAGGAGGCGATGGCGAACTGCGCCGCCCCGAGCACCGCGGCCGCCGTGCCCGCCGACTCCGGGTACCGGGCCAGGGCGAGGGCCTGCGCGTTGGGCGTCACCAGACCGAACGTGGCGACGACGAAGAAGAGCGGGACGACGACGCCGTACAGCCCGGCGAACGACGTCGCCGCGGCGGCCACGAGCACCCCGGCGCTCGCCACCGCGGCGAGCTGGCCCATCGTCAGCATTCGGCGCGGCTCGACCAGACGACGCACCAGACGGCCATTGGTCTGCGCGGCCAGCATGAGCCCGAGGGAGTTGACCGCGAAGAGGAGACTGAACTGCTGCGGGCTGAGCCCGAACACGCCCTCGAAGACGAACGACGAGCCAGAGATGTAGCCGAACAGCGCACCGAAGGCGAACCCCCCGGCCAGGGCGTAGCCGACGAACACCGGATCCACGAGGAGACCGACGTAGGCGCGGAGCGCCTTGGGGACGCCGCCCCGCTGACGTCGATCCGGCGGCAGGCTCTCCGGCAAGGCGACCAGCAGGACGACGAGCAGCACCGTGCCGAAGGCGGCCAGGACGACGAACAGCGTTCGCCAGCCGCCGACGCGGAGCAGCTGTCCGCCGATCACCGGCGCCACGATGGGCGCCATCCCGCTCACGAACACCAGCACCGACAGCAGCCGGGCGAGCTCTCGACCGGTGACGAGGTCTCGCAGGACCGCGCGCGCGACGACGGTGCCGGCCGCGGCGGAGATCGCTTGGAGCAGCCGTGCCCCGATGAGCACCTCGACCGTCGGGGCGAGCGCGCACAAGACCGAGGTGGTGACGAAGCCGATGATCCCGACCAGGAGGGGGAGGCGTCGACCGACCGCGTCGGAGATCGGTCCGGCGAGCAGCTGACCGATCGCCGAGCCGGCGACCGCGGCGGTCAAGGTGAGCTGGAGCATCGACTCGGTGGTGCGCAGGTCGGCCGTCATCTGCGGCAGCGCCGGCAGGTAGAAGTCGACCAGCAGCGGCCCGAGAGCCACCGACGCCCCGAGCAGGACGACCAGCCGAACCGGTACCCGGGCCCTCCATCTCACCCCCGCACGATCTCGGGCTCACCCCGCACGATCTCGGACCGCCAACTTCGCGAGGAGCAGCGCCTCGGCCAGACAGGCCCGCTCGAACTCGCCGAGGTGCAGGCTCTCGTCGGCGCCGTGGGCCCGGCTGTCCGGATCTTCGACGCCGGTCACCAAGATCGACGCCTCGGGGAAGGCCCGGGCGAACTCGGCGATGAACGGAATGGTCCCTCCGACACCGATGTCGACGGGCTCACGACCCCACGCCTCCCGCATCGCCTCACGCGCCGCGTCGTAGGCCGGTCCGCTGGCCGGGATCGCGTACGGCTCGCCGAGGTCCCCCTCGTGGACCTCGACGTGCACGCCCCAGGGCGCGTGCTTGCGGAGGTGCTCGGCGAGGGCGGCGCGGGCCCGGGCGGCGTCGTCACCTGGGGCGAGGCGCACGCTCACCTTGGCCCGTGCCACCGGCTGGAGCGTGTTGGACGCCTCCGACACGCGGGGAGCGTCGATCGCGAGCACGGTCGCGGTCGGCTTGGCCCACAACCGCTCGGCGATGCTGCCCTCGCCCAGCAGCTGCACGCCGTCGAGGACGCCCGCCTCCCGCCGGAACCTCTCCTCCGGGTAGTCGAGGTCGACGGGCTCCCCGCGCACAAGACCCTCGATCGCGACCTCACCGTCGTCGTCGTGCAGCGTGGCGAGCAGGCGACACAGGGCGGTGAGCGCGTCGGGCGCGGCTCCGCCGTACATGCCGGAGTGGACGGCGTGGTGGAGCGCGCGCACCTCGACGACACAGTCGACGAGACCGCGCAGGCGGGTCGTGAGAGCCGGCACGCCGAGGTCGAAGTTGGTGGAGTCGGCGAGCACGATGACGTCCGCGGCGAGCCGGTCGCGGTAGGTCGCGAGGAACTGGGACAGCGTGGGGGAGCCGATCTCCTCCTCCCCCTCGACCAGGACCGTCACGCCGACCGGCGGTGCGCCCCCGAAGGCTCGGATCGCCGCCAGGTGCATGGCGATGCCGGCCTTGTCGTCGGCGGTCCCGCGTCCGTAGAGCCGCCCCTCCCGCTCGACCGGCTCGAACGGCGGGCTCGTCCACTGGGCCGGGTCACCGGTGGGCTGGACGTCGTGGTGGGCGTAGAGGAGCACCGTCGGCTGTCCGACAGGTGCCGGGAAGCGGGCGAGGACGGCGGGCTGCCCGCCCTCGACGGCGAGGATCTCGACCTTGGCACCCTCGGCCCGAAACAGTGCGGCGGTGGCGTCGGCACTGCGCCGAACGGCCTCCGCCGACCCGGGGTCGGCGCTGATCGACGGGATGCGGACGAGCGCTTCGAGATCGTCGCGGACGCCTGGCAAGACCGCGCGGACGGCCTCGGCGAGGTCGAGCTGGTGGATCACGCCTCGCAGAGTACGCGTTTCTACGCGATCGGTACGACCTCATTCACCCTTCTTGCCCGATCTGGCCGAGCCACCCGGATCCGGCCAAGCGCCCTCTGTGTGACCACATCGTGGTCAGAGAGCGCCGGAGCTAATCCCACTAGCCCTACCATCGCGATGGGAAATACAGGAAGGGTGGGGTCAACGTGCGAAAACTCGTGCTGCTCGGCCTGGTCGGGCTCGCCGCGCAACTCGTCGACGGCAGTCTCGGGATGGCCTACGGCGTCACGTCCACCACACTGCTGCTCGTCACCGGCACCGCGCCGGCCGCCGCGTCGGCGGCTGTCCACCTGGCCGAGATCGGCACAACGCTGGCGTCCGGGGCGGCGCACTGGCGGTTCGGCAACGTCGACTGGCGGGTCATCGGCCGCATCGCGCTGCCAGGAGCGGTGGGCGCCTTCGCGGGCGCCACGTTCCTCAGCTCGCTGTCGACGGAGGCCGCTCGGCCGTTGATGGCGGGAATCCTGCTGGCGCTGGGCGTCTACATCCTCGTGCGCTTCACCGCGTGGGGCACTCCCCAGCACCGCCTCGGCACACCACTGCGCCGGCGGTTCCTCGCGCCACTCGGCGTCGTCGCCGGCTTCGTCGACGCGACGGGCGGAGGCGGATGGGGTCCCGTCGCCACACCGGCCTTGCTCGCCACCGGCCGGATGGAGCCGCGCAAGGTGGTGGGGTCGGTCGACACGAGCGAGTTCCTCGTGGCGGTGGCGGCCAGCGGAGGCTTCCTCCTCGGCCTCGGCTCGGCCGGCATCCAGTTCGACGTCGTCGCCGCCCTACTCCTCGGCGGCCTCATCGCGGCGCCGATCGCCGCGTGGCTGGTGCGCCACATCCCGGGCCGAATCCTCGGGTCGTTGGTGGGCGGCGTCATCATCCTCACCAACACCCGGACCATCCTGAACGGCTTCGACGTGTCGTCCTCGGCCCGCACCGCGCTGTACCTGCTGATCGTGCTCGTCTGGGCCGGCGCCGTCGCGTGGTCGCTCCGCGGCCACCGCCTCGAGCAAGCCGCACTCGCCCAGCGTCAGCGAGACGTCGTCGGCTCCGAGGCCGCCTGAACTCCGGTCGGAGAGCTCAGCACAGCATCGATCAACCACACCAACCAGAAGCCCTCGCGCACTCCGAACAGGAAGAAGCCCCCGCGTCGGGGGGTAGCGCGGGGGCTTCCCACATGAGTGGCTTCGGACCACCGACCATGAGACGCGCTCCGATCCGGCGCGGTTCCATCCTCGACGACGACTTTTCGGGACGACCATCGCGAGCGGCCGACCCCGGGGCGACCTGCCGTCACGGAGCGACCTCGGTGTGCAGGGGAAGCTGCGACGCGAGGTTCGTCCGCTCCCCGCTCGCGGTCAGCCGGCCGGACGTCACAGCCTCCTCCCACGTCAGCCGGCCCAGGCAGAGCAGCACCCAGGTGAGCGGGTCGGTCTCCACGACGCCGGGCGGCGTGCCACGCGTGTGCCGGGGACCGTCGACACATTGGACCGCGGCATACGGCGGCACGCGCACCTCCACCGAGCGTCCCGGAACCTTCGCCGCGAGCAACGCGAGGAAGTGGCGCACCAGCACGCGAAGGTCGTCCGGCGCCGGCGTCGCCCCGGCGTCGACCGCTGCGAGGACGCGTCCCACCGTCGCGGCGACGACGCCGGGATCAGCGGGTCGAAGTCGTGGTGGCATCGGGCGGGAGCCTAACCGGTGCTCGGCCTCGCCACGGCCTGCCGTACGACTCTCCACACCACGACGTCGCGGCGGGCGTCCGCTGCGGGAACACCGCCACCACTGAGGTGGCACTGAGGTGGTGGGTCAGGCGGCGGCCGGAGCGTGGGCGCCAGCGTCGTCGACCAGCGCCAGCCGGACCACCTCCGCGGCGTCGTCGACGAGGTGGATCGTCAGGTCGTCCAGGACGGCTCGCGGAACCTCCTCGAGGTCGGGCTCGTTGCGTCGCGGCAGGATCACCTCGGTCAAGCCCGCGCGGTGGGCGGCCAGGAGCTTCTGCTTGACGCCTCCGATGGGCAGGACCCGACCGGTCAGCGAGACCTCGCCGGTCATGCCGACCTCGGTGCGGACCGGCCGCCCGGACAGCAGTGACACCAGCGCCGTCACCATCGTGATGCCCGCCGACGGACCGTCCTTGGGGACCGCGCCGGCAGGGACGTGGAGGTGGACGCGTCGGCGGATGAGGTCCTGGACTGGAACGCCGAGCCGTGGCCCGTTGGCGCGCAGGTAGGAGACCGCGATCTGGGCCGACTCCTTCATCACGTCGCCGAGCTGACCGGTGAGCGTCAGTCCGGGCTCACCGTCCATCGTCGCGGCCTCGACGTAGAGCACGTCACCGCCGGCGCCCGTCACCGCCAGGCCGGTCGCCACGCCGGGCGTGGAGGCGTCGCGAGCCGACTCCGGCAGGAACCGCGGCCGCCCGAGGTACGCGCGCAGGTCGGCCGCCTCGACGCGCACCGGGCCCGCGACGGTCTCGGTCGCCAGCCTGGTCGCGACCTTGCGCAGGATCTTCGCGATCGCCCGCTCCATCCCGCGCACGCCGGCCTCTCGGGTGTACTCGGACGCGATCGAGCGCAGCGCGGACTCCTCGATCGTCACGTCCTCCGGCGCCAACGCGGCCCGCTCGAGCTGCCGGGGCAGGAGGTGGTCACGCGCGATCGCGACCTTCTCGTCCTCGGTGTAGCCGTCGAGCCGGACGACCTCCATCCGGTCCAGCAGAGCCGGCGGGATGGTGTCGGCGACGTTCGCGGTGGCGAGGAAGAGCACGTCGGACAGGTCCAGCTCGACCTCGAGGTAGTGGTCGCGGAAGGTGTGGTTCTGCGCGGGGTCGAGGACCTCCAGCAGCGCCGCGGCCGGGTCGCCCCGATAGTCCGAGCCGAGCTTGTCCACCTCGTCGAGCAGGACGACCGGGTTCATCGAGCCGGCCTCCTTGATGGCGCGCACGATCCGGCCGGGCATCGCGCCCACGTAGGTGCGTCGGTGGCCGCGGATCTCGGCCTCGTCGCGCACGCCGCCCAGCGCCACCCGCACGAACGTGCGGTTGAGCGCCCGAGCGACCGACTCACCCAACGAGGTCTTGCCCACACCTGGCGGGCCCACCAGCGCCAGGACCGCGCCCGAGCCTCGTCCGCCCACCGCCTCCAGGCCTCGAGCGGCGCGCCGGGTCCGGACCGCGAGGTACTCGATGATTCGCTCCTTGACGTCGTCCAGACCGGAGTGGTCGGCATCGAGAACGGCTCGCGCGGCGGCGATGTCGGTGGTGTCCGTCGTGCGGACGTTCCACGGCATCTCCAGGACGGTGTCAAGCCAGGTCCGGATCCACCCCGTCTCGGGCGACTGCTCCGACATCCGTTCGAGCCGGGCGACCTCGCGCAGGGCCGCCTCACGCACCTTCTCGGGCAGGTCCGCCTTCTCGACGCGGGCGCGGTAGTCGTCGGCGTCGTCGCCGTCCTCACCGAGCTCCTTGCGGATCGCGGCGAGCTGCTGGCGCAGGACGTACTCCCGCTGGGTCCGGTCCATGGTGTCCCGGACCTCTTCGCGAATCCGCTCCGCGACCTCCAGCTCAGCCAAGTGCGCCCGAGCCCACTCGAGCAGGAGCGTCAGGCGCTGTGCGGTGTCGGGAGTCTCGAGCAGTCGAAGCTTCTTGTCGTTGTCCAGCCACGAGGCGTACCCGGCCGTGTCGGCCAGCTCGCTCGGATCCGTGATCCGCTGGATGACGTCGATGACCTGCCAGCCACCACGGTGCTGCAGGATCGACAGGAGCACGGACTTGTACTCACGGGCTAGCTCGTAGCTGCGCTCGTCCGGCGCCGGCACGTCGAGCTGCTCGGCCCGCACCCAGAGGGCCGAGCCCGGCCCTTGGACGCCGACGCCGAGACGGGCACGACCCACCGCGCGCACCACGACGGCGGGTTCGCCGCTCGGCAGCCGACCGGTCTGGGTGATCTCGGCGACCGCACCCGTGGCGGCGTAGGAGCCGCCGAGGCGCGGCACCACCAGCACGCGCGGCCTGGCGTCCTGGTCCTGACCGGCCGCCAGCCGGGCCGCGTCCACCGCCGCCTGGCTTTCCCGATCGAGCTCGATCGGGACGACCATGCCCGGGAGGACGACCGTCTCCTCCAGGAAGAGCAGGGGCAAGGTGAGCGTCGTCATGCCAAGGACAACTGATTACACGCTTACAGAATTCCCGAGATCACGTCGTGCCGGAGCACCGGCTCGGCGCTCGGCTGATCGCATCCGCTCAGCTACTCATCCCGCCTGAGTAGGCGGACGGATCCCGGCGGGTACGTGGACGGATGTCCGGGGCGCCTAGGTCTGGACAGACTCAGGGCTATGAGAGCGTTCGGGCCCAGAACGTCCGCTGGGTCCTCCGGCACCGTGTCCCCTTCGGGGTCTCCCACGAGGTCTCCATCGACGGCGCCCAGATCACCGGCAGCCGCCCACGGTCTGCTCTGGTGCACCGCGTTCGTGCTCGGTCCCTACCTGGCCGCGATCGCGACGCTGCTCGCCTCCTCGTGGAGACGTGACCCCGCGGGCGCCCCGTGCGAGGGCGTCGGTTTCGGATGCGCGCCCAGCCCGCGGGACGGGGCGCTCCTGGTGACGTTCATGTCCGCGCCGTTCGCGGTCCTCGCCACCGGGGTGGGGTGGCTCGTCGTCCTGGCGCTCCAGCGAGGCCCAGCGCGACACTGGGCCGGCACCGCGCAAGGTGCGCTCGCCGCCACCGTCGTCTTTCTCCTCGCCGGGTCGCTCGTCGCCGTCCACCTGCTCCGGTGAACCCGCTCGGGACCGAGCGAATAGGTTCGGGGTGGACGCGCCCCGTCGGGGCGGGATTACGATCGAGCCCGAACCCGGAGGGAGTTTCATGTCCGGCCCGACCAGTTCCTCCTACCAGCAGCCCACGCTCAGCCCACTGCCCCCGCCACCACCGCGCAGCCGCAAGGGCTACCTCTGGACGCTCTGGCTCGTCACCGCGATCTGGGTGGGTGTGCTGGCCCTCGTGGGCTTCGGTTTCTTCACCCTCCCGGGCGTCGACCCGGTGCGGGCTGGCGGGTGGTACTTCGCGATCTCGCTCATGCTCATCACGCCAGCCGCCGTCGTGGTGCTGGTGCTGAGCTGTGGCGTCGTCGCGATCCTGCGTCGGCTCGGCGCGCGCACCTGGCCCGGCGTGCTCCAGGCGGCGCCCTCCGTCGCGCTCGTCCTCACCCTGCTCTACGTGCTCGCCCGGTGGCTCTTCACCGGCCAAACCGAGGAGTGACCACGCCCGAGCGCTCCGACGGGGCCCGTCGACCAAGGCCAAGAGCCGCCTAGGCGTCCTCGAAGAGCGCCGGCAGGGTGGCTGTCCAGGCGGCTCGCACCTCCGCCAGCGGAACCTCGAAGATCCCCTCCACGGTGAGCCGAGCGTCGTCGCCGGCCTCCCCCACCGTGCCGATCCGGGTGCAAGGGACGCCGTGCTCCGCGCACAGCGCGACGAACCTCTCGGCGTGCTCCGCCGTCACCGCCACCACGGCGCGCGCCGTGGACTCGCTGAACAGCGCGACGAACGGGTCGCCCGGAAGCTCGACCGACACCCCGAACCCGTACCGCAGGCAGGACTCCACGAGCGCCTGGGCGAGCCCACCCTCGGACAGGTCGTGGGCGGCGTCGACCAGACCCTGGCCGGCCGCCTCGACGAGGACGTTCGCGAGCGCGCGCTCGGCCTCCAGGTCCACCGCGGGCGGCCGGCCGCCGAGGTGGCCGTGGACGACGTGCGCCCACTCCGAGCCGCCCAGCTCCTCGCGCGTGGTGCCGAGCAGGTAGACGGTGGCGCCCGGCGTCCGCCAGCCCTGGCGCACCCGCTGACGGACGTCGTCGATGACACCGAGCACGCCGACCACCGGCGTGGGCAGGATCGCCTGCTCGCCGGTCTGGTTGTAGAAGCTCACGTTGCCGCCGGTCACCGGCAGTCCCAGGACGCGGCACGCGTCGGCCAGCCCACGGGTCGCCTGCGCGAACTGCCACATCACCCCCGGGTCCTCGGGCGACCCGAAGTTCAGGCAGTTCGTCACCGCGAGTGGGCGTGCACCGGTCACCGCGACATTGCGGTACGCCTCCGCCAACGCCAGCTGGGTGCCGACGTAGGGGTCCAGGTAGACGTAGCGGCCGTTGCAGTCGGTCGCCAACGCCACCCCCAGGTGGGTGTCATCGGCGACCCGGATCATGCCGGCGTCCTCGGGCTGGGCGAGGACCGTCCTGCCCAGCACGTAGCGGTCGTACTGGTCGGTGACCCACGACCGATCGCACAGGTTCGGCGACCCGGCCAGCCGGAGCAGCGTGGCGCGGAGCTCCTCACCAGTCGTCGGGCGAGGCAACGCGTCGGGGGTGTTCGCCTGGACGCTGTCCTGCCACGCGGGACGCGCCAGCGGGCGGTGGTAGACCGGGCCCTCGTGCGCGACGGTCCGCGGTGGGACGTCAACCACGACTTCCCCACGCCACTCGACGGTGAGCCGCCCCGAGTCGTCGACCTCTCCGATGACCGTCGCGGGCACGTCCCACTTGGCGCAGATGGCGAGGAACCGCTCGACGTTCGCGGGTTCCACGATCGCCATCATGCGCTCCTGGGACTCGCTCATGAGGATCTCCTCGGGCGCGAGCGAGGAGTCCCGCAACGGCACGCGGTCCAACCAGATCCGCATGCCACCCTCGCCCGCGGACGCCAGCTCCGACGTCGCGCAGGACAGGCCGGCGCCACCGAGGTCCTGGATACCGACGACCACGCCGGCGGCGAAGAGCTCCAGCGTGCACTCGATCAGGAGCTTCTCCATGAAGGGATCGCCGACTTGCACCGACGGCCGCTTCGACGGGCCGCCGTCACCCTCGGCGTCCTCGTCGAACGTCTCGCTCGCCAGCACCGACACCCCGCCGATGCCGTCGCCTCCGGTCTTGGCGCCGTAGAGGATCACCTGGTTCCCGACGCCGGACGCCTTGGCAAGGTGCAGGTCCTCGTGCCGCAGCACGCCGACGCACAAGGCGTTGACCAGCGGGTTGCCGGCATAGGAGCGGTCGAAGACCACCTCGCCGCCGATGTTGGGCAGCCCGAGACAGTTGCCGTATCCCCCGATGCCAGCCACGACGCCGGGCAGTACCCGCTTGGTGTCAGCAGCGTCCGCCGGCCCGAACCGCAGGGAGTCCATCACCGCGACCGGCCGGGCGCCCATGGCCAGGACATCCCGGACGATCCCGCCCACACCGGTCGCCGCGCCCTGGTAGGGCTCGACGAAGCTGGGGTGGTTGTGTGACTCGATCTTGAACGTGACGGCGTACCCGTCCCCGATGTCGACGACCCCGGCGTTCTCCCCGATTCCCGCGAGCAGCCGACCCCGGTGGGTGTGGGTCGGCAGGTCGGCGAAGACGCGGAGGTGAGCCTTGCTCGACTTGTACGAGCAGTGCTCGCTCCACATGACGGAGTACATGGCCAGCTCACAGCTGGTGGGGCGGCGGCCGAGAATCTCCCGAATCCGGGCGTACTCCTCGGCCTTCAAGCCGAGCTCGGCGTAGGGCTGCTCGAGATCGGGCGTCTCCGCTGCGTACTTGACGGTGTCGACGGTCACCGAGACGGCTCCTGTCCGGACGCGGCACACGGGTGTCGAGGATGCGACACCGCAACGGTACCGACCGCCGAGGTCGCCCCTCGTCGTCAGGCCTCGTTTCGACGCGGGCGAAGGCCCCGACATCGTGATCGAGGGGTGGTGACCAACCGGTACGTTGAACACCGGGCGAACCACGAAAGACGAGGCAGGTGAGGCGTGAGGCGAACGATCAGCCGCAACGCGTCACGCAGGAGCACGCTGACGTGGCGAGAGACGCGCACCGCCTACCTGCTGCTCGCACCGAGCCTCGTCGGTGTCGGGGTGTTCCTCGTCCTTCCGGTGTTCGTCGTCCTCGCCTTGAGCCTGCGGCAGTGGGACTTGATCACCCCGTCCCGGTTCGTGGGCCTCGACAACTTCAGCTCGATCCTCACCGACCCCGCGGTCGGCAACTCGGTCCTCGTCACGGCGACCTTCGTCCTGCTCGTCATCCCCACCCAGACGGCGCTCGGGCTGCTCATGGCCCTGCTGCTCGACCGCGGACTGCCTGGGTCGAGCGTCTTCCAGGTCATCTACGTCATCCCGTGGATCTGCGCGCCACTGGCGCTCGGAGTGGTCTGGCGGTGGATGTTCGATCCCTCCGAGGGCGCCCTCAACGCCTTGATCGGACACCGCATCGAGTGGCTCACGAGCACGACGTTGGCCCTGCCCTCCGTCGCCGCGGTGGCCGTGTGGTCACAGGTCGGCTACGTGGCGTTGTTCTTCCTCGCCGGGCTGCGGTCGATCCCCCAGCAGCTGTACGAGGCCGCCCGGATCGACGGCGCGAGCGACCGCCAGGTGTTCTGGCGCATCACGCTCCCCCTGCTGCGGCCGACGACGTCCTTCGTCCTCATCACGGGGGTGATCTCGAGCTTCCAGGTCTTCGACACGGTGTACGCGATGACGCAGGGCGGTCCGGCCGGACGCACCGATGTGATCGCCGCCCGCATCTACCACGAGGCGTTCGAGGCGTTCCGGCTCGGCCGAGCGGCCGCGCTCGCCGTCGTGCTGTTCGCGCTGCTGGTGGCCGTCACGCTCCTGCAGCAGATCTACTTCCGGCGCCGGATCACCTACGACCTGTCGTGAGGTGCCGATGACCACGTCCACCGACAAGGGGTCCACCGACAAGGGGTCCACCGGGAAGCGGTCCACCGGCGAGCGGTCCACCGGCGAGCGGTCCACCCGGGAGAGGGTGGGCAGCGCGCGCACGACGGCGACTCCGACCCGACGGGAGTCGCGGGAACGGCGGAGCCCACGACGCTACGCCGCTGACCTCGCGACGTACGCGGTCCTGGTCGCGGGCGCGCTGCTCACCCTCGGACCGTACGCGCTGAGTCTGGCGACATCACTCAAGACGCCCGTCCAGTTCGCCAGGGAAGGCGCGCTGGCGCCACCGTGGCCGGTGACCTTCGACAACTACGTGGCGTTGTTCAGCGGCCGGTACTCCTTCATCCCGCCGCTCGCCATCACCGCGCAGGTGGTCATCGTCGTGCTCGTCGGGCAGATCACCTGCTCGGTGCTCGCCGCCTACGCCTTCGCCCGTCTCCGCTTCCCCGGACGTGACCTGCTCTTCTGGGCCTACCTCGCGACGTTGATGGTGCCGCAGGTCGTCACGCTGGTGCCGCTCTACACGATGATGACGACGGTCGGCCTCCGGGACACGTTCTGGGGCATCGTGCTGCCGTACCTGTTCGGCTCGCCGTACGCCATCTACCTGCTGCGCGAGTACTTCCGAGGCATCCCCGCCGACATCCTCAACGCTGCCACTATCGATGGAGCGGGGACCCTCCGGACTCTCTGGTACATCGTCGTCCCGATGAGCCGGCCCATCCTCGCCACGCTCTCGATCATCACAGTGGTCACGCACTGGAACAACTTCCTGTGGCCGCTCATCATCACCAGCAGCGAGAAGTGGCGGGTGCTCACCGTGGCCACCGCCAACCTCCAGAGTCAGTACTCCAGCAACTGGACGCTCGTGACCGCCGCGACCACGGTGGCGATGGCGCCACTGGTCGTCGTCTTCCTGATCTTCCAACGCCACGTCGTGCGCTCCATCTCGCTCACTGGCCTGCGATAGTGAGCACCGGAAACGACGAAGAAGAAGGGGACACCACCGTGGGTCATGCCCGACGTCTACTCGCCACCACCGCCGTCGTGGCCCTGGCGGCCACCGCCTGCGCGGTAGGCGACTCCAGTGACGACAGCGCCGACTCCGGCAGGACCGTCGTCACCTTCCGGCTCTGGGACGAGCAGGTGGCGAAGGCGTACGAGAAGTCCTTCGCAGCGTTCGAGAAGGAACACCCCGACATCGACGTCCAGATCCAGCTGGTTCCGTGGGCCGACTACTGGACCAAGCTCCCCGCGGACATCTCCAGCGGGACGGTGGCCGACATCTTCTGGACCAACACCTCCAACTTCGGCATCTACGCCGACAGCGGTGCCCTGATCGATGTCGGCGCCGAGCTCGGCGACCAACAGAAGGACTGGAAACAGTCGGTCGTGGAGCTCTACACCCGCAACGGCAAGCTGTGGGGCGTCCCGCAGCTGTGGGACTCGATCGCGCTCTTCTACAACAAGAAGCTGCTGGAGGAGGCTGACATCGATCCCACCACGCTGCACTGGGACCCGGACCCGGCCAAGGACACGTTCCTTCCGGCCGCGAAGAAGCTCACCATGGACGCCGCCGGCAAGCGAGCCGACGAGCCGGGGTTCGACCCCACCAAGATCCAGCAGTACGGCTTCAACGCCGCCCTGGACCCGCAAGGCATCTACTGGAACTTCGTCGGCTCCAACGGCGGCATCTGGCAGGACGGCGACGCCTTCGACCTCGACCGCCCCGAGACGGTGGCGGCCATCGAGTACGTCGTCGACCTCATCAACGAGCACCACGTGGCGCCGCCGGCGGCCGACACGGTCAACAACGGTGACCGGACCCGCGACCTGTTCGTGCAGGGACGGATGGCACTGTTTCAGTCGGGCCCGTACCACCTGAAGACCATCCAGGAGCAGGCCGACTTCGAGTGGGGCGTGGCGCCCATGCTCGAGGGCCCGAAGGGTCGGATCGGTGTCGTCCACGGCGTCGCGGCGGTCGCGTCGTCGGCGACCAAGCACCGTGAGGAGACACTCGAGGTGCTGCGGTGGCTCGGCTCGGCCGAGGGCCAGCGGCCGATCGCGGAAGGCGGCTACGCGTTCCCCGGCGTGACGTCGGTGGAGCAGGCGTACGTCGACTACTGGACCAAGCAGGGCGTGGATCTGGAGGCGTTCCTGCAGTCCGCGTCCGGTGAGACGTTCCCGGCGCCGGTGGGACCGCGGGTCAACGCGGGTGCGACCGCGATGGACCCGATCCTGAAGGAGATCTTCCTCGGTCGCCGTCCGGTCGCGGAGGGACTCGCCGAGGCCGAGCGGGTCGGCAACGCCGCGCTGGAGCAGTAGCGCCGACGGAGGACGGCACGCGTGGGCGAGCGGGCGGGCGTCAGGCGGTCTGGTGCACCAGCCGCCGCAGGACGGAGGTGAAGAACCCGAGCCCGTCGGTCGTCGGGCCGCACAGGAGGTCCACCGCGTGCTCCGGGTGGGGCATCAGGCCGACCACGTTGCCGGCCTCGTTGCAGATCCCGGCGATGTCGCGGTAGGAGCCGTTCGGGTTCTCGCCGACGTAGCGGACGACGACCCGCCCCTCGCCCTCCAGCCGGTCGAGCGTCGCGTCATCCGCGACGTAGCGACCCTCGCCGTTCTTGATCGGGATGACGATCTCCTGCCCGGTGGTGTAGGTCGAGGTCCAAGCGGTGGCGGTGTTCTCGACACGGAGACGCTGGTCGCGGCAGATGAACTTGCGGCGGTCGTTGCGCACCAGTGCGCCAGGCAGCAGGTGCGACTCGCACAGCACCTGGAAGCCGTTGCAGATCCCGAGGACCGGCAGCCCGCCCTTGGCCGCGTCGATGACGCTCTCCATGATCGGGGCGAACCGGGCGATCGCACCGCACCGCAGGTAGTCCCCGTAGGAGAAGCCTCCGGGCAGGACCACCGCATCGACGCCACGCAGGTCGGTGTCGGCGTGCCACAACGCCACGGCCTCCCCTCCGGCCACCCGGACCGCCCGTGCGGCGTCCTGGTCGTCGAGGGAGCCGGGGAACGTCACTACTCCGATACGCATCCGCTCATCCGGTCGGTCAGGTGTGGGACTCCGGCGTCTCCACGCGCACGCGGAAGTCCTCGATCACGGTGTTGGCCAGCAGCTTCTCGGCGGCTCGGCGAATCTCGGCGAGGCGCTCCTCGGTGACCTCACCCTCGACATAGAGCTCGAACCGCTTGCCCTGCCGGACGTCGGAGATGCCGTCGAAACCGAGCCGACCAAGGGCGCCGGCGACCGCCTGGCCCTGGGGGTCGAGGATCTCTCGTTTCGGCATGACGTCGACGACGACCACCGCCACGGTCGCACACTCCTCCCACGAAGCTGCGTCAACACTAGCGAGCACGGGTCAGGCTCAACGCCAGCGGTCACCGGTGAGCCGCTCGTACACCTCGATGTACCGCTGCCGGGTGGCCTCGACCACCTCGTCCGGCAGCTCCGGGCCTGGCGGGCGGCGGTCCCATCCGGTCGAGGCCACCCAGTCCCGGACGTACTGCTTGTCGAACGCGTACTGGGGCCGTCCCGGCTGCCAGGCGTCGGCCGGCCAGAACCGGGACGAGTCGGGCGTGAGGACCTCGTCGGCGAGCATGAGCGTGCCGTCGGCGGTCCGCCCCAGCTCGACCTTGGTGTCCGCGATGAGAATGCCTCGCTCGGCGGCGATCTCGGAGCCGCGCCGGTAGATCTCCAGCGTGATGCGGCGGAGCTCCTCCGCCGTCTCCTCACCCACCGTGGCGGCGACCTCCGCGAACGTCATCGGCGCGTCGTGCTCGCCCGTCGTCGCTTTGCTCGTGGGGGTGAAGACCGGTTCGGGCAACCGCGAGCCCTCGACGAGGCCCGGGGGCAGCGCGACGTCCCGGATGCGGCCGGTTCGGGTGTACTCCGCCAGCCCGGAGCCGGTGAGGTAACCCCGCGCGATGCACTCGACGGGCAGCATGGACAGCCGCCGGCAGCGGATCGCCCGGCCACGGAACGGCTCCGGGACGTCGGTGCTGGAGATCACGTGGTTGGGCACGAGATCCGCCAGCCGCTCGAACCACCACAGCGACAGCGCGGTCAGGATGCGGCCCTTGTCGGGGATCGGCGTCGGCAGGACCACGTCGTAGACCGAGATCCGGTCGGACGCGACCAGGATCAGGTCGTCTCCGTCTTCGAAGATGTCGCGGACCTTGCCGGAGTAGACGTGGGGTAGTCCGAACGACGGCTCGCTCATGCCTCGATCCTCGCAGAGCGCCTCGTGGGCGTCGGAAGCGCGGGGCTGGTCAGGTCCGCCCGTCCCGGGGGCCGAACACCTCGAGCGCCTCGGCGTCGGTGGCCCGGGCTCGGACGAAGTAGTCGGCCCAGTCCGCCGCCTCCGGGTACGTCGACTCCGCGGCGATCCGGGCGCACGCGGCGTCGACGTCGAACGTGGTGCGCCGCAGCGTCACCCCGGCGCCCAGCAGTGCCCAGTGGACGCCGGGCCGGCCGTAGGGCATGCCGACGCTGCCCGGGTTGACCACGAGCCGCCCGTGAGCCAGCCGGACGAACGGCATGTGCGTGTGGCCGCACACGACCGTGCCGATCCCGGGATCCAGGTCGGCGTAGACCTCCGCCCACCGGTCCAGGCGGGAGTCGACGAGGACGACCTCCTCGTCGTTCCGGGGTGTCGCGTGGCAGAACAGCACCGACCCGAGGTCTCCGACCTCCACCGTCACCGACGTGGGGAGGCCATCGAGGAACGCCACCTGCTCGGGCCGCAGCTGCTGGGCGGCCCAACCCGCGATCGGGTCCGGCGTCGGGAGGTGACCGGTCCGCAGGAACTCCACCATCTCCCGATCGGCGTTGCCCCGCACCCAGATCACCCGGTCGCCGAGCTCGGCCAGCCGGTCGAGCACCTCGACCGGCTGTGGCCCGGCGGCGATGTCACCGGTGACCACGATCCGATCAGCGCCGCGGACGTCGGGCTCGGCGAGCACGGCCTCCAACGCCGGGAGGACGCCGTGGATGTCGGAGAGGACAGCGACACGCGCGTACGGCATGGTCGCCATCCTGTCGACATCGACCTCTCCGCGGTGGCGAGTTCGCTCCCAGCGCACCGTGACGTGCCTCGCCGCAGCGGGGGACGCGCTTGACTCCTCCCTCGGCACCGCCAGGATCGGGTCATGGTGGGACGCACGACGATCAAGGCGGTCGTTTTCGACATCGGCGGTGTGCTGGAGCGCGTCGACACGCCGGACGCGCTCGTGTCCCGATGGAAAGCCCGTCTCGGCATGACCGACGAGGAGTTCGAAGCCGCCGCCGACCAGGTCGACCGCAAGGCTTCCGCTGCGCTGAGTCTCCCGGTGCCGGAACGTGCCTATCGCCAGTACTGTGTCGACGCCCTGGGGCTGTCCGAGAGGCAGGCCGACGAGTTCATGCGCGACCTCTGGGACTGGTACTGCGGGGAGCTGGACCAGGAGCTCATGTCCTTCGCCGTCAGCCTGCGCCCGCGGTACGCGACGGCCATCCTGAGCAACTCGGGTCCCGGCGCGCGCGAGCAGGAGGAGGCACGGTACGGGTTCTCGGCGCTCTTCGACCCCATCGTGTACTCGCACGAGGTCGGCTTGGAGAAGCCAGATCCCAGGGTCTACAGGTTGACCTGCGACCTGCTCGGCGTCGAGCCGCACGAGGTGGTGTTCCTGGACGACACCCCGATCTCTGTCGAGGGCGCGAACGAGGTCGGGATGATCGGAGTCCTGCACACGAGCACATCGGAGTCGATCCGGGCCATCACCGCGCTGCTCGGCTGAGCCGCGCGCCGACTCAGCCGCACGTCGACCCGGCCTCGCGTCGACTCAGCTCCGTGCCGACCTCGCCTCTGTCGCCGCCGTCAGGCCGACCTCCGCGCGCCACGCCTCGTGGAGGGCGGTCAGGCGCTCCACGACGTCCGGGTGCTCCGCGGCGAGGTCACGCGACTCGGCGATGTCGTCCGCCAGGTTGGTGAGCCGCACCCCCACGCCGATGTCCGTGTGCTCGGTCCGGCGCAGCGCCTCGGCATGCTGGCCGGCCTCGGCGACGTGCAGCTTCCAGTCCCCCTCACGGACGGCCCACTGGAAGCCGCAGTCCCAGTGCAGCGCCCGGTGGCCGAGTCCTCTGGTCGAGGCCGCACCGTTCGAGGCGGCGCGCAGGGCCGACAGCTGGTCCATGCCGTCGCAGTGCGCCCACGCCTCGGGGTCGGCGCCCGCCGCGGACAGCAGCGTCGGGTACAGGTCGAGGGTGCTGGTGAGCCCGTCGTACGCGCGACCGCCGACGATCCCACCGCCGGTCCAGCGCACGAGGAACGGCACCCTGATGCCACCTTCCCACAAGGTGTACTTCGTCCCACGCAAGGGTGTATTGACACCGAAGTTGCACGTGGAGCCGCCGTTGTCGGTGGTGTAGACGACCACCGTGTCGTCGGCGAGGCCACGACGGTCCAGCTCCTCGAGGAGCAGCCCGATCTGGGCGTCCATGAGCTCCAGCTGGGCGAGGTAGTAGTCGCGGCCGTTCGGCAGGTTGGGGAAGATCGCGCCGTCGTACCAGTCGACGTAGCTGGAGACGCTCGGGTCCCAGTCGTCGTACTTGGCCAACCCTCGCCGCTCGAGCTCGTCGTCCGGCAGCTGGAAGCAGAAGTTGTGGACGGCGTTGAACGCGAGCATGAGGAAGAACGGTTCGCTCTCGTGCCGCGCGACGAAGTCTCGAGCTCGCCTGCCTAGCTCCTCGGTGAGGAAACCTTCGAGCTCGACCTCCTCGTCACCGTCAAGCATCGGTTGCACCGCCATGCGCCAGGACGCCTCCGGGCCGTACGCCTCCACGGCGGCCCGGGAGTGCCGAAGGTAGTGCAGCCGGCCCATCTGCTGGCCGGCCAGACCGTAGAAGCTTTCGGCGAAGCCATGGTGGGGAGGGCACGCGCGGTCCCCCTTGCGCTCCCGACCGTAGTGGACCTTGCCGAGGTAGCCGGTCGCGTACCCCAGATCGGCGAACCGCTCGGCGAGCGACGGCAGGTGGTCGGGAAAGGAGCTGCTGTCGAACCACTGGGCGCCCCACCGCTGTTGGTACTGGCCGGCGATCAGGCCCGCCCGAGACGGGCTGCAGATCGGCGCGGTGACGTACGCCTGGGTGCACGTGATCCCCTCGGCCGCCAACCGGTCGAGCGCGGGCGTGCGCACGCGGGTGTCGATCCCCAGCACGCCGCGATCGGCGTAACCGTGGTCGTCGGAAACGATGAGGACAACGTTGGGCCGTCGCGTCATGTCCCCATCGTCGTGGCCTGGGCGCCCGGCGTCACCTGTCGACCGCAGACCTGCCGGGAACCGGTCAGCGAGGCGGCCCGTAGCGGCGGTAGCACCACTCCTCGTGCCACACGTGGTGGTAGACCCCGCGCGTGAGGTAGCTGCCGAGGTCGGTGATCGGGTACCGGCCGTGGTCGTGGTAGAGCCACCAGTACGGCACCACGGTGGCGACCACGTAGTGCGACACCACGAGGGGGAGGTAGAGCGGGCCGAACAACCGCGCCTGGAGGATGTGCCCGTGCTCGTGCCGGTGGACGGCTGGCGCGACACCGGCGATGACGGTGCCGATCGTGGTGACGTACCGCACGCCCCCGATCGGCGGAAACACACCGTTGACCAAGTGCACGGCGCCGCTGTGCCGGGTGAGGTCCGGCTCGACGCGGTTGCCGAGCAGCAGGTTGACGGCGAGGAAGACCGCGCCAGCCCACGTGTTCGGCAGACTCCAGGTCACGTCGACCGCGACGGCGAGCAGCCCTCGACCGCGACGCACGTCGTACGGCTCCCACCGCGCCACCGCCCAGCCGAAGACGCCACCCGGCACTCCTCCGACGAGCGCACCGAGCGCGAGCCCGATCCAACGCCCGTCCCCGAGACCGCTCCCGAGGAGGAGGCCCAGCCCAGCGGACACCGCGAGGAGGACCAGCGCGACCAGTCCGCCCACCACAGGAGAGGGTGTCCGCACCCTGATCGCGCCCGCTACAAGATCGCGCCAGGCTCGTACGCCGCGGCGTCCGGATAGCGCCGCACGACCTCCTCGACGCGCCGCACGACGGTGGCGACCTGCGCCGACGCGGCGCCGGTGAACGCCAGCGGCTCGTCGAGGAGCGCCGCGAGCTCGTCCCGCGACAGCCCGAGACGATCGTCGGAGGCGAGCCGGTCGAGCAGGTCGTTCTGGTCGGCCCCCTTCTCCCGCATGGCCAGCGCCACGGCGACCGCGTGCTCCTTGATGACCTCGTGCGCGGTCTCCCGGCCGACGCCGCGCCGCACGGCCGCCAGGAGGATCTTCGTCGTCGCCAGGAACGGCAGGTAGCGGTCGAGCTCCCGTCGTACGACGGCCGGGAAGGCTCCGAACTCGCCCAGCACGGTGAGGAACGTTTGGAACAGCCCGTCCGCCGCGAAGAACGCGTCCGGCAACGCCACCCGGCGGACGACCGAGCAGGAGACGTCGCCCTCGTTCCACTGGTCGCCAGCGAGCTCCCCCACCATCGACAGATAGCCGCGCAGGACGACCGCCAGCCCGTTGACCCGTTCACACGACCGGGTGTTCATCTTGTGCGGCATGGCCGAGGAACCGACCTGGCCAGGCTGGAAGCCCTCGGTGACCAGCTCCTGGCCGGCCATCAACCGGATCGTCGTGGCGAGGCTGGACGGCGCTGCCGCCGCCTGGACGAGCGCGGAGAGGACGTCGAAGTCGAGGGAGCGTGGGTAGACCTGACCCACGCTGGTGAGCACTCGCTCGAAGCCCAGGTGCTCCGCGACGCGACGCTCCAACTCGGCCAGCTTGCCCGCGTCGCCGTCGAGCAGGTCGAGCTGGTCCTGGGCCGTCCCGACGGGACCCTTGATGCCGCGCAGCGGGTACCGCGCGATCAGGTCCTCCAGCCGCTCGAACGCGACGAGCAGCTCCTCCGCCGCCGTGGCGAAGCGCTTGCCCAGCGTGGTGGCCTGGGCGGGGACGTTGTGACTGCGGCCGACCATGACCAGGTCGGCGTACTCGGTGGCCCGCGCGGCCAGTCGTGCCAGGGTGGCGACGACCCGGTCGCGGATCAGCTCCAGCGACGCCCGGATCTGCAGCTGCTCGACGTTCTCGGTCAGGTCCCGACTGGTCATCCCCTTGTGGATGTGCTCGTGCCCCGCGAGCGCCACGAACTCCTCGATGCGGGCCTTCACGTCGTGACGGGTGACCTTCTCGCGGGCTCGGATCGAGTCGAGGTCGACGTTCTCGACGACCCGCTCGTACGCCTCGAGCACCTCGTCGGGCACCTCGACGCCGAGGTCACGCTGAGCGCGGAGCACCGCGATCCACAGCCGCCGTTCGAGGACGACCTTGTGCGCCGGCGACCACAGCCGGACCAGCTCCGCGGAGGCGTACCGGGAGGCGAGGACGTTGGGAATCGAGGGCGCTGCCACACCCGCATTCTTTCGCGCTGGGCCCACGCTCGTCTGGACCGGGCCACCGCTCGGCGGTCCAGACCCGTCGGCAAAGACTCCACCACGCGGCGCTCCGGCGCGCCGGACCGGCGGAGAGGTCCCTCGTAGGCTGGGTGAATATGACCAAACCTGTCAGGGTGGCTGTGCAGCTCCAGCCCCAGCACGCCGACTACGCCCAGATCCGGGACACCGTGGCCCGCGCCGAGGAGGCCGGCGTCGACATCATCTACAACTGGGACCACTTCTTCCCGCTCTACGGCGACCCGGACGGCAAGCACTTCGAGTGCTGGACGATGCTCGGCGCCTGGGCGGAGCAGACGTCCCGAGTGGAGATCGGCGCGCTCGTCACCTGCAACAGCTACCGCAACCCCGACTTGCTCGCCGACATGGCCCGCACGGTCGACCACATGAGCGGCGGCCGGCTCATCCTGGGCATCGGGGCGGGCTGGTTCGAGCGTGACTACACCGAGTACGGCTACGAGTTCGGCACACCCGGCACGCGGTTGGACGCGCTCGAGGCCGCGCTTCCGCGCATCGTGCGTCGGTGGGAGCGGCTGAACCCGCCGCCCACTCGCCAGATCCCGATCCTCATCGGGGGTGGTGGCGAGCGGCGCACGCTCCGTTATGCAGCCCAGTACGCGCACATCTGGCACGGCTTCGGCGACGTCGAGACCGCCCGCCACAAGTGCGCCGTCCTCGACCGGTGGTGCCAGGAGATCGGACGCGACCCCAACGAGATCGAGCGCTCGATCGGTGTGGACGGCCCACCCACCCAAGCGGAGGAGTTCGTCGCCGTCGGGATCACCCAGTTCACCGTGGGCGTGTCCGGACCCGACTACGACCTGACGACGCTCCGCCAGTGGATCGCCTGGCGGGACGAGTTCAACGCCAAGACCGGCCGGGGTTGACCGAACCAGCTCTGGCTGGCCAGCCGACGGTCAGTTCGTCCGGTTCCGTCCAGGGACGGCGCAGGGTCAGTCGGTTCTCGTCCGGCTGGCCCTGCGCTCCCCTTTGGAGCCTTTGGAGGAATCTCCCACCGAGGTCGTCGAACACTGGGTGATCCACCATCGCCGCATCCCCGGGGTCCCTGGTTCGCTGAGGAGCCGTGACGACCTCGGACGAGCAGCGCGTGATGATTCCCGCCCGGGAGAGCCGGGCCGTCCAGGTGCGGGCCGGGCAGCGGGACACCCTCGGCGCCCAGCAGCCGACCCGTCCGGTCCACCACCGCCAGCGGCAGGTCGTGGTCCCGTCGCAGCACACGCAGCACCCCGGCGGCCCCCGAGCCGACCGAGATCGCCTCAGCGAGCGCGTCACCCCGGCGCACTGTCCGAAGCAAGGCGCGCTGACGTCGCTCCGCGTACACGGTCGCGACGGCCCGCGACACCGCGGTGAACGGCACGGTCGCGGAGATCTCCAGGAGCGGCAGCTCGGCGTCCCGGCAGGCGGCGATCAGATCCGGTGGCGTGGTCGGAGCCTGCTCGCGGAGCCCGAAGACGATCCCGGCACCACCCGCCCGTACCACGTTGGCGACGAACGTGGCGGAGGACTCGGCGCCCTCGTGCCACAGCCCGTTGGTGAGCACCAGCTCGCGCTGCCGGAGGTAGGGCGACGGGTCGAGGAGCTCGGTGTTGTGCACCCAGACCACGTCCGCGTCCAGCGCCCCGGGGCGACCGGCGGCGAGGACCCGCAGCTCGAGCGCCTCGTCGGCGACCAGCGACCGGATGGTGAGCACGACGGGAACCTATCCCGCCCCCTCGCCGACACCCGGCGCGAACGGATCACCCGAAATTCACCCAATCCCGCACAGCCACGACGTAGCCTGCGCGAAGGGGAACGGGCCACCGCTCGTCGCGAAACGGGGACACCATGCAGATGCCCGTCATCGACAGCTGCACCGTCGAAAGCTGCGCCTACAACCGGCAGCGGGAGTGCCACGCGCTCGCGATCACGGTAGGCAACACGGACGGCGCTCGCTGCGAGACGTTCTTCGACACCGACATGAAAGGTGGCGACCCGGAGAACCTCGGACACGTGGGCGCCTGCCGGATGGTGGACTGCGTGCACAACGTCTCGCTGGAGTGCCAGGCGCCCGGCATCGTCGTCGGCTACCAGCAGGACCACGTCGTCGACTGCCTGACGTACCAGACCTGATCGGCCACCCGTGACCGGGCTGGGCCGGGCCAGGGGCGAGCCGGTCGCAGCGGTCGACCCCACCTCGCCGTCAGGTCTGCGTCGGGCGATTCAGGCCGACTGGCCCGCTGCCTTCGCGGCGATGTCCCGCCGGTAGTGGGCGCCCTCGATGCGAATCCGCCCCACCGCGTCGTAGGCCCGCACCCGGGCGGCGGCCACATCCGGGCCCGTGGCCGTGACCGCGAGGACGCGTCCGCCTGCCGTCACGAGCCGACCGTCCGAGTCGACGGCCGTCCCCGCGTGGAAGACCCGGACGCCCTCCAGAGCCGCGAGCTCGTCCAGTCCCTCGACGAGGTCGCCGCGGCGAGGCGTGCCGGGGTAGCCCTCGGCGGCCACGACGACCGTGACAGCCGCACCGGGATCCCAGCGCGGCGGTTCGGCACCGGCGAGCCCTCCGGTCGCGGCGGCGTGGAGGAGACCGCCCACGGGCGAGCGCAGCAACGTCAATACCGACTGGGTCTCCGGGTCACCGAAGCGGGCGTTGAACTCCACCACGCGCACCCCGCGCGAGGTGAGGGCCAGCCCGGCGTAGAGGAGTCCGGCGAAGGGCGTGCCCCGGCGGCGGAGCTCGTCGACGGTGGGTTGCAGGATGCGCGCGACGACCTCATCGGCGAGGTCGGCGGGAGCCCACGGCAGCGGCGCGTACGCCCCCATCCCCCCGGTGTTGGGGCCGGTGTCACCGTCGCCGACGCGCTTGAAGTCCTGTGCGGGTACGAGCGGGACGACCGTCGTACCGTCGGTGACACCGAACAGCGACACCTCCGGTCCGTCGAGGTACTCCTCGACCACCACCCGCCCGCACGCGGCGGCATGCGCCAGCGCGGCCTCGCGGTCGGTGGTGACGACGACCCCCTTGCCTGCCGCGAGCCCGTCGTTCTTCACGACGTATGGTGAGCCGAACTCGTCCAACGCGGCGGCGACCTGGGTGGGGTCCTCACAGACCCGCGCCGCCGCGGTGGGCACCCCGGCGGCCGCCATGACCTCCTTGGCGAACGCCTTCGATCCTTCGATCCGCGCGGCCTCCGCCGACGGCCCGAAGCAGGGGATGCCGCACTCCCGCACGGCGTCGGCGACTCCCGCGACGAGCGGGGCCTCGGGTCCGATCACCACTAGGTCGACCTGGAGCTTCCGCGCCAGGTCCGCGACCGCCGCACCGTCGGTCGCCTCGACCGCGTGGATCTCCGCGAGCTCGGCGATACCCGGGTTGCCCGGTGCCGCGTGTACGACCTCGACCGTCGGGTCATCCGCCAGCGCACGGACCAGGGCGTGTTCCCGACCACCGGCGCCCACGACGAGCACGTCCATGGCACCCGACCCTAACGACGCCGTGATCGCGTCGATCGCCGACCCCGCCGTCGACACGGGCGACGGACGTCACGACGGCGGCGGGTGCGGCGGCGGGTACACGGCACGCGGGCCGACCACCTCCGCGCCCAGCGCCTCGACACGTTCCCGCAGCTCCCGATCAGCGGTGACCACGACCCGGCGCCGGCGGGGGTCCGCCTGGGCGACGAGGTCGACGATCGTGTCGTCGGCCGCTCCAGCGGCCGAGACAACCCGAACATTCGGCGTGCTCTCCACGCCGCGCGCCGCTCCCTCGACGACGAGGGTCACGTCGACGGGTGGCTCGACCTCGTCCCCGATCCCCGCGACCGCCACCGGGCCCAGCGCTTCCCGCAGACGTCGGATCGCGGCCTCCCGGTCCCGCCACCAGCCGTCCGGCACCGAGCCGACGACGTTCGCGCCGTCGACCACGACGAGGGGTCGTTCGTCACTGCTCACCGATTCAGCCTTTCCCGCGTCGGCACCGCGCGTACCGGCGCGGCGACCACGACGACGTTGGAGAGGTACCTCCGTCCGTCCCAGTCGTCGCAGCTGACCAGGACGAGCCGCGGCGGCCCGTCTCGGGCGAAGAGCCGCTCCGCGGCGTCGGCGAGGGCGTCCTTGTGAAAGGTCTGGACGCGTTCGACGGTGTAGCGCAGGACGCCGCTTGACGTTCGAACGTCGATCCGGTCACCTCGCCGCAGCCGCGACACGTGGTCGAAGGCACCGCCACCGGTGTGCACGGTGTGGCCGGCGACCACCGTCCGCCCTCGCGCGGCACCGGGCGCGGCACCACCGGACCACCACCCGACGACGTCGGGTCGGCGGGGAGGCCGCATCGTCCGATCGGGACCGACGTCGACCGCCACGACCTGCGCCCGGACCCCGAGGCGGGGGATGGCCAAGCGTTGCGGCGGTGCCGGCCTCAGCCTCGGTTCGAGCATGCCGCGGGCGGACGCCGCGGGAGACCGGGCAGCTGTCGGCTCCTCCTCGGCCATTGGTCCCCAGACCACGAGCGCCGCGAAGAGACCAACGCCGAGGAGGACGCCGGCGAGACGGCGCTCAGACACGACGGCGCCGCCGGTGGAGCAGGACGCCGAGGACCACGCCGGCGAGCGCCATCAGCGCCAGGCCGACCGTCGGGCGCTCGACTGCCGTCGGTCGCGTCGCTGCCATTCCCGGCGGCGGCGCGGCGAGCCCGGCGGGGACCGCCGTCGGGACGAGGGTCGGCGCGACCGTCGGCGTCGGCGCCGCCGTCGGCGTCGGACTGGGTGGGGTGCGGCGAACCACCGCCCGGTTCGGACCGCAGGAGACCGTGCCGACCGTGATGTCGGCGAGCTGGTCGGGGACGACGCCCACCCGCAGGGCGGTGACCCGCAACCCGCCCGCCTCGCGGACGCGTTCGTCCGTCGCTACCGTCAGCAGGTCACCGGTCGGCAGCTGATCGGTGGGAAGCTGCTCGAGCAGCTGACTCAGCACGTCACCGAGCCCGGGGATCTCCAGCAGCTCGGCGAGCTGGTCCAAGACGTCGAGCAGCCCGAGCCGAACCCCCTCCGGTGTGATCGTCGCGACGTCGAGTCGTTGCCCGGCGACGACCGCGACGACCGAGGCGTCGACCACGCTGGCCGAGCCGGTGATGTCGTGGGGGGTGGCCCGGCACGTCGCGGTCACCGCCCGACCCTCCACACGAAGCTCGAGCTCCGGCAGCTCGAGCGGCCCCGGCAGGTCGGGCAGCTCCAGCGGTCCCGCGGACGAGAGGACGTCGCCGAGCCCGAGCTGGTCGAGCGAGCCGAGGGAGACCTCGATCCGGCCGCCGGGCTCGACGAGACAGCTGCCGGCCGGACCGACCCGAACCATCCCGTCGCGACCCACGAGACCGGCGCACGCGGCTGAGGTGCCGTCGCCACTGGCAGTGGCGTCCTGGCCGAGCACACCACCCACGACCCCGACCTGATGGTCGAGGAGGGGAAGAACCGGCGTGTTCCGCCCGGAGGTCCGTTCCTCGGCGCCGTCGTGCGTCGCCGTGTAGGCCCCGGTCCCTACCTGCTCGCCCGCGAGGGTCACCGTCGCGGCACTCGCCGACGCCTGGCTGACGGGGATCCGGGCTGGCGCCGACCCGGCGGTCGCCACCACCAGACAGCTGGCCCCGACACCGGCTCCGACGACGATGCCGAGCGCGCGACGCAGCGAGTCCATGAACGCCCTCCCGCCCGGGAGCGAACCGCTCCCGTCCGGACCGCGAACCTGCGCAGTGAGAACGATCGGGCGCGCGCCCGGTTACGACGGTGGGGTGACGCCACGTGCAGACGTCGCCGCGGCCCTGGCCGAGGCACACCCAAACCTGGACGACGCCCTGGCCTGGAGACGGCCCGGTCCGGAGGAAGGGCGGGCGATGAGCGACGCTGAGGGCGGGCGTGTCAGATCAGGTCGCGCAGCACGATGACCGCGTCCCGACCCCGACCGACCCCGATCCCGGCGATGGGTGTGCCGATGAGTTCCTCCACCGCTTTGACGTAGGCCTGTGCGGCCCTGGGCAGGTCCTCGAACGTCCGGCAGCCGGAGATGTCCTCCGACCAGCCGTCGAGGTACTCGTAGATCGGCTTGGCGTGGTGGAACTCGGTCTGGGTCAACGGCATCTCGTCGTGTCGCGTGCCGTCGACCTCGTAGGCCACGCACACCGGGATCCGCTCGAAGCCGGAGAGGACGTCGAGCTTGGTGAGGAAGTAGTCGGTGAAGCCGTTGATGCGGCTGGAGTACCGCGCGATGACCACGTCGAGCCACCCGCACCGGCGGGGCCGACCCGTGGTCACGCCGTACTCGCCGCCGATCTCACGGAGGCGGTCGCCGTCCCCGTCGTGCAGCTCCGTGGGGAACGGCCCCGACCCCACCCGGGTGGTGTAGGCCTTGAGGACGCCGATCACCCGATCGATCCGCGTCGGACCGATGCCGGAGCCGATGCAGGCACCACCGGCCGTGGGGTTGGACGACGTGACGAACGGATACGTGCCGTGGTCGACGTCGAGCAAGGCGCCCTGAGCGCCTTCGAGCAAGACGACCTTGCCCTCGTCGAGCGCGCGGTTGAGCAGCGCCGACGTGTCGGTGACGTAGGGGCGGATGGCGTCGGCGTAACCGAGGAAGCCCTCGACGATGCTGTCGACTTCGATCGCGCGGCGGTTGTAGACCTTGACCAGCAGGTGGTTCTTCTGCTCGAGCGCACCCTCCACCTTCTGCCGGAGGATGCCGGGGTCGAACAGGTCCTGCACCCGGACGCCCACCCGGTTCACCTTGTCGGCGTACGTGGGGCCGATACCACGGCCGGTCGTGCCGATGCGGTTCTTGCCGAGGAAGCGTTCCGTCACCTTGTCGAGGGTGACGTTGTAGGGCGCGATCAGGTGCGCGTTGGCGGAGATCAGCAAGTCGGAGCAGCTGACTCCCCGGGACTCCAGCAGCTCGATCTCGTGGAGCAGGACCGCCGGGTCGATCACCACGCCGTTGCCCAGCACCGGGACGACGCCCGGGGTGAGGGTGCCGGAGGGAAGGAGGTGCATGTCGTAGGTCTCGCCGTCGACGACGACCGTGTGGCCGGCGTTGTTGCCCCCCTGGTAACGCACGCAGTAGTCGATGGAGCTGCCCAGCAGGTCTGTGACCTTCCCTTTGCCCTCATCACCCCACTGGGCGCCAACCAGCACAATCGCGGGCATGGGGATCCTTCCCGGTGACGGACGTCCAGCCGTCACCGCATCCTCAACGAACGTGTACCCAGGCACGCGCGGCGAGTCGCGGCCACGGCTCCTGCGCAGGCCAGGTTAGCCGGTCGACACCCACGCGAGCGTCGCGGTACACGCTGGGGTCCGACGGGCCAGTCTCGGCCGCCGCAACCCTCGCGGAGAGTCACCAAAGGGGATCAGAACGGTATGGTGCCGGCGTGGAGTCCCTGCTTGTGGTGATCAAGGACGACGCCGACGGCTCGGACGAGCAGAGAGTGCGGGCCGCCATCGACGCCCTCAGAGCCCAGGCCGACGTGCAGGTGGCTCGGCTGGCGATGCCGGGCGACCTTGACGGAGCCCTGCACCGACGCGGCGGCCGCACGGTCGTCGTGATCGGTGACGACGACCACCTGCACACCGTCGTGTCAGCGCTCCACCGTCGCAACGAGCTCGACGAGACCCTGGTAGCCCTCCTCCCCGACGGCTCCAGCAAGGACTTCGCGACCGGCGTGGGGATCCCGCCGGACCCGGTGGAGGCGGCCCACGCGCTGCTCCACGGCACCGAACGGCGGTTCGACCTCCTCATCGACTGTCGTGGCTCGGTGGCGGTCAACGCCGTGCAGCTGGAGCGACGTCGAGCGCGGACTGGAGACGACCTGGAGACCGCCCAGGCAGGGCGACGAAGCCTGCTCCCGGACCTGGCGCGGCCCTTGCACGTGCGCGTGCAGGCCGACGACCACGTCCTCGTCGACTTCGACCGGCCGGTGCTCCAGGTCACCGTCGCCAACGTCCTGCCGCCTCGCCGTTCGGCGTCCCCGCCGGCGGCCGACCCCGCCGACGGTTACGCCGACGTGCTCGTCTGCTTCGCACCCAGCCTGCTCGTCCGTGCCCGCCGCCTCCTGGGCCGCGAGACCGACGCCCACGACCGGCCCGTGAAGGTGCGCGCCCGCCGTGTCAGCGTCGCGGGCCAGCGCTTCTCGATGCGCACCGACGGCGTGGCGAGCGGCTCGGAGCGGCGGTGCACGTGGCAGGTGGCGCCGGGCAGACTCCGGATGCTCGTCCCGAAGAGCTGATTTCCGCCCGAGCCGGCACGGGCCCACGCCGGCTGGCTCATGCCGGGTGGGCTCGTGCCGGTGGGCTTCGACCCAGCGGGACTCTCGCCGAGTCTTCGCCGTGCGCGGCCGTCGAACCGGATCAGCCGACGCCGAGCTCGCGAGCCGCGGTCTGGCTCGATTCGGCGAGGAACGTCGCGCAACGCTGCGCCTCGTCCGCCTCTCCGATGGCCTCGGCCGCTCGAGCCAGCGCCGCGAGAGAGCGCAGGAAGCCACGGTTCGGCTCGTGCTCCCAGGGGATGGGGCCATGGCCCTTCCAGCCGTGGCGGCGGAGGGCGTCAAGTCCGCGGTGGTAGCCCACCCGCGCGTAGGCGTAGGCGTCGAGGTCACGTCCCTCAGCGAGAGCGCGTTCAGCCAGGATGGCCCAGGCGAGGGAGTACGCCGGGTGCGCTCGGGCCACGTCGGCCGCGTCCGCCCCGGCGTCCAGCGCCGCACGGGCCCGCTCGTCCTCGGGCAGAGTCGTCGGGGGTGGTTCGCCCAGCAGGTTCTGCCGAATGCTCATGTCGACATCCTGGCGCGTGACCGCTCGATCGATTCCGAACGACCGAGCCCCGGATTCACTGGCGCGTCGACCGCTGACTCACCTCGATGACCGGCTCACACGGAAAGCGACCGAACCGTCGCACTGCGATATCAAGGCCTCGTTGCGAATGCGCCGAGCATCCCTCGTCAAACATGGATTGCGGCAGCGCCCCTCATAGGACTCGCGTCCGTCCGGAGCGCCGCCGCTGTTGATGAAGTTTCGTAGTGAGCTCGAAACGAGCGCAATACCGCAGCTCAGCATCGGTCATGACCGCATGCGGACAGGCAGGTTTCGGTTGCAGTCGGTCGTTATCGGGCTGTTATGAATGGAGCCCCCCAAACGGGCATAGGACTGACAGGAATGCTCTTTCTCTCGCGGAAAGTACAAGCGTGGTGACAGGGCGTCTCTACGCTGTCTCGGTTTCTGGAAATGGCGACTTTCCTGTGAACTTCACCACTCACGTCCCGCGACACGGCGATTCGATGGCGCCTTGTGATCGACTAAAGCCGAATCGTGAGCATCAGGCATAGTCCCGCGTCGACCAGAGCTGACCGGATGCCGAGCAGATCGGATGCTGTGCAGATCGGATGCTGTGCAGATCGGATGCTGTGCAGATCGGATGCTGTGCAGATCGACCTCGCGACGAGCGGGCGCCGGGTCGCTCAGCGGCCGGGCTGATCGGCTGACGGGCGCCGAACAGGTGACGGGGTGCACCAGGAGCGCTCCCGGTACACCCCGTCGTCGCCGATTCGCTTGCTCAGCGCTCGAGGAGACGCTGGAGGAGAAACGTCACGTCGGAGCTCGTCACTTCGCAGACGTGGTCCCCGTCGACCGCAGGTGCTCGCACGCCTCCACGACGCGACGCGCCATCGACGCCTCGGCCGCCTTGCCGTACGAGCGGGGGTCGTAGACCTTCTTGTTGCCGACCTCGCCGTCGACCTTGAGCACGCCGTCGTAGTTCTTGAACATGTGGTCGGCGATCGCCCGGGTGAAGGCGTACTGCGTGTCGGTGTCGATGTTCATCTTGACCACGCCGTAGTCGACGGCGGCGCGGATCTCCTCCAGCAGCGAGCCGGAGCCGCCGTGGAAGACGAGGTCGAACGGCTTCTCCCGGTGGTACTTGGCGCCAACCTCGTCCTGGATCTCCTTGAGGATCTCCGGACGCAGCTTGACGTTGCCCGGCTTGTAGACGCCGTGCACGTTGCCGAACGTCAGCGCCGTGATGTAGCGGCCGTTCTCGCCCAAGCCGAGAACCTCGGCCGTCCGCATGCCGTCCGCCACGGTGGTGTAGAGCTTCTCGTCGATCCGACCGACGATGCCGTCCTCCTCACCACCCACGACACCGACCTCGATCTCGAGGATCGTCTTCGCGGCCTGGGACTTCTCCAGCAGCTCCTTGGCGATCTGAAGGTTCTCCTCCAGCGGCACAGCCGAGCCGTCCCACATGTGGGACTGGAACAGCGGCTCCTCGCCACGCTTCACCCGCTCGGTCGACAGAGCGAGCAGAGGACGCACGAAGCTGTCCAGCTTCTCCTTCGGGCAGTGGTCGGTGTGCAAAGCGATGTTGACGGGGTACTTCTTGGCGACCTCGCGGGCGTACAGCGCGAACGCCACCGCGCCAGTCACCATGTCCTTGACGGTGGTCCCGGACAGGAACTCAGCGCCGCCAGTGGAGATCTGAATGATGCCGTCACTTTCCGCCTCAGCGAATCCACGGAGCGCGGCGTTGAGCGTCTGCGAGGACGTCACGTTGATGGCGGGGTAGGCGAACGCGCCCTTCTTGGCGCGGTCGAGCATCTCGGCGTAGACCTCAGGTGTGGCGATGGGCATGGGACGCTCCTCGAATGGCTCGTAGGTCCTCGCGTGTCCTCAGTATCTCGGACGAGCCGCCGACGACGGTTTCCGGGCCGGAGCGATGGGGGCAGGGCCGCGCGACGACGACATGACGGTTCTTTCCCCCTCGTCCCGTCGGCTCACCCCCAGACGGCCCTCGCCGCGGCGGCTCACCCCGTCGGCCGCCATGGGACCTTGCCCGCATCGCTCGCGCGGGCGAGGTTGACGTGCACCTGGTATCGGTCGCCGCGGTAGGCCGACCGGACGTGCTCGACCGGGCGGCCGTCCGCCGTCGACGTGCGCTCCAGCACGAGCAGTGGCGCGCCCACGGCGACTCCGAGCACCCGCGCGGTCTGCGCGTCAGCGATCTCCGAGCGCATGACCTGCGTGGCGGCGTCAATGACGATGCCATACGAGCGCGCCAGGATGCTGTAGAGAGAACCGGAAAGATCGCGATCGAGCAGCCCGGGCGCCGACTCCGCGTCGTACCACCCGCTCTCCAGCGCCATCGGCACGCCGTCGGCGATCCGCAACCGCTCGATCCGGTACGCCGACTGTGTGGCGGTGAGGCCGAGCGCCTGCCGGACCGGCTCGGGCGGCACCGCCTCCACCGATCGCAGCACCACGGTCGAGGGCTCCAGACCGCGGCGACGCATGTCCTCGGTGAACGACGTCAGCTCCAGCATGGAGTCGACCCGAGGTGGCGCGACGAACGTGCCCTTGCCTCGGACTCGGTAGAGCCGGCCCTCGCCGACCAGCTTCCCGATGGCTTCCCGGACCGTCATCCGGGACACGTTGTAGCGGGCCATCAGCTCGCGCTCCGACGGGATGGGCGCGTCCGGTCGGAGCTCCTTCGTCACGAGCGTCTCCAGGATGCGCCGGAGCTGGACGTGCTTGGGAACCGGTCCATCGGTGACCAGGTCACGTCGTTCACCCACGGCCCTCCTCCTCGTCGTCACCCGCTCGATGCACGTCATCACCCATCGCGCCCGGACCGCGAGCGAGGTCATCCCCCGATCCACCACGTCACGGCCGCCGGCTAAGGTCCCGAAGGGAGTCCTGACCACGCGGGTCCGCGGCATCGTGTCACGCGTGTGCCGGCTGACCGAGCTCGTCGAACGCGATCACGACACACCGTGACGCCCCGTCACCGGTGTCCGCCGACCCCTGTGCCCACGACGACGACCTTGGGAGCTCGCCCCATGATGACCCAGATGGCCCGTGAGATCGCCGAGCAACCCGAGGCGGTCGCGCGGACCTTGGACCAGCTACGGCCGCTTCGCCCCGAGCTGGCCCGCCTCGCGCACGGAACCCGGCACGTCCTCTTCGTCGCCCGCGGTTCCTCCGACAACGCCTGCGTCTACGGGCGCTACCTGCTCGAGACGCACGCTCACCGGATGGCCGCGCTCGCCGCTCCCAGCGTGGCCACTCACTACCGCGCCGCCGTGGATCTCAGCGACACCTTGGTCATCTGCGTGTCGCAGTCCGGCGAGACCCGGGAGATCGTCGAGACCTTGGAGTGGGCCACCGCGCAGGGAGCGCGCACGGTCGCCGTGACCAACGACGGCACCAGCTCGCTCGCCCGGGCGGCCGACCTCACCCTCGTCACCCACGCCGGCCGCGAGCTCGCCGTCCCCGCCACCAAGACCTACACGACCCAGCTGGCCGCCATGGCGATCCTCGCCACCTCGGTCGCGCCCGATCCCCACGCCCTCGACGCGGACTTGGCTCGGGTCCCTGCGGAGATGGCCCAGTTGATCGAGCGGCGTGATGGCGTGGACGAGGCGGTCGAGGCCTTGGCCGCCACCACCGAGACGCTGGTCACCGGCCGGGGACTGCTGCTGGGCACCTCGCTGGAGATCGCGCTCAAACTGGAGGAGACCTGCCTGCGGCCGGTTCGCGGGCTGTCGTACGCCGACCTGCGACACGGGCCCATCGCGGTCGTGGACGCTGACATGGCCGCCGTGGTCGTGGCCCCGCAGGACGGGCCTGTGCTCGGCGGCCTCACCGAGGTGGCGGTGAGTCTGCGCGAACGTGGCACTCGCACGATCGGAATCGGTGGTGACGATGCCTTCGCCCGGGCGTGCGCGGTTCGGATGCCTGGGCCGAACCTCCCCGAGCCAGTGGCCCCGCTCGCGGCAGTCGTCCCCGGCCAGCTCATGGTCGAGGCGCTCGCCCGTCGCTTGGGCTTGAACCCGGACTCGCCACGCGGGTTGTCCAAGGTCACCCAGACCGACGGCTGACACCGGCGCGCCTGGTCGACAGACGACGGTTCGCCGATACGGGCCACGTCGATCACTCGGGCGACGGTTATTCACGCGACACCGTCGCGCTCCGGCGCTATGGTGACGCCCATGGTCGCCGGCTCGTTCGCCGCTTGCTTCTTCATCCGTCCGCGGTCAGACCGCCGCACCGACTCCCGGTGACGGTCTGACCGCCGTCCAGGTTTTCTGTCCGGCCTTTCCTCCAAGGCCCGCTCTCGGCACTTCGCCCTAGGCCGCATCTCGCGGCGCTCGCTGGTCGGCTGACGCCCAGACGACCCTCCCGGGATGTCGGTGAGGCGTGTCCACGTCCCCACGTCCGCACGTCTCCCCTTCCGAGGTCGTCATGCCCGCGCCCCGACAACGGGCTCGGCGCGGTGGTCCCGACCGCATCGGTCGTCCCGACCCGGGCCACCGTCGTCCGCGCCGTCCCCCTTCTCCGAACCACTCCGGCATTCACGTGCTCCGCTCCGCGTCCGTGATCGAGGCCGTCGTCCGCTCCGCCGACGTGGGCGCGGACGCGCTGGTGCTCGATCTCGGTGCCGGCCCGGGCACGCTCACGGCTCCCCTCGCCCGCACAGGTGGCCGGGTCGTGGCTATCGAGCGCGATCCGGCCTTCGTCCGCCGCCTGCGCCGCCGGTTCGCGGCGGACGACAACGTCCGGGTGGTCGAGGGAGACCTGCGAGTGGTGCCGTTCCCGCGACGCCCCTTCCAGGTCGTCGCCTCCATTCCCTTCTCCCTGTCGACGCTGCTGCTGAGCCGCTTGCTCGATCCCGTCGAGACGCCGCTGCACGCGGCCGATCTCGTGGTCGAATGGGGCTTCGCCAGGCGCGTCAGCGCGCCTCGTCCCCGACATCCTCGTGTGGCGTGGTGGGGTGCCCGCTTCGACATCCGCATCGCTCGACGCGTTCCCGCAGACGCGTTCGTACCGGCGCCCTCCGTCGACGCCGCCCACCTGGTGATCCGACGACGCCCTGGGATGGCGTCTCCGCGGGCACAACGGGTTCTCCGTCGGCTGCTCCTCGCCGGCTATCGCGACCCGCACCAGCGCCTGCGTGGCCTGCTCACGATGGTGGTGCCGAGGACACGCGTGAGGACGGTGACGAGTGCCGCCGGGCTGACACCGTCGACGCCAGCCGGCACGCTGACGGTCGCCGATTGGGCGCTGCTCGCGGAGCTCCTCGCGATCTCCTCCATCTCGTTACCCGTGGTGTTCGGATGACTACCGACGCGATATGCTCGTCCGCGTTGCCGCGGGGATTCCCCGGTGTTGGACCACGTTGACCAGCCATGGTCGATGGTCGGCGGGCCGCTCTCCGGGATCCCACGGTCACTGGAGGGGAGTGACCGGCGATCGCGGAGCACCGCGGCCGGCACCCCCTGCCGGTCGGATCACACACGGGCGATATCCACCGGCCACGTGGGTGGTGTGAGTGGACTCAACGGCGATCCGCTCGCACCGCCCACGTTCACAGGTCGCCACGATGACGGGTCGCCACGTTGATGGGCGCCCACGTTGACAGGCCACGTTGACGGGCGGCCACATTGAGAGGACGAGCGGTGGCCACGGTGATCGCCGACCTCGGCCGGCACACAAGCCCCTGGCGATCGCTGGTCCTTGACGCCGACGACCGCCGACCCATGGACGGCCCAGCGCACCATCAACCCGCGCGCCGCAGACCCGAAAGCCACCCTCCGAAGGTCCTGCACAAAACCGACGCCCACCGCTCCGCCGGCCGGAGACGGATGATGCACGTACGAGCCGGGTCGAGGAAGGAGTCAGGATGGCTGGGCGACGACCGATCGAGAGCATCCTCGTCGACATGGACGGCGTGCTCGTGCACGAGGGCGTCCCGGTGCCCGGCGCGGCGGACTTCGTACGGCGGCTGCGGGAATCCGGCAAGAAGTTCCAGATCCTCACCAACAACTCGATCTACACCCCGCGCGACCTGTGCGCTCGGCTGCACGCCGCCGGACTCGACGTGCCCGAGGAGGCGGTGTGGACCTCCGCCCTCGCCACCGCCCAGTTCCTGACCGACCAGGCGCCGGGCGGCTCCGCGTTCGTCCTCGGCGAGGCCGGGTTGACGACGGCATTGCACGAGGCGGGATACGTGCTCACCGACCAACAACCCGACTACGTGGTGCTCGGCGAGACCCGAACCTACAGCTTCTCGGCGATCACGACCGCCATCCGCATCCTCGGCACCGGAGCGCGCTTCGTCGCCACGAATCCCGACACCGTGGGCCCCTCCCCGGAAGGACCGCTGCCCGCCTGCGGCGCCATCGCCGCGCTCATCACGACCGCGACCGGGAAGGAGCCGTACTTCGTCGGCAAGCCCAACCCGCTCATGATGCGCAGCGCCCTCAACCGCATCGCGGCTCACTCCGAGACGACGATGATCATCGGTGACCGCATGGACACCGACATCCGCTCCGGGATCGAGGCCGGCCTGCGGACCGCGCTCGTCCTAAGCGGGGTCACCACCCGCGCCGACGTCGACCGCTACCCCTACAAGCCCTCCCTGGTGGTGGACTCGGTCGCCGACCTGATCGACGAACTGTAGAGCGGGACGCGTCGTGCCGTTCCTCGTGTCGTTGACTCAGGGCTTCTGGTCGAACCGGTGTCGGCGGATCCACGCATGCATGGCGATCGCCGCGGCGGCGCCCGCGTTGATCGACCGGGTCGAGCCGTACTGGGCGATCGAGAGGACGACGTCGCAGGCCTGCCGTGCGGCGTCGGACAGCCCCGGTCCCTCCTGACCGAACAAGAGGACACACGCCGCTGGCAGGTCGTAGGTCTCCAGTGGGACCGCACCGGGCAGGTTGTCGACGCCGAGCAAGGGCAGGCCCTGGTCGCGCGCCCACCCGGCGAACGCCTCGATGTCCGGGTGGTACCGGACATGCTGGTAGCGGTCGGTCACCATCGCTCCGCGGCGGTTCCACCGCCGGCGCCCCACGATGTGGACCTCGCGGGCGAGGAACGCGTTCGCGGTGCGGACGACGGAGCCGATGTTCAGGTCGTGCTGCCAGTTCTCGATCGCGACGTGGAAGTCGTGCCGACGGGTGTCGAGGTCGGCGACGATCGCCTCCCGACGCCAGTAGCGATAGCGATCGACGACGTTGCGACGGTCACCCTGGGCGAGCAGTACCGGGTCGTACCGCGGGTCATCCGGCCACGGCCCCTCCCACGGACCGACCCCCACCTGCGGGGCCCCCGCCTCGGAGGCTCTCACGTCGAAGACACCGTCGCTGCCGTCATCCGCGACGGTGTCGTGGAGATCCTGGTCACCGGGTGTGGTGTCGTCAGCGCTGCTCACGGCACCCATTCTTCGCGCCCGATACGTCGGCGACGCGGGCCAGGGGTGGGTACGCTCACCGGGTGTTCACGACGCCACCTGGGACCACGTCGATCGTCGCGCTCGGACCGGATTGGCTGGATCCGCAGAAGATCCTCGACGCCCTCGGCCCGTACGCGTTGGTCGGCGTCCTCGTCATCGTGTTCGTCGAGTGCGGGCTGCTCCTGGGCTTCTTCCTGCCCGGGGACTCGCTGCTGTTCACAGCCGGTCTGCTCATCGCGACCGGCTTCATCGACACACCGCTGTGGCTGGCCTGCCTACTCATCGTGATCTCGGCGTGCACGGGCAACCTCGTCGGCTACGGGATCGGCTACCGGGCCGGCCCGGCGATCTTCAACCGCGAGAACTCCCGCCTGTTCAAGCGCGAGTACGTCGACAAGACGCACGAGTTCTTCGAACGCTTCGGCGCACGGGCGATCGTGCTCGCCCGTTTCGTCCCGATCGTCCGCACCTTCATCACCGTCATGGCGGGCGTCGGTCGCATGGACGTCCGCCGGTACGCGATCTACACGACCCTCGGGGGCGTGATGTGGGGCGCCGGTGTCACGGTGTGCGGCTACTTCCTCGGGCAGATCGCGTTCTTCCGCCAGAACATCGAAGCGATCCTGGTCGCGATCGTGCTCGTCTCCGTCATCCCGATCGGCGTCGAACTCCTCCGCACCCGGCTCCAGCTGCGCAAGGAGCGGGCCAGGACAGCGAGCCCGACCACGGCGTCGGTCCACGACCGACGCTGACGCGTGTACCACCCCGGGCGGGACCACGACGTCGCACGACCGCGAGGTCAGCGACCGAACGTGTGGTCGATCGGCTGACGGGCGACCGAGACGGGCTCGTCGTCGAAGTCGCGCACCGGCGCCGACCGCACATCGCCGTCGGCCACCTCGAACGGCTCCGCCGGGGTGAAGCCGAAGCGCGCGGCGAGCAGGCTCGTCGGGAAGCTCTCGACCCGCGTGTTGTAGGCACGCACGTTGGCGTTGTAGAAGCGACGCCCCGCGGCGATGCGGTCCTCGATCTGGACCAGCTGCCGTTGGAGATCGGTGAACTCCCGGTCCCGCCGAAGCGCGGAGCACCGCTCCGCGAGGTCGAACAGCTCCCGCAGGGCCGCCACCAGCGCCGACTCTCGCCGCGCTCGCTCCGTCACCGTCATGCCCTCGCGGTCGTGGGGTGCGCCGTGACGCTCCAGATCCTCCACCAACCTCGGTGGCAGGTGGAGGTGAGCGCGAACTCGCTGGACGAGCGCCGGAATGAGGTCGTACCGGCGGTGCAACTCGACGTCAACCTGGAGCCAGGACTCGCGAACGAGCCAGCGCTGGCTGTGGAAACGGTCGTACGAGGCGACACCGCAGAGCACCAGCGTGGCGATGAGCACGACGGCCACGATGATCCAGATCATGCGGCACCCCCGCTGCTGGACGGCCGCGCACCAGTCGACATGAGCTCCTCACTCCACGGGACCGCCGGCCTGTCTTGACCGAACCGAGTCGACGATAACCGCGCGGGAGCCGGGCGGAGCTGGGATCGGATCCGACCCTGCGTGTCGACTCCTCCGCGTGCGCGGACCGTGGTCACCACGCGGACCTCCTCAGCTCAGTCCGAGGTCACCGACGCTGTAGACGAACCGGTACTCAAGCCCCGCGGACTCGATGCGCTGCCGAGCCCCGGTGTTGCGGTCGACCAGCACCGCCACCGCGACGACCTCAGCGCCGGCCTCCCGAAGCGCCTCGACGGCGGTGAGCACCGAGGTCCCGGTCGTGGAGGTGTCCTCGACGGCGAGGACGCGGCGCCCGGTGACGTCCGGCCCTTCGATGCGGCGCTGCAGCCCGTGCTGCTTCTCGGACTTCCGGACGACGAACGCGTCGAGCCGGCGACCTCGCGACGAGGCGGCGTGCAGCATGGCCGTGGCGACCGGGTCCGCACCGAGCGTCAGCCCACCCACCGCGTCGTACTCGAGGTCGTGGGTGAGGTCGAGCATGACCCGGCCGACCAGGGGAGCGGCCGCGCCGTCGAGGGTGATGCGGCGCAGGTCGATGTAGTAGTCGGCGGTCTGCCCCGACGACAGGGTCACCCGCTGGTGAACGATGGCCGACGTCTTGATGCGGTCCAGAAGTTCGTCACGATCACTGGGCACGGACCGGAAGCATAAGGCGGCACCCCATCACGGCGCACCGGCCGGCGGGTGGGATGGCTCGCGTCGACAGTCCTCCACACGGGCCTCAGCGCACGGGCTGACCGCACGGGCCGCGTCGGACTGGTCAACCTCACCCGCACGCGTTCGTGCTCCGCAGCACGGGGAACGGTCCGTCGGGACTCAGGTTGAGCCGCTGCCCCTCGAGGACGGAGTGCACCATTTCCCACGTTCGGGCGTTGCCGTCGCCGTCCTGGTCGAACAGCTGCTCGTAGTGCAGGTGGGCCGTGTGGGTACCGACCGCTCCGACCCGGCCGATCACCTGACCTTGGACGACCTCCTCGCCGGGTCGGACCGAGATGTCGGTCATGTGGAGGTAGAGGGTGTACCAGCGGCCGCCGTGGTCGATCTTGACACCACCGGGGCGGACCAGCTGTCGGACCCGTCCAGGCGCCGAGGCTCGCACCGGCGCTCCCTCGGTCGGGCCGTCCATCCGGAACATGTCCAGCTTCTTCTCGTCCGGGTTGTGCCCGCGGTAGGTGCTCAGGCGCCACCGCTCACCGCAGGTGAACGGAAGCTTGAAGGCCGGCCGGGGACCAGGCTCGTCGACCCGGCTGAACCACTGGCTCCCCGGGACACCGACACCGAACCACCGATCGGCGACCCAGGCGAACGCACCGACGACCACGGCCAGTGCCACGAGGGCGGCGAGCAGCCCCGCCCAGGCGCCGACCCGAGGGCGATCCGCGACCACGCGTTCTCCTTCCCCACCCTGTCGACCCGCACCGTTCGGAGCGCGTCGTCGCCGTCAGCGGCGACGCATGCGCAGGCTCCGAGAGACCGAACGCACGAGTGGGCGGGGGAGGTGCCGCGCGGCCCCGGCGACCAGCCGATAGCGCAACGTCGGGACGAGCACCGGGGACGTCCGCCCCGCGTCGAGGTGCCGCAGCGTCGCGGAGACGACGTCCTCCGAGGTGAGCCACATCCACCCCGGCAGCCCTTTCGGCCAGGCGCCGGACCGCTGGTGGAACTCGGTGCGGACGAAGCCCGGGCACACCGCGACGACGCGGACTCCGGTGCCCGCGACCTCGTTGGCCACGGCCTCGGTGAAGCTGGTCACCCAGGCCTTGGCCGCCCCATAGGTGCCGTAGGGGGCGAAGCCAGCGACGCTCGAGACGTTGACGACCGCCCCGGACCCCCGCGCGACCATGCTCGGCAGGGCGGCCCGGGTGAGCCGGAGCACCGCGCGGACGAGCACGTCGAGCAGACGCTCCTCCTCCTCGACCGGGGTGTCGAGGAACCGGCTGCCGAGCCCGAAGCCCGCGTTGTTGACCAGCAGGTCAGGTGAGGTGTCTGCGATCCGGTTCTCCACGGCGCGGACCGCGGCTGGCTCGGCGAGGTCCGCTGACAGGACGTCACAGTGGACGGTGTAGCGACTGGAGAGCTCCTCCGCGACGGCACCGAGCCGAGTGAGGTCGCGTGCGACCAGCACGAGGTCGTAGCGGCGAGCCGCCAGCGCCTCGGCGAAGGCGCGGCCGATCCCGGCCGTGGATCCGGTGATGAGAGCGGTCGGCATGCGGTTCCCTCGTCGCAAGTTGCGTCCTTCGTCGTGAGCTGGGGTCTTCGGGATGAGCTGCGTCCCTGTCGTGGCTGCGCCGTCGTCCTCTGCGCCTTCGTCGTGATGAGGCCGGCGTTCGTCGTGATCAGACGGCGTCAGACGGAGATTCGTCGTGCGCTCTCGAACCAGGGCCGCGACGCTGGAACCCACAGCAACGCCGCGGAGACGACCCCGACCACGATCAGCGCGAGGCCCAACCAGGACAGGCCCAGGATGTTGAAGAAGACATTGAGGACGGCGAGCACGCTGGCCGTCGCCCGGGCCCACGGCTTGCCTCGGCCGTTCATCACCGCCATGAACACCCAGACGGCGACCATGATCAGGCCGAACACAACGATGGAGGTGAGCATGGCGTTGGTCAGCGCCTCGACCTCCTCAGCCCCGGCCGGCCGCCCCTGAGCGCGCAGCGCCTGCTCCGCAGCGGGTCGCAGCTGGGAGCGGGAGCCGAAGGCGCTGAGCGGAACCAGGGCCGAGAGCGCGGCTCCGACGTACATGAGGATGACGGCGACCCGCACCGTCGTCGGCTTCTCGGTGATCGGGACCGCGTCATCCTCGCTTTCCGGCCACACCGGCATGGGCGGGAGCGAACTCTTGTCGGGCCGGTCGTCCTCCGGTGGCTTCCACTCGGTCATGGTCTCCTCCCTCAGCCGTTCGCCCCGCCGGCCTGGCCGTCGTGCCGGGCCGCGTCGTACCGGCAGCACCCTCCCATCATCGGCCGGCGCGGTGCTACAGACCGGACGAGTGAGCGGACGTGCGCGAGACGGCCAGCCTCGGACACCCCACGGCGCCCTCGATCCGCTCTAGGCTCGGGGAGCGTGACGCATCCACGTATGGCCGCCCGGCTCCACGGACTCGGCACGACGATCTTCGCAGAGATGTCCGCGCTCGCGGTCAGCACGTCATCGATCAACCTCGGCCAAGGTTTCCCCGACACCGACGGCCCAACCACGATGCTGGAGGAGGCCGTCGCGGCGATCCGCTCCGGGGAGCACAACCAGTACCCGCCCGGGCCCGGCATCGCTCCGCTCCGCCAGGCGATCGCCGACCACCAGAAGCGGTTCTACGGCTTGGAGTTCGACCCCGACACCGAGGTCTTGGTGACCGCCGGTGCGACGGAGGCGATCGCGGCCGCGCTCCTCGCGCTGGTGGAACCCGGTGACGAGGTGGTCGCGCTGGAGCCGTACTACGACTCCTACGTGGCTGGGATCGCGATGGCCGGCGGACGTCGGGTCCCGGTGACGCTTCGGCCACCGGACTTCCGGCTCGACATCGACGCCCTGCGGGCGGCGATCACGTCGCGGACCAAGCTCCTGCTGATCAACAGCCCGCACAACCCGACGGGCACGGTCCTCACCCGGGACGAGCTCGCCGCGATCGCCGAGCTCGCCTGCGAGCGCGACCTGCTCGTCGTCACCGACGAGGTGTACGAGCACCTCACCTACGACGGGGTGCCTCACATCCCGCTGGCGACCTTTCCCGGCATGCGGGAACGGACCGTCACCGTGTCCAGCGCTGGCAAGACCTTCGCGGTCACCGGCTGGAAGATCGGCTGGGTGTGTGCGACACCGGAGCTGGTCACGGCGGTGCGGACCGCCAAGCAGTTCCTCACCTACGTCTCCGGAGGACCGTTCCAGCCGGCGGTGGCGCACGCCTTGCGATTGGGCGACGACTACTACGCGTCGCTGCGAGACTCGTTGCAGCGCAAACGGGACCTGCTGTGCGACGGGCTGCGGTCGCTCGGCCTGGAGGTGTTCGTTCCGAAGGGCACCTACTTCGTGACGACCGACGTCCGCCCCCTGGGCTACGACGACGGCACCGAGTTCGCGCGGATGCTGCCGGAGCGCTGCCGGGTCGTGGCCATCCCGCACGAGGTGTTCTACGACGACAAGAAGGCGGGGCGGCCCCTGGTGCGGTGGGCGTTCTGCAAGCGGGACGAGGTACTCGTCGAGGCGGTCGAACGGCTCCGCTCCGGCCTGTCGTCTCGCCGGTGACCCACGCTCGCGTCACCGCGTCCCCCGCGACCGCTCGGCGATGGAACCCATCCTCTGTCGGTGGTCGGGGTTACGGTCGTCCTCCCGCCTCGGGCACCCGCCGAGGCCCGTGACGAATCGAGGCCACCGTGAGCACGACACCGTGCGGCACCTTCACCACCAGCAGCTGGGACGAGAAGCGTCCGGAGCAGTCCGGGCCGAGCGTCAGCCACGCACGCGTCACGAACGCCTACGAAGGACTCATCGAAGGCTCGAGTGCCGCCCACTACGTGCTGTACTACTCCGGCGAGGGCCCCGGCTGGGGCTCGGGCCACTACCACGGCTACGAGCAGGTCACGGGGACCGTCGACGGCCGGCGCGGCAGCTTCGTTCTGGAGCACACGGGCAGCTTCGACGGCACGACCGTGCGGACCAGCTGGACAGTCGTCGCCGGCTCTGGCACCGACGAGCTGCGTGGTCTTCGTGGCCAGGGTGGTTTCGAGGCCAGCGAGGGTACGTCGGCCATGCCCTACACCTTCGACTACACCCTCGAGCCCGATCCCTCCCGCGCCTCCGACGCCGCGACGGCGTGACGCGATGAGGACGACGAGCGAAGGCTCACTCCCATGGTTCTCGAGGTGACCCGTGCGCAGGTGATGGCCTACCGGGCGGCGGCCCACGGGTTGGACCGCCGCACCAAGGCAGCCGCTGACCTGGCTGTCCTCGACCTGGGCGTGCAGAGCGCTGGAGAGTCGGCACGACTGGCGGTCGCGGCCCGGCTCGCCGACGTCCCCCGCGGTGAGGACGACCCGCTCACCGACGACGAGACTTTCGCGCTGCTGTGGTCGTTTCGGGGAGCGCCGCACCTGCACCGGCGAGCTGACCTGCCGGGCCTGGTGAGCGCGCTGTGGCCGCTCAATGAGGCGGACGCCATGAGCCGGCTGCCAGCCGAGCGCGCCGCTCTCCGTGCGGCCGACATGTCCGCGTTGGACGCTTTCAGCGCGGTGGCGAGGGCCCTGCGGTCCGTCGTGAGGAGACCACTCAGCAAGGGAGAGGTGCGCGGCGGTCACGGCACGCCTGCCCGAGGCACTGTCCTACGAGTGCCGTCCGTGCCAGGCCGTCCACGTCTACGTCGGGATCTTCCAGCAGGCGGGGCTCTTCGCCGGGGTGCGGCATGTGCCCGACCAGTCGCCGTTGACGCTCGTCCCGCTCGAAGGGCGCCCTCGGATCCCGACGAAGGCGGCTGGGACGACCGAGGTCCTCCGGGCCTACCTGCGGCTGCACGGTCCGGCCACCCTCACCGACGCGGCCGGCTACCTCGGCACCACGGGGGCCCACCTGCGCTCCGTGTGGCCGGACGACGCCGCCCAGGTGTCCGTCGACGGTCGCCGCTGCTGGATCCTCCCCGACCGGCTCGACCTGCTTCGCGACCCGCCTCCCCCGACATACGTCCGGCTGCTTCCGGCGTACGACCCTCTCCTGCAGGGTCGTGACCGCGCGGTGCTCGTGCCCGATCCCGCTCGGCGGAAGCAGGTGTGGCGGATCCTCGGCAATCCGGGCGTGGTCTTCGTCGACGGCGAGATCACCGGCACCTGGCGAGCGCGGGCGGGAGGACGGACCGCGACGGGCGCGAAGCGGTTGACGCTCACGATCGAGGCGTTCGGGTCGATGCGGCGCCAGGTGAGGGCCGCGGTGGAGGACGAGGCGGCTCGGATGGCGCTGGCGCGCGGCGTCCCCGACGTCCAGGTGTCGTACGAGTGATCGCGTCCGGAGCCCCACCCGTCCGGGCCCCGGACGCCCCGGGGCGTCGGGGGTGACGGTGGCGTCGACAACAAGCCCGGCTCGACCACACCCCGGTGCGGGATGATCGGAGCATGCCCGTCTCCGACGACGTCCTCGCCGAACGATTCGCCGAACACCGCGGCCACCTGCTCGGGGTCGCCTACCGGCTCACCGGGATCGTGGCCGACGCCGAGGACGCCGTCCAAGAGGCGTGGTTGCGGCTGTCCCGCCTGGATCCGGCCGCGCGGGACGCGATCGAGGACCTCCGGGCCTGGTTGACGACGGTCGTCGGGCGGATCTGCCTGGATCGCATCCGGTCCGCGGCGGCGCAGCGGGAGCACTACGTCGGCCCCTGGCTGCCCGAACCGATCGTCAGCCCGCTCACTCCCACGGCGGAAGCAAGCCGCGATCCGCTCGAGGAGGTCGTGCGGAACGACGGTGTGCGGATGGCGGCACTGGTCGTGCTCGACCGCCTCACCCCCGAGCAGCGGGTGGCGTTCGTGCTCCACGACGCGTTCGGGGTCCCGTTCGCCGAGATCGCCGAGATCCTGGGCTGCTCCTCGGCCGCGGCCCGGCAGCACGCCTCGCGAGCCCGTCGCCTGGTGGCCGAGGCCGAGCCGCCACCCCGAATTGAACTGGCGGCGCAGCAGCGGGTCCTGACGGCGTTCCTGGCCGCCCTGTCCTCGGGGGACGTCGCCGAGGTCGTCCGGTTGCTGCACCCGGATGTGGAGCTCATCGGGGACGGCGGCGGCAAGGAGCGCACCGCGCTGCGGGTGGTCTCCGGCGCGGACAACGTGGCCCGCTTCCTGCTGGGCCTCGTGCGCCGCTACGGCGACGAAGGACTGGAGCTGGCCCGCCCGGTCCTGGTCAACGGCGACCTGGGGTTCATCCTCGGGACCGAGCCCACCGGCGACGGTCGGGAGGCGATGACGCCCCGAGTCTCCACCTTCGCGTTCCGAGGAGACCGGCTCGCCGCCATCTACGACATCGTCAACCCGGACAAGCTGACCCGGGTGCGCTTCGACAAGCTCAGCTGACGCTCTTCGCCGTGCGGCGGGACGGCGGGACAGCGCAGACGTCTCCGCTGGAGAACCCCTGGTCGGTGATCCCGAGCGCGTGGAAGCAGCGCGCCCGCATGTTCTCCACCGCGATGACGAAGGTGAGCTCCACGAGCCCGTCGTGCCCGAGCTCGCGGTCGAGGCGGGCCACCATGTCGTCCTCCACCCGAGAGGGCTGGGCGGTCATGGCGTCGGCGTAGGCCAGCACCGCGCGCTCCAGCTCGGTGAAGCGCGGAGAGGTGGGATAGGAGTCGATCGCGGTCAGCTTGTCCAGGTCGAGGCCCTGCAGCCGAGCCAGCATGGTGCCGAAGTCGACGCACCACGAGCAGCCGACCTGGGTCGCCACCCGGTAGACAGCCAGGTCCCGCAGGCTGGCTGGCAGTCGCCGGGCCGCCGGTACGAGCTGCATCTCGAAGATCGCCAATGCCCACAGCAGCTTGGGATGGTGCGCGAGGACGGCGAAGGGCTCGAGCACGGCCCCGAAACGGCGACGTGAGTACCAGAAGAGGACGCGCGTGAAGAGGCCGACCTTGCTCGCGGGCCGGGCAGGGATACGAGGCATCTCGGACCACCTCCGTTGGGTTCCGGGGCCGCTGTGTGCGAGCCCTCCACAACCCAGGACGAGCCGCCCGACCCCGATGTGACGGACCGGGTCGTCAGCGCGGCGACCCGCCCGAGGCGGTCAACCGACGCGGCGGGCCTCCAGTCGCACGTCCACAGTGCGCCCCTCCGCGGCGGACGCCAGGATCGCCTCGGCCACCTCGACGATGGCGAGCCCTTCCCACATCCCGACGACCGCACCCGTCCCCGGCACCTCGCGACCCAGGACGGCGTCGCGGAAGGCGGTCAGCTCCGTGCGCAGCGGTTCCGGCTTGGGAATCGCGTACCGGATCATGTCGCCCTCGGTCACGCCGCGGAACGAGGCCATCGCCTCCCACTCCAGCGGCTGGACACCGTTGGCGTGGAAGGTGAGGTCCGCCGAGATCGTGTCGGCCACGAAGGCGCCCCGCTCCCCGGTCACCACCGTGACCCGCTCCTTCATCGGCGACAGCCAGTTGACCAGGTGATTGACCACCGTGCCATCGGACAGCTCACCCACGACGGCGACGAGGTCCTCGTGCTGCCGACCGCTCTTGTGCGCGGTCCGGGCCGACACCGACCGGTAGGAGCGTTGGGTCACCCACGCGGTGGAGTCGATGTCGTGGGTGGCGAGGTCCTTGACCACGCCCACGTCGGCGACGCGGTTGGGGAACGGACCTTGGCGACGGGTGACCACCTGGTAGATCTCACCCAGCTCGCCCTGCTCCAGCCGCGCCCTCAGGTTCTGCAGCGCGGGGTTGTAGCGCTCGATGTGCCCGACACAGCCGACCACTCCGGCCTTGTCGAACGCCTCCGCCAACCGGGCGGCGGCCTCGACGCTGCTGGCCAGCGGCTTCTCGACCAGGGTGTGGACGCCCGCCTCGGCCAGCGCCAAGCCCACCTCCTCGTGGAACGCCGTCGGCACCGCCACCACGCACATGTCGATACCGGTAGCGATGAGCTTCTCCACGTCGGGCAGGACCTCAAGACCGCCCGCGACGCCGTGCGGGTCGCCCGCGGGGTCGGCCACGGCGACGAGCTCGACCCCCTCCAGAGAGCGCAGGACCCGGGCGTGGTGGCGGCCCATCATGCCGAGACCGATGAGACCGGCGCGCAACACACTCACCGCGGAACTCCCCACCCACTCGTCACGACTCGCTCACGCCTCCTGTCGTCACGCCGCCACCGCCTTGGCGACCGCCGCCACGACCCGGTCGAGGTCGGTGCTGGACAAGCTCGGGTGCACCGGCAGGGAGATCACCTCGCGGCAGGCGCGCTCGGTCACGGGGAGATCGAGCGATCCCGTGCGATCGGCGTAGGACGGCAGCCGATGGACGGGGATCGGGTAGTAGACGCCGGTGCTCACGCCCGCCTCAGCCAGCCGCGCCTGCACCTCGTCACGGTCCGGCACGCGCACCGTGTACTGGTGGTACACGTGCTCGGCGTGCTCGGCGACCTTCGGCACCACCACGTCGGGCGCGGCGTTCGCCAGCTCGGTGTCGAGGTAGCGGGCATTGCGCTGACGCTGCTCCGTCCAGCCGGGGAGTTTCGTCAACTGCACCCTGCCGATCGCCGCCGCGATGTCGGTCATCCGGGTGTTGAAGCCCACGATCTCGTTGGCGTACCGACGCTCCATTCCCTGGTTGCGCAGCAGCCGCACCTTCCGAGCGACCGTCTCGTCCGCGCAGACGACGATGCCGCCCTCACCGGTCGTCATGTTCTTGGTGGGATAGAAGCTGAACGCCGCGATGTCCCCGAAGGCACCGACAGGCCGACCGCGCCAGCGCGCAAGGTGCGCTTGACAGGCGTCCTCGAACAACGCGAGACCGTGCCGATCAGCGATCGCGCGGAGTGCGTCCATGTCCGCGGGGTGACCGTAGAGGTGAACCGGCATGATGCCGACCGTACGGGAGGTCACCGCGGCGGCGACCGCTTCCGGGTCGACACAGAAGTAGTCCGGCTCGATGTCGACGAAGACCGGCGTCGCGCCGGTGAGCACCACCGCGTTCGCTGTCGCCGCGAAGGTGAACGACGGCACGATCACCTCGTCGCCCGGGCCCACCCCTGCCGCGAGCAAGCCCAGGTGCAGCGCGCTCGTCCCGGAGTTGACGGCCACACACGGCCGCCCCTCGACCAGGGCCGCGAACTCCTCCTCGAAAGCGGCGACCTCCGGCCCCTGCACGACCATGCCGCTACGCAGCACCCGGTCGACCGCCGCGCGTTCCTCATCCCCAATCAGCGGTCGCGCCACTGGGATGGCGCCTTCCGTCATCACGGCTTCCTTTCGCTGTCGCAGGCCGGACGACCGTCGACGCGCACCTCGTCGTCCACCTCTCGCAGGACGCCGTCCACCTCGACGTACCGGGCGTCGGTCCGCGGGCAGCGCCACCAGCGCGGGGACCCTCCGTTGGCGCCGTCGGCGGAAGCGTCGGCGTCGGACGGCTCAGGGACCAGTCGAACACCGGCGCGGCCCACCCAGCCGATCTGCCGCGCGGGCACACCCGCCACGAGCGCGAAGTCGGGGACGTCCTTGGTCACCACCGCACCCGCGGCCACGAGTGCCCACCGCCCCACCGTCACCGGGGCCACGCACACGGACCGGGCGCCGAGCGAGGCGCCCTCCCGAACCGTCACGCCGACGGGTTCCCAGTCACCGGCTCGCTTCAGCGCGCCCGACGGGTCGACCGCCCGGGGGTACTCGTCGTTGGTGAGCACCGCCGCGGGTCCGACGAAGACGCCGTCCTCCAGGACAGCCGGCTCGTAGACCAGGGCGTAGTTCTGGATCTTGACGTTGGCCCCGATCCGAACGCCCGCACCGATGTAGGCGCCCCGACCCACCACGCACCCGGGTCCGAGAACCGCGTTCTCGCGGATCTGGGCCAGGTGCCACACCGACGAGCCGGCGCCCAGGACGGCACGCTCGTCGACGTCGGCGCTCGCCGCCACGAAGCCGGAGGAGAGGGCGGTCATGGGCGTTCAGGGTAACGAAGTCCGCTATGACCGGGTGGCAACGGTCATCACCTTGGTGAGGGCCGCGACGGTGTCCTTCATCGCGTCGTCGTCCAACGTGGGGTGCACGAGCAACATCAGCGACGTCTCGCCCAGCTTGCGCGCGACGGGACGTCGCTCCGCCGGCCGGCCCACGACGTCGAACGCCTTCTCGAGGTAGATCTCGGCGCACGCGCCCTGGAAGCACGGCACGCCCTCCGCCTCGACCGCGGTCATGATCCGGTCCCGGTCCCAGCCCGGCGCCAGTCGCTCCGGCTCCACGAAGACGTAGTACTTGTAGTAGGCGTGGCCCACGTTCGGTGGCGGGACGACGACGCGCAGGCCTGGGACGTCGGCCAGCCCGTCGTCGAGGATGGCCGCGTTGTGGCGGCGCCGCCGCGTCCACTCGGGTAGCTTGGCCAGCGCCCGACGGCCCAGCGCCGCCTGCACCTCCGTCATGCGAGCGTTGGTGCCGAACGACTCGTGGAGCCAACGGAACCCCGGCGGGTGCGCGCGGTGGTAGACCGCGTCGTAGCTCTTGCCGTGGTCCTTGTACTCCCAGACCGCGCGCCAGACCGCCTCGTCGTTCGTCGTCACCATGCCGCCCTCGCCGGCGGTGGTGAGGATCTTGTCCTGGCAGAAGGACCAGGCGGCGGCGTGTCCGAAGGTGCCCACCGACCGGCCGTCGAGCGTTGCCCCGTGTGCCTGGGCGCAGTCCTCCACCACGACGAGACCGTGCTCGTCCGCGAGCGCGAGCAGCTCAGGCATCGGCGCGGGCCAACCGCCGAGGTGGACCGGAACGATCGCGCGAGTCCTCGGCGTGAGAACGGCCCGGACCGTGTCCGCGGTGAGCGTCTGTGTCACGGGATCGATATCCGCCACGACCGGCCGAGCACCCAGGGCGACCGCCGCGCTCGCGGTCGCGACGAACGTGCGGGCGGGAACGACCACCTCGTCGCCGGGGCCGACCCCCACCGCCCGCAAGGCCAGCTCGAGCGCCACCGTGCCGTTGCTCACCGCGACGGCGTGCGCCGCGCCGATGGCCGCGGCGAACTCGCGCTCGAACGCCCGGCCCTCCTCACCGGTCCAGTAGTTGATCCGGCCAGACCGCAGCACCTCGACGGCGGCCGCGATCTCGTCGTCGGCGATGAACGGCCAGGGTGGGAAAGGCTCGGTGCGGACGGGCGGGCCACCGTCGACGGCCAGAGCCGACGCGGCAGGACCAGACGGGGACATCGGAGCGAACCTCCCTTACGTCATTCCCCCATGGACAGCAGCAGGTCGGACAGGATCGCGAACATGACGGCGTCGTAGCGGGTCGTTGTCCCGCCGCTGAACGACCCGTCCGGCTTCTGCCGCTTCAGCGCGGTGGAAACGTACCGGGCGACGTCGAGCGACAGGTTGAGCCCGTAGACCGAGGCGTAGCCCTCCGTGGGGATCAGGTCGCCGCGCGCGTGGTTCGCCATCCAGCTGAAGCCTCGACCAGCCTGAGCGACCCAGTCCTCGCGGCCGCGCATCTCGCCGTACTCCAGGAGTCCGGACAGCGTGATGTTGACGTAGCCACCGGAGTGCGGGGAGGGCTTGAACCAGGCGTACGGGGTCATGCCGTCGGGTCGTATCCGCTGCGCGAGGTTGGTGGCGATGGCGTCACCGTAGGTGAGCAGCCGCTCGTCACCGGTCTCGACGTACAACGCGGTGAGGAACGACAGCGCCGCCCCGTCGATGTTGTAGACCTCGACGGAGGTGTTCCGGACCGCCGGCAGGACGTCGTGGGTTCGTACCCGAGGGTCGTCGCGTGGGAGGACGGGCTCCAGGTTGCAGTACGGGATGCTGCCGCGGGTCTTCTCGGCGTCAAGCCACTGGAAGCCGTTCGGGCCAGCGAGCAAGTAGTCCTTGGCGCGCAAGGCCGCGGCCAGGTAGCGGGAGTCGCCGAAGACCTTGAAGCCTTCCAAGAGCGCGCTGGCAGCCGCGATCGTGACGACGGCGAGCGGCTCCCCTTCGGCGTGGGTGTAGCCGCGGCCGTGGTAGTGGGCGCGCTCGCTGAAGTGGCCCTGACGTGACCCGAACGCCCACGGCAGCCCGAAGCCGCCGTCCTTGCGCTGGTGGCGCACCAGCCAGTCCAGTCCGCGCCTGGCCATCGCGGCGTCGGCCGGATCGTCCGTGGCTCGGGCGCGCTTGAGGTAGCCCTGCACCAGGAACGCGATCGCCTGAGGGTCTTCCCGGAGCTGGCCCGGCCAGTACGGATGAGCGACCGCCCATCCGCCGCTCTTCGTCATCCGCCCCCGCAGGTACGCGGCGACCCGCTCCACCGCCGCCTGGACCTCGTGGCGGTCGGGGAGCTGCGCCGTCGCGTCACCGTTGTCGTAGTTCCGCGCCGCCACGAAGACGACGAACGTCGCCTGGGCGACGGGATCCCGCAGGGTCGCCCGCGGGAAGCCGGTGCCGGGCGTGGGGGTGAAACGTCCCCTCACCTCGATCGTCGCCGGCTCACCCGGCTCGATCAGGATGGTCTCCGTCGAGGGGTCGAAGCGCGCCGAGCCTTGCAGCGAGTACGCCAGCATGCCGCCCCGCTCGCTCTCCATCCGGCGCGGACCGCTCACCCGCAGCCGCTGCCCGAAGGCGTCGATGGTCCCGATGTACACCCCGCCGGGCGTCGGGGTGGTGAGCTGGAACGACAAGGTGTCGGCGCGTCGTCCACGGTGCACGCCGGTCCCGCCCCACACCTCCAGGATGGGACTGTGGCGGAGAGAGACGGAGTCGAGCCAGACGGTCCGCGCCGCGCCGGTCACCGAGATCTCCACCTCCACCCAGACGGTGCCGGCAGGCGCGTCGGCGTGGACCGAGACCGCCTCCCACGTGTCCTTTTCCGGTGTGCCCGTGCGGTTGCTCTGGGAGCCGAGCAGCCGGCGGCGCTGGTCGTAGAAGGCCAACCGCACCGACTCCCCACCGTCCGGGCCCGCGGTTGACGAGCGGCGCCAGAACGTCGCCGTGTAGGTGCGTTCGGGCAGCGCGGGGAGCCGGCCGCTGCGCAAGGTGAAGCGATCCTCGGGGGCGCGAGACGTCACCCGGAGCGCTCGCTTCCCGCTGTAGGGAACGTCGTCGCTGACGGTCGCCGACGGTTGTCCCTCACGGTCACAGCTCCATCGGGGTGGGCACGGACCGTCTCCGCCGAGCTCGAAGCCAGCGTTGACCGGCTGGGGCGGCAGCGGCGACGGAGTCACCTTGGGGAACGGCCGGTCGATCGGCGGCCGCGACGCGGTGGACGACAGTCCGCGCGCGCGAATGCTCTGCTGAACCCGCGAGGCGTCGGCGCACGCCGTGCTCAGACAGAGGGTGGCCGCGAGGACGGCAGCGACAGCCCCCCGTCTCCTTCGCCCCACGCGTTCGTCCTCCGTCTCCCCGCGCCGGTCAGCCATCACCGCGTCGCGGCGTCGAGAACGTCCTCGAGCCGGGCCGCCATCACCGTCCGCGACGCGTTCCTCTCCACATAATCGCGGCCACGGCGTCCGATGGCCGCCCGTTCATCCACAGGCTGATCAGCGAGCTGCTCGACGCAGTCCGCGAGCACCCGAGCCGGGTCCGAGCCAGGTCGGGCGAACGCGCTGAGCCCGCAACCGGCTTCGAGCACGAGCCGTTCCATCGCCCCACCCGCGTTGGTGATGACGGGCAGACCGGCGGCCATGTAGTCGTAGAGCTTGTTGGGGCTCATCGCCTTCTGGAACAGCTCGACCGGCGCGACGATGTGCAAGCCGACGTCGCAGGCCACGAACAGGTCCGCCAGTCGCTCCTTGGGCCTGGGGTCGAGGAAGCGCACGTTCTTCAGACCCTCGTCACGGGCCCGCTGCTGGAGCCGCTTCTTCTCCAACCCGTCGCCGACCAACAGGAACGTGGCGTTCGGCACGAGCGCCGCGGCGTCCAGGACGACGTCGAGACCGTCCTTGGGGCCGTGGGCGCCGGCGAAGACCAGCACGGTGCCGTCGACGTCGAGCTCGCGACGCGCGGTGTCCCTGTCCACGGTCGGGACGAAGTCCTCGGGTTCCGCGCCGTTGGTGACGACGACGATCTTCTCCGGGGGGAGACCGAACGACGCAAAGTGGTCCTCCCATCCCGTCGTCACGACGACGATCCGGGCGGCCTGGCGGTAGACGAAGCCCTCGACAGCCGTCAACACACGATGCAGGCGTGACCCCTCCCGGAGGAAGCCGAACTCCACCAACGACCGCGGCCACAGGTCGCGGATCTCCACGACGAGCGGTACTCGCCGCACCTTGGCGAGGAACCAACCGGCCAGCGGGGTGAGCAGGTGCGGGCTGGAGGCGTAGACGAGGTCGACGTGCCGCTGCCGGAGACCCACCCAGATGGCTCCGACGGTGTAGGACAGCCAGTTGAGGATGCGCTTGGGGCCGTTGCCCTCGTACGAGGTGACCGGCACCGTGACGAAGCCGGGGGCGCGGTGGTGGTACTTCCGACGGGTGTAGTTGTTGCGGTTGCCGGCCACGATCAGCGAGGTCCATCCCCGCAGGCGACCGAACAGCTCGACGTGACGGGTCCCTCCGCCCTCCGTCCGCGGCAGGGCGAACTGGTTGAGGACGAGCACGTGTCTGAGGCGAGACTGGCTCACGGATCCTGCTCGCTTCCTGTGTTGGGACGGCTTGCTGTGTGAGGACGCGCTGTGTCAGGACTGCTTACTGTGTCAGGACTGCTTACTGGGTCAGGACGGCTTGCTGGGTCGGGGCGACTGGTCTCAGGACGACCGGTCGCCTGATCGGACGACGCCACCGCGTCCTGCACGTCCGCGGTCGAACGTCGCCGAACGAAAAGACGTCCCCACCGCCAGCCGTCCTCGCCCGACGAGGACTCCGTGGGCATGAAGGCGATGAGGACGATCGCCAGCAGCATGCCATGGGTGAGGAAGACGGTCGGCAGCGCCGTGTTGGAGAGGCTGAACGCCGACTGTGCCAGGCCCGCGACGGCGAGGCCTCTCGTGACGCCTTGGGCGACGGTGTCGACGAAGAGCAACGCCACGGCGAGCACCGCGGTGTAGCCGAAGACACCGACCAGCCCGAAGTTGGCGTAGGCGTCAGCCCAGATGTTGGCGTTCGCGCTGAGGTTGGCGTCACCGAAGTAGACCTCGCCGATGAGGAACGGCGGCGGCAGGTGGTAGGAGTACTCCACCCACCGCTTGAAGAGGCCGTGCCCCATGTACACGAACGGGTGGTCGGTGAAGAAGTCGAAGTAGTACTTCGTGTTGATGCCGGCCGTCAGGATCAACCTGCGCACCGCGATCGTGGTGAGCGACGTCGCGCCACGCAGGAAGTCGAGCATGGTGACGAGGACGATGCCCGTCGTCGCGAGCACGACGACGCGTTCGCCGACCCGCTTGACGTCCGTGGCCCGCACCAAGACCACGACCGCGACGACCAGAGCGGAGGCGAACAGCATCTGCTTGAAGCCGGTGATGGACACCAGGAACAGCTCGGTAACCACACCGAGCACCACCCACAGCCAGCGGCGGGTGACCAGCCCGCGCCCGATGGCGATCGGCGCGATCGCGTTGCCGAGCCACGTGATGGCGTAGCGCGCGACCCGCGGCACGTACTCGAACGAGTCCCGGTACGTGTCGCGGACCTCATAGATCTCCGACAGCGCCACGAACCGGAACTGCAGGCCGTAGTAGGAGATCACGGTGCCGACGAGCGCCAACCACAGCAGGCTGAACGCCAGCCAGTACACCCTGGGCGACGGCCTGCGTCGATGCGGCGAGGGGAGCGGGACCGAGTAGATGAAGCCCAACAGCCAGAACGCGGCGGCGACGGCGCCCACCATGAGCCAGAGCTCGGCGGTGAGCTCGCTGGTGAACACGACGATGACGTGCACCGGCGCGACGACGAGCAGGAACAGCATCCAGTAGATGACCGCCGAGGGCCGCTCCCAGGAGACGGGCAAGCGCCGAGCGCACACGACGTACGTCGGCACCAGCACGATGGCCACGAGGATGTTGGGTGGGACGTTCTCGAAGCCCATGTAGCCGAACGCCGGCGCGATGACCAGGGCGTGCGCGAGCCCGAGCGCGACGGCATAGCCGACCAGCCAGCCGACGCCTCTCCAACGCAGCCGGGTCATCTGCGGCGGCGGGCTCACCCTACGCACGGCGGAGCACCCACCGAACGAGCAGGAGCACCCCAGCGTAGGAGAAGCCCAGAGCACCCGCGTAGGCGGCGACTCCCGCCACGTCCGATCCTCCCATCCACGCGACGATCAGTGGCGCGACGACCACGACCACCAGTCGCACAGCTTCCCAGACCAGCGCCACACCTTGGCGACCGACGAGGTTGAAGACGTTCGAGACCGGGCTGGCGACGAACTGCAGGAGGAACGCCACCGCCAACACCTGCGCGTAGGTGCCGGCGCGTTCCCACTGCGCGCCGAAGACCCACGTGAACAGCCAGGGGCCGAACGCGGCGAGCACCACCACCGGCCCCGCGCCGAGCAGGGCGAGCCTGCGGACGGCGAGCCAGGTCAGCTGAGGGAGCCGCCCGGAGTTCTCTCGTCGCGCGGTCGCGCCGCGGCCCAGGAACACCTGCGCGACGGCCTGCCCTACGACGGTGACCGGAAGCGCGAGCAGTCGAGTGGTGAACGCCAGCCATCCTGTGGGGTCGGGTCCGAACGCCAGCGCGAAGACGACGTACGGCGCGTACTGACCGATGTTGTTGAGCAGCGCCGTCCAGGTGGTGACGAGCGGGAACCGCCGGAACCGCGCCAACGCCGCGCCCACGTCACGCACAGTGACCGGACGGCGTGGCTCGTCATCCTGCTCGATCAGTGGCCGGCGGGCGATGGACGCCAAGCCCGCCAGCCGGCCCAGGCTCATTCCGAGGAGGAGCCCGAGCGGCCGCATGCCCAGTGCGCCGAGACCGAGCTGGGTGAGTGTGGTGCCGATTCCTTGGGCGGCGTTGCGGCCGGCGAGGTCGCGGTAGCGCTCGGCGCGCACCAGCACCGCGCTGATGAGTTGGAAGACCGCGATGGCCGCCACCGTCACCGGCACCAGCCACCACAGGTCCGCGAGCGTCGCCCAGGTCTCGCTGGTCGCCCACAGGTCCGCGGTCGCCGCACCCACGACCCAGATGAGGACGGCGACGACGACCGTGCCGAGAAGGCCCGCGCGCAGCACAGCGCGCGTCTCGTGGGCGTCCTTGGCCAGTGGGATCGCCAGCTCGAGCCGCAGGCTGGCGAGCACGGCGCAGGTCGCCACGACTCCGGTGAAGATCTGTAGGACGGCGAAGTCACCCGGGGCGTAGAGCCGGGACAGCAGGGGCGAGACGGCGACGAGCAACCCTTGCCCGACGACCGTGCCGAGCACGATCTCGACGACGCCGCGTCGCGCGCCGCCTGGTTTCGCCGCACGCGCGACCCGTCGGATGCCCACCAGTGTCATGGCGCGTGGGTGGGGGACTCTCCCGCCAGGAGACTCTCGTAGAGGGAGAGCAGCGTGCGCGCCTCGGCCTCCCAGGAGTACTTCTCGTGGACCGCCTTGCGTCCCCGTTCCCCCATCGCGCGGGCCCGCTCGGGGTCGGCCAACAGGCTGCACACGGCCTCGGCCACCGCCTGGGCGTCCTCGGGAGGCACGACGACACCCGCGCCGACGTCCTCGACGATCTGCCGCCACAGCGGGAAGTGCGAGGCCACCACGGGCACACCCTCGGCCATGTACTCGAAGATCTTCGTCGGCAGATTGTTCTCGTACGCCTTGGGCCCCACCTGCACCATGAGGCCCACCTTCGCCTCGGCCACCAGTCGCCGGGCATCTGCCGGTCGCTGGACGCCCACGTAGTCGACCGCCGCCGCGACGTCCGGATCGGACAGGCGCTCCTGCAGCTCGGGCGGCTGGAACGGTCCGATGAGCGTGAGCTTCTCGCCGTGCGCGGCGTAGGCCGCCTTGGCCGCTTCGAGCATGCTCGGCAGGCCGCGCAGCTCGGTGATCGCGCCGACGTAGACCAACCCGCGAGGACGCTCGTCGTACGGGATGTCGACGCCGCTGTCGTCGAGGATCGGGAAGTTGTTGACGATGACCATGCGCCGCGCGTGGGCGTAGACGTCGGCGACGAGCGGCGACGCGGCCACGACAGCACTGAGGACACGACCAGCGATCCGGCCGAGGAGCCGCGTTCCCCACGCCACCGCCGGTCGCAGCGGGCGCGGGATGTAGTGCTTCCCCATGACCTGCGACGGCAGCGGCTCGTGCGCGTCGAACACCACGTGGTGTCCACGGGCCCGCAGCGCTATCCCCAGCGGAATGAGCTCAGGGTCGTGGAGGTGGTAGATGTCGGCGCGCTCGGCCAGCAAGGGCCGCAGCAGGCTCCACACACCGACCGTCATCCGGGCCGCCCGGGAACGCGGCCGCGGCACCGGGACGACCCGGACACCGTCCTCCTCGTAGGGCCCCTCGGCGCGCGCGAAGAGCGTGACGTCGTAGCCGGCCGCCGCGAGCGAGCGACACTGCTTGTGGAAGATGCGGATGTCGGTCGAGGGATGGACGACCGATACGTGGACAGCCTTCCGGGTGCCCGGGCTCGGGTTGGTCGAAGTGGCACTCGCAGTCATCTTGTCCCAGCAACCTGAACGTGGAGGCGGCAGGTCACGCCGTCGGACCGAGCCGTGCGATCCCACCGAGCCAAGGCACTGCGCACCCGAGCGGTCTCAGCGCGACGAGCTGACATCGACGGGATCCACCGGTCGTCCGTCGGCGCAATCTAGCAGGTCTTTACGTTTTGTCCCGATGACGTCGGCCAGCTCCACCTGGTCCGGAGACAGCTCGGGAACCTCGGCGTGCGAGATCAGCGGGTGGTGCGGACGCCGGTCGGTCTCCCCCTCGCCGAGCAGCTCCTCGTGGAGCTTCTCACCCGGCCGCAGACCGGTGAACACGATCTCGACGTCCTCGTTGGCCATCTCGATGAGCTGACGGGCGACGTCGACGATGCGCACCGGCTCACCCATGTCGAGGATGAGCACCTCACCGCCACGACCGATCGCCGCGGCCTGGATGACCAGCTGGACCGCCTCGGGGATGGTCATGAAGTACCGGGTCACCTCCGGGTGCGTCACGGTGACCGGCCCACCCTCGGCGATCTGCTTGGCGAACGCGGTGAGCACCGACCCGCGACTGCCGAGGACGTTGCCGAAGCGCACGCTGAGGTAGGTGTTTCCGGTCAGGCGCGCGTAGTAGGCCGTCAGCCGCTCGGCGATCCGCTTGCTGCGCCCCAGCACGCTCGTGGGGTTCGCGGCCTTGTCGGTCGAGATGTTGACGAAGCGCTCGACACCGGTCTTCGCGGCCGCCTCCAGCACATGGATGCTGCCGAGCACGTTCGTCTTGAAGCCCTCCTCGGGATACTGCTCCAGCATCGGCAGGTGCTTGAGCGCCGCGGCGTGGAAGACGACCTCCGGCCTGCGTTCCTCGAACAGCGACAGAATGCGGTCGCGGTCGCGGATGTCGGCGAGGATGACCTCGCCGGTGTCGAGCAGGGCGCGTCCGGTGAGCGAGAGCTGCACCGCGTGCAGCGCCGACTCATCGCGGTCGAGCATCATCAGCTCGGCGGGATCGAACCGCGAGATCTGGCGACACAGCTCGGCGCCGATGGAACCGCCCGCGCCGGTCACCAGCACGCGCCGACCGGTGAGGTAGCCGGCGATGGCCTGGATGTCGGTGTCGATCTGGTGCCGACCGAGCAGGTCGGTCACGTCGATGTCTCGAACGTCGCGAATGGAGATGCGGCTGGGCGCGAGCAGCTCGCTGAGCCGCGGCAGGACCTTCACCTCCAGTCCACACCGCCGGGCCTCTCGGCCGACCTCGCGGTACAGCGGCGCCTCGCCACTCGGGATGGCCACGACCAGGACCTCGGCTCCCACCTCACGAGCGATCCGAGCCAGGTCGTGTCGAGTGCCGAGGACACGGACTCCGCTGATCCGCAAGTGCCGCTTGTTCGGGTCGTCGTCGATCAGCCCAACCGGCAGGTACGGGCTTTCCGGATCGGTCAGCATCGACCGCACGAGCTGCTGACCACCGTCACCCGCGCCGAAGACCAGGGTGCGGGCACCACCGGTCGGGCGGGCCGTCCCCTCGCGCAGAGTGCGGATGACGGCCCGAGCCGTCACCATGCCCATGACCGCCGCGAACGTGCCGCCGAACGGCACGCTCAGCGGCACGAACCGGGTAGGAACCGCGAGCAGGTCGAGTACGAGGAGGCAGGCGCCGATGCTCAGCCCGACGGCGGCGAGCATCACCACCTCGTCGAAGCTCCCCACGGGGTAGCCGCCCTGGTACAGCTTGGCTGCCAAGCCGAGGACCAGCTGCAACGCCACCGCGACACCGACGACGATCAGCAGACCGCGCGGGTCGAGCCGGTCGAACGCACCGTCGTAGCGCAGAACGGTCGCCAACGCGAGTGACACCGCCCACGCCGCGAGGTCGTTGACCACGAAGCCGGCCCTCGACCACGGCACCCGCCTCACCGAGCCGCTGAGGCGCTCGGACACGAGGCCATCGCCCCTCTCTCGCCGAACCCGAATCTTTCGCGACAAGGGACCCTACCGGAGGTTTGGGTCGGATCGCCCGGGTCATACCATGCGAGACTCTTTGCCGGGGCGAATGGGGCGAATGGGTCGGAAATCGAGCGAAGTAGCCGTCAGCCAGGAAGGTCGGCCCCGTGGAGCTGCGTGAGTATCTCCAGACGATCCGTAAGCACGGGATTCTCGTCATGCTGTGCGTGACCGTGACCGTCGCGGTCTCGGCCCTCATGGTGCTGCGCGCGACGCCCACGTACGCGTCGAAGGTCACCCTGTTCGTGAGCGTCGCGCCATCCCACGACGCGGCAAGCGCCTACCAGGGAGGGCTGTTCTCCCAGCAGCGCGCCGCCTCCTACGCCGACCTCGTGCGCGGCGAAGCGGTGACCCGCGCCGTGGTCGAGGACCTGGGTCTGTCGATGTCGCCCGCGTCGCTCGGGACGCGGATCAGCGCTCGGGTGATACCGCAGACCGTGCTCTTGGAGATCACGGTCACCGACACCGCGCCCGCGCGGGCCCAGCAGTTGGCGGGCGCGGTCGCCAAGCACTTCGCCGCGTTCATCCAGGAGCTGGAGCGACCGAGCAAGGACGCGCCGTCGCCGGTCCGGACCACGATGGTCGACTCGCCGACCTTGCCGACCTCCCCGGTGTCGCCGAACCCGCCGCGCACTCTGGGGCTCGGCCTGCTCGCCGGTCTGGTCGTCGGTGTCGGCCTCGCCCTCATGCGCGAGGTCCTCGACACCAGTGTCAAGTCGGCTGAGGCGCTGAGCGCCGTGACCGAGACGCCGAACCTCGGCGTGATCCCTCACGACCCTGACGCCAGGGCCAACCCGCTCGTCGTCCACATCGAGCCCGGCTCGCCACGGGCTGAGGCGCTCCGCCAGCTCCGCACCAATCTCCAGTTCGTCAACGTCGACCGCCATCCCAAGCGCATCGTCGTGACGAGCGCGGTGCCCTCCGAGGGGAAGACGACGACCGCGTGCAACCTCGGGCTCATCCTCGCGCAAGCCGGTCAGCGCGTCGTCCTCGTGGAGGGCGACATCAGGCGCCCGCAGCTCGCGGAGTACCTCGGCCTGGAGGGCGCGGTCGGGCTGACGAGCGTCCTCGTCGGTCGAGTGGCCCCGGAGGACGCGCTCCAGCCGTGGGGCGACCTTCCCCTCGAGGTCCTCACCAGTGGCCCGTTGCCGCCCAACCCCAGCGAGCTGCTGCAGTCCCGGGCGATGGAGCTTCTGCTCGGTGAGCTCGATCGGCGCGCCGACGTCGTGCTCATCGACGCGCCACCTCTGCTCCCGGTCACCGACGGCGCGCTGCTGGCCCGGATGTCCGACGGCGCCGTCCTCGTCGTCCGCCATGGCAAGACCAGCGTCGACCAGGTCCGGCAGGCGGTTGACAACCTGGCCAAGGTCGACGCTCGACTCCTCGGCACGGTTCTCACCATGGCGCCGGCCAAGGGACCGGACGCCTACACCTACGGCTACGGGTACGGCTATGGCTACGCCGTGGAGCGCGGTCGCCGCCGTGCCTCGCGTTCCCGGGAGAACGCGATGGCCTGACGTACGCGACTGTTGCGGGCAGGTGGCCGTCGGGACGTGAGCGCTCGTCACGCGCGCCGCTGCCAGGAACCGCCCGCGTCCTCGCTGAACCACAGGGCGTCGCCCACACCGAGGTAGGCCCGGTCGCCGTCGGCGGAGACGACCGGGAGAGCCTCCTCGTCGGTCTCGACGCAGGCTCGAGGCGTCCAGGTCGCTCCGCCGTCGGCGGTGGCGAGCACCGTCACGCCCTCGCACGTGTCGTCGTCCGTGCGCACGGCGAGCGCGCGAGAGTCGTCGACGAAGTCGAGGTCGAGGACGCCGGGCAGCGTGCCGCGCTCCGCCCACGACGCGCCGCCGTTGGCGGTGGCGAAGATGGCGCCACCGCTGCAGGAGACGTAGGCGCGGTCCTCGTCGAGTTCGCTGATCCCGACGACGACCTCACCCCTGGGGCAGGGGACGGTCGTCGGCCCACTGGGCGCTTGCAGCCGAGGTCCCGCCTGGGGGAGGCGATGCCAGTTGCCGCCAGAGCCCCTCGCCTCGCTCCAGGCTCCCCCGCCGTTGCTCGTCGTGTAAGTGGTCACGGTCGTGCAGTCGGCATCCATGCCGACGAGCCAGGCGCGGTCCGCGTCGACGGAGCCAGCCCGCAGGATCACCGCCGCGGAGGGCACGTCACTGGGCACGAAAGTCTCGCCGCCGTTCAGCGACAGCTCGACCGTGGCCCCACCGTGACCGCACGTGCCGGTGCGGGCGCGGACCACCGCAGCGCCGGCGCCGATGTCGACCAGAGTTCGACTCGCGCGCAGGTCGGGCACGGTGGGCCGGCTCGAGGCTTGCGCCGTCGCGCTGGGCGTGGCGGGATGGGACGGCGTGGCAGATGGCGTGACGGAGGGTTGGGTGGCGACGCGCGTGGGCGTCGCGCGCGGCGTGCGGGCCTCGGCCACCGGAGTCGAGACGCCGCTGCTTGGCCGCACGTGCCGGAACGCGAGCGTCACCAGCACGATGTCGAGGGCGACGAGGACTCCCACCGCCACTGTGCCGATGGTGCGCAGCCGAACCGCCAAAGGATCCCCTCCGCCGTCTTGGACTGACTCCTCGCTTGGGGGCATTCCGGGAGCGTCGCGCCACCACTCACCCGTTAGCCTGCTGTGCGCCAACATGCGGTCGCCACGCGACGGGCGCCCCGATGAGCACAACGACGCAGCGACCGCCGAGCAACGGACGTCGAAGGGAATCGAGTCAGTCGTGCCCCGGGTCATGGTGGTCTACGGCACACGTCCGGAGGCCGTCAAGATGGCTCCCGTGGTCGCCGCGCTGCGCGAGCGTACGACGCTCGAGCCGATCGTCGCGGTGACCGGCCAGCACCGAGAGATGCTCGACCAGGTCCACGAGTTCTTCGGCATCCGACCCGACCACGACCTGGCCATCCTCACCGAGCGACAGACGTTGACCGAGATCACCGTCCGGGCGCTCGAGGGCATCAACTCGCTGGTCCGGAAGGTCGCGCCGGACGCGGTGGTGGTCCAGGGCGACACGACCACGACCTTCGCCGGGGCGCTGGCGGCGTTCTACGAGCGTGTTCCCGTCGTCCACGTCGAGGCGGGCCTGCGCACCGACGACCGCTACTCGCCGTTCCCGGAGGAGATCAACCGTCGCCTGACGACCGAGCTGGCGTCGTTGCACCTCGCGCCCACGGTCGCCAATCGCGACCGGCTCGTGGCAGCCGGTGTTCCGCCGTCGGCGATCGCGGTGACCGGCAACACCGTTATCGACGCGCTCTGCACCGTCGTCGACCGACGGCAGCCGTACTCCGACCCGGAGCTCGCCGAGGTGCTGCGACGCGGACGTCGCGTCATCGTGGTGACGACGCACCGCCGCGAGTCGTGGGGCGAGCCGATGCGCGAGGCGCTCCGCGCCATCCTCGACGTCATCAAGGATCGTCCCGACGTCGAGGTCGTGGTGCCGATGCATCGCAACCCGATCGTCCGGGAGGTGGTGGTGGCCGAGCTGGCCGATCAGCCACGCGTCCACCTCACCGAGCCACTGCCTTACGCCGAGTTCGCGCGGCTGCTCAGCGAGTGCTACCTCGTGGTCACCGACTCCGGCGGAATCCAGGAGGAGGCACCGAGCCTGGGGCGCCCGGTCCTCGTCCTCCGGGACAACACCGAGCGCACCGAGGCGGTCGAGGCCGGCACGGTCCGCCTGGTCGGGACGCGACGGCCCGTCGTTCGCGACGCCCTGGCACAGCTACTGGACGACGAGCGGGCGTACGCCGAGATGGCCTCCGCGGTGAATCCGTACGGCGACGGCAAGGCCGCCGAGCGCTGTGTGGCGGCGATCGAGGAACTGCTGGGCCTCGGCCACCGGCTGCCCGACTACGTTCCCTGAGACGTCGTTCCCGGAGACGCCGTGCCCCGAGACGTCGACGAGCCCGCCGGCCGCCCCTCTCCTCGGCGCGCGACACCACCGACCAAACGTCACCCTTCGTGCCTTTTCGAACCCCTTCCGTAGTAAGGTCGGGCTTCGTCCGTTGCGACGTGACGTGATCGTTAGATCACAAAGAGGTATCTCTTCGCCCCATTGCCCGACAAACCGTGTCAGACTGGGAGAAACCGGGCACCATGCTGCCCGTAGGTACACACGACGTGTGATCGCCGTGTGACTCCTAGCTGCAATGACCGTGATCCTCAAAGGGGACTGGATGCACCCGACCACATTCCTGCGACGAGGCGTGGCGGCCATCGCCGCGGGCGCGGCCGCAGCCGCCGCACTCGTCGCGACCACGCCCGCACAGGCTCAACCGGCGCAGGTGGGCTACGCCGCTCAGGCGTACGGCACCTACGCCTTCACCTCCGACCGCTCCCTGGTGTCCGGACCCACCGCCTACACCGAGATGGCGTGCGGCACCAAGCCCGGCCTGGTGTTCCGCAACCACACAGCGGACGTCAAGGTGAAGGGCCTCGGGACCATCGGCGCCACCGTGACGGAGGTCCGGTCGATCGAGTCGGGCAACCTCCGGTCGTCGCTCGCGACGTCCGAGACGGCCAAGGCCAACCTGCTCGGCGGAGCCATCACCGTCGACGGCATCACCTCCTCGACGAAGGTGACCTGGGACGGCACACAGTTCCGTACCGAGCAGAGCGCGACCCTCGCCGACCTGCAGATCCTCGGCGTCCGGATCCCGCTCCGGCCCAAGCCGAACACCAAGATCGAGTTGAAGCTGCCTGGGCTCGGCACGGTCGGGGCCGTCGAGCTGAACAAGCAGTACCAGAAGAACTCCGGAACGGAGTTCGAGGCGATCACGACGGCGCTCGTGGTCTCGCTGCTGCCGAACAACCCGTGGCTGCCCAAGGCGGGGACCACGCTGCGGGTCGGCAACTCCAAGGCGGTCATCACCAAGCCGATGTCCGGCTACTTCAAGGGCCAGGGCTTCGCGACTCGCATCAACGCCCTCGACGGCATGCTGTCGTCCGGCCCCACCGCGCTGGCCAAGGTGCGCTGCCTGGGCGGTGAGACCACCAACTCCATCGCCGCCCTCGACATCGACGGTCTCCTCGAAGGCGGTGCGGCGCGCACCCACGCCGTCGGCGTCACCAAGGGCAGCGTCTCGACCAGCCGAGTGGTCAACGACACCGCCAAACTCGACCTCCTCGACGGCGCCATCACTGTCGAAGCTCTCCGCGCGGTCGCGCAGGCCCAGCGCACCGGCAACGGTCCCGTCCAGCTGTCCACGGAAGGCACGAAGTTCGTCGGGCTCAAGGTGCAGGGCCAGCCGGTCCTCGACGCGGACGTGGCGCCGAACACCAAGATCGACCTCGGCATCGCGCAGGTCACCCTCAACAAGGTCCGCAAGACCGCCACGACCGTGGAGGTGACCATGGTCGAGGTCGTCGTCCAGGACGACATCCTGGGCCTCCCGACCGGCTCGAAGATCGAGATCGGCCGAGCCTACGCGGGAATCAATCCCCAGTGAGTCCACGACCGCGGTGAGAGGAAGCCGCGGTACGGCAAGGTGGCTCACCACGAGTGTGGGGGGTGGCACGCTGGTGCCACCCCCCCACACACTTGCTTGCTTGTTCTCTGTTGTCTTGCTCTAGTCCGCTGTCGTCGCGCCTGGGCCCTCTCCGTCTCTGAGGCTCTCGTCTTCTCCTCTCAGGCTCCCAGGCTTACGTCTCGGGGTCTTCTCGGCGCTCTCGGTCCTTGTCGTCGCGACCGCGGCTGTACGTCAGCCGCGCAGCCTCGGGCGGACATGCAGGCCGATGTCCGGCGGCACGACGACCTCTTGCGCCGCCGCCACACCGTCGGCCAGCAGCGTCGCCTCGACCGGCACGCTCCGGCGAATGAGCGCCAACGCCACCGGACCCAAGTCGAAGTGGCGTCCGCTGCTCGTGACGAAACCGACGTCCCGGCCCTCGTGGGTGACCGGCGCGCCGTGGCCGGGCAGCCGATCGACCGAGCCGTCGAGGTGGAGAAGCACCAATCGGCGGGGCGGACGGCCGAGGTTGTGCACGCGCGCGACGGTCTCCTGACCTCGATAGCACCCCTTGTTGAGGTGCACCGCCGTGTCCAGCCAGCCCACCTCGTTCGGGATGGTGCGGTGGTCGGTCTCGAAACCAGCTCGCGGGATGTGCGCCGCGATCCGACGCGCCTCGTACGCCCACAGCCCTGCCGGCGGGCCCGCCTGCTCGGCGTACGCCGCGAGCCTGGCACGAGGCAGGAACAGGTCCCGCCCGCGGAGCGTGTCCGCCGCCTGGCGGCTCAGCACGTCGGTCGGACCGTCGGTGCGCGGCTCCCAAACCACGGCGATCTCGTCGGTCACGTCCGCGACCTCGACGCGCATGAGGAACCGCATCGAGTCGAGGAACTCCACCAGCCGCGGCGCGGTGCCGGGCTCGACGTGCATCCACACCGCCGAGCCGTCGTCGACCAGCGCGAGACAGTGCTCGACGTGGCCGTGCGGGGAGAGGAGCAGCGCGGTGGTCCCCTCGCCGGGTGGCAGCTGCTCCAGGTGCTGGGTCGTCAGGGAGTGCAGCCAGGTGAGCCGGTCCGGGCCGCTGACCCGCACCACGCCCCGGTGCGACAAGTCGACGAAGCCCACGCCCTCCTCGAGGCGGCGCTGCTCCCGCAACGGCTCCCCGTAGTGAGCGGCCACCCCCGCATCGGGCGACTCGGCTGCCACGGCGCCCTCGCGCTGGAGAAGCGGACTCCGGTAGCTCTCGCCTGCGGTCACGCCTTCGAGGTTACGGCCTGTTCACCGCTGCGCGCCTGCGGACATTCGGTGCACTCTCCGAAGACGGCGAGATGGCGAATGTCCAGCCGGAACCCGTAGCGTTCCAGCAGCGTCGCGGCGAAGCGCTCGACCGCCTCCGGCGGCACCTCGCTCACCCTGCCGCACGCGCGGCACACCGCGTGCGCGTGCGCCGGCGTGCTGGTGGAGTGGTAGGTGGGCGCCCGGTCGCCCAGGTGGGTGTGGGTGACCAGGTCCAGGTCCTCCAGGAGCTCGAGGGTGCGGTACACCGTGGAGATGTTGACGCCGCGGGCCTTGCGCCGGACGACCTGCAGGATCTGCTCGGGAGTCGCGTGCTGCAGCTCTTCGACCGCCTCCAGCACGAGCTGCCGTTGCGGCGTCAGGCGGTAACCCCTGGATCGGAGCTCCGCGCGCAACTCCTCGTGGCGCGACGCGGAGTCGCCGCCTCGCCGCTCTCGTGCCTCACCCATCACGGAAAGTGTAGGTTCGCTCAGGATGCAGGTGCCGGCTCAGCCCGCTCCAGGCGTCCCCACAGGTGCGGCTGAAGCTCGTGACCCTCCGCGGCCATGTCGAACGTCCACAGCAAAGCCCCCTCGACCAGGCCGTACAGCCGCTGGCCGGCGGAGTAGTCCTTCGCGGTCGGGGTGCGGGCAACGATATCGGTCGCCATCTCGATCTTGGTCTGGTTGACCCGGCCGTACCAGACCTCCGCCACCCCGGTGGGGTGGACGAGGACGACCTCGAGCTTGCCCTCGGGCTGTGGCCGCCAGAAGCCGGTCTCCATGGCGAGAGGACGGACGGCCGTCCCCTCCTCGTCGATCAGCCAGCTACGGCTCGTGTAGTAGAGGAACGGGTTGCCGTTGTGGCTGAAGATCACTTCCTGGCCGAACTCATACGGCTCGATGGTGGGGTACTCCCCGCGCCCACGACCCTCCCAGCGCCCGAGGAGGAACGCCAAGGGCACGCAGTCGGGGTGCAGATCGGACGGGATCTGGAACGGCATGACGACTCAGGCCCCTTCCTTGGCCGTCGGTCGACCCACCAGCAGCCGACGAACGGCGAGTGCCCCCGCGACGCCCACAGCGACGACGAGGAGAAGCAGGACCGTCGCGAAGACCATCTCGACCATTTCCACGAGTCTAGGTCCGACCGAAACTGGGCCCCACGAGTGTAGGGCTCGCCTGCACCTGCCTCGGCCGTGGCCAGCGCCGCTGGGGCTCCTCGTCAGGCGGGCCCGCTTCGTTCGGGATCCCGCTGGCTGCTCACCACTGTTGCCTCGGAGCCGACTCTCCGCCAGAATGAACGCTTGTTCATGAACGTACGTTCATAGCGAGGACGCCATGGGCCCGGACACCGACCAAGCCCAGGCGTGGAACGGGGCCGAGGGCCTTGCCTGGGCCCGTGGCCGCCCGAGCGACGAGGACGCTTACGACCTCGAACTGGGCCGACACCTCCTCGTCGCCGCCAGGGTCGGCGAACGGGATCGTGTGCTCGACATCGGGGTGCGGGACGGGAGGCACCACGCGGCTCGCCGCCTGCCGGGCCCGGAACGGCCACGTCACCGGCATCGACCTCTCCGCGCCGATGCTCGACGAGGCGCGTCGAGCCACGAGGGCGGCCGGGCTGGACAACATCGCCTTCGAGCACGCCGACGCGCAGACGCGAGCGTTCCCCCCGGGCGGCTTCGACGCGGCGATCAGCAGGAACGGCGTCATGTTCTTCAGCGATCCGGTCGCCGCCTTCGCCAACGTCAGGCGCGCCCTCCGGCCACGAGGACGCCTGGCCTTCAGCTGCCCCCAGCGCCCCGAGGACTGCGAGTGGTACGTGGTGCCGGTCGCGGCCCTGCTCGGTATCCCGCCGGTCGGTCGCAGCGTGGTCGACGCCTATCCCGGCCCGGCGCCCGCGATGTTCTCGCTCGCCGACCCAGCGCACGTCACGGCTCTTCTCACGCGCGCCGGCTTCACCGACGTCTCCATCGACTCCGTCGAGATAGCGCAACACTTCGGCCACACCGTCGACGAGGCGGCCGAGGCGTTCCTGGGCAGCGGACCCACCCGCTACATCGTCGAGCAGGACGCCGAGCTGACCTACCGTGAGGCCCATGCCAGACTCACCGCCGCGCTCGGACCGTACGCGACCCCCGGCGGGGTCCTGCTCCCCGCCCGCTACTGGCTGGTCAGCACGGAGAACCCGGAGGTGAGCCGCGATGGCGTCTAGGAGAGCCGCCGCCCTCCGTGACGCTGACGGCGTCGACCTCCGTGATCACCTCATCGCTGTCACGGCCCGCCTCCTCGCCCAGCGTGGCGCCGCCGGACTCACCGTACGGCGGATCGCCCGGGAAGCCCGGGTCGCCGACGGCGTGCTGTACAACCACTTCGCCGACAAGGAGGAACTCCTCGCGCACGCGCTGCGTGCCCACGTCCTCGCGGTCGAACGCGCGCTCGAGCAGCCGCCCTCACCCGGCAGCGGCGCCCTCGAGGACAACCTCCGTGCCCACATCGCACACGGACTCGCCCTCCACGCCGCGATCCTGCCCGCCTTCGCCGGACTCCTCGCGGAGCCGACGGTCCTCGCGCGGTTCGCCGCGCTCACCGCGGGAGAACCCCCCACCGTGCGGCAGCGACTGGTCGCCTACCTGCGGGCAGAGCAGGAGCTCGGGCGAGTCAGACGTGACACCAACGTCGAGGTCACGGCGACGATCATCAGCGGAGCCTGTCACGAGCTGGTCATGGCACACCTGGTCGAGCAACCGACACAACCGTTCCAGGCCCCGCCCGGCCTCGTCGACGACCTCGCGGACACGGTGCTGCGCGGAATCCGCGGCGCCCCACGGAGGTGACCGGTACCTCACTGGGTCGGCCAGCGCCACGCATCCCGTCACGCTCCGGAGCCACCTGGTGCCCCGCCACGCACCCACGGCATCCCACCGCTACAGTCGGCCAGTGCGCACCTGGACAATTCGGTCACGGGAAGGACTTGGCGATCAAGCCGAACCGAGCGGAGGGCTTTGCCTACGATGAGGTGCGGCCTATCCGCCCGCGGTTCCGCGCTGTCGAGCCCGCGCCGCTGTCCAGTCCTCGGGCTGGACAATCGTCGGCCAGGGCGCGGACAACCGGGGCGCTGCGTCGCGCGTCAACAAAGATCGGACAGTCCTCCGGTGGACGGCGGTCCGCTGGGGCAGACGTACCTGGCCGAGGACCCATGGGATCAACGACATGAGCTACCACCGCACTGACGAAGGGCTCCGCTCGCTCCGCCTCCGTGACGAGAGCGAGCAACCTCCGGACGGTTCCCGCGCCGACCGCCGCAAGCGGGGCCGGACGACGACAGTGCTGCTGATCCTGCTCTCGCTCTTCCTCATGATGGGCGGCGGCGTCGTCCTGACCGGTTACCTCATCTCGGAGAAGTTCGGTAACCAGGTCAACCGACTTCCCGCCTTCGCGCCCCTACCCGAGGAGCTGCGGCCGAAGAAGCCCAAGGGTGCCGGCGCCAACGCGATCAACATCCTGCTGGCCGGGAGCGACGCGCGTACGGACGGGCGAGGCACCACCGGGGCCGGCAAGGGTGACGCGTGGAAGCGCGGCGGCCAGCGCAGCGACACGATCATGATCCTGCACATCACCGGCGACCGGAAGAGCGCCTACCTCATCTCGGTGCCGCGTGACTCCTGGGTCAACATCCCAGGTCGGGGCATGAACAAGATCAACGCCGCCTACTCCTTCGGTGGGCCGCCCCTCTACATCCAGACCATCGAGGAACTCACCGGCCTGCGCATGGACCACCTGGCGGTGATCGACTGGACTGGATTCCAAGCCCTCACCGACGCTCTCGGCGGCGTCGAGATGACCTTCAAGACCGACACGAGGTTTGCCAGCGGCAAGTACTACGAGGCCGGAACCCACGTCCTCAGCGGCGAAGAGGCGCTCGACTACGTTCGCGAGCGCAAGCACCTCAAGCGCGGCGACTTCGACCGGATCGCCCGCCAGCAGAACTTCCTCAGGTCCCTGATGCGCCAGACCCTGTCCGACGGCACCCTCACCAATCCGGTCAAGCTGAGTCGAGCGCTCGACGCGGTGACGCAGAACCTCTCCGTCGACGAGGAGTTCACCACGGGCAAGATGCGCTCGCTCGCGTTGCAGATGCGGAACCTCCGGGCGCGCAACGTGACGTTCATGACGGCACCGACCAAGGGCACCGGGATGGAGGGCTCCCAGTCCGTCGTCTACCTCGACAAGGAGAAGTGCGACGCGCTGTGGAGGGCCGTCCGCCACGACCGGATCGAGGACTGGCTGAAGAAGCACGGCACCGAGGAGAACGTGCTGGGCGAGAACGTCCGCTGAGTCCTGAGCGTGAGCGGCGGCCGGCGCACGAGAGGCGCCGGCCGCCTCGTCTCTCGCCCGGACCGCTGGGGCGAAAAAGGTTTCCCGGCCTCCTTCAAGTGGTCGTCAGGGCGTCGTCGGGTGCTCAAGCCCGACCCAGCGACAACCTGCTCGGGCCGCGCTCACCCGCGACGAGGACGCGCGACCGCGTCGGCCGCTAGTAGGCGCCGTCGCGGCTGAGCACCGCCCCTACCGTCTTGGCGAGGATGACCAGATCCGTCGACAGCGACCAGTTCTCGACGTAGTACAGGTCCAGGCGCACCGAGTCGTCCCACGAGAGGTTCGACCGGCCGGACACCTGCCACAGGCCCGTGATCCCCGGGCGCACCAACAGCCGGCGACGCACGTCCTCGCCGTACTGCGCCACTTCCCGCGGGAGCGGCGGGCGCGGCCCGACGAGGCTCATCTCGCCCCGCAGGACGTTGATCAGCTGCGGGAGCTCATCGAGGGACAGCCGCCGGATCACCCGACCGACCCGGGTGACCCGCGGATCGTTCTTCATCTTGAACAGCACGCCGTCGACTTCGTTGTACGCCTGCAGCTCCGCCAGCCGCTCCTCCGCGTCGACGACCATCGAACGGAACTTGAAGCAGGGGAACTCTTTCCCGTGGACGCCGACTCGGGTCTGCCGCAGGAAGACCGGCCCTCGGTCGTCGAGCTTGATGGCGATCGCGATCACGGCGAAGAGCGGCAGGGAGAGCACGAGCAGGATGGCGGCGCCCACCCAGTCGAAGATGCGCTTGACCAGCCGTCGCGCCCCGGTGAACTCCGGCTCCTCCACGTGCAGCAAGGGAAGCCCGGCGACGGGTCGGACGTGGATGCGCGGACCGGCGACGTCGGTGAGGCTCGGAACGACGACCAGGTCGACGCCCAGTCCCTCCAAGGACCACGAGAGCCGGCGCAGCAGCCGCGACGACCGGCCGGGCAGCGCACTCACCACCACGGTGTCGGCTCCCGACCGCAGGACAGCGGAGGGCACGTCATCGAGGTAGCCGAGAATCGGCACACCTTGGTCGGCCACCTCGTCACCGGGGTCCTTCGACAGCCGAGGAAGACAGGCACCCACGACCGAGTACCCCATCTGCGGCTCACGCCGAATGATCTCGAGCAGCTCCGCGACGCCAGCCGGCATGCCGACCAGCAGGACGCGATGGACCAGCCGGTTCCGCCGACGCTGGGCGTGCAGCCACTTGCGGGCGACCCACCGACCGGCGACGAGGAGGACGGTTCCGAGCGGGAACGCCGTCGCGATGAAGCCTCGCGACAGGTCGATCTTCCCCAGGTAGCAGATGATGGCCACGATTCCGGCGGTGAGGAAGCTGCCGCTCACGACCAGCTTGTACTCCTCGGTGCCGGAACCGAAGATGCGCGTGGAGTAGCTCCCCCGGAAGGCGAGGACGGTGACCCACGTCAGGGCGAGCACGACCGCGACGACGGTGTACGGGACACCACCGAAGTTCGCCCCTCGCCACGCGCCGGCGATCGGCGACTCGAGACCGCCGAACCGAGAGATCGCCGCGCCCAGCCCAGCGAGGACGAGCAGCACGAGGTCGAGCGCGGCCACCGTGGTGGCGAAGAGGCGGAGCCGTCGCACCACAGCTCCCCGATCGGGCGGTGGCGGGAGGGGAGGCGTGGTGTCAGGCTGCGCGCCCTCGCGTTCCCTCAGTATGACCATGCGTGTCCGTCCGTTCCCCCCAAGCGTGTACCTCGCCTGCAGGTTCCTGATCGTTCGCGCGGCCGACGCGGCGGCCGGGCCCTCGCCGACAGCCGAAGCCAACCCGAGACGATCCGAGTCGAACAAACCGTAGACCCGTCGCCCGCTGAACGTCGCGCCGCCTGTGGCGGACACGGGTGAAGGCAGGCGCTTGAAGGGCGACGTGGGGCGACGCGAGCCGGGTCGCCAGCAGGGCGTATCGTCCGGACGGGTCTCGTCGAGGACCGCACCGACCGGACGGCGCACGGCTGGCCCGGGGTGCTCGGCGACCCAAGGGGGCCGACGTTCGGGGCTCCAGGGCTCTCGTTTCGGGAAGGGGAAGGGATCAGGTCGATGACACGCCGCGCGGTCGTGACCGGCGGAGCTGGCTTTCTGGGCAGCCACCTGTGCGAGCGCCTCCTCGACGAAGGCTACGAGGTGGTCTGCCTCGACAACTTCCTCACCGGCCGTCCCGACAACGTGGCCCACCTCGTGGAGCGCCCTGGCTTCCGACTGATCCGCTGTGACGTGACTGACTACGTGCACGTGCCGGGAGCCGTGGACGCCGTTCTCCACTTCGCCTCCCCGGCGTCGCCGATCGACTACCTCCAGCTACCGATCCACACACTCAAGGTCGGCTCGATCGGCACGTTGCACGCGCTCGGCTTGGCGCGCGACAAGGGTGCCCGCTTCCTGTTGGCGTCCACGTCGGAGGTCTACGGTGACCCGCTCGTGCACCCCCAGCCCGAGACCTACTGGGGCAACGTGAACCCGGTCGGCCCGCGCGGCGTCTACGACGAGGCCAAGCGGTTCGCCGAGGCGTTGACCATGGCCTACCGGTCGACGCACGGACTCAACACCGCGATCGTCCGCATCTTCAACACGTTCGGCCCGCGTCAGCGACCGAGCGACGGGCGAGCCATCCCCACGTTCGTCCGGCAGGCGCTCAAGGGCGAGCCGCTGACCGTGGCCGGTGACGGTAGCCAGACGCGCTCCATCTGCTACGTCGACGACATGGTGGAGGGCATCGTGCGGATGCTCCACTCGGACCATCCGGGTCCGATGAACCTCGGGAACCCGCACGAGCTGTCCATCCTGGACCTGGCGATGTGGATCCGGGACCTCGCGGGCTCGTCGTCGGAGGTCGTGTTCGTGCCCCGGCCCGAGGACGACCCGGGAGTCCGCCAGCCGGACATCGCGCTGGCCCGGCAGGTCCTGGGCTGGGAGCCGAAGGTGCCCGTCGAGGACGGCCTGCGACGGACCATCGCATGGTTTCGCGACCACGCGGATCTCGTGTGACGGGCGCCGACCGGAGAGGAGACGATCGCCGGCGTGCTCCCTCCGGCGGACGGTGAGCAGACAAGACGAACCTGGGGCACCCTCCGCTGGAGGATGCCCCAGGTTCGAATCCGCGTCAGGACAGTGCCAGCTCGACCTCGGTGATCCGGCCCAGCTCGGCCTCCACCGAGCTCTGCGCCGTCGCGCCCCGCGGTGCGAGCACCCGGACCGTCCAGGTGCCGGGCGCGGCGAAGAACCGGAACGCGCCGTCCTCGCCGGTCGGCACCTCGGCGGTGAACTCGCCGGAGCTGTCCAAGAGCCGCACGTACGCGCCGGCCACCGGGGCGGAGTCTCGGCGGACCACGCCCTGGATCACCGCCTCCTTGGCGAGGTTCACCCCGGTCAGCGCCGCCCCGCCCACTGGCGCACCGCAGCCGCTCACGAGGCCTCCCCCGGCTCCTCGCCCACGACGACCGGAACGCCGACGAGGGAGCCGTACTCGGTCCAGCTGCCGTCGTAGTTCTTGACGTCCTCGAGGCCGAGCAGCTCGTGCAGCACGAACCAGGTGTGCGAGCTGCGCTCACCGATCCGGCAGTAGGCGATGGTGCTCTTGTTGAAGTCGACACCAGCCTGGGCGTAGATCTCCCGCAGCTCCTCGTTGGACTTGAACGTGCCGTCCTCGTTGGCCGCCTTGCTCCACGGCACGTTCACGGCTGTGGGGACGTGACCCGGCCGCTGAGCGACCTCCTGCGGCAGGTGCGCCGGCGCGAGCAACTTGCCGGAGTACTCCTCGGGCGAGCGGACGTCGACGAGGTTCTTCTGGCCGATCGCGGCGACGACCTCGTCGCGGAACGCCCGGATGGACAGGTCGGGGTCCTTGGCGCGGTACTGCGTCGGCTGCCGCTCCGGCACCTCCTGGACGAGCGGCCGGCTGTCGAGCTCCCACTTCTTCCGCCCGCCGTCCAGCAGCCGCACGTCCTCGTGCCCGTACAGCTTGAAGTACCAGTACGCGTAGGCGGCGAACCAGTTGTTGTTCCCGCCGTACAGCACGACCGTGTGGTCGTTGGCGACCCCGCGCTCGGAGAGGAGCTTCTCGAACGCCTCCTTGCCCACGAAGTCGCGGCGCACGGGGTCCTGCAGGTCCTTCTTCCAGTCGAGCTTGATCGCGCCCTTGATGTGACCCTTGTCGTAGGCGCTGGTGTCCTCGTCGACCTCGATGAGGACGACGTTCGGGTCGTCCAGATGGCTCTCCACCCAGTCGGCGGAGACCAGGACGCTGTCGCGGCGGCTCATGCCGAGACCTCCTTGCTAGCGGGTTGCGGGGAACGTTGCGGCCAGGGCGCGACGTGCGAGCAGGTGCGCCGAGTCAGGCAAGCCGGGGCCTCCTCCGTCGCGCGCGGCGGGGCCAGCTGGTGGAGATCGGACGGCTGCTCGGGCTGAGACATGCTGCGACGCTCCTGACTCGATTCTCGCCGGTCGATGGGAACGGATCTTCGAGGGGACCCGGCTGGTCGGGCGGCGCGTCGACGAGCAGGTCAATCAGCGCATCGGCTCGTCACGAGCAGCACGAGCGCCGCCCGGTCAGGGCATACGACACAGGCACGACGCGGTGCGGCAGTGGTCCACCGCGCGTCGTTTGGTCAGCAATGTCGTACGCAGCACGTCGTTCAGGCTACGGACCGCGACGCCCCATGTCACGGACATCTCGGATAGTGAAATGTCCGGTCACGCAATGAGACGCCGCGACCGGAACGGGCCACGCCCGCGGTCCGCCCGCACCAGCCTGGTCGCGGACGAGGCTCGGCGGACCGCCTGGCCGTAGATCGCGGCCATGCGCTGCGCGTACGCGGCCGGGGAGTTGCGCTGGGCTCTGCGGCGGGCCTCCGCGCCGAGCTTCGCGCGGTACGCCGGGTTGGTCAGCAGGTCCTCCAGCGCCTCGGCGAACCGCATCGGATCCGTCCCGGCCAGCACACCCGTCCCCGCGAGCGGACCACTCGCGTGGAGGGCGGCGTCCGCCAGGACCGTCGGCAGACCGGCCAGCGCCGCCTCCTGGACAACCAACCCCTGGGTGTCGGTGAGGGATGGGAAGGCGAACACGTCGCTCGCCGCGTACGCCGCGGCGACCTCCTCCGGCGGGAGCTGGCCGGTCAGGACCGTGCGGTCGACGATGCCCGCCTGCTCCAGCAGGCGCTGCACCCAGCGCGGCTCGTAGACCGCTCCGACCAGGACGAGCCGGGCATCGGCCACGACCCGCCGCAGCCGTCCGAACGCCTCGGTGAGCAGGTCGATCCCCTTCTCACGGTTGACGCGCCCGACGAACAGCACCACCCGCTCGTCCGGGCCGATGCCGTGGCGCCGCCGGAACTCCGGACCCGCCTCCGGCGGAATGCGAGGCAGCCCCACACCGGCGGGGGCGAGGTAAAGCCGATCGTCGTCGACCGGCAGGCGGCACCGCGTCAGGATGGCCGGGGTCGGCACCAGCACGGCGTCGGCATCCGCCAGGAGCAGACCCGTGCCCGCGTCGACGATCGCGTGCCGCCGCTCCACCCGGGACCCGCCCCGGGGGATCTCCGGCTTGGGGCTTCCCAGCCGACGGGCGTAACAGCGCAGCACCCCGGACAGCACCCGGGACGGCAGACGGTACGCGTCGGCGTAGGCGCGCAGGTCCGTGTGGTAGGTCTGGACGAGCGGGAGGCCCAGCCGTCGAGCCGCGAAGATCCCCAGCAGCCCCACAGGCCCCGGGGTGTGCACGTGCACCACGTGCGGAAGCCAGTGCGCCACCCGCTCCACGTGCCGGCTCCGCGGCCAGGCGGCGAGCCGGAACTGCGCCACACCGCACGGCACCGAGAACAACCGCAGCAGGTCCTCGTCGGCCGGTTGGTCGGGGTGTCTGGGGACGACCAGCAGGCTCGAGTGGCCGAGCTCCGACATCGCGGCCGTCAGAGTCTGCAGGGAGGTCACCACGCCGTCCCGCCGCGGCACATAGGTGTCGGTGAAATGGGCGATGCGCAACGTCGGGGGGATGTCCCGCGCGGCGGCAGCGGGGTCGAGCGGCACCACGGACGCGAGCTCACCGTGAGCGACAGCGCGCCGAAAGCGGCGCGCCCCGAGCAGTGGGCGGAGGTCCATACGGCTCCTCGTGTCGGGCCAGTGCGGTTCGGTCGTCGCAGGCCTGTCGCGCCGCGGTCGCGACGGGCGCACACGGCTCGCGACGGTCCGGAGCCGGGCGACGTCGGCGGTAAGCCTGACATGGCCCCGTGCCGCGGTGGTGTCGCGGGGTCGGAGCAATCGACAGAAATCGGGTTGTTGGGACGTCCGGTCGCCTACCGCCATCAACTTCATACCCTCGATGAGTCCGCCGTAGGCTAACCGACGGCCGGTGCGCTGAGACAGCCCTCCGGACCAAGGGCACCGGACGCCTCCGGACCAAGGGCACCGGACGCCTTCCTCACCCGCGAGACGGCCTCCCCAGCGAGACGGCCTCCCCAGCGAGACAGCGACGCGGGAGAGCACGTCTCGCCGGCACGAGAGGACCAGCAGGAGGGACCGCGAGGGCCTCAGGGCTCGAGGCGGATGAGCGGACCGCCGTCATCGGCGGCGAGGATCTCGATGCGCGCGACCTGGTCGGCGGAGACCGCGACGCCGCCGCTCCACCGAACCGCCCGGTCGTAGACGACCTTCCAGCTGCCACCGCCCCACCGTCGGCCCGCCTTGTCGTAGATGACCAGCGAGCACACGTCGCCCCTGTGGACGCCGGTCAGCGCCACGTCGATCTTCGTGCCCCACGCGACGGTGTTCATCGTCACCGTGGCCTCGACGGACGTCGCCGGGTCGACGGCCGTCCACGTGACCGGCGCCGCCGTCGCCGTGGGGTAGGGACCAGCGACGGGAGCTTGGCTCGGAACGCTGGGCGTGAGCCAGCGCCCGACGGCCCATCCACCGCTTCCGACAGTGACGACCAGGAGGGCGGCGGCCACCAGCGCGGTCCGCCAGCGACGCTCGCGTTCCGAGCGCACACGCTCAAGGAGCCGAGCCAGCCGTGGCTCGGCATCGCTGAAGGCCTCCTCGACCTCCTCCCGGGAGACCAGCGCGAGCAGGCCGGCAGTGTCGGCCAGCTCCTTTCGGACGGCTCGGCACTCCGCGCAGGTCGCGAGGTGGTCTCGCACCGCCGCGGACTCGGCCTCGTCGAGCGCTCCCAGGGCGTCGGCGCCCAACGCCGCGCGAACCTCCCCGCAGGTCACAGGGCCACCTCCGGGGTGATGCCACGCTCCTCGAGCAGCAGTCGAAGCTGCCGGAGCGCGTAGTAGGTGCGGCTCTTCACCGTCCCAGGCGGGACGCCCAGTCGGGCGGCGGCCTCGGCCACGGAGTGCCCGCGGTAGTAGACCTCCAGCAGCACCTCCCGGTGGTGCGGCGCGAGCGCCGCTAGCACGTCCAGCACCTCCCACGACAGCATCGCCCGGTCGAGGTCGCCGTCCTCGGCAGGCAGCGCGTGGAGCGCGTCTTCCCGGACCTCCGTGGGCCGCGCCCGACGGGCGCGCTCCCCGTCGACGACGATGTTGCGCGCCACGGTGGCGAGCCACATCCGCGGCGATCCGCGGGCGGGGTCAAGCGCCTCACGGTGCCGCCAGGCCCGCAGCAGGGTCTCCTGCACGACATCCTCCGCGCGTTGCCGGTCGCCGCCGACAAGCCGCAGCACATACCCGAACAGCGCGCTGCCGTGCTGGACGTACAGCTCGCGGACCAGGTCCTCGTCTGGTGTCGTCTCGGACGGGCTCACCCATCCCACATCCCTGTCACGTGGGGACGGCCCGCGCGGTTCATGCGGCACGGGGTGATCGTCGCAGGACTGGACAGATCCGACCATTGACGAGGCGATCCGAGGAGGGGCGATCCGAGGACAGGCAATCCGATCACAGGCCCTCCGCTCGCTGGACACTCGCTGGACAGGTGGGGGACCAAGCTGCCGACATCGACCTCACCCTCCGGCGAACGGCGGGAGGACCTCCACACAGGCCCCCTCACGGAGCGACACTGAGGCGGGGTCGCGGCGACCCACGGGGTCGCCGTCGATCAGGACGGAGCACATCGCGAGGACGGGAGCGAACCGCGGCCGATCCGCGTGGCGGGCCCGAAGGAGGGTCAGCGCCTCGGCGAGCGTGGTGGCGCGCACCTGCTCCTCGGCGAGCCCAGCCGCCTCCTTCGCCGCCGCCCAGTAGCGGACCGTAACCATTACAGGGGAGGGCACGTCCTGTATCCTGCCTGCATCCGGTTGGCCTGGGCGACAATGTCGTCACCTGGCAGCCACGTCCCTACGACACAGGGAGGCGCCCGGTGGCAACGCTGCTCCTTCTGACCAACACCCTGCAACCGTCGGCGGAGATCGTTCCCGCGCTCGGTCTCCTCGCCCACCACGTTCGGGTGGCCCCCGCCGAAGCCAGCGCACTGCTCAACGTCGCGTCCCCCAACGCCGTCCTCGTCGACGCGCGTACCGACCTCGTCCACGCTCGTAGCCTCACCAGGCTCATCCGAACCACCGGCATCGACGTCCCGCTCATCGTCGTGGTCACCGAAGGCGGGTTCGCCGCCGTCAGCGCCGACTGGGGCATGGACGACGTCCTCCTCAACACAGCCGGCCCGGCCGAGGTCGAGGCGCGACTGCGCATCGGCATGGACCGCCTCGCCAGTCGTTCCCGCGAGGAAGCGAAGACGCACGTCATCCGGCGTGGCGAGCTCGTGATCGACCAGGACACCTACACGTGTCGGCTCGGCGGTCGGACCCTCGATCTCACCTACAAGGAGTTCGAGCTGCTGAAGTACCTCGCCCAACACCCCGGTCGCGTGTTCAGCCGGCAGCAACTGCTGCAGGAGGTGTGGGGCTACGACTACTTCGGTGGCACACGCACTATCGACGTGCACGTCCGACGGCTCCGCGCCAAGCTCGGGCCGGAGTACGAGTCCCTCATCGGAACGGTCCGCAACGTCGGCTACCGCTTCGTCCTCCCGCCGTCGGCGACCGACGTCCCAGGGGATGTCCAGCGTCAAGACACCGTGGACACCACCCCCGAGGTGCCGGACGACGCTCGCGCGCTGACGGAGCCGCTCCAGGAGTGAGGCGCCTGTCCGGTGGGCCTGACGGCCCCCTGAACCTGACGACCGAGCTCGGCAGCTCGAGGTCTGACCGCCGAAGGATCGTCCACCCGCGGCAGCGCGTACGGTAGCCGGTGTGGATCGCCCTGCCATTCGGGTCGCTGAGCGACTCTCTCCGGAGGAACGGGCCGCGGTCGAGCGGCTCAACCAGGCCGCCGCGCGTGCCGACGGCGTGCCCGCCCTGGACGAAGCGGCCACCTTGCGCCTCCGCTCCCAAGGCACGTCCACACATCTCCTGACTGACCACCTCGCGGCGGAGACAGGTGCACACCTGACGGGCTACGCCCGTATCGACCCAGCCGACGACGGCACCCGTCCAGCCGACGCGACCGCCGACGTCGTCGTCCATCCCGACGCGCGCGGACGAGGTCTCGGTCGCGCTCTCGTCGAGGAGGTGCTGTCCCGAGCCAACGGAGCGCCCGTACGGGTCTGGGCGCACGGATCTCACCCGGCGGCCGCTCGGCTCGCCACCGCGACCGGGTTCAGCCCCATCCGCGAGCTGTGGCTCATGAGCCACACAGCCGGCGATCCGGATGTCGACATCAGGACGCCGGGCGGGGTGAGCATTCGAACCTTCCGCCCGGATCAGGATGAGGACGCTTGGCTCGAGGCCAACCGGGCCGCCTTCGAACACCATCCCGAGCAAGGCCGCTGGACGAGAGCCGACCTCGACGCGCGCATGGCGGAGCGGTGGTTCGATCCGGACGGCTTCTTCGTCGCGATCCGGGACGGCCGTCTCGTCGGCTTTCACTGGACGAAGGTGCACGACGAGCCGGTCCGGGGTATCGGCCCTCCGCCCGTCGGTGAGATCTACGTGCTCGGCGTCGTACCAGAGGCGCAGGGCTTGGGACTGGCGAAGGCTCTCGCCGTCACGGGCCTTCGCCACCTACGCGACCGCGGGGTCCGAAACGTCGTGCTGTTCGTCGAGGCCAGCAATCCCGCGGCGATTGGTCTCTACACCAAGCTCGGTTTTCGCCACGTCGGCACCGACGTGATGTACCGACACCCTGGGCACCGGTGAACGGACGACGGCGGCACAGTGTCGGTCCGGTGTCGGTGGTCTGCGACGCCAGCCGTTCGGTGGTCCCCGCCGGGCTGGACGGCGTCGTCCACCCGGCGGGGACCACCCGAGCACGGTCGCCGAGCGTGAGGACACATAAGGAACGAGCGACCCACCGCGTCGGACAACGGAGCAAGTGACGCGGACACAGATGAGCACATGGCGGCACCGACGTGGTGGGTGACCGATCACCGGGATGGTCGATGGCCCGCCCGTGCCGTGTGTCCTCGAACGCCCCCGTCAGCGGGCTGCCGCACTCGTGGGGAACTCGCTTGTGAGGCTTTTCCTCGAGCGAGCTTGATCTCTCGTCCGGAGACGATCAGGAAGGCCAAGGGCTGCGGGCGTCGATCGCCTTCTGGGCCCGAGTGACCCAGCCCTTGTAGGACTTACCCGGGTACCACGGCATGCTGGCGATCTGGTCGAACCCGGGGATCTTCGCCACGTAGCGGTACATGCGCTCACGGGTGTCCGGGTCCGGGAGGGGACCGCGCATGGCGGCCACGTTCTCGGCCAGGTGCTTCGGGTTCGAGGTGGCCGGGATGGCGCAGGTGACGTCCGGGTTGGAGATCACCCACTTGAGGAAGTACTGCGACCAGGTCTCGATGCCGAACTCCCGCGCGAAGTCGGGCACCGGCCGGTTCCCGACGACGGCGTGCAGACGCGCCTTCTCCAGCGGCATGTTCACCAGGACGGCGGTCCCGGTCTCCCGAGCCGCCGGGAGCACCTTCTCCTCGGCGACGCGGGTGTGAATCGAGTAATGCACTTGGACGAAGTCGACGTTGCCGCGCCGCACCCAGTCCGCCAGCAGGTCGAAGTAGGCCGGCTCGTGGTGGGTGACCCCGATGAGGCGCACGCGGCCTTCCTTCTTCCACGCGTGCAGCAGCGGCACGATCACGTCGACATTGGTGAGGCTGTGGCACTGCATGAGGTCGATCGGCCGCCTCCTGGACAGCCGCTGCATCGACCGGCGCAGGTTGGATTCGGCGTGGCTGTCGTCCCACAGGTACTCGCCGGTGGACCACACCTTGTTGGCCAGGAAGGCGCGGTCACTGATCCTCATCTCGGTGATGAAGTCACCGAGGTTGATCTCCGACCTCCCGTACAGCGGCGACACGTCGAACACCCGCCCGCCGGCGCGCCAGAAGTCGCGCGCCACCTTCCTGATCCGCCCACGCCCTCGGTCAGAGAGCGTGTCGAAGGTCATGAACGAGCCGAGCCCGATCGCGGGGACCCGCTCTCCGGTGGCGGGGATGACCCGGGTGATCAGGTCTTTCGGCTCGGAGGGCGCGGAGGAGGCGGCGGCCTCGCCGGCGAGCATGGACGGCACGACGGCTGCGGCGGCACCGAGCCCTCCGGCCTTCATCAGCTGCCGCCTGGTCGGGTTCCACTCCTGCATCATCCGTCCTTTCCTCAGCTGCGCGACCATCTTGGCCGCGAGGGCTCGCGGAGATCCAAGTCCGAATAGGTGGGGCGGTATACCTTGCGGGTATGCCGGTGGACTTGCGGTTGATGCGCTACGTGATCGCTATCGCCGAGGCAGGAAGCTTCGAGGCGGCCGCCGAGCGGCTGCACATGACCCAGCCACCGCTCAGCCGCCAGATCCGTGACCTGGAGCGCGAGCTCGGCGTCCAGCTGTTCCATCGCCGCCCCACCCGGCTCACCGACGCGGGCAAGGTGTTCGTCGAGTCAGCCCGCCAGGTGTTGGAGGAGGCGGAACGCGCGGTCGAGCGGACCCGGGAGGCCGCGGGCCTGTCACGTGGCCTGGTGCGGGTCGGCTACACCGTGACGGCAGCCTTCGAGGAGATGCCCAAGCTCTTCGCCGCGATGCGCGAACGCCACCCCGGTATCCGCGTCGACGCACGCGAGGCATGGGACGCCGAGCTCGCCGCCGCGGCCAGCAACGGTGAGGTGGACGTGTTGCTGGGCAGGCACCTGCCCATTCCCGCCGGCTTCACCACGGAGGTCTTGCGTCGCGAGGACTTCGTCGTGGTCGTCGGCTCCGGCCGCCCGTTGGCGACACGGACATCCGTGGCTCTCCGCGACCTGCGCGGCCAGACCTTGCGCTTCTTCCCCCGCCACTTCGCGCCCGTCTACTACGACCACGTGCTGGCCGCGCTCAGCAGCACCGGCGAGACGTTCGACGTGTGGGAGAACCCCCTCCCGGGTCTTCGCAACCTGACCCTCAACCTGGGCGAGGAAGGGTTCATGTTCCTGCCCCGCTCCGTGGGCCGGCAGCTTCCCGCAGGGATCACCTGCCTGACCGTCACCGACGAGCTGCCCCCGATCGAGCTAGCCATCTCCTGGGCGCGCCAGACCACCCCGGCGGTGATCGCGCTCGTGCACACCGCCCGTCGGCTGGCCCGACGGGAGGGCTGGCTACGCGGCCGCCGCCCGGCGCGCGCGTGACCGTCCTCGGAAAGCCGGCACGCGGCGACCATGGTGCGGCTCGGCCGCGACGGCCGCCCGCGCGGTTCTTCCGTGAGGCCCGGTGAGCGCCGTTCGTCTTCCTTGGTCCTTTGCGCCCACCGCTGGCGGAATCGGACACCACGTCCGCGGGCGTGGACGAGCCCGTCGCTTCGTCCGGCCTCGACGGGTACGGCAGAGTGGTTCAGCAACCGGACCTCGAGGTGCCACGATGGCTACGTGACGACCCAGGAGCTGCGGCCAGGTGCCACGTCGTACGACGTCGAGCCGCCGTACGACGTCACCGCCACGGGCCTGCCGAGCGACCGCTTCCACGATCGTGAGCAATCCTGGCTGCAGTTCAACGAGCGCGTCCTCGAGCTCGCCGAGGACCCCTCGGTTCCCCTCCTCGAACGGGTGCGGTACCTCGCGATCTTCGCCCGCAACCTCGACGACTTCTTCATGGTGCGGGTGGCGGGCCTCAAACGCCGGATGGCGGCGGGCGTCGCCGTGCGGGCGGCGTCCGGGCTGCTGCCGCGTGAGGTCCTCACCCGGATCTGGACCTACAGCCGCGAGCTCGCGCTCCGACACGCCCGCTGCTTCCACGAGCGCATCCTCCCCTCGCTCGCCGCGGAAGGCATCGAGATCGTTCGCTGGTCCGACGTCGACGACGAGGCGCGGGGTCGGATGGCCGAGCTGTTCGCGACCCGTGTCTACCCGGTGTTGACACCGCTCGCCGTCGACCCGGCGCACCCGTTCCCGTACATCTCCGGGCTGTCACTCAACCTCGCTGTGGTCGTGCGCGATCCGGAGACCGGTGGGGAGCACTTCGCCCGCGTCAAGGTCCCGCCGATCCTGCCGAGATTCGTCCCCCTCAGCGAGCAACGCTTCGTCCCCTTGGAGGACGTCATCGCGGCCCACCTCGACCAGCTCTTCCCGGGCATGGAGATCCTGCAGCACCACACGTTTCGGGTCACGCGCAACGAGGATCTCGAGGTCGAGGAGGACGACGCGGAGAACCTCCTCCAAGCCCTGGAACGCGAGCTGCTCCGTCGACGATTCGGCCCTCCGGTCCGGCTCGAGGTGGAGTCGTCGATCGACCCGCACGTGCTGGCGCTCCTCGTCAGCGAGCTCGGGATAGCCGAGGAGGAGGTCTACCACCTCCCCGGTCCGCTGGACCTCACCGGTCTGTTCACGATCGCCGAGCTCGACCGTGCGGACCTGAAGTACCCCGCCTTCGTTCCCACCACCCACAGCGACCTCGCCGAGGTGGAGAGCTCCCAGCCGCCGGACATCTTCCACGCGGTCCGGCGGCGTGAGGTGCTGCTCCACCATCCGTACGACGCGTTCTCCACCAGCGTGCAACGCTTTATCGAGCAGGCGGCGGCGGACCCCCGAGTCCTCGCCATCAAGCAGACGCTCTATCGCACCAACGAGGAATCACCGATCGTCGATGCGCTCATCGACGCCGCCGAAGCCGGCAAGCAGGTGCTCGTCGTCGTCGAGATCAAAGCCCGCTTCGACGAGGAAGCCAACATTCGTTGGGCTCGCAAGCTGGAGCAGGCCGGCTGTCACGTCGTCTACGGCCTCATCGGCCTGAAGACCCACTGCAAGCTGTCGCTGGTCGTGCGAGACGAGCCGGGCGGTCTGCGCCGGTACGTTCACGTGGGCACGGGCAACTACAACCCCAAGACAGCGCGACTCTACGAAGATCTGGGCCTGCTCAGCTGCGACCCCGTGCTCACCGCTGACGTCGCCGCGTTGTTCAACCACCTCTCCGGATACGCCCGGACGACCACGTACGGCCGACTACTGGTGGCTCCGCGGTCGGTGCGCACCGGCCTGATCGAGCGGATCCGCCGCGAGGTCGACCATCACCGGGCGGGCCGACCCGCCCGTATCCGCTTCAAGGTCAACGCGCTCGTCGACGAGGCCATCATCGACGAGCTCTACCTCGCCTCGCAGGCCGGCCTCCCGATCGATCTGTGGGTTCGGGGGATCTGCGCCCTCAAACCCGGCGTCCCCGGCTTGTCGAGCACCATCCGGGTCCGCAGCGTGCTCGGCCGCTTCCTCGAGCATTCACGGATCTTCTCCTTCGCCAACGGCGGCGACACCGAGATCTGGATCGGCTCGGCCGATCTCATGCACCGCAACCTCGACCGCCGGGTCGAGGTGCTCGTACGCGTGCTCCACGACGACCACAGACGCCAGCTGAGCCGCCTGTTCGACCTGGCTTTCGACGAAGGGACGAGCACGTGGCACCTGCACGACACGACGTGGCGGCGGCACCACCGTGCCGCCGACGGTGAGCCGCTGCTGGACCTACAGGCACACCTGATCGAGCGACGGCGCCGGTGAGGCGCCGAGGCCCTCCGGGGCTTGGAGGGAGGACCAGCGTCAACGATGTCTGACACCACGGCTCCACACGAGCGGGTGGTCGAGGCCGCCGGGGCCGTCGTCTGGCGCCCGGCCGTGCACGATCGGGCTGAGGTCCTCCTCATCCACCGGCCTCGGTACGACGACTGGACCTTCCCGAAAGGCAAGCTCCGACCACACGAGCACGCCCTCGCCGCGGCCGTGCGCGAGGTCGAGGAGGAGACCGGGGTCCGGATCCGGCTCGGACCGCCACTACCGGCGGCACGCTACCGGCTGAGGGACGGCGGTCAGAAGCTCGTGCGGTACTGGTCGGCGATTCCACTCGGCGAGAGCGACGAGGTGGGCGTCGAGCGGAGCCGTGAGGTCGACCGTCGCGGCTGGTTTTCCTTACGGCAGGCCGCCCGCCAGCTCACCCACGCTCAGGACCGCGCGCTGTTGTCCCGTCTTCGACCTGTTCCCACCCGACCGTTCGTGGTCGTGCGACACGCCCGCGCGGTCCCGCGCGAGAGCTGGGACGGTGCGGACGCCGAACGCCCCTTGGCCGACGAGGGCGTCGCCCAGGCCGAGCGACTGGCCCCTCTCCTCGCCGCCTACGATCCCAGCCACGTGGTCGCGTCGGAAACCCGTCGCGCTATCGACACCCTGCTGCCCTACGCGCGGGGTCGCGGGCTGGAGATCGAGCCTGACCCCGCCTTCGGACCGAACGTCGACGCCGGGCACGTGCGCGAAGAGATCACTCGCTTGTTGAACTCCGTCGAGTCGACGGTGGTCAGCACACACCGAGAGACCGTACCCGCGATCTTCGAGGCCCTCGGCCTGGGCGAGGTGTCCTTGGACTACGCCGAGCTCGCGGTCGTCCACCTGGAGGTTCGCTCGCCGGTCGCAGTCGAGCGCGCCCGGGTGCACTGACCACACAGCTTCCCGCACCGCCCGACCCGCCGCGACGCCGGCTGTCGGCCTTCTGCCGTCCGTCACCTTTTCTCCACATCCGGGACAGGCGACTTCCGCCTGTCCGTCGCGGGACGTTCACCGTCCATTCACCCACATCCGAGGGCCGCGTCACCTCCCACACCTAACCTCGCAGGTGCGCTGGGGCCCCTGCGCGTATCGCTTCAGCTCAAGAACCCAACCAGGAGAGGACCCAGTGAAGCGCAACCGCTCCGGCCGCCTTTCGGCCGTCGTCGCCGCGGGGGTACTCGCACTCGCGGCGTGCGGCAACGACCCAGTGGCCTCGAACACGGGCAATGACCAGCCGACCAGCGGTGTCACCTCCGACCTCAGCGGCGAGCTCGCCGCCGGCGGCGCGAGCTCGCAGGAAGCGGCGATGCAGGCCTGGATCGCCGGCTTCCAGGAGGCCCACCCTGACGTCACGGTGAGCTACGACCCCATCGGGTCGGGCGGCGGCCGCACACAGTTCCTCGAGGGCGCCTATCCGTTCGCCGGCTCCGACGCCGTGCTCGACGAGGAGGAGAGACAGCAGTCGGTCGAGCGCTGCGGTGGCTCGCCGGCGATTCACCTGCCGGTCTACATCAGCCCGATCGCGATCGTCTACAACCTCGAGGGCGTCGACGACCTCCAGCTCTCCCCGTCCACCATCGCCAAGATCTTCAACCGCCAGATCACCACCTGGAACGATCCGGCGATCGCCGCGGAGAACCCGGGTGTCGACCTACCGGACCTGCCGATCAGCCCGGTGAGCCGCTCAGACGAGTCGGGAACGACGGAGAACTTCACCGAGTACCTGGCTGCCGCCGCACCGGAGGACTGGCCCCACGAGCCGAGCGGTGACTGGCCGGTCGAGGGCACGCAAGGCGCCCAGGGCACGTCTGGTGTCATCCAGACGGTTCGTGGAGGCCAGGGCACGATCGGCTACGCCGACGCCAGCCAGGCCGGTGACCTCGGCACGGTCAAGGTGAAGGTCGGCGACGAGTACGTCGCCTACTCGGCCGAGGCGGCCGCCAAGGTCGTCGACGCCTCGCCGCGAGTGCCGGGAGCCTCCCAGCACGACCTGGCGATCGAGCTGGACCGGACGACCACGGAGCCCGGGACCTACCCGATCGTGCTCGTCTCGTACGTGATCACCTGCCCCTCGTACGACGACGTGACCGAGGGACAGCTGGTCAAGGAGTTCCTCGGCTACATCGCGAGCGAGGAGGGCCAGCGACGGGCCGCCGACGCGGCGGGCTCGGCCCCGCTCTCGTCGGAGATGACCGAGCAGGTTCAGGCCGCCATCGAGGCGATCCAGGTCGGATCGTCCTGAGAGTCGAGGTGGCGGCGCTCTTCCCCGATGTGTCGAGAGCCCGGATCGACGGGTGCAGCCACGGAGAGCACAGATGACCACCACACAGGAGCAGCCGATACTGGCCGAGACGACACCGGTCTCCGTCCATCGTGGGAAACCATTGACGCCGCCCCGTCGACGTCGTGGCGACTTGATCTTCTTCCGCACCACCGCGGCCGCCGGGACACTCATCCTCGTGATCCTGGCGGCCGTCGCCGCGTTTCTCCTCCAGCAGGCGTGGCCCGCGGTCCAGGCCAGTCCCGCCGAGCTCGCGGAACGCATCCACTGGTTCGACGAGGACCAGACCCTGCTCGGCTACGTCGGTCCGCTCGCCTTCGGCACGCTGCTGGCCTCCGCCATCGCCTTGACGATCGCCACACCTGTCGCGGTCGGCGTCGCGCTGTTCACCTCGCACTACGCGCCACGCCCACTCGCCCAGGCGTTCGGCTACGTCGTCGACCTGCTCGCGGCGATTCCCAGCGTGGTCTACGGCTTGTGGGGCGCGCTGTGGTTGATGCCCAGGCTCCACCCGATCTACGTGTGGCTCAGCGAGAACCTCGGCTTCCTTCCGCTGTTCGAGGGTCCGGTGGCGAATCCGCCACGAACGATCCTCACCGCCGGCATCATCCTCGCGGTGATGATCCTGCCGATCATCACCGCTGTCTCGCGCGAGGTCTTCCTCCAGACCCCGAAGCTCCTGGAGGAGGCGGCCCTCGCGCTCGGCGCCACGCGCTGGGAGATGATCCGCATGGTCGTCTTGCCGTTCGGTCGGTCCGGGGTGGTGGGGGCGGCCATGCTCGGCTTGGGCCGCGCGCTCGGCGAGACGATGGCGGTCGCGATGGTGCTCTCGCCCGGCTTCAGCTACTCGCTCTTCCTCCTCAAGCCGGGTCAGCAGCAGACCACGGCCGCCAACATCGCCTTGCAGTTCCCCGAAGCGACGCCGACAGGGGTGAGCGTGCTCGTCTTCACCGGTCTGGTGCTGTTCGTCATCACCCTCGTGGTCAACATGCTGGCTCGCTGGGCGGTCTCGCGGGCCGTGGGAGGTGCCTCCTGATGGCCAAGGTGATGGTGACGGCCGGGACTCACGCGGGAACGCGACGCCTGGATCGGGTACGCCTCCATCGCCTCATCCCACCGGCGCTCCTCGTCGGCTGCCTCGCGCTCAGCGCCGTGACCTTGGGTGTCCTCGGTGACGCGCACATCGCCGCCGCAGTCGTCGTCGGCCTGGTCGCGTACGCCGTCGTGCTCGTGGCCCTCTCAGCGCTCGTCGAGGGTCGCCGACGGGCTGTGGACCGGCTCGTCACCACGCTGGTCTACGGCGCGTTCGGGCTCGCCCTCGTGCCGCTCGTCTCGCTCCTCGCGACGGTCGTCGTCAACGGGCTCGAACGGTTCGACCTGTACTTCCTCACCTACACGATGCGTGGTGTCTTCGGGGGCATGGACGCCGGCGGCGCGTACCACGCGATCGTCGGCACCCTCCTCATCACCGGCTTCGCCGCCGTCATCTCGGTGCCGATCGGCCTGCTCGCCGCCATTTATCTCGTGGAGTACGGCACCGGCCGCCTCTCCCGCGCGATCAGGTTCTTCGTCGACGTCATGACCGGTATCCCGTCGATCGTCGCCGGCCTGTTCGCCTACGCGGCGTTCGCGACCGTGTTCGGTCCCGGCATCCGGTTGGGCGTGATCGGCTCGGTCGCACTGTCCGTCCTCATGACTCCCGTCGTCATCCGTTCCTGCGAGGAGATGTTGACCTTGGTGCCGAACGACCTGCGGGAGGCGTCCTACGCGCTCGGTGTTCCGAAATGGTTGACGATCCTCAAGGTGGTGCTGCCGACCGCGACGGCCGGCATCGCCACCGGTGTCATGCTCGCCATCGCCCGCGTCATCGGCGAGGCTGCACCGCTCCTCCTCGTGACCGGCGTGGTGAGCTCCGCCAACTACAACCTGTTCGACGGGCGCATGATGAGCCTCCCCGTCTTCGTCTTCCGCTCCTACAGCCAGGGGTTGGCGCCGAGCGGGATCACCACGGTCAACTACGAGCGCGCGTGGGCCGCGGCTCTCACGCTCATCCTCATCGTCATGGCGCTCAACCTCGTCGGGCGCCTCATCCCTCGACTCTTCGTTCCCGGCGGTCGGCGCTGACCGACAGGCGCGCACGCCAGTTCGCAGTGAAGGAGTCCCATGGCCAAGCGCATCGACGTCCGTGGTGTGAACGCCTACTACGGCGACGTCGTCGCCGTCCGCGACATCACGATGCGAATCGAGCCGTGCTCGGTCACCGCTTTGATCGGACCGTCCGGATGCGGCAAGTCGACGTTCCTCCGCACGCTGAACCGCATGCACGAGGTCGTCCCAGGCGCTTGGGTGGAAGGCACCGTCCTGTTGGACGACGTTGACCTCTACGCGCCCGAGGTCGACCCCGTGGAGGTGCGACGCCAGGTCGGCATGGTCTTCCAGCGACCGAACCCGTTCCCCACCATGTCGATCTACGACAACGTGCTGGCCGGCTTCCGGCTCAACAACCGACGGCTCCGCAAGAGCGAGGCCGACGAGATCGTCGAACGATCCCTGCGGCAGGTGCATCTCTGGGACGAGGTGGAGCGGCGGCTCACCAAGTCGGGATCGTCGCTGTCGGGCGGCCAGCAGCAGCGCCTGTGCATCGCGCGGGCGATCGCCGTCGAGCCCGAGGTGCTGCTCATGGACGAGCCTTGCTCCGCGCTCGACCCGATCTCGACGCTGGCGATCGAAGACCTCATCAGTCAGCTCAAGGAGCGCTACACGATCGTCATCGTGACCCACAACATGCAGCAGGCGGAGCGGGTGTCCGACACCACCGCGTTCTTCAACGTCGCGGGACAAGGCGAGCCGGGTCACCTGGTCGAGATCGACGAGACGAAGAAGATCTTCAGCAATCCCGCGAACCCGTCCACGGAGGCCTACATCAACGGCAGGTTCGGCTGACCTTCGTCAGGCCCTCCGGCGGATCGATCCGTTCCACACCGGGCTGTTCTCGCATCGACCCGCGACAAGCGCGGCCGCGAGCTGGTGCGAGATGCCTCGCCCGTCACAGACTCGAGGTGGCATGGGCGATCCTGTTCCCGGCGGCGTCGTAGGCCGTCACGCCCTTCAGCTCGGCTGGCTCGTCGAGCCACACACCGCAGTAGCGCGACTCGTCCGGTAGGACCGCCTCACCAAGCGGCACGTCGATCTCGTGACCGTCCCGCGTCGTCGCCACGACCTTCGCGACATCGGCGTGGACGTGTGCGACCACGAGCTCGCCGTCCTCGAAGCCGCTCCGCCTGATCAGGATCTGGTCTCGTCTCACCTTCCCGACCGGTGCGGCGTCACCGCCGATGTCACCGTCATCCACGTGATGGATGTGCACGGTCTCCCACCCGTCCCTGATCCCTACGGCCCAGCGCACCTTTCCGGCGCGGCCGGACGCGGCGAGCTTCTCGCCCGGCGCGAGGAGAGTCGCGGGCGGGCTGGTGAGAAGGGAGTCTTTGAGCTCCCACGCCTTGCCGACCGATACTTCCGCCAAGGACCTGATGAACGCGTCGACGGTCGCACGACGAACGCCTCGGGCCTCGACGGCGACGAGGACATCGCCCTCCCGCCAGGTGAGAACGTGGAGATCTCGATCGGAGTGAACGGCGCCGGGGCCGCCGCGGATGTGCTGGAACTCCCCACCGACCTGCACTCGGGTCAGGAGTGACAGCGTGTCGCTGGCGTCCGTCACCCGCATGCCGATGCGTGCCGAAGGTCGGTGTCGCTTCCACTCGTAGATGTCCGCGCTCACCGTGTGGACGTCGGAGGAGCTTCTCCACACCCGTCCGCTCGCCAGCCGCGTCATTCCCGCGGGCAGGACGTCGGCTGGGATCTCGAGTGGCTCGTGGGGAACCCCGATGGCACCCTCGGGCGGGTCGAGTGCGTCCGCTGCCCGGGCGACCAGCTCAGGCGCGACGTTGCGGCCCATGACCCCGACGCACTCTTCGGTGAAATCCTTCGTCGGGATCTCCCAGCTCACCCAGAGCTCGCCGGAGCACACCACCACAGGACCACGCGTCGAGCGAGCATCCGTCGGGTCACGTGGCTTTGACCCGCAACCAAGATCTGCCCAATCCTCGCCCCAATCCCTGCCAACGACCAGAAGTGGGCCAGTCGCGGGGTCCTCAAGGTCCGGGTCGCCGTACAAGGTCAAGAGCCGGCCAGCGTCGTCGCTGAGCGAACCCTCGTCGGCTGACGCGAGCTGGACCCTGGCGATGTGGAAGCCCGGAGGCGACTCGGACGGCAGCAGCGTGGTATCGCGGGCGGTTGGCGTGCGGCTCGCGGTTGGCGCCTCCTCCGGAGCGTCGCGCGAGGAGGGGGAACCGCAGCCGAGAGTGAGGGTCAGCAGTCCCACGGACACAAGGGCAATCGTCCGAGCCCGAGTGGCCTGCATGACTGCCCCCAAGCGACCGACACGTAGCGCTGTACCGGGCACTGTAGTCAAGGAGGCGCACGCCGGGCGCCTCCTTCGCCGCGGTTCCGCCACACCGGTTTCCCGCACGGCGGAGGAGGCGCGCAGCGTCGGCATCGATCGAGGTCATCCTCCGCGTCCTCGCTGCCGGGTCGTTGGGGTCCGCCGTCCTGCTCGGTGCGTTCGGCCGGTGACGGCCGCAGAGGTGGAGCGCGCCCAGCGGTCGGTCACGGCAGGACCAGCGCGGACACCCAGTACATCCCGGCCGCCACAGCCGCGGCCATCGGGATGGTGAGCACCCAGGCGAGGACGATGTTGCCGGCGACGCCCCAGCGGACCGCGGACAGGCGCCGCGTGGCCCCGACTCCCATGATCGCGGCGCTGATCGTGTGGGTTGTGGAGACCGGCGCGTGCAACCCGATCGCCATCACGTACAGGACGGAGGACGCGGTGAGCTCGGCGGCGACGCCACGCGCCGGATCGAGCTTGATGACCCGTCGGCCGAGCGTCCGCATGATCCGCCAGCCGCCGGAGTAGGTGCCGAGCGCGATGGCGATGGCCGCCGCCAGCTTGACCCACAGCGGAACGTCGCTTCCCTCGTGCAGCCCTGCGGTCACCAGGGCGAGCACGATGACGCCCATCGTCTTCTGCGCGTCCTGCAGGCCGTGCCCGAAGGCCATCGCCGCGGCCGACACCGACTGACCCGCCCGAAAGCCGCGGTTGACCTTGTACGGCCTGGCCCGCCGGAAGATCCACAGCAGCGCCACCATGACCGCGTACGCCAGGCAGAAGCCGATCAACGGCGACAGGACCATGGGGATGGCGACCTTGCTGATGATGACCGACCAGTGGACGGTCACCGAGGCGGCGAGCCCGGCACCGATGAGCCCACCGATGAGCGCGTGGGAGGAGGAGGACGGCAGGCCCAGACGCCAGGTGATGAGGTTCCAGGTGATGGCACCGATGAGCCCGGAGAAGACGACCGTCATGCCGTGCGCGTCCACGCTCGGCGTGATGATCCCGCTCCCGATCGTGCTGGCGACGCCCTCGGAGATGAGGGCTCCGAGCAAGTTCATGACGGCGGCGAGGAACAACGCCGTCCGTGGGGTCAAGGCTCGGGTGGACACCGAGGTCGCGATGGCGTTGGCCGCGTCGTGGAACCCGTTTGTGTAGTCGAAGATGAGAGCGATCATGACGACCGCGACGACAAGGGCGAGCTCCATCGGGTCGGTCACGACTCCTTGACGGCGATCTGCTCGACCGTGTTGGCCACCCTCTCGAAGGAGTCGACGGCGTACTCCAGCTGCTCGACGACGTCCTTGAGCTTGAGGACGGTGAGGGCGTCGTACGCGCCACTGAAGAGCTTGGCGAGCATCCGCCGATGGATCTGGTCGCCGAGGTTCTCCAGCCGGTTGACCTCGATCCAGTACTCCTCGAGGTCGTGCATGGTCCGCAGCCGCGGCATCGCCTGGGCGGTGAGATCGGCCGCCCGCTGGAGCACCTCGACCTGCTCCTCGATCCCCTCCGGGAGGCTGAGGAGGTCGTAGAGGCTCACCGACTCCACGGCCGCTTCCATGTAGTCCATGACGTCGTCGAGGCCGGCGGCGAGCCGGTAGATGTCCTCGCGGTCGAACGGTGTGACGAACGTGCTGTTGACCCGTCGGATGATCTCGTGGGTCGCCTCGTCGCAGCGATGCTCGGCATCCTTCATCAGCTGCGCTGTGGCGGCACGATCATTAGACTCGGCGAGCATCTCCGCGAGGAGCCGAGCTCCTTCGACGAGGTAGCCGGCCTGTTTGGCGAACAGATCGTAGAACGTCGTGTCGACCGGGGTGAGTCGGAAGCGCACAGCGAGCTCCTGTCGATCACTGGTCTGCGGGACGCCGGAGCCATGCTAGGGGGCCCGGCCTGGCAGCCTTTCGGCCCGCCCTCTCCACTGAGCGGCGCCTCATAGCGGCCGAATCGCGGACATCTGGGCGGAAGACTCCTTCGTCAACGGTGCGTCAGCACCGCCAGCAGGTCGCAGACACCGACGACCACGACCAGCACGACGGCACAGACAGTGAACCTCCCGCGGGCGAGAAGTGCCACAGCGGGCCCACCTCTGAGCCTTCGGTATGTACGACTGGTGACAACCCAAGCCGGCACCGTGACGGCCACGAGGAGGACACCCGCCACGAGTGCCCACGTTCCGGTCAGCCCTGAGACGCGGACGAGCAACGCGCCGTTGATCGCGAGCGCGAGCAACGTCCGGCGCCACGCCAGCGCGGTTCGCTCAAGCTGGTCGGCACGCTCGTGGAGCATGCCGTCACCGTCCACCGACGTTCACCTCGCCCCCTTCTCCGTGGCCCACGCCCAGGCCCGCCAGCCGTGTCTCACGACAGCGCGATGAGGGCCACGGCGATCACCGAGACCACGAACGTCGTGGCGGCGAGCCCGAGCGGCATCGAGGTGGCCGGCAGCGGCTCTCCCCGGCGCATCGCCTGGACGTTGGCCCGCCACCGCAGGTAGGCGCCGACGGACAGCACGATCCCCGCGAGCGTGAGGATCGCCCCGACCGCGCGAACCGAGGCCTCCCCTACGGTCGTCAGGAACTGCACCGCGGCGACGCCGGCGGCGTCGAACGCCAGGGCGGTGCGGATGTAGGCGAGGAAGGTCCGCTCGTTGGCCAGCGTGAAGCGGTAGTCGGGCTCGACCTCTGGACCCTGCTCTGCCACAGCCCCATCCTCCCGCCCCGGCCTCATGGTGACCAAAGGATGGCGCGACCAGGGCGAAACGCCCCACTCCGACGCTAGAGTCATCGGGCACGCCCACGTCGGAGGTCAGCAGGGAGTCGTCCATGGGAGCGGAGCTCACGCCCAGCGAGCTAGAGCTATTCCGGAAAGGCTTCGCCGCCAACCCCACCTACCGCCTGGTCCAGAACGCCGTCACGCAGACGTCGATCGACGACCTGGCTCTCGACCGGGAGATCGTCTGCCGAACCGACAGGTCCGTCTCGCACCTGCTGGATGACTGGACCGTCACCAACCAGATGCGCAGCGGGAGATGCTGGCTCTTCGCCGGCCTGAACCTGCTCCGCGTCGGGGCGATGCGACGGATGAACCTCAAATCGTTCGAGTTCTCCCAAAACTACCTGCTGTTCTGGGACAAACTGGAGCGGGCCAACTACTTCCTCGAGGCGATCATCGACACCGCCGACCGCGACCTCGACGACCGCACCGTGGCGTACCTGTTGAAGGAGGTCGCCAACGACGGCGGCCAGTGGAACATGTTCGCCGCGCTGGTGAAGAAGCACGGTCTCGTGCCCAAGACCGTCATGCCCGAGACCCAGAGCTCGTCGGCCACCGCACGCATGAACGAGGTGCTGCGGAGGATCCTGCGCCAGGGCGCCCGCGACGTACGGGCGCTGCGCGAGGCCGGACCCGAGGCGATGCGCGCGCGAAAGCGGGAGATCCTCGAGGTCGTCCACCGGGTCCTCTGCATCCACCTCGGCACCCCACCGGAGCGCTTCGACTGGCAGTGGGTCGACAAGGACCGCGCGTTCCACCGGGACGGTGAGCTGACCCCGCAGGAGTTCGCGGAGCGCTACGTCACCATCCCCCTCGACGACTACGTCTGCCTCGTCCACGACCCGCGCGAGTCCAGCCCGGTGGGCCGCACCTTCACCGTCGACCGGCTCGGCAACGTGGTGGGCGCGCCGCCCGTCATCTACCTGAACGTCGAGATCGACCTCATGAAGCGCCTCGCCATGCGGACCATCATGGACGGGGAGCCGGTGTGGTTCGGCTGCGACGTCGGGAAGATGATGCGGCGCGACATCGGCATCTGGGACGCCAAGCTGTACGACCTGGAGCCGCTCTACGACACGACGTTCGACCTCACCAAGGCCGAACGGCTCCTCTACGGGGAGTCGGCGATGACCCACGCGATGCTCTTCACCGGTGTCGACGTGGTCGACGACACCCCGCGACGCTGGCGAGTGGAGAACAGCTGGGGCGACAAGGACGCCGACCAGGGCTTCTACACGATGAACGACTCGTGGTTCGACGAGTACGTCTTCGAGATCGCCGTCCGGCGCGACCTGCTGCCGGCGGAGCTGCGCGCCGCCCTGGACGAGGAGCCGATCGTGCTGCCCGCGTGGGACCCGATGGGCGCCCTCGCCCACTGAGCTCGTCGGTTCGCTGGGAGTTTCCCTGGGAGTTCCATGGACACGTCCTCCTCGACGCGAGCGGCGGGCGACCGCACGTGGCTCGTCGCGCTCGCGGCCTCCCTGTGGGGCACCTCGTCGCTGATGCGGGACCCGCTCAAGGCGGAGTACCCGGCGGCCACCATCGTGTTCTTCGAGCACCTGGTCCTGGTGCTGTGTCTCGCGCCGTGGCTGGTCGGCGCCGTCCGGGCCCTGCTCGCCGCGAGCCCTCGGGTCAAGGCGGCGGTCCTGGTGATCGGCGCCGGCTCCTCCGCCCTGGCGACCACGCTCTTCACCGCGGCGTTCGCCTACGGTGACCCGGTCACCCCGCAGGTGCTGCAGAAGCTGCAGCCGCTGTTCGCCATGCTGCTGGCCGCGGTCCTGCTGGGTGAGCGTCTCGCTCGGCGTTTCGCGTGGTTCGCCGTCCCGGCGTTGGCGGGAGCGTGGTTGCTCGCGTTCGCCGACCCGTTCGCGGTCAGCATCTCCAGTGCGGTCGCGGCCGTGCTGGCGCTCGGCGCCGCGTTGCTGTGGGGCGCGGGAACGGTCCTGGGCCGGCTGGCCGGGTCGGAGCTGTCACCGGTCCACCTCACCACGCTGCGGTTCGCGGTCGGCCTTCCGGCAACCGCCCTGATCGCCGCGGCCCAGGGAGTCCCCCTGGCACTCTCACCCGTGACCGGCCGGAATGTCGTCCTGCTGCTCGTCCTGGCGCTGGTGCCCGGCCTGCTCGCCCTCACGCTGTACTACCGCGGGCTGTCCCGGACGCCCGCGTCGCGGGCGACGTTGGCCGAGCTCGCCTTCCCGGTCACCGCCGCCGCGGTGGGGGTCGGGGTCCTCGACGCTCACCTCACCTGGAGCCAGTGGCTGGGATTCGTGCTGGTCCTGGCCGCGATCACGGCGCTGAGCCTGCACGAGCGGTCGGCCGAGCGTCCGGCCGTGCGGGTGCCCGAGCCGGTCGGTACGAGCGCGTCGGTGTGATCGCCGGGGAGGTCGCCCGGCCCGAGGTCAGTCGACTGGGTCGCTCCGCACGGCCGCCCCGAACAGGTCGTCGACACCGGCGAGCTCGCCGCGCACCCCCTGGGCACCGATCAGGCTGACCCGCGAGACCTCGTCAGGGGTGAGGTACGTCGCCCGGGACTTGCCGTGGACCCGGGCCAGCAGGAGCGCGCCGGTGTGCCGGGCCGCGCTCCTCGCGTCGGTCGCCAGCCCGCCGGCGGCGGCGTAGGCGTCGACGAACGCCCGCGCACACGCGTGCACGCGTGGCGGCGCGGCGCCGTCCCGCGCTCCGAGATGGACCGCCTTCATCACCAGGTGGTGGAGCAGGAACGCGACGTCGAAGACGGGATTGCCGGCGTGGGCGACCTCGTGGTCGAGCACCCACACCCGGCTGTCGGCCCCGACGAGGACGTTCTTGGGTGAGAAGTCGCCGTGCACCAGGCACCGACGCTCGGCGAGCAGCTCGTCCAGGCAGGCGAGCACCGGTCCGGCGAGCTCCGGGCATCGGGCCGCGACCGTGCGGTGGTAGGGGTCTCCCCGCAGCTCGACGAACATCCCGAGGTCACCGAACCGCTCCAAGACCTCCGGGTCGTCGCGGGTCGCCGCGTGCCAGGAACCAAGGACCCGTCCCAGGGTCTCCCCGACCGCGGGATCGACCGCGCCGCGGAGGAGGGCAGCGCGCCATTCGACCCACGACGGTGGTGCGGCGGCCATCGTGACGACGAACCGCTTCGGGTCGTAGTCGACCAGGCGGGGCACGTGGTCGGGAGTGAGCGCGCCGAAGAGGCCGAGCACGTTCGCCTCGACACCCGCCCGTTCCAGCCGGGCCGGCCAGACGTCCGCGACCGAGAGGTATGGCAAGGGCTGCTTGACGACGTACCGCTCGCCTTCGGTCTCGACGAGGAACGTCGCGCTGCTGACGCCGCCGTCGAGGACCGTCGCCGAGGCCGCCACGTCGGCGCCGAGCACACCGCGGTCGCGGAGGTGCTCCACCGCGGTGTCCGTGGTCAGCGGTGTCGTCACCCAGTCGCCTCCAGGTCCGCCGCGCGGGCTGGCTCGACCGGCCCGTTCGGCAGGACGACCACCTTGAGGTGGGCGTCGGGCTCGGCGAGCAGCGCCTCGAAGCCATGCGTCACCACCTGGTCCAGGCTGATCCGGTCGCTGATCAGCGGCTCCACCTGGACCTGACCCGTCTCCAGCAGGCGCACGGCTTCGGGGAAGTCGACGTCGTAGGTATGCGAGAGCGACGCCACCAGCTCCTTCTCGCTCAGCAGGAACGAGAGCAGGTCGAGCTCCAGGGTGCCGTTCGTGACACCGAGGAGGACGGTGCGTCCGCCCTTGCGAGTCCACTCGAGCGCCCGTCGAACCGTCTCAGGCCGGCCGCCAGCCTCGAAGGCGACGTCGGCGCCCACACCCTCGGTGAGGTCGGCGAGCGCCTGGCCGGCGTCCTCAGGCGCCACCGCGAGGTCGGCCCCGAGGCACGTCGCGAGCTCCCGACGACGCTTCACCGGCTCGACGACCACGACCTGACCGGCGCCGCGGAGTCGGGCCACCTGGCTGAGGAGCAGCCCGATGCTGCCGCCGCCCACCACCACGACGGTCGAGCCGGGCTCGAGTCGGGCGCGGCGGACCGCTCGACACGCGACCGACGTCGGCTCGGCGAGCGCCGCGTGCTCCGGCGCCAGCGTGTCGGCGTAGGGGAGGCAGATGCGCGCTGGCACCAGCATCTCCTCGGCGAGCCCACCGTCGGCGCCCTGCCCCGTCGAACGAAGGGTCGCGCACAGCGCGTAGTCCCCGCGCCGGCACCAGAAGCACGTGTCGCAGAAGAGGTGCCCCTCCACCGCGACCCGCTGGCCGACCTGGAGGTCCACGTCGGGGCCGGTCTCGACGACGACGCCGGCTGGTTCGTGGCCCATCGTGAGCGGCCCATCGGCCGCCGACAGCGGAGGCTCGTCCGACCTCGGGGCGTTGAGGTAGACCTCCAGGTCCGTCCCGCAGATGCCGCACGCCTCCACGCGGAGCCGGACCCAGCCGGGAGGCGGACTGCCGAGCTCGGGAAGGTCGACCACTCGCAGGTCCCGCCGGCCATACATGCGCGCCGCTCGCATGAGACCTCCTCGCAACCGCTCCGGCACCTGCGGCGCATGGTAGCCGCGGAGACCTCAGCGAACGCCGCGCGGAACCGGACAATGCGCGGCCAGAAACGACACGAGCGCGTGGTTGAACTCCGTGGGGTTGTCCTGGTTGGCGCGGTGGCCGGCGTACGGGACGACGACGAGCTCACAGCGGGGGTCGCGTTCGGACCAGCGCCGCGCGGCCCGGAGGCCGGCGGCGTCGTGGTCGCCGACGAGGAGGAGGACCGGCTGCGCCGCCACGTACGCCAGGGACGAGTAGTGCGTGCCCGGGTAGGAGGGCTCGAGGTAGGTCGGGCGCGGATGTGCGGCGAGCCACGTGGCGCGAAGGATCTCGACGAGGTGCCGTCGGCTCAACGGGTCCGTCGCGGCAAAGGCGTACGTCTGGGCGCTGCGTCGCAGCGCGGCGGCCCGCGCCACGCGATGCCGCAGCCACCCGTCATCGCGACACCGGAGCCGCGCTCGTGACCACCACCAGCCAACGCGTCGCCGAACTGGCACCCGCTCCGCGACCTGGGCGGTCGCGACGAGGACGAGAGCCGCCGCGCGCTCCGGCCGCCAGCGCGCCACCACCTGGGCCACCTGTCCCCCCAACCCTTGCCCGACCAGGCAGAACGGCCGACCGAGGGTGATGGCGTCCAGCACGGCGAGAAGGTCGTCCGCGAGGTCGCGGACTGTCAAGGGGGTCTTGCCCAACGGCTGGGAACGACCATGTCCCCGCATGTCCCAGCGCAGCGTGCGGTAACCCGCCTCCCACAGCGTGGCGAGCTGCGCGTCGAACATGCGGTGGTCGGCCAAGCCGTCGTGGGTGAAGACGACGAGGGGGGACCGTTCCGGACCGGCGGTCCAGTAGTGGATCGATGACCCGGACCGTTCGATGACGGCCGCGGCCTCCTCCACGGTCCCCCCTCACGGCGTCGCACGCGACGCGCTGTCGTCCCCCGTCACCACGAGGCTAGGCAGGGCCTTGAGGGCGACAGGGGACTTCCGCGAAGGCGGGACAGCGTCCTCCGGCGGACGAGAAGGCGGTCGTGGGCGGAAGGTCGGTCAGGAGGCGGGGAACTCAGTAGTAGTAGGGGAACCTGGACCAATCCGGGGCACGCTTCTCCAAGAAGGCGTCCCGCCCCTCGGCGGCCTCGTCCGTCATGTAGGCCAGGCGGGTCGCCTCACCGGCGAACAGCTGCTGGCCCACCAGACCGTCGTCGATGAGGTTGAACGCGTACTTGAGCATGCGCAGTGCCGTGGGGCTCTTGGCGTTGATGACGCGGGCCCACTCCAGCGCGACCCGCTCCAGGTCCGCGTGGGGAACGACCGCGTTCACCATGCCCATCCGGTGGGCCTCCTCCGCGTCGTACTCGCGGCCGAGGAAGAAGATCTCGCGCGCGAACTTCTGCCCCACCTGCCGCGCGAGGTAGGCCGAGCCGAACCCACCGTCGAAGCTGGCCACGTCCGCGTCGGTCTGCTTGAAGCGGGCGTGCTCGCGGCTGGCCAGCGTGAGGTCGCAGACCACGTGCAGGCTGTGCCCACCCCCGGCCGCCCACCCTGGGACGACGCAGATCACCACCTTCGGCATGAACCGGATCAGCCGCTGGACCTCCAGGATGTGCAGGCGCCCCAGCCGGGCCCGGTCGATCGTGTCGGCGGTCTCGCCCTCGGCGTACTGGTAGCCCGCGGGGCCACGGACCCGTTGGTCACCACCGGAGCAGAAGGCCCACCCGCCGTCCTTCGGCGACGGGCCGTTCCCGGTGAGGAGGACACAGCCGACATCCGGCGTCGTCCGCGCGTGGTCGAGCGCTCGGTACAGCTCGTCGACCGTGTGCGGACGGAACGCGTTGCGCACCTCGGGACGGTTGAACGCGATTCGCACCGTCCCCTGGTCCACGGCCCGGTGGTAGGTGATGTCGGTGAACTCGAAGCCGTCGACCGGCTTCCACGCCGCGGGGTCGAACAGCTCCGACACCTGCGAAGACCCAGCCGCCATCGGCGTCCCTCCTCGCGCTTGGTCGCCCACGATGGTGCCACCCTCGGGCACCGGCCCCGCCGCCGCCCTCGCCTCCGTTCAGCGCCGTAGACTGTGCAGGCTCCAGCCCTCGCATCCTTCGAAGGGACCGGTCGTGCCAGGCACTCGCGCCCCGCGCGGACGGATTCGCGGCGCCGCGACCGCCGTCGTCGGCGTCCTCCTCGGCGTCCTCGTGGGCCTCGCGCAGCCCGGAGCGGCCGTCCTGACAGCGGGCGGTTCGGCGAGCCCGCGCCTGGCGACCGAGCGGCATTCCGGCGACCTGAGGTCGGCCTTCGATCTCGCCCCACGACCGGGCACCGTGACCTCCGCCAACGTCACCGACGCCGAGGCCCGCGCGCCGAGCGGTCGCGTCGGTCTCGCCGCTGATCTCGCCGTCGCTTCCGTGGCGGCAGGGCTGCGGCGGGACGCCGCCGATGGGTCGGCTGACGCCTCCGCGGACGAGGGCAGCGGGTCACCTCTCGCCGACGTTCGCGCGCCTCCGAGCCCGGGCTCGGCCTGACCGCGACCGGCGCGGCCAGGCGCTCGGGATCCCGTCCGTCACCTAGTCCCCTCGGAGGCAACGCGTGTCTCGCGCTTCCCTCGTCCGCGCCATCGTGTCGCTCATCATCGTCGCCGGCGCGCTCTACTTCGCCATCAGCACACCCGCCCGTCTCGGCCTCGACCTGCGCGGCGGTACCCAGATCGTCTTGGAGACCAAGGACAGCCCGACGACGAAGGCGGACGCCGCGGCGACCGACCGAGCGTTGGAGGTGCTGCGCCGCCGGGTCGACGCGCTCGGTGTCGCCGAGCCCAACCTCACCCGGAGCGGGGAGAACCGGATCATCGTCGAGCTGCCCGGGCTCCAGGACCCACGAGAGGCCGAGCGAGTCGTGGGGCGGACCGCGCAGCTGACCTTCCACCCCGTCCTGGCAGCCGCCCAGAAGGGCGACAAGCCGGAGAAGAAGGGCGAGCGCGTCATCCAGGACGAGGCGGGTCAGTGGATCCGTCTGGGCCCGGCCGCGCTGACCGGTGAGGGTGTCTCCGACGCCGCCGGCCGCACCGACCCGAGCCGCGGCACCGGGTGGTTCGTCACCATCGACTTCAACGGCAAGGGCGACGACGCCTGGACGAAGCTGACCGCCAAGGCCGCGTGCGCGCCGGTCGGTGACCCCACCCGCCGGGTCGCCATCGTGCTCGACAACAAGGTGATCTCCTCCCCCCAGGTCAGCCCGGACGTGCCGTGCAACGTCGGCATCGTGGGCGGCTCCACCGAGATCACCGGCGCGTTCGACCAGCAGTCGGCACAGGAGCTCGCCGCGCTGATCAAAGGTGGCGCGCTCCCCGTGCCCGTCGAGATCGTCGAGCAGCGGGTCATCGGTCCGACGCTGGGCAAGGAGGCCATCGAGGCGAGCGCCCAGGCCGCGATCATCGGCCTCGCCCTCACCGGGCTGTTCATCGTCGCGGTCTACCGGTTGATGGGCTTCCTCGCCACCCTGGCGCTCGCCTGCTACACGCTCATCTCCTACGCCATCCTGGTGGCCCTCGGCGCCACGCTCACCCTGCCCGGCCTGGCGGGCTTCGTGCTGGCGATCGGTATGGCGATCGACGCGAACGTGCTCATCTTCGAGCGCGCGCGGGAGGAGTACGCCGCGACGCCCAAGCGAGGGCTGCTGTCCGCCCTGACCCGGGGCTTCTCCGGCGCGTGGTCGGCCATCATCGACTCCAACGTCACGACGGTGCTCGCGGCCGGGCTGTTGTTCTTCCTGGCCTCCGGTCCGGTGCGCGGCTTCGGCGTCACCCTCTCCATCGGTGTCTTGGCGTCGATGATCTCGGCCTTGGTCGTCGCTCGGATGCTGACCGAGTGGGCGGTTCGGCGAAGCTTCGTCCGCAACCACCCGGGCGTCACCGGGCTGTCGAGCATCGGCCGGGTGCGGTCGTGGATCACCGACCGCAGCCCGAACCTGATGCGGCACGGCCGTACCTTCCTCCTCGTCTCGGCGCTGCTGACGGTCCTGGCGGTGGGCGGAATCGCCGCCAAGGGGCTCAACCTCGGCGTCGAGTTCGCCGGCGGCCGCCAGCTGGTCTACTCCTCCAACCAGCCCATCGACGTCGACGAGGCCCGCGAGGCGGTGGCCGACGCCGGGTTCCCGCGAGCTGTCGTCCAGCGTTCCGGCGACGACGACATCTCGGTGCGGACCGAGCAGATCACCACCGACGAGGCGCTCAGGATCGAGCGTGCCTTGGAGAGGCTCGCTGGGGACGTCGAGAAGGAGCGCGACGAGCTCATCGGCCCGAGCCTGGGCGCCGAGTTGCGCACCAAGGCCCTCATCGCCTTGGGCGTCGCTCTGCTCGCGCAGATGGTCTACCTCGCGATCCGGTTCCGGTGGACGTTCGGCGTGTCCGCCGTCCTCGCGATGTTCCACGACCTGCTGATCGTCGTGGGTCTGTTCGCCTGGCTCGGCAAGCCCTTCGACGGCGTCTTCCTCGCCGCCGCGTTGACGATCATCGGTCTGTCGGTCAACGACACGGTGGTGGTGTTCGACCGGGTGCGCGAGCTGTGGGCGAGCAACCCGAGGCGGCCGTTCGCGGAGAACGCCAACCAGGCGGTCCTCCAGACGGTGCCGCGGACCGTCAACACCGGCATGGGCGCGATGTTCATCCTGGCCGCGCTCGCCGTCCTCGGCGGTGACTCGCTCACCGACTTCGCGATCGCCCTGCTGGTCGGCCTGCTCGTCGGGACCTACTCCTCGTCGTTCGTGGCGACGCCGCTGGCGATCGAGCTCCAGGCGCGGCGTAACGACCCGCCGCCGCGCGTTCGGACGCGGGCCCCGGAGTCGGTCGCCCGGCGGCGCGCTCGACAGTCCGGCTCCGGCGCCGTGGTGTGACGCGAGGAGCGAGCGACGCGGGCGCCGCGTTCGTGCCGCTGTCGGCATGAGCGCGGCGTCGTCGTGCCAGCGGCGCCGCTGCCTCCGCAGCGCGGCGCAGTGTCGAGGTCGGCGTCCGCCAGGGACGGTGCCACCGGCGGGTCGTGTCCAGTGGTGGACAAAGGGGTATGTCGACGGGCGGGTCTAGGCTCGACCGCCCGCACGCACGAGAGGACCCCGTATGAGATTCACCGCAGCGGCCGACCTCCTCGGGAAGGCGGCAGCGTTCGCCGCACGGCACACCGCCGGACACGGCGCGCCGCTCCCGGCGCTCAGCGGCCTTCGGGTGTCCGCCGACGCGGACCAGGTCCGGTTCACCGGATACGACTACGAAGCCAGCTCCACCGCGACCCTGCCGGTTCGGGTCGACGAACCCGGTGAGGTGCTGCTGCCTGGTCGGGTCTTCGCCGAGGTCGTGCACGCCCTGCCGGCCCGGGACGTCGACGTCCGCTCCCACGGTTCGACGGTCGAGATCTCCACCGGGGCGATCGAGTTCACCCTTCCCACGCTGCCACTCGACGACTACCCCGAGCTGCCTCCCGCGCCTGGGCCCGTCGGCGCGGTGGACGCCGGGGCGTTCGCCCGAGCGGTGGCGCACATGTCCAAGATCGCGCTGCGGAACGGCACCATCCCTGTCCTGTCCGGGTGCCTCGTCGAGTTCGGGTCGGAGTCCCTCACCCTCACCGCCTCCGACCGGTTCCGCATCGCGATCCGGGACGTGCCCTGGAAGCCCACGGTGCCGGACCTCCCCGCACAGGTGGTGGTGCCAGCCCGACTGCTCGCTGACGCCGCGAAGAGCCTCGGGCACTCCGACTCCCTCACCGTCGGTGTCGGCGAGCTCGGCGAGTCCTTGCTGAGCCTCGGCACCGACCACCGGCTCACCACGATGCGGCTCATCGACGAGACCTACCCGGCGCTGCGGACCAAGGTCCCCACCGACTTCGTGGGGGCCGTCACCGTCGCGCTCGAGGACCTCCGCGCGGCGCTCCGCCGGATCTGCATCGTCGCCGACCGCTACTCCGCCGTCGTGCTCACCATCGCGGACGACGAGATCGCCGTGGGCGCGGCCGGCGACGTGGACACCCGGGGACGCGAACGTCTCCCAGCCCGACTGGAGGGTTCCGGCACCACCACGGCCTTCAACGCCGGCTACCTGCTCGACGGCTTGGACGGGCTCGACACCCCCTACGTCCGGCTCGCGTTCAACGAGGGGATCCGGCCGGCCTGTCTCACCGGGCGTGAGTCCCTCGATGGGCCCGACCTGCCTGGCGTGCTGTACGTCGCCATGCCGCGCCGGCTACCCCCGAGCGTCGGCTGACGAGGCGCGGCGGACGCGGATCAGACGAGGCCCGCCGCCTCGCCGAGGCGGGCGAACTCCACGGCCAGGTCCCCGGGCGTGTAGTGCGCGTTGAGACCGCTCGGGTTCGGCAGCACCCACAGCCGGGCCCCACCCAGCTGGTCCCGCTGGCGCCCGATTCTCGCCGTCCGCACGCCGAACGCCAGGCGGTACGCCGTGACCCCCAGGACCGCGACCCACCGGGGCTCGTACTCCTCCACCAGCCAGCGCAGCCGCTCGGCGCCGGCGCGAAGCTCCTCGACGGTCACCTCGCTCGCTCGCCCCGTCGGTCGTCGGACGAGGTTGGTGACGCCCAGCCGATACGTCACCAGGTCACGCTGCTCGGCGGGTCGCAGCAGCCTCGGTGTCAGCCCGGCCTCGTAGAGCGCGCGCCAGAACCTGTTGGTCGGGTGGGCGAAGTGCCAGCCCGTCGCGCCCGAGGTGAGGCTGGGGTTGATGCCGCAGAACAACACCGCGAGACCAGGCGCCACGATGTCAGGGACGCTCACGACGTCAGGGACGCTGGCCTCGGCGCGTGAGGTGTCCGGAGGCGTCGACATCACGTCCACCTGGTGAGGAACACCAGCGTGGTGTCGTCGTGGGTCTTGCCTCGGTTCACCCGGCTCGCGCTCGGACGTGCCGCGTCCTCCTTCTCCACCGCCCGCGTTCGCGCGACGTAGGCGTCGACGCCCTCGTGCTCGATGAGGTCCAGCGCGTCCGTCCAGTCGAACAGCCCGAAGACGTCGATGAGCCGCGTGGCGCCGTCGCTCGCGATGACGGCCCGACGCACCTCGGCCACGGGCACACTGCCGCCGAGCGCCTGGTAGGCCGCCTCCGGGCGCTCGGCGGCGACCCAGTACCCGCCTGCCCGGTTGCGGTGGGTGCGCACGGCGTGCCCCGTCGGCGGGATCCCCGCCGCGCGCAGTCGGCGGCCGACCTCCGAGGCCCGGTGGTCGGTGATCCACCGGATGTCGGGCTTCGTGCCGTCGGACTCGAGGTCGAGGACGACGGACGCGTCCGACAACACCAGGTACTCCAGCCGGCCATCGCGGACCCGGACGGCGGAGACGGTCGCCGCTGGGCTGTCGAAGTGGTCGAGGTCGCAGGTGCCCGCGTGGTCGTCCCGCACCCGGCGGATCGCCGTCGCCAGGCAGTCGGCGAGGGAGTCACGCCGGTCTCCCGCGAGCTGGAGCAGGTAGGTGCCGAGAGTCCGCGCGTACCACGCGACACCGTGCTGGCAGCCGGTGTCGTCCCGGTCGAGCGGGGTCACGCCGTCGAGCACCACCGCCACGTCCGCGCTCGTCGCGACGAAGTCCTCGTTCTCGACTCGTGGGTCGCCCGGCTCGCTCCAGGCCAGCATGCGAAAGGCCATCGAGCCCATCATGCCCCGCCTCGGGAACCGAGCGCGCTCGGCCACCGGCGTGCCGATGGTCGGGAGTCCCACTGGCTGGGACTCAGCAGCGGCCACCCCTGCGGCGTCGCGCGTCCACGCCGCCGAAGATGCTCAGACCCTTGAGCACGACGACGGGCCCGCCGGAGGCAGGTGGGTCGTCGGTGTCGACGCTGACGCCGCCGAACACGCTGCTGCTCTCGTCGCGCACCTCGACACCGTCAGGAACGCGGATGCTGATGCCCCCGAAGAGGGTGAACAGCGTGATCTCGACGACCGGCGCGTCGAACGTCGCGTCGTTCAGGTCGAGGTCGATACCACCGAAGACTGCCACGGCCCTGGCGCGCCGCCGCACCCGCCAGCGACCTCGACGCTGCACGCCGCCGAAGATCGCGACCATCCGGTCCTGGTGCTCGGCGGCTCCGCTGGGATCGACGAGGGACGACGCGGCGGCCGAGGGTGTGCTCGTGGGCACGAGGTCGCGGGTCAGTGGTTCGAGTTCGCCTACGGTCTTGGCGGCGTAGACGGCGTCGAGGCGCTCGGCGTGCTCCTGCACCGTGAGCCGGCCGTCCGCCAAGGCGTGCCCGAGGATTTCGACGACGCGTTCTCGATCCGCGTCGGATGCTCGCACATACGGCTCAGGGGGCTGAGCCACGTTACCCGTCATGACGTCACGATAGTGCGGGGCCCAGCGCTGGGTCAGGTGGCTGACCGAGCGCCGGGTCCCGTGGGAGGTGCGCCGCCCGGCCGGCGTCTCGCGCCGGCGACGCGGCTCTCAGTCCGGTCGGCGAAGGTACCTGTGCCGCGCCCGCACCTCGTCGAGAACCTCCTCGGCGTTGAGCGCGAGGGTGTCCAGCCTCGGGTCGACCTCGTGGACTCGAGAGGTGTCGACGAAGGCCGCTTCCGGCGGGATCGCGTCACGCACGGATGCGACCGCCTGGTTGAGCGTCTCGGACTCGAAACCCAGGCGCTCGACGAACTTGGTCTGGTCGTTCTTCCGCGCGTGGCGGAGCGCGCCCGCCTCGCGAAGCACCAGCTCGACCTTGGCCAACGTCTCCCGCGCGTCGGCGAGGACGCTGTACATGCCCTCGAGCCTGGACTGGATCTCCTGACGCTCGAGGATGGCGTGGTTCATCTCGTTCTTGGCGTCCTGCACCCGTCCGTAGGTGAGCAGCACGCCGAGGACGGCACCGAGTGTTCCGGTGAGCACCGCTGCCACACCGGAATAGAGGCTGAGGTACTGCTCCCAGGCGTTCGCGCGCATCGACAGATACGAGACGAACGCGCCGAAGGAAAGCAGCAGGATCAGCCCGAGAAAGGCTCGAGGATCTTTCCAACTGAAGCTTCCGCGATCGCGGCCAGCGTTGCTCATGTCGCCCCCCCGCCGGGAATCGGATTCTTCTACCGACACCCCTGACTACTGACTGTCATCGTAGGCGGGTATGGCGATGTGCGCGTCACAATAGCGGGGAGACCACTCCCGGCAATCGGGATTACGGCGGACACTCACAGCGATGCCCGCGGGCGAGGCGGCGCGAAGGAGCCCCGGTTCGACATCGGTGACGAAGCGGGCGCTTTGAGCAATGCCGACTTGCCGCGTCGTCATCAACGCCGCTGCGGCATCATGTCAAGAGAGTCTTGACAGGTGAGACAGCCTGGGTGAGCGCGTCTCGACAAAGGCGCCTAGCGCACCACGACGGCGTACTCACCTCGGGGAACCAGCTCCCCGATCACCGGCGCGCCAGGGATCTCACCGGCGACCAGCAGGCCGCCGGACGTCTGGGCGTCCGCGAGCAGCAGCGCCTCGTCCGTGCTCACAGCGGACAGGTCGGTCCACGGCGCCACCCAGTCCAGGTTGCGCCGCGTCCCGCCGCTCACGTAGCCGTCCCGCAGCGCCTCCCGCGCCCCCTCGAGATACGGGACAGCGGCGGAGTCGACGATCGCCGTGACACCGCTGGCTCGCGCCAGCTTGTACAGGTGTCCGAGCAGGCCGAACCCGGTGACGTCGGTGGCGCACCGGATACCCGCCTGCACCGCCGCCCGCGCGGCGTCCCGGTTCAGCGTCGCCATCGTCTCGACGGCCTGCGGGAACACCTCGCCCGTCGCCTTGTGCCGGGAGTTGAGGACGCCGATCCCCAGCGGCTTGGTCAAGGACAGCGGCAGACCGGGACGTCCGGCGTCGTTGCGCATCACCTGGTCCGGGCGCACGACGCCGGTGACCGCCATGCCGTACTTCGGCTCCGGGTCGTCGACGCTGTGCCCACCCGCGACGTGACACCCGGCCTGGTTCGCCACCGCGAGCCCGCCGCGCAGCACCTCCGTCGCCAGCTCGAACGGCAGGACGTCCCGCGGCCAAGCCAGCAGGTTGAGCGCCACGACGGGGCGTCCGCCCATCGCGTAGACGTCGGACAACGCGTTGGCCGCCGCGATGCGGCCCCAGTCGTACGGGTCGTCGACGACGGGAGTGAAGAAGTCCGTGGTGGCCACCACCGCGAGCCCGTCGCTCAGCCCGACGACGGCGGCGTCGTCACCGGCGTCGAGCCCGACGAGCAGGTCGCCGACGGGTTGGTCACCGCCGACGGCGGACGTCTCGGCGCTCGCCGTCGACCTCGCGAGGCCGGCGACGATGGTCTCCAGCTCGCCCGGTGGGATCTTGCACGCGCAGCCGCCGCCGTGGGCGTACTGGGTGAGGCGCACGGCACTCGTCGTCGTCATGTCGCCATGGTGACCACCCACCACGCGCCGCGACAGCCTGACACGCGAGAGTGACGAGAAGCGGTCAAACTGCCACAATGACGACCATGCCCCGGGGAGGCGTCTCCGGCCTGGTGGCCGGCACGGTCTTCAACACCGATGAGCGGCAGGTCCTGTCGCTGGCGGGTTCGATTCCCGTCCGCCTCCGCTACCGCGCGCACCCCTGCCCGCGCACCAGCCGGGAGCGGTGATGAGCGACACCCGACGACACGTCCCGCGCACCGACGCGGTCCTCGCCCACCCGCAGATCGCTCACGCGATGTGCGTGCTCGGCCGAGCGACGGTCAAGGCCACCGTGGCGGCCGTCCAGGAGCAGGCGCGGGCGGGACGGGTCGCGCCGGATGAGGTGGTCAGCGTGGTCCTCGCCTCCCTGCCGGAGCGCGCCACCACGCTGAGCCCGGTCGTCAACGCCACCGGCGTCCTGGTCCACACCAACCTCGGCCGCGCGCCACTCTCGCGGGCGGCTCGCGACGCCATCGACGTCGCGACGGGGTCGACCGACGTCGAGTTCGACCTCGCCACCGGAGCCCGGGCGCGCCGCGGCCGGGGCGCCCTCGCCGCGCTCGCCGAGGCCGTGCCGGACGCGGAGGCCGTCCACGTCGTCAACAACAACGCGGCCGCGCTCCTGCTCACCGCGATGGCGCTGGCGGGTGACGCCGACATCCTGCTCAGCCGTGGGGAGTTCGTGGAGATCGGCGACGGCTTCCGCATCCCCGAGCTGCTCGGGGCGAGCGGAGCTCGTATCCGCGAGGTCGGCACCACCAACCGAACGACCCTCGAGGACTACCGACGGGCGCTCGGCGAGCGGACCGCGTTCATCCTCAAGGTGCATCCGTCGAACTTCGTCGTTCGCGGGTTCACCGCGAGCGTGAGCGTCGCCGAGCTCGCCACGCTGGGCGTCCCCGTCGTGGTCGACATCGGGTCCGGCTTGCTCCGCCCGCACCCCTTGTTGCCGAACGAGCCGGACGCCGCGAGCACCCTGCGCGCCGGCGCGACCCTGGTCACCGCGAGCGGGGACAAGCTGCTCGGCGGACCGCAGTGCGGCCTCCTTCTCGGTTCCGCGGACGTGGTGGAGCGGCTGCGCCGCCACCCGGTGGCCCGTGCGCTGCGGGTCGACAAGCTCACCCTCGCCGCGCTCGAGGCCACCCTGCGCGGGCCGGCGCCACCGGTGACAGTCGCCCTCGAGACGAAGGAGGACGAGCTGCGCGTCCGGGCCGAACGCCTCGCGAAGACCCTGGCCGACGAGGGTATCGACGCGGAGGTCGTCCGCTGCCACTCGGCGATCGGCGGGGGTGGCGCCCCCGACGTCGAGCTGCCCAGCTGGGGTATCGGCGTCCCGGCCGCCTGGGCGCGCGAGCTGCGGACCGGTTCCCCACCCGTGGTCGGGCGGGTGCGACGCGGTCGCTGTGTCCTCGACCTGCGCACGGTCGCACCCGACGACGACGCCCGCCTGCTGGCGGCGGTTCGCGCCGTTCACCACCGGCGGAAGGGCGAGCGGACGTGGACGTCGTAGCGACCGCCGGTCACGTCGACCACGGCAAGTCCACCCTGGTCCGCGCGCTCACCGGCATGGAGCCTGACCGGTGGGAGGAAGAACGCCGGCGTGGTCTCACCCTCGACTTGGGCTTCGCATGGACGACGTTGCCCGGCGGGCACGAGGTGGCGTTCGTCGACGTCCCGGGGCACGAACGCTTCGTGCCCACCATGCTGGCGGGCGTGGGCCCCGTCCCGGCGACGATGTTCGTGGTCGCGGCCGACGAGGGCTGGCGACCTCAGTCGGCGGAGCACCTGGCCGCTCTCGACGCGATCGGGGTGCGCCACGGTGTCCTCGTCATCACCCGCTCCGACCTCGCCGACCCCGCGCCGGCCACCGCCGAGGCGCTGGACCACCTGTCCGGCACCACGTTGGCCGGGCTGCCGGCGGTCGCGGTGAGCGCCCTGACCGGTGCCGGCTTGGACGAGCTCCGCGCCGAGCTGGCCCGGCTCGCCAACCGGATACCCGCCGCGGACACCGAGGCCGACGTCCGCCTGTGGATCGACCGGGTGTTCACCATCCACGGCGCGGGCACCGTGGTCACCGGCACGCTCGGCGCCGGCACCCTGCACACCGACGACGAGCTGGAGGTGTCCACGACGGGTCAGCGGGTGCGGATCCGAGGGCTGCAGACGCTCAAGCGGGAGCGCACCCGCGTCCCGGCCCCGGCACGGGTCGCGGTGAACCTGCGCGGCGTCGAGCGTGGCGCGCTGGCGCGCGGCGTCGCGCTCCTCACACCGACTGTCTGGCCCCGCACCACGGTGGTCGACGTCGCTTTGCGGTACGCCGGGGAGGTGAGGCTGCCCACCCACGTGGTGCTGCACGTGGGGTCGGCGGCGGTGCCCGCCCGACTGCGTCCCTTGGGGGCGAGCTCCGAGGTGGCGCGGCTGACCCTCGCCCACCCGCTTCCGCTCCGCGCCGGCGACCGCGGCGTGCTCCGCGATCCGGGCCGGCAGCGTGGCGAGGAGCGGGTCGTCGCCGGAGCCGTGGTGCTCGACGTCCATCCACCCGAGCTGCGCCGACGCGGCGCGGCTCGGGCACGTGCGGCCGACCTGGCCGAGATCGGCCGGACCGCCGCGCGGTTCGCGGGACTCGACCGGGAGCGTCTCGCGACGCTGCAGCTCCGTCACCGAGGCTTCCTCCGCTCGGCCGAGTTCCGCGCGATGGGGCTGCCGCCCGCGGGCACCAACGTGGCCGGCGACTGGTGGGTCGACCCGGCGCGCTGGGCGGACCTCACCGCCCGGATCCCCACGGTGGTGACCGAGTGGCTCGACCGAGACCCGGTCGCCGCGGGCGTGCCGGCCGAGGTGGTACGCCGACGGTTCGGGCTGCCCGCCGACCTCGTCGACCTCGCGGTCCGGGCGGCAGGTCTCCGCCTCCGCGACGGCCGCGTGCGCCGCTCCGACGCCACCGCGCTTCCACCCCACGTCGACCAGGCCGTCACCACGCTCGAGAAGGAGCTGGCGGACGCGCCTTTCGCCGCCCCGGACGCGCACCGGCTCGCCGCGCTCGGGCTCGGCACCCGCGAGCTGGCCGCCGCGGTACGGGCCGGCCGCCTGCGCAGGATCGCGGACGGCGTCGTCCTCCTCCCCGACGCGGTCGAGCAGGCCCGGCACGTCCTCGCCGACCTCCCTCAGCCGTTCACGCTCAGCCAGGCCAAGACCGCCTTGCGGACCACCCGTCGCGTCGCCGTCCCGCTCATGGAGCTCCTCGACCGTGAGGGCATCACCGAACGCCTGCCCGACGGCACCCATCGCCTGAACCGACCACCCGGCCGTCGAGTGAGCTGACCCGGACGTGACCGCCCGGCTCGGTGGCCTCGACTAGCTCCTCGGTCAGCAGGCGTGGCCCTTCGCTGGAGTCGCCATTGATCTGACGTGGATGGTGACCTGACGTGCAGGGTGATCTGACGTGGATGGCCAATCCCAGCACAACTCTCGCGGCCGATCCTCCACCGCCGTACTCTTCAGCAGACCTCAGCTCAGACCGTGCCACCACGAGGCCGTGATCCCTGGTCCGCCACGAGGAGACATGCTCATGCCGAGACCCGTCGCGAATCGCCGAGCGTTCACCGTGATGACCCTCGCCACGCTCGCCGGCTCCCTCGGCGCGACAGCGGCACACGCTCACACGACGGACGCGATCACGACGACGGCGTCCGCGCCGGCGCCGAGCAAGGGCTTGCCGGATCACGCCGCGGACGCGCGGCGACTCTTCGAGGAGCTGACCAAGCAGTGGCCGGCGAACCGCACGATCAACGTCGTCTTCCACGGCCACAGCGTCCCGGCCGGCTACCACCAGACCCCGGAGGTGAAGCCCTTCGAGTCCTACCCGTTCATGGTGTACCAGGGCTTGAACGCGCGCTTCCCGACCGCGGTGGTCAACACCATCGTCACCGCGATCGGCGGCGAGCACTCAGCTCAGGGAGCGGCGCGTTTCCGCCGCGATGTGCTGAGCCATCGGCCGGACCTGCTGTTCATCGACTACGCCATCAACGACACGAACCTCTCGCCCGACGAGATGGAGCGGGCGTGGCGCGACATGATCACGACGGCGCGGAAGAACCACGTCGTCGTCGTCCTCGTCACGCCCACGGGAACCGTGCCGCACGACCTCGGCGACCCGGCCGACCCGCTCAGCGTTCGGGCCGAGGTGATCCGGGGCCTGGGCCGGAGGTTCGGCCTCCCCGTCGCGGACGTGAGCGCCCGCTGGCAGGAGGCGATCGACGCCGGGACACCGAAGGAGTCACTGCTGAGCCACTACTACCACCCCAACAAGGCGGGCCACGAGATCGCCGCGGCGGAGATCCTGGCCACCCTCGACCGACTGCGCGCCGAGACGTCGTCCTGAGACGACATGGGATTGGTGAGGCAACCCGGTCCGCTTCCGGCCCGGTCCGGAGCTTCCTCGCCGTTGACCTCCCCGGCGTCGCCACGATCGCTACGCTGGGGAGTCAGAGCCTGTGCGCGCCGATCCCGTTTGCCTGGAGGACCCGCGGGAAGGTGTCGCCAGAAGTCACGGAGGCGACCATGGGCGTGAGACAGTGGATCGAAAGCTGGCCGGTCTACCGTCAGCTCACTGGCCCAGACCCGCTGGGACGTGGCACGGCGGTGATGTCGGCGAAGACCCGCGCGCTGACCAGCCGAACCGCCCAGGCGGACCGGGTGGTGCAGTCGGTGTGCCCCTACTGCGCCGTCGGCTGTGGCCAGCGGATCTACGTCAAGGACGGTCGCATCACCCAGATCGAAGGCGATCCCGACTCGCCCATCTCCCGTGGCCGGCTGTGCCCGAAGGGCGCGGCCAGCAAACAGCTGGTGACGAGCCCGAACCGGGTCACGACCGTGCTCTACCGGCGTCCGTACGGCACCGAGTGGGAGCAGATCCCGCTCGAACAGGCGATGGACATGGTCGCCGACCGGGTGATTCGAACCAGGCGTGAGACATGGCAGGACGAGCTTGACGGTCGGCGAGTGCGGCGCACGATGGGCATCGCGAGCCTGGGCGGCGCGACGCTGGACATCGAAGAGAACTACTTGATGAAGAAGCTCTACACCGCCCTGGGGGCTATCCAGATCGAGAACCAGGCTCGTATTTGACACTCCTCCACGGTTCCCGGTCTGGGAACCTCCTTCGGTCGGGGCGGCGCCACGACGTTCCAGCAGGACCTCCAGAACGCCGACTGCATCGTCATCCAAGGCTCGAACATGGCCGAGTGCCACCCGGTCGGCTTCCAGTGGGTGATGGAGGCGAAGAACCGGGGAGCGACGATCATCCACGTCGACCCGAGGTTCACGCGAACGAGCGCGGTCGCCGACATTCATGTGCCGCTGCGGGCCGGGTCCGACATCGCGTTCCTCGGTGCTCTCGTCAACCACGTCCTGCAGAACGAGCTGGACTTCCGCGAGTACGTCGTCGCCTACACGAACGCCTCGGCGATCCTGCGGGAGGACTTCCGCGACACCGAGGACCTCGACGGCGTCTTCTCCGGCTACGACCCGGAGAGCAGGCACTACGACACGCACAGCTGGATGTACGACGGGGAGCCCATCGACATCCCCGCGGACGGGGAGCGCGGTCCACGGGCCGGCGCGACCGGGGGTCGGGTCCACGGCGAGACGGCCCGCTCGGAGACCTACGGCAGCGGTGGCGCGGCCCTCCGCGCCCGTCCCCGGCACGACCCGACCCTGCGCCATCCCCGCTGCGTCTACCAGGTCCTCAAGCGCCACTTCGCCCGGTACACGCCCGAGCTGGTGGAGGAGGTGTGCGGGGTCCCCCGCGAGCTGTTCCTGCGGGTGGCGCGGGCCATCACCGAGAACTCCGGCCGGGACCGCACGACGGCGTTCTGCTACTCGGTCGGCTGGACCCAGCACACCGTGGGAGTCCAGTACATCCGGACCGCCGCGATCCTGCAGACCTTGCTCGGCAACATCGGCCGACCAGGCGGGGGGATCTTGGCGCTGCGCGGTCACGCCAGCATCCAGGGCTCGACCGACGTCCCGACGCTGTTCAACCTCCTGCCCGGCTACCTGCCGATGCCGCACGCCACGGTGCACACCGACCTCGACAGCTACACCGCGGTGGACTCGGCGCAGGTGGGGTTCTGGGGCAACATGCGCTCCTACGCCGTGAGCCTGCTCAAGGCCTGGTGGGGTGACACCGCGACCGCGGAGAACGACTTCTGCTTCGACTACCTGCCCCGCATCACCGGCAACCACGGCACGTACCAGACGGTGATGAACCAGCTGTCCGGCGAGTGCCGGGGCTACTTCCTCGCCGGCGAGAACCCGGCCGTCGGGTCGGCGAACGCCAAGCTGCAACGACTCGGCATGGCCAACCTCGACTGGCTGGTCGTCCGCGACTTGCGGCTGATCGAGAGCGCGACGTTCTGGAAGGACGGGCCAGAGATCGAGACCGGCGAGCTGAAACCGGAGGAGATCCCGACCGAGGTGTTCTTCTTCCCCGCCGCGTCCCACGCCGAGAAGGAGGGCACGTTCACCAACACGCAGCGGCTGCTGCAGTGGCGTCACAAGGCGGTCGACCCGCCCGGCGACGCCCGCAGCGACCTGTGGTTCTACTTCCACCTGGGTCGGCTCATCAAGGAGAAGCTGGCGGGCTCGACCGACGAGCGCGACCGCCCGCTCCTCGACCTCGTCTGGGACTACCCGACCCACGGCCCCACCGCCGAGCCCAGCGCGGAGGCCGTGCTGCGGGAGATCAACGGAGTCGGGCCGGACGGCGCCGCCCTCTCCTCCTACACCGAGCTCAGGGACGACGGCTCCACCAGGTGCGGCACGTGGATCTACTGCGGGGTCTACGCCGGCGAGCGCAACCACGCGGCCAACCGTCGTCCGGCTCGGGAGCAGAGCTGGGTCGCCCCCGAGTGGGGGTGGGCCTGGCCGGCCAACCGCCGCATCCTCTACAACCGCGCCTCCGCCGACCCCCAGGGCCGGCCGTGGAGCGACCGGAAAAAGTACGTGTGGTGGGACGCCGAGCGCGGCACGTGGACCGGAGTCGACGTCCCCGACTTCGAGCCGACCAAGCCGCCCGACTACCAGCCGCCGGAGGGCGCCCGGGCCGAGCGTGGCCTGGCCGGCACGGATCCGTTCATCATGCAGCCGGATGGCAAGGCGTGGCTGTTTGCGCCGTCCGGCCTGGTCGACGGTCCCCTGCCGACTCACTACGAGCCAGCCGAGTCGCCCTTCGACAACCCGCTGTACGGCCAGCGGTCCAACCCGGTCCGCGGCACCTACCCCGACCCCCACAACCGCTACCAGCCCAGCGGGAGCGAGCCGGGCAGCGAGGTGTTCCCGTACGTCCTCACCACCTACCGTCTCACCGAGCACCACACGGCGGGCGGGATGAGCCGGTTCCTGCCGTACCTGTCGGAGCTCCAACCGGAGTTCTTCTGCGAGGTCTCGCCCGAGCTCGCCGCCGAGCGTGGGCTCACCCACCTGGGCTGGGCGACGATCGTGACCGCGCGGACGGCGGTGGAGGCGCTGGTCCTCGTCACCGAGCGCATCCCCAGCCTACGGATCCGTGGGCGCACCGTGCACCAGGTAGGCCTGCCGTACCACTGGGGACCGAACGGGCTCGTCGTCGGGGACGCGGCCAACGAGCTGCTCGCCGTGGTCCTCGACCCCAACGTCCACATCCAGGAGTCGAAGGCCGCGACGTGTGACATCCGGCCAGGACGCCGCCCCCGGGGCCGGGACCTGCTGGACCTCGTGGCCGACTACCGCGCCCGGGCCGGCGTCACCGAGCTGACCGGGCTGAACGGCGGCTCGGCGGACGGCAGGACCCCGAGGGACGCCAGGACCGCGCACGGCACCGTCGCCCCCGGCGACGCTCCCCCAGACACGGACGGTACGGACGGGCCGACCCGGAAGGAGCCACCCCGATGAGCAACCGGTTGGCCGGGCCGCTGGCTGACCCGGCCAAGGACGCTGGCCATCCCGACGACCACCCGCCACGGGTCGGGTTCTTCACCGACACCTCGCTGTGCATCGGGTGCAAGGCGTGCGAGGTCGCGTGCAAGGAGTGGAACATGCTGCCCGACGACGGCATGCAGCTCCTCGGCCACTCCTACGACAACACCGGGGCCCTCGGGGCGAGCACGTGGCGGCACGTGGCGTTCGTCGAGCAGCGAGTTCCTCGCCACGGCCCTCCGGTCGACCTCGGGATGCCCACCGTCGGCCCTCCGGCGTCGGCGTCCGACTCGACCGCGACCGACACCGCCGAGAACGGTGACGGGACGTCGCTCCGCTGGCTGATGGCGAGCGACGTCTGCAAGCACTGCACGCACGCCGCCTGCCTCGACGTCTGTCCGACCGGCGCGCTGTTCCGCACCGAGTTCGGCACCGTCGTCGTCCAGAACGACGTGTGCAACGGCTGCGGCTACTGCGTGTCGGCATGTCCCTACGGCGTCATCGACATTCGGCCCGGCGACGGCGGCGCGTACAAGTGCACCCTGTGCTACGACCGCCTGCGGGACGGCCTCGAGCCGGCGTGCGCCAAGGCCTGCCCCACCGACTCGATCCAGTTCGGGGAGCTGGACGAGCTGCGGCGCCGAGCCCGGCGGCGGATCCGCGAGCTCCAAGCCGCGGGCGTGGAGACAGCACAGCTCTACGGCGACGACCCCGACGACGGAGTGGGTGGCGACGGCGCCTTCTTCCTCCTCCTCGACGAGCCGGAGGTCTACGGGCTGCCGCCGGACCCGGTCGTCACCACCAAGGATCTGCCTTCGATGTGGCGGCACGCGGCCGTCGCGGCGCTGGCCGTGGCGGCGGGCGTGGTCGCCTCGTTCCTGGGACGGCGGTGAGCCATGCGCGCGGAGCGACCGACGGTGCCCCCTGCGACGTTCCGGTCCTACTACGGACGCCCGATCCTCAAGGAGCCGCCGTGGAAGGTTCCCGACGTCCCGCTCTACCTCTTCCTCGGCGGGTTGGCCGGAGCCTCCGCGTCCGCGGCGGCGTTGGCTGACCTGACCCGTCGGCCTGAGCTGGCCCGGGTCAGCCGGTACGCCGCGGCGGTGGCCTCCTCCTCCAGCGTCCTCGCCCTCATCCACGACCTGGGCCGGCCGCGGCGGTTCCTCAACATGCTGCGAGTCCTGAAGCCCACCTCGCCACTGTCGGTGGGATCGTGGATCCTGGCTCCCTTCTCCGCCGTCGCGGCCACAGCCGCGGCGTCCGAGCTGACGGGCGTCCTGCCTCGCTGGGGCCGCGCCGCCGGGATGGTCGCCGGCGTCCTGGGTCCGGCGATGTCCACCTACACCTCGGTGCTGCTCGCCAACACCGCGGTCCCGGCGTGGCACGAGTACTACCCGGAGCTGCCGTTCGCCTTCGGCGGGAGCGCGCTCGCCACCGCCGGCGGCGCCGCGCTGCTGGCCACGCCGCTCGCCGAGTCGGGCCCGGCGCGCCGGATGGCGGTCGTGGGCGCGGGCATGGAGCTGGCCGCACTCCGTCGCATCGAGCGTCGCGGCGGCATCGTCGGCGAGCCCTACCGGACCGGGTTGCCGCGTCGCCTGTTCACCGCGGGGCGGGCGCTCACCAGCGTCGGCGCGGGTCTGGCGCTGACGGGGCGGCGCACCCGAGCCGCGACGGTCGCGGCCGGCGTGGCGCTGCTCGCCGGAGGGCTGTGCATGCGCTTCGGCGTCTTCTACGCCGGGCGGGCCTCGGCTCGCGACCCCAAGTACGTCGTCCTCCCGCAGCGGGAGCGGCGCCGCCGGCACGCCTGAGCGGCGGACTCACCGACCCACTCGCCGGGTGAGGGCTGTCTTTCACCCTCCACGCGCGGTACGGTCACAGGCGTGATCGTGGTGACAGCTGCACTGAAGGGTGGGGTCGGCAAGACCACCACATCGGTCTACCTCGCCGCGCTCGCCGCCTCGGGCCGCCGCACGGCAACGCTCATCGACGCCGACCCGCAGGCCAGTGCCGCCGAGTGGGTCGAGAACGCGACCGACGAGCGGTTGCAGCGGATCCAGGTCATCGAGGCGCCGACCGAGCGGCTGTTGACGAAGGCGCTCGACAAGGCGGCGGCCGACGGTGTGGTCGTCGTCGACACTCCACCGGCGCACGAGCGTCTGCTGACCAAGGCGCTGAGCCGGGCGACGGTCGTGATCGTCCCGACGCGGGTCGGTGGGATCGAGACCTCGCGCGTGGAGGCGGTCCTCGACATCGTGCCGGAGACCACGCCGGCGGGCCTGGTCATCTGCTCAGCCCGGACCTATACGCGCAGCTACCAGGAGGCGCTCAACAACTGGATCCAGGCCGGGGTGCCGGTGTGGGGGACGGCACCGGAGCGCGTGGCGATCACCGCCGGTCCCCGCGGCCCACTCTGCCCCGACGGGCTGGAGGCCTACCGCAAGGTCTGGCGGCGGGCCCAGTACGCCGCGCGATCGGTCGCGGCCTAGACGTCCCATCGTCCCGCCACCCCACCAGCGTTACATCGCCTCCAGCTCCTTGCCCTTGGTCTCAGGCACCCGTCGCAGGACGAACAGGAACGACAGCGCCGCGAAGAACGTGTACAGGCCGTAGGCGAACGCCAGCCCCAGGTCCTGGAGGACGGGGAAGGTCGTGGAGACCACGAAGTTGGCGATCCACTGCGCGGCTACCGCGACGGCGAGCGCCTGGGCGCGGATCCGGTTGGCGAACATCTCCCCGAGCAGCACCCAGACGACCGGTCCCCAGCTGAGCCCGAAGAACACGACGAAGAGGTTGGCGGCGACCAGCGCCACCGGCCCCATGACCTCGCTCAGCATGGGCTCGCCGGCCACGATCGGGGCGGTCCCGAACGAGTACGCCAGCGCCCCCAGCGACACCGTCATCCCGGCCGACCCGATCAACAACAGAGGCTTCCGGCCGAGGCGGTCGATGGTGGCGATGGCGATGAGCGTGGTGACGATGTTCGTCACCGAGGTGATCACGGTGATCGCGAACGAGTCGCGCTCGCTGAAGCCAACCGCCTGCCAGAGCACCGTCGAGTAGTAGAAGATCACGTTGATGCCGACGAACTGCTGGAAGACCGACAGCAGGATGCCGACCCACACGATGGGAAGCAGGCCGAGCGTCGGCCCGCGCAGGTCCGCCATGCTGAGCCTGCGCTCGAGGGCGAGCGTCCGTCGGATCTCCTCGACCTTCGCGTCGACGTCACCCCCGATGTAGCGCATGGTCACGGCCTTCGCCTCGGCGGTGCGACCCTTGCCCACCAGGAAACGCGGTGACTCCGGGAGCTGCATGGCGAGCGTGCCGTAGGCGAGCGCCGGGACCATCAACGACAGCAGCATCCATCGCCACGCGGGCAAGCCGAACCACATGGGCTCGGCGGCGCCACCGGCGTAGGTGGCGAGCGCGAAGTCGATCAGCAAGGCGACGAAGATGCCGAAGACGATGGCGAGCTGCTGGAGCGACCCCAGTCGGCCTCGGATCCTCGCCGGGGAGATCTCCGCGATGTACGCCGGCGCGATGACCGACGCGGCTCCGACGCCCATGCCTCCGACGAACCGCCAGAACGCCAGGTCGTAGATCGAGAACGCCAGACCCGATCCCAGCCCGCTGACGAAGAACACCGCGGCCGCGATCACCATCACCCGGACCCGGCCCAAGCGGTTGGCCAGCGGCCCCGCGAACCACGCGCCGGTCGCCGAGCCGAGGAGCGCCGCGGCGACCGACAGCCCGAGCAGCAGGGACGAGGGGTCGAACGTCTCCCGGACTGCGCCGACCGCGCCGTTGATGACCGCCGTGTCGAACCCGAACAGGAAACCGCCGATCGCCGCCGTCCCGGCGACGAGAACGGTGCGTCCGGTGTCGGCTCGGTGCTCGGCGGGCAGGTCACCCAACGCCATACGGGCTCCATGCCCGCAGGCGGGAGCCTTCAGTCCGACGGCGGGAGCCCTGGTTCGACCCGTCGGCGGGAGGTTCGACACAGCCTGACACGTGCGGAGCCGTGGCGACTTCGCGGACAAGCGCACCGGGCCGGGACGGGTCGCCGGGAACGGGGTATGGGCACGGCTAGCACCGGCCGCCGACGTCGGCCACGTCCGGCGCGGCCACTCACCCCCCCGGCGGCTGTCCGGCGCGGCGACTGACGTTCTGGCGGACGGTGTCATCGCAGGCCACGAGCCACCGCAGGGCGGAAGACAGGGACACGCGCGTGCGCGCGTGCGGGGGGTGAGCGGGATTCGTACCAGGTCGAACGCCGAGGACACCGCTGCCACCGAGCCGACCACGTTCGGCCCGGGGGTGTGCGATGTCTAGGCCACCGGAGGAGTACGGAACCTGGTGGGGGACTCCACCACCGTCGGCTCGCCAGGAACCGCGGTCGTTCGCGAGAGCCCTGGGCTTGACCGTCCTTGGCGCCCTGGTGCCGGGCGCGGGGCTGTGGGCGGCGGGTCGACGCAAGCTCGGCCTGACGATTCTGGCGATCTTCGTGCTGCTGTGCGCGGGCGCGGTCTACCTCGCCACCCACGGGCGGCTGCTCGTCCTGCACTGGATCGTGCGACCAGAGGCGCTGAGCGTGATCGCGGCGGCCCTCCCGTTGCTCGGTGTGGCCTGGGCGCTAGTCGTCCTCACCACCTACCGCTCCCTGCGTCCGTCCACGACGTCCACGCTGGAACGAGTCACCGGCTACACCGTCGCGATCACGCTCGCCCTCGCGATCCTCGCGCCGTTGGCGGTCGGCGGTCGGTACGCGCTCGTGCAGAAGGACCTGATCGAGCACGTCTTCGCCGACACCGAGCCGGTGAGCGTGGCCGCGGCGACCACATCGACGCCGACTCCAGCCTCCGATGCGAGCCCGGGCTCCACAGCGAGCGCGTCCGCTTCCCCGTCTCCCTCGCCGCGTCCGGACCCGTGGAAGGGGCGGGATCGCGTCAACATCCTCCTGCTCGGAGGTGACGGCGGGCCCGACCGGGTGGGCATCCGCACCGACACCGTCATCCTGGCCAGCATCGACGTCCACACCGGCAACACGCTGCTGATCGGGCTGCCGCGCAACCTGAGCAAGATCCCCTTCCCACCCGACTCACCGCTGCGGAAGGCGTACCCGACCGGCAAGTACGAGGGCGAGGGCGACTACCTGGAGTGGATCCTGACGTCCATCTACGAGAACCTGCCCGCCGCGCACCCCGGCCTGCTGAAGGTGGCCAACCCTGGCGCGGAGGCGACCAAGCACGCGGTAGCGGGCGCTCTCAACCTCCCGGTGCACTACTACGTGCTCGTCAACCTCAAGGGGTTCGAGAAGCTGATCGACGCCATCGGCGGCATCACGGTCAACGTCAACCACCGGGTCGCCATCGGCGGGGTCGAGTCGGAGGGTCTGCGCCCCGGCGGGTGGATCGAGAAGGGCCCGAACCAGCACCTCGATGGACACAAAGCGCTGTGGTTCGCGCGCGGACGCTACGGAGCCGACGACTACCAGCGGATGGAACGCCAGCGTTGCGTGGTGAAGGCGATCATCGACCAGGTGGACCCGGTCACGTTCCTCACCAGGTTCGAGGCGATCGCCACCACCACCAAGGACTTGATCCTCACCGACATCCCGGCCGACCTGCTGCCCGCCCTCGTCGACTTGTCTCTCAAGGTGAAGCAGGCCGAAGTCAGCGCCCTCACGTTCACGAACAAGATCATCAAGACCTCGAACCCGGACTACGCGCTCATGCGCTCGATGGTGCGCAACGCCTTGGAAGGTGTCGGCTCTGGCGCGGTCGGAAAGTCGCAGCCGAGGTGGCAGGCCGACTCGCTGGACGAGGTGTGCGCGTACGCGCCGGAGGAGAGCTGACCCGGGCGGCGAGCGCCGCATAGTCGATCGACGCGCCGGGTAGGGCTGGCTGAGCACGAGAGCTGGCCGTCCGACGTGCCCACCAGGAGCGCGCATGACATCGAAAGAGACGATCGAGCGCTGGGGACCCGGCGTCATCCCCTACGCCGAGATGGGCTACTGGCAGCCGGACTACGAGCCCGCGCCGTCGGACATCCTCGCCGCGTTCCGTGTCACACCCCAACCGGGTGTGCCGCCCGAGGAGGCCGGAGCGGCGGTGGCCGGCGAGTCCTCCACGGCGACGTGGACGGTGGTGTGGACAGATCGGCTCACGTCGTACGAGACCTACCAGGGCAAGTGCTACCGGGTCGAGGCGGTTCCGGGGCGAGAGGGCGAGTACATCGCCTATATCGCCTACGACCTCGACCTGTTCGAGGAGGGATCCATCGCCAACCTCGCCTCCTCGATCATCGGCAACGTCTTCGGCTTCAAGGCTTTGAAGGCGTTGCGGCTGGAGGACATGCGGATCCCGCCGCACTACGCCAAGACCTTCCAGGGACCCGCCCACGGCATCGTCATGGAGCGGGAGTACCTCAACAAGTACGGCCGTCCTCTGCTGGGGGCGACCGTCAAACCCAAGCTGGGCTTGTCCGCACGGAACTACGGTCGGGTGGTCTACGAGGCCTTGCGGGGTGGTCTCGACTTCACCAAGGACGACGAGAACATCAACTCCCAACCCTTCATGCGCTGGCGCGACCGCTTCCTGTATTGCATGGAGGCGGTCAACCGGGCCGAGGCGGAGACGGGTGAGATCAAGGGCCACTACCTCAACGTCACCGCCGCGACGATGGAGGACATGTACGAGCGGGCCGACTTCGCCCGAGAGCTCGGCAGCGTCATCGTCATGGTCGACCTCACCGTCGGCTACACCGCGATCCAGTCGATGGCGAGGTGGGCCCGCCGCAACGGTGTCCTGCTCCACCTGCACCGCGCCGGCCACTCCACCTACACCCGGCAGAAGACCCACGGGGTGAGCTTTCGCGTCATCGCCAAGTGGATGCGCCTGGCCGGCGTCGACCACCTCCACGCCGGGACGGTGGTCGGCAAGCTGGAGGGAGATCCGCACTCGGTCGCCGGGTACTACGACACGCTGCGTCTCCCGTACGTCGAGCCGGACCCGGTCAACGGGCTGCTCTTCGAGCAGGACTGGGCGTCCCTGCCCGGGGTCATGCCGGTGGCGTCCGGAGGCATCCACGCCGGCCAGATGCACCAGCTGCTCCACTACCTCGGCGAGGACGTCGTGCTGCAGTTCGGCGGCGGGACGATCGGGCACCCGATGGGGATCGCCGCTGGCGCCACCGCGAACCGGGTCGCCCTCGAGGCGATGATCAAGGCGCGCAACGAGGGTCGGGACGTCCTCGCCGAGGGACCCGACATCCTGCGGGCCGCCGCACGGCACAGCCGCGAGCTTGACGTCGCCCTGTCCACGTGGGGCGACGTCACCTTCACCTACGAGTCGACCGACACGCCCGACGTCGTCGAGACGCCGACGTCGACGTGAGGCCGTCGCCCGCCGCCACACGAGGGGGACCGATGCGGATCACCCAGGGCACCTTCTCCTACCTGCCCGACCTCAGCGACGAGGAGATCGCCCAGCAGGTCCAGTACGCGCTGGACAACGGCTGGGCGATCTCGATCGAGTTCACCGACGACCCCCACCCGCGTAACCACTACTGGGACATGTGGGGTCTGCCGATGTTCGACCTCACCGACGCGTCCGCGGTGGTGTACGAGGTGAACCAGTGCCGAGCGGCCTACCCCCAGCGCTACATCCGGGTCAACGCCTACGACGCGCGCCACGACCGACAGACGACGGCGCTGTCCTTCATCGTCCATCGGCCTGACCACGAGCCGGGCTTCCGGCTGGAGCGGGGGGAGCACATCGACCGCCGGCTGCGCTACACGATCCACCCCTACGCCACGGACCGGCCGCCCGGGGAGCGCTACGGCTTCACCTCCGGTGACGGGCACCCGCGTCCGCCGCGCCAGCGCGGCCGGCGGCCGGCGTCCTAGGCCCTGTCTCAGAACCGATGCCGTCCTCGGAACCGATGTCCTCCTCGAAACCGATGCCGTCGCCGACCATGACCTCTCCTCGACCGCGATGACCAGCGGCTCGCGAACCCCTCCGCGGGGTTTCCGCATGCCCACGCCGGGCCGGCCACACCCCGAGCCGCCGGCACCCGAGCCGGGAACGGCGGAGGCCGCAGCGTCTCCGGACTCGGCAGATCCCCCGCTGCCGCCCGACGCCACCGTCGACCTCGCCGCCGAACGGCAGGCTTCCGGAATCGACGAGATCCTCGACACCCTCGACCGGGAACTGGTCGGGCTCCAGCAGGTCAAGACCCGCATCCGTGAGATCGCCGCTCTCCTGCTCGTCGACCGGGTTCGTCGGCGCTTCCGGCTGACCTCGTCCCGACCGAGCCTCCACATGTCGTTCACCGGCAGCCCAGGAACCGGCAAGACCACGGTGGCGCTGCGGATGGCGGAGCTGCTCCACCGGCTGGGGTGTATCGAGCGTGGCCACCTGGTGGCGGTGACCAGGGACGACCTGGTGGGCCAGTACGTCGGGCACACCGCCCCCAAGACCAAGGAGGTCCTCAAGCGGGCGATGGGCGGGGTGCTGTTCATCGACGAGGCGTACTACCTCTACCGGGCCGAGAACGAGCGGGACTACGGGCAGGAGGCGATCGAGATCCTGCTCCAGGTCATGGAGAACGAGCGCGACAACCTGGTGGTGATCCTCGCCGGCTACAAGGACCGCATGGAGTCGTTCTTCGCCTCCAACCCGGGAATCAGCTCGCGCATCGCCCACCACCTGCACTTCGCCGACTACAGCCTGGACGAGCTGATGGCGATCGCGCGGCTCATGCTGGATCGGGACAACTACCGCCTCTCGGGGGCGGCGGAGCAGACGTTCCGCGAGTACTTGGCCCGTCGGATGCGGCAGCCCAGGTTCGCCAACGCGCGCAGCGTGCGGAACGCGCTGGAACGCGCGCGGCTCCGGCACGCGAACCGACTGCTCGCCGCCTCGGGTCGGACGTGGAGCCGCGACGACCTCATGCGGTTCGAGCCGGAGGACTTCCTCGCCAGTCGCGTCTTCACCGGCGGGGTGTGACCCGGCCCCGTCCCCAGCACGCGCCGAACGCCCGAGACTCAAAGCGACCAGGCTCAGAGCGCCCCGAAGTCAGACCAACGCAGACCTCGAACGACGCGGACCCGGAGTGGCCGAGCACCTCGACCCGACACGGGTCCAGAAAGGTTGGTGGGCACCGGGGAACCGGCGCCCAGCCCGAGTGTGACAGCTCGACACGTCCAGGTCAACAGTGCGCGAACAGCCGACTACGTCGCGCGCAGGAGATGGTCGAGGACGACGAGCTGGGTGATGGCCAGCGACTCACTCCGGCGGCCATTGCCCACGTCGCCCAACGTCGCCACCGGGTCGCCGTCGCCCAGCCCGAGCCGAGACCAGATCGCCTTCTGGACCATACGACTCTCCTCGCGCGGGGCGTAGCCGTGGACGTGGAGCGCGTCGACAGGGATGCCGTCCTCGTCGCGGATCAACCGGAGCTGGACGGTCCGCTGCCCGATCTCGGCGAGCAGCCCGCGCAGGCCCGTGTGACGCACGGTGGGCCGAAGCATGAGCTCCACCGAGAGCGGCGAGTTCGACGTGTCGTCGTGGCCCTCCGCCGGCGCGAACCGGACCACGATGTCGGCGTGCGCGCGTTGCGGCCGGATGAACTGCGCCGACTCCGGCTCCCGGCGTTCCAGCTCGGCGAGCACCTGGTCGACGGTGTAGCCCCGTTTGCGGACGTCCCGGCTCACCTTCCACTCCCGACGGATGCGCTCGGGAGGGTCGAGGTAGACGGCGATGTCGAAGCAGGCTCGGGTCAGCTTCGAGTACAGCGGCAACAGTCCTTCGACGATGACGAACTCCCGTGGCTCGACCAGCTCCGGTCGGGTGAGCTGACCGGTGTCGTGGTCGTACACCGGCTTGAGGATCGGCTGTCCCGTCGCGAGGAGCTGCAGGTGCTGCTCCATGATCTCGACGTAGTTGCACCGCGGGTGCAACGCCGTGAACGGCAGCCCCTTGCGCTCTTGCCGGTCGTACCGGTGGTAGTCGTCGACACAGATCGTCGTCACACGTGACGCGCCCAGGGCCGCGGCGATCCCCTTCGTCAAGGTGGTCTTGCCCGCCGCGCTGTCGCCGGCGATCGCGACCATGACGGGACGCCGGGCCGACGAGTGATCGCGGGTCCGTTCCATCCGGATCACCTTGTGCGGCATGGTCGCCCCCCTCGGTGGACACGTCACTGCCCTCGACACTGCCCTCGACGATCCCCTCGTCCCGACCGTAGGCGCTCGTCGGCGATCTCGGATCCCCCGGGCGGGGGTCACCGCGGGGGAGGACGAATCCGCCACGAACCCATGCAAACGACCGCCACGGCGCGGCTCGCTGTCCGACAACCGCCCACTCCGTCCGGCCGACGCTCCTACCCTCGACCCATGGGGACGCAGCCGCTGCGCCTGGTCATGGTCGACGACCACGAAATGGTGCTGGAAGGGCTGAAAGCTCTCCTTGCGCGCTTTCCGGGCCGGGTTCGCGTGGTCGGGCAGGCGGTGAGCGCCGACGAGGCGGAGCCGCTCGTCGCCGCCCTCGACCCTGACGTCGTGGTGTCCGACGTTCGTCTACGCGGATCCGCCAGCGGGCTCGACCTGTGCCGGCGACTCGTCGAAGCCAACCCGGACCGACGCGTCGTCCTGCTCAGCGCCTACGACGACGAGCAGTACCTCTTCCAAGCGCTACGCGCCGGTGCCGCCGGCTACCTGCTGAAGTCCATCGACCGGGAGGAGCTGGTGCGCCAGCTGGAACGCGCGGCCAAGGGCGAGACCGTGGTCGACCCGACCATGGCCGGACGGGCGGCGGCCTCCGCGGCCCGGCTCCAGGCCGGCGAGTTCTGGCCCGGCGCCCACTTGAGCCTCACCCAGCGGGAGAGCGAGGTGCTCGGCTTCCTCGTCGCCGGCCTGTCGAACCGCGCCATCGCGAGCAAGCTCGTCCTCGCCGAGGAGACGGTGAAGAGCCATGTCCGGGCGATCTTCCGCAAGCTCGAGGTCAACGACCGCGCCGGCGCGGTCGCGGTGGCGCTGCGGGAAGGGCTCTACCAGTGACCGCCCGTGCCCTCGGGCTGGCCGACGCGGCCGCCGAGAACGCCCTTCTCGTCGGCATCATCGAGGCGATCTCGGCCGGCCCCGAGCTCGAGGTCCTCGCGGCGAAAGTGGCGCCTCTCATCGTGGCGGCCACCGACACCGACGCCTGCTGCGTCCACGTGCTCGACGACACCGAGCGGTCTCTCACGCTCGTGGGCGCTACCCCGCCCCTGGACCGTCAGGTCGGCGAGGTCCATCTCCACCTCGGCGAAGGCGTGACCGGCAAGGCGGCCAGTCGCCAGGAGCCGGTCGTCGCGACCGCCGAGGCCGGCCACGGTCACTCCACCATGCCGCTCGGCGAGGAGCACAGCTGCCTGGCGGTTCCCATGACCACAGCGCCCGGCGGCCTGGTCGGCGTCCTGACCGTCTACACCCGCACGCGTCGGGTGTTCACCGACGACGACATCCGGCTCTTGACGACCATCGGCCGCCTGCTCGCGGGCGCGGTCCACCAGGCCCGCCTCCACCGTCGACTCCTGGCGCGTGAGCGCGCCTACGAACGGTTCACCGAGCAAGCCATCGCCGCCCAGGAGGTGGAACGCCGCCGGCTCGCCGCCGACATTCACGACGGCATCACGCAGCGACTGTGCAGCCTGCGCTTCCACCTGGACGCGGCCAGCGACGCCCTCACCGAGGACCCACCGTTCGCCTCGCGGCAGCTGGCGCTGGCCCGGGAGCTCGCCGACCTGACCCTCGACGAGGCGCGGGCCGCGATCACGAACCTACGGCCACCGGTTCTGGACGACCTCGGGCTCGCCGACAGCCTCGCCAGCCTGGCCCGGTCGATCCCGGGCGTCACGGTCCTCGTCGACGTCGAGGAATGCCTGCTTCCCGAGCACGTCGAGATCGCGCTCTACCGCATCGCCCAGGAGGCGTTGCAGAACGTCGTCAAGCACGCCGACGCCACACGGGTGCGCGTTCACCTGCGCCGCGACCCGTCCGAGGTGCTGCTGGAAGTCAGCGACGACGGGCGCGGCATCGACGACGGGGTACCAGCCACCGTCGAGGACCGGTCCCCCGGCGGCTACGGCATGACGAGCATGACCGAACGAGCCGAGCTCATCGGAGGTCGACTCGACGTCCGCTCCCGGCCCGGGATCGGTACCACCGTGACCGCCCGCATCCCGGTGTCCTGAGCGGCACCGAGGCACTGGCACCGGCGTTGCCCGAGGCCCGCTGACGCCTCGAGGTCTCAGTCGGCCTCGGTGAGGTAGAGGAAGTGGGACGCGTCGATGAGCCGCAAGACCTGCCGGACCACGAGCGGCATGGGCCGTCGGCTCTCGTCGTGGACGACCCGGGGATCGCGCAGGCGGACCGTCCGACCCCGGGTGGTGAGCTCACACTCTCCCGCCGCCAGGACGTTCTTCACCCAGTCGGCGTCGGGTCCGTAGGTCAAGGCCACCACGTAGCCGTCCGGCGTCCGGAACACGTTGAGCGGCGTCCGGTAGCGATGTCCGGAACGCCGGCCGACGTGGGTGAGGACGCCGAAGCCCGGGAGCCAGGGCGCGACGTGGCCGAGGACACGGTTGGTCGCCCGCCGATTGAAGCGCGCCACACGCCTGCTGAGCACCATGAGAGCAGCCACCTCGGTCGTCACGCTGGAACCGGCCGTGGGCGAGCTGACCGCGTGTCAGCCCTGCTCCCGCAGCAGCTCCACGAGCACGGCCGCCTGGCTGCGCTCGAGATCCCTGCTCGCGGTCAGCAAGGTCAGGGTGTCCTGTTCGGCGAGCTCGCGCAAGCGTGCGAGCCCCGCCCGACCGGTCGCCGTGCCGAGCTCGGCGGTGTACCGGCGCTTGAACTCGTCGAACCTCTCCGGCTTGTGGCCGTACCACATGCGCAGTTCATGCGAGGGCGCGACGTCCTTCTCCCAGGAGTGCAGATTGGCGTCCTCCTTGGTGAGGCCCCGCGGCCAGATGCGGTCGACCAGCACGCGGAAGCCATCGTCGTCGGAGACGGGATCGTAGACCCGGCGACACCGCACCTCGCGCACCATGGACCGCCCCCTCGCGTCGACGTGTCATCGTCGTCCAGATTCCCCGGTCGGGCACTCCGGACACCCCGCGAGGTGTGTGGACGGCTGGAGCGAGAGAGATGGCGTGAAGATCGACTACTCGTCGTCGGTCTCGTCCCAGCGCTCGACGATGTAGCGGATGGCTCCGCAGCTGCGGCAATGGGTCTCGTCGGCCTCGGGATCGGCCCAGGAGTGCGCGGTCTGACAGGCGACCGGAACGTAGCGAGGCGCCTGAACGACCTCACGCCGAACAGCGGACGTGACAGGTTGCCGATCTTCAGGCATGCCCGGAGCATAGCGCCGACACGTGAGGGCGGAAAGGGTTTCGTCACCCCCTGCGGAGATCGCCAGCGCGGCGCCTAAGCTCGCGGGGTGCGTCGACTGCTTGTCGTGGTCAGCGTCGTGGTCTTCGTCGACGCGATGCTCTACGGCGTCCTCGCGCCGCTCGTACACGGCTACGCCCACGACTTCGCGTTGTCCAAGACCGGCGCCGGCCTGCTCGTCGCGGCGTTCGGCACTGGCGCGTTCGCCGGTGGCATCCCCGGTGGGCTCGCGGCCCAGCGGTGGGGGCCGAAACGCACCGTGCTGCTCGGGCTCGGTTTGATGGCGTTCGCCAGTTTGGCGTTCGCGATCGCCGGCGACCCGTGGACGCTTGGCGTCTCGCGGTTCGCACAAGGCATGTCGAGCAGCACCACGTGGGCCGGCGCCCTCGCCTGGCTCACCGTGCTGACCTCACGCGATCGCCGCGGGCAGGTGCTGGGCACGGTGTTCGGGACGGCCGTCTTCGGGGCGATCCTGGGCCCCATGGTCGGGGCGGCGGCCGACCTGATCGGTATTCGCCCGTCCTTCCTCGTGATGACCGGGCTCGCGCTCGTCCTGCTCGTGAGCGCCGCCGCGATGCCGGCTGCGCCGGTCGAGCGCCAACGGCCGGGCGCGCTCGCCCAGGCCGCGCGTGACTACGCGTTCCTCGCCGGCCTGTGGTTCAACACGCTGCCCGCGCTGTTGTTCGGGACCGCCACCTTGCTGGTGCCGCTCGCGCTCGGTGACGCGGGCTTCACGCCGTTCGGGATCGGCGCGGTCTTCCTGTGTGCGGGGATGCTGGAGTCGGCGCTCAACCCGATCGTGGGCCGGCTCAGCGACCGGTATGGACGCTTCCGCCCCGCGCGGGTGGCGCTCGCCGCCTCGGCGGTCGTGGCCACCGCCTTGGCGTTCACGTCCGAGCCGTTCGTGCTCGCCGCTCTCATGTGCGCGGCGTCGCTCACGTTCGGCGGCTTCTACACCCCCGGGATGGCGCTGGTCTCGGACCGGGCCGAGCACGTCGGGCTGGCTCAAGGACTGGCCTTCGGGGTCATGAACTCGGCGTGGGCACTCGGTAACCTCGCCGGCCCCGCGCTCGGCGGCACCGCCGCCGAACGGTGGGGCGACGCCACGCCCTACCTGGCGGGCGCCGTCCTCTGCCTCCTCACGTTGGTGGCCGCGCAGCGACTGCGAGGGACGCGACCCACGCCGCGGACCCCGGTCAGCGTGGCGACCCCGCCGGGCCGCCAGGCTCCTTGAGGATCGGGAAGAGGTACCGGTCGGTGATGTGGTTCAGCACTCGCCGCGCCTGACGGAAGCGGTCAGCGACGTCCGCCACGACATCGAGGTGCACGGTGCGGAACGGCGCCAACTCGTACGCGCGCCGATACCAGCGAGCGCCGAGGTGCTCGAAGAGCTCCACGGCGGGCATGGTGACCATCCGCTCCCGTTCCTCCCCGGGACCCACACCGGACAACCGCAGCAACCGGCTCGCGTCGATCGGACCGAGGGCGTGCTGCTGGACGTACTCGGGGAAGACCCCGGAGAGGAAGAGGGCGACGTCACCCAGTCGGCGGTAGATTCCGGGGCGCTCGGCGTCGCTCACCGCCTCCAGCAGACCCGCCAGCCGTACCGGATCCAGCTCGCTGAACCGTCGCCACCGCCAGCCTCGTCCGGTGCGGACCCGGTAGCGGCCGCTGGCCACCCGGGTGAACGACGCGAGCAGCTCCGCCAGCAGGAACCTGCGCGCCGGCGAGCTGAGGAAGTCGACCAGCTGCGGGGCGTCGAACACCGGCACCGTCTGGCGCGGCGCGGTGCGCTCCAGGACGTAGTTCATCGACGAGAGCTCGTCGGCCGACCGGTGCACGACGAGCGCGAAGACGAGGAACGGCGACACGTCGAGGAGCTGCCCCGACGCGGTGACCCGCGTGCCGAAGACCGCCTCGAAGACGGCCGGGTCGGAGAGAAGTCGCGGAATCGCGGTCGGATCACGGCGCAGGTCGTCGACTGCCACCCGGCCACCCGACGTTCTGGCGAGCAGCTCGAGGTCCGTGGTGGTCAGGTGGTCCGCGTAGGAGACGCCAAGACCGTCCACAAAAACCACAGTACGACGGCACCGGCGCAGCGGAACCCGGTTCTCAGCTCCCGGCCCCTCCTGTGCCGAACCGCTCAACCGCCGCAGCGCCAGGGTGAAGAACGGCGTGGCGGCCCGGGCGGCCACGCGTCCCACCACCGCCGGAAGCCGTCCGAGGGCGGTGAGCTCCTCCTGCCAGGTGAGCCGGCAGCGGTCGGGCCCCAGCGGCTCGATCGTGAACGTCCCGGTCCCTCGCAACACCGCCCCGTCGTGCCGGATCACGCAGCGGGTGGGCGGCTCCCAGACGACCACCTCCATGGGGTCGACCACCCGAAACGGTCCGAGGCCGGTGACCGCCTCCAGACGCGTTCCTCGCCCGTGCCGAGGACCGGGCAGGACCCGCACCGTCGTCCCGGGCATCCACTGCCCCTGGGCCTCCCAGTCGACGAGACGCGCCCAGACCTCGCTCGCCTTCGCCCGGATCGTCCGGCTCGTTCGGATTCGCACGCCGGTACCGTACCTGTCGGACACAAAAGAAGGGCGTCTCCCATGGTGAGACGACCGGGTCGCCGCGTAGGGTGGGGCCGCTCAGGATCACGGGGGAGGTGCTCGCCATGCGGCTCACGAGACCGACGACGCTAGCCTTGGCCGGCCTCGCTCTGACGGTGGGAGCGGTCGCCGCCCCGACGGCCTTGGCGGCGCCGTCTGCCGCCCCGACGGCCATGGGCGCGGCCGCCTCCGCCACGGGAGCGGACGCACGCACCGCCGCGCCCCTGGACTCCTGCGACGCTCTCCTCGTGGACTCGGCGGGCGTCCTCTCCGCCGAGGAAGCTCGACGGGTCACCGAGGCCGCGCGTTCGTTCCGCAGCGAGACGGCCTTCGAGGTCCGGATCCGCATCCTCACCCAGCAGGAGGCGCCGTCTCTCGAGTCGTGGATGGACGCACAGGAGGCGGCCTGCCCGACCTGGCTGGCCGCCGACGGTGGGTTCCGCAGCAACCTCGTGGTCTTGGCGTTCACCACCGACTCTCCCACCGACACCGGTGAGACCGGGCTCTACTACGGCGCCCAGATGCCCTCGGACATGGACCAGGCCTGGCCGCGCATCCTGGCCGACGAGATCAATCCCGCGATCAGGGACGGCGACTGGGACCGCGGCATCACGTCCGGCCTCACCGCGGTGGAGCGGGCCATCAACCCACCCTCGAGGTCGGGGCAGTTCGCCGTCGTGGTCGCCGCGCTGGTTGTGGTCCTCGTCGGCCTGGTCGGCGGGGGCGTCGCGGTCGGGCGGCGGCGCCGTCGACGCCAGCTCGCCGAGCGCTTCGCGGCCGCGACGGCGAAGCTGGACGAGCTGACGCTGCCCCTGGACGACCAACTCCAGCTGCTGCGCCGCGACACGGAGCTGCTGCGCGAGGCCGTCGCCGACGAGGAGGAGACCCGGGGGGTCGCACCGGCGGAGCGCCTGCTCCGCGAGGGTGACCGGATCCTGCACCAACGCTCGGAGCTGTCCATCGGTCGCGACCGTGTGCTCGAGGACCGCGACCTCGCGGCGGTCGAGCGAGCGGTCTCCGCGTGGGAGGAGCTGGCCTCGTCGGCGGCGACGCTCATGGAGAAGCTGACCGCCGAGCAGCGTCGCCTCGCCGACCTCGTCGGCCGGCTGCAGACGGTGCGGGAACGCGCGCGGGACGTCCCGCGGCTCGCCGAGAAGGTCGCGGCGGCGGCGGACGCCGGGGAACGCGACGGCTTCGTCGTCACGACGGAGCGGTCGGTTCTCGACACCGTGGGCGAGCGGCTCGCCGAGATCGACCGCCTCGCCGCCGAGCGACGTCTGCTCAGCGCCGACGAGCGGCTCACGGCGCTGGTCGACGACCTCACGTCGGCGCACAAGCAGTTGACCCGGCTCCGGCGGCGTCGAGCGGCACTCACCACGCTGGTCGGGAAGCTCCAGGAGGCCACCGCGAAGGTGTCGGACCTGGCCGAGGAGGCCGCCGCCGCCTTGGCGGAGCTTCAGACAGGTTACGCGCCGAGCCTGTGGACCGACGCCGCGACATTCGTCAGCGCCGGCCGCGAGCGGTTGGCAAGTGCGCGGGAGCGGGCGAGCGCCGCGGAGTCCGCGCTCGCGGCCGGTGACCTCGGTACCGGGGAGCGCCACGCCGAGGCCTGGCGGATGGACGTCCGCCACGCACGCCGCGTGTTCACCCGCGTGATCAAGCGACTGGGCCGCGTGCGTCAGCTCCGCGACGCCGTGCCCCGCAAGCACGCCGACGTGGCCGCCCGCCTCGACCGCCTCCAGACGATCGTCTCCACCCCCGACGTCAACGGCAGCCTGCGCGCCAAGGCCGCGACTCTGACCTCGGAGCTGAAGGCGCTCGACATCCATGCCGAGCAACCTGACTGGATCACGCTGAACCGGCAGCTCACGGCTCTCCGCTCACGGGTTGACGCGGCCGTGCGGGAGGCGACCCGAGCGCGCGCCGAGGCCGAGCGCCGCCACCGCGAGGCGTACCTGCGCACCCGGCCCAGGCGAACAACGGGCTTCTCCTTCTCAGGCGGCACCAGCCGTTTCTCAGGCGGCACCAGCCGTGGCGCCCGTCTCCGCTCGAGCACAGGCCGACACGGCGGCTCGGTCTCCCGGAGCTCGCGCGGCCGCCGTGGTGGCTCGGCCCGCCGGTGACGTGGACGCGTGCGGCCGAACGTACACACGGGCGGCCTGATCAGCCGCGACGGCGGCGGGCCGCGGTCCGGCGGCCGCTCTCGCGTTGCAGCGCCTCCACCAGCTGTCGCTTGGTCATCCGCGACCGGCCGGGTATGTGCAGCTGCTGGGCTCGCTGGTAGAGGTGCGCCTTGCTGGCGTTGGCGTCGACGCCTCCCGCCGTGGCGCGCGACCGGCGGGAGCTCGGCGTCCTGCGCTGCGCCTGCGGGTCGGATGGACCCGCCGACGCCTTGGGCTCCCAGTGGTCGCCGACCTTCTCGAACTCGTGCTTGAGCGCCGCGTAGGCGGTCCGATGGGCTCGTTGACCCTCGCCGTACGTCTTGACGGCCGAGTCGTGCGCTTTCGTCCAGATGTCCTGCGCTCGCTTCGAGGATCGCAGGAGGGTCGACGGCAGCTCCTGTCGAGCCGGCATGTGACACCGCCTCCTTGGTCGTCGTTGCGCGGTGTACTCCCGCCCCGTACCCGGGTCATTCCGCTTGACACGTCCGGCCCGGCACATCGCCGGTGTCCGACCTGGGCCCAGGCTCACCGTTTGGGCGAGACGCGGCGGACCACCGTTCGACGTCCAGCGCGTGGCCCATGACCTGACGGGTACGGGTCTCGCCAAGACGGAGCAGCGGCTCGCGAAGGGGGAGGTCATGTCCCAGGAGGAGTACCCGGGCCAGACCCTCGTGACGAAGGACCACGACGTCATCAGGCAGTGGGGAGAAGAGCGGAACGCCGTGCCCGCGACCGTGCCGGGCAGCCGGCACGGCGACCACGTGGGCGTCCTTCGCTTCGACTTCCCCGGTTACGGCGGTGAACGCCTGGAGCACATCTCGTGGGACGAGTGGTTCCGCACGTTCGACGAGCGGAACCTGGAGTTCGTCTACCAGGAGCACCGCAGCGGCGGTGAGCCGAGCAACTTCTTCCTCGTGCGCAGCGCCGAGCAGTGACGACGCCCTGCCGGCTGTCCGCGTCGGCCACGGGCGGCGGCTCGAGGGCCGCGGCTCGCCGGCGCGGTGTTCACCGGCCGGCGGAAGCCCAGTAGCCTGCGCCGGGTGGGGTGCACGCCATGAGGATCGTGTCGCTGTTGCCGTCCGCCACCGAGATCCTCTTCGCGCTCGGCGCTGGCGACGACGTGGTCGGGGTGACCTTCGAGTGTGACTATCCCCCGGAGGCGCGCAGCCGGAGGATCGTGTCCACCAGCGCCCTGCCGGAGGGCCTCACCCCGGCGGAGATCGACGCCGCGGTGTCGGAGAGGCTGGCGGCCGGCGAGGACCTCTACCACCTCGACCGTGGCGCCCTCGAGGGCCTCGACCCGGACCTGATCGTCACGCAGGACCTGTGCGCGGTGTGCGCGGTCGACGTCTCGGTGGTGGACGACGCCCTCGCCTTCCTCGGATGCCAGGCGAAGGTCCTCACCCTCGACCCGCAGAACCTCGACCAGGTGCTCGCCTCGATCATCCAGCTCGGCGAGGCGGTAGGGCGACAGGACACCGCCGAGTCGCTCGTCGCGCAGCTTCGGGCACGTCTGGACACGGTCGCCGCAGCGGTGCGCGGACGCCGGCCGGTCCGCACCATGGTGCTCGAGTGGACCGAACCGCCGTTCGCGCCTGGCCATTGGATCCCGGACATGGTCGCGATGGCGGGCGGGACACCTGTCCTGGGCGTATCCGGTGAACGCTCCGAACGCGTCTCCTGGGACGCGGTGGCGGCCGCCGACCCCGAGCTCATCGTCTGCGCGCCCTGCGGATACGACCTCGCCGCGTCGGTGCGCCTGGCCGAAGCCGTCGTGGCCGCCGGTGTCCTGCCACCGACGGTGCCGGTGTGGGCGGTGGACGCCAACGCGTCCTTCGCCCGGCCCGGGCCGCGCCTCGTGGACGGCGTGGAGGCGCTGGCGGCCGTGCTGCACCCGGACGCCGGGCTCCCGGTGAACCAGCGACTGGCCCGGCAGGTACGTCCCGGGGTGACGTGACGATGAGCGTCTCGTCGCGAGTGGTCGACGCGACAAGCGGCGCACCGGCGGTCGGCGTGGCGGTCAGCTTGTGGGAGTCAGCCGCGATCGAGGGCGAGGCGCCGGCCGAGGGGGCGTGGACTCTGCTGTCGCAGGGTCACAGCCAAGCCGATGGAACCGTCGAGAGCTGGGCGGTGCGCCAGGGCATCTATCGGCTGGTGTTCGCGATCGGCGCCTGGTGGGCCCAATGCGGCATGCCGACGGTCTACCCCGAGGCCGTCGTCACGTTCAGCGTGACGGACCCTGGTACGCACTGCCACGTGACGCTCCTGGTGAGCCCGTACGCCTACACCGCCACCGTCACCACCGAACGTCCGGTCGAGTGACCTCAGCCGCCGCCCCACACCTTGCGGACCATGTCGCGGGCACGGTCCACCACCGCGGCCACCGGGCCGAACAGCAGGTTCCTCCCGCCGGTCTCCACGCCCGGGTGCGGACGGGTCGGCGCGGTCGCCTCCGCCGCCTTGAGCGCCTTGGCCATCGTCGCCCGTTGCTTGGCGTTCGTCGACCGCTGCAGGTGGATGAACTCGTAGCGTTCCTCCGCCCGGGCGTGGGCCATGACAGCGGTCCGCAACGCCAGCAGCTCGGGGAGAAAGCGGGGATCGGACGGATCCATGCGATCCAACCTGCTCAACCGTTCCTTGGCGTCCCGTTCCTCCCGGAGGCGATCCTCGACGACGCCTTCCCCACCGTCGAAGGCGCGACGAGCGTAGGGATGGACGACTTCTTCCTCCGCTGTCTCGTGGATCGACAGCAGACGCACGAGCCGCCGAAAGGCGTCCACCCGCGCCTCGCCGGTGCTGGCCTCGACCTCGTCGAACAGGTTGCGAATCTCGCCGTGTTGCCGTACCAGGAGCGCCACCACGTCCTCGGTGGAGCCGGGAACGTCCGCTGCGGGCCGGTCACTCATCTCGTCCTCCGCGTCCAAGGTGCCCGAAGACCTCGCGACTTCGGACCGTCATGTCGTCGACCATCGAGGACCTCAGTGCGGCGCACGCAACGACGCGACCGGGTGCTCGCCCTCGCTCTGGACGCGGTAGTCGCGCCCGAACATCTCGCGGTGGTCCTCGATGACCTGCTCACTCGGCACGAGCCCGTCGCCGTTGACCCGCTGCTGCATCGCCTGGAAGCGCTCGTGGGCCTCACGCACGTAGCCGGCGCCCAGCGTGGTGATGTCGATCTGCGTGTCGAGCAGGTTGCGGATGAAGGCCTTGTTCGACTCGAACGTCACCGGTCTCGGCAGCTCCGGGGCGACGACCTCGGCCGCCTCGCGCCCGTCGTGCCGGCGCATCAGGTCGGCGGCGATCCGCAAGTGCTCCAGCTCCATGTTCAGGTGAAGCTCCCAGATCGACTTCACCTTCGGATCGGTCTCCTGCTCCATGAAGCTGTAGTACATGTAGCACTCGTTGTACTCGTGGTTGACGAGCTGCTCCCACCAGGTCTCGCCCGGGTCCACCAGCGACTCGTAGTGGGTGACGTGCTCCTCCTCGATCATGCCGATCTCTTGGTAGAGCTGACGCGCGATGGGCTCCATGTACATGGGGCCGACGTTCATGTAGAAGTTCATCGTCTGCTGCTCGGTCGCCATGATGGTGAGCGCGTGCAGCTTCGACAGGGGGTTGGTCGACGCGCGGTCGTAAGGGTCGCGAACGTTGTCGACCGGGTCCCGGTGCTGGAACTTGGTCGGGCGGCCCGGCATGACCTCGGTGAGGTTGTCGACGATCGACTCCGCCTTGCGGTGCTCGATCATCTCGTACAGGTTCGCGTAGCGGTACAGGTGATCGAAGTCCTCGAGTACGCCGAACTCGTACGCCTGCCTGAGGTAGGGGTCCGGCTCCATGCGAGCCACCCAGGCGGTCAGGTCGGAGGCCACTTGCTCGTAGGCGATCGCGGTCTCCAGGACGGACGAAAGACCCGGGAGAAGCCAGTTGACCACCCGCTGCTGCTGCGCCTCGATGTAGCGGGTGCGCGCCAATTCCCGGCGGACGTCACTGTCCATGCAATGCCGAGCCAGATTGTGGCTGAAGAAAACGGCCTCGGTCTCGATGCCGTTCATGGTGATGATCCGGCACCGCGTGTAGGGGTCACAGTGGTCGGGATCGATCGGTGTCACGTTGAGCTCGCGCCAATTCCGCACCTGCTGTTCGAGCGGAATTCCACGCTCCTCCAGGGGATTGAACGACATGAAAGACCTCCCGTCCCTCCCCAGCTGGATACCCGACGCTTCGTCAGCAGGAAACAGGAGCTCTGAGGAGGGGGAAACACCGGGAGGCCGCGATTCGACGGCGGTCCCGCGATTCAGGATCCGCCCGACCGTCGGTCGGTCCGTGAAAACGCGACGCTCTCACGTCCGCCTGACGATGGGCGGCCGTGGCCCACCCAGACCGCGCAGCGGGGCAAGCTGAGCCTCGGCACCGCTTTGCTGGGTGGCGGCGCTGAGACCGACGATCGGCCCGGCCCAGCACAGGCCGTACTGGTCGAACCGGTTCCGGGCGTGGAGGTACGACTCGGTGGCCTGGTGACGCAGGTACCGCTGGTAGGGCCGACCGACGAGGGCGGCGTTCAGCTCGCCGAGGTTGCGCACGTAGACGCCCTTGAACGTGGGTCCGTCCGCGCCACACGAGGGCTCGCACGGCTCGGTGAGCACACCCTGGGGGTTGAGGAACTCGCTCGTCGTCGAGGCGTCCGCGAGCTCGCGGGCGCGCGCCAGGTAGCTGTCGTCGCCGGTGGCCCACGCCAACTCGGTCAGCGCCCCGAGGATGATGCCCTGGTTGTACGTCCACGTCGTCTGGCCGTTGTTCTGGCACGTTTCGCTGCTCAGACCGTCGTTGACGAGGTTCTCCGCGTTGATCATCCCGCTGGCCTCGAACCACCGCCAGATCTCGAGGGCGCGCTGCAGGTACTCCGTGTCGCCGGGGATGCGGTTGTGCAGGCTCGCGGCGACCTTGATGAACAGCTCGTTGGTGACCGCGTTCTTGTAGCGCTGGTGGATGTTCCACACGAGGCCGCCGCCGCAGACGTCGTCGCGGCTGGCCCACATGTAGTCGGCGTCGTACTTCGCCGTCTCCAGGTAGCGCGGATCACCGGTGAGGTCGTACGCCCTGATCCACGCCAGCGCCCACCACCCGGTGTCGTCGATGTAGTCGTTGGTGAAGTTTCCGCCCTGGGCGTCGAGGTTCTTCTCGTAGGTGTTGGCGATGATCCATTCGTGCCGCCGGTCGCCGGTGACGAGCATGTAGTCGATGACCGCGGTGAGTGCGTTGGCGGAGTTCCACCAGCCGGTCGTCTTCCACAGACCGGTGTCGGCGTCGTACAGCTTCACCAGCGCGTCGATCGCCCGCGTGGCAGGTCTGCCGGTGCCCGACGGCGTCTCCACGCCGATCCACGCGGTACATACCACGTCGTCGCGGTTGCCGGCCTTGCCGCACGCGCGCAGGACGGCGTCGCGACCGGTCGCCTGATCCTCCAGGGAGGACAGCAGGGTGCTCGTGCCGCGTTGCCCGGCGGGGATCGTGGTGTAGCCGAGCCGCTCCTCCGCGATGGTCTCCCCACCGTCGAACGAGCGGTCCAGCCACACCTCGTCGGTGGGGTCACCGTTGCCGATCGTCGCCCACCCCGCCGCGTCACGGTCGGAGATGTGCAGCTCGATGGAGCGGCCGAAGATCGTCGCACCGTCGGCGAGTCGGTTCTCCGTCGCCAGCTCCACTGGCGCGCCATCGCAGACCGTGCCGCAGATGGCGTTCCCCGGTGCCCGCTCGTTCACTGTCGTCACCTCCGCGGACGCGGACGCCGGCAGAACGCTCATCGCCAGCAGACTCGCGGCCACCGTCACCGCGGCGCGCATTCCTCGCGGCACCTCGCCCATGGACGTCTCCCCCGACGGAAGCAAAACTTTGCTGTGGAAACATCCCATGGGACAGAACCGCCGACAAGGCGAACGCCGAAACTGGCCTGACGCGATCTAGCCCGAAATTGGCCGTCCAATTTCATTCCTCAGATGTTCATGTTCCCTTCGTTCTTTCCTAGCCTTACGCGCGCCACGATCACGGTGGAGAAGCCCACTTCGGGCGGTTGAGCCACAACGTGGGAGGAGCAGGCGGATGCGCGACGAGCTGGTGGGTCGACGGATTCGACAGCAGCTGCTCGCGGGAGACCTGGATCGCCGGAAGTTCATGGCGGTCACCGCGGCGAGCACGGTCGCTCTTGTCCTCGGAAAAGGGCCGTACACCACGCGGACGATGAACTCCGGACGTTTCTCGGACTACCCGTTCACGCTGGGCGTGGCGTCGGGCGACCCGCTGCCGGACGGCGTGGTGCTGTGGACCCGTCTGGCGCCTGACCCGCTCGCTGAGGGCGGCCACGGCGGCATGCCCGACGCTCGCGTTCCCGTGCAGTGGGAGGTGGCCGAGGACGAGAACTTCCGCAGGGTCGTACGCCGGGGAACCGCGTCGGCGTACCCGGAGCTGGCCCACTCCGTCCACGTCGAGGTGTCCGGGCTGAAGCCGAACCGCTGGTACTACTACCGCTTCCGGGCACGGGGTGAGATCAGCCCGGTCGGGCGCACCAAGACCACACCCGCCTACGGCGCGGCGGTCGACCAGCTTCGCTTCGCGTTCGCCTCGTGCCAGCGGTACACCGACGGCTACTACACCGCCTACCAGCACATGGCGCAGGAGGACCTGGACTTCGTCCTCCACCTCGGTGATTACATCTACGAGTACGGCGTCGAGATGAACGGCGGCGCACGCAACCTGCCCGACCTGCTGCCGGACTACCTCATCCCCGAGGCCGTCACGCTCGACCGCTACCGCCTCCAGTACGCCCTCTACAAGCTCGACCCCAACCTCCAGGCCACGCACCAGGCGTTCCCGTTCATCGTCACCTGGGACGACCACGAGGTCGAGAACAACTACGCCGGCCTGGTGCCGGAGGAGGGCAGCCAGACGCCGACGCTGGAGGAGTTCCTGGTGAGGCGCGCGAACGCCTACCGCGCCTACTACGAGCACATGCCGCTGCGTCGGAGCTCGATGCCCAGCGGCCCGGACATGCAGCTCTACCGCCGCCTGTCGTTCGGCTCGCTCATCGACTTCCACGTGCTCGACACCCGGCAGTACCGCGATGACCAGGCGGCCGGCGACGGCACCAAGCCGCCGAACGACGAGAGCCTGGACCCGACGCGGACGGCCACCGGCGAGGAGCAGGAACGATGGCTTCTCGACAGTTTGTCGGCCTCGCAGGCGACTTGGAAGGTGCTGGCGCAGCAGATCTTCTTCTCCCAGCGCGACTTCGCCGCCGGGGACGAGCTGTCGTTCAGCATGGACGGGTGGGACGGCTACGCCGGCCAGCGCGACCGACTGCTCCGAGAGTTCGCCGACCTAGGGGTCAACCCGGTCGTGCTCACCGGCGACGTCCACGCCAACTACGCGTCGGACGTGAAGCTGAACTTCTCCGACCCGAACTCGCCGACCATCGGCGTGGAGTTCGTCGGGACGTCGATCGCGTCCGGACAGAACGGGTCCGACAGCACGTCGACCGGTGACCGCATCCTGGCGGAGAACCCCCACATCAAGTTCTTCAACGGACAGCGGGGTTACGTCCGCTGCACGGTGACACCTGACCTCTGGCAGTCCGACTACCGGGTCGTGCCGTACATCACCGAACCCGGTGCGGACATCTTCACCCGAGCGTCCTTCGTCACCGAGGCTGCCAACCCAGGCTTGCAGGTCGCCTCTCTGCGCTCGGTGCCATCGCGTCCGGAGTCGGAGTTCGAGACCGATGCCGAGCGCTTCGAGCGAGAGCGACGCGACGGGCGCGGCCCGACGGCCTAGTCACACGTGTCCCTCGCGCACCCGCACCCACGACCGTGCAAAGGAGCGACGACCATGCGCACTCTTCCCGGCCCCGTCCCCTCCGGGAGCGGGCGGCCCGAGGACGGTGTGGCCTCCGGACGTTTCCGGCGCTTGAGCAGGAAGGTCTTGCTCGCGGTGCCAGCCGCCTTCTCCTTGGTGCTGGCGGCGCACACGACCGCTCCGGTTCCGGCCGCCGTCGCGGCCGGGCATCCGGCCTCGGCTCCCGCCGCCAAGCCCACGATCGTGCTCTCCACCGAACCGGAGGTGCTGGAGACTCGGCAGTGTCTGACCGAGCTGCCGCGCGTGCAGCTGACGAACACATCCGGCCAAGGCGCGTTCGCCGACATCTCCATCACCCCCGAGGAGCCGCTGTGGTCGGCGAACACCCGCGTCTCCACGTACGTGCCGGCCGGCAGTACCGTCTCCGTCCCTGTCCAGATCTACGTCCCTGAGCAAACCCCGGACGGTGAGTACGACCTACGCTTCCAGGTGATCCGCTCGACGCCCTCGATCGCGCTGGAACCGGCACTCGCGTCCCGCAAGGGCGTCGTCCTCACCGTCACCGTGGCGTCGGCCCCCGGCCGGGACTGCGTACCGCCGAGCGGGATGACCGTGACGGCCTCCAGCTCGCAGGAACCGTTCAACGCGCCGACGTACGCGATTGACGGCCGAACGGCGACGATCTGGCACACGCACTGGTCGCCGGACCGCACCTACCTGCCGCAGTGGATCACGTTCGACTTGGGCGGCACCTACGACGTCGTGGAGCTGTCGTACCAGCCGCGCACCGAGGGCAACCTCAACGGCACCATCACCGCCTACACCGTGCTCGCCAGCACCGATGGGGAGACGTTCACCGAAGTGACGAGCGGCACGTGGGACGCCGACAGAACTCGCAAGACAGCGGAGTTCCACGCGCCCGGCGCCCGATACATCCGACTGCTGGCGACCGAGGGTGTCTCCGACTACGCCTCGGCCGCGGAGATCGCTCTCTTCGGTCAGCAAACCTCGGGGAGCTAGCCGAAACGCCCGGACGACACCCGCGACCGACCGATACGGTCGACACGAGCGGCCAGGAAGGGGCGGGCCACATTGGACCGCCCCTCCCGGCCTGTCGCACGACCGGTACGGGGGTCTGGGATGCGGGCAGTCGTCTACCACGGTCGTGGTGAGAAGGCACTGGAGGAGGTCCCTGAGCCGACCATCCGCGACAGCACGGACGCGATCGTCAAGGTCGACACCGCCACGATCTGCGGGACCGACCTCCACATCCTGCGCGGCGACGTCCCCGCCGTCACGCGGGGACGCATCCTCGGGCACGAGGCGGTCGGCACGGTGACGGAGACCGGTCCGGGTGTGCGTGGTCTCGCGCCGGGCGATCGAGTCCTCATCTCCTGCATCTCGGCCTGCGGGCGATGCTCGTTCTGCCGGACCAGCGAGTACAGCCAGTGCCTCGGGGGCGGAGGTTGGCTCCTCGGCCACCGCATCGACGGTGTCCAGGCGGAGTACGTCCGCGTGCCGTTCGCCGACACCTCGACGCACAAGGTGCCTGAGGGCTGGAGTGACGAGCAGGTCGTCTACCTCGCCGACATCCTGCCCACCGGCTACGAGGTCGGCGTCCTGAAAGGGCAGGTGCGGCCCGGGGACGTCGTCGTGGTGATCGGCGCTGGGCCGATCGGCCTCTCGGTCATCCTGGGCGCGCGGCTGTACTCGCCGAGGACCGTCATCGCTGTGGATCCCGTGCCGTCCCGGCGCGAGTTCGCGTCACGGTTCGGCGCCGACCGCGCCGTGGCGCCAGAGGACGCTCAGGCCGCCGTCGACGAGGCGACCGCCGGCTTGGGTGCCGACGTCTGCGTCGAGGCGGTAGGCATCCCCGCCACGTTCGAGCAGGCCACCGCCCTCGTCCGTCCCGGTGGCCACGTCGCCAACGTGGGCGTGCACGGCGAGCCGTCGACGCTGCACCTGGAGACGTTGTGGTCGAAGAACGTGACGATCACGACCGGGCTCGTCGACACGAACACGATCCCCACCTTGATGAAGGCGATCGAGGGTGGTCAGCTCGACCCCACCCGCTTCACGACGCACCGGTTCGGCTTCGACGAGGCGATGCAGGCCTACGACACCTTCGCCCGGGCGGGTGAGACGAACGCCTTGAAGGTGCTGCTGACGACCGACGCCTGACGCCTCAGGCGTCGTCGTCAGACGGAGGCGCTAGCTCTGCAGTGCCCTCTCCCAACGCTCGGCGCCGCGCAGCGCGACCCCCGTCGCCAGGGAACCGCCCAGGTTCACCGTGTCCGCTCGTACCGTGCGGTTCTTGCCGGTCGCCTTGGCGACCCGCAGGGCGCGGTCGGCGAGCTCGAGCAGGTGGTCCAGGGAGTGCGCGGTCTCGGGGTAGGTGGCCAGTCCGACGGAGACCGTCAGGCGCAGGGTGACGGTATCCGAGCCCTCGCCGTTGACGCACACCTCGAGCGGGGTGTTCGCGACCTCCGCGCGGATGCGCTCCGCCACCTCGTACGCGCGGTCCATGTCGACGTCGGGCACGGCGACGACGAACTCCTCACCGCCGAACCGACCGGCCAGACCGTCGCGCCTGGTGAGACGCTGCATGGCCTCCGCGACCGCGCGGAGGGCCCGGTCACCGACGAGGTGACCGTAGTTCGCGTTGACCTTGCGGAAGTCGTCGATGTCGATGAAGAGCACCGCCAGCCGACCGTCGGCGGCGGCCACCCGCCCCAGGAGCGTCTCAGTCTGCTCACGCCACCAGGGGAAGCTCGCCAGCTCGGTCTTGCGGTCGGTGTGGACCTCGACTTCGAGCTGACGAAGCAGCAACGAGCGTTGCGCCGTCAACGTCGCCGGGATGGCGAGCAGCGCGAGCCAGGGGACGACCGTCGAGGCGGTCGCGACAACGCAGGCGAGCCCACCGGCCACCATGTCGACCGACCACTCCGCCGGACCGCCGAACGCGTCCCGTGGGGTGCTCCCCGGCACCAGGACGAAGATGGCGATGGCGCACAGCAGGATGTCGATCGCGAAGTAGCTGGCCGCCGCGAGCACCATGGCGAGCCCCGAGGCGTTCGCGTCGGCCCACCCTGCCTCCTGGAGCACGGGAACCAACCGGCTCATCAGCGTGCTCGCGGTCACCACACCGAGGACCGTCACCGCGGTGGAGAAGAACCACCGGTGCGGCGTGCATCGGTTCGTTCGGATCCGCCACCACACGGATTGGACGACGGCGAAGACCAACGCGAGGGAGAGCGGCAACAGGATGGCGGCCGCCAGAGTCCAGACCGGTTGCAGGTCCTTGTGCAACGCGCCGGAACTCTGCCGTCGCCGTTCCACGCGACGCGCTCCTTCGGTGCCGACGATGCCGCACACCGTCAGTGCGACCGCGACAGCCCAGCTGCCGACGTCGATGCCGTCGCGCACGACCGCCACGAGCGCGACGATCGCGGTGAGGTCCACCGCCAGCAGATACGCCATGCTCCGCGTCGGTAACGACCAGATCGCCCACCGCCACGGCTCTCGCGGACGTCCCCCTGCCCCGGTCTCCATAGGCGTTCCCCCACGACATCCGTGCGCGAGGTCATCGCGCGCCGCCTCGACCTACTCGCCCGCCCCGTCAATGACATGACTGACGGTGATCATTATGTATCGTTCTGTGCTTGTTGATCATAGACCGGGTCGTGCCGTTTGCGGAACGCCCACCTGCGTCCACGTTGAGCGACGAAGGCGGGAGGATGGCATCAGCACAGCACGTCATTCCACCCTTACTGACGGCCAAGTCGCGGCACGCGTTCCCCCCTCGGCCACATCCGGTCACCTTCGCGACACGCCGGAGAGTCGACGGGACAGTCACGAACGCCGCTCGAGCAGCTTCGTCACGTACGTCGCGCAGGCTCGGACCAGGTCGGCCCGAGCATCGGACGTCTCGAATCCACGACCGCTCTCGATGGCCACGGTAGTCCCCCGCTGGGCGAACCACGGCGCGCAGGCGGCCAGCTCGACGTCCTTGGCGCCGTAGACCAGCAGGAACGGCAGGCCGGACGCGAGCAGGGCGGAACGCGGCCGCAGCGACTCGCGTTCGCGGAAGAACGCCTCGGGGAGGTGGAATTCCCCGCCCCGCATGGGTTCCACCGGGCCGACGTCGAAGCGAACGCCTTCGGCGAGGCGGCTCGAGACGAGGAGGACGGCGCGAGGGCGCGGGTCACCCGCGGAGACCAGCTCGTTCACCGCAAGCGTCGCAAGGACGCCGCCGATCCCGAACCCCGCGCAGACCAGTGGGCGGTCGGCGAGGGCGTGGGCGCGGACGACGGCGAGGAAGTCCTCCGTCATGTCGGCGAAGCTGACGTCCTGGAACGCGCCGGAGGAGTCACCGCTGCCGCGCGTGTCGAACCGGACCACGCGAACCTGGCAGCCGTCACACAGCGCGGCCGCGAGGAACGCCAGCAGGCCGCCTGGGCCGGAGCGGTCACCGGTGAGGTCGTGCGCCACGACGACGGTTCCACGGGGCGCGACCTCCACAGGGTCGTCGACGACGGTGAGGCACCGACCTGTGGGGAGCTCGGTGAAGAGCTGGTGTCGCCGTACCGGCCCGGGCTCACCGCTCACGACCGCTCACCGCCGTTCCCTCGGGCCGTCACCCTCGCGAGGTACTCGCGTAGCAGGTGGGCGAGTCCGCTCCGCTCCGACTCGAGCCTGGTGAGCGGGCCTCCGCCACAGACCAGGGTTCCGGTCGACTCCCGGCTCGACGTGACCGCGACGGTCCACGCGACGCTGCCCTCGAGGAACGGTGTCACGAGGTCGCGCAGGACGCCGACGGGGACGCGGAAACCGCGGAGCCGGCTCGTATCCGCCCCGCAGGCCTCCCAGAACGTCCGCTCCTCGCCGCCCGGCGAGAAGTCCACCTCCAGCAGCTCGGAGTCGACCCGATCCCGCACCGAGCTCCACCACCTGAGCTGATCGGGTCGCGGAGGGAACACCGCGATGCGGACACCGTCGAGGTCCTGCCCGGCGAGGAGGGCGGCGTGCAGGCCGCGGGCGGTCATGTGCACCGACCTGGCCCGGTGGCGTCGCGCGATCGTCACCGCGTCCGCGCACTGGCGCAGCCAGGTGCGCACGTCCATCCCCGCCAAGCTCTCGCCATGACCGCTGAGGTCGAAGCGGGCGACAACGATGTCGGCGGCGGCGATGATGCGCGCTGCCTGCGCCTGCCAGTAGTTGGTGCCGGTGCGGTTCTCACCGAGGGCGTGGACCATCACCAGCCACGGAAGCCCCGCGCACTGGTGAAGGTCACGCCGACCCGGCGGAAGCTCCACCAACAACGGTTCGATGGGCTGCTCGAGCAGAACCGTGGAGGACGCCAGCGGGCGGTCGAGCGTGTGGTCCCCGGCCGTGCTCGCCAGTCCTACCCGGGTCTGGAAGGGGAGCCTGGGGATCAGCGGAGGCCGGGCGTCCCACGTCACGGCGCCCCCACATGCCTGGCTCGGTCACCCGACCGGTCGTGCGTGGTGACCACACACCGCAGGACAGCCATGGTGAGCCCTCCCGATCGCGAGGAGGGGCGAGGTCTTCGCCACCTCCCTCGTGATCACGATTTCACAGAGCCGGACGCCGTGCCCGCACACCGTCTCGCATCGCGAGACCGGCCGGCCCGCTGTCTGGTACCGGTCAGCGCGATCGGGAAGGGCCACCACGACCTGGCCCGACGACGGGTCTCCCCAAGCCGAGCCTCGAGCGCTTCAGCGCGCGCGTACCGCGGCGGCGACCTCCATCAGCGCGTCAGCGGAAGGCGTGTGCGTCGACCACGACGTGATGCCCCAGCGCTCCGAGCGGCGGATGAGCTCCTCGGCCGCGGCTTGTGAGGACTCGGCGAACAGCACGAACGGCGAGTCGAGCAGAAGCTCGACCGTGAACCAGTCGGCACCTGAGGCCGCCCCTTCGGCCACCATGTCAGCCGCCGCCTTCTCCGGATCCTCCGTCAAGACCACCCGTTGCAACAGCGCGTCAAGCTCGGGTTGCCGACCGGCCTTCTCCGCGGTCGACCGCACCAGCTCGACACGGTCATCGGTGGTCGCCGAGTCGACGAGCGTGAGGGCACCAGGCGGCTGTCCTGGGACGGCCATGGCGCCCGTGAGACCTACGACATCGGCGAGCTGGGCGGCGGCACGAAGCCCCCGCTTGCCCATGCCCGCCACCATGACGGGGACGGGTCGCTGGACTGGCTCGGGTCGATGCTCGGGATCCTCCAGCCGACGGCGTACACCCGTGACCAGGTTCTGGACGTGCTGCCATCTCTCCGACAACCGCGGGAACGGCAGACCCGCGACCTCGTGCTCACGCTGCACGTAGCCCGCGCCGATGCCGAGCTCGACCCGCCCACCGGAGAGGCTGTCGAGGGTCGCCGTTTCCCGAGCGAGCAGAGCCGGGTTCCAGAAGTACGCGTCGAGGACGTAGGTGCGCAGCCGCACGCGCTCCGTCGCTCCCGCCACGGCGGCGAGGAGCTGGAACGGAGCGGGGCCGCCAATGTGATCGGGGACGGTCAGGACGTCGAGGCCCCCCGCCTCGGCGCGACGCGCGAAGTCGAGGAGTTCGGTCGCGGTCTTGTGGCCGTACACGGAGGTCCCGAATCGCAGCGATCGTGTCATGTCGTCACCCTTTCATTCGACGACACGGCACGCCGGCGACGTTCGCGGTCGGCTGAACAGGAACCATCCGTGGCGCGACAGTCGTTCTAGAGGACTCGTTCGGCGATCAGTTCTCCGATGGGCAAGGCCGACGTCGCGGCCGGCGACGGAGCGTTGGCGACGTGCACCTGCCGAGAGGTCTGGCGGAAGAGGAAGTCGTGCACCGGCGTGCCGTCCGCCAGGATGGCCTGGGCGCGGATGCCGGCCTCATGGGGACGCAGGTCGGCCAAGCGCAGCTCGGGGCAGTACGTGCGGCACTGGGCGAGGTAGCCACGCTTGAAGGCGGAGTTCAGCGTCTCCCGCACGCCGACGCGAAGGTTCGCCCGCGCGAACCTCCAGAACCCGGGAAAGCGCAGGTAGTCGCTGACGTCCTGCCACGAGAACGAGCCCTTGCGGTATCCCTCCCGAGCCCAGCCGAGAACGGCGTTCGGACCGACGGTGATCCGTCCGTCGATCGTGGGGCTCAGGTGGACGCCGAGGAACGGGAGCTCGGGGTCCGGGACGGGATAGATGAGGTGGTTGACCAGGCCTGCTCGCTCCGGAGGAAGCTCGTAGTACTCCCCGCGAAAGGGAACGATGCGGAAGTCCGGCGTGAGCCCACCCATGCGTGCGACGCGGTCCGCCTGCAGACCCGCGCAGGCCACCAGACGTCGGCCACGGTAGGCACCGCGACTGGTGTGGACACGCACCACGTCGGAGCCTTCCTCGATACCGGTCACGGTGACACCGGTGTGAATCTCCCCGCCCGCTTCCCGGATGTCCTCGGCCATGGCCAGCGCGACGAGCCGGAAGTCCACGATGCCGGTGGCGGGGACGAGCAAGGCTTCGAGACCGGACACGTGGGGCTCCATCTCCCGCAACCGCGTCGCGTCGACGGGCTCGACGACGACGCCATTGGCCTCGGCGCGTCCGCGAAGCTCCCGCAGCCGCCGAACCTCGAGATCGGTGGTCGCGACCACCAACTTGCCGACGGTGCGGAACGGGATGTCGTGCTCGGTGCAGAACTCCTTCGTCGCCCGCTCACCCGCACGACACAGTCGCGCCTTGAGCGAGCCGGGCGCGTAGTAGATGCCGGCGTGGATCACACCCGAGTTGTGCCCGGTCTGATGCACGCCCAGGTCGTCCTCCTTCTCCAGGACGACGACACCCGCGCCGGGACGTCGTGTCAGGAGATGACGTGCGGTCGACAACCCGACGATGCCGCCGCCGACGACCACGTAGTCGTACGTCATGTGCCTTCCTCACCGGAACGTCCCAACGAGAACGCGGCACGCCAGACACTAGCGTCGGCGTGCCACGTTGACCGTCATCGCGACTCAGTGGACACGCGCGTCGAGCTTCCGGAAGGCGTCGAGGTAGGCGTCCGCTCGTTCGAAATGCACGAGGTGACCTGACTGGACCTGCACGAGCTGTGTCCCTCGGGGCAGAAGGTCGAGCGCTCGCGAGACGTCGTGGGAGTCCATCGCGGCCATGAGGATGCCGCGGTCGTCGTACGCCGTGCCGGTCCGCGCCTCGAAGTAGTTCGTGTGCACGAGGACCGTGGGCACCCTGACGGCACGCAACGCCGCCTCGGTGTCGAACCCGTCGTACCACCGACCGCCGTCTCGCACCCAGGCGGCGCCGAACTCGGGGTCGTAGTCCACCAGTCCCTGGAAGAACACCGTCACGACCGGCGGAAGGTAGAACAGCTCGACAGGCTCGCCGGGCTGCTCTGTCGCCTTGGAGACGGCGTGGTTCTTGATCGGGCCGGCGAGCGGCCCGAAGAAGGCGAAGTAGTCGGAGTGCTCCAGGAAGTACCGCTGATAGTCAGCGTGCGGAGATCCCGCCTTCAGGTACTCGTCCGCGAGGACGAGCATGGCCCCGCCGGTGGTCTTGACCAGACGCGGCATCGTCGACGAGAACAGCGGAGGATCCTCGAGGAGCAGTCCGCGGACCAGCTCCGGATGCGCCGAGGCGATCCGCAACGCGAGGAGACCACCGGAGGAGTGACCTGACACGAGGGCGGGCTCGCCGATCACCTGCTCGACGAAGTCCGCGAGCACGTCGCCCACGAAGACGTTCGTGTAGCGCCGGGGGTCGAGCCGGCCGGACGCGCCGTGCCCGGGAACGTCCACCGCGAAGACGTGGTGCTCGCGCGCCAGCTCGGGCAGCACCTTCATGTAGTCCTGCCAGCGGGACCCCTGTCCGTGGATGAGCAGCAGGGGTTCGCCGTTGTCCGGACCTTCCGCGTACGCGAGACGCACACCGTCGACCCTGGCTTCCCGCTCGACGAAGCCAGCTTCGCGGACGGCCGTCATCGCCTTATCGAACGTCGTGACGTTCTGGTAGAGGTAGCCGCCGATGCCGGCGGCCACGAGGAGCAGCACGACGACCAGGGCGACGAGAAGGACGCGCCGCACCGTGCGACGCCTGGGTGTCCCGTGGCTCATCGTCGCCCCCGCGTGCTCACGTCGGTCCGGGTGACGTGGGGCAGAGCCCACGTCCGCTCGACGCGGCACATGTCAGGCACCGCCGAACGATTCCGGCGGCTGTGGGCAGGTCGTCCGGGTCGACCGTCGCGGCCTCCCGTCGTGGGTGTTCGGATAGTGCATGAGGAGAATCACGTCGGCTGGCTTGTCGATCGCGAAGAAGCAGTGGGGTAGGTCACCGCGGTAGCGCAGGCTCTCGCCGGCCTGGAGCCGACGTTCGGATCCCCCGTTTCCCGCGACGACGCTGCCGTCGACGACGAGCACCGACTCCCGCACACCGGCCGCGTGAGGCGCGGAGTCCTGCCGCTCGGTGCTCAACGTCGCCCGGTAGACCTCGACGAGCTCGTCAGCGCGGGCCCAGCGGTCGAGGAGAACGGCGGTCACTGAGGCTCCACTCACCGGTCCGGCACGGTCCGGCGTCTCGTCGGCGAGGAGGGACCCGAGCGGGGCCTCCAACGCCGTCGCCAAGGCGAGCAACGTGTCCAGGCGGGCGCCGCGTCGGTCGTTCTCCAGCTCTGAGATCGTGCCCTTGCCGATGCCGCTACGCCGCGCGAGCTCCGACAGCGACAGGCTCGCCTCGTCGCGGAGCCGCCTCAGCCGTGATCCCAGAGTTCGGCTCATGCCACCCCATCGGTTCTGTTAGCAGAACGGTACCAGGACCGGACAGCCGGCCGTCCGGTCGCGGCCCGCGACCGCGCCGCGAGGGGCAGCGGCCACCCGGGGCCTCGTCCTCCGGCGTGATCGACGTGGCGTTCCGTCTTCTCCTCGCGATCCTCGGCGGCCTCGGGAGCGCCTGGCTCCGCGCGCACCGCGCGCCGCCGCCGGGACCGCGAGAGCGAGCGGGTACACCACCGAGGAGGCGGTGGGATCGTCTTTCAGGGGACAGGACGGGAGCGGCAGGCAGGGACGGAGCGGCAGGCAGGGACAGAAGCGAAGACAGAGAAGCAGACGGGAAAGAGAAGCAAGACGGGAAAGGACAGAGAAGACAGGAAGAAGGCAGAAGAGGAGGGGCTCTACCGCGGGCATCCCCTGGTGAGCCCCTCCAGCCCTTGCCGTCTCTTCTCGCCCGAGTGCTCTCCCTTGGACTTGAACAGTGACCAACCTAGGGAATCCACAGACGGGGACGAACGGGCCCGAGTCTGTGTTTTGAGCGGACCAAGGACCTCACCGTGTCGGACCAACGGGCCGTGACCTAATCCCGCTTTGACAGCAGACGTACCGAGCCGTCCTCGTCCTGATCCACCAGGAAGAGCGTGCCCGGGGGGAACTCGCCGAGGATCTCCGGCGGAAGCTGGACCGTTCCGTCGCCCGCCACGACAGCGAAGTCCTGTCCGTCTCGCCCTTCCGCGCCGACCCGCCCGTCCCGGATCGTGACGACCCGGCCGAGCCGGGTGCCGACCTCCGGGTCGTGGGTCACGACGACGATGGTCGTGTCCCGGGCGGCGTTGACCGCCCGCAACGCCGCGACCACCTCGTCCCTGCCGACCGTGTCGAGCTGGCTGGTCGGCTCGTCGACGAGGAGCAAGCCGGGGCCGGCGGCGATCCCCACCGCGAGCGCGGCCCGCTGGCGTTGCCCCATCGTCAGCTCGTGGGGTCTGGCGCGCCCCAAGCCGCTGAGCCCCACCAGATCGAGGATCTCGTCGGGTTCCGCGAGCTCGATCCCACGCGTGGCCGCCGCCCGCCGTTGGGCCAGCCAGATGTTGCGGTGGAGGCTGGCATACGGCAGCAGGTTGCGCGAGGCGCCCTGCAGCACCACCCCGATCTCGGTGCCGCGGAGCCGGTTCAGCTCGGCGTCGCTGAGCTTGCCGATGTCGTAGCCGCCGATGCTGATCCGCCCGGCGGACGGCCGCATCAACCCGGCGAGCAGCGAGATCAGCGTGGACTTGCCCGATCCCGAGGGCCCGACGAGCGCCACCATCTCACCGGAGCTGATGGACAAGTCGACGCCGGACAACGCCACCACGTCCGAGCCCTCGATCCGGTAGATGTGCACCACCCGACGGCACACCACTGACAGGCCCATCAGCTCCTCACCTCCCGCTGTCGCGCGACCGGGTGTCGCCGCACCGGACCCGTCCGCGCCTGGCGTCCCTGCCACCAACCCCCGACCGCGGCCGCGACCACGACCAGCGCCACGACCGCGCCGTACGAGGCGAGCACCGGCCACCACCGCGGCCAGGCCGCCAGCAAGGTGGCGTCCACCCCGAGCGGCAGGCGTCCGCCGGCCGCGAACCAGGCCACCGCCGCGGCTGCCGCCCCGATCACGGCACTGGTCACGACGATGCCCGCGTACGACCACAGCGCCGCCCCGGTCGTCACGCGGTCCGGCACCCCTTGCGCCCGCAACGCCCTCATGCTGGGGCCCCACGTGCGCCGGTCGACGACGACCACGAGCGCCAGCGCGGCCAGACCGACCACCACCGTCATCCAGACGGTGAAGTCGTACGCGCGCAGCGCCAACGCGGCGCCAGTCCGGTCGATGGACGCCCGCAGGCTCTCGATCCTGCGGTCCTCGACGATGACGAGCCCTTGCTCGCGGAGCGCGTCGACGACCCGCTCGGGCGCGTCGGCGCTCAACCACACCCGGGGCCTGGTGGCAGTGCCCGGCTCGGCGGTGAGCCGTTCGGCGTACTCGAGGTCGACCAGCGCCCCGGACGCGCCCACTCCCGGCAAGCCGGCCATGCGCGCTCGCCTCGTGAAGCGCACCGGCTCGCCGTCGACGTTCGTCACGTGCTCGCCCGGGACCCCGCCGGCGGTGACGGCCGGCAGCGGGAAGGGAGCGTCGACGGTCCGCAGCTCGTACGTGGCCTCCGGCCGCGCGTTGGGATGGGTGATCAGGAGGCCGTCCTCGGCTCCGACGAAGCGAAGCTGGTCGGTGATGGGGCCGTCATTGGGGACCAGCCACCGCCGAGCGTCGGCCAGGACCTCCGGGGGGAGCAGGTCGACGCCGTTCTGCCTGAGCGCGCGGATCTCGACGCCGGTCTGGCCGGTCTCACTCGTGGAGAGCGCGACGCCGGTGAGCCGGCAGCCGTCCCCGCATCCGGTGACCTCCGCCCGGTAGCTGCCCGCCTCCGCCGCCAGCCTGCCGAAGCTCACGACGAGCTGCTCGTCCTCCGGCGTGCGCGCCAGGAGCGAGACGGTCAGCTCGTCGTCGCCGGTGAAGGGATCCGGGGCCAGCTCCGCGACGAGCTCACCGTCACGGATGACGATCGGCTCGGGCGCCGGTGGTCGCAGGCGGTCCGCCACCTGCGCGGAGCTCAGCGCGCCGTACCGGGGCGACCACAGCGCGACCGTGGCGAGCCGAGTCGAGTCGACAGCGAGCACCGGGGCACCGTCGACGTTCGGCGACGACATCACCGCCATCGCGTACCTGCCGTCCGGGTCAGCGGCACGCACCGCCCGCAGCAGCTCCTGCCGTCCCGCCCGCTGGATCTCCAGCACCCGGGGAGCACCGAGGAGACGTTGCGCTTCGGCCAACCGGCCCTCCGCGGCGACGTCGGTGGCGGCCGCGGCGAAGCCGAGCGTCCCGAACACCAGCGCCAAGACGACCAGCAGCCGCACTGATCCCGGACGGCGAGCCAGGTAGAGCGCCGCGACCGCGGCGCCGATCCGACCGCGACGCAGCGACCCTCGGCCGACGAAGTCGATGAGCGGACGGACGAGCAGCGAGGCGAGCGTCCCCACCGCGAGGATGACGAGGACCGGCGCGGCGACCATGACGCCGACCAGCTCACCGTCGAGCACCCGCAGCTCCGCCAGCACCACCAGGCCCATGGCGATGACCAGCAGCTCGACCGCGGCGACGGTGATCCGGCGGGATCGGGACGGCATCTGCCGCAGCAGCTGACTCACCGGCGCGGTGAGCTGGCGTCGCAGGGCGAGCAGTGCCGCGACGACCGAGCCGGCCGCCGCGAAGGCCGCCGCGAGCAGCTGCTGGCTGTCGATCGCCACCAAGCCAGGTGGCCCAGCGGCCGTGGCGGCGATGAGGACCCGGGCGAGCACGAGCCCCACGGGGACACCCGCGAGCAGCGGCAGCAGGCTCTCCGCCGAGACCGCCAGGGCTCGGATCCACCAGGTGGCGCCGCGCAGCGCCACCGTGCCGATCTCCTGCTGCCGCGACCAGCCACCGTGACTCACCGCGAGGTGGATGACGAACCAGCACAGGACGAGCAACGGCGCCACGGCGATGGGCAGCAAGGCGCGGGCGTGCCGGCCGTGGGCCTCGATGCGGTCCAGCAGGCGCGGGAGCGTCGTGCTCGGACTGCTCAGGTACGGGTCCTCCTGCTCCAGTCGCCGCTCGACCGCGTCGAGCTGCTGTCTCACCCGCGGGATCCGCTCGGGAGTGAGCAGGCGCGGCGGCAGGATCGCGTCGAGGTACACGAGCTCCTGCGCGTGCGGGAGCGTGGACAACGCCGTCCGGTTGGTGAGGATCGCCTTGTCCCCCAGCCTGCCGAGCGGGTCCTGCAGGCTCCAGTACGGGGCCGCGGGATCCCTCGCCGTGAAGAGCCCGGCGATGGTGAAGGTGGCCGGCGGGCCTTGCGGCTCCCAGCGGTCCTCCGCGCGTCGGACCGGGGTGAGGACCACCTCACGACCGGCGGTCAGCTCGAGGCTCGCGGCGAGCGACGCGGGTACGGCGATCTCACGGCTCCCGACGGGGCAGCGGCCCTGCCGGAACCGCACGTGGCGACAGAAGCCGTCCCTGGCGAGCATGCTGTGCGCCTGCGGGGAGAGCGGCTGACCGTCGATCCCTTGCACGTGGATCTGCGCCGTCGTGACGTTGGTGAAGCCGGTGAGCCTGCTTCGAGCGTCGGCATAGGCGGGGAGATCCTCCGAGGCCTCGAAGAGCCGAGTGCGCGGCTCGGGCGACGACACCAGCAACGGCGGGAGCGACACGGTGACGTCGCTGTGCTCCGCGGCGGCCAGCTCGTTGGCGATCGCGGCGCGGTCGATCGCCACCGCGAACGCGGGCACGCTCACCGCCGCGACCGTCGCGGCCACGGACAGCACGAACGCTGTCAACGCCTGTCCCCACCGCGCGGCCAGCTGCGCAAACACCAGCGTGATCATGGCCGCCCCTGCGTCGTCCGCCACTGCGCCGCACCAGCCGCGACGACCACCGCTCCCAACGCCGCCGCGCTGACCAGGGCGGCGAGGAGCACCGGAATCGGGCCCGCCGACGCCGTGGGGAGCACGGTCCAGCCGTCGACGAACCCCGGATACGACACCCGCGCGATGGCCGCCCCGACCAAGCCACCGACGAGGCCGACCACGGTGGCGGTGCCCACGAGGGCGGCGGGACCACCGTAGCCGATCGCACGGATCACCCGGGCCGGAACACCTTGCGCCCGCAACGCCGCGAGCTCCGCGCCCCGAGTGGGGCGCTCCCGCTCGGCGTCGACGAGGACCGCACCGGCCGCGAGCAGCAGTCCCACCAGGGCCACCACCGCCTGCAGCCGGCCACCGACCGCGGTGCCCTCCGCGCGCAGGTGGTCCAGGCGCTCCGCCAAGGACTCCACGCGCAAGGTCGAGATCCCCACCTCCCGAAGCTCGTCCACGATCGAGGCCGGCGCGTTCGGCGACAACCACACCTGAGGCGTCCCCGCGCCGGGCAAGGAGAACGGGACCAGGCGCTCGGCGTAGGTGAGGTCGGCGATCGTGCCGACCTTCTCGTGGCGCGGGACGAGCCTGGCCGTCCGAACCACCTCGGCGGGGACGGCGGCGCCCGGCAGCGGGGGCACCCGAAGCTCTCCGACGGGATCGGGACGCCACCCTGCGGTGAGCACCGGCAGCATCACCGGGGTGTCCACGACGAAGGCCCAGTCCGAGCGTTCGAGCGGCACCTCGGGCGTCGGCGAGACCGTGATCCGCAGGCCGTCGCCCTCGGCCGTGACGGACGGACCGACGTCGCGTGGCCCGAGGGCAGGCCGCCAGCGGGTCGGCTCGGTCAGGACGTCGGCGGGTATGGAGCTCCCGCGGTTCCGTCCGGTCGCGGCGTAGAGCTCGACGCGGGTGCCGGGCTCGGGTGGGGCATGTCCCACGCTCGCCGCTGTGGCGGGGTTCCCGCCGACGGGGTCGGGCCGCGGAGCGCCCAAGACCTGCACGCCGACGAGCCGACAGCCGTCGGCACAGGCGGGGATCGACGCGGTGTGTGAGGCGCGTCGCTCGGCGAGCGGGCCGACCACCGCGTCGACGGGCTCCCCGGTCCGCAGCGTCCGCAGCCGGATCCGCAGGTAGACGGGGGCGCCGTTCGGCTCGGTGGCCGCCGCCTGGAGCGCCAGCCGGTCGCTCTCGACGACGACGGGACGCGGCTCCTCCGGCCGCAGGGCTTTCGCGATGTCCTCGACGTCACCGCCGTACTCCTCCCGCCACCCGACCACGACGCCGAGCCGCGTGGTGTCGACGGCCAGCCTGGGCTCGTCGTTGGTGCCGCCCGGCTGGTCGACGACGGCCATCGCCCGCGTGCCGTCCGGGTCCACCGCCCGCACCGCGGCGAGCAGTTGGGCGGGATCCTCGGCATCGACGACGAGGACCCGGTCCGCGCCGACCTCCAGAGCCGCCCGCTGCCACTGGGTGCGCTCAGCGGTGTGGACGCCGACGAAGCCCGTCGTCACCAGCGCCACCGCGACGGTCACCAGCGCGAACAGCCGATGCGTCTCCGGACGCCGCGCGAGCAGCGCCGCGGTCAAACCCAGCGACAGGCGGCCGGCCTCGTGAGACCGGCGAACAAGCCGGCTCGCCAGGGGTGGCACCGCCCACGCCGCGACGAGGGCGAGCGCGAGCGCCGCCAGACCGGGAGCGAGCAGCGGCAGCCCGCGCACCTGTCGAGTGACCAGGAGGGTCTGACCGACACCGTATGCGGCGAGCAGGATCAGCACCAGGTCGACCACGGACCGGCGCCACCGGCCGCGCCGGCCCGGCGTCCGCCGAAGCAGGTCACGGACCGGGGTCACCAGGGTGCCGAGCTGCGTGGCCACGACGGCCACGAAGCCGCCGGCGAGCGCGAGCCCGACGAGCAGCAGGGAGAGCGTCAGGGCCGTCCGATCCGCCCCGCCGGCGATGTCGGCTCCCAGCACCTTTCCCAGGCCGAGTCCTGCCACCGTGCCGACGAGCGCGCCGGCGACCAACGGGACGATGCTCTGTCCCAGGACGAGGAACCACCCGCGTGCTGACGGGACGCCGTGCAGCCGCCACCAGCCGACGTCCGCGCGCACCTGGACCGCCGTCTGCCGGACGACCACGGTCAGGGCGAACCAGGTCAGGAGCAACAGGACGACCACCCCGACCCCGACGCCGGCGACGACGTTCCAGCGGTCACGGCTGATCCGCTCCAGGAGCGCGTCGAGGTTCGTGGTCGTGACGGTGTAGCCCTGCTGTCGCAGGCGTTCCATGTCGGCGTGGAGCTGCGCCGCCAGCTGTCCGACGTCGGCGGTCGCGAACGCCCGCGGCGTCGCCACGAGGTCGTAGGCGTAGCTGGTCCGCTCCTGACCACGCAGGGTTTCCTTGACGGTGAAGGCGGACGGCCGATCACGGCTGGAGCCCTCGCCGAGGCCGACGAGCGTACCGTCACCCCAGTACGCGTCGTCCGGGTTGACGACGCGATACGCGCCGACGAGATGGACCCGCAGCCACTCGTCCTCCCCAGTCTTGATGTCGAGGCGGTCGCCCAGCTCGAAGGAGTGCGCGCGGACGAGCGGCTCGGGGAGCACCACCTCCCCGGCGGACCTGGGACAGTCCCCGGTGAGGGCGAGGTGCTCGCAGACGTTCTCGCGGTAGGCGACAGTGACCTCGACGGCTGTCTCGTCGGCGGTCTTCGCGTGCTCGGCGGGCCTTCGGTCGTCCTCGTTCTCCTCCGCGCCCGTCGCCGTCTCGTCGGTCTGGTCGGTCTCGGCGGTTCCTGTCGAGCCTTCGTCCCTCGTCGAGGACTCGGTGTCGTCGCTGTCCGGGACGTTCGAGGCAACCTTCAGCTCACCCGTGGTGAAGCCGCCGAGAACTCCGCTGAACCCTGGCGGCCGGAACTGTCGCCGCGCCTCGTCGATCGCCTCCGTCGACGCGGAGTCGTCCGCACCACGCCAGCCGGTGAGGCGGGTGACCGAGATCAGGCGTTCCTCAGCCGGCGCGCTCGCCACCGCGGAGACGCCGACCCGCTGGCTCGCCGCGACGGCGTACCACGGCGCGGCCACCACCGCCGTACTCGCGGCCAGCGCGACGAGCGCCACGATGACGGCCTGCCCCCGTCGGGCCGCCAGAGCGCTCGCCAACACCTGCCACATCGGTGGGCCTACACGTCCCCGGGTGCGCTGTCGTCACGGGCCACACGCGCGCCAGCGCCGGCCGCCTGGACCGTTCCGCTCGGATCCTCCGCTGGCGCTCGCTCGGTACGCACCAACGTCGCGCGTCCATCGACGAGGGACAGCTCGGCGTCGCACACGGCGGCGGCGTCCGGGTCGTGGGTCGCGAACACCACCGCCACGCCTCGCTCCGCCTCCTTGCGCAACAGGTCGAGGACGTTCTGCCGCGAGGCCGCGTCGAGCTCACTCGTCACCTCATCGGCCAGGAGCACGTCGCCGTGGAGCGCGAGCCCACGCGCGATCGCGGTGCGCTGCTGCTGTCCGCCGGAGAGCTCCTCGACCAACTGGTCGCGCTGCGCGGACAGCCCGAGCCGCTCGAGCCATTCCACGGTGAGACGGCGGGCGTCGGATGGCGTGTGCCCGTTGGCGAGAAGCGCCACCTCGACGTTCTCCCGGACGGTGAGGAACGTCGCGAGACCGTTGTCTTGAGGGATCAACACCACGCGTCGCGCCACAGCGTCGTCGCGGTCGCGCAACGGCTCACCGTCGATCGTCACCGTGCCTTCGATCGGCCGCAGGAGTCCGGCGATCGTGGACAGCAAGGTGGTCTTTCCAGCGCCCGAACGTCCGCTGACGGCCACCATGCGACCGGGTTCGACGACGACCGAGACGTCCCGCAACACCGGCTCACCGTCGCCGTACGCGACGGTGACGCGATCGACCGACACGGTCCGCACGCTGCCTCCCGTCCGGGTCACTGGGCCCCCGAGCATAGTCAGCCGCGCGCGTCCCTTCGTGTCCCATTTCGGCAGCTCACGGACCTGAAGGCGCGAACGCTCTGGTCAGTCTGGGCGACGCCGCCGGCGCGACCGGGGTTGGCCAGGTTCGGTGCCGCGAGCTGGGTGAGCCGAAGGCGAACGGCCTACCGGTGCCGCCTCGCCGAGGCACCACCGCCCAGCCAACGTGGACGTCAGCGACGAGCGCGCTGTCGTCCCCTTGACCTGGCCCCGGGGTCGGCGTCGAGGAAGCGCGTCACGACGACCCGCAAGACCTCGACCTCGCGAGCGGGGTCGACGCCGGGACGACCCGCCTGCAGGTACACCGCGTCGATGAGGGCAGAAATCCACCGCGCCGCCGTCTCCGGGTCGGTCGGTGGCCGCACCTGGCCACGACGTGCCGCCTTGCGAATGAGATCAGCCATGACGGCGTTCACCATCTGCTCGTCCCGGTCGACGATCGCGGCCAGCTCCGGATCACGCCCGAGCTGAACGAGCAACGCCATCAGCAACCCCGGCACCACGGGATGTGTGGCGTCCGCGGTCCGATGGTCGATCACCGCGAAGAGTGCGGCCAGCGGGTCGGATCGGTCGAGCTGCTCGAGGAACGCTTTGGTCGCCTCACTGTCGTCGGCGAAGAGAGCGTGGAAGATCGACTTCTTGTCTGGGAAGTAGTGGAACAACGTGCCCGACCCGATACCGGCTCGGCGACAGATCGCCGCCGTCGTCGCCCCGTCGAAGCCACGCTCGGCGAACACCTCCGCGGCGGCGTCGAGGATCCGGGCGCGCCGCTCCGCGTACCGAACGGGATCGACCGTCCGCATCAGCGTGTCTCCCTCGGCCCTTTCGTCGGTTCCTTGCCGACATCCTCCTCGCCCGTCGCCCGCTCGCGGCTCGTGGTGCCGCCCTGCCGACGTCGCACCTCGCCGATCGCGACGAGCATCGCGATCAGGATAGGGACCACGTATTGGAGCCATCCGAGCTTGTCCGGCAGCGACTGCAGCCAGACAGGAATCTCCAAGTCCGGGAGGATCTGGCGCAGCCAGTAGATGGGGTCGACGTAGCGCAGCCACCGCGGAGGATCGATGTCGATGTCGGGCAAGGACGGCAGCCAGTCCAGGTTGACACTCGGCAGCAACGAGCGCAGGAGCGCGCTGACGCCCAGGAAGCCGAAGAGAACGCCGACGACCTGGACGACGACGTGGCGCGCCGCGTAGAGCTTCGGATGCTCCTCCTGAAAGCGGTAGACGCGAGCGGCCAGGGTGCCCTCCGGTGGCTTGAACGGCGTCGTCCGCTTCCGGGAGGGGGGCTCGCCGCCTTCGACGAGCACGCAGCGAGCGACGCGACCGCGCCACCACCAGACCAGGCGCACCGTGTGCGGTCCGTGCGCGAGCGTGACCACGTCGATGGCGTCGCCGTCGACTGTCGCCACCTCCTGGTCGTCGACCAGCAGCCGAGCCTTGTTGCGATCGCCGTCGACCCAGACCTCCACCGCGAGGTCCTCGTCGTGGTGTCGCAGCGTGTACGCCGCCGTCCCAGTCATGACTCAATAATAGAGTGACCACTCCAATAATGGCGCCAGTGCGCCAGAAGAACGTCGCCGGAGCGCGTCGTCCGGGCCCGCTCGTGTGGCGAGGACCTCACCACCGGACCGATCCGCGCTCCGTGTGGCAGGGCTGCGCGTCGAGACGTTCGTCCGCGGCCATCACGACGCACTCGCGATACGCTCCGCGCGACAGGCCAGCGGCTTTGAGTCCACGGCGAGAAGGAGCGGCATGTATCGGCTCGCGGACCTCGACCCTCTGCACCCCCCGCCGCTCGTCACCGGCGACGACCCCGACGTCTGGCGCGAGAATCGGGCCCGCATCGAGAAGGTGTGGCGGGAGTACCTCGGCGTCCTACCGGAGCCGATCGAGGTCAGCTGGCGGACCCGCGCGGAGCAGCGCATCCAACCGACGCCAACCGAGCCCGCCGTCACGCTGCTGCACATCGACTACGACGCTCCTGGCGGTCGCCCCGGCGACGTCGAACGCGTCACCGCGCACCTTCTCGTCCCGGACTCCGCCCGTGAACGACCCGCACCCGCGGTGCTCGCGTTGCACCCGACGCATCCGCGTGGGAAGGAAGCGGTCACGGTTGACGGCGTCGCCCCCGACCGAACGTACGGGCTCGAGCTCGCCCGGCGCGGCTACGTCGTCCTCGCCCCCGACGTGATCGCGAGCGGTGAGCGCATCGAAGCCGGCGAGGAGTACTGGCACACGGGGAGCTTCTACCGCTCGAACCCGGGCTGGACGGTCATCGGCCGGATGGTGACCGACCACCGGCAGGGCGTCGAGCTCCTGTCTCAGCTACCGGAGGTCGACGCCGCCCGTATCGGCGCCATCGGACACTCCCTCGGCGGCTACAACGCGGTGTTCCTCGCCGGCCTGGAGCCGCGCGTGTCCGCTGTGGTGTCCAGCTGCGGCTCGTCGATGTGGGCGGGCGATCCCCGACCGAACCGGTGGTACCGGGGCTTCCCGTTCATCCACCTGCCCCGGCTCGGTGACGATGTGGACGCCGGCGTCGTGCCGTTCGAGTGGCACGAGATCACCGCGCTCGCCGCACCACGCCCGTTGTTCGTCTACGCCACCACCGGGGACGACTGCTTCCCGCACTACCAGGCGATCGCCGCCGGTCTCTACGAGGTCGAGCGCGTCTACACCGTCCTGGGCGCAGCGGCGACCTTCACGTTCCTCCTCGGCACCGGACCGCACACGTTCCCCCGCCCGATCCGGCAGGCCGCCTACACCTTCCTCGATGACGTTCTCAGCTCTGGACGCCACGCGGCGGCCACCACGTCGACGTGACAAGATCCTAGGCGCTCCACGCACCGTGCGGGTGGGTCGACCGGAACCGCTCAAGCGCGGAACTGTCGATGCGTTCCTCGTGGCTTCGTTCTAACAACCACTGGATTGTCTCATCGGGGTCCAGCGCGATCTCTTCAAGCCTCGACCACGCTTCGACGTGCCTCCGCACATCGTACGGAGCCGACAGCGTGAGCTGCGCGGAGTACGTCTCAATCGAAACGATGGACGCCCCGTTCCGCAAGTCATAGAGCACGAAGCTCGAGACCGGAATGTCGTTGTGAGGCACTTCCGCGGGAATCACCCGCACCGTGATTCTGGGTGCCTGGGCCATGTCCGCGACGTGGCGGAGCAGGCGAGGGTAGCTCTGAGGCTCCAACCCCGTGAGCTTTTGCTCCAGAGCGTGCTCGGTGACGATCACCTGGTAGTCAGGTGCGTCTGGTCGACGTAGTCGCTTGCCGCGGCGCACTCGGGCCTCGACCGCTGCCCTGGCAACCTCCTCAGCGACGTTGGGGTCGCCGCCTAGGACGAGGCGAGCATACTCCGGGGTCTGGAGCGGACCTGGACAGATCAAAGGCTGGAAGTGACGGATCCTGATGGCCTGACGGTCAAGGTCGACCAACTCCTTCTGTCTCTTGTCCAGCCCTCGACGGTAGATGGTCAGGTTGGAGACGACGTCCGTATTCGCGTCCTCCGCGAGAGCTCGCAGCATTCTCCGGTAGTCGTCTGACGCCATCCGCTCGGCGTCAGCGACAAGCTCGCGATGCTGCCGAATCGTCAGGGTGTCGTCCTCGGCGATGCGAGTCCGCGCGAGCTTCAGGCACAGGTCGTGCCACTGCTCGACGAGTTCGACAGAGGGCATGCGTCGCCCATTCTCGATCTGCGAGAGGAACGGCTGCGAGATCTTGAGCTTGGCCGCCAACTTCACGCCGCTCTCCCCTGTTCGGGTACGCATCCAGCGAAGTTCCCTGCCAAGGCTTGTCCGCTGCTCCACCTGTCCTCCGTGAAGACGCCCGCACAGCCGGCCCGATCATATTGCGTATTCGCCGCTCCTTGGAAGATGACTGCGCCCCTCGCATCGCGACACGTGAGAACGAGTGTTATAGAGAACAACACCGATATCTCATGATTGCAGCCAGATTCATTGCAGCTCGGAGGATCACATGGCTGCGCGTGAATCAGGCATGGGCGTGGCGGTACTTGATGGGCCCGCCGCTACTGCGGCTGATCGCCCAGCACGACGCGGAACTGAGTCGGCGACGCGTGCGATCAGGGTGGAGCTTCAAAGAAGAGTTGCCGGCCAACCACCTGCTCGTGCTCTGACGAGCTTCGCCACGTCAGCGATGCCGCGGTCGTCGGTCTCGACCCAGAAGTTCGTGACATCGTTCTCGGCCAGCGCCCGAGAGAGGTAGACCGCGCGCTCGTAGAGCTTCTCGATCTCCTCACCTCGTTCACGCCCGCGCGTGACGATCCGCCGTCGCAGCTCATCGTGCCGGGCGGTCAGGCGGCACAGTGTGGGCACCGCACCCGGGATCGCGTCCACGTAGGCGGCGAAGCGATCCCGGTTCTCGATCTCGCCGGCGGCGATGAGACAGCGTGCGCCGGCGTCTCGATAGTTCCGCCACATCGCTTCAAGGTTGCGCGCCTTGAGCCTCTCGTTTGTAGGGGTCGTCCTCTGGGCTGGCCAGCACACGCCGATGAGGTCGGGGTCGACGAGGGCCGCTCGATGCCCCTCGTCGACGACCTGGTCGAAGATCTCCCATCCGACCGTTGTCTTTCCGACGCCCGGCGGGCCGGAGATCAGCAGGAACGGCACGGGATCAACGGCCATGGTCGGCGAGCCCAGCCGTCCGCGGGTACTCCGACCACGCCGTTTCGGTCGAACGCTGAAAGCCTGGCTGCGCCGTCAGACGCCAGAGCGCCGGCGGCTTGTGCGCTAGGCCTGTGCGGCGAGGTTCTTCGTGCTCTTGGCCAAGTCCAGCAACCCGTGGACGGCGAACAGCGGCTTGAGCGGCGCCCACTCGCCGACCCGGTAGTCCGCGGACCGGACCAGTCGTGCGGCGAGGTCCGGCCGTTGCCGCCACAAGTACAGGCGTCCCTTCTCGGCGTGCAGCGGGTTCGAAACGATCTTGATGCGGTCGACGTCCTCGAGGTAGGGGATGACGTCCTGGATGTTCTCCCACGTCGACCGTGACTCCTCCTCGCGGATGACCTGGCCGCCGTACCCGCGCTCCTCGGTCGCGTACCGCGCCATCACCGCCGCCTCATGCGGACCACCGCAGAAGATCAGACGCGAGCACGGCGCGGTGGGATCGATCGAGCGCAGCCCCGCCCGGACCCGCCAGCGGTTCAGCGCGTTCGCCCGGTCGCTTCGTGGGTTGCGGTAGCCGAGGACGACGACAGCCTCGGAGCCGCCACGATCGGGACCCGTGAGACGGCGAGACGACCGCCAGTGGACGATCTCCGCCCACACGATCACCGCGATCACGAGACCCGCGGCCACGAGCACCCAGGTCACCCTTCCTCCTTGCCCGCCGCCACAGACGCAGGGCCCCTGGAGTATCCCCTGGGGGTTCGCCGGAACCGACGAGACACCGGACGCCGCCGCTCGACAGGAGTGTCTGGAGGAAGCCGGCGTGCGCGGGACGATCGATGGTCTGCTCAGCGTCCAGGCGCTTCCCGGAACGCATCCGCTGACGTTCGTCCACCCACACCCGGCACGGAGCGCTAGGCTACGGCTGGCCCCTGAGCTCGAGGAGCCGCGGCGGTGGGGCCCGCCGCTCCCGGTCCATCCGGGATAACCGCGACGTCTGTCGCCAACGGTCCCTACCAGTCGTCCACGCTGCCGCTGGTAGGAGGCCCTATGCCCGACCCGAACCCCTCTGCCGTCACCGGTGACGACCTGCGTGCGACCCGCCGCGCACGCTGGCGGCAGGTTCTACCGGTGCTGGGAGCGATCTCGGTGGGCGGCGTGCTCGGCTCGCTGAGCCGCTACGGCGTCTCGGTGGCCATGCCGCACGAGCCCAGGGACTTCGCATGGGCGACGTTCGGGGTCAACGTCATCGGATGCCTTCTCATGGGCGTGTTGATGGCGCTCCTCGAATACGCCCGCCCCGGTCACCCGCTGCTGCGCCCTTTCCTGGGCATCGGCGTGCTCGGCGGGTTCACGACGTTCTCGACGTACGTCGTCGACACCCTTCGCACGTCGGCTGAGGCCCCGGGAACTGGCTTGGCCTACCTGCTCGGCACCCCACTCGCGGCGCTGGTCGCGGTGTGGATCGGTGCCACGCTCACCCGTACGACGATCCTTCGACGACGCCGGGAGCCGACATGAAGCTGGAAGGTCGCGCCCTCAAGCTGACGGTCTTCGTCCGTGAGACAGACCAGTGGCACCACAGGCCGCTCTACCAGGAGATCATCCGCCGGGCCCACCACGCGGGTCTGGCTGGCGCCTCGGCGTTCCGTGGGGTCGAGGGCTACGGCGCCTCGAACCACATCCACACCACGCGGATCCTCAGCCTGAGCGAGGACCTCCCGATGATGGTCGTCATCGTCGACGAGGAGGACCGCGTGCGCAGCTTCCTCCCCCAGCTCGACGAGCTGGTCAGTGACGGCCTGGTCATCGTCGAGCCGGTCGACGTGATCCGCTATGGCGCTGGCGGCGTGGAGCCGCGATGACCGTCCTGCTGCTCGCGGTCGGCGCCGCGATCGGCGCCCCGCTGCGTTACCTCGTCGACCAGCTGGTCCGGACGCGCCACGACTCGGTGTTCCCGTGGGGCACCTTCGCGGTCAACGTCACCGGCTCGTTCATCCTCGGCTTGGTGGCTGGACTGCCCGCGCCGACGGGCGTCACCGCGTTGATCGGCGTCGGCTTCTGCGGAGCGTTCACCACCTACTCGACGTTCGGCTACGAGACGCTCCGGCTCCTCCAGGACGGCGCACGGCTCTACGCCGTCCTCAACGCGGCGGCCAGCGTCGCGGCGGGACTCGGCGCCGGTTCCATCGGCCTGACCCTCGCCCGCGCCCTCCACGGCTGACGAGTCAGGCGCTCACCCTCGCCGGGTGACGACCCGACGGTCAGCTCCGCGACAGCAGGTGAGCGACGAGAGCGCCTTCCAGCTCCAGCTCCTCCGTCGTCGTGCGCAGCCTGACCCGCGCCTCCTCGTCGTGTTCGAGCCCCTCGACGACGTGCCAGCTCGTGCCGTCCGACGCGATCGGGAAGCTGAACGACAGCCCTTCGGGCACGCCGTACTCGCCGTGGCTCAGGACCGCCATCGACGTCCAGTCGCCAGGAGGTGTGCCGAAGGCCAGCGCTCGGACCGAGTCGACGACCGCGTTCGCCGCGGACGCGCCCGAGGACTTGCCGCGGGCCGCGATGATCTCGGCGCCGCGCTTCTGCACCTTCTCGACGAACTCGCCGCGCAGCCACGGGTCGTCGTCGATGACCTCAGGAGCGGGCCGGCCGCCGATGCGGGCGTTGAACGGGTCGGGGTACTGGGTCGCGGAGTGGTTGCCCCAGATGGCGACGTTGCTGACCTGTCCCACCGGCACACCGGCCTTCTGGGCGAGCTGCGCCTTCGCGCGGTTCTCGTCCAGCCGGGTCATCGCGAACCAGCGGTCGTCGGGGATGTCGGGCGCGTGAGCGCGGGCGATCAGACAGTTGGTGTTGCACGGGTTGCCGACCACGAGGACGCGAACGTCGTCGGCCGCGTGCGCGGCCAGCGCCTCACCGATCGGCCGGAAGATTCCCGCGTTGGCACTCAGCAGGTCACCGCGCTCCATGCCCTGCTTCCGCGGCGTCGCCCCGAGGAGCAGCGCCCACGAGCAGCCGTCGAGAGCCACGTCGCGGTCCGACGTGTAGACGACGTCCGCGAGCAGGGGGAAGGCGCAGTCCTCCAGCTCCATCACCACGCCCTCGAGCGCCGCCATGGCCGGCTCGATCTCGAGCAGCCGGGGTACCACCGGCGTCGGGACCGTGCTCGCCTCCGCGGCAGCCGCCACAGCAGGCCTGCTCGCGCTACCTGTCTACGAGATCTACAAAGTCGGCGCACGACCGCACCGGCTGCCCGGGCCCGACCTCCTCGCACACGTGGACCTGCCCGTCGCCGTCATACCGCACTACGACAACGCCGAGGGCGGAACGCACGACACCCGCTACTGCTACCTCGGTGAACGCCGCCTGTCCCAGCTCGAGCGTCAACTCCCCGAGGAGGCGGCTGTCCTCGGCATCGACGATGCATACCGGGGCGATCTTCGACCTCTCCGCCGCAACTGTGGAGATCCGCGGCCGTGGGGGCCTCACCATCCGACGCCATGGACACAGCACCTTCACGCCTGCCGGCACAGCCCTCTCCGTCGCCGATCTCCGCGAGCTTGTCCGGACGGGAAAGCCCTCGCGTCGACGGACGACGTCCCATGACGCAGCAGCGGCTCCACGACATGGGCTCCCGACCGAGCGACCCGCAACCTTGACCGAGCTGACGGCTACGTACGAGCGTGCTTTCGCGATGGCGGAGCAGCAGCGCGACACCGCTGCGATGATCAGGGCGATCCTCGACTTGGAAACCGCGATCCGCGAATGGTCAAGTGACACGGAGGAAGATGACGGCACGGCCGAATCGGCCGAAGTGCTCCACAGTCTCATCGTGCGCCTTGGCGACCTGGCCGCGCGTGGACTGCGGGACCCTCGAGACGTGTTCGCCCCCATCGTCGAGCCTCTCGCCTTGCGCACGTCCCTGCGCCAGGAGCGCGCCTATGCCCTCGCCGACCGCATCCGCTCCGCCCTGAACTCGGGCGGCGTCGTCGTAGAAGACACGCGCACCGAAACGCGGTGGACCCTCGCGTTCGCCCACCACGGATCACCATGGCCGTCGTCGGGGCGGAGTCATCCGACACCAGGGCCCTTCTCGAGTGGCTGGGGGTCTGGTTCACCTGTCGGGCCCGCAGCCTCGCTTCGCGCCGCCGACGCAACGATCGCAGGTAAGCTGCTTGTCTTCCATCTCCGCCGCGTGAGGAGAACATCTCCTCGCCCGAGCACGCCCGATGCCTACCGAGGTGGACGTCTGGGAGTCACGATGACATCGTCTGGGCCTCACCAAGGTGAGGAGCGGTTCCATACGACGACGGCGCCGAACTCAGTGACGCCGAGCCAGATCGGTACCGCCCTCTTCCTGGCCGTGACGAGCGTCGTGGTCCTCGTCAACGCCGTCTGGCTTCCCTTCGCCAGCGACCGTGGGGAACGTGCGCTCTTCGTCATCGTCGGCGGGTTCTGGGCGGTGGTCAGCGCGTTGTTCCTGCGTTGGCTTCGCCGGGTCGAGCGCTACGAGCTCACCGTCGACGCGGACGGCATCAGCGTGACGGGAGGTAGGACGTCGAGGTCGTGGCGGTGGGACGAGGTTCGAGCGCTCGCCGTCGTCAGCGGTGGTCACAGTCGCATGCTCACGATCGAGGACGACAGAGCACACACTGCTGACCACCTCGCGCCGCGGTCCGCTGGCCTCTTCCGTGCGCTCACGCGGCTTTCCCCGCTCGCCGTGAACGTTCCGCTGGAGAATCTCACCGCCGACGAGCACGAGATCCTCGACGCGATCCGCAGGTTCTCACAGGGTCGGTTCCCTGGGCCGGAACGGCGCGGACTCCGACTCCCGGGACGCGCGTTGCCGCCGCTGGACGGAAAGGAAGCGGGTTAAGACGACAGCGGCGGCCACCGCGCCGGTCGCCCACACGATCACCCGCGTCGTGGTCGACACGACCTGTCCACCGGTCTGCGGGGGTAGCCAGATCATCTGGACACTCGCGCCGACCGGAACCGTCAGCGCCGCGAGAAGACCAACCACCCCAGGTCGCCTCATGCTGGCTCCTATGGCGCCGAGGGGAGGCCCGAGAATCACGCTCGCGATCCACCACACCACGAGCTCGACATGGACGAACGGCTCCGCCCGGAGCACGGAATCCAAGCCGAAGTATCCCGCCGTGGCCGCGATGAGCGCGAGGGCGCCGGCGAACGCTCCTCGGGTCCGTGTCCGCACCAGCCAGCCCGCGGCCACCGCGAGCGCCGCCCATGACCAGCCGACGTCGAGCAGCTGGCTGACGACCTTGAGAGCCGGCGCCCAGCCGGTGTCGGCGATACGGCTGCCGAGCACTCCGTACTGGGAGGACACGTCGTTGACGAACGAGGTGACCGTGCCATAGCCGGCCCCGAGCACAACGGCGCCGAACGCCCAACGCGCGCTCCTCATGCCGCCACCATAGGACGTTTCGCCGACCGGTCACGTCCACCGACGGCAGGTCTGACCACGAGCGACCGTGACATCGAACAGTAGGCACAGATGCTTCGCCATTACGACCGCTCGAGGAACTCCTGGGCGAAGGCGAGCGAAAGGTCCCCGATGGTCTGCAGTCCTTGGACCTTCCCCATCCAGTCGGCTGGAGGGCCTCAGTGCCGTACTGAGCGCCGACGGGGTTACCGCAGATGGAGCCGGTGGAGTCGCTGCCGTCGGAGCGGTTGACCGCGACCAAAGGTCGGGAGCCCGCTCGTCCTCGTTGTAGGCGATAGCCGCGTAGACGCCAATGGTGAACGCCTTCCTCCGCCACCCATCCGAAACCCTCCGGACCCGCTCCGGCGTCGGTCGCCCCGAACTCGCGACCAAGAACCCGGCAGGCCGGAGCGACCCGCTAGGCAGCGCACTGTGGCTTGAGCGCCGCCCACTGACCGGCCCCGTAGTCAGCTGACCGGACCAGTCGTACGGCGAGGTCCGGCCGCTGGCGCCACAGGTACAGGCGCCCCGCCGTCTGGTTCAGCGCTTCTCTCGAGGACCCGTCTGTCCGCTCGTGCCGCAGCAACGTGAGGAGTTGGTGGCGAAGCAGACCGGCGCCGGCGACGAGCCGACCAGATCGTCACGGTAGAGAACGACCGGGACGATGCCGAACAGACGGACGCTTTCGAGAACAGCATGCGGCGCCACGGACGGTGCGAGGAGGCTGAAAGAACAGCCTCCTCAGAGACCCCCTGACTTGCTGCAACGATCCAGTCTCACCGACGCAACCTACGCCACTCTGGATTGGGGCGAAGACGCTCCAGTTCAGCCACCGCCCGTTCAAGTTGGTTCCGCATCTGCTGCTGCATGTTCTGGAGGGCGCCAGCAAGCGAACCATGCTCAGCGGTAAGTGCCTGGTTAAGCTTGCGAAGCTCTTCAACCGGTCCTCCACTCTCCGCGATCCTTGCGGCCAGGTCGTCGTGGGCACGATTCAACGCTTCCTTTACAAGCTCAGCGAGCTCCTCCGACGACCTCCGCATCGCCCTGGGATCGATGGAGACCTCTCGCACCCTCCCCCCAGGTCCTAGGCGCACCTTGACGAGCCCGTCCTCCGCCTCACCGTCGCCGGTCACATCCTCCAATCCACGGAGGCTTTCTCCGACGCGCTCGAGGCTCTCACGGGCTTGCTCGTTGATCCGATTGAGGTACTCGTCTGCGTCGTACATCACCAGATCCTCCCGTGCAGACATCCGGCTAACACCGTACCTACCTCGGAGCGGCGATCGTAGTTATCCACAGGCCGATGACGCTACGTTGCTCGGCCGCCCTTTCGTTGCTACCGTCTGTGCTCAAGCCTGATCCGCGAGGAGGAGCCATGGGGGAAACGACACAAGTCGATCTCTCGACTCTGCGCGACTTCGCCTCCGGCCCGCTAACCACGACAATCAACAAACTCCGAGAAGCCGCCACAAAGCTTGACGGCGCCACACCTAATGCGTCCGATTACCCGCCCGTCGCACAGGACGCCGCTCGCGCACAGCATAACGCGACGATTCAAAGTGCCGATACCTTTGTCGAAGCGATGCGGACGACCGCACAGATTCTCGAGCGACTGAAGATTGCCATCCTGAACTACGCGCAAACCGAGGAAACCAATACCCAGCTCCCCACCAATATCGAAATCTAGGACTGAAGCTATGGCTCGCCTGACGTCGACCGTAAACATCAACCTCGGCGGAGCACTCGAAGCGCTAAGCTTTTTCGGCATCCCCAATCCAGTCGATTGGCTAAGTGACGCCGACGGCGACCCAGAGGCCATTCAGCAGCGGACAACTGCCTTCATCGAGGCCGCTCAAACAATGTCTGACTGCGCTGATGAGCTCAAGGCGGGGCAGCAGAACTTGAGTTGGTCCGGCTCAGCTGCAGATGTTTTTGGTGACATACTGGGAGCCATCTGGGAGGGCTTCAAGGCCTGCGTAGAGTTCATTCTTTGGATCCCAGAAATCGTTCTTCAGATCGTCGACTGGATCCTCGACCTGTTCCGATGGGTTCTAAACCTCGTGATTCTCGTCTGCACAACGATCTGTGCGATCTACGTCGCACTCTGTGCAGTCATAGCTGCCTTGTCAGCAACCGGCGTCGGTACTGCCGGAATTCCCGCTGCCATTACCGAGGCCTGGACCGCCGCCTGGGCGGCAACCAAGGCCGGTTGGGTCGGCACCCTCGGGTGCTACGCCTTGATTGCCACAGTACTCGCTGCTGCCATCCGCCTTCTCGACTGGGTAGTCGACAAACTCGTCGAGCTCCTCAACGACTGGCGCGAAGGGCTCGGTGACCGCCTTCCCACGGTACCCGACTGGGAGCCCGGAGTCCCACCAGCGTTCCCCGTCTGAGGATCGTTATGACGTCGCCCAACCCCTTACGCGCCCGGAGGGCGGTTCCACAGCCGCGACAGCAACGGACATGACGCCATCTGAAGATTCTCGGGACGGACGTTTCCCGGACCGGCACAAATACGAGTCTACGGATCGCGCGGGAAGGCTATAGAGGGAGAGTACTGTGTCCTCGGGTGAAATCTTTACCACCCAGACGAAAGTTCGGGTGCCGGCCGCAGCGACCGTGATCGTTGCCTTAGCTTCCTTGGTCTGTGCGATCGCGGTGCTTGTCAACCTCGTCCAGTCGTTTACTGGAAGCGCCTCGACAACGCGAACTGTATGGACTTATACCTTCCTCTTTGCGAGCGTGGTCGGTGTCGTGATCCTCGGCCGACTACGTGCATTCGAAGACCGCCGCTTGATAATCGATACGAGCGGCATGACTGTTGTCGATCGGCGAGGAAGCCGCAGTTTTCCTTGGACAACGCTTGGTAGCGTCGCCATCCTGCATGGGGGGAGGTTGTCCGGAAGGTCACTCGTCATCGAAGGACCGCAGTCCGTGCAGGCCGCCCTGCGGCGTAGCCGGCTTTCTAGGGCGACACGACGCGTCTCCGGCGTACTACCCTTCGCAGTCGTCATTCCATTGCGAAACCTCGACGCCGATGAGGCCGCCATTGTTGAGGCTATCCGAAGGTTTTCTGCAGGCCGATTTCCGGACCCAGACCGTTACCTGACGCGACGGCGCTATCCGACTCTGTAAGATGGACAAGCAGCCGTCTCACCTAGGCGCGCTGGAAAGCAAACGCCTTCGGCTAAGAAGAAGTCCACGAAGGAGCGAGCAGCACGCATTGGAGGACAGCGGTTCCGGCGTCGATCGAAGGGGACAAAGAGTGCCCGGTCACGTTGGTGGCTAACGGCGTCGACCAGCTGGAAAGTGGGTTGGACGGTCTGATCACCGTGCAACGCGACGGTGGCTTAGATAGCTCATATGAGGATCGGCATCCATCCCGGTTTTTGGCTTGGCCGCGGACGGTCGGCTGCAATTGGACGCGTCCAGCCGCCGCAGACTTCTAGGTGGGATCCCGTCTAGGTGTGATCCTCGGCAAATCGGCACGGAGCAACGTCGAACCCACCGTGGTGCCTCATCCACGCCATGGCGAACCGTTCGACGAATGGCGTGTGGTACCACACGCGCACCCACCTGGACATGCGGTCGAGGCGCGGGACCGCCCCGTTGGGGGGAACCTAGTTCCAGCCGGGACGCGTGCCTTTCGGGGGGTCCAGCCGCCCGAGGAAGGCACGTACGTGGCACGTTCTCTCCGCTCACTGTCCGCCATCGCTCGCATGAACTTTCAGACGTTCGGGTACCTTCCGTGGGCTCATCGGTCTTCTTCCTCGTCGGAATCTTCCTCTGGTTCAGTCGAGCCCAGCCAACGTCGATTCGACAAGCGTTAGCACGAATGGGAGAAGGACGTGCCGTACCAGCGCACCGGGGCGATCACGACGTCGTTGACGTTAGGCGCGTCGGCGATGACTCTCTCGACGCTGCTCCGCCTGGACCGGAACGGCTGACGCGAACACCCTCCGCGTTACGGGGAGCCGGGATACCGGCGTCGTCTCGGAGTGTGAAGACGAAGCCTCTGGTGAGGAAGTCCTCGTAGAAGGCGCTCGCCTGCGCGGAGGCTGTGGACATGTCGACGATCGTGTGGCTCAGTGACCATGCGTCAAGCTCCCGCCGGTGACGGAGGAGGACGTGCCACGCGGCCGTGCTGCGGTGGCCCCTCCTCGAAGCACAGCGGCGTCGATGTTGTCGAGGTTCCAGGCGCTGACTGTCCAGGTCCTTGAATCGGCACGCAGAGTACGGCGGCTCTTCGTCGCCGTGGAAGGGCACGTCCATCCGAAGTCCTTGCAGATCGCTTCGTCGAAGACTGCTCCCACCGTCTCGGTGTCGGGCGGACCGGCCACGCGTAGGACGGAAGCGAGATGCTGACGAGATCGGACCTCCGGAGGTTGCGTCGTACGCCAAGTCGCGGAAGCCGGCAGGACGTGACCGTTCGTCTGGCCTCGAGTGTCGTAAGGCGGAGGTGGTCACGCGCGGATGCTGGGCCCCGCAGACGCTCCTGCGGAGTGCAGGGACGTTGGCAGGCGGTGTGGAGGCTTGGCAAGGGGGTTGACGTGCGTACGTGGACGAGCGAGCTCTTGAAGTCTCGATGGGGTCTGACCGGGGTCCGGTTGCTCGAGCGCCTGCGGACGTACCCGACGCGGTTCGTCGAGCGGGTCGCCAGCGACCAGGGTTGGTTCGCCGTCAAGGTCGATGAGGCGCCCGGAGCAATCGAGGAGGGTTCACTGCAGGTTTAGGCGGCGCTCGTCAAGGCGCTGCCACGTCACGTCCCGGCGATCGTGCCGGATCTGACGGGCGCGCTGCACGTCGTCGACCAGGGCAAGGGTGTCACCGTCTACGAGGACATCAGCGGCGGCCGACCATCGTCGAGCAGAGAGACGTCGAACAGAGACACGTGGTATGGCCTCGGCACCCTCTGGCTCGGATCCATGCCCTCCCACCTGTCCCACAACCCTTCGCGATACCGGTCCAGGCCGCCGCGAACGAACTCGACCAGCACGCCGCTGACTACCCGTTCGCCGACGAGTTCCGCTCCCTCATCCATCGCGTTCGACGGATCAGCGAGTGTCCGGCGGCCACCATCCACGGCGAGATCAACCTGAGCAACGTCGCACAGAGACCCGACGGCGAACTCGTGCTCCTCGACTGGGACGAAGCCGGAACCGGCCCGATCGCGATCGACCTGGGGTACCCGCTGATCTGCGTCTTCTTCGACGAAGATCTCACCTGGCACGCCGACCATGCCGTCGCCTTCTACACCGGCTACACCGAGAGCAGCACCACGCCGATACCGTCACCCGAGCAGATCGTCGACGCAGCCCTCATGCACGCGATGCGGTACCTCCGCTTCGCGACACCACGCGGCGGTGGCTCCGCGTGCCATACGCGCTCAGCCGCGAGGACAGTCTTCTCGAGACGCTGACGCGAGCCATCGGCCGTGGGGCTGCGGGTCGGTGAGTGCTGGGCGTGGGACGCACGGACGGGTTCGAACCTCAGCCCGACATGCGCCCAGTGCGGGACGGTGAGCATCGACGCCGACTCCGTGCGCGTCCTCGGGGAACCACGCCAGACAGCCAGAGGAGCGGCTGCCGACCAGTACCCCGTGGGTAGACGGCGGGCGAGGGCAGCTCAGGGTTGGCCCCAGGCTCGATCACACATCACCGGACGCCGGGACGACGAAGGCCCCGTCCATAGCGGACAGGGCCCCTGACCTGCGACTTGGTGTGTGCTCGACGTGGCGCGCTCGAAGGGATTCGAACCCCCAACCTTCTGATCCGTAGTCGCGGCCGGTACTTCCGAGCGCGTTCGTGGGGGTTCGTGGCCTGCACAGTCGTGGTCGTCGTGGTTCGGGTGTTGCCGCGTTCGTCCACCTTGTTGCGTGCAGAGTTGAGTGCAGGTCTCGGCGGACGGCGGGGTCGCGCGCGAGGCGCAGTCTCGCGAGCGGTCGGGTGGGCTCTGGTCCTCCTGCCGGGTCGGGAGCCTCGTTCGAGCGAGAGGGGAGGAGCCGCCGCATCCTCGACGTGAGCCTCTGGGGTACGGCGCGCGAGATCGGAGGGCTCAGGGGTGGGCATCAGTCCTGATCAAAGCTTTGACCCGGCCCGAGTCAAGTTCCTGAGACAGGCGCACGACCCGCACATTACGAGTCGGTGGCAGTCTGGTCGGAGAGGTGGTCTCCACGCTGGCTTGCAGTCCGCCGCTGTCCGCCAGAGTCCGTGATTGCGTGGCCGTTTGGCTGCTCGTTTGGCTGCTCGTCGATGGCGAGACCATGACAGCGATCGGCACTAGCAAGAGCGACACAATACGAGTGGGTTCTCGCACGCAGGGTCAAACGTCCGGAGGAAGGAGCACAGTGGGTGGGCGGCACTCCCGGCACTGCTCAGGACCCTGGACTAAGAGGCGTGTGCGCAGTGCAATTTTGACTAGTCTAACTAGTAATCAAGGTAATAGTCGCCCTCCTCCTCTTTAGTCGCGGGGCGAAGCTCTATCTCAGTTGGAATGCCTGCTTCCTCGACCAACTCTCGCGTAGGCAACTCCAGTTTGCACACTTGACACGCAAACGAATTTACGCGCAGCTCCCAGAAGACATAAACTCCGTTGAAGTATGGTTCCCCATCGGCAATGTCCCAATCAGGCTCCCCTTCTAGTTCTGAATCGCCTTGAACATATCCAAGCCTCCCACATGCAGGACAGGTAACTGGAGCAGCATCGTCAGTACTTAGACCAGCTGGAACGCCTTCGATCTTTCGCAGCAGGTCCTCATCGACGTCCGAACCAAACCGACTCTCGAATTCGCGTTTCGCAGCTTCGATCCGAACTGCAGCGATGTCCTTAATCGCCAGTCGACGATCGCGCATCATTACAGAGACCTTTGCGCGATACTGTCCCCAGAACGTCGCCGCATCTTTCCCTATGGCTAATACCAAGTGTTCGGCAGTCTGCAACCCGAGAATGAATGCTTTCTCGCCATACCTTGGATTCCACATGGCGGCATGAGCGATGCCGTTGCGGGTATGAATCAGGTCTTTCAAATCATCCTCGGGTTTTCGAAATGGGAAGGTTTCCAGTAGCATTGCTACGCGCTTTAACGCATCCTTCATGCTGATTGTTAATACCAACTCAGCATATTTTTTTCGGTTTACTCCAACTGCATAAAATAGGCTAGTGACATGTTTTGGATCAACAACAAGGCTGAGGCTAATGCTTGCCAAGTATGCCTTCGCTAAGTGTTCGATAGCTACACCGAGATGAAGCAAAGCCATGTCCATCCTTTTGTGCTCCAGGTCCGACAGCGCGCTCTTCATGAATCGCTGGGCCGAAGCGAAAAGGCTTTCCGTGCTCAAGTGCGTAGGTTCTTGATCCATGGCCATAGTTGATCACATACCGCCGGCATGCGCACTAGCTTTCACAAGATCGCTTGTGACTACTCGCGCAGGGACCGAGGGTGGCTCCTCAGCACCGACGCGAGGTTTTGCTGGCGTCCAATCCCCAGCGACGGTGATGGATCAGCTGCTTTGAATAGGGCTTCTCTCCCGTCGGTCGGACAGCTTGTCCGTACCCGGATTCTGCCCGGGCCGCAAGGCCAAGCCGCAAGCGGTCGCCGAGCGAGCCTTGCGGCCCGGGCAGGTTCCGGGTACGCCGCTTGCGGTGGCCGACCGACGGGAGGAGCCCGGGCGGCATCTCTCCCGGAGGGAGGACCGGGGGTGCGGGGGCAGCGCCCCCGCGTTTTGCTTGTTGGCCTCGGCCTAGTCGGTGGTGTGTCCGCTGTCGTGGCCGCGCCGGCCCGGCCGAGGACGGCCCCAGCCGCCCGCAGTGCCGAGGCCGGGCGCGGCGCGCGCCGCGTCAGCGGCGCGCCCTTGATTTGGTAGAGGTCAACTCAGCAGAGGCGAGGCGGCGCGGACCGCTGCCGCGAAGGTTTCCATGGAGTCGACGACCACCTCGGCGCCGGCCTCGGCGAGCTGGCTACGCCGATCGGGCCGTTTGGCGTAGCCGATCGGATGAACCCCGGTAGCCAGGGCGACTTGGATGTCGGTGTCGGAGTCGCCGACCAAGACGCATGCATCCGGCGCGGTCTCGAGGATGCCGAGTGCCCGGTGGACGGGGTCGGGGTGCGGCTTCATCAGGTCCGGCCGGGTGTGGGCTCGCCCAACGATGGCGCGCACGTGGTCGGTGAGTTGATGGTGTTCGAGGTAGGTGCGGATCGCTGCTGGTGAGTTGTTGCTGACGATGACCACCATCCGGCCCGCCGCGTGACAGACGCGTATGGCCTCATGGGCGTGCGGCGTGGGCACTGCCACCGAAGCCGCGGTGATCTCCTCGTCAATGAGGGCCTCTTCGACGGCGGACAGCAAGCGCGGAGCGGCGTGCGCGGTGTAGCGCAGGACGTTGAGCGGATCCGGGTCGTCTGCCAGCTCCTCGCCCACGCTGACACCGTGGTCGGCGAGGACCTCTCGAAGGTGGGAGGCGATGGCGGCGTTACGGCCGCCTGCGAAGATCCCGCAAACCGGGCCGTCGAAGTCCAACAGAACCGGCCCGATCCGCCGCAGCAGACCCGCGAGCTCCCGCACCTCGTCGATACTCATGGCGTCCACTCGCGGGCGATCGTGTTCCACACGCTGTCAAACCAGGTGTGGGCCTGCTCCACGTACTGCTTGCCCATCGTTGTGTCGTCGTCGGCGGCGTGATGGAACAGCACGGCGTCCTTACCCATCGCGTCGTAGATCGGGATTGCTTCACCGCCAACGCTGACGGTGTGCTCAGTGACCGGGTAGAAGCCGAAGAACACTTCCTCGCAGTTGAGGATGTAGAGCTTGAACAGCGGCGTGCCAGTGAAGACGCGCGCTTGTGCCGTGGCCGACTCGACCAAGCCGAGGTCTGCCAGCTCCTGCACCGAATCGATGATCGCGCCTACGTGGCGGCGGGCAATCCTCTCCGAACGCTTCCTGACGCGAGGGTCATCACCCGGCTCGTCACCGGCTCGTGAGGGTATCGCCACCGGCACGGACAGATCCGGAAGCAGGATCCGGATCGCGATCGTCCTCGGTCGCAGCTGACCGGCTCGGATCTTGTCCAACGGCTCCTGAAGCGCTCCGTGCAGTGTCTCCCCGGAAAAGCCGGCGAAATCGATCGACACATGCTGTCGTTCGAACACGGCCTCGACATGAGGGCGCAGCCCAACCGGCCGCTCGGTACGCTCTCGAACATAGACACCACTCCCCTGACGGGAGACGGTCAAGCCCTCGGCCCGCAGCACTCTCAACGCCTGCTGCACGGTCATGCGGGCGACGTTGTAGCGCGCCGCGAGCTCTGCTTGTGACGGCAACTTGTCGCCAGGCTTCAGCTTCCGCGTCAAGATCGCGGCTCGAAGCGCGTCCGCAACCTGCTGGTACGGCGGCCGCGGATCATCGGGGTCCAAGGTCATGCGCGCCAGCGTAGCGGCCTGACTAGCCAACCTAGAACAATCACGCCAAGATCGCTTGACATGGCTAGGCGGCCTAGCTGGCGTTTCGGGCAAGTCCGACATGGCTAGCCAACCTAGGGAGGTTGTAGATGGCAATTGGTGGGCGTCTCCCGGTGCATTCGGTGGATGTGTTCAACTCAGCAGTGCAGAGCCGGCGCCCTACCCCCTAGGCCTAGGCGCCTGTCGGGGTGGTGAGGATGTGTACGCCGTCGTGGGCGCGGATGACCGGGTGATCTGGGTTGGTGAGGGCGTCGAGGAGTCGTACGGCGTACGCCTCGGTCATGCGGTCGCGGATCTGGTCGGGGGTGAGCCAGGCGACGCGGTCGGTTTCTGAGCTGGTCTGCTCGGTGCCGCCGGTGAGGTGGCAGCGGAAGACGAGGGCGACGATGCCGTGGGTCATGTTCTTGTAGACACCGGTCAGGGCGTCGGGTTCGACCTGGAGACCGGTCTCTTCGGCGACCTCGCGGCGTAGTCCGTCGTGGATGGTCTCGCCGAGTTCGAGGACGCCGCCGGGGGGTTCCCAGTGACCGTTGTCGCGGCGGCGGATCGCCAGGGCGCGGCCTTGCTCGTCGATGACGGCGGCGGCGACGCTGACGGAGTGACGCGGCGCGGTAGCGGACATGGAGGACTCCTCGGCGTAGGTTGAGCCTCCTATGGCGACGCTGACGAGCGGCGCCATGTAGCCAGGCATAGGAGGACTCCCCGGCGTAGGGTAATCCCCTGAGTGTACGAACTCCGATAGAGGAGTGCAGGAGGTAGACGTGGCCCAGGGTGTGGACCCGACCAGTGACCGGCCGGTCTACAAGCAGATCGCTGACCTGCTGCGGAGTTCGATCGAGCGGGGCGAGCTGCGGCCTGGTGAGCGGCTCCCGAGTGAGACGGAGCTGATCAAGCGGTTCGGTGTCGCGCAAGGCACGGTCCGGCAGGCGGTCGGGCTGCTCCGCTCGGAGGGTGTCGTGATCGCCGAGCATGGGCGCGGAGTGTTCGTCCGGTCCCGGCCCCGGCTGCGGCGGCTTGCTCACGATCGGTTCGCGCGTCGTCACCGGCAGGCCGGCAAGGCCGCGTACATCGCGGAGTCGGAGGCGGAGAACGTCACCTACGACGTGGACAACATCCGGGTCTTCACCGACAAGGCGTCCGCGGACATCGCCAAGCGGCTGGGCCTGCGCAAGGGTTTCGCTGGTCCGCGATCGATCTCGACGCCGGGACGCTTCGAGTCAAGGACTCACTCCAGCACGTCGGTGGCGAGCTGCGGTTCACCGGCACGAAGACCCACAGGTCGCGGCGGACGATCCCGCTGCCCAAGGTGTGCGTCGACGTCCTGAAACAGCATCGGCAGCGTCAGGCGGCGCACCGGGCCGAAGCGGAGGAGTGGGCGGATCCGGATCTGGTGTTCACCACCGCGCGAGGGACGCCGCTCGAGCCTCAGAACGTCTACCGGCACTTCAAGGCGCTGTGCGCGGCTGCGGGGGTCCGCGCGGTGCGCTTCCACGACCTGCGGCACAGCTGCGCGTCGCTGCTGTTCGAGCTCGGGGTGCCGCTGAGGGTGATCATGGAGATCCTCGGCCACACGCAGATCACCACCACGTCCGAGATCTACACCCACATCCTGCCGACGCAGTACCGGGAGGTCGCCGTTGCGCTCGACGGCTGGTTCACCGGGGCAGACCTTCGCATCGACCCGACGGGGGCCGGATGAGTGCAGATCTGAGTGCAGACGACGTCGCGAAGATCGAAACGGCCCCGTTCCCTCCGAGGGGACGGGGCCTCTGACCTGCGGGTTGGTGTGTGCTGGACGTGGCGCGCTCGGAGGGATTCGAACCCCCAACCTTCTGATCCGTAGTCAGATGCTCTATCCGTTGAGCTACGAGCGCGGGACCGGTTCGTGAGTTTACAGCCCTTCCCGTCGAGCGTGAAACCCGGCCACCTCGGCGCGCCTCCGCCCGCGCCAGTCAGGGTGAAGCCAGGGGAAATCGGGCGAACCGACTGCATCCGGTCGCGCCCACCGCTCAGCCCACGCTCCTCGCGATGTCGATCAAGGTAGCCGACGCTCGCGGGGAACCGCCACAGCCACGTGTCGTCGCCGCTTGAGTCGACGAGCCGTCGCCGGCCAGCCACTGCGCGCATCGCCCGGCGGGAGCAGGTCGGCCAGCCGGTGCAGCCCTCGCGCAGCGAAGCACTCTTCCTTGGGCAGGAGAAATCCCACGTCACCGGCTCGATCCTGGGCAGGATGGCGGCAAGCCGCCCACGCGACCGGAAGGGGACGCTCCGTGACCACGCCACCCGGGCCGAGGAGGCCGGCTCGCCGGTCGTGCCGGGTCGTGGTCGTGGGCGCCGGGCTGGGCGGACTCGCCGCCGCCTGCCACCTGGCCGGTGCGGGCCACCAGGTCACCGTCGTCGAGCAGGCCGACCAGCCCGGGGGCCGCGCGGGTCGGATCGTCCGGCACGGCTTCACGTTCGACACGGGCCCGACCGTGCTCACCATGCCGGAGCTGCTGGAGGCGACGTTCGAGGCGGCCGGCGTCCGCATGTCCGACTACCTCAAGCTGCGACCTCTCGACCCGGCGTACCGCGCCAACTACGCCGACGGCACCACGCTCGCCCTCCGCCACGGCCGTGAGGCGATGGCGGCGGAGATCCGGCGCGAGTGTGGACCGGCGGAGGAGCAGGGGTTCGTGCGGTTCTGCCGGTGGCTGGAGGCGCTCTACCGGGTGGAGATGCCGGCGTTCATCGAACGCAACTACGACCGACCGTGGGACCTCGTGCGGCCGCTGGCGCCCACGCTGGCCCTGCTGCGCCTGGGCGCCCTGGGCAAGCTCGAGCGGCGGGTCCGCCGGTACTTCTCCGACGAACGGCTCGTCCGGCTCTTCAGCTTCCAGGCGATGTACGCCGGGCTCGCGCCACGGCAGGCGCTCGCGGTCTTCGCGATCATCACCTACATGGACGCCGTCCGAGGCGTCTACACCCCGGACGGGGGGATCGGCGCGGTGCCGGTGGCGTTGGCGAGGGCGGCCGAGGCGGCCGGCGCGACGTTCCACTACGGCAGGCGGGTCGACCGCGTGGTCTACGACCTCGGCGCCGGACGGGGACGGGTCCGCGGCGTCCGGCTCGCCAACGGTGACCACCTCCCCGCCGACGCGGTCGTCGTCAACGCCGACCTTCCGCTCGCCTACCGCGACCTGCTGCCCGACCTCACCGTGCCTCGGTCGCTGCGCCGCGCTCGGTACTCGCCGTCGGCGTTCGTCTGGCACGTCGGCGTGCGGGGCCTGCCGTCCGCGGAGGTCGCCCACCACAACATCCACTTCGGCGCGGAGTGGGCGTCGTCGTTCCGGGCGATCATGACGGAGGGGCGCCGCATGCCGGACCCGTCGGTGCTCGTCACTGTGCCCACCCGCAGTGACCCGACGTTGGCCCCGGAGGGTTGCTCGGTCCTCTACGTGCTGGAACCCGTCCCGAACCTGACGACCGGGCGGGTCGACTGGAGTGTCGAACGCGACCAAGCCCGAGACCGCCTCTACGAGCTGGTCAAGGGCTGGGGCTATCCGAGCGACGTGGTGGTCGAGCACCAGGTCGACCCCACCGACTGGGCCCGGCAGGGCATGGCGGCTGGGACGCCGTTCGCCCTGGCGCACACCTTCTTCCAATCCGGCCCGTTCCGGCCGCCCAACGCCGACCCACGGGTGCGGGGACTCTTCTTTACTGGAAGCGCGACCGTGCCGGGCGTCGGCGTCCCCATGGTGCTGGTGTCCGGGCGGCTAGCGGCGGAGCGCGTGGCGCACCTGGCGGAGGAGCTGTGAGACGGGCCCAGCGCGGTGTCGACGCCCACCTGCGGCGGTCGTACCGGCTGTGTGCCCGGATCTCCCGCCGACACGGCAAGACCTACGCGATGGCGGCCCGGCTCCTCGCGCCCGATCAGCGTCGGCACGTCCACGCGGTCTACGCGTTCTGTCGGGTGGCCGACGACATCGTGGACGAGACCGGCGGCCGCGGGGCCGACGTGACGAGGCAGGCGCTCGACGCGTTCGGCCAGCGCTTCCGGTCCGATCTCGCGGTCGGTGAGTCCGACCACCCCGTCCTGGCGGCTGTCGTCCACACGACCTTGACGCTCGCGATCGACCCCGGGTGCTTCGACCGCTTCCTCCAGTCGATGGCGATGGATCTCGACACCACCTCCTACGCCACCTGGGACGACCTCATGGGCTACATGGACGGCTCAGCGGCGGTGATCGGCGAGATGATGCTGCCGGTGCTGCGGCCCTACGACCGTGCGGCCGCGCTGGGTCCGGCGCGCGACCTCGGGGTGGCGTTCCAGCTCACGAACTTCCTGCGGGACGTGGGAGAGGATCTCGACCGGGGCCGGGTCTACCTCCCGCAGGAGGACCTGCGCAGGTTCGGGGCCGACCCGCGTACTCGTCGGGTCGATGAGTCGTGGCGGGCGCTCATGCGCTTCGAGATCGCCCGCACTCGCCGCATCTACGCCCGCGCCGACCGTGGCATCCCGCTGCTGCCACCACGCTCGGCACGCTGCGTGCACACCGCGCGGGTGCTCTATTCCCGCATCCTCGACCGCATCGAAGCGGCCGACTACGACGTGTTCAGCGCTCGCGCGCAGGTCCCGGCTCGGGAGAAGCTGGCCGTCGCGGCGTGGACCATGCTGCGCGGCCATCCCGCCGCCGGACCGTTGGAGGCCGACGCGCCAGGCGTTCCCACAGCAGGAGCGTGAGCGTGATCAGGCTGAAGCCGAACGCGAAGTCCTCCACCGGGATGTCCCACGGGAACCGCACCCCGCTGGAGTGTTCCGGCGCGTACACCACGATCGGCGCGCTGAGCTTGGTGAGCCAGCCGTCCACGAGGACCTGGAAGGCGAACATGATCGCCAGGCTCAGCCAGTACGCCGGTCGGCGGAACAGGCCGGTGCGCAGCACGACGAGCTCCAGCGCCACGACCACCGGAACGGACGCGAAGGCGGCCACGGTGTACTCGGGGACGAGCGGGTCAGCCATCGCCACCACCGGTCGCGACCGCGTCGTCGGACCTTTGCCCGCCGCCGTCACCGGCGTCGCCGCGCAGCAGACGTCGGACCGCCTCGTAGGTGAGCAGCGCGCACACGGGGATGACGACGAAGAACACGAGCTCCTCGACAGGAATGCCGAACGGCAGCGACCACCCGGTCGTGTAGTGCGGGCTGAACGTCCAGTGGCCGCGCGCGATCGCCAGCGCGTCCCAGGCCACGAACAGCGCGACGACGGGGACGAGCACCCGCAGCACCCGACGCGGCCGCCGGTACACCCGGGCGCCGAGGACGATCTCCAAGGGGAGGGTGATGGCCAGACACGCCCCCATGAGGAGGAGGTACTGGAAGCGGTCGATCGGGGTACCTCCTGGTGGTCACGCAGTCGGTCCGACAGTGGACCGAACCGAGGTCCTTTCCCCGCGAGGGTAACCAGTCGATGAGAGCCGACGAACCGTCTTCGCGTCGTGGCGTCGAGACGAGGCCGCCAGGACGTGACCCGAAGGCCGTGCTCGCACCGCCCCTGCCGCGACGAGACCACCCGGCGACGCGGCCTCGTGTGCCCGACCGTCCGCACGCGGCGGTCATCGGTGGTGGTCTCGCTGGTGTCGCGGCGGCGGTCGCGCTCGCCGAGCGCGGCGTCAAGGTCACCTTGCTCGAACGCGAGCCGTACCTCGGCGGCCGGCTCGCCGGCTGGTCGACCCGGCTCCGCGACGGCTCCACGGTCACCATGACGCGCGGCTTCCACGCGTTCTTCCGCCAGTACTACAACCTGCGCGCTCTGCTCACCCGCGTCGACCCAGAGCTGCGCTGGCTGGTGCCTCTGCCGGACTACCCGCTGGTCCACGCCGACGGGACGCGAGACGGCTTCACACGGATCCCGCGCACACCGCCGTGGAACGCCCTCGCCTTCGCCGCCAGGAGCCCGACCTTCTCCTGGCGCGAGCTCTCGCGGGTGAACGTCCGCGCGGCGCTGCCCATGCTGAACGTCTCGGTCCCCGAGATCTACCAGCGGCTCGACCACGAGGACGCGCTGTCGTTCCTGGACCGTGTCCGTTTCCCAGCGGCGGCTCGTGATTTGGCGTTCTCCGTCTTCTCCCGCAGCTTTTTCGCCGATCCTCGTCAGCTGTCGGCGGCCGAGCTGGTCACGATGTTCCACCTGTACTTCCTGGGATCGAGCGAGGGCCTGCTCTTCGACGTCCCGGCACGACCGTTCCCGCACGCGCTGTGGGAGCCGCTGGCCGCGTACCTGGAGAACCTCGGCGCCGAGCTCCGGCTGGGTACCCCCGCGCGAGTCGTCCACCGAAGCGCCCGAGGCGGGCTGCGTGTCCTCACCGGCTACGCCGATGGCGTCGACGTGGACGCGGTCGTCCTGGCCACCGACGTACGCGGCCTGCGGGAGATCGTCGCGGCCTCACCGGATCTCGGCGACGCCGCGTGGCGGGCCCGGATCGACACGCTGGCCTGCGCACCGCCCTTCCTGGTCGTCCGGCTGTGGCTCGACCGTCCGGTCGCGCCCGAGCGGCCCGCGTTCGTCGGCACGGCGGGCTTCGGGCGGCTGGACAACGTGAGCGTGCTCGACCGGTACGAGGACGAGGCCCATGCCTGGGCGGCACGCACCGGCGGGTCGGTGGTGGAGCTGCACGCCTACGCGGTCGGGGAGGACGCCGCGGTGGACGCCCTGCGCAAGGAGCTGGTCGACCAGCTCTACCGGGTGTTCCCCGAGACCCGCGAAGCCCGAGTCGTCGACGAGCGTCACGAGCTGCGGGCCGACTGTCCGCTCTTCCCACCAGGTGGCTTCGCCGACCGCCCGGGCGTGACCACCCCTGACCCAGCGGTCGTCCTGGCGGGAGACCTCGCTCGGGTCGACCTGCCGGTCGCGCTCATGGAGCGCGCGGTGACCAGCGGCCTGCTCGCGGCGAACCATCTGCTCGACGGGTGGGGCCGGCCCACCCATCCCGTGTGGAGCGTGCCGAACACGGGACGGTGGGGCGTACTGCGCTGGCTCGACCGGGCGCTGGGGCTGCCCAGGCCCGAGGTTCAGCCAGGCCAGCGGCCTGAGGTCCGCAGCTCGTAGCGGCGCTCGGCGTAGGCCAGGTCGTCCTTCCACAAGCGCTTCGCGGCGAAGCGCATGAGCGGGGCGATGGCCGGGGCCGCCCGACGCGCGACCGCGAAGCCTCGCCGGTCGGAGTAGGCCAGCGTCGCCTCGATGACGGCGGTTCGGGGATGGCCGTGCTCGTCCATCCCGAGCGGGGTCGCGTGGGTCTCGACGACGCTGGTCTCACCCTCACCGTCGACGATCCGCATGAGGACCGTCCGCGGATCCGGGCACGTGAACTCGGCGCGCACCGGGACGCCGAAGCGTCCCGCGACCCGGAAGGCGACCTCCACCTCGAACCGGTCGTCCGCGGGCTCCGACTCCTCGGGCGCCTTCGTCACCCGCAGGTGGGCGAAGGAGTACGGGTGGAACCACGCGCCGTGCCACGGATCGAGCCGGTTGGCGACGACGTCCTCCGGCTCACACCGGCCGGTCATCGTGGCGACCGCGGCGATGCTCGCCGACAGAGCGGGCCGAGGCGGGATGACCGGGCGGGGCGACGGCTCCTCGCCACCGACGTGGTCGAGCCGGACCCAGGCGAGCACGCCGTCGTCGTACGCCGGGAACGGGTCCCAGCCGGGAAACCCGTCCGCGCCGAACGCGAGGCCGTGCCAGCGGCAGATCAGCTTCCCCTCGCGGACGGCGGCCAGACACAGCGGCGCCCCGAGGTGCGGACAGGATCCCGGTCCGACGTGGAGGGCACCGTCGGGGGTGCGCCAAGCCACCAGTTCCACTCCGGCGACGGTGCGTCCGAACGGCCGGTCCGGTCGGATCTCGCGACTGGCCGCGAGCACGAACCAGTTGCCGGACGGCCGGGCACGGGCACGTTTGAGTGCGGCCTCGATCAGCCCGGGCCGCGCGCCACGCCAGGTGGGTTCCTGCGCGGCCCACGTGATGGGCGGCAGTCTGCGCAACGGAAGTCGTCGTCTTCTCCGCTCCGCCATGGGCTCCCTCATTCCCCATGGACGGCGGGTCCTACCCGGCCAGCCCGGTCAGCCCTCAACCCTGGCAGCACCGAGATCCAGCACCGAGATGGCGGGAACCGGTGATGGGGTCAGCTCACGATCAGCAGGTGGGGAGCGAAGGAGTCACGATCGGGCGAGCCGTTGCGCGGCCCGGACGACGGCGGCACGCCGACGGACGTGCTCGGCTTCGCTCTCCGGGCCGGCGATCATGCGGGCGACCTGGGGGACGGTGAACCACCATCCCGCCAGCGCGAGGATGAACAACATCAGGTGGTCGGCGTCGATCTCCTTGGTCAGGGCGCCGGCGTCCTGACCGGCCACGACGGCAGCCGTCTTGGTGTTGTAGTACTCGCGTCGCTGCTCCTCGTCGGGCACCTCGCCGTCGAAGGCGAGCCCTTCCCACCGCAGCAGGCGGATCAGCTCCGGGCGGCTACGGTGGTAGTCGTAGACCCGCCCGGCGTACTCGCCGACGTCCTCGCTGGCCAACGACTCGACCGGCACGGCGCGCGCCACCTTGGCGAGCTCGTCGCGCAGGACATATGTGAACAACGCGCGCTTGTCGCCGAAGTAGTAGTAGATCCGCTCCTTGTTCACGCCGGCGCGCTGGGCGATGCGGGCGATGGTGGTGCCGTCCGGCCCGTACGCGGCGAACTCGGCCACCGCGGCGTCCAGGATCTTCCGCTTGGTCCCCTCGGTGTCCCATGCCATCGCCTGCTCCTTTCTCCGTCCTGGGTCGGGCGGCGTCGTCGAGCACCATCTTCCAACTCCAACGATGGGGTTGGAATCTGGCCTCGACCGTACTACAGTCAACTCCAACCTTTGAGTTGGAAGTGAAGTCGGTCAATGTCCGCTGCTCGCCTTCACTCGGCGGCTCCCACACCAGCGCCAACCAGCGCATTCCCCGCAACGACGGGTGCGGTCGCGCTGCTGGTGACCATGGCGCTCCTCGTACTGACCCAGCTGTACGCGGCGATCCCGCTCATCGGGCCCGTCGGGGACGCCCTCGGCGGAGACGCGACCCTGGCGCTGTCGACGGTCTTCAGCCTCTGCTACGCGATCGGGTTCGTCCTGTGGGGCCCGATCTCAGACCACTACGGGCGCAAGAGGATCCTGATCGTCGGCATCGCCGCGTTGACCCTCACGACGCTCGGATGCGTCTTCGCCTCCTCGCTGACCGGGCTCGCCGTGCTGCGCGCGGCGCAAGGCCTGGCGGCCGCCAGCTTCGCCCCGGCCGCTCTCGCCTATCTCTCGGAAGCCGTCGCCCCGGCGCGACGGCCGGTGGCGCTCGGAGCGATCTCCACGGCGTTCCTGGTGGCCGGCATCGTCGGTCAGGTTCTCGCCGCGACGATCACGCTGCTGGTCGGCTGGACGTGGTTCTTCGTGGTCGGCGCGGCGGCCCTGGGGCTGAGCCTGGTCGGGCTCGTCACCCTGCCGAAGGAAGCTGGCCGTCCGGCCGGCCCCGGCGGGTTGGGCCAGCGGTTCGCAGCGTTCGCGCGAGTCGTCTCGAGGCCACCGGCGCTGCTGCTCTCCGCGGCCCACGTGACCTTGCTGCTGTCGTTCGTCGCCATGTACACCGCCCTCGGCCCGCACCTGGTCGAGCTGGGCTTGGCGGCCTCGCAGGTGATCTGGCTGCGCCTGGTCGGACTTCCCGGCATGTTCACCGCCCTGCTCGTCGGTGTCATCGCCCGCCGACTCGGCTATCCAGGCGCCGCCCGTCTCGGCTACCTGCTCGCGGCGGTGGGGATCACGGGTGAGGCGCTGTTCGCCTCGACCCTCGTCGGGATCGCCGTCACGAGCTTGGTGTTCGTGACCGGCGTGGCGATCACCATCCCGGCGATGATCACCCTCTTCGGCGAGACCGCGGCCCCGAACCGCGCAGGTGGCATGGCGCTCACCGGGCTCGTGCTGTTCATCGGCGCCAGCATCGGACCGGTCGTCGCCTCGGTCGGCTGGAGCTTCCCAGCTCTCATGCTCGTGCTGGCCACGCTGCTCGTGTGCGCTGCGGGATTCCTAACCGCCTTCGCACGCGTCACCTCACGCGCGGCGGCATGACAAGCGACGGCGACCCTCTGATCGTCGCTGAGTTCACGAGCGGCCACCTCGAGCTGGTGCAAGGCACCCCCGTAGGACTCCGCCATGGACAGCCACGCCCGCCCTGCCGATCGCCGCTCGCCTGCTCGACCGGGACGTGTCCGCCGCCGAGACACTGCTCGACCGCCTCCTCGACAACCAACTGCTCGAAGGCCCCGTCCCGGGCCGCTACCGCATGCACGACCTCACGCGGGAGTACGCGCGCGAGGTCGCCACGCGCGACGAGCCCGAGCACGAGCGACACGCGGCGCTCGACCGCGCGTGGGCTGCTCACCTACGCCGCCCTCGCCCACGCTCGGCGCCGTCGCGGCGACGCCGAGACCGCGGTGCGCCTGTGCGAGCAGGCCATCGCCGACCCCCAGGCGAGGCGGTTCCCCTACGCGCACGCGATCACCATGTGGCGACTCGGCGAAGCCTGGACGCCACCGGCAGACCCGCACGGGCCCGCTGGTTCCTCCGCGAGGCCTACGAGAAGTTCCGCGCGATGGGGGTTCCTGAGGCCGAAGAGGTGCGCGACGTGATGGACGCACTCCAGGACACCGAGTCCTCGGCCTGAGCCCGGTGAGTACGGCCTTACGGCGCGCCGAGCTCGTCGAGCGCCTCCGCCGCACCCGGGTTGAGCGGGATCGGGTCGGTCTTGCGGGCGTTCTCCAACTCGATGTCCGCGGCCACCGGGTTGACCTTCTCCAGCTCTGCGCGCTGCTCGAACAGCAGCGTCACCAACTGCTTGGCCAGCTCGGCGTCGAAGCCCTTCTTCACCACGAGCACGTTGGGCACGACGATCGTCGGCACGTCGGCGGGCTGCTGGTAGACGTCAGCCGGGATCGCGCCCTCCTCGTAGATGGGGCCGTACTCCTCTCGCAGCGCGGGGAGCTGCGGCGTGACGTCGATGAACCGCACCGCATCGCCCATCGACGTGGTGAGGTCGGTGATGCCACCGGTCGGCAGACCACCGGACCAGAACATCGCGTCGATGGTCCCGTCCTTCATGCCGTCCTGGGTCTCCGGCAGGCCCAGCCGCTGCGCCTGGATGTCGGACGCCGGATCGAGGCCGGCCGCCTCCAACACCCGGTTCGCGATCACCTCGGTGCCCGACTTGGGCGAGCCGGTGGAGACGCGCTTGCCCTTCATGTCGGCCACGGACTCGATGCCGGTCTCGGACCGCACCAGGACGTGGGTGTAGTTGGGATACAGGCGGGTGAGCGCCTCGATCGGCTGGGGCTCGTCGAAGGAGCCGGTGCCGTTCACCGCGTCGTTGGCCGTGTCGGCGAGCGAGAACGCGATGTCGTACCGGCCGGCGACCACGCCTTGGATGTTCTGCACCGAGGCGCCGGTCTCCGTCGGGGTCGCCTGGTAGCCCGCGATGTGCCGGCCGATGAGGCGAGCCAAGCCGCCGCCGAGCTGGTAGTAGACGCCGGTGGTGTTGCCGGTGGCGATGGTCAACCGACCGCCCGGGGAGCCGCCACCACCGCCGGTCTCGCTGTCGGTTCGTTTGCCCCCGCAGGCGCCGAGCAGCGGCACGCCCGCGAGGAGCGCGATCGCCGTGCGTCGGGTCGTTCGTCGAGCCGTTCTCATCATGGGCCTCCCCGTGAGTCGAGGGCCGGCCGGACGAGCCGCCGGCGCAGGAGGTGGATGGCCACGGCGAGGACGACAAGCGCACCGCCGAGACCGATGGTGATCGGTTCCAGGTACAGGAGCAGCAGCGCAGCGACGAAGGCGAGCACCCGCTCCACAGGGTGGGCAGGCCCCACGATCCAGCCGCCCGCGGCCGCAGCCAAGGCGGCGACCGCCACGACGCTGACCGCGGTCGCCCAGACGACGCCGAGGATCGGCCCCTGCGCGAGCAGGAATGCCCCGTTCTCGCTGAGCACGAACGCGAACGGCACGAGGAACGCCGGGAGGGCGTACGACCAGCAGGCCCACATGGTCCGCAGCGGGTTGCCCCCGGTGATGGCGGCCGCCGCGAGCGCGGCGAGCGCGGTGGGCGGGCTCACCTCCGAGAGGACGGCGTAGTAGAACACGAACATGTACGCCTCGGGGCGGCTCACCCCGAGCTCCACGAGCGCGGGCGTGATGATGACCGCGGCGATGATGAACGAGGCGGTGACCGGCACGGCCAGCCCGAGCACGGTCACCGCGACGGCGGCGAACACCGCCGTGAGCACGAGGATGAGCGTCGGGTCCTGGGTGATCGCGCTCGCCCCGTCGACGATGATCCCGGCCAGGTTGAGCCCGAGCCCGGTGAGCGTGACCACCGCGACGATGATGCCGGCGGAGGCGCACACCGTCGCGACCGGCAGCACACTGCGGGTTCCGGTCGCCAACGCCTGCACCAGACGGCGTGGCGTCATCCGGTGCGCGGGGTCGAGGAACGAGAACAGGAACTGCAGGATCGTGGCGTAGACGACGGCACGGAACGGCGGGATGTCGGCGGCCATGAAGGCCACGATGAGGAACAGCGACAGGAAGTGGTAGCCGAACCGCAGCAGGAGGCGGAGCGCCGACTGGTGCGGGATCTCGACGCCGCGGGTGCCGTGCTTTCGCGCGTCGATCTCGATGGCGAGGATGACGCCGACGTAGTAGAGGATCGTCGGCACGATCGCGTAGATGAGGACGGTGAGGTAGCTCGTCCGCAGCAGCTCGGCGATGATGAACGCCGCCGCGCCGAGCGTCGGCGGCGACAGGATCGCGCCGATGCCTGCCGCCGCGAGCACTCCGCCTGCTCGTTCTCTCGGGTATCCGGCGCGCCGCAGGATCGGCCAGGCGACCGAGCCTAGGCTCACCGCGGTGGCGGTTCCCGAGCCGGACACCGTCCCGAGCAGGAAACCCGCGAGGGTGACCGTCCGGCCTGGTGCGCTCGGCGACTGTCGACCGCGTCGTTGGAACGCCGCGAACGACAAGTCGATGAAGAACTTCCCCGCCCCCGACATGTCGAGCACGGCGCCGTAGATCGTGAACAGCACGATGTAGGTCGCCGCGACGTTGAGGGGCGTGCCGTAGAAGCCGCTGGTCCCCATGTAGAGCTGCGGCACGATCTCGTCGACGTTGAAGCCGACGTGGGCGAGGCTCCAGTCCAAGGGCAGGTAGCCGCCGTAGTAGGCGTACGCGAGGAAACCGAGGCAGATCGCGGGAAGCCACCATCCGCTCGTGCGGCGGCACGCCTCCAACACCAACGCCAGGAGGACGAGCCCGACCGCGAGGTCGAGGGTGGTCGGGACCTGCCGGCGTTCGAGGAAGTCGTCGAAACCGACGATGGGATACAGCGCCACCGCCAACGACAGGACCGCGAGCGCCCAGTCCAGCAAGCCCGGGTTGTCAGTCGATCGGGGTGTGTGCTCTTTTCCAGCGAAGCCGAGTCGCTCGACCAGCCGTGACACCGGCCGACGCGCCGACGGCTGGCTCCGCCCGGGCCGGTAGCACAGAAACGTCAACGGCAGGACGGCGGCGAGGAACAACGTCAGGTAGTACTGCGTGCCCTTGGCCAGCGGCGCGAAGACCACCCACAGCACGAAGACACTGAGCAGCGCGCACGCGACGGTCACACCGACGTCCACCGGGCCTGACAGCCGCCGGGCCGGGCGTTCCTCGTCGTGGGCGGCGAGAATCTCCTCCGGTCGCCGCCCAGCGGTCTCCGGCTCACCGGGCACGCGGTCGGCCGTGAGCTCACTCGAGGCGCCTTCGTCGGCCTTGGTCGTACCGTGCTGCCTGGCCTCTGGTGCGTGATCCCCCGGTGCGGTCAGGTTCTGTGGTCCGATGGCATCGACCTGCGCGCTCTTCGGGTGATCATCCTGTGGCATATGTCACGCTCTCCCCATGGACGAGCTCGCGCATGCCGACCTCGGACCGCGGCCGTTCGCCCGGTGGTCCGACCCCGAGGACGACGCCACGCCTGTACGCGGGGTCCCAGTCTGGCTCGCCCGGCGCCTCGGTGACCTGACTCCGCGGGCTCCTGTGCCGATCTCGGCCATCCCCGTCCCACCAAGCGGGCTGAGCCCGGACGCGGCGGCCGAGTTCCGCCAGGCGGTGGGTCCGGCGTATGTGGAGACGGAGCCGGAGGCGCGGCTCGCCCACGCGGGCGGACAGTCCTACACCGATCTAGTCCGCCGACGCTTCGGCTACGACGTCGCGGTCCCGGACGCGGTGATCCGACCGGCGAGCCATGACGAGGTGCTGTCCGTCCTCGCCGTCGCCACGAAGCGCGACGTGGCGGTCGTCCCGTACGGTGGCGGCACGAGCGTCGTCGGAGGGGTCGAGCCGGTCGACGGAGGCCACCGCGCCGTCGTCACCCTCGACCTCTCGCGGATGGACCGGCTCGTGGACGTCGATCCGATCTCCCGCACCGCGACGTTCCAGCCTGGGGTGACCGGCCCTCGGGCCGAGTCGCTCCTCGCCGAGCACGGCCTGACGCTCGGGCACGTCCCGCAGAGCTTCCCTCGCGGCACCATCGGCGGTTTCGTCGCCACCCGGTCCGCCGGCCAGGCGTCCACCGGGTATGGCCGGATCGACGACATGGTGGTCGCGTTGCGCGTGGCCACGCCCGTCGGCGAGATCCGCGCGGGCACGGGGACCCCGAACGCCGCGGGACCCGACCTGCGCGCGCTGTTCACCGGCTGCGAGGGCGCCCTCGGCGTGCTCACCGAGGTGACCCTGCGAACCCGCCCGACGCCAGAAGAGCGGCACTACGAGATGTGGGCCTTCGGCTCGTTCGGCGAGGGTCTCGACACCATCCGCGGTCTGGTCCAGGACGTCGACGCGCCCGACGTCGTCCGGCTCTCCGACGAGGAGGAGAGCGCGACGACCCTCGCCACCCAGGGTCCGAAGGGACGCCTGGCCGCCCTCCTCGCTCGGGTGCGCGGCCTGCGCACGCCGGCCCTGTGCGTGCTGGGCTGGGAGGACACGGCGGAGGGCGTCCGTCGCAGGAGGCAGGCGGCGGCCCGCTCGTTGCGGGCGTCCGGCGCGATCCCGCTCGGCGCACGAGCGGGCGAGGCGTGGCGGCGGCACCGGTTCGAGGGGCCGCGCCAACGCGACATCCTGCTGGACGCCGGCGTGCTGGTGGAGACCTTGGAGACGGCGACCACCTGGTCACGCCTTCGGGACCTGTACGACGCGGTGTCGCGCGCCCTCCGCGACAGCCTCACCGCAGCGGGCACGCCGCCCGTGGTCATGACGCACGTGTCGCACGTCTACCCGACGGGCGCGTCGCTGTACTTCACGGTCCTGGCGCGCCAGCTCCCGGATGCGGCCGAGGCACTCGAGCAGTGGGAGAGCGCCAAGGCGGCCGCCAATGAGGCGATCGCGACGCACAAGGCCACGATCACCCACCATCACGCGGTCGGCCGCGCGCACGCGCCCTACCTCGTCCACGAGGTGGGTGAGCTGGGCGTCACCACCTTGGCGGCGGTGAAGGCGCACCTCGACCCGCGCGGCATCCTGAACCCGGGCGTCCTCATCCAGGCATCGCCGCGCTGAGGAAAGCCACCACGAGACCTGGCTCTGGCCGAGGAAGGCGGCGGGCTCGTCGGCGGACGCGCCGCGCGGCGACGTTCACACACCGTCAGGGCGCCGTCGCCCGTTCGGCGGCTTTGTCCTAATGTGTCCGCCCATGGGACAGGCCAGCGACGACCACGGGTCACCAGGACCGAGCGCCGTCCCACCGCAACCACTGTCGCCCCACGCGCACTGCCGCGCTCGAGGTGGTCTCCATGGGTATCGCCGTCAGCGTCGTCCTCATCGTCGTTGGCGCCGTCTTGGCCTTCATCCCGCACGACCGGATCGCCGGGAGGGACCTCGAGGGTCCCGGCATCGTCCTCATGCTGATCGGATGCCTCGGCCTCGCGGTGAGCGTCGTGGTCTGGACGCCGTCGAAACGCCGCCGCGCTCGGCGCTCACCCCCGACCGGAGGAACGTGACACGCCGAGTCGGCCAAGCACGGGCAACGGGGACGACTCGGACGCCGGTCCTATGCGGTCCGGACCAGTCGAATGTCTTGCGATAACCCTGTGCAGGGTGCGACGACAGTCCGCAAGACCTTTCGGCAGTGCTGAAAGAACCAGGAGGGAAGCACTTTCCGCTCCTCTCGCCGGGCCCTGTGGACGTCCCTCCGGCCGCTCGGTCCCACTTAGCGTGACCTCCATGTCCACGACCACGACACCGAGCGGCAAGGTCATCAGTCCTCGCGGCGAGCCCGGAGCGGTGCCGGCGGCTCTGCCCACCCGCCACGCCGAGCTCCGTGCCTGGGTCCAGGAGGTCGCCGACCTGTGTCAGCCGGAGCGGGTGTACTGGTGCGACGGGTCCGAGGAGGAGTGGCGCGCCCTCACCGACCAGCTCGTCGCGGCCGGCACGCTGGTTCGGCTGAACCCGGACAAGAAGCCCAACTCGTTCTGGGCGCGGACCGATCCGAGCGACGTGGCGCGGGTCGAGGACCGGACCTTCATCTGCTCACAGCGAGAGGTCGACGCCGGGCCGACCAACAACTGGGTCCACCCGGACGAGATGAAGCGCACCATGACCGACCTCTACCGAGGGTGCATGCGTGGACGGACCATGTACGTCGTCCCGTTCTGCATGGGACCGCTCAACGCGGAACACCCGATGTTCGGCGTGGAGATCACCGACTCGGCGTACGTCGTCGCATCCATGCGCATCATGACCCGCATGGGGCAAGCCGTCCTTGACGCGATGGGTGACGACCGGCCGTTCGTGCGCTGCCTCCACTCCGTCGGGGCGCCGCTCGAGCCCGGTCAGAGCGACGTGCCGTGGCCGTGCAACGAGACCAAGTACATCTCCCACTTCCCCGAGACGCGCGAGATCTGGTCGTTCGGCTCCGGCTACGGCGGGAACTCCCTGCTGGGGAAGAAGTGTTACTCCCTGCGGATCGCGAGCGTGATCGCCCGCGACGAGGGATGGCTCGCCGAGCACATGCTGATCCTGAAGCTCACCTCACCGGAAGGCCGGGTCCACTACATCGCCGCCGCGTTCCCGAGCGCGTGCGGCAAGACGAACCTCGCGATGCTCGAGCCCACCATTCCGGGTTGGAAGGTCGAGACGCTCGGCGACGACATCGCGTGGATGCGCTTCGGCGAGGACGGCCGCCTGTACGCGCAGAACCCCGAGTACGGGTTCTTCGGTGTGGCGCCCGGCACCGGCTGGGAGACCAACCCGAACGCCATGCGCACGATCGAGCAGGGCAACTCCATCTTCACCAACGTCGCGCTCACCGACGACGGCGACGTGTGGTGGGAGGGGTACTCGCACGAGCCGCCCGCTCACCTCACCGACTGGCGGGGACGCGACTGGACGCCTGACACGCGGGACGAGAACGGCAAGCCCGTGCTGTCCAGCCACCCCAACAGCCGCTTCTGCACCCCGATCAAGCAGTGCCCGATCCTCGCGCCCGAGTTCGAGGACCCGCGCGGCGTCCCCATCTCGGCGATCCTCTTCGGCGGCCGGCGCGCGACGACGGTTCCGCTCGTCACCGAGGCACGGGACTGGACCCACGGTGTCTTCGTGGGCGCGACGCTGTCGTCGGAGACGACCGCGGCGGCCACGGGGAAGGTCGGTGTCGTGCGACGCGACCCGATGGCGATGCTGCCGTTCGTCGGCTACAACGCCGGCGACTACTTCCAGCACTGGCTCGACATCGGTCAGCAGACCGATCCGAGCCGTCTGCCGCGGATCTTCTACGTCAACTGGTTCCGGCGAGGCCCGCACGGCGAGTTCCTGTGGCCGGGGTTCGGCGAGAACAGCCGAGTGCTGAAGTGGATCATCGAGCGGGTCGAAGGACGCGCCGAGGCCGAGGAGACACCGATCGGGTTCGTCCCGTCACCGGACGCGTTGGACGTGACGGGCCTCGAGCTCCCGCGCGCGAACCTGGAGGCGCTGCTGCGGGTGGACCCGCAGGAGTGGAGCGCTGAGATCCCCAGCATCGAGGAGTGGTTCGCCACGATCGGCGACACCCTGCCAGAGCCCCTGTGGGCCGAGCTGGACGCGCTCCGACAGCGGTTGAGCGCCTCGTCGTAGATCCCGCGCCACCAGGGAGCGCGGCGAGAACGCAGCCCACGACCGTGCGGTGACTCACGGTGGTCCGCGAGCGCGGTCGTGGGCTTCGCGTGTGCGCCCGAGTTTGAACCCTCCTGTCGGCGTGGGCCAGACTGGCGTCCAGCCCTCGGCGCCGCCGAGAGGCCGATCTACTCGACCGCTCGGGGGGTTCCATGTGGACGGCCTGGTTGCTCCTGGTCTTCGTCGTCGTGGGCGGTGCCCTCGCCTACGCGAGTTCGGCGTACGCGGAGGTGCGACGCCTGCGTCGACAGGTCGCGACACTCCGGGAGCTCGTCGAACGGTTGAAAGAGCTCGCATGGGACCACCGTGAGCTCGATCCCTCGCTGAGCACCATCGTCATCGACGAGATCCGCACCTACGAGAAGAAGGAGCTGCGCGGATGAGGAAACGCGCCGTCCTGGCCCTGACGGCAGCGGGCGCCTTGGGCGCGATGCTTACGCTCAACGGCTGTACGACGATCAACACCCAACCCGACGAGGCGGGCCTGGTCTACGACGCGGGACCCATCTCCAACACCGAGTTCGACACGTGTGTCGGTCCGAGCACCCGTGCCTGGGACGGCCCGGGTGACCGCCACTACACCTACCCCTTCGGACAGCGCACGTTCGACTTCAGCGGAGGCGAAGGCGCCGACGGCAACCCGATCAGCGTCGTGACCAAGGACAACGTCACGATGACGGTCGCGGGCGTCGCGACGTTCGCCCTCAACACCGAGTGCGAGACGCTACGGCAGTTCCACGAGCGGATCGGCATCAAGTTCCAGGCGTGGATGGAAGACGGCCAGACCACCGACGGCTGGCGCAACATGCTGAACGTCTACCTCAAGCAGCCGCTGGACAAGGCCATGGACGCGGTGTCGAAGAAGTACGGCTACAAGGAGCTGTACTCCGACCCGGAGGTGAAGGAGGCCTGGGAGGAGGAGGTCGGCCGCCTGGCCTCCCGGTTCATCAAGGACCAGGCCGGGGCGGAGTTCTTCTGCCGGCCGTCGTACACCGGTTCGGGCGAGTGCGGCAACCCCGTCTTGACCCTCCAGACGCCTATCCCGCCTGAGAACATCCGCGCCGCGCTCACCGCCGAGCAGGAGGCCGTGGCGCAGAACAACGCGCAGAAGCAGCGGAACGAGACGGTGCGTACCGAGCTCGAGTCGATCCGTGAGCTCGTAAAGGTGCTCGGTCCGGAGGGCTACGTCCTCCACAAGGCGATCGAGGAGGGCAAGGTCACCGTGGTCCCGGTGCCGACCGGCAGTGGGATCAACATCACCCCGCCACGGCCCTCGAACGAGTAAGGACCTCTTCGACGAGCGAGGCGTTCGTCCCACGACGAGCGCTGGGTGACCACCACGTCCGGCTCCGAGACGCACCTCGGAGCCGGACGTGTTCTGTCCTCGGTGTGTGCCTCACCCTCGTGGAGTCACGCCGTACCGGTGGTCGCGAAGCGGCCCAGAGACGCGGCGGGCTCCGGTCGATGCACGCCGCGCGGGCGGTAGCCGAGTGCCTCGGAGAGGCCGAGGTAGTCGGCGAGGAGCCAGATGATGGCGAGCCACATCTCGGTGCCTTGCAGCCCAGCGGTGTGCTGGGGACCCACGCCCGGCTCGAGGGCGAACGCGAAGCCCGCACCGTCCCGCCAGCGGCGCAGCGCCCGCTCCAGCTGCCAGCGGGCCCACGCCTCGCCCTCGGCCTTCCGGTAGTCGGTCTGCTTCGCTGCCAACCACAGCGGGTGGATGACGTCCAACACGTTGCAGGCGTTCCCCCGCTCGTCGGTGAAGTACGCCGCGTCCCGGCTGTGCGTGAGGACCGTGTCGATCGTCCGCTCGGGATACGGCAACGGCAACCCGAACTGCGCGAAGGTCCCCCGGGTGAGCCGGTAGAAGCCGTTGACCGGCTGGAGCCAGCGCTGCTGCCGGTCCGGTCGGCTCCACATCCCTGTGAACGGGTCGGCGTTGGCGAGCAGCCAGCCGAACAGCGTTTCCGTCTGCCCGCGGATGCCGGCGTCGACGAGGTTGCGGTAGACGCCGGTGCCGAACGCGTCGACCCAGGCGCCCGCCGACCACCCCCGGGTGTCCCACGGCAGCGTGTCGAGCCGGGCCACCAGGTCGGCGGGGTCCATCTCCGAGACCGCGCGGATCGGGTGGGGGAACGACGTACCGAGCAGGTCCAGGGCGTAGCCCACGCACAGGATGTGGTACGCACCCGCGTTGTCCAGGGACGGCGGCGTGACGTCGCCGTACTCCGGGACGAGCCCGGTGTCGGGGTCCTGCAGCTCGCGCAGGTGGGCGGCGATCCGGTCCCCCTCCACCTGGGGAGGGGCGGAGCCGAGCAAAAGGTCCGCGATCTCCACCGCGTCACACCACGCCCGGACCGTCGGCTTGGCGTCCGGGCGGTCGAGGAACCGCCCACCACACTCGTCGTCGGCGGGCTGCCAACAGCGCGCCAGCACGTCCACCGCCTGCTCGCGGGCGCGGTCGGCGAACGCCGCCAGCCGCTCGGCGAGGTCGCCGTCGGGCTTCCGGCCGGCGCGGTGCACGTCGCGACGGTCGCGGAGGAACCGGGCCGGGTTGCCACCCACGACCGCCCAGGCCGGCACGTCCTTCGTGACGACGGCGCCGGCGCCGACCACCGCGTGGTCTCCGATCGTGACGCCGTCGACCACCACCACGTGGGAGCCGATCCACACGTCGTTCCCGATCGCGATCCCCTTGCTCGTGGTCGGCTGCTCACAGACCGCCCGGTCCGGCGCCATGGAATGGTTGAAGCCGAGCAGGGAGGTGTGGGCGCCGACCCGCACCTTGTCGCCCATCCGGACCCGGCCGCGGGCCACCGAGTACGGGTTGAGCGTGCACCGCTCACCCATCTCCAGGTCGTCGACCAGGACGTAGGTGTGGGCGGCGATGTAGGAGCCGGGGCCGATCCGCATCCGTCGCGGGAAGACCGCCGCCTGGGGCGAGATGTAGGCGTCGTCGGCGATGGTCACGTCGCCCCGGGTGGCGAGCTCCGCGTGCCAGTCGCGCTGGGCCTTGCGCTCCTCCTCGGTCGCCTCACGCGGATACACCCACGGAGCGAAGTCGAGGTACTGAGGCGTGGTGGCATCGCCGTGTGCCATGACGTCCCTTCGCCGGTCGAGCTCGCTCGTGGGCCAGTCTCGGGGGCGCCTGGCGCGGCGGACAACGAACGCGGACGGAACCGGCCGGCGAAGATCGGACGACGCGCTGGCGCTCAGCACAGCGAGCGACGCACCGGACACGGAGGACGTGCCACCGAGCCGACGTCGGTGGACGGCCCGGATGGACGGCGCTGGATGGACGACGTGTGGGCCGGGCGATGCCACCCGGCCCACACACGGCCTCTTTGTGCAGGTCAGTGCGGAGGCGGCGGGATTTGAACCCGCGAGAGAGTATTACCTCTCAACCCGCTTAGCAGGCGGGCGCCATAGACCGGACTAGGCGACGCCTCCCTTGGCGAGAGCCATGATGCCGGATCAGGGTAGCGGCCCCGCGCTCGGTCCGGCAAAGCGCGTCCCGTCGGAGTGTCCGGCGGCGTGTCGCCAGCCCCCCGGCGCCCGCGTCCACCGGCCCGCTCTGCGGCCTTGATCACCGGCCCGCGCCGCGACCTTCGGGCATCGTCCGGGTCCGACACGCGGGGGTACGGTCGGAAGGGATGGTGTCCTGAGGCGAGGCGATCTCGTGACGCGGCGGACCTGATGATGCGGCGAGGCGGTGCTTCGACGGCCGGCTACGCCGACCGGGCGGACGCCGGCCACCGGCTGGCGGACGAGTTGGCGGAGTATGCCCACCGGGACGACGTGATCGTGCTGGGGCTGCCCCGAGGGGGTGTGGTGACCGCCGCCGCCGTCGCCGAGCGGCTGGGCGTGGCCCTCGATGTCTTCTGTGTCCGGAAACTGGGCGTTCCGTGGCACCCCGAGCTGGCGATGGGCGCGGTCGCGACCGGCGGCGTCCGGGTGCTCAACCGGGACGTGGTGGAGCAGCTCGGGATCAGCCCGGCTGAGGTGGAGCAGGTCGCCCAGCGGGAGCGGGCGGAGCTCGCCCGCCGGGAGGCGACCTACCGCGGCGACCGACCCCCGGCGCAGCTCGAGGGGAAGGTCGTGATCCTCGTCGACGACGGGATCGCCACAGGCGCCACCGCCCGTGCCGCGGTTGTCGCCGTCCGACGCCACCAGCCCGCCAAGGTCATCCTCGCCGTCCCGGTGGCGCCGCCACAGGCGGTCGAGGAGTTCGCCGGCGTCGTGGACGAGATGGTGTGCCCGCTGACGCCCCCGTCCTTCGAGGCTGTCGGCCGCTGGTACACCGACTTCCGCTCGGTCTCCGACGCCGAGGTCCGCGCCCTCCTCACCTGAGCCGACCACTCCTGTGGTCGCCTGCTTCCTCTGGTCTTCTGCCCGGTCGTCCGCTGCACTCGAGGGACGGCGCCGTCTGGGTAACAGATTGATCATCTCCATGGCAGCGGCCTCAAGCGAGGCGATCATGGTGACCCGGTGCGCCCGTCGAGGGCTCTGCTTCGTCCTGGAGGAGTTGCTCGTGTCGACGCTGCGGTCGGCCGAGGACAGAAGCAGCGTCCACGCCCTTCCATCTGGCTGGACGACGTACGAGCCAGACCCGCTCCTCTACCGCCACGTGTGGCTCGCCCTCATCGAACGGGTCAAGGAGGCCGCCGCCGCACAAGAACTGGAAGTTGTGCCAGACGAACTTGTCTGGAGTCAGGCTGGACGGTGGCCGGCCGCACTTGGACGCAGCAGGTGTTCGACAAGCTCATCGCTCGAGGGAACACCGGCAAGCTGGTGGAGGCGGGCGCAGCACTAACGCTCTCCGGACAAGCACCCAAACCCTACTCGCCACCAGCTATCCGTGTCGTAGTTGACTTCGAAAAGCCACACGAAGGCGCCGGCCTTCGCGTCACTGTACGAACAGACCACCTCCGAGCAGAAGAAGAGGAGGACGCGACCGCAGAAATAGTTGCTTCATGGCTTGTACCGGTAACACGCCAGCTCAACGCCGCCTGGAGATTCGTCACGGCAGACACCGGCCAATCATGGAACAGCACACCGTATGACGAGTGGTTTGCCGTCTACGACGGCGCATCCAAGGCCGAGAACATCCACGCGGCTACTACTGGGCCAACCTGCTGAACACCACCCCCATCGCTTCACTCGGTGGACTTCGAAAGCTCACCACATCCGCCGAGCGATCCGGACTTGCCCTCGAGCCAGCCGCAGCGAACGGCAACTAGGCTACGCGCTCCTCAAGATCCCCGAACCGATCACCACCCACACCGACGACCAGCTCCGCGCAGTCAAGAACCTCCTCGACCCAGTACTCATCAAGAAGCCGGCCCCAAGGCGCACCACCTCCCACGCACCGACACGCATCCCGCCAGACTGACTCGAGAGATTGGCATATCGCTACAAAGGGTTGACGATGTCGACGCTGCGGTCAGCGGATGGAAAAGAGTGGCCCCTCATTCTCTGTGCAGGCTGGACGACGTACGAACCGGACCCGCTCCTCTACCTGGACGTGTGGCTCGACCTCATCGAGCGGGTGCTGCACGCGGTCGGTCGCGAACCGATGCCGCCGTCGGTGATGGTGCGGTGGTCGACCCATGACCGTGGCCCGCACATCGTGGCCGGCGTCGCGGAGCTGGCGCGCCGAGTGGCCACTGTTCTCACGAGGAATGGGGTCGAGCTCGAGGACAAGGGGATCGAGATCGTCGACCCCAGCGTGCACTCATTGACTTGACCATGACGTTCGACGAGTGGGCGCGTGAGCGGGAAGGCGTGGCCGAGGACTGGGCAGACATCTTCAGCCTGAAGATTCAGTGGCAGCTCCGCTGCAGCCAGAGTTCGCTGACATGCAGGTCGGACTCACCGACGAGCCGTATCCGCCAACCAGCGAGATCGTGGCGAGGGGCGGTAGGTGTCGCGGGCGAACCTAGTGTCCCGGATGGCGGCTTCTTGGATGTCTCGATGGTGTCGCGGACCACATCGCAGGACTCGGCGGCCTGCGCTCGTTGAGCCGGTTGGCTTCGCGTCGCGGCGTGACGGTCACGTCGTTGCGCTATCGCTCCGGCGCACGCGGCCATCGTCCGCCTCACCCAACCGCTCAGCAGCCGGTACACCGACGACGACGTCGCAAAAGTCAAGGACCTGTTCCAGCCGATCCTGCTGTATCCCACCGGCGGTCACGCCTTCGACGGCTGCGTCGGCCCACCTCTGCGCATCGTCCCCGACCCCTACACCGCCTACATCCGCAGCGACCATAGCTGCCCGACTTATAGGACGGGAAAGAAGTCCGCACCAGAAACTACCTGTGCCTGCTCGCCCAGCTCCCCGCCCCGTGGGACTTCTAGGACGGCGGGCGACCACTCATCTCATCGACAGGGACGCACCTCGTCGCGGAGGTCAGACTGCGCGAAGCGGGCCGCCGCCGATGAGACACGTGGCGCGACAAGGACCTGTCCACACACCACGTGGCAGCAAGACCCCAGGTGGCTCGCCCGGAGCACCGCCGCGCTCGCACCACTACGCACCGCCCACGCACCGCCACCGGCGGGATGAACGCGCGCGACGTATCGAGGGCCGCCGGGATCTCCCAGCCCGGCGGCTCCCCGTCCATGATGGGAAAACATCCCGGCCACATCGGGTGACTGTTCGGTCGCATGCGACTTCTGGCATCCTTCCGGACAGGACATCGAGCGGAGTGGTCCGCGCTGGGCCTCGAGGAGGGCGCCAGGGCGACTCGTGGGCAGGAGCCACATGGGATTGGAGACGGGCCGAATCTCGCCACGCCGAGACGGCGCGCGCGTCTCGCCTGCCCGCCCCGCCTCAGGCCCGTCGTTCCTCCGCGCCGTCCTCGTCACTCTCCTCGGCACGCTCATCCCGGGGAGCGGCCTGTTCGCGGCGGGTCGACGCCGACTCGGCGCTGGTGTCATGACGGTCACCGTCCTCCTCGTCGGCCTGCTCGGCTACCTCGCCGCCAATCAACGGGAGAAGGTGCTGGCGTGGCTGGTCGACGAGGGCAGCCTGGGCTTCCTCGCGGTCGCGCTCCCGACCGTCGGCCTGGCCTGGACGGCCGTCATCGTCGGCACCTACCGCACGGTGCTGCCGGCCGCCGCGACCGCTGTTCAACGCCTCGTCGGCTCGGTGCTCGTCGCGGTCCTCACGTTCTCCGTGTTGACGCCCCTCGCCGTCGCCGGCCGCTACGCGCAGGTGGGGAATAACACGATCGGCAAGGTCTTCGCCAGCGCCGACAGCAAGAGCGTCACCCGGCCGAAGAACGTGACCAGGGAGGATCCCTGGGGTGGCCGCGACCGCGTCAACATCCTTCTCCTGGGCGGCGACGGGGGCAAAGGCCGGATCGGCATCCGTCCCGACAGCATCCAGCTGGCCAGCATCGACACGAGGACCGGCAACACGGTTCTGCTGGGCCTTCCCCGCAACTTGGAGAAGGTGCCGTTCCCCGAGGACTCCCCCCTCGCCGAGGTCTACCCCGACGGTGTCTTCGACGGCCCCGGTGACCGGCTGGAGTGGATGCTCAACGCCATCTACAAGGACGTGCCGGAGCAGCACCCGGGGCTGCTGGACAGCGACAACCCAGGCGCTGACGCGACGAAGCTCGCCGTCGGCGAGGTCCTCGGCCTCGAGGTGCACTACTACGTCCTCATCAACCTCGACGGCTTCACGGAACTCATCAACGCGCTGGGCGGCATCACCGTCAACGTCAACACCCGGGTCGCGATCGGTGGCTCCCAGGACGAGGGCCGTCCGCCACACGACTGGATCGAGCCAGGCCCGAACCAACACCTCGACGGCTACCACGCGCTGTGGTTCGCCCGAGGCCGCTACGGGTCCAGCGACTACGAGCGGATGGAACGCCAGCGCTGCGCGATCAAGGCGATCATCGACCAGGCGAACCCACAGAAGGTCCTCACCCGGTACGAGGCCATCGCCAAGAGCTCCGAGGACCTCGTCTACACCGACATCCCACGCGAGCTGCTGCCCGCCTTCGTCAACCTGTCGCTGAAGGTGAAGAACGCGAAGGTGACCAGCATCGCGTTCACCAACAAGATCATCAAGCCGTGGGATCCGGACTACGACAAGATCCGCTCGATGGTGCGGAAGGCCATCCGCGACAGCGAGCGCGACGGGTCGAAGAAGACCACGAAGCCGAAGCCGAAGAAGACCGCCTCACCGGACTCCACCGACGCAGGTGAGGGCTCCGGGTCGTCGGAGACGTCGGAGTCCTCGGGAGACGCAGAGTCCTCGGGAGACACAGAGTCCTCGGGAGACACAGGGTCCTCGCAGGACGAGTCGAAGGACTCCGAGGAGGGAGCGACCTCGCTCGAGGACGCCTGCGCCTACCGACCCCAAGGAGCGGGGTGAGCGGGAGCGCTCCGAGGTCCGTCACTACAGACATCCGTCACCCGTCACCAGCGAGGCTCGTCACAGCGGGCGATAGCCGTGGGCGGCGTTGAGCCGCTCTCGGATCTGCTCCTCGAGCTCTGGCACCGCGACATCGAGCAGCCGCGACGTGATCACGCTCTGCCTGCCGTCGGCCAGCTCGAGGACGAGCACCGTGCCCGTGAGCGTGTCGCGGCGCCGAACGTCGGACACGTCCCGCCACGCCGCTGCGCGAACGCTGTCGCGCAGCCGGTTGGTGTGGTTGAGGAAGCCCTCGTCGTCGAGGACCAGCCGTGGCCTGCGACCGAAGACGATCCAGGCGCCCCACCCCGCGAGCACGGCGAAGATGGCGACGAGAAACCACTCCAGGAACTGGACCGCCAGCACGTCGAGCACGGGCACGGCACGACGGACGACTTCGAGGACGACGGCCAGCCCCAGCCACACGCACGCCATCCCGATCATGCGGGCGCCGAGCGCGGGCCGTAGGCGGTAGCTCACCGGGTCGGCCATGGCACGGAGTCTGTCATGCCCCTCGGTCGCGTCCGGCTGGCGGCCTCGCGCGGTGACGTCAGCGCCTCCCCTCGTCTCGCACCAACCTTTGTCTCTCAGCAGCCTGTCTCTCATATCTCTCAGCAACCTGTCTCTCACCAACGCCGTCCGCCATCCGGCGCTGGTGCTCACGAGCCACACCCTCGTGAGTAAGGCGCGACCGAAAGACGCGCGCCATCGCCCGCTCTCGTGCCCACTCTGGTTTGCCCACTCTCGTTGCGATGTCTGTCACACCCACGGCGTTGGGACTCCCCGCGCTGTCGGCTGTGACCTCCGACCCTGCCGACCCGAGTCCCTGTCGGGATTGTCTGGCGAGCATGGCCGTGCTCAACCTCACTGTTGACGGAGTGCGCTACGACGATTACATAGAGGAGCGAACGCTCCTCGTTCACCTCCTGCGCGATCGCCTGGGCAAGGTGAGCACCCGAGTCGGATGCGACACCAACGAGTGCGGCGCCTGCACAGTCCTCGTCGATGGCCGAGCGGTCCGGAGCTGCTCCATGCTCGCCCTGCAAGCCGACGGTCGTACCGTCACCACCGTCGACAGCGCGTCACACGCTGTCGACGGCCCGGTGCCCCACCAGACGCCGTCACACCAGGCTGTGCTCGAGGCCCTGGCCCAGACCTTCCGCCGGCATCGGGCGACACCGTGCGGCTTCTGTACGCCCGGCATGCTGCTCTCGGCTGTCGACCTGCTGAGCGAGTGCCCCGTGCCCACCGAGGACGAGGTCCGGGACGCGCTGGCGGGGACACGATGTCGTTGCGGGGACGAGCACACGGTCGTGCGCGCTGTCCTCAGCGCCGTCACCGAGCTCCGAGGTCTCACCCCGGCGGAGCGATCACGCGGCACGACGTCGCGGGACGCCCCGCCACCCGACCCGAACCAGGGTGAGAGCGCCACGGACTCAGCGGCGACCGCCCGGACGGACCACACCCTCGCCGGACACCGGGGAGCCGCGTCATGACCGGGCTCTCCGCGTCGTCCGTGACCCTGCCGGTCGCCGACGCCGAGCGGCAGTACCTCGACGCCACCCGGCGCGGCGAGGACCTCGCCCCTCCCGGGACCCTGCACCTCGCGATCCTGCGCAGCCCCTACGCCCACGCGCGACTCGCTCGCGTCGACGTCGAGGGTGCCCGCGACTGCCCTGGTGTGGTCGCCGTCCACACCGGCGCCGAGCTCGCCGAGGAGTGGACGACGGTCCCGTTCCCCGCTGAGCCGGGCCCACCGGTCCCGGCGGAGCTGCGGGTCCCGCCCCGGCTGCCCATAGCCGTCGACACCGTCCGCTTCGTAGGGGAGCCCGTCGCGGTCGTCGCGGCGACCAGCGGATACGCCGCGGTCGACGCCCTCGACGCGATCGAGATCGACTACGAGCCGTTGCCGCCGATCCGCGACGTGGAGGAGGCGCTGGCACCGGACGCACCCTCGGTCCACGACTCTGCTCCCGGGAACCGCTGCTTCCTCCACCGCCAAGCGCACGGACACTACGAGTCCGCCCGCGAGCACGCCGACGTCGTCCTCGCCCGACAGCTGCGTCACCCGTGGCCCCTTGCCACCGACGACCCTCCACCGTCGGTCGTGGTCGACGTCGACGACGCCCACGGCACCTACACCGTCTGGTCGGACACCCGCGACCCCGACCAGGTCCGAGACGTCCTCGCGCACATCACCGGTGTGCCCGTGACCGGTCTGCGGGTCCTCACCCCGGGACCGGTCGGCACCCGAGACCCGGCCGCAGAGCCTTACGCCGAGGACGCCGTCGCGCTGCTGCTCGCGCGGAAGCTCGGTCGCCCGACCACGTGGAGCGCGACCGGAGGCGAAGCGCGTCCCCGCGACGCCCGCCACGACGACCTCGTCCAGGAGGTCGAGATCTGTGCCCGCCGGGACGGAACCATCCTGGGCCTTCGCCTGCACCAGCTCGTCGCGGTCGGTGCCTACCTTTCGCCAGTTTCACCGCGCGGCCTGGGCTTCGCCGAGCTCGGCCCCTACCTCGTCGACGCCCACGAGCTGCGCTGCACCGGGGTCTTCACGACGACACCGCCCACGACACGCCTCGGCCCGGACACCGCGGCGGCCACGTTCGCGATCGAGCGGATCATCGACGAGCTCGCCGCCGAGCTCGGGTTGGATCCGGTCGTCCTTCGGCGGCGCAACTGGGCCGAGCCGCGGTTCGACGCGGTGACCACCCGGGCGCTGGAGCTGGTGGACTACGACGAGCTGCGCCGGCGCCGACGTGACCAAGAATCCTCCGCGGTACGGCTCGGGATCGGTCTCACGACCACGACGCGTCGGCGCCCTACCGACGCTCGCCGCCAGTCGAGTGAGCGACCCGAGGGGCCGTCGGCGTCGGTTCGGGTCCTGCCGACCGGGCGAGTCGAGGTCGTCACCGCGGCGGCGGCGTTCGGTCACGGCCACCTGGCCACCTTCGCCCGGGTCGTGGCGGACACCCTCGAGGTCCCGCTCCAGGACGTCCGGGTGGTCCCGGCGGACACGCCGCACTCACCCGCCCCCGGCTCCGCGTCCGACGCTCGCATGCTCGTCTTGGGTGGCATGGCTGTCCTCCGCGCCAGCGAGCGTGTCATCGAGGGCGCGCGGAGCGCCGCGGCACGGACGCTGGGCTGCCGGCTGGAGGAGCTGCGGTACGGACGCGGAGCCTTCCACACGCGGCGGGCACCCCACCGGTCGGTCAGCCTGCGCGCGCTGGCCACCACCCCGCTGACCGGCCACGGCGTCGCGCCGGACGTCGCCACCGACAAGGAGCCTGTCGACGCCGACCACACCACCGGCGACGTGCACGCCGCGCACGTCGCCGCGGTGGAGGTCGACACCGAGACCGGCGTCGTCGACGTGCTGACCTACGCCGTCGTCGACGACACCGACACGCCCCTGGGACTGACCGCCGTCCGGGACGGGGTGATCCTCGGCATCGGGCGAGCCCTCGTCGGGACGTCCGGCCAGGACGCCGAGAGCCCAGCTGACCTGCGCTGCTGCGGGCCTCCCGGCATCGTCGAGGGACCCGCGGCCACGGCCCGGCCAGCGGTTCCCGAGCCCCTCGCCGAACGCCTCGGCGGTGAGGCACCGCCGGAGGTTGGATCAGGCCGGCCAAACCCCGTCCTCCTCGAGGAAGCCGACCAGCGGCGAGCGGCGGCGTTGACGGCCGTGCCCGCCGTCGTCAACGCAGTCGCCGACGCGCTCCGTCCGCTCGGCGTGCGAGACCTCGTGCCGCCCTGCACGCCGGACCGGGTGTGGCGGGCCATCCAGGCCGCCCGGGCCGACCAGTCACCCAGCCCGGTGCCCGGCCGGGGCGAGACCGAGGGCGAGGTGGGTGACCGACCGTGATCCCGAGCCCGTTCGACTACCTGCGACCGAGGACCGTCGAGGAGACAGTGCAGTACCTCGACGAGGCCGGCGAGGACGCCGCGCTCCTGGCGGGCGGGCAGAGCCTGGTACCCGCGCTGCGATGCCGAGACGCCGTCCCCGCCGTCGTGGTCGACCTGAGCGAGGTCGAGGAGCTGCGTGGCATCCGGGTCGAGGACGACCAGATCGTGGTGGGTGCGATGACCACCCTGCGGCGGCTCGCCACCGACCCGATCATCGCCGAGCACGCGCCCCTGCTGGCGACCGCCGCCCGCCTCGCCGGTGACCGGCGGACCCGCACGATGGCGACGCTCGGGGGATCCTTGGCGCTGGCGGATCCGGCCGCGGACCTGCCGACCGCGGCGGTCGCGCTCGACGCCACGCTGCTGCTCGCGGGGCCGGAGGGACGGCGTACCACATCGGCGCGGTCGTTCTTCGTCGAGCCGTACACGACCGCGCTCGGTCTCGCCGACGTCCTCGTCGAGATGCGGTTCCCCACCCGCTTCGGGTGGGGCGCGCACTACACGAAGGTGTGTCGGACGACCCCGGGCTGGGCTGTGGTCGGGGTCGCCGCGTTGCTCCGTCAGGAGGACGGCGTGGTCACCGACGCCCGGGTCGTGTTCACCAACATGGGGCCGGTTCCGGTGCGCTCACGCCCGGCCGAGGAAGCCCTTCTGGGCGCGCGCCTCACCGACGCCATTGTCGGCGCGGCCGCGGACGCGGGCGCCGACGAGAGCGAGCCCGTCGACGACGCCGCTGCCACCGCCCCCTACCGGCGACAGCTGGCTCGAACCCTCACCCGCCGCGCGGTACGCGCGGCGGCCGGACGGTGAAGGACGAACACACGATGGAGCTGGAGCACGAGTTCACTGTCCCGCTCGACGTGGCGCGAACCTGGTCCTTGCTGCGGGACCCCCGCCAGGTCTCGTACCACCTGCCAGGCGCGTGCCTGTCCAAGTCGCGGGACGACACCGTGACGGGCACGCTCGACATCGCGATCGGCCCCCACCGCACGACCTACGTGGGCGAGGTTCGTCTTCTTGACCGGAACGAGGCGGTGCATCGGCTGGTGGTGCGTGCGCAGGGGCGTGACACCCGAGGACTCAGCACGGCGGCCGCCACGATGACCGTCACCCTCACCCCGGACGTCGCCGGTGTCGGGGCCGGCCCGCGCACGGTCGTGCACGTCCACTCCGACTTCACCATCACCGGCCCGCCGGCCCTGCTCAGCCCGGCTGTCTTGCAAGACACCGGGACGTGGCTGGTCACCCAGTTCGCCAGCAGCGTCGCCGGCCAGGTGAGGGGACCGTCCCTCGAGGAACCGGCTCCAGCCCTCGTCACGGAGCGCTCGTGGGCACGCCCGGCGCCCCTGCGGGCCGCCCTCCTGCGGTACGGGCCATGGCTCGCCGTGGCCGTCGCCGGCGCGCTGCTGCTCCGCCGCCCGGCCCGCGCGACCACCTGGCCGAGTGCGGTCCCGCGTGGGCTCGTCGGCGCGCTCCCTCGCCGACGCGTCCCGTGGTCGCGGCTCTTCAGCCGCATCCGGACGCTCTAGGCGTCGGCGCCGGCCGACACGCCACCGCTACCGCGACATCTCCTGCCGATCCGACGAGTCAGTCGTCTCCTCGCGCGGTGAGGTTTCCGCGCGGTCGTCGATCCAGTACGTCCCACCGAAGCCACCCGCCCCATGGGACAGGCAGAACACCGGCGGGTCGCCCAGGTCATAGCTCGGTCGCGGAGCTGCTCGTCGCACGGCGCGACCACCAGGCTGCGAGTCATTCATCGCCCTGACGCCGCCTTTCGCGCGCGAAGACCACGGCGGGCCGTGCCGTGGAAGGCCGCGGCGGCGCTCATGGCCCCCGTCACTACCTGAGTCGCGGTGGTCCCCATCTGGTTCAGCATGTCGTCGTCGACGATTCCCCGCTTCGCACAGAAATCACACGTCGAGCTCACTCGTCGTCAGCGGGTAGCCTCCGACGACCTCGGTCCGGCCGGTGTGGCACTCCGGCTTCCACCCTTCATGCGAACTCGTCGCCTCGTCAAGCGGATCACGCTTTCCCGGGCGAGCCCGTCGTCGACTGACCTCCTTTCGCGGGGGGCCGGTCGTTCGCGTGAGCCGGTCGTCGACGGTGAACGCGACCCTAGTCGTGCGTCGCGTGCTCGTGGTCCCGGTGCTGGGCCGACTCGATCTGGAAGGTCGAATGTGTGACGTCGAAGTGCTCCGCGAGGCACGCGTGGAGAGCGTCGAGGACCCGGCCGGTGTGGCCGCCGTTCATGGTCTTCTCATCCACCACCACGTGCGCGGACAGGACCGGGAGACCGGACGTGATGGTCCAGGCGTGCAGGTCGTGGACGTCCAACACACCGGGTACCCGCCGAATGTGGTCGCGGACGTGGTCCAAGTCGACCCCCTTCGGGACCGCTTCCAACAGCACGTCGACCGCCTCGCGGAGCAGCACCCATGCGCGAGGCAGGATCAGCGCGCCCACCGCGGCGGAGGCCACCGCGTCCGCCCACACCCACCCGGTGAGCGCGATCACCACCGCCGCGACGACGACGGCGACCGAGCCGACCAGGTCGCCGAGCACCTCGAGGTAGGCCCCGCGGATATTGAGCGACAAGGCCTGGGCCCGCCGAAGCAGCATGAGGGACGAGGTGTTGGCGACCAAGCCGACCACCGCGACCACGAGCATGAGGCCCGAGGCCACCTCCGGCGGGGAGAAGAAGCGGCGGACCGCCTCGATGAGGACGTACAGGGCGAGCCCCAGCAGCAGGACCGCGTTGGCCATGGCGGCCAAGATCTCGACCCGTTGCCAGCCAAAGGTGCGTCGACGCGTCGGCGCCCGTTGGGCGAGGGTCGCGGCGATCAAGGCCATGACGATCCCCGCCGCGTCGGCGGCCATGTGGCCGGCGTCGGCTAGCAGCGCCAGCGAACCGGACAGCAGCGCACCCACCGCCTCGACGGCGAAGACGGTGAGGGTGAACGCCAGCACCAGCGCGAGCCGCCCGCGGTGACCGCCGGTGAGCGTCGTGTGATCGTGTCCAGCACCCATGACTGACCCCGCCTCGTAGGGTAGCCGTCAGTCATCAGATCTCTGGGCGCTGACGACGTCCGGTCGCGACCAGCTCGGGCATGCGCCCGACCAGGCCTCGGCTGGAGACAAATCCGGACGACGTGGCGATGAGTGGAAGGCGATCAGTCGGTCGAACCGGACGAGTCGCCCACCAGCGCCGACCACCGCGCCATGGTGTCGACCAGCGCGGGGAACGTCTCGACCTCCTCGCGAACGTGGGCGTCCAGCCGAGCCTGGTCCATGTCGGCCAGCTCAGCCGGCACCGGATGGCGCAGCCCAAGCGTGACGTCGAGGCACGCACCGAGCCACTCCAACCGCCGCCCCACCCACCGCGCGAGCGCGGCAGGGCCTGGTCGCAGCGTCGCGCCTCCGGCGGTCGCGTAGGCACGGCTGGCCCGGTGCACTCGGTCGGCATCCGGCTCGGTCCACCCGACCGTCGCGAACTCCACGATCGCGTGCGCCGCCTCGAGCGGCGCACTGTCGGGTCCCACGGCATCCCAACCGAGCAGCAGCGGGCCGCCGTCCGTCATCACCACCCTGGACGGCTCGACCGCACGGTGGGTCACGACGTGGGGCTTCCCGGCGCTGAACGCCTCGGCGACCTGCGTCGAGGCCCGCAGGATCCCCGCGAGGTGGTCTCTCAGCGGGGACGCCCACGAGCGTCCCTGGGCCTCACCTTCCGCCAGCCAGGCGTGCCAGTGGGCGGGCGGGTACAGGCCATACCCCTGTGGCTGCGGCGTCGTGTCGAGCGGTCGTAGCCGGTGCAGGAGGGCGAGCGTGGTGCCCAGCCACTCCGCCACGTCGTCCTCGCGGTCGAGTGGCCGATGGTCGACCCACTCATACACCCGGAAGACGCCGAACCCGTGCACCCGCGCGGCGAAGCCGAAGGCGGGCTCTTGGGGCTCGACCGGGGTGAGCATCGCCACGCCCGCCTCCTGGGCACGCCGCTCGAGGTCCATCGCCTCCTCGACCTGGGCCCGCCACGCCGGGTCGGGACCCGCCCACAGCCGCACGACGAGGAAGCGTCCGGTCATGGTGGAGAACGTCCACGCCTCCTGGCCGACCCACCGATGGTGCGTGAGCGGCTCCACCGGGCGTCCCACGTCGAACGCCTCGGCGACCATGGCGGCCGGCGGCGACGGTCGAGGTGGCAGCGAGTCACTCACAGCGGACGGGTAGGTCGAGGTCGGCGGCATCGGGATCACCGTACCGAGATGTCCGGACCGTGGGGACCACCTGGTCCCCTGCGCCAGGTGCTCCAGAGAAGCCGCCCGATGGGTCACGCGGGCCCACGGGGCTCCTCGAAGGGCTCAGCCGGCCGCCTGACAGTCGAGGAGGACCTTCACCACCCCGTCCGCCGACTCCAGCGCGTCGAACGCCTCGGCCACCGCGGAGAGCGGGACGATCCTGGAGACCAGCTCCCTCGCGGGTACCACACCGCGGTGGACGAGCTCGATCGCCCGCTCGACGTCGGCCCGGGCGTAGACCCGGGCGCCCAGCACGGTGAGCTCGCGGAGGAAGACCTGGTTGAGGTCGACCGGCACCGGGTCGGGGTGGATCGCCACGACGACGAGACGACCCCGCACCCCGAGGACGTCGGTGGCGATCCGCATCCCCGCCGGGGAACCCGACACCTCGAACGCCACCGCCGCGCCCGCGCCTGCCGTCCGCTCCGCCACGTACGCCGGGACATCGGTGGACGTCGGATCCACGGCGGCGAGACCGAGGCGTTCGGCGACACCACGTCGGTAGGGGTCTGGTTCCACGACCACGATCTCGGCGCCCTCCGCGGCAGCGACCACAGCGATCAGCAGCCCGATGGGGCCAGCACCCACCACGACAACGTGCTCTCCAGCGCGCACCTCGGCGCGGCGGACGTCATGCACCGCCACGGCGGTCGGCTCCACGAGGGCCGCGTCGGCGAGGGGCACCTCCTCGGGCAGGCGGAGGACGACGTCGGCGGGAACCGTCCAGCGGGCCTGCATCGCACCGGGGAGGTCGACACCGAGCACCCGCAGCCGCTGGCAGACGTGGTTGTGGCCGGCACGGCAGGCAGCGCAGTCACCGCACCACCGCAGTGGCATCACCGTGACCGGGTCGCCGACCCGCCAGCCGGACACCCCAGCGCCGAGGGCGGCGATCCGCCCTACCGCCTCGTGACCGAGCACGGCTGGCGGCAGCGCCCGGTCGTCCATCGCGCCGTGACGGATGTGCAGGTCGGTGCCGCAGATGCCGGCGTAGGCCACCGCGATCTGCACCTCACCCGGCCCGGGCGGGACGGGATCGCGGTCCTCCACGCGCAACGCCCGGTTCCCGATGTAGACAGCCGCACGCATCCTCGCTCCCTGCTCAGCCGGCACAGCGCTTCCGTCGATGGCGTCCTTCGACGCGTCTCGCGATGGACGCCAGGTCCTTTGCTGGCGGTCGGACACCCTCCCGACTCTCCCTGATCGACGACCGGGACGCGACGCCGAGCGTCGGTGGGCTCGCCTCGTTGACCGCGAACGGTCGGGCGGGAGCTCGGGAAAGCTCGGAGGGGACAGGTCGGAGGGCAGAGGGAGGACGCGATGAACACCGGCCCCACCTGGAAGCTCTACGCCGACACCCCCGGCCGACGACTCGCCCAGCTCCTCGGTGACCTGCTCGCCCTGGGGCTCGCGGTGCTCGCCATCCGCGCGGGCCAGGTCGTGCACAGGCGGGTGCGCGAGCTCGTGGCGCCGGGGCGGGAACTGGAGGAGGCCGGGACGCGCGTCCACGACAGCCTCGCCACCACCGGAGCGGAGCTCTCGGGGATCCCCGGCGTGGGCGACGCGCTGCGGCAACCCCTGGACGCCGTCGCCGCGACCGGCGGATCGATCGCGAGCATCGGTCGCGCCCAGCAGAACCTGATGAACGAGCTGGCCACCCCGCTGGCTCTCCTCGTGGCACTCGCGGGACTCCTCCTCGTCGCGTGCTGGGTGGTCGCCCGCGCGCGATGGGTGCGCGCCGTCCGCGAGGCTTGTCGGATGGCGACGAGCCAGGCCGGCGTGCGTCTGCTGGCCCTGCGGGCGCTCACCAGCCGCTCGGTCGACTCCCTGACCGCCGTCCACCCAGACCCGGCGACGGCGTGGCGTGAGGGAGACGCGGACGCCACCGCCGAGCTGGCCGAAGTGCAGCTGCGGGCGCTCGGACTGCGGGCTCCCTCCTGGCGTGGCCGTGATGCCACGTAGTTGCCCGATGCCGTGATTGCCGGCTCCCTGTGTCAAGTTACACTTGCCTACAGAAGCGATACTCCTTGTGGAGTTGGGATCTCCGACGTGGTGAGTCGGCTCTCGGCAACATACGCTTGCACTCGTCTGATCTACTGGTTCACGCGTCCTGGGGAACGAACAATCGAGGGTGGTTCCGCTATGGCGGTGAGCACCGGTCGATCGCGGGTAGGGAACCTCCCCGCGGAGACGGGTCACTTCATCGGCCGACGACACGAGCTGGCCGAGGTCAAGCGCCTGCTCTCACGCTCCCGCTTGGTCACCCTCACCGGCGTCGGTGGCGTAGGCAAGACGCGGCTCGCTCTGCACGTGGCCACCAGTCTGCAACGCGCGTTCCCCGACGGGGTCTTCTTCGTCGACGTGGGTGAGTCCGCCACGCCGTGCTCGGTGGCCGAGACCGTCGCGGAGGCCGTGCTCGGCCCTGGGCCAAGCCGCCCCGACCCTTTCGCGGCGATCGTGGACTTCCTCGCCGACCGGCACGCATTGCTGATTCTGGACAACTGCGAGCACGTGCTGGCGGAGGCGGCCGACCTGGTCGATGCCCTCCTCAAGGCCACCCCGCACGTGCGCGTCCTCGCCACCAGCAGGCAGCGGCTCAACCTCGCCGCGGAGCAGACGATGACGGTTCCTCCGCTCTCCCTGCCTGCTCCCGACGAGACCCCCACACCGGAGACCATCCAGCAGTACGACGCCGTCACCTTGTTCGTCGAGCGAGCCCAAGCCGCCCGGCACGACTTCACCCTCACGCCGGAGAACACCCCAGCCGTGGTCGAGATCTCCCGGCGCCTGGAAGGGGTTCCCCTGGCCATCGAGCTCGCCGCGGTGTGGGTGCGAACCCTGGAACCACAGCAGCTCCTCGAGCGGCTGGACAACCAGCTCACCTTGCTGAGCGGCGGTCCGCGCAACGTCCCACCACGTCACCGAAGCCTGCGGGCCATGGTGGAGTGGAGCTACGAGCACTGCACGCCGAGAGAGCGCCTCCTGTGGGCTCGCGCGTCAGTGTTCGCCGGCAGCTTCGACGTGGAGGCGGCCGAGGCGGTCTGCGGCGGCGACGACCTTCCAACCGAGGAGGTCGTGGTCGTGCTCGCCGACCTGATCGACAAGTCGATCATCTTGCGAGAGGAGCAGGACGGGCGGGCGCGGTACCGCATGCTCGAGACGCTCCGCCAGTACGGCCGGCACCAACTGGTCGAGACGGGAGAGGAAGCCACGATCCGGCGCAGGCACCGCCAGCACTACCAACGGCTGGCCGAGCTTGCCGCGAGGGAAGCGTTCGGACCCCACCAGCTCGCGTGGATTCGACGGCTCAAGCTCGACCGCGCGAACCTCCGCGCGGCCCTCGAGCACTGCCTGACCGAACCCGGCGACGACCAGAACGCCGGCCTCCGGCTCGCCGCCGACCTCCTCTACCTCTGGCTCACCGACGCCGCCATGGACGAAGGCCGGCGCTGGCTTGACCGCGTGCTCGCGGAGGCCACCGAGCCGAGCGTCGAGCGGCTCCGCGCCTTGTGGGCGAGGAGCTGGCTCGCCGTGCTCGACTCCGACGTCGCGACCGCTCAGGCCACGCTCGAGCAGGCCCGAGCCTTCGCCTCCGACGACGACCCCACGAGTCGGAGTCACCTCGCCCTGCTGTCCGCCCATGCCGCGATCGTCCGAGACGACCCGGACGCGGCGCTCGCCTCCCTGGAGGAGGCGCTGGCCGCCCAGCGAGACGTCGGCGACCGCCATGGCGTCGCGCTGACGCTGCTGTGGATGGTGCTCGTGCACTCCCTCCGCGGTGACAGCCAGGCCGCCACCCGCCGCGCTCAGGAGTGCTTGGAGGTCTGCGACGCGGCCGGTGACGTCTGGCACAAGGCCTACGCGCTGGTCATGCTGGGCATCGAGGCGTGGCGCAGTGGGAACACCCCGCGCGCCACCTCAGCGGTACGGGAGAGTCTGCGGCTGCACCACTCCCTCGACAACCGGTTCGGCGTCGTTCTCGCCCTCGAGGTCTCCGCCTGGATCGCCGCCACAGACGGCCGCTACGACCGGGCGGCCCGGTTGCTCGGCGCCCTCGGGGCGCGTCGGAAGTCGCTCCGGGCGTCCATGCCCAGCTATGGGTACTTGGCCAGGTATCACAACGAATGTGTGGAGCGGACGCGTCAGGCGCTCGGCGAGGAAGCCTACGAGGAGGCCCTCCGGCACGGCGCTGAGCTCAGCCTGGAGCAGGCGGTCGCCTACGGGCTCAAGCAGAGGAGCACGCGCGTGGCCGCCAAGCGGGCGGGCGAGCCCGTCCTCACCCGCCGAGAGCGGGAGGTCGCCGAGCTCATCGCCCAGGGACGCAGCAACAAGGAGATCGCGAACCAGCTGGTGATCTCCCAGCGTACGGCGGAGAGCCACGTCGAGAACATTCTCGTCAAGCTGGGATTTACGTCGCGAGCGCAGATCGCCGCCTGGTCCGCTCAGCAGGAGCAGCAGCTCGCCGAACGGGACTAGCGCGGGCACGGCACCGACCGCAGAAGCCAGCCGCCCGGACAAGCTGCCCCAGCCGTACGCAACCACACGTACGGGGTCTCGCCAGTGGTCCAGGGGGCCCTAGGTCCTGGCCGACGGCCGCGGTCCTGGGCGTGACGAGTCCGGCAATGCTCGCGAACCCGCGTCGGGATGGGGGGCCGGGACCTTGGGCCCGGCACCACGTAGGGCCTCGGCCACAAAACTCGGTACCGAACCTGGTAGGAGTCCCGATGGCTCAGTACCTGGGCCTGGAGGACGGTGGGGCGATCGGGCCAAAGAAGCATGACCTAAGTCCCACACCATGCCTCCGAAGATCACTCCCACGACGATCGGAACCAGCCGGGTCACGACGGACCAGCTGAGGCCACAAGCCCACGTCGACCCGACCGCGTCGCCGACCCTGGACGCGACGACCGGTGTCATCGCCGACCGTGCGCCCGCGACGCCCCGAGCGGTCCCCCAGGCGGCCCCTAGCACCGCCGTCACCGCTCCGGACCTCGTCGCGCCCGGTTGGTGGCGGGACGCGGTGATCTACCAGGTCTACGTGCGCAGCTTCCACGACGCCAACGGCGACGGCATCGGGGACCTCGAAGGCGTGCGGGCCAAGCTGCCCTACCTCGCCTGGCTCGGCGTCGACGGGCTGTGGCTGAACCCGTTCTACCCCTCCCCCAAGCACGACCACGGCTACGACGTCGCCGACTACCTCGACGTCGACCCCGAGCACGGGACCCTGGAGTGCTTCGACCGGCTCGTCAGCGACGCGCACCGGCTCGGCATGCGGGTGATCATCGACATCGTGCCGAACCACTGCTCGATCGAGCACCCCTGGTTCAAGGCGGCGGTCGCGGCCGGCCCGGGCAGCCCTGAGCGGGAGCGGTTCCACTTCGCCGACGGCCGGGGCCCCAACGGCGAGCTACCGCCGAACAACTGGCGGTCGATCTTCGGCGGGCCCGCCTGGCAGCGGATCACCGAGCCCGACGGCTCGCCCGGCCAGTGGTACCTGCACACCTTCGCCCCCGAGCAGGCCGACTTCAACTGGCGGCACCCTGACGTCGCGGCCCACTTCGAGCACGTCCTGCGCTTCTGGTTCGCGCGCGGCGTGGACGGCGTCCGGATCGACGTCGCGCACGGTCTGCACAAGCGCGCCGGGCTTCCGGACCACCAGGACGCCATGGCGGACGAGCTGACCGGCAACCCGATCAACCCGTACGCCTGGAACCAGCCCGAGGTCCACGACGTGTGGCGGTCGTGGCGCCGGATCGCGGAGGAGTTCACCGCCGCGACCGGACGGGAGCGCGTGCTCATCGGTGAGGTCGGCGTGCTCGACCCCGACCAGCTGGCGCTCTACCAGCGGCCCGACGAGCTGCACCAGACGTTCTTGTTCCCGTTCCTCCAGGCGGCGTGGGGTCACGCGGACCTTCGCGGCGTCATCGACAAGGCGCTCGACACCATCGCCCGGTCCGGCTCGGCCGTCACCTGGGTGCTGAACAACCACGACCAGCCCCGCGTGGTCACCCGGTACGCCGGCGGTATGCCCGGCGGCCACCCCGGTGACGTCGAGCTCGGCACCGCCCGGGCCCGGGCCGCCGCGCTGCTGATGCTGGCCCTCCCTGGGGCGGCGTACCTCTACCAGGGCGAGGAGCTCGGCCTGCCCGAGGTCGTGGACATTCCGGCCAGCCTGCGGACCGACCCCATGTTCCACCGCACCAAGGGCGCGCGCGCCGGCCGGGACGGCTGCCGGGTTCCGCTGCCGTGGGCGGGGACGGCCCCGACACTCGGCTTCTCGGTGGCGGAGTCGGCCACTCCGTGGCTGGCCCAGCCGACGTGGTTCGCCGAGCTCGCGGTCGACCGGCAGCTGCTGGACCGCACCTCGATGCTCCACCTGTACCGCCAGGCGATCACCCTGCGGCGGACGGTGCCGGAGCTGTCGATGGACGCGTCCGGTCTGCGCTGGCTGCCCACCGAGGACGGCGTGCTCGCCTTCCTCCGGGGTGACCGGATCGCCTGCGTCGTCAACTGCTCCGACCGGCCCGTCGCGGTGCCTGTGCAGGGGGAGCTGCTGCTCGCCAGCCACCCCGACGTCGACGAGAAGCTGCCGCCGAACAGCGCCGGATGGTGGCTGCTTCCGGAAAGGACGAACCGTGCTGACGCGTGACGGGGTGGAGACGCTCGACCCGGGCGAGTGCCTGCGCCTGCTCAGGCAGACGTCCATCGGTCGCGTCGCCTTGACGGATCAGGCTCTCCCGACCGTCGAGCCGGCACGCTTCGCGCTGGTGGACGACTGCATCGTCATTCGGGCGGGTATCGGCTCCGCCCTCGCCGTCGCGGCCCAGGGCACGGTCGTGGGCTTCTGCGCCGACGAGGTGGCGGCCGACCCCGACCACGGCGGGTGGACCGTGTCCGCCGTCGGTGTGGTCGAGGTGGTGACCGACGACGAGGAGATCTCCCGCCTGTCGAAGCTGCCCTTGCGCTGCTGGCTCCCGGGTGAGGACTGCGTGTTCGTCCGGATCCGTCCCGAGGTGCTCAAGGGCGTGCGGGTCGCCCCTCGGAACAGACGACCGAGCGCTCCTCGTGAGGAGCCTCGGGAGCAGACAGGGGAAGCGGCCGACACGTTCCCGTGCGACGAGGCGGCCACCGCCTGAACGGCGAGGTCACGACGTCTCCGTGCGGCCGTGCCCTGGCCGTATCCGGCCAGGGCACCTGCCGTTCAGACATCGGACCCGGTCCGATTCCGGCCCCGGAACCTCCCGAAAAAGTCTCTCCTGCACCGTTGGTTCCGCCAGGATGATCAAAGCTCCGCGCCCGCCCGGCCCGGAGCGCTTCGGACCGTCCTTGGGAGGGACCACACAGATGAAGCTGCGGAGAGCACTGGCCGCCACCACGCTGCTCGCGTCGGGGGGTGCCATCGCCCTGGCGGCGCCAGCCAACGCCGATCTGGTCACCCGCTGTGTCGGGGAAGGCGGAGCCGTGACCGTTCCCGGTGACCTCGTCGTCCCCGCTGGCAAGACCTGCTGGCTGGACGGGACCACCGTGGAGGGCAATGTTCGCGTGCAGGCGGGTGCCGACCTGATCGTGACCGGCGGGACCCTCAAGGGCTCGGTGGTGGTGAACGAGAACGCCTACTTCGACGCCACCGACACCACGATCACGGGTCCGATCCGCGCGAAGAACGCGTTCGGCACCTACCTCGACAGCAGCGAGGTCGGTGGCGCGGTGAACGCGAGCGCCGACGAGGGCAGCCCGTACGAGGGATTCATCTACGTCGTCGGCTCGGAGGTCGCTGGAAAGGTCCAGGCGAGCGTCCCGGGCGAGGTGCTGTTCGACGGCGCCACCATCGGCGGTGCGGTGGTCACCGACGGCACCCGCTACACCGACATCTACGACTCGACGCTGAACAAGGCGCTCACCGTCACCAACAACCCCGACGGTGCGGTGTTCTGCGAGAGCGAGATCTACGGGTCCGCGAGCTACAGCGGGAACTCCTACATCCTGCAGATCGGCGCGAACGGCCCCGTCACGACCTGCGAGGGCGCCAGCTACTGGGACAAGAACCTCGACATCTCCAACAACACCGCCACGATCGTGGTGAGCAACAACATCATCCGCGGCAACCTCTCGGGTGAGGGCAACGACCCAGCTCCCACGGGTGAGAACAACCGCGTCCGTGGCACCGTCTCCGGACAGTTCGTCGACCTGCCCGCTCCGGCCGCGCTGCGCGCGTCGGCCCCGCAGGACCGTGCCGCCGAGCTCGCGGCGAAGGCGGCGGAGCGTCGTGCGGACGCGCAGGCCGAGGCCGAGGCGGCGGGCGACGCGAAGCTCTGATCCGTCGACAGGTGGCCCCAGCCACCAGGCGGTCTCCGTGGGCGGAGGAGCTGGAACCGCGAGCGCGGGCCCGGCTCCTCCGCCCCTTTCGTTTGCCTGCTCCTCGCCCCACGTCTCGCGCTGACACGCTGTCCCAGCGCACCAGCGAGTCGTCCTGGACGCCGACGGGCACACTCCAGGCTTTGTCATCCCTCCCGAGTCGGAACAAGCAGCGCTCGATCCGGCCACGATCACCAACTCGTGGCCCCACCGGCCGCCGCGCTCTGACGTCCCACAAGAACGTTTCCCAGACGAACGGGCCGGTTCACGGACGTGAAGTGCCGTTGACGGGCTCGCCGTCCCTCATGACGCTCACGGCACACCACGGGAGCCCTTGAGCGAAAGGCGATCCGGGACATGCGTCGACGGCTGTTCGTGTCCGCCGCAGCGGCCCTCCCTCTCGCCATCCCTCTCGCCGGCCTTCTGACCAGCACTGCCGTCACCCCAGCTCACGCGACCGGCGGGCGGCACCTGTTCGACGACCGCCGGTTCGAGCACGGCTTCCACCTCATGCCGGTCGTGCCGAGCGATGTGCCGCGCACCGTGCTCGACTTCGGTCGTCCTGGCGGCACGCCACGCTGGCGGCTGGCCGAGTGGTGGACCAGACACAGCATCGCGGACAGTCCGGTGCGCCAGTATCAGGCCGGCTCGGTGCCAGGGCTGACGTTCGCCGGAGTCGGCTACGAGAGCCCGGCCAAGCGGGTGATCCGTGGCGAGAACGGTGACCTGTGGCTGGAGGCGATGGCGAGCGCGGAGTACGAGCGTCCCCACCAAGCGGGCGAACCTTGGCCTCACCTGCTCATCGAACAGGTGTGGGGTGTCGAGGGGGTCCGCCTGGTCGACCTGGCCCAGCTCCGGTTCGGTCTCAGCGTCCGCGTTCCCCGCGTGGTCAACCGGATGACCCCGGACACCTACGATCCGAGCCTGCACGCCGCCCAGGTGACCGCCTACTTCACCGTCCAGAACCGTGACGTCGACTCGCCCGACTACGGGAGCCTGGTGTGGTTCGGCGTGCCGGTGTTCGACAACCGTTACGAGATTCCGCCCGCCTACTACGCCGAGGACTCCGGCCACACGGGGCAGACGAACCAGTTCATCGCCACGATGCCCGGGTCGGCCTTCTGGCGTCGCGGCGTCGGCGACGGTCGATGGCACACCTGCTCGGCGGACCTGGTGCCGTTCATGCATCACGCCTTCGCCGTCGCCCAGGAGCGCGGCTACCTCCCCCACACGCGACTGGACCAGCTGAGGATCACGACGTTCAACCTCGGCTGGGAGCTCCCGGGCACGTTCGACGTCGCCCTCCACCTTCGACCACCCCGCGCGATCGCGGTCTTCGATCCCGGCACCTGAGCCGTCCTGGGTGCCTGGCCAGACCACCTGTCCGTCCGGAAAGCTCGCTCAGGAAGGTCACCAGCCATGACCGAGCACCGACAGTCCTCCTCGCGGTTCCAGCCGACCCGACGCCGCGTGCTGCACTGGTCCGGTGTGGGCGCGGTGGCCGTGCTCGTCAACGGCTTCTTCACCAGTCCCGCGCTCGCCTCGTCGGCGACCACGGCGACGACGGCGCGGGCGAGGCACGGGCTTTCGGCCGACAGCGGGTGGGAGTTCGACCCCGCGCTTGGCCTCTTCGTCCAACCAGCGGTGTCCACGGGCACCGCGATCTCGTGGGACTTCGACACCGATGGCGACACCGAGGGCTGGCAGGCCGCCAATGGCGTGGCGCCCCTCGAGGTCGCCGACGGCGTCCTGCGGGTGACCGTGACCGGATTCGACCCCTACTTCTTCGCGCCGCCAGTCGAGCTGGCCGGGCAGCGGGACCGGCTCCTGCGGATCCGGGCGAGGGGCACTGGGGCGGACCGCCTTGGCCTGTACTTCGCCACCGTGGAGTCGCCCACGCTGGCGGAGGACAAGAACATCCGGATCGACCTGCCGATGGACGGGGAGTTCCACGAGCTGACCCTCGACCTGGGCGCCCTCAACCAGCACTGGCGCGACGGAACCGTCACCACCATCCGACTCGACGTCGAACCCGCCGCGAGCGAGGGGGCGGTGCTGGAGATCGACTGGCTGCGGGTCGAGCAGCTCGGGCCGCGGCTCGCCGCCAGCATCCCGGGTGTCTCGCGGGGCTCGGTTCGGCCGGGTGAGAGCCTCGACCTGTCGACAACGGTGAGCAACGTGGGTGGCGACGCCGCTGCGGCGTTCCCCGTCCACCTCACGCTTCCGGACGGCGTGGAGCTGACCGAGGGCGACCTCGAGACGTCGCTGCCCTCCCTGGCGCCCGGTGACGAGGCGGCGTTGCGCTGGACCGCGCGGGTCACGACGGCGACGCCAGGCACCGCGACGATCGAGCTGCGGGCACCCGACGCGCCCTTCCAGTTCGGCGCGCTCATCCCCGCCGTTCCCGACGCGGACCTCGCCGACCACTGGTCGGCCCACGGTGTCAAGGTCTTCCGGGACGAGGCCGGCCACGTCCACCTGCAGAACCCGACGGTCAGGCTCGTGCTGCTCGAGGGCCCGTCTGGCTACTCGCAAGGACGCATTGACATCCGTGCGCACAAGCGCTGGCGTTCGCTCGCCACGAGCCAGCCTCTGACCTGGGTCCTGGCGCGAGGAACAACGGGTCCGGAGCTGCTGCCCGTCGTTCCCGACCACGCGACGCTGCGCCGGGGCGATCCGGCGTCGGTCCTCCTCACCGGTCGGGTGCGTGACAGCGCCGGCACGACCTGGAGCGTGCGACTGACCTACCAGCTCGGGGGCGACGACGCGTTCGTGCGCACCTCGTACGAGGTGACCCCGGACCGTGACAGCGACCTGCTCGCCTTCCGCGCGGCGTCCCTGACCGCAGGGGAGCGCAGCTTCGGCGGGGAGCAGGACATGGCGCTCTTCCCGGGTTTGGAGTGGCTGGTCGCCGGTGAGCGGTCGTCGAGCACGCTCGACGCCGACCCGCCGCACAACCTGCGTCCGACACCACACCCGCTCAAGGTGACCGTCCCCCTGATGGCGGTCGTCAAGGACGGCGCTCTGGTCTCGTTGCAGTGGGACACCAACCAGACCTGGGACGGGGTCCGTCGCCACCCCACGCCCCGGTTCGCCTCCCCCAACTGGATCGACGGGCAGGACAACCACGCCTTGACGCTGTTCGTGCCCGACGTGCCCGACTTCGTGGACGAGAACGCAGGCTGGGCCACCGCGACGCCCTACCGCGCGGCGGCTGGACGCACCCTCCGCGTCGAGGCGGAGATCGTGGCGGAGGCGACCGGTGACGTGCTCCGGGCGGTCGAGCACTGGTACGCCGTCCACGGCCTCCCCGCGCCGGCCGAGAAGCCGTTCTCGTGGGAGGAGGAGCTCGCGCTCGTCCGTCACGCCTACGTCACGTCGTACTGGGTGCCGGAGGTCAAGGGCTGGCCGCACGTCTACGGGTGGGAGCCGAAGCCGTTCGTTCCGCTCGCCGCCGTCCTCCAGATCGCCGGGCTGCTCGCCGCCGACCCGGACGAGCGCGCCGCTGCCTTCGGGCGGGTGCGGGAGTTCGTCGACAACGTGCTCGAGGTGAACGGCCCAGACGCGCTCGGCGACCTCGACGGCGCGCACATCACGATGTTCCACGCGCCGTTCTACCTCGGTCACCTCGAGGCCGCCCTGCCACGCTGGCGCGAGCAGATGGCGGAGCTCCGGGCGACCCAATGGGAGGACGGGAGCTGGCGTTTCGACCCCGGCGACGACCCGGCGCGGCAGCGTCTCGGGGAGCCCGGCGCGGAGGGATCCGGCCTCACCGCCACCCCGGCCCAGCGGCTGCTGCGCTACGCCCGGCTCACCGGTGACCCGGACGCGTTGGACGCCGGCATGCGCGCCGTCGCCTACCTGGAGAAGTTCGCGGTGCCTCGCGCGGCGCAGACCTGGGAGGTTCCGGTGCACACGCCGGACGTGCTCGCCTCCGCGTACGGGGTGGGCGCCTTCACCGAGGCCTACCGGCTCACCGGGCGTACGACCTACCTCCGCCGCGCGGAGTACTGGGCTCGCACCGGCCTGCCCTTCCTCTACGCGTGGTCTGACCCGGAGCGGCCGATGCTTCCCTACGGGTCGATCCCCGTCTTCGGGGCGACGGCGTTCGTGCTCCCGTGGTTCGGTCGCGTGGTCCAGTGGAACGGCCTCGTCTACGCCTATTTCCTCCTCGAGCTCGTCGACGCCGGTGGCCGCCAGGTTCGTTTCCCGTGGCGGCAGGTCGCCGAGGGCATCGTGGTCAGCGCCATGCACCAGCAGCGAACGGCGGAACCGGCTAAGGGCGGCTATCCCGACGTGTGGGAGCTCCGCGAGAACGTCCCGATCAAGAACGTCGACATCAACCCCGAGGGCCTCGCCAAGCCGGCGATCATGCTCCTGGGCCATCCGGTCGACGTGCAGACCGTCCTGCTCCGCCACGGCCGGGACGTCGCCCGGCTCAGTACCGCCGCGGCGGTGTCCGAGGCTGCCTGGACAGGCAAGCGTCTGATGGCGACGCTGCGCTTCCACGACGGCGCGACGACCCAGCTCATGCTCGTCGGCGTTCCGACCCCTCGTGGCGTGAGCGTCGACGGCCGTTCCCTGCCGCTCGTGGACTCGCTGGACGCCGAGGGCGTGGCGGAGGGATGGAAGCGGCTGGACGACGGGACAGTCCTGGCCAAGCTTCGTCACCGGAGCCGGTCGAGCCTCGAGATCCTCTCCTGAGCCGCGCCACCGGCCAGCCCTCGTCGGGCCGTCGTCCGCACGTGTCACAGATCGCCGCCGGACGGCGTCCCCTCTGTGGGTCCCCTTTGGGCCCCTGAGGGAGTGCCGATCTTTCGCCCGTCCCGCGTAGCGTGAAGGCGTCGCGTGGGCCGGTCCGGGATGGGAGGCGGCCGGAACCGATGAAGGCGGTGGTTGTCGGCGGCGGCATCGGCGGGCTGGCCGCGGCGGTGGCTTTGGAGCGGCGCGGCTGGGAGGTCGAGATCCTCGAGCAGGCGGCCGAGCTCACCGCCGTGGGGGCGGGCCTCTCGCTCTGGCCGAACGCCGTGCGGGCCTTGGACCGTCTCGGGCTTGGCGAGGTCGTCCGTCAGCGGGCGCTGCTCGGCGTGCGAGGTGGCATCCAGGACACCTCGGGCCGGTGGCTGGCCCGAACGGACACCGACGAGCTCGAACGCCGGTTCGGCACGGCCGCCGTGGTGCACCGCGCCGACCTCGTCGAGGCTTTGCGCGCGGCGCTCTCCGCGGCGTCGCTGCGGACCGGCGTCACAGTTCACGCGGCACATCCGGACGGCACCGTCCTCCACTCCGCAGGCTCCTCCTCGGGGGACCTCGTCGTGGGCGCGGACGGCGTGCGTAGCGTGGTGCGGCAGTCCGTCTGGCCGCACGCCCCGGCTCCCCGCTACGTCGGCTACAGTGCCTGGCGCATGCTCACCCGGCCGATGGCGGTCGACGAAGCCGTCGAGACGTGGGGTCGCGGCGAGCGTTTCGGGTACGCGCCGCTGTCGGACGGTCGCGTCTACTGCTTCGCGGTCGCGAACGCTCGGGAGGGTGCCGCGCATGGCGGTCTGGCGGAGCTGCGTCGCCGCTTCGGCGGCTGGCACGAGCCGATCCCCGCGCTGCTCGACGCGGTCGACGACAGCGACCTCCTCTACCACGACATCTACGACCTGCCGCCGCTGTCCTCCTACGTATCCGGGAGGGTGGTCCTCCTCGGCGACGCGGCGCACGCGATGACGCCGGACCTCGGCCAGGGCGCGTGCCAGGCGCTGGAGGACGCCGTGGTGCTCGGCGACTGTCTCGACCTGGAACGCCCGGCTGCGGGGGACGTCGAGCACGCCATGGTGGCCTACGACGAGGCGCGGCGTCCCCGCGCGCAGACGATCGCCCGTCGGTCCCGTCAGGTCGGGGCCGTGGCGCAATGGTCGGCACGCCCTGCGGTGCTTCTGCGCAACACCGCCCTGCGCCTCTTGCCCCGTTCGGTGTTCGCTCGGTCGCAGGCGCCTGTCCTGTCCTGGCCTGGCTGACACCACCCTGAGGAAAAACCAGTACCGCTCGCGCGAGTCTCGTGCCAGCCTCGTAGACCTGCTCGCACGGGAGGCTGATGATGACAGACGTGATCCAGGTACGAGCCGGTGTCCCGGTCCTGGTCTGTGACCCCGACGGTCCACGGATCTCGAGCGCGAACGACGCGCTCGAGCTCATCGGTGCCACCTTCCGCGGCGCCGAGGTGGTGGCGGTTCCGACGGTTCGCCTGGACGAGCGGTTCTTCTCGCTGAGCACCGGTGTCGCGGGGGAGGTGGTGCAGAAGTTCACCACCTACAAGGTGCTGCTCGCGATCGTCGGAGACGTCTCCTCCTACCTCGCGGCGAGCTCCGCGCTGCGCGCGTTCGTCCACGAGTCCGACAGGGCCGGCCACGTGTGGTTCGTGCCGGATTTCGACGCGCTCGACGCGCGACTGGCGGCGCGGTCAGCGTCGCGTCCGTGATCGACCCCACTCCTCCGTGACGGCCGCCGGGCGCCCACCGCGCCCGGCGGTCTCGTCCCAAGGCCTACGGCGTGGGCGGTGCCCACATCGCCGACGGGCTGGAGGAGATCGCTCGCTGGTTCCACCCGGAGGCGTTCCGATGAGGTGTGCACCTGACTAGCGCGAGTGAACTGTGCGCTCGACGCCGCCAGGTGGGTGGCCGGTTCGGGCACGGCCCGCAGCCCTTCGTGATGTCCGGAGCACCAGACCGACACGCGAACGAAGGCCGCGTGCCCCGTATCGACAGGTGCTCGAGGAATTCGTTCACGAGGATGTCGAACCGTTGACACGCCCACGTGACGGCGTCACAATTCCGGGCACTTTGCTTGAAACGATCCATTCCCGCTCGTCGAGCGGTATGGATTCAGCGAAAGGACGTTTCGCATGCTGGCACGAGGCTCGAGGCGGACGGCACGCGGCCCCGCTGCCGCGCGACTCCTCGCTGGAACCATCGCGCTCACCCTGGCCGTCGCGGCATGCGGGGGCGGCGACCAGTCGGGCGGCGGATCGGGTGACGGGTCCGGCATCACCATCACCCTCGAGGGTCCGAACCAGTGGAACGACAGCGGCTCGTCGTTCGGCAAGCCGTGGGAGGACCTGGTCGCCGCCTTCGAGAAGGAGACCGGCATCAAGGTCAAGACCGTCGTCCTGCCGCTCAACAGCTTCTCCCAGACGATCTCGACCCACCTGTCCGCGGGGACGGCGCCGGAGCTGGTGTTCAACCAGGCCCCGCATCAGCCGTACATGGTGCACGCGCTCGACGAGTACCTGAAGAAGCCGAACCCCTTCATCAAGGAAGGGCCGGGCAGCGAGCGGTGGATCGACGTCTTCCACGAGCGGTACTTCGGTTTCGGCAACCCGGCCAGCATGAACGCCGAGGGGAAGATCGAGTTCATCCCGTTCAACCTGGTCGGCATCGGCCTGTTCTACAACAAAGACGCCTTCAGCAAAGCCGGTGTGACCGCACCCTTCGAGACGTTCGAGGACCTCATCGACGGCTGCACCAAGCTCTCCGCCGCCGGCTACACGCCTTTGGCGATGGACCGGTCCGACCTCGGACCGGGCTGGACGATGGCCACCATCGCCGGGATGCTCCTCGACAAGCACGTCGACCGGCTCAACGTCTACACCACCGACGGCGAACCGGGGAAAGCCACCTCGTCCACCGGCGCGCCGATCGTGTCGGGCAAGGCGCTGACCCGGGCCGTCCTGACCGGCGAGCTCACGACGAAGACACCGGAGGTGGTCGAGGCCCACAAGCTGCTCAAGCGCCTGTGGGACGCCTGCGTCGACAAGAACTGGTCGGGCAACACCGAAGGGCTCAACGGCGCGGTGGTGGGTCTGCGTGACTTCGCCGCCGGCAAGGCCGCGATGGCGTGGGGCGTCAACTTCGGCGTGAGCGCGTTGCAAGACGTGCCGTTCGAGTTCGCCAGCATGCCGTTCCCCCAGATCACCACCGAGTCGACACCCCTGGCCAATGGGGCTCCGGCGAGGTTCGGCGCGAGCGTCGGCGGCACGAGCTACATGATTCCGTCAACGGTCAAAGGCGAGAAGCTCGAGGCCGCCATCAAGTTCCTCCAGTTCGTCAGCACGCCCGAGCACATCCAGCCGTGGCTGGAGGCGACGGGCGGGATCTCCGCCGTCAAGGGCGCCGAGGGCGCGGAGGAGACCAGCGCGTTCGCCGAGGGAACGTGGGGTGACTCCATCCCACTCGGGATGCCGGGTGGTCCGCCAGGTGTTCCCGGCCTCGCCCTCTACGAGGGATGGCTGCTGGGCACCAAGTCCCTCGCCGAGCAGCAGGAGTATCTCCAAGACCTGTGGATCAAGGGAGCGCGGCAAGCGGTCAAGGACAACGGGTGGGACGACGAGCCCTGGGCGAAGAGCTGAGCCCGCGTGACGTCGGCTCCGCCAGCACGCCTGGCCTGGAGCTCACCCGGGTCGGCGCGCGGTACGGGCGGTCGCAGGAGGTCGGATGAGGACGTGGCGCAAACGCTTCCCCTGGTACGCCTACGTCGCGCTGTTGCCCCTCTTCGCCACCCTCGCGGTGTTCGCCTACTACCCGGCGGCGAGTGGCATCTGGTTCTCCTTCTACGAGTGGAGGCCTGGCTTCGAGTCGGTGTTCATCGGGCTCGACAACTACCGGACGATGCTCACCGACGACCTGTGGTGGAAGTCGTTCCGAAACCTCGGCATCATCTTCGTCTTCGGGGTCACCATCGCGTGGGCCCTGCCACTGCTCGCCGCCGAGCTCGTCATCAGCCTCGACAGCAAGCGGGCGCAGTTCATCTTCCGTACCCTGCTCATCGCGCCCATGGCGTTCCCCGGTGTCGTCACCGCGCTGCTCTGGGGCGCGATGTATGAGCCGAACAACGGCGTGATCAACCGGGTCTTGCGTAGCGTCGGGCTCGAGACACTCGCGCAGAACTGGCTCGGCGACCCACGGTACGCGCTGCTGTCGCTGCTGTTCATCGGGTTCCCGTTCGTCGCGGGCCTGCCGTTCCTGGTCTTCCTCAGCGCGCTGCAGAACGTGCCATCGGAGATCTTCGAGGCGGCGGCGCTCGACGGCTGCGGACGGCTGCGGCGGCTGTGGGTGATCGACCTTCCCCTCATGGCCAGCCAGATCAAGCTGCTGGTGTTCCTCGCGACGATCAGCGTCCTGCAGTACGGCTTCGCCGCCTACCTGCTCACCGGGGGAGGTCCCGACAACGCGACCCAGGTGCCGGTGCTCCGCATGCTCGGCGTCGCCTTCCAAGGCAGTGACTGGGGCTACGCCGCGGCGCTGTCGACCACGCTGTTCGTCATGACCATCGCGCTCAGCATCGTCATCGTCTACGTACGCAGGGAAGACCGAACCGATGTCCGTCCGCTCTGAGTCGTCGCCACGATCGCTGTCGGGCGCCCGGCACCGCGCCACCCGACCGGCCACGTTCGCGAGCCGGTCGTCGGGTGCCGAGCGACGCCGACGTCGGCACCGCCGCACCCAGCTGGTGATCCAGCTCGTGCTCGGGCTCCTCGTGTTCGTCGGGCTGTTCCCGTTCCTGTTCATGCTCATCACGTCGTTCAAGACGAACCAGCAGTACTACGAGTCGTGGTGGCTGCCCACGCTGCCGCTGCACGTCGAGAACTACGCGCGAGCCTGGAACCAGATCCAGCCCTACTTCGTGACGTCGATCACCGTCGCCGCGATCTCCATCCTCGGCTCGCTAGCCCTGTGCACGATCGCGGCGTTCGTCTTCGCCCGCTACGCCTTCGTCGGCCGGAAGGTGCTCTTCGGGCTGGTGGCGGCACTGCTCATGGTGCCGGGCATCGCCAGCCTCATCCCGATGTTCGTCCTCATGCGCGATCTCGGCCTGCTCAACACCCGGATCGTGCTGGCCATCCCGCACATCGTCGGCGGAGCCGTCCTCGGAACCTTGCTGCTGAAGACGTTCGTCGAGCAGATCCCCCAGGAGCTGTTCGACGCCGCTCGCGTCGACGGGGCGGGCGGTCCGCGCATGTTCGTCTCGATCATGCTCCCGCTGTCGCTTCCGGTGGTCGGCACCATCGCTCTCGTGACGGTCATCGGCGTCTGGAACGACTTCTTCTGGCCGCTGCTCACCGTCACCGAGAACCACCTGCGCACCGTCTCCGCCGGGCTGCAGTTCTTCCAGACCCAGAACGCGACCGAGTACGGACCCCTGTTCGCCGGCTACGCCATCGCCAGCATCCCGCTGCTGCTGCTGTTCGTCTTCCTGTCCAAGTACTTCCTCGCCGGCCTGCAAGGCGGCCTTCCCGGCGCCGGCACCAGGTAGTCAAGTCCCAAATCAGCTTGCGGGGTCCGGACGGGACCTGCCAGCATGCCGCGTGTCACCGCTCCAGGACGCACGTGAGCCTTCAGCACACCGTTCCCTCGTGCACGTGGCGGGACTCGTCAAGGAGTTCCGCCGAGTCAAGCGGATCACCGGCCGGTTCGGCGGGCTTCGCACGTTCTTCAGCCGCGAGTACGACGTGATCCGGGCGGTCGACGACGTGTCGTTCGACATCGACAGCGGCGAGCTCGTCGGCTATCTCGGGCCCAACGGCGCCGGCAAGTCCACGACGATCAAGATGCTCACCGGCATCCTCCCCCCCCCCACGGCCGGGACCGTCACGGTCGCGGGTCGCGACCCGGCACGCGAGCGCAAGGCGAACGCGCTCAACATCGGGGTCGTGTTCGGCCAGCGCAGCCAGCTCTGGTGGGACCTGCCGCTGCGTGAGTCGTTCCGGGCGCTACGCGACCTCTACGGCGTCCCCAGCGCGGAAGGTGAGCGACGTCAGCGGGAGCTCGTGGAGCTGCTCGACATGGCGGAGTTCCTCGACACCCCGGTGCGGCAGCTGTCGCTGGGCCAGCGGATGCGCGGGGACCTCGCGGCGGCGATGCTCCACCAACCACGTCTGCTCTACCTCGACGAGCCTACGGTCGGGCTGGACGTCGTCGCGAAGCAGCGGATCCGCGAGTTCATCGCCCACATCAACGCCGAGCTGGGCACCACGGTCATCCTCACCACCCACGACCTGGAGGACGTCGAGCAGCTGTGCCGGCGGATCATCCTCATCGACCACGGCCGGGTGCTCTACGACGGCGGGCTCGCCGAGCTCATGGCCCGCTACGCGCCGTATCGGGACCTCGTGGTCACCTTGGCCGAGCCGTCCGACGTCGTGGTGGCGAGCGCCGACCAGGTCAAGCGGGACGGGCCGGTCGTCACCCTGCGGTTCCGTTCCGACCAGGTGAAGGCGCCGGAGATCATCTCCGCTGTGACGGCGGCCTACCCGGTGGTCGACCTCTCCGTCGTCGAGCCCCGACTCGAGGCCGTCATCAGCCAGATCTACACCCAGCGCGGCTTGCCGGAGATGGTCGCGTCATGATCACGCTGCGTCGAGTCCTCAGCCAGGTGCGCATCGGCGTCCTCACGCCGTGGGCGTACCGGACGTCGACCCTGCTGTCCCTGCTCGTGCTGGCGCTGCAGATCGTGCTTTACAGCGTGGTCTGGCGCGCCATCTACGCCGGCCGGCAGGACCCCGTCGCGGGGACCGACGTCCACACGGCTGTCGGATACGCGGTGCTGGGGCTCACCATCGCCGCGGCGCTGCACACGGCGCCGTTCTGGTCGATCCAAGCGCGTGTTCGAGACGGGCTCATCGGGATCGACCTGACCCGTCCGATCGGCCTGCTCACCCAGAACCTCGCGGTGCAGACCGGCCACGTCCTCGCCGCGCTGCCGGCCGTCGCGGTCGGCCTCGGCACCGGCCTGCTCGTGGGCGGGCTCACGGCGCCGACGAGCGCCGGGGCGGCCCTCGGGTTCGCGGTCAGTCTGCTGCTCGCCTTCGGCGTGTCCCAGCTCATCACCCTGCTGATGTCGTTGACGTCGTTTTGGACGCTGGAGGTGGGCGGGATCGGCATGGCGTTCTACGTCGTCCGGACGTTCATGTCGGGGGCCATCGTCCCGCTGTGGTTCATGCCGGGCTGGCTGCAGGCGATCGCCAAGGCCCTGCCCTTCCAGGCCGCGACCTACACCCCGCTCGCCGTCTACTTCGGACGTCCGCCCGGCGGCTTGGCGACGGCGCTCGGCGTCCAGGCGCTGTGGATCCTCGTTCTCGCCGGGCTCTGCGCGTGGGTGTGGTCGCGTGCCCGGTACCGGGTGGTGGTGCAGGGTGGCTGAGATGGTCGCCAGGCCGCCGTCGACGCTGCGGCAGTTCGCCATCCTGGTGGGTCTCGGTCTGAGATCCGCGGTCCAGTACCGCGCCGACTTCGCGATGACCGCCATCGGGGCGATCTGCTACGAGGCGGTGTCGCTCGCGTTCGTCGGTGTGATCGTGCACGCGTTCGGCAGCATCGGCGGCTGGAGCTTCGTCGAGGTCGCCTTCGTGTACGGGATTCGCGCGATGGGGCACGCGCTGCACGGCTTGCTCTCCGGGCAGCTGTGGTCGACCGACGGGGTGGTGCGACAGGGCGAGTTCGACCGGTACCTCCTGCGCCCGGTCAACCCCTTGCTCCAGCTGCTGACGAGACGGTTCGTGGTGACGGCGGTGGGAGACCTCGTGTTCGGCGCCGTCCTCCTTGCGGTGACCGCGGCCGCGGCGCCCGTCGACTGGTCTGTCGGCTCGGTCGCCTATCTCCTCGCCGCGGTGGTAGGCAGCGCGTTCCTGGAGTCCGCCGTCATGCTGCTGATCGCGTCCCTGACGTTTCGGCTGTTGGTGAGCTCGCCCATGCTGCAGATGGCCGACACGGTGTTCGTGACGTTCGGCCCGTACCCGCTGAGCGTGCTGCCGCGAACCGTCGCCCACCTCTTGACGTTCGCGCTGCCGCTGGCCTACGCGGGCTTCTTCCCAGCCGCGGTGCTCCTCGGGCGGACGGAGGACCTGTTCGTGCCGCTCTGGCTCGCGGTCGCCTCACCAGTGATCGGCCTCCTGCTCTACTGGGCGGCGGTCAGGTTCTTCCACTCCCAGATGCGGCACTACTCCAGCCCGGGCCACTAGATCGCCCACCCCAGGACACGAGTGGCGGGTGGGTAGGTTATCGCGGGCACTCCACACCCTGGCGCTCTTCATGTATCTTTCAGCGCTGCTGGTTTCGGCTGGACGACGAGAAGTAGGTCCACCACTCACAGACTGAACCGTCCGGGCGACGCCTGCCACACTTCCAGGCCCACCTGCGCTCACGCAGAAGCGCGTGACGGACGCGCTTCTCACACCTAGGGTATGTCGGCGGATTGGCCAGGTCAGTCGCGTTTTCCTGGCTCAGCACCATCGACGCCAGGGTCGTGCTCTCGAACAACGCCATGATGTCGTGCGTACCTCGTCGCCCCTGGTGAGACAGCACATTCATGCTGCCGATGAACGTGCGCCGGTCGTCGACGACGAGCAGCTTTTGATGCTCCTTGTCCATGAAGATCACATGCCGGATCGCTCCGCAGAGGCTCGCCACGAACCGGCGCATCTTCTCGCCAACCTTGCTCGGTGGCCGTACGACAACGCGAACGGCGACCCCGCGCTCCTGCGCGTCGACGAGAGAGGTGAGGAGTCGGTCGAGGTTCGACCCCACCCACGGACTCCACAGCCAGACGCTGCACTGCGCGCGGTCCACCTCGCGTCGCAAGGCCTCCGACACGGAGTCCTCGTCGTGCAGCTCGACGATCTTGGCGTAGGAGCGCAGCGACTCCCACACGTCGACAGCTACCGGGTCGCCTGACGCTGGCGCCCCCTCCGAGGCCACCAGCTCCGCGGCCCGGACGATGTGCACGTCGCCCCGTTCGACGCTCCGAGCGAGCGCTCGGAGCGGACCGTGCCGTGCCCGGCGCACGACGGCAAGGTTGGCGATGATGTAGAGCCGGTTCCGAGCACGAGTCAACCCAACTGTGAAGAGTCGAAGCCCGTCCAGCGCATAGCGATTCGATCGGTTGAGCGCCCCCTTGGCGACCCAGCCACTGCCGTTCTCCACGAGATCGAGAACGACGGTGGTGAACTCCCGACCCTGGAACGCGTGCGACGTCCCTACCTCGACCCGTTGGCCCCCACCTGACTCAGCGAGAAGGCTCTCGATCAGGTTCTTCTGCACCTTGTACGGCGTGATGACCCCAACCGAGTCGTCGGCGGCGATGTGACGTTCGGCGACCGCTCGGGCCACCATCGCGCCGATCGGCCACCACCAGCCAGTAGGTTCCCCCTTCCTCGGTCTGGTCAGCTCAGCGCCCAAGCCATCCACGTCAATGAGGACAATGGCGGGATCGGCCGGCCTCGTTGCCGGCTCCGATTGCGCACACTCGAGCAGACCGCCGTAGGCGACCTCATTGACCAGCCGGGTGACCGCGGTGCCGAATCGCCGTTGGCGACGGAGCACCACACACCCTGGGGTCGCTTGCGCGGATCTCGGGTCGGTGATGCCGACGAGTGCGAAGCAATCCGTCTGGTACCACCGTGGATCGAACCCATTGATCGTGGCCTTTGCCTTGCCTCGAAGGTCGTCGAAGGGGTTGATGGGGCCGTTCTGGAGGAAGTCACCAAGCAAGGTGACACCACGCCGCGCGAGGCTCATGGCGTAGATCGCCTCGGGTGGGCTGGCAGCGGCCGCCTCGTCGATGAGGACATGGTCGTAGGGCTGTTCGTGGATGGTCGGCTTGAGCCGCAGCATCGTCAAGGTCGTCGCGACGATCCGTGCCCCGGCGATCACCCGGCCTTCGGCCTCCCTGGCGTGCTTCTGCTGCTCTCGCGCGAGCTCCTCGTGCCGACGCTCCAGCTGGTCGATCTCGGCAAGAACCTCGTTCGCGGTCGCGCGGAGCGCCGGTAGTTGTGCCCGCTGCTCGTCATAGCCCTCCCGCTGAGCGCGCTCGAGCAGATCGTGATCGGCCGATGTGGCCTGCGGCTGGCTTTCGAGCCGCGCGAGCCGCTCCTTCATCGCGGTCAGCTCGCGGGTCGCCGCCTCGATACGAGCGGACTGGGCTTGGAACAGCTCCTCCTGCCGCCGCAGCGTGGTGTGCCGCTCCTCCACTGCCGCTTCGGTCCACGGGTGGACGCTACGGAGGAGTCCATCGATGCGCGGTCGTAGCCGCTCGTCGGCACGCTGGGAGAGCTTTTCGGCCTCCCGGTACCGGTCTTCGGCTTCGCGCAAGGCGTTGCGAAGTCGGTGCAGCTCTTGACGCTGGTACCGCACCTTCGACCGGTTCCGCCATCGAGCGAGGAGACCGTCGGAGTCGTAGGAGCGCTGCTCCCGCTCGAGCCGGTCGATGTCGTCTCGAAGACGCACGACCGTGGCGTGCGCTCGGTCGCGTGTCCCGGCATAGTGGTCGAGCTCTTCCGACAGCTCCGTCACCTTGGCGAACACGGACCGCGCTGGCGCCGTCTCCTCGTAGCGGGCTCTGGCCTCCCGGACGGCCTGTTCGATGTCCGCGAGCCGGGCCCGGTCCTGGTCGATGCGCCGCTGCGTGCGGCCGATCGCCGCTCTGAGCTCGTCAATGTCGCGTCCTTTGGCGACGCGCTCGCGTGCCCCCGTCAGCTCGCCTTCGTCGAAGGCGCCAACGACCCGCTCCGCCTCCCGTAGCCGAGCGATACGGGGATCTGCGCGGAGCTCCTTGATCCGCCGCTGAAGCTCCGTTCGCTGGCGTTCGAAGCGCTCCTGACGCTCGCGGACCAAAGCTGCCAGGGACACGCGAGCGTCGTGAGCGACTGTGGAGATATGGGGGGTGCCAACCCGGACCACGATGCCTGGGGCGGGGTTGACGATGTCGACCACGCGCTCCACCGCGTTGTCCACGGCGACATTGGTCCCGGAGACCAGGAGCACACGCCGTCCCTGAGCGACCAGGGTGGCCAAAGCGCGTGCGATGACCTGTGTTTTCCCCGTGCCGGGTGGCCCCCAGACCGCGTGCAAGCCATCGGAGACACACGCCGCCCAGGCCTTCTGCTGTGCCTCGTCCAGCTCGTCCGGCGCATCCTTGCGTGTCGGGACGTCATCGAGCTCTCCGTTGTGGAAGCGCTCCAGCAGCCGCGTCGTCTCCATGGCCCGAAGACGGTCGAGGAGAGACTTGGTGAGTCGGGCCGAGTCGACTGGCTTCAGCCAGAGGTAGAGCCCGTCCTCCGGTGCGCTCTCGAGGACGTGGAGGAAGAGCTGGTTGCCATCCCGTTCGCTCTCGATGACGTGGTACGACTCGGTGTTTGTCCCCTCCGCTGGGGCGAGGACCGCCTCGTCGAGCCGTCCGTCGTCGTACGAAGCGCTCACCGTCACGACGTACCAGCCAGGTCCCTTCGCTGGGGCACGCGTAACGGGCTTGTCCTTTCGCAGGTCTGTGACGTCGCTCGCCCGTCGGTCGCCGCCCTGCGCCTGATACAGCGTCTCCACCTCGGCGATGAGATCCTCGATCCAGCCTGGTCGCGTCACCACGTCCCCCACAGCCACGACGACGCCGCGTGCGATCAGCGACGACCGATCCATTCACTGACCGTAGTCGTTCGTGATCATTGTGACACCGGACTGGCTCTCCTCCACGCCGCTGACCAGATCCGGTAGGGACGCGTCCGGGATGGCTCACGGCGGGTGGGCTCGCTCGAACCCGCTCGTACGCTGCGAGGGCACCCCCACGACCGAGGAGGTGCCACGGTGGGATCTCGGGACTCGTCTCCGGCGCTGAGCCGGCGCGCCATGCTCCGAAGCGCCGGCGCTCTCCTCATCGCCACGTCGGCGACCGGCTGTGAGTTGTTGTCGACCGAGCCGTCCCGTTCGTCGACGCCGAGCTCGAGGGCCGGCGGCGACGAACGGGAGGCTCCCATGCTGGCCGAACGAGTCCGGGCGGGCGAGCTGCCGCCCGTCGAGGAGCGTCTGCCCGAGGAGCCCCTCGTGGTCGAGCCGGTGGAGCGACCCGGCGTCTACGGCGGTGAGTGGGCCAGCGCGATGACCGGACCCTCTGACGCCGCGTGGCTCCAGCGCATCACCGGCTACGAGACCCTCACCCGCTGGGACCTCGCGTTCGAGTCGGTCATCCCGAACGTCGCGCGGGAGATCACCGTCGAGGACGACGGCCGGGCGTACGTCATCCACCTGCGGCGAGGGATGCGCTGGTCCGACGGCGCTCCGTTCACCGCGGACGACGTCGTCTTCGCCTACGACTCGGTCCTCGGCGACCCCGACCTCTTCCCGGGCGGACGGCCCGACTTGTACAAGGTGCGCGGCGAGGCTGGGACGATCGAGAAGGTCGACGACCACACAGTCCGCTTCGAGTTCGTCGCGCCGAACGGCCTCTTCCTCGAGAACCTCGCCACCCTCTACGCCGCGGACCTCACCAAGTATCCGCGCCACTACTTCGAACGCTTCCACGCCAAGCACAACCCCGACGCGCCCAAGCTCGCCGAAGAGGAGGGGCACGAGCACTGGGCGACCCTCTTCCAGGCCAAGTCCGACGTCTGGAGCAACCCCGAGCACCCTGTGCTGTACCCGTGGGTGCCGGTCAGGGTGTTCGGCGAAGGCTCGAGGCTCATCTACGAGCGCAACCCGTACTACTGGAAGGTGGACCCGGAGGGCCGCCAGCTCCCCTACATCGACCGCTTGGTGATCGCCGTCATCGACAACCCGGAGACGATGACGTTGCGGGCGACGTCCGGCGAGATCGACATGCAGGACCGGACGATCAACACGCCGGCGAACAAACCCGTGCTGGCCCGCGCACGTGAGTCCGGCGACTTCCGGTTCTTCGACGAGGTTCCGACGAACTGTGTCACGTTCGCCATCGCCCTCAACCTCAACCACCGGGACCCGGTGAAGCGGCAGATCTTCCGCAACCGCGACTTCCGGGTCGGGCTGTCCCACGCCATCAACCGGCAGGAGATCATCGACGTCGTGTACCTACGGCAGGGCGAGCCCTACCAGGTGGCGCCACGTCCGGACTCGCCGTTCTACGACGAGGAGATGGCCAAGCAGTACACCGAGTACGACACCGACCTGGCGAACGAGTACCTCGACCGGGCCGGCCTCACCGAGCGCGACAGCGCGGGTTTCCGCCTCGGTCCGGACGGCCGGCGCATCACGATCGCGGTCGAGCACATCGGGGGCCCGAGCTCGCAGACCGACCCGCTCGAGCTCGTGCGGGCGTACTGGCGCGAGGTCGGCATCGAGATGCTCAACCGGCCCGAGGACCGGGCGCTGTTCGAGGAGCGCCGACGCGCGAACGCCCACGACGCGACGGCGTGGGGTGCGGAGGGCGGCGGCAAGCTGGAGCCGCTCCTGCGGACCGACTGGTTCTTCCCGTCACGGTTCGAGTCCATCAACTACGCGCCCTTGTGGATGCAGTGGTACGAGACGAACGGACAGGCCGGCGAGCGACCACCGGAGCTGGTACGCCGCCAGATGGAGCTCTACCGGCGGGTGCGGGAGACGGTCGACCCCAAGCAGCGCGACGAGCTGATGAGGCAGGTCCTGCGCCTGGCGAAGGAGTTCTTCTATCACATCGGGATCAGTCTCGCCCCGCCCAGCTACGGCATCGTCAAGAACGACTTTCACAACGTCCCCGAGGAGATGCCGGCGTCGTTCATCTGGCCGAGCCCAGGTCCGTCGAACCCGGAGCAGTACTTCATCGAGCGTCGTTAGGAGACCGTCGACATGGCCAAAGGTGACCTGTTCGGGCCCGAGTGGCACGAGGTGGAAGATCTCACCACGGGGGTGAAGACCCTCCAGCTCACCGACCACAAGGCCCACAGCCACCACCTGTACTTCACCAACTCCGGCTGGTACGACGACAACCAGCAGCTGCTCTTCGGCTCCGACCGGGGCGGGTCGAGCAACCTCTACAGCCTCGACCTCCGAACCGGCGAGTACCGGCAGCTCACCGACCTCGAGGAACCGCCAGGCTCCGGCTCAGGCGCGTTCCAGTCGACGAGCGTCAACCCCGTGCGCCCCGAGGCGTACTTCTGGTGGCGGAACACGCTCGTCGCGATCGACCTCGAGACGCTGGAGGAACGCACCCTCTACACCGTCCCGGACGGGTTCCATGGCGGCGGCCAGACCAACGTCACCGCCGACGGCGCCTACGTCTGCGTCAACATCGGCCAGGACCTCTCCGACCGCATCCCGATGGACCTCGGCGCCGGCTACGTCGGCATGCGGGAGTACTGGGCGGCCAAGCCTCGGTGCCAGATCGTTCGCGTCCCCACGGACGGCGGCGAGCCGAGCGTGGTGTGGGAGGAGGACAGCTGGATCGGCCACGTCAACACCTCGCCGACCCGGCCGAACCTGCTCACCTTCTGCCACGAGGGCCCCTGGCACCTGGTCGACCACCGCATCTGGATGCTCGACCTCGACACGGGCGAGGTGTGGAAGCTGCGTCCGACGGCGCCGAACGAGCGGGTGGGGCATGAGTACTGGTTCGCCGACGGCGAGCACGTGGGCTACCACGGCTGGACCGAGGGAGGCAGCCCGTTCCACGGTGCGGTGCGCTACGACAACACGACCGTCGGCGAGTACCCGCTCTCCCACACCTCGACGCACTTCCACAGCAACGACCTGAACCTCATCGTCGGCGACGGCAACCGCGACCGGCCGTTCCTGCTGCTGTGGCGCCTCACCGAGCACGGTTACGAGGGTCCACGCGTGCTCCTCCGGCACCGAGGGTCGTTCCACATCCAGGCCGTCCACGTGCATCCGCGCGTGAGCCCAGACGGCCGCCAGATCCTCTACACGAGCGACCCTCGCGGCTACGGCAACCCGTATCTCGTCGAGATCCCCGACGTCGAGACGCTCCCGCTCCTCGAGGAGGTGGAGCAGCCGAGAAGCTGACGCCATCCTCCCGCGCTGGCAGGGGCCGTCGGACGCCGTATGCCCCGGCGCGCTCTCCCTGACCTGGCTCGACACCGTGTCCCAGCGTGGTGGGGAGGCCGAACGTGAGCGGGCCTTTTTGTGGCGTGGCCGAAGCAGGTGGCGCAGCACAACACCCGCTCACCCGCTGGTCCCGCCTGGTGCGGCGTGCGGACGGTCAGCGCGCTCGGCGTCGTGGTAGCGCGCCTACTCCCTGATGTAGAGCAGCTCAGGGCCGATCGGGGCCGGGTCCGGGTAGAGCGAGCCCTCAGGGATCGGCTCGGGGATGTTGCGGACCTTGTTCTGCGCGATGGTGTAGCGGCTCGCGATGAGGACGGTACCGATGCAGTAGAACTCCTCGGCGGAGATCCGCAGGATCTCGGCGAACAGCTCGCGTTGCTTGTCCAAGTCGGGTGTCGTCTTGATCTGGTCGTAGATCTCCATCTGTCGGCGCGGCGCCGGCGGTGGCTCCTCGCCGCTCTTCCCTCCGCTGGCGTACCAATCCGCCCAGAGGCGTGCGTAGTAGCACCGTCCGCCGATCGGGAAGAACCATCCCGGGTCCAGGATGGCGTCGCGCAGGCCGTTCTCCGCGCTGTACATCACGGCGTCGTGCTCGTTAGCGAACAGCCGCTCCCAGAACAGCGGACCACCCTGAGGCTGCACCCGCATCTGCACGCCGACCTTCTCGAAGTACTGCGCGACCAGGTTGGCGGTCGACGGGTAGGTCGGGTCGAAACCGGAGCCCGGCAGCTCGAGCGTGAACAAGATCCGCTTACCGTCGGGCCGGAGGCGGAACCCGTCGGAGTCGCGCTGCCGGTAGCCGGCCCGGTCCAGGTACTCGTTGGCCAGGTCGGGGTCGTACTCGGTGTACTGCTTGGCCAACCTCTCGTCGTAGTACTCCGACTCCGGCCGTGGCGCGGACTGATACGGCTCACCTTGCCGCTGGTGCACCGCGGCGATGAGCTCCTCGCGGTTGATCGCGTACGACAGCCCGATGCGGAAGTCCTTGTTCTGGAAGACCTCCCGCATCGCGCGGTCCTTGTGCGTCAGGTTCAGGCAGATGACACCGGCGTTGATGTCGGAGGTGTTCTGCTCGATGATGCGGTAGTCGCCCTTCTCCTGATTGCGGGCGTAGACGGGCTTGTTCTGCGGGGTCAGCACGTCGGTGGACGGCAGCGTGAACTCGCCGTTGCTCGTCCGCAGCGTCGCCGTCTCCGCGTTGGTGATCACCTCGATCTCGACCTCGTCGAGGTACGGGAGCTGGTTGCCCTCCGGGTCCACCTTCCAGTAGTACGGGTTTCGCTTGCAGACGAGCCGGTCAGTGGTCAGCGGTGTCGCGACCGTCCACGGCAGCAGCACGGGAAGCTCCGGGTTCTGCCAGAGCGCGAGCCCCGCAGGTCCGTCGCCACCCTTGCCGAAGTAGAGCTGGTTCCAGTCCTCCAGCTTCTCCTTCTTGACGAGGGAATCGATCTCTGGGTTGTACTTCTTGTGGAATCGCTCCAGGTAGTGCTTAGGCGTCGCGCCGAGCAAGTTGCCGTGCGGGCTCGCCAGGTGCTCAAGGAAGAACGCGTGCGGCTTGGCGAAGACGAACCGGCACGTGAGCTCGTCCACTAGCTCGAACTCCGCCGGCTTGCCGCCTGGCGCCAACCACTCGGGGAAGACCGGAAACAGGTCCTCGTTGCTGATGACATCCTCGTAGGCGAAGGCGATGTCGGCGGCGGTGAACGGCTCGCCATCGGACCACTTCATGCCACGGCGGCAGTGGAAGACGTACTCGCGACCGTCGTCGCTGCGTTCCCACTCCACGATGTTGGGCATGATCCCGGTGAAGTCGGGAGTCCAGCGGACTAAGGGCTCATAGCCGATGTTCTCGTAGACCGACGCGCCGTCGATGCCTTGGATGAAGGTACGCCAACGACCGCCGTAGGCGCCGATCTCCTGCGCCGGTTCGAGCACGAGTGGGTTCTCAGGCAAGCGTTCCTTGAGCGGCGGAAGCTTTCCCGCCTTGACCTGCTCGGCGAGCTCAGGCGCCTCCTTGGTCCTCGTTGCGCTGTTGCGGCTCGGCTCGCGCCGTGTTGCGGGCTTGGTGCTCAGCGCCTCGCAGCCCACCAGGGAGACGGTGGCGAGGAGTGCTCCCCCAGCCTGGACGAGGTCTCGTCGGCTGAGTCGTCCGTGCTGTCGGCGCGGATTGACCATGACTGTCGCCTCCAGAACGCGTGCGTCGCCGAGGAGGCCGCGGAACGGGGAGGGCCTCAGTGCGACCGGGCATGGGCACCGGCGTCGGAGTCACCGTGTATTTCAACGTTGCAAGGGTGGACTCTTTGTCGCACGCCTCGACGCAGGCGTCAATCGAGACGTGCGCCCGATATCGGAAACCCTCGACCGGTTCGGGCCAGAGGTCCCGGTCCCGACAGGCGTGCGGATTGGTCGCGACCTTTCCGCGATGCGGGCTGAATGGCCTTGACGTGCTCGGTGGCTCAGAGTTTGACTGGCAGTGCGTCGCGGGGTTTTGGCGACCTCACAGGGGTGCCAGCGACGACACGAGGCCAGCGTTGGCGCTGACTCGCCTCACCCAGCGGCCGTTCCGCGAACCTCACAGCGGGCGGAGGAAATCATGATTGTCCTCGGAGTTCTCCTGCTGCTGGCTGCTCTCGTTGTCGGCCTGGTCGGTGTTCTCACCAACCTCAGCGGCATGGGCTTCTCGATCTTCGGCGTCCCGGTCGGTGGCGCGAGCGGCTGGTTGTTCCTCTTCGGCATCGTCGTGGGTGCGGTCGGCATGCTCGGGCTCGCCATGATTCGCGGTGCCAATGTGCGCAGCCGACGGTCGCGGAGGGAGCTGAAGCAGACCAGGCGGGAGGCCGAGAAACTGCGCGCGGAGCACGAGCGCCGGCACGCACAGGCCGCTCGTGGCGAGGAAGCGGCGCGTGGTCGCGAGGCACCCGCCACCGGCGAGACGCACGCGGGTGAGACCCGGACCGGCGAGACCCGTGCCGCTGAGACGCCGACAGGTGAGGCTCGCGGCCAGGACATCCCCCAGCAACGCGGGGCTGAGCACAAGCCGAGCTTCCGGGAGCGGCTCGGGTTCCGCCCGCGCAAGTAGGCACTGCGGGAGACGGGCCGTCCGGCGATCCCAGCTCACCGCTCAGGCAGAGTGCTGACGCCCGCGGAGAGCGAGCACGAGCCCGACCAGCACGAGCAGCGCTCCGAACACGAGAAACGCCACGTCGAACGCCGTCTGGTGCGGCCCGGACCGGACGTGGTGAACGCCTAAGACCTGGTGGTCGACTGTCCCCTCCAGCAGGTTGAACACACCCCAGCCGGCGAGCATCCACCCCGACAACCGGCGAGCCGCGGAGGGTCCACCGAGATGTCGCGCTGAGCGGACGAGGAAGACCAGGCCCAGCGTGACGAGCAGCAGGCAAGCCAGGTGGAACAGCCCGTCCGCCACCATGTTGATCCGCATGTGCGCACCGGTGGTGTCCGGATACCAGCCGGAGAGCATGTGATGCCACTCCAGTAGCTGGTGGAGGACGATCCCGTCGACGAAACCGCCGAGCCCGAGTCCGAGCACCAGTCCGGGCAACACGAGCCCTCGGCCCGTGCTGTCCGGTTGGGTCGTCATCGACGCTCCTCGTCGGTCGGTCCAGGCTCGGTCACAGCCCCGTACCTCGTCAGCAGCGACGATCGCAAGAGCGGCCGCGATGTGCATGACCACATAGGTGCGACGTCGCTCGGTACATACCTACCCGGGGTCCCATGCATGCATGACCCCGAACCCCACGGCGGATGCCGGCACCCGCTAGTGACGACTGTCCGGCGCGATCATTGGTGATGACCCGATGCGCGGATTCACCCCCCACGTGCGTGGGGAGGACGTCGGAGCGCGCTATCGACCAGATGCGTACCTCGGCTCACCCCCACGTGCGTGGGGAGGACCCCATGGCGGTCAGTGCCGCCGCGATCTGGGCGGGCTCACCCCCACGTGCGTGGGGAGGACCCGATCGCGAACGGGGTGTCGACCTCGGGCAGGGGCTCACCCCCACGTGCGTGGGGAGGACGATCCGGGCTCCCATTCGAGCCCGCGGTCCAACGGCTCACCCCCACGTGCGTGGGGAGGACACGCCGATGCTCCCGAAGGGCGGCGAGGGCTACGGCTCACCCCCACGTGCGTGGGGAGGACCGCCCCCAACGCGCCACCGCGTCGTCGTCGGACGGCTCACCCCCACGTGCGTGGGGAGGACAGCTCGTCGAGTTTCTTCTCCAGCTCGGCGACCGGCTCACCCCCACGTGCGTGGGGAGGACCTACGGACACGTGAGGTATCCAAAAGCTCTGGAGGCTCACCCCCACGTGCGTGGGGAGGACATCGTCGCGCCGTAGCCGAGCAGTGTGAGCGGCGGCTCACCCCCACGTGCGTGGGGAGGACGCTGGTGGTCATGTCCGGGTGCGCCGCTTTCAGGGCTCACCCCCACGTGCGTGGGGAGGACGACAACGTCGTACGCCAGATCGAGTTCCACGCCGGCTCACCCCCACGTGCGTGGGGAGGACCGCGTATCGCCGTACGGCAGGCGGTTAAGAGGCGGCTCACCCCCACGTGCGTGGGGAGGACTCCCGCCGACGGTCCTCGATCCACATCCGGAACGGCTCACCCCCACGTGCGTGGGGAGGACAAGCGGCGCACACCCTTGTCGTTCAGCAGCTGCGGCTCACCCCCACGTGCGTGGGGAGGACAGCAGCGGCCGGTCACCGTCACCCTTCAGGTACGGCTCACCCCCACGTGCGTGGGGAGGACCCCTCGTCCCGGCCCCACTCGTCACCACAGCGCGGCTCACCCCCACGTGCGTGGGGAGGACCTCTGCTACTGGTGTCAGACCTACGTGTGCGACGGCTCACCCCCACGTGCGTGGGGAGGACGCCGTGGCTCTCCCCGTTGACACCAGAGCCCACGGCTCACCCCCACGTGCGTGGGGAGGACAGCACCCACGCGGCCCACCAGCCGATGGAGTACGGCTCACCCCCACGTGCGTGGGGAGGACTATGAATCAGCCCTGCAATTGCACTGCACTTGCGGCTCACCCCCACGTGCGTGGGGAGGACCCGATGTCCCCGTCGGCGATCATCTCGTCGGCCGGCTCACCCCCACGTGCGTGGGGAGGACTGGTGCGGCGGGCGTGGTAGCCGCCCTTTTGACGGCTCACCCCCACGTGCGTGGGGAGGACGAGCTTGAGCCACTCGTGGCCGCCAGCCCTGACGGCTCACCCCCACGTGCGTGGGGAGGACATGACCTGCGCAAAGGCGAAAGGCCTGATGGCCGGCTCACCCCCACGTGCGTGGGGAGGACCACGAGCGGCACACCGGCGGATCCCGCGAGGACGGCTCACCCCCACGTGCGTGGGGAGGACTCTCGTTGCGTTCGAGGGTGAAAAACAGCACGGGGCTCACCCCCACGTGCGTGGGGAGGACCGCGACCCGCTCGGCAGACGTGCACCAACCGTCGGCTCACCCCCACGTGCGTGGGGAGGACGGAGGCGGGCGATCGACGCGAGCATGGTGGTCCGGCTCACCCCCACGTGCGTGGGGAGGACACGACCTGTTCGAGCCTGGCGAGCGGTTCCTGGGGCTCACCCCCACGTGCGTGGGGAGGACGGCTCGCTCAACCCGTTCGACATCCTGACCTACGGCTCACCCCCACGTGCGTGGGGAGGACGACTGTTGGGGCGCCGCCGACCCGGACCGCTGGGGCTCACCCCCACGTGCGTGGGGAGGACGCGGTGGCGATCCCCGCCGCGACGGCCGGCTACGGCTCACCCCCACGTGCGTGGGGAGGACGGCTGAGGAGGAGCGCCGCCGCCTGGAGGAGGAGGCTCACCCCCACGTGCGTGGGGAGGACCTCGCCTCAGCGGGCGGCACCGTCACCGGCGTCGGCTCACCCCCACGTGCGTGGGGAGGACAGCGTCTACAGGCGCTGCCAGGTGGGTGACTACGGCTCACCCCCACGTGCGTGGGGAGGACCTCGCCTCAGCGGGCGGCACCGTCACCGGCGTCGGCTCACCCCCACGTGCGTGGGGAGGACTACCGGGGTCGGTTGGGGCTGTGGGACCTGGAGGGCTCACCCCCACGTGCGTGGGGAGGACCCCAACAGATCACCTGGCGTGCCGAAGACTGGCGGCTCACCCCCACGTGCGTGGGGAGGACGGAGACCACCCACCCGGAGGCCCCTCGGGAGGCGGCTCACCCCCACGTGCGTGGGGAGGACGGAGGAGCTCCCGGAGCTGCTCGGTGGACAGCCGGCTCACCCCCACGTGCGTGGGGAGGACTCGGACGAACGTAAATGCGACGTGACGATCACGGGCTCACCCCCACGTGCGTGGGGAGGACCCCTCCCTGAAGGACGGCCGCCGTGATGTCGACGGCTCACCCCCACGTGCGTGGGGAGGACATCCGCACGTTCCGGTCGAGGTTCTCCGCGTAGGGCTCACCCCCACGTGCGTGGGGAGGACAATCGCCTTCCATCCATTCGGCCCATCCGCGACGGCTCACCCCCACGTGCGTGGGGAGGACGTCGGTTTCCCGGTCGTCGGTTTCCCGGTCGTCGGCTCACCCCCACGTGCGTGGGGAGGACCGCCGCGCTGCGTCTGTCTGTGTTGATGTTGCGGGCTCACCCCCACGTGCGTGGGGAGGACACTTCCTGACCTGGGACTTTACCCGCCTCCCTCCCCGAGTGGAAGGAGACGGGCGGCACAGCCTCGCTGGTCTCTGCCCACGCCTTCCCTCGTCCGGGCCATGGATGGCTTCCGAAGGGCTGAATTGTCGGTGCCCTCTTGTAGATAGAAGGACATGACCTTGCGGGATGTCTCGCCCAGGCCGCCGCGACCTGCGCATGCGGGCGCGGCGCCGGCCGGCGTGGATGGGTTGTTGTGGGGGAAGTCGCGTAATCTGCCACGTGATCTGTCCTTGCGGCACTACCCGCTGATCTGCCACTTGGTGGATGTCGCGGCGGTTGCCCTAGCCCTCTGGGAGTTGGTGCTGACGTCTGGACAACGACGTCGGATCACCAGGGGACTCGGCTTGACCGATGAGGATCTCGCTGGCCGACTCATAGCACTGTGGGCGGCGCTGCATGACATCGGCAAAGCGACCCCGTCATTCCAGGCCCTCGATTCCGCGCTGTTCACCGCTTTGGTTACTGGCGGCCGCTATCCGGCTGGTGAGCCGATCGACCGGCTGAGCCACGATCGGGCAACCCACCTGGTCTTGGGGCTACTGCTCCATGAGCGTGGCTATCGGCTCGACGAAGCGAGTTGGGTCGACTCACCGGCACATCGGATCGCCCAGCTCCTAGGTGGCCATCATGGACGTTTTCACGAGCCGCTTAGTCCTCAGTTCCGGAAGTTCGGCCTCGCCATGGCGCCGGAGTTGGGTGACGGGCCATGGCACGAACAGCGTATGGCGCTGTTCGAGCTGTTGCACCACTTGCTCGGATGCCCAACGCCTCCGCCCCAAATAGACGTCGAAGCAGCCGTGCTCATCACTGGCGTCACCGTGGTGGCCGACTGGTTGGCGAGCCAGGAGTCGTTCCTCGCCCTACGCATGGCCAAGTTGACCCTGCCCGACGATGGTCACCTTGACGCTCAGACGGTTGCGAGCCACTTCTTCCGCTCGCGAGAACTCGCTCCGGAGCTTGTCCGTAGTGCAGGCCTAGCACGTGTGGCAATGCGCCAAGGCACCTTCCAGGAGACGTTCGACTGCTCTCCACGTCCGCTTCAGGCGTCGATCGAGGAAGTCCTGCCGAGGTTGGTACGTGGGCCGGGTGTGCTGCTAGTGACGGCACCGACCGGTGAGGGAAAGACCGAGGCGGCGCTGTTCGCGGCAAGACTGCTCGGCGACGCGGCCGGAACACCTGGTCTGTTTGTAGCTCTTCCGACCATGGCGACCGCGGACCAGATGCACCGCCGCGTGGCCGCGTACGCGAGCAAATGCCTCACGGAATCGGCACCGCTCACGCTCTTGCACAGCACCGCCTGGCTATCCGACACTACCGCCGACACGTCCCAGGAAGGGCGCATCGTGAGTGAGGATGAATCCAGAGGGGACAACTCAAAAACGACGCCGACGCAGTGGTTGCGAGGGCGGCGCCGTGGAGTACTGGCACCTTTGGCCGTCGGAACGATCGACCAGGTACTCACATCTGTGCTGCGCTCGCGACACAACGCGCTAAGGATGCTAGGCCTGGCTGGCAAAGTCCTCATCGTGGACGAAGCCCACGCCTACGACGCCTATATGCAAGCGCTGTTGCGACGGACACTTACCTGGCTCGGCTCCATGGGAGTGCCAGCGGTACTGCTGTCAGCCACACTGCCGGCGCGCGTCGGAAAAGGCCTGATTCGCGCCTACCTTGAGGGCGCAGCACCCAACCGGAGCGTGCAGCTGGGTGACCTGACCTACCCGGGATGGATGTATGCCGACGCGACTACCGGCGAAGTCACCGGGCAGCAGGTAAGGACTACACAAGTTCGCGATCTTGCAGTAGAAATACATGCGTACCAACCCGGAGACCGCATACAGCTAATGGAGCGGATGCTCACACCACTGGTGGAGGAGGGCGGCTCCGCACTCGTTGTATGCAATACGGTCGCCGACGCCCAAGAGACCTACACCGTGCTGTGCCGCCGACTTGCCGACAAGCCCGTGACGATGCTTCTACTTCATGCTCGACTTCCGCAGTGGGATCGCGCCGAACGCATCGCACAGGTCGAACGTTGGTTCGGCAAGAGCACAGCCGAGCGACCCAGAGCAACGATCTTGGTCGCCACCCAAGTCGTCGAACAGTCCCTGGACCTTGACTTTGACTTCCTCGTGAGCGATCTCGCACCGCTTGCCTTGCTTCTTCAACGCGCGGGCCGCTGCCACCGGCATCCCAACCGTATACGCCCAGCATGGGCGGCCACACCACGACTGGCGGTACTGACGCCCGTAGATCAAGCGGGTGTCCTTGCCGTTCCTCGCTCCTGGGGTAATGTGTATGACACGTCACTCCTGGAGCGGACCAACCGGCTTCTCTCATCCCGTGCCGATACCTCGATTCGCGTTCCGGATGACGTGCAAGGCTTAGTCGATCAGGTGTACGGCGACTTTACGGTCGCCGATGAATGGCTGTCGGATTTGGACACCGCACGCCTTGCTGATGAGCTCGCCCAGGAGCAACTCGCTCAATTCGTTGCGATTCCGCGGCCGTACGACGTCGGCGATCTCCACGAACTCAGCTACGGCGACATCGACGATCGATTGATCGCAACACGGCTGGGTGCCGATTCGCTCCGGATCCTTCCGCTGTTCGTTAATGAAGACGGCAGTCGGTGGCTCGACGCCTCCCGCACCAAGGCTATGCCAGAGCATGGCAGCGACCCAAAGGGCCGTTTCACCCGAGACGAAGTGCGACAAATCCTCAGCTACACGGTCCCTGCACCTGCCGACAGGTGGGCTCGCATCTTGGCCGAAGCCAATCCACTTCCCGAGAGTTGGCAGGACGACCCGTGGCTCAGCGACGTCGTACTTCTGCCTCAGTCATGGACGCAGGGTCGATACACAGCCGCACATATCAACGGCGTCGCTGTACGGCTCGACCCGGAACTCGGGCTCGTCGTCACGCATCGAAGGGGCGAACATCGATGACCCAGCCGTCGTTCGACCTTACGACCGAACCCTGGTTGCCAATCATTCGCCACGGATCGCTCCAGCAAGTAGGTCTACGGGAGCTGTTCAGCACAGCCCACGACATCGCAGACCTAGCGATCCCGGTTCCGCCAGCGGCGTCCGGCATCTGGCGCATCCTGTATGCCATCACGGCACGCATCACTGGGCTCGACGACACCAACCTTGACTTCAACACGTGGAGCAGGAGGCGCAATGACCTCATTACCTCCTCCAGCGGCTTCGATCCTCAAGTGGTCGACGCGTACTTCGATCGCTGGGCATCGCGATTCGACCTGTTCCATCCCGAGCGTCCGTGGCTCCAGGATCCCCGGTTGAAGACCCAGTGCAAAAATGATGCCGGGGTGAACAAGCTGGTGTTCTCCCGCAGCAACGGGAATAACCAAGTGTGGTTCGACCACCACCACGATCACAAGCTGGACCCCTTGCCGCCTAGTGAAGCAGCCTGGCATCTGGTCGCGCAGCTGTACTACGGTGCGCCTGGTGGCTGCTCTACCCGAGAGGTCGACGGCTTGCGCAAGGACGATACTCAGGCAGGTCCACTGCGTGGCACCTTATCTTTCCACCCGGTCGGCGAGACCTTGTTCCAATCACTGCTCGCCGGTCTCGTTCACCCTGGAAATCTTCGAACCCATCGTGGAGGTCAGGAAGACCTCGCACCATGGGAGATGGATACACTGCCGGATCCCCTCGGGAGTCCCCCGATCCCTGGCGGGTTCGTCTCCGCCCTGACGAACCGGGCCCGCCACGCCATCCTCCTCACCCCCGACCAGAGTGGCAGTCACGTCCTCGGTGCTCGCCTCACTTGGGCATTTCGCGCTGACGCGAGCAAGGTCGAGGACCCGTACCTTATTCACCATGTCGCTGGCCCAGGTGATCTGCATGCGCGCCCGGCAAGCAATCACCGAGCGTTGTGGCGAGATCTGGACGCGCTTGTCGCTGATGGAACCGATACCCGACGAGCCCGAAGACCTCGAGTGCTGCTACAGAGCAGCAGTCTTCCTCTCGCTGTACTCGATGCGCTGCGGGTACGTGCGTTTGGATTCGATCAGGGCCGGGGGGCGAAAGATTATGGGTGGTTCGTCGCGATCACTCCACCCATACTGAAGTGGGCTCAGGAACGTGATCCAGAAATGGCACGAGGGATCGCGCGCACACGGCTCGCCGCTGAAGAGTCACAGCGGCAACTTAGCCGCACACTCCGCGAGGCCTGGAAAGACTTCACTCGCCAATCAGATAAGTCGGAAGGACCGTGGGTTTCAGTAGCCACCTCCAGGTACTGGCCTCGCGCGGAACGCGTTTTTTGGCAGATTCTCAACGAACGCCGTTTCGACGAAGCTGGCATGACTTTTTCTCGTATCGCATCCGAGGTGTATGACGAGATAACCGATACTGCTTGTCGAAGTCCTCGAGGTGCCCACGCGGTATATACGCGGAGGCACCTGCTGTTTCCGTCACCCTCGAAGAGCCGCGCGAGAGCCACGACAGGAGGCTCCAAATGACAGCCCTCCAACCTGTACACGAAAATAGTCGTGACGACAATCAATTCCTGACATATATTCGCCACGCGATCCGTGACCCAGGTGCCCGTGCCGCCCTACGCAGGGGAGTGGGACGCACCCCTGAAGAGGCGCCACAGATGCACATCGTTGTCGCTCCCTGGCTTCCTGATCGTCCTCGGCCAGCGCTCGAGCGCGCGTACTACACGGTAGCCGCGTTACTGGCCAACCAGCCAAGAGGGCAAACCGATACACCCACCGATGACGAGATGTTCGACGCCCCCGCCAACCTTGGAGCTTCGTTCGCCGAAGCGGTTCGTACTGGGGTCATGCGCGAGGAGACGAGTACGGCTCGCCTCCACCTCCTCTGCAGGCAGAGTGTCGATGGCGTGCACAGGCAGCTGCCGCGTGCTATAGCTCAGCTTCAGGCAGCTGGGATCCGCATCTCCTGGGAGCAGCTGCTGAAGGATTTAATCGGCTGGGACCGCTATCGTGACAAAATCGCGAAGCGGTGGCTACAAAGCTACTATCGAAACTTCCGAGCTACACGCAACTTCGACGAAGTCTCGACCGCGCATTCTTTCGAGTAGGAAGGATTTCCAATGACTACTTCTTCTCGGTTCGTAGACATTCATCTTCTGCAGACCATTCCATACGCTAATTTGAACCGCGACGACCTTGGATCACCGAAATCTCTCACATACGGGGGCGTCAACCGCACCCGTGTGTCAAGCCAGTGCTGGAAGCGCGCGACACGGCAAGCATTGGAAGACCAGCTGCCTGACAAGGCGATTCGCACACGCAAGGTGGTCGTCGAGGTCGCCGAGAGGCTGTGCAAGGAAGGCTGGCCGAGGGAGCTCGCAGACTACGCCGCCCGCCAGCTCTTGGTCGCAGCCGGCGCCAAGCGTTCCAAGAGCAAGAAGAGCAACGGAGAGGACGAGGGTCTCTCCTTGGAGAACAGCGGCTACACGTCGGTGCTGTTGTTCCTTCCCGAGTCTTCGCTCGACGGACTGGCCGCACTTGCCCGCCGTGAGCGAGGCGCCCTCGAGCGTGCATACGCCTCAGGTAAGGAGCAGAAGCCGCCGTTCACTCAGGAAGAGGTGCGCAACCTGCTGATCGGACGTACCGGCACAATCGCATTGTTTGGTCGCATGCTAGCCGAGCTGCCGGATGGAAAGGTCGACGGCGCAGTGCAGGTCGCGCACGCTTTCACTACTCACGCGACAGACACCGAGGTCGATTTTTTCACTGCTGTCGACGACAAGCTCTCGAGCGACGAGACCGGTAGCGGCCACATGAACTCAGCAGAGTTCAGCGCGGGCGTGTTCTATCGCTACGCGACAGTCAACGTTCGGGACCTGATCGATAACCTCGATGATGACGCGGCTGTCGCACGGGGCCTGACCGAGCGGTTCCTTTCCGCGTTCGCTACCGCGATGCCATCCGGAAAGCGAACCGCAACAGCTCCTCACACGCTACCCGATCTCGCCTACATCGCGGTGCGAAGCGACCGACCCGTCTCACTTGCTGCTGCATTCGAACGGCCTGTCCGCGCTGGCTGGGAGGCTGGAGGCTTGGCCGAGCCGTCTCGTCAGCAGCTCGCCGATTACGCGTCTGTCCTGCACGAGATGTGGGGCACCGACGGTATCGCCTACCACGGGCACGTCAGCATCGACTCGAAGCCGTTCGACAGCCTCGGCAACAAGCTAAGCTCGTTCCGCGAGCTGGTCATCGCGGCTGTCGACACGGCGTTCAGGGACCGGGGGTGACTGTGTCCGGCCTGATTTTGCGTTTAGCCGCGCCGCTGCAATCGTGGGGCGAACACAGCACATTTGGGGAACGTGACACCCAACCTTACCCCACGCGATCTGGAATTCTCGGCCTCCTTGCAGCGGCACAAGGCCGTCCCCGTACGACCGGGCTCGCAGACTTTTTTCACCTACGGCTTACGGTCCGCGTGGACCGGCCTGGAGTCCTGCTTACCGACTTCCACACGGTCGGTGGCGGACTTCCCCGCGACCAGACAGTTCCCACCGCCCGAGGCGATAGGCGCGAAGAGGGCAAGGGGACCGTCGTGTCACATCGGCACTATCTCGCCGATGCGGCGTTCACCGTCGCTGTTGAAGGACCGGATGAGCTCATTCACGAACTCAGCGCTGCCTTACGCCACCCGACGTGGGCACCCTATCTTGGGCGGCGCTCTTGCCCGCCGGCTGAGCCGATCCTCCTTGCAAGTGGCCTCACCGACCCAGTTCGCGCGCTCAAACGACAGGTGCCCCTTAGCAGAGAGCGGCCACACACCGGTGACACGGTTGCGGTGGACTTCATCTATGAAACCGACATTCGCGACCCTCACGCCCGGGCTCACCTCATGGACGTGCCCGTGAGTTTCGATCCGCTGCGACGCGCATACCGGCCGCGGGCCATCAAGGTCCGTACCGAGCATCTTCCAGCAGATCTGTGTGGTGGTCATGGAGTTGACCAGCTGGCAGCGCTGGCCGAATACGCCGGATCCGCACGACAGGGGGGATAGGAGGAGTCGTGAACGTTTGGCTATCTCGACTGCGACCCAACCTGAAGCACGGCGCTGCTCGCCACGACCTGCGCAATGTTTACGACCTGCACCGCCGGGTCATGACCCTTGTTCCCGACAACCTCGGAGAACAGGCCCGTCGTGTGACTGGACTGCTCTTTCGCGTCGAACACACCGCTCGAGGCCCACAGGTTCTCGTACAAACGCAGGTTGCCCCAGACTTCGGACGACTTCCGGAGGGATACGCTGACGCTGAGGGTCCTCGGCGGCTCGACCCATTTCTCAGGGAGCTGCATGCCGGCGCACTGGTCCGCTATCGGATTGCCGGCAATCCTTCGAAGCGTCGTGGAAACTCATCGATCGATCTCGGCAAGCCGGGGCAGATCGTCCCCCTTCGTGGAGCAGACGCCGAACAGTGGTGGATCAGGAAAGCTGAGAAGCACGGCCTGCACATCCTGAGTTTGATCGCCCGACCTGTTCCCGACGCACGAGGAAACAAGAACGGCGCTCAGATCAAGCACGCAATCACGCAGTTTGATGGCGTTGCTCGCATCACCGATCCGGATCTGGTACGAGCCGCGGTCCTGTCAGGAATCGGACGTGGCAAGTCATATGGCTGTGGACTTCTCAGCCTCGCTCCTCTCAAGGTGGACCGGTGAACCAGTTGTCGGCTCGGCGACGCCTGGCCGCACCGACGCTCGTCATGCTGCCTCGCGTCGCCGACAGCCTAAGCTTTCTCTACCTCGACGTGGTGCGCGTCGTCCAGGACGACACCGGAGTCTGTGCGCTCATCGACAGCTCGCGTGGAACGGACCGCATCTACCTCCCTATCGCGGCGCTGTCATGCATTCTGCTCGGACCAGGGACATCCATCACGCAGCCTGCGATGGCTACCATCGCCCGCCACGGCACCAGCATGGTCTGTGTCGGCTCCGGTGGGGTGCGGTGCTACGCCGGCATTCTGCCCGACTCACTCACGACTGCGTGGCTAGAACGTCAGACCCGGGCGTGGGCTGACGACGCCACACGCCTAGCGGTCGCGATCCGCATGTACGAACGTCGCTTTGGCGTGCCAGCCCCAGTGGGCGCCACGCTGGCTCAGCTACGCGGCCTGGAAGGCCAACGTGTCAAGGCCCTGTACAGACAGCTCGCTCGCCGGTATCGCATTGGTAGATTCAAACGCAGCTATGACCTCGCCGCCTGGGATCAGCAGGATCCTGTCAACCTGGCTCTGTCCGCTGCCAACGCATGCCTGTACGGAGTGGTACATGCCGCGGTCCTCGGCCTCGGCTGTTCACCGGCACTCGGTTTCATTCACTCTGGAACGCAGCATGCGTTTGTCTACGATATCGCCGACCTGTATAAGGCCGAGGTCACGATACCGCTCGCCTTTTCCCTCCATGCGTCCACCGATCCTGAACGAGAGGCGAGACTTCGCCTTCGTGATCAGTTCCGACTCCTGCGGCTGCTTCCACGCATTGTCATCGACATTCAGAACCTGCTTGACCCAGACAACGCCGCGCAACGGACCATCCCGAAAGAGACGCTGGTCGAGCTTTGGGATCCCGTTGTCGGCGCGGTACCGGCAGGCGTGAACTACGGCAATGAGATTGACGAGGAGGCGCCATGGTGACCATCTTCCGTGAGGTCCGCGTATGCCATCGATGATGGTCCTGGCGGTGACCGCAGTTCCCGAGCATGTTCGCGGCGCACTTAGCCGCTGGTTGATTGAGCCAGCACCGGGCCTCTACGTTGGATGTGTCTCCGCCCGGGTACGGGACGAGCTATGGACGGCGGTCAGCGCCGTCATTGGCGATGGCTCCGCTGTTTGCATACATCCTGCCGATACCGAACAGGGCTATGAAGTACGTTCCTCTGGCTCCCAGCGCCGCGAGCCGATCGACTTCGACGGCCTCACGCTCATCCGCTTCCAGGCACTGGACCAGCCCTCGGATACACCCGACGCCGACTTCCTGTGATGGAGCGTGAGATGACCGCACGGAGGTCTCGGCGATGAGCGCTCACGTCGTGGCCCGGAGCCGCCCCCAGTCGTTGTAACCTCGCAGGTCAGAAGGAGTCCTCCCCACGCACGTGGGGGTGAGCCGCCGACTTCCCTCGGCTGGCCGCACCGCAGGCAGTCCTCCCCACGCACGTGGGGGTGAGCCGAAGTACGGGCGGCGGTAGCCGCACGCCGATCCGTCCTCCCCACGCACGTGGGGGTGAGCCCTTGCGCGCCTCGGAGCCGTCCCTGGCGTAGGTGTCCTCCCCACGCACGTGGGGGTGAACCGCACCATCGTTTGAGCACCCGGTGGAGGGTCGGGTGTTCCCCACGTACGTGAGGGTGAGCCGTTCACCACTCCGGTCGCTGTACTCGCCCGAGCGCCGTCCCCACGCCGTGGGTGTGAGTCAGACACGCCGAATGGAGTTCCCGCATCTACTCCCTGGTAGCCGCTTCCCCGACCCAGTTCAACGGGCACTAGCTGGTGACCGCGCAGCGGCCACGGTCGGCCCGCTTGGGTCCCTCGGCGCTGGGCCGGATGTCGAAGTCGAAGATCGCGGTCGGCAGGTAGAGGGTGCAACAGGCGTTGGGGATGTCGACGATGCCGCTGATCCGACCCTCGATGGGCGCCGAGCCCAGGAGCAGGTACGCCTGTTCCCGGCTGTAGCCCCACTTGGTGAGGTACTCGATCGCGTTCAGGCAGGCTCGCCGGTACGCCACCGTCGCGTCCATGTAGTGGTTGGTGTCGTCGTCGTCGACGGAGATGCCGACGAAGCTGAGGAACTCCGAGTACCTCGGCTCGACGTTGCCAGGCATGAACACGGGGTTCGTGGTGATGCCGTACTTCTCCATCCCACCCTTGATGAGGTCGACGTGCATGTCGATGTAGCCGCCCATCTCGATGGCGCCGCAGAAGGTGATCTCTCCGTCGCCCTGGCTGAAGTGCAGGTCACCACCGGACAGCTTGGCGTCCTTGACGAAGACCGGGTAGAAGACCCGGGAGCCGCGAGAGAAGTTCTTGATGTCCTGGTTCCCTCCGTGCTCGCGTGGCGGCACGGTTCGAGCGCCCTCCTGAGCGATCCGCTCGGCGTCCGACCCTGTCGCCTGACCAGCGAGTGCGTTCTGCGCGAGCGGTGGAAGGGCGAGCGGCGGAACCCGGTTGGGGTCCGTGTCAATGAGCGCTTGCTCCCGACGGTTCCACCGTTGGAGGAGCTCAGCCGACGGAGCGGTGCCGAAGAGTCCTGGGTGCGCGATGCCGGTGTAGCGCACCCCGGGGATGTGCCGAGACGTCGCGATCTGGCCGTGGAAGTCCCAGATCGCCTTGTACGCGTCGGGGAAGTAGTCGGTGAGGAAGCCGCCGCCGTTGTTCCTGGCGAAGATGCCCGTGTAGCCCCAGCCCTGGCCAGCGACGTCTCCGGTCTCCTGCGGGACCGGACCGATGTCGAGGATGTCGACGACCAGCAGGTCTCCCAACTCCGCGCCTTCGACCCCGATCGGCCCGCTGAGCATGTGCGGGATGCTCAGGTCGACGTCGCGAACGTCGTTCGCCGAGTCGTTGTTGCCGATCTGGCCGTCGGTCCATTCCCGGCACTCGATGCGGAACTCGTCCCCGGGCTTGACCATGGCCGCCACCGGGATGTCGGGGTGCCACCGGTTGTGCCCGGGAACGGCTTGGTCGCGCATGGACCGGGACTGGTCGACACTGAAGACGACGTTCGGCATGGCACTACTCCTTCGTCCCTTCGGCTCACTGAGTCCTTCCCCAGAGCGGGAGCGCGCCACGCCCGGGCGTCCACGGCCTAACGACTGCCTGTCGCCTTGCCAGTCGTCGTTGCATCGCTCGCCCCCTCGACGGGCCGCCGCGACGAGCGGGTCAGCGGCCACAGGGCGACGAAGACGATCACGGCGAACACCGCCCACGCGATCGCGAACTCAGCCGTGGGCCGCCAGTAGTCGGTCAGGATGAGGAACGACGGAATCACGGCTGTCACCCACCCTTGGATCGCGGTCACCCACCCGGTGTAGACCGTGAGCGAGGTGCGCTTGAGACCGAAGAGCAGGAAGAACAGGAACCACAGGAACGACCAGTACAGCCAGATGACTCCGAAGGGGTACTCCCGCAGGATCGCGAAGTTGGCGTAGGAGTAGCCGAGCGCCGCGATCGAGACGAACAACGAGAACCAGCCGACACCCGTGCTGTCGAGGTCGGCGAGCAGGCCGATGCCCACGTAGAGGTACGTGAAGCCGAACAGGTAGAGCCCGGAGGCGCTGAGGATCTGGGCCGGGTCACCACCGGAGGCGATGATGAGGTACGTCGGTGTCACGACCTGCAGACCGCCGACGAAGAGGTTGAGGATGGCCGCCGCTTTCGGTTCGACCTTGCCGAGCAGCAACAGGCCGTTGAGGAAGAGCACCGCACCGACGTACAGCAGCGCCACGTTTCCCATCGGCACTCCTTTCGCGGGGCTCCCGTCCAGACGGGCGCCGACCTTCGGTGATCGAGGCGGCCCTTACGGTCGTGGCAGCCGTCGAAGCGCCGGGTTCGGAGGTGGAGCGGGTCGGCTCGTCCGCCGTGGTGGAACCTCGGTCACCACGTCGGGTGCCTCTCGGCTCTTCTCCTCGAGGTCGCGGAGCGACCGGATCGTGGGAGAGAGTCGCCTCATCCGGGGCGCGGAGTAGACGCGCCGCGCCGCGTCACCACAGTCCGGGCACGCCGTCACACCAGGCGCGCTCCCCATCGGCATGCGCAGGTCGAATGTGCCGCACGATCGGCAGGAGAACTCGTACGTCGCCATGGACACACCCCTGACACCTCATCCGTCTGTGCCAGACGTACCCAGGCGTGCGGCCCAGCCAACGCTTCAGGCACGCGCTGCCAACGCTCCAGGCACGCGGCCGCGAAACATCGACCACGGGTGGGTCGGTGTACGGCGTCGCTCGCCGTCACTGGCTGGCGCGCCGGGTCACGACGCGACGCAGCTCGTCCTCATCCGGTGGCTCGCCGAACCGCTCGTCCCCCGGCAGGCCGTCCACGAGCACGTAGTAGACGACTCCTTCATCCTCGATCGTCTCGACGAGCGCGACCTCGTGCTCGTCGACGCGGTACGTCGTCACCACTCGGTCCATGGCTCCTGCTTCCCACGCGCCCGCCGACGGAGCGTGACCCTGTCCGTGACCGACAAACACAGTCAATGACACACTGACACCTGTGTCTTTCCCAGATGACGCTGATCGTGTCCCGCACGACAGAGCCACTACATCAGCGCGGGTTGATCAGCGTGTCGCCCCGTCGTCCGTCGCGATGACGATGCCCAACGCCTGGGCGAGGGCGTAGGACAGGGACACGAGATCGGTCGGGTCGATGACGGCGCCGCGTAGACTGGTCACACCCTGGATGCCGTCCAGGACGCACCGCGTCAGCACCGCGCCGGCCATCCGCGCCTGTGAGAAGCGTGCCCTGGTCAGGTCGCAGTCGACGAACTCCACGCCACCGGTGAGATCGGCGTCCATGAAGTCGGCCTGGGTCAGGTTGCACCCCTCGAAGCGGACCCGCTCGAACCTCGTCCCGTGAAACGCAGACAGGTCCAGCTTGCAGCCGTTGATCACCACGTCACGGAGCACGCCGCTCCGCCAGCGCACGCCGGTCGCGCGGGAGCCGCTCACCTCGACCCGCACCAGTCCTGAGGATTCCGCCGAGAGATTGGCGAGGTCACAGCTGTCGAACCGGCAGTCGACCCACCTCGTGCGGTCACACCTGGTGCCGTTGAAGGTGGTTCCCACGAACCGACAGCGGTCGAACTCGACGAGGACCGCGTCCCGGCCGGACAGATCGAAGTTCGCGAACTCCAGTCGAGCGAACTCGGCTTCCTCCTCGAGTTCGTGGTCGGGCAGGACGGCGGGAGCCAACGCGGCCTTGCCGATCCTCGGGGCGGTGGGCGGTCGACGTGCGCTGCGTGCCGAGCTGGGGGACATGCCCGCGCACCTTAGCCAGCCGCGCCGACGATCGCCCGCACCGGAAGCGGACCCGATCGTCACCCACCTGGCACCGCACGTTATGGCGGCGATAACGAGATCGTGGGTTCCGGCCCGGAGGATTTCGCTGTTGCATGGGCCACACACGCAGGATCCCAAGGAGCTGGAAGAGGAGCCGATGGAGCCCCGCCTGCCCGCGATCGAGCTGAACGGACGTCACTACGGTCCGACAGCCGAACCGGTCGTCGTCGTGTGTGTGGACGGCAGCGAACCCGCCTACCACGAGGAGGCGATCGCGGCGGGGCGGATGCCCTTCGTCGCCAAGCTGATCGAGGAGGGCACCGCACTGGTCGCGGAGTCGGCCATGCCGTCCTTCACGAACCCGAACAATGTGTCGATCGTGACGGGGGTCCCCCCAGCCGTCCACGGGATCTGCGGCAACTACTTCTTCGACCGCGACAGCGGCGAGGAAGTCATGATGAACGACCCGCGCTGGCTGCGGGCACCGACGATCCTCGCCGCGTACGCCGAGCACGGATGCAAGGTCGCGGTCATCACCGCCAAGGACAAGCTGCGCCGGCTGCTCGGCGCGGGACTCACGAACGGCATCTGCTTCTCCGCGGAGCGCGCTGACCAAGCGACTCGAGAGACCTGCGGGATCGACGACGTGCTGAGCCTGGTCGGCATGCCGGCGCCGCCCGTCTACAGCGCCGAGCTGAGCGAGCTCGTCCTCGCGGCGGGTGTGGAGGTGCTGCGGCGGGAGCAGCCCGACGTCATGTACCTGTCGCTCACCGACTACATCCAGCACAAGCACGCGCCGGGGTCACCCGTCGCGAACGACTTCTACGCGATGCTGGACCGCTATGCCGAACGCCTCGACGCGCTCGGCGCGCGGCTCGTCATCACCGCGGACCACGGCATGAACGCGAAGTCCGACGACACCGGCGCACCCCAGGTCGTCTACCTCCAGCAGCATCTGGACGAGTGGATGGGCGCGGGAGCGGCTCGCGTCGTCCTCCCGATCACCGACCCCTACACGGTCCACCACGGCGCGCTGGGCTCCTTCGCGACCGTCTATCTGCCACCGAACGCGGACGCGTCCACGGTGGCCGAGCGTCTCGCCCAGCTCTCCGGCATCGAGCTGGTCCTGCCCAACGCCGAGGCCTGCGAGAGGTTCGAGCTTCCGCCCGACCGCACGGGCGATCTCGTCGTCGTCAGCGAGACGAACGTCGCGCTCGGAACGTCACCGGACCGCCACGACTTCTCCGGCCTCGACGCTCCGCTGCGCTCGCACGGGGGCCTGTCGGAACAACGCGTTCCGTTCCTCGTCAACCGCCGGGTCGAGGGCCTGCCCCCCGACCACCGGCTGCGCAACTACGACGCGTACTGGGTGGCGACCAACTTCGTGGTCGCCGGCTAGGCGCGTCTGCGCCGCGGGAGGCTCGAAGCCGCGGGTGCCCCTACGCCGCGATGCCTGTCCGCGGCACCCGCTCAGGGTTCCTGGCCACGGGAGGCACTCGTGTCCACTCCCAGAAGCACCACATCCCAGGGCGTCGTCGACGTCACCCAGGACGGCCGACTGCGTCGGATGCAGTGGGTCGTCTTGGTCGCGACGATGTTCTGTTACCTGTTCTTCTACACCGGGCGGCAGACGTTCGGTTTCGCCATCCCCGGTATCGAGGCCGAGCTTGGACTGAGCAAGGCGACCCTCGGTTGGGTCAGCACCGCCCTGCTGTGGAGCTACGCGATCGGGCAGGCGATCAACGGCAACCTCGCGGACACCTTTGGTGGCCGCAGGATCATGGCACTCGGCGCCGTGGCCTCGACGGTCATGAACTGGATCGTGAGTCTCGGCGCCAACCTGGTGAGCATCGCAGCTCCATGGGCGGTCAACGGCTACGTCCAGGCGATGGGATGGGCAGCGGGCAGTCGGGTGCTGTCCAACTGGTGGCCTCCGTCCGAGCGCGGCAAGACGTATGGGTTCTACGTCTTCGCCGCTGGTACCGGATCGATCGTCGCGTACGCCACGGCCGTCGTCGTGCTCGACGTCTGGGAGCTGGACTGGCGTTGGCTGTTCCGGCTCCCGGTCTTGTTGATGCTGGTGGGCGCCGTCACGTTCTTCGTGCTCGCCCGGGAGCACCCGCGCCACCGCGGACTGCCGTCCCCGGTCGAGGAGCGCGGGACCGGCTCGAGCGCGAGCCACCGCGCGGCCGAGGAGAGCGCCTGGCAGCGCTACCGCACGGTTCTGCGTGAGCCGAGGATCTGGTTGGCCGGCGTGGCGATCGGCTTCCAGAACGCCGCCCGGTACGGCCTCCTGGTCTGGGTGCCGGTGCACTTCCTCGGGTCAGCGTGGCAGGAGGGAAGCGGTCGTGGCGGGATCAGCCCGCTGTGGATCACGGTCGCTCTCCCCGTCGGAATGGCGGTCGGCGCCCTGGTCAACGGGCAGATCTCGGACCGCCTGTTCGGATCGCGGCGCAGTCAACCGATCGTCTTGTTCATGCTCCTGGGCGCGGCGTCCGCCGTCGCCATGCGTCTGGTGCCCGTCGACCAGACGACCCTCGCGATGGGTGTGCTGTTCTTGGCGGGGTTCTTCGTCTACGGTCCGCAGGCATCGTTCTGGGCGTTGTGTCCTGACCTCGTCGGCGCGGCTCGGGCCGGCACGGCGACCGGCGTGGTCAATTTCTTCGCCTATCTCTTCGCGGGATTCGGCGAGCCGCTGATCGGTCGGTTGATCGACGTCTCGGGTCAGACCTCGATCGTCTTCGTGGTTGTCGCCGTCTGCTGCGCCGCCAGCGCGGCCGTCGCAGCCACGATCCGCCGCTAGGAGGGAAGAGGATGGCCAGCCAGCACGCGCTCGCGGCCGTGTGGAACGGCCCAGCGGAGGGCTTCCAGCTCACGGAGATTCCCCTGCCCACGCTCGCGGACGGCGAGGTGCTGGTCGAGGTGGAGGCGGCGACGCTGTGCGGGAGCGACCTGCACACGATCGCCGGCGAACGGTCGACACCGCTCCCCACCGTGCTCGGCCACGAGATGGTGGGCACCGTCGTCGCCGTCGAGGGGCAGGTCGAGACCCATGACGGACGGCGGGTGACACCCGGCATGCGGGTCACCTGGTCGGTCGGCGCCTCCTGCGGCGACTGCCCGCGCTGCCGACGCGGCCTGCCCCAGAAGTGCCGCACGCTGCGAAAGTACGGCCACGAGGCGATGACCGACACGTGGCGGCTCAACGGCGGGTTGGCGACCCACTGTCATCTGGTGCCGGGGACCGGGATCGTCGCGGTGCCCGACGAGTTGGCCACCGAGGTGGTTGCGCCGGCCAACTGCGCGACCGCCACGGTGGTCAGTGCGTTCCGCCAGCTTCACGCCAGCGAGGCGGGGCTCGTCGTGGTCCAAGGCTGCGGCATGCTCGGCCTGACCGCGGTCAGCTACGCCAAGGCCCAAGGCGTGGAGACGGTCATCGCCTCCGACGTCGCGCCGGAGCGGCTCGAGCTCGCCCGGCGGTGTGGCGCCTCGGTCGTCGCCACGCCGGACGACCTGCCGGACCAGGTGGCGGCCCACAGCGACGGTGAGGGCGCCGAGGTCGTCCTCGACGTCACCGGCAGCAGCACGGCCGTCGCGGCCGCGCTCGACCTGCTCGCCCTAGGCGGCCGGCTCGGCCTCGTCGGCTCGGTCTTCCCCGCCCCAGCCATCCAGCTCGACCCGGAGATGGTCGTCCGGCGCATGCTGACGCTGCGCGGCGTCCACAACTACACCCCTGACGATCTCGCGGTCGCCGTCGACTTCCTCACCCGAGCCGACCACGAGCTCCTGCGCAGCCTCGTCGCCAGGACCTTCCCCCTCGCCGAGCTGGACCAGGCGGTCACCTACGCGAGGACGAAGCGCCCACCGCGGGTCGCCGTCGACCCACGGATGACCTCCCCGGGAGGAGTGTGCGATGCGTCGCGTTGATCCACAGCACCTCGGCAACTACATCGCGGGAGCGTGGCGGGAAGGGCAGAGCGGCAAGCACCGTCGCAACGTCAATCCCGCCGACATCCACGACCACATCGGCGACTTCACCGAGTCGGGTGTCGTCGACGTCGAGTGGGCGGTCGACGCCGCCGCCGAGGCGTTCGCCGACTGGCGGGCACGCGGGCCGATCGCCCGGGCGGAGGTGCTGCGGCGTGCGGGGCGCCTGCTGGAGGAGCGCCGCGAGGTGCTGGCCGCGACGATCACCCGCGAGCAGGGCAAGCGGCTGGTCGAGGCACGCGCCGAGGTCGACCGGGCCCTGACGATCCTCGACTTCACCGTCGGGGAGGCGCGGCGGCTCAACGGCGTCACCACCCCGGCGGAGGACCCACGCACGGTGGCGATGACCTTCCGCCGCCCGATCGGGGTGGTGGGTCTCATCACCCCGTGGAACTTCCCCGTCGCCATTCCCATGTGGAAGGTCGCTCCCGCGCTGCTGTCCGGCTGTACCGCGGTCCTCAAGCCGTCCCCGTTCACGCCGTTGACCGCGGCGCTGCTCGTCCAGGCGTTCCACGACGCCGACCTACCGCCAGGCGTGCTCAACCTGGTCCAGGGTGACCGGGCGGCGGGGGAAGCGCTCGTCGCCCACCCCGCTGTCGCCGGCGTCTCCTTCACCGGCTCTCTCGCGGTGGGTCTCGCCATCCAGCAGGTAGGGGCCTCCCGGCTGCTCAAGACCCAACTGGAGCTCGGCGGCAAGAACGCGTTGATCGTGCTCGACGACGCCGAGCTCGACCGGGCGGTGGACGCGATCATCCACGGCGCGTTCGGACAAGCCGGCCAGCGGTGCAGCGCCACCAGCCGAGTGATCGTCGACCGCACCGTCAAGGAGGACTTGCTCGATCGGCTCGTGACCCGGGTCCAGGCCATGCGGGTGGGCCCCGGGACCGACCCAGCGGTCGATGTCGGTCCCGTGGTCAACGAGGAGCGGCTCGAGGCCTGCCTGAACGCGATCGAGCGGGCGGTGGCCGACGGCGCCACGGTCGCGTGCGGCGGACGTCGCCTCACCGACGGGCTGCCTGAGGGGTACTACGTCGCGCCGACGGTGCTGCGGGACGTGCCCGAGCAGTCCGAGATCGCCCAGGAGGAGATCTTCGGCCCGGTCCTGGCCGTCCTCGACTGCGACGGCCTCGACGACGCGATCCGCATCGCCAACTCGGTGCGCTACGGCATGTCCGGCACGGTCTTCACCAAGGACCTCACCCGGGCGTTCGAGGCGCTCGACCGGCTCGAGGCGGGCATGCTGCACGTCAACCGCCCAGGCGTCGGCGCGTACGCCCACCTGCCGCACGTGGGAACGAAGAGCTCTCAGTACGGACCACCGGAGTGCTCGCCGCAGGTCTGGGACTTCTACACCGAATGGCGCTCGGCGTGCGTCGCGTACTAGAGGTGGCCCATGCGGCTGAACTTCCACCGACTGTGGCTCTTCCTGCAGGTCGTCGAGTGCGGTGGCTTCTCGGCGGCCGCGCAGAAGCTCTACATGAGCCAACCGTCGGTGTCCAACCAGGTGCGCCAGCTGGAAGCGTCGCTCGGCGCGACGCTGATCGATCGGTCCGGGGCGAAGGTGCGGCCCACCGCTGAGGGCGAGGTGCTCGCGGAGTACGCCCGACGGTTGTTCCTGCTGGCCGACGAGGCCGTCACGGCCGTCCGACAGGTGCAAGGGCTCACGGTCGGACACCTGACCGTCGGTGGCTCGACGACGGTCGGCACGTACCTGCTGCCGCCGCTGCTCGCCCGGTTCCGTCAGGACTATCCCCACATCGGCGCGGACCTGGTCGTCGCGAACGCTGAGGAGGTCAACCGCCGTCTCCTCGACGGGGAGATCGGCTTGGCGGTCATCGCGGGTCGGCCGCGGTCCGGCCAGCTGCAGTGGGAGCAGGTGGGAACCGACCGGCTCATCCTCGTCGCGCCACCCGGGCATCGGCTCGTGGGGCGCGTCGTGGACGCCGACGAGCTGGCGGGCGAGAGCTTCCTAGTGCGGGAACCTGGCTCCCACACCAGGGAGCTGCAGACGGTGGCGCTCCATCAGTGGGGCCTGGACCTGGAGCCGGCGGAGGTGTGGGGCCCCGAGGCGCTCAAGCAGGCGGTCGGCGCCGGCTTGGGGCTGTCGCTCATCTCCGAGTACGCCGTCCACCACGAGCTTCGCGAGGGACGCCTGGCGACCATCGTGGTGGAGCCAGCACCGCCGGAGCGGCCGATCGTGGCCGTGCACCGCCGCGACCGCCTGTTGTCCCCCGCCGAGCAGGCGTTCCTGCGCCTCCTGCGTCGGCGGGAGGAGTGGCCGGCCCCTTCGGATGCGCGGTGAGCCGAGCGACCTCCAGCGAAAGCGTGCAGGCGGCGCGTGTGGACGACGGTCGGGGGTGCGCCGACGGTCTCGGCGCACCCCCGACGCGTCCGCGCTACGAGGCAGCCGTCTCCACCGGCGTCAGCTCGTAGGTGACCGGGACGTCCCGGTAGAAGACGCGGTAGACCCACACCCAGAACCGCATGCCGAAGGACTCCCGCGGGTTGGTGTCGACCACACGGGCCAGACACTCGACGGCGGGACCCGTCACCTTTCCACGCCGGGTGCACGGCGCGACGGTGACCTTCGGGTTGCGGGCGATGCGCTTGACCTTCCAGGTCTTCGACCGGGTGGTGACATATGCGCGGTCGCCGTCCACACGGATGCCGACCATCGTTCCGACGCCGCGGCCGTCTCGGCGGTAGCTGGTGAGCATGACGACCGAGGACGAGCGCAACGGCGCCAACGCGTCGCTCATCTCGCCTCCTTCCAAGCCGAGCTCGGGTTGGGCATCGGCGTCACGCGCGTGTTCTGGAACGACGCCAGCCGCCAACCCTTCGGCCCGCGCACGGCGGTGAGCGTCATGATCGAGTCACGGTCGGGCGTGGGCGTGGACTGCCCGGCCAGCACGGTGCCGCCTCGGCTGACCACGAGCGCGACGTCCTCACTGAGGAACCGGATCGTGGGGCCCGCCGAGCCGGTCGACGGCTGCCCGATCCGGGACCCCTTGAGCGCGTGGGTGAACAGCGGTTCGTGGGCGGCCTCGATCTCCTTCCGGCCCTTCAGGTGGGCGCCGAAGAACGTGATGTAGTCGGCGTCCTCGGTGAACACCTCGGCGAACGCCGCCGCGTCACCGGCGTTCCACGCGGCGACCATGCGGTTGAGCAGCTCGGTGATGGGAGTGGGATCCATGCGGAGTCTCCTTGTCGGAACTGGTCGCGGGACGTCCCGCGACGGTGACAGGCACTCCGCGAAGCCACGGCCTGGCTATCCTCGACGTGGGAAATCTGGACGGCGACCGTGCCTGTCGCGGAGTCGTTCGGACGGTCGGTCGGGTGTTGGCGCACCCGACCGACCACTCGTCTCCAGATGCCTTTCCGGCGCGCTTCCGCGGGCGCGTCCAACCGGACGGCAGGACACCGTGGTGGCGCGTCCGCCCTCTCAGCTAGTGGTCTGTCGCGCTGACCTCCTTTCCGGACGACCCACCACTCGGACCGATCTCGTGTTCCTCGAGCAGTGGTTGCCAGGTCAACGTCCCGTCGCGTAGTTCGGCCAGGATCTGCCGCACCCACGTCAGCTCGGCGGAGCGAATCGCGCGCTCCGATTCCAGCTCGAGGACGAGGACGCGCGGCAGCCCGCGCTCCTGGAGGCCGGCGGCGTGCGCGTCGAGCGCCTTGAGGGTGGCCTCCAGGGTGACCGCGCGGGTCTGGAGAGCCCGCTCGACGGCGGCGGGCGGCAGGCTCCCACACAGCGACACGGCGGCGGAGAGGACGGTGCTGTCGGGGTCGGGCTGCTCGAGCAGGCGGGTCAGCCGGCTGCCGAGCTCGGCTCGCCCCTCCGCGGTGATCTGGTAGACCGTCCGCTCCGGACGGCGGCCGGCGCGGCTGGTCGCCACGGGCTGGATCAGCTCATGGGCGGCGAGCCGATCGACCGCGTGGTAGAGGCTGCGAGGCAGGCCGGTCACGTAGTCCTTGTGCGTGTCGAGGATGAAGCGGTGCAGCTCGTACGGGTGCTTCGGCCCGTGCGCGAGAAGGGTGAGCACGGTGAGCTCGACCAGGTCACGGTTGCTGGGCCGACGGGCCACGTGGGCTCTCCCTCCGCACTTCACGAGCGGGTCACGAGCAACATCGCATCACAAGCAACATTGCATCGATCTCTATTGCACTTTGCACTATAGCAGGAAGCGCTATCGCGATTCTCGTCGTTGACCGTCCTGTGCCCTGCCCGGTCAGACGGCACGGGCCGGCCTCGACCACGAGGCTCAAGCAGCGCGTCGAGGGATGAACCGGGAAAGGGACCAGGAACGCAGGGCGTCCGCGCCGCGACTCGACGGGCGGGGACCCCGCAGGTGGGCGTCACGCCAGGGCCTCGACCGGGCGCAGGTCGAGCGCGAGGAAACGCAGGGCGGCACCAGGACCCGCGAGAAGATCAGTACCGCAGGAAGATCGCGCGTTCGCGCAGCCCCTCGACGACCGGCGGCGGCAGGCTCGTGTAGGCGCTGAGCTCCTCGAGGCTGGCGAAGCCGTGGATCTCCGCGCGCACCCGCACGATCTCCTCGGCGTGCTCGGGCGACAGCTCGAGGACGTGGACCATCACCTCGGGCCCCACGTGGTTGAGGTCGACCAGGCCACCGTCGTCGTACGTCCGACCCGACACGTCGGGCCGACCGATGCGCAGCTCCCGCGCCATGGCCGGGTCCCTCTCGACGATCGCCCGCGCCTCAGCACGCCGGGCCCGCGCGTACTGCACCTGTGCGATGGCGGCACGGGACGGTGTGTGGTCGATCGCCTCACCACCGACACCGAAGACCCGTGACCGCAGCCGGAACGCCTGCACCGTCCCCGCCCCCATGGCGACCAGCGCGAGGACCACGCCGATCGATCCGGCGAGGCCCGGCTCTGCGCTGGGGTCGTCCATCGACGGGTCGAGGGAGACCAGGACGAAGGCGAGCCCGGAGAGCACCGCGAGGCCCACCGTCGAGCGGAGCAGCTCGCGTTCCCGGAGCTTCACCCACGCGTACAGCGCCGGAACCCAGGCGAACAGTCCGGCGCTGACGAGGGGGACCAGCGCCCACAAGGATCCGGGGTCCCGATACCACGGGCGCCCGCGCTCCGCCCGTCGTTCCGTGGGGACGCCGCCACCCGACGACGTCGGGGCAGGTGGGCGCGACACCGACGCGTCCGAGGGTGGAACGGGCGCCGGGCCGGAAGGGCGGTCAGGCGGGTGCACACCCCTTAGGTAGCACAACGCGCCCTGGCTCCGTGTCCAGCGGCGGCCAAGAGTTGGCGCACGCACCCCACCACGGACGTCCCCGGGTGAGGATGATCACGGCCCTGTCCACCGTCTCCTCGCATCGTCCCACCGCACGTCGAGGGAGGACTGATGTCCGACCATCCGCACCAGTGGCTGAAGCCGAACCGTCGCAGCCTGCTCAAGGCGGTCGGCACGGGCGCCCTCGCCGCGGCCGCCCCAGTGTCGCTGGGTGCCCCCGCCGCCGCGGCGCCGCCGACCACGAAGACACGCGGGTCCACAGCTCCCACTCACGCGGCCTGGACCGACCTTCCGCTGCTGAGCGGCGAGGAGTTCCCGATCGGGCTGTGGTGGCCACCACCGCCGTTCCAGACGACGCTCGAGCGCTACCAGGAGATCAAGGACGCTGGCTTCACCTTCACCCACAGCAACAACTACCTGTGGGCCGACCACCAGATCCAGCGACGGGCGCTCGAGATGGCCCACCAGGTGGGCTTGCAGCTCGTCATCGACGACCCCACGATCCGGTGGCTCCGCAACGACTTCGAGATCACCACGAGGGGTGGCGACTTCACGCTCACCCCCGAGCAGGCGGCGACCAAGATCCGTCAGGTCATCGACCTCTACCGGCCCAGCAGCTACTGGCGGATCGAGGACGGCCGCCTCCTCCAGGACGGCGGCACCGGAGCCGGCAGCGTCGGCCTCTCCCGCGCGGGCGCCGACTGGACCGACTACACGTTCGCGTTCGACACGGCGCCACGCCCGACCGGTGGCGGCGGCCACGCGCAGGCCGGCTGGGCCTTCCGGGCGCAGGACCCGGCGAACACCTACGTGTGGCTGCTCGCCAACGCCGGCTACGCCCCCGAGGGAGCGCCCGGCTACCTGGCGAAGGCGCTCTTCGTCAACGGCGCTCCCGTCTGGGTCCGAGCCGTCCCACTCGAGATCACCGTCACACCGGACACCTGGTACCACGTCGAGACCACGGTGGAGGGTGACACGATCACCACCTCCATCAACGGGCAGGTCGTCGACACCACCACCGACGACACGTACCGGACCGGCAAGGTCGGCTTTCGCGAGGCCGGATCCGAGTCCGCCCTCTTCGACAACGTCCAGGTGACCGCCCTGGACGGGACCGTGCTCCTCGTCGACGACTTCTCCGGCACGCTCAGCAAGTGGGATCCGCCCAATGCCGGCGGCTATCCCTCCTTCGTCGGCCTGGACGTCTACGACGAGCCGAGCCCGGACAAGTTCGAGACCCTCGCGCGGATCGTCGAGATCATGCGCGAGGAGCACCCGGACTACCTGCCCTACATCAACCTCTTCCCGACGACCGACCCGAACTACGTCCGGCAGTTCGTCGAGGTCGTCAAGCCGGCCCTGATCTCCTTCGACCGCTACCCGCTCCTGATCGACGGAAGTGACGACCCGCACTACTTCCTCAACTGGGCGATCGTCCGGGAGGAAGGGCTGCGCGCCAACCTGCCGACGTGGATCTTCATCCAGACCCTCGCCTACGCCGGGCACCGCGAGCCCACCGCCGCCGAGATCCTCTGGCAGATCAACGTGAGCCTGGCCTACGGCTGCAAGGGCATCCAGTACTTCACCTACTGGACACCCGATCCAGCCCGTGGGGAGGCCTTCGAGTCCGCGCTCATCACGGTCGACGGTCAACGCACCCCGCGGTACGACGCGGCCAAGGAGATCAACAACGGCTGGCTCGCACCGGTCGGTCGGGAGCTCAAGCCGCTGGTGTCGGAATCCGTCGTCCACGCCAACGAGAGCCCTCTGCCCGCCGGGGCGAGCGGGTTCACCCCGAACGACTACGTGCGCCAGGTCAGCGGCGACGCCGTGATTCTCGGGCAGTTCCGCAGCACCGACACGGAGGACACCACGCGCTGGCTGTTCGTCGCCAACCGCGCGCACAGCAGGCCGGCCACGGCTCGGCTCACCATGAACCGCGCGAACGTCAAGGACGTCCTCCGCTTCGACCCGGCCAGCCGACGCTACGAGCCGCTACGCAACAGCGCCGTCGTCGAGGTGAGCCTCCCCGCCGGGGCCGCCGCGCTGTACCAGCTCAGGACCTCCTGATGGCACCAGGACGCTCGACCCGACGGGGTGCCGCGACGTCGAGGCCACGGCGTAGTGGCGCCCCGCCGGGAGCGGCTGTCGTCGGAGGAGACGTGCCGTGCGAGTACCGCTGGAAAGGAAAGGCACGCGATGGGACCCCTGCCTCGCCGTGAGTTCCTCAGCCTCGGTGGAGGCGTGGTGGCCGCGGCGGCTGGCTTCTCACCGACCCTCACCCCCGTCTCGACGAGACGCGCACCCACGAGGGAGGCCACGATTCCCCACCCGTCACGCCTCGGTGACGAGAACGACGAGGCACGCTTCTACTACCGCCTGCTGCTGCTTCACACCCGGTGGGTGGAGACGCTGTGGGACGACGCCGTGGGCCACTACCCCCTGGCCGACTACAACATCGTCCACGTCCTCGGCAACGCGGTCCTGCTGACGATGGGCGACTACGACGCCGACCTCGCCGGCGTGTCCCGCGACACGCTGCGCGACCACACCCTCGCCACCATCGACTACGCCGCCCGCACCAACTTCTACGCGACCGGCTCCACGTGGGGTGACGGCGGCTACGAGTGGGGTGGCGCCATCTTCTGGGACGGCACGATGGAGTCGTACTTCGTCGCCGCCGCCCGTCTGCTGTGGGACGACCTCTCGGCCGAGACGAGGGAGGCCGTCGACGCCATCGCGATCGGGGGAGCGGAGTACGTCGCGAGCCTCGAGGACACCGAAGACCCACGCAGCGGCGGATGGTCGTCCAACGGCCTCAAGGGCGGTTACCGCGCCGACTCCAAGATCGAGGAGATGGGCGCGAAGTCGATGCCCTTGGCGACCGGTCTGGCGTACTTCCCGGACCATCCCTCGGCACCGCGCTGGCGGGAATGGCTGACCCGCTGGATGTCGAACATGACCGGGCTGCCGTCCGCTGACCGCCACAACCACACCCTGCTCGAGGGGCGTCCCGTCTCGTGGTGGAACGAGGCGCACAACATCTTCGACACCTACATCGTGGAGAACCACGGGTCGTACGCCCCGATGTACCAGGAGTCCGTCGGCGCCTACCCGGGGCGCAACGCGATCCACTTCCTCATCGCCGGCCAGCCGCTCCCCGACGTCATGTGGGCGCAGCCGAACGCCGACGGCCTGTGGCGGACGCTGCGCCACCTCGGCACGGCCGCCGGCCTCACCGCGCATCCGATGATCGCGGACCGACACCATCTCTACGGCCGGGACGTGTTGCCGCTGACGTGGCGCCGACTCGGCCAAGGTGACCGGTTCCTCGCCCGCGGCGAGCGGATGCTCATCGAGCACCTCGAGCCGTACCTGCTCCATCCGCCGGAGTACCGCCTCACGAAGTTCACCGGCGAACCCAAGTACGAGCCGGAGGCGCGCGCGGAGGTCGCGATCGCGTACCTGCTCCATCGATGGCGCGACCGCCTGCGTGGCGACGTGACGCCCGTGTCGGAGACGGCCTACTGGGACGACGTCGCCGGTGTCACCGACTACGGCGCCGACGTCGGGCTGCTCGCCCACCAGTCGCGGGAGTCGCTGGCGATGGTGGTCACCAAGCCCGGCTACGTCAAGCTGGCCTTTCTCCCCGAGCACGACGACTGGTTCCTCGACGTGGCGGGGAGCGCTCCGGCGTTCCTGCCGTCGACGCAGACCACCATCGAGGGCGTCACGACCACGGTGTACCACCGGGAGTCGGACGGCTTCGACGGGACCGCCACGCTGCTGCGCCTGCCGACAGGGTTCGCCGGATACGCCACGCTGCCCGGCGGTATGGTCGTCTACGCCAGCTCCGGGCACGCGGACGGCGAGGGCGCGCTGCGCCTGTTCTGCCTCCGCATGCCAGGGGTACGTGGACTCGACGGCGACCGCACCTTCACCGGACCGAACGGCAGCGTGACCCTCACCGACACCGGCGGTGACGGCGACGTCGATGAGCTGACCTTCCCGGCCGTGCAGGCCCGCCACGTGCGCATGCTCGGCGTCCGACCGGCCACCCAGTACGGCTACTCGCTCTGGTCGTTCGAGGTCTACGCCGAGGGCGGGGACACCGACCTGGCTCGCGGTCGACCGACCACCGCGTCGTCCTCGTTCAGCGAGGAGTACCGACCCGAGTACGCCACCGACGGCGACCCGACCACGCGGTGGGCGGTGTCCGGCGAGGAACGGCCACGCCCGGACAGCTGGCTCGCCGTCGACCTCGGAGAAGTCCACACGGTGGATCGGGTGCGACTCCACTGGGAGACGGCGTACGGCGCGGAGTACCGCATCCAGGTGTCCGTCGACGGACAGACCTGGACCGACGCTGTGCGAGTCCCCGCCTCCCACACCTTCCCGACCGGCTGGGTGAACGTCGACGACCGCGTCGGTTTCCTCGTCCGAGGGAGCCGCAACCCCATCCGGGTGTCGGCCCGCTCCCTCACCCTGTCCGACGGCCCGGCCGCTGGGAGCGCTGGCATGGTCATCGAGGCCTACCCCGGCGTGAGCGCCGCCGTGACGGCCTCGCTCGCCCACCAGCCCGCCGCCACCACCGAGACCCCTGGCCTGGCGGCGAGCACCGCGGCGGGACACCTCAGCCTGTTCAACCTCTCCGGCGCCGACCTCACGGGACTGGTCCGGGTGCCCCGCGCCGCCGAGCGGGTCCCGCTCTACCTCGGACCGGGGTCCATCAAGGAGCAGGTCGTGAACCGGGACGGGGTGACGGTGGGCGTCCAGCTCGGCGCCGCCACCGCGCGGATCGCCCCACCGGCATTCGAGCTGGCAGTGGACAGCGCCCCGGACGTGGCCGTGCGGGCGAGCGTGTCCGATCCGCGGGTGGTGCGCCTCACCAACACCGCCGACGAGACGTGCCGGCTGCGCCTGACCTGCCTGGCGACCGGCGAGACCCGGCCGGTCACGCTGCCGCCAGGCGGCACCAGGACCGTGCGGTTCCGTCGCCGCTGACCGCCGCCCTCCACGCCGGTGTGGCCGTGACTGGTCGGCGCGCTTGGCCGAGCGCGCCGCGGACGGCAGGGTAACGACGGGTACCGCCGGTGCCCATCACCACACACCCGGGTGAGAAGGGCTGCGACATGTCACGAGCACGGCTGAGAGTGGGCATCCTCGGTCTGGGGCGAAGCGGGTGGGGCATCCACGCCACCGCCCTCGCCGACCACGACGGCTTCGAGGTGGCGGCGGTCGCCGACCCCGTCGAGGAGCGGCGGGCCGAGGCCAAGGAGGCCTTCGACTGCGAGACGTACGACGCGCCCGAGGCGCTCCTCGACGCCGCCGACGTCGACGTGGTCGTCGTCGCCACGCCCTCCCACACCCACGTGCCGCTGACGCTCTCCGCCCTCGGCAAGGGGCGGCACGTCGTGGTCGAGAAGCCGATGGCGGAGAAGGCGGCGGAGGTCGACGAGATGATCCGCGCCGCCGAGGCCGCGGGCCGCGTCCTCACCTGCTACCAGCCGCGTCGGCTCGACCCAGACTTCGAGTACGTGCGAGACGTGATCGACTCGGGCCGGCTGGGTGAGCTGGTCCTGCTGCGCCGGACCGCCCACCGATTCCAGCGGCGCGCCGACTGGCAGACGTTGCGCAAGTACGGGGGCGGCGAGCTCTCGAACACCGTGCCCCACTTGCTGGACCAGGTCTTGCTGCTCCTCGGCGAAGCGCCGACCGAGATCTTCGCCGACCTCCGCCACACCGTCAGCCTCGGTGACGCCGAGGACCACGTGAAGCTGTGTCTGCGCACGAGCGGCGGCCCGCTGGCCGAGATCGAGTCCAGCCTGTGCGTCGCGCTGCCCCAGCCGGCGTGGCAGGTCGTGGGCACGGCGGGCGCGCTCGTCGGCGACGGCAGGACCTTCACCCTGCGCTGGTTCGACCCCGACTCTCTTGGTCCGCTCGAGCTGGACGAGGGCCCAGCGCCCGAGCGCCGCTATGGGACCGGCGAGACGATCGACTGGCAGGAGGAGGTGCGCACCCTCGGTCGGGGCGCCCGGTCGGCGGCGCTCCGCTTCTACGACCGGCTCGAGGCGACCCTACGGGACGGCGCGGAGCTTTTCGTCACGCCGGAGAGCGTGCGGCGTCAGATCCACATCATCGAGGAGGCGCGCCGACTGACCGGGTATGCCTGAGCCCTCGGCGACCTATGGTGAGGGCATGCCCACGTCACGGGTCCTGCAGCTCGCCGGCCGCGAGGTGACCATCACCAATCCCGACAAGGTGCTCTTTCCCGCCAAGGGCATCACCAAGCTGGATCTGGTGCGCTACTACCTCAGCGTCGCCGACGGGGTGCTGCGCGGCGTGCGCGGACGTCCCATGATCCTCAAGCGTTTCGTGCACGGCATCGAGGAGGAGGCGTTCTTCCAGAAGCGCGCCCCGGCCAACCGCCCGGACTGGATCGAGGTGGCCGAGCTCCGTTACGCCTCCGGTCGATCGGCGAAGGAAGCCGTCCTCCGCGACGCCGCTGGGCTGGCGTGGGCCGTCAACCTCGGGTGCATCGACTTCAACCCTCATCCGGTGCTCGCCGAGGACTTGGACCATCCCGACGAGCTCCGGATCGACCTCGACCCCGTTCCGGGCGTGGCATGGGAACAGATCCGCGACGTCGCGGAGGTCGTCAAGGAGGTCTTGCGTGAATACGGCCTCACCGGCTGGCCGAAGACCTCCGGCTCTCGCGGCTTCCACGTCTACGCGCGCATCGAGCCGCGGTGGTCGTTCGCCAAGGTGCGGGTGGCGGCGGAGACCGTGGCGCGCGAGGTCGAGAACCGGGCACCCGAGCTGGCGACGAGCAAGTGGTGGAAGGAGGAGCGCCACGGCGTCTTCGTCGACTTCAACCAGAACGCCAAGGACCGCACGGTCGCCTCGGCGTACTCGGTGCGACCGACACCAGACGCCCGCGTCTCGACCCCGCTCACCTGGGCCGAGGTACCGGGCTGCCGGCCCGAGGACTACACGATCGAGACGGTCCCCGACCGGTACGCCGAGCGGGGTGACCCGTGGGAGGGGATGGACGACGCCGCGGGCTCCCTCGACGCGCTGCTGGACCTAGCCGAGCGGATGGGACCCGCGCCGAAGCCGCCGAAGGGGAAGGGCCGCCGTCAGCCGACGAGGCCCCTCATCGAGATCGCCCGCGCGAAGACGAAGCGGGAGGCGCTCGAGGGGTTGGAACGCTGGAAGGCTCGCCACCGCTCCATCGTGGGTCACCTGCGGCCGGCTGACGTCCTCGTCGACGGGATGCGAGGGCGAAGCTCGGTGTGGTACCGGATCCGTGTGAACCTCCAGCACGTCCCCGAGAGCGAACGCCCACCGCAGGAACCGCTCGAGGTCGACTACGACCCGTGGGGAGACGCGTCGTAGCAGAGGAGGCTCCTCGTGACGTCGAACGCCCACGCGCCGGCTCAGCACGCGCCGACCGTGACATCGCACTGGTGGTGGCGGCCCGGGTGGGGACCAGGCCGTCGAGGGTACGCGTGGCACATCAACGTGGGCCTGGAGCCGCTGCATGACCACGCGACCGCGTACCAGCGGGCGATCTCTCACCTCCCTCAGCTCGACCTGATCCCGCTGGAGTGGCTTCACCTGACCGTGCAAGGGGTCGGGTTCGTCGACGAGACCAGCGACGAGGACGTGGCCGCGATCGTCGAGGCCACCCGACGCCGCCTCGCCGACGTCACTCCGATCCGGCTGACGTTCGACCGGCCGATCCAGCGGCCTGAGGCGCTGGCGATCCATCCGACACCAGCCGAGCCGCTGGTCGAGGTCCGGACGATGCTCCGCGACGCGATCGCGGAGGTATGGGGGCCGGACAAGGTCGAGGGATCCGCCGACGGGTTCCAGCCTCACGTCAGCCTCGCCTACGTCAACGCCCCGGGACCCTCGGACGAGATCGTCGCCTCCATCGACCAGGTGACCGCCGAGCCCGTCGAACTCGTCGTCGACACCGTGTCCTTGATCGAGCTGTTCCGGGACGGCCACCTCTACCGGTGGGACACCGTCCACAAGGTCACGCTCGGAGCCACCTGACGGGGAAGGCTCGCGCGTCGTCGGCGCACCCGAGCGAGAGGCCGCGACGCGGCGGCACGTCGCGGTGAGGGCTACGAGAGGCGGCTTCGGATCTCGCGCGGGTACTCGGGGAAGTAGTGGGTGATCTGGTTCAGCGCGAACTGGCTCAGGATGGAGGACGCCGGCTCGCGCTCCAGGAGGAAGCGGAAGGACTCGCGCACCAACCGCTCAAGGTCCACGTCGCCGCGAAGGCCGAGCTCCTGCTCGAACCGGTCCGGCACCGTGACCCGGTGGCTGGTCTCTTTCTCCCCCTGCCGGACGCGGACGTCGAACGTCCGGTCGCCATGCGGCTCGATCACGATCTCGCTCATCGCTGTCCCGTCCTGTCCATCGAGCGGGCCCGCTCGGCAGCGTACGCGGCGTCTGGTCGCTTCGTCGCCCAACGCGGACGATGACCTCTCGATCGTCACCCTGGATGACTCCGGCACATCGGTCGAGCCGCGGGACCGGAGGCTCCGGAGCGACGTCCGGAACCTCCGCCGGTCTCAGGCCACGTCCCCGCGTTCCATCCACTGCGCCGCGCCCATCCCGACGGCACGATCGCGCATCGCACCGCTGTCCAGCGCCCTGCCAGCGTTCGCCAAGGCTTCGAGCGACGCGACGTCGGGCATGATCCGCGGACGCACGTCCAGCGATCCGGTGTCTTCCGCGGTCCGCGGTCGGGCTCACTCGTCGACGAGGTAGACGACGCGCACGGTGAACGAGTGGTTGAGGAAGCTGATGTCACCCTGCTTGACGTAGGTGACCTTGAACGGATTCTCCGGCGAGAACCGGACCGGCGTCGACGCGAAGCTGACCGGAGTTGGCTGGTCATCCCGATCCAGGTGGTCGCGGCTGGTCCCGAAGATCGTCACGCCGAGGATCGTGCCGGAGTCCTTTCCGGTGTCGACGGTGAACGTCTGCTCGCCGTAACGCGGGTTCCTGTCGAGGATGAACGTCTGTCGGAGGACCTTCATGTGCGGCATGGGCGTACCTCTCTCGTCGTTGGTCGTTGCCGACGGGCCACCGCTGGGGATCGGGGAACGAGCAGCCGGACGACTCCGTCGGCTCGTGGCGTCGCGGGCGCCGGACCGTTGTATGCCAGACAGGCCGTCGGAAGATCCACCCGGGGCGGTCACCTGACCGCCGGGTCGTCAGCGGTCCGCTCCGCGACGGCTCCGGCCGGACCAGCCACCGCGTCCACGGCACGATCCACGCCCGTGACCTGGACCAAGCCGTGCTGGCCGGGATCGTCGAGGTAGCCCTCGACGAGAGCGGAGGTCGACCCGTCGCTCCACGGCAGCCGACTGCGCACTGATGCGCGAATGTCCAGATCTTGACGCAGATCTGTTCAAGATCCGCGAGCGGCGTGAGGATTCGGCGCGAGCTCCGACGTGGACGACACGCACCACCGGCGGCGCGTCGTCCCACGCCGGCGCCCCAGCGACGTCAGGAACGAGAGAGGGCACCACATGGGCATCTCGACCCGCCGCGCACTCGCCGTGGCTGCCACGAGCCTGGCCGCCACCGTCGCCGTCGCGGCGACCAGTGCGCCGACGCAGGCCGCACCGTCATCGAGCGGCGACCGAGGACCCCGCCAGGCCAGCGCGCCCGTCGAGGTCCAGCTGCTCAGCATCACCGACTTCCACGGCTACATCCGGCCGCACGACGACACCAGCAACGGCACGGTGCCAGGTCCCGACGGCCCCATCGTCGTCGGCGGCGCCCCCTACATCGCCACGCACTTCGACCGACTCTCCGCGGGGCACAAGAACTCGATCCGGTTCGCCGTCGGCGACTCGTTCAGCGGCTGGCCGACCGAGGTCGCCTATCACGCCGACGAGCCGACAGTCGAGTTCCTCAACTACCTCGGCATCGAGTTCACCACCGTCGGCAACCACGAGCTCGACATCTCCCCGAGCTTCCTCATCGACCACATGTGGAAGGGCCGGTGCTTCGGCACGGTCGACGTCGACTCCTGCTTCACGGACTCCAGCGGTCGACGCTTCCGCGGATCGAACTACCCCTACGCGACGGCGAACATCGTGGACAAGAAGAACGGGAAACCGATCGTCCCGCCGTACGTCATCAAGCACGTCGTCGCGGACAACGGCCGCCGCATCCCGATCGGCTTCATCAACCTCACGACCGACACGACGGTGGAAGGGTCGACGTCGTTCCAGCCCACGCTTGAGGACCTGCCCCTGGTCGAGACCGCCAACAAGTACGCCAAGATCCTCCAGCGGCGCGGCGTCGAGACGATCATCGTCACCGCCCACGAGGGTCTGACGGCCGGAGGTCAGTTCTGGACCTGCAACGACTCACCGTCCGGCCCGATGGCGGACTTCGCCAGGCAGGCCGACCCCGCCATCGACGCCATCATCACCGGCCACTGGCACACGCAGTTCATCTGCCACCTGCCCGACCCGGCCGGCAACCTCCGACCGGTCGTCGAAGCCGGCTACCACGGCAAGCTCATCAACGAGGTGCTTCTGTCGATCGACCCGCGCACCAAGGACGTCATCCGGTCGGAGACCAAGGTCACCAACCACCCGGTCACCCGGGACGTCCCGCCGGACCCGGTCGTGCAGGCGATGGTCGACTACTGGCTCGACCGCCGTGACGAGACCGGCGCCCGCCCGGTCGCGGAGATCACCGGCGACCTGACCCGCGACCTCGACGCCACCGGTCAGAGCACCCTCGGCAACCTGGTCGCGGACGCCCTGTACGAGGACTCCCAGCGGACAGCCCCGCGGCGCGAGCAGGCCGCCGACCTCGCGCTCGTCGTCCTCCGCGCCCACAGCGGCTCAAACTCGCTGCGCGGCGACCTGCGGTACGCGCCCGGGACCAACCCGGCGGACGCGCCCGGTCGGGTGTTGTTCGAGGAGGCGTGGGCGGCGTTCGGCTACGCCAATCCAGTGGTGACGGTGACGGTCACCGGTCAGCAGATCCACGACGCGTTGGAAGACCAGTGGCGCACTGAGCCCGACGGCACCGTTCGGTTCGCGCCGTTCGGCGTCTCCTCGAACGTGCGGTACGCGTTCGACGCCGACGGCCCGGTCGGTGACCGGGTCGACCCCGCGGACGTCACCATTGACGGCGAGCCGCTCGACCTGACCAAGGAGTACCGCCTGGCCACGCTGGCGTACACGCTCATCGGCGGTGACGGCACGACAGCGTTCCAGGACTCCTACGCCGACCCGGTGCGTGGCACCCGCGACTACGAGGTGCTGCGCGGCTACCTCACCCGACACAGCCCAGTCGAGCCACCCGCGTTGGACCGCGTCACGGTCAAATGAGCGGGTGACCCAACCGGAGCGTCAGCCCAGGCCGCCGGCGGTCGCCTGAGACCGTTCGAGCGTTCGACCGCCGGCGGCCTGCTTCGGACAGCTCCGGCCGGACCAGCCACGCTCGGCCCGCGATCACGTCACCATCGATGCGGGCCCCCGACACAGGCCAGACTCACCGCGCTGACCGGGATCGCCGAGGCTTCCGGACGCCAGCGTCGGTGACCAGCCGCGCCGCCGGCCGAGCCACGAAGGGATACGGGATGGGCGCTGCTCCCAGACGATGGACGATCCTCGCGGCCGCGCTGCTCCTGCCGCTCGCGAGTCCCGCCCTCCCCCAGGCGGGTGCCGCGACCACAGCGGCCGCGACCCAGAGCCCCGAAGCCCGGGCGGAGGCCGACCCGCCGCCCCACGCCACGGTCGAGATCTGGCCGACACCCCAGCAGGTGACGACCCGAAGCCCTGGGTTCCCGCTCACCCCGACCGTCGGGCTGGTGCGCGGCGACACCGCGGACGCGTCCGCCGAGCGAGTCGTGCGCCAGATCCTGGAGCGCGCGGGCGTCCGGACCGTCGTCGCGACAGACGGCACCGACCCCGGCACTCCCGTCACGATCTGGCTCGGCGGCGGCCAGCACGTCCTCGACGCCCTCCGGGTCGAGGGACCAGCGGACCTGCCCGCAGAAGGCTACGTCCTCGCCACCGGGCGGACGCGAGACGACCGCAAGCACGCCGTCCTCGCCGGCGTGGACGCCGACGGCACCTACTACGCCGCACAGACGTTCCGCCAGGTGGTCCAGCCGCGCCCAGGCCGGCACTGGGTGCACGGCGTGACGGTCCGCGACTGGCCGGCCATGCGTTACCGCGGGTCGATCGAAGGCTTCTACGGGACGCCGTGGTCGCACGAGGACCGGCTGGATCACCTCGACTACCTCGGCGCGCACAAGATGAACACCTACGAGTACGCGCCGAAGGACGATCCCTACCACCGGGAGCGCTGGCGTGACCCCTATCCCGCGGAGAAGCTGGCCGAGCTCGGTGAGCTGATCGACCGAGCGCGGGAGAACCACGTCGACTTCACCTTCGCTCTCTCGCCCGGTCTGTCGATCTGCTACTCGTCCCCGTCCGACCTCGCGGCGCTCTTGGCGAAGTTCGAGGCCATCTACGAGCTGGGTGGGCGGGCGTTCAACGTGCCGCTCGACGACATCGACTACAACCAGTGGCACTGCCCCGAGGACCCCGAACGCTTCGGGACCGGCGGCGCCGGCGCCGGCCGCGCCCAGGCGTACCTGCTCAACAAGGTCCAGGAGTGGGTCGAGAGCAAGGGCGACGTCGCACCGCTGCAGATGGTGCCGACCGAGTACTACAACACCACCGAGACGCCCTACAAGAAGGCGCTGCGGGAGGAGATGGACCCCGACATCGTGGTCCACTGGACCGGGATCGGCGTGATCCCGCCCGCGATCACCACCGCTCAGGCGGCGGCCGCCCGCGAGGTCTTCGGGCACGAGGTGCTGGTGTGGGACAACTACCCGGTCAACGACTACATCGCCGGCCGGTTGCCGCTGGCCGACTACGCCGGTCGCCAGCCGGGCCTGTCGACGCACCTGGTGGGCGTCCTCTCCAACCCCGCGAACCAGGCGGCGGTCAGCAAGGTCTCGCTCTTCTCCTTCGCGGACTTCTCCTGGCACGACGAGACGTTCGACCAGACGAGGGCTTGGCTCGCCGCGCTGTCCGAGCTCGCTGGCGGCGACCCGGCCACGGTGGCCGCGCTGCGCGCGTTCGCTGACGTCACGACCTACGACGGCACGCTGCACAAGACGCAGGCGCCGGTGCTCCGCGAACACCTGGAGGCGTTCTGGCGAGCCTGGGAGGCCGGCGACACCGAGCAGGCGGTGTCCGGTCTGCGGCCCTACCTCGAGGCGCTCGCCGAGGCGCCAAAGGTGATCCGCGCCGGCGTCACCGACCCGAGGTTCGCCCCGGAGGCGGCCGCCTGGCTGGACGCGACGACGCTGTGGGCGCGGGCCGGTCTCGCGGCGGTCGAGATGCTCGCCGCGCAGGCGAGGGGTGACGGTGCCGCCGCGTGGCAGCACCGGCAGCGGATCCAGCCGCTGGTCGAGCAGGCGACCGCGATCCGGGACACCCGGCTGCCGCACCGGAACACGTACCCACGGATCGCCGACGGCGTCCTCGACGCCTTCCTGACCAAGGCGCAGGAGGCCAACGACCGGTGGCTCGGGCTGACCGGGGCCCGAATCTCGCCGGTGACGACGCTCGGCACCTACCAGGACAACGTGCCCGCCCGCATGGTGGACGGCGACGTGGCGACGTTCTTCTGGTCGGACGCGGCGCCCAAGGCCGGCGACCACGTGGGCGTCGACCTGGGCACGGCGCGAGCGATCGGCGAGGTCACCGTGCTCATGACGAAGCCGGACAGCCCGAACGACTACATCCACCAGGGCGTGCTCGAGTACTCGGTCGACGGGCGCACGTGGCAGACCCTGACCACCGGCACCACGCCCGAGGTGCGGGCCACCGCCCCCGAGGGAACGACAGCGCGCTACGTGCGCTACCGCGCGACCGCGGACAACAGTCCGTACTGGCTCGTGGTGCGGGAGTTCACGGTGGAGGTGCTCGACGACGACGCACCGGTGTACGCGGTGACGGGAACCCCGCCGGCGGCCAGCGGCTCCACGCTCGCCAGCGCGGCCGACGGCCAGGTCGACACCTGGTACCGCGCCAGCGCCGCTCCCACCGAGGGAGACGCGCTCACGGTGACGGCGTCCCGAGCCCGCCCGCTGGACCGGCTCATCGTGCTCTCCACGCCCGAGACCCGGGCGACCGTGCGGGTGCGGGACGCCGACGGCGCCTGGCACACGCTCGGTTCCCTCGCCGACGGCTACACCGAACTGGCGGCGCCTGACCTCGGTGCGGTCGACGCCGTGCGGCTGGACTGGGAACCGGGCTCGCCCGCTCCGGGGATCGCCGAGGTGATTCCCCGGCACGCCGACGTGCCCCTGGTCGACCTGTCGTTCGACCCGGCCGAGGTGTCGGTCGAACGGGGTGACTCCGTGACGGTCGCGGTCCGGCTCGGCTCCACCCGCACCAGGGACGTCACCGGCACGGTGACGGTCGGGTCCGCGCCCGGCGTCCAGGTGGAACCCGCGAGCACCGAGGTCACGGTGCCGCGCGGTGCCGACCGAGTGGTGGAGCTCAAGATCTCCGCCGACGACGACGCCGAGACGGGCGCACGTGAGCTGCCGGTACGGTTCACGACCACGGACGGCGAGGAGGTCTCCGGCACGCTGAGCGTCAGCGTGTGGCCGGCGACCTCGGACACCAACCTGGCCCTCGGCAAGCCGGTCACCGCGTCCGGCGTCGAGCCCACGACGGAGTACGTCCCCGAGAACGCGGTCGACGGGGATCTCGACACCCGCTGGGCGTCGGACTACGACGACGCCTCGTGGCTCACCGTCGACCTCGGCACCTCCACCCACCTGGGCCGCGCCGTGCTGCGCTGGGAGGCTGCCTACGGCGAGGCGTACCGGCTGGAGGTCTCCGACGACAACGAGACCTGGGAGACGGTGGCGACCGTCGACGACAGCGACGGCGGTGTGGACGAGATTCGGCTGGACGCGCACGGCCGGTACGTGCGCTTCCACGGCGTGCGGCGGGCCACCCAGTGGGGCTACTCGCTGTGGGAGCTGGAGCTCTACCCGGTCAGGTAGGCGACGCACCGCGTCCCATGGGGCGGGCGGGCACGCCCGCCCGCCCCAGCCGCACCGACTCCCGTCGTGGAGTTGTCGTGGAGCGTCGCTGCGGTAGACCTGACTACCCTCGCTAGGCGTGCTAAACACCTCGACCATCGTCGTTCGTCCCGCCCAACCCGCCGAGTACGCCGCGGTGGGTGAGCTGGGCGTCGAGGCCTACCGACACGCCGGCGTCCTCGTCGACTCCTACGCCGAGGTGCTGCGCGACACGGCGAGCCGAGCACGGGACGCGGACCTGCTCGTGGCGACCGACGGCGAAGGGCGGCTGCTCGGCACCGTGACGGTGTGCCGACCGGACTCGCCGTGGGCGGAGGTCTCCCAGGAGGGCGAGCTGGAGTTCCGCGCCCTGGCGGTGGCGCCGAGCGCGACAGGCCGCGGGGTCGGCCGTCGCCTGGTCGACGCCGTCCTCGAGATCGCCCGCCGCGAGGGCCGGCACCGTGTCGTGCTGTCGGTCCTCGACCGCAACACCGTCGCCCGCCGTCTCTACGAGCGGATGGGGTTCCGGCGCCTGCCCGAGCGCGACCACCGGCCGCTACCCGACGTACTCCTCGCCGCGTACGCCTTCGACATCCCGACGAGCGACCACTGAGCCGGGACGCCCTGGCGATCTGTCAGCCTGGGAGACCCGTCAGGGCTTCCGAGCGACGCCGCAGTACCCCCAGCGCGACTCCTCGGTGTCCGCCAGCTCGGGGTCCTCCGCACCCCACAAGCCCAGGTAGGTGAGATCCGGCTTCGCGCCTTCGTACGGTGGCACGAGCTCGAGACCCTCGAACAGCCGCTTCACCTCGTCGTAGCTACGCAGGTAGAGCTGCTCGGTGGCGTTCTTGTAGACGTTCTTGACCGCGTTGGCCACCCGAACGTCGTTGCGGTCCTCGGTGCCGTGCGAGATCGCCAGGTAGCTTCCCGACGGCAGCGCGTCCATGTAGCGCTTGACCACGCCCCAGGGGTCCTGCTCGTCGGACAGGAAGTGGACCACCGCGACGAGCATCAGTCCGACCGGCTGGGAGAGGTTTAGCAGCTTCCGCAGCTCGGGATGGTTGAGGACGCCGTCGGGGTCGCGCAGGTCTCCGTCGATGTAGACGGCGTTCTCGACGTTGACGAGCAGCGCCTGGCCGTGCCGCCACACCATGGGGTCGTTGTCGACATAGACGACCTTGGCGTCCGGCGCGACCGACTGTGCGGCCTCGTGCGTGTTGTTCCGCGTCGGGAGGCCAGCACCGATGTCGATGAACTGACGGATGCCCGCCTCAGCCGCCAACCAACGGGCGGCACGCTGCAGGAAGCCACGGTTCGCCCAGGCCGCTTGCTCGACGTACGGCGCGGCGGCGCGCACCTTCTCCGCGGCGATCCGGTCGACCTCGAACCACTCGGTCCCGCCGAGGTAGTAGTCGTACAGGCGCCCGGCGCTCGGCTTGGTGGGGTCGACGCCGGGAGGGACCACCTTGGCACCGCTCATCTCGCCTCCTGCGAAGATCGGTATGCGAAGTGTGCCACGAATTGATGACCCACCGCTCACGGGCCCGGTGGGCGGCCGAATGTGGCAGCGAGCGGTGCCGACCGACGGCTTGTCACCTCCATGGCCACCTACATGGCGGCCGCGGAGGCCTGGTCCAGCGCCGCGAGCTGGGCGCGAATGAACCGCTCGGCCCGGTCCTGCTCGACGACCGGATCGCAGAACTCGTCGTACAGGCGTCGCGTCAGCCGCTCCACCACGTCCGGCCTGGCGGAGGCGAGGTCGCGCAGCTCGTGCGGGTCGGCGTCGAGGTCGAACAGCTGGTGGGGAGCCTTCGCGTGGTAGAGGAGCTTCCAGCGACCCTCGCGGACCATGAACGAGCTGCCGCGGGTACCGTGACCGTGGTACTCGGCGAACACGGCTCGGTCGTCCCGCCGATGCTCCCGCGAGAGGCTCTGCAACGGCTGCCCTGGAAGCCCGTCCGGGTAGGGCACACCCACCGCGGCGAAGATCGTGGCCCGCAGGTCCCAGTGCGACACCGGGGTGCGGACCCGAGCTCCACGAGGGAATCCTGGACCCGCGACGACCAACGGCACGCGCACCGAGTCCTCGTACAAGCTCGACTTCCACCACATGCCGAACATGCCGAGCATCTCGCCGTGGTCGGAGGTGTAGACGACGACAGTGCGGTCGAGTTGACCCGTGGCTTCCAGCGCCTCGAGGAGCCTGCCCAGTTGGGCGTCGACGTAGGTGACGCGGCCGTAGTAGGCGCGGCGATGCTGACGAATGAGCTCCTCGGTGAACACGTGGGTCCCGAAGTGGCGACGCAGATCCGCGGCATAGGGGTGCTGCGCGGGCGGTGCCGTCACGTCGTACTCGGGCAGGTCCGCGTGGTCGGCGTAGAGCTCCCACAGCTCCTCGGTGACGCGGTGCGGGAAGTGCGGCGCGATGAGGTTGACCTCCATCGTCCACGGTCGACCGAGGTCGGCGGACCGGCGCAGGAACGCGAGCGCGTCCTCCATGCGGCGGTCGTCGCCGCGGAACGGGTTCTCGGCGACACCGACGTCCCGAGCCCGCTCGAGTCCGTCCGTGCGCAGGGCGAGCGGCTCTCGACTGATCATGGTGTCGCCCACGCCGCGGTAGTCGGTGCCGAACATCTCGGTGAAGCCCAGCTCGTTCGGCGGACGGTACGCGTCCACCTTGCCGACGTGGACGCTGTGCACGCCGGCGGCGTCCAGGATCGCGCCGTAGGAGGGGTAGTTCGGCCGCTCCAGGACCAGGGAGTTGTTGTACGTCTGGATCTGGTGCACCGGACGCCCGGAGATGAACGACGACCGCGACGGCACGCACAGCGGCGACGGGCAGTAGGCGCTCTCGAACACCACACCGCGCGCCGCGAGGCGCTCCAGGTTCGGCGTCCGGATGAACGGGTGGCCGTCCGTGCTCGCGATCCGTGGGTTGTGCTCGTCGGACTTGAGGATGAGCACGTTGACCGGGCGGACGTCCCGCTCACTGCTTGACGGCACCGGCGATCCCCTCCACGAAGTAGCGCTGCAGGAACAGGAAGACCACGATGATCGGCAGCAGTCCGATCGTCGCCGCGGCGGCCATGCCGCTCCAGTCGGTGAAGTACTCACCCTGGAACGAGTAGATGCCGACCGACAGCGTGCGCAACTCCGGCTTGTTCAAGGTGAGCACGAGAGGCAGGAGGAAGTCGTTCCAGGAGTGCATGAACTGCAAGATGATCGCGGTGGCGGTGACCGGCTTGGCGAGTGGAAGGTAGACCTGCCAGAAGATCCGGACGAAGCCGGCGCCGTCCATCATGGCGGCCTCCTCCAGCTCCTTCGGCAGCTGGCTGAAGTAGCCGGCGAACAACAGGATCGCCACCACGTGCGCGCCGCCTGCCTCGGCGAGCGTGAGGCCCCAGAGCGAGTCCTGCAGCCCCAGCTTGTTGATGAGGTCGAAGATCGGGATGATCGTGTAGCCCTCGGGCAGGAACACCGCCGCCGCCAAGAGGCCGATGACGACGCGCTTGCCGGGGAACCGGTAGCGGCCCAGCACGTAGCCCATCATCGACACCGCCAGCACCGAGATGACGATCGAGGTGACGGTGACGAAGACGGTGTTGAAGAAGTAGTCGCCGATGTGGGCGTCGTGCCACGCCCGCACGTAGTTGTCGAGGCGGATCGCCTTCGGGAACAGGCCCAGGCCGCTGAACACCTCGGCGTTCGTCTTGATCGACGACGACACCATCCACAGGAACGGGTAGACCCAGACGAAGCACACCGCCAGCAGGACCACCGAGATCAGCGTCATCCGCACGTGGTTCGCGGTGAGGCGGAATCGTCTGGTGGGACGGCGACGTGTCACCGGCCGGGTCGGGCTCCGCTCGACGGTCACCATGGCTGCCTCACTCGTTCACCAGTTGGGCCCGCACCTGCGCCGCCTTGCGCGCGACGTACACCTGCAGCAGCGCGATGACCATGACGACGACGCCGAAGAAGCATCCGGCGGCGGACGCGTACCCGAGTCGGGGCACACCGCCGACCTGGTCCGCCGCGAAGGCGGTCTGGTAGATGTACACCTCGATCACCTGGGTCGCGAAGTACGGGCCTCCTCGCGTCATCGCCTGCACGATCGCGAAGACGTGCAGCGTGGCGTTCGCGGTGAGCAGGACGATGATCGCCGCGAACGGCAACAGCATCGGCACCGTGATGTAGCGCAGCAGCTGGAAGCGTCCGGCGCCGTCGACCTTGGCCGCCTCGTAGTAGATCCTCGGGACGGTCTGCAACGCCGCCAGCCAGTAGATCATCGTGATCCCGAAGTTCTTCCATACCTCGACCGCCATCACCGTCCACAGCGCGGTGTCCGGGTCACCCAGGAAGTCGATCGGCTCCGGAATGAGGCCGAGCCCCATCAATGCCTGGTTGACGGGACCTCGGTACGGGCTCAGCACGAACGTCATGACGATGCCGACGATCGCGGCGGTCGTCACCACCGGCAGGAAGAAGAACGTCCGGAACACCGGGGCCAGCTTGAGGGCCTGGTTGTTGAGCAGGATGGCGACCAGGAGCGCCAGCACCAGCCGGATCGGCACGGCGACGATGACGAAGAGGAAGGACCGGCCGAACGCGTCCCAGAACAGCGGATCGCCGATGAGCTCCCGGTAGTTGTCCAGCCCGACGAAGGTGCGTGCCGAGGTGAACCCCGACCAGTCGAGGAACGAGAAGTACCACGACATCACCATCGGGTAGAACGTGAACATCCCGGCCAGGACGAGCGACGGGAGCATGAACAGGTAGCACCACCGGGACGTCCAGATGCGCGTCCACAGCCCGGCCGAGCTCGTCCGGCCCGCGCGGGCGATGGAGTCACGCGCGAGCGTCATCGACGTCCTTCCGTGCCGCCGGGCTCTGCTGTGCCGCCATGTCCTTGGCCGCCACGTCCTGGGCCGCCATGTCCTGGGCCGCCACGTTCTCCTGGGCTGCCGGACGCGTTCGTGCCACCAGACGCGTCTGCGGCGCCACGTGCCGAGCTGCCACGGTCCGGTGCCTCACAGCTGCTCGTACATGGCGGGGGTGTAGTCCACGGTCGGGTCCCAGTTCGGGAACACCCAGTCGTCCCTCGACACCTGGAACCCCTTGGCCTGCGCGGCTTTGATGGCCTCGTCGAGGTTCCGCTCGGCACGGTCGTTGAGGTCGCGCAAGGCCGCCTTGAGGTCGTCGATCTGCCCGCTGAACACGCCCTGGGCGATGTCGGCCAGGTTGGGCTTGAGCGGCTTCAGCTCCAGCGTCACCTGGACCGCGTCCGGGTTGCGGATCTCCACCATCGGCGCCATCCGCAACAGCCGGTTGGCGATGTCCGCTCCCGCCTTGGCGCGACCGGTGAGCAGGTTCGATTGGCGGGCTCGCTCGTTGGCCTCCGGCATCAGCGAGCTCAAGTTGCCCTCGGAGGCGATGACGATGTTCGTCTGACCCTCGAGGCTCCCCATGTAGGAGAACAGGTCGCCGGCGATCTCCTTGTACTTGCTCTTGGCGTAGACGAAGACCTGGTTGGATCCGACCTCCTGGTACGACACCGGCGCCCACTCGCCGGCGGTGGGACTCGGCGGCATCGCCACGCCGAAGTCGTAGTCGGGGTTGATCCGCGGCCACTCTGGGATGTCCCACGGCCCGTCGAAGATCATGCCGGCGACGCGTTGCGGCATCCGAGCTCGCGAGTCCGCGTCACCCAAGCTGAGGAACCCGGGGAAGACGCTGCCGTCCGCCTTGATGGCGAGGAGCAGCTCGAACGCCTCGACCAGCTCTGGTGCGTCGTAGGTGAACTCGCCGGTCTTCCAGTCGATGTGGGTGCTGGCGTCGCCGCGCAGTCCCGCCAACTCCGCCAACGCCGACGCGACCCCACCGATCGCGGTGCCGGCGAGCATCAGCCCGTAGTAGTCGCCGCCGCCCTGCTTGGTGACCTTCTTCGCCGCGGCTCGGAAGTCATCCCAGCTCAGCGGCTGCTCCTCCGGGTCGTACCCAGCCCGCCGCAGGTACTCCCGGTCGTACATGAGCAGGTAGCTGTAGCGCTTGCTGGACGTCACCGGCCAGGTGTAGGTCCGGTCGTTGAAGATGTGGATGCCCGGGATGAAGGAGTTCTCGGGGAACCTCGACTTCCAAGCCTCGAAGTTCGGGATGATGTCGTCGATCGGCGCGACCCAACCCTCGTTGATGATGACCTGCACGGGCACGTTGTTGGGCTTGGCGAAGACGTCCGGCGCGCTCCCGTTCCGGACGCCGAGCGGGACGACCTCGTTGATGGTGTCCCAGGGCGAGTCCTGGTAGTCGATGGTGATGTTCGGATACTTCTGCTCGTACGCATCGAACAGCGGAACCTCGAACATCGCCTTGAGGTCACCGCTGTCCATCCACTGGAAGGTGACCTTCTCAGTGGGAATCTTCGCGCCACTGTCGGGGATGTTGTAACGCCGGGACGGCGAAGGGCTCGGACGCCCGCCGTCCGCGGCGTTGGGATCGGTGACGACCTCACAGCCCAGCAGCGCCAACCCCATGCCGACGCCTCCCACGGTGGCGAGCAAGTCCCGCCGGGAGACCCGTCCGCCGCGCAGCCGCGTGCTCGTCATCGCCCACCTCTTGCGTCGAGGTCGCCTGCCCGACAGCGGGGCGGAAAGCGCCGCCCCGTTCGTGGTTATTCGATTAACCTCGAGTTTTTCGTACTCTTCGCACGCGGACGACGTCAAGATCGTGACGACTATCTGGGCGGGCGCGAGTCGACGGCCCTCCTCCCCTTTTCCGGAGATGGACACGACGGTCCGAATATCGGACACAGTCTCTTGACCGCGCGCACGCGGACACGAGCGTCAAGCTCGCGAGGACGCCGCGGCGGCGAACGAGCGCCGCGTCGTCACTGCTTCGTGGTGCGCTCCGGCCGAACGTAGACGACGACCCGGTGCTCGTCCGGCCGGTTCCAGGGATACTCGTCCTGCCCGAGGTACTTCTTCGCCATCTTGTTGATGAAGGCCTTGTCGGGGTCGTCCTCGATGCGTTCGACCCGTCCGCGAATCTCGATGTATCGATAGGGGTTGTCCGGGTCCAGGACCGAGATGGCGATCCGCGGGTCGCGCTGGACGTTGCGGTACTTCTGCCGCGTGGTGGTCTGGCTGAACTTGAGGAACTCTCCGTCCCACTCGAACCAGACCGGGTTCACCTGCGGCTCACCGTTGGGTCCGATCGTGGCGACGTGGCCGAACGACACCTTGGTGAGGATGTCCTCCCGGTCCTTCGGTACGACCGACATCCTGCGCCTCCCCTCCTCGCACGGGCTGACAGCTTCCCGCTCACCCTGACGCGAAACTCCGTCGGGCCGCGCGCCGCCGCGAGGTCCAGTATCGACGATCTCGAAGCCGTCAGGAGGCCACCGGCTCAGTGCCCGGACCTCTCGCTGCGCGAGCTCCCAGCGGCCGTGATGGCTCAGCGCTGGTAGAGGCCCACGAGGACACCGGTGGCGAGGGCGAGGTCGTCGAACGCGTGATGCACGTCGTCCGCGCTCGGCAGTCCCTGCGCGTCCGACGGGCGGGGCGCGTTCTCCCGGCGCGGAAGAGCGTAGAGGCGGAAGAAGTACCGGTGGGCCGAGTCACCGACGGGCGGCTGCGGTCCGCCGTAGCCGACCTCGCCGAACCCGTTGGTCCACTCCTGTCCACCGGGTGGCACCTCCCCCTCGCCGACGCCAGTGGTCGACGGGTCGATGCCGGTCACCAGCCAGTGGAGGAAGGTTCTGCCCGGCGCGTCGGGATCCTCGCAGAGCAGCACCAGCTCAGCCGTGCCCTCGGGGACGCCCGACCACTCCAGGGCGGGCGAAAGGTTCAGGGAGTCATGGGCGTGACGCTTCGGGATCGGCGTGTGGTCACGGAAGCTTGGGCTGCGCAGTTGGAGAACCGTCACGAATCGCCACCTCCTCCTGCCGGTGGGCGCCGACGGCCGGCGGCTCGCCGACCCCGCGCGCTCAGCGGCCCGTACCCAGTCCCGGCGGCGTTAGGCTCCGATCAATGGCCCTCGATCCGATGGCTCCCGACCCGGACGCCCTCGACCTGGTGACGTCCGGGCGAGCGCTCGCGCCGCTCTTCGTCCTCGCCGGCGCGCCCGGCGTGGGAAAGACGACGCTCGCGCCGCGGCTCATCGACAAGGCCGTCGGACCGGTCGTCGTCGACATGGACGAGGTCCTCGAGGACGGCGCGCTGCTCGGCGTTCCCATCGCGCATCCCGAAGCCGCGCCGAACTGGCCGGCGTACAACCGGATGTGGCGCCGCGTCCTCGCCGTCGTTCGACGGGCCGGCCACCCGGTGGTCCTGCTGTGCCCGATACCGTCGCCGGAGGAGATGGCGGAGCGAGCCTTGTGGGACGAGCCCGTCCACTGGGCGCTCCTCGACTGCGACGACCAGCTCCGGCTCGACCGGCTGCGCGGGCGCGGCTGGCCGCGGGACTGGATCGACGACGCGATGACGGACGCCCGACTGGGCCGGGAGCTCCTCGGCACCGTCTTCCGTACCGACGCGGCCGACGTGGACACCGTGGCCGACCGCATCCTCGCGTGGGTCGCCAGTCATTGGCGCCACATCCTCGACGAGACCTGAGGCGGAGTCTCGATGACACGAACCCCTCCTGCGTCTCCATCGGTCCCACAACGTCAACCGCCCGGTGCTGGCGGCGTCGCGCGGGCTCGACTCGACCCGCGCAAGAGTAGGGCCTGACATGAGTGTTTGGAGAGTTCACAGCGAGCGCACCGTCTACGGCAACCGCTGGCTGACGGTCAACCTCGCGGACGTGGAGCTTCCGGATGGCCGCCGTCTCGACCACTACGTGCTCAGACAACGCCCGGTGGCGGCCGCCGCGATCGTCGACGAGTCCGACCGGGTCCTCATGCTGTGGCGCCACCGGTTCATTCCCGACTCGTGGGGTTGGGAGCTGCCCGCCGGCGTGGTCGACGTGGGCGAGACACCCGTCGAGACGGCCGCCCGAGAGACCGAGGAGGAGACGGGCTGGCGTCCTCGGGACCTCCGGCCGCTCCTCCGGATGCACCCAGCGGGCGGGCTCAGCGACTGTGTCCACTACGTGTTCTGGACGCGGCACGCCGAGCACGTCGGCGCGGCCGTCGACGCCCACGAGTCTGAACGCGTCGCGTGGGTGCCCCTCGCGGAGGTACCCACGCTTCTGGAACGAGGCGAGCTTCGGGAGTCCAACGCGGTCGCCGCGACGCTTCGCCTCCACCTGATGATGCTCGCCGGGCGGTGAGGACGCCATCGTCACCCGGTCAGCGGCATGTCTGTCTCCTCAAGGCACCGACAGCTGGCTCCCGCATCGTGCGTTCGCCACCGGTGAGCGCTCGCAGCACGCGTTCGCGATCCGACAGGTCGTCGAACGTGACGTCGGCACCCGCGGCGGCGAGCCGCTCGACGGGCGTGCGGCCGGTCGCGACGCCCACGGTCCAGACACCCGCGCGGACGCCCGCCACCACGTCGCCGCGCGTGTCTCCCACGAGAGTGGTCGCGGTCACGGGAATCTCGACGCCGTACGCGGCCGCCACCCGCTCCCGGGCGAGGGTGACGAGGTCGGCCCGGTCATCGCTGTCGGTTCCGTAGGCACCCACCGCGAGGTCGAGAAGGTCAGCGAGCCCGAACGTCTCCAGCTTGACGCGCGCGGACTCCCTCGTGTTTCCGGTGACGACCGTTTGGACAGTTCCGCCGTCGTCGTGAAGTGCGGCGAGGATCTGCGCCACTCCCGGCAGGACTCGACCTCGGCGTCGAAGCTCGTCGGCGCGGGCGACGTACTCCGCAGCTTGGTGAACGGCGAACTGGCCGAACAATCCAGTGGCGAGCCGCTCATCCAAGCCGTTGATCCGAAGCGTCTGACGGAAAAGCGCGGGCTCGGTCGCTCCAGTCACATCCGCCATCCGAGCGAGCGGGCGACCCGTCACCGCCTCGAACGCTGTTCGGTAGACCTCGCGTCCAACACCACCGGTCTCGATGAGCGTGTGGTCCACGTCCCACAGAACGAGTCGCGACACAGAGGTACGCGTTCGTGTGGACCTCATGGTCGCAGCTTCACCGTTCATGGACGCCGTGTAAAGACCGACAACAGCCGTCAGGGCGCGCGTCTGTGTGACACACGTGCGAGCTCGGGGCGAGGCGCCAGGGGGCAAGGACGCCTTGCGCGATCCCGGCGCGCGATCGTGACCCGCTGGGAGCGAGGCCGAGACCGCGCTGAGCAGTCGAGAGACGAGGACAGCACGCACGCTGGCGCGGGCTCTCGGGAAAGCCCGCGCCACGCCGCGGCGTGGGCAGCGGCGCTCGCTCAGCTGGAGCCGCGCCCCTTGCTCTTCCGACGCTTCGGCTGCTGCTCCGCGGGCGGCTCCGTGGCCTGCGTCGGGAAGGTGATGGTGGCGGACGGACCCCAGAAGTCCCGCCAGGTGGCCTGGGCCTCCGCGACCCCTCGGGCGTACGCCTCGCGGGCTTCCTCGGATTCGTCCCAGGTCTCGTGGCCTTCGAACTCCGCCGGGCCGCGGCCAGAGCGTTCGGCGATCAGCTGGTCGTACAACGGTGTCTCGGACCACTCGGTGCTCATCGCTGCTCCCGTATCCCGCGCTGCGTGAACGGCGGTTGTCGACGCCGCCGAGCGCGTTCCTGCCAGGCGGTGTCAACCAGGTACGGCGGACCGCACCCGGTTGCCTCTCCGACGCGGAGTCTCTACCCCATAGCGACGTACTCATTCCATCCAGTAGTCAAAGTCACCTATCGGTCACTCTGCGCCAGCGCGTCGTTCCGGGACAGCACCCGGTGCGGCATAGATCACATGTTCGAGAGATGAGTTCGCGGCGACCTGGCGGTCTACCTCGGCGGAGGAACGGATGGAGGGAGGTTGGCCGCGGTGTCGACCGCACCAGGCCCACGTTCGAACCAGCAGAACCAAGGAGCTCATCGACGAGAGCTCCGAGCCAGCAGGCGAGAGTGGGCTGGGCTCGCCGTGCTGGCCTTGCCCACGCTGCTGCTCTCGCTCGACCTGAGCGTGCTCTACCTGGCGCTGCCCCATCTCAGCGCCGACCTCGCGCCGAGCGCGACCCAGACGCTGTGGATCACCGACATCTACGGCTTCATGATCGCCGGCTTCCTCATCACGATGGGCACGCTCGGTGACCGGATCGGTCGCCGACGCTTACTCCTCGTGGGCGCGACGGCGTTCGCGGCTGCCTCGGTCCTCGCGGCGTACGCACCCAGCTCGGAGGCGCTCATCGCGGCCCGCGCTCTGCTCGGGATCGCCGGCGCCACGCAGATGCCGTCGACCCTGGCGCTCATCCGCACGATGTTTCGCGACCCGCACCGGCGAGCGGTGGCCATCTCGGTGTGGATGAGCTGCTTCATGGGCGGCACGATCATCGGGCCACTCGTCGGCGGAGTGCTGCTGGAGCGGTTCTGGTGGGGGTCAGTCTTCCTGCTCGGCGTCCCCGTCATGGTTCTCCTGCTCGTGGCCGCGCCAGCCGTGCTCCCCGAGTCCAGGGACCCGCACCCTGGACGGCTCGACCTCACCAGCGTCCTGCTCGCGCTGGCGACTGTGGTCCCCATCGTCTACGGGCTGAAGGAGCTCGCGGCCGACGGCTGGGGGACGACCTCGGTGGCGGCCGTGCTCCTCGGCGTGGCGATGGGTGTCCTCTTCGTTCGCCGTCAGAACCGCCTTGACGACCCGATGCTCGACCTGACGCTGTTCCGCGAGCGGGCGTTCAGCGTCGGCCTCAGCGTGAACCTTGGCGGCGCCGTGGTGATGTCCGGGACGTTCCTGCTCCTCGCCCAGTACCTGCAGCTCGTCCAGGGCCTGTCCCCACTGCGAGCCGGCCTGTGGACGATCCCCATGCAGGTGGCCATGGCGATCTCCTCGATCCTGACACCGCACCTGGCGCGGAGGTGGCGACCCGCCTGGGTGATGTCCGGAGGACTGGCGCTCGCCGCGCTCGGCTTGGCCATCGTCTCCCAGACCCCCAGCTCGGACGGGGCGGTCACCCTCGTCATCGGCTTCTCGTTCGCGACCGTGGGGATCGCCGCGCCGACCGCGCTCGTCGTCGGCCTCATCCTGGGCGCCGCTCCACCGGAGAAGGCCGGTGCGGCCTCGGGCATGTCCGAGACCTCTGGCGAGCTTGGAGTCGCGCTCGGCGTGGCCTTGCTCGGTAGCGTCGCCACCGCCGCCTACCGCGGCCAGGTGGCCATCCCGGACACGCTTCCCGACCAGGTCTCCGCAGCCGCCCGTGACGGACTGTCCGGCGCGCTCGCCGCGGCACGGACACTTCCGGACGCGTTGGCGGCCGAGCTGCTCGAGTCCGCGCGCACCGCGTTCACCAGCGGTCTGAGCACCGTGGGGACCATCGGAGCGGTGCTGCTCGCGACGCTCGCCGTCGTCACGGGCGTGGCCTTCCGACACCTGCCCCCGCACGGCGAAGAGAGCGCGCCCACCACCGACGAAGCCGTGGAAGGGGCGACGGAGACACGACCCGACGTCGTGCCCACCGGAGCCGGGGCGGAGACTGATCAGTAGCGGACCGGTGGCGCGCGGTGCCGATCGAGCGAGTGAGCCGCCTCGACTCGAGCCGGCTCGCACCGGCCGGCTCGGTTCGACCTGGCATCACCGATCCGCCTCCAGCACGGCCTGACCGGAAAGGAGCCCCGCCCATGGCGGAGACGCTCGTGGCACCGCTTCGCGCGTTCGGCCGAGACGACCTCGCCCTCGCCGGCGGTAAAGGCGCCAACCTCGGAGAGCTGGTCCGGGCCGGCTTCCCGGTGCCCGACGGGTTCGTCGTCACCACCCGGGCGTACGACCAGGCCGCCAGCGAGCTCGACGCGCGGCTTTTCGACGCCGCCGCGACGAGCGGCGACGGATCGGCCGTCCGCGAGGCGTTCGCCACGGTCGCCATCTCCACCGAGCTGCGGACGGCGATCTCGCGGGCGTACGAGGAGCTCGGCGGTGGTCCGGTCGCGGTCCGGTCCAGCGCCACCGCCGAGGACCTTCCGGGTGCGGCGTTCGCGGGTCTGCAGGGCACCGTCCTCAACGTCGTCGGCGAGGAGGCGCTGGTCGACGCCGTTCGCCGCTGCTGGGGATCGCTGTGGACGGACCGCGCGATCGCCTACCGCCACAAGCGCGACCTGGACTCAGCGGGCGTCCGCATGGCGGTCGTCGTCCAGCGCATGGTGTCCGCCGAGACCGCGGGCGTGCTCTTCACCGCCAACCCGGTCTCCGGCGAGCGTGGGGAGATCGTGGTCGACGCCAGCAGCGGACTCGGCGAGGCGGTGGTGTCCGGCGCGGTGACGCCAGACCACTACGTCCTCGACGCCGAAGGGCGGCTGAAGCGGTGGACGCCAGGGCGGCGGGAGGTGGTCATTCGCGCGCTGCCCGAGGGCGGCGTCCAGCGCGTGGAAGGGGAGGCCTCCGCGGATCCCACCCCGCTTCCCGCCGCGGTGCTCGGTGAGCTCGCGGGACTCGGGACGCGGATCGCGGCCCACTTCGGCCGCCCGCAGGACATCGAGTGGGCCCACGCGGACGGGCGGGTGTGGGTGCTTCAGGCCCGTCCGATGACGGCGCTGCCACCGCCGCCGATCCCGCTGTCCAGCGTGCAGCGCACGCTAGGACGCACGCTCCTGGAGTACGTGCCGGTGCGCCCGTACCCGCTCGACATGAGTACCTGGGTGCCCTACGGGCCGGTCGGCCAGATGGCCAGGATTGTGCGGTCGCTCGGGTTTCGCGTCGGCCCCTCCGACGTCTTCCAGGAGGAGGACGGCGTGGTGGTCCGGCTCGTCCCGGTGTCGCCACGACCGACTTTCGACCTCGTCGCGGCGCCGTTTCGGCTCGCGCGCCGCGCTCTGGGGTACGACCCCCAACGCTGGATGGACGACCCGCGGGTCACCCGCCTGCTCAAGGAAAACGACGCCCTGACCAAGCTCGACCTCGCGGCGTTGCCGTGGCGGCGGCTCATGCGAGTCCCCCGGGAGGCGCTGGCCCTGGTCGAACCAGTCGGGGATGTGCGGTTGGACTACTTCCCTCGAGCGATCCTGTCCCTCGGACGGCTGCTCGCCCTGCTCGTCGTGCTGCGACGCACGAAGCTCGTCGGTGACCTTCTGCTCGGAGTCTTCAACAAGACAACGGAAAGCATCCGTGCGTTGCGGGAGCTCGCCGACGAGGTGCGCGCCGATCCGGCGCTCGCCGAGGCGTTCGCCACCCGTGAGCCGGCCGCCCTCGTCGAGGCGCTGTCCGACGACCCGACCTTCGCGCGGTTCGGTGAGAAGGTCCGGGCTTTCCTCGCCGAGTACGGGCACCGGGAGACCGAGACCCCCATCCTGGTGACGCCGGGTACCTGGGTGGAGGCGCCGGAGACCGTCCTCGGTCTCGTCAAGGTGCTCGCCCAGCCGGCGGGCGCCAACGGCGATGGCGGCGCCGGCGAGGTGCTGAAGGACGCATCCGATGGCTACCAGCGGGCAGTGGAGGAGATCCTCACCCATCCACGCCTGCGGTCGGAGACCCGGCGAGCACGGGTGCGGCGGTGGATCGACGCGGCGCGCGTGGGCTTGGCGTTCCGGGAGGACACGCATTTCTACTTCACCAAGCCACTGCCGGTGCTGCGGCGCAGCCTGCTGGAGATCGGCCGCCGCCTCAGCGAGGCCGGCGTCCTTCGCGAGGCCACGGACGTCTTCCACCTCCGCTTGGAGGAGCTGGAGGCCATCCGAACGATGCCGCCGCCGACGTCCGACGCCGTGCGGCTTCGCGCGCTCGTCCGCGCCCGCTCCGCGAAGCGCGACGAGCTCGCCGGCGTCCCGCTGCTGAACCCGATGCTGGTCTACGGCGACAGCGCTCCCGACGGCGACGCGTTGGTCACCGGCCTCCCAGCGGTCGGTGGCAGGGTCACGGGCACGGTGAAGGTCGTCCGGGACCCCTCGGAGTTCGGGAAGCTGGAGTCCGGGGACGTGCTCGTCTGCCCCTACACCAATCCCGCGTGGACACCGCTCTTCCAACGGGCCGCCGCCGTGGTGGTCGACACCGGTGGGCCCACCTCACACGCCGCGATCATGGCGCGCGAGTACGGCCTGCCCACCGTCATGGGCACCCGCAACGGCACCACCGTGTTGAGCGATGGACAGCGGGTCACCGTCGACGGTCACGCCGGCCGGGTCACGCCCGCGGCGGCGAAGGAGCCCGCATCGGCCGCGTAGGCGGCTGTCGGTTGCGCCGGCCGCGTCGAGCGACTCACGCGGAGAGCGCGACGTCCGCGTCGGTGTCGAGGCGGACCGTCTGCCCTTCCCTGGCCGACCGGTAGATCGCCGCGGTCAGCTCGGCGACACGCACCCCCGCGCTCGGGGGTGACAGGTTCGGGCCCTCGCCGCGGATCGCGTCCGCCCAGGCCTCGTGCTCGCTGGGGCCACGCTGCAGGCGCAGCGGCTCGACGATCTGGTTGTCCCGGCTGAAGGTGACCCGGCCGGTCCGCCACGGGTGCTGCGGGTCGACCTCGTACCGCAGCAGCCCGTCGCTTCCCGACACGACCACGGTCTCCATCCACGTGATGGCCAGGTCGCCGATGACGGTGAGCTGTCCGTGCACGCCACCGGCGAACCGGACGGTGGCGGAGGTGTTGATGTCGACCGGCGAGCCGCACTGGTCGACGAGCGCGGACACCGACTCCACCGGACGGTCCACCAGCCACAGCAGCATGTCGGCCAGGTGGGAGCCGCTGTCCATGAGCATGCCGCCGCCCGAGAGCGCCGGGTCCTGGCGCCACGTGCCCGCCGTGCCGCGCTGCCAGCGCTGGCCGCACGTCACCGCGATGGTCCGCAGCTCGCCCAGCTCGCCGCTGGCGATCTTCTCGCGCATGAAGCGGTACGCCGGGTCGAACCGGCGCTGGTAGCGCACCATGACGACGACCCCGGCCGCCTCGGCCGCCTCGGCGATCTCCTTCGCGTGGGCGACCTCGCAGGTGAGCGGTTTCTCGCAGAGCACGTGCAAGCCCCGCTTGATCGCGCTCATGACGATCGGGTGGTGGAGCGTGTGGGGCGTGACGACGGTGACCGCGTCCAGGTCCACCGCCTGGAACATCTCGTCCGCGGACGAGAACGCCGGGACGTCGCCGAGCAGCGGCAGCCTCGCGCGGAACCGCTCCAGGCTCTCGGGGCTCGGCTCGGCCAGCGCGACGATGTCGAACTGGCCGGACGCCGCCATCCCGTACACGTGGCCGGTCGCGGCACTGCCACAGCCGACCATGCCAACCCGCAGCGTGCTCACTCGCTCACCCTTCCGAACGAAGACCTCGTGACTGCTGGACGAGAGCGCCGTTCACGACCCTCCCACGCGAGCGTGGCGAGCGCACGGCGTGCCCGCGGCCTGCTCCGGACAGCCGAGCCGTAGCACGGACGGCATCGTGCTCGCGGGCGAGGTCTCACCGAGCTTGGTGTCTCGGACTGCCACGGCGCCGGCCGGCTGGACGACGGGCGCCACCTCGACGCATGAGCCGTTGGCGCAGCCGTGAGTCGACTTGCGCCAACGCCCAACGGGTCATGGACACAACTGATCACCTCCCTTCTCGTGCGGATTGAGGGCGGGGCCGGCCGGAGGAGGTAGGAGGGTGGCCGACCCCACCCTCGTGGTGCGCGCCAGGGTGGGGGCGGAGTAGGTGAGCAACGGGGTCACACCCTGGGCGCTGGTCTCAGCTAGCTGCCACCGATATGCGTCTCCGGTGGGCACATGCCGGTGACGGCGTAGCGGCGGGCCTGGTGCTGGTCATCCATGCGCAGGATCTCCTCCCCGGAGCCGCGCCGGACGCACCGCTGCCCTGGCTTGGCGGCGCAGGTGGGGCAGGGCTGGAGCAGGATCCGCGCGAACCGGTGGCGGTCGGAGGTGGTGAGCCCGTCCAGGTCGTAGCGGGAGGTGTCGAACACCCAGTCGACGATCCCGGTGTCGATGAGCTCGGGGTCTACCGGCTGAGGACCAGGGCAATGAGGAGCCCGATCAGCATCCCCGCTCCGAATGTGCCCGCTTTCCACAGGACTGCTCTCGTCAGGCACCCGGTCGGCTGGCCTCGTCGCCATGCCACCACCGCCTTACCTCCCTCGCGGTGGGTGTGGCGGCCGCCTGTGAGGTGGGCCGGAGACCTGGCGGCGGCCACCACACCCGGTTGGTGAGGCGCAGCAGCCGGGACCTCGACCTGGGTCGCCCGTCAGGTGGGTCTACCGACCGCCACGCCGGCCTGAGTGGTCACTAAGCGTCACCGCACGGTGTGGATGGGTGGAAGGAAGCGCGACTGGAAGAAACGACTGGAAGAAACACTGGTGATCACTACATGGAGATCGCACCAGCGAGTAGCCTCACGGCTACAGCGTGACTGGGCTGGTAGGGACCTGGAGACACGGGTCATGCCACGGAACGAGGTGCTGGTCACGCTCCGCAAGGCGCGTGGCTGGACGCAGGAGGACCTCGCACAGCAGGTTGCGCAAGTCGTCGCAGTCCTCGGCAGCAACGTCGCCCCCGACGCGCGACTGGTGTCCGCCTGGGAGCGCGGTGAGATCCGCTGGCCACAGCGGCACTACCGCCACGCCCTACGCATGCTGTTCGGGGTCACGAGCGACGAGGCGCTGGGCTTCATCCGACCTGGCAAAGACCCGGCTCGCAGACACCCGCGTGTGCTGGTGTCCGTGCTCGATTTCGAGGAGAGCAGTACCGTGCGACGCGCCGATTTCCTCAAGTCCATCGCCGGGGTCGCGTTCGGCTTGACCGCCGGCGAAGACCTCCAATCATGGCTGGGCGTTGACCCGTCCAGATCCGTCAAACCGCGTGTCCTCGGCGCCTCTGACGTCGCCGCGATCGAACAGACCACGGCACGGTTCGCGGCGTGGGAGCGAAGCCAAGGCGGCATCCTCTCGGTGGATGCGATGCTCGGCCAGCTCAACTGGGCCGCCACGTTGCTCGACAAGAGCCGCTTCGCGTCCGAGCAGGTCCGCCGTCGCATGTTCAGCGCGGTCGCCAACCTCGCCGAGGTCGCCGGGTTCGCCGCCTACGACGCCGGCATGCACACCGAGGCCCGTCGAGCATTCACGTTGGGGGTGCATGCCGCCGCCGAGGGCGAGGATTGGCCGCTGCGAGCGAACATCCTCTCGGACATGGCGCGGCAGGCCATCAGCCTCGGCCACCCCGAGGACGGGCTCGACCTCATGCAGATCGCCATCTACGGCGCCGACGGGCGTGCCACCCCAGCCACCCAGGCAATGCTGCAAGTCGTCCTCGGTCGTGTTTACGGGGCGATGGGCAAGGTCCGCGAGTGCCGCAATGCCATCGCCAAGGCCGACCACGTGTACGAGCCGCCGACGGACGAGGATCCGGCGTGGATCTCCTACTACATCCCCGCCCAGCTTGCCGGCGACTCCGGCCACGCCCTCTACTCGGCCGCCCAGCACGATGTATCGCTCCGCGGCGAGACCGCCAACCGTCTGGCGACCGCAGCCGAGACCTATGGCCCGAAGTACCCCAGAGCCGCGGCGTTCTGCCTCGCCCGGCTGGCGGCGATCCGGTTCGACGAGGGCGAGCCAGACGAGGCGGTCGCCGTGGGGAGGCGGCTGCTCGACATCGGCAGCGGGGTCGCCTCCGCACGGCTCAATGACGACTACCGGCTTGTCTACGCCCACGCCAAGCGCTACCAGAGCCACGGTGACGTTGCCGAACTGGTCGCCGACCTCCCCTAGGACAGAAACGAGCCCTAGATGACGGACCCGTTCTATGACCGCGCCGCAGCGCTCGCCCTCCAGCTGGACGGGGTATGGCTGAACGCCACCCAGTCCGGCCGGCCCGGCATCCACCTGACCTCGACCCGGGACCTCACCCGGTGCGCCCGGGAGCTCGCCGCCGTCTACCAGAGCGTCGGCTGGCGGGTCGACGACCTGCGATTCCCCACACCTCTGGTGCCGACGGCGCGGATGACGGTCCTGAACGAGATCGACCGTCAGTGTCCGGTTGAGATCGCCGCGGGGAAGGCCGACGAATGACGCGCTCGCCGGCCTGAAGGCCGGGGATTCAGCCCGTGCCGCGCGTGCGACACCTCCGCGGCGGCCTGACCGTCTGGCGCACTCCCGAGCGGTCCTGATCAGACCAGGAGCTCAGCGGACTCCAGGTACGGGCGTGCCATGTCCGCCGCGCCGTACTGGAGCACGTACAGACCGGTCGACACCCGTTCGAGGAAGCCCCACTCCCAGATGGCCTCCTCGTCGACGCCGGTGTGGTCGGCGAGCAGCCGGCAGTAGCGGCGGGCGAGGGCGGGAGGGTCGTCCGCCGCGAGCAGCTGTGCACACCAGTCACGCAGCACGACGCCCAGGTCGTACGCGGGCTCGGCGAGGAGACCGTCAGGGTCGACGAAGACGACGCCGAACTCCGCGCCCGGCCTGGGCGTGCGGACGGTCAGCGCGTTGGCGGGATGCGGGTCGCCGTGGACCACGACGCACCGGTCGAGGTCGAAGGCGGCGGCCCGCCGCTCGGCGTACCCCAGTGCCTTCCGCACCACTCGCTCCGAGCAGGGGTGGCGCAACCGCTCCCAAAGTGAGGCGACCAGGCCGTGCAATCCACGCGCCTTCTCCTCCGACGGCGCAACCGTGGCGCCCGGGGGACGCGGCACCCGCCATGCCTCGCGGAGTGTCGCGCACAGCACCTCGATGGTGCGTTCCGGCGACCAGCCCAGGTCCGCCAGCGACGGGCCGAGCGCCTCCTGGAGCATGGCGTTCCGCTCCACGTCGTACGCCAAGAGCCGCACGTAGCCACGCCCGTGCGCGGCCGCGAGCGTGCGGACCTGGGCGTCGAACCCCGGCTCCGGGATGCCGAGCTTGAGGACGGCGTCGTCTCCGTCCGCGGTGCGCGCCCGCGCGACGTAGGAGCAGGTGCCCTGGGACAGCGGCGCGCCCACGCGGATGGACCACCGCCGCTCCAGGTCGGCGATGAGGCTTGGCAGGTCGGCCAGCCACCGCTCACCCCGCTCGCCGAGGGCGGCCAGCTTGGCGCGGACGACAGGCGACAGCGCGACCGGCGCCACGTCAGCTGCCGAGGATGACGAGCTTGCGCTCGGTCAGCTCCTCCACCGCGTACTTCACGCCCTCCCGGCCCTGGCCGGACTCCTTCACCCCGCCGTACGGCATGTGGTCGGCTCGGAACGCGGGCGGCCGGTTGACGAGCACGGTGCCGGCCTGGGCCTCCCGCGCGTATCGCAGCGCGCTGGTGAGGTCCGAGGTGTAGATGGAGGTGTTGAGGCCGAAGCGGGAGTCGTTGACCGCCCGGATCGCCTCGTCGAGGTTCGCGACCGGGACGACGCTGACCACCGGGCCGAAGACCTCCTCGCACAACAGGGGCGACGAGGCCGGCACGTCGGTGACCACGGTGGGACGGAGGACACCGTCGTCGGTGAGCGTGCCACCGGTCACGATGCGGGCTCCGTCGCGCACGGCGTCGTCCAGCCAGGAGCGCACCCGCTTCGTCGCCTCGGGCGTGATGAGCGGCCCCACCACCGTGGCCTCGAGGGCCGGGTCACCGGCGGGCAGCGCCTCGGCGGCCTCGACCAGCCGGTGAAGGACCTCGTCCACGACCGCCTTCTCGACGTAGAGGCGCTGCAGCGAGATGCAGGCCTGACCGGCGAACGTGAACCCGGACGTCACCGCCGCGTTGACGGCCGCCTTCAGGTCGGCGTCGGCGCGGATCACCATCGCCGTGGCCGACCCGAGCTCCAGGATGTGCCGCTTGTACGGTGAGGCCGCCTTGAGCTGCCAGCCGACCCGGCTCGACCCGGTGAAGGTCAGGACCGCGACGCGAGGGTCCTCCTGCCAGCGGCCCACGATGGTCGCGGGGTCGCCGGTGACGAGGTTGAGCCAGCCCGGTGGCAGCTCCGCCGCCTTGAAGGCCTCGACCAGCATGCCGGCCGTCAGCGGGGTGCGCTCCGACGGCTTCAGCACGACCGGACACCCGGCCGCGAGCGCGGGCGCGACCTTGTGGGCGACCAGGTTGAGCGGGAAGTTGAACGGCGTGATCGCGGCGACCACGCCGACCGGCTGGGCGACGGTGAAGGCCAGCGTCCCCTCGCCGGAGGGCACGGCGTCGAGCGGCACGGTCTCGCCCGGCGGTCGCCGGGCCTCCTCGGCGGCGAAGTCCAAGGTCGTGAGCGCGCGCTCCACCTCCTGGCGGGCGGCGGTGATCGGCTTGCCCGCCTCCGCGCGGATCATCTGGGCGAACTCCTCCGCCCGCCGCGCCACCTCCTCGCGGGCCCGCCGCAGGATCTCCGCCCGTCGGTGCGGCGGCAGCCCACGGCGCAGGGCGCGGGCCGCGGCGCCGACGGCCGCGGCCGCCTGCTCGGGGCTGGCGACGGCGGCGACACCGACGAGCGAGTCGTCGTAGGGGTTGCGCACCTCCAGCCGTGTGGAGCCGTCGGCGAGCGATCCGGTGCCGTCGACCCAGGTACCGTCGAGATACAGCCGTTGGGTTCGCATCGGTGTGTCCTTCTGCGAGTCAGCGTGTGCCTTCCGGACGCGGGAGCGCGCGCAACCGCGCGTCGACCTCCTCGGTGAACTCGGCGGTGGTCGCGGTGCCGCCCAAGTCAGGTGTGCGGATCCCGGACGCGAGGACCGCCTCGAAGGCCTCGACCACCTCCCGGGCGGCGGCCTCCTCACCGAGGTGCTCCAACATCATCGCGCCCGCCCACATCTGGCCGATCGGGTTGGCGATGCCCTGGCCCGCGATGTCCGGCGCCGACCCGTGCACCGGCTCGAACATCGACGGGTACTCTCGCTCCGGGTTGAGGTTGCCGCTCGGCGCCACCCCGATCGACCCGGCGATGGCGCCGGCGAGGTCGGAGAGGATGTCGCCGAAGAGGTTCGACGCCACGATCACGTCGTAGGCCGTGGGTTGCAGCACGAGCTTGGCCGCCATCGCGTCGACCAGGACCTTCTCCAGCTCGACGTCGGGGTAGTTGGCGAGCGTCTCGGCCACCACCTCGTCCCAGAACGGCATGGTGTGGACGATGCCGTTCGACTTGGTGACGGAGGTGACCCGCTTCCGGCGCTGACGAGCGAGCTTCGCCGCGTACTCGGCGATCCGGGTGACGCCCACGCGGGTGAAGATCGCCTCCTGGATGGCCGCCTCGCCGGGCTGGTCACGGTAGAGGCGGCCGCCGACCTCGGAGTACTCGCCCTCGACGTTCTCCCGGACGATCACCAGGTCGACGTTCTCCGCGCCGCGCACCGGGCTCGGCACGCCCGGCAGGGTCCGCACCGGCCGCAGGTTGACGTACTGGTTGAACCGCCGCCGGATCGGGATGAGCAGGCCCCACAACGTGACGGTGTCGGGGATGTCGGGGTCGCCGACCGCGCCGAGGAAGATCGCGTCGTGCTCGGCGAGCGTGCGGATCGCGTCCGCCGGCATCATGACGCCGTTCTCGTGGTAGTACGCCGAGCCCCACGGGTACTCCGTCCAGCGCAGGACGAAGCCGTGCCGGTCCGCCACCGTGTCGAGGCAGCGCATCGCGGCGGGCACCACCTCGGGCCCGATGCCATCCCCGGCGATGACGGCGATGTTGTGGATTCGGCTCACGACGTGGCGTCCTTTCTCGTCTCCGTGCTCGTCTCCTGGCGGTCCGCTGCCTGGGCGCGGGCGTCCGCGACGATCTCCACCAGCCGACGCAGCCGCGCCGCCGACCGCTCGCGCAACGCCGTGGCGACGCTCGGCTCCCGCACGGTGTCCGCCCAGACGGCCCGCCCGGCGAGGAAGCCGCTGGCGCCGCCGAGGCAGGCGAGCCGGACCGCGTCGGAGAACTCCGCCGCCCTCGTGCCGTTCGACAGCACCACCCACGGGATGTCGATCGCCTTCGACAGCAGGCGCGACTGTTCCTCGACGCGGGAGAGGTCGCCGGGGACGTAGCCGGGCACCTCGGCCTTGTAGATGTCGGCGCCGAGCCGGCTCAGCTCGGCCGCCGCCTCGAGGATGGCCTCGTGCCTGGCCCGCTGGTCGGTCCAGGTCTCCCCGTCGGCGGGCCGCACGATGCCCTCGACGAGACTGACCGTGCCGGTCCGCCGGCACAGGTCGACGAAGCGTCCGACGAGGTCGGCGCGGGCCTCCACGCTCCCGCCGGCACGCCAGATGACCAGCAGCTTGAGCGCGGTCGCGCCGACGGACGCGACCAGCTCGGGCGTGACCTGCTCGTCGAGCCCGGTGTCGCGGACGATCTCGCCGGGAGCCTGGTGCAGCTCGTCGGCGGCCAGGATGAGCCGGCATCCCGGCGCCAGCGTGGCGGGACGGGCGGTGTCGAGGCCGTAGAGCCGGTCGAGGAGCACCGCCGAGGCGTACGGGGACAGCGCGGCGGTCGCCTCCGCCTTGAACTCACGCAGCCTCGCGTCGGGGACGCTGGCGACGGGAGCGTCGCCGGCCATCATCGTCCGCAGCGACTCACGCTGGTCGAGCGCCACCATGGTGAGGTCACCGGCGGCGTTCGCGAGGCGGGCGGCGGGCGCGGGAAGGACGGTCACCGACACCTCCTGCTCGGGTTCTCGGGCAAACGCCTGGGGCGGCGGAGCCGCAGGACGCCGACCCAGACGGCACCGCCCCATCCTCTCCTGACCCGACCGGCCGGCCCGAGGGTGACCAGCCCATCTGAGACGGCCGACCGCCTCCGGCCAGGGACGACGACCCGTGAGCGGGTGGTCAGCGCGGCAGGAAGATCCCCAGCGCGTCGTAGGCGTGCCAGGACCCGTCCACCTTGTCGATGGTGAGCACGTTCTCACCCACGGTGAGCCGGTCGCGTGGCAGCGCCAGCTCCACGTACGACGGCTTGAGCGGCGAACCCGGCAGCGTCGCGTCCCCCTCGAGCGAGCCTCGGGTAGCCCCGCCCTCGAACGTGACCTTCGTCCACTCCGACCCGCCGAGGCCGAGGATGGCAGTCCCAGGGATCGTCGCGTGGGTGTCGATGAGCCAGATGGACAGCCACGGGTCGGTGTCGGGGATGGCGTCCAGGCCGAACCGGAACGTCGCCCGCCAGGCCTGACGTCCAGCCCACGCGTCCGCCGGACCGGGATGGATGTAGGCCCAGTCGTGGGCGGGGTCGCTGACGCCGTAGGTGAAGTCCGGCCCGGTCGGGAACCGCGTCCGGTACTGCGCGTAGCCGTTCGGGGCGAGCGCGAGCTCGAGACTCTTGTGGTCGAACGTTCCCACGGTCGCGATCGGCTCGCCGGACACCGCGACCGACTCGACGGACGTGCCGGAGACCTCCGGCGACGGGCGACCGCGCAGGCCGGAGGCCTCGACCACGACGACGCGGTAATACCAGGTCTGCGCGTGTCCGCCGAGCCGGCCGTGGACGAAACGCGGGTAGATCGTCTTGGCGAGCAGCGTCTCCTCGCTCGGCGGCGTGCCCGGCGTGCGGGACGCGTAGATGGCGTAGTGGTCGACGAACGGCTCGTACGGCTCGGACTCCCAGGTCAGGATGATCCGGCCGAGCTCACCGACCGCGGTCAGGTTCCTCACCGGGCGTGGTCGCGGCATCTGTCATCCCTCCCGCTGCAAGCCGGGGTCGCCGGCCTCGGTCACGAAACGCGCGACGGTCGAGATCGGCGCGCCGGGGCGTTGGATGTAGGGCAGTGCCCTGAAGTCCGCGGTCAGCTCGGTAGGCGTCATCCGACAGCTCACGTAGCCGCGGCGGGCGTGGTAGAGCTCGACGTGCGGTTGCCCCAGCCAGATCGGCTCGTAGCTGTCGGTGTCCGCCCCGTCGCCGTTGGAGGCGATCGAGGTGCACACCAGCTCGACCCCGACGGTTCTGGAGTCCGGGTCGAGCCAGTCCTCCTTGAGGTTCGCCGCGACGCTGCGGTGGATGTCGCCGGTGAGGACGACCGGGTTGTGGATCTGGTGACGTCGGAACGCGGCGAACAGCCGGTCACGCGCGGCCGGGTAGCCGTCCCACTGCTCGTTGCTGAACGTCTCACCCGGCCCGAGGTCCCGGTCGATCCGGGCCATGACGATCGACTGTGCGAGCACGTTCCAGACCGCGTCGGAGGCGGCGAGCCCGTCGTAGAGCCACGCCTCCTGCTCGTACCCGAGCATGGTGCGCTTCGGGTCCTCCCGCTCCGGACAGTTGCCGGTGACCTCACCACACGGCAGTGGGTCCCGGAACTGCCGGGTGTCGAGGACGTCGAACTGCGCGAGCCTCCCGTAGTGCAGCCGCCGATAGAGCGGAAGATCCGGGCCCGAGGGTCGATGGACGCTGCGCAGCGGCATGTGCTCGTAGAAGGCCCGGTAACCGACGGCCCGACGACGTAAGAAGTGCTCCGGTGGGATACCGACCGACGAGACGTCGCCGGCGTAGTTGTTCTCCACCTCGTGGTCGTCGGTCGTCACGATCCACGGCGCGGTGGCGTGCGCGGCCTGGAGCAGCGGATCGCTCTTGAACAGCCCGTACCGGAGCCGGAACTGCTCCAGCGTCTCCACCATGGCGTCGTGCTCGGAGGGCAGTGTGACGCCCTCCCGCCACAGGTTCGAGGAGTTGATGGCGTACTCGTAGATGTAGTCGCCGAGGAAGAAGATCAGGTCCGGGTCCTCCGCCACCATGTGCTCGTACGCCGTGTAGTAGCCGTGGTACCAGGCCTGGCACGAGGCGAAGGCGAACCTGAGCTCGCTCGGCATCGCGTGCGGTGCCGGCGCGGTCCTCGTCCGACCGACCGGACTGATCTCGGAGCCAGCACGGAACCGGTAGAAGTACTCGCGGCCAGGCTCCAGGCCACGCACCTCCGGGTGGACGGAGTGCGCGAGCTCCGGGCTCGCGATCGCGACACCGCTGCGCACCACGTTCCTGAAGCGCTCGTCGGTCGCGACCTGCCAGTGGACGGGAACCGGGCGGCGCGGCATGCCGCCGTGTCCGTCCGGGGCGAGCGGGTCGGGCGCGAGGCGGGTCCAGAGCACCACCCCATCGGGGGTGGGGTCACCGGAGGCGACGCCGAGCCCGAACGGATCCGCTGGCACGGTGGCGGTGATGTCGGCGAACGCCGGCGCCTCGATGCCGAGCACGAAGGCGGCCGTACTGACCCCGGTGAGGGCGAGGAAGGACCGGCGACCGGGTCGGAGAGGTGGACCAGGATCACGCATGGACGTGGAGTCTGGTCCACGGTCGCGCCCCTGGGGGGCGACGTGATCAAGTCGGACGACCGCAATCGGCGGGCCAGCAGCCCCAGCACGCGACGGCAGTCTCTCACGCGTGGCGGGTCAGTCCGCAGAAGGCGGCCAGCGGATGGTGCCAGTGGGATCGGTCAGCGGGAGCGTTCGAGCACACCACGGATGAACGCCGCCTGACCGACGTGCTGCAGGTCGTCGGCGATCACGCTCACCAGCCGCACCCCGAGCGACACCGGCGGGTCCCACGCCTCGTCCACGATGCGGTCCAGGTCGGCGTCGGTGAGCGTGCGCACGTAGCCGACGGTCGCGTCGTGCACCGCCTCGTAGTAGCCGACCAGCAGGTCGCCGGAGTCCACCCGCACGGCGGCCACGTCGTCGCTGGTCTGGCCGTATCCCGTCTCCATCGGGTCGAACGGAAGGTCGAACCGCTCCATCCACCCACCACTCAGCCACACCTGCTCCGCGCCTCGGACGTCGGCGACGTGGTCGTCTTGGACGCGGGTCAGGTGCCAGACCAGCCAGGCGATCGAGTTGGCGCGACCGTCGACCCGGTACGCCAGCTGCTCGGGTGTCAGACCGTCGACGACCTCCACCACGGCGTCCCGGACCCGGCCGAAGGCGTCGACGAGCAGGTCAGCGCTCCGCATTGCCGTCCTCCCCCGTGGTGCGTTCGTCAGCGCCGCGACGCGTGCGCGCGGGCGGTCGCTCACCGCCAGGCTACGCGGACCGGCGCCGCACCACGACGAGTTCCGAGCCCTCCTCCGGCAGCTCGACGGTCAGGCCGTCGTCCATGAGCGCCGCGCCCATCCGCGCCTCGTCGTGGTCACGGTCGGACCAGTGAACGTCGTACGAGGCGGTCGGGTCGAGCGCGTGCAGGCGGATACGCCGGCTCGGCTCACCCCCGGACAGCCGGAACACGAAGACGAGGTGCGCGCCGCCGTCCGGTTGGGCGTACTGCACGGCCGCCCACCGCTCGCCCTCCCCGAACCGGCGCGGCGCCCCGGTGAGCCGGTGCACGTCGGCGGTGCGGACGAACGGGCGGACCAGCTCCTGGTAGGCCCGGACCTGCGCGCGGAGCCGGTCCCGCACCCACGCCGGCAGGTTCGGGAGCCCACAGGAGAAGCCGGTCGCCCCGAGCATCGCGATCCGGCGATAGAAGTCGAGCTGGTGCGGTCGGAGGCCGGGGTCGCGCGGGTCGAACGTCTGGTGCGGATGGTGGCCGTGCCACTCGGAGAAGCCCCAGTGCAGGAGCTGGTTCGGCGGCAGCATCGTCGTCGCCCCCCACAGCAGCTGCAGGCCGTGCTCAGGCCAGTCCGGGTCGCTGAGGAACGTCAGGTGCGTGTGCCGCATGATCCCCAGGTCGATCCGCAGGCCGCCCGAGGAGCAGTTCTCGAGGACGACGTGGGGGTGTGGTCTCGCGGATCCGGTCGAGGAGGCGGTAGTAGCCGCGGTAGTGCTCGAACAGCCCGTCGCCGGGACCGTGGCCGTGGTCGGTGCGGTCGCAGCCCAACCCCGGGTCGAGGTTGAAGTCGAGCTTGATCCAGTCCGTGCCGAACTCCCGGACCAGCCGGTCGAGGGTCTCGAACGCCCACTGCCACGCGGCCGGGTTGGCCAGGCAGACGTAGCCGAGAGGTTCGCCGTCCCGTGTCGCCGGGAAGTCAGGTCGACGCGACGCGAGCGTCGCCTTCGGTCCCAACGCCTCGATCTCGCACCACAACCCGAACCGCAGGCCGCGCGCGTGCGCGTGGTCGGCGAGCGCCCTGATGCCCTCCGGGAACCGGGCCGTGTTGACCTGGTCCCAGTCGCCGCGCACGTCTGTCCAGGCGGAGGAGGCGTCGGCGGGACCGAACCAGCCCGCGTCAAGCGTGACGACCTCCACGCCGAGCTCGGCCGCGACGTCGACGTTCGCGCGGAAGGTGGCGGCGTCGACGCTGTGGTCCTCGTACGTCCACCAGTGGTTCCACTCGACAGGCAGCCGCTCGGCGAGGGCGTTGCGCGGCGCCCAATACGCCCGTGCCGCACGCGCCAGGGCGATCGACGTCGTGTCGAGGTCGCCGTCGGACCCCAGGGCGAGGACGACCGGCGGCGCGTCCACCGTCTCGCCCGGCCGCAGCCGCTTCGCGAAGCCCTGGTCGTGCAGTCCCCCGGTGACGATGTAGCCCTCGTTGTGGCCCTCGTTCGGCTTCCAACCCTCCGACGTCTCCTCGGTCGCGCTCGGCTTCGCTGTCTCGGGCGCCTCCTCGAACCGCACGACCCAGTTGCCGGACCACGCGACCGCCCCGCACAGCACCGCGCCGTCGTCGCGCACCAGCCCGAGCCACGGGTGCATGCCGTGGGACGACCGGCCGGCGAGTGTCCCGATCGACCTACCGGCCGTGAGCGGCTCCCGGTCGCCGTCGAACTCCCGGCCCCACGCGCTCGTGTACGACAGCAGCTCGTAGCGTCCGGCCGGGATCGTCAGGCCCACCGAATCCAGCCGCTCGACGGTCACCGCACGTCGGCCCCGGTTGGTCACGCTCACCCACGTCTCGACGAGCGGCAGGTCGGGGTAGCGCCGCACATGCCAGTCGATTCCCACCGCCAGGCCGTCGGCCGCGGCCCCCACGTCCCCCGCATACTCCCCGTCCCCCGCGTCCGCCGCATGCTCCTCGTACCGGCAGCGGGTCGTCTCGTCGACGACGCCGTCGTCACGCCGCACGCTCGTCACGCCCTCGACGCGGAGCCCGGGCGACGTCCCCGTGATCGTCACCCCGTCGACGACGACGGTGAAGACCGGCCCTGCGTTCTCGACCGACCACCCCGGGTCGCCGTCGAGCGCCAGGACCCGGGTGCGCAGGCCGTCGTCCCTTGACAGGTCGTACGACAGGGTCCGCAGCGGTGCCGTGCATCTCGTCATGAGGAAGCCTCCGGTCTTAGGACGGTTCCGGTCCCCATGCTTTCGCGGGCGACGCGACATGGTGCCCGGGCCCCCGACTGTCGAGGGCGGCAACGGCTGCGGTCCGAGCTCACAACCTTTTTGGGTAACGCTTTCGACAAGTCCTTGCCGGCGCGTCGATCATGCCTGACACGTCAGGCAGGCCACGCAGGTGGCGCGGCCCCTGCTCGAGGCGGTGAGGCCTCATGCGACTCGTCCTCGAGTGCTCCGACGACCTGGAACGGGCCACGGCACTCGCCTCCTGGCTGAACCGCCCCACGGTCACCGAGGTGGTCATCCGACTCCCTTGGCTCGACGAAGACGAACGGCACCGATACGCCTCTGCGATCCGACGCCTGTTCAACGACTGCGGGTGCGCCGTCGCCGCCGCAGCCTTCATCGCCGCCCTCGCGGCGACCCTCCTCACCCACGTACCCGAACGAGGGTGGTCGTGGCCACTGGTCGGGACCTCCCTCGTCATCAGCATCACCGCGGCTCTCGCCGGAAAGCTTCTCGGTCTGGCATGGACCCGTCACCGCCTTCGCGCGCTCCTTCGCCGCGTCGGTCGTGGGGGATCCGCCGCTCCCGTGCGCTGACACCGGCCGAACCGGTCCCCTCGTGACCACGGAAGGAATCCCTCATGGCCGTCGTCTGCACCCAGATCAAGGAATGGGTCGAGGAAAAGGTCTCCAAGCCCATCGAGGAATGGGAAGAGCGTCAAGAGAAGAAGTGCAAGGACTATCCCTGGTACGACCCGCGCGGCTGGGTCTGCTGGTTCGTCACCGTCCTGGTCAAGGTCGTCCGCTGGGTCGTGGTCACCGTCGGGAAGTGGGTGATCCGGACCGTCTGCACGATCGTCGGCGCCGTTCTCACCGCCATTCGAGACGTCCTCGTCGGGATCGGTGACATCATCGCCGGCATCGTCACTCTCGACTGGCGTCGCATCGTCGACGGGCTGATCCGCATCGTTATCGCGGTGGTCCTGGGCGCCATCCGGCTCGGCCGCATGATCCTCGGAGACACCATCGGGTTCATCATCGACGAGATCGACACGTGGCGGCTGCGTCGGTACGTGCGCGGCCTGCTGGAGGAGAAGTACTCCGGCGACACCCTGGCTCAGATCAAGGAGGCCATCGGCCTCGACCACGGGACGTTCGGGCTGCGTCTGCACGCTACGGCGTATCGGACCGTCCTGGACTCGGAAACCCCCTCACCACGCGACCCCGCTGTGGCGAACCTCGTCGCACTCCACAGGAGCGGCAGCATCAATCTTCGCGAGCTCTGCGGCTACGAGTTCACCGAGGGCTTCTGGAACCGCAAGCGCTACAAGACAGTGAAGAAGGACGTGGTCGTCGGTGGTGGTGGCGGCGGCGAGTTCGACAACCCGATCAGCGAGGACGAGCTGGATCTCTACCTCCGCTCGGGTGGCACGGAGGGACCACGGTTCATCGTCCTTCCCATGCGGGACAGCGCGCTTACCACCAAGGTCGACACCGCCAGGGAGAAGGGACGTGAGCTCGGGCTGATCCTCACCTTCGAGCGGGCCACGAAGCCGGTGACCAAGGCGCAGCACATCGTCCATCCCGGGTTCGACACCGGGACAGCCAACAGCTCGCTCACCAGCTTCCTGATCGAGGTCATCGGCCGGACCAACAAGACGAACGACGACGCCGCGGCCCAAGCTGAGCTCTGCCACCCGGTCGCCGTCGGCGTGTTCCGCTACACCGACTCCCTGCGCGGACTCGCGAACAACCTCCGCCAAAGCTCATGCAGGCTCGCCGGCAAGGACACCTCCGGCGTCACGTTCATCGACAACACTCCCGACGAGGTGTGGAAGTACGTGATGATCCACGAGCTCGGCCACTACTTCGGGCTCTGCCACACCGACGGCCTGGATCGGATCATGTTCTCGTCGAGGGAGAGCACCTGGTGGCGTGGCTGGCTCCTCCCCCGCCTCCTCCTCCACATCTTCGTGAAGGGCGAGCCCTCCTTCACCTTGTCCGAGGCGAAAGCCGCCTGGAGCTACATCGTCGCCAACGTCAACCCCGAATGTCTGGGAGCTCGGCCCGTGGGCGGGCCCACGGTGAGGACCCCCGCCGGGGTGCCCGCGCAGACCCGACACACCGGGGGCGACGCGGGTCAGAGCTGAGCCTCGGCATCGCCGGCGCGCGCGAACGCTCTCCTCGGCGTGACCTACTCGGCGGCGGGCACGGCCTTGATCCGAACCGGGATCGAGTGCGTGGGGCTCGTGCCCGCCAGGTCCGTGTGCACGTGGTACGCGATCGCCGCTTCCGTGGCGGAGGTCGCCTGGATCTGCCAGGTGCGGTGACCGCTTCGCCGGTGTCCATATCGGCGAAGCGGTCGGCTCCTGAGACGATCCGTGACTGCCAGCCGGCGGGCCGTCTCCTCGCACCGGCGCGAACGGCTGGGCACTCCTTCGTCCACCGACAGACCGCTCAGCCACCTCGCGCTGCTGACTCCTGCCGCACCCCGATGGCGTGGTACGCGACGACGGGACAGTCAGCCGGGACAGTCAGCATGGCTCGAGGAGATCAGCCCGTCTTCCTCGCGCGTCCGATACGTGACGGCCGTTAGCTGACGGATCGAACGGTGTTCGCCACCTGGTCGGCTCCGCTCACGCCGACGATCCCCGCGCGAGCTGGTCGGCCGCCTCCGGCTCCGACGGGGCAGGCGGTGTCGCGGGTGTCGGACGACCACCGCTCACCATCGCGGCCAACGCGGCGAGCCCTCCGGCCACCAGGCAGACCACGAAGCCGCTGCTCGCGCCGAACGCGTCGACCACCTGGCCGGCAACGCTGGAGCCCAACGCGACGCCGGCGACGAGCGCGCTCGTCGTCCAGGCGAGCCCTTCGCTCAGGCGGGTGACTGGAACCGTCTGCTCGACCCGCGCCATGGCCGCGACCTGGGTCGGGGAGATCGTCAGGCCGAGCGCGAAGACGAGGACCGCGAACAACCGCAGGTCGGTGACGAAGGGCAGCGGAACGACCGCACAGGTCAGCGCGACCGCCCCGATCTGGAACCGTCGCAACGGCGGCGTGCGCAGGCGGAGCGTGCCCAGGACGAAGGCGGCGACCATCGAGCCGCCCGCGCAGATGCCGAGGAGGACGCCGGCCCACGAGCGGGCGTCCTGCGCCGTGGCGAGCGCGACGACGGAGATGTCGAACGACCCGAAGAGGGTGCCGATGCCGGCGTTCGCCAGCACGAGCGGAAGCAGCAGGCGCCACCCAAGAGGCTGCGTTCTGGTTCTGCCACCGCCTCGGCCGTGTGCGGGGGGTTCGGTGCTCCGCAGGCTGGCGAAGGCCAACGTGCCGACGAGCCCGCACACCATCGCGACGACGAGCGCGGCGCTCCCGTTCACCGCGGTGGCGAGGAAGGTCACGATAGGCGGGCCGATCATGAAGAGCAGCTCGTCGACGACCGCCTCGAGCGCGAAGGCCGTCTGGAGCCGCGAGCTCGACCCGAGGACGTGGCTCCAGCGCGCCCGAACGTAGGAGCCGATCGTCGGAGAGCTGGCCCCGGCCAGCGCGGCGAGCACATACAGGGAGACGGTCCCGCCCGCCCCCGCCGCGAGGACCACCCCGCAGAGCCCCGCCGCGTGGATGATCGCCGCGATCGGGAGGATCCGGTGCTGGCCGTACCGGTCGACCCAGCGCGCCTGCAGGGGTGAGCCGATCGATCGGCACACCACGTAGGTCGCCGACACCGCGCCCGCGATCCCGTAGGAGCCGGTTCGTGCCGAGACGAGCAGCACGATGCCCAGGGAGACCATCGGCATGGGGATCCGGGCGAGGAGGCCGCTGGCGGAGAACTTCAGCGTTCCAGGCAGGCGAAACAGGCCGAGGTACGGGGCAAGCACACCCGCGACCCTAACCGGTTGACCGACGGCGCCCATGGTCCGCCGGATCAGGATCGGCCACGATGGACGCATGCGGACCGTCTGGCGCACGGTGGCGACGGCGGCGGTGGCGGGGCTGCTGGCGGCCCTCGATCTGCCCCGCCTGTCCGGTCGTCCGGAGCCAGACGCCCACACCCAGCGCGCGTTCGAGGAGTTCACCGCCCGCTTCGTCGACCCGCCGGGGTCGCCCCGTCCGCTCCAGGCGCCCGGCGACACCCTGACCTACCTGCGCTGGCTGGCCACCCACCGGGCGGTGCTCTTCCACGGCAGCCGGCGGGGCGGGATCGGCGAGCTGCGTCCCGACCGGGAGTCGCGCGACGCCAGCCCGTTCGGCAACCAGCGCGCCGTGTTCGCGAGCGACGATCCGGTGTGGGCGATGTGGTTCGCGCTGCTCAACCGCGGGCCCGGCTTCCGCTCGACCCGGAACGGTGTGCTGTCAGCCGGTGACGGACAGGACGCACGGTGGTACTTCTTCTCCGTCGACATGGACCGGGCCAGGCCCCTGTTCGTCGACGAGGGGTGGCTGTACGTCGTGCCGCGCGACGGCTTCACCGTCCAGCCGTCGCTCGCCGGAGTCCTGCACTCAGCCCAGTGGGTCAGCCCGGACCCGGTGCGCCCGCTCGCCAGGTTCGCCGTCACCCCGAGCGACTTCCCGTTCGCCGATCACGTCACACGCCACACCCGAGGCGACTCCATGGTCAAGACGCTCTGGAACGCCCGGACATCCGCGCGCCGCCGCGCGAGGTGACGCCCAGCGCGAGCTGACGAGCCCGAAAAATAGGTGGCGAGCCACCCGAGTCTCTGGTAGCGTACCGGCCCTCTTTGCGCAGTCCGGGATCGAAACGAACCGGAGCCTGCTCCGGGGCGGGACCTGTCGATTGCGGTCAGTCAAACCCTTCGTCCAACGCGAGCTGAGGGCTGTCCTCTCATGGCTGAATCCGCACCACATCCTGCCGACGACCCAGAGTTGCGAGCCGAGCGCGCCTACCTCGCCCAGGCCCGCGCCGCGCTCCGCGAGATGTACCAGGAGGTCATGGCGTACGAGACGCTGCTGATCGGCAGCGAGGACAACGACGAACGCTTCACCAACGAGTCCTACCAGCGCGCTCGGCACCTGCGGGCGCAAGCGCTGATTGACATGCCCGACGTGCCGCTCTTCTTCGGGCGGCTGGACAACGAACCCGGAGTCGTCGAGGAGACCGACCAGATCTACGTCGGACGGCGACACGTCCGCGACCAGGCGGGTCGTCCGCTCGTGATCGACTGGCGGGCGCCGGTCGCGGTGCCGTTCTACCGAGCCACCCGCGACGACCGTCAGGGCGTCCTGCGGCGCCGTCGCTACGGCTTCTCCGACGACGCGGAGCTGACGGCCTACGACGACGAGATCCTGGTCAGCCCGACCGAGGCCGACCGGGCGGACGCGATCCTGCTGGCCGAGATCGAACGCCCACGCACCGGCCCGATGCGGGACATCGTGGCCACCATCCAACCCGACCAGGACGACCTGGTGCGAGCCCCGCTGCAGCCGTCCCTGTGCGTGCAGGGCGCGCCGGGCACCGGCAAGACCGCGGTCGGTCTGCACCGCACCGCCTACCTGCTCTACACCGAACGAGAACGCCTCCGTCGCGGCGGCGTCGTCATCGTCGGGCCGAACCGCTCCTTCCTGTCCTACATCCGCCGCGTCCTCCCCGCGCTCGGCGAGGTCGACGTCACCCAGACCACCGTCGACGAGCTCATCGGCCAGGGACGGCCCAGCGCGCAGGAGGACCCGACCATCGCGCGGATCAAGGGCGACGCCCGGATGGCGACGGTGCTGCACCGTGCCCTGTGGTCCCACGTCGGTGAGCCGAGCGAGGGCCTGGTCTACACCAAGGGCTCGCGGCGCTACCGCGTGCCCGACTACGAGGTGAAGGAGATCGTCGCGGCGTTCCGCGGCACCTCGCGCTACGTCGACGGCCGCAACTCGGTCGCCCAACGGCTCGCCCACGAGGTGCTGGTGCGCATGGAGCGTCGCGGCGAGGCGCCGGACGACCGCGTCCAGGAGGCCGTGGCCAGGTCCAAGCCCGTCAAGCAGCTGCTCGACCAGTGCTGGCCCAAGCTCGCGCCCGAGCAGGTGCTGTTCCGGCTGCTGTCCGACGCCGATTTCCTGGCGTCGTCGGCCCACGGGGTGCTCACCGCGGACGAGCAGGCCGCGCTCCTGTGGTCGAAGCGTCCCCGCTCCTGGAAGTCGGCGCGGTGGTCCGACGCGGACCTCGTCCTGCTCGACGAGCTCGCCGACCTCATGGAGCGTCGCCCCGGCTCGCTGGGCCACCTCGTGGTCGACGAGGCCCAGGACCTGTCCCCGATGCAGCTGCGAGCCCTGCATCGGCGGTGCCGCAGCGGGTCCATGACCGTGCTCGGCGACCTGGCGCAGGCGACGACACCGTGGTCGACCGGCTCGTGGGACCAGGTGTTGGAGCACCTCGGCGTCCCGGACGCCCGGCTGGTCGAGCTGGACCGAGGGTTCCGTGTGCCGGCGCAGATCATCGAGGTGGCCGCCCGGCTGCTGCCGGCGATCGCGCCCGGGCTGCGCCCGCCGACCGGCATCCGCGCGGTTCCCGACGCCTACCAGGTCGTCGAGACCAGCGACCGTGAGCTCCTGGACCAGGTGGTGGCGACCTGCCGCGCGGCCCTCGCGAGGGAGGGTTCGATCGGGGTGATTGCGGCCGACTCCGACATCGCCGCCCTGCACGAGCGCCTGGCCGCCGCGGGCTGCGAACCCGCGCTGCTCGGCGTGACCGAGGACGCCATGGAGTCGGCGCGGCTGGTCTGCGTCCCGGCGACGCTCGCCAAGGGCTTGGAGTTCGACACGGTCGTCGTCGTGGAGCCGTCTCGCATCGTCGAGGCCGAGCCGCGCGGACTGCACCGCCTCTACGTCGTGCTCACCCGTGCCGTCACCCGTCTCGTCCTCGTCCACGCCCAGCCGCTTCCCGCACCGATGCAGGACGCCGCCTGAGCGACCACACGGGTCGATGTGCACGGCGGCCTGGCGGACGCCGTCGGCCTGAGCCTGGGCAGTGCTGGACGACCGCGCCCGGACACGAGCCGCCCATCGGAGGCGCGTTCGTGCTTCGCTGGACGCCGACTCCTAAGAACCGAGCCGACGAGAGATTCGGTCCGGAAGGTCGGTCCGGGAAAGGCACGCCGTGCACATCGACCTGTCAGGCCGCGTCGCCATCGTCACCGGAGCCGGGCGTGGGATCGGGCGGCACCTCGTCCTTCGGCTCGCGCGCGAAGGCGTGACCACGGTCGCGTTGGATGTCGACCAAGGCAACCTCGACTCCCTCGGCGGCGAGCTGGCGGAGACCGGCGTCCCGTCCAGCCAGTTCGTCTGCGACGTCACCGACGCCACCCGCGTCCAGGAGGTGGTGGAGGAGACGGTCCGCCGCCACGGACGCGTGGACATCCTCGTCAACAACGCGGGGGTGGCCGGCGGCGGAGCCGTCGACACCATGCCCGAGGACAGGTGGCGGCTGTGCCAGGACGTCAACCTCACCGGAACGTACCTCATGTGCAAGGCGGCCGTTCCGATCATGAAGAGGCAGCGGTCCGGGCGCATCATCAACGCCGCGTCCTTCGCCGCGATCATTCCCACCGTCGGCGGCGCTGCGTACGCGGCGTCGAAGGCGGCGGTGGCGCAGTTCACCCGCGCTCTCGCCGGCGAGCTCGGGCCGTGGAACATCACCGCGAACGCCTACGCGCCCGGCATGATCCCCACGGAGATGAACCACTTCACCGAGCGTCCGCCTGAGGTGCAGGAGCGGCTGCTGGACCTGCTCACGATCCGCCGCTGGGGAACCCCGGACGACATCGCGCACCTGGTCTGCTTCCTCGCCTCCGACCAAGCCGCCTACATCACCGGCACCCTCATCGACATCAGTGGCGGCAAGCTGGTCACCCAGGTGCCTCGGGTCGCCTACGACCAGGCGGCTCGCCGCGACCCGACCCTTCAACAGCCGACGCCCGACGCAAGGGAGCCGAGCCGCACACCGTAAGGGTGCGGCAATAGGAAAAAAGGGGGCACCGCCCGTGGACAACCCCGACACCAGTCCTCGCCCGACGGGACAGCCTGACCTGTCTCGACGCTCGGTTCTGCGTGGCGGCGCCGCGCTCGGTGCCGCTGTCGGCATGACGAGCGTGTCGGGTCCCGCGACGGCGGCGCCGGGCACCACGCGTAGCCCTCGTCTCGTGCTCGCTCACGGTGGTCACACGGCGTACCGCATCGTCGTTGGCACCGCGGAAGGTCCCGTCGTCCGCCACGCGGCCGACGAGCTCGCGGCGTACCTGCGCGAGATCACCTCCGCGACCTTCCCCGTGGTCGTGACCGACGAGCTCCCAGACTCCGACCATCTGCTGGTCGTCGGCCGTCACAACGCCGTCGCCGCCGGATTCGCCATCGACGCCAACGACCTGTCCGACGACGGATTCGCACTCCGCACCTTCGACCCAAGGCGAGCTGGCCCAGGTCGAAGTGTGCTGATCGCCGGCGCGAGCGACCGAGGAACCCTGTACGGCGTCTACTGGGTGCTCGACCGACTCTGCGGCGTGCGCTGGTTCGCTCCCGACCACACGGTCGTCCCGAAGCGGCGACGCCTCGCACTACGCGTGGACGACTTGAACGGCGATCACACGCCGCGCTTCCGTTTTCGTGAGGTCTTTGCCGCCGATGGCGTCGACCCGGCGTACCGGCAGCACAACCTGCTCAACGGGAGCAGCCACCACGTCCGCGACCTCCCGGTGCCGGCCGAGATCGATACCTGGTCGGACTACTGGCCCTACGAGGCGCACAACTTCCACCACATCGTGACCGACCAGGACCTCTGGGCCGGCGGGCAGCTCAAGGCCATGCATCCGGCCACCCGCGAGCAGGCCGCCGTCGAGCTCGTCCGGCGCATCGAGGCCAAGGTGGCCAACGGACGCGACGCGTCCTACGGCTTCAGCCAGATGGACTGGGGGTGGACTCCGGACCCGGACAGCCAGACGTTCGCCGACGCCCACGGTGGCGCACTGTCGGCACCCATCATCGACATGCTCAACGACGTCGTCGCTCGAGTGCGGGAGCGGATTCCGCAGGCCCGCCTTGGAACCCTGGCGTACCAGTTCTCGTTCCAACCGCCCACGGACCTGCCGGTGAGCGAGCACGTCGTCATCACCGCCGCGCCGATCGAGGCGGACTTCGCCCATCCGCTCATCAGTGCTCGCAACGAGGCGATCGGATCCGGCCTCGAAACCTGGGCAAGGCTTTCCGCCAACGTGGTCGTCTGGACGTACAACACCAACTTCCAGAACTACCTGCTGCCCTTCCCCAACTGGTGGGCGATGTGTTCCTCAGTCCGCCAGCTCGCCGAGCTCGGCGTCCAGGGGTACTTCGGTCAAGGCGCGTGGGACAACGGCGGCGGCGCAGAGCTCGCTCACCTTCGCCTCTGGGTGCTGGCTCGGCTGCTGTGGGATCCGGACCTGGACGCGGACGCGTTGATCAGGGAGTTCCTGGACGGCTACTACGGCGCGGCCGGTAAGGACGTCTACGCCTACATGCGGCTGCTAGCCGCTGCGGTCGAGGAGACTGGAGCCGCCCTGCCCTGCTTCATCTCCACCCTCGCGCCTCCGTACCTCACCTTCGACGTCGTGCGACGGGCGGACGCGCTCCTCGACCGGGCGGAGCGAAAGGTACGTCACGATCCGACCCTGCTCCGCCACGTCCAGATCCTGCGACTGGGCCTCGACATGGTGATCCTGCTGCGTCGCAACGCGTTCCACCGTGCGGCGAAGGACGAGGGCGTCTCATGGGACCCCGACCTGGATCGCCGGATCGCCCGCTTCAACGCCGCGCTCGACGCCTCCGGGATGACAGCCTTCCGGGAAGAGCTCGGCGGTAAGGGCCTTGGTAATCCGGAGTGGCTGCGAACGCTGGCGAGCCTCCGCCCGGCACCGGCGGCGCCGCCACCTGAGGTCATCGGCCGACCGGACTCAGAGTGGATCGACTACCAGGAGCTGGACTTCACCCTCTGGCCGCTCACCACGTGGGTCGTCGAGGACGAGAAGGCGTCCAGTGGCTACGCCGTACGCATGCCGGGTAACACCCCTGACTGGGGCGTGCAGGTGCCGCTTTCCCTGTTGCCCCGTAACGGTGCGTGGCGCCTGTACGCGGTGGTCCGTGCCGAGACCAACGGGGCCGACTCCACGGCGCCGGCACTGACGGTCGGTGTGTATCCACCGTTCGGCAACGAGATCACCGTCTTGGTCGGTGAACTGTCGGATGGCGAGTACCACACGGTGGAGCTCCCCGGCAGCTACCGGCACGACAGCGCGGACATGCTCTGGGTCGCGCCGCCCAACTCCGACCAAGTGCGCTACGTCTACGTCGACCGGGTGTTCGCGATCAAGGCGTGACGCCGGCTGAGGAGGACCGACGTCAGCCCACGCCGCTGAGCGTCTCCACGATGCGAGCACAGCGGACGGGATCGATGGTGAGGCCGTTCGCCAGTCCCCACAGCCAGTAGTCGACCGACCGGACGATCGTCCACGCACGCGCCAGGTCCCAGTCCAAGTCGGCAGACTTCACGATGAGATCGAGACTGCGGAGCAGACCGCGCTCGCCGTCCATGTCGTCCAAGCGCCACCACAACAGCTGGGCGACGCCGTACTCCGGAACGCCGACCACGACGCGAGGGTCGATCGCCAGCCACGGTTCCCGCTCGCCGGCGAGGATGTTCTCGTCGTGCAAGTCGTAGTTGACAAGGAGCTCGTCACTGACGGTCGCCACCTGCCGGGCGAGGTCGCGCGCCAGGTCGAGCACGTGCGCGGGGATCGGATGGCCCAGCGACGCGGACCGCGTGTGCGAGGAGTCGATGAAGTTGAGAGCGAGCGCCTGGGTCGTCGGCAAGGTCGCGACGGAGAGCTTGTCCCACCGCCCCGTCGTACTCGAGAGCGGGATGGCCAGGCGTCGCAGGAGTCCCGCCGCGATGGTGAGCGCCTCGTCCAGTGGCACGGCACGCAAGGAGCGCGAGCTGTCGAGCCGCTCCAGCAGCAACGCGCCGTCCTCGACGGATGCGTCGATGAGCCGCACCACACCACGGCCGTCCCACAGGCGCAGACAGAGCATTTGCGCCTTCAGCTCCTCGTCCAGCCACGCGACCTTCAACACGTACGGCACGCCCTCGCGTAGGACGGGGACGGCGATACCGTTTGCGCCGTGCATCAGCTCGCCATCGATGCGTAGCGACCAGCGTGCGCACAACGTCTCCACCAACGCTGGCAGGGATTCGGCCCATGCCCGGCCAGCGGCGCCTTCACGGGTAACCCGGGTGTACTCGAAAAAGGACGGCGGAAGTGTGAGCACGTTTCCATCCTGGCAGACGGACCGAGGGCGGAGATGAGCATGACGGCGTGACTCGTCCCCCGATGGGCGGACCGTCTTCAGCGTGTCACCAGGTGTGTTGGGGCTACTCGCGGGTATGGGGAGGCTCATTGCCTGACCGTCGATGAGAACTGGCGCGGGCGAGTGCGGCGAAGGAGACAATCGTGCCGGAACGCAACACAGTCCTGCGCGCCATGCACGACATCGGACTGGCGGCCTGGTTCGGCGGCTCGATGATGGGCGTCACGGGCCTGAACCCAGCGGCCGAGGAACAGGAACCCTCCCAGGTCGAAGCCGCCCGGATGGCGAGCGCCGGTTGGTCGAAGTGGACTCCGATCAACGCGGCGGCCATCGGCCTCCATCTGGTCGGTGCGGTCGGGATCGCAGCGGCGAACCGACACCGGATCGTCAAGCAGAAAGGCGTCCTTGCCTCCACGATCGCCAAGACCGCTCTCACCGGCGCCGCCCTCGCGGCCACCGCCTACGCTCGCAAGCTCGGGAAGAAGATCGAGATGGCGAGCTCACCAGACCAGGAGACGGCCGCCAAGGCCGACCAGTATCCGGTCGACGTGGAGGCGGCACAAAAGCAGCTCAGCGTGGTCCAGTGGACTGTCCCCGCGCTCACCGGAGCGGTCGAGGTGCTCAACTCGCTGCACGGCGAGCAGCAACGGCCGTCCCAGCAGGGCGCTGGCATCTTCCGCCGACTCATGCCGGCGGTCGGATAAGAAACCAAGCGACACGGTCGTCAGGCTTGGTGACTGGGTGGCGGCGCGTGACGCCCGACGTCACTCGGGCTCGGATTTTCGACGTCGGCTGCGAGCGCGCCGCTTCCCCTCGTGCATGGCCTGGACGCGGGCCACAGGGAGAGCGCGACCCTCGTCGATCAAGTCAGCGTCCAGTCGTTGTGGCGCGGGCATCTCCTCCGCCCAGGGGTCGCGATCCACGAGCAACCCGACCGCGGTGCGGATCGTGAAGTCGGCTGGTACGACGCGATCGACCTCGCCCCAGGCCACCGGGAACGACACGGGGACACCGGCACGCGCCCGAGGACTGTAGGTGGCCACGATCGTCGCACCACCCGCCCGGGTGGAGTCGATGAACACCTTGCCGGCGCGGTCTTCCTTGAGGAACGCCGTGGTGGCGAGCGTGGGGTCGAGGCGTTCCGCGCGGGCCGCGATCGCGCGGGTCGCCGCGGCGGCTTCCTCCATCGTCGCGTCCTCGACGGGCACGAGGACGTGGAGCCCTTTCGCGCCGCTGGTCTTCACCGCGCCCGCGAGCCCGACGTCGGCGAGGGCCTGCCGGACGAGCTGCGCGGCGGCGACCGCGGAACGGAACGCCTCGACTGACGGCGGGTCGATGTCGAGTACCAGATGGGTCGGCTGGTCCGGCCGCGCGGTACGGAACAGCGCGGGGTGGTACTCCACGCTGCGCTGGTTGGCGAACCACATCAAGGTGCGACGGTCGTCGCACAGCGCGTATGTCACCCGTCGCCGCGAGCTCTCCGCCCAGATCGACACGGTGCGGATCCACGCAGGCGCGTACGTCGGCAGGTTCTTCTGCATGAACGGCGCCTGCCCGCGCAGGACGCGGATCACCGACAACGGTCGATCGGCCAACACCGGGAGGATGCGGTCGGCGATGGCGTCCAGGTAGTCCACCAGGTCGCGTTTGGTGAAGCCCGCGTCGGCGAACAGCGGTTCGTCGAGGTTGGTCAGGGGTACCCCGGCTCGCGTCTCACTCACGTGCCCACCTCCCAGGCTCCGGGCGAGCGGCCAGGCCCCTCGCGAGCTCTGGCTCGATCGTCAACCAACGGGCACCGCCGGCGCCTCCTCGGCGGCTCTCGCGTCCAGCCTGCGCAGACCACGGACCGACGGCTCGGCGAGGGTGAGCGCGACCACGATGCCGACGAGCACCCCGCTCCCCACGATCACCCGCTCGGTGCCGATGATCGACGCCAGCGGCCCGGCCACCAGCTGCCCGACCGGCATCGCGACGAAGGACCCGAGGGCATCGTACGAGGCCACCCGCGACAGCTTGTCTCGCGGAATGTGCTGCTGCAGGGACGTTTCCCACCCAATACCGAACAAGTCACTGCCGACCCCCGCCAGCACGCCGAGCAGGAGCAGCGGGACGAGCGACGGGTCAAGCCCGAGCATGACCATCAGCGGCGCCTCGAAGGCGATGCCGAGCATGCCGACGACCAAGGGCCGCTGTGGGCGCCAGCGCAGCATGACGACGGCACCGAGGACGAGACCGACGCCCGTGGCCGATTGCAGCGTCCCCCAGCCGACTCGACCGAAGCTCTGGTCGGCGATGACCGGTCCGAGCGTGTGGATCGCGCCGGCGATCGCCGCGTTGATGAACCCGAACGCCAGCACGATGACCCACACCCAGCGGCGCGCGGTGAACTCCCGCCAGCCGGCTCGCAGGTCGTGCAGCGTGGACCGGCTCGTCGACTGCTCCGCAGGCCGGTCGCCGAACCGAAGCTGGGCGATGAGGAGGGCGGCCGCCCCATACATGACGGCGTTGATGGCGAGCCCCCAGCCCGGCCCGAGGAATCCGACAATGACGCCACCGAGAACGCCGCCACCGATCAACGTGACGTTGCGGACCATCCCGTTCAACGCGTTGGCCTGCTGGAGCTCGTCGCGCGCGACGAGCTGCGGCATGATCCCCTGCAGGGCGGGGAAGCTGAACGCCGCGGCGGCGCCGTTCACCGCCTCGATGGCGGCGATCTGCCAGACGTCCGCGACGCCCGACAGCAGCAGACCGGCGGCGACCGCCTGGGTCGCCATGCAGATGACGTTCGACGTCACCAGGACGAGGTCACGGCGGAGGCGATCCGCCACGACGCCTCCGAAGAGGACGAGGAGGACCATCGGGGTCGTCCGCGAGGCGAGGACGAGACCCAACGCCGCCGGCGACGCGCTGACGTCTCGAACCGCGAACGCGACCGCGATCGGTGCGACCGCGCTCGCGAGGAGCGTGCACAGCCGCGCGGCGAGGAAGTACCGGAACACCCGGTGGCGTAGGGGTGCCAGCGATCCGCTCATCGCTTGGCCTCGTCGCTCGCCATCCGGAACAGACCCATCGTCGCGTTGACGTGGATGGTGCCCGCGGTGCGCGGTGGCTTGGCGTGCTCGTGGAGCACGGTGCTGGCCTCACGAGCGAGCTGCAGCGCCCGGTCCCAGACCTCCGGCTCGACCCAGAGCTCGGCGTCGCAGAGCATGCTGTTGCCCCACACCTCTTTCTCGGCGCGCCGGATCAGCTCGTGGGCGACCGTGAGCCAGACGAGGTACTTGCCTTCCAGATCCTCCTGGACCTCCTGCGCGGTCTTCTTCTCCACGGTGCGCCGGTAGCGGTAGCGCTTGGCCACCCCGCCTCGGATGGTCTCCTCGCCGGCCTCCTCCACAACGCCCGCCGCCGCGAGCGCGCGCAGGTGGTACGAGGCGTTGGCGTGGGAGATGCCGAGCTCGCGAGCCAGCTCAGCTGCCGACATCGCCGCGCCGGTGAGCAGGGAGAGCATCCGAAGGCGAATCGGGTGCGCCGTGGCACGCAGCTTGGAAACCCCCAAAGACATGTTGGGGACTGTAGGGGTGGAGCAGCGCGACAGTCAAGCACTTGTTGGGGGGTCTGCGATCCGCCGTCACCAGAGGCCGTGGGAAATGCCTCGAGGCGTTTCGACGCCGTGACCTTGTGCCGCGACAGCTCCACCGAGCCGCTGAGGGGCGCACGCGCCCTGAGGGAGCGAGCGAGACAGCCCTTACTCGGTCATCTTGCGCATCCGATCGAGGAGAACGTCGAGCTGATCACGCATCTGGTGGGTGTCGCGCAACACCTCGTCGACGGTGCGCTGGAACTCCGGAAGCTGATCGACGATCGCCGTCGGTTCCCCGAAGGTCTCGGAAACCAGCTGCTGCATCTGGCGTCGCGCGTCGGCGCGGGCCTCGTTGACCAACCGAGCCACTTCCGCGGCGAGGTCCTCCGAGGGCATCCGCATCACCCGCGGATCGAACCTGATCTCCTCAACGCCGTTGCCCTCGCTGTAGGTCACGATGATGCGGTCGTCCTCGCTGCGCGCGGTGCCCGTCGCCTCCGCGATCCTCTGCTGCAGCTCGGCCAGCCTCCCCAGCCGCTCCTGCTGCTCCCGCTGAAACTCTTCCGGGCTGCCGAAGAGGTCTGGTAGGTCGAAATACTCCGACACCAGTGTTCCTTTCGCCTCGCGGTGGGGTCGGCTAGAACCCGCTCAGGACGTTGACCTGGCCCTTGGTGAGCTTCTTGACGAGATCACCGAGGACCTCCACGGCCGCACCGCCAAGCACACGGAACCCCGCGCCGTCATCAAGCCGCATGCTGTCGCTGACCGCCGCTTGCAGCGTCCGAGCGCTGAGGATACCGGCGTGCACCCAGCCCACCTTCACCATGATCTCGTCCATCACCCGGATGATGGTCGGCAGCGTGCGGGCGATCGCCGTACCAGCGGTGCGGATCGACTGCGCGGCCGCGGTGGTGAACGGAATGAACACCAGCGCCCAGTACGCGATCGCCATCGCGGCGAGAATTCCCGCGATGACGGCGGCGATCGCCAGCTGTACGAAGCGAAGCACCGCCACGATCGAGGTCAGCAGCGCCGTTTCCCACGCCAGGCAGTAGGTGTTCTGGACACTGTTGCGGTAGTCGAGAAGCTGCTTCGAGTACGCCGCCTGGTCGTTCGACTCCCAGGTGGCCGGCGACACGCTGTAGTACTGCTTGTTCAGTTCCTCGAGGTAGCGCAGTCCCGCCGAGCCGGACTCGTGAATGCGCGAGCACGCCTGGAGCATCTTGCCGGTGTCGGTACGGATGAGGGCGAGGCGCGTCGGCACGTTAGTGGGGCCTACGTCGACGGCGCCGTGGACCGGCAGGTTGACAGTCTTGACCGGAACTCGCTTCTCCAACTGCGACAGCAGGATCCCGCTTTTCGCGGCGGGAATCGGCGCCAGGAGGTGCTCGGGCCAGACCGTGCAGGCGATGAGAGAGGAGACGAGCGCGACATTGCCGAGCTCGTTGCCGGACGACAGCGCTCCCGCCATGGAGTCGTAGGTGTTGCTCATACCGAGATCCCGTGCCCCCCGTATCCTTCCTCGACCGCGCGCCACCTCGTGGCGATGCGTTGGGCTGCTTCGTTGAGGGTTTGGGCGGTGCCCGTCTTCGTCCGCCACGCCTCTTCGACGTACTCGGCCGCGAAGAAGAACGCTAGGACGACGAGCAGACCGCCGCCCTGCCCCGCCGTCGTCATCAGCTCCGATGCCTGAGCCGCGTCGCGACTGGCTTGGGGCAGATGGTCATTGGCCGATTGCTCGATGTTTCGACCTAGCCGTTCAATGAACGCCCGGTCGATGACCCGCGTGCCTGGCGTCCCCGTCATAACCGGGCAGTCAGTGTGAACGCTGGCAGGTGTCGTGGGCGAGAACAGGCCCGGGTGCGCTACTAGGGTGAGGATATGAAATACACCGTCCTCCACCTGCTCACGAACCCCGCGCACGTCAACGACGCGGTACGGCTCGTCGCCCCTGACTGGGTGGGGCCTGGTGTGTTCACCGCGAGCCATCCTGGAGGCCACGCGTACCTGGTCACGATCGAGCCGACCGCGCGCACCCTCGGGGCACGGCTCGCGGCGGTGACCGGCAAACCCGCCGTCGCGGTGACGGTGGAGGACGAGCGCTGCTCCCTCTGGCTGGCGGCACCCGACGGGACCCAGCTCGGGCCGACCGAGGGCAGCGACCCGGTCACGGCGACCGCTGCGGTCGAGCTCGTCGGCCGCTGGCTCGGCGCGGCGTTCCGGTCACGTGGCGACACGGTGGCCGCGGCTCTCGCCGACCGCGCTCGCCCAGCGGTCGAGCGGCACCGGCAGGTGGCCAAGCTCTTGGACCTGGAGTACGTCGACCCGTCGACGTTCCGGTCGCGCGCCGGTGTGCTGCTCATCGACGCGCCGGCCGACGAGGTGCGTGCCCGCCTTCCGGTGGACGGTCACGGTGCCTGGGTGGTGCCTCTCGACTCCGCCCGAAGCCTGGTGGTGCCTGACGGCTCGGGGCCCATGCCGGTGCCGGCGTCCTTCGCCGGAGTCGTACGGGGGTCGAGGGCTGTCATGGTCGAGTGGGGTGACGCACCCATGCTCCGGGCGTTCGGCGGCAACGGCGAACGCCGGACCAACCTCGCGCACGCCTACACACTGGACGCCGCCCGCCTGGAGGCACGCCAGCTCGCCGCGGTACTTGGCAGGCCCGAGATCGAGGCCGCGCTGACCGACGTCCTGCGGTCGCCGGCGCAGGGCGACCGGGCCGCGCTGGCGCTGCGTGCCCTGAGCGTCGAGGGCGTGCCTGTCGGCGCGAATGTCGACCAGCTCGCCGCATGGGCGGCGACGCGGCCCGGGGCGGTGCGTGTCCCCGCCGCCGCGGGGACGACTCTCGTACTGCGCCCAGTCCTCGACGACGCGCTGCGTCAGACCTACCGCCGCCGTCGGGCGATCCGCCGGCTGCGCTGGGCCACGTTCGCGCTGATGGCGCTGTCGGGCCTGGGCGCCGTCGTCGCGTGGGATCGGGCCTGGGACGACCGCTGGCTCGTCGCCACCGGTGTCTTTCTCGTCGCCTTCGTCGTCCTGCTGGCGGTCTGGCTGCTCCTGGGCAGGCTGCTCAGGGGCGGATCGGTCGAGCCGCGCACCCCGTGAGCGCCTCGCCTGCGCGGGCGAAACGCCCTCGTGGGGTGACGGCTCGGCGCACGCGTCAGTCGGTGAGACCGACCTCCAGTCGGGTGCCGTGCGTGACCGTGTCCGCCACCGGCGACCGCTCCGTCGCCTGGCGCACCAGCTCCGCCAGCTCCTCCCGTGACGCGTCACCCTCGACGTCCATCGTCATGCGGATGGCCTGGTAGCCGGGGCGAACCTTCTCCGACATGCCGAACAAGCCCTGGGCGTCGAGGTCGCCGTCCAGCCGGGCGTCGACCTTCGTCAGCGTGATGCCCTTGCGGGCCGCCAGGAGCACCAAGGTCGTCGTCACGCAACCGGCCAGCCCGGCGAGGAGGTACTCCACCGGGTTGGCCCCGCGGTCCTGCCCGAAGATCAGCGGGTGCTCATCCTTGTCGTAGACGAAGAAGGTGGTGTCGCGACGCACGACCTCCCCACCCGCGCTGAAGTCCTTCACGAGAGCCCGGTTGTGGGTGCCCGTCACCCAGAAGTTGCTGAGCCGGAAGTTGAACCGCGCCCGCGTGGGGTCCTCGTCGATCGCCGTCATGGTCTGGGCCACCGCGTCGGTGTCCACCCCGTTGACGACCCGCTCGGCACTCGTCTGCGTCGACATGTCGCTCTCTCCTCACTTGGCACGAGGGGCCTGACGCTCGCCGCTGCCAACCGTTACAGACCACGCCTCGGCGAGCACCGAGGACAGGGAAGACCGGCCGCTTCACCCAAGTCCTTCGCCACTCCGGAGGCCACCGCCACCTCGTCACGACCGCCAGCAGTGTCAAGGACCCTGGACCCCCTCGACACCGGGACGCGTCCACCCAGTCCCCACCCACTAGGTCAGCAAAAGCCAGACAATTGGCGACATCCTTTCCTCGCTTCGTTCCTGACGATCCGCGCGGGTCGTGGCGTGCGCGGCACCGAATGAGGGACTTTCGGCCCTGCTCCGGTGGGTCAACCTTCCTGGCATGGTGTGGACTCGCGGCGTTTCACTTTCCATGACGAAGGAATGGGTGGGCTCCTCGCGACCTCGTCGACACCCATGAGGTTCGCGCCTACCCACCCTCAGACGGCGCGGGGCGCTGACGGTTCCAACGCCCATCAACACGCGCCACCTCTGACCGAGCGCGCGTGGGCGAGGGTTCGTCAGCAAGCCTGTTGGGAGGCAAAGCCGTGACGACGACACACGTCGCGCCGGAGGAGACAGCGTTAGAGCGCCTCCTGTCCGCGATGGAGGACATGCGGGACGGAAACTTCCGGCGCCGGGTGACGGTCTCCGGCAACGGCACAGTGGCGCGTCTCGCCTCGGTGTTCAACGAGATCAACGAACGCAACCAGGCTCTCGTCGGCGAGCTGATGCGCGTACGCGAGGCCGCGAAGTCGGCGACTGTCGACGGCGAGCGCGTGCGTCTGGACGAGGCACGCGGCGGGTGGAAGATCGCCGTCGACTCCGCGAACGACATCATCGACGACTTGCGGCGACCCACGACCGAGCTCACCCGGGTGCTGCGCGCGATCGCCGACGGTAACCTCTCCCAGCGCATGCCCGTTTGCTCCGCGACGGACTCGCTGGACGGAGAAGCCGACCCGTTGAGCACGATGGTCAACGAGATGCTCGACCAAGTGTCGTTGTTCGCCTCCGAGACCACGAGGGTGCTCCGTGAGGTGGGCACGCAGGGGAGGCTGGGCGTCTACGCCGACGTCCCTGGTGCTTCCGGGGTGTGGCGCGAGCTGACCGAGGCCGTCAACTACATGTCGCAGTTCCTCACCGCCCGGACGCGCAATATCGCCGAGGTGACAGCCGCGGTCGCCCGAGGAGACTTCAGCCGAAAGATCACCGTCGAAGCACACGGCGAGATGCTCGAGATGAAGAACACCATCAACACGATGGTGGACCAGCTCTCCCTCTTCGCCGAGGAGGTCACCCGGGTCGCCCGCGAGGTCGGCACCGAGGGTCGGTTGGGCGGTCAGGCGCACGTTCCAAATGTCGCCGGCACGTGGCGTCACCTCACCGAGGCGGTCAACCACCTCGCCCGAAGTCTCACCACCCAGGTGCGGGCACTCGGCAACGTCGCCACTGCTGTCGCCCAGGGTGACCTGACCCGACACGTCACCGTGGACGCCGCCGGCGAGGTCGCCGAGCTGAAGGACAACATCAACCGGATGATCGCGAACCTCCGGGACACCACACGGCGCACGAGGGAGCAGGACTGGCTGAAGACCAACCTCGCCCACGTCTCCAGCCTCATGCAGGGCCACCACGACCTGAAGTCCCTCGCGTCCCGGACCATGAGCGAGCTGACGCCCTTGCTCTCCGCTCAGTTCGGCGCCTTCTACGTGGCCCGCTCTGACCCCGACCTGGGGGTGGCGCTGGAACGGGTCGGCACGTACGCCGCTCCGCCGGAAGCCTCGGTTGACGTACCGGACGTGGCCTTCCGTTTGGGCGAGGGCCTCGTCGGTCAGGCCGCGGTGGACCAGAGAACCATCGTCTTGGAAGGCGCGTCGAACCACACGCGCATCGCCACCGGCCTGGGCACCCTCATCCCCAGCCACTCGGTCTTCGTCCCGCTGCTCTTCAAAGGCGACACGGTCGGCGTCCTCGAGTTCGCGTCGGTCACGCCCTTCGGTGAGGTCGAGCTCGATCTGCTGGAGCGGCTGAAGCAGATCATCGGTGCCAACGTGCAGACCATCGAGACCAACACCCGCACCGAGGCGCTCCTGGCGGAGTCGCAGCGTCTCACGCAGGAGCTGCGAACCCGCTCCGAGCAGCTGCAGCGTCAGCAGCAGGAGCTGCAGCGCTCCAACGCCGAGCTCGCCCAGAAGGCCGCTCTGCTGGCCAAGCAGAACCGCGACATCCAGATCAGGAACTTCACGATCAGTCGCACCAAGGCGCAAGCTCGACAGGCCTCGACGCTCGCGAAGTACAAGTCGGAGTTCCTCGCGACCATGTCGCACGAGCTGCGAACTCCGTTGAACAGCATGCTCATCCTGGCTGGCCTGTTGGCGGACAACCGCGAGGGCAACCTGACGCGGCGGCAGGTGGAGTTCGCCGAGACCATTCGCAGCTCGGGCAGCGAGCTCATGCACATGATCGACGACATCTTGGACCTCGCCAAGATGGAGGCCGGTCGGCTCGAGATCTACCCCATCGACGTGTCGATCGCCGACCTGGCGAGCTACGTCGAAACGCTCTTCCGGCCGGTCGCGGACGACCGGGGCCTGGAGTTCAGCGTCGACGTGGCACCGAACGTGCCCGCCACCCTGTACACCGACCGCAGGCGCTTGGAGCAGATCCTGCGGAACCTGCTGTCGAACGCGGTGAAGTTCACCTCGGAGGGCAGCGTCCGGCTACGGATCAGGACCGCGGAACCGAGCGAGGTCTCCAACCCCAACCTGCGGGAGGCACGAACGCGGGTGGCGTTCTCCGTCGAGGACACCGGCATCGGGGTCCCCGCGGACAAGCTGTCGGCGATCTTCGAGGCCTTCCGCCAGAGCGACGGAACGACGAGCCGGCGGTACGGCGGCACGGGTCTTGGACTGTCCATCAGCAAGGAGCTGACTCGGCTTCTGGGCGGAGAGATCCAGGTCGACAGCACACCCGACGAGGGAAGCACCTTCAGCCTGATCCTCCCGGCCGAGGGGCCCGATGGATCCTCGACGACAACCGAGAAGGACGAGTCGACGACGCACGACGACGATGCGCGCGACGACCTGTCCGTCGCCATCGTCGACGAGCAGCAGCCGGACGTCCCTCCCGACCGCGACGAGGACGCCGCTCGAGATGAGCTGGACGCCCCGCTGACCGCCTACGCCAGCGACGCGTCCCAGCGGCAGTTCCACGGCGAGAAGGTGCTCGTCGTCGACGAGGATCCGCAGTACCGCTACGCGATCTGCGCCGTCTTGGAGGAGCACCAGCTCGCGCCGATCTGCGTCGACAGCGGGCGGGCCGCCCTTCAGACGCTCCAACGGGAGCCCGACATCGGTCTGGTCATGATGGACGTCGTCATGCCGGACATGGACGGCTACGCGACGATGGCCGAGATCAGGCGCCAGCCGAGGTACGACGACCTGCCCATCCTCGTGGTCAGCGCCAGACCGATGGAGGAGGCCGCGGCGCGCAGCATTGACGCCGGTGCCACCGAGTACGTCACCAAGCCGGTCGACATCGACTGGATGCTCCAGCTGCTCGCCACTTACCTCCCGGTGGATCCCACGCCCGACCAGGAAGAGCTCTAGCGGTCGACCTCATGCGCCTCGCTCGCTGTCACGAGAACCAGCCCAGCGCGTACGCGGCGTTCACCGAGAGGTGGAAGCCGACGATCCCCAGGATCCACGCCAACGCCTCCCCGGAGTTCCGCGACAGCCACGCGTCGAGTCGGGTGAGCGTTGGGGTGATCCGCTCGTGCAGCGTCACGCGGGCGGCGAGCAGCGCCAACGCCGGCGTGACCATCACCAGGCAGTACGTGGCGAGGACCACCACGCTGCTCGACGGGGACAGGCCCGAGGAGCTGATGATGCCGATCGCGGCGAGGTAGGGCAGCATGGACGCCGCCTCGATCACCGCCGCGGACAGCGCGAGCACGACGACCCCGGTAGCCGCGCCGTCGCCGCCAGCCGCGCGCTCGCGCCAGACCTGCAGTCGGGACGGCTTCCCACCGCGTCGGGCCTGTCTGCGCTCGGCCCGCTTGCGCTTGCCTTCCTTTGTCCACGGCTCGATCGTCAAGCCGAGCACGAGGAGAATGACGCCCACGACGAGCTGGGCGATATGCCCCGGAGTGCCCTCGAAGACGCCATCGACGCGGTCGAGGACCGCCATGGCGCCAGCCATCAGCGCGACGCCCAAGAGCAGGTAGAACGTTCCGACTGTCGCGAGGAACACCAGGACGCGGTGCGCGCGCAGCCGTGGCGCCATCATCAGCCAGATGGGGATGACCAGCGTGCCGAAGCTGGTGCTGTCGATGAGCGCGAGGACGGCGAGCGGCGCGACGAGCTCAACACCCACGGAGCACCTCGCCCGACGGACGCGGCGTGGCGGCAGACAACGTCGAAGCGGCGTGACTCATGGCCCCCAGCGTGCGTCACCAGCCGATCGCCGCACCATCCGCCGAAGGTTGTGCTCGACCCAGCGGCATCCGTCGATGGATGGACACCGCTGGGTCGACTGGGCCGGCAATGCCCCGGGTCGGGTGTGGTTGCCACGCCAGACGGTCGCGGCTGCCGTACCGACGGTCACCACCGGTCCGCGACCAGGCCGGCTCGCTCCCGCGACGAGGTGCCTGGGAGGAGCTAGGGCGTCCTCGGCGGTTCACCGCCCTCCGTTCCCGGGCGCTGCCGCGGCGCGGTGTGGGCTGGGCTCGGCGTCTCCTCCCCGGGAGCGCTCCGCATGTGGGGAACCCTCTCCCGCGCCTCGCGCTCTCGCCTCGCACGCTCCCGACTCTCCTGGCTCCTGGTGTACGCGTCCTCCAGCATCCGCTGCGCGACCGCGCGTCCGCCGAGTCCGAAGGCAAGCGCGAAGCCGAGTGCGAGCGCCCCCATCGTCGCGGCAAACGCGATCTGCACGATCCCCTCGGCAATCCTCAGCTGCTGGAGGATCATGAACACGGCGATCACCATGACCAGCGCGGGAAGCACCGTCCCGGCGACCTTGCCGCTCGGCGAGTCACCCAGCAGCCGGTTCGCGGCGGCGGACACCACGCCAGCCACGATCGCCGCGACCGCGAAGATGAGAATCGCCGCGATGACGTTGGGAATGTAGGCGATCACCTGGTCCATGAATCTGGTGAGCGCACTGATCTGCAACGCGCCAATCGCCGCGACCAGGAAGAACGCGAAGATCACCCAGAAGACGACACGGCTGGTCAGGCGGGTGGCGCTGCCTCCACCCATGGCGCTCTTCATGTAGCGGTGCGTATCCGATTCCTCGATACGCCTGTCAACCTCCGCCCGCTGCATCACCTTGCGAACGCCGGCCGCCACCAGCTTGGCGACGAGATAGCCGACGACGAGCAGGACCAAGAACGCGATGAGGTTCGGAATGAACCCGATGATCTGGTTCACCACGTTCCAGAAAGTGCTGCCGATATTCATGGAAGCTCCTCCGCTTGTCGACGGTGCCGCGTGGCGGTCACGGCATGGTCGCGGACCGTTCGGCGGGTCCTCGTTCCCACACGCTCGCGCTGACCTGACCGCGGCACTACCGCCAGACGTCCCATGCGGCGGTGTCGTGGGTCACAGCGAAGGAGCGGTTCGTCGTCACCGGCAGTCACGAGCCGGTGTCCTGGAGCGACGGGACGTGACGTCCGGATCTCCGTTGCCCCCAAGGCCTCGCATCCTGGACTATTGATGCCACCGGGGGACGCGATGACCGAACCGGTTCAGCCGACTGTCGAGAGCCGTGCGTGGCTCGGTCGAGCTGTCCGGTCGACCGAGGCTTCAAACACGAAGGGCTTCAACACGAAGGGACGGTCATGACCACTGACCCGACAGGCTTCGCCGCGACCGGCCGTTGGAGCGCCTCATGACGGCTGAGGCGGCGCCGCCAGCCGCGGCCACGGAAGCCGTCCAGCTCACCCTCAACAGCCAGCGCTACGACATCGACGCCCCTGTGGGTCGAACCCTCGCGGAGGTACTCCGGGAGGACCTCGGGCTCACGGGCACCAAGGTGGCGTGCGGGGAGGGGCACTGCGGAGCATGCACCGTCCTCGTCGACGGCAAGCCCACCCTCTCCTGCATCACGCTGGTCCACAGCGTCGACGGCACCGAGATCACCACGATCGAAGGCTTGCGCGACCACCCGCTGGTCGACGCGTTCGTCCGGTGCGACGCCCTCCAGTGCGGGTTCTGCACACCGGGGCAGATCGTGTCCGCCGCCGCGCTCGTGGCGGAGAAGCCGCAACCCAGCCGTGAGGAGATCCGGCACGCGATGGCGGGGAACATCTGCCGATGCGGCGCCTACCCGAAGATCGAGGAGGCGATCCTGTCATGGCGCGGCTGATCAAGACCGAGAAGGAAGTCGAGGGCCGCTACGAGACCGTCTGGCTGGTCGTCGAGGAGGACAGCCTCGACCAGTGGCCGGCTGGTCCGCGCGACGTCGTAGGGAAACCCGCGGTCCGCAAGTCCGCCCGTGCCCGCGCCCGCGGTGAGGCGAGGTACACCGCCGACGTGCGGCTGCCGGGGATGCTGCACGCGGCCATCCTGCGCTCGCCCTACGCGCACGCTCGCGTCCGACGCATCGACTTGTCCCGGGCGCTCGCCGCACCCGGTGTCCGTGGCGCGATCGGGCCTGGCGACGCGCCCGAGCTCGACGAGGTCGCCGGCTACCACGGCGCCCCGGTCGCCGCGGTCGCCGCGGATTCCGAGCGCGAGGCCCGCGCCGCGCTCAAGCTCATCGACGTCGACTGGGAGGTCCTCGAGCCGGTCCTCGACCCCGACGAGGCGGTTCGGCGCGGGCAGCTGGTGGGTGAGCCACGGCGCGTCGAGCGAGGCGACGTCGACGCCGCCCTCGCCGAGGCCGACGTCGTGATCGAGTCCGAGTACCGCACACAGACCGTGCTGCACAACGCCTTGGAGACCCACCAGTCGGTCTGCGTGTGGGAGGGGGAGCGGCTCGTCGTCTACACCTCCACCCAGGACATCTGGGGCGTCCGGAACGCCATCGCCCGCACCCTCGACCTGCCGACGGACCAGGTGCGGGTCGTCTGCGAGTACATGGGCGGCGGCTTCGGCGCGAAGAACGAGCCCGGCCACTACACGTTCGTCGCCGCCGAGCTGGCACGGCGAACCGGTCGTCCCGTCCGCTGCGCACTCACCCGCCGGGAGGAGAACCTCGCGACCGGCAACCGCAACGCGACGATCCAGCGGCTCACGGTCGGCGCGCGGCGCGACGGCACGATCGTGGCGTTGGCCGGCGAGTTCGTGGCCAGCCTCGGCTGGGACGGCTGGATGGCGTTCACCGCCGGCCCCATGCACGGCCTCTACGCGTGCCCGAACGTCCGGACCGTCGAGTACGGCGCCAAGCTCAACACGCCGCCGATGGCGGCGTTCCGCGCGCCCGGGTTCGTCGAAGGCACGTTCGGCCTGGAGTGCCTGATCGACGAGCTGGCGGCCAAGCTCGACATGGATCCGCTGGAGCTGCGCCGGCGCAACTACGCCGACCGTGACCCGGCGACCGGTGCCCCGTACTCGGCGAACCAGCTCCTCGAGTGCTACCGGCGCGCGGAGAAGCACTGGGCGCGGCGCCACGAGGTCCGCGCACGCAGTGAGGGACCGTGGCGGCGTGGAGTCGGTCTCGCCAGCCAGATCTGGTACGGCGGAGGCGGCCCACCGGCGTACGCGTGGGTGCGGGTCGGGTCCGACGGCCGCGCCACCGTCATCACCGCCATGCAGGACATCGGGACCGGCACGCGCACCGCGATGTCGCAGATCGCGGCCGAGGAGCTCGGCTTCCCCTTGGACCGGGTGGACGTGGTGCTCGGCGACACCGACCGCGGACCCTACGCCGTCCCCGCCGCCGGCTCCTCCACGACGCCCTCGATGGGGCCGGCCGTTCGCGCCGCGGCAGCCGACGCCCGCCGCCAGATCCTCGACATCGCGGCACAGCGGTACGAGCGCCCGGCGGAGTCACTGCGGATCCGGGAGGGCCGGATCGAGGCCTCCGACGGCGAATCCTGGCCGGTCGAGGAGGTCCTCGGCCTGCTCGGCAACGCCCAGATCCTGGGCACCGGGGCCCGCGGCCCCAACCCGGCCGGCATGGCCGTCCACACGTTCGGGGTGCAGGTCGCCGAGGTGGCGGTCGACATCGAGACCGGCGAGGTCCGGGTGGAGCGACTGGCGGCCATCCACGACGTCGGACGGGTCATCAACCCGCTCGGGGCGTCGAGCCAGCTCGAGGGCGGCGTCATCCAGGGCATCGGGCACACCCTGTCGGAGGAGCGGCTCGTCGACCCGACGAGTGGCCAGGTCCTCACCCAGACCCTCGACGCCTACCGGATGCCGACGATCGCCGACGTTCCCGAGATCGTCACCGAGCTCGTCGACGTCCCCGACCCCAACCTCACCAGCCTCGGCGCGAAGGGCCTGGGCGAGCCGCCGATCATCCCTGTCGCGGCCGCGATCGCCAACGCCATCCGCGACGCGACGGGCGCGGCCGTCCACGAGCTGCCGATCGACCGCGAGGAGATCCTCCGGGCACTCCGCGAAGCGGCCGACCGGCGAGCGGGAGCCCTCGGCGAAGGAGCGAAGGAGCGCCATGAGACTCCGGCGACTGTCTAGCCTGTCCGAGCCCGCGCTCGCCGAGGCGGGACTCGGCAACGGCTCGGTGCCGCTGGCGGGCGGCACCGACCTCGTCCCGCTGCTGCGTGACGGGCTGCTCACCGCCGACACCCTCGTCGACGTGCGTCCCGTGGTGCCACGTGGCGTGACGCCGTACGACGGCGGCGTCCGCATCGGGGCCGGCACCACACTCGCGGAGCTGGAGCACGCGGCCGAGGACGCCGTTCCGGCCGCGTTGCGGGAGGCGTGCCGGCTCGCGGCGTCCCCGCAGGTTCGAGCCATGGGTTCGATCGGCGGCAACCTGCTGCAGGCCACCCGCTGCTGGTACTGGCGGCTGGGTCACGCCTGCTGGCTGGCCGGCGGTGAGCGGTGCCTGGCTCGGGACGGCCGCAGCGACGAGCACGCCATCTTCGGCAACGCCCACTGCGGCTCGGCGCACCCGTCCGACATCGCCGCGGCGCTGCTGGCGCTGGGGACCACGGTGCGGACGACGCGACGCGAGCTGCCGCTGGCCGAGCTGTACCGCCTGGCGACGGAGGACGACCGGAGCGTCACGACGCTCGAACGCGGTGAGCTCCTCCTCGAGCTCGACGTGCCGAGGCCCGACGCCAGCACCTACCTGAAGGCGATGGACCGCAAGCGGTACGCCTTCCCGATCGTCGGGGTCGCGGCGGCGCGGTTCGGCGGGGACGTGCGTGTCGCGCTGGCCGGCGTGGCGCCGATCCCGTGGTCCCTCGACACCGACGCGGGGCTGACCGACGCGACACCGCTGCCGGGCTCGGCGTTCAAGGTGCAGGTGGCGGAGGCGCTGGTGCGGCGGGCGCGCGAGGCGGTCACCGGCTGACGCGCCGCGCGCCGCCGCGCCGGCCCGAGTCACTCCGCTGCTCAGCTGGCCGCGCCGGACGTGACGACGTCGAGGAGGGCCTGGATGTAGCCGATGGCGTGGGCCCTCCCTCGGTACCCGTAGCCGTCGTCGTTCACCAGGCCCGGCGTGTGGTCGTCGAGGATGAAGCCGTCGAACCCCACTCGGTGCAGGGCCTGGATGACGCGCAGCGGCGAGTAGTTGCCCTCGCCTAGGAAGCACTCGCGGAAGCGCGGCATCGTCCCGGCCACGTCGCGGAGGTGGACGTAGAGGATCTTCCCGCGGCGGCCGAGACGCTCGATGGCGTCCAGGACGGCGGGCTCGCCACCCATCTCGGAGACGGTGCCCAGGCACAGCTCGATGCCGAGGGCGGGGCTGTCGACGATCGTCGCGGCCCGGACGAGGGCGTCCACGCTGGTCAGGATGCGTGCGACGCCGTGGAGCTCCTCGGCCGGTGGGTCGTCGGGGTGGAAGCCGATCCGGATGCCGGCCTCCTCCGCGGCCGGGACGATGCTGCGCACGAAGTACTCGACGTTCGCCCACAGCTCGTCGTGGCTGATCGGGACTTCGTTGCCGAGGTGCTCGCCGCGCACCCACGAGTCCTTGGCGTCGGCGACGCGCCGGTCGCGGCGGGCTACCCAGACCTCTTCGAGCCGGGAGGGGTCGGAGGCGACGTCGTGGTCGTAGATCGACACAGTGGCGCCGCCACGACCGTAGGGCCCGACGTCGGTCCGCCACACCGACTGGAGCATGACGTTGAGGCCGAGGATGGGGACGCCCGCGCGGCCCATATTGGTGATGGTGGCTCGGACGTTCTCGATTTGTTCGTCTCGCCCGGGCAGGCCGAGCAAGACCTTGTCGTAGAAATGGTTCGGAAGGTTCTCGAACGCCTCGATCCGGAGTCCGAACTCAGCGACCCGGTCGACGAGACGCTTGATGTCCTCGTATTCCCAGCGGTGGTCGCCGGGCAAGTCGGGTGTGTTGAACTGAACCCCCTCGACACCTAGCTGTGCGGCGAAGGCGAGGTACTCGTCGGTGGCGACGGGTGACTGTCCGACCGCGACGCGCATTCCCACGGGCGCTCCCCTCACTGGTACCGCCTAAGGCCACAGCGATTCACGCGAGGCTCTTGCCTCGTGAGCTGGGACGCTAGCATGCTAGCCCGCTAGATAGCGGATAGCAGAGATACAGAAGGCGAGCGGCGGACGGTCGAGCCGGACACCATTCCGCACTGGCGACGAGTCATCCGAACGCGGCAGGCATTCGACGCCCTGGGATGGTGAGCACGACGTGAGGAGTGGCCATGGTAGGAGAGGCGAGCGCGGCGGCGCACCCACACGCCCCACAGGTTGACCCGTACCGGCTGACGACCGAGGGCATCAAGGAGCCGCCCACCGGCTGGTGGCAGAGCCTCCGTTACCTCGGTCCCGGTCTCATCCTCGGCGCGGCGATCGTCGGCGCCGGTGAGCTGATCGCCACGACCGCCCTCGGAGCACGAGCGGGCTTCGCCCTGCTGTGGCTGGTGATCTTCAGCACCTTGGTCAAGGTGGCCGTCCAGATCGAGCTCGCCCGGTGGACGATCTCGACCGGCCAGCCGGCGCTCACCGGCTACAACAAGGTCCCGCCGAAGGTGGGCCGCGTCGGGTGGGTCAACATCCTGTGGATCGTCTTCGCGCTGTCGAAGGTGGTGCAGACCGGTGGTGTCGTCGGCGCCGTCGCGGTGGCGTGCAGCGTGCTGTATCCCCTGGGCGGTCCACCGCTGGGGTTCACGTCCCTCGCCACGTGGACGGTCATCGTCGTCGCCATCACGGTCGCGGCGTTGTTCTCCAACAAGTACGGCCTGATCGAGCGGGTGGCGGTGCTGTTGGTGGTGCTCTTCTCGCTCGCGACGGTCGCCATCGCCGTCGGCCTGCCACTCACACCGTTCGCCTACGACGTCGGCGACATCGCGAGCGGCTTCACCTTCGGCATCCCAGCGGGCACGCTCCCGGTTGCTCTCGCGATGTTCGGGCTCACCGGCGTCTCGGTCGACGAGATCACCAGCTACCCGTACTGGTGCATCGAGAAGGGGTACGCCCGCTGGACCGGGCCCAACGACGGCAGTGCGGACTGGGAGCGTCGCGCCAAGGGCTGGATCAAGGTCATGCAGCGGGACGCCATGCTGTCCTGGGTGGTCTACACGGTGACCACGATGGCGTTCTACGTCATGGGCGCGGCCGTCCTGCATCCCCAGGGCCTGGTCCCCGAGGGCAACGAGGTCATCACCACCCTGACCCGGCTCTACACCGACACGCTCGGCGAATGGGCGCGCATCGTCTTCCTGGTCGGCGCCATCGCCGTGCTCGCCTCGACGCTGTGGGCGGCGACGCCCGCCTGGTCGCGGATGTACGCCAACGTGCTCAGCTGCGCCGGCGTGTTCGACTGGACGAACTCGCGGGCCCGCCAGCGCTGGATTCGTGGCTTCATCGTGGCGCTGCCGATCATCTGGGGTATCGCGTACCTTTTCGTCCAGTCCCCGGTCATCATGATCATGATCGGCGGGATCAGTGGCTGCATCTTCCTCTTCGCCGCGGTCATCGCCGTGTGGTATCTCCGCCGCACGGAGATCGATCCCCGCGTCAAGGCAAGCTCGCTCTTCACCGTCGCTCTCGCGATCAGCAGCGTGGCCATCGCTCTCGCGGGCGTCTACACGATGCTTGACGCCTTGGGCTACTCCATCGACTGACGCGAACGACGCGACGTGCCACCCTCTCCGACGCTCGGAAGGGTGGCACGTTCCTTTTCCCAGTGGGTTCTTCTTTCGGCACATTCCTCTTCTTGGCGCAGGCCTTCGCTGTATGGGCCCGACGGTCGAGGCGAGGCGAGACCCTGAGACCGAGAATGGTCAGCGACCCACATCGCGACGTGCGTCCTGCTGAGATGGAGTGCAAGCCACGAGCCTCGTGACGGGAGAACTCCGCCATGGCCCAGCGCGTCGCGCCTCAACAAGACGACGAGAGCCGGAAGACCTTGGGCAGGCGCTCCTTCTCCGCGGGATTGGTGGGCCTGGTCGCGGCATCGGCCGCCGTATCGACCGTGCACGCGCCCCCCGCCCGTGCGGCGACCGAACGTCCGCGAGTCGTCGGGGCGTATACCCAGCTCACGGCTGACGGTGAGTACATCGGACTCGGCATGGAGGGAGTCCAGCACGCGATGGCGGCCTTCGCCGCCATGCACCAGGTGACGCGTAGCGCCCATCAGCGAATGATCGTCGAGGCGCTTGTGGAGCGCGTCTTGGAACGCAGCCCCACGTACATGGGCCATCTCTTCGGCGTCCAAGTGCTGTCCGACCCGTTCCTGCTCTCCCACCCGCAGCTGCGCGACAACGTCCATCGATACGCCACCTCGCTCGTGGAGCGCTTCGCGACCAACCCCGACCAGCTGCTCCGGACGGGCGACATCCGGACGCTCACCGGCAACGTAAGCTTCCTCATCGCCTACGCGAGATTCCGCGAACGCGACGCCTCGAAGCTCAGCGAGGACCTGCCCACCGTCGAAGACGTCGACGCCGTCACCCTCGCGCTGCTGAACCGCGTGGTCGAGCTGCAGCTCACCCTCTCCGCGGCCACGAGCCGGTTCGGCAACCCGCGGCTGGCCGGCGGCTTCCCGCACCTGGTCGAGGGACCCGACGGGTCCATGGGCTCGTGGGACGTACGGACGTGGTCGCCGGCGATGCTGTCCCTCGACCAGTACGCGGCGGTGCGCGCCCTCGCCGAAGGGTTCGGTCGCTACCGCCATCCGCTCTACAGACGCGCCGCCGCTGCCGGGGCCCGGCTGCTGCTCGCGACCACCGAGATCGACCCGAACCTCGTCTACGCCGGCGAACCGCCGGGCTTCCCCCTCGATGGCGCGGAGCTCGAGTTCGGCGAGGAGACGGGAGAGATGCCGTACGCCATCACCTACGGCTGGTCTCCCAACGCTGTCGCCAATCTGGGCACCGCCTTGCACGCCCTGCTCGTGAACCGCGTAACCGTGCCGAGATCCCGCACCTGGACGAAGGTGTATTGGCGGGGACGCCGCCGCCGTCGGTTCTTGACGCGCGGTCGTTCTGGGCGGGACTCGCGGCCAAGATCGCCTTCACGCACCGCTTCGTCGAAGCCACCCAGCTCCCGGTACCGCCTGACTTTCCGTGGATTGACCTTCCGCGGGCGACCTACCCGGGAAACGGCGACGACGACCTGCGGCGCGGCGGCTGGTACGACGGCTCGGGACGAGGCGCGATGTCCGCGGTGTACGCGCGAATCGAACTCACCAGCTACGTTGCGAGCGGAGGCCGCGACGCCGAGATGCTGCTGCGCGCCGGCCGTTGGTGGGAGTCGCTGCTGGTGTGGGAGTGATCCGCCTAGTCCTCGCCCCCGCACACGAGAATGCGGCTCGAGAAACTGATCGTTCAGCCGTCCTACGCGCGTGGCGGCCCTTCCGACACCCGTTCGTGTCGAAAGGACCGCCACGTCTTGGCAGCGCGCGCCCTCAGTGCGAGGGGTTGCGGCTGTCCGTCCGCAGCTCTGCCCGCGTCGTGTCCGCGAGCACGGTCGGCGTCGCCGGGTCGACCGTCCAGTCGGGGTGGTTCGGCATCGGAGGCGTCTTGGTGCCGTAGAGCCACTCCTCGAGGAACGGCCTCACCTCCGGGTCACCGGTGACCTCCACCGCCACATCGATGAACTGCGCCGTCGAGATGTTGCGGTTCTTGTACCGCTTCAGGATCGTCCGCTCGATCTCGGCGAACGCCTCGACACCGACCCTCTCCTGCAAGGCGTAGAGCACCAGCACGCCGCCTGTGTAGCGCTGGTTGTCGAAGAGGTTCTCGGCGTTCGGGTCGGCGACCGGACCGGACAAGGCGCGCCAGATGTCGCCTTGGCTGTAGGTGTACTTCATCCGCTCCTCGAGCGTGGTGTAGCCGCGCGAGTCGGGCCAGCCGCGCTCGTAGCGGTACATCAGACCGTAGAGGTCGGCGTGTCCCTCGTTGATCCACAGGTCGGACCAGCTTGCCGGCGAGACGCTGTTGCCCCACCAGCTGTGCACGATCTCGTGCATCATGTGCGAGCCGATGCTGGACTCCTCCTGCTCGAGGAACGCCGGCTTGTACAGCGTCAGCGTCTGAGTCTCCAGCCCGGTGAAGTCGAAGGCGTTCGGGTCGTCGGTGTCGGCCGGCAGCAGACCGTACGCCTCGAGCGGGAACTCACCGAGGTACTGACGGATCCAGTCCAGGTGACCGGGTGTCAGCGACAGCGCCGGCTCGAGTCTGTCGACCCGGTCCGTCGGCACCACGTCGCGCAGGTGAACGCCGGTGTCCGTACCGCGATCGACCACCTGGTAGTCACCGACGGTGATCTGCAGCAGCTCGGTCGCGATAGGGTCGCGGGAGACGTACGCGAAGGTCGTACGCCCATCCGGCTTGGAGTACTCCCCGACCTTCGTGCCGTTGGCGACAGCGTGCGTACCTTCAGGGACCGTCAGCCGAAACGCGAAGTACGCCTTGTCGGACGGGTGGTCGTTGCACGGCAGCACCGAGTGCGCGCCCGCCGGCTGCGGCGCCAGAGCGAACCCACCCTCGGTCGGAACGAAACCAGGGTTGGGGACTTCCTTTCGCAGGTCAGCGGTGTACTGCACCTTCACGACGAACGGTGCGCCCTTGTGGATGGCGGACGCCGGCGTCACCACCAGCTCCTCCTCTTGCTGGGTGAAGCTCGCCCGCTTCCCGTTGACCGTCACGGACTCGATGTCCAGGCCGACTGCGTCCAGGTTGAACGACGACAGCGCATGCTTCGCCTTGGCGATCATGACGACAGTCGCGTCGACTGTCTGCGTGTCGGCGATGTACTCGAGGTCGACGACGTAGCTCTTCGCGTCGTAGCCGCCGTTCCCGAGATTGGGGAACACCTTGTCCCCGACACCGGGAGCACCTGGCCGCGGCACATGTGCTGCACCGTGCCCTGCCGTGCCCGCGTGAGCGACCTCCGTGGTTGGAATCAGCGGCGCAGCCATCACTGCCGCCGCGGCAGCGGCGGATAGGAATGTCTTCCGCTTTCTCGGATGCCGACGAGGCATGAACGAACTTCTCCTCCCGTAGCAGATGCACGAACCGGGCCAGGTACCGCGCGGCGCGCTTCGTGTCTCAGTCGCAGAGATGCTTCCCAGGCGCGGCAAGGTTCGCACAACGGACGAAAGGAACTCCACGTCCACCCGGCATGACAGGCGATCGATACGTACTCGTGATCTTGTGGCGCAGGGACGCGATGCCCCCGCCACGTACGACAAAATCCCAGCGGGGCGTCGACTTCTGCGTGGTCGTGATCGCCTCAGCGCCCGCCTCCGGGCCGTTCGCCGTCATGCGCGCGTGGGGGTGCTGCGGGCACTCCGGCTCGACCAGGGCAGCGGCACGGTCGACGCGCACACGCTCGCCCCCACGCGCACGACAGCCGTCCCGTCGACACCGTCGCCCTCATCGGGGCATCGGTCGGATCCGACTCGGCGGCCGGTCGATCGTGTCCTCATCCCACGCAAGGCATCCCACGCAAGGCGAGACGTAACCGGCGCGGCACGCCCACTTGCGGTCTCGTCGCACGGCCCCGGCGTCATCGGACGCCTTGACCGGAGTCGAGGTGACCCGAGATCTCGACGGGAAGGTCGAGGGTTCCTCAGGAACGCGGATTCCCCACGTCGTCGGAGCGAAGCGCGTCCGCCAACCGCCCACCCGCTCCGGCGAGCATCGCGCGGGCGGTCGGCGCGTCGACACCGCGCTCGAGCATGAGCACCGCCGTCTTGACGTCACGGTCGGCCGCCTCCAGCGTCCGACGCGCGACCTCCCGGTCGACTCCGGTGATCTGCCGAACGATGCGCACCGCGCGGTCGACCAGCTTGTCGTTGACGACCCGCAGGTCGACCATGAGGTTCCCGTAGGTCTTCCCGAGCCGCACCATCGAGATCGTCGAGATCATGTTGAGCACCAGCTTCTGCGCGGTGCCGGCTCGGAGCCGGGTCGACCCGGCGAGGATCTCCGGCCCCACGGGGACCTCGATCGGATAGTCGACCATGGCCGACAGCTGCGTGTCGGCGTTGCAGCTCACACCGACGGTCAGGGCGCCACGACGCCGACCCTCCTCCACCGCGCCCAACACGAACGGCGTCCGCCCGCTCGCCGCGACGCCGACGACGGCGTCGCCTTTCCCGATCCCTCGCTCGGCCACGGCCTGCGCGCCACCGGGACGGTCGTCCTCCGCGCCCTCGACGGCGCCGGTGACGGCGACCGGGCCTCCCGCGATGATCGCCTGCACCTGCTCGGGCGGGGTGTTGAACGTCGGCGGGCACTCGGCCGCGTCCAGGACGGCGATCCGCCCGGAGGTGCCCGCCCCCACGTACACCAGCCGACCACCGGACGCCAACAGCGGCACGATCGCGTCGATGGCGGCGCTGATGGCGGGGAGTGCCCGGCGCACCGCGTGCGGCACCTCGGCGTCGGCGGCGTTCATCCGCTGGGCCAGCTCCAGCGTCGAGAGCTGATCGATGTCGCCGTACCGCGGGTCGGCCTGCTCCGTGACGAGTGCGGCGAAAGGCGAGTGGGCCTCGCTCACCGGGCCTCCTTTGAAGCTTATTGACGTTATGTAATGGAGGAAGGTAATTTACCAACCTACCACGGACCGCACGCTCGCGCCGCTGGCGCGGATCTCGCTCACCGGAGGGCAGCCTCGTGCAGCACGGCACCCAGCGAACCGTCACCGGGGTGGAACGCCTGTGCGCCGACCCCTCGCTGGTCCCGGGCCGACGCCTGGGGTTGGTGACCAACTACACCGGGGTGATGCCCGACCTCACCACGAACGTGGCCGCCCTGCAGGCCGCCGGCGTGCCGCTCGTGGCGCTGTTCGGCCCTGAGCACGGCCTGCGCGGCAGCGCCCAGGCGGGCGAGAGCGAGCCCGACGACCACGACCCCGACAGCGGCTTGCCGGTCTTCGACACCTACCGTCACAGCGGCGCGGACCTGGAGGCGCTGGTCGTCCGGTCCGGCGTGGACACCCTGCTCTACGACCTGCAGGACATCGGCACCCGCTTCTACACGTACGTGTGGACGATGTACGACCTGCTCGTCGTGGCGGCTCGGCTCGACATGCCCTTCGTCGTCCTCGACCGACCCAACCCGGTGGGCGGACTGGCCGTCGAGGGCCCCCTCCTCGACCCGGCCTTCGCCAGCTTCGTCGGGCGCGCCCCGATCCCGCTCCGGCACGGGCTGACCGTCGGTGAGCTCGCTCGACACCTCAACGAGACCGCGATCCCGCGCGAGGCGGGACGGCCGGCGCGGCTCGAGGTCGTGACCATGACCGGCTGGCAGCGGTCCTCCTACGCCGACCAGACCGGGTTGCCGTGGGTCATGCCGTCGGTCAACATCCCCACGCTCGAGAGCGCCCTCGTCTATCCGGGCACCGGCCTGTTCGAGGGCACGAACCTCTCCGAGGGCCGGGGGACGACCCGGCCGTTCGAGCTGATCGGCGCGCCGTACGTCGACCGCCGCCTCGCGCCCGCGCTCAACGAGCTCGGTCTCCCCGGCGTGCGGTTCCGGGACGCGACGTTCACCCCGACCTTCCACAAGTACGCCGGCCGCCAGTGCCGCGGCGTCCAGGTGCACATCACCGACCGTGAAAGCTTCGCGCCCGTGCGGACCGCCCTGGCGATGCTCCACTGCCTGCGCACGCTGTATCCGGACGACTTCGGGTGGCGCGTCGCCGAGGACGAGAGCGCGAGGCACCCCTACTTCATCGACCTGCTCTGGGGCTCCGACACCCTGCGCCGGACGCTCGACGCCGGCCAGGACCCCACCACACTGCTGCCCTCGACCGCTCCCGGCCACGCCCGTCCTCACGAGTGGGCAGGTGAGCAGGTCATCCTCTATCACTAGTCCGAGCCACCCGCGCGCACGCGCACGCCGAGCGAGGAGGGGCGGCCGGTGAAGGAGGACACGGCGACGCGGCAGCCACGCCCCGCGGACGTCCGCAAGCACGTGCGCGCCATCCTGCCGCGGCTCGCGCGCGCCGAGCGCCGGGTCGCCGAGGCGCTGCTGGCGAACCCGTCCCTCGTCGTCGAGAAGACGATCACAGAGGTCGCCCGGGCCTGTCAGACCTCCGAGACCACGGTGGTGCGGTTCTGCCGCGCGGCGGGTTTCCGCGGCTACCCCGACCTCCGGCTGGCGCTCGCCACCGAGCTGGGTCGGGACACCGCCCGGCGGTGGGAGGAGCTCCTCACCGGCGCCGACATCGACCGTGACGACCCGCTCGCGCAGCTGGTCGCCAAGGTGGCGCGCACCGAGGCGGCCGCGATCGAGGACACCCTCAAGCAGCTCGACCTCGACCAGCTCGACAAGGTCGTGACCGCGCTCATCCAGGCCCGCCGCATCGCCCTCTTCGGGCTCGGCGCCAGTGGCTTCGGCGCGCAGGACCTCCAGCAGAAGCTGCTCCGCATCGACCGGATGGCGTTCGTCGTGGCCGATCCGCACCTGGCCTTGGCCACCGCGGCGCTCCTGACCAACGGTGACGTGGCGATGGCCTGGTCGCACAGCGGCCAGACCCGCGAGACCATCGCCTGTCTGGCCAAGGCTCGCGAGCAAGGCGCCACCACCGTCGCCGTCACCAACGACCCGCACTCACCGCTCGCCGCCCAGGCCGACCTGCTGCTGACGACGGCGGCGCGCGAGACGCGCTTCCGAACGGGCGCCATGGCCAGCAGGATCGCCCAGCTCGCGGTGGTCGACTGCGTCTACCTGGCTGTCGCCCAGCGCACCTACGACGCCACGATGGCGGCCTTGGCGAAGACCTTCGACGCCGTGCACGACCCGGATAGGTCCGGCAACGCTTGGTAACTCCTACGGGCCCGGTGCGCTGATCGCCACCCTCCCGTGCCACGCTGACGACGAACCGCTACCAGCAGGAACCCGTCCCGCACGCATGGCAACAAATTGACGCGAGCATTGGTCGTTGGTAATTTTCCAACCTATCACTAGCCCATGCCGTGAGGAGGCTGCAGCCCATGGCAGAGATCACCGGCTTCCGCGTGGGCGACGCCGAGGCCGTCGTCGACCTGTGGTGTCGGAGCGCTCCCGCGGACGCGATCACCCTTCCACGGTTCCGCAACCTGGTCTTGCTCGACGCCAACTTCGACCCCGAAGGGCTCCGTCTCGCCTGGGAGGGCGAGCGTCTCGTGGGAGCCGCCTACGCGGTCCGACGTCAGGTCGCGATGGTCGGTGACGACCTCGAACCCCAGCGCGGCTGGCTGACGTTCTTCTTCGTCGACCCAGACGCGCGCGGCCGCGGACTGGGGACGCAGCTCCTGCGCGACGCCCTCGCCTGGCTGCGCGGACACGGCCGGACCGAGGTGTACTTCGCCTCGTACACGCCGAACTACATCGTGCCCGGCCTGGACCGCAAGGCCTACCCCGAGGCCGCCGGCCTCCTCAGCAAGCTCGGCTTTACAACCCTGTACCAAGCCGCGGCGATGGACATGAGCCTCGTCGGCTACGCGACACCCCCGCGGGTCCACGAGCGCGCCGCGAAACTTCGTAGCGCCGGCTACTCCTTCGGCACACCCACCGACGACGAACTCGTCGCCCTCGTGCGGATGGCCAACGAGCACTTCAACCCCGACTGGGGACGGGCCATCCGGGAGGCCGTGATCGCCGGGCTTCCGCTCGACCGGATCGTGGTGGCCCGCGCGCCCGACGGTCAGCTGGTCGGCTGGGCCATGTTCGCGGCGTACGAGGGGATGGTGGAACGGTTCGGGCCCTTCGGGGTCCTGCCCAACCGCCGCGGCACCGGCCTGGGCGAGGTCCTGCTGCACCTCAGCCTGACGCGCATGCGCGCCCTCGGTGCGCATGGGGCGTGGTTCTTGTGGACCGGAGAGGAGAGCCCGGCCGGTCACCTCTACCGCAAGACCGGGTTCACCACGACCCGGTACTTCGACGTGATGCGACTCACCCTCGACTGAAGAGCGAAGGACGACCATGAGGTGGGGAACCGCTGGCCGCGCCGCCGCGCTGGCCACAGCCGCCGCACTCGCCCTGGCGAGCTGCTCGACCGGCGGCGGTGACAGGACGACGGACTCTGACAAGGTCACCTTGACGGTGCTCACGCACTACGGGAACGACCCGCTGAAGTCCGGCTTGCAGAAGATGGTCGACGAGTGGAACAAGAACAACCCGTCGATCCAGGTCAAGACGCAGGCCGTGACCTACGACGACCTGCTCCAGACCATCACAGTGCGCCAGACCGGCGGCAAGGCGCCCGACATCATCCAGGCCTACAGCTTGTGGGGTGGCCAGCTGGAGCGGGCTCGGGTCCTCGCTGAGCCCCCGGAGGACATCCAGCAGGACATCAAGACCAACTACTCCAAGGCGGCCGTCGGCTCTGTCACCGTCGACGGCAAGATCCTCGGCTACCCGACCGAGGTGCAGACCTACGCGCTCTTCTACAACAAGAAGCTGCTCGCCGAGGCCGGCGTGACCGAGCCGCCGAAGACCTGGGACGAGATCGCTGAGGTCGCCGCCAAGGTCACCAAGCGCGACTCCAAGGGCAACATCCAGGTCGCCGGATTCGGCCTGACCAGCGGCTGGGACTCCGCCGTCGTCCACCCCTTCCTCAGCCTGCTGCAGGCCGCTGGTGGTCAGTTCGTCTCCGACGACGGCACCAAGGCCGCGTTCAACTCCCCCGCCGGCAAGGCCGCCCTGGAGTTCGAGAAGTCGCTCATCGACGCCAAGGTCGCGGACCCGGCGATCAACGTCCTCCAGGCCTTCCCGTCGGAGAAGGTGGCCATGACCATCAACGCCGGGTGGTGGATCGGCAGCCTCAAGACGGCGATGAAGGACAAGTACGAGAACGTGGGCGTCGTGCCCGTTCCGGGTCCCAAGCCCGGCGACAAGGGCTCCCTCGCGTATGGGTTCTTCATGGGTGTCAACAACAAGAGCCCGCACAAGGACGAGGCGTGGCAGTTCCTCAAGTGGATGAACGCGGAGAAGGGCCCTGACGGCGCGACCCGCATGGGCTCCTTCCAGTACTCCATCGGAACGATCCCCGGTCGACCCGCGGACTCCGAGGCTCTCGCGGACGAGATCACCGACCCCAACTACCAGCCGTTCACCGAAGCGCTGGAGTACGCGATGCCCGAGCCCAACGGTCGTAACGGGCAGAAGATCAAGACCACCCTGCAGAAGAGCATCGAGGGAGTCTGGACCGGCACCCAGTCGGTCGACGAGGCGCTCGCCAACGCTGCCGAACAGGCGGACGCGCTCCTGTCATCCGGCTGAGCGAGGTCCACGGTCACCATGGCCACAGTCCTCCACGAGAACGAGCAGCGGAGCCCGCGCGGCGGCGCAAGCCGTCGGGCGGGCTCCGTCCCAAGCGGGATGGCGAAGGCACGCCGTCGCGAGGCGATCGTCGCCTACGCGTTCCTCTCGCCGAGCCTTCTCTTCTTCGCGATCTTCCTGATCCTTCCCCTGATCTTCGCGGTCGTGCTCGCCCTCTCGGCCTGGGGAGGTTTCGACCTCACCCAGATCGAGTTCGTGGGGCTCGACAACTTCGCTGAGATCCTCAACCCGGCGTCGACGTTTGTCGCGCCCATCCTGGTCAACACGCTGGTCTTCGCCGCCGGCTCCGTGGTCTTGACGTTGGTCGCCTCCGTCGTGCTCGCCAACGCGATCAACCGGCTGCGCTTCCAAGGCTTCTGGCGCACGCTGTACTTCCTGCCGATCGTCACGACCGTGGCCGCCGTCGGCAACATCTGGAAGTACCTCTACGAACCCAGCGGCGGTCTGATCAACGGCGTCCTCAACGCCCTCGGCATGTCGTCGGTCCGGTTCCTCGCCGATCCGGACACCGCGCTTCCCTCTGTCGTCGTCGTCCAGGCGTGGGCCTCGCTGGGCACGGCGATCCTCATCCTCACCGCGGGGCTGAAGAACATCCCCGAGACCTACTACGAGGCGGCCGAGCTCGACGGTGCCGGCAGCTGGCGGATGTTCTGGAACATCACGTTGCCGCTGCTGCGTCCGACGCTGCTGTTCGTCCTCATCACCCAAGTGATCGCCGGGCTCCAGTCGTTCGCCCTCATCATCGTGATGACCGGCGGCGGTCCCGGTGACGCCACCAACGTCGCGGGGTTCGAGATGTACCAGCAGGCGTTCAACTTCGGCATGTGGGGCATCGCGAGCGCGATGGCGCTGGTGCTGTTCCTCATCATCTTCGCCATCACGCTGCTGCAGCTGTGGCTCTTCCGGCAGCGAGGGGAGGAGACGTCGTGAAGCCGCGCAGGACGCCGTGGTTCTCCTACCTGCTCGTGGTGGCCGGCGCCGTCATCATGGTCGTGCCTTTCCTCGACATGGTGATGACGTCGTTCAAGGGCCCGGGCGAGGCCGGCCGGCTCCCGTACCGGTTCCTGCCGGAGAAGTTCCACCTGGACAACTACCTCGCGGCGCTGGAACAGCTCAACATGGGGCTGCTGTTCCGCAACAGCGTCATCATGACCGCTGTCGCCGTCGCGTCGGTCCTGCTGACCTCGAGCATGGCCGGCTACGCGCTGGCCAAGCTGCGCTTCCCCGGCCGGCCGATCGTCTTTCGGTTCGTGCTGGCCACCATGATGTTCCCGCCGTTCCTGTTCCTCATCCCCGACTTCCTCATCCTCACCAACTGGCCGTTGGCCGGCGGCAACGACCTGTTGGGGCGAGGAGGTGACGGCGGGCTCACCACCTCGGTGGCGGCGCTGTTCATCCCGTTCCTGGTGTCCGGCTTCGGGATCTTCCTGATGCGGCAGTTCATCGTCTCGATCCCGGACGAGGTGATCGAGGCGGCCCGGATCGACGGCGCGGGAGAGTTCACCATCTGGCGGCACATCATCCTGCCCCAGACCACGCCGGTGCTCATCACGCTCGGGTTGCTCACCTTCGTGGGCACCTGGAACGAGTACGTGTGGAGCCTGCTCATCTCCACCGTCAACCCTGACTTGATGACCCTGCCGGTCGGGATCCAGCTGCTGCAGAGCTACCTCGACCCGAACCAGACCCTCCCCATCGTCATGGCGGGACTCGTCATCAGCATCGTCCCGGTGCTGACGATCTTCCTGCTGCTGCAGAAGTACTACATCCGTGGCGTCATGATCAGCGGCCTGAAGTGAGGAGCGCATGAAGACCTACCTGGCCATCGGAGCCCACATCGGTGACATGGACCTGACCGCCGGTCCGCTGCTCGCCACGGCGGCGCTGGCCGGTCACCGAACCGCCATCGTGGCGCTCACTCCAGGCGAGCGGGGTCACCCCCGAATGAGCCCGGAGGACTACAAGGCGCAGAAGATCGAGGAAGGCCGCACGTTCGCGGAGAAGATCGGGGCCGAGTTCCGGGTGCTCGACTACTCCGACGGCTTCCTCGAGGCCACCCAGGAGGTGAGCCTGCAGGTCGCGGACATCATCCGCGAGCTCAAGCCGGACGTGATCATCGCGCACTGGAAGAACTCCATCCACAGCGACCACGCCAACGCGTCGATCATCGCCGAGAGGGCTCGCTACTACGCCGGCCTGCCGATGGACCACCCGCTGCCGCGCCACGGGGTCGGGCGGTTCGTCTACGCGGAGAACTGGGAGGACGAGGAAGGCTTCCAGCCGTCGCTCTACGTCCCCATCCCGGACGAGGCGTTCGAGCGCTGGCGTGACGCCATCTCCGGCCAGGCGTTCGCCCGCGGCGAGACGTACGGGTTCCGCTACATCGACTACTACACCGCGCTCATGACCATGCGGGGCTGCCTCGCGGGGGTGCCGCGGGCGTGCGCGTTCGCGGTCCCGAGCAGCTCGACCCGAGACGTCGTCGACCTGCTGTAGGTCAGGCGCGCATCGCTTCTCGAGGTGGTGGCAGGCATCGTCGGCCACCACCTCGATGCTTTTCGACGCACCCCGCTGGTCGGCGGCACGGTCGCGCCGCCCATCCCTTCGGTGCCGTTCGGCACGTCCGCGTCGTCGCGACCCGAGGGCAGGGCCGTCCGCGGCCGAGTCGCCCCGTCGACCACGAGCATGGTGGTCAGGCGGCCGAACCCCGTCGTCAGCGCAGTGTCGTCGAGCCGTCGTCGTGGATCGTCCAGAACGGGTTGTGCGCGACCTCCCACGCATGACCGTCGGGGTCGGTGAACACCCCCGAGTAGCCGCCCCACGACGTCGGCGCGCCGGGCCGCTTGACGGTGCCACCGGCCCGCTCGACCTCGGCGAGCACCGCGTCGACCTCCTCCGGCGACCGCACGTTGTGCGCCAAGGTGATGCCGCCCCAACCGCCGCTGTCGGTGACGACCGTGTCCTCGGCAAGGCGGGCTCGATCCCACAACGCGACGACCAGCCCCGGCATCTGGTAGAAGGCCACGTCATCCTCGGGCCTGGACTGCGTCCGCCAGCCGAGCGCCTCGTAGAAGGCACGGGCACGGGCGAGGTCGGCGACACCGAGCGTGATCAAGCTGAGTCGTTGTTCCACCCGGCGATGGTACGCGCACCACCCAGGGGACGTTCGCGGTCGCGCGTTCGCGGTCCCTGAGCAGCTCGCCCGGGGACGTGGCCCCCCCGCGCACGTCGGCGAGGGGCGTCGACGTGCTGAAGGTCGGACCAACGTCGGCATCCCGTCGTGGTGTCTGGCGTCCGCCACGGCGCCACCGCGCCGCCATCCCGGCACGTCCGTGTCGTTTGGGCTATAGGGTCGGGGCCGTGAGTGAGATCGACGCCGTCCTGGCGAGCCCGCGTGGACGCCGCTTCTGCTTCGAGGTCGCCGCCGTCCTCGACGAGGACATTCGCGGCGCCTTGTGGACCGTCTCCTCGCGTTCCGACGACGAGGACGTCGCAGCGTCGCTCACCGGCGCCCTCCGCGCCATCGACACGGCCTCGGTCGGCGCGCTGTCGGAGCAGGTGGTGACCGAGTGCCTCGCTGACGCCGTCTGCGAGGCACGGTACTGGCAGGAGCCCGACCCGGAGGACATCGTCCTCGCTCGCCCGGACGTCGCGAACGCGCTCGCGCCGCTGGCGGCGACGCTGCTGACCGCCGACGCGACGAGCTGGTGGCGCTCGCCCGCCGACCTGGACGACCAGCGCTTCGTGGAGTGGCTGGGCGAGTACGCCACCGAGCCGCCGTCGCTGTCGGGCAGTCGCGAACGCCTGGCCAGGTGGCGCGACGACACGGTGGCCGAGGAAGAGCGGGCGGCGCGGGAACGCCCCACCGACCCGCGGGCGAGCGTCTCGGGCGTGTGGTGGTCGACACCGCCGTCCGATGGGCTGGCGCACACCTGTCGTGCCCGACTTTGGCTCGGCGCGATGCAGCTGCTCCTGACCGAGGACGACGCCGGATGGGAGCACGCCCGCGTCTGGCCGCTCCGGCCAACCCGTGAGGTCCGCGTCTTCGAGATCACCGGGCCGGAAGCTTGGGCCGCGCTCGTCGATGGCTACCCGCTGCGCCTCACCGCGTCCAGGCGGCACGACTGGTGGCGTACCACTGGCGTGGACACCGAGTGGTACATCCCCGACTGGACGGCGGTCGCGCGGGACTACGACGCCGTCCACCTCACGATGGTCGGCTACCTCACGACGCCCGGCACCGCGATCCCCGTGCGCGGCGGCGCGACCGTCCTCGCCGGCTGGAACCCGGACGAGACGTACTGGCTCGCCGACCTGCTCGAGCCCGCCGGCGAGCCGGTCGAGTGGGAGCGCCGCGACACCGGCCGCGACCACGACGAGTGGACGCCCGTGGCGTCGGGCGCTCGACGTCCCGTCGGTTCGCCCGAGGAGCGGAACCTCCCGCGAGACGGTCACCGGATGCCGGCCAGCTACACCGACCAATCGCGAGACAGCTAGGAGCGACGCAGCCACACGGCCGCTCCTGGCCAAGGGCCCGCGGAGATCCAACGACATCCCTACGGTGTCGCTATGCGACGTTCTCACCTCAGCAGACGACGCCTGTTGGGGATCGGGGCCACGGCCGGTGCCGCCGGCCTCGGTAGTGCCCTCCCGACGACTCCCGCCGTCGCCGCCGAGCACGGCATGGCGGCAGCGAGGACGCGGCGGCGCCATGCGATCAGGATCGCGACGTTCAACATTCACCACGGCGCCGGACCCGACGACGTCCTCGACCTCGAGCACACCGCCGAGGTGATCGCGGCGACCGACGCCGACGTCGTCGCTGTGCAAGAAGTCGACCGGCACTTCAGAGATCGGAGCGACTGGAAGGACCAGGCTGGCGAGCTCGCTCGCATGCTGGCGATGCGGGTCGTCTTCGGCGCCAACATCGACCTGGACCCGCTCGAGCCGGGTCAGCCGAGACGTCAGTACGGGTGCGCGATCCTGACCCAGGGTGCGATCCTCTCCTGGCGCAACACGTGGTTGCCGAAGTACCCGACCAGCGAGCAACGCGGCCTGCTCGAAGCGGTCGTCCAGATCCACGGCACACGCCTCCGCGTCGCCACGACCCACATGCAACACACGGACGACGCCGAATGGCAGGAACAGGCGGACGCGATCGTCGATCTTCTCGCCGGTTCCCCCGAACCGGTTTTCCTCACCGGCGACACTAACGCGGTGCCGGAGTTCCCCGGCATGACCACGTTCACCAGCCGTTTCACCGACGTCTGGGCCGCGGTGGGCATCGGCGAAGGGCTCACCACCTCGCACTGGCGTTTCGACTACATCTTCACGCCACCGAACGCGGACATCCGCCACGCCTGGCTCATCTGCACAGATGCCTCCGACCACCTGCCGCTGGTGGCCGATGTCGTGCTGCCTGAGACACGGTGACAGCGGCTCGGTCGCACGGTGACAGCTGTCGCTCGGTCGTCACGCCTGAGCGGATACGACCCGAGGTAAGGACGCGTCCCCTGGTGGCGGAACACCGTGCCTGGTCGGCATCCGTCCCCCGGGCCCCCAAGGCCAGCCCCACTATGCTGCTCGGGCAAGCAAGCGTTGCCGACCCTCCCACCAGGAGCCGTGACGGTGGAGTTCCTCCCCCGACCCGAGCTGTGGTCTCTCGACCCGCGCGCCCTGCACCTCAACCACGGTTCGTACGGCGCGGTCCCGCGGCGTACCCAGCACGTCGCCGGCGGGCTGCGGTCGGAGATGGAGTCGAACCCGATGGCGTGGTTTCGTGGCTTGCCGGAGCGGTTGGCGGCGAGCCGTCGACGGCTGGCGGAGTACCTCGGCGCCGATCCGGACGGCTTCGCGCTCGTGCCGAACGCCAGCGCCGGCGTGACCGTCGCCTTGTCCGCCGTCCCGATCGCCCCCGGTGAGCGCATCGTCCTCACCGACCACGCCTACGGCGCGGTCCGCTACGCCGCCGAGCGGGCGGGCACTCTGCGCGGCGCGGAGGTGGTCACCGTCCCCGTTCCGCTCGAGGCGGATGACGACGAGCTCCTGGCGGCGGTCGCCGACGCCCTCGACGACCGCACGGCCGTCGTGGTGATCGACCAGATCAGCTCGGCGACCGCGCGGGTGTTCCCCGTCGACCGGGTGGCGCGCCTGTGTCGGGACGCCGACGTCCCGGTCATCGTCGACGGCGCCCACGCGCCCGGGCTCATCGACCAGCCCATCGTGGACGGCGCCGACTTCTGGACCGGCAACTTCCACAAGTGGCCGTGCGCCCCACGTGGCACGGCCGGGCTCTTCGTCGCCGAGCGATGGCGGGACCGGACGAAGCCGCTGATCACGTCGTGGGCGGAGTACGACGAGCTGCCCGCGCGGTTCGACCAGCAGGGCACCGGCGACTACGTGCCGTGGTTGGCGGCGCCCACCTCGCTGGAGGTGCTCGAGGCCCTGGACTGGCCGCGCCGGCGCTCCTGGTTGACGACGATGCTGACCGAGGCCAGCACGATCGTCGCGAAGGCGCTCGGCACCTCCCTGCCAGACGTGACCACTCCGGCACCGACGATGCGGCTGGTCGAGCTGCCCGCCTCTGTCGCCGTGACGAGCGAGTCCGAGCGCGCCGCCCTCGCGGCCCAGGCGTCCGAGCGGATCGGGGCCGAGCTGGCCATCACCGCCTTCGGCGGCCGGTTGTTCGTGCGGCTGTCCGCGCACGCGTACAACTCGTTCCGCGACTACGAGCTGCTGGCCGAGCGTCTTCCGACGTTGCTGCGGGAGGGGTGACCATCCCAGCTCGACAGGGGCCCGAGCGCGCCGTCCGGCGCCGCTCAGCATGGCGGCCGTGCGTGGCTGGGCCCCTGTGACCGGACCCAGCCACGCACCGAAACGGAGTCGACCTCAGGCGTTGGTGACGGGCAGCGCCGCGGTGTTGGCGGCCACCTCGGCACTGTCCAGCTCGTGGTCGACGAGGTCACCGGCGAAGTACGCGGCGTACGCCGCGAGGTCGAGGTGCCCGTGCCCGCATAGCGCGGTGAGGATGACCTTCTCCTCGCCGGTCTCCTTGCAGCGCAGCGCCTCCTCGATGGCGGCGGCGAGCGCGTGCGTCGGCTCAGGCGCCGGGACGATGCCCTCGGTCCGCGCGAACCGGACACCCGCCTCGAAGCACTCCCGCTGCGTCTTCGCCACCGCCTCGATCAGCCCGAGCTCGTAGATGTGGGAGACGAGTGGGGACATGCCGTGGTAGCGCAGGCCGCCCGCGTGGATCGGGTCGGGGATGAAGGTGTGGCCGAGGGTGTGCATCTTCAAAAGCGGCGTCATCCCGGCGGTGTCGCCGAAGTCGTACGCGTAGACGCCCTTGGTGAGCGACGGACAGCTCGCCGGCTCCACCGCGCGGATCGTCACGTCCATGCGACCCGCGAGCTTCTCGCGCAGGAACGGGAAGGCGAGACCGCCGAAGTTCGAACCGCCACCGGTGCAGCCGACGATGAGATCCGGCGTCAACCCCACCTTGGCGAGCTGCGCCAGCGCCTCCTCGCCGATGACCGTCTGGTGCAGCAGCACGTGGTTGAGCACACTGCCCAGCGCGTAGTTCGTGTCGGCGTTCCGCGCGGCGACCTCCACCGCCTCGGAGATCGCGATACCGAGCGAACCAGGCGAGTCTGGGTCCTTCGCCAGCACCGCCCGGCCGGCCTCGGTGAGGTCCGAGGGAGACGGGTGGATGACGCCACCGAAGGTCTCGATCATGACCTTGCGATAGGGCTTCTGGTCGTAGGACGCCCGCACCTGCCAGACCTCGCAGTCAAGCCCGAACTGCGAGCACGCGAACGCCAGCGCCGTCCCCCACTGGCCGGCGCCCGTCTCCGTGGTCAGCCGGCGGATGCCCGCGGCGGCGTTGTAGTAGGCCTGCGGCACCGCGGTGTTCGGCTTGTGAGAGCCGGCGGGCGAGACGCCCTCGTACTTGTAGAAGATCTTGGCGGGCGTGCCGAGCGCCTTCTCCAGGCGACGCGCGCGGTAGAGGGGCGTGGGGCGCCACAGCCGGTAGACGTCCAGGACCTCCTCCGGGATGTCGATGTAGCGCTCGGTCGACACCTCCTGGAGGATCAGGTCCCGCGGGAACAGCGGCGCCAGGTCGTCCGGGCCGATCGGCTCCTTGGTGCCCGGGTGCAGGGCCGGCGGCGGAGGGCTCGGGAGGTCGGCGAGCAGGTTGTACCAGCGACGTGGCAGCTCGGACTCGTCGAGCAGGATCTTGGTGGGCTCGGTCGTCATGGCGGTCACAGTAGCTACGTCGAATCTTGGACCGGAAGGACCCCGCCACCAGGTGATCCGCGGCACATCCCGCACCCTCCCTGCGCACAAAGACGCAACGTGCTCGTTACGCATTGTCATCGAGCCTACGTATCTGGCTGCCTCGTTCGCGGATCAGTTGGGTAGGCGGGCGGCCGGCTGAACTCACGACCGCCCGCCGAATCTCGCGGGGGAGGGCACGGGGAGGGAGACCGCAAGGGATGGGCCGAAGTCCGCAGTACGGCCGCCGACCATCCATGCCCCTCTCCCCGATGGGGGTGCAGCAATTGCAACGCTGAGGGCACGGACACCAACACATCACTGGAAGGGAACTTACGGACATTTCCTCCGCGTAAAATGTCCCATCTCGCCCCATCGCATGTCCCTTGGAGCGGGGTCTCATGGCCAAGATGGTGAACGACCGCCTGCGCAGCACGCTCCGGGCGAACGGCTATACCGTGGCGGATCTCGCGGACGAGCTGGGTGTCGACGCCAAGACCGTCCAGCGATGGGTGACCCAAGGCCGCGTGCCACACCGGACCACCGCCCATCGCGCCGCGAAGCTGCTTGGTGTGCCCGCACACTGGCTGTGGCCGAGCCTCGAGAAATCCTCAGACAACGGCGCAGCAAGTGAAGTCGTCAACTTCTACCCGCACCGCGCCGACACCCCGAAGCAGCTCTGGCTCGACCTCCTGCTGTCGGTGCGGGAGCGGCTCGACATCTTGTCGAACGCGAGCCTGTTCTTGCCTGAGGACAACCCCGAGTCGATCGACATCATCCGTCACAAGGCCGCGAACGGTGTCGCCGTACGCATCTGCCTCGGCGACCCCGACAGCGACACCATCAGACTGCGCGGGTGGGAAGAGAAACTCGGTGAAGGCCTCGTCGGTCGAGTACGCATGGCACTCGCCTACTATCGCCCACTCCTCGGCGCGGAAGGCGTCACTTTTCACCTGCACCAAACGACGTTGTACAACAGCATCTTCCGGTACGACGACCAGATGCTGATCAACCAGCATGCCCTCGGCATCTACGGCTACATGGCGCCGATCCTGCACCTGCGCCGTATCGAAGGCGCCGACCTCTTCGACACCTACATGAAAAGCTTCGAACGCGCCTGGGAGGAGTCCTACCCATACGTACCCAAGGACAGCTCGAGCCGGTGAGTCGCAGAGTGAGGCGAGCCGGCCAACTAGTTGCGCCTGCTCTCCAGCTCGATCCCCGTCACCTTGGCCAGCGTCGCCACGACCACATGCGGATCAGTGAGATCCGGAAGCGTCGCGTGTGCCCCCGCTGCCGACAACTCGTCCTCGCTCGCCTGACCAGTCGCAACGCCGATCACCAGGGCGCCACCGTTCAGGGCCGCCTCCACGTCTCGCTCCGTGTCACCAACGAGCAGGGTGTCAGCAGGTCCAAACTCGTAGCCATATTTGCGCGTGGCCTTCGTTTGGGCTATGCGTACCAGGCTCGCTCGGACCGGGGCGTCGGAGCCGTATCCGCCGACTTCGAGGTCCAAGACGGACAGAGACTCCCCTAGCAGTCGAAGCTTCGTCGCCGCGTTCGGCGCGATGTTCCCGGTCAGAACAGACTGCACGACGAGGTCGATCTCGCTGAGCGTGGCGAGTGTCTCCGCGACGCCCGGCAGCATGAACCCCCGTCGGAGCAATTCCCCGACGTTGTGCTCCATCGCTGCTGCCAGCGCGGTTGTCACCTCGTGCTCGGTGAACACCGCCGGATCGGCCCCATTGTCGCTGAGCAGGCCACGCATGATCTCGGGATCGGTACGCCCGTCCGTGCGGGCAGGCCGCTCCGGCCGCCGTCCGGTTAATAACTCGAACGCACGGGCGTAGTTCTCTTTCGAGACACCCGCATTCTCGATCAGCGTGTGGTCCACGTCCCAAAGGACCAGCAGTCGGCGATCGGACATGCGCGAGGCGACCTCTCCCTACCCGACAACACCGCCATCGACGGTACATGATTCAGATGTCGATTGACATGTCGAGCCAGCGCTGTCCGCTCGTCGGCCGTGGCATCCCGCGTCAGGGAGCGTCATCCGGCTTGACCGCCCTGATGATGTAACGGTGGTTGTGGACGACCAAGGGTCCCTCGGCGCGAATCCGGCGATCGAGCTCTCTCAGCTTCGCGTCGTAGCGCGTCACGTCAAACCCAGGCGCCTGCCACGACACGATCGTCAGCTGGTAGACCACCTCCGCGATGTTGTGAAAACGCACCGCTGGGAACGCCTCGACGGCTTCGAGCACCTGGAAGCCTTGGCGCTCGAGTCCCGCCACCGCGCCCGCGCAGGTGTCGGAGTCGGGCTCGAGCGCTGGCGGGGCGCCGAGTGCGGCGTTGAGCTCCAGGTCGTTGCGGCTCCCGACTTGCTGCATGAGGAAGTGCCCGCCGGGTGCAAGGGCCCGCCACACCTCCGCGACATCGAACGCCGCATGCCGGTTCAGGACGAGGTCGAACTCGCCATCCTCCACGGGCAACGTCTCTCCATGAGCTCGGCGGACTTCCACACCGAGAGGTTCGAGACGCTCCCGCGCGACACGAATGTTCGGCTCCCACCCTTCCGTGGCCACGGTGTGCGGCGGAAGCGGCGCCAGCGATGCCAGGACCTCGCCGCCTCCGGTGTCCATGTCGAGGAGACGCCTCGAACGACTGATCGCGTCGCGCGCGAGGTTCGGGTACGACCAGGGCAAGGGATCCGTGCTCGTACGGCCTTCGAGGTAGTCGAAGTCCCATCGGCGCATAGCATCGGCGGCCGCGAGCGCGTCGGCGACAAGCTCGTCGTAGCTGAGGTTCACGTCATCCACGTTCCTGATGGGAGGCTCAGACCGCTCAGTCAGGGCTACTCTGGCAAGAGGCCCTGGCACCAGTCCTCTGGTGACAGGAGACCATCCTCCTCGTCATTCTCTTCCAGGCACTCCTGGTACTGCTTGTCCTGCTGAGCGCGCTCCCAGTCGGTCGACGCTTGAGGCGATATGAATCCAGAGACCGATGAAGACCACCAGGAAAATGCCACCGAACACCCGCATCGTCGTGTACGCGGCGTCGCTCGGCTCGTTGGCCTCAGGGTTCTTGTACTGCCAGGCCGCGGTCTTCCGCCAGAATGATCCTGGCGAGATCAGCATCCACAGCATGAGACCGCAAAGCGTCATCAGCATAAGGTACACGAATCCCATCGGCACTCCAGTGGTTGAGGTGACCTCGACTTCTCCACGAGGCCACTCAGCGTGTCACTGATCTCGCCACGATTAGACTTGACCGCGTCGCGCGGCCCTCGGGAACCTGGGCGAGTCGGTGAAGTATCTCACCAGCAGCCAACGGGGGCGACGGTGTGCCTGGATGGGCATCGAACTTTGCCAGAGCACAACGGGCTACCTGCTCTCTCGCACCCGGCAGCTGCCAATCGGCGTACCGCGCGGCGGCAACGACCTATTCCTCCCGGACGAGGCACAGTCGACCTCGTGAACGGCACCTCGCTCGTGTCCCTTGGCTGCACGAGACAGCAGCGATCCGACACGTGCGGCAAGTGGCCTTGGCAAGTGCAGAGTCGAACAACGCCGCTCTTCAGCGGAAGCGTTGACGACGGTCACCGCCGCACGACGATGTAGTTGCCGAGCGACCGTTGCCCGGTCGCGTCCGACGGGCGGTTGACGATGCCCTCCTGTGTGGCCATGACGCTCGAGCCGCCGCCGTCGAGGTTGACGGCCTCGCGGGCACCGAGCAGCTTCATGAGCTCGGCTGCTTGGGCGACGCCAAGTCCTTCGCTGTAGCCGGCCTGGCGCCCGTCGACGACGACGAGCATGAGGCGGCCCTGCTCGTCCACGCCCATCATCGTTCGGGGGTTGCCTCGTACCACCCAGTTGTACGTGAACGTCTGGTCGGAGCCCTCCCGGATCAGGCCGTCACCACGCGCGTTCACTGACACCTGACCGTCTCTCACCAGGGTGGGACCGGCCTGCACGATCGTCGTGTCCTTGGTGAGTGCCACGACGTCGCCGTCACCGTCGACGACGCGGGAGATGACCTTGACTCGCCGGCCCAGCGCGGTGTGGTCGAGCAGCCACGGGGCCAGGTCTCCCGTCGCCTGGATCGTCGCGCCACCGGGCGGGATCGCGGTCCCGCGGTGCTCGTGGATGGCGACGACGGTGTTTCGCGCGTCCAAGACCACTTCAGCGCCCGCACCGGTCGGTGTCGTCGGGCCCCACTGGTGGGTGAAGAGGACGAGCTCGCTGTCGTCGGTACACATGAGGTCGTGTTGCGGGTTCTCCGTCGGCACGTCGCCACCGATCCCACCACAGTTCCAGACGCGGCCGGGCAGCCTGTTCACCGCGTCGAGCACCGTCGTCGTCCGATCCAGGTGGACGCGAATCGTGGAGCGGAACGTGTCGACGTCGACCGTCCGGCCACCGTTGCGCAGGAGCACTCCACCCCGCCCGTTCGTCGCGGACGTGAGGAGATCGCCGCCGCTGACGAACAGTCCGCCCGGCGCGCTGTCGTAGAACCACTGGCCGTTGACGCCCGCTAGCGCGGACGTCTCGGCGAGATGGTCGGTCAGCTTTTCCAGCGTGGACAGCGTCTCGCCGTACTCCGCCTCGACACGACCGTCGAAGACGTCGAAGTCGATCCTCATGATGTGGACCTTCTGCGGGGCGAGCGGATCCGTCCCGTCCTGGGCGGTGTAACGGGTGCCGCCCGCGAACCCGGCGGCACGCAGACGGGACAGCTCCTCCGCCGCCTCCGCCGATGTCTCGTAGGCACCGACACGCACGATCCAGCCAAGTGTTCCAGCCGGATAGTCGGCGAACTCCGGCATTAGGACTTCTTCGAGCCGAGGCTCGAAACCCTTCTCACGCAATGCGTCCGCGACCCGCTCGGCGATCGGACGCGGACCCAGTGCCGTGTTAGCCGTCGGCAGTGGGTCGTCGATAGCGCCAGGGAGGTAGACGTGGACCGTCCAGAAGTCGTTCTCGTCCTTCTCACCGAGGGTGAGCGACGTCAGGGTCACCCCAGGTGCGATGGTCCGTGTTTCGGGCGGTGCGCTGATCGGTAGCTGACCGCCGAAGAACCCGGAGGACGCGGCACCGGCGTCTGATCTCGTGCCGACCTCGCCGGTTGTGACGCGCGGTGCCGTCGCCTGGGCCGACGTGAACGTCGTGCCGGCCAGAGCGAGGACAGCGGTTGCAGCGACGATCGCACTGCGGGCGCCCATCGGTGCCTCCTTGTCGACGGCTGTGCGGCTGGACGCTAGCAACGTGCGCCCGTCTCGTAAGGCACTTTCCACTGAGCCGTCCGGAGGCAGCCGTCCGGAGGCGGCACCTGGAGGGCAGCGTCGTAGGCCAGTGCGCTGTTCGCAGCTATGCGACAACTGTCGCAGCGCCGCTCAGGCGAGCGCTATGACACCGGCCCGAGACCGGAGAGGAATGTGTTCTCCCGGTCAGGTGAAGCCCTCGTAGGGGCGATGAGGACGTTCTTGTATGGGACAGTTGAGCTGGCGGAGCTGGTTGCGACCCCTCGTGGTGGGCGATGAAGACCCGATGGTAAGCCCTAGGTCCGACACTGCTTTCGCCCAGCGACGCGACGGCAGTTTGCAGCAGACCTCCGGTTGCGCACCCGGCCCCGGCGTGTCGCTGCGACGACAGCATGGCTGGCCACCTCCGCGACCACAAGAAGGTCGCCGCCTAGGAGCGGCCTGGTGAACCACGCACCCCGACCGCTCCTCCCGCCAGCGTCCGTCTGCAGAGTTCGAGTGCCGGTGTCACCCCAGGAAGGACTCGGGGCCGAAGCGACCCCACGCAACGAAGCCGGCCAGGGCTAGGTAGACAGCGTTCGCCACCAGGTGCGCGTTCTCGCGACGTCGTAGGTGGACGATCATCGCGCCCACCATCAGCAGGATCACTCCCACGGCGGCCAGCGGCACCAGGACCGGTGCGAGGTCGAGGACGGCGGGCAGGACCAAGCCGACCGCGGCCAGGACTTCGAGAACTCCAATGAGCTTGACGGCGGCGGCGCTGTAGTTCTCGACCCATCCCGCACCGCGAACCGCGAGCAGCTTTTCCCTCGGAACGGCCAGCTTGACGACACCGGCCAGCAAGAAGACGAACGCGAGCAGCGCGGCGACGATCCACAGGGCGAGATTCATGGCTTTGCCTCCCTTCACGAGCGAACCTCGTGCAGGAGACGAGGAAGGACCTCAGCCCTGTGACATCCCGCCGCGTGACGTGCGTCACGCGGCATTGGTCGGCGCGCCGGGCAACGCGGCCGGCGCGCTATCGCTCAAAGCAGAAGTGAGGTGGCGAGGCCTCGACCCGGCCACCTCACGTGAAGAGCTCGTCAGCAGTACGGCGGAGCCGCGCCGACGTTCGCCACGTACCGGGCGGCCACCCACTGGCCACCGCCGTCACCGGTCAGCTGGTACCAGCGAGGGTTGCCGTCGACCACCTGGCTGTCGACCTTGCAGACGATGAACAGCCGCGCGCCCAGCGTCGCCGAGGACACCTTCGCGTTCGCTGTGTTGGGACCGCTGCGAACGTTCAGGACGGAGGTGGTCACGCGTCCGACGTATTCCTTCCCGTCACCGCAGAATCGCGGCGCCGAGCCGATGTTGGCGACGTACCGAGCGGTCACCCACTTCTTGGTGGAAAGCTTGTACCAGAGCGAGTTGCCGTCGACCGACGGTCCGAAGACCTTACACTGGATGGTGACGGTCGCGCCGGAATTCAAGCTACCGACCTTGGTCGCGGCTGTCGTTGGCGCGCTACGGATACTGAGGAAGGCGGTAACCCTGCCCTTGTAGGTTGTGGCCGCGTGGGCTGGCGGCGCCGCCGCTATCGTGGCCGCCGACAGCAGGGCGGCCGCGGCGGTTGCGACCGTCACCTGACCTGCGCGACGAAGAGGGACGTGGACGCGGCTCAGCCGTCGGAGGGCAGCAGCGCGTTCGCGGATGCGGAGACCGAGTCGTCGCAGGCCGGAGCTGTTCCCACCGGCGGTGGTGGATGTGCGATGAGTCATGATGGCTCTCTTTCCCCGTGTTTTGCCCGGCACTAACTAAGACTCCTCGCGCCGGGTCGGGGTTGCCGGCCGCGCGAACGTTTCCCGCTCGACGAGCGCGAGCGCCGAGGAGGTGGCCGCGGACGAGGCGTGCGAGACGCAAATTTGCGCACGCCTTCCGTTGACCGACGGGTCGCTCCCCCTCTTCGCCGCGAGGACGTCGCTGGGGACGGCTCGCCGCCGGGCGCCTTGAAAGAACTGTCGATCAGGCTCCGCCGATAGCGATGAGTTCTCGGACCGAGAGCCGTCTCTAGAGGCGACACCGCAGAGCACACGCACGAAGGAGCGGAACCATGGCGGAGACGACGTTCACCGCTGAGCCCAACCGTCACGACGCCACCACGGTGTCCCTGATCGACGCGCCCCTGCCCGCCGTGTACAAGGCGTACACCGACGCCGACCTCTACAGCCAGTGGTGGGCGCCGCCGGAGCTCACGGTCCGCGTCGACCGGTTCGAGCCCGTGACGGGCGGATCCTGGCGGATCGTCAACGTCGACGCGGACGGCAACGAGTACGCGTTCCGCGGTGTCTTCCACGAGGTGTCGCCGGAGCGGATCGTCCAGACCTGGGAGTTCGAGGCCATGCCCGGCCACGTCTCACTCGAGACTGTGACGTTCGAGGAGGTCGACGGCAAGACCAAAGTGACCAGCCACACGGTGTGCCAGTCGATCGAGGATCGGGACGGGCTCAAGGACTCCGGTATGGAAGCTCACGCGCCCGTCGGCATGAACCAGCTCGAGAAGGTCGCGCAGAGCCTCTGAATTTCCGTCGTCCGGTTGGCTGTGGACGCACCCGGCGGCCCGGGTCACGCCCCGTCGTGACCTGGGCCGTTTCACGAGACAAAGACAGCAGGGGGATGAGGCCGGGTCCCCTGTGGCCGCGTCGCCGGAGAGGTGCCGTCCGACGGATGAGGCCGTCGGCTACTGACCTACGCGCCCGTCAATCCGCTCACGCAGCAAATCGGCGTGGCCGTTGTGCCGGGCGTACTCCTCGATCATGTGGACGAGGACCTCGCGCAGAGTCAACCCCGACCTCGTGCCCACGATCTCAAGGCTCGGCGCCTCGTCGACGAAGCGGTCAGCGAAGGCGACCTCCGACCGCCACCTCCTCCACGCCTCGGCGACGACCTCCGGGTCGGGCACGGCGCCGTTGAAGTCGGCGTCCCGATCCTCGGCGGTCCGGTAGTGCCGCTGACCGTCCTCCCCGGCCAGGTCCAGCCGGAACCACGTCTGCTCCACACCTGCCATGTGGCGCACCAACCCCAGAAGCGACAGGTTGGACGGGGGCACCGACCGCCGGGCCAGGTCCGCCGCGTCCAGCCCGGCACACTTCAGCTCCAACGTCAGCCGCTGGTCCCGCAGGTATCCCACGAGGGTGGCCTTCTCGCCCTGGAAGCCTCCCTCGCTACGGGGATCCTCCTCGGGCTTGACGAACATGTTCGACCAGCCGAACCTCCGGTCGCTCGGTGAGATTCGGGTATCGCCAAGGTTGGGCTGGGGCGCCGGATTGTCGATCATGGGGTCCCATTAGAGGCCTCTACCGCACACGACAGCAACCGGAATTCGCGGCGAGCACCCGCCGCGCGAGACAAAGCGGTGGTCGGCGACGACGACGGTTGCTCCGCGATCGAGCTGGTCCAGACCGCTCACCGAGCGAGCGGACACCAAGGCGTCCAAAGCTATGTGCCGCCTGCACCGATCGGGGCGACCGCGCGAGCCGCGTCGCCGACCGTCCGGACGGCGTCCTCGGTCCACGGGCCCCTCGTGATCACGACGACGTGGTCGAGACCGAGGTTGGCCAGCTCCACACACCGGCGCGCGAACTCGTCCGCGGACTCACCCGGCTCGATCCGGGTGGAGATGGTCGTCTCGATCTCCTCGTACGGACGCCCGATCGCCGCGCAATGGTCGGCCAGGACGCTGAGCTTGTGCCGGACGGTCCTGCCTCCGTCCGGGATGTCGAACACGTTGCAGGCGTCGGCGTACCGTGCGACCAGCCTGAGGGTCTTTCGCTCGCCCGTGCCGCCGACCAGGATCCGTGGGCGCTTGATCGGATGAGGACTGTCGACCGGGTGAGCGAGCTGATAGTGCCGACCCTCGAACGGGGACTCGTCACCGGACCACATCTGGTGCGCGAGCCGCAGCGTCTCCTCGAGGCGCTCGAACCGCTCGGTCGCCGGGCCGAACGGCAGCCCCATGTCCCGCGCCTCGCCCTCGTGGTGCCCGGCGCCGATCCCGAACCACGCGCGACCGCCCGAGAGGACGTCCAGGGTGCTGATCGACTTGATCAGGACAGCGGGCGGACGGAAGGTCACGCCGGCGACCAGGGCACCCAGGCGGACCCGCTCGGTACGCGCGGCGAGGAACCCGAGCGTCGTCACCGCCTCGAGGTGCTCGGTGTGCCCAGGGTCGACGAACGGGTCCGCCTGGAGGAGATGGTCGGCGACCCAGACGGTGTCGACGCCCACCTCGTCCGCGACCCGCGCGACCCGGCTGAGGTTCGTTCTGATGCTCGCCGCACCGCCCGGCCAGGAGTAGTTCGTCACGCCGATGCTGACACGCATGTGGCCTCGCCTTCTCTCGGCTCCTCCGGGACAGCCTCCCCAGGGATCCGCCGCGCGGCGCCCCTTCGGCACCAACGATCGACCGCCCGCTGGTGCTCCCTGGCCGGCACCCGGTCGAGGCGGGATGTGCGGCGGAGCGCTCGGCGTTCGACATGGGTCCGTCGACGTCACGGTGACTCGGACACCTGGCCGCCAGCGGCGACGACCTCGTGGCACGCGCTCGGCGAGGCGTGCGCGTGGTGGTGCGTGTACTCCCCTCGCCGGGCCAGCATCGCGCCGAGCATGAACAGCGGCATCAGGATGTGCCCGACGACCATGAAGGTGGCGGTGCTGATCGCGCCCACCCACAACGGCGGGAGCAAGACCAGGAAGCCGGCGAACATCGCGGCCACCATCTCCACCGTCAGCAGCGCGCGGTGACGCCGGTACACCATCCAGGCGACCATGGGGATGGACATCGCGGTCGCCATCACGATCCCCGCGACATCAGGCCGGTGCACCCAGCTCTCCGCGGGAGCGTCGCTGGTCGCCATGACCCAGAGCGGGTAAAGCGCCATGCCGAGCAGCATGGCGACGATCATTTCGAGGTAGTGCCGGACGAAGATCCAGATCGGTTTTCTCACCACGCACCCCCAACCAGTGCCCGGCACCGCGACCGCTCAGCGTCCGGGCGATCTCGAACAAGCGCCGACGACCCTGCGCGCGGCCATGCCTTCTCGGCTCTTCACGAGGTCACTCGGTCGTGGGCATGGCCGCCGGACCGCCGTCTCGAGCGAGAACGTAGGCACGGCGGCAGGCCAGGGGCACGTCGTCGCGGCACGCGTGGCCGCGATCCTGGTGATCGTGTCCGAAACAGCCGCCCGCTGGGCGGGAGGGGGTGGCCGGCGGACCTCATCACCACCGTCCCGAGCGGGCCAGCGGCGTTGTCGAGCATGCCGCCTGGCGAGTCTCCACACCGCCCGGTCTAGACAGCTTCGGCTCGTACTGTGGAGACATGCCCGGAGCACGGAGGGTCGTCGTCGTGGGGTATCCCGCCGCCGAGGCGCTGGATATCGCCTGCGTCGTCTCGACCCTCAAGATCGCGAACTACGTGCGGGGAACGACCGAGTACCGAGCTGAGCTGGTCTCGCTGGGCGGGGCGCCGATCCACACCGCCACGGGGTTGACGGTGCACGCGGATGCCGCACTGGAGCGCGTCACAGGACCACTCGACACGCTCATCGTGTCGGGCGGGCTCGGGTACGTGGGGGCGATGGAGGATCAGCAGCTGGTCGCACACGTCCGACGCCTCGCCCGCGAGAGTCGCCGGGTGGCCTCCGTGTGTACCGGCGCGGGCATCCTGGCCGCGGCGGGCCTGCTCGACGGACGCCGCGCGGCGACCCATTGGGACCACGCTGAGTACCTGGCGAAGCGGTTCCCGACAGTGGAGTTTGATCCGGTGCCGATCTTCGTCGTCGACGGCTCGCTGTGCACGTCGGCGGGCGTGACCGCGGCGTTAGACCTGTGCTTGTCGTTCGTCGAGTCTGACGTCGGGCCGGACGTCGCCCGGGCGGTCGCGCGGCAGCTGGTCACCTACATGCAGCGGCCGGGAAACCAGGCGCAGATGAGTGTCTTCACCTCCGCGACTCCACGTCACTCAGTCGTCCAGCAGGCCGTCGAGTACATCGAGACGCACCTCGGCCAGGAGCTGACACCGGCGCTGGTCGCTCGGCATGTCGGGGTCAGCGAGCGGCACCTGACGCGGCTGTTCACGCGTGATCTGACCGTGAGCCCGGCGAGGTTCATCCGCCGACGCCGCGCGAGCGCCGCCGCGCGGCTGCTGTCCGAGACGAACCTGACCCAGGACGCGATCGCCGCCCGCGTCGGCTTCCGGACGGTCGAGACGATGCGCCAGGCGTTCCAACAGTTCTATGGCGTCTCGCCGTCCCACTTCCAGTCGACCCAGCGCAGCACCCAGCGACCGTGACGCCTCGAGGCTCGGGGAGTACTCCGGAACTCTTGCCGCGGGCTCAGGCCAATCCGCGCTCCAGGAGGCTTCGCGCGCTCGCAACAACCGCCTCGTGCGTGGGCCGCAGAGGACGGCCAAGAAGCTGAAGACCGCTGGAGACGTCATAGCTGCGAGGAACATCGAGCCGGGAGAGGTTGTCGCGCAAGGACTTGTTGAACAGCGCGACCACGCGCGCCATCCACGCCGGCATGCGTCGAGCTGGGATCCTCTCCGCATGTTCGGGGAATCCCTCGCGCAGCATTCGGGCGATGTCAGCCAACGGAACACCGTTGTTCGCGACGATATGACGCTGTCCGCCGGCTTCTGCTGTCTCCATCGCGGCCACGTGTGCGTCCGCCACGTCTCGCACGTCGACATAGGGGAAGATGAGGTTCGGAATCATCGCCATCTCGCCCTTCAGCAGGCGCTGGATGATGGCGACCGACGTTCCAGGATCATCGTCCAGCAACGGCCCTAACATCGTGCCCGGGTTGATGACCGCAAGCTTCTGCCTGGCACCTTCGGAATCCACCAGTCGCCAGGCCTGCTGTTCCGCCAATGTCTTGGACTTGTGGTAGGCGTTGACGTGAGGACCGTCGACCCGGGTCCAGTCGTGCGTGGTGAATGGCCGACCATAGCTGACGTGACCGCCGTCGATCGCCACAACCGACGAGGTGAGGACGATTCGCTCATGGCCGGCCTCGAGCCCCGCGCGGATCGCCCTCCGCGTCCCCTCGACCGCGGGGCGGATTAGCGCGTCCTCGTCCTTGGGCATCGTCAACACGAAGGGTGAGGCGACGTGGTGCAGATAGCGGCATCCCTCGGCGGCTTCAGCCCAACCGCGATCGTCGAGCAGATCGAGCACGCACAGCTCAAGCCGTGTGATATCCGCACCGGCCGCTCGAAAGCTTTCCCGTACCTGACTCGCTCGAGCTGGGTCGCGTATGCTTCCACGAATGGAGTAGCCTCGCTTCAGAAGCGCGGCAGCGACGTAACCCCCCAAGAATCCCGAAATTCCAGTGACGAGGACGCGCTTCTCGGACGACATACTCACACTGATTCCTTCGATGTCAGGTCCAAACCGTACGAGCTGATCTTAACAATGTCAAGATGAAGCGGAGCTATCACCACGGGGACCTGAGGCAGGCGCTGATCGACGGCGCGTTGGAGGTGCTGGCGGAGAAGGGTGTCGACGGCTTCAGCCTCCGCGAGACGGCGCGCCGTGTGGGAGTGTCGCCGGCGGCGTACAAGCACCACTTCGCCGATACCAGAGCCCTGCTGACCGCGCTCGCGGCCCTCGCGTTCACGCGGCTGGCGAACCTGCTCGAACAGGCGTGCGCAGCGGTGGACCTGGAGCGGCGTGACTGTCTCAGAGCTCAGGCCGCCGCCTACCTCGAGTTCGCGCTGACCGAACCGGCGCTGTTCGACCTGATGTGGCGGACTCCGCTGCTCGATCTGTCCGATCCGACGTTGGTGGCGGAGAAGACGCGCGCCTTCGAGTGCCTCGACCGAGTGGTACGAGGGCCCGATGCGCCACGCGTCCCACCGGACGACCCAGCCATGGCCCCCGCCATCACCTGTTGGTCGCTCGTCCACGGTTTCGCGCGTCTCGTGCTGGATGGGACGCTCGGCCACGACGGTGAGGCACGGACGCGTGCGGCCAGCCGCCTGCTTCCGCTCATGCTCGACCTGGTGACGATCCCGGAGGACGTGTGAGACGCACGCCGGGAGCCCGCTAGGTGAACGCCACGCGCCAGCGTTCCAGGTCGCGTGCGATCGGGAGGGTCCGGTGGAGCTCACGGACCAGGATCTCCGCGAGACGACGGGCGGAGGCCTCGTCGAGCCTGGTGATGTGGCCGAACGCCCACAGTTGCTGACGCGCGAGCGCTGCCGGAATGGCCGCTCGTTCCTCCGGTGCGAGGGGGTGGTCGAGGCCGCTCTCGTAGCGGTCGACCAGACGGCGTAGCAAGGGGATCCGCTCGTCTTCGGGTGGTGTGAGCGTGAGGTCGGCGAAGAAGAGCGTCAGGGCGAGGTCATCCACCCGTGGACGGTGCCCGAGGAAGTCGAAGTCGATGACAGCGGCGACGTTCCCGCAACGGAACAGCACGTTGTTGTCCCAGAAGTCGCCGTGAACGAGCTGCCGGCGCGTCGGTGGCGAGGCGGCTTCCGCGGCGGCGACGATGTCCGCGAGCTCTTCCGCCTCGTCGCACATCCGTTGGACGTCCCTCCTGACGCTGTCTCCCCAGGAGCGGATCCGCGCGACACCTCGGGCGGTCGTCGCGAGCGCGTCCGTCGCGTCGACCGCGTTGGCGAAGTCCGGGTACCGCGTCTCGGTCGAGGCACCGACACCAGCGAGCGTGGCGTGGATGCGGCCGAGCAACGGCATGCCAGCGTCGAGACGCGTCCAGGTGTCCATGTGGGCGTCGTGCGCGACGTACTCCTCGACCTCGACGAGGCGCCCATCGACCGAGATCCACGGCTGTTCGTCGATCGTAGGGATGAGCGCGGGGATAGGCATTCCCGCATCGCGCAGCAGGCCTCGGATGCGTTGCAGGTCCGCGAGTCGTCGCGAGGTGACTCTGGGCAGATACGCCCGAACGACGACAGGACGTCCGTATTGTTCGGCGAGCAGGTTGAGATTGACGCCCCTCTCGACACCGGTGGGGTCGTCAAGGTCCCGCACTCCAGAGCCGGTGAGCAGCCGCGGTTCACCGGTGAGCCGATACGCCGCCCACACCTCGGCCAGCAGCTCCCTGGTCGGCGTGGAGCACTCCGCCTGCTCGCCTTCGATGCTTTCCGTCATCTGTGCGTCTCCTGGCATCGATCCCATGTCGTCCGCGACGTGTCGCCAGCGTCGGCGGAGGCCGCTCACACCAGCCGCTCGTACTGGGTCTGGGCGAGGTGGCCGCGCGCCTTCTCGACATCCCCCTCGTCTGCGAACCGAACGGCGTGGTGGATGACAAAGGCGAGGAGGTAGAGCGGCAGGAGAAGCTCTCGGTCACCGGGTCCGAGAGTGTCCCGCCCGTATCCGTCGAGGAGCGCGTCCAGCGCGGCGACGCCGTCCCAGAGGGGCACGCGGGCCAGGTCCCAGCGGGGGTCACCGACCTGGGCTTGGTCGAAGTCGATGAGCCCCAGGTACTCATCACCGCTGACAAGGATGTGCCCGCCCTCCAGGTCGCCGTGGAGCAGCCGGCCGTCCGACCAGCTGTGCAGGTCCGCGGCTGCCTCGTCGTAGCGCGCTTCGAGCCGACGACCCACCCGCGAGTCCAGAACGCCCGCGTCGACGAGCGTGCGGATGCCGTCCTCCCGCGCCGACCGGACGAACGGGCACCAGCTGTCCGCGTGGCCAGCGATCCCGCGACCGTCGGGAACGATGGGGCCGAAGCCAGGAAGCCTGATCTCGTGCAGCGTCCGCAAGTCTTCCCCGGCCCGCCGCCAGGCGAACGAGTTGTCCTTGTCGCGCCGTTCCTCGGACCACAGGGAAACGCCGTCGAGAAACTCCAGGGCCATCGCCTCGGGGTCGGTTCCGGTGGCGAGAACGCGCGGTACCCGCACATCGTGTGCCGCCGCGGCTTGGTACGCCCGCGCCTCCGCCAGAACCGAGTGGCCATGTGTCGACAGCTTCAGCACGACGGTCCGCGTCCCCATGTCGAGGAGGTAGACGCCGTCACTGCCAGTAGGGCGCACTCCGACAGGGGTGGTTCCCAGCAACCGCTCCGCTACCGCGACGACATCCATCCCGTCAACCCTGACCGCTTGAGACCCGCGGTCGCAAGCCGATATCAGGCAGCTGTCGGTGGTCGCTGGTAGACGCGGCGTTGTCCCTTCTCGAGGCCTCCGCGAGGAGTCAGGCGAGCGATGACGCAGGGGTCTGCATCTGGCGACACTGGTCGGCCACGGGTCGTGGTCTCGGTGACGATGTCGGTCGACGGACGGATCGCGCTCCGCCGCGGTCAGCTGTGGACCGACGAGGACGCCTCGTTGATCTTTCCACCCCGGCCGCCCAGCAGCCAAGCGCTCGAGGACGCGCGTACGTCGCTGCTCGACAAGCTGTACCAGCCGCAGGCCTTCCTCGAGGGGAGCGGATCGTTCGTCCGGGACTCGGCCGGCCCGCTGACCGGGCTTCCCACAGACATCGATGAGCCGCCCGACGTGCTCTACACCGACTTCCTTCCCAAGGAGGTCGTCGAAAGGCCCGGTCACGAGAAGTGGTTGACGGCTGTCGACAGCCGCGGCCGAGTGCGCTGGGAAATGAAGAGCACCGGCGAGTGGGACGTCCTCGTGCTGGTGGCCCGGGCCACACCCGCGGCGCACCTGGCCTACCTGCGCAGAGAACGCATCCCGTACCTCGTGGTCGGTGACGAGCGCGTGGATCTCGACGCGGCCCTGCGCCGGATGCGGGAACGCCTGGGCGTCACCTGTGTCGTGTCGACGGCGGGTGGCGGTCTCAACGGCGCGCTGCTTCGGGCGGGACTCATCGACGAGATCCACCTCCTCGTCACCCCGCAAGTGATCGGCGGCCTCGGCACACCGACCGTCTTCGACGGTCCCCCGCTCGCCATTGGCGAGACACCCACTCGCCTGCGACTGCTCTCCTGTCACGTGGAGACCGACGGAATGCTCTGGCTTCGCTACGAGGTCATCCGCGACACAACGACGACCGCCTAGATCGGGCTACGTCACCCACGGCGATACGCCGACGCCGCCCCTCCTCACTACCACATCAGCGACTCGCGATGGACCAGTCCGTCGCCGCGCTGTCAGCCAAGGCTTGGACGCTACCTAGGAAGTCTCGCCGCCTATTGCTGGGCGGGCGGTCCGAGCGCTGCGATGATCGGACGCCTCAGCGCGAGACGACGTCGACTTCGGCGTCCGTTCGGCGCACACCGTGCGGCCTGTCCGTCGTTCCCGGCGGTCGACCAGCCCGGCAAACCCCATCAGCGCCTAGGCGATCTGTCGAATCACCACGAGCCGACCGTCGGGCGGCGATCTGGTCGGCGATCCACCACACAGCCGCGCGTCGCGACCTGAACCCGTCAGCATGCGCGATAGCGGGCTCGAAGCCGAACGCAGCGGTCCAGATCCGACTGCCACGTGGGCCCTGCCGCCAAGCGACCGCCCCCACGAGCTCCGTCTTCTCGCTCGGCGTGGCCCGACCCGTCGTGACCAAGTACGTCTCGGGGCCGCCGTCGTCGGAGAACTGGCGACCCGGGTGCAGCCACAACCCTGCCACCAGCACCGGCGGGGAGCCGTAACCGATGTGACGCACCGTTGTGCACCACCACGTGACAGGCTCGCTGGCGAACGTCTGCAGGTAGACCACCCCACAGGACCGGCAGACCACGCGCAGCGTCACTTCGCCCGGCTCACCCTTGGAACCGCGTTCGACGTGCTGGGCGACCTCCCAGCCCGGGCCAGCCGCACAGCCAGCCGCGTGAGCATACCCGGTGAACTCGAAATAGTGAGCGGTCGTCGACAGCGGGCTCATCAAGCCTCCCCACAACCAAGCCACGCCGGGTCCATCGACCCGTCACGCCGCACGTTTCTCGATACGTTCCTCGAAACGAAAGCGCGCTGACACCGCACCACGTCCAGCGCCGCCGGCGAGGGCGCGACGTCCGTGCAGTCCGCCCACGCCGGCACCGACGTGGACCTGGCAGCAGCGCCCGCGCAAACCCAGCAAGCGCCGCCGCCAGGAGCCAAGAAGCTTCTGGACCCACCCGGGGTCCCCTGTCGCCGTCCTATCGCCTGGCTACGAACCAGAGAGATCAGACCCAACCTCCCCTACGTAGACGACCTCGCCATGGCTGTCGACGCGCGAAACGACTCCGCCTCGCGCGTCGATGACGTCCGCATCCCTGGCACTTCCGTGGACCGTGCGATGTAGCGATTCTTGGCTGTGAACAGCCCGCACAATAGGGCACAGAAAGGGGCACACTTGGACTCTTGGGGCATGGAGGTGATCGATGGCCAACGACCGTCTCGCAGCGCTCATGAGGGAAGCCGGCTTTTCTGCTCCCGATGGCTCCGTGGGACGCAAGGTCTTCGCGCGCGCCGTACAGGAGGTGGCGGCGAGTCATGGTGTCGTGCGAAAGTTCAACCACACGTATGTCTCCCGTTGGCTGCGGGGCGTACTTCCCCGCGATGTCGAGACGCGCGGATTCATCGCCGAGGCGCTGGCCAAGAGGCTTGGACGACCCGTCGCCCTCCATGAAATTGGTTTGGACTCGCCAGACGTGGTGCCGCCTGACCTTGGAACTCGGTATCCCGCGAAACACACGGAGAGTACTCAGGTCCTAGCCAGACTTCTGCAGGCCGATCTCGATCAATTGCCAATCTTCCTGCGTGCGGTGCCAGACGTCGCCGCTTGGAACGAGGCTGCGCTGACGTGGCTGGTGTCTTCCGGTCCGCCCGAACGGCCAACCGGCAATACGGGACATCGGGTGGGCACAGCGGACGTGGCACGCGTCCGGGCGATGGTGCGCTCGTTTGATCAACTAGACGGTCAGTTCGGGGGAGGTCACGCTCGCCGGGCGCTGGTCGAGTATCTCCGACACGACCTCACGAGACTACTTTCTGGGACATATAGCGAGGAAGTAGGCCGACAGCTGTTCGAAGCAGCCGCGCAAGCCCTCCAACTGGTCGCGTGGATGTCCTACGACGCGGGATTGCACGATCTTGCGGGACGGTATTTCGTCCAAGCACTACGACTGGCGGAGTCATCTGGAAATCGACTACTCGCAGCTAGCGTTCTCGATGCGATGAGCCATCAGGCAACGTTTCTCGGGCGATTAAGCGAAGCGGTTAATCTCGCTCGATCTGCTCGACTAGGGACATCGCGAAACTCTAGCCCCATTCTTACAGCACACTTCTACATGATGGAGGCCAGAGCACTCGCGCGACTTGGCGACACTAGCGGCTGCGACAAAGCACTAGCAGCAGCGATCGGCGAATTCGACCGACGAATCCCCGGAGACGGACCTCCTTGGATCCAATATTTCGACGATGCAGAGATGGCCGCCGAGATGGGCCACTGCAATCGTGACCTCGGTAGAGCGGAAATCGCCGCCGAGTACGCCTCGCAGTCTGTCAGGGCAAGCGACGGTGGCTACGCTAGAAGCGACTTCTTCGCGGCGATGGTCCTCGCAGATTCATACCTCGATCAAGGCGAGGAAGAGCAGGCCTGCCGAATCGCGTTGGATGCCTTGGAGATCGGCGAACAGCTCAGCTCCGCGCGTTGCCGCACCTACGTACAGGAGTTCCGCGATCGCCTCGCGAAAGTAGGATTTGCCAATCGCACTGTCCGGGAATTTGTCGAGCAGGCTCGATCCTACAAGCTATGGACGACACAAGCGACCACGCGATAGCTACAGAGGGCTCCAATTCTTGCGACTTGTGCCGCTCTGGAGTGATACAAGTCGCTTCTTAAGCTCCTGCTTGCTGCGGGCATTCCTTGCGGCATTGCGACTCAGCCAGGCAACCATACGCAGCTCGTGAATGTCGGCCAGGGTCTTATAGCCGGGCCACGTCATGATGTCGAAGCCATACACCTGGCAGAACTCGGCGTACTCCTCCCGAGTGTGCCAGCCGAAGCGTTCATAGTAAAGCGCGGTTTGCACGAGATCCCATTCGCGGGGACCGCGGCAGAAGTTGTCCAGGTCGATGAGAACTGGATTGCCTGACCTGTCGAGGATGACGTTTCCGACATTGGCATCACCATGGATTGGTCCACGGGAAAGAGTGAACTCCAAGGATGCGAACCGAGACTGAGTCTCAGAGATCCTCGCCTCAAGGAAAGCACACTCCTCCTCGGTGAGTACGGCGTCAACGTCGTGCATCCGGCGTATGACTCGGTCAAACACCGCAATGTCAGGAAGCTGGAGCGATGGCGGCGCCTCCAGCTCGTGCAGGCGCCGGATGAGATCAGCTACGTGTGGGAGAGGAGCGTAGTCTTCCGCATCGGAGATTGACTCCCAGAACGTGACGACACGTCCTTCGGCGTAGACGGGCTGCTCGACCTCCAAGGCTCGAGTGGCCGGGTAGTCAACAGCCCGCAGCCAGCGTGCCACCTCCACTTGCCGGCTCGCGCTCTCGGCCACATCCGATCCTTGCGCGATACGGACGATCACCGGGCTTCGCAGGCGGAAGACGGCGTTGGATCCGATGCGGATCAACTCGGCATCGCTCGGATCGAGGTTCACCTGTCGACACGCGGTCGTGAGCACCCGGCGAGCGACCCCAGGTGTCATCGCGCCCTGGTCCCCAACGGTGCCGTCCGGACTTGGTGTGGTACCACCTGGCTGCGCCATGACATGGACCGTACTGCGCTCAGCAGGCGCAGAGAGTAGACGGCAGATCCGGACGGTTGGGACGCGGTTCCGGGGTCGTTCAGCCATGTTGCGCGCTAGTCGCTCGGCTCCCCTTCGCCGTCCAGGCGGGAGAGGGCGTCACGGAGGAGCTTGGCTCGCTCGGTCCGGCCGATCGCCTCGTACGCCTCCGCTTCGTACGCCAAGGACAGCACCGGGACGGTGCGGCCGTCGACGGTGACAAGGCGGCAGTGGTCGCGTGGATTGGTCGGCGGTCCCCATGGATCGCTTGGCTGAGCGCGTTTGCGGACGGCGCCCATGACCTCGACCTGGAGCCCGTCGATCTCGAACGCGCCGAAGAGGGAGGACATCAGCGGCGAGGTCCGCCGGTGCACCTCAACGCGGACGAACTCCCGCAGGGCGTCGTTGGCGAGCCACGCACCGTCGTCGTCCGTTTGCACGTCGATGTCGTGGACGTCGACCCGCGCACCCTGCAGGTAGTGGCCAAGGCTTCCGGTGAGGGCCCAGTTCACCTGTGGGAACGGGAGCCGGTCGCAGAGTAACCGCAGGACACGCCGGTAGGCCTCGGGTAGCTCGTCCATGCGGTCCATCGTGACACGCAGGGCACTGTGGCCAGGGCGAGCCGGACCGATCGCTGAAGGGGTCGGTCTAGGCTGCCGGGATGATCGACGTACCCGAGCCGTTCGCACGCGAGATCACGGAGCGCGAAGGCGCGGACGGTGCGCGATGGATCGCGTCCCTTCCCGACCTCGTCGACGAGCTCTGTGCGCGTTGGAGCTGCACCCCGTCCGGATGGGTCATGCACGGCAGGGTCGGGATCGTCGTTCCGGTACGACGCGGTGACGGATCGTCCGCGGTGCTCAAGGTCTCCTTCCCCCACCCCGGGAACGACCACGAGCCGGTCGCCCTCGCCACCTGGTCCGGCCGCGGGGCCGTGCTGCTGTACGAGCGTGACGATGCTCGGTACGCCATGCTGCTGGAGCGGGTCGACCACAGCACCCTGCTCAGCCTCGACGACACGGACGAGGCCGCCGCCATCTGCGGACGGCTGACCCGTCGCCTCGCGGTCCCAGCACCACCGAACGTTCCACGGCTCAGCGAACGGGCGAAGGCGCAGGAGCGCGCACTCCTCGACGCGTACGAGCTGCTGACCGACCACGTGCCTCGTCGAGTCGTCGACACCGCGATCGACACCATCCGCGAGCTCGCCATGGAGCAGCCGGACACCCTCGTCCACGGCGACCTCCACGACAAGAACGTCGTCCGGGGGACCCGCGAACCATGGCTGGCCATCGACCCCAAGGGCTTCGCAGGAGACCCGGCGGTCAGCGCGATGAGCGTGGTGATCGGCGGGTTCCAGCGTCAGATACCCACGGACGAGCTCTGCGCCGAGCTCCCCGGCGATTGGCGATCTTCGCCGACGCCGCCGAACTCGACCGGGAACGCGTCATCCGCTGGACGCAGGCTCACGCCCTCCTGTACGCCTGCCATAAGCGCACGACGCCGGGGAAGGAACGCGACGGGACCGTCCACCTCGCCGAACGAGTCGCGACCGCTCTCGCGTGAACGCGAGGGCTGCCGTGCCGCTGTAGCGCTGACACCGCCGCCACCTGTGGACGTCTCGTGGATGAATACACTCCGGTGCCGAGTCGAGCGGGAGTGCGTCTCCTCATGACACCGGCCGTCGACCGGCTCGAGTGGATTCTCGCCGGACTCGATGGAACCCAGGACTGGGGTTCCGACGCGGCGTCCGTGCCGGCGCCCGCGTTCACGGCGATCGTGCCGCCGGATGTCAATGTCGCCCGGACACGGGCCCGCTCCAAGATCTACGCCCCGGTCTTCCGTCGTCGGCCTCGACGTCTCTGAGCACACCGCGAAGGCCCGCTTGCGCCGTCCCGATGGCGACATCGACGCCCTCCACTGTGAGGTCAAGCCAGAGCCGCCGCACCGCATCACGATGACCTGGATCTCCGGCGTGGTGCCGACGGACCTGGCTCCGCGGTTGCCGATAGACTTCGCCGACTACGACCTGCCGTCATCTTGTCCAGCTGCCCGAGCCTACGCGACCTTCTCCTAAACGAACTCACGAGTAAGATCCCATCTATCACTGACCGATCCGATCAGTCATACGGTCTAATTCGGTTCAGGGTGAGACGGTTGATGACCTGGCTGGGCAGGCAACCGTTCTCCGTCATCACGGCAAGAACATGCCTTCTCCGCGCGTCCTCAGAAGCAATTCCGTTGACGCTCGAAAGCAGGTTGTCCCATACGGCCGAAACGTCCGCAGCGATCTGCCTAACAACCTCGGTCGATGTCATGTAAACGTTCTCGTTCGCCACTGATGCATCCTTGGGATCGACCGCTAGGCGATCCGAAATGATAACCGCACAACTTCCCGGAGGGGGATAGTCCAAACCTCGATCCGCCGCTAAAAGACCGAGCTGGGAATTCGCTTGCCTGATGCTACTAAGCGGCAAAAGCTTGCCGGGATCCTGCTCAGACTTCGCTTCAAAAGTAATCCACATTGCAGTGCCCCATTCCCATGCCGAGTCACACCGACCGGGGCCGGGCGGCTTGGATGCATCTGCACCGAGGTACAACCCGAGCGTCGTCAGCGCCCTTTCGTAGACGCTCGCATCTTTCTGGTTCAGTTCCTCACACATCCGATTCAACTCATCGGCGATGCGGTTCGGGCGCATTTTTCCACCTAGTCGCGCCGTCATGGCTTTGATGGCGATTAAGTCCTCCGGCGCGGGTGACATCGCCTCCGCACCTGGAAGCTCCCGCATCTCCTTGAGCCACGTGCCGCGGTTCGCAGCAGCAGCTGCAGCTTCTCGCACTAGTGCGCGCGCCCGTGCCCGCTGCGCCTCATTCTGCGCCCCAAGGTGAAGCCATACGGCGGCAATGTAAAGCAGTAGGCCTCGGTAACCCCGTGTTGCTTCACCGCCAGCGCCGACTTCGCGTGCCGCATCCTGCATCTTCCCGCTTGCACCGCGCCAGTCACCGCTAAAAGCGAGCTGCCATGCCTCGACCTCCAACGACGCCGACTTCCCGAGTGCATCGGAGCCATTAGGTTCAACTTTCACCGCATCCTGCCGAAATTCGGCGACGGTGGGTTCGCCCTGCTCGCGCCATTCAATACCATGGTCGAGAAAAATCTTGACCTTGTCAATGATCTTGTCAGGATCGACACCTCGGCTGTTCTCCCAGCCGAACTCGACTTCAGCCTGCAGCTCAGGATCCAACGCCTTTCGGTTCTCAGGTAGCGAAAAGTATCTGGTAATGTCTGATCCCAGTACAACAACTACCGCGTAGTCGTTCGGCCCGCGAGTGCACCGCCCAGCACCCTGCACAATGCGAGTGCGTACCCGCTCGGCAAGCGCGACACTGGCCCCGGCTCGCTCACTGAGAAACCTCTCTTGTAAGCCAACGGTATCTGGCCTTCCCTCCAGTACCACAATGCGGCAGGCCTCATCTGGCAAGTCGAGCCCGTCGTAGCGGTTCGCGAGACCTAGAACGCCCTTCGGCGCATCGATGAAGGTCTCCAGACCTTCTCTGATGTCGTCGCGACCCATGACCGGAACCTGTTCGTCCGCGAGCCGTCTAGCGGCTGCTTCTGCCTTTCCAACTGTCTCTTGACAAAGAAGCAAAGCTTTATCTGTAAGGCTAACAATACGCTTGGTGAGCGTCACACCGTCACCGCCTGCGGCCAGGTCAGGAAAGACAAACAGCCGGCGACCGGAGCGAGGCAGTGTTTTCGTTGGCCGCGGCATACGTACAATCTCGGCCCGCCCAAACGCGCGTTCCAGCTCACCGCCTGATCCAAGCGTCGCAGAAACGTAAATACGCTGCTTAGCCCGCGAAAAAACCCTGTTCTCAAACGTGGGTGGAATCATGGGGCGGATCTGGATACCACCGTACGATAAGTAAACACAGCACGAATGTAGTCCTTCACGAATCATGCCAAATCGAAACTTGTAAGGCTCAGGGAGCTGAGCGAGAGTGGCGTCTAGTTTGGCGAGCGCATCCTTATCTACAGCAGGCAGAATTAGACGCACCTGGTGGTGTGCACCCAGATCATCTTTTCCGCTGAGACGTTGCAGCAGTAAGTCGGGCAAAAAGGGCTTCAATGCATCTAGAACTAAAAAATAGAAGTCGCGCGCATCATGGCGGCGGATTGTCACACCGTACTCCTCGCCCACGAACTGCTCGCCAGCATGGGCGTCATCAAAAATGATCAAACGCGGTTCTGGCAGTTTAGGGTTGCTGTTGAAGATCGCACTGTACGTGACAATTCCGATAGCCTCAGCACCCTCAACAGCGCTTTGTTCCCTGACCTCCCAATTGGACGCCGGTCCGATGAGCAGGTGACTAGGCACGCCCTCACGTCGAGCGGTCACAAATACCTGTCGGGCGAGCTGCTTGGTCAGCGCAGCATAAATGACGGGTCCCTCGTTTTTGCGACGAACCCACTCACCAATCAGGAGACTTGGAATGGTCTTTCCGGATCCAGTCGGCAGCTCCAATGCAAGATCAGGTATTTCTTGATATTTTTCCGCGTAGGCTCGAATGACATCGCCCTGGTGCACCCAAAGTCCATCCACTGCCTCTGTAGTTCGAGGTAGTGTGCCGCTGAGATACATTTCCTCGGGCGAATCGAACCGCTGCTGCGACTTCTTTGACTTGCCGACGAACACCATCATGACTCGCTCTGCACCTCGTTAAGCACCTCTTGCGTGCTCAGTCGTTCTCAAAACCAAACTGTTCGAACTTGAGGGTTCTGGCGTTCTCGGTCACGATGCGAACCTTGTCATCTGGAAATCCGTCGGGCTTCACGGCGCTGATCTCCACTCGTACCTGCAGCTGAGCTCCCTCGGCGGCGGCTAGGTGCTGCAGGATCTCTTGTGCGATGCGGGTGAGGTCGCGGCCGTAGCGTTCGGGGTTCAGCTGCATGACGCCGAAGAAGCGAACGTTCTGCGGGGACGGTGGCTCGGGACGGGGTGACTGATCGGCCTCGTCAGGAGCAGGACGGACGGAAGTGGTCGTGCCCTCTGCGGCGCCGACTTCCGCACCACCCGTGACGGTACTGACGGTCGCCGCAGCTCGTTCGGCCTCTTGCTGTTGACGCGCGATGGCTGGCAGGACCAGCAAGGTCGAGTCGGTGATCGGCCCGAAGGTTCCTTCGTGCGGGATAGTCAGACCCTTGTAACGGCCTGATGTCTCGTCGAAGCCTTCAGCGAGCGCGAAGCCCTCCTGCTCCCAGGTGATTTCATTGAGCACGGCCCGTACCGCGTCGTCGAGCACCGAACGGTCGCGCAGCCGAGTGAGGTACGGGTGGCGGCAGTAGTACGCCCACAGGTCTCCTACCGAAACGTGGCCGTGGGACCACACCACCGAAAGCAGACCGTCCAGCTCCATCCGGATGTTGCGAGGCGCGTAGGTACTGGTGAGGAGTCCTTCCTGGCGGAGCCTCGCGGAGACGCGCGGTCCGAGCCCGTCCCTCGCACTCTCCGCCCGGAGCGCCCGCAGAGTCACCGGCCCGGCCGGATCCGGTTGGTCCGGTACGAGCACCCAGATGTACGTCTCGGCGATGCGCCGCTTCACCGTGTCGTCGGCGTCGTCGCGACGGCGCTGCGCCATCGCCGCCTGCTGTGGCGCCAGGTTCAGCTCGGTGACCCGCTCACAGATGTACCGCCACGCGAGCAGGTCGCGCACGGCCTCGTCCAACTCCTCCAGGCGCCGGTCGTCCGGGGCGAGGAACACGACCATGTTGCGGTTGGTCCGTGGCGCCGTTCCGCGGGTCTCCAAACACTGCCGGGCGAACCGCATCGCCGGCGAGTCGTCACCATTGCGCACGTGCTTGTCCCGCGGGTGCAGGATGACCAGCTTGGCCTCCTCGCTGTCGGGCACCGAGCCGGTGTCGTCTGGGCAGGCGTGGACCGTGGCGAAGTCGCCAGCCGTGCGACGCTCACGACCAAGCCGCTCGACCAGCTCAGCCCAAACCGCCTCGGGGTGCTCACGCAGCCGGTCGGCGTAGTCCTGCGCGGTTCTGGTGACCGATGCCTGCGTGTCATACCAGTAGCGCGCGTTGTCGACGTAGAGGTAGGTGGCGCGCTGGCTGAGCACCTCCAACGCCGACCCGAAGTTGCCGACGGTGTCGCCGGGCACCGCCACGCCGGCCCAGATGTGCTGACGTTCGATGCCCTTGTGAGCGCTGCGCAGAGTAGGTGCGGATCCGATGAAGATCGTGCGGGCGATGCGGCGGGTCAGCGCACGCTCACCAAACGCGGGCCGCTGTGTGTCGATCTCGACCGGGGTGGAGCCGTCACCGTCGATGTCCGCGTCAATGATCGGTTTCCAGGCGTCGGGTAGGTACTGGGTCAACTCACCGGAGACGGTGTTGAGCATCAACGGCACCGAGCCGGGCATGATGAGCGGGCTCGCGTCCTGTGACCGCCACAGCTCGTGCACCACCTTGCTGATCAACCGCAGGACGCCTCGAGTGCGCTGGAAACGCTCGAGTGTGGACCAGTCCTGGTAGAGCCGGTCGAACAGCTCCGGGTGGATGGGGTACGCCCGACGAATCCGCTCCTCGTAGGCGATCTCCCCGAACTGGCGAGGAAACTCGTCCCGGTGCTGGGAGTAGAACTCGACGAACCGCCGGGCAACCGCGGCGATGTCCCGCTGGGCGTCCGCATCGGGCGGCTCGAAAAGCCGCCGGCGGACGATCTCGAACGACTCCTCGCCGGTAGCCGGCCGCCATGGATGGGCGATGCGGCGGACGACGTTCTGCAGGCGTTCCAGCGCCTTCTGCCCGTTGGGGCCTCCGACCTCCAAGTCGCTTCCACCCGTACCGTCCGGACCGGTCGGGGTATCCGATGCTGGGATCGAGATCACCAACAGCGCGCCCTTGATGGCCTTGACGGTCTCGGTGAGGGTCTGCGCGAACGTGAACTGGGTGTCGAACGTCCCAGCAGGCAGGTCGTCGCGGCCGTAGAGCTGACGAGCGTACGCCACCCACTCGTCGATGAGGATGAGGCAGGGGGTGTGCGCGGCGATGAGCTCGTGCAGCGCGGTGCCGGGGTTGGTGGCGGTACGGTCCGCCTCGGCGACGATGTCGTACGCGGCTCGCCCGCCGAGCTGCCAGGCCAGCTCGCCCCAGATAGTGCGAACCTCGGTGCCATCCTCTTTGACACTCGTTTCACCAGGGGCAGGCATGAGCCGAGTGCCGACCAGCGCCACCCTGCGCACCTGGCCAGGGCCGGGAAGAGTGATCCCCTCGAGCGCGTCCTGCACCTCCTGCGGGAAGGCGGTGACTGGCGTACCAGAGAACAGGTGGTAGAGCGCCAGCATGGAGTGAGTCTTGCCACCGCCGAAGTTGGTCTGCAGGTTGATGATGGGGCTGGCGTTCCTATCGCCGGCGATCCGGCGCGCGGCCCGCTCGATGAGGTCCCGCAGCCCATCGGTTAGGTAGGTACGTTGGAAGAACTCGACAGGGTCCCGGTACTCCGGACCCACGTCAGTGCTGCCGGTCGCGACCATGTAGAGGTCGGCGGCGAACTCGGCGGCGTCGTAGCGCCCTGTGGCCACGTCCTCGTGTGGTGTGATGACCTCCCGCCAGGGCTTGAGCCCAGTACCAGGCACGTCCGGCATGCTCGATCGGAGCGCTCGCCGGGTCTCCGCCTCGTACTGCGCCCGCTGGTGATCCAGTCGCAGCTTGCGTACCTGCTCGGCGTGTCCGAGCGCACCAGCGGCTATCAGGAGGCGTTCCATGGTGTCCAGGGCACGGTACGTGTCGTCCGGGCTGAACGGAGCGTTGTGCGCCCAGCGGTTGCCAACCTCGCGCAGCTCGGTGGCAAACGACTGCTCCGTGCGCGAAAGCTTGTCCTTAAAGACCCGCCACTCTTCGGTTATCACGCGCAGCAGCAGCCGAGGATCGCGCTTGTCGTATGTCTTCGCCGCGCCGTGCCTCGTTTCGTCGCGGGCGGCCAGCATCTCCAGCCAATCGCGCCCAGCCGGCACCGCAGCGGTCATCGCGTCGTCAACGAAACGCTCAAGCCCGGCCGCCAGGATCTCCAGGCCCCTGCCAATCCGTTCCCGGTTGCTGATGGCCATCCGCGCCTCACTCCTCGTCCGTGCCGAAGTCCAGCTGGGTCTGGGCCGATGGCGGCGTGAGCGCACCGCCGGTCCGGGTCGCCGCGGACACGTCCGTCCACGAAGTACCGAGGTTGTTGAACAGCAGACCGGTCCTACTCCAGTTCTTCTTCTCGCAGATCGAATAGAGCAGGTACGCCAACTCCTTGGCGGCGTCCAAGTCGACCCGTCGGCCGGCTGTAGCCATCAACCGGGCTGCCTCATCTACGCCCTTCTCGTCGAGCGCTTTGGCCAGCCGTAGCACGACCTCCCACACACTGATCCGGTCATCGCCGGCCGGATCCCAGTTCTCCGACAGCTCGGAGGGCTCAAGCAGTCGCGCCTTGCCTGCCCGTGACCAGAAAATCCCGCCACGAACAAGCCCGTCGACCGATGTGTTAGTGGCACGTGACAGCTCGTCGGCGCGCCCGTACGGCTGCTCATCCCAGCCGAACTGCTGAAACCAACGCACGCAGAACCGGGTGTCCGTGTCAAAGTCACCCTCCTGCTCCGCCAGCACCTCATCCAGTGCCTCGTTGATGAGCGTCAGTGCGGTGCGCACGGTCATTTTGGAGCCATCCGGCTCGACAACCTTCGCGTACCGGGAGAAGATCGCCATGCCCGGCCCGATCGCCGCCTGCGCCAGGTCTACCGGCGCGATGCTAGCCTGCTGCAGCTCCTTGAGCCGACTCGGAAGCTCCCCCTTCAATGCAGCTAGGAATGCCCGCCGAGTTGACGGTGGCGCATCCTCCGGCCGTGGACGGCACGCCAAGACAACGGACGACGCCAGCGCGTTAGAGTCTTGTCCGCGCAACCGTGAAGCATTCTCCGTCCGCATGGGCCATGTGCCAGTCACTTCCCATCCGGAATGGATCAACCCTTCGAGAAGGGCTTCCCAACCCGTACTCGCGGCTCCCTCATGACTCTTCTCGGTCTGCTTGAATGCATAGAAGATGGTGATCGGCGTGGTAGGCACACCCCCACGCCGTATTAGGTCAAATACACGGACGAAGCCTTTCTCAAAGTATCTAGTAGCAGCTGCCTTGTCACCCCGGCGGAAGGGATCTGCGACGAGCTCGGCTTCTTTTGGAGTCAACATCGTCCCAAGAACCGACGGCAGGACCCGCGCTAGGCATCGGCGCAGCCACACATAGAAAAAGTCGGCGAGGTCGGCATAACCGACGTTGTCGTAGTAGGGAGGGTCTGTGGAAACCAGCATGGAGTCATAGGGGCGACGTGCGGCGTCAGCACAAGTGACCCTTCCCGGTCGAGCTGCGGGTGGCGCGAATGGTCGGCTCTCTATCGCCCTGATCGCGCCATCGATTAGTACGGCTACGGAGCCCGACGACTCGCCAAGTGGCGATCCCTCGGCGAAGTCCCAGGTCATCGGGATAGCCTGCCTACCGAAGAGGTGGCGGGGACATTCCGCTACAGGCTCCCAGCCGCACAGGCGATTGCCAAGATCAGCCAGTCGACTAACGAGAAACGCCAAATATACGCTAACCGCGTCCGCGTAGGCAGCCGCGTCAGCGCCGCCCGCTTCGAGGCGGTCGCCCTCTGGCATTCCGGCGGCAAGTGCGTCGGCGAGAACCTTCTCACGGGCCTCTTTAACAATGTCGCAAAAAGTGTTGAGCGCGGTCAACTGGCGCGGAGTGAACAAGTCGGCGTGCCGGGTAATGCCGTATCCCTGGACCCGGAAACCGAGCGCCGCTTCCGGGAGTTCGGTATCGGGGACTTCGGCAGGGATGGGGACGTCAGCGGCAGCTTCGTGTTCCGAGTTGGGCGGGAGGTAGACGCGGCGGCGGTCACCTTCAGCGACGATCGCCATCAGCTGCGCACCCATCCGCTTTGCCTTGCCCTCGGCGCGTACATAGGACAGCGGTACAGCCGTCTTACACGCCACGCAGACCGCACCGTTGCGGGTGACCGTGCCATCGTTGTCCTTCGTCGGCGCATGCGCAGGGTCGTGACCGATCGAAAACTCGACCCGGCCGTCGACCACCTTCGGGACGACGTACGCCTCCTTGCCCTTCTTCTTGCCGAGCCACCACGATCGGACTAGAGGCATACGGATGCCGCAGGCGGGGTTGGGACAGGTGACTGTGCGCGCCCAGATCCAGGCGATCACATTCGCCTCACTGCCGTCGGGCAGCTTCGCTTTCGGATACATGTACCCGATGCGCTTCTCGGCCTCGTCGCGAATCCACTCCCCGTACCGGCGCACGTCCTCGGCTAGCCCAGTCGCCCGTGGCCACTCTCCCATGCGTGACTCCGCTGCGCCTGGGAACACCGGCGGCCGGCCAGCGAACTTTGGCGGAATTTCGATCAACGCCTTATTGATCAACACCGCCACTGGGTTCAGGTCGCTGGCGTGCGCCTCCAGGCCGAGCCGCTGCGCCTCGAGCGGGATCGAGCCGCCGCCAGCGAAGGGATCGAGAATCGTCGGTGGCTTGCCGTCGAAGCACTTCGCGATCTCCTCGCGCGCCTCACGGAGAAGCGTCTCATCGTTACTGTTCTCCCACTTCACCAGGCGCTCTATGAGATCGAACAGTCGCCGCCGTTCTTTGGCCTGGAGCTCCTCGGTGGGGAACCGGTCCGGGTGCGCGGACGGATCGTCGACGAGCTGAGCGAACAGCACCGCTCGGCAGGCAGCCAATGGTCGTCTCGCCCACCACAGGTGCAGCGTCGACGGGTGGCCGTGCCGGATCGACTTCTCCCGTGCCGACTCCCGGTTAATCGCCTCCAGCGGCAACGCCACCTCAATGAGCTTGCGCTTGACCGGCGCTTGCGTCGTGCTCACAGCGGTGCTACTCCCTTGCTCCACATCTCCTGCCAGTTGCCGCGTACCGCGTCCGCGGCGAAGCTACCGAACTCGAATCCGCGGAACGGATCGAGCACGTACCGCACCTCATCAAACTCGGGCCCCTCCGGGTGGACGCTCACCAGTGCCAGCCGGTACCGCTCGGCGTTCTGGCCATACAGCACCTCGTTGCGAGTCACCACGAAGTCCTCGGCGCCTGCCATTCGGCCCTTCACTTCGATAAAGACGTAGTGACCGTCCGGCGTCAGCGACCGGATGTCGTAGCCCTTGTTGTTGTGCGGCATCTCGGTGGGCATCCGGCCTAGACGCCTCTCGGCGGCCATCACGGCCGCCACAGCACGTCGGTTCACCTCCGCAGTGTCCTTGGCGTACGTCACGACTGGCCCACTACGCCGGCCGAGGAGCCGATCCAGGAGACCCTGCGGCACCACGAGCGCGCCACCGACGACCACGGGGGGCAAGGGTCGCAGCGCCTCGTCGAGGTCGAGCTCGGCAAGCCGCTTCTCCAGGCGCCGCTCCAGGTCGCGAGCACGGCGATGTGCGGTCTCCGGCTTGATCTTCAACGTCTTGCCGGCGGCTTGTTGGTCGAGCAACTCGGCGTACCGTGTGTCCCAGTAGTTGATCTCCTGGGTGAGCCGCTGCCGCACGTGGACCCGTGTGCGGGCAACCATCGTCTTGACCCGCTCCTCGGCCTCACGGAGGTGATCGTTCACTCCATGGGTGATCGCCCAGTTGATCGCCAACTCTTCCACACCGGACGTGAGCCAGGATTCGGTCAACAGGCGCTTGAGGTGTGGCTCTTCATCGGCGGTGGGCGCCCTGTAGTCGAGGTACGGTGCCGGTCCAGCGGACTCCGCCTGCCCGTCTCGGCGAATCTCCACGAACTCAAAGCGCTTCGAGATCGTCTTGGCAGGGGTACGCCCATCGACGATCTCGTGCGTCATCGCCACCAGCAGTCGCGGCTCTTCACCCGGATCAGTTCCGTCGATGAGCAACGCGCCCTGCTTGAGCAGAGTGCCGTACCGCTCGATCACCACATCGACGACCGAGTCGAGCAGCGGATGGCCTGGCGCGATGAGCGCGGCCTTGCTCTTTCCGGGTGGCTGGATGTACTTCCGGTCGAAACACACGCGCGCATAGCTGCGCAACACCGGTGGACCTGTGCCGATCTGCCGGTCGCGATCCCTGACCTCACCAGGAACGTGGCTGATCTCGTACCGGCCGGCCTCGCGCGCTGACATCACTCCGCCCAGCAGCCGGAACACCTCGCTGAAGAACGCCTGCACGTAGTGCGGCTGAAGTCTTCTGATACGCGCTTCCTCCATACGAAGTCGCAGCTCTTGAACGTCGGCCTCAGCGAGGACGTCATGGTGTAGCGCCCGCTCGGAAATCAGCTTCTCCATCGCCCTGCGGGGCTCGGCGTCGATGACCTGGTTGAGACGCTCTCGCACCTCAGGCTGATCTCCGTACCTGATCGCCTCGATCAGCACCTCACGCAGCGACCGTCCCTCGAACGCACGTCCGAGAACGTCGAACACCTTCCCCTGGTAGGCACGCCGCTGCTCCTCCACCTTGGCGAGCAAGCGAAGGAAGACCGCGCCCTCACGGGTGTCGTCGGCCACAAGGTTCCAGAGCCGGCATACCTCCCGCTGCCCGATTCGGTGGATACGGCCGAACCGCTGATCGATACGGTTAGGGTTCCACGGCAGGTCGTAGTTGACCATCAGATGGGCACGCTGCAAGTTCAAGCCTTCACCAGCCGCGTCGGTCGCCACGAGAACGACCGCATCCTTGTCGTTGGTGAATCGCTCCTGGGCAGCACGTCGTGCCTCACGCCGAACACCGCCGTGGATGGCGATGACAGCATCGTCTCGACCGAGCAAATCTTGAATTTGGTCGACGAGGTAGTTAAGGGTGTCGCGATGCTCGGTGAAGATGATGATCTTGCGACGCGAGCCGTCCGTGTCATACATCGAGCTGTTGTCGAGCAGCAGGCTGCGGAGCTCGGTCCACTTCTTGTCCGTGCCCGACCACCGGACCCGTTGAGCCAGCTCCTCCAAGCCGGCGAGAATCTTGATCTCAGCGTCCAGCTCGGCAAGTGTGCGAGCCGCGGATGCGGTGTCGACGAGCTTCTCTTCAAGCTCCTCACGTTCGTCGCCAGTGAGGTCCTCGAGCATGTCCTCAGTGACCTCATCGGGTACGACCTCCGTCCCGTCACTGACGCGGCCGAGCAACAGGGCGAGGCGGCGTTCCAGGTTGGTCTCACCCGCGCCACGTTCGGCGTACAGCTGCTGGCGGCGCTGCTCCAGCCTGCGGCGCCGGCGTTCCAGTGAACGCAAGATCGCTTCGGGACTCGAGGCCAGCCGACGCTGGAGGACGGTCAAGGCGAAGCCGACTGTGTTGCCGCGCCGACCCTCACCTTCGGCCTTGAGCTGGTCAGCGCGGTTCATCTCCTCACGGACGTACTGGGTGACCGCCTCGTACAACTCACGCTCGAACGGCGAGAGCTGGTAGCGCAGGGTCTCCGCGATCCGCTCGGGGAACAGCGGCTTTCCCTCGAACGTCACCAGCTCTTCCTTGACCATGCGCCGCATCAGTCCGTCGGTATCGACCGAGTGCACTCCGTCGCGGTATCGGCCCTCGAATCGATCCGCGTCGAGCAGTGCCATGAACAGCTGGAAGTCCTCTTGCTTCCCGGTGTGCGGGGTGGCGGTCATCAGCAGGAAGTGCCGCGTCACCCGGCCGAGCAGGCGACCCAACTCATACCGCTTGGTGGTCTTCAGCTCCGTGCCGAAGTAGTGCGCGGACATGCGGTGCGCCTCATCGACCACCACCAGGTCCCAATCCGAACGCTCCAGCTGCTGCTTCAAGTCCTCGGCACGGGACAGCTGGTCCATCCGGGCGATGAGGAGCGGCACCTTGTCGAAGACCGACTCGTCCAGGCTCGCCTCGACCATCGATCGGGTCAGCAGCTCGAAACGCAACTCGAACCGGTCTAGCAGCTCCTCCTGCCACTGCTCGACCAGGCTGCCTGGAGCCACGATGAGACACCGGGCCAGATCGCCGCGGAGCATCAACTCTTTGATGTAGAGGCCGGCCATGATCGTCTTGCCGGCGCCCGGGTCGTCAGCGAGCAGGAACCGGAGCGGAGTGCGTGGCAGCAGCTCGCCGTACACGGCCTTGATCTGGTGCGGCAAGGGCTCCAGGTCACTCGTCGTCACCGCCAACATCGGATCGAACTGGGCAGCCATCCTGATGCGGAGCGCCTCCGCCGCCAGCCTGAACAACGCCGGGTCGCCGTCGAACGCGTAGGGTCGAGAGGCCTCCTCCAACGACAGGATGGACTCGTGATCGCGGTACAGCAGTCGCTGATGCGTCTGCCCAGAAGGATCCCGGTAGGTCAACGTGATGGCGTTGGATCCATGCCACACGACGTCTACCACGGTGACTGGCTGGTTGACGACGACGCCGCTGACCCGCGTCCCTGGCGTCAGCGCCTCGAGCTTGACCCTCCTGGGCTCTTGGTCGCCATGTCGTCCATTCAGCGTTGGCTCGGAATTAGAGTGCGGAAGCGAGTCATCCGCGCTGCCCATGCCGACCCCTTGCCTCGATGAAGTTCCGGCTCACGTCGCTGCTCCAGCGTCACCCCACAATGTCACACACCCTCAGTCATCACACCATCACGTTATCGAGACCGTGAGACTCGCCAGGCCCTGTGGGCCACCACCGCGAGCAGACGCCGTAGTGTGGTCAACCGTTACTGACCGTGGCTGCTCTGGTCGCAACGACCACTGGGGCGGTGTCGCTCCTGCTCACCCACGCATCGAGGGAATGGATGGAAGCCGATCTGGCACGTTGAGGTCCCTCGCGACCATGAGCCGGCACCGCAACTCAGCTGGGGTACCAGTCGAGTACGTGGAGCCTGGCGTACCAGGAGGTAGTCACAGACCGCGCGCTTGACCCGATGCCGGCGGCCTGAGCGGTCCAAGCACCACTCGACCAGGGAGCCGAAGGCGACATGACAATCAGGTTCGACGTCTAAGTCGACCTCGGTAATCGCCACACCTTCCATCTCCGACGCTTCGTAGCGTCGCGGCCGTGGCGACCATCGGCTGGAAGTCACCGATCAGACAGCATCGGTTGGGTGCCGCCACGAAGGCGCCCATGGCCAGGTCACGTGCGGTCGATACCGCCATTCGCTCACCCCCCTGTAGATCGCCAAGCGGTGCGAAGCGATCCTCCCTGGCTCCAGGGCTTCGGCTGCTGCCGGCTACAAAGTCCGAAGCCATCTCCTGCCGCTACCGAAGTCCATCCCCACCAGCGGCGGAGTTGCCTGAAAGGTCATGACAATTTAACGCAGGGATCTGACACACGTCGAGACCCGCCTACTACTCGCGGTCAGGAGATACGTACAACGCGAGGCGCCATCACAACCGGCCGCTCCGCCTCCCAGAAGAGCCGGTCGGTCTTCGCCAGTAGCCCTTTGGGGAACCTTCACCCCACGGCTACCACGGCGAGCCAGACTCACCGCAGGTGCCCCGAACCATGCGCCATGCGCGGCCTTCCGGGCACCTCGACCAACCGGTTGCACGCGAACCCGACCACCGCGTCGGTCTGAGTCTCCGCGGAGGGCGTGGGATTCGAACCCACGACCGAGAGGGGTCCCTCGGTAGCGGTTTTCAAGACCGCCGCACTAGGCCACTATGCGAGCCCTCCTCGCCAGCAGGCAGGTCGGAGCTCTCCATGTGGCGACGCCGTGATCCCCCCGACGTGCCCGCAGGCAACGCCCGGACGTCCCCGGGCGCGTAGTCAAGTCTCCCATAGACGCGCTGCGTGACCACGTCGGCTGACCTGCGTTGGCTAGGCGGCATGTCGATCATGATCACGAATGCTTCGCTCACGGCACGCCTCAGCCGCGACATTGCCGCTGAGCGAAGCCCGTCAGTGATCAATAGTGCGAATGTGGCAAACGGCATGCGGTTGACCGGAGAGCGCTACCAGGCACTGGACAGGCGCCGCGGCGAGGTGAGCCGCTCGCCCGAGACCAGCGAACCAACAACGTGACGGCGCACGTGCGAGCGATCTCGCGATGCCGCGCCGAAAAGCGGCTGCGAGCCTGGCGATCACTCCACCACGATGGGCGCCGTGGAGCACGACGAGCCAGGAGAACACATCGCCAAGCGCCCCGACGGGAGGCCTCGCGTCTTCGTCGTCACCGGGATCATGGCGTCGGGCAAGTCGACGGTCGCCCAGGCGCTCGCCGAGCGGTTCACTCGCTCGGTCCACGTGCGTGGCGACGTCTTCCGCCGCATGATCGTCTCGGGCTCGGCGCCGATCACGCCGGCTGGCGGCGAGGCGATGGACGCCGAGCTGCGCCTGCGGTATCGGCTGTCAGCCATGGTCACCGAGGAGTACGCCCGGGCCGGCTATACCGTCGTCGTCCAGGACGTCATCCTCGGCCCGGACCTCGCGACGTACGTCGGCATGATCGGGCACCGGCCGCTGTCCGTCGTCGTGCTGGCGCCCCGGCCGGAGGTCGTGGCACGACGCGCCGACTCATCAGCTGGGCGAGGATCGCGGCACGGCGAGGTCGAGAAAGCCGAACGGGCGGACGCGCCCTTGCGCCCGCCCGTCGGGAGAGCCCGCCAACCCGTGTGCCTCGAACCCGATCACGGTGCTCGTGCCAACCGCAGGGTCGAGTTGACGAGCGTCAGTCGACGTTGACAGTCACTTCACGAACCGCTTGATGGTGATGTCAGCGAAGTATGGACGGTGGTCCGACGCGTCGGCGTTCACCACCTCGGCGTGGTGGACGTCGATGTCGCGCGAGGTGAGCACGTAGTCGATGCGGCGGTCCGGGTTCTCGGCCGGGTAGGTGTAGCCGTCGCCCTCGCCGGCCAGCTCCCAGGTGTCGTTGAAGACATCGGTGAGGATGGAGATCTCCGGCGTACCGGGCACGGCGTTCAGGTCACCGGTGAGGATGGTTCGCGTCGGGTTGTCACCGAGCAGCTCGACGATCTTCGCGGCCTGGACCTCGCGCTCCAGGTTGTCGTTGTGCTGCAGGTGGGTGTTCGCGAAGCGCACCGGCACCCCCCGCACCCGAAGGTTGGCGACGAGCAAGCCGCGCTGCTCGTGGTCGTCGAACTTGGGCAGGTAGGTGTTGCTCCACGAGGTGATCGGGTACCGGGACAGGATCGCGGTGCCGTACTGCCGACGCTCCTGGCCAGGCTCGGCGGGGTCGAGGTCGAGGTTGGCGCCGTAGACCACCCGCATGTCGAGCCGGTCGGCCAGCCACGCCGCCTGGTCGACGAAGTCACTGCGCTCGCCCCAGTGCCGGTCGACCTCCTGCAGACCCACGACGTCGGCCCGCATCGTCTCGATGACCTTGGCGACGTGCTCCAGGTCCAGGACGTCGTCCGGTCCGGCGCCGTGGTGGATGTTGAACGTCGCCACCCGCAGCGACACCTCCCGCGCGACGTCGCCAGGCTTGTCGCTGGCGTTCGCGGCGGTCGGCGTCAGCGTGGCGGCGGCCATGGAGACCAACATCCCAGTCAACGCGAGGACACGTCCCCACCTCTTCGTACGTTGAGGCACGGACACTCCCTTCCTGACGGTTCGCTCGGTTGGCCGTCAAGCTAGGGGAGGTCCGGTCGTTCGGGATGACGAGATGATCACCTGTCCGATCTTGGACAGCAGCGCGATCTCACTGCGAAAGCACTTCTTGACAATGTGTGATCGCGTCGGCGAGTGGCAGGCGTTGCCCGGCGGCGCGTCAGCGGCTCGTACGACTGCTCGCCTCCGCGACCGGCGCTTCCGCCGCCAGACTCGGGAGCGGCCGAACGGGATCAGGCCAGCGTCGCCGGATCGACGGGCTCGCCACGGCGTGCCGACTCCACGCCGGCCAGCGCGATGAGCAGCGCGGTCAACCCGTCCTCGGCGGTGACCCGAGGCTCGACCGTGCCCTCGATGGCCGCGAGGAACTCGCGCAGCTGCTCGGCGTACGGGTCGACCGACAGGTCGTCCTCGAACAGCACCGCGCCGGAGCCGTCGGTGAGCACCGGCGTGGGCGAGGAGTCGAACCGCAGCACACCCTCGGACCCGACGATTTCGAACGTCGACCGCAGCGGGGTGCCCGCGACATCCCACACGGCCGTGACCGTCGACTGGACTCCGCCGGCGTGGGTGAGGGTCGCCGTGTGGCGGGCGGGCAGCCCGTCGTGGGGTCCTTCCTCGTACGTACCCGCCACGCTCGTCACGTCGCCCGCGATCCACCGGGCGAAGTCGAGGTCGTGGATGCCGAGGTCGACGAGAACACCCCCGGAGCGCTCCACGTCGGCGAACCACGTGTCGCTGCCCGGGCTGGCGTTGATCCGGGAGAACGTGAGCTTCTCCAGCTTCCCGACGCGTCCCGAGCTGATCGCGTCCCGCGCGGCGACGTACGCAGGGAAGTACCGCAGCACCTGGGCGGCGAACAGACCCACACCCGCCGAGCGGCACTCCTCGATCATCTGCCGCCCCTCGGCGGGCGTGCGGGCCAGCGGCTTCTCGCAGATGACGTGTCGACCGGCGGCCGCCGCCCGGAGCGTCAGCTCCGCGTGGGTGTCGGTCGGCGTGCAGATGTCGACGACCGACGCCTCGGCCAGCAGCGTGTCCAGATCGGCGACCGCGGTGGCCCCGTGCTCGGCGGCGAAGGCCTGGCCGCGCTCGGCGGACCGGGAGTAGACCAGGACGTCGACGCCCAGCGCCCGCCACGCGCGCGTGTGCGTACGCCCCATCTCGCCCGTGCCGATCACCCCGGCTTTGGTGTCGCTCATGGTGCCTCCCGCTGGTCGGCTGCTCGCCGCGTCATGCCCTGACTCTGGAGCCGGACAATAGCGGCTTCCCGTGGCCTCGCCCATCCCCTCGGGGTGCCCCTGGTCACAGGTCGGCGAGCACCGCGTCCACGGCCGCCGTGACCCGCTCCTCCACACCGAGCGCCCACCGACCGGGCCGGTAGATGTACGGATACGACTCGTTCGGCTCGTAGCCGCCTTGGCGCAGCTGCTCGTCGGTCACGACGTACCCGACCATGCCGTTGGTGTAGGGCAGCGGCAGCACCCGTGAGCCCGAGCGCCGCTTGACCTCGAACCCGTACGCGACGGTCACCTCGGCGTCGAAGCCCAACAGCGCCAGCTCCGGGCTGAGGGACAGCAGGGTCAACCGCAGCGGGACGTGGTCGACGAGCCGCGCCGGGTCCGCGAGGAGGTGGCGCGCCCAGTCGCCCCAGATGCCCTCGTCGTCGCGCAGGGCGAGGAGCTGGTCCCGGGACGGCGTCGCGAGGGGAAGGTCGACCGTCCGGGTCTGGACACGCACCTCGCCGTCCGGCAGGTCGGTCATCGGCCCGGACAGGACGTCCCGCACGCTGGCCGCCAACGCGCTACCGAGCTGGGCGAGCTCGGCGTCACCGCCCCGGTGGAACTGGCCGTCGCGCACGACCGCGGGGTTGATGTCACCGCAGCACCCCTGGAGGAAGCTGATCACGACGTCCTCGCCGAGGCTCTCCCGGAGGGCGTCCCGCATCGCGCCCGGGTAGTCGGCGGAGACCTGAGGCGCGTCACTGGTCGTCGGATGACAGGTGTAGTGGACGAGGACGGCGAGCGTCTCGTCCGCCATCGTCCCCTGGGACTCAGCCGTGAGGGACGCAGCCGAGCCGTGCGGCTCCGTTGAGCCCGCCTCCTCGGCGTGGGCGCCCTCGCCTGTCACACGGCTGAGCCGCAGGACGTGCACCTCGGGGTCGACGGGACCGCCCGGGTTGGGTGCCAGCACCCACCCGTCGGGTCGGGCGCGTCGGCGGTTCACGCCGATTCGGCACGTGCCGACGCCACGGCTCAGCCGCACCGGCACCATCCGGTCGATCGCCCGCCCGACCGCGTCCACGACGGTGGCCTGCAAGGCGTCCAGGTAGTCCGGGTCACCCTTCCCCAGCAGTGGCGAGCAGGTGAGGCCGGGCTGGGGAGCGCCGTGGGTGTGGGTGGCGTGGAGGACGATCGCCTCCGGCGGGATCGCGTAGCGCTCCGCGATGCGCTGGGTGAGCGAGGCGACGAGGTCCGGACCCCACCAGAGCAGGTCGGCGCACACCAGGACGGCGGAGCAGGTGACTCGCCCGTCCACCCCTGGCGTGCCGAACGCGAACGCCTGGAGGGACAGCGGGTCTCGGATTTTCTCCCACGGCACCAGCCGGACCGCGAACCCGGCGAGAGGCACCGGCTTCTCGGGCGTGATGTCCGCGACGGAGACTCCGACGTAGGTCGCCACGATCACCCTCGTTCCCGGTCGGTCGCTCGCGCGCACGGCTGGCGGACACGGCGCACGGACGCCCCCACCGTCGGTGGGCCGGCACGCGGATGACCGGATTCTCCCGCCGTACCGCCGATCGAGGAAGACGTCGACACTCACACCGTGGTGGACGAGCGGGCCGCCTCGGACCGGGCGAGCGGCGCGATCTCGTCGTCCACGTATGCCGGTCGGGCGGCCACGAGACCCGCCACGACCTGCGGGATCACGAGCAGCAACAGCGACCAGAGCGGGATCGTCCACCCGCCGGTGAGGTCGAACAGAGCCCCCAACCCCAGCGGTCCGACGATGGCCACGAGGTAGCCCACGCTCTGGCTGAATCCGGACAGCTCCGTGGTGACGGCCGCTTCCCGCGAGCGCAGACCGATGAGGGTGAGCGCGAGCGGGAAGGCGCCGCCGCCGAGCCCGAGCAGGACCGCCCACGTGAGCGCGCCGCCCCGAGGCGCCACGATGAGGCCGACGTACCCCACGACGTAGGCGAGGCCGCACAGCCACACCAAGAGGCGCTGGTCGGAGCGACGGGCCGCGACGATGGGGAGGACCAACGACAGCGGGATCCCCATGAGCGGAAGGACCGCCACGAGCAGCCCCGCGCTGGTGGGGTCGAGCCCGGCGTCCCGGTAGATCTGTGGCAGCCAGCCGAACGCGGCATACGCCTGGAGCGACTGGAGGCCGAAGTAGAACGCGAGCGACCACGCCAGGGTGGAGCGCCGCAGTCGCGGCACCGAGTCCCGGGAGGCCGACGCGGACCGGCTCGGAGAAGGGCTCGGCAAGGGTCGCCGGAACACGGTCCGCCAGCCACGCGACCCGAGAGGCCCTCGCCGTCCGATCGACGCAGGCCGACCGATGGACCCACGACCGATGGACCAAGAACGACCGGTGAACGCAGGCTGCTCCCTGCATCCGGGGCGCGCCCCGGCGGGCCGCCGACCTGCGGGGTCTCGCGCGAACGCGACCCAGGCGGCCAAGGCGACGGCGGCCGTCCCCGCCCACACGACCAGGCCGTACCGCCAGCCACCGAGGCTGTCACTGATCGGCACGGTGAGTCCGGACGCGACGGCCGTGCCCGCCGAGAGCGAGGTGGTGTACGCCGCGCTCGCCAGCCCGATGCGTCGAGGGAAGCGCTGCTTGACGAACGCCGGGACGACGACGTTGCCGATCGCCATGCCGGCCAGCGCGACCCCGCTGGCGAGCAGGAAGAGCGTGGGGGACGACCCGAGCACCCGGACGACCTGACCGACGACCACGGCGACGAGCGCCCACGCGAGCACCTGCCAGGCACCGTACCGGCGGGCGCACCGCGCCGCCACCGCTCCGAAGACGGAGAAGCACACCACCGGCAAGGTGGTGAGCACGCCAGCGGCCGTGGGCGACAAGCCCAGGTCGGTGCTCACGTCCTCGAGGACCGCGCCCACACTCACCGCAGCGGACCGCAGGTTGAAGGCGAGGAGGACGACGGCGGTGAGAAGGAGCCAGCCCCGCCGTGCTCGCCACACACGCGGTCGGGGCCCGGGTCGGAATAAGGGCATCACGGCCGATGGTAAGCGCGGTCGGCGGCGAGGAACGCGTCTCCCTCGCCCGCCTCGATCAGCTGGTACCGCTCTCCGAGCGGTCGGGCCGTCACGTGCGGTTGGCGCGGGGACGCTGCAGCACCGCCCGGAGGACCAGGACCACGAACTTCGTGTTGGTCACCGCGTACCGCCGGAACAGCCGACGCGGCTCCTGGACGAGCCGGAACAGCCACTCCAGGCCCATTCGCTGCAGGGCACGGGGCGCGCGACGCAGCTCACCAGCCAGGACGTCGAAGCTGCCGCCGACACCGATGCAGACGGGGACGCCCGTGAGGCAGCCGCCGTCGATGATGAAGCGCTCCTTGTCCGGCGTGGGCATGCCGACGAAGAGCACGTCGGCCCCGCTCTCCCGGATCTGCTCGAGGATGCGCGGCTCCTCACTGCGGTCGAAGTAGCCGTCCCGGTAGCCGGCGATGTTCACACCCTCGGCACGTAGGCGAGCGGACAGGCGTTCGACGACGTGTGGCTTCGCCCCCAACAGGAAGATCTTCCAGCCGGTGTGCCGGGCTCGCTTGAGGATCTCCTCCATCAGGTCGATGCCGGCGACCCGCTCCGGCAGCGGGTGGCCGAGCATGCGGGCCGCCCACACGAAGGGCTGGCCGTCGCAACCGATGAGGTCGCCGCGCTCGAGCAGCGCGAGGTACTCGGGGTCGTCGTGGGCGCGGACGACGTTCGCGGCGTTGACGCACAGGTGAGTGCCGGGCTCACGGGTGCTGATGCGGTGCTCGACCCAGGCGAGGGTGTCGCTCATTCCGACGGCGTCGACGGGCACGCCGAGCACGCGCAGCCTGCGATCCCGGCTGACCAGTGCCATCTCTTGCACCCACACCCCTCTGTGGCGGTTTCGCTCCAGGCGCAACCCTAGAGGCGAACAATCCTTGCAGATGTCCGGGGCGCCGCTCGTGACGGTGTGCGGCCGCTCGATGACGGAGCTTACGAGACGTCGCGAGGCGCGACGCGGAAGCGTCGGTGGGCGAGTGTCGGGTTGCGCCGCCGCACCTCGGCGATCCGTTCCGGCTCGACGTCGCCCACACAGACGCCGACCTGCTCGCCGAGGGAGGTCACGACCACGCCCATGGGGTCGACGAGCATGCTGCGCCCTGAGTACGACGGACCGCACTGGGCAGCCGCCGCGACGTAGCAGGTGTTCTCGATGGCGCGGGCTCGGACCAGGGTCGTCCAGTGGTCCTCCTTGAGCGGTCCGTGCACCCACGCCGCAGGCACCACCAACGCCTGCGCACCAGCGTCGACGAGTGCGCGCCCCAGCTCGGGAAACCGAAGGTCGTAGCAGGTCACCAGACCCCACCGCAGGCCGCCGACCTCGATCACGCAGCAGTCGTCCCCGGCGATGAGCCGGTCGGACTCACGGAAGCCGAACGCGTCGTAGAGGTGGATCTTGCGGTACGCGCCGGCCAGGGTTCCGTCGGGGGTCACGGCGACGACGGTGTTGTACGCCCGGTCAGCGTCACCTGCCGTCTCGAACATCCCGGCGACCACGACGGCGCCGAGCTCGCCGGCGAGGTCGGCGAGCGCGGAGACGAACGGCCCGTCGACGGGCTCCGCGGCCGGCGCGAGGGGGGCGTCCGCGGCCCCGAAGTCGTACATGCTCGCCTCGGGACACACCACGAGGTCGGGCTCGCTGGGCGCGGCACGTCTGGCCAACTCGCGGATCGTCGCGAGGTTCTCCGCCTTGTCCTGGCTGGCCGCGAACTGCAGCAAAGCGACACGCACGAGAGACAGTCTGCCCGCCCGAGCCTGGCACTCACCGCACCTGTGTCCACAAACCGACAGGTGGCGGCGTCGCCCACAGACCGGTTCGCACCACGCCTATCCCCGAGCCGCGACAAGTGCGAGACTCGACCTCGTGCGGCGCAACCACCCGGGCGCGCGGAACAGCCTGTGGCCGGCGGCCACGGGCCGGCCGGAAGACCCCACTCAGCTGGTCCACACCCTTCAGCCACTCGGCGCGGATGGTCGACACCGGGCACCCGGTCAGCGTCAGGCCTTCAGTCACGACAGAACACCCGGTCACTCCGACCGACCGATCGGCACCCGACAACCAGTCGACACCGGACACGCGGCGAACGCCGGCCAGCCGGCGAGCACGAGAGGGCGGCACGCAGTCATGTGGAACCCCGCGGAAGCACCGACGCGGTCACCTATCCCTCAGGTCCCTCAGGCACCCAGCTCTCAGGCGCCTGGCTCTCCGGCACCAGTCGCCTCGGCGGCAGGTGAGCCCACGACGCCAGGGCACGGGAACGCGCTGGGCTTCACCTCGGCCGGCGGGTGGCGGCCAGCCACCGCGACCCACCTCCAGGCCTACGACGTCGTGGTCCTCGCGGGAGGCGCCGCCCGACGCTTCGGCGGAGCCGACAAGGTGCTGCTCCCCGTGGCAGGCCGGCCCATGCTGGAGCGGGTGCTCGCGGCGGGCGCCGGCGCACGGACGACCGTCGTCGTGGGTCCACGCCGCCCCCTCCCGGTGGCGGTCCGATGGACCCGGGAGGATCCGCCTGGTTCCGGCCCGCTCGCGGCACTCGCCGCCGGGTTGTCGCTCTGCGAGGCTCCGATCACCACCGTCCTCGCCGCCGACATGCCCATGCTCGACGAGACCGTGGTCGCCGCCTTGGTCGAGGCCGCCTCCGCCGACGACGTCGACGGTGCCGTTCTCACCGACGACACCGGCGAGCAACAGCCGCTCGCAGCGGCCTACCGTCGGCAGGCTTTGCAGGATGTCCTCACGACGATCGGCGATCCCCGTGACCGTCCGATGCGGCTCCTGCTCCGTGCGCTCCGGCTGGCCACCGTGCCGAACCCACGGGCCGCCCTCGACTGCGACACTCCGGACGACCTCTTCCACGCCGACCGCGTGGCGGAGCAACGTCTCTCGTAGCCCTAGCCAGAGCGCGCTCCCCGATGCACATCCGTGTGGGCACGTGCTTGACCTGGGACCACCCTCGCCAGGTGGCCGTGACGTCCAGGTGGCCACGACATCGACGGGCCGTCTGTGGATGACCGACAACTGCGAGGGATCGAGGTGGGTCAGGCAGGGAAGGGCAACAAGCAAGGCCAGCGCGGGCCCACGCGCGTAGGCCGCTCCGAGCAGGAAGGTGCAGCGTGCTTCTCGACTGGTCTCGCGAGGTGTCGTCCGCTCTCGGACTCGACTCGACGTCCGCCACCACGCCGGACGGTGAGGGCCTGAACGTCGACGAGAAGGTGATCGACGACGTCCTGGCGCTCGCCCGGGACGCGGCGCACGCCGTCGAGCGGCCAGCGGCGCCTCTCACGACCTTCCTCGTCGGCTACGCGGCCGGGCTGCGCGGAGGCGGCGTGAGTTCCGTCTCCGAGTGCGTCGCCGTCGTCCAGTCCCTCGCCCGCTCCTGGCGCGAGGGCGCGCCTCGGCGCACTGCCGACACAGGCATCTCCGGTGACCGAGGCGCAAGCTAGTGTCGTCCCGCCATGATCAGGCCTCCGTCAAGCGAGCGGGTGCAGCCGACCACCGACATCCAGCTGCCGCTCCGCTACGCGTCACCGCCTCGGCAGATCGGGATCCGAGTGCTCGTGGCGCTCGCCCTGGTCATGCTCGTCGTCCTGATCGTCTACCTCGGGCGGGACGGGTACCGCGACGCCGCCGGTGGGCCCATCAGTCTCCTTGACGCGGCCTACTACGCGACCGTGACGCTCACCACCACCGGGTACGGCGACATCACGCCGGTCACGCCGACCGCCCGACTGGTCAACGTCGTCCTCATCACGCCGTTGCGGCTGACGTTCCTCATCGTGCTGGTGGGAACGACACTGGAGGTCCTGGCGACCCGGAGCCGCGAACACTGGCGAATCACGCGATGGAGGAATCGGTTGCGCGACCACACCGTGATCATCGGCTTCGGAACCAAGGGTCGCGGCGCAGCCGACACCCTGGTCAGCAGCGGCGTGCCCAAGGACCAGATCGTGGTGATCGACGCCAAGCAGGCCGCCGTGGCTGAGGCGAACGCGCTCGGGCTGGGCGCGATCGTCGGCGACGCCACCCGCACCGAGGTGCTACGGCGGGTCAAGGCGGAGTCGGCCGCCCGGATCATCGTGACCACGCACCGCGACGACACCGCGGTCCTGGTCACCCTCACCGCCCGCCGGATCAACCCGGACGCCTTGGTGGTCGTGTCGGCCCGGGAGACCGACAACATCCCCCTGCTCAGGCAGAGTGGTGCCGACATCACGGTGACCTCCTCGGAGGCGGTCGGCCGCATCATGGGCCTGTCGACGGTCAGCCCCGCGCTCGGAACCGTCCTGGGCGACCTCCTCACGTACGGCAAGGGCATGGAGGTGGCCGAGCGCCCGGTGCTGCCACGCGAGGAGGGGCGGTCACCGCGCGACTTGGAGGACGTCGTCGTGGCCGTGGTGCGGGACGACGAGGTCTACGGCTACTACGACCCCACCGTGTCGCAGGTGCTGCGCGGCGACCGGGTGGTCGTCGTCCGTCCGTCCGAGGAGCAGCCGTGGGCGCCGCGACCGGGTGAGCGGCCGGAGGACTACACCGAACCATCCGAGGACGAGGAGTGACATGCGTGCGGTGGTGACACACGGCTCCGGTGGTCGTGAGGTCCTCGCGGTCGAGGAGGTACCCGACCCAGAGCCCGGCCGCGGGGAGGTGCTCATCGAGGTCGAGGCCGCCGGTGTCAACCGGGCCGACATCCTGCAGCGCGAGGGCGGCTACCCACCCCCGCCCCACGCGTCCCCGATCCTCGGTCTGGAGTGCTCGGGCAGGGTTGCCGCGGTGGGCCCGGAGGTCGCGGACTTCGCGGTCGGTGACGAGGTGTGCGCGCTGCTCGACGGTGGCGGCTACGCCGAGCTCGTCGCCGCTCCGGCCGGTCAGGTCCTCCGCCGGCCTGAGGGGGTGAGCCTGGTCGACGCCGCCGGACTCCCGGAGGCGGTCTGTACCGTGTGGTCGAACCTCTTCATGGTGGCCGGTCTGCGTCCGGGGGAGACCCTGCTCGTCCACGGAGGAGCGAGCGGCATCGGCACGACCGCGATCCAACTGGCCGTCGCCCTCGGGGCGAAGGTCATCGCCACCGTCGGCACCGCCGCGAAGGCCGACCGCTGCCGCGACCTCGGCGCGGAACTCGTCATCAACTACCGCGAGGACGACTTCGTCGAGGCCGTGCGGGGCGCGACCGACGGGCGGGGAGCCGACGTGATTCTCGACATCGTCGGCGCTGAGTACCTTCCTCGGAACGTCCGTGCGCTCGCGACTGAGGGACGCCTCGTCGTCATCGGGATGCTCGGCGGTCGGCGCGGCGAGCTCGACCTGGGCACGCTGCTCCGCAAGCGCGCGGCCGTCCTCGCCACCACCTTGCGCGGGCGACCACCCGCGCAGAAGGCGGCGATCGTCTCCAGCGTCGCCGAGAACGTCTGGCCTCTCGTCGCCGACGGACACGTGCGACCGATCATCGACCGAGTGCTCCCGCTCGACCAGGTGGCCGAAGCTCATCGGGTCATGGAGGCGAGTGAGCACGTGGGCAAGGTCCTGCTGTCGACGCGCCCCTGAGCTCTCTCGGCCTGCGGCCTCGGGCGGACGGCCGGCGACGAAGGCGCCGCCGGACCTTCCCTCCTCTCCCGGTTCCCGTCTCACCGCGGGTCTCGCCTCGACGCGAACCTGCTGAGACCGCGCGTGCGTCCCGCCACGCGCTGTGGGCATGCAGCCACCATGTGTCGGCGATCGGGTCCGCAGAAAGTTCTGGACACGAGGAAACCAATCCGGCCGGCTGATCGTCGTACGAGTAATCCACGCAACTCGGACAACGGTGATCAGATGGCGTATTGGTGATCAACCGCGATCGCCGAGCCAGCACCTGACGAACGGGTCCGGCTGACGCTCCGGCAGCGCGCCACGGCCCGGCGCTCGGAGCGAGACCGACGGGACGTCCAGCGACGCGGAAGGCGGGTGATGACATGAACATCGACCACGCGCACAGGCAACGACGGCTCGCCCGGATCCGGATCTGGGCCGAGGTGGAGCGACGACGTTCCGAACGTCTCCGTCAGAACGCACGGGCCGCGAAGTCCAGCGGCGACGACGCGGGTCGACGCCAGGAGTCGAGCAGTGGTGAGTCTCCCGGGGGGCACTCTCGCTTGAATTGCCCCTTGGGGTAAGGATGGGGCTATGACCGAGCCTCAGCAGACCCCTGACGCCGAACGGACCCGCGGCGAATCCGCCAAGAGGGGGCAGGAGTCCGACTCCCCCCGCATCGTGATCGTCGGGCCCGACGGGATGGCCGTCGAGGGCCCTCCCCGACCCGCTGAGGGCCGTGAGGAGGAGGAAGACGACGAGCGGTCGGTCACCGACCTCGTCGAGCAGCCCGCGAAGGTCATGCGGATCGGCAGCATGATCAAGCAGCTGCTCGAGGAGGTGAAGTCCGCACCGCTCGACGAGGCGAGCCGGCAGCGGCTCCGCGAGATTCACAAGTCGTCCATCGCGGAGCTGGAGAAGGGGCTCGCTCCCGAGCTGGTTGAGGAGCTCGAGCGCCTGTCGCTGCCGTTCGAGGAAGGCGAGGTCCCAAGCGAAGCGGAGCTTCGCGTCGCCCAGGCCCAGCTCGTCGGTTGGCTGGAAGGGCTCTTCCACGGCATCCAGACGGCCCTGTTCGCTCAGCAGATGGCGGCTCGTGCCCAGCTGGAGCAGATCCGGCGCTCACTGCCACCGGGGACGCCGATGTCGCAGATGCAGCAGTCGCAGCGGCACGAGCCCGACCGGGGCGGCAGTGGCATGTACCTGTGACGTGACGGGACCGACGTTCACCGCCGGCACGCGTCGGTGGCGAGGGCGAGGGCCGGCGCGTGCCGGCTGCGGAGGCGCCGCGAGACCGCTCAGTCCGGCAGGCCGAACAGGCTCTCCAACACCTGCGCGACGCCGTCCTCGTCGTTGCTGGGGCATCGCCGGCTGACCGCCGCGAGGACGTCGGGGTGAGCGCCGGCCACGGCGTATGACGTGCCCGCCCATCCCAGCATCGCCAAGTCGTTCGGCATGTCACCGAACGCCACGACCTCGCTCGCTGCGATGCCGTTCTCCCGACACCACGCGGCGAGGGTCGTCGCCTTCGACACCCCGCGCGCGGAGATCTCCAGCAACCCGACCTTGCTCGCGTGGGTGACCTCGGCGAGGTCCCCCACCACCGCGCGGGCCTTGGCCAAGAGCATGTCGGGGTGGTACTCCTCGTGCCTGGCCAGGAGCTTCACCGGCGGTGTGTTCAGCAGCTCGGTCAGCTCTCCGACGAACACCTCGTGCCGGCGTTCCTCCGCCACCCGGTACGTCGGCTCGTGCCCGAAGCGATCCCCGAACTCCACGCCGAACGCCACGCCCGGCACCGCCGTCCGAAGCGCCTCCACCAGCCTCAGGCCGACCTCGGGTGCGATCGGGCGACGTCGTAGCTCGCGCTCCCTGTGGAGGTCATAGACCACGGCCCCGTTCGAGCACACGGCGACGCCGCGGTGGTCGGTCTGGTCAGCGATCGACCGCATCCAGCGGGGTGGCCGTCCCGTGGCGAAGATGACGGTCGAACCGCATCGCTCCACGTGGGCCAGTGCCCGGCGCGTGCGCTCGGACACCGTGCCGTCGGAACGCAGGAGTGTGCCGTCGAGGTCGCTGACGACCAAGCGGGGAACGCGAGGTGAGGTCCGAGCCACACCGTCGTAGGAGCTACGCGCCTGGCGTGCGGTGCCAGCCGCCCCTGTCGTCCTGGCCAGGCGCGGTGTCCTGGTCGGCCCACCGGCCGGCGCAGCGGTGCCGGCCCGCTCCGCCGCGCTGGCACGTTCAGCGTGGGACTCCGCATCGGGACCGGGACTCACGCACCTCATCCTGTCAGATCAGCCGCCGGGATGGGCTGGCCCGATCGCGCGAGGTCCGTCCGGACCTGGTCAAGGGTGCTCGAGCGTGGCCTACCCGGGGCGCATCGGACATCGCTCTCGGGTGGGACAAGGCGGGAAGCGCGGACGACCACGAGTCACGACGGTCAGGAGTCACCACACATGGTGAAGGCCTTCGCGACATGGTGAAGGCCCTCGCGCACCGTCACCGGAGGTCGAGGGCCTTCGCGTGTGCCGAGCCGCCAGGTCACGGGAGGAGACGTCGCCTGAGGAGGAGCCCCCGACGACCTCGTCACCGGAGATGGAGCGGGTCGAGCGGTGCGAGGAAATCGCTCAGTTCAGCGCCCGCTCCAGCCGCTGCGCGGCCTTGACGGTCAAGTCCTCCGCGACCTCGTCGAGCTGGTCCTTGTCGGTGGACCAGACGTAGATCGCGCTGAGGAGGTCACCGTTGCGCTGGTAGACCGCGATGTAGGAGTAGTCGGCTTCCTTCCGGTCGTCGGTTCCCCGCCAGGCGAACGATCCCTCGAGCGCACCCTTCGGCGCGTCGACGACCTCGATGTCCTTGATCTGCCCCTCGTCGTGCTTCCAGCCGTCGCAGTCCTCGACAGCCTTCTTGATCTCCTCGAGGGCCGCCTCACCCTTGCCGGGCTTGTAGGCGACGGCCTCGTTGCTGACGACCAGGTCCGGGTTCCGCGCGCCCTTCCAGAAGAAGTCCTGGTTGCGGGCCAGGCGGTCGCCGTCACTCCGCCCCTGCTTGCCGCAGACGTCGTTGGTCGGCACATCGAGGGAGTCGTCCTGATTCTGCACCTCGGTGTCGTGGCCGATGTCTCCCTCGCTGAGGATGACCCGGCCGATCGCCGCCTTGAGCTGGTCAGGCGTGAGCTCGCGCTCCCTGCTGTCATTCTCGTTGGCGACCCGGGCCTCGTTCTGCTGACGAGGCGCGGAGTTATCCGCCGGTGGCTCGCCGTCGTTCGAACTGCAGCCGGTGAACATCACCGCACCTGCGGCGAGCATCGCGAGTACGAGTCGGGTTCTAGGCACGAGCCCGCACTTTACTGAAGATCTCTGACGCCCCTGTACCGTCCCCACCACACTCCGCGATCTCCACCCGGCGAAAGAGCGGTTCGAGCCTGGGAAGCGCGCCGTCCGGCTGGTGGGACCCGGACTGATGCGCGAGCTTGGCCGCGAGCCCGGGGACGAACGGCTCGATCTCTCGCGCGAGGACGCGCAACGCCGCCACCAGGGTGGCCAGTGTCTGGTCGAGACGAAGCCCAGCGTCGGCGTCGCCACCGCGTTCCGCCTTCGCCAACGCCCACGGCGCCGTCCGCTCGATGCAGCGGTTGATCTCCGCGACGAAGGCCGTGATGGCGCGTGCCGCGCGCCGCAGGTCGAAGTCCTCCAACGCCGCGTCGATCCGGTGCGGGAGCCCGGAGGCCGCTGCGTCGAGACGGGCCAAGGCGGCGCCGATCCTGTCGCTGAGCACGCCTGGGCCGGGCGTCACTGCGACGCGACTCGGCGCGACGCCGACGGCGAGGGACACGGCGGGCGGCACGACGCCTCCGCGGAAGCGGTGCACCATGGCGAGCACACGCTGCGCCACGTTCCCGAGACCCCCTGCGAGGTCGCGGTTGGCCGCGTCGACGAGGCGGCGCAGGGTGAAGTCGGTGTCGCCGACCTTGGACACCTCGGCGATGAGCCACCAGCGCACGGCGTCGACGCCATACTGGTCGGCGAGGTGCATCGGATCGACCACGTTGCCGAGCGTCTTGCTCAGCTTCTGGCCGTTCGCGGTGAGGAAGTCGTGGACGTAGATGTCCGTGGGCAGGGGCAGGCCCGCTGAGAGCAGCATGGCGGGCCAGTAGACGGCGTGGAACCGCAGGATGTCCTTGCCGATCACGTGCACCCGACGACCGTCACTCGCCCACCAGGTCCGGAACGCCTCGGCGTCAGGGCCCTTGCCGTAGTCGAGGGAGGTGACGTAGTAGCCGAGCGCGTCCCACCAGACGTACATGACCTGGGTCGGATCGCCGGGGACCGGGATGCCCCACCCGCGGGCGCGCTCGACCGAGCGGGAGATGGAGAAGTCGGCCAGGCCGCGCTCGACGAAGGCTCGGACCTCGTTGGCCCGCACCTCCGGCTCGATGCGCAGCCGACCACTGAGCAGCAACTCGCGCAAGGGCTTCTGGTAGCGGGAGAGCCGGAAGAACCAGTTCTCCTCGCTCACCAAGGTAGGCGCCGTGCCGTGGGCGGGGCACACGCCGTCGACCAGCTCGTCGTCGGTGTAGAACTGCTCGCAGCCGACGCAGTACAGCCCTTCGTAGTGGCGGCGGTCGATGTCTCCCGCGGCGGCGCAAGCTCGCCACAGCCGCTCCGCCCCGGCGCGATGCCGCGGATCCACGCTGGTGCGCAGGAAGTCGTCGTAGGAGGCGTCGAGCCGCTCACCCAGGCGGCGGAACGCCTCAGCGCGCTGGGCGACGAACTCCGCCACGGGAAGACCCGCGCGGTCGGCGGCCTGGACATTCTTGATCGCGTGGTCATCGGTGCCGGACAGCAGACGGACCTGGTCGCCGCGAAGCCGCCGATGGCGGGCGAGCACGTCCGCCTGCACCACCTCGAGCGCGAAACCGAGGTGCGGGTCGGCGTTGACGTACGGGATGGACGTGGTGACGTAGAACCGCTGCGGCGCGGTGGACATCGGCGCTCCTCTCGCTCGCCCTTCGCGGCGAGGAGCGCTCGGAGACTCGACACGAGGAAGGCCCCTTTCCGCGAAGGGGCCTGACCGGTGGGTATGGCACGTGGACGGCCCCTAGCGGGGCCGCATCATCTCCTCGTGCCGGAACGTCATGCCGGCGATGATAGCTCGCCGGCATCGCGGGCCGCGAAGGAAACCAGTCAGGGTCGGCCACACCAGGGGGTCGCCTGCGGGTCGACCGCGTCCGGAGTCGACCGCGTCAGGGACGGTCGACGTCGTCGAACCACCGGCTGAGCTCGAGCGCCACGCCGTCGTCGTCCACGCTCGCCGTCACGTCGTCGGCGACGTCCTTCACCTCGCTGGCGGCGTTGCCCATCGCGACCCCACGGCCGGCCCACGACAGCATCTCCAGGTCATTGCTGCCATCGCCGATGGCGAGCACGTCCTCGCGACGGATACCCAACCGCTCGGCGACCTTGGCCAGACCGGTCGCCTTGCTCACACCCTCCGGCGCGAGGTCCAGCCAGGCGGTGTAGCCGATGTAGTAGGACACCCCGTGCAGACCGACCCGGTCGATCACGTCCAGGAAGTGCTCGGCCTCGATCGACGGCTCGCGCAGGATGACCCGGGTGGCCGGGTCGTTGACGAGGTTCTCGAGCGGCTCGATGCTGATCCGTCCGGTGAGCTCGCCCGGTGGGAAGGGAGCGTTGACGCGGTAGCCGACGCCGAGCTCCTCCACGGCCACCAACGCCTCGGGGAGCCTGGCCAGCAGCATCCGAAGCACCGGGGCCGGGTCGAAGGTCACCAGGTCGATCACCTCGACACCGCGGTCGTCGACCGGCCCGTCCGACCGCCCCTCCGACGCGAGTGAGCCGGCCTCGGGGTGCAGACGTACCACCACCGCGCCGTTGCTGCAGACCAAGTACGGCTTGGGCAGGTCGAACTGCTCCGCGACCGGCCTGGTGGCGGTGAGCCCACGCCCGGTGGCCAGCACCACGTGCGCGCCCGACTCGACCACCCGACGAGCGGCCCGCTCGACCGCGGGCGAGATCCGACCCTGCAGGTCGATGAGAGTGCCGTCGATGTCGAGCGCCACCATCCGCGGCCGCCACCCCGCGGTGCCTGGCGTGGGCTCGTCGTGACGGGTCACGCCAGCGGCTCCAGACGAGCCCGTCCTCCCAGGTAAGGCTGCAACGCCTTGGGCACGCGGACCCCACCGTCCGCTTCCTGGTGGTTCTCCAGGAGGGCGACGATCGCCCGGGCCACCGCGACGAGCGTGCCGTTGAGGGTGGCGACGTAGCGGGTGCCGGTGTCGTCACGGAACCGGATAGCGAGTCTGCGCGCCTGGAACTCCGTGCAGTTCGAGGTGGAGGTCACCTCGCGGTAGCGGCCCTGGGTGGGAAGCCAGGCCTCGATGTCGAACTTGCGGGCCGCGCTGGCGCCGAGGTCACCGGCGGCGGTGTCGATGACGCGGTACGGCACCTCCAGCTTGTCCCAGAACTCCTTCTCCCACGCGAGGAAGCGACGGTGCTCCTCCCGCGCCTCGTCGGGGTGGCAGAAGGAGAACATCTCCACCTTGTCGAACCAGTGGACGCGGATGATGCCGCGGGTGTCCTTGCCGTAGGAGCCGGCCTCGCGCCGGAAGCACGGGCTGAAGCCGGCGTAGCGCAGCGGCAGCTGGTCGGCCCGCAGGATCTCGTCGCTGTGGTAGGCGGCCAAGGGAACCTCGGAGGTGCCGACGAGGTAGAGGTCGTCCCGCTCGAGCCGGTAGACGTCGTCGGCGGCCTGGCCGAGGAAGCCGGTGCCCTCCATCGCCCTGGGCTTGACCAGGGACGGCGGGATCACCGGCGTGAACCCGTAGCTCAACGCCTGGTCCACGGCCATGTTGACGAGGGCGAGCTCCAGCAGGGCACCGACGCCGGTGAGGTAGTAGAAGCGCGCGCCGGACACCTTGGCCCCTCGTTCGACGTCGATCGCACCGAGGATCCGGCCAAGGTCCACATGGTCGCGCGGCGCGAACCCCTCGGCGGCGAAGTCGCGCGGCTGGCCGACCTCCTCGAGCACGACGTAGTCGTCCTCCCCACCCGGGGGCACGTCGTCCTCGACGAGGTTGTCGATCTGGAGGCTGAGCCGCTGGTACTCCTGCTCGGCCTCGGCCATCGCCGCCTCGGCCGCCTTGACCTGTGCGGCCAGCTCGCGGGTGCGCGCGAGAAGCTGCTGCTTCTCGTCTCCCTGCGCACGCGGGATCTGCTTACTGAGCCCCTTCTGCTCCGACCTGAGCTGTTCGTACGACGCGATCGCCGACCGGCGACGCTCCTCGGCGGCGAGCACCTGGTCGACCAGCTCCACCGAGGCGCCGCGCCGTCGCTGGCTCTCGCGCACTCGCTCGGGATTCTCGCGCAGCAGCTTGGGGTCGATCACGGCATCGAGCGTAACCGGCCACCCGACCCCATCCGCCACCGGTTTCCGGTGCGGGTCCACGTGCTGTCCATCCCGATCTGTCCGCCGGCTCCCTGGTCAGCGAGCGGCGACCCGGGACCGCCCGAGGAGAGCGCGGAGCGAAACCCCAGCCCGCCCCGGTGAGACGTCCCGGTGAGGGCGAGGGGTAGACATGCCTTCCGTGAGCGACCAGGGCGGTGCGCCGCCGCCGGAGGACGCGGCGGCGTCGGGTGCGCGGCGAGAGAGCACCAGGGGCCGGCCTCGTCGCGCCGCGCGGGGCGGCCGATGGCGAGCGTGGACCTCGCGCGCTGACTCGCCACCGGACGAAGACTCGCGAACGGAGCCTTCGGCGCGAACTCGACCGGTCGAGTCGACCTCGGAGGTCACTCGACGATCCGACCGGCGGCCGGACCCTTCCGGCGAGGTCGGACCATCGCGGCAGCCCGGCCCAGCACGCCGTCACCGGTGGAATCCGGACCTGTCCTCCGGAAAGTCCTCGGCGCGGCCGGAACGGCCACGCCCTGACCGACCCCACCCGTCCGGAGAGCAACCCCGCCTCGATCAACCCCGCCTCGATCGACCCCGCCGCCGAGATCAACCCATCCGACCAGTCCAGCGCGATCCCTCCGGCCCCGGTCACTCCGGCCGGGCCACGCTCGACCGCGCCGAGCGTCGGCAGCGCGAGCGCCCACCCGCCGACACCCCGCTGAGGTCGAGTCCACGCGTCGAGCGCCCGCCCACGGTCGCGGGACGCTCGAGACCCACCCGACCCACCACCCAGGTTCCGGTGGGGGTGACCGAACGACAGGCGGCCTTCGCCGCCGTGCTCGGTGGCGGGGTCTTCGTCGCCATCGTCGTCCTCGTCCTGGCCGGGTGGCCCCCGATCGTCGGCCTCGACCGGGCCATCGCCCGTGGACTTGCCAGCTTGTTCGACCAACCGGTCGCGATCGAGGTTCTCCTGGTGCTCGCGCACCTGACCGCACCGTGGGTGCTGCGGGGGGTGAGCGTGATCGTCGCGGCCGTCCTGCTCCGACGCGGGTCACGACGCCTCGCCGCCTGGCTGCTGGGCACGGTCGCGTTCGGCGTCGTCCTCGAGTACGGCTTGAAGAGCCTCATCGCTCGTCCTCGACCGCCCGTCGCGGCGGTGCGGATCCCAGCCAGCGCGCTCCCCTCCGGGCACGCCCTCACCTCGGCCCTCGTTGTCGGGGCGCTCCTGCTGGTGCTGAGCCGGCCGGGCGTGTCGCGGAGGGTCCGGACCGCCGCGTGGTCGACCGGCATCGCCTTCGTGCTCGTCGTCGGGTTCGACCGGATGGCGTTGGCCGTCCACTACCTCTCCGACGTCCTCGCCGGCTGGGCACTCGCCGTAGGAGCGCTCGGTCTCACCGCCCTGGTCGGCGGCGTGGCTCGACGGTTCCCCCGTCCACGCGGAACCCGCCGCTTCGGCTCCCGGCAGCGGGTCGCGGTCATCCTCAACCCGTCCAAGGTGGAGGACGGCGACTACCTCCGATACCTCGTCGAGCGCCAGGCGGCGAAGTCAGGCTGGGCGGAGCCGCTGTGGTTCGAGACGACGCCGGACGACCCAGGACACGCGATGGCACGCGCCGCCCTCGAGGCCAAGGTCGACCTGGTCATCGCCGCCGGGGGCGACGGGACCGTCCGGGTGGTCTGCGGGGAGCTGGCCGGCACGGGCGTCCCAGTCGGCATCCTGCCGGTCGGCACGGGCAACCTGCTGGTGCGCAACCTGGGCTTGCCGCTCGACCTGTCCGCCGCCGTCCGGGTCGCCCTGACCGGGCGCAACCGCGCGCTCGACTTGGTCCGCGTCGAAGGCGATCACCTGCCGACCGACCGTTTCGCCGTCATGGCAGGGCTGGGCCTCGACGCGGCCGTCGTGGGCGAGGCGCCGCCGAAGCTGAAGGCTCGCATGGGCTGGCCCGCGTACGTGGTCTCCATCGTGCGCAACCTGTCCTTCCCCGCCGTCCGGGTCGAGATCGCCGTGGACAACCAGCCTCCGGTCCGGCGATGGGTTCGCACCGTGCTCGTCGGCAACGTCGGGACACTGCACGGCGGCCTGTCCCTCCTGCCGAACGCTCGGCCCGACGACGGCCTCCTCGACGTGGTCGCGGTGGCGCCGCGTCGGCTGACGGACTGGCCGGCGCTGGCCTGGCGTGTCGTTCGACGCTCCAAGGGACAGGACGAACGGCTGCGGACCTGGCGGGGCCGTCGGGTGGTGATCCGCGCGGAGGACGCCTGTCCACGCCAGCTCGACGGGGACGTCATCGAATTCGGCCACGAGCTGCGCTGCGAGATCGAGCCGGGTGTCCTCCTGGTCCGCGTGCCGGCCGACCGCTAGACCACCCCTCGCGCCGAACCGCGGTCTGCCACGGGCCGCCACACGGCCTCGGGTCCAGCACGATGCGTCGCTCAGTCGTCGTAGACCGACTCGGCGAGCAGCTCGGGCAAGCGGTCCGGTTCGGCGAGGACGGCGGCGATCGCGTGCCGCTGGTCCCACCGGCCAGCCGCCCACGCCAACGCTCGCGCCAACCCTTCCCCCGTGGCCGCGTGCGGCCGGCCCTCGTCGTCGACCCACCAGTCGACCGGATGCCCGTCGACCCGCAAGTCGTCGTGCTCCCACCATGCCCGCGGGACCTCGGGCAGGAGCCGACGGACCGCGGTCGGAACGGGCAGCCGGACACCGTCGTCACTCACCACGCCCTCCGCCGACTCCGAGGCGAGCGGGATGTCGAGCAGATCGGCGAGGGTGTCCGCCGCGGCACCGGACGCGAGCACCTGGCCACCGAGGTCCGTCCGTTGCGCCCACATGGGGTCGTCCACGACGACCGCGTCGCGGGTGGACACCACCTGGGTCCGGTCGCCGGTGAGGACCCGAACTCGTTCCGGCGCCGGGCCCTCGAGCGCCGAGGAGTCCAGGTCCTCGAACTGCGCCCACAAGGCCAGCATGGTCTCCACCGGCACGGTGAGGGAGGGGTCGGCGAGACGGTCGAGGATCCGCCGGACACCTCGCGCGTCGAGGTCGCCGATGGTGCGGACGAGGCCCAGCGCGGCGCGGATCCCCGGGTCGAGGTCGGCCACCCACGCGGGCGGCTCCGCCAGCAGCGCGGCGAGCGCGGGGTCCGCGTCCGGGTCGGCGAACGCCGTGATCGGTTGCCCGTCGATGCGGACGTGCCGGCGAATCCACCACGCGGTGTACGACGACACCCGGACCACCCGGTCGGGATCTTCCACGTCCCGCACGCGGACCGGCTCGGCCAGGGCCTGCCGGGTCTCCCGCTCGCTGGCGAGGAGGGACAGCGCGCGTGGCCACGCGTCGTCCCGGACGAAGTCCAGGTCCCGAATGGCGCTCATCTCGTCGACCCGAGCACCGAGCACGCCCGGCGATTCATCGGGCCCTTCGCTGGCGAGCGCGTCGAGGGCGGCATGGGCCCAGGCCTCGATGTCGTCGAGGTCGGCGAGGTGGTCGGGCAGCGCGGCCACGTCCACGTCGGTCGCGGTGAGGACGCTCAGTCCGCGCGCGACGCCGACGGCTTGGAGCACCTCAGGACCCCACCGCTGGAGCAAGGAGTCGTTGACAGTGCTGAACTCCTCCGGATCGAGGATCTCGTGCGCGGGGGACCCCGGCAGCACGAGCCCGTTGGCCGGGACCGACTGGCCCTCCGCGTCGAGCAGGGCGAGGTCGCCCAGCCAAGGCAGCTCCTCGTGGGTGAGCTCGCCGGCGTCGAGCGCCGCGGCGACGAGGGAGAGGACGCTGTCCGACACAGCCGTGGGATCCTCGGCGTCGAGGGAGTTCTCCACGGCCACCCGCACGGCGCCGTCCTCGAGCAACGCTCGCGGCCCTGCCATGGTCGCGCCCAAGCGAACGAGCGCGTCGGAGGCCGCGTCGGCGGCGGCCTCCGGATGGACCAGGCGCAACCCGTACGGCGCGAACACGGCGAGCGCCTCCGCCGACACACCGGCGGCGCCGGGCAGCAGGAGCCCGCGGGCGCCTCGAACGACGCGCCCGTCGACCAACGGGACGGGCAGCGCACCGAGGGCGTCCCGCAGACCCGGGTCCGCGGCGGCAGGCGCCAAGGCCACGTAGAGGTCGTGCCACCAGCGCGGTGGGAAGGCGGTGGCCTGTCCGGCGAGCTCGTCCACCAGGTCGGCCAGCGAGAGCCGGCGGACACCGAGCGCGTCGTAGGCCGCCTGGTCACGACGGCGGAAGGGGACGAGCCCACCCACCACGGGGGCGAGCAGGCGTAGGAGGGAGTCGTCGGCTCCATCGATGGCGACCGCGTCCCGAGGCCGCACGACGCCACCCGCGACTGTGCGAAGGATCGGCGTGTCGGGGAGCCGGCGGAGGATGGCCTCCCGCAACGCGGCGTCGAGCCGCCCCGCCGCCAGCCCCACGGGTACCAGCGCCACCACGTCGTCGCCGGCCTCCGCGCGCTGGCGCGCCAGCTCGGCGTACGCCGTGGCCGCTTCCTCCACCAGACGATCGGTGAGCGGGCCGGGCGCGACGTGCCGGCGCGTGGGGTCGAGCGGGAAGGACGCGAGGAGCATGGCCGGCAGCGACAACGGCTCGTCAGTGGGAGTCGGTGCGTGGACCACGCTGGGCGTGGCGAGGGTGTCGCCCGCACCCGCCAGCGGCTCAGCGTCCGTGCTGACCTTCGGCAGCGCCCACAGCACCGACCAGAACGGTCGATCCCTCTCCTCGGTGGGCCGGTCGGCCAGGAGACGCGCCCGCTCCTCCGCCGTCCAGGTGCCGCCGCAGCGGTAGGAGTGCCAGCGGCTGTCGACGTTCTCCAGGACCCGAACGCCGGACTCGTCGACGTCGATCTCCACGCGTGCGAGTCGCGGCAGGGCCAGCAGGAGAGCGTCGTCGGCTTGGGCGAGGAGGCGACGGACCAGGTCGGCCGCGGCCTCGTCCCGCAGGGGTAGGACGACGGCGGTGTCGAAGCCCTCCGGAGGCTCCCCTTCGGCGGGGAACGGTAGCCGGAGCACCGGGACGTGCCCGCCGCGCCGGCGCAGCTCCGCCCCCAGGCCGGGTGCGGTGGCCGCCGCCTGCTCCACCAACGCCACGGTGTCGGCGCGAGAGAACCGCACGCCGCCGCTCCGGGACACGATCGTGGGCTCGTCGGTCACCGCGAGGACCGCCGCGAAGCCCACGCCGAACCGACCCACTGGCAGCTGGTCGTCCGACGACTGGCCGACCTCGTCCCGTTTCGCCGAGGCGCGCAAGGTCGCGAGCGCCTCGACACCCGCGGCGGTGAGGGGAGCACCGACGTTGGCGGCGACCAGGACCGGGCCGCCCGACTCGGCCCGCGCGCGTTCGTCGTCACGCAAGGTGAACCGGAGGCGTCCGGGCACCCCGGCCCGGGCGGCGGCGTCAGCGGCGTTCTGGGCGAGCTCGACGATGAGTCGGTCACGGTAGCCGCCGAGCGCGAGGTCCTCTTCGGTGTTGGCGTCTTCGCGAAAGCGGGCTGGCGAGGCCTGCCAGGCCGCGAGCACCCGGTCGCGGATGGCGGCCGTCCCGAACGGATCGTCCACCCCGAAATTATTGACGCTCACCGGCACGCCCACGCCCGACCGCGAGGTCACCGGGCTCGCGTCGCCGCACGGTTAGCCTTCCGGGATGCAGCACGAACACCTGCTCGTGACGACGACGTGCGACGACGAGGAGAGGGCACGCACCCTGGCTCGGTCCGCCGTCGAAGCGCGGACGGCCGCGTGCGCCCAGGTCGTGGGACCGCTGACCTCCACCTACTGGTGGGACGGCAAGGTCACCGAGTCGAAGGAGTGGATGGTGGTGTTCAAGACCACCGCCGAGCGCTTCCCCGACCTGGAGTCTCACGTCAAGGTTCACCACACGTACGAGGTCCCGGAGCTGGTCGCGACTCCCGTCACCGGTGGGAGCTCGGCCTACCTGGACTGGATCACGCAGGAGACCCGCCGCTGATCCGCGGCGGGTCTCCCGATCGCCCCCGGCGGGACCTGAGGGCTTACACCAGGGTGGCGAGCCGGGCGGACAGGTCGGAGAGGACGGCGACGTCCCGCCGCGGGGCGATCAGCTGATGAAGTTCGCGGAGCCGTCGGCTGCCCAGGCTGGCCTCCTGCGCCAGCGTGACGTCCAGCGCCTCGTGAGCCAGCTCCGCGCCGCGCTCGTACTGCTGCCGGTAGATCTGCGCGGTCGCGACGTCGGCGAGGATGATCGCCTTCACCTTCGCGTCGGTGTCCGGGAGGGCACTGATCACCTGGTCTGCCACGCTTTCCAAACCCCGGTGACGCAGCCGGACGTACGTCGTCACGGTGAGGCTGCCGAGCCGGGACCCGTTGTAGAACCTCGTCCAGACACGTTCCTGCTCGGGCTCGGCGTAGTCGAACGCGGTCGTGGCCCGCTCCAGCGCGCGCAGGGCTTCCGCCTCCTCACGCAACCCTGCCTGGCATTCGGCCAGTCGAGCGGCGATCCACGAACGGGTGGCGGCATGGCTTCGTCCTCGCGCCATGCCCTCGGCCTCGATCAGCACGTCACGGGCCTGGGTCAGTCGTCCGGCGGCCTCCTCCAGGTAGGAGCGGTAGGTGAGGACGCAGGCGAGCAAGGGGCCGTCCCCTGCCTTCCGGGCCGCAGCCGCCGCCTTGTCATACCAGCGAAGAGCGCTCGCGTAGTCGCCCCGGTCGAACGCGAGCCAGCCGTACAACGCCAACGACTCTCCGACAGTGGAGAGGAGCCGGCCTTCCAGAGCGCTCGGGACACTTCCTTTGAGAATCCGGCCCAGCCGACGGAGGTGGTCGTTGAGCGCGGGCGTCAGCTCTCGCGCGGGTACCGTCTCCTCTCGTCGGAACAACTCCGCGGTACGGCGTTCGAGATGCTCCACGGACGCGAGGTCGAGGGTCGTCGACCTGTCCAGCACCCGCGCCAGACGATCCCACGACTCGCTCTGGGAGGCGGGAATGCCAACCAGGGAGAGTCCCAACAGGGTACGGCGGTGCATGTCGTTGTCTTCTCCAAAGCTGTCAGTGTCCCTGCCCACTGAGTGACGGGTCGCCTGGAGCGGCCCTCGTTGGCGGGCCGTTCCGTGACGGTCCCCCGTCGCGTGCTGCGTCAACGGTCTGGGGGTCAACGGTCTGGGGGTCAACGGTCTGGGGGTCAACGGTTTGGGAGCCGACGTGCTCTTGGTCGGCTTGGTAGGCGGCGGCTTGTAGGTGATGTCGAACCACGCGTAGTCCGCCGGCATGCGCAGTGCTTCGGCCCAGCTCGCGAGCGCGTCGAGGGTGCGGACGCGATTGCGACCGTGCTCGATGCGCGAGACCTGGGCTTGCGTGATCCCGACCCAGGAGGCGACCCACTCCTGGGGGATGATCCGGCCGTGCGCGGGGTGGGTGCGGTAGGCGACGGAGACCGCACCCATGTCGCGGGTCTCCCTCGCCCGCTGCATCTCTGGTGTCGACCAGAACTCCGGTCCCATCTGGGGCGCTGTCGCCGGTGCGCTCGCCTTGTGCCGCGAGCACGGCGAGCAGAGTTGGCCGGCGTTGTCACGCGCGAGCCTGCCCTCGCACCCGCACGGACAGGCACAGCTTCGAGCACCGGATGCCATAACCGAAGCGTAGCGAGACGATTGCGATACGTTGTATGGTATGCGTAACCTGCATACGGTATGCGTGAAACGCGTCGTATGCGCGTGACGTGTGTGCTTATGTCGACTTTGTCGGGAAAGCTCTGACTGCACGGCTCGGCGGTTGGCTGCGCCCCGCCCCGTCTCTGCCCCGGCCGCCGGGCCGACAGCTCACCGCGTCAGGTCCGCCAGACGGCGGGCCTGGCCGCGGTCGCTCCCCGTTCGCGTCGTCGCGACACTCAGCCGTCGAGGGCGGTCACCCGCCGTGCCGAGGACCGCGGAGTCGACAAGGCTCCCGTGCTCTCCGGAACGACGGTGCTCTCTCGAACGATGGTGCTCTCCCGAACGACGAGCTGGAAGCCGACATGCACCCGACGCGGGGGCAGCGTTGCTCGACTCGACACCCGCCGGTCCAGCAAGTCGACCGCGGTCTCCGCGATCGCCCGCTTGTCCGGTGAGATCGTCGTGAGGGAGGGAACGGCAATCCGCCCGTAGGGAATGTCGTCGTGCCCGACGATCGCGATGTCCTCGGGAACACGTAGACCACGTCGGTGGATGCTTCGGAGCGCGCCCAGGGCCAGCAGGTCGGTGAAGCAGAACACCGCGTCGGGTGGGTCGTCGAGGTCGAGCAGCTGGTCCATGGCGGCGGCCCCGATCTCACCGACGTACCGAGCGGCCTGGCCGATGAGTGCGGGATCCACGTGCAAGCCCGCCTCGGTCAACGCCTGCTGGTAGCCCTCGAGCCGTTGCCGAGCGGCGCCTCGGGCGCGGCGCCCCATCGCGCCGATCGCGGCGACACGTCGTCGGCCAAGGTCGATGAGGTGCTGGGTCGCGGTCCGCGCGGCCGCCACATTGTCGATCGAGACGTGGTCCAGCGTGGCGTCATCGATGACCTCGCCGATGAGCACGATCGGGGTCGAGCTCGTCCGGCGGCGCAGCGCCGCGGCGCTGATCCGACTGGGGCTGTAGATCATGCCGTCGATCCGCCGGCACAGCCTGCCGTCAATGATCTCTTGCTCAAGGTCCTTGTCGCCCAAGGTCTGCTCGATGAGCACCACCCACGAACGCTGCTGCGCGACCTCGACGACGTGCCGGGCCAGCTCACTGAAGTAGGGCATGTCCAGCTGCGGGATGACGAGCGCGATGACCCCCGTCCGGCCTCGCGCGAGGTTGCGCGCGGACAGGTTGGGCTGATAGCCCAGCTCCTCGATCGCCTGGAGAACTCGCTTCCTGGTGTGCTCGGCGACGAACGGATGGTTGTTGACCACGTTCGACACGGTCTTCTTCGACACGCCCGCGCGCGCCGCCACATCGGCCAGTCGCGGCCGGCGCGCCTGTCCACGCACCATCCCGTCCACCATCTCCGTCTCGCCTTGTTCGCCGTGTCGTCAGGCGTGCCCTGACCACCCACCCTGGTGGTGGGACCGTCGTCGCTGGGTGGCTCGTCGCTGGGTGGCACCGTATCCCGCCGTTGTCCCGACGTGACCGCCACCGGTGTCTTTACACCGGTGCATACACCGGTGTAAACAGGCAGCGGAGGTCGCCATGGACGAGTCCACCAGCCGGCGAGCGGGTCGGCGAACGTACACCCGGCGCGCCGCCCTGACGATGACCAGCCTCGGCCTCGTCGTCGCCTCGGCCTGCGACGCCCTCTCCACCCAGCCGCGGGGCAAACCCAGCCCGAGCGCCCGTCAACGCGACGGCAAGGAGCCCCCGCAGCTGGCCGAGCAGGTCGCCGCCGGCGAGCTTCCGCCGCTGAGCGAGCGGCTTCCGGACAATCCCATGGTGGTCGAGCCACTGAAGGAGATCGGCCGCTACGGCGGTCAGCTGATCCTGCTCGGACTCCACGAGGTCGTCGACGTCAACACGACGATCGGCTACGAGAACCTGGTTCGCTGGAAGCCCGGCATCGAGACCGACCTCACCGCCGACCAGGTCATTCCCAACGTGGCGGAAAGCGTGGAGGTCGGCGCCGACGGCGCCGAGTACACCTTCCGGCTCCGCAAGGGCATGAAGTGGTCGGACGGCGAGCCGTTCACCGCCGACGACATCCTGTTCTGGTACACGAGCGTCGCCAGCAACCGCGAGCTCACCCCGGTGCCGATCGACTGGCTGGCGGTCGACGGCAAGCCGTTCGAGGTCGCCAAGCTCGACGACCACACGGTCGTGTTCCGCTTCCCGCAACCCAACGGTCTGTTCCTCACCAACCTCGCCACCCAGCGCGGGACGCCGATCACCGACTTCCCAGCGCACTACCTGAAGGATTTCCACCCGGACTACGTCGACGTCGAGAAGCTGGTCGCCGAGTCCGACAGCGACTCCTGGGTGGACCTGTTCTGGTCGAAAGCCAACCGGCAGGAGAACCCGGAACGCCCGGTCATCGACGCCTGGCAGCTCACCACCGCGGTCGCCGACTCACGTCGCCCCGTGGCGGTACGCAACCCCTACTACTGGAAGGTCGATCCGGACGGGCGCCAGCTCCCCTACATCGACCGGGTCGTGTTCGAGCTCGTGCAGGACGAGGAGACCGCGGTCCTCCGCGCCACCAACGGTGAGTTCCACCTGGTCGACCGCGACATCACGACGCTGCGGAACAAGCCGGTGTTCGGACGCAGCCGTGAGGAGGGCGGATACGAGTTCTTCGAGACGATCCCGCAGCAGATGAACCAGATGATCATCATGCTGAACCTCACCCACAAGGACCGCGCGCTGCGGGAGGTCTTCCAGAACAAGGACTTCCGTATCGGCCTGTCACACGCGATCAATCGCGACGAGATCATCACCGCGGTCTTTCAACGCCAGGGCGAGCCGTGGCAGGCCGCGCCCCGCCCCGAGTCGCCCTTCTACCACGAGCGGCTCGCCAAGCAGTACACCGAGTACGACCCGGCGAAGGCCACGGAGTACCTGGACAGGGCCCTCCCGAGGAAGGACGCACGCGGCCGGCGACTCCGCCCGGACGGCCGAGCGCTCTCCTTCCAGGTCGAGGTCACCACGAACTTTCCCGACCTGATCGACGCGCTGGAGCTGGTGCGGCAGCACTGGCGCGCGGTCGGTGTCGACATGAGCGTGCGGAGCGAGCAGCAGAACCTGTTCTTCGAACGGATGGAGGCCAACGCTCACGACGCCTGCGTGTGGATCGGCGGTGGTGGGCTCGGGGCCACCATGGACCCCTTCTACTACATGCCGTACAACTTCAACACCCGGTACGCGATGCCGTGGTACTTCTGGTACTTCGATCCGAAGGACGAGCGCGCCGAGACACCGCCGCCAGCGGCACGACGTCAGATCACGTTGTACCGGCAGCTGCTCGCCACCAGTGATCCCGCACGCCAGGACCAGCTCATGCGGGCGATCCTCGACATCGCGGCCGAGGAGTTCTACTGCATGGGCGTCGCGTTGCGAGGCCGGGAGTACGGCCTGGTGCATGCCAAGCTCCGCAACGTGCCGAAGGTCTCGATCACCGGCTGGCTGCACGCGAACCTGATGCCGGCGAACCCCCAGCAGTTCTTCTTCGCCGAGGACTGACTCGTCGCCGTGGACTGACACCAGGGGGCCAGGACGTCGACGACCGCGAAGGGGCGCGCATGACCGAGCTGCCGAACATCCTGCTGGTGATGACCGACCAGCACCGAGCCGGCTTCACCGCCGGCGAGGGTTTCCCGCTGGACACGATGCCGTTCACGGACTCCCTCGCCGCAGCCGGGACGCGCTTCCGCAACGCGTACACGACCTCGCCCGCCTGCGTACCGGCCCGCACGAGCCTGCTGACTGGACGGTTCCCCACCGCGCACCGGGTTCGGCAGAACTCCGCCACGCACCACGTCCTGCGCGGCGACGACCTGCTCGACGTGCTCCGTCGGGCTGGCTACTCCCTGCACTTCGCCGGCAAGACCCACATGTACCGAGGGCGGCAGGACTTCGACAGCTTCGCCGGCCCGTACTGGCACGAGCGCGGCCCGGAGGGCAGCCAGCAAGACCAGGCGTTCTCCGCCTGGCTGCGTTCGATCGACCATGGGCCGACCACGGAGCCGACGCCGTTCCCACTGGAGTGCCAGTTCCCGTACCGCATCGTCTCCGACGCGATCGCGGGGCTGTCCCGCCGCGACCGCGGCCGACCGTTCTTCGGCTGGGTGTCGTTCCCGGAGCCGCACAACCCCTACCAGGCGCCGGAACCGTACTTCTCGATGTTTCCGGAGGAGGTCGTCCCTGACCGACTGTGCGGTCCGGAGGCGGCCCGAGCCAAGGGTGGGGCGTGGCGCTGGCTCGCGGATCTGCTGGAGAGCAAGCGCCCAGGGTACGACCGGCTGTGGCGCCGCTACCGGGCCACCTACTGCGGCATGCTCCGGCTCATCGACGACCAGATTCGGCGGCTCGTCACCTGGCTCGACGACGACGGCTGCCTCGACGACACCCTCATCATCCTCCTCGCCGACCATGGCGACTACGTCGGCGAGTACGGCCTCCAGCGCAAGGGCGCCGGCATGCCTGAGGCGCTCATGCGCGTCCCGTTCGCCGTGCGCGGACCGGGCGTGCGAGCGCACGACAACAACCGCGACTTCGTCTCCCTGGTCGACGTCTTCCCGACCTTGTGCGAGGTGGTCGGCGCCGACATTCCCGACGGTGTGCAAGGACGCAGCCTGTGGCCGCTGCTGACCGGTGCGGACTACCCGGTGGAGGAGTTCGGCGAGATCTACGCCGAGCGTGGCTTCGGCGGGTTGCCGTACGAGGAGGACGCCCGGATACCGCTGCACTTCCCGTACGAGGGGCCGACGTACGACGAGCTCAACAGCGTGACCCAGAGCGGGACGACCAGGATGCTGCGGCACGGGCGGTGGAAGCTGCTCTACGACGTCACCGGACGCGGTGAGCTCTACGACCTCGAGCGGGATCCGATGGAGCTCGACAACCGGTGGGACGATCCGGACCTCCGCGACGTGCGCGCCCGGCTGACCGAGCGGCTGCTGTGGTGGTCGACCCGCGTCGTCGACGACCTGCCGCGAGCGCGCTACGAGCCACGTCGGGCGCCCCGCAACTACTACGCGCCCTTCCGGGTTCGCGAGACCGGCTGAGTGGGACCGAAAGCACGCCAGGACCCCGAGGTCTCCACCGTCGCGCGCTCAGGGTGAGCTCTCGGACCGGGTCCGTCAGACGCGGCCCTCCTTCAACGCCGCGAGCCACGCGGCGGCGCTGGCGAAGTCGGCGTCGGTGGTGCCGGGCCGTGGGCAGACCCGCACCCCGTCCGCCCGCGGATACGAGCCGAGGAAGCGCACCTCGGCGCACACCCGACGCAGGCCCATGAGGGCCTCACCCACCCGGGCCTCGGTCAGGTGACCCTCGCAGTCGATCGAGAAGCAGTACTTGCCGAGCCGTTCCTTCGTGGGCCGGGACTCGATCCGGGTGAGGTTGATGCCCCGGATCGCGAACTCCTCCAGGATCTCGAGCAGCGCGCCTGGGTGGTCGTCTCGAATGAACGCGACGACGGAGGTCTTGTCCGCCCCGGTAGGCGCCGGCGGCGGCGCCGGACGGGAGACCACGACGAACCTGGTCACCGCATCCGGGGTGTCCTCGATCTCGCTGGCCAGCACGTCCAGGCCGTAGTGCCGGGCGGCGACCGGCGGCGCGATCGCGGCGTCGAACTCCGACGTCTCCTCGGCGACGGCGGCGGCCGCGGCCGCGGTGGAGGAGGCGAGCAGGACCTCGGCGTGCGGGAGCCGCTCGGCCAGCCACTGGCGGCACTGGGCCGCCGCGTGCGGATGGGTCACGATCCGCTTGCAGTCCTCCAGCTGGGTGTCGGGTCGGGCCAGCAGGGCGAACGAGACCCGCAAGAGGATCTCCCGGGTGATCATGAGGTGCCCGTTGGCGAGCTCGTCGAGCGTGACGGGCACCGCGCCCTCCACCGAGTTCTCGATGGGCACGACGGCGGCGTCGGCGGCGCCGGAGCGGACGGCGTCGAGCGCGGCGGGCACCGTGTCCGCCGGGGTCAGCTCCGCCTGCTCGGCGTCCGGCAGGGTCCGCAGCGCGGCCTCGGTGAAGGTCCCAGCCGGGCCGAGGTAGGCGTAACGCGTACGGGGGGTGTCGACCACGCTCTTGAGCGTACGAGTCGCTGTCCTGGATCGGCCGCTCGACCCCCGCACCGGCCGACGGATCTGATAACCCGGCGATTCGGGCGAGTCGTAGGCCGCCGTCCGCTGTGCTTTGGGAGAGTCCGCTGATTGGTCTGGGATCGGCGATTGAAAATGGATCGGTAACCCGGGCCAACGTTGCCTAGCATCCTGGCATGCAGATCAACAACGCGACCACCCGCCGTCTGGGGCGGTCCGACATCGAGGTGAGCGCGCTCGGCCTCGGATGCTGGGCGATCGGCGGACCGTTCTCGATGTTCGGCCAGCCGGACGGGTGGGGTGAGGTGGACGACGCCGAGTCCACCCGCGCCATCCGCCGCGCCGTCGAGCTCGGCGTGACCTTCTTCGACACCGCCGACGCCTACGGCACCGGCCACAGCGAGCGCGTGCTCGGCCGGGCCCTCGGCGCGCACCGCGACCAGGTGGTGATCGCCACCAAGGTCGGCTACACGTACGACGAGGAGCGACGCGAGCTCACCGGCACCGACGCCTCTCCCGCCTACATCAAGCGAGCGTGCGAGGCGTCCCTGCGCCGTCTCAACACCGACTACATCGACCTGTACCAGCTGCACGTCGGAGACCTGTCGGAGACGCAAGCCCAGGACGTCCGCGCGGTCCTGGAGGACCTCCTCGACGCCGGGACGATTCGGGCGTACGGCTGGAGCACCGATGACGTCGAGGGCATGAAGGCCTTCGCGTCCGGCGGACGCTGCGCGGCCGTCCAGCACCAGCTCAACGTGTTCGAGCTGCTCGACCCCGACAGCAGCGCCTTCGCCATGCTGCGGCTCTGCGACGAGCTCGACCTGGCGAGCATCAACCGCTCACCGCTCGCGATGGGGCTGCTGACCGGCAAGTTCACCGCGGACACCCGACTGCCCTCCGACGACGTCCGCGCCAACGCGCCATGGCTGCGGTGGTTCCGCGACGGTCGACCGGCGCCCGACCTGTTGCGACGGCTCGACGCAGTCCGCGAGATCCTCACCAGCGAGGGACGCACGCTCGCCCAGGGAGCGCTCGGCTGGATCTGGGCGCGGAGCGAGCGCACCATCCCCATCCCGGGCTTCAAGACCGTCGCCCAGGCCGAGGAGAACGCCCGGGCCTTGGAGTTCGGCCCCCTACGACCGGAGCAGGTGGCCGAGATCGACCACCTGCTCCGTGCCGAGTGACGTCATCGAAATGCCAGGCACCTAGGAGGACACCCGGCGACTGACTCGGCGCTCACGCCTCCCGCTCGGACCTGTCGCCCGACCAGTCGAGGTGGAACGTGCCGTCGGCGTCGATCCGGCGGTAGGTGTGGGCGCCGAACAGGTCCCGCATCCCCTGGATGAGGGCGGCGGGCAGCCGGTCGCGCCGCAGTCCGTCGTAGAACGCCAACGTGGCCGAGAAACCTGGGACCGGAACGCCGGCCGCGGCCGCCACCGACACCACACGGCGCCACGACGCCTGCCCCTCGCTGACCGCCTTCGCGAAGTACGGGTCCACCATGAGCGACGGCAGGTCGGGTCGCTTCTCGTAGGCCTCGCGGATCCGGTCGAGGAACCGGGCGCGGATGATGCACCCGCCCCGCCAGATCGTGGCGATCTTGCCGAGGTCGATGTTCCAGTCGTACAGCTGGGAGCCGGCCCGGATCATGTCGAAGCCTTGGGCGTAGGCGACGACCTTCGACGCGTACAACGCCCGGCGAACGTCCCCGACGAAGGTGTCCGGGTCGTCGATCGAGACCGCCTCCGTTGGCCCCGCCAGCAGCTCGCGAGCCGCTGCCCGCTGCGCGGCGTGGGCCGACAGGGACCGGGCGAACACGGCCTCGGCGATGCCGGACACCGGGCTGCCGAGGTCGAGGGCGATCTGGACGGTCCAGCGACCGGTGCCCTTCTGCTCGGCCTGGTCGAGGATGACGTCGACGAGTGGCTGGTCCCCGCGCGGGTCCTTCGTCGCGAGCACCTCGGCCGTGATCTCGATGAGGAACGACTCGAGGTCCCCCTCGTTCCAGCCGCGGAAGATTTCCGCCAGCTCTGCCGGCGTCTTGCCCAGGACGGTGCGGAGCAGGTCGTACGACTCCGCGATGAGCTGCATGTCGGCGTACTCGATGCCGTTGTGGACCATCTTCACGAAGTGGCCCGCGCCATCGGGACCGACGTGGGTGCAGCACGGGGTGCCGTCGACCTTGGCGGCGATGGACTCCAGGATCGGGCCGAGGGTCTGGTAGGCCTCCGGCGTGCCGCCGGGCATGATGCTCGGCCCGTTGAGCGCGCCTTCCTCGCCGCCGGAGATCCCGACGCCGACGAAGTGGATGCCGCGCTCCCGTAGCGTCGACTCGCGTCGGCGGGTGTCGATGAAGTGGGCGTTGCCACCGTCGACCACGATGTCGCCGGGTTCGAGCACCTCCGCGAGCTGGTCCAGCACCTCGTCCGTCGGAGCGCCGGCCTGGACCATGACGATCACCGTCCGGGGGCGCTTCAGCACCGCTGCCAGCTCCCGCAGGGAGCTGGTCGGGACGAAGGTCCCCTCGCTGCCGTGCTCGGCGATCAGCGCGTCCGTCCGAGCCTGGGTGCGGTTGTGAACCGCCACCACGTGGCCGTTGCGGGCGAGGTTCCTCGCCAGGTTGCGGCCCATCGTGGCGAGCCCGGTGACGCCGATGTCCGCCAGTGGCGCCTGGGTCTTCGTCGTCTCGGTGCTCTCGGTCGTCGTCTCGGTCATGGTGCGATCCTCTCGCTTCCCCCGTGCAGGATCCGGAGCCGGGTCGGCACGCTGCCGGCGGGGGAGGGTAGCAGGAGGGGTCCCGACCCCGGCGTGAGCGACCCCAGGAGGGCCGCCGAGCGAGCGCCCGTGCAGGCGGGGACCGTCGCCGGGAGACCGTGGACGGTGAGGAAGCCGAGCAGGGCGAACGCGTACGCCTCCTTGCTGTCGGCCGGGAGCCCGAGGTCGTCGATCGGGCGTAGGACGAGCCCTCGCCCGCCGGGATCGGTCAGCCCAGCCCTCGGCGAGTCGGCGTCGGCTGAGTCGAGCACAGCTTGCTCGACAGCGGCTGGCTCGGCTCCGGGTGACCCGGCGCCGAGTGACGTGGCGCCGGTCAGCTCCGCGATGCGGCGCATGAGCCACGAGTTGCGCACGCCGCCTCCCGACACGACGAGCTCACCGACCGCGTGGGCCGCGCACTCCCGCGCGACGAGCCGCGCCGTCAGCTCGGTGACCGTGGCCACGATGTCAGCTGGGGGCAGCTCGGGGTGAGCCGCCAGCCGCCGGTCGAGGTAGCCGGCGTGGAACAGCTCCTTGCCGGTCGACTTCGGCGGCGGGAGGTCGAAGTACGGGTCGTCCAGCAGCGCGGCGAGGAGCGCGTCGTGCACCGTTCCGGACGCGGCACGTCTGCCGTCCACGTCGTAGGGCTCGCCGAAGTAGCGCCGGCAGGCGAGGTCGATGAGCGCGTTCGCCGGGCCGAGGTCGTAGGCGAGGACGCTCCCGTCGGGGCGGATGAGGGTCATGTTGGCGATCCCGCCGAGGTTCAAGGCCGCCTTGGCGCGCGGCCCGGGCGGGAGCAGCAGCACGTCGAGGATGCTCACCAGCGGCGCACCCTGTCCACCCAGTGTGATGTCCCGGGAGCGCAGATCGGAGACGACGGGGACGCCGGTGCGCTCGGCGATCCACGCCGGCTGGCCGAGCTGGAGCGTCCCACGCGCCCGCCCGTCCTCCACCCAGTGGAAGACCGTCTGCCCGTGCGAGACGACCAGGTCGGCGTGCCCTCCGGCGAGCTCCGCGATCCCACGGGCCGCCGCCTCGGCGAACGCCTGCCCGAGGAGGGTGTCGAGCCGGCAGACCTGCTCCAGCGTCGTCGTGGCCGGTGGCAGGACCTCGGTGAGGAGGTCTCGCACCTCGGCGCTGTGTGGTTGCTCGAGGGCACCACGAGGCCGCAGCAGCACCTCCTCGCCGTCGAGGCACAGATCCGCCACAGCCACGTCGATCCCGTCGTAGGAAGTCCCGGACATCAGGCCGACCACGCGGCACACCTGGCCTGGGATGGGCCTTCCGGTCGGGTTTGTCCCGCTGGACGTTGTCGCCATCGAGTACTCACCAGAAACGTCTGTCGACGTCAGTCGTCGCGAGGGCACGACCTGACCAACCTAGGGCAATCCAGCCAGGGAGGGCCCGCCCGGATCCGAACGCCAAGCCGCCGCACTCAGGCAGCGGTGACTCTCCGCACACAACAGGGCGGCAGAGTGATACCGGCTGTACACTCCTCGGTCGGACATGGACGTGTACACGCATCCCGTCGAGGACTGGTGACTCGCGAGGGTTCGGGCGTGCGCCCCTTCGGCCGGACACGGCGGCTCAGCCCGCACGTCTCCGCCTTCACCGACACCTGCGAGGTCTACGTCCTGCACACCGGTGACCGCGCGGTCCTCGTCGACTTCGGCAGCGGCGCGGTTCTCGACCACCTCGACGAGCTCGGTGTCCGCGAGGTGACCGACGTCCTCGTCACCCACCACCACCGCGACCAGGTGCAAGGACTCGCCCGTGCAGCGGGCCGAGGCATCCGGATCTGGGTGCCCCCGGTCGAGATCGACCTCATCGCGCACGTCGACGAGCACTGGCGGACCCGGCCGCTCGACAACGGATACGACCTGCGGGAGGACCGCTTCTCGCTGCTGGAGCAGGTCCCGGTCACGGGCACCGTCGCGGAGTACCGCACTCGCCGATACGGCGACGTCGACGTCCACACCCTGCCCACACCGGGCCACACCGTCGGCTCGGTCACCTACCTGGTCGACATCGACGGCCGGCGGCTGGCGTTCGTCGGCGACCTCGTGCGCGGACCCGGCCAGGTGTGGTCGCTGGCGGCGACGCAGTGGACCTACACCGGCATCGAGGGTCTCGCGACCACCGTTCACTCCTGCCAGACGCTCCTCGACGAGCGTCCCGACGTCCTCCTGCCCTCGCACGGTGACCCGATCCACGACCCCGCGGCCGGCTTGTCGCTCGTCGTCGACCGGCTCGCCGCGCTCGCCTCGATGCGGCTGGGTCGACCGTGGGACGCCTCGTCCCGCCGCGGCGACACCTGGGAGACCCTGACCCCTCACCTGCTGCGCAGTCGGACCACGTTCGCCACCACGTACGCCCTCCTGTCGCGGGACGGCACAGCGCTGTTCTTCGACTTCGGGTACGACGCGGCCATGCCGATGGCCGGCAACGACCGAGCCTCGCGGCGTCCGCTGCTCTCCCCGCTCACCAGCCTGCGACGCGACCACGGCGTCGAGCGGGTCGAGGTCGCGATGCCGACCCACTACCACGACGACCACGTGGCCGGGTTCAACCTGCTCCGCGAGGTCGAGGGCACCGAGATCTGGACCGCGGAGACGATCACACCGATCCTCGACGCGCCGCGCGCCTTCGACCTGCCGTGCCTGTGGTACGACCCGATCCCGTCCGACGGGGTCCTTCCCCTCGGCCGGCCGGTGCGCTGGCGAGAGTACGAGCTCACCGTCCACGAGCTGCCCGGCCACACGCTCTACGCCGTCGCGATCGAGGTAGTGGTCGACGGTGTGCGCGTCGTCGTCACCGGCGACCAGCAGGACGGCGGCTGGGTCCAGGGACAGCGCAGCGAGGTGCTCAACTACCAGTACCGCAACGGCTTCCACTACGACGACTACATCCGCAGCGCGGAGCTGTACCGCAAGCTGCGTCCCGACCTCATGGTCAGCGGGCACTGGCGGCCTCGCTGGGTCGACGAGGCCTACCTGGATCGGCTGCTCGAGGACGGACGGCGGCTCGCGGAGCTGCACCGCGCCCTGCTGCCGCTCGACGAGGTGGACCTCGGCCGGTTCGGCCTCGGGACGCGGATCCTGCCGTACCGCTCCCGGGTGGCGGCCGGCTCCTCCGCCGAGGTGACCGTCCTCGTGCGCAACCCCCTCAGCGTCACGGCAGACCGCGCGGTCGAGTCGGAGCCGGTCGTGCTCGAGCTGGTCCTCCCGGCCGGATGGGGGACGCCGCGACGGCGACAGGTCGTTCAGCTGGCCCGTGGGCAGGAGGCTCGGGTGCCGTTCGTCCTCTGTCCGCCCGCCGGCATCCGAGCCGATCGCGCCCGGATCGCCGTCGACCTGACGGTGGGGCAGGTGCGGTTCGGTCAGGTCGCCGAGGCGCTGGTCGACGTCCGGTGACCGCCGGTCGTCGCCTGTCCCGACCCGGGAATGCCGTCCCCCGTCCGCGCCACCGTCACCCTGTGACGGCTTGGATGACGTTGCCGCTCTCGTCCACCTCGCCGGCCGCCCACGCGTCCACCCACTCGCTCAGCAGATGCAGGATCAGCTGGTGCATCTCCTGGGTGCGGGGGGTGGTGAGCGACGGCACGAGCACCGCGTAGTCGGCGTACTGGAGCGCGTCGCCACCGCCACCGGCCGCGAAGAGCACCGTCGTCGCGCGAGCGTCGCGTGCGGCGGCGAGACCACGGACGATGTTCGGCGAGCGACCGCTCGTGGTGAAGCCAGCGACCACGTCACCGGAACGCGCTAACGCGCTGACCTGGCGGGCGAAGACGTCGTCGTAGGAGTAGTCGTTGGCGACGCAGGTGACCACGGAGGGGTCGACCGTCAACGCGACGGCCGGGAGTGGGCGACGATCCCGCTTGTAGCGGCCGACCATCTCCGCGGCGAGATGCTGCGCGTCCGCCGCACTGCCGCCATTGCCGAACGTGTAGAGCCGACCACCCTGGGCGAAAGTCCGGCACAGCAGCTCTCCGATGTCACAGACCAAGGGCAGCAGCGCCTCGACGCTGCGAGCTGTCTCGATGTGGTCGCCAAGCTGGCGAGCCAACAGCTCACGCATCTCGTCCCCTCCCACGACGCGTCCTCGCGGGCAGGTGGCTGCCCGGCCTGAGGTTACCGAGAAAACGATCCCACGAGACCGACCTCACGGAGAAGCGGGTCGGACGCCACAGCGTTTCCCTCGGCGGATCGCCCGTTCCGTGAGGATCTGTCCGTGGTGGTCCGGACCGCGCGTCGCACCGTCAGGACACCGGCTCCTCCAGGATCGTCGCCGCCACGACCGGACGGTCGGGGTCGGTCGGCACCAGCAGCGTGGTGATCTCGTGCGGGGCGACATCGACCGTGACGTCCCGATCCAGGAACGGCAACCGCAGGGTCATCCGTCCTCCCGCGCCGGACGAGTCGTAGGCGCGGACGACGACGTGCTCGGGACCGTCCTCGGCCCGCTTGAGCACGGTGGGGATGATCGGGCCGTCCTCGACGTGGGCGAACGAGCGTGCGGAGGGCAGCGTCCCGGCGTGGAAGGACTCGTACGTCGCCGTCGGAGGCTGGGCGAGCTCGGCGGCGAGCCGAGGCACACCCGCCGCGCACCAGTCCCCGTCATGCGGGACCAGGAGGTAGCGGAACGTCTGACGGCCCTGGTCTTGGTAGCTGTAGGGCTCGTCGGGGTCGAGGCGTCGCGGCTCGTGCCAGGCGTAGACCGGGCTCCGCACGGCGGTGATGCCGATGTCGGGGCCGCTCACGTCGTACGCCGCCTTCGCGTCGTTGAGGACGGCCAGACTCGCCCGACGCCCGTCGGGCAGCTCACCCGTCACGTTCACCCACGACTGCCCGGGCTCCTCCGCTCCGTCGGTGGGCCGCTCCAGGTGGCCGTACGGGATCTCGTAGGTCGCGACGGGGTTCCGCAGCGCCGTGGGGAACCTCAGCTTGAGCAGCTTGAGCCGCTCGTGCCAGTCGAGGGTCACCCGCACCTCGAGGTGTCGCGCTTCCGCGCCCAGGATCAGCTCCTCGACCAAGGTGGAGGTGCCGTACCCGCTCTCGATCCGCACGACGGTGCGGACGGGGCCCTGCTCGACGATCCGCGCCGACTGACACTTGAACGGCGTCCCCGGGCCGGCGTAGGAGACGACGCGGTGCCCCCACGTGTCGGTCGGGTCATCGGCGACGACCGTGTGCGGGCGGTCGACGCCGGCGAGCAGGTCCGCGCCGCTCCCCTTGTCGAGCAGGCTGCGCAGCCAGCCCGTGGTCGGGTCGACCTCGACTCGGAGGTGGGCGTTCTCGATCACGACGCGCTCGCCGGGCGTCCCCCCGGCGGGCCGTCCTGCGCCGGTCACGGCCGGGGTGAGCCCCTCGGCCGGCAGCAGCCAGTACAGGCGGTAGCCGAGGGGCGGCAGCTCGACCGGGAAGACCAACCGGCGGGGGTTCGACGTGGTGGCGAGCGGCCGGGTGCGCTGCACCGGGACCGCCTGGCCGGTGTCGTCCTCCACCCGGTCCAGGTTGACGCTGAGGCCGAACTCGCACTCGACGTCCGCGCGCACCGGCCACGGGTGCGGGTTCCAGACCAGGACGGGCTGGGCGCCCTCGCGGAGCGGGATGTCGACGTCCCGCGCGATGCTCTGCAGGGCGAGGTTGACAACGCGCCGCGCGATCGCGCGCGCCTCGCCGAGCTCGTCCCGCGCGTCCTCGTACGCGGGCTCGATCGAGGTACCCGGCAGGATGTCGTGGAACTGGTTGAAGAGGACGAGCTTCCACGCGTGGGTGAGCTCCTCGTCCGGATACCGCGTGCCGGCCACGTGGGAGGCGACGAGCGCCCACTTCTCCGCCTCCAGGAGCGCGTGCTCCGCGCTGCGCATCCACGCCTTGATGCCGGAGTGCGCGGCATAGCAGCCGGCGGCGTGGTGCTGCAGCTCACCCTTCCACACCGGCAGGTCGACGCCGGACGCGCGCACCGCGTCGACGTACGCCGGCGGGCTGGAGAGCACGAGCTCGCCGTACGTGCCCAGCTCGTCGAGCCGGTGAATGCTGTCGATGTTGGCCTTCGTGGGCCCGCCACCATGGTTGCCGACGCCGTAGAAGACCATCGCCTCGGTCAGGCCCGGTGGCAGCTGGGCCACCGCCTTGTCGATGTGGTAGCCGATGTCGGCGCCTGGGCTGCAGTACTCGTGCGGGATGCGGTAGGCGAGCACGCGCGAGCCGTCCGGGCCTTCCCACCAGAACGGGTTGCCCGGCAAGGTCGCCTCGTGCGGACCCGGCCGCAGGAAGCCGTACGCCTCCAGGCCCTGCTTGCGCAGGATCTGCGGGAGGTTGGCGTGGTGGCCGAACGGGTCGGCGTTGAGGCCGACGGTGGCCTTCCGGCCGAACTTCTCCGCCAGGTAGCGCTGGCCGTACAAGCCCTGGCGGCAGAAGGACTCACCCGTCGGCAGGTTGCAGTCCGGCTCCACCCACCAGCCGCCGACATTGACCCACCGACCTTCGGCCACTCGCCTGCGGATCTCCTCGAAGAGCGCGGGGTCGGTCTGCTCGACCCACGCCAGCAACGCCACCTGGTCACAGGTGAAGACGAAGTCGGGGTACTCCTCCATCCGGTGGATCGCCGACCAGAAGGTCGCCCTCGCCTCCGCGAGGCCTTCCGGCCACCGCCACAGCCACACCGGGTCGATGTGCGCGTTGCCCACCATGTGGAGGGTCCGTCGCGGTGCGGCCTGAGGCCTCGACATCGGCCACTCCCTCCCGCTGCTCGCCGGCCCGCTTCTCGCGTCCTCTCGCTCCCGCCATCCCGGTCAGGAGCAGCATGGGATCGTTTCCATAACCGTAGGAACCGTAGGGCCGGCGCGAAGCGGCGTCAACGCCGGCCCCGTCCGCGAGCCAGCGTGACGCTGCGTCAGAACCCACGAACAGACCGCGACATCGCTGTGGACGCGTCAGGTCGGACGGGTCTGACGGGTGCGCCGAGCCGGACGCGCGGTCGAGCCGCGCATGATGAGCGGGCAGTCCAGTCGAGTGGTGCGCGGACGCCCGGGCTTGGCGATGCGCGACAGCAACACCGTCGCGGCCCGCGCACCGAGCTCGGCCGCCGGCTGCCCCGCTGTCGTGATGCCTGGCTCCACCATGCTCATCCACGGCGAGTCGTCGAACGCGACGAACGACAGGTCCTCGGGGATCCGCAGACCGAGCGCCTTGGCCTGCCGCCAGACCGCCGCGGCGACGAGGTTGTTGGCGGCGAAGACCGCGGTCGGCCGACGGCGGCTGGACAGCAGCGCCGCGACCTCCTTCTCGATACGCGCCTGGTCGAACCCACAGCACAGGATCGCCTCGTCACCCACCGGTCGACCGGCTTGGACGAGCGCCTGCCGGTATCCCTTGGCCCGACCGGCACTCGACGTCCAGTCGATCTCGTCGACGACCATCGTGATGCGCCGGTGGCCGAGCTCGAGCAGGTGACGCGTGAGCTCGCGGGCCGCCGTGACGTTGTCGACCAGCACCGCGTCGCACTCGCCACGGCAGAACTGCCGGTCGATCTCGACGACGGGCACACCGTGTCGGAGGACGAACTGGCTCGCCGCCTTGGACACCGGTGTGAGCAGCACGCCCGCCACGCGCATCGCGAGGAAGGTCCGCGCCGCGGCCATCTCCTCCACGTCGCTGCCCGCGTCGTCCACGAGCACGATCGTGTATCCCTCCTGGCGGAGCACACCGCCCGCGCCGGCGGCGACCTCGGCGTAGAAGGGGTTCCGCAAGTCGGACACGAGGAGCCCGACGGTCGCCGTGCGACGTGCCTTGAGCCCGCGGGCGTTCGCGTCGGGCACGTACCCCAGCTCTTCCGCCGCCTTCCGGACGCGCTCCTTCACCTCGGGTGCCGCGTAGCCCCGCCCGGTGAGGGCACGGGACGCTGTCGAGCGGGAGACACCAGCGCGGAGCGCGACGTCGAACAAGGTCGCGCGAGCGGGGACCGGACCACGCTCCGACTGCTGGGGAGCGTCCGAGACCTGATCCGCCTGGGCCAAACAGCACCTCCATCTGCGCGCCGCGACCGGCGCGGCCGTCGAACGCGTCGGGAAGACCGCCGCGCGGAGTGTCGTACGGAACGTAGTCAGCGAGCTCTGGGAGCGTCAACACACCTGCCGTCACGGTGCCAGCACGCTCGACGACAGCACCTGGGCCCGAGGACGGTGCTTCTCGGTGGGTCCGTCGGTGGGCCCGTCGGTGGGGAGGTGAGCGGTGCCGTCGCCGGATCGGAAAGCACCCGGCGTGACGCCCCAGTGGCGCCGGAACACGGTGGTGAAGTGGCGCACGTCGGGATACCCACAGGAGCGGGCCACCTCCGCGATGGAGACCGGACCAGCCTTCGCCGCGCGGGCCAGCAGGCGCTGAGCGGCGATCTCGAGCCGCAACCGGACGAGAAACGCGTGGATCGTCGTCCCCGTGAAGACGCGGAACAGCCGGCTCGCGTGGCGCTCGCTCACGTGCACCTGGGCCGCCACGTCCCGGACCCGGACCGGCCGGTCGTAGTTGTCTCGCAGGTAGCGGACCATGGTCCGAACCATCTGCTCGTCGCGGGTCGGTGCCTCGGGCGCGGGTTCCGGTGTCAGGTTCTGGTCATCCACGACCGCGCGAGCGGTCTCGACGACCAACAACCCAGCGAGGTTGCGGACCACGTCCCCGACGCCGGGGCCGGGGTTCGCCGCCTCCGCGCACAGCAGCTCCAGGATGGCGGGAACCTGGCCGGACCGCCGGGACAGCACCGGGGCCGCTGGCTCCGCGAAGGCGGCGAGCAACGCGCGCCCGTGGTCGTGGTCCGACGAGCCGGATCGCGCCGCCGCCCTCACCGGGATGAGCGTGTAGGACCAGAAGTGGATGCCGAGCGGGTCGTCGTCGCTCGAGACGATCTCGTGGACGTCGCCTGGTCGCGCCACGAACACAGCGCCCGCCTCGACCGGGTACTCCCTCGCCCCGGTGCGGAACACGCCCCGCCCGGCGTACGCGTAGCAGATCTCGTAGAACGAGTGCGTGTGCAGGTAGTTCCGCCAGGGCGAGGGCTCGTAGAAGCCCCACGAGAGGAACTCCGCCTGGTGGCCGCCGACCTCCACCGCGACGCGCACGGCGTTGAGGCGCTCGATCGCCCTCCCCCCGCGGGCCAGGCTGGTGTGCTCCCGGGCCTGGTGACCCGGGAACACACCACGCGACGGTGAAGCGGTCACGCTGTCGTGGATCCCCGCGCGGTCGGGTCGATGCCGCGGAGCATCATGCCCTGGCCCAGCGACTCGGTGTGGACGTTCTTCGTCGGCGGGTCGGTGGGGTCGCGGAACTGCACGAGCAGCGTGGTCCGCGCCTCCGACGTGCGGTTGACGCCCGAGCCGTGGACGAGGAGGTAGCTGAAGAACAGCACGTCGCCGGCCTCCGCCTCACACGGCACCGACTCCTCGAGCGGCCACTCGCTGAAGGGCAGGTGCCAACCGCCCTCCTCCCGGTGCGGCAGCGGCCCCTTCGTGTGGCTCCCCGGCACGACCCGGACACAGCCCTTCTCCACCGGGGCGTCGTCGAAATGGAAGATCGCCGCCCCCACCGAGTGCTTGGCGTGCGGGAAGAACGGATAGTCCTGGTGCATCGGGAACGGCGAACCCTTCTCCGGCGGCTTGATGAACATCTTCGTGTGGTGGAGCTGGACGTTCGGCGTCCCCATGACCGCCGCGGCCACGTCGGTGAACCGCGGGTCGACGATGAGCCGGGCGAACGCGCCCGCGTAGAACTGGACGTCGTGGCAATGCCGCAGCTGCGTCGGGCTCCCCATGGTCAGCTCTCGAGCGCTGCCCCAGGTGGGATCGACGTCTCGATTGAGCCGCTCGATGAGCGCGTGGCACTCCTCTCGATAGGCCTTCGCCTCGTCCTTGCCGAGCAGTCCCTTGACGAGCACGTAGCCGTTCTCGGCGTAGGCCTTCGCGTACTCGGCGAGCCGCGCGTCGTCGACCATGGTTCCTCCCGCAGGTGACAGGGATGGGCACCGACGTGCTCGACGGTAGGCCGGACCGCGCACGTGGTCGCGGGCTGGAACAGACATCCTTGTTGACGAAACGGACACGGGCCCGGCCCCGTGCCGATGTCGGACAACCCAGAAGGGAACGCCCGCGCCCATGAGTCGGCTGGTCTTCGTCGGTTCGGTCAACGTCGACACGATCACGGTCGTGCCGCACGTCCCGGCCCCGGACGAGCGTCTGGTGGCCGAGACGATCGTGTCCGGCTACGGCGGGAACTCCGCGACAGCCGCCGTCGCGGCCGCGCGCCTCGGCGGCGACGTCGCGTTCATCGGACCGATCGCGGACGACGAGCAGGGCGAGCGGGTTCGAGCGGACCTCGAGCGCGAGGGTGTCGACACCTCCGGCGTCATCCCCGTCCCGGCCGGCGAGGGTGGCGCCAGCGTCATCCTGGTCGACCGGTCCACGAGAACCCGAGCGATCTGCACCCGACCGATGCCACCGTTCGAGCTGACGCCCCGAGCGCGTGAGCTGGTCGCGAACGCCGCGTGGGTTCACGTCGACCACCTCGGCTGGTCGCCCGTGCGAGGGCTGGACACCACGCCCCGGTTGTCCGTGGACGCCGGCAACCCCATACCGGACTTCACACCCCGCGATGTCGACCTCTACGTCCCCACGACCGCCTCGCTCCAGCGCGCCTATGGGGACCTGCCCATCGCGGCGCTCCTCGACCGCGCGTTGGCGGACGGAGCCCGCGTCGTCGTGGCCACCGACGGCGCCGCCGGGGCCTACGCCGCCGAGGCACGAGGGCGACACGTCCACGTGCCCGGCTTCGAGGTCGAGGTGGTGAGCACGCTCGGAGCCGGCGACGTCTTCCACGGCGCGCTGCTCGTCGCCGTCGACCGCGGGCTGCCGCTCGCGGAAGCGGTCCGCTACGCGAACGCGGCGGCCGCCCTGTCCTGTCGCGCCATCGACGGACGGTCGGGGATCCCCACGCGGACCGAGCTGGAGGAATGGCTCGCCGCCCGGTCCTAGGCAGGTGACCGATATCGGCTCGACCTCCTGACCCTCGCCCGAGCCGGACCTATGGTCGCGAACAGGGTCGCTCGCGCCACGGCCAGCCGGGAGGAGGTCCGCCATGGCCATCGAGACCGCAGCGGCCGACCCGTACCGGCTCACGACCGAGGGGATCAGGGAGCCGCCGAAAGGCTGGGGAGCGAGCCTTCGCTACCTCGGCCCCGGGCTCATCGTGAGCGCCTCGATCGTCGGGTCCGGCGAGCTGATCGCGACGACGGCTCTCGGCGCCGAGGCGGGTTTCGCGCTGCTGTGGATGGTCATCCTGTCGACGACCGTCAAGGTCGCCGTCCAGGTCGAGCTGGCACGCTGGACGATCTCCACCGGCCAACCCGCGCTCACCGGCTACGACAAGGTGCCGCCCCGCTTCGGCCGGATCGGCTGGGTCAACGCCTTGTGGATCGTCCTGGCGCTGTCGAAGATCCTCCAGCTCGGCGGCGTCATCGGCGGGGTCGCGGCCGCCCTCAGCTTGCTGTTCCCCTTCGGCGAGCCGCTTGGCAAGACGTCCTTGACGATCTGGACGATCGCCCTGATCGCCGGCAGCATCGCGCTGCTGTACTCCAACCGCTACAGCCTCATCGAGCGCGGCGCGTTCGTCCTGGTCGCGATCTTCTCCGTCCTCACCGTCGCGATCGCGTTCGGGCTGCCCTTCACGCCGTTCGCCTACAACAGCGAGGACATCCTCAACGGGCTCGCGCTACGGATCCCCGCCGGCGCGGTGGGCGCGGCGGTGGCGATGTTCGGCATCACCGGAGTCGGCGCCGACGAGATCACCTTCTACACCTACTGGTGTCTCGAGAAGGGCTACGCGCGGTGGACCGGCCCGCCGGACGGCTCGGACGCCTGGGTTCGCCGCGCCAAGGGGTGGATCCGGGTGATGTACAAGGACGCGTTCGTCTCCTGGGTGATCTACACGTTCGCGACCCTGGCGTTCTTCATCATGGGCGCCGCCGTCCTGCACCCGCAGGGCCTCCAGCCCGAGGGCAACGAGATGTTGACAGCCCTCTCCCGCATGTACACCGACACCCTCGGCGAGTGGGCGACGATCTCCTTCCTCATCGGCGCCATCGCCGTCCTGGGCTCGACGCTGTGGGCGTCGATCCCGAGCTGGTCGCGGATGCACGTCAACGTGCTCGGCACCCTGCGCCTCGTCGACTGGGACAACCAGGCAAGCCGACAACGCTGGACCCGGTTCTTCACCGTCGTGCTGCCCATCGTCTGGGGCTTGGCGTACCTCGTCATCGGCTCCCCGGTGATCATGGTGCAGGTCGGTGGCGTGATGACCGGGATCTTCCTCCTCGCCGTCGTCGTGGCCGTGTGGTACCTGCGGCGGACCGAGGTCGACCCCAGGATCTACGGCGGACGCGCCTTCCACAGCCTGCTCGTCATCAGCAGCGTGGCCATCATCCTGGTCGCTGTGTACTCGGTCCTCGGCGCCTTCGGGATCACCATCGAGTGAGCTCGTGGGGCGACGCGACGGACCTCGAGCCGGGGGTGTTCGGTCTGGACGTCGGTCTGTTGGAGACCGCCGGATCGGTGGTAGCCTCCCGGCCATGCGCAGGTCGAACACCCAGTGGTGGCGCCGCCCGTAGGGCGGCCGCTCGGTCTGCGCACCCCGATCGACGAAGCGACCGCCCGCACCGGCGGTCTCTTCGTCCTACGACCGGAGCGCTCCGGCGGTGCGGGCCCGACTCGAAAGGCCGACCGCCGTGGACGACACGCTCCGCTACCTCACCGCCGGCGGGATCACCGTGACGCGGACCGCCGCCCCGGTCGATCCGACGACCCTCGACCAGCTCGCGGCCAGGCTCGACAGCCGGCGCGGTGGTGTCTTGAGCTCAGGCGTGGACTATCCGGGCCGCTACAGCCGCTGGCACCTGGGGTACGTCGACCCACCGCTGGAGCTCGTCGCCTACGGCCGCCGACTGCGCGCGCGGGCGCTGAACGAGCGGGGCACCGTGCTGCTGCGAGCCGTCGAAGCGGCGCTGGCGACCGTCGGCGAGCTCCTCGAACGGGAGACGACCACCCTCACGATCGACATCCCGCCCTCCGACCAGCTGTTCACCGAGGAGGAGCGGCACCGCCAGCCCACCGTCTTCACCGCCCTCCGCGCGATTGTCGCGGCGTTCGCCAGCCCAGAGGACCCGCACCTCGGGCTGTACGGCGCCTACGGGTACGACCTGGCGACGCAGTTCGAGCCGCTGCGGCTCCGCCACGACCGAACGACGGCCCCGCACCGCGACCTGGTCCTCCACCTGCCCGACGAGATCCTCGTCATCGACCGGAAGCGGGAGACGAGCCTCCGCTACTCCTACGACTTCGAGATCGGGGGAGAGAGCACCCACGGTTCGCCACGAGTAACCCCACCGACGCCTCGGCATCCAGCCCAGGTCAGCCCGCCCGCGCCTCCACCGCCGGGCCGCTTCGCCGCGATCGTCGAGAAGGCCAAGGAGCACTTCCGGCGAGGCGACCTGTTCGAGGTGACACCCAGCCACGCGCTCCACGTCTCGTGCGACTCGCCCGCCGCGTTCTTCGCACGGCTGCGCAGTCGCAACCCCGCGCCGTACGAGTTCTTCTTCAACCTCGGGGACGGCGAGTACCTCGTCGGGGCTTCGCCCGAGATGTACGTGCGAGTGACCGGAGACCGGGTGGAGACCTGCCCGATCGCCGGCACCATCCGGCGCGGGAAGGACGCCCTCGACGACGAGCGGCAGATCCGCGCCCTGCTCAACTCCGTCAAGGACGAGTCCGAGCTGACCATGTGCACCGACGTCGACCGCAACGACAAGGCGCGGGTCTGCGTCCCGGGCAGCGTGCGCGTGATCGGCCGACGCCAGATCGAGCTCTACAGCCGGCTGATCCACACCGTCGACCACATCGAGGGGCGCTTGCGGCCCGGCCTCGACGCGTTCGACGCCTTCCTCACCCACATGTGGGCCGTCACGGTGACCGGCGCGCCCAAGCAGTGGGCGATGCAGTTCATCGAGGACCACGAGGACGCGCCCCGCCGCTGGTACGGCGCCGCTGTCGGCTTCGCCGGCTTCGACGGGTCGATGAACACCGGTCTCACCTTGCGAGCGGCGCACATCGAGAACGGCGTCGCCACGATCCGGGTGGGAGCCACCCTCTTGTACGACTCCGACCCCGAGGCGGAGGAACGCGAGACCTACCTCAAGGCGCGCGCCCTGCTGGAGACCCTGACCGAGCCGACGGACACCCACCAAGCTCCCCAGAACAGGACGAGCGACGGGAGCACCCGCCCAGCCGGACGTCGCGTGCTCCTCGTCGACCACCAGGACTCCTTCGTCCTCACGCTCGGCGACTACTTCCGGCAGCACGGTGCCGAGGTCACGACCTTGCGCTACGGCTTCCCCGAGCGGCTGCTCGACGAGCTGGCGCCGGACCTGGTGGTGCTCTCGCCCGGACCCGGCCGCCCCGAGGACTTCGCCTGTGCCCGCCTCCTGGCGGCGATCGAGGAGCGCGGCCTGCCGGCGTTCGGGGTGTGCCTGGGTCTGCAAGCCATGGTGGAGTACGTCGGCGGCCAGCTCGACCTGCTGCCGTACCCGGTCCACGGCAAGCCGGGGTCGGTGCGGGTGCTCGGCGGCCGGCTGCTCACCGGGCTCGGGGAGCAGTTCACCGCCGGGCGCTACCACTCGCTCTACGCCGAGCCGGACCAGGTGAAGGAGTTCGAGGTGACCGCGGTCACCGAGGACCCCAGCGGCGCCACGGTCACCATGGCCATCGAGGACCCCCACCGACGGTGGTGGGCGGTGCAGTTCCACCCGGAGTCCATCCTCACCGCGCACGGCGACTCCGGACACCGGGTGATCGAGAACGTCCTGGCCCTGTGCCGGGGGGACACCCGTGTGCCGTGACGGTGCGTCCCGTTCACGCCGTCCGTCGTGATTCGCGATGGGCCCACGGACGCGACCTCGACCCGCCCCACGGCGCTGGAGACCGGCGTGCAAGGCTCGGCACGTGCCTAGAACCACGCAGACCGCGAAACCGGAGGTTGACGCGCCGGCCCTGCGCAAGGAGCTGGCCAAGGTCGTCCGTGGGCCCGTGCGCTTCGACGCCGCGAGCCGTGCCATGTGGAGCGCGGACGCCTCCAACTACCGGCACGTGCCGATCGGAGTGGTCCAGCCCTACGACACCGACGACGTGCTCGCCACGATCGAGGTGTGCCATCGCCTCGGCGTCCCGATCCTGCCGCGCGGCGCCGGCACCAGCATCGGCGGCCAGGCGGTCAACACCGCGGTCGTGCTCGACTTCAGCCGCTACCTCAACGCGATCCTGGAGATCGACCCCGACCGCCGACGGGCGCGCGTCCAACCGGGCGTCGTGCTCGACGACCTGCGCCGGGCGGCCAGCCGGCACGGCCTGACGTTCGGACCGGACCCGTCCACCCACAACCGCTGCACCCTCGGCGGCATGATCGGCAACAACGCGTGCGGCGCCCACTCGGTCGCGTGGGGCAAGACCGTCGACAACGTGGCCTCCCTCGACGTGGTCCTCGCCGACGGAACCCGGCTCACCGTGGGCCCCACCTCCGACGAGGAGCTCGCCCGACGGTGCGAGGAACCCGGGCGGGTCGGTCGGCTCTACCGGGCACTGCGCGCCCTGCGTGACCAGTACGGTCCTCGGATCGAGGAGCTGTACGGCGACCCGGCCCAGGCCGGCCCGGCGCACTCCACCCTCACCCGGAGAGTCTCCGGCTACAACCTGGACCAGCTCCTGCCGACGGCCGGCTTCGACCTGGCGAAGGCTCTCGTGGGCACCGAGGGCACGTGCGCCACGATCCTGGAGGCCGAGGTCCGCCTGGTCGAGGCGCCGGCGGCCCGGACGCTCGTCGTCCTCGGCTTCCCCGACCAGTTCGTGGCCGCCGACCACGTCCTGCCCCTCCTCGACCTTCGCCCTCTGGCGATCGAAAGCGTCGACGCCACGATCGTCGACATCGTGCGGTCCCGGAACCCGGCGAACCCCGCGCTCGACAGCCTGCCGGCCGGCGGCGCGTGGCTCTACGTGGAGACCGGTGGGGAGTCGCCGGCCGAGGCCGAGGAGCGCGCCCGCGAGGTCGCCCGAGCGATGGAGAAGTACGGCGCCACCAGCCTGGTCGTCACCGACCCGGCGCAGGCGCGAGCGCTGTGGCGCATTCGCGAGGACGGCGCCGGCAGCACGACCCGACTGCCCGACGGCGGTGAGGCGTGGCCCGGCTGGGAGGACGCCGCCGTCCCGCCGGACCGGCTCGGCTCGTACCTGCGTGGCTTCGACGCGCTCATGAAGGAGCACGGTCGGCAGGGCATCTACTACGGGCACTTCGGCGACGGCTGCATCCACATCCGCATCGACTTCGACCTGCTCACCGAGCGGGGAATCGCCGACTTCCGGAGGTTCATCGAGGAGGCCGCCGACCTGGTCACCGAGCACGGCGGCTCGCTCTCCGGCGAGCACGGCGACGGCCAGGCCCGGGCGGAGCTGCTGAACCGTATGTACCCGCCGGACATCCTCACCGCGTTCGCGGAGTTCAAGCGGGCGTTCGACCCCGACGGGCTCATGAACCCCCACCGCATCGTCGACCCCGCCCGGCTGGACGACGACCTCCGTGTCTTCGTCGCCCCGCCCACCCTGCGCGGTGGCACGACTCTGGCGTTCTCCCACGACCGCGACGGCTTCGTCGGCGCGACGCGACGGTGCATGGGTGTCGGGAGGTGCCTGTCCGCCCAGGGCGGCGTCATGTGCCCCAGCTACCGGGTAACCCGGGAGGAGAAGCACTCCACCCGCGGCCGGGCTCGCCTGCTGTTCGAGATGGCCTCCGGCCAGGTCATCCAGGGCGGCTGGCGGTCGACGGAGGTCCGCGAGGCCCTGGACCTGTGTCTGTCGTGCAAGGGCTGCAAGACCGACTGCCCGGTCAACGTCGACATGGCCAGCTACAAGGCCGAGTTCCTGAGCAAGCACTACGCGGGGAGGATCCGGCCGGCGTCCCACTACTCCATGGGATGGCTGCCCGCGTGGCTGCGGCTCGCGGCGCCCTTCGCCCGGATGGTGAACGCCGCGGCACGGCGACCCGCGCTGGCGCGCCTGGCCAAGAAGCTCGGCGGCATCGCGCCGGAACGCGAGATCCCGACACTGGCTGAGGAGACGTTCGTCCGCTGGTTCCGGAGCCGGACGCCCACCGCGGTGCCCGACGACGCGCCTCGTGTGCTGCTGTGGCCGGACACCTTCACCAACGGCTTCGACCCGGCCCTGGGGAAGGACGCGGTCGCCGTGCTCGAGTCCCTCGGCTACCGCGTGGAGATTCCCGACAAGCCGGTGTGCTGCGGTCTGACCTGGGTGTCGACCGGTCAGCTCGGTGTCGCCAAGCGCGTGCTGCGGCGGACCGTCCGGGTCCTCAAGCCGTGGCTCGACGCCGGTGTGCCCGTCGTGGGGCTCGAACCGAGCTGCACGGCGCTGTTCCGGGGCGAGCTGACGGAGCTGCTGCCCGACGACCCCGACGCGGCCGCGTTGGCCAGGCGCACCACGACGTTCGCCGAGCTGCTCGCGAACCACGTGGACGACCTTCAGGTTCGCAACCCGGGCCAGCGGGCGCTCGTGCAGGTCCACTGCCACCAGCACGCCGACCTGGGCTACACCGCTGACCGAAAGGTCCTGCGCGCTCTGGGCGTGGATGCGGAAGTCCTCGACTCCGGCTGCTGCGGCCTGGCCGGCAACTTCGGCTTCGAGAAGGGCCACTACGAGGTGTCGATGGCCTGCGCCGAACGCGTCCTGCTCCCGGCGGTCCGGGCGGCCGGCGACGACGTGGCCGTCCTCGCCGACGGGTTCAGCTGCCGGACCCAGGTCCGACAGGCCAGCGAGCGCGAACCCGTCCACCTGGCGCAGCTCGCCGCCCGTGCGCTCGGTGTCGGGCCCGCCAGCGGCGCGTCGGATGAGCAGGCGCCCACCGACCGGCCCCGGGCGTCGGGCGAGGGCGACACCTGATCCGAGACGTACGGCAGGATGCGTGCGTGGACTCCATCTGGCTGCTACGCCTCGACGCGGACGGTGACGGTCCTCGCCTCGCCGTCAAGGACTGCATCGACGTGGCGGGGACGCCGACGACCGTGGGCTGCCGGGCGATCGCCGAGGACGCGGTCCCGGCCGCCCTCGACGCGCCCGTCGTAGCCACCGCCCGGCAGCAAGGCGCCCGCGTGGTCGGCAAGACCAATCTCGTCGAGCTGTGCCGGCACGCCGACGGCGTGAACCCCTGGACGGGCACACCGCCGAACCCGCTCGACCCGACGCGCATCCCGGGCGGCTCCTCCAGCGGCTCGGCCGTGGCCGTCGCCCGGGACGAGGCCGACGTGGCCTACGGCACCGACACGGGCGGATCGGTCCGGGTGCCGGCGGCCTGCTGCGGCATCGTCGGCCTCAAGACGACCGCGGGCCGGGTCCCCACCCACGGCGTGTTCGAGTTCTCCCGCACGCTCGACACGGTCGGACCGATGGCCCGGGACGTCGCGGGGACCACGCTCGGTATGCAGTTGCTCGAGCCGGAATTCGAGACCGCCAGCCTCGACGACGTCCCACTCACCGTGGCGCGCCTGCGGTTCCCGGGCGTCGACCCTACGATCGACGCGGCCGTCGACCGTGCCCTGAAGCTCGCGGGCTGCACGATCACCGAGACCCAGCTGCCTGAGTGGGACACGTGGGTGAACGCCGCCAACGAGCTCATGGTCTACGAGGGGTACTGGGCGCACCGGCACCTCCTCGCTCGGGCCGACCGGCTCGAACCCCGGCACGCGACCGATATCGCCAGCGCCGCCGAGATCAGCCCGCGACGGGTCGTCGACTGCCGCCGGGTCGGCGTCGCGGCGACGGCGCGGCTGACCGCCCTGCTGGACCAGCACACCGTCCTGGCGCTGCCGACGATGGCGATGGAACCGCCGAGGTTGGGAGAACGCGCACGGACCACCTACCTCACGGTGCCGTTCAACCTCACCGGTCTGCCGGCGCTGGCGCTCCCGATCCCTCGAGCCGGCTCGCGACTTCCCGCGTCGCTGCAGCTCGTCGGCGCGCCGTACCAGGAGGAGGTCCTGCTCGCCCTCGGCGCGCACATCGAGGCCGCCCTGGCGGCGGAGGTGACGGGCTAGCCGGGCACGGGATCGTCGCGCTCAGGTCTCGACGGCGACGAGCGCCGTCATGGCCTCCCGTTCGAGCTGGGCGATCTCCGACAGCACCGCGGACGCGTCGCGCAGCCGACCCTCGTCACCGGACTCTCCCGCCTGAGCGATCAGGCCGGCCACCTCGGTCCACAGCGTCGCGGCCCGCCCGTAGCGCTCGTGGCCGACCCGGACGGCCTCGTCGTCGATCAGCTCCGCGCACTCGGCCAGGAAGTCCCGGTAGAGGTTGCGGAACAGCGCGCCGCCCGTGCCGCCTCGCTCCATGAGCGCGGCGACCTGGGGCAGGTCCCGGGCTGGGTCGGCGCTTCGGTCGAGCCAGGTGACGACGAGCTTGGCGGCCTTGGCGATGCCCCTGTGGCCCAGGTTGGCGATCGGTGGGTCCAGGAAGGTCGACGCGCAGTCCCGGATCGCCGCGGCCGCCGCCTCCCGCAACGGAGGCAGCGTGGCCGGAACGGTGACGGTGAACGACCTGTTCGGCGCCGCCATGGGACCGCGCTCGGCTCGGGCGGCGGCCAAGCTCTCCAGATCGACGGTCACCGCACCGCCCTGCTGGTCCGTGTCGACCACGTAGGCGCGCTCGTCGTCGTACCCGTACATCGCCACCATGTGGCCGGCGAAGTGCACCCGAGGCGGGGTGAAGTAGGGCAAGTGGTAGCTGTCGAGCTGCAGCCCCACGGGGCGGCCCGCGTCGAGCTGGCTCGTCACGTTCTGCCACGCCTTGCGGCGGGAGGACGTCTCCTGCGTCGACAGGGCGAGCCCGAGACGGTCACAGAGGTTCGTGGTGAGCTCGAAGGGCCGCACCCGTCCGCCGAGAAACGGCATGGGCATCCCCTTGCGATCCCAGTAGATGAACGACAGGCCGGCGCCGAGCCCGAACATCATGGGCTCCGAGAGCTCCAGGCCCTGGTGGCGCAGCAGCACGCCGAGGGTGGAGGTCTCGCAGTGCTGCAGCCCACGGCGAGGGGCGTCCTCGAGGATCATCCGCGTCTCCTGTCGTTCGGGGACAGCGGCCATGCTGACAGCTTCCCCCGACAGCTCCGCCACCCGGGGGCCCCACCGGTGGTGAGGCACGGACGGTGAGCCGACGGTGAGGAGACGAGGAGCCGCCCGGCCCGGTCAGCCCTGGGCCATGTCGACGAACCGCTGGTAGTGGCCCTGGAACGCCACCGTGATCGTGGCGGTCGGGCCGTTGCGGTGCTTGGCGATGATGAAGTCGGCCTCGCCGGGGCGGGAGGACTCCCGCTCATAGGCGTCCTCGCGGTGGAGCAGGATCACCATGTCCGCGTCCTGCTCGATGCTGCCGCTCTCGCGGAGGTCGGCCAGCATCGGCCGCTTGTCCGTGCGCTGCTCCGGGCTCCGGTTGAGCTGCGACAGGGCGACCACCGGAACACCCAGCTCCTTCGCCAGCAGCTTGAGGTTCCGGGAGAACTCCGCGACCTCGACCTGGCGGCTCTCGACCTTCTTGCCCGACGTCATCAGCTGCAGGTAGTCGACGATGACCAGCCGGAGGTCGTGGCGCTGTCGCAGGCGCCGGCACTTCGCCCGGATCTCCATGAGCGTCATGTTGGGCGAGTCGTCGATGAACAGCGGTGCGCCGGACACCTCGCCCATCTTGCGGGCGAGCTTGGCCCAGTCGTCGTCGCTCATCGTTCCTTGCCGCATGTGCTGCAGCGGGACGCGCGCCTCCGCCGACAGCAGCCGCATGGTGATCTCGGTGCGGCTCATCTCCAGCGAGAAGATCACCGAGGCGAGGTTGTTGTGGATGGCCGCCGCGCGGGCCAGGTTGAGCGCGAGGATCGACTTGCCGACGCCGGGGCGAGCGGCGATGACGATGAGCTGGCCGGGGTGGAGGCCGTTGGTGAGGGCGTCGAGGTCGGCGAAGCCGGTGGGAACGCCCACCATGCTGTCGCGAGCGCCGATCGCCTCGATCTCGTCGAGGGTCGCCTCCATGATCTCGCTGAGCGGCGCGTAGTCCTCGCTGGTCCGGCGCTCGGTGACGTTGTAGATCTCGGCTTGGGCGCGGTCGACGATGTCGTCGACGTCGCCGTCGCCGGCGTACGCCATCTGGGTGATCTTGGTGCCGGCCTCGACCAGCCGCCGCAGGATCGCCTTCTCGCGCACGATCGCGGCGTAGTAGCTGGCGTTCGCGGCTGACGGCACCGAGGCGATGAGGGTGTGGAGGTACGGCGCGCCACCGACGCGAGTGAGCTCCCCCCTGCGCTGCAGCTCCGCTGCCACCGTGACGGCATCGGCCGGCTCGCCTCGGCCGTAGAGGTCGAGGATCGCCTCGAAAACCGTCTCGTGTGCCGGACGGTAGAAGTCCGAGCCGCGGACCTCCTCGATCACGTCCGCGATCGCGTCCTTCGACAGCATCATGCTGCCCAGGACGCACTGCTCGGCGGCGACGTCGTGCGGCGGCACCCGGTCGGCCACGCCAGCGACGCGGGAAACGGGAAACTCGCTCACGCTCACAGCCGCTCGTTCCCTCCCGAGATCTCCCGTGACGACGCCGTCGGACGCTCGTCCACCTGAGCCGGTGTAGCGCAGGGCACCGACAGGTGACCGGCCGGGGAAGCCCAGCGGCTGGTCAGCGGGGGTGGGGGGTGAGGGTCCGACGTGAGGTACGACGCTACGCGCACCTCATCGGGATGGAGAAACTCGTCCTCCACAGCCCCTGTGGGTGAACCCCGCGAAGCCTGGGGACCGCTTGGGGATGAGCTGTGCACAGCGTGTGGATGAGACTGTGGACAACTGTGGGTCATGTCGGGCATCCGGCCTTCTGCCTGCGCGATCGCCGTCCCCACGCTGTGGATGACAGAAAGTCGGCCGGCACGGCAGAAAACTCATGCCTCGGCTGCCCGTCCTCGGGTGGCCTCCCACCCCTGGCGGCGACAGCCCGTTCCCGGTCACCGACGCCAGCCGGCATGATGGGGCGGTGCCCCCTGCTGTCTCCACCCGGCCAGGGTTGCGCCTGCGCGACCCGCACGACCGCGAGATCCTGCGGCTCGCCGTGCCCGCCTTCGGCGCGTTGGTCGCCGAGCCGCTCTACCTCCTCGCCGACTCCGCCATCGTGGGGCACCTCGGCACCCCGCAGCTCGCCGCCCTGGGGCTCGCGGGGACGGCCATCCAGACGCTCGTCGGGCTCTTCGTCTTCCTGGCGTACGCCACGACGGCCTCGGTCGCCCGCCAGCTGGGGGCGGGTGACATGCGCACGGCGCTGCGCTTCGGTGTGGACGGGCTGTGGCTTGCGCTCGGCCTCGGAGTGGCCTTGGCCCTCCTCGGTGTGCTCGTGGCCCCGACGGTGGTCGACGCGTTCGACCCCTCGCCGGCGGTCCACGGGCACGCCGTCACGTACCTGCGGGTGGCGGTCCTCGGCATGCCGGGCCTCCTGCTCACCTTCGCCGGCACCGGTGTGCTGCGTGGACTCCAGGACACCCGGACGCCGCTGTGGATCGCCGCGTGCAGCTACCTCGGCAACATCGTCCTCAACGTCACGTTCGTCTACGGCCTCGGCTGGGGGATCGCCGGCTCGGCGTGGGGGACGGTCCTGGCGCAGACCGGCGGCGCCATCGCCTTGGGCGTGGTCGTCGTCCGCGGCGCCCGCCGCCACGGCGCCTCCCTCCGCCCCGACCTGGCAGGCATCCGCGCGTCCGCTCACGCCGGTGTCCCGCTCTTGGTCCGCACTCTCACGCTGAGGGTGGCGATCCTGGCTGCCACCTACGTCGCGACGTCCCTCGGCGACACCGCTCTCGCCGCGCACCAGGTGGCGTTCACGTTGTGGAGCACGCTGGCGTTCGCGCTCGACGCCATCGCGATCGCGGGCCAGGCCATCGTGGGCCGGTACCTGGGCGCCGCCGACGTGGCCCGGGCGCGCGCCGCGACCCGTCGGATGATCGAGTGGGGCGTGGCGGCCGGGGCGGTGTTCGGCGTGGTGATGGTGCTCGCCAGGCCGCTGTACGTGTCCCTGTTCACCCGTGACCTCGACGTGCAGGCGCTGCTCGCGAGCGTGGTCCTCCTCTTCCTCGTGTTCGAGCCGGTCGCCGGCGTGGTGTTCGTCCTCGACGGCGTGCTCATCGGCGCGGGTGACGGTCGCTACCTCGCCTACGCGGGGGTGTGGACGCTCGTGGCGTTCCTTCCCCTCGCCGGTCTCGTCCTGCTCACCCACGGCGGGCTGGTCGCCTTGTGGTGGGCGTTCGGGGGCTTCATGGTCGCCCGCCTGGTCACCTTGGTCGTCCGTATCCGTGGGAACCAGTGGCTGGTGACCGGCCCGGACGCGAAGACCCGAAGCCACGCCTGAGGAGCGTTCCTCACCGTCCGGTAGCCTCCACGCGACGGTGAGCAGTCGAGATCAGCCTCCGGGCCGTGCGATGCGGCCGCAGGCCTCGCCGCCCCGGGTCGAGCTGGCGACCGGCTGACCGTGACTGTGACGTGTCGACGGTGACGAGGGGGCATCGGTGTCGTCGGACCGCATCCGAGGGATCGTCGAGCACCCGTGGTTCACCCACGGCATCACCGCGCTCATCGTGGCGAACGCGGTCACGCTCGGACTCGAGACGTCACCGGCGATCGTCAGCTCGGTCGGCCCTCTGTTGCACTGGTTCGACCGGATCGCCTTGACGATCTTCGTCGTCGAGCTGGTGCTGCGCATGCTGGCCTACCGGGAACGGTTCTTCCGTGACGCGTGGAGCCTCTTCGACCTGACCGTGGTGGCGATCGCGCTCGTCCCCGCGACCGGACCGTTCGCGGTGGTGCGGGCGCTGCGCGTGCTGCGGGCGCTGCGCGTGGTGTCGCGGGTGCCGTCCATGCGGCGCGTCATCGAAGGGCTGCTGGGGGCGCTCCCCGGGATGCTGTCCACCGGCGCCCTGCTGGGCCTGGTGCTCTACATCGCCGCCGTCATGGCGACCGGGCTGTTCGGCTCCGTCGCCCCCGACCACTTCGGCAACCTCGGCACGACGCTGTTCACGCTCTTCCAGGTGATGACGGGTGAGGCCTGGCCCGACATCGCGGACGAGGTGATGGCGGAGCTGCCGTGGGCTTGGGTCTTCTTCGTCACCTACATCCTGGTGTCGAGCTTCGCGGTGCTGAACCTCTTCATCGCCGTCGTCGTCAACGGGATGGAGAGCGAGATCGCGGCCGAGCAGCGCGCCGAGGCTGCCAGGGACTGGGCCGCGGAGAAGGAACGCGACCGGATCATGCTCGAGGAGCTACGAGCGCTCCGTGCCGAGATCGCCGCGCTCCGGCAAGGCGACAGTCGAGAGCGCGACGTGCGCGTTCCCGACTCCGGAGCGTGATCACGGCACGGCGACGACATCTATCCACAACGGCCTGACGGGACCTGTGGAAATCGGGCCGAAGCCCGCGTGGAAGATCGACAGCGCCCCTGTGGACAACGCTGTGAACAACCCTAGGACGGGTCGTACCATCGACCCGCCCTAGGTTACGGACAGTGAGAACTACGCTGCCGGAACGACCTCGAGAGCAAGCGTCGCGCTCAGCTCCGGGTGAAGCCGAACCGAGACCTGGTGGCTGCCCAGCGTCTTGATCGGGTTCGCGATCTCGATTCGACGCTTGTCGATCTGCGGGCCCCCGGCCTGCTTGACCGCCTCCACGATGTCGGCCGGCGTGACCGAGCCGAACAGGCGCCCGCTCGCGCCGGACCGCGCCGGGACCGTGATCGTCAGGCCCTCCAGCTGCGCCTTCACCTCACGAGCCTGGTCGAGGTCACGGATCTGCCGGACCTCGCGAGCCTTCCGAATCGCGGCGACCTGCTTCTCGCCGCCCTTCGTCCAGCGGATGGCCAGGCCACGCGGCATGAGGTAGTTGCGGCCGTAGCCGTCCTTGACCTCGACGATGTCACCGGGCCCGCCGAGGCCGGACACCTCCTGAGTCAAGATGAGCTTCATCGGTGCGACCTCCTCGTCAACGGGCCGTGCTGGTGTACGGCAGGAGCGCCATCTCGCGAGCGTTCTTGATGGCGGTCGCGACGTCACGCTGGTGTTGGGTGCAGTTGCCGGTCACGCGGCGCGCACGGATCTTGCCGCGGTCGGAGATGAACTTCCGCAGCAGGGTCGTGTCCTTGTAGTCGACGTAGGAGATCTTCTCCTTGCAGAACACGCAAACCTTCTTCTTCGGTTTGCGAACAGCAGTCTTGGCCATCGTGGTGCTCCTTCACGAGCCCCGCGCGAGGCGGGAATGGTCACGGGTGCTGGCTCGATGGGTGGTGCGGCTAGAACGGCGGCTCGTCGTACGAGCCACCCGCCGGGCCACCGCCCCACGGGTCGCTGGCCTGGGGAGCGCCACCAGCCGCGGGCGTCTGCCACGGGTCGTCGCCACCGAAGCCACCTTGGGACCGCGTGGTCTTGGTGACCTTGGCCGTGGCGTTCCGCAGGCTGGGACCCACCTCGTCGACCTCGACCTCGTAGACGGTGCGGCGCTCACCCTCGCGAGTCTCGTAGGACCGCTGCTTCAGCCGTCCCTGGACGATGACCCGCATGCCACGCTGCAGCGACTCCGCGACGTTCTCCGCCGCCTGCCGCCACACGTTGCAGGTGAGGAAGAGGGTCTCGCCGTCCTTCCACTCACCGGCCTGACGGTCATAGGTACGCGGTGTCGACGCGACCCGGAAGTTCGCGACCGCCGCACCAGAAGGGGTGAAACGCAGCTCCGGGTCGTCGACCAGGTTGCCGACGAGCGTGATGACGGTGTCCCCTGCCATGGTCGTCTCCTGTTCAGCGGGCGTCTGGTCGAATGACCTTAGTCCGCAGCACCGACTCGTTCAGGGACAGCTGACGATCGAGCTCCTGGACGACCGACGGCTCGCACGACAGGTCGATCACCGCGTAGATGCCCTCGGACTTCTTCTTGATCTCGTACGCCAACCGGCGGCGACCCCACACGTCGACCTTCTCCACCGTGCCGCCACCCTGGCGGACGAGGGAGAGGTACTGCTCGAGCGACGGCGCGACGGTGCGCTCCTCGAGGTCGGGGTCGAGGATCAGCATGATCTCGTAGCGACGCATGCGAAGCTCCACCTCCTTTGGACTCGGGCGGCCACGGTCCTTCCGTGGCAGGAGGGCGTGCGTCTCGCCGCGGGGTTGTCGTGAGCTGGTCGACGGACGATCGCGGCGCAGCGGCCCAGGATAGCCGACGCGGCCGGCCCGCACCTAACCCGCACGCCCGCGCCCGTACTCTCTAGCACCTCGTCCCGGCGGGCCGCGACGCGCCCACGTGTCGGCCGTGCGGTGAGAGTTCGACCCGGCGTGGTCCCGGCGGCGCGTCGTCCTCGGCTCACCATGATCGGCCACCGACGACGGCGGGCCGGCGGCGGGGTGTCCGCGTCGCCTCCTACAGTCGGGGCATGACCAGCGTGCCCCTCGGCGCTCACGTCGACCAGGAGGACCCCATCGAGGAGGCGCGGCGCCGCTCCGCCGACGTCGCGCAGTTCTTTCTCGGCGACCCTCAGGGCTGGAAGGGTCCGGTGATCGCCTACCCCGGCGGAGCGGACGCCTTGGCAGCGGCCGCCGCGCAGGCCGGTGTCGGGCTGTACGTCCACGCGCCGTACGTGATCAACGTCGCGACGACCAACAACCGGATCCGCATCCCGTCCCGCAAGCTGCTCCAGCAGACCCTCGACGCCGCCGCCGCGATCAACGCCCGCGGCGTGGTCGTGCACGGCGGCCACGTGCTGAAGAACGACGACCCGCAGGCCGGCTTCGACAACTGGCGCAAATGCGTCGAACGGCTCGAGATCCGCTGTCCCCTCTTGATCGAGAACACCGCCGGCGGCGACAACGCCATGGCTCGTCGCCTGGAACGGATCGCCAGGCTGTGGGAAGCCGTCAGCGCGGCGGACACCGACGGCATGGTCGGCTTCTGCCTCGACACCTGTCACTTCCACGCCGGTGGAGAGGAGCTCGCCACCGTCGTCGACCGGGTGAAGAGCATCACCGGACGGATCGACCTCGTGCACGCCAACGACTCGCAGGACGCCGCCGGCTCGGGGCGCGACCGGCACGCCAACCTCGGGTCCGGCCAGATCGCACCGGAGGACCTCGTCGCGGTCGTCCGGGCCGCCGGCGCACCGGCGATCGTGGAGACCCCCGGCGGTGCCGAGGGACAAGCCGCCGACATCGCCTGGCTTCGCGAGCGGCTCGACGCTGCGTGACCGCTCCTCGCTGGCTTGCCCGGCCTGCCCCACGGCGCTGCGGAGCCGGGTAGCCTCGCCTGCGTGGCTCTGCGCGTTCGTACCCTCACCCCCGAGGAACACCTGGCATTCCTCAACACCCTCGACTCGGCGAGCTTTCTGCAGACACCCGCGTGGGGAGTGGTCAAGCGGGAGTGGCGGTCGGAGTCGATCGGGTGGGTCGATGAGGCCGACGGTGACAAGGTGCTGGGCGCCGGGCTCGTCCTGTACCGCAGGTTGCCCAAGATGCGGCGCAGTCTGGCCTACCTCCCTGAGGGTCCGGTGATCGACTGGAGCGACCCCGACCTGTCCCGGTGGCTCACCCCGCTCGTCGAGCACCTCAGCTCCCAGGGCGCCTTCGGCGTCCGCATGGGTCCGCCCGTCGTGACCCGGCGGTGGTCAGCGGCGACCGTCAAGGCCGCCCTGGCGGAAGGGAACGCGCGCCGGCTGGGTGAGGTGCCCGCCGACCACACCGACCACATCGCGCTCGGTGTCGCCGAGCAGCTGCGCGCTCTCGGGTGGCGGCCGCCAGCGCAGACGACGAGCGGTTTCGCCGTGGGTCAACCCCGCTACGTCTTCCAGCTCCCGCTCGAAGACCGTGACGAGGAAGCCGTCCTCGCCGGGATGAACCAGCTGTGGCGCCGCAACATCCGCAAGGCCGCCAAGGCGGGAGTCCAGGTCACCTACGGCGGCCTCGACGACCTGCCCGCGTTCCACGAGCTGTACGTCCACACCGCGCGCCGTGACCACTTCACACCCCGGCCGCTGTCGTACTTCGAGACGATGATGAAGGCCCTCTCGGGCGAGGACCCGGACCGGTTCCGTCTGTACCTCGCCCACCACGAGGGCGATCTCGTAGCGGCGACCATCGGGGTCCGGGTCGGCACCCACGTGTGGTACTCCTACGGCGCGTCGTCAACCCACAAGCGGGAGGTCCGCGCCTCCAACGCGATCCAGTGGCGGATGATCCAGGATGCACTCGCCGTGGGGGCCCGTGTCTACGATCTGCGGGGAATCACCGACACCCTCGACCCGAACGACCCGCACATCGGTCTGCTGCAGTTCAAGCTCGGCACGGGAGGCCAGGCGGTGGAGTACCTAGGCGAGTGGGACCTGCCGATCTCCCGCCTGCTGTACTCGGCTTTCGACCTCTACATGCGACGTCGGGGATGACTCATGGCGCTCACGCTGTACGTCGACACCGCCCGCTGGCGGGCACACCTCGACCAGGTTGTCGCCTCCTACCCTCGGATCGTCCCGGTGGCCAAGGGGAACGGCTACGGGTTCGGGCTCGCCAACCTCGCTCGCGAGGCCGCCCGGCTCGAGGTCGACACCCTCGCCGTCGGCACGCCGGAAGAGCTGGCCGAGGTCGCCGACCACTTTCCCGGCGACCTGCTCGTCCTCACCCCGATCCGCTCCGCGCAGATCCAGCGCCTCCAGGAGCGGACCGCCGGCGCCGGTGAGGTCGACCCGTCCCGGGTGATCCACACGGTGAGCCGCCTCGCCGACCTGATCGTGCTCTCCGACGGGCCCGGCGAGCCTCGCGTCGTGGTGGAGTTGTTCTCCTCGATGCGACGCCACGGCATCCCGACCGAGGACCTCGCGACCGTCGCCAAGCTCCTCGACGGAGTGCGTTGCGAGGGATGGGCGTTGCACCTGCCGCTGCCCGGCTTCGGCGACCACGTGGCGGAGATCAACACGTGCATCGAGCGGATCCGCGACGCCGGGGCGCCGTTGGAGCGGCTGTGGGTCTCCCACGTCACGCCCGAGGAGCTGGCGGAGCTACGCTCCGCTAACCCCGAGGTCGAGATCCGGCCGAGAGTCGGGACCAAGCTGTGGTTGTCGGACCGGGAGGCGTACCAGGCGCGGGCGGAGCTGCTCGAGGTGCACCCGGTCCGCCGTGGGGACCGGTTCGGCTACCGACAGCGACGAGTGCCGGGCGACGGTCACCTGCTGGTGGTGAGCGGTGGAACCTCTCACGGCGTCGCGCTCGAGGCGCCGAGCCACGTCGAGGACCTGCGCACGCGGGCTCGGGTGCTCGCGGTGAGCAGCCTGGAGGCGGCCGGCCGTGCGTTGTCGCCGTTCACGGTGGCAGGGCAGCGGCGGTGGTTCGCCGAGCCGCCGCACATGCAGGTGAGCGTGGTGTTCCTGCCCGCGTCGGTGCCGCCGCCCGAAGTCGGCACCGAGCTGCCCGTCAACGTCGGCATGACGCTCACCAGGTTCGACCGGATCGTCTTCGAGTGAGCCCGGACCGGAGTGAAGCCGTTCGTCGTCGGTGAGTCCGTCAGCCGGCTCAGCCCGACCATCGGCCGGTGACGTACGCGGCCGCCCACACGCCGAACAGCGGCACGGCCAGCATGAGGTAGGCACGCCACACCCACACCCACCGGACGGCGAGGGCGCCGAGGCCGATCCACAGCGGGAACCACAGCAGCGTCGCGCGCGGCACGGAGAAGAACCAGTACGACGACGCGAACGCCGCCACCTGGACGCCGATCCAGGTGGCCTCGCTCCAACGGCGGAGCGCGAGCAGGACGGCGGTGACCACGAGACCCACGACCATGGCGACCAGCTCGGCGCGGAACATCCACTCGAAGTTGGCCTGCATCGCGTCGGTGACGTTGGCGAACTTCAGCCGCCCGGTCGCGGCGCTCCACGTGTGGAGGAAGGCCTCGTGGGGTGCGGTGAAGCCGCGGTACCACCCCTCCTCCTGCGCGTGGTACCACCGCAGCCAGTCGCCGGTGCGGATGCGCAGGTAGGTCATGTAGGCGAGGAGCGGCACGAAGGGGACGATCAGCCACAGGCCGTTGATCCACTCCCGCCGCTTCGGCGAGGTGAGGAACTCGACGACGAGCGCGAGGGCGAGGAAGAGGCCGGACACCCGCACGCTCGACGCGCCGGCGGCGAGGACGGTGGCCACACCCCAGTGGCCGCGACGCGCCGCGAGCCAGGCCGGGATCGCGAAGCCGAGGAAGAGCGACTCGGTGTAGGGGGCGGCCAGGAAGATCGCGGGCGGAGCGACCATCCACATGAGCGCGGCGCGCCGCCCGGCCCCCTCGCCCCACTCCAGGTCCGCCAGCCGCGCCAGCGCTACGGCGGCGACGCCACCGGCGAGGAAGGAGACGGCGAGGCCGGCAACGACGGAGGGGACACCGAGCAGGTGGCCCAGCCGCATGAGCATGGGGAGCCCTGGGAAGAACGCCTCGACCGGATCCTCCCAGTTCGGGTCGAAGTAGCCGTTACGAGCGATATGGTCGAAGTGCCAGAAGTCCCACTGCTTCCAGCGCTCGAGGAAGGGAGGAACCTTCCCCTCGCCGTGGAACACCCACGGCGCGGTGAGCGCCACGAGGAGCACCCCGAGCCTGGTCAGCACCCACCAGGCCAGGACCTCCAGGTCTTGGGGACGCGGCCTGACCCACGACGGAAGCCTGAGCCACGACGGGAGAGGGAGGGACCGTAGCCGAGAGCGCCATCCCGACGCCGACGGCTCGTCCTTCGGCACCGCGGGCCGGACCGCGGTCACGTCCTCGTCGTCCGTGGTCGTGGTGTCCGGTCGGTCAGCCGATCGCGACGGCGCGGAGAGCGCGCCGGCGGGTGGTGACGATGGCGGGGCCGGCGCGGCAGCCGAGGCGGAGTCGGGACGTGCCGGAGCGTCGCCCCGCGAGCTCTCGCCCTCTCGCTGACCTCCGGTGAGGTCCTCGTTGGCAGGGGGTCGAGACGCCGCCGGCGGTAGAGTCGTCGGCCAAGGCGTCTGGTCCGGGTCGGTAACGGAGGTCAGCTCCGGATCGGTCAGGTCGGGATCGGTGCGGCCTCGGCGAGGACGATCAGGGCGCGCGAGGTCAGCGTCACCGAGATCAGGGCCGCCGAGCGGAGGGCCGACGAGGTTGGGTTCCGTGAGGTTGGGGTCTCCCAGGTTCGGGACGGTGAGGCTGGGATCCGTGAGGTTCGGATCGTCTCGCCCTTCGCTCGTCCTGGTGGTGTCGTGCCACCTCACGTTCTCCCCCCACAGGTCTGTGGAACCGGACGCGGTGTCGCGCGTCGTGGGGCGATCCCAGCCGTGACCTCCGTGGTGGGAGGACGGCGGCTCGCCGAACCAGCTGGTGTGCGTCGTCGTCACCGGCTCGTCGAACGGCGTGCCCGGACTCGACGAGCCGGGGCCCCCGTGACGCGCGGCCGCCCAGTCTGCCTCATGGGGGGACGGGGTTGGGTCGCCCGGGTGCCGACCAGTCGCCGGCCCGCTTGGCGCGTCGAGGGGAGTCTGCCCGGTGAGCGGTTCGAGATTCCACGACTGGTTCCGCCACGCGGGACGGTCCTCGCGGGATCCGCGGGCCTCGCTCGACCCACGCGCCGGGTCCCGACCGACGTCGAGACCTGTCCAGGTGATCTCGGAGCCTCCAGGGAAAGCAGGCTTCGACCAGTCCCAGGAGGTCTCGAGGCCCGGGCCGCCCTCTCGCCAGGAGGACGCTCCACCGACCCCAGCGTCTGGTGGGCCCGGCGGCGCTCCCGGCGCCGACGTCTCGGGCGTGCGGCGAGCCCTGCGCCCTCCGGTGTCGCCAGCCGCACCTGGGCTCCACGATCCCCGCGAATCGTCAACCCGTCCGAGGGTGTCGTCACCGACGGGGACGACGCCACCTTGCGTGTCGCTCCACGAGGCACTCCACCCAGGGCGTGCTCCCTCGCCTCGGACACCCTCGAGTGATCCTGGGTGCGGCCCAGTCCGAGGCTCTTCCGTCCACGGCGTCTCCGGCAGGTTCCACGGCTCCTCGTCCCACAACCCCGCGTCCTCCAGCGCCGGGGGGACCAGCGGTGGGGGAGTCAAGGGGTCGAGGTCGAAAGGCGGCGGGACGGCTCCAGCCGGCGGTCCCAGGTCTGGCCGAGCCGGTTCGTGGCGCTCCCGGGGCTGCCGCTCGGCACCCCCGCTCGAACCCAGGGGCGGCGCACCCCACAGGGACCTGTCGCCACCGGCACGGCGCGCCGGTGGACTCGGTGGAACTCCCTCCGGCGTCCCCTCACCTCGCGGCCACTCCGGCGGGCCCCACGACCCTCCCCGCGACGGTGGCTCGTCCGATCGCCGACGCCCTGTCACGGTGCGACCCCCTCCTCCAAGGGCGCTCGCCCGGGCCGGCCGAGCCGTACCAGGCGCCGAACCCACGCCGCATCGGGAGCGTGGTCGAAAGGTCCACCGGCGGGGTCGTCGGCCTTGTCGTTCGCGCGCACTGGATCGGCTGCGGGACGCAGGATGTCACGGACGACGGCGGCGCACAGAACCAACGTCGCGGCGATCCGCACAGCAACCGCCAGCCAGTAGGTGCGGTCTGGGGCTCCCTCGGTGGGGGGCGTCATGCTGCCGGCTAGGTGGAGCCAGATCGCGACCCAGTAGAGCACCTCACCGCCCTGCCAGATCGACCAGTCTCGCCACCGCGGTCGCGCGAGCGCCACCAGCGGCAGCATCCAGAGGACGTACTGCGGGGAGTACACCTTGTTGACCAGCAGGAACGCCGCGACGGTGAGGAAGATGAGCTGACCGAGCCGGGGTCGGCGCGGCGCGTACAGACCCAGCGCCGCGATGCCGAGACAGGCGAGAGCGAACAGCGCCAGAGAGATCGCATTGAGGTTGTCCACCGGGTGCCCGGCCAGCGCGAGGACGTACCACACCGAGCCGAAGTCGCCCTGTCGTTCGGAGTTGAACGTCCAGAAGGTCAGCCAGCTGTCGTGCGCCAGGACGATGAACGGCACGTTGACCACAAGCCAGACCGCCAGCGCTGACAGGAACGTGGCCGCCCACAAGCGAATCCGACCGACCCGCAACGCCAGGACCAGCAGCGGACCGAGCAGGAGCAAGGGGTAGAACTTGGTCGCCGCGCCCAGGCCGAGGAGGACGCCGGCGGCGACGGGCCGCGAGCGGGCCCAGGCCAGGATCGCGCAGGTGGAGAGCGCGACCGCCACGAGATCCCAGTTGATCGTGCCGGCCAAGGCGAGCGCGGGCGCGGCCGCGACGAACATCGCGTCGTACGGGCGGTGCGGATGGATTCTGGTCAGCGCCCAGACCGTGACGAGCGCGCAGACGAAGAGCAGGACGACGGTCAGGTCGAAGAAGAGGACGCTCGCTCGGACCGGGTCGGGACCGCTCAACGCCTGCGTGACCCAGGCGGTCACCTGCATGACGACGCCGGTGAGGACGGGGTACTCCAGCGGCGGGTAGTCGCCACGGTCGAGGTAGGCGATGGCGCCCTCAGCGAACCCGCGCTCCCGGTACAGGTAGGCGACGTCGCTGTAGCAGAGCCGGCTGAACGCGATGCCTGACTCTCGCGGCCACCCCTCGGCGTGACACGGCGCCTTCTGGATGAGGCCGATGACGAAGAGCGCGGTCGTGACGAGGAAGGCCACCGCAAGCGGTGTCCAGCGGGATACCCCCACCAGGGCATGCCGACCGATCGGCCCGCCCATCCAGGCGGTCGCCAGGCGGACCAGCGGATCCTCCCGCGACGGGCTCCTGCTCACCGCACCTCCGTGCTCCCTGATCGCGCCCCCACCGGGACGGTCCGCTCCCCCCAGAGCGGACCAGCGACGCGGCGTCGACGAGGTCCGCTCCCCTCCCGGGCCCAATGGTGCCCTATCTGCTCGGCGACGTGACCCCTGTCCCTCGACCGGGATGCGGTGACCCGCGGCATCGCACGTCGTGCCGTGCGACCGGGGAGGCCTCAGGAGGCGAAGGTCACGATGCCGGCCACGTCTTTGTGGGGGTCGGAGCGGGCACGGTCGGCCGCGGCTTCGGCCTCGGCTGTGGTGGCTCCCGCCGTGGAGTCTCGGTGGGCCGTGGCTCCGGTTCCGGGTCAGGGTCGTCAGGGTCCGGCGGTGGCGGAGGTGGTGGCGGCGGAGGCGGGGGCGGCTGCGTGGGCCGTCCTGTCGGCCCCGGCGCCGTCGGCTGGGGAGCTGGAGAACCCGGCGACGCGGTGGGTCTCGGTCCACCGTCGGAGGTGGGCGTGGGCGTCGGCGTGGCGTTCACCGGCTCGCCGACGTGCGCGGGCGGGGCGAAGTGCTGCACCGGCTCGCCAGCCAAGGCGGCGCGCATGAACGCCGCCCAGATGCGGGCCGGATAGCCGCCGCCGAAGAACGTGTTCATGCCACCGACGTCGTCCAGCGATTCCTTCACCCCGTCCCCGTCGGAGTCCTTGTAGAAGGCGACCGCCGCCGACAGCTGGGGGGTGTAGCCCACGAACCAGGCGGTCTCGTCCTCGTGCGTACCGGTCTTGCCCGCCGCCGGGCGTCCCACGCGCTTCGCCTCCCGCTCACCGCTGCCACGCCGGACGACCTCCTGGAGCGCGTAGTTGACGTCCCGAACGACCCGGCTGTCGAACTCGACCGTGGTCTCCTCCGGGTTGCGGTAGACGACCGCGCCGCTCCGGTCCCGCACTTCCGCTACGACGTGCCAGGTCGCGCGCCGACCGCCGACCGCGAAGGTGGCGTAGGCGTTGGCCATGTCGACGGGGGAGACGGAGGCGAAGCCGAGGGAAACCTTCGCATGCGCCTCCAAACCTGGGGTGTCCGGCGGGACACCAGCGCGCAGCGCCGCGTCGACCACGTCCTTGGGCGAGATCGCGTTGACCGTGAGGTCGACGTACGCGGTGTTGATGGAGTCGCGGGTCGCCTTGACGAGGTCGACGTACTTGCCGTAGTCGCGGTTGAACTCGTTGTTGACCTTGTCGCCGTCGGGCAGCTTGTACGGCGAGTTCCCGGCGAACCGGCTCTCGAGCGAGACCCCGTGCTCCAACGCGGCGGCCAGCGCGAACGGCTTGAACGTCGAACCAGGCTGGAGCTTGGCCTGGGTGGCGTCGTTGAACTGGCGCTCGAGGTAGTCGCGGCCACCGTACATCGCCACGACCTCACCGGTGCCGGGGCGAACCGCGGCCACACCGACGTAGACACCCTTGGCGTTCTTCTTCGGGAAGTGCTTGCGGACTGCCTCTTCCAGCGCCTTCTGCGCGTGTGGATCGAAGGTGGTCGTCACCTGGAGGCCACCGGTCTCGATCTGCTGGTCGGTGAAGCCGATCTTGCGCAGTTCCTTGCGAACCTGGACCAGCAGGTGGCCGCGTGGGCCTTCGTAGGTGCGCTTGTCCGCGACGGGCCGAATCTTGGGAAGGGGCGCCTCGACGTCCGACGTGGGGATGACCCCCATCTCCGCCATCCCACGCAGGACGTAGCGGTAACGCCCCTCCAAGCGCTCCAGGTTGCCCTCCTTCGCCGCCGGGTCGTAGTTGGAGGGCGCCCGCAGCAACGAGGCCAGCACCGCCGCCTGGTGGGGGGTGAGCTCCTGGACGTGCTTCCCGAAGTAGGCGTTGGCCGCCACCTCGATGCCGTACGCACCGCGGCCGAAGTAGCTGGTGTTGAGGTAGTGCTGGAGAATCTCCTGCTTCGAGAGCTGCCGCTGGATCTTCAGCGTGATGAACAGCTCTTTGATCTTGCGTGACCAGGTCTGTTCCTGGGTCAGGTAGTAGTTCTTGACGTACTGCTGGGTGATCGTGGAACCGCTCTGCTTGGAGCCGCCGCGCAGCTGGTTCCACGCCGCGCGAATGATGCCGGTGGGCGAGATCCCGCTGTCAGTCCAGAAGGTGCGGTTCTCAGCGGCGATCACCGCGTCCTGGACGTGCCGCGGAACCTGGTCGAGCGGGACGGAGACACGATTCTGGACCGCGAAGCCACCGAGAACCGTGGAGCCGTCCTGGTAGTAGAGGGTGGTCTTGTTGGCGTTGAGCTCAGCGTTGGGATCGGGAATCGGCGTTCTGACGTAGAGGATGACGAACGTCGCGACTCCAGCGAGCAGCAGCACCGAACTGGTGACCAACGCTGCGGCGAGAACTCTGCGCCACCGTCGACGCCTCCTCCCGCCCTTGCCCCCCGCTCGTCGCCCGTCTGGGTCGATCTCGTCACCCCGCCGCCCCCCACCGTGACCCCCCGGCCGGGTGGACGCCGCTCGCCCCGTCAGCCCGACGTCGCGTGGCGAGCCGGGGTCACCCCGACGCAGTCCGGAGCGTGGCGCGAGGACGTCGATGTCGGTGTCGTCGTGCCAGCGACCGCTCGCGTCCTGCCCCTGACCGGCGTGGGAACTGCGGTAGCGCCTCGTGCTGCCGACGTACCCGGTCCGGACGTACCCGGTGTCGTCGTAGCCGGTGTTGTGGTAGGCGGTGTCGTCGTAGCCGGTGTTGTGGTAGCCGGTGTTGTGGTAGCCGGTGCCGTCGCGACCGCTGCCTTCGTAACCGGATCTCGCGTATCCGGCTCTCCCGTGACCGGCGCCCCCGTAGCCGGCGCCCCCGTAACCAGCCTCCCCGTAACCAGCGCCGTCGTCACCCGTGTCCGTGTCGTCAGGCGAGTAGGCGTGCCGCGCACCAGGCGTGGCTCGGTGGTCGTCACCACCACGATGGCTCCGCGTCACAGTGGCGTCCCGAGGTCTCAGTCGGTAGCGATGGACGCTACCGAAGGGTACGGCAGAGTGTCCGGTCTAGGGGTATTCGTCCTCCACCGTCCGTTGCCGGCGGGGTGGCCGACGAGGAACACCGTCACCAAGGACGTACGACAAGGTCAGGTGGTTCCAGCCACACCCCTGACAGACCTCGACGACGTACACCCGGAACTCGCCGTGCTGGCGGGCCATGGCCTCGAGCTCACGGGTCTGCCGAATTCGACCGGAGTACTGACCCAGCTCGTCACCGAAGACGTAGGTGACGTGAGTGAGCTGCTCCTTGCGGCACACCGGACACAGCTGGTCCGTGGGCTCCCCGTGGTACTTGGCCGCCCGCAAGAGGTAGGGATCGGCATCGCAGACGTCGTCCATGACGGTCGCGCCACCTCGAAACAGCGCACGCAGGGTCGCCTTGCGCTGCAAGCTGTAGTCGACGACGGACCGCTGGGACCACATGCCACTGAGGGTACGGCCTTTGCCCGAAGTGGTGGAAGGTCATGACCGTCCGCGTGTGACCGTCGCCACCTCGGATGGCCACACACGGTCGCCTCCCGACCGGATCCGACCTCGTGCCGGGCCACCCTGCGTCCGAAGAAGACCATCCCGCGGAACGGCAGAGGAGGCCGCGCGTCGAAGCGACTCGCCGCTCCTCGAGCGCGCTGCGGCGGTCGGGCGCCCTCGGTGGTGAGGCAACCGAGGAAGCCGTCTGCTGAGGTACCCGAGTCTTGCGCCTGGGCTCTCCCCGACGTATCGTCGCGACATGTCGGTCCGATGTATCGGATCGATATATCGAGCGGATCCTCGGCCGAGGTCTGGCGTGACCGGTTGTCCCCACCGGACCGGAGCCGGCTTGGCCCGCGACGAGCGAGGACGAGCGAGACAGAGGGGGCGAGGACGTGCCACGCAGGAGCGGAGTCTTGGAGATGGCCGTGCTCGGTCTGCTGAACGAGGCGCCCATGCACGGCTACGAGATCCGCAAGCGGCTCAACGCCCTCTTCGGCTGGAGCCGAGCCCTGTCGTACGGCTCTCTGTACCCCTGCCTGAAGGCGATGCTGAGGAAGGGCTGGATCAGCGAGGACACCACGGCGTCCGGGTCACGCCGGCGGGCCAAGATCGTCTACCGGATCACCGAGCAAGGCCAGGCGCGGTTCGCGGAGCACCTCGCCGAGGGCGGTCCAGCCGCCTGGGACGACGACGAGCGGTTCGGGGTCCACTTCGCCTTCTTCGCACGCACCGACGCCGCGGTACGGCTGCGCATCCTCGAGGGTCGGCTGCGCCGTCTGGAGGAACGACTGGAGCGGGTCCGCGCCCAGATCGAGCGCACCCAGGAACGCAGAGACGCCTACGCCCTCGAGCTCCAGCGGTACGGCATGGAGTCCGTGGAGCGGGAGATGAGCTGGCTGAGCCGTCTCATCGCCTCGGAGCGGCGCAGAGGTCCCGCCACGACGACCACCTCGACGACCAGCACCACCACGACCAGCACCACCACGCCCGGCCCCCCGCGTCACGACCTCGCGGCACCGGACAACGGGGTCGCCACCTGACCGCGTGAGGCGCCAGTCCTCACCCCGTCCACGCCGCACGTCGAGCCAGACGCCACCGAAGTGGCGGCCGGACGCGCGGCATCACCAAGGAAGGAAACGTGATGAGCTCGCAGCCAGTACGGGTCGCCATCGTCGGTGTCGGGAACTGCGCGGCCTCCCTGGTCCAGGGCGTCCACTACTACCGCGACGCCGACCCGAGTCAGCGGGTCCCCGGTCTGATGCACGTGACCTTCGGCCCCTACCACGTCTCCGACGTGGAGTTCGTCGCCGCCTTCGACGTGGACAGCAAGAAGGTGGGCCAGGACCTCGCCGACGCGATCGTGGCCAGCGAGAACAACACCATCAAGATCTGCGACGTGCCACCGACCGGCGTCACCGTCAGCCGTGGACCCACCTTCGACGGCCTGGGCCGCTACTACCGAGAGACCATCGTCGAGTCCGACGCCGAGCCTGTCGACGTCGTCGACGTCTTGCGCCGGTCCGAGGCCGACGTCCTGGTGTCCTACCTGCCGGTGGGCTCCGAGGAGGCGAACCGCTTCTACGCGCAGTGCGCTCTCGACGCCGGCGTGGCCTTCGTGAACGCGCTCCCGGTGTTCATCGCCAGCGACCCCGCGTGGGCGGCGAAGTTCGAGGCGGCCGGGGTGCCGATCATCGGGGACGACATCAAGAGCCAGGTCGGCGCGACGATCACGCACCGGGTCCTGTCCAAGCTCTTCGAGGACCGCGGTGTCGTAGTCGACCGGACCTTCCAGCTCAACTTCGGCGGGAACATGGACTTCAAGAACATGCTGGAGCGCGACCGGCTGGAGTCGAAGAAGATCTCCAAGACCCAGGCGGTCACCTCCCAGATCCCGCGTGAGCTGGACAAGCGCAACGTCCACGTCGGTCCCAGCGACCACGTGCCCTGGCTCGAGGACCGGAAGTGGGCGTACGTCCGCATCGAGGGCCGGGCCTTCGGCGATGTGCCGCTGAACCTCGAGTACAAGCTCGAGGTGTGGGACTCCCCCAACTCCGCGGGGATCATCATCGACGCGATCCGGGCCGCCAAGATCGCCAAGGACCGAGGGATCGGCGGACCGATCCTGTCGGCGTCGTCCTACTTCATGAAGAGCCCGCCCGTGCAGTACCCCGACGACGAGGCTCGAGAGCTCGTGGAGCGGTTCATCCGCGGCGAGGTCGAGCGCTAGAGCTCACCACGGCGAAGACCCTGGCTCCGGCGTCGGGCTGTCGAGTCCGACCCGGAGCCACCCGACGCCACCCCGAGCACCTGCCCCGACGTCACCGCTGCCTCGGCGTTTCGGCGACGAACACGGACACGCACGCGTGTCCGCGAAGGCTCCAGCGCTGGCCGTCAACGCTGGTCGTGCGCCTCCTGGTACTCCGGCTGCTCGCGCCACCACCGCAGCAGCTCCTCCCGCGCGGTCTCCTTGTCCTGCGGCCCCTTGTCGAGGCGGAACTCCAGCAGGTGCTTCCAGGCGCGGCCGACGAGCGGACCCGGTTGGATGCCGAGAATCTCCATGATCTCGTTGCCGTCGAGGTCGGGACGGATGTTCCGCAGCTCCTCCTCCGCGGCCAGCCGTTCGATCCGCTCCTCCAGATGGTCGTAGGCGCGCTGGAGTGCCGCCGCCTTGCGCCGGTTCCGGGTCGTACAGTCGGCGCGGGTCACGATGTGGAGGCGGTCCAGCAGCGGGCCGGCGTCGCGGGCGTACCGACGCACTGCGGAGTCCGTCCACTCGCCGGTGCCGTACCCGTGGAAGCGCAGGTGGAGCTCGACGAGCCGAGAGACCGCCTCGATCTGGTCGGTCGGGAACCGCAGGGCCCGCATGCGCTTGGCGGTCATCTTGGCCCCGACCACCTCGTGGTGGTGGAACGTCACCTTTCCGCCGGGTTCGAAACGACGTGTCTTGGGCTTGCCCACGTCGTGCATGAGGGCGGCGAACCTGGTGATGAAGTCCGGACCGCCGCCCGGCAGGCGATGCTCGAGCGCGATGGCCTGCTCGAGCACGGTGAGCGTGTGCTCGTAGACGTCCTTGTGGCGGTGGTGCTCGTCCACCTCCAGCCGGAGCTTGGGCAGCTCAGGCAGGATGTGGTCGGCCAACCCGGTGTCCACCAGCAGCTCCAGCCCGGCCCGCGGGTGGTCGCCCAGGATGAGCTTGACGAGCTCGTCCCGGATCCGCTCGGCCGACACGATCGTGATCCGGTCGGCCATCCGCCGCATCGCGTCGACGACCTCCGGCGCCACCGCGAAGCCGAGCTTGCTCGCGAACCGCGCGGCCCGCAGCATGCGCAACGGGTCGTCGTTGAAGGAGTCCTCCGGCCGGCCCGGCGTCCGGATGACCCCGGCTACCAGGTCGGTGAGACCCCCGTACGGGTCCACGAACACCCGGTCGGGCAGCCGCACCGCCAGCGCGTTGATCGTGAAGTCACGACGAGCCAGGTCACCCTCGAGCGAGTCGCCGTACGTCACCTCGGGCTTGCGGCTGTCGGGCTCGTAGACGTCGGAGCGGTACGTCGTGATCTCGACACTCCAGTCGCCCTTGCGCGCACCGATCGTCCCGAAAGCGCGCCCGATGTCCCATGTCGCGTCGGCCCAACCGGCGAGCAGCCGCTCGACTCGCTCGGGTGGAGCGCTCGTGGTGAAGTCGAGGTCGGTCCCGAGCCGACCGAGCAAGGCGTCCCGGACCGAGCCGCCCACCAGGGCGATCTCCTCCCCGGCGGCACGGAACCGAGCGCCGAGCTCGTCGATCACAGGCGTGATGCGCAACAGCTCGCGTACGCCGCGACGCTGCGCCTCGCTCAGGCGGTCCTTGGGCACGGGAGGCAAGCGTACGACTTCACAAGAGGGCGCCACAAAAGAACTCAGAGTGGCGTCGGACCCGTCGGACGGTTGCGCCGCGTGCGCGGACGTTCCCGGTCGGAGACCTCCTCCCGGTTCTACGCTCTGGCTCGCCAGCCATCACCATTAGCATCGAGGGGTGCCGCGTCGGACGAGGTTGCTGCGGGCCGTGGTGGGCGCCCTCCTGGCGGTCCCGCTGTCCCTCAGCGGCGTCCTGGCAGCCGGGACGAGTCGTGCCGTCGCGCAGGAGCCCCAGGTCCGCGTCTACCTGGACTCCATGACCCCGGTCGTCGACGAGCGCACCCGGCAGGTCCGGATCAGCGGGCGGATCGTCAACACCGGTGACGTCGCGTTGACCACGGTCAACGCGATGTTGTGGTTCCACGACACACCTCTCACCACCCGTCAGGAGCTGGCGGCGGCGGCCCGGGAACGGCCCGGCGAGCGGCTCGGTCTCCGCGTCGACGAACCCTGGAGCCTCGTCGACGAGGTGACCGAACGACTGCGTCCAGGGCGTACGGCCTCCTTCCGGGTCGAGGTCCCCGTCGAAGACCTCCCCTTCGGGGCGGCGGGCGTCTACGTCGTCGGCGTCGACGTCCGAGGCACCCCAGAGTTCTCCAGCTCACGACAGACCTGGCGCGCCCGCACGTTCCTGCCATACGTGCCCCGCGGCACCACCATGACGCCGGTCGAGGTCTCCTTCCTCCTCCCGCTCACCAGCGCCCCCAGCCTCGTCGCGGGCGACACGTTCACCGGCAGTGACGGAGTCACGGGCACGACGGTCGCCGACGGCACGCCCAACCCTCACGAGTTCGGAACGGACGGACGCCTGAGCCGACTGCTCGAGCTCGGCTCGGACCACCGGCTCACCTTCGTCGTCGACCCGGAGCTGCTCGCCGAGGCCGAGCGCATGGCTGACGGCTACTCGACCTCCGCCGGCGTGTGGATCGGGCCTGACCAGGCAGCGGACGTCCGTCGCTGGCTCAACCGGGCGCGGGGCGTGCTGGCCGCCCACCACACCTTGTTCCTTCCGTACGCCGACCCGGACCTGCCCACCCTGCACCAGTACCAGCTCACCGACCGCTACCAGCGAGCGATGGACGTCGCCGCGGACGCCGTCCGGAAGTACCGCGCGAGTGGCACCGTGAGCTGGCCGAGCGGCGGGCGCGCCGACGCCGGGATGCTCGAGACGATCGCGGCCAGCGGCGGCGAGACCGTCCTGCTCAACCGCGAGGCCCTCCCACGACTCCCGGCGGACGGTTCCAGCCCGGTGGCGTCACTCGCGACGCCGGAGGGCGCGCTCACCGCCCTGCTGGTCGACACCAACCTCACCGCTGGCGGTCCTGCCGGCCAGAGCTCGCCGGTCCACGTCCAGCAGCGGTTCCTCAGCGAGACCGCGCTGCTGGCGATGCAGGACGGTGGCGGCGGCCCCACCCCCTTGCGCCGGGTCGTCGCGGCGTTCCCGCGGAACTGGAACCCCGGCCCGTCCGGGCAGACGTTGTTCAGGGCGGTCGAGTCGATGACGTGGCTGCGACCGGTGTCGGCGGCCGCGCTGCTGTCGCAAGCGCCGACGGCCTACGGCGGACCGTTGGCTCGCGCGGACCGCCAGGGCACCCTCCACCCGAGCGTGATCAGCGAGCTGCGGCAGCTCTCGACGACCACCGAGACCATGCTCCAGCTGCTCGCCGAGCCCGAGGCGTCCGAGCCGGCGCTCGACCTGGGTTTCCTGCGGGGGACCTCGACCGCGTGGCGCCGTGATCCCCTGCAGGCCGCCCACCTCGTGGAGACCATGGACGGCAACCTCCAGTCGGCGATCAGCAAGGTCTCGGTGGTGCCACCGCGGCTCGTCACCCTCTCCAGTCAAACCGGACGCTTCCCGGTGACCATCTACAACGGCGGTGACGAGCCGGTGCGGGTACGGCTGCAGGTCAAGCCTCGGGACCCCGAGCTGCTCGACGTCGCGCCGATCGAGTCGGTGCGGGTCGATCCGAACCGTCGTGTGACGGTGAGCGTGACGGCTGCGGCGTCCGGCAAGGTGGCCCGTCAGGCGATCCAGATGGAGGCGCGGCTGGCCACGCCGTCCGGCATCGTCTTCGGACCCCCGGTCTCCTTCCCCGTCCAGGTCCGCGGCTACGGTCAGGTCGGTTGGGTGATCATCGGCGTCGGCCTCGGACTCATGGCGCTGGCCGCGGGCACGCGGATCTACCGCAGCGTCCACTCCGCCCTGCGGCGACGTCGAGCAGGCGGCACGCCGGTCGACCCGGCCGAGGCCGGAACCGCGACGGAACCCCCGACTCCCGCAGAGCCCGCACCTCCGGCAGCGACTCCCCCAGGGAGCGCGGACCTGACGGAGCAGACCACCTCGGAGAGCGCGCCCAGCCCATCCGTCACACTGTCCGACGACACGCTCACGGACGCCGAGGAGAGCCAGGCGCGGTCATCCGGCACGACGCGGACCGACAGGAAGCCGACCAAACCGACGGGCACCCACCTGGCCGGTTCCCAGCCGGCTGACACCGCACGACCTGACCCTCCAGGCGGCGCTCCGCGTGGCACAGCGCACGAGACGAGTCCGAATGGCACCGAGCGGCCCACCCAGACCGATCCGGCGGTCGCTCCGGCGCCATCGACCCGGGATAGGACGTGACGAGAGCACGACGGTGAGCACCGACACCGCCACACAGTCGAAGCCCCAGTCCCGCGGCTCCGGCCTCCTGAGAGCCAGCGCGATCATGGCGCTCGGCACGATCGTGTCGCGGCTCACCGGCTTCCTGCGCAGCCTGGTCCTGGTCTGGGCGCTGGGCACGGCGCTGTTCGCCGACACCTTCAACCTCGCCAACACGATCCCGAACTCGCTCTACATCCTGGTCGCGGGTGGCGCGCTGAACGCGGTCTTCGTCCCCCAGCTCGTCCGGGCGATGAAGAACGACCCGGACGACGGCCAGGCGTTCGGGCAACGCCTCCTCACGCTCACCGCGCTCGTGCTCGCCGGCATGAGCGTCGTGGCCGTCGTGGCCGCGCCGCTGCTCGTCGGGCTGTACGCCAGCGGCGACTTGAAGGAGCCGGCCAACCGGCCCTACTTCGACCTCGCGGTGGTCTTCGCGTGGTACTGCCTGCCGCAGATCTTCTTCTACGGGCTCTACGTCATCTTCGGCCAGATCCTCAACGCGCGCGGCCGGTTCGGCCCGATGATGTGGGCCCCGGTCCTCAACAATCTCGTCTCGATCGCCGTCTTCGCCGCGTTCATCGTCGTCTCGGACGCCAGGACGCCCGAGGAGATCACCGGGGGCGAGGTCGCGCTGCTGGGCCTGGGATCCACCCTGGGTATCGCCGTCCAAGCGCTGTGCTTGGTCCCCGTGCTGCGCCGCGCCGGCTTCCAGCTGCGCCCGCGGTTCGACTTCCGCGGCGGTGGCGTGGGCAAGTCCGGTCGGCTGGCGATCTGGACGATCGGATACGTCGTCGTCAACCAGGTCTGGTTCCTCGTCGCCACTCGCCTCACCACGGGCGTGGGAGCCGAGGCGCTCCGCCTCTTCGGTGACGACACGGGGTACGGCCTGACGCCCTACCTCAACGCGTACCTCATCCTCATGCTCCCGCACTCGGTGATCACGGTCTCGATCGTGGCGGCGCTCCTGCCCCGGATGAGTCGGTCGGCCGCCGACAACGACCCAGCACAGGTGCGGGCCGACCTCTCCCAAGGGCTCCGGCTGACCGCCGTGGCGATCATCCCGGCCGCCTACGCCTTCCTCGCCCTGGGCCCCGAGCTGACCGTCACGCTGTTCAACTACGGCCAGGTCGGGGAGCCGAGCGCCCGCTTCATGGGGTACGTGCTCATGGGATTCGCCCTCGGCCTGGTCGGCTTCTCCAGTCACCACGTCGTGCTGCGCGCGTTCTACGCCTACGAGGACACCCGCACTCCGGTGTTCATCCAGGTCGTGGTGGTCGCCACCAGCATCGCGTGCGCGACCGCGGCGTACGCCGTGCTCCCAGTGCAGTGGAAGACGGTCGGGATCGCGGGGGCCTACGGCGTCGGGTACTGGGTCGGCTTCCTCCTCGCGCTGGCGGTCCTGCGCCGGCGGATCCACGGCGTGGACGGTCGCCGGCTCGCCAGCACGTACCTGCGGGCCGGTGCGGCGGGCCTGCTCGCGGCGGCCGCGGCGTTCGGCGTGGCGCGGTTGGTGAACGTCAGCCTCGACGGCGCTGTCAGCCCGGTGGTGGCGCTCGTCAGCGGCGGGGTCGTCCTCGGTGCCGGGTACCTCGCGCTGAGCTGGTCCTTCCGGGTCCGTGAGATCACCGAGCTGCTCGACGTCGCGCGACAGCGTCTCGGGAGGTCGGCGACCCACTGAGGGTCGGGGGGTTCGGCCGGCTGTCGCCGTCGACATGCGGTCGCGGCGGATCCGTGTGGCGGGGGATGTCACGTCGCCCTGATCCCCACCGGTTCAGGCCAGGCCGCTGCGTCAGGGCGTGCCGGTGCGCGCACGAGCGGCGCGAGGCACACCACAGGAGGGGAACGAATCGCGAGTCCGATCCGTCGAATCTCGCGACGGGTCCACTGGACCGCGCCCAACACCGGCGAGCGACCCACCACTTCTCGCGTCACCGTGCCAGCGGAACAATGCGTGGGGCATTAGCATGGGGTCGCAAGCCCAACGGTATGGGACCACGTGTCCCCTCGGCGAGCAGGAGGGCCGTGCATCCAACTGATGTCGACCCGGGCGTCACCCTCGCCGGCCGCTATCGGGTCGCAGAGCTTCTCGCCGAGACTCCTGGCGACGGCGGCGTTGCACAGACCTGGCGCGCGGTCGACGAGGTTCTGTCACGGTCCGTAGTTGTCTACGTACTGGCTGCTGATGACCCTCGAGCGGACGCGTTGCTCGAGGCGTCACGCCGTGCCGCCACCGCCACCGACGTGCGCTTCCTCCGGGTGCTCGACGCACTCCGTGACGACGGTGTCGCCTACGTCGTTCGCGAGTGGGTGGCGGGGCGCAGCTTGGCCACGGTGCTCGCGGACGGACCACTGCCGCCGCACCAAGCCGGCCTCTTGGTGCGGGAGGTCGCCGAGGCCCTCGCCAACGCCCACGACCAGGGACTCGCCCACGAGCGGCTCGACCCCGACAGCGTGCTCATCACCGACTCGGGCGCGGTCAAGATCGTCGGACTCGCCACGCAAGCCGCGCTCGATGCCAGTGGGGGCACCAGTCAGACTGATCCGGCGCGGGCTGACGCGATCGGTCTCGGCCGGCTGCTCTACGCCGCCCTCACCGCACGGTGGCCGACCGGACCGCTCTGTGGACTCGACGCGGCCCCGCGAGCTGCTGACGGCAGCCTGCTCCTGCCGCGGCAGGTCCGCGCCGGCGTGCCACGACCGCTGGACGAGATCACCGAGCGCATCTTGCTCGATCAGCCCCGCAGTGGCGACCCACTGACGGCGCCGCGGGAGATCGCCATGGCGCTCACCGAGGTCGTGGGGTCCACCCCGCTCGAAGGCGTCCTTCCTCCTCCCGCCGACCCGAGCCTCGACCCGACGATCGCGGCGCCGCCCGTCGCGCCTCGGCCCCCCTCCTACGCCGACCAGCCCACCCAGGTCGGCGGCCGGCCGGTGGACGTCGGTGGGCCCAATGGCGCGGGTCGCTGGAACAGCGACCAGGTGTCCGACTACCCCGCCGCGCAACCCACGGTCCCGGTCCGCTCCTACCCGCCACCCCGTCCGCCGGCCGCTCGTCCGTACCCCCCGGCCAGGCGACGTGGTCCGCGGTGGTCTCACATCGCCGGCGTCCTCGTCGGACTGGTCCTGCTCTGCGGCGTGGGGCTCTTCGCGTGGCAGCTCATGAGCCAGGCGTTCCGCCCGCCCCAATCGACACCATCGAGCTCGGCGAGCGCGGAGCCCTCCGCCACGCGCGACGCAGCTGAGCCGGGCACTCCGATCGAGATCGCCGCCGCCCGCGACTACGACCCGTCGCCGGGGAGCGACGGCGAGGAGCACCCCGAGGACGTCGACAAGGCGTACGACGGTGATCCCTCCACCGTCTGGACGACGATGAGCTATCGCGGCGATCCTCGGCTGGGGCGCTTGAAGCCCGGTGTCGGTATCTGGTTCGACCTGGGCAGCGTCCAGTCCGTGGGCAGTGTGGAGCTGCAGCTGCTCGGCAACGGCACCGACTTGGAGATCCGCGTCGCACCGGACGACGCGGTAGGGCCGCCGGCCACCGCCGACGAATGGCGCACGGTGGAGTCGGTGACCGGGGCAGGCAGCGAGGTCACCATCGAGTTCGACAAGCCGGTCCGCACCCGGTACCTGCTCGTCTGGATGACCAAGCTGCCACCCGAGGGGTCGGAGTACCGAGGAGGCGTGGCCGAGATAGTCGTACGCCAATGATTACGAGGACGCCCGGGGCCGTTACCAACGGTGACGGCGCCAGTGACAAGGAACTCCTCAAGCGGCATGTCGCCGGCGACCCGGACGCGTTCGCCGAGCTGTTCCGCCGGCACCGTGACCGCCTCTGGGCCGTGGCGCTCCGCACGCTGGCCGACCCGGAGGAAGCCGCCGACGCGCTCCAGGAAGCGTTGATCTCGGCGTTCCGGAACGCCGGCCAGTTCCGTGGCGAGTCAGCGGTCACCACGTGGCTGCACCGGGTCGTGGTCAACGCCTGTCTGGACCGCGTGCGCCGCCGGGCGGTCCGCGCTGCCGACCCTCTCCCCGAGGACGACCGGGCCCCGGAGCTCGCCTCCGCCGGCCAGCCGGATCCCGCGGAGGCGGAGGAGCTTCGCCTCGACGTCATGACCGCACTCGACGCCCTCAACGCCGACCAGCGCGCGGCGATCGTCCTCGTCGACATGGAGGGCTACTCGGTCGAGGAGGCGGCGCGGATCTTGGACTGCGCACCTGGCACGATCAAGAGCCGGTGTGCCCGTGGTCGGGCAAAGTTGGCACCCCTCCTGCGTCACCTGCGGCCCACGCGGTCCACTGGGCAAGCCACGACCAGCGCGCGGAGTGACGGACAGACCGGGAACCCCGCGGGGTCCTCTGACGTCCAACGCGTGCCGAGGAACGGTCCGCGGACGGAGGCGGATCGTCCAAGCGTCCCGGCGAGCGGGCGTCGACGCGCGAACGAACCACCAGGAGGCGAGGTGAGGTGACGGTGAGTCACGTCGGCAACGACCTCCTCGCCGACTTCCTCGAGGGTCTGCTCCCGGCGGACGACGAAGCCTGGGTGGCGGCGCACCTGCGCGGCTGCCCGACCTGCGCGCGAGCCCGCGATGCTCTCCTCGAGGTGCGTGCCCTTCTGCGTCACGCGGGTGCAGAACCGCTCCCGATGCCCGACGAGGTCGCGGAGCGTCTCGAGGCCGCCCTCGCGGCCGAGTCGCGGGCACGGGCGGAGCGAACCGGCGTGGTCTCTCTCCGCACCGCCGAGACACGGCGCACCCCTGGTCAGACGGAACCAGCCCACCGAGACCGGCAGGATGGTCGCCGGCGCACCTCCGACCGGTGGGCTCGCCCGGCACGGCTGGTGCTCGCCGCCGCTGCGAGCGTGGCCGTGCTCGCCGGCGGCGCCGTGGTCGCCCGCGGCCTTCTGACCCCCGACACGACGACGGTCGCCGGGAACCCGCCCACGTCGTCCACCCCGACCCCGAGCCCCACGACCACCGCGCCCTCGACCCGGGCGCCGCGCACCTTCGCGTTCAAGACGCACTCGACGGTGCCCGCGCTCTCCACCGATGGATTCGCCGACGAGGTCAGCCGGCTGGTCGAGGCCCGTCCCCCGGGCAGCTCGCCGACCCGGGAGGGCTTCGGACTGTCCGGCAACGAGCCCGGTGTGGCGGGCAGCGCCAACCGCTGTGTCGAGCGGGTCCTGGACGAGGCGGGGGCGGGGAGCCCACTCGACGTGACCGCGGGCCAGCTCGACGGCCGTCCCGTCCAGGTGGCGATTGTGGTCGAGCGGGACAGCGTCCGTGCCTATGCGATCCAGGGGTGCCCTGGGGCGAACGCCCGAATCGTGCACCACGCGTCGGTGACGCCGCGCTGAGACCGCGTTGTCCCGCCCGCCGCGGCTGGCGACTGGTAGCTGCGGAATGTCGCGCACCTAGGATCGGTTACCTCAGTGGGCACCACCGTTGCCGAGGGGAGCGAGGAAGACGTGTCCGACGTCCGGAATGTCATCATCATCGGCTCCGGCCCAGCCGGGTACACCGCCGCTCTCTACGCCGCGCGGGCGGGACTGTCTCCGCTGGTCTTCGAGGGGTCCGTGAACGCCGGCGGCGCGCTCATGAACACGACGGAGGTCGAGAACTTCCCGGGTTTCCCCGACGGCATCCTCGGCCCCGATCTCATGGACGCGTTCCGCAAGCAGGCCGAACGCTTCGACGCCGAGCTGGTGCCCGACGACGTGGTGCGGGTCGACCTCACCGGTGAGATCAAGAAGGTCTGGGACTCCTCCGGCACCGAGCACCGTGCGCGGGCGGTGATCCTCGCGATGGGCTCTGCCTACCGCAAGCTCGGAGTGCCGGGCGAGGACCGGCTGTCCGGGCACGGCGTGTCCTGGTGCGCGACGTGTGACGGTTTCTTCTTCCGCGACCAGGACATCGCGGTGGTCGGCGGCGGCGACTCGGCGATGGAAGAGGCCACCTTCCTCACCAGATTCGCCCGCTCGGTCACGGTCATCCACCGCCGCGACGAGCTGCGGGCCAGCAAGATCATGCAGGACCGCGCCTTCGCCAACGACAAGATCAAGTTCCTGTGGAACACCCAGGTGGTCGAGATCCTGGGCGATGAGAAGGTGTCCGGGGTCGAGCTGGTCAATGTCAAGACGGGCGAGAAGTCCGTCCTGCCGATCACTGGCCTCTTCGAAGCGATCGGCCACGATCCGCGCAGCGAGCTCGTCCGGGGCCAGGTCGACCTCGACCCCGACGGCTACATCCGTGTGGAGGCGCCCACGACGCGCACCAACCTGCCAGGCGTCTTCGCCGCCGGTGATGTCGTCGACCGGATCTATCGTCAAGCGGTGACCGCCGCCGGAACCGGCTGCGCCGCGGCGATCGACGCCGAACGCTACCTGGAACATGTGGGCGACGTCGCGGCCGAGCAGGGTCGCCAGACCGTCCAAGCGTGAGTAGCCAACCAAACCCGAGAGGAGAAGGCCTGTGGGCGCTGTCAAGCCCGTGACCGACGCGGAGTTCGCGACCACCGTTCTGCAGAGCGACGTCCCCGTCGTCGTCGACTTCTGGGCCGAGTGGTGCGGGCCGTGCCGTCAGGTGGCGCCGGTCCTGGAGGAGCTCGCCACGGAGTTCGAGGGAAAGATCAACTTCGTCAAGCTGAACGTCGACGAGAACCCCAAGACGCCGCTCGAGTACCACGTGACCGGCATTCCGACGATCAACGTCTACGTCAACGGCGAGGTCGTGAAGTCGCTGGTGGGTGCCCGCCCCAAGGCGGCGATCAAGGCGGAGCTCGCCGAGGTGATCGCGGCCTGACCGAGCGGCTCGGCGTCGACGAGCACACCTGTCGAGGGCCTGGCAGGCGATGGTGACGGACACGTCATCCACCATCGCCGCCGGGCCCTTCGTGTCGTGAGCACCCCCTCGAACGGGAACGGAGCCGGTGACGGCCGCGTCGTCTGGTGGGGTCGTCTGGTGGGCGGCGTCGGCTGACGGGTCTGGACGGCTGGCCTCGATAGCATGGCGGGCAGTTGGCTGGTCCGGCCGCCGAAGCCCAGCACGAACGGCCTACCACGGACAGGCGAGCGACGAACTGGGAGGCATCCATGGCCGAGCACCGATACGGGCTCGGTGACCGCGGACCCGCGGTGTCTGAAATTCGCGCGAAGCTGGTCCAGCTCGGTCTGCTTCCAGCGTCCGGGGAGTCGGGCGATCCCGTGGAGGCGACCTTCGACCAGGCGGTCGACCAGGCGATCCGCCAGTTCCAGCAGCAGCGTGGTCTGAGCGCGACCGGCATCGTCGACGCGGAGACCTACCGGGTGCTGGACGAGGCACGGTGGCGGCTCGGCGACCGCCTGCTGTCCTACGTCGCTGGCCATCCCCTCATCGGAGACGACGTCGCGGCTCTCCAGCGTCGCCTGCTGGAGCTCGGCTTCGAGGTCAACCGGGTCGACGGCGTGTACGGCCCGGTCACCGAACAGGCCGTCCGGGAGTTCCAGCGCAGCGTGGGTGTGCCCGTCGACGGCATCTGCGGTCCGGCCACGTTCAAGGCCCTCGCGCGGCTCTCCCCGATCGTCACCGGTGGACGCGCGGACGCTCTGCGCGAGTCCGAGCGCATCCATCGAGCCGGACCCATGCTGCCCGGCAAGGTCGTCGTCGTCGACCCGGGCCACGGTGGGGACGACCGCGGCTACGTGGCCAACGGTCTGGTGGAGGCCGAGGTCGCCTACGACCTCGCCGCTCGAGTCGAGGGGCGTCTCGCCGCGACCGGTGTCCGGGTCTTCCTCACCCGGGGACGGGACAACAACCCCGACGAGGCGTCGCGCGCGCGGTTCGCCAACGAGACGAACGCCAACCTCGTGGTCTCGCTGCACGTCGACGCCCACCCCAACCCCGAGGCCAACGGCGTTGCCACCTACTACTACGGCACGGTGGGCGGTGACGGGATCCGCTCCACACTCGGCGAGCGGTTCGCGGGCCTCGTCCAGCGTGAGCTCGTCGCCCGTACGGACCTGCTCGACTGTCGTACGCACGCCAAGACGTGGGACCTGTTGCGCTACACCTCGATGCCGACCGTCCGGGTCGAGATCGGGTACATCACCAATCCCGAGGACGCCGCACGGCTCGCCGATCCCGCCTTCCGTGACATCGTCGCCGAGGCGATCGTGGTCGCCATCCAGCGGCTCTACCTCCCGCCCGACATGGACGCGCCGACCGGCGTCATGCAGCTTCGTGAGCTGATCCGCTAGTCACGCGTGCTGGCGCACGCTACGCCGGTCGAAAGGCGCCCTCCGGGGCCATCGACCCCAGCAACCGCTCCAGGGCCGCCTCGACGTCTTCCTTCCAGGTCGCGACCGTCCGCAGGTCCAACCGGAGCCGGGGATAGCGGTGGTGTGGACGCACGGTCTTGAAGCCGACCGCGAGGAGGAAGTCGGCCGGCATGATGCACGCCGGTTCCGTCCACGCCGCGTCGCCGAACGCCTCGAGCGCCCGGATGTCACGCTTGATCAGATCCTTGGCCACGCTCTGCACGAGCAGCCTGCCGATCCCGCTCTTGGCGAACTCCGGCAGGACGTAGGCCGTCATGAGCAACGCCGCGTCCGGGCTGACCGGCGAGGTGGGGAAGGCGGACGCCCGCGGCACACACTCGGGCGGAGCGCACAAGGCGTACCCGGCGGGATAGTCGTCGACATAGCAGATCTTCCCGCACGAACCCCACTCGAGGAGCGTCGCCGACACCCAGGCTTCCTTCTCCAGAGCCGGGTCGGCCGCCCGATCACCCCGCAGCCGCGCCGCGGGCGAGAGCTCCCAGAACACGCACCGCCGGCAGGTGCCCGGAAGATCGTCGAGGTTGTCCAGCGTGACGTTCGCGAGCCGGCGGGTCATGTCATCTCACCGTGGCTTACGTCCAGACGTCAGGTCATCCCGGCCATAGTCCCTCGCCGGGTGCCCCGCTGGCCAGCGTTCCCACGCGATCGGCGCGCGACCGCCGCGTCAGTGTGCCGCGCGTGACGCGGTCGACGCGGCGGGAACAGCGGCGGGCGCCCCGACGACCCGGGGACCACGCGACACGTCCCGCCGTGGCGGCGTCGCGGTGTGGTCGACCGAGGGGGTCGGGGCCTGGTAACCGCCCGCGTAGGAACCAACCGGACGATTCCGTCGACGGGGATGACGCCTCAACAAGCCGAGGCAGAACCCAAGGAGTACGCCGGCTCCTGCCCCCGCCAGGACCCACGAGACAATTCGCATCACAAGCCTCTCCGGCGAATACCCACTCCCCACGGGCCGCCTGATACGGCATCGTAGTAGCCGCGGGCCGTGGCGTCTCGACAGCAGGCCCGCGGAGCAGGAGAGGAGCGGGACGCCCATGGAGGGACGATCGGACCACCCACCTGTCCACCGTGAGACACGCTTCGACGCCGACGTCGCCCGCTACGCCGCTCGCGCGAAGGGCATGGTGGCGTCGGAGATCCGAGCACTGTTCGCGGTGGCGAACCGGCCCGAGGTGGTCTCCCTCGCAGGCGGCTCGCCGAACATCTCCGGCCTCCCGCTCGACGTGGTGAGCTCGCTGCTCAGCGACCTCGTCCTGCAGCGGGGGACGGTCGCCCTCCAGTACTCCACCGCCCAGGGCGACCCCACCCTCCGGGAGCAGATCACCGACGTCATGCGGCTCGTCGGGATCGAGGCGAATCCCGACGACGTGGTCGTCACCGTGGGGAGCCAGCAGGCGCTCGACCTGGTGACCCGCATCTTCTGCGACCCCGGGGACGTCGTCCTGTGCGAGGCGCCCAGCTACGTCGGGGCCCTCGGTGTCTTCGCGGCGTACCAGTGTCAGGTGGTCCACGTCGCCATGGACGACGAGGGCCTCGTGCCTGAGCACTTGGAGAACGCCATCCGTACCCTCGCCGCGCAAGGCCGGAGGCCGAAGTTCCTCTACACCATCCCCACCTACCACAACCCGGCCGGCGTCTCCCTCAGCCCGCAGCGGCGGGAAGCCATCCTCGAGATCTGTCACCGCCACGACCTGCTGATCGTCGAGGACGACCCGTACGGCCTGCTCGGCTTCGAGGGAGAGCCCAGCCGAGCGCTGCGGGCCGACGAGCCGGCGCGGGTGGTCTACCTCGGCTCCTTCTCCAAGACCTTCTCGCCGGGTCTGCGAGTCGGCTGGGCGCTCGCGCCGCACGCGATCCGGGACAAGCTCGTACTGGCGCAGGAGTCGGCGACGCTGTGCCCACCGGCGTTCAGCCAGCTCGCCGTCTCGACGTACCTGGCCAACCACGACTGGCAGAGCCAGATCAAGGCGCTGCGCGAGATGTACCGCGAGCGCCGCGACGCGATGCTGAGCGCGCTGGACGACCTGATGCCCCCGTCCACCACGTGGACCAAGCCGAAAGGGGGCTTCTTCGTCTGGATGACGCTGCCGGAAGGCCTGGACTCCAAGGCGATGTCGCCGCGCGCGATCCGCGAGCGAGTCGCCTACGTTCCCGGCACCGCCTTCTACGCCGACGGGTTCGGCAGCCAGTGTCTCCGCCTGTCGTACTGCTTCCCGCCGCCGGACCGGATCAGGGAGGGAGTCCGTAGGCTGGCCGCGGTCATCGAGCAGGAGCTGGAGCTGCGGGACACCTTCGGACCGTTCCACTCGGGTAGGAGGAAGGGCGTCGAGTCTCCCGGACCGGACCTCCGGTGAGGACGGCCTGAGAGAGTGAGCCGGTGACGAGCGGCAGTGAAGGGACGACGGATGAGTGATCTGGGGCCTGTTCTCGTCCTCGCGGGAGGCCTCTCCCACGAGCGTGAGGTCTCGCTGCGGTCCGGCCGGCGTGTGGCCGAGGCGCTCCGCGCCGTGGGTCTGGAGGTCTACGAGCGCGACGCCGACGCCGGCCTGATCCCGGCGATCCAGGAGGACCCGCCCTCAGCAGTGTTCCCGCTCTTGCACGGCACCGCCGGCGAGGACGGCTCGCTCCGCGAGGTGCTCGACCTGCTGGAGGTGCCCTACGTCGGCTCCTCGGCGGCGGCCTGCCGGACGGCGTTCGACAAGCCGGTGGCGAAGACCATCGTCTCGGCGGCGGGATTGTGCACGCCCCCGTCGGTCGTCCTGCCCCACGAGACGTTCCGCGAGCTGGGCGCGCACACGGTCTTGGAGCGCATCGTGGCGCGCCTCGGTCTCCCTCTGGTGGTGAAGCCGACCAAGGGCGGGTCGGCGCTGGGCTGCAGTGTCGTACGGTCGATGGACGAGTTGCCCAGCGCCATGGTCTCCTGCTTCTCCTACGGCGAGATCGCCCTCATCGAGCGCTACGTCGCCGGCACCGAGGTGAGCGTGGCGGTGATCGACATCGGGGACGGTCCGCGCGCGCTCCCCGCGGTCGAGATCGTGCCCGACAGCGGCATGTACGACTACACCTCCCGGTACACGGCGGGCGCGACGCAGTTCGTCGCCCCGGCTCGGCTCCCCTCCGCCGCGGCGGCCGCGTGCGCCGAGGCCGCGCTCGTGGCGCACCGGGCGCTCGGCCTGCGCGACCTGTCGCGTTCCGACTTGATCGTGGACGCCGACGGGGTGCCGTGGTTCCTGGAGGTCAACGTCGCGCCCGGGATGACGGAGACGTCGCTCGTGCCGCTCGCGGTCGAGTCGGCCGGACTCGATCTCGGCGTGCTGTGCCGCGACTTGCTCCACCTCGCGGCCGACCGCGCCGCCCGGGACCGTGGGGCACGGTGAGGGGCTAGTCCTCGCTGACGGCTCGGTGAGGTCACCGCGGATCTCTCGGCATCGTGACGAGCTGTTCGGCTGCCGCGCCCGAGGCGAGATCCTGCCATGAGTTCCTTCCTGCGGTGGCGGCGGGCGCGGCGCCTGCAGGCGGTCGCGCCGTGGTTGCTGCTGCTCGCGTTCGTGACGATTGTCGTCGGTGACTATTCCTTTGCCGCACCGTCGCCGTGGGCGCTCGAGGAGCGGCGGCCGGGTGCCGATCGCGGAAGCCGGTGGCGCCCTCATGGCCAGCATGGTGGGACTCGCGTGTCGGGGCCGGACGTGGGAGTGGGAGGGTCTCTCGATCCGACCCCTGCCCTGGCTGGCCGGCGGACTCGCGGCCTCGCTCGCGGTGGTGCCGCTCGGCGCGGTCTGGATCGGCACCTCGCGGATCGGTCACGGCTACAGCCCCACCGCCTACGTCTCGGCCGCGATGGCGTTGGTCGGCATCAGCCTGCTCATCGGCCCGAGCATCGCGCCTGCGCTGTCCTGGACGGTGCCGCTCGCGGTCTACCTCGCCACGGTCATCGTGCAGGTCGCGTGGCGGGACTGGGGTGGGCGGTGGTGGCCGATCGCGGATCCGCGTGCGGACGGGGATGCTCGCTGGCTGGTGTCCCTCACGCTCTTCGTGGCGGGCGTCCTCGTCCAGGCGGCGACGCGTGGCGGCACGATCGCCAGCCTTCGACGGCACGCGATCGAGAGCGCGTGAGACCTACTCAGCGGGGCGTGCGGGGCGGTGACAACGCGACGAGCAGGTCGTCGTGAATGCGGCCATTGGAGTACAGGCCGCCGCGCTGGTCCGGCGCCGTCCCGCCGCTGTGGTCGGTGAACGAGCCGCCGGCCTCGCGAACGAGCAGGATCCACGGCGCGTGGTCCCACGCGTGGCAGCAGTGCACGAGGTAGGCATCGAGCTCGCCTCGGATGAGGTCGACCAGCGGCAGCGGCGTCGGCGCCGGTTGCCGTGTCCCAGGCGGTAGCCGGCGGAGGAAGGACTCCGGCTGGACGGCGACGAGAGCGCCGTCGACGCTCGCCGTCGTCGAGACCCGCAGCCGCCGATCGGGCCGGCCGGCCACTCGCTCATACGTGCCGGTCCCGATGGCCGCCCACCAGCGGACGCCCAGGGCCGGCGCGTCAACGACCGCTACGACGATCTGGCCGTCTCGTTCGAGGGCGATCTGGATCCGCCAGTTGGGGTCGCCGCGAGCGAACGCGGCCGTCCCGTCGATGGGGTCGAGGATCCACGTCCGGTCGCTGTTGCCCTCGGTGCCGAGCTCCTCGCCCAGCACCGCGTCGTCGGGCCGCAGCTCCGCCAGGGCCTCTCGCAGGAGCCGCTCGACCGCGTGGTCGGCTTCGGTGACCGGGGTCGCGTCCGCCTTCGTCCGCGCGGTCAGGCCGCGCGCGAAGTAGTGCCGGGCGACCATCGCGGCTCTGTCGGCGAGCTCGTGCGCGACCTCGAGGTCGGACGACTCGCGGGTCACCGGAGGGCTCGGCCGGCGCACGCGCCGGGCGCGCGTCGCCTCGCGTGCGGCGGCGACCAGCATCGGCCCCCACCACTGCTCGCGTTCGAGCCGTTCGGTGAGCATCGCCACCTGCGGCGCGATGTCGATACCTTTCGCCCAGCGGGCGCACAGGTGGTTGCCGAGGTTGTGGAGGTGGAACGCGCAGCGCAGGTCCCCGAGCAGACCGAGGTCACCGACATCGGGACCCGCGACCTCGAGGTACCCGCGCAGGAACGCCTCGGCACGGTCGACCGTGGGTCGGGCCAGCGCCCCGGCGACCGCGAGGTCCGCCACTCGCAGGTCGACGTGGGTGAAGTCCCAGTCGAGGACCGCGCTGAGGTGGCCATCCCGCATGAGCACCTGGCCCGGACCGAAGTCGCCGTGGGCGACGACCCGGGGACACGACTCCGCGCCACTCAGGCGCTCGTGCACGTCCTCGGCCAGCCGCCGCAGCCACGTGCCCGCCGCACCGAACGCCCGCTCGAAGTCGGGTAGGAGCTCCGCCATCGTGTGGTCGTCACCCGGTCGCGGCGCGGTGAGGAACTCGTCGAGCCGGCTCCAGCCGGGTCGCTGCCCCAGCCGAGGCACCAGTGCCGCGGTGTGCTCGTGCAGCTCGGCGAGCAGACGGCCGTACGAGGGCGGGTCGTCGACCGGGACCGCGGGATGGGTGCCGTCCACCCACGAGAACGCCACCCAGATGGCGCCGTCCACCACCGTGGGTCCCGCGACGACCGGCGCGACCGGCGCTCCCTTCTCGGCGAGCGCCGTCACGACGTCACACTCGTAGGCGACCTCAGGGAGGCGGCGGAACGCAGGCGACCGACGCAGCGCGACCGGGGCGCCATCCCGGTACGCCCGCCAGATCGTGTTCACGCGACCGCCGGCGATCGGCTCGACGCCGGGACCGTCCAACCCGAGGGCGTTCACCACCTCGGTGCTCATCGACGTGGCGATCGCGACCCACCTCCTCGACAGTTCCGCTCAGCGACCTGGCGGCATGGCCTGGTCTGGGTGTGGTCAGGCCCGCGTCGCGGGCGGTCCAGAACGGTCCAGAACTTAGTGCCGGACGAGGCCCGCGCAGCGTCGATGTCCAGGAAAGGAGACGGCCTACGTCGGACCTCACCACGACCTCAGCCCCGGAGAGCGTGCGGCCTTCCGGAGCCGTGGTGTGGACGGCTCAGCGGAGCTCGTCGCGGATCCTCTCCTCGATCTCCTCAAGGCTGTCGAGCATCCTGAGCACGGCCTCGTGCCTGGCGCGACCGTATGCCCGCAAGGACGCATTGACGGCGCGTGGGTTCGTCAGCGGTTCCGCGAGCGGACATGTCGAGGCCAGGGCCTAGGCGCAGCCCACGGCGACGTGGAGACGAGGTCCTCGAAGCGAGCCGCCTGGTTCTCCTCCCGGTACGCGGCGAGGAACAGAGGAAGACCGGTCCCTGGTCGCCGAGGAGGATCGTCCTCGGATCGCGCCGATGCGCGGACGTGGCGCCACGGCGACATCGGGAGCCGCGCGGCTTCGTCGACAAGCATGCCTTGACGAGCACGGCGCAGCGCAGGGACGGGTACACCAGCGTCGCGGGCGAACGTCGCGAGTGCCACCGCTTCCCGTTCCCGCCGAGGACTCCGCGGTCGCGGTAGACCTTCGCGACCCACGCTCACCCGAGCAGTCGGTCACCAGGTAGGCGACCGTGGCGGTCCCTCCGGGAAGCGGGGTGGTGGTCGCCGCCGCAGGCCGTAGGACTCGACCAGTGTGTCGGCAACCGCTGACTGCTCGGTCTCCCTCACGCGCGGCGCGGTCTCGCCACGTGGACCGCGCGGCGCTTCGTCAACGGCCGGCACGAGTGCCTGGCGTTCCTGACGGCCGTTCGGAAACACGCACTGCCCGAATCGTCACCGCGCCCTGCGGCGGACCAAGGGCAGGAAGATGTCGTCGACGATCTCCTCGATGACCTTCTCGGTGACGGGCCGCCCGGTCATGAGGATCTCGTGGCGGACGAGGTCGATGGGCAGCGTGGTCAGCCGCGGGGTGAGGCGCTCTGGATCGACCTCTCCGCGGGCGGCGGCGCGCTCGAGGATTCGCTCCATGGAGGTGGGTCCCTCGCGCTCCGCCAGGAGCCGGTCCCGCAGGTCGGCCATCGTGGAGCGGGTCTCCGCGAAGAAGTCGCTCATCTGCATGCTCATGAGGACCGCCAGCTCGGCGCGCCGCTCCGAGAGCCACCGCAGCAGGGCCACGACGTCGTCGCGGAGGGAGCCGGTGTCGGGCAGGACGAACGGGTTCTTCCGGCCGTAGTGGGCGATGGCGGCTATCGCCAGCTCCGCCCGACTCGCCCAGCGTCGGTAGACGACCGAGCGGCTGGTCTTGGCGCGCGCGGCCACCCCCTCGAACGTGAACCCGGCGTAGCCGACGCTGACCAGCTCGTCCCACGCGGCGTCGAGCAGCGCCTCCTCGAGCTGGGCCCCGCGGCGCCTGGTTGCGGTCCTCTCCTGCACGACCTCTCCTCAAGATACATCAACGTATCTTATTGACGGTGTGGCGCCGAGCAGGTTAGATACACATGTGTATCTAACGATGCTCTGGAGGTCACCGTGAGCACTGTGCAGCTGCCCGCCTCCCGGGAAGGCCTCGACCCGGGCTTCGTGCGGCTCTCCCTCGTCATGCTGACCGGCGCCCTCGCCGTCGTCTTCGACACGACGATCGTCAACATCGCACTCGAGACCCTGGGTCAGCAACTGCACGTACCGGTCTCCACCGTGCAGTGGGTCACCACCGGGTACGTGCTCGCCCTCGGCATGGCGGTGCCCACGACGAACTGGCTGACCAGCCGTTTCGGCGGGAAGAAGGTCTGGTTGTTCGCGTTGACGCTGTTCCTCGCCGGATCCGTCGGCGCGGGCCTCGCGGCGGACGCACCCAGCCTCATCGCCTTCCGTGTGGTGCAGGGTGTGGGCGGCGGTCTCATGCTGCCCGTCATGCAGACGACCCTGGTCCAGGCGACCAACGGTCGGTCGCTCGGCCGCGCCATGGCGATCATCGGGCTTCCTGTCGTCCTGGGTCCGGTGCTCGGCCCGGTCGTCGGTGGTCTGCTCGTCCAGCACCTCACGTGGCGCTGGATCTTCTGGGTCAACGTGCCGTTCTGTGTGGCCGGGCTAGCAATGGCCTGGCGCTTCATGCCCTCAGGGGAACGGAACCACACCGCACCGCTCGACTGGATCGGCCTGGCCCTGGTCTGTCCCGGCATCGCGGCGATCGTCCTCGGGTTCTCCCGAGCCGGCGCGGGCGGCTTCGGCCACGCCGACGCGCTCCTGCCCCTCGTCGTGGGCGTCACGCTCGTCGCCGCCTTCGCCGTCTGGGCTCTCACGAGGGACGGCGAGCCGCTCATCGACCTCCGGCTGCTTCGGCACTCCTCGTTCAGCGCGGCGAACGCGCTGCTGTTCCTGTCGGGCTTCGTCCTCTACGGCGCGATGCTGCTGATTCCCCTCTACTACCAGCAGGTGACCGGTCGGGACCCGCTCACGGCCGGCCTCCTGCTCGTCCCGCAGGGCATCGGTCTGATGCTGAGCCGCGGACTGGCCGGTGCGCTCACCGACCGGCTGGGCGCACGCCCGGTCGCCGCCGCGGGTCTGGCGATCACGCTGGTGGGGACGTTGCCGTTCGCGTGGGTCGGGTCGGATACCGCGACGTGGTGGCTCGTCGCCGCGCTCGTCGTCCGCGGCATCGGCCTCGGCGCGGTGACGATTCCCGTCATGACGAGCGCGTACGAAGGACTCGCCGCCGACCAGGTGCCGCACGCCAGCGTGATCACGAGGATGACGCAGCAGATCGGCGGCTCGTTCGGCACCGCCGTGCTGGCCGTAGTCCTCGACAGCGCCCTCGCCCGTCACCCTGGCGGACCCGCGGAGGCCGCGGCGGCGTTCGGCCACACCTTCTGGTGGTCCATCGCCTTCACCGTGCTCGCCCTGGCCGTGTCGGCGTGGCTGCCCTCCCGGATCGCCCGGCCGACGGAACTCCGACCGGCCAGTCCATGAGGCTTTGGCGCTTGGCGATGGCTACGACCCAGACTCGTAGCGATCACCGGAACTCCCCGGCTAGGCGTCGACAGCCACGCGCCCACCCCGGCGAATCGACCGGTCGTGGATCGTGCAGGGAGACGTCGGAGTGGACACCGTGGGGATCGCCGGCCCTCAGGACGACGGTGAGAGGACTCGGTTTCACGTGAAACAGTGAGCCTGCTCAGCTGGGGCGGCACCCGCGTCAGACGTCGGGTGTGCCCGAGCTGGCACGTGGGCGGGGATCCATGAGCGCCACGATGCGCTCGAGGTCCTCCAGCGAGGCGAACTCGATGGTGATCTTGCCCTTGTTCCGCCCGAGATCGACCTTGACGCGAGTGTCGAACCGGTCGGTGAGCTGGCTCTCCAGGTCAGCCAGTCGCGGTGCGACGGGCTTGGGAGTCCGTGCCTTGGGCTTGCGGCGACTCGCCTTGCCGCCGTCGAGGGCGATGATCTCCTCCAACGCCCGCACCGACAGCCCTTCGGCCACCACCCGATGGGCGAGCGCCTCCTGCGTCTCCTCATCCTCGACGGCGAGCAGTGCCCGCGCGTGTCCGGCCGACAGCACCCCCGCCGCCACTCGACGCTGGACCGACGGCGGCAGTTTGAGAAGTCGAAGGGTGTTGGTGATCTGCGGACGGGAGCGTCCGATCCGCTGCGCGAGCTCGTCGTGGGTGCATCCGAAGTCCTCGAGGAGTTGCGCGTAAGCCGCCGCCTCCTCGAGCGGGTTCAGTTGGACGCGGTGGAGGTTCTCCAAGAGCGCGTCCCGGAGCATGTCGTCGTCGCTGGTCTCCCGGATGATTGCCGGGATGACGGAGAGCTGGGCCTGCTGGGCCGCACGCCAGCGGCGCTCGCCCATGACCAGCTCGTACCGATCGGGGCCGACGCGCCGCACCACGATGGGCTGGAGCAGCCCGATCTGCTTGATGGAGTAGACGAGCTCCGCCATCGCTTCCTCGTCGAACACCTGCCGCGGCTGACGAGGGTTCGGCGTGATGGCGTCGATGGGGATCTCGGCGAAGTGGGCTCCGGCGACGGCCGGTGGAGTGGACGACGATTCATCCACAGGGTTGTCCACAGGCGTGGATGTCCACCCGTCCGGCGGAGTGGAAGCGGGACGCGACGCCGGCGGGATGAGTGCGCCCAGACCTCGCCCGAGGCCCCGTCGAACGGTCATCTCAGCTCTCCTTGGTCGAACCCGATCGCGATCGTCGAGCCTAGCGTCTCAACGTCCGCCACACGCGGATCATCCCGCCTGCCCGTACACTCGCCCGTTCCCCTGGGCGGCAGCATGGCGATCGCTCGAACCAGCGAGATCGGATGGCGCCTGGACCGCCGGGTCACGGAGCGCGATCTCCCGCGCCGCCTCCAAGTAGGACAGCGCACCGGGCGAGCCGGGATCCCAGGTCATGACCGTCTGACCGAAGCTCGGCGCCTCGGAGATCCGGACCGAGCGCGGGATGGCACTGCGGAGCACGGTGTGACCCAGGCTCTCTCGCGCGTTCTCCGCCACCTGAGCGGAGAGCCGCGTCCGCGCGTCGTACATCGTGAGGAGGACGGTCGTGACCTCGAGCGCGGGATTGATCTCCCGAATGAGGTTGACGATCCGGAACAGTGTCTCCACCCCCTCCAGGGCGTAGTACTCGCACTGGATGGGGATCAGCACCTCGCGGCCGGCGACGAGGGCGTTCATGGTGAGCAGCCCGAGGGAGGGGGGACAGTCGATGAAGACGTAGTCGATCCGCCGCCCGGCCTGTTCCTCCTCGGCGAGGTACACGTCGAGCGCGCGCTTCAGCCGCGCCTCCCGGGCGACGACACTCGCCAGCTCCAGCTCCGCACCGGACAGGTCGATGGTCGCCGGCACGCCGAAGAGGGTGGGGAAGCGCGCGACCGGGTGGACGAAGTCCCGGAGCGGCTGGCCATCGACGATGACGTCGTAGACGTTCGGGAGGCCTTCCGTGTGCTCCATCCCGAGCGCCGTGGAGGCGTTGCCCTGCGGATCAAGGTCGATCACGAGCACGCGCGCACCGGAACCCGCGAGGGCGGCAGCCAGGTTGACCGCCGTCGTCGTCTTGCCTACGCCCCCCTTTTGGTTCGCGACAACGAAGATGCGCGTGCGCTGGGGACGAGGCAGCGTCGGCGTGAACACCATGGGGCGATCCGAGTCGAGCTCCGCTCCGACGCCGGCCTGAGGACCAGCAGAGTCGCCGGACGCATCCGCGGCGGACGCCGACGCCGAGGCGGCGGGTATGTCGCCCTGACCTCCGCAGCCCGATGTTTCACGTGAAACCGAGTCGCTGTCGCCCTCCTCGGAGCTCTGGCGACCCTCACCCTGTCCCGCTTCCAGCCGATCCTCGGGCCACCCAAGACCTGTTGGCCGACCGGGGTGGGCGCGCGCGTGCTCCGCCGCGGCCCTCGACCTCACAGGGTCGTCGACCGGCCAGCCAAGACCACGTGTCACGCGAACCTCCGACACTCTCACCCTCCCCTTATCAGCCCCACGCTGGTCTTCCGTCCTCATCTGTGGACTTGACTGCTCTCACACGTGTTCCGACTCGTTCTCCCGCGGTGACGTCACCGCGACGTCTTCGCCCCACCTCGCCGGGAGGCTCGACCGTCGCGGCCCCGGATCATGCGTACCACGGTGGTGGGTGGCGCGACGAGCCCTGAGCCGAACTTCTCGATCGACCACCGCTCCACACCTCGTCGGGGCAAGTCGGCCTCCACCGCGTGGAGCTCCTCTGCCGCTCGCTCACCCTTGACGGCCAAGAGTGACCCACCAGGACGACACAGACCAAGCGCGACACGGGTCAACCGGTCGAGCGGCGCGACCGCTCGCGCGGTGACGACGTCGTACACGCCGTCATGCTCCTCAGCACGAGCACGAAGCACAGTGGTGTTCCTCAGCCCGAGGTCGCGGGTGACCTCAGACAGGAAGGTCACGCGTCGAAGCAACGGCTCGAGAAGCGTGACGTGGAGGTCGGGACGTGCGATGGCGAGGACGACGCCCGGGAGACCCGCACCCGATCCGACGTCACACACCGAGGCGCCGTCCGGGATGGCCTCGGTCAGGACCGCACAGTTGAGAAGGTGCCGATCCCAGAGACGGTCCACTTCACGCGGACCGAGCAGGCCTCGCTCGACCCCGGGGCCGACGAGAAGCTCCGCGTACCGCAGCAGGAGGGGTAGCCGGCTACCAAAGAGCAGGCCGGCTGCTTCTGGAGCAGCCGGCACACGTCTCCGTTCCGGTGTTTCACGTGAAACACCGGACGCGCGATCACGCCGGGTAGATGACGACCCTGCGTTCGGGCTCCTCGCCCTCCGATTCACTCGTCAGTCCCTTCGCGGCCACCGTGTCATGGACGATCTTCCGCTCGAACGGCGTCATCGGCTCCAGGCGAACCGGCTTGCCGGTCTCCTTGACCTCAGCCACGAACTTCTCCGCGAGAGCCACGAGCTCCCTGCGACGCTTCGCCCGGTACCCGCCGATGTCGAGCATGAGCCGGCTCCGCTCACCGGTCTCTCGGAAGACCGCGAGCCTCGTGAGCTCCTGGAGCGCCCCCAGGACCTCACCGTTCTTCCCCACGAGGTGGCTCAGCTCGCCGCCGACGATCGCGACCATGGCGCGGTCACCCTCGACGTCCAGGTCGATGTCACCGTCGACGTCCACGATGTCGAGCAGCTCTTCCAAGTAGTCCGCCGCGATGTCGCCCTCGCGCTCGAGACGCTCGAGCAGCTCGGGAGGGATGTCGTCGTCAGGCCGGTCAGCGGGGGTACCGGCGCCGGTGTCGCCACGACCGGCGGTCCCGTCGTTGTCTTCCGCGACGTTCGAGGTGGCGTGCTTGCTCACAACCCCACTCCTTCATCTTCGCGCGCCTTCGTCAGCGCACCACGGGCTATGAGAGGGCGAGACGCCCGTCCTCAACGACCCTTTCGTTTGCTCCGCGGCAGTCGCTGAGGCTGTACCCGCTTGACGGGTTTCGGAGCCGCGCCAGTCTTGGACGTGCCACCGTCGACCGCCGGACCCGAGCCGTTCTGCGCCCCGCCTGGGACAGCCGCGAGACCCTTGCGAGCGGCCTTGCGGTTCTTGCGCCGCTGGTACGCCTCGTAGGCGGGCGTGCCAGGAGCCGGGTTCCGCCGGATCACCCAGAACTGCTGACCCATGGTCCAGACGTTGGACGTGAACCAGTAGATCAGCACACCGACGGGGAAGCTGACGCCACCAACGGCGAACGCCAACGGGAAGACGTACAGGATGATCTTCTGCTGTTGAGCGAACGGCCCCGTCAGCGCCTCGGGCGGCATGTTCTTGCGCATCAGCTGCCGCTGAGTCGTGAACGTCGTCACCGTCATCAACACGATGAGGACGACCGTCACGACCTGGACATTCAGTGTCTGCGCGCCGATGAACCGGTCGGAGATCTGCGCGCCGAAGATCGTCGCGTGCCGCAGCGATTCGACGAGCTCCTCGTTCAGGCCACGGCCCCGGACCACGCCGTTCGCGGCGCCGTCGAGCACCCGGAACAGCGCGATGAAGATCGGTGACTGCAGCAGGATGGGCATGCAGGAGGAGAACGGGTTCGTCCCGGTCTCCCGGTAGAGCTTCATGAGCTCCTGGCCCATCCGCTCCCGGTCGTGGCCGTACTTCTTCTGCAGCTCCTTGATCTTCGGCTGCAGGAGGGCCATGTTCCGGCTGGCCCGGATCTGCCGGACGAAAAGGGGGATCAGCAGGGTCCGGATGACGACGACCAAACCGACGATGGACAGGACCCACGTCCAGCCGGAGTCAGGGCCGAGGAGAGGTGCGAAGAGCGCGTGGAACGCCCGCATGATGAACGACACGATGTCGTAGAGCGGCGAAAGAATTGCGTCATACCACGACACGCTTTACGCACCTCGGGATTCGCTTGGCGCGCCCATGCCAGCGCGCGTTGGGGACGGAGGAACTGGGTCGTATCCACCAGGAGTCCACGGATGGCACCGAGCCAACCGTCGGACCGCCAGCCAGCTGCCGCGTAGCGCACCGTGCTTCTCGACCGCCTCGAGCGCGTACGCCGAGCACGATGGATGGTACCGGCAGACCTGACCGTAGAGCGGGCTCACGAAAAGCCGGTACGCCTTGAGCAGCAGGACGAGAACCGTCTTCACGACGACCTCCCCACCTGGAGGTGGCGCGGCCGCGCGGTCGCCTGCTCGAGCGCCGCGTCGAGGTCTCGCGCGAGGTCGGCACTGGACACCTTCGACGCCGACGGTAACGCGCGCACGACAAGGAGGCTCCCGGGTGGGAGGACCGCCAGGCGCTCACGCATGAGGTGCCTGAGCCGTCGCCGGACGGTGTTCCGAACCACAGCGGAACCAACCGCGCGACTCACGACGAAACCGACCAATGGAGGGTCGTCGCGCCCCTCGACGAGGACGAGGTGGACGACGAGGGTCGGACGCGCGACGCGGCGGCCGCGACGGATCGCCGTCGCGAAGTCGGCTGAACGCCGCATCCGATGACGAGCCGGCAGCACGACATCGTCTCGGTGACGACCGCGAGGAGCTCGCCGTCGTCAGACGGCGAGGCGCCGGCGTCCCTTGCGCCGACGCGCCGCGAGGATGGCGCGGCCGGCTCGGGTGCGCATCCGGATGCGGAAGCCGTGGGTCTTGTGACGCCGACGGTTGTTCGGCTGGAACGTGCGCTTCACAGGAGTCTCCCGATCGATGTGGAACGCTCGCGGATACCGGACTATCGGCGACACCATGCACCCGCGGCACAGCGACACGCGAAGGGTGCTGCGTCGCAGCTATCCGTGGGCATACAGCGATCGCCGAGAGTACGGCACCGTGACCGACCCACGGTACGAGGGGGTCGGTCACCGGGTCAAACCGAGGTGGCTCGTCCGTCTCGCCCACCGCTCAGCGTCGACGCGCCGCTGCGTCGCGCGCACGGTCCGTCGCGCCGGACCCTCCCGCGATGCCCTCCCGCGGTCTGGGTGAGATCGGTCTCCGCAATTCTGGCGCACACACGCCGTGCCACGGGGGAAGAAAGAGTCTGTGCGAGCCCCACCGCGAGGTTCGCCCGTTCGTCCCCCATTAGTGTCATCCACAGTTACTATGCACAGCCTGTGGACGGATCTGTGGATCTCTCCGGCGGACCGTTCGACCGGGGCACTCTGGAACAGAGCGGTCCTCGGGGGCGAAGGGTGAGCCGGAGGGCCCGTCGTCCAGCCCGACCCGATGCCGCCAACGCGGTCGTCACGGGTGGGAGTCCTGGGGGAGCCTGAGGGAGAGGGAGTCGGACAGTGGTCGCGGAACCTGATGCGTTGACGGTCACCTGGCGGCAGGTCCGCGAGAACCTCGATCAGGAGCTGCCGGCGACCCACCGGGTCTGGCTCGCCCAGAGCCGCCCGGTCACCCTCCACGGCAACACCGCCATCGTCGCCGTCCGCGACGACTTCACGCGGACGCAGCTCGAGACCCGGCTGCGGCCTCGCTTGGAAGAGGCGCTGTCCGAAGCGCTCGGCGAGCCGATCCGTCTCGCCGTCACCGTCGAACCAACACTGTCCCTCGACGAGGAGCACGACCCAGCCTCGGCCAGTGGACTGCCCTCGTCGAGCAGCGCTCCGCCCGAGTCGGAGCCGCCCACCGACGACGGTGAGGTGCCGCGGTCCGCTCCACCCGCTGGCCGCACCGACGCGTTCACGTTGTCGTCGACGCCGCCGGGTCAGCCGGTTCGCGCGGACAACGAGCCGCCGCGGCTGAACCCCAAGTACATGTTCGACACGTTCGTCATCGGGTCATCCAACCGCTTCGCGCACGCCGCCGCCGTCGCCGTCTCCGAAGCGCCGGGCAAGGCCTACAACCCGCTGCTCATCTACGGGGACTCGGGCCTGGGCAAGACGCACCTGCTGCACGCGATCGGCCACTACGTGCGCAACCTCTTCGCCAACGCGCGGGTCCGGTACGTCTCGAGCGAGGAGTTCACGAACGACTTCATCAACTCGATCCGGGACGACAAGGCGGCGACGTTCCAGCGTCGCTACCGGGACGTCGACGTCCTCCTCGTCGACGACATCCAGTTCCTCGAGAACAAGGAACGCACGCAAGAGGAGTTCTTCCACACCTTCAACGCCCTCCACAACGCCAACAAGCAGATCGTCATCTCCTCCGACCGGCCTCCGAAGCGGCTCGAGACGTTGGAGGACCGGCTGCGCAACCGGTTCGAGTGGGGGCTCATCACCGACATCCAGCCGCCCGACCTCGAGACCCGGATCGCGATCCTGCGCAAGAAGGCCGCCCAGGAGCGGCTCTCCGCGCCACCTGAGGTCCTGGAGTTCATCGCGAGCAAGATCCAGACCAACATCCGGGAGCTCGAGGGCGCCCTCATCCGGGTCACGGCCTTCGCCAGCCTCAATCGCCAGCCGGTCGACCTCGCGCTCGCCGAGATCGTCCTCAAGGACCTCATCCCGACCGGCGGCGAGCCCGAGATCACCGCGAGCCAGATCATGGCGCAGACCGCGGCGTACTTCGGCCTGTCGATGGAGGACCTCTGTGGCTCCAGCCGCAGCCGGGTCCTCGTCACCGCCCGGCAGATCGCGATGTACCTGTGCCGTGAGCTGACCGACCTGTCCCTGCCCAAGATCGGGCAGCAGTTCGGGGGTCGTGACCACACCACGGTCATGCACGCCGACCGCAAGATCCGCCAGCTCATGGCGGAGCGCCGCAGCGTCTACAACCAGGTCACTGAGCTGACGAACCGGATCAAGCAGCAGGCCCGGTCGTCCTGACCCGCCGCCGACCGCCGTCATCCACAGCGATCGTCCACAGGCGATCGGGTCACGCGCAGACAACCGGCGGTCCACGAGGGCTCGCCGTGCTCCTGTTGATCTTCATCCACAGGCTTTCCCCACCCGTGGATATCCGCGTGTCCGAACCGGACACGCATACCCAGGGCCTGCGCACAACCTGGGGACAACCCTGTGGATCAACCCGACGAAGTCGTGGGAACCGCTGTGGATGGTTGGGGACGAACGCTCGGCGTCCACGGGCCTCCACAAGTCGTCCCCGTTCGATCCACAGCCTGAGTGGGCAACGATCGACGCGCTCACCTGGGCGAACGCGAGTTCTCCACAGTTTCCACTGTCCCTATGAAGAGACCGAGTCTCCCTAACGAGAAAGACAAGACCTCCACAATCCACAAGCCGACCCGCCTCCACCCGAACCCGCCATGGCGGTGTACCGTCGACCTTCCCTGGCGGTCTCTTCCGTCTGCCGCCCGCCCTATCTCAAGGAGGCGATGAGCGGTGAAGTTCCGCGTCGACCGTGACGTTCTCGCTGACACCGTGGCGTGGGTGGCGCGCAGCCTCCCCAACCGGCCGTCGCTCCCGGTGCTGGCCGGGATGCTCATCGAGGCCCGTGACGGTGAGATCGTGTTCTCGGGCTTCGACTACGAGACCTCGGCGCGCGTCTCCGTCCCGGCCGAGGTCGCCGTCGAAGGAACGGCGCTGGTGTCGGGGCGGTTGCTCGCCGACATCAGCCGGAGCCTGCCGGCTCAGCCGGTCGACATCACCGCCGAGGGCGGCAAGGTGGTCGTGACCTGTCGGAGCGCTCGCTTCACCGTGCAGACGCTGCCGACCGAGGACTACCCCGAGCTCCCCGAGATGCCCACCGCGTCGGGCACGGTCAAGGCGGACGTCTTCGCTCACGCCGTCGGCCAGGTGGCGGTCGCGGCGGGCCGCGACGACATGCTCCCGGTCCTCACCGGCGTGCGCATCGAGATCGAGGGGTCCTCCGTCACGCTCGCCGCCACCGACCGCTACCGGCTCGCGGTCCGGGAGTTCACCTGGACGCCCGAGCGTCCGGACATGTCGGCCACCGCCCTGGTGCCGGCTCGCGTGCTCGCGGACACCGCCAAAGCGTTCGCCTCGGGCTCGGAGATCACGATCGCCCTCGCCAACCCCGGTTCGGGCACGGGCGAGGGCTTGATCGGCTTCGCCGGCTCCACCGGCGCGGTGATGCGGCGGACGACCACGCGCCTGTTGGAAGGGGAGTTCCCGAAGTACCGCACGCTGTTCCCGGCGGAGCAGCAGACCATCGCTCGCGTCGAGACCGGGCCGTTCGTCGAGTCGCTGAAGCGAGTGGCGCTCGTGGCCGAGCGGAACACCCCGATCCGCCTCACCTTGGACGACGGCATCGCCACCCTCGAGGCCGGCAGCAGCGACGAGGCGCAGGCGTCGGAGTCGATCGAGGCGTCGATCGAGGGCGAACCCTTGACGATCGGCTTCAACCCTCACTACCTGCTCGACGGGCTGAGCGCCATCGACGCGCCGATGGCGCAGTTCGCGTTCACCCAGCCCACCCGCCCGGCTGTGCTGACGGGTGTGTCCGAGTCCTCCGAGCCTGAGTCCGACTATCGATACCTGCTCATGCCGGTTCGGCTGCAACACTGAACGAGCGGCCTGGGAGGGGCCGGGAGAGCCGACGTCACCTGAGGGGATGCGTCACCAGGGGACCTTGGACGCGGCGTGGGCGCCCGTCCTGGTGCCTCACAGACGGGGCGGCCGGCATCGGCCCGGCCGTGGCGCCCCTCCTGGGGCCCGTACCCAGCCGGCCGGAGCAGAGAGGGGACGTCTGCCATGGAGATCGGGCTCGTCGGTCTGGGCAAGATGGGCGCCAATATGCGGGAGCGGTTGCGCGCCAAGGGGCACACCGTCGTGGGCTACGACAGGAATCCCGCCGTGTCGGACGTGTCGAGCCTGTCCGAGATGGTCTCGGCGCTCCCACGCCCCCGGGCCGTCTGGGTGATGGTGCCGGCCGGGGAGCCGACGAGGTCGGTGATCACCGACCTCGCCGAGCTCCTCGACGAGGGCGACGTGGTGGTGGACGGCGGCAACTCCCGCTGGACCGACGACCAGTACCACGCCGAGCTGCTCGGGCGTCGAGGTGTGGGCTTCGTCGACTGCGGCGTGTCCGGTGGGGTCTGGGGCAGAACCCAGGGATACGCGCTCATGTGCGGCGGAGACCCGGCCCACGTCGACCAGGTCCGACCGGTGATGGACGCTCTCAAGCCGGAGGGCGGGTTGGGCTTCGTGCACGCGGGTAAGGTCGGCGCCGGACACTTCGCGAAGATGGTCCACAACGGCATCGAGTACGGCCTCATGCAGGCGTACGCCGAGGGCTACGAGCTCCTGCAGACCACCAAGATCGTCGACAACGTCGCCGACGTGTTCCGCTCCTGGCGGGAAGGCACCGTCATCCGCTCCTGGTTGCTCGACCTGCTCGTGGAGGCGATGGAGTCGGGCGAGCTGGACAGGATCCGCGGCTACGCCGAGGACTCCGGGGAGGGGCGCTGGACCGTCGAGGCCGCCATCGAGCACGCTGTCCCGCTCCCGGTCATCTCGGCGGCGCTCTTCGCCCGCTTCACCTCCCGGCAACCGGACTCCCCCGCCATGAAGGCCGTGGCGGCGATGCGGAAGCAGTTCGGCGGGCACGCCGTCCTGCCGAGCTCCAGCGCGGTCCGCCCAGACACCGACGCGCCCTAGGCGGCCTCGCATCGACCCGCAGAAGTCACAGCCACAACTCCACGGGCCACAGCCACGTCGCGGCCGACCCCTGAACACCGACCCCCGAATACCGACCCCCGAATACCGACCCCCGAATACCGACACTGAAACGATCGCCACCGTGTACGTCTCGCGCCTGTCCCTCACGGACTTCCGCAACTACCCGAGCGCCGAGGTCTCCCTGGAACCCGGCGTCTCGATCTTCGTCGGGCTCAACGGGCAGGGCAAGACGAACCTGGTGGAGGCGGTGGCCTACCTCGCCACCCTGAGCTCGCACCGGGTTGCCAGCGACGCTCCCTTGATCCGGTCCGGCGCCGAGTACGCGATCGTTCGGGGCGAGGTGGTCCGCCAGGGGCGCCGCGCCCTCATCGAGATCCAGATCATTCCGGGCCGCTCCAACCGCGCCCGGCTGAACCGTGCGCCGGTCTCCAGGCCCCGCGACGTCGCGGGCATTCTCCGGACCGTGGTGTTCGCGCCGGAGGACTTGGCGCTCGTCAAAGGTGACCCGGACACCCGTCGGCGCTTCCTCGACGACCTGCTGGTGGCCCGGGCGCCTCGCCTCGCGGGCGTCCGACAGGACTACGACCGCGTCCTCAAACAGCGCAACACCCTGCTCAAGACAGCTCAGCAGGCCTCGTCGGGGGCGCTGCGCACGCTCGACGTGTGGGACGTCCACCTCGCTCGCCTCGGCGGGGAGCTGCTGGCCGCACGCCTGGCCACGGTCGAGGTGCTGCGTCCGCTGGTCGCGAAGGCGTACGCGCAGGTCTCGCCTGGGCACCACGACGCCCGGATCGACTACCGCAGCGGCACCGACTTGGGCGACGCCACCTCGGCAGAGGACCTCGCCGCGAGGCTCGCCGCCGCGCTCGCCGATCGACGGGACGAGGAGGTGCGGCGTGGTGTGTCCCTGGTCGGCCCGCATCGGGACGACCTCCTCCTGAGTCTCGGGGAGTTCCCGGCGAAGGGCTACGCCAGCCATGGCGAGAGCTGGTCGATGGCGCTGGCCCTGCGGCTGGCGGCGTACGACCTGCTGTGTGAGGACGGCGGGGAGCCGGTGCTCATCCTCGACGACGTGTTCGCCGAGCTCGACGCCGGACGGCGGAGCCGACTGGCGGCGCTGGTGGCGCACGCTGAGCAGGTTCTGGTGACGGCTGCCGTACCCGAGGACATCCCCGCGGAGTTGAACGGTGTGCGGTACGAGGTCGCCGGAGGGGAGGTGCGTCGTGTCGACTGAGCCGCCCGCACGATCGTCGTCCTCCCGGTCGCCGTCGTCCTCCCGGTCGCCGTCTCCTCCACCACCGGCTCCGTCATCGTCGCCTCCCCGCTCACCCTCGTCGGGTCCAGCCTCGTCGGGTCCAGCCTCGTCGGGTCCAGCCTCGTCGGGTCCGGTCTCGTCGGGTCCGGCGTCGTCAGGAACTGCCGCGGGGGCGGACCTGTCGTGGGACCCCGCTGGCCTCGACCTGGCTCGCGCGGTCGCGGCGTCGCTGAGCGCGGCCGGACGGCCGAGCCGTCCACGGGGCCGCGCCGGCACCGGTGCCCGGTCGAGAGGGACGACGGGCCGCTCGGGCGCCGAGGCCACCCTGTCCGGCGCCGCGCCTGACGACCGTGATCCTCAGCACCTCGACGCGGCGATCGAGCGGCTCGTCCACGAGCGGGGCTGGGTGACCGAGGTCGCGGTCGCCGGCGCGATCGCGCGGTGGGACGTCATCGTCGGCCCGGAGGTCGCCGCGCACTGCCGGGCGGTGCGCTTCGCCGACGGGGAGCTGACCGTCCAGGCCGATTCCACGGCGTGGGCGACCCAGGTGCGGCTGCTCGCGCCGAGCCTGGTTCGGCGTCTGAACGAGGAGCTCGGGGATGGAACGGTGCGCCGGGTGACCGTGGTCGGCCCGTCGGCGCCGAGGTGGCGCGGGCGCTCCCGCCGCACCCGCGACAGTCGGGGGCCTCGAGACACCTACGGGTGACGGCGCCGACCTCGCGCCCCAGGGTGGGAGCGAGTCGTCGAGGCGGTACGTCTCAGTCGTGGGCCTGTGTCAGGAAGGTGAAGGGTCCACGCAGAGCCGAGTGGGACGCGAAGATTCGGAGGGTCCACGGAGACTGACAGTGTTCGTCCCAGCACGGTCCGAGCGCTTCGTAGCGGGCCCGTCACCGTCGACACAACGCTTCTGGGCGCCTTGGGACCCCGGCGTACGAAGGGGGGTACCTGAGCGGTAGTTGAGGCGGCCAGAATGCCTCCAGAGCCCTCTGACGGCGGTCTTTGCCGCGTCCGCGGGTACACTGGAGGCCAATGAAGGCCGCTCCGCCTGACCGCGGCCGCGGTAGTCGGTCGCGCCAGCCGGGGCGGCTTCTTCGTGTCCCGCGAACAGGAGGTCAACCCCACGTGACGACTGGTGACGTGCCGCAGTACGACGCTAGCGCCATCACCGTTCTCGAAGGGCTGGACGCCGTACGCAAGCGGCCGGGCATGTACATCGGCTCGACCGGCGAGCGGGGGCTCCACCAGCTGGTGTGGGAGGTCGTCGACAACGCGGTCGACGAAGCGCTGGCCGGCTTTTGCGATCACGTGGAGGTGACCCTCCTGGCGGACGGCGGGGTCCGCGTCGTCGACAACGGGCGTGGAATCCCCACCGGGATCATCGAGTCCGAGGGACGCTCGGCCGTCGAGGTGGTCCTGACCGTCCTCCACGCCGGCGGCAAGTTCGGCAGCGGCGGCTACAAGGTGTCCGGCGGTCTGCACGGCGTCGGTGTCTCCGTCGTCAACGCGCTGTCCAGCCGGCTCGAGGTCGAGGTCAAGAACTCCGGCTACCGGTGGACCCAGAGCTACCACCTCGGTACTCCCGACCATCCGCTGAAGCGACACGAGCCGACCGAGGAGACCGGCACCACCATCACGTTCTGGCCCAGCCCGGACATCTTCGAGACGACGACGTTCTCGTACGAGACGATCGCGACCCGGCTGCGGGAGATGGCCTTCCTCAACCCCGGCCTGACGATGGTCCTCGTCGACGAGCGGACCGACCTCAGTGAGTCAGGCGAGCGGCGCGAGGCGGTCTTCCGCTACGACAACGGCCTGATCGACTACGTCGAGCATCTCAACGCCACCAAGGAGCCCGTGCACCGCAGCATCGTGTCGTTCTCCGCCGAGGACGACGAGGTGGGCATGACCCTCGACGTCGCGATGCAGTGGAACACCACCTTCACCGAGTCGGTGCACACCTTCGCCAACAACATCAACACCCACGAGGGCGGCACCCACGAGGAGGGCTTCCGTGCGGCGCTGACCAGCCTGGTCAACAAGTTCGGCCAGGAGTGGGGTCTGATCAAGAAGGCGGAGGAGCGGCTGTCCGGCGACGACGTGCGGGAAGGGCTCACCGCCATCGTGTCGGTCAAGCTCCGGGAGCCGCAGTTCGAGGGGCAGACCAAGACCAAGCTCGGCAACACCGAGGTCAAGACGTTCGTCCAGAGCGTGGTCTACGACCGGCTGGGCGAGTGGTTCGAGAAGAACCCCAGCGAGGGCAAGGAGATCGTCCGTAAGGGCATCCAGGCCGCGACCGCGCGGATCGCCGCCCGCAAGGCCCGGGACCTGGCCCGCAACCGGAAGGGTCTGTTGGGTGGCGGTGGCCTGCCCGGGAAGCTGGCCGACTGTCAGTCGACCGACCCCGAGGAATGCGAGCTGTTCATCGTCGAGGGTGACTCGGCGGGCGGTTCGGCCAAGGGCGGTCGTGACCCTCGCATCCAGGCGATCCTGCCGATCCGCGGCAAGATCCTCAACGTCGAGCGGGCCCGCATCGACAAGGTTCTCCAGAACGCCGAGGTTCAGGCGATCATCGCAGCCTTGGGCACGGGTATCCACGAAGACTTCGACATCGCCAAGCTGCGTTACCACAAGATCGTGCTCATGGCCGACGCCGACGTGGACGGCCAGCACATCACGACCCTGCTGCTGACGCTGCTCTTCCGCTTCATGCGGCCGCTCATCGAGGCCGGGCACGTCTACATCGCGCAGCCGCCGCTGTACCGCATTCGCTGGAGCAACGCGCCGCACGAGCTGGCGTACAGCGACCGGGAACGTGACGGCCTGGTCGAAGCCGGCTTGCAGGCGGGTAAGAAGCTGCCGAAGGAGAACGGGATCCAGCGATACAAGGGTCTCGGCGAGATGAACGCCGACGAGCTGTGGGAGACGACGATGGATCCCAACACCCGCATCCTCGGGCAGGTGACCCTTGACGACGCAGCCCAGGCGGACGAGATCTTCTCCATCCTCATGGGCGAGGACGTCGAGCAACGTCGTTCGTTCATCCAACGCAACGCCAAGGACGTCCGCTTCCTCGACATCTGAGCCGGCGACCTGCCTGTGCGACCGTCGTTGACCCCGGCTCGGATGGACGAGATCCGACGTCGCGTCTCCACCACCCCCCACGGAACGTCTGCTGAGGAACGACAGTGACCGACGACACCACCGCCACGCCACCCGCGCCTCCGCTGCGCATCAACACCGTCGACCTCCAGGTCGAGATGCAGCGCAACTACCTCGAGTACGCGATGAGCGTCATCGTGGGGCGTGCGCTGCCTGACGTCCGTGACGGGTTGAAGCCGGTCCACGTCCGGGTGCTGTACGCCATGTACGACGGTGGATACCGGCCCGACCGCGGCTTCTCCAAGTGCTCGCGGGTGGTCGGCGACGTCATGGGTCAGTACCACCCCCACGGCGACCAGGCGATCTACGACACCCTCGTGGGCCTGGCGCAGCCGTGGACGAAGCGCTACCCGCTCGTGCACGGGCAGGGCAACTTCGGGTCGCCCGGCAACGACCCGCCGGCCGCGATGCGGTACACCGAATGTCGTCTCGCACCGCTCGCCATGGAGATGGTGCGCGACATCGACGAGGAGACCGTCGACTTCCGGCCCAACTACGACGGTCGCGGCCAAGAGCCGGTCGTCCTGCCCAGCCGGTTCCCCAACCTTCTGGTCAACGGCTCCGCCGGCATCGCCGTCGGCATGGCGACGAACATCCCCCCGCACAACATGCGGGAGGTGGCCGACGCCGCCCTGTGGGCGCTGGAGCACCCTGACGCCACCCGGGAGGAGTTGCTCGAGGCCGCGATGGAGCGGATCCAGGGGCCTGACTTCCCCACGGGTGCGCTCATCGTCGGGCGTAAGGGCATCGAGGACACCTATCGCACGGGCCGCGGCTCGATCACGATGCGGGCGGTCGTCGACATCGAGGAGGACTCGAAGGGTCGGACGTGCCTCGTCATCACCGAGCTGCCGTACCAGGTGAACCCTGACAACCTGGCGCAGCGCATCGCCGAGCTGGCGGACTCCGGCAAGGTGGCGGGCATCGCCGACGTCCGGGACGACTCCTCGTCGCGGACCGGTCAGCGGCTCGTGGTGATCCTCAAGCGGGACGCGATCGCCAAGGTCGTCCTCAACAACCTCTACAAGCACACCCAGCTGCAGGAGACCTTCGGCGCCAACATGCTGGCCTTGGTCGACGGGATCCCGCGCACGCTGACCCTCGACCAGTTCATCACCTACTGGATCGACCACCAGCTCGACGTCATCCAACGACGGACCCGGTTCCGACTCCGCAAGGCGGAGGAGGAGGCCCACATCTACCGAGGCCTGGTCCGGGCGCTCGACGCGCTGGACGAGGTCATCGCCCTCATCCGGCGCAGCCCGTCGGCTGACGAGGCGCGGAACGGTCTGATGGACCTCCTCGGCATCGACGAGCTGCAGGCGCGGGCGATCCTCGACATGCAGCTGCGCCGGCTGGCCGCGCTCGAGCGTCAGCAGATCATCGACCACCTGCGGGAGCTGGAGGCGCGCATCGCCGACCTGCAGGACATCCTCGCCACACCGCAGCGGCAGCGACAGATCGTCGCCGAGGAGCTGACCCAGATCGTCGAGCGGTACGGCGACGAGCGGCGGACGAAGATCATCCCGTCCGACGGCGACCTCACCGCGGCCGACCTGATCCCGGACGAGGACGTCGTCGTCACCATCACCATGGACGGCTACGCCAAGCGCACCAAGGCCGACCTCTACCGCAGCCAGCGACGGGGCGGCAAGGGCGTGCGCGGGGCCGCGCTTCGAGGCGGCGACGTCGTCAAGCACCTGTTCGTCACCCGCACCCACCACTGGATCTTGTTCTTCACCAACCGGGGTCGGGTGTATCGGGCGAAGGCGTACGAACTTCCCGAAGCGCCACGGGACGCCAAGGGCGGGCACGTCGCCGGGCTGCTGTCGTTCCAGCCGGACGAGCACATCGCCGCGGTGCTCGCGATCGAGAACTACCAGCAGGCGCCCTACCTCGTGCTGGCGACGAAGAAGGGCCTGGTCAAGAAGACGGCTCTGCAGGAGTACGACTCCAACCGCGCCGCCGGCATCATCGCGCTCAACTTCCGCGACCCCGAGGACGAGCTCGTCGGCGCCGAGCTGGTCGGGCCCGAGGACGACCTGCTGCTGGTGTCGCGCAAAGGCCAGGCGGTGCGGTTCCGGGCCGATGACGAGCAGCTCCGACCCATGGGTCGGGCGACCTCGGGCGTGACCGGCATGCGCTTCCGCGAGGGTGACGAGCTGCTGTCGATGGCGGTGATCAGGGCCGGTGAGGAGGAAGGCCAGTACGTGTTCACCGCCACCGATGGGGGGTATGCGAAGCGTACGGCGGTGTCGGAGTACCGGCGGCAGGGCCGCGGTGGGCTCGGCATCAAGGCCATGCGAATCACCGATTCGCGTGGTTCCCTGGTCGGCGCGATCGTCGTACGCAACGGAGACCGGGTCTTGTGCGTCAAAGCTAGTGGACAAGTGACTCAAAGCCCCGTGTCGGACGTTCCCGCCAAGGGCCGTGACACGATGGGCGTCATCTTCGCGGGGGTCCGCGAGGGCGACGCCGTCGTTGCCATCGCTCGCAACGCCGAGGACGATGCCGAGGACGAGGCGAAAGTGACGGCGAGCTCGGACGCGCCCGGGGAAGATGGGCCTAGCGACGGTCCGGACGGACAGGAGTGGACCGGCAGCCAGGAGGACAGCACGTGACACGCAACGGCGGGCCTGACGAGTCGGGTACCCAGGTCATCTCCACGTCCGGAGCCGCTTCCAGCCCAGCGGGAGGCTCGGGTGGCTCGGCCGGTTCGAAGGGTGGAGCGGGCTCGAGCGGAGGTCCTGGTCCCGGCTCTCGTCCGGGCACCGGGCCGGTGGGTGGTTCCAACCCGTCGGGCGGCGGATCCAGCCCGGGCTTCGCGGACGAGGTCGCCGGGGGTCGGCAGCAGCCGGGGATGGGTCCTCCCGGCGACCGTGGCCCGCGCGGTCTCCAGGATCCTCATGCCTCGGGTGGCGGACCGGACCACCGTTCGGCTCCGCCACGCCCGGACTTTCGTCGTCCGGATCCCGTGCGTCCGGACCCGGTGGCCACCCGCGAGGCGATCGCGGCGCGGTACCGCGAGCGTGTGCGTCCGACGCCACCGCGGGTCGAGCCTCCGGACCGCAGCCGCGTCCGTCGGGCTCGCCTGCGGGCGGTCCGGGTCGACCCGTGGTCGGTGATGAAGACCGCGTTCCTCCTCTCGATCGCGTTCGGCATCGTGACGGTGGTGGCCGTCACCGTGGTCTGGAAGGTTCTGGAGGCCGCGGGCGTCTACGACTCCATCAGCCGAACGGTCACCGACGTCCTCGGCAGCGCCTCGGAGGGGCCGTTCGTCCTGGAGGACTACATCGGCCTCGATCGCGTGCTGGGCTTCACCGCGCTGATCTGTGTCGTCGACGTCATCCTCATCACCGCGATCGCGACCCTGTGCGCCTTCCTCTACAACCTGTCCGCGAGCCTGCTCGGAGGGCTCGAGATCACCCTCGCCGAGGACGACTACTGAGCCCACCTGGCTCGGCTGGACCGGTCGGTGGCCGGGTAGTGACCACCCGGTTTTGGGTGGACGCTAGGGTTGCGGTAACCTTCATCGGCGGCTCGGGCCTATAGCTCAGACGGTTAGAGCGCTTCCCTGATAAGGAAGAGGTCACTGGTTCAAGTCCAGTTAGGCCCACGTTGCCGGAGCGGCCTGGCGGAGGGTGGTCGGTGGCTGCTGCCACCCAGGTCGGCCGGCCGTTTGTGCTTTAGGGGCCCATGACCCGACCGAACCACGGCTCAGCCCGCTAGGAGGTCCCCAGATGGCGAAGAAGGTCCTGCTCGTCGCTCTCGCGGTTCTCGGTGGGTGGCTGGCCTACCGACGCTTCATGTCCGATCGGGCGGAGCGGGACCTGTGGACGGAGGCCACCGATCCCATCCCTCCGTCGGGCGGCCACTGACCGATCGCTCGTCCTGGGCCACCGTCGGGGCCCTGGCTCGCGGAGCCCATCGGGGGCGTAGCTCAACTGGCAGAGCACTGCCTTTGCAAGGCAGGGGTTAGGGGTTCGAGTCCCCTCGTCTCCACCACTCCTCCCCTGGGTGTCTCTCCTCTGGTGTCTCTCCCTTCGTCTCCAGGCGTCCCTTCGTCGTCAGCACGCCCCGGGTTAGCCGCGTGGCGCGTTGGTCCCCTGGCACATGACGTTGCGCCGAGTCGTCCACGCGGGAGGAGCTGGTCGCACGGTGACGGGAGACTCGGTTCCGGTCCTCTCCCACGAGCATCGGCGGCTCGGGCTGTTCACGGAGCCTGAGGTGCCCCGTCTCGCGATGCCGGACGGCTACAAGCGGTCGATCCCGCCTGGTACCGCCACTTTGCGCGCGGGTGGCTCGGCGTGCCGGGAGAGCGTCGGCGGCGGCGAATCCAGCGGAGATCCGGCTGGAACAATCGAGGTATGACCGAGCGGAAGCCGCCGCACGTCAGCTTCCAGACGTGGGTGGACCAGCAGATCTCCGAAGCGGTCGAACGTGGCGATTTCGACAATCTGCCAGGAGCCGGCAAACCCATCCCCGACCTGGACAAGCCCTACGACGAGGTCTGGGTACGCAACTTCCTGCGTCGGGAAGGCCTGACGGCTGACGACCTCCTGCCGACGCCCTTGCGGCTGCGCAAAGAGGTCGAGCGCCTGCGCGAGAAGGTTCGACCCTTGCGGTCCGAGCAAGCGGTGCGGGACCTCGTCGAGAGCCTCAACGAGGAGATCCTGACCTACCTCCGCATGCCGGTGTCCGGTCCTCGGATTCCGGTCGCGCCGGTGAAGGTGGAGAAGGTCGTCGAGCAGTGGCGGGCTGATCGCGCCGCTGACGACGCGGCGAGGGCCGAGGCGGCCGCCAGGGCCGAGGCGGAGCGACGGGCCGCCGAGGCGGCCGCAAGGCGGTCAGCACGACGTGAGCCGTGGTGGCGGCGCCTCACCCGTCGGCGCTCGCTGGCCTGACAGACGACTCCATCCCCTCGAGGGGTCAGCGCTGAGGCCGCTGCCGACTGCTGGCCGTTCACTGACCTGAGGAACCTCGCTGCCGCTCGTCGAACGCTTGTCGTAACCGGTGCGGTGCCCGCTGGCGCCAAGACTCGACGATCAGCTCACGCAGTTCGTCGACATCGGTCACGCTCACGTCGACCAGGACGATCGGGTGCCCGTCGTAGTGCGGCGTCGTGGAGAACGTTTCCGGAGCGGCGCGGAGCAACGCCTCCTTCTCGCCGAGGTCGCGACGAAGACCACGAGCCGGTCGTCGGTCTCGCCCTTGACGCGCAAGAACCCCTTGCCTCGCACCTTGAACCCAGGAGTCCCGTACCACAGCTCCTCGGTCGTCTCCGGCAAGGAGAGTGCGATCCGACGTACGTCGTCCATGGTCGCCATGCGAGGACGATAGACGAACTCTCGTCCTTTCAGCGGTTCACCAGGCTGCCACAGAGTCATGGTGAACCGTCACCGTCCGCCGAAGGTGTCACGCAAGACATCATTGACGCTTGGCGTTCCCGCGGTGTTCGCCGGTGGCTGTGAGGTCGGCGGACGATCGTCAAGACCAGTTGTCGCAAGTCGCGGGTATCGCCGCGAAACTCCGGTCCCGCGCGGCTGGGTCTGAATACGGTTTCGAGGTGGTCGCCTCGTCACGTGGCCGTCTCGTCATGGCGCTGGTTCTCGGTCTCGTCCTGGCGGCGAGTCTCCTCGTGTGGCGCGTCTCGACCGCTCCGGTGCATGTTCGGGTCGAGGACGCCATGGTCACCGTTCCCACCGGGCCTCGCGGTGCGCAGCGAGTCCAGTTGGACACGCGGTGGTACGTGCCGGCGACGGCCTCCGCACGCGCACCCGCGCCGGCGGTACTGCTCGCCCACGGATTCGGCGGCACCAAGGAGAGCGTGGCCGACCAAGCGCGCTATCTCGCTGAGCAGGGCTACGTCGTCCTCACCTGGACCGCGCAGGGCTTCGGACGGTCCGGTGGCCAGATCCACCTGATGGACCCGGACTACGAGGTGTCCGACGCTCGCCGGCTCCTCGATCTCCTCGCCCGGCGGTCCGACGTCCTGCGGGACGGTCCCGGCGATCCCAGAGTCGGCGTCGTCGGCTCGTCGTACGGAGGCGCGCTGGCCTTGCTCCTGGCAGGTCTGGACAAGCGCGTCGACGCGATCGTCCCGCAGGCGACGTGGAACGACCTGGGACGGGCCCTCTTCCCCGAGGCCACCGGGAAAGGACCACGCGAGGGCGTCTTCAAGCGAGCGTGGGCGAGCTGGCTGTACGCGGCCGGGCTGGGCAGGTCCGTCCCGGACCTCGACCCGGCCACCGTGCGGTCCAGCGTGCCGGAGTCCACGGACACCGCGGACCTGGCCAGTGGGTCGAGGGACGGTTCGCCGGACGAGGCCGTAGCAGGGCGAGCGCGATCCTCGACCGCCACCGCGTTCCTGCCGGAGCTGGCCCGAGTGCTGACGGACACCGCCGCGTGCGGGCGCTTCGCCCTCGAGGTCTGTCGGATGTACCACCGTGTCGCCGCGACCGGCCGCGCGGACGCCGCCACGGTGCGCCTGCTGCGCCGGTCGAGTCCCGCGGCGGTTCTCGACCGCATCACCGCCCCGACGCTGCTCATCCAAGGCACCGCCGACACGCTCTTTCCGCTGGCGGAGGCGGAAGCCAACGCGGTGGGGATCGCCGCGAACGGGACGCCGGTCCGGGTGCTCTGGTTCTCCGGTGGCCACGACGCCGGACCCGGCTCGACCCTCGACCGGAGACGGATCCGCAACGCGACGCGGACCTGGCTCGACCACTACGTACGTGGCAGCGGTCCCAAGCCGCCCCGGTCGTTCGCGTTCACCCGGGTCACCAGCACTGGCGAGCTCGGGTACGACGTCGCCACCCTCGGGCTGTACACCCGCCGCTACCCGGGGCTGGACGGTGACCAGCCGCCGCGTGTCGTCAGCCTCACCGGGCACCCGAGCACGATCAGCAGCCCGCCCAAGGCCGGCCCCGCGGCGCTGTCGTCGATGCCGGGCCTCGGGATCGTCACTCGAAGTCCGCTGGCACGCGCGTTCGTCCACGACATCCCGGGCCAAGCGGTGGCCTACGAGTCGGCTCCCCTCAGCACCCCGGTCGACGTCGTCGGCGCTCCCACCGTCCGGCTGCAGGCCGCGTCGCCGACCGGATCGGCGGTGCTGTTCGTCAAGCTGTACGACGTGGCGCCGGACGGGGGCGCCACCCTGCCGGGCGGCAATGTCGCGGCCGTCCGGCTGACCGGCCTGCCGACGTCGTACGCCGAGGCGCGACCGGTGACCGTCACCCTGCCGGGTCTGGTGCACAGGTTCCCGACCGGCCACCGGATCCGCGTGACGGTGGCGGCCGCCGACCAGGCGTACGCCGGGCCGGAAAGCCCGCAGGTCTACGTCGCGGGTCTGGCTGACGCCGCCATCGAGCTGCCGCGGGTGCGGGCGCGGACGCCGTCCGACCCGGCCGCCCCGTGGTTGGCCGCCCTGGCTGCGCTCGCGGGTCTGTGTGCGCTCGGTGTCGTCGGGGCATTCCTCGTGGGGCGTCACGGGAGATCGCGGCGAGAACGCCTTGTCGACGCCGGTCACGCCGACACCCCACTCGTCGTGCGCGGACTGGCGAAAACCTACGGGCGAGACCACGTGGTGCTGCGTGGTGTGGACTTCACCGTGCGGCGCGGGCAGGTCGTCGGTCTCCTGGGCCCGAACGGCGCGGGTAAGACGACCTGCTTGCGCATCCTCCACGGGCTGGTGCGCCCCACCGCGGGTGAGGTGCTCGTCTTCGGTCAGCGCGTCGTGCCGGGCGCGTCAGTGCTGTCGCGGGTGGGGGTGTTGGTGGAGAGCCCGGGTTTCCTCCCCCACCTGAGCGGGCGGGCGAATCTCGAGCTGTTCTGGCGGGCCACAGGGCGGCCGCTGGAGGAGGCACGGATGCCGGAGGTGCTGGAGATCGCGGGACTCGGCGCGGCTCTCGATCGTCGGGTGCGCGAGTACAGCCACGGCATGCGCCAGCGGCTCGCGATCGCCCAAGCGATGCTGGGCATGCCGGATCTCCTCATCCTGGACGAGCCCACCGACGGGCTCGACCCGCCGCAGATCGCCGGGCTGCGCCGGGTGCTCCGCCAGTACGCCGCGACCGGCCGAGCCGTCCTCGTCTCCAGTCATCTCCTCGCCGAGGTCGAGCTGACCTGTACGCACGTCGTCGTCTTGCACGAGGGCCGTCGGGTCGCCGCTGGCCCGGTCGCGGACGTCGCCGGTGACCAGGGAACGGTCGAGGTCGAGGTCACCGACGTCGAGCGGGCCGCGTCGTTGGTGTCGACGCTGCCGGTCGCCTCGGTCGCGAGGAGGGAACGCGACCTCGTGGTGGTGCTCAACGGCGTCGCTCGCAGCGAGGTGGTCCGGACCCTGGTGACCGGCGGTGTCGGGGTGGAACGGGTCGGACCCCGCGGTCGGTTGGAGGACAGGTTCCTCGCTCTCGTGGGCCAGGACGGGCCCGAGCGGATCGGAGACCGGCCATGACCGAGGAGGCGGCTCCTCGTCAGGTTCCGGCCCAGGCGTCGATCGCTGATCCCGTCGATCGACGCGTTGTCGCGGGTTTCGGAGTGCGGCTGGAGCTGCGCCGTCAGCTGTCGCGTTGGCCCACCAGGCTCGCCTGGGGTCTCTGCCTGGCCTTGCCGTTCGTGCTCGTCGCGGCGTTCCACCTCGGGGACCGCCGAGGCGTAGGCGAGGCGTCGTTCGCTGACCTCGCCACGGCCGGTGCGGCCAACTTCACCGTCTTCACCGTGGGAGCCGCCGCGAGCTTCCTCCTCACCGTCGTCGTCGCGTTGCTGGCGGGGGACACGGTGGCGAGCGACGCCAGCCACGGCACCCTCCGCTACCTCCTCGCCGTGCCGGTTCCGCGGGGCCGGCTGCTGGCCGTCAAGCTCACGGTCAGCGTGCTGACCGCGATGGTGGCCCTGCTCGGCCTCGTCGTGACGACCTACGTCGTGGGGACGCTCGCGTTCGGCTGGCGACCCTTGCGCACGCCGCGAGGAGACGAGATGGCCGCGGGGGAGGCGCTCGGTCGCATCGTCGCGATGACCGCCTACGTCGCGCTCACGCTCCTCGTCGTCGCCGCGCTCGCCTTCCTCCTCTCGGTGTCGACGGACGCGCCGCTCGCGGCGGTCGGCGGCACCGTCATGGTCGTCGTCGTCGGCGCGATCCTCGACCAAGTGACGGAGCTCGGTCCCATCCGCGCCTTGCTGCCGTTGCACTACGCCGACGCGTGGTGGGGATTGTTCACCGATCCGATTCGCCTGGAGGAGCTGGCCAAGGGCGGCGTCTCCACGCTGGTCTACTCGGTGGCCTTCCTCGTCGTCGCCTGGTGGCGGTTCCTCCGAGCCGACATCGTGACGTGAGCTCGGAGGACGTGCTCGTCCGGGCTGGACGGAGTGCGACGACCGGTATCGGCGGGTCGGCGGGGATCCTCTCGGTCTCAGCGTCGCGGCCGGCTAGGTTCGGCAGTCGTGAGCGAGCGGCCGAACATCGTCCTCATTCACTGGCACGACCTCGGCACCTGGTTGGGCACGTATGGTGTCCCGCACGTGTCCAGTCCGTCGGTCGACCGCATCGCCGCCGAGGGCGTGCGCTTCGACCGAGCGTTCTCCACGGCGCCGCTGTGCAGCCCAGCCCGCGCGGCACTGATGACCGGCCGCTATCCGCACGCGGTGGGGATGCTCGGCCTCCAACACCACGGCTGGGAGTACCGGCCGGACGTCGAGACTTTGCCGATGCACCTGCGCCGCCTCGGCTACCACAGCGTCAATGTCGGGATGCAGCACGAGGCGCGCGACCCCGCGCGGCTCGGCTACGACGAGGTCATCGAGGCGCGCGATCCGGCGACCGGATGGCAGCGCGCCGACACCGTCGTCGACCACGCCCTCGCGTGGCTGCGAGCGCCGGAGCGCCGGCGAGAGCCGTTCCTCGCGGTCGTGGGCTTCTTCGAGGTGCACCGGCCCTACCCGGCTGACCTCTATCCACCCGACGATCCGGTGTGGGTGCCGCCGTTCCTTCCCGACAACGCGCACACTCGCCAGGATCTGGCGGCGTTCCAGGGCGCGATCCGCGTCGCCGACCGCGCCGTCGGTCGCCTGGTCGAGGCGCTGCGACAGGAGGCCCTGCTCGACCGCACCTGGATCGTCTTCACCACCGACCACGGGATGGCCTTCCCGCGCGCGAAGTCGACCCTCTACGACCCGGGGATCAGGGTGTCACTGGTGGTGCGGCCGCCGGACGGGACGTCGTTCCGCCGGGGGCAGACCGACCGGCTGGTCTCGCATGTCGACGTCGTTCCGACGTTGCTCGACCTGGCGTCACCGGGCGCCGCGCGTCAGCTGTCGGTGGACGGTCGCAGCCACGCGGCCTGGCTCCGCGGCGAGGAGGATGCCGGGCGGTCCGAGGTCTTCGCCGAGAAGACGTACCACGACAGCTACGACCCGATCCGAGCGATCCGGACGAGCCGGTGGAAGTACATCAGGAACGCCGAGCCCGGCCCGCTGCTTCGCTTGCCGCTCGACATCGAGGAGAGTCCGACCCGCGCCGGCATGGGCGACGACCACGTGCGGCCTCGACCCGAGGTCGAGCTCTACGACCTCGCGGCCGACCCGTGGGAGCGCCGAAACCTCGCCGGGCAGCCCGACGTCGCCGACGTCGAGCGCGAGCTCGCGGCCGCTCTCGACCAGTGGCAGCGAGCCACCGGCGATCCCCTGCTGGACGGACCGGTGCCGGCACCGGCCTGATCGAGGCTCAGGAGTCGGACGAGGGCGACGTCCGGCCGCCGCGGGTCGATCGGCCGGACGAGCGCCGCTTGCCGCTCGCCTGGCTCGAGCTCTCCGACGTTTGCTCGCTGGCGCCCCCGTCGTTCGGAGAACCCGGGTGGTCCGCCGACGCCTCGACACCCGACGCCTTGACGCCGGGCTGAGCGGCGGCCGAGGCGTCCGACGTCGCGTGGTTCGCCAAGGCCTCGTCCGGCGACGCACTCGTCTGATCGGCAGGCCGCTGGGCTGGGCTCGTTGAGGCTGGGCTCGTCGCGCTGGTGCGGCCGAAGCTCGCCGGTCTCGTCGGCGTGGGCTGCGCCGGCGCCGGCATCGGCTGCCATCGCTCGTTGCTCCCGCCCACGAGGTAGCGGTAGGCGGCGTAGGCCGCACCGCCGAGCGCCGACACGACGAGGAGGCGGACCAGCCAGCGTGACCTGCGACGAGCCGGGCGTGTGTCGATCTCTCCCTTGAGCGCGGCGACAGCGGCCGACCCCCGCCGCACGGCTTCCACACGGTACGGCTCCGTGGCGGCGACCGCGCTGGTCACGGCACCCGCCACCTTGGGAACCACGTCCTCGACTAGGGCGGTCCGGGCGCTCTCCACCGCGGGGCTGATGCGCTCGCGTGCGTCCTCCACCACGGGTGTGATTCGCTCACGGACGTCTTTGACGGCCGGACCGAGACGCTCCCTCGCGCTCTCGACCGCTGGGGTGATCCGATCCCAGGCGTGCTCGGCGGGTGGGATCGGTGTACCCCGTCGCTTCGAGGTCCGTGCCTTCTTCTGGCGTCCCATCTGGTTGCGCCTCCTCGTTCCCACCGTCGTGGGTCTTTGAGGTCCCTGGCGAGCTCGGCCGGGGCGAGATGTCGCGGAGGCCGCGGCGGCCGTGTGGCGAGGGACCATCCGTGATGCTCTTCCCCGGCTCCTTCCCGATCATGCCCCCTGCTGGCCGGTCTTGTCCTCCGACGACACCCTGGAGGTGGTGTGCTTGTCAACGTGGGAGGATCGGTCCGACGACAGGACCTGAGGGAGAGGGGACATTCGGTGAGCGAGGAGCCCTACGCCATACTTCACACCTCGGTCGGGGACATCGTGCTGCGGCTCTTCCCCGACCACGCCCCCAAGACGGTGAAGAACTTCATCGGCCTCGCCCAGGGGACCCGCGAGTGGATCGACCCCGCGACCGGACAGAAGACCACCAAGCGCTTCTACGACGGGTTGACGTTCCACCGGGTCATCGAGGGCTTCATGATCCAGGGTGGCTGTCCACTTGGGACGGGTACCGGCGGGCCTGGCTACCGCTTCGACGACGAGATCCACCCGGACCTGCGCTTCGACCGGCCGTACCTGCTGGCGATGGCGAACGCTGGACCCAACACGAACGGGTCACAGTTCTTCATCACGGTGTCGCCCACACCCCACCTCAACGCCCGGCACACGATCTTCGGTGAGGTCGCCGACGAGGAGAGTCGGGCCGTGGTCGACCGGATCAGCAAGGTGCCGACGGGCCCCATGGATCGGCCGATCGAACCCGTGGTCATGACGTCGGTCGACGTCGAGATGCGTGAAGTGTGAGGCCGTGACTGACCTACCCCGCCCCGATGACGGCACCGGTACCGAGGAGCCGCGTCCCCCTGGCTCGGTACCGGTCTGCTACCGCCATCCCGAACGGGAGTCCTACATCCGCTGCCAGCGTTGCGGGCGCTTCATCTGTCCCGACTGTCAGCGGCAGGCGGCGGTGGGCTTCCAGTGCGTCGAGTGCGTTCGCGAGGCTGCCCGCACGATGCCGACGATCCGAACCAGGTTCGGCGGCGTCGTGCGGGGTGGTGGCGCTGTCGTCACTAAGGTCATCCTCGGCCTCAACGTGGCCGTGTTCGCCTTGACGTTCCTGCTGGGGCCCGCCTTCGAGCAGTGGCTCATGCTGATCGGCCGACCGTGGTTCCTCACACCCGAGATCGGCGAGGCGCCCGGCGTGGCGGGAGGTGCCTACTGGCGACTGCTCACCGCGGCGTTCCTGCACCTCGACCTGTGGCACCTGCTGATCAACATGTTCTCCCTCTGGGTCCTCGGCCCGCCGCTGGAGTACCTCCTCGGTCGCTTCCGCTTCGCCGCCCTCTATCTCGGCAGCGCGCTCGCGGGTTCCGCGGTGGCGTACGCGTTCACTTCGCCCCTTGTGCCCGTGGTGGGTGCCTCTGGAGCGATCTTCGGCCTCTTCGGCGCCACGGTCGTCCTGGCCCGACGCATGCGTGCGGACATGAGCTGGTTCGTCGGGATCCTCGCCATCAACATCGTGCTCAATGTGGTCTTCCGAAGCTTCCTGTCGTGGCAGGGCCACCTGGGCGGCTTCTTGGCCGGTCTCGCGATCGGAGCGGCGCTCGTGTACGCCCCGCGGGAGCGCCGTGACCTCGTCCAGGCGCTCGGCTTCGCTCTCGTGATGGCGGCGACGATCGGGCTGATCGTGTGGCGGACCAGTCAGCTCACCGGCGACTATGCCGGCTTCTAGGCCGTCGCAGGGACGCGTCCAGGCGGGACCTCGCCCGAGTGGTTTGTCCACAGGCTGTGGGTCATCCCCAGGGTCCTGTGGATCGCAGGTATGCCGCGAGCAGATCTCTGGTCGAGGTGTCGCCGCAGGTCAACGGTGGTGCGTCAGGCTGCGTGGGACGCGCGGCGTGGAGTTCCACAGCAACTCATCCACAGCCTGGGGATGGCCTGTGGATGAGTTGGGGATGGCTTGTGGATTGATGGGTCAGCGCCACTGGGTGGACACGACGAAGCCGATGGCGATGAGCCCCATGCCGACGAGGATGTTCCAGTTGTTCAAGTCGCGCATGAGGGGGATCTCGCTCCCGGCCAGGTAGAAGACGACCAGCCAGAGCAGACCCACGATGAAGCAGGTGAGCATGACAGGCGCGACCCACCGGCCACCGTGGATGGCCTTCGCCGGCGCCTTCTCCGGCGGCGGGGTGAACACCTGCTTCTTCCGGTTGCGCGACTCAGGCACGTCGCCGTCCTCCCGCATGCGACACTCTCTGGGCGACTCGCTGTCCGTTAGCGTAGTCATTGCGGCGCAGCCGATCACGACGGAGGCGAGGTGGGCGACGAGAGGGTCGAGCCGGCGGGATCGCCGGCGTCCGTACCACTCGAGGAGCGGGCCGACCCGCGGCCGATATCGCTCCCGGACGACAGTGCCGGCGCCGATCGCTCCGGAGCGAGTCGGATCGTGTACCGCCTGCTTGCGGCCGTGACCTTCGGCCTCGCCGGCTTCCTGGGCGTCACCAGCGCGGTGAGTGCCGCCGGTACCGACCTGCGTGCCGAACGCCAGACCGACATCGCCGATCTCGCCCGCGCCCAGCTGCAGCGCGCCCGCGAGCTCGACGCCGAGCTGGCGGATCTGCGCGAGGAGGTCGACGAGCTGCTCGCGCGTCAGTCCGGTGACGAGGAGGCTCAGGTCGCCCAGAAGGAGCTGGAGCGCATCGCGCCGGTCGCCGGCCTCACTGCCGTCACGGGGCCTGGGGTCGCGGTGACCCTCGATGACGCGCCGCCGAGCGCGCGTTCCTCGGACGTGGATCCCGACGCTCTCGTCGTCCATCAGCAGGACATCCAGGCGGTGGCCAACGCGTTGTGGGCCGGTGGCGCCGAGGCGATGACCATCCAGGGTCAGCGCATCATCTCGACGTCGGCCATCCGTTGTGTCGGGAACTCCGTCGTCTTGCACGGGATCCCGTACCCGCCGCCCTACCGCATCGAGGCCGTCGGTGACGTGGACGGCATGATTCGGGCCCTGGAGAAGTCTCCCCAGGTCGAGGCCTACCTGAGCTATGCCAAGGACCCCCGCTACGGCTTGGGCTGGAAGCTCGAGCGCCTGCCCTCGGTGACCATCCCGGCCTTTGACGGGTCGCTCACGCTCGACTACGCGAGGTCCGCCGACGACGCGAGCCGCTGACGCCGAACGCAACCCCTGTCCCGGAAGGTCATCGGTCGGCCAGCACAATGGCCCCGTGACCGCGCGTGTCCTCGTCGTCGACAACTACGACTCGTTCGTCTACAACCTCGTCCAATACCTCTACCAGCTCGGCGTCGAATGTGACGTTCGTCGCAACGACGAGCTCTGTCCGCGCGACGTCGACGGCTTCGCCGGTGTGCTCCTCTCGCCCGGCCCTGGCACCCCCGAGGAGGCCGGAGTCTGTGTGGACCTCATCCGGTACGCCGCCGGGCGGGTCCCGATCTTCGGTGTCTGCTTGGGTCTCCAGGCGATCGCCGTGGCCTACGGTGCGACGGTCAGCCGAGCACCTGAGCTGCTGCACGGCAAGACCAGCCGGATCCGACACTCCGGCGTCGGGGTTCTGGCGGGCCTGCCCAACCCCTTCACCGCGACCCGGTACCACTCCCTCGCGGTCGAGTCGGCCACCGTGCCCACGGAGCTCGAGATCACCGCGTGGACGGACTCGGGCGTGGTGATGGCGCTCCGCCACCGCGACCTGGCCTGTGAGGGTGTGCAGTTCCATCCCGAGTCCGTGCTCACCGAGGGCGGTCACCGCATGCTCGCCAACTGGCTGGAGGTCTGCGGCGTCGACGGCGCGGTCGAGCGCTCGGCCGGTCTCGCGCCCGTCGTCGATCGCTGACCAGTCGACCGCTAGCCAGTCGACCGCTAGTCCGTCGACACGGACCAGAGGCACGCGCACGAGACCTCGGCCGGCCGCTCGCGAGCGCGCCGGTGTCCTCGCGCCGCGGTAAGGCCGCGAGGACACCAGCGCCATGTCTCCACCGTCGGAACCTGTGCCGGTGGGCGCTCGTCCGTCCGGTTAGCCCTCCTGCGGTGGTGTGGGCGTCGGCCGGGGCGTCTCCGTGGGGCTTGGAGACGGCTCCGGTTCGGGCTCGGGCTCCGGCTCGGGTTCCGGTTCGGGCTCGGGTTCCGGCTCGGGTTCCGGCTCGGGTTCGGGTTCGGGTTCCGGCTCGGGCTGGGGAGCGGCGGCGATGACGATCGTCACCGTCGTACCCCTCTCCCGTCGCTGGCCCGCGGACGGGGTCTGTTCGATGACGGTGCCCGGCGAGGCGTCGGAGGTCGTCCGGAAGATCGGGCGCGGACGGAAGCCGGCCCGCTCCAGCCGCCGTTCCGCGTCGGACTGGTCTTCTCCGACCACGTCGGGGACCTCGATCAGGCCACTGGAGTAGATGAGGACCACCTCGGAGCCGGCGGGAACGCGCTCGCCCTCCTCGGGCTCGACCGCGACGACGGTGCCCTCCGGCTCGTCCGACTCGGGGTCTTCGCGATCGGTGACCTCGAAACCCTTCGACTCCAGAAGCGCCCGGGCCTCGTCGACCTGCATGCCGACGACCTCGGGGATCTCGACCTCGGGTTGGCCACTGGAGATCGTGATGTCGACCGTGCCGTTGACCTCGACCGGGTCACCCGGAGCCGGGTGCTGGGACATCACCAGGCCCTCGGGCACCGTCTCGCTCGCCTCGGTACGGACCTCGCCCAGACGCAGGTCGTTCTGCGCCAAGATCCGCTCCGCCTCTTCCTGCGTGCGATTGAGCAGCGTCGGCGTGGTCACCGTGTTGGCGCTGCCGAACAGCGTCCGATAGCCGATGAACGCTGCGACGCCGAGGACGAAGAGGATCGAGATCGCCAGCATGACGTAGGCGACCTTGCGGGCTCGGTCCGGACCTTCGTCTTCCTCGGGCTCCTCCTCCGGAGGCGGCTCCCACTGCGCGGTGGGTTGAGGGTCCATCGGCTCATCCGGCGGAAGGAACCGGGCGGTGGCGTCGACGGGAACCACCGGGGCGGTCACGGCCTGGCCGGCGAGCGCGCGATCGATGTCCTCGCGCATCTCCGCCGCGGACTGGTACCGGTCGATCGGCTTCTTCTGCAAAGCCTTGAGCGTGATCGCGTCCGCGACCGGAGGCACCTCGGGGTCCAGCATGGACGGCGGCCGCGGCTCCTCCCGGACGTGCTGGTAGGCCACCGACACGGGGGAGTCGCCCACGAACGGCGGACGGCCCGTGAGCAGCTCGTAGAGCAGGCAGCCAGTGGAGTAGATGTCGCTGCGCGCGTCGACCGTCTCGCCCCGCGCTTGCTCCGGAGAGAGGTACTGCGCGGTACCGATCACCGCCGCGGTCTGCGTCATCGTCGCCGACGCGTCGGCCACTGCGCGGGCGATGCCGAAGTCCATGACCTTGACGTCGCCCTGTGGGGTGAGCATCACGTTGCCGGGCTTGATGTCGCGGTGGACGATGCCCGCCCGGTGGCTGTACTCCAGGGCGTCGAGGATGTCAGCGGTGATCTCGAGGGCGCGCTCCGGCAGGATGCGCCGGCCCTCTCGGAGCACGTCACGGAGCGTGCGTCCCTCGACGTACTCCATCACGATGTACGGCACGGAGACGCCGTCGATGATCTCCTCGCCGGTGTCGTAGACGGCGACGATGGACGGGTGGTTCAGTGACGCCGCTGACTGCGCCTCCCGCCGGAACCTGGCCTGGAATGTCGGGTCGGTCGCGAGGTCGTGGCGCAGTGTCTTGACCGCCACAGTGCGTCCCAACCGACGGTCGATACCGATCCGTACCTCGGCCATCCCCCCGTGACCGAGCACCTCGCCTAGGTCGTAGCGACCTCCGAGGAAGCGTCGCTCAGTCATTCCCTACCTTCCTGTGTGGTGATGGGGCTGTGCGGGGGTCACGGTGCTCACTTGCCGATCACCGCCTCCATGACGGATTTCGCGATAGGTGCGGCCAGGCGTCCGCCGGAGATCTCGCTACGACCGACGTTGGCCTTCTCGATGACGACAGCCACAGCGACCTGTGGGTCGTCAGCCGGCGCGAAGGACACGAACCACGCGTATGGTGGCCGATCGGGCGTGGTCTGCGCCGTCCCGGTCTTGCCGCCCACTTGGATGCCGTCGATCTTCACCGGCTTACCGGTGCCGTTCTCGACGACCTCGACCATCATCTGCTTGAGCGCGTTGGCGACCTGAGGTGAGACGGCTTCGGAGACCACCTCGGGCTCGGTGACCTCCAGAGTCTGGAGGTCCGGGCCGCTCAGGCTCTCGACGACGTACGGCTTCATGACCTTGCCGTCGTTGGCGATGGCGGCGGTGACCATCGCCATCTGCAAGGGTGTCGCTCGCACGTCGAACTGGCCGATCGAGCTTTGCGCCAGCTGCGGCGCGTTGAGCTCGTCGGGGAAGACGCTCGCGACGCCGCGAACCTCCGGGAGGAACGTGGTGCCGAAGCCGAACTTCTCCGCCTGCTCGCGCAGCGCGTCCTCCCCGAGATCCATGCCCACCGCCGCGAAGGCGGTGTTGCAGGAGGTGGCGAGCGCCTCGGTGAGGGTGATCCGGTCGGACGATCCGCACAGGCCGTCCTGCCAGTTGGTCATGTTGACCGTGGTGAGTGGAAGGTCGAGCTCGGCTGGAGCTGACACCAGCGTGTCCGCCTCGTAGCGGCCAGAGGACAGCGCCGCCGCCGCGGTGACGAGCTTGAACGTCGAGCCCGGGGGATAGTGCCGCTCGGCGGCGCGGTTCTCCCACGGATTGGAGGGATCCTCGAGGAGCTCTTCCCACGCTTTCTGGATCGACCGCGAGCTGTGCGACGACAGCTTGTTGGGGTCGTACGACGGCCGGCTGACCATGGCCAGGACCTTGCCGGTCTTCGGCTCGAGCGCCACCACCGCGCCGACCTTGCCCTTCAGCCCTTCGTAGGCGGCTTGCTGGACACGAGGGTCGATCGTCAACTGGACACTGCCGCCTTGCGGCTGCCGGTTGGTGATCATGTCGACGACCCGGCGCACGAAGAGTCGGCTGTCTGTGCCGGCGAGCACGTCGTTCTGGGCGCTTTCGATCGCACGGCGGCCCAGCGTGAAGGAGTAGAAGCCGGTCAGGTGCGCGTACAGGTGGGGGTCGCGGTACCTCCGGAGGTAGACGAGGTCGTCGTCGGTGCGCACCGAGTACGCCACCGGGGTGCCGTCGACCACGATGGGGCCGCGCTGCCGGGCGTACTCGTCGAGGAGAACCCGCGTGTTGCCTTCGCGCTTGTTGTACTCGTCCGCCTTGTACGCCTGGATGTAGTTGACGTTGGCGAGCAAGGCGAAGAAGAGCACCATGAAGGCCACCGCGACGCGGCGGATCGGGCGGTTCATCGACTCATCACCGGCGCATCACCACTTGCGTCAGCGCGTCCTCGGTTGGCTGGACCGGCGTGACCGCCGGCCGACGAGCGTAGTCGCTGATGCGCAGGAGGAGGGCGACGAGTGCCCAGTTCGCCACCAGCGAGGACCCGCCGTAGGAGAGGAACGGCGTGGTCAGGCCCGTCAGTGGGATCAGCTTGGTGACTCCGCCGATGACGACGAAGACCTGGAGCGCGAAGATCGCCGCGAACCCGGTGGCGAGCAGCTTGCCGAACGGGTCACGGCAGATGAGCGCGGTCCGCAGACCGCGTTCGACGATGATCCCGTAGAGCAGCAGCAGCGCCATGAGGCCGGTGAGGCCCAGCTCCTCGCCGAGCGCGGCGAAGATGAAGTCGCTCTTGGCGAGCGGGACCAACGTGGGGTGCCCCTCGCCGAGACCGCGACCGAGGATGCCGCCGTAGGCCAGGCCGTACAGCGACTGGATGATCTGGTAGGCGCCGTCCCTGTTCTCGGGCGCGAACGGGTGCAGCCAGGAGTCGACCCGGTTGGCGACGTGGGAGAACTGGTCGATGTGGAGGACCGTGGCGCCGAAGTAGGCGAACCACGCACCGCCGAGGAAGAGCGTCCCGCCGACGAACACCCAGCCGGGACGCTCGGTCGAGACGTAGAGCAGGATCACGAACGCGCCGAAGAACAGCAGGGCCGTTCCCAGGTCCCGCTGGAAGACCAGGATGCCGAGGCTGATCAGCCACGCCGACAAGATCGGACCCAGGTCGCGGCCGCGCGGTAGGTCGATGCCGAGGAAGCGCCGGCCTGCCAGCGCGAGGGCGTCCTTCTTCACCACGAGGTAGCCCGCGAAGAAGATGATGAGGCACACCTTGGCGATCTCGCCCGGCTGGAACGACATGCCCGCGAACCGCACCCAGATCTGGGCTCCCTGGAAGCGGACGCCCAGGCCAGGGACGAGCGGCAGCAGGAGCAGCACCACGCCGGAGAACAGCATGGTGTAGGTGACGCGCTGCAACCACCGGTGGTCGCGGAGCAGCAGCAGGACGAGCACGAACCCGGCGATCCCCACCGCGGTCCAGGTCAGCTGGAGCGGCGCCTCCGTCCTGGGGAGGTCCTTACCGGCGGCCACGGCGTTCTCCACCTTCGTCACGTCGAGCCGGTGGATCATCGCCAGTCCGATGCCGTTGAGGAGCACCACGCACGGGAGGAGGATCGGGTCCGCGTAGGGCGCGCGGATGCGGACGACGATGTGGGCGATCCCGACCAACAGGGAGAGTCCCACGCCGTAGGAGACGACCTGGTTGCTGATCTCCCCCTTCATCGTCAGGCTGACGATGGCGTAGGCCCCCACCGCCACCGCGAGGGCGATGACGGTCAGGAGGAGTTCCGCGTTCCGACGCTTACGGAACGGAACAGCGGTGTAGGTGTGGACCTCGCTCACTTCTGGCCTGTCGGTTGGGATATCGAGTCGTCCGGGTCACACTCCACGGGAACGTCGGACAGGTCATCCGCCTGACGATCCGCCGCCCAGGATCGGACGGCGCCGGCTGTGGGCTCCTCGGTGTGTCGGGTCGAGGACCGGGAGCGTGGAGCGTCGGTGGTCAGTGTGGGCGATGGCGTCAGCCGGCGGTTCGGCGGGGGTGTCGTGTACCCCGCGGCCTTCGCGGTGAGCTCGGCGACGATGCTCCGCGCGTGGCGCAAGTCGTCGGCGGCGATGGTGCAGACCACCCTTTCACGCTCATACGGGGGCAGTTGGGAGAGCTGCAGGTTCTGCAGCTCGAACACCTCGGACAGCTTGACGCCGGGAATCTGCTGGGAGATGCCGCGGAAGATGGCCACCCTGGAGTTCAAGTCCGTGCTGCCCGCGGGGTAGGGGCCGACGTAGTACTGCCGCTGCGTCCAGTCGTACGCCATACGCAGGCCCACGCCGATGAGGCCGAGGGCGACGACGGTGACGCACAGTCGTGTCAGCCATCGAAAGCGGCTCGGGGGCCGCGGCGCGTAGCGGAGCTCCTCCGGATCCGGCTCCTCGTCGTCGGGGGGTGGCTCCTCGTCGATCGGTGGCGTGGCCTCGAGCGGGGCGGTGGTCTCCGTCGGTGACGGTGGTGGCACCGGATCGGACGGGGCCGAGGGTCCGCGACCGCTGGGGAAGTCCCCTCCGCCCAGGTCTCCGAACAGGCGCGGGTCGGCCTCGCTGACGGCTCCCACCAACACCGGTTCGGACATCGAGGCGTCGACCTCGTTCGCGTCGACGAGGTCGGCGACCACGCAGGTGACGTTGTCCGGGCTACCCTGGCGGAGCGCCGCCTCGACGAGCGCGGCCGCCGCCTCGTCCGGGGTCGCGCTGCGCAGCAGGATCGCCTCGATCACCGGGTCCTTGATTCCGGCGTTGTCCAGCCCATCACTGCACAGCAGCAGCCGGTCGCCGACCTCGAGCTCGATGGCGAAGAGGTCCGGCCGAGCGTCCTGACGCCCCTCGAGCGCGCGGATGATGAGGCTGCGGTGGGGGTGGACCTCCGCTTCCTCCGGTGTGATGCGTCCCTCATCGACCAGGCTCTGGACGAACGTGTGGTCGTGGGTGAGCATCCGCAACCGACCGTCGCGCAGCAGGTACGCCCGTGAGTCGCCGATGTGGGCCACGCTCGCGCGATAGCCGTCGAAGAGTGCGGCAGTGAGCGTCGTCCCCATGCCCTCGAGGTGGGGATCGGTCTCGATGCGCTCCGCGATGCGCGCGTTCGCTTCGATCGCGGCCTGGCCGAGCGCTCGGAGCGGCTCGGGGTGACTTGGCGTGTCCAGGGCGCGGACGGTCATGATCGTGGTGGCGCTCGCCACGTCACCACCGACCGTGCCGCCCATGCCGTCGGCGACGGCGAGCAGATGCGGACCGGCGTAGCCGGAGTCCTCGTTCCTCGTCTTCGGACCGAGCCCGACGTCGGTGCGTGCGGCGTAACGGAGCGCGAGCCTCATCCTGCCTTCTCTTGGCCTTGAGTTGTCGTCGCCTTGCCGTGGCGCAGCGGGCGGCCCGGAAGCGACTCCGGTCGGCTCAGCCGACGTGCGCACCCGGGCGCTCCGGTCGTCACTCCGCTCATCCGTGCACCCTCGAACGTCATCGTTGGCGCCTATTTGTACAGCTCGATGATCGTCTTGCCTACTCGGACCGGGACACCAGAGCCCACCGGCGTCGGTCCGTGGATCCGGCTCTCGCCGACGAAGGTGCCGTTCGTGGAGCCGAGATCCTCGGCGTACCAGGTGTCCTGCTGGGGCCGCAGGACAGCGTGCCGAGTGGAGACGTACTCGTCATCCACCCGGATCTCGCAATCCGGAGCCCGGCCGATGACCAGCGGATGGTCACCAAGAGGCACCCGGAGTCCGGCGTTGACGCCCTGGACGACGACCGCCACCGACGGCGCACCCTTACGCCGCCTCGGCTGCCGCGGCGGGCGCGCAGGTCGGCGTGGCGCTCGCTCGGCCGCCTTGGGGTCGGGGACTCGGGCGCCGAACAAGTCGGACCGGATGACCGACACCGCGGACAGCACGAAAAGCCAGAGCACCGCGAGGAACCCCAGCTTGATGATCGTGAGTGTGAGCTCCGACACCTAGTGCTCTCCGCCCGGACGACGTAGGACCAGAAGCGTATTACCGAGCAGGATCTGGCTGCCGTCGTGGAGCGCCGCGTACTCCACGCGCCGTCCATCGACCACGATGCCGTTGGTCGAGCCGAGATCGTGGATCGTCACGGTGTACTGAGGCCCGTCGAGGGACACGCGGATCTCAGCGTGCCGGCGGGAGACCCCTGGGTCGGTGATGCGCAGGTCGGCGTCGGTGCCCCGACCGAGGATGACGCCCGGCGGCTCGAGCGGGTGCCGTTGGCCGTTGACCTCCAGGTACGGCGGCATGGGCCGGTGCAGGTCGGGTCGCGTGCGCGGGACTGGACGCGGACCCGGGGCGGGCGGAGGCACGGACGCGTAGCCGGGCGCGTGCCCGTAGTGCCCGGCGCCGTAGCGCGGCGAAGGCTCGGGTGGCGGCGGGCTCGGGCGCCTCGACGGTACGATCGAGGCCACCGCGCTGCTGCGGATCCGGAACCGCCCTGTGGTCAGGTCTTCGCGGCGTTCGAAGGCGACGGTCACGGGGCCGGTGAAGGTGTACCGCTGGGCGCTGGCGTGCCGGTTGACCACGTCGACGAGCTCGCGCGTCAGCGTGTGCGCGTACGGCGCGAGACGGTCGTAGTCGGTGCTGGACAGCTCAACGGTGAAGTCGTTCGGCACGAGGCTGGCGTCACGGGAGAGGACCTGGGCAGAGTTGTCGAGCTCACGCTGGAGAGCCGACGCGATCTCGACCGGCTGCACGGCGGAGCGGAAGACGCGTGCGAAGGTGCCTGTCACGAGGCCTTCGAGACCTCGCTCCAGGCGGCGAAACACTCCCACTGGTACCTCCTTCCCGCGCCGAACCATGCCATGGTCGATGCCATGTTCGCGCTCGTTGTTCGCGCTCGATCGTAACTGCCGAGACCAGCGATGGCGCTGACCTGCCGCCGCTTACCGCTACCGGATAACTCCGCTGCGGAGTCGCTTGACTTCTTAGTGTGATCGACGGTGGGCGAAATCAACATCATCCCGGACGAATCTTCCGCCGCCCCAGGCTGATCCCTCCGCGGTCACGACGTGCTAGCCTCTATGCGCCCCGGTACGGCTGGGGTCGGGCGCGAGTGGCGGAATAGGCAGACGCGCAGGATTCAGGTTCCTGTGCCCGCAAGGGCGTGGGGGTTCAACTCCCCCCTCGCGCACCCGCTCGATCGTCACCACGCGGACGGTTCCCACTGGTCTTCGCCTCGAAGGTCCTCACCTCGATGGCCAGGACGGGCCGCGCTGTGGCAGCGTGCCTCCATGACCCACGACACGGCCTCTGTCGGTGAGCTGATCGGACTGGCCGCGGCCCTGCGGCGAGGGGACGTCGATCTGCTGGCGTACGTCGACGAGATCTGTGCCCGTGTCGAGACCCGTGACGCCGACCTGTGCTCGTTCGTGCCCGAGGAAGGCCGGCGCGAGCGGCTGCGGCGTGAGGCCCGCGCGTTGCTCGCCCGGTGGCCAGACCCTCACCAGCGGCCACCGTTGTTCGGTGTCCCCGTCGGCGTCAAGGACGTCCTCCACGCCGAGGGCCTGCCCACGCGGGCCGGCTCCGCGCTTCCACCGGAGTCCCTGGCCGGCCAGGAGGCCACCGCGGTGAGCCGGCTGCGCGCCGCCGGCGCGCTCATCGCTGGAAAGACCGTGACCGCGGAGTTCGCGTTCTACGCTCCCGGTCCCACGCGCAACCCCCACCATCGCGATCACTCGCCCGGGGGCTCGAGCAGCGGGTCCGCGGCAGCCGTGGCGGCCGGTCTCGTCCCACTCGCCCTCGGCACCCAGACCGTGGGCTCGGTGATCCGCCCGGCGGCCTACTGCGGCGTCGTGGGCTTCAAACCCACCTACGGGCGCGTCCCCACCGACGGGGTGATCGCCAACGCGCCGTCGTTCGACACCGTTGGCCTGTTCGCCCGCGACGTCGCCAGCGCCGCGGCCGCGGCGGCCGTGCTGTGTACCGGCTGGCGGGCGACGACCCCGAGGGGCGAGCCGACCTTCGCCGTTCCGGAGGGCCCCTACCTGGAGCAGGCGAGCCCGCCGGCGCGGCAGGCGTTCGCCGAGCAGGTGGAGCGGCTGCGGACGGCGGGTGTGCGGGTCCGGTTCGTGCCCGCGCTCGCCGACATCGAGGAGATCAACCGGCGCCACCATCTCATCAATCTGGTGGAGCTCGCCCGTAGCCACGAGTTCCGGTTCCCCGTGTACGGCGACCGCTACCACCCCATCACCGCTCGGGCGATCGAGGACGGGCGCCGCATCAGCCGGGCGGCCTACGAGCGGGCCCTGGACGAGCGAGAGCGGTATGCCGCGGACCTGGTGGCTCTCATGGACGCCGAGAGCATCGACGCCTGGCTCACCCCTGCGGCCACCGACACGGCGCCGCAGGGCCTGGACACGACGGGAAGTCCCGTGATGAACCTCCCGTGGTCGCAGGCGCGCATGCCGGCGGTTGGTCTTCCAGCCGGGCGGGGGGTCAACGGACTTCCCTTGGGTCTGCAGTGCGTCGCCCGACCAGGCGCCGACGAGGAGCTCCTCCACTGGGCCGGCCAGCTCGCCGAGGCGCTGGGGTCGGGGACGCCGGCCGACCAGCGTTCCACCTAGGCCCCAGGCGGCCTGGGCACGGACGGTCGAGTCTCAACGGTCGACCTCACGGCCCGGTCGCCCGGTGGACGGCCATCGCCAGCAGTCGCACGGCCTCGTCGACGGCGCTGTCCGGCAGGTTCCCGTAGCCGAGCACGAGCCCAGGCGACGTGGGATCGGGATGGATCCGGTACGTATCCAGGTCAGCCACCCGAACCCCGGCGTCCGCCGCGTTCTTCACCACGGTCGCCGCCGAGGCCGCCGGTGGAAGGTGGAGAACGATGTGGAGGCCGGCCGCGACACCGGCGATCGCGCACTCGGGGAGCCTGGTGCGGAGGGCTGCCACCAGGGCGTCGCGGCGGTGGCGGTAGCGCTGCCGCACCGACCGGAGGTGCCGGTCGTAGCCGCCGGTCTCGACGAAGTGGGCGAAGGCGAGCTGCTGCAGCACCGACGGCTGGGTCTGGCCGACCTCGCTGGCGCGAAGCGCGCGCGTCCACCGCGGGGGCGTGACCATCCAACCCAGACCGACCGCCGGCGACAGCGTCTTCGACAACGAGCCGAAGAGCGCGACCCGTTCGGGATCGGTTCCCTGAAGAGTTCCGACCGGGCGGCGGTCGTAGCGGAACTCCGCGTCGTAGTCGTCCTCGAGCACGAGCCCGTCGACCTCGCGTGCCCACGTGAGCAAGGCCGTCCGGCGTTCCGGCGCGAGCACCACGCCGGTGGGGAACTGGTGAGCCGGCGTGACGAGGACGGCGCGGACGTCGAGCCGAACCAGCTCGTCCACCCTGATGCCTCGGTCGTCGACGGGGACGCCGACGGTCTCCAGGCCGACGCGTTCGAGCGTCTGCCGGAGCCTGGTCCAGCCGGGGTCCTCGACCGCGATGCGCCGGATGCCGGCCTCGCGGAGGCAACGGGCGAGCCGAGCCACCCCGTCCGCGACACCCGCGCAGCAGGTGACGTCGTCACCGTCGACCTGGGCGCCGCGGCAACGCCGGAGATAGTCCGCCAGGACCCATCGAAAGCGCGCGCAGCCGCCCTCGGGTGGATAGCCGAGCTCGGTGTACGGCAGCGTCGCGAGCTGGCTTCGCACGGCCTCGACCCAGCGACGGCGGGGAAAGGCGCGCAGGTCCGGCAGTCCGGGCGCGAAGTCGAGGCGAAACGTCCGCTCTGGTCTGGGGGGCAGGGAGCCAGGGCGAGCGCCGGTGCCGCCGGCGCCGGGTGCCGCCGGTGCGCCCACGCGCGGGGTCCCGGACGTCGACGTCGGCTCGAGCTCCCGCACCCTCGTCGCCGAACCCGTGCGTGCCGTCAGGTAGCCCTCGGCAACAAGCTGCCCGTACGCCTGCGTCACCACCCAGCGCGAGCAACCGAGGTTGGCGGCGAGGGTCCGGCTGGGCGGGAGAGCCGCGCCGGGTGGGAGCCGGCCGTCCCGGATCGCCTGGCGGAGGGCACGGGTCAGGCGTTCATGGAGCGGTCCGGGGCCGACGACGTCGACGTCGACCAAGGCGTCCCACGCCAGCGTGACCCGAGGGATCGTCACTTGGCGGATGGTACGACGAGCGCCGTTCAAGATCATTCAGCCTTGACCAAGATCACGTCGGCGCATCGCTGGTCGCGACCGGGATCGCTGAGGGCTCGCGCGGCCGGGTTGGTCCGGTTTCAGCAGGCGCGGTCAACCGATCGGTGGATGCACGCGTGCCGGCTGGTCGATGCGCTACCTCCACCGAGCCGGCGGCCAGGTTCGACTGGTTGGGCGATCCGCGGTGACCCCTTCGAACGCGATGCTCGATGGCGACATGCCCAGCGAGGAAGGGACGACGATGCCGGTGATCGAGGTCACCAAGCTGCGAAAGCACTACGGCGCGACGGTGGCGGTGGACGAGGTCTCCTTCACCGTCGACGCCGGCGAGATCTTCGGACTGCTGGGACCGAACGGCGCCGGCAAGACCACCACGGTGGAGTGCGTCGGCGGTCTCCGCGTCCCGGACGCCGGCGAGATCCGGGTGCTCGGCCTGGACCCACAGCGTGACCGTGCCGCGCTTCGACAGCGGGTGGGCATGCAACTCCAGGAGAGCGAGCTGCCCGACCTGATCAAGGTCTGGGAGGCGCTGGATCTCTACAGCTCCTACTACGACGAGCCGGCCGACTGGCGGCTGTTGCTGGAGGAGCTCGGTCTGGCCGACAAGGCCGCCACGCTGTTTCGGGAGCTTTCCGGCGGACAGAAGCAGCGGCTGTCGATCGCTCTCGCCTTGGTGGGCAACCCCGAGGTGCTGATTCTCGACGAACTGACCACCGGCTTGGATCCGCAGGCGCGTCGAGACACCTGGTCGCTGGTGGAGAGGATTCGCGCGCGTGGTGTGACAGTCGTCCTGGTCACCCACCTCATGGAGGAGGCCGAGTACCTCTGCGACAGGGTGGCGATCATCGCCGGGGGTCGAACCGTGGCGATCGATACGCCAGCCGGCCTCGTGGCCCGTGCCGGGACCGGCGAACGGATCACGTTCCGTCCGTCGGAGCCGGTCGATGCTCACCTCCTGGCGGAGCTGCCTGGGGTGACCAGTGTGTCCTGGCACCAGTCACGCCTCGTCGTCACCGGATCGGGTGACGCGTTGCCCGCCGTGACGGCGTTCCTCGCCCGTCGCCAGATCATCGCCCACGACCTTCGCGTCCAGCAGGCCAGTCTCGATGACGCGTTCGTCGAGCTCACCGGCCGCCCGCTCCAGGACGCGACGAACGGAGACACACCATGACCCTGCTGGCCGCGATCACGTTCACCGAAGCCAAGCTGTTCCTGCGGGAACGGCTGACCGTGTTCTTCACGCTCGTGTTCCCCACCGTGGTGTTCGGCGTCCTCGCGTCGATCCCGGCGTTACGCGTCCCTCTTGAGGACCTGGAGGGCGCTCGCTTCATCGACTACTTCATCCCGTCGATCGTGGTGATGACGCTCGCCATGGTCGCGGTCAACACGATGCCGACGCGGCTCGCCACCTATCGCGAGAAGGGTGTGCTGCGGCGTATGTCGACCACGCCGGTCCATCCGGGCGCTGTGCTCGTGGGTCAGCTCGTCGTCAACGCGGCGGCGGCGGCCGTGGGCACGGTCGTGCTCGTGGCTTTCGCGTCGACGGCCTTCGACGTACCGTTGCCACAACACCCGGCGGGTTTCGTGCTCGCGTACGTTCTCGGTGGCGGTGCGATGCTCGCGCTCGGGCTCTTGGCCGCGGCGTTGGCGCCGCGCGCCAACGCGGTCGGCGTGATCGCGTTGCCGATCTTCTTCCTCACCATGTTCGTCGGCGGTGCCTATTTGCCGCGGTTCATGCTGCCGGAGATCGTCGTACGCATCGGCGACTACACCCCGCCTGGGGTCCAGGCGCTCCAGGACGCGTGGACGGGCGCCGGCCCGGACCCGCTGCAGATGGTCAGCATGGCAGCTGTGGGGGTCGTGGCCGGCGTCGTGGCGGTTCGCTCCTTTCGGTGGGAGTGAGCCCCTGGGCGGGGCCTGGACCGCAGGTGAACGTCTCCGCCGGACCTGGCAGGGTGGTGTCTGGACGACGGCAGGGCCGAGGACGCGGTGTCTGCCGAGACCGCTGAGGAGGTGGCGGTGGCGATACCGCGGGCGACGCCGACGGTCTGGGAACGCGTGCAAGGACCGGTGTACGACGCGATCCCGTACTTCGTCCTGATCCTCTCCGCGCTGCTCACCCTCGCCAACCCTGACCAGGCCGGGAGAGGTCCGGCGCTGGCGTTGTCAGCTCTCGCCGCGGTGTGGATCTACCTCATGGTGACGCGACGCGTCGCTGAACGTCACCCGCTCGGCTTGGTCTACTTCGCCGGGTTCACGGCGCTCGCCGGTGCCCTGGTTCTTCTGGCGCCGCCCTTCGGCATCTTCGCCTGGGTTGGTTACCTGCACGCGGTGGGCATCCTGCCGGGCTGGTGGAAGATCCCCGGAGTCGTCGCCACCGCGGTCGTCGTCGCGACGTCTCAGGCCGGCGGCATCCCCCACGACCAGGCGACCACGTCGCTGTTTCTCGTCCTCTTCGTCGTCAACGTCTGTCTCGCCGGGGTGCTGGGTGCGTTCGCGCTCGTGGACGTCCGGCGCAGCGCGGAGCAGAAAAAGACGATCGAGCAGCTCGCCGAGGCCAACCGCAAGCTCGAGGCGATGATGGCGGAGAATGCCGGGCTGCAGGCTCAGCTGCTCACCCAGGCGCGCGAGGCGGGCGTTCTGGACGAGCGACAGAGGATGGCGCGGGAGATCCACGACACCCTCGCCCAAGGGCTGACCGGCATCATCACCCAGCTCGAGGCCGCCCGGCAGGCCGCGAACGACCCGTCGGCGTGGCGCCGGCATCTCGACAACGCGTCGACGTTGGCCCGGGAGAGCCTCCGGGAGGCGCGGCGGTCGGTGCAGGCGCTCCGGACCGAGGCGCTCGACACCGCCCGACTGCCCGAGGTGCTCGCCGAGCTGGCGCGGCGGTGGGCGGAGGTTCACGGCGTCGCGGCGGAGGTCACGACCACGGGAGAGCCTCGGCCACTGCACCCGGAAGTCGAGATGACCCTGCTGCGGACCGCGCAGGAGGCCCTGACCAATGTCGCCAAGCACGCCGGCGCGTCCCGCGTCGGCCTCACCCTCTCCTACATGGAGGACGTGGTGGCGCTGGACGTGCGCGACGACGGTGCTGGTTTCGATCCCGCGCGGCTGTCGGAGCAGGCGCCCGGCGAGGGCGGGTTCGGCTTGCTGGCCATGCGGCAGCGGGTGCGGCGCTTGGCCGGCCGTCTGGACGTGGAGTCCCGACCCGGGGCCGGGACGGCGATCTCGGCGAGCGTTCCCGTGATCCCTGCGGAAGCCAGGTGAGCGTGCGCGAGCTGGGGCGCACCGCCGAAGCCAGACGAGAGCCCCGCGGAAGCCCCAGGAAGCCCTGCGGAAGCCCCAGGAAGCCCTGGAAGCCCCAGGAAGCATGGCGAAACCCGAGGCCAGGTGAGCGCCGCGAGGCCACGAGATGCCGACGGGCGCCAGGTGAGCGAGGAGGAGCCGAGGATGGACGTGCCCGCCCCGAGCGAGCGGATCCGGCTGTTGCTGGTCGATGACCACCCGGTGGTCCGGGACGGTCTGCGTGGCATGCTCGCTGGCGACCCGCGCTTCGAGGTCGTGGGCGAGGCCGCCGATGGGGCGGAGGCGGTCGCGCGAGCCGAGGTGCTCGTGCCGGATGTCATCCTGATGGACCTGCGAATGCCGGGGATGGACGGCGTGGCGGCGATCACTCGGTTGGCCGAGCGCGGCGTGCCGTCGCGGGTGCTGGTGCTCACCACCTACGACACCGACACGGACGTGGTCGCCGCGGTGGAGGCCGGCGCTACCGGCTACCTCCTCAAGGACGCGCCCCGCGAGGACCTGCTGCGGGCGGTCGTGGCCACTGCTCGCGGCGAGGCGGTCCTCTCGCCGGCGGTCGCCACGCGGCTGCTCGGGCAAGTCCGTCAGCCAGCGCGGGAGCCGTTGAGCCAACGGGAGCTCGACGTGCTCGCCCTCATCGCGCAGGGTGCGACGAACCGGGAGGCGGCGGAGTCGCTGTTCATCAGCGAGGCCACCGTCAAGACACACCTGCTCCACATCTACGCCAAGCTCGGCGTCAACGACCGTGCCGCGGCGGTCGCGGTGGCGTACGAGCGCGGACTCCTGGGGCCACAGGGACGCTGAGCGGTCGGGACCGTGTCCGGCGGGCTGACCGCTGTCGGGCTGAATCGGGCGAATCGCCACAACGTGGGGTTTGGCCGTGCAAGGATCGGGTGGGTGAGCATCTACGACATCCCCCTGCGCACGCTCGCCGGCGCCCCGTGGTCACTGGCCGAGCTGGCCGGACGGGCGTTGCTCATCGTCAACGTGGCGTCGAAGTGTGGGTTGACCCCGCAGTACGAGGGACTCCAGCAGCTCCACGAGCGCTACGCCGACCGGGGCTTCTCCGTCGTCGGCTTCCCGTGCAACCAGTTCGGCGGCCAGGAGCCTGGGACGCCCGAGGAGATCCAGGACTTCTGCTCGACGACGTACGGTGTGACGTTCCCCCTGGGCGAGAAGATCGAGGTCAACGGTCCCGGCCGGCACCCGTTGTACGTCGAGCTGACCTCGGTCGCCGACGACGACGGGGAGGCCGGCGACGTCGAGTGGAACTTCGAGAAGTTCCTGGTTGCGCCGTCGGGCGCGGTGGTGCGGCGGTTCCGGCCGGGGACCGAGCCCACCGATCCGGAGTTGGTCGCCGCGATCGAGGCCCAGCTGCCGGGCTGACCGCGTCGAGTCCGGCGAGTTAGGTTAGCCTTCTCTTGGTTGCCGCCCTTGGGGTGGTTGAGCGGGTGGCTGATCTTTCGCCCGGAGGACGCCGATGGCCCGTGCGGTCGGGACACTGGACCGTCAGGGCGACGTCGTCCCCGCCAGCCGACGAAGCGTGACGGCGCTGCGCGGAGCCGGTCTCCTCGTCGCCCTCGCGGTCCTCGTCCTCGTCGCCCTGCTCAGCGTCGCCCTAGGGGCCAAGCCGATCCCGCTGTCCGAGGTCGTCGACGTGCTGGTGCACCGCGGCACCTCGAACGAGGCCGTCGTCATCTGGGAGCTCCGTGTGCCGCGGACCATCCTCGGCCTCGCGGTCGGCGCCGCCCTCGGATTGGCCGGCGCCCTCATGCAGGCGCTGACCCGTAACCCGCTCGCTGACCCCGGCATCCTCGGGATCACCGCGGGCGCGGCGGCGGCGGTGGTGGTCGCCATCGCGTTCCTCGGTGTGACGAGCCTGGTGTCGTACGTCTGGTTCGCCCTCGTCGGGGCGGCGGCCGCCGCTGTGGTCGTCTACCTGCTCGGGTCGGCGGGGCGTGGCGGCGCGACACCGGTCCGGCTGGCGTTGGCCGGCACCGCGATCAGTGCGGCCCTCATGGCGTTCATCCAGTCGATCACGCTCTCCCACACCGACGTCTTCGACGAGTACCGGTTCTGGGCGGTCGGGTCGCTCGCCGGACGGGACGAGACGGTTCTCCTCCAGGTGTGGCCGTTCCTTCTGGTCGGGTGCCTGCTCGCGCTCGGCCTGGGCGGGGCGCTCAACGCCGTTTCCCTCGGCGACGAGACGGGCCGGGCGCTGGGCGCTCACCTGGGTCGCACCCGTGCGCTCGGAGCGGTGGCGATCACGCTGTTGTGTGGCGCCGCGACCGCCGCCGTCGGTCCGGTGGGTTTCGTCGGCTTGACGATCCCGCACATCGCGCGCGCCATCTGCGGCCCCGACCAGCGCTGGGTCCTCGCCTACTCGGTGGTGCTGGGCCCCACCCTGCTCGTCGCGGCGGACGTCGTCGGCCGCCTCGTGGCGCGGCCGGGAGAGGTGGAGGTCGGCATCGTCACCGCCGTCGTGGGTGCGCCCGTCTTCCTCTCCTTGGTACGCCGACGGAGGATCGCGCAGCTATGACGGTGGTCACCGCCCAGCACGCTGATCCTCGCCTGCCGGGCCGCGCGCTCCGCGTGGGCGGGCTGTCGTTCCGGCTTCGAGCGCGGACCGTGGCGGTCTGCCTTGGCCTGGCGCTCCTCGCTCTCGTCGGCGCCGCGGTGACGCTGTCGACGGGTGACTACCCGATCCCGCTCCCCGACGTGGTGCGCGCCCTCGTCGGCGACGGCAGCCAGGCGAGCACCTTCATCGTCGTGACCCTGCGGCTTCCGCGACTGCTGACGGCTCTGCTGGTCGGCGCCGCTCTCGGTCTCGGCGGGGCGGTCTTCCAGAGTCTGACGCGCAACCCGCTGGGAAGCCCGGACATCGTGGGCTTCACGACGGGCGCGGCGTCCGGCGCCCTGGTCGCCTTGCTCATCGTCAAGGCGGGTCCGGCGGGTGTCGCGAGCGCGGCCGTCGGCGGAGGTCTGGCGACGGCCCTGCTGGTCTACGTGTTGGCCTGGAAGCGGGGCGTCCAGGGCTACCGGCTCGTGCTGGTCGGCATCGGGGTGAGCGCGCTCCTCACCTCCGTCAACTCCTACCTGCTCACCCGCGCCGACGTGGTGGACGCGCAGTACGCCGCGGCGTGGCTCACCGGGAGCTTGAACGGCCGCGGCTGGGAGCACGTGGGCCCGGTCGCGGCGGCGCTCGCCGTCCTCGTACCGGCGCTCCTGCTGCTCGGCCGACGACTCCGCATGCTGGAGATGGGCGACGACGTGGCGAAGGCGCTCGGGGTCCCGGTCGAGCGGTCGCGACTGGCCCTGATCGTGCTGGCGGTCGGCGTCACGGCGGTGGCGACCGCCTCGGCGGGGCCGGTCGCCTTCGTAGCCCTGGCGGCACCTCAGCTCGCCCGCCGGCTGACGGGAGAACCAGGCGTCGGGCTCGTGTCGTCCGCCCTCATGGGCTCGTGCGTCCTGGTGTTCAGCGACCTCGCCGCGCAACGCCTGCTCGCGCCGACACAGCTGCCCGTCGGCGTCATGACCGGGGCCGTCGGCGGTGTCTACCTGGCTTGGCTGCTCGCGCGGGAATGGAGGTCCGGGCGGTCATGACGCGTCACGGCGAGACGAGCCGGCTCTGGGCCGAGCAGCTCACCCTCGGCTACGACGGGCGGATCGTGGCGGACGGGCTCGACGCGGTCATCCCCGACGGCTCGTTCACCGTCATCATCGGCCCGAACGCCTGCGGCAAGTCCACCTTGCTCCGCGCCCTCGCGCGCACGCTGCGACCCACCCGTGGGGCGGTGTACCTCGACGGGCAGACGATCTCCTCCTACTCGACGAAGGAGGTGGCCCGCCGGCTCGGTCTGCTCCCCCAGAGCCCCATCGCGCCTGACGGCATCACGGTGGCCGACCTCGTGGCCCGCGGGCGGTACCCCCACCAGCGGCTGCTCCGCCAGTGGTCACGGGACGACGAGGCGGCCGTGGCCGAGGCGATGGCGGCGACCGGCGTGGCCGAGCTCGCCGACCGGTTCGTCGACGAGCTGTCGGGTGGTCAGCGGCAGCGGGTCTGGTTGGCCATGGCGCTCGCCCAGCAGACGTCCCTGCTCCTGCTCGACGAGCCGACGACGTACCTCGACATCGCTCACCAGATCGAGGTCCTCGACCTCTGCGCGGACCTTCACGAACGTCAGGGCCGCACGCTCGTCGCCGTGCTCCATGACTTGAACCAGGCCGCACGGTACGCCACCCACCTGGTCGTCATGCGAGACGGCGCCATCGTCGCGTCCGGTCCACCGTCCCAGGTGCTGACGGCCGAGCTCGTGGAGCGAGTCTTCGACCTGCCCTGCCGGGTGATCGCGGATCCGGAGGCGGGGACACCCTTGGTGGTGCCGGCCAGTCGGCGGGCTCGCGTCGCGACCGAGCCGGCAGCCGGTCAGGCGGCGTCCTAGGGCCCGGTCCGCCGGCGCGCCGGTCTCGACCTCTCACGCGGTGAGCGGCTCACATGGCGACGTGCCCCGGTCAGCCGCGCCGGTGGTCGAGACGGCCCAGTCGGGAAGGCCTCGCGGGTCCGGTGTCGGCGCCCATCGACCGTCGACGACGTCGTAGCTCCAGCGAGGTCCGGACGTGACGAGCTGTTCCACTGCGGCGGCGAGGCGCTCGACGTCGTCCAGCGTCGTCCCGACGCCGAAGCTCGCGCGGACCGCCCCCTCAGGCGCGCCGAGGCGCGACAGGAGGGGATGCGCGCAGAACTTGCCGTCCCGGACGCCGATCCCGTGTTCAGCGGAGAGGTAGGCGGCCACGAGCCCGGGCGCGTACCCGTCCACGGTGAACGCCACCACCCCGATCGAGGTCGTGCTGTCTCGCCAGATCCGCAGGGTTCGGACACCGGGCAGCCGGTTGAGGCGGTCGGTGAGCGCCGTGCGGAGGGCCTCCTCGTGCGCCTCCAGCGCGCCCGACGGTAGCTGGGAGAGGGTGCGAGCAGCCTGGGCGAGGGTCGCCGCCCCGAGGACGTTCGGGGTGCCTCCCTCGTGCCGCTGCGGTGCGGCCGCCCACTCGGTGTGGGTGAGGGTGACCTCGCGGACGGCACCCCCTCCCGGCAGGTATGCCGGGGCCTCGTCGAGCCAGTCCCTCCGTCCGGCGAGCACGCCGGCTCCGAACGGCGCGTAGAGCTTGTGCCCGGACAGCGCGACGTAGTCCACCCCGGACGACGCCAGGTCGATCCTGCGGTGGGGGGCGAGCTGCGCAGCGTCGAGGACGACTCGGGCGCCGGCCGCGTGGGCGAGCTCCACGATCTCGGCGAGAGGCAAGACCTCGCCGGTGACGTTCGACGCGCCGGTGATGGCGAGGAGGCTGGCCGGTCGCGCCTCCAGCTCCGCGCGCAGACTCACCAGCGTGGCCCGCTGGGTGGTGCCGGCGAGGACGCAGCGGTGTTGGCCTCGCCGCCACGGAAGCAGGTTGGCGTGGTGCTCGATGTCGAGGAAGGTGACGCGGCCGCCACCAGGGCCGTCGTCGGGGACACACCGTGCCAACAGGTTGAGCGCGTCGGTGGTGTTGCGGGTGAAGATCACCACGTCGTCGGGACGCGCACCGAGAAACGCCGCGACGTCGGCCCGGGCACCTTCGTAGAGCGCGGTGCAGACCTGGGAGGTGTAGCCGGCGCCGCGGTGGACGCTCGCGTAGTACGGCAGCACCTCGCTCAGGTGGTCGGCGACCGACTGCAGGCTCGGAGCGCTCGCGGCGTAGTCGAGGTTGGCGTACGGGAGGGAGTCGCCGGTGACGAGCGGGACCTCGATGCCGGTGCCGACCACGGGAAGCAGCGGCGCCTGGCCAGGACACGCGGGGTCAGCGGAGTTCACCTGGACGTCGAGAGCAGTCACACCACACCTCACGGGGCTCAGGGACCCCGAGGGTTCTGGGGTCCGCGCTTGCGGTGCCACGTGGCACGCCTGGTCCTCACCCGGAGCACCCCACCGCGGAGGAGGGTTGCCGGCCAGCGAGCCGGGGCTTTCGGGGCCTCGCACCGACGACAGGACACGCGTCGCGAAGGGCGCGGTGGTGTCGACGGTCGAGCCCCGCGCTGGCGCTCATGACCGCGAGCCACAGTAACCGACCGGCCGCCGCCATCGCGGGCGTGTTTCGAATAATGAGAACTTGTCTTACGAAGTGGACACAGGTGGGCTTTCGTACCGCCAGCGCCGGCCAGTCGTCCGGACCGCTACGGCCCGTACACGCGCAGGTAGTCGAAGGTCGCGGTGACCCCTTCACCACCCATGGCCACCAAGCCGACCCGGGGCTCGGCATCGGCTGGCAGGTGCCACACCGCACCCCAGATCCAGTGCTCCCCGTCGCGGCTCGTCGCGGCCCGGAACAGATGCTCGCCGGTCTCCGGATGGATGGTGTGGCGCATCCGCAGCCACAGCGTGTCGGCGGATGGCCCGAGCTGAATCGCGTTCGGCCACGGGCTGGCAGCCGGCCCGACCCACAAGAACGCCTGCCGGGTCGTCCCGGTGGACGTCGGTGCCACGTGCAGGGAGTTCACCCGGTCACCCCAGACGAGCAGGCCCGCCCGTTCGTAGCCGCGCGGCCCGGTGCCGAGCGGAAGGTGCACCTTGGTCTCGACCGTGTACGTGCCCTCCGGCGCGTCGCGCAGCAGCACCGCCGCGTGGTCGTCCGACCTCAGGTCGCCCGCCTGGGTCGGCCACACCAGCGCGCCGCCGACTACCTCGGGGTTCGACTGTGGGGTGCCGACGATCGTCCACGCCTCGTCGAGCTCGGCGCCTTCGAACTCGTCGCTGAACTCCGGCAGCAACGCTCCCACCGTGGGATCCGGCACCTTGGCGGTCACCGGCTCGTACAGCGCGGTAACACCCACGTTGTCGGCCTCCGCGCCGCGACCCTGCGCCGCCACGCCGACGGGGGAGGGTTTCCCGAGCCGTTCCGGCACCTCGACGCTCACCTCGGCCAGCGGGCTGCCTTCCATCGCCGCGCTCACCTCGAACGTCGCCCACGACCCGCGGACCTCTGCGGTGACCGCGTGCCAGGTGTCGAACCGGAAGCCTGCGTGGAGGCGGTCGCTCGCCGACCTCACGACCTCGCCGTCCACGACGACATCGACGACGAGGGCGCGCCGCGACGGGTCCAGCCAGGCGACCACGTAGTTTCGGTGATCCTCATAGCCGACGACCAGGCCAGCCCGGCCCATGCCGCGCACCCGCAGGTCCGCCTCGGCCCGGTAGTCGGCCGCGGTGGTCTCCTCGCTCACCAGCAGCAGTGAGTGGGGTGCGGCCGAACGGCTTCGGACGAAGCCTCCGGCATCCCGCTCGCGGGCGAGACCCCACGCACCGGTGCCGACTGTCACCCAGCCGTCGAGGTCGCCGTCGTTGAACGTGCTGCCGACGTCCCACGTGCCGACCGGTGCCGGCTGCGGGGTGTCGGAGGTCCACTGACCGGCGCGCACGGTGGGCCAGCCATCGATCCAGTCCAGCCGGTCCATCACCGTCGGACGGCCACCCCAGTTGTCGAACCGGCTGTTGGCGTTGCTGAAGAACCAGTCCTGTCCGGAGCGGTCGACGGCGGTCGCGTTGTGGCCGGTGCCGACGAGGCTGCTTCCCGTCGTGGCGTTGACGAGGGTGCCGCCCGGAGCGTCCGCCGTCAGGGGTACGCCCTCGGCGTCGACGAACGGCCCGAGCGGGGACGTGGCTCGACCGACGAACACGGGGTAGCCGCCGGTGTCGACCTCGCAGCACCCGTAGCCGGAGTAGAACAGGTAGTAGTAGCCGTCGCGCTTGACCACCCAGGCGGCTTCCCCACGGTTGCCCGCCACCACCTGTCTCGGCTCACCCACGGCTCGGGTGCCGTCGTCGGAGAGCTGGACGACGTGCATGCCGCCCTCCCGGAAGGAGCCGTAGTACAGGTACTTCGTGCCGTCGGAGTCGACGAACAGCGCTGGGTCGATCTCCATGACCTCGCTGTCGGGAACGAAGTCGACGACCGGACGGCCGATGTCCCTCCACGGCCCAGCTGGCGTGGGGGCGGTGGCCAGCCCGATGGCGGCGTCGCCACCACCGGCAAGCGAGTAGTACAGGTAGTAGGTCCCGTCCACGTAGCGGACGTCCGGTGCCCAGTAGCCCGTACCCGGGAACGGCTTCCACTCAGGGTGGTTGTCCTCGTTGAAGACCGTTCCGACGAACTCCCACGTCACCAGGTCGGCGCTTCGCGCGATCGGCATGTAGTACGGCGGTCCGCCGTTCTGCTGGTTCTCGCGGGTCATCACCGTCGTCGTGGCGTAGGCGTACCAGTAGCCGTCCTTCGCGCGGATGATCCCGGGGTCCGAGAACGCGTCTGCGAAGTTCGACATCAACGGGTTGGTGTAGGTCCGCTGGTCGGCTGCGGTTGACGGCGCCGCGCCTGCCAGGACGAGCACGAGCGCCGCACACCACACCGACAGCCGTCGCCGGAGCTTCATCAGCTGATCCCCTTTCTCGGGCCACCGCATCGCCGTGTCCGTTGTCGGCGAGCTGAGGTCTCAGCCCACCGCGGCCTCGACATCCGCTTGCGTCGACGAGTCATCGCTGTCGATCAGGCTCGCCGCATCACCAGGGCGACCAGGCGCCACCACCGGTCCCGCAGGGCCCCGACGAGTCGCAGATCCGCCAGTCGTCCGGCCTCACCGCCGTCCAGCGTGAACGAGAACCACCGGAACTCTCCCTGCGGAATGATCTCGTCCCCGGAGCTGCCCAGCAGCGTGTCACCCTCGTAGACGCTGGTCGTGCCGGAGGGCGAGTAGGCGTCACCGGTGAGGACGTCGACCCGGTGCGCGCCGGCGGGCACCGCGAGGCGCAGGACGTAGTCCTGGTCGCGCCCCAGCACGAAGTCGCGGCGCAGGACGTCCAGCCGCGCGCGGTCCCGGAACGTCGGCGGCTCCGTCACCCAGCCGAAGCCACGGTCGGCGTCCCACAACTCCTCCGGCGACAGGCGCCGGTATCCCTCCAGGACCGGGCTTGACGGACTGCCGGCGTCGAGAACCAGCACGGCGTCGTCGGGTGCCGGCACCACGATCGTGTCAACCGTCCATTGCTCGCCGTCGGGATCCTCCGCGAGGCGGACAGCGACGGTGCCCATGGTGGGCTCTGTCGGAGGCGTCACCCGCACCGTCAGCTCCACCTCCGCGCCACCCGGAACGCGGCCGCTGGCGGGCTCGGCCGTCCAACCCTCAGGGACGTCGACGGCGACGGTGACGTCGACCGGCTCGTCGGTCATCCCCGCCACGCTCACCCTGACGTCGTTCGGTCGGCCGGCCCACAGCACGCCGCTGGAGCGGACCTCGGTGAGGACGGCGGGCGGGATGGGCGCGTCGGGATTGACGATGACAAGGCCGCATAGCCGCCAGAAGCGGCCCGGGACGCTGGAGAACTCCAGGTCGACCTCCCGGCCCTCCGAGCCGCCATCGAGCTCGAAACGAAGCCACTCGAACGTGCCCCCACGGATGCGGCCGCCCTCCGCGACGCGCTGACCATTCACGTCGATGAACGTCGGCCAGACGTCGGGGCCACCGTCGCCGACCAGGACAGCCGTCTCATGGATCCCCGGTGGGATCGCGAGCCGCAGCGTGCAGGGTGCGGTGTCGCCACAGAAGTCCCGTCGTAGCGCGTCCCAGGCGTCACCGCGGTCGCGGGACTGCGGCGTGCGGCCGATCCACCCGTACCCGCGCGCCGGATCCCACATGGTCTCCGGCGTCAGGCGCTGGTAGCCGGGCACCAGTGGACTCGATCCCGAGCCCGCGTCAAGGGCGATGTGACAGCGACGGCCGGCGGGCGTGACGATCGTGGGGTGACCGGCGGTGCCCAGCACCTCGACGGCTGGGGTCATCGCGACCGCGAGCTGGAGCTGGTCGGCGACCAGGGGAGGTTGGACCGGCAACGTCATCTCTGCGTCCGCCCGGCTGGCGACCTCGGCCTCGGCGGTGCCGGCCGACCATCTCTCGTCGGGCACGTGTAGCCGCGCCGTCACTCGATGGTCTTGCCCAGTCGCGTTGGTGACCTTCAGCGGGAGGCGGTTCGGCCATCCGCCGAGCAGCAACGGCGTCCCTCTGCCGAACTCGTACTGCAGCCACTCACGCCGTTCGTCGAGGATTCTGGAGTAGTCGAAGAAGAACGAGACGATGGTGTCCCGCCAGCGCCGTGCGTGGAACGCGTGCTCGTCGAACGTCGCGAGGACGTCGGCGTGTCGGCGCGCGTCGACGTGCGGGGCGAGCTCACGCCACGTCTCGCGCATGCGGAGAACACGCTCGGCGCCGTCGAAGTGGCTGTCGTAGATGTGCTGGATGACCGTCGACCCCGAGTGGAGACGGTGGGTGTACGGCACCCAGTGCAGGAACAGCAACAGCTCGTCGGGCACCGTCTCCAGCGACTCGTACCGTTCGGCCCAGAACGGCGCGTACAGCCCGGTGAAGCCGCTCCCGGTGGCCACCGTCCGGTCGAAGCCCGTGCCCTCGGCGGTGGTGTGGTGGGACTGGTTGAGCGTCGACCGAGGGTCCGGGTCGAAGTGGGAGCCGGTCGGGAACGTGAGGTAGCCCATCCCGAGAGGCGAGGTGTAGTCCTCGTACGTCCGCCAGGACTCGAGCATGATGTCGGTCAGCGGTCGCACGAACGCCTCGTCCGGGGTGAACGTCAGCTGAATCCACTCGCGGACGATCTCCTCGGCCGACAAGCGTGGGTTCCACGCCAGCCGACCGAAGCCATGCGTGTTCGCTGCGCCGAGCAGGTAACCGGTCCAGTCGCGGTCGTCACCGAGGTTCGCCACGCCGACGATGCCCACGTGGGACTGACCGTAGGCGGTACCGGTGACGATGCTCTCGACTGTCGTCCCGTCCCCTTGCGCCTTGGTGTCGAAGTCGAGGATCTCCTTCCACTGCGGCACCAGGTAGCACAGGTGGACGTTGTGACCGGTGTACTCCTGGGTGATCTGAAGCTCGATCGCCTGGTTGGTCCGCGGCATCGCGCCGAACAGGGGGTGCACCGGCTCCCGCACCTGGAAGTCGAGAGGACCGTTCTTGGTCTGGACGACGACGTTCTCGGCGAACTCGCCGTCCAGGGGCGCGAAGGTCCGGTACTGGTACTCGGCCCAGTCGGAGAAGCCTTCGTGGACGAAGCTCCGCCAGAAGATGAGTCCGCCATACGGGCGGATCCGCTCGGCGAGCATGTTCGCGCCGTCCGCGTGGGTCCTCCCGTAGTCCAGGGGGCCGGGCTGCCCCTCAGAGTTGGCCTTGACCAGGAACCCGCCGAAGTCGGGGATGAGCTCGTAGATCTCGGCGATCTTCTCCTGCCACCAGAGCTGGACGCGCGGGTCGAACGGGTCCGCTGTGGTGATCGGGGACGGATCGTTCGCCGTCAGGACCATCGGGCTCGCGTAGTTCGCCGACAGGTAGAGGCGGATCCCGTAGCAGCGGAGCAGGTCAGCGAGCGCGGCAAGCCCACCCAGCCGGTCGGAGGACAGGAAGTGCGCGTTCGCGTTGACATTGTTGACGACCGTGCCGTTGACGCCGATCGAAGCCAGGATCCGGGCGTAGTCGATGTAGCGCGGCCGCAGCGTCGGCAGCTCATCCCAGTGGAGGATCGCCAGGCCCGCGTAGCCGCGCTCGACCGCACGGTCCAGGTCGTACCAGTGGTTGAACACTCGCAGCGGTGCGGCCGGACGTTCCGTGGCGTCCAGGGTGGCAAGCGGGCGGTGGGTTTGCAGATGTCGCAGGAGGTGGAAGGCGCCGTAGAGCAGTCCGCGCTGGTGTGTCGCCGCGACGACGACGTGCCTGTCTCCCACAGTCGTCAGCCGGTAGCCCTCAGGGCCGAGCGCGGCGAGCTCGTCGTGGCTGAAGAGCGAGCGAACGAACGGCGACTCGTCGTAGGTGCCGAGGACGACGCCGCCGCCCTCGAGGCGCTCACGAACCTCGATCTCGCGGGAAAGCAGGCCACGGAGTCCCGTCGTGAGCTCCCGCGTCGCACAGCGCAGAAGCTCGCCCGATCCCTGCGGCACGATCGCGGTGAGCCGGCGACGATACTCCGCGAGCCGAGCGGGGTCGTCGACATGGCGGTACCGCAGCCACAGCTCGTAGCCGTCCTCGTCGGGTGGGCGAGTGGCTGACGCCGAGGCGAGCGCGGCGTCAACGGGGAGAAAGGAGCTGACGGCGGAGGCGGCTCCGACTTGCAACAGGCGACGGCGGGACAGGTGCGGCATCGACGAACTCCCGGTACTCACGCGTCGTCGATCAAAGGCTCAGGGCTCAGCGATGAAGTACTGCTCGGGATTGGTGGGACCTGGTGTGGCATAGACGTTGGCGTCGGGCATGGACGCCGGAACGTTGTGGAAGTCGTTGGCGACGATCCCATAGCCCATCGCCGGCTGCACCGTTCCGATCAGCCAGAACTGGTCCGCGGCGATGGCGAGAATCTGTCGGAAAAGGTCGACCCGGGTCGCCTCGTCGATCGTGGCTTGAAGCTTGCGATAGAGGCTCATCTGCCGTCTCGCCGGCTCCGGTGGCTTCTCCCCGCTGGCTCCTCGGGAGGTAAACCACGCGGCCCACGCCACCGCGTAGGCAGACTCGGAGCTGAACGGGAAGTAGCAACGGGGATCCATGATGGCGTCTTGGAGTCCGCCCGGCCCTTGCCAGACGACCGCGTCGTGGGCGTTGGCGTCCTTGCGCTGGTAGAACAGCGACCTGTCCTCGGTCTTGACGTCGATCTGGACGCCCACCTCGTGCCAGTAGCCTTTGATGAGCTGGAGAGCGTCGACCCAGAAGTCCTTCAACGCAGGGCTGGGTACCTCGACGGCGAAGCGCACGCGCTTCCCGTCGGGTCGGAGCCGAAAGCCTTGACGGTCGCGTTCGGAGAGCCCGGCTCGGTCCAAGTGCTCGTTGGCCTTGTCGAGATCGAACTCGGTGTACTGCTTGGCGAAGCGCTCGTCAAAGAACTCCGACTCCCGTCGGGGTGCCGCCTGCCACGGCTCACCTTGGCCTTGGAGAACTGCGTCGATGAGCTCTTCGCGGTTGATCGCGTAGGACAAGCCGATGCGAAAGTCTTTGTTGCCGAATACCTCGCGCCACACTGGGTCTTTGTGGGTGAGGTTGAGCTGGATGATGAGGTCGTTCATGATGGCGGGCACCAGTTCGAAGAAGTCGAATCCGCCACGGTCGCGGCCGCGGGCAAGGACTGGCTTGTTCCGCAGCGTGTTGATGTGTCGTGCGTGCATGCTCAGCTCGCCATTGCTCGCCTTGAGCAGGATGACCTGCTCGTTGCCGACAATGTGGAAGACCACGCGGTCGATGTAGGGCAGCTGCCGGCCTTCGGGATCGGTCTTCCAGTAGTACGGGTTGCGCTCAGCGACCATCTGGGTGCCCTCACCGAGCGCCGTCGTGTAGATCCACGGATACAAGCCAGGCAGGTCGGGGTTGCCTGCCGCGTTCGCGCGAGCGAAGAACAAGTCAGTCCAGCTCGACATCCCCTCGCTCTCGGCCAGCTCGGTCGCCTTCGGGTTGTAGGCCTGATGGAAGCGCTCGAGGTAGTGGCGTGGTCGTGAGGTCAAAGGAGCGCCGATCAACGAGGCGAGGTTCGCGAGGAACAACCCGTTCGGTTCGGCGAACGTGAAGCGCACAGACTGCTCGTCTGGGGCCTCGACCCGCGGCGGCTCGTCCCCCGCCATCAGCCATGACGGCGCCACCGGGTAGAGCTCGTCGTTGAGCAACACGTCCTCGACGGCGAACACGATGTCAGCAGCCGTGAACGGCGCGCCGTCCGACCAGCGCATGCCACGCCGGAGCCGGAACGTGTAGACGCGACCGTCCTGGTCGACCTCGACGCTCTCGGCGATATTGGGGATCGGCTCGGAGAAGTCTGGCCGCCAGCGCATGAGGCACTCGTAGTGGACCGTCTTGTCCAGCCACGGGGTGTCCTCGGGGCCGAGCAGAGCGGTGGTCCACGTTCCACCGTAGACGCCGGCTCGCTCGACCGGCTCGACGACGAGCGGGTTCTCAGGCAGCCGCTCGTCGAGTGGGGGAAGCCTGCCGGCCTTGACCAACTCGGCCAGCATCGGCGCTTCTTTCGCATCGGCTTCCCGCGATGGCTTTCGACTCCGTCGGGTCGCCGGGTCGGTGGACAACGCCTCGCATCCGGTCACGATCGCGGGGAAAACGACCGCGCCCACGCCAGCGAGCAGGGCGCGGCGGCGGGTGAGTGTGTCCGCCATGGGTGGGTCCCTCCTTCCGGCGGAGCGGCGTCCGCTCCCGCCATGTGGTCAGGTCACGCCCCGCTGAGCGCGGCGTATCCGGCGTCGCGATAGTGGGGATCCGCGTCTGGTCCATAGCCCAGTGATGACCGTCGCGCTCGGAATCGACGCACCTCGTCGGCGTAGGCAGGATCGTGGAGGAAGTTCGTCGTCTCCGATGGGTCGCGGGCGAGGTCGAAAAGCACCTCAGGCATGTCCTCGCCGTAGTACTGGTACTTCAAGCTCCCCCGTTTGATCATCAGGTTCGTCTGCCCGAAGTGGGAGACCGACTCGTCGAACCACCCCGTGATGTCGCCGTGCATCAGCCGGACCATGCTCCGGCTGTCCAGGCCTGGTGGCACGTCCAGACCGGCGAGCTCGCACAACGTGGCGTACAGGTCGCACAGGTTGACGTTCACATCGACGCGACCTGGTCCGAAGCGGCGCGGCCAGCGAATAATGAGCGGAACCCTCACGCTCGCCTCGAAGAATTTTTGCTTCTCCCACACGCCGTGCTGTCCGAGCATCTCGCCGTGGTCCGAGGTATAGACGACGATCCAGTCATCGATCGATTGGCCGTGGTGCTCCAGCGCCTCGATCACCCGCCCGAACATGGCATCGGCGTTCTCAACCATCGCGTAGTAGGCCGCCGTCGCTCGCCTGATATCCCGCTCGCTGGCGTCGACACCTGGCCGAACCTGACGCGTGGAGAGGAACGGATGGTCGAAGACCGGCTCGTCGAGGAACGGCTCGACGCGGTTGAGGTAGTAGGTGAAGAGCTCCTTCGGAGCCAGGTACGGATAGTGCGGCTGGTTGAGACTGATCTTCAGCAGGAGCGGCCGCTCTGGCGTCGCCCGGTCGTAGTAGGGGTCACTGAAGTACTCCTCGATGAAGTCCAGCGCTCCGGCGAGTGCCAGCTCGTCCTTGGCGGCCCACGGGCTCCGGCCGATGCCGGCGCGCCTGACCTCCTTCGCGTCCGACCATTTCAAGCGCTTCAGGTTGAACGCGCGCTCGGCGAACTCCGGGGCTGGATTCTCCACGAACTCCGGTGCCAGGATGGTGTCGGCGCCGATCCGGTGGGTCCAACCTTGCATCTGGTCGATGCCTTGGTGATGGAGCTTGCCCGCGCAGACGGTCGCGTAGCCGTGTCGGGCGAACAGCCGCGCGAACGTCAGGTGGCCCGGCGGCAGGTCCTGTCCGAACCGCAGGCAGCCGGTGGTGCGGGGCAGCTGACCCGCCATCATGCTCTGCCGTCCAGGAACACAGATGGGCGCTGGTGTATAGGCGTTGTTGAAGACGACGCCGTCGGCGGCGAGACGGTCGAGCGTGGGTGTGCGAACGATGGTGTTGCCGGCGAACCCGGCGACGTCGTACCGGTGCTCGTCGGTCATCAAGAACAGAATGTTCGGGCTTCGCTCCACGCGCTCCCACCTCACTCGCTGTCCCTGGCCGATGCCTGAGTCCCCGCGCTGTTCGGCCGACGTCTCGCTCGGGTTGGTGCGGTGTCAGTGCCGGCTTGCTCGGTCTCGTCGTCGGCGGCGTCTCGGATGAAGTCGGCGAGCACGAGTGCCGCCGCGCCGAGGGGACCGCTGTGTCCGCCGAGGTCGCCGAGCCGTACGGGGGGTGGCGTGGACGGCGATCGAGCGCGCAGGATGGCCTGGAAGGGCTCGAGGAGGAGCGGGCCCGCCCGCGTGCTTGGGCCGCACAGCACGACGAGGTCGGAGTCGGTGACGCAGAGAGCGGCGGCCACGGCGGCGCCGAGGACGCGCCCGGCGTGAGCGAGCACGTCGGCCATGAGGGCGTCCCCATCGAGGGCGGCGTCGATCACGTGCCCCGCGTTAAGGAGGTGCAGCGGGACCTCGCCGAGCGTGCGCCGCCCGGCATGGCGGAGCCTGGCGACGGCGGCGGCCACGATGCCGGACTCCCCGACCATCTCACCGACGGTGGGCGCCGGTTCGTCGGATACGGCGGCGTCGAGAACCATCCGTCCGAGCACACCCGCGGCTCCATCACCACCGGTGAAAAGTCGTCCTCCGGCGATGACCGCGGCGCCCAGACCGGAGCCAAGGACGAGACACAGCAGGTTCGCCACACCTCGGCCAGCGCCGAACAGGTGCTCTCCCACACCGACGGCGTGGGCGCGGTTCGCCGTCACGACAGGCAAGCCGTACCGCTGACGCACCAGCTCGTGCAGGTCGACCCCGGTCCAGGTTGGGTGGCCGAGGGGAGCGAAGCGTCCCTTGGCGGAGCGCGGCATCATCGCCGGCACGGCGACCCCAATCCCGGCGAGCTCGTCGGGTGACTCGACCGTCGACAGCACGGTATCGACCGCACGATGCAGGTTGGCGACGAACGCACTTTCACCGTCGGTGAAGTCGATCGGCACCGTCGACTCCGCGACGATGTCGCCGGACAGGTCAGAGATGACCGCGCGGACCGTGTCCGGATCGACGTTCACACCCACGGCGCGCAGGCCTTGGGTACGTAATGCGTAGAGCATGGGTCGGCGACCGCCCGTCGAGCGGCCTTCGCCGACCTCCTCGACGACTCCATCGGTCGCGCACTCCCGCAAGATCTCGGTCACCGTGGGCACGCTCAGCCCAAGACGTCGTGCGAGCTCGGCCTTCGACAGCGGACCGGCGGCGCGGAGAGCACCCAAGACGAGCGCGCGATGACGCGTGCGGGTGTGGATGCCTGGCACTTTTTAAACCTTCCTTAAGAAGTCCTGTGTCCAGGCTCGTGTGGGTCGCCAGCACGGTCAAGGAACGCGCCCGCTTCCGGACGGCACGGTGCGGACCGTCCGTCGCTGGCGCGTGAGTGGACCGCTCGTCGATGAAGGCCGTGGGGACCGTTCGAGAAACCCAAGAGCCGACAGGAGTTGGCGTGGTGCCGGAACGCGAACGCCGGCTGGCGAGGAGGCCAGCCGGCGTTCGGTCGACGTGCGGGCTACTGCTTGACGGCTCCCGCGGCGAGGTCGGACAGGAACTGCCTCGCTCCGAAGAAGAACACCACGATGAGGGGGATCACCGCGAGCAGCGTGCCCGCCATCACCAGGCTGTAGTCGGTGTTGTAGAGGCCCTGCAGCTGCGACAGCGCCACCTGCAACGTGACCTTTTCCGGGTTGATGAGCACGACCAGCGGCCAGAAGTAGTCGTTCCAGGCGTTGATGAACGTGAAGATGCCGAGGAACGCGAGGACCGGCCGCAGCAGCGGGAGGGCCACGCTCCAGTACTGCCGCCAGAAGCCGCAGCCGTCGATCCGCGCGGCGTCGAGCAGGTCGGAGGGGATCGCCCCTTGTGCGTACTGGCGGATCAGGAAGATGCCGAACGCGTTCACAGCGCCCGGGATGATGAGCGCCTTCAGGTCACCGACCCATCCGAAGTTCGCCAGGATGACGAACGACGGAACGGTCGACAGCTGCGACGGGACCATGAACGTCGCGAGCAGGAGAACGAACAGAAAGTTCTTCCCGGGGAAGTCGAACTTGGCGAACGCGAACGCCGCGATCGAGTCGAAGAACAGCACCAGCACCGTCGTCGTGAGCGCGACGATCAACGTGTTGAGCGTCGAGCCGAGGAGGTCGACGGTGTCCAGCACCTTGCTGACGTTCTCGATGAGCTGCGAGCCCGGAAGTAGCTCAGGCGGGTACGTGAAGATCTCGCCAGTCGTCCGGGTCGCCATCACGAACATCCAGTAGAAGGGGAAGATCGAGATGGCGACGCCCAGCAGCAGGAGCGCGTGGGTGATGACCGACTTGACGCGTTGCGCGACGACGGGGTTCATACACGCACTCCTCTCCGCAGCCCACGCTCACCGGCTCCCTGGACCAGCCGCCAGTTGATGATCGAGAAGAGGATCATGATGACGAACAGGCCCCAACCGATGGCGGCGCCGTAGCCGAAGTTGTTGTTGATGAACGCCTGCTGGTAGAGGTAGAGCACCATCGTCTGGCCCTCGTTGCCCGGACCACCACCGTTGCCAAGGAGCACTTGCGGCTCGGTGAACAGCTGCATGCCGCCGATGGTGGACGTGATCACGGTGAAGAGGATGATCGGCCGCAGCAGGGGAATGGTGATGCGGAAGAACACCTGGGTCCAGCTCGCGCCGTCGACCCGCGCCGCCTCGTACAGCTCCGTCGGGATCGCCTGCAGACCCGCCAGGTAGATGATCGCGTTGTAGCCGGTCCAGCGCCAGATCACCATGGCGGCGATGGCGAGCTTGATGCCCCAGGGCGTGTTCAGCCACTCGACGGTCTCCAGACCCAGGGCCTCCAGCACGGCGTTGAGGAGGCCGAACTCGTTGCTGAAGATCGAGCCGAAGATGATGGCGATCGCGACGATCGAGGTGACGTTGGGGATGAAGTAGGCGATCCGGTAGGCGCCCCGTCCGCGGATCTGCTGGTTCAGCATGAACGCGATGACGAGGGCGAGGAACAGCATCGGGATCGTGGACAGGAACCAGATCTGGAAGGTGTTGACGATCGACTTCCAGAAGTTCGGGTCCGTCAGCATGAACTGGTACTGAGCGAACCCCACGAACTGCATCTCACCGATGCCGTTCCAGTTCTGGAAGGACAGGTAGAGCGAGAACAGGATCGGGAAGAGGCCGAAGATGGCGAACAGGATGTAGAACGGCGAGATCGCCAGGTAGAGCGCCAGGTACTCCGAGCGCTTGCGACCGGCGGTGGCCCCGACCGACCGCTGAGGCTGGATGGGTGGCGCCGCGAGTGGTGTCGTCGTCATGTCAGATCAACCCCAGGTGCGAGAGCTGCCGGTCGACTTCGCGGAGCGCGTCCTCCCACGCGCGGTCGGGGTCCTTGCCCAAGCTCCAGACGTTGGTGAGCTCGTCGGTGAACGCTGGGCCGATGACGTCGTCGTAGGGACTCATGTAGACCGGCTTGACCTCCTTGGCGGAGGCCGCGAAGACCTCGTTGATGACCTGGCCGCCGAAGAACTCCTCCTCCTGGTCGGCGCGTGGGTCCTCCAGCGCGGCGATGGCCGACGGGTACAGCTTCATCTCGTTGAGGCCGTAGACGAGCTGGTTCTCCGGTGACTGCAGCCAGGTGATGACCCGGAATGCCGCCTCTGGGTCGCGACAGTACTTCGTGATGCCGAGGAAGGATCCACCCGCGTTGCCGGCACCTCCAGGTGCGCGACAGACCCGCCACTTGCCGCTGGTGGTTGGCGCGCTGTCGGCGAGAATCTGCCCGGCCCAGACAGCGCCCACGAAGCTGGCCACCTTGCCGGCGGTCATCGCCGCGCCCCAGTCGGTGGACCAGTCGGACACGTTCGCGGCGATGCGCCGCTCGTAGGCGTCCACCGCCAGCTCCCACGCACGTCGGACTTGAGGTCCGTCACCGATGAAGCGGTCGCGCTCGTCCATGTAGCGCTCAGCCTGCTGGTACAGGTACTGGCTGTAGACCATGTTGATGCTCGGCACCATCCTGACGTCGGGCAAGGCCTCCTTGAGCTGGCTCCCGGCCTCGAGGTAGGCCTCCCACGTCGACAGCGCCTCGGCCACGTCGTCAGGCTCGGTGGGCAGACCGGCCTGCTCGAAGATGTCCTGCCGATAGAAGAGCGCCGTGGGGCCGGTGTCCATCGGGAAGGCGATCATCCGACCTTCCGGCGTCACACCGCGCAGCCACTTCCATTCCAGGTACTCCGGCTCCAGCTCTTTCGCGCCGAGCTCGTAGAGGTCGACGAACTGGTCGGCGTCCGGGAAGTACGTGGCGACGTCCTCATTGAGGCCCACGATGTCCGGGACGTACGCCCGTGCGGCGAGGCTGGTGAGGAACTTGGCCTTGTAGTCGGTGCTGATCTTCTGCTCGATCAGCGGGATGCCGAGTTCCGTGTCGACCTTCTGCAGCAGGGTGTCGCTGATCGACCGGTTCCAATACCAGAGACTGAGAGTTCCTTCAGGTGTCAAGTAGGAGCCTCGACCACAACCGGCGGTGCCGAGGAGTGCCGTGCCGAGGAGTCCAGAGGCCGCCGCGAGGAACGTGCGTCGGTTCGGGGCCATGGTTCACCTCGATCCTTTTGCCGTGGCGGAAGTCGAAGGTCACGCCGAACCGCGAGGCGAACGCGCCTGGCGGGTGGAACGAGCACGATTGGCGGCGAAAACCGCCAAACGCCCATCGCAGCGTAGGGCGCCGACGGGATGCCACGGAAGATCACGACCAGTTCTGGACTCGTCGGCCAGTTCTGGACTCGTCGGCGAGGCGAGCCGGCCTCCGTCGAGGTGCGTGCTGGACGACGCAGACCGATCAGGCTCCGGTCCTGGAGTGGCGCGGAGCGGGCCGGAGCTGGGTGTCAGGGAGCTCGGTCAGGGGGACTGATGGAGGGCTCAGAAGGCTGGGGGTTACTCGGGTGCCGAGACGCCCTCGGGGTCCGACAGCTGGCTGATGTGGCGCGGTACCAGCTCCCGCTGTGCGTACCGACCGACGCGGTAGGTGGCGATGGCGTCGACGGCGGCCCCGACGCCCCCGCCGAGCAGCGGGACGCGTCGGCTCACGCTCAGGCCGAGTCGCTTGCCCCCGACCTGGGCGGTGAGGACGGCGGCCAGCTCGGCCGCGATCTTGGTGTCGAGGGAGGGGTCGTGCACGGGCGCGGTGGCCAAGCCGAGAGGGGTGGAGGGCAGCCTCCCCTTTCGCACCAGTGCCTCGGCGGCCTCCTCCCCGAGCAGGCAGGCGACGACGGCTGTCCGCACCCGCGGGTCAGTCAGGTCGTAACCCCGCAGGTAGGCGATGGCGGCGACCATCCGCGTCTGCAGGACCGCCAGCCCGGTGACGTTGGCGGGCAGCGCGAACGCGAGAGCGGCGAATCCGCCGAGGCTGGTGAGGAAGCCCTGCGCTCCGGCCAGCCGGACGTGCTGTTCGACGATCGCGCGGCACGCCCGGACCCGGTCTCCGCCGGCGCGGGCACGCTGGCGCTCCGCGACAGCGATCGCCCCGGGGAAGCCGCTGCGCCCGTCGATCGCGGCGTCCAGGATGGAGCGGAAGAAACCACCCGCCGCGCGGGGACCCAACCGCCGAACCACGGGCGTGAGACCCCGCACCACCATCGTTCCCACCGACTTTCCGACCGACTTTCCGACCGACTTTCCGACCGACATGGTCCACCGTCCCGTCCGGTCGCCGAACGATGCGTAGGGTCGTTCGCCGCCCCAGCCCGCAGGAGAGATCTGCCGGGAACTCTACGTGCTGCCACCGCGCCCGGACACATCCCGACGGCGATCCGCCCGGTTCGAGGGAGGTTCGGCAGGATGGGTCTGTGCCGTCACAGCTACCGCCGAACCGCTGGGAGTTCCCCTCGCCGGAGCTCGCGGGTGACGACGATCTGCTGGGCCACGGCGCCGACTTGGAGCCGGGAACGTTGCTCGCGGCGTACCAGCGCGGCATCTTCCCGATGCCGATCCGACGGTCCGGGCCGATGGCGTGGTGGTCGCCGGCTCGGCGCGGCATCCTGCCGCTCGATCACCTCGTGGTGTCCCGCTCGCTGCGGCGTTCCTGTCGGCGTTTCGAGATCCGCGTCAACGCAGCATTCGACCAGGTCATCCGCCACTGCGCGGATCCCAGCCGGCCGGGCGGCTGGATCACGCCGGAGATCATTCGGGCCTACGAGCGGCTTCACCAGCTGGGCTGGGCGCATTCGGTGGAGGCGTGGACGCCGGAGGGGCGGCTCGCAGGAGGCCTGTACGGCGTCGCGATCGGCGGGTTCTTCAGCGGCGAGTCGATGTTCCATCTCGAGCGTGACGCGTCCAAGGTGGCGCTCGTCGCGTTGGTGAACCTGCTTCGTTCGGCCGGAGACGCTGACCGCCGCCTGCTGGACGTGCAGTGGCGAACACCGCACCTGGCTTCCCTCGGCGCGATCGAGGTGCCCCGGGCCACCTATCTCCGGTTACTCGATCAGGCGCTCCGGCTACCCGCGCCGGAGGAGTTCGGTGGCCACCAGCGCAGCCTCTGCGCCGGCGACAGGTGAGCGTGCGTGGTTGGCGGCGACTCAGGGGAGCGTGGGGTCCATGTCTCTTGTGACGTCTCTTGAGACGTGGTCTCTCGAAGCGTGGTCTCTCGAGACATGGCCTCTCGACGCGTGCTCTCCCGATCCGTGGTGTCTCGCCGCGTCGTCTCCGGATGCGTCATCTGGTGCGGTGTCCACGTCTTGCGGCGTGGCGGCTCACCCTGCCTCGGCGGCCACGTCGTCGACCTGTGCATCCGCCACCGTGCCGCTGTGTCGGGCGGCGACGACTCCTCGTCGGGTGGCCACGACTCGCGGCCCTCGTACCAGCCGGCTCCGGGTGTGGGCGACCCTCCGGCGCCCTGTGCGAGGACGTCGATCAGGAGCAGCGCGTCACGTGCGCGCAGCCGGAACGTTCCCACGCAACGCGCGCCGCGCCATAACGACAGCACGGCCAAGGCATCGGGTCCGTCCAGGCCGTGCCAGTTGACCCGTAAGGTCCGATCCCCACCCCGTGCGTCGGTGAAGACCTCGCCGTGGAGCGGCAGCACCGTCACATCCGACGACATGGCTCGATCATGCCGCGGGGTGCTGCCCCCGAACAGCCGCAATGACCTGGTCAAACGGGTTTGTCCGGGCTTGGCTGGACCTTCGCGGCCGGCATCGGGGACCTCGGACGGACCGCCCACCGTCGTCGGTTCCTCCCCCGTGGGTTCGATCGCCTCCGAGCGGTGGCGTCAGCCGCCCGACCCGTGTGCCCTCGGCACCTGACCGGCTCCGCGCGGACCTGGTGGGGGTTGCGTCCAGCGGGAAGATGGGGGCATGCCCGAGCTACCGGAGGTCGAGGCGCTGGTGGGCTTCCTACGCCAGGAGGCGGTCGGCCGGACTGTCACCAGGGTCCACGTGGTGGCGATCAGCGCCCTCAAGACCTTTCAACCGCCCATCGACGCGCTGGTCGGCCGCACCGTCACCGCTGTCGACCGGCACGGGAAGTTCCTCGACCTCACGGTCCGTCAGGCCCCTGGAGCCAGTACTGGTCCGGACGACGGGGGGTCGGACGACGGGGGGTCGGACGACGACCTGCACCTGGTCGTGCACCTGGCGCGAGCTGGCTGGCTGCGGTGGAGTACCTCGCTGAGCGAGAAGCCGCCCCGACCCGGCCGCAACAATCCGCTCGCGGTCCGCGTCCATCTCGGCGACGGCGTGGGATTCGACCTCACCGAGGCGGGCACCCAGAAGCGGCTCGCCTGCTACCTCGTCCCCGACCCGGCCGACGTCCCAGGCGTGGCTCGGCTCGGGCCCGACCCGCTCGCCGACGACTTCACGCCGGAGCGGATGGCGGAGATCTTGACCGCTGCGGGCCGCGCCCAGCTCAAGGGGGTGCTCACCGACCAGGCGCGCCTCGCGGGAATCGGCAACGCCTACTCCGACGAGATCCTCCACGCGGCCCGACTGTCGCCGTTCAAGCCGGCCAACGGCCTCGCGCCGGACCAGATCACCACCCTCTACGACGCAATACGCCGAGTGCTCTCCGAGGCGACCGAGCGTGCCCGTGGCTTGGCCGCGAAGGACCTCAAGTCGGAGAAGAAGACCAACCTGGCCGTGCACGGGCGCACCGGCCAGCCGTGCCCCGTCTGTGGTGACACCGTGCGTGAGGTCTCGTTCGCCGACTCCAGCCTGCAGTACTGCCCCACCTGCCAGACGGGAGGCAAGCCGCTGGCCGACCGTCGGCTCTCGCGCCTGCTGAAGTAGCCGAACCCGGCTGCGATACTGTCGCCCTCCCATGGCTGGTATCGCGGAGACCACCAACCAGGCGGACGGCAGGGCGGCGTCGGGCGCTTCCCTCGGCTCCGCGATGGTCGCGCTCACCGGAGCGCGGCTCGCCTCCGTGGCCGCCACGTTCCTCGCCGGAGTGGTCGCCGCGCGCCTGCTCGACCCAGCCGCCCTCGGCGCCGGCGGTGTCGGGCTGACGCTCGCCTGGGCGGTGGCCATCGTCGGCAACGGCGGGCTCAATATCGCCGCGATCTACTTCCTCGGCCGCCGTCCACACGAGCGGTCCGCCGTCGTGGCCTACGTCCTGGCGCTGGCCGTGGGTGCCGGCCTGGTCGCCGCCGTCCTGACCGGAGCGCTGTCCCCTCTTGTCGGCGCCGTCGTCCTCGACACCGGCGAGCCGACGCTGTTCGTGGCGGCCGGCGTCCTGGCGGTCGCCACCATCGGCTACGAGGTGGCGGGCGCGCTGCTGCTCGGTCTGGAGCGCCGTCACGCATATGTGATGGCCGACGTCCTCCGCAGTGTGGCGACGCTGGGCTGCACCGTCGTGGTGGTGGGGCTCGTGGCCCGGACGTCGGCCGGCTACGTCCTCGCGACGGGCCTCGGCGTCGCGGTGCCCGCCGTCGTCGCACTGCTGGTGGTCCGTCGCGTCACCGGCTCGCTCCGACCGCGGTTCGATCGGGCGTTCTCCCGGGACGCGCTGCGCCTCGGACTGGCGGGCCAGGTCGGGAACGTGCTCACGTTCCTCAACCTGCGGCTCGACCTGCTGCTGGTCCCGGCTCTGCTGCGGCTCGACCTCGCCGGCGTCTACTTCGTCGCCACGAGGGTCGCCGAGGTCGTCGGGCAGGCGTCGACGGCCGCGTCGTCCATGCTCTTCCCGCACGTCGCCGCGCAGGCCGACCATCGAGACACCGCCACGACCGAGCGCACGAGCCGGCTCACCCTGCTTGCGACGTTCGCGCTCGCGGTGGCCTTGGCGGTCGTGTCGCCGCTGGTCCTCGGCTGGTTCTTCGGTCCCACCTACCGCCGGGGCACTCTCACCTTGCTGATCCTGCTCGTGGCCATGTTGCCGCTGGCCGTGGCGCGGGTGTTGTCCGCCGACCTGAAGGGGCGCGGTCGGCCTGGCCTGGTCTCGATCGGGACCGGTGTCGGCGCGATCCTCACCGTCGTCGCCGACCTCGTGCTCATCCCGTTGCTCGGCATCGAGGGCGCGGCGCTGGCCTCTGTCGTCGCCTACGCCGGGACCGCCGCCGTGCTGCTCGGCTACTACCGACGCCTGACCGGTGGTCGGCTGCTCGCGTTGCTGCCGAGCGTCTCCGACGTCGCCGACGTCCTGCGGCTGGTGCGTGGGCGGCTGGGGCGCCGACGTGGCGCGGTCGAGGTGGAGTCCGCATGACGGGGCCGCTGTCGTCCGGGTGCTCCCGTCCGCCCGTGCCCCTCCGACTCGTCGCTCTCGCGTGCCTGCTCGCGATCGCGCTCAGCGTTCCCGCGCTGCTGTCGCGCGTCGCCGCGGAACGCCAGGTCGACACGCTCGACGTCGCCCTCGTCGACTCCGCGCTGCGAACCTGGGAGGACGCCCGTGACGTGGGCGACCAGCGAGCGCTCGCCACGCGGTTGACGGACGCCGGCGTCCGCACCGTCGTCGTCGGCATGGTGTCGGTGAGCGAGCACCTCCAGAGCGGCGCGCTCGTCGCCGTGGTGGGGAGCGGACGGCGTGGACGAGGACCGGTGCCGAAGGAGCTCGCCGGGCCGGGGCCGGCGACGGTGCTGCGCGGCCGGACCGGCGACCAGGTCTTCGCGCGGGTGGTCGACGGTCTGCGCCGCGAGTTCGGCGATCGGGTGACCGTCGCCACGAGACCCTCCCCAGCCGGTCCGGTTCCCTACGTGCGGGTCGACGGGACCAAGGACGTCAGCGGCGTCTCGCTGGGATACGACGTCGACCGCCTGCGCCGGCTGGTGGCGGTGGGATTCCGGGTGGTCGTCGCGCTGCCCACCGCGGTCGAGTCCCGCCCGTCGTGGCTGCGGCGGGAGGTCGACCGCGCGGTCCGGCTCACCGGCAGCACCACGGTCCTGGCCCTCGGGCCCCTCCCCTTCGCCGACCGTCCGGCGGACGCGGCGGCGTTCGCGGAGTTCCTCGCCGCTCGACGCCTCGACCTGGCCGTGCCGGACCTCGGGCCGACACCCGGTGCCGCGCTCTACGCCGCGCGGCTGCCGGGTCGCATCGTGCGGGCGCACGTCGTTCCGGTGACCAGGCAGTCCGTGCGCGACCTGGACCGGCTGGTCGTCCGTGGGCATCGCGCCGGGAAGGAGCGCGGGGTCTCGCTGCTCGTCGTCCGGCCGTCGCCCGCGCTGTCACCGGCGCGGGCGACCGACGGGGTGTCGGAGCTGGCCTCGCGGACCCGCGCCGAGCTGCCCGCCGGGCTCCGCGCCGGCCCGCCGACCGCCATGCCGGCGGTGGAGCCGGGCCTGGCGAGCCAGCTGGCGGCGTTCGGAGCGGCGCTCCTCGTCCTGGCTGTCGCGGGCGCCTGGCTGGTCGGGACGCCCGTGCCCTTCCCGACGGTCCTGAAACGACGAGCCTCGTCGGCCGGGCCGAGCCTGGAGTGGCGGGCCCTGCCGCGCGGTGCGGTCGCCGTGGTCTGGGCCGCGGTCGGCCTGATCGGCGTCGGCGCGTTGGTGAGTGGGCGGCTTGTGCTGTGGCAGCTCGTCACTCTCGCCGTGGCCGTCGCCGGCGCCTCGCTCGGCGTGCTCGTGGCGCTCGGGATGAGCGAGCCGCCGGCGCCCCAGCGGCTGCCTCGGCGAACACTCGCCGCCTACGGGCTCGGGGTGCTGGTGGCCACGACGACCGGGCTCGTGGTCGCGGCCTTGGGCAGTCGGAGCGTCATGCTCGTGGGAGCGGTGCCGTTCCTCGGGGTCAAGGTGCTGCTGCTGGCGCCGCCGCTGGTCGTCGCGGTCGTCGGGGCGCTGCGCGTGGGGTCGGGAACGCCGCGCTGGACCGTCGACCTCGCGGCCGTGGCGCGTCGGGTCCGACCACATCACGTGCTCGCCGCCCTCGCCGTGCTGGGTGCTGCCGGCTACTACCTGGTCCGCTCGGGCAACTCGGGTATCGCGCCCGGGCCCGAGCTGTGGTTGCGGGACGCGCTGGACCAGGCGTTGTACGTGCGACCACGGTTCAAGGAAGCGTTCCTCGGCTTCCCCGCGTTGGTGGTGGCGCTCGCCGGGCGCTGGACGACGCTGCCCCGATGGATGTGGGGTGCCGTGGCCGCCGTCGGGACGGCGTCGCTCGTGGACACCTTCGCTCACTTCCACATGCCGCTCGCGCTGGAGCTGCTGCGGTCGGCGTACTCGGTGGTGATTGGCTTGGTTGTCGGCTCGCTGATCGTCTGGTGGTGGCGGGGGCGTAAGAAGGATGCGGACGTCAGCGACGGCGCGGTTCGTTCACCAGCGGAGGTGTCGCCTTCGTGAGGCTGCTGCTCCTGGGCTACTTCGGCTTCGGCAACGCCGGCGACGAGGCGCTGCTCGCCGCCGAGGTGGAGGCCCTCCGATCGGTGCTCGGGCCGTCGACGGAGTTTCTGGTCGTGTCCGGCGATCCGGCGTACACCCAGGCGACACATGACCTCCCCGCCGTCTCGCGGACGGACGTCAAGGGTCTGGTCCGGGCCTTGGCCTGGTGCGACGGCGTGATCGCCGGTGGCGGGAGTCTTCTGCAGGACGTCACGAGCGCCCGCCCGGTCGCGTTCTACGCCGGCACGATGCTGGCGGCGCGGCTCGCCGGGAAACCGGTGTTCGTCTACGCACAGGGGTTGGGGCCGCTTCGGCGACGAATCAACCGCCGGCTGGCGGGCATGGCCTTGCGGTCGTCGACGTACGTCGCGGTGCGGGACGCCCAGTCCTTGGCGTTGGCGCACGACCTTGGGGCTCGCGGGGCTGAGCTGACGGCGGATCCGGTGCTGGGGTGGGGCGCGCTGGCCCCGGGTGACGGTGACCGGCTCGCGGTGGCGCTGCGTCCCTGGGACGGACTCGCGGAGTGGTTGCCGGTCGTGCGCGCCGTGCTCAGCGAGATGGCCCGCGAGGTCGAGGTCGTGCTGGTGCCGTTCCACGCCGGCCAGGACGTCGGCCTCGCTCGTGAGCTGGCGTCGGTGCTGCCGAACGCGACCGTGGTGGACTCGCGCCGCGCCGGCTATCGCGCCGCCATCGACGCCGTCGCCAGCGCACGCGCGGTCCTCGGGATGCGGCTGCACGCGCTCGTCGTGGCGGCCGCGGCGGGTCGCCCCTTCGTCGCCCTGTCCTACGACCCGAAGGTCAGCGCGTTCGCGACCTCGGTGGGGGCGCCCGTGGCCGCGACCCTGCCGGGTCCCGTGGACGTCGAAACGCTCGTCACGAGCCTTCGGAAGGCGTTGCAGGGACCAGACCAGTACTACCTGGAGCAGGTCGAGCGCCTGCGTGCGACAGCTCGGCGGCCTGCGCGGGAGGTCGCCGAGCGACTCGGTGGAGGCGACGGCTAGGACGGGTCGGAGTCGGCCTCGGACGGGTCAGCGTCGGCGCGGTATCGCTTGCCCACGCCGTAGCCGCGCGAGGTGTCCACGCTTCGGGCGGCGTGTCCAGGAATCGGGCCTGCACGGCGAAGAGGTTGCAGGCACGCTTATCGTGACTACGACGGGCAAGCAGCCGAGAACAGTAGGGTCATGACAGAGCCGAACGAACCCGCCCCACCGCTGTCGCGGATGCGCTTCTCCTGGCAGCGCGGTACCGGACGGCCCGGCGTCGAGGACGTGCGGCCGGACGCGGAGGTGAGCGCGGCCGACGCGTGGCCCTCGTCGGCTGACGACGAGACGTACGACGCCGACGGGCACCCCGTCGGCGACGACGTCGAGGCCGAGGGCGATGCCGGCCTCGAGGTCGATGAGCCGGTGGACGGCTATGAGGACGGCTACCCGGGGGACGACTACCAGGGCGGCGTCGTCGCCGCGGACGCTCCCGACGCCGACGTCGACACCAACGTCGACGCCGTCGATCCGGATGCGTTCTCCCCAGAGGCGGGTGAGGTCGCCGATCTCGGCTATGGCGAGGCAGTCGACTATGGCGAGGCAGCCGACTACGCCGAGGCGGCCGAGGTCCCACCCGGTGACGTCGACACGGCTTTCTCCGACGTCCCAGCGTCCTCCGACGTCGCAGCGTCCTCCGACGTCGCAGCGTCCTCCGACGTCGCAGCGTCCCCCGACGTCCCGGGGTCCTACGACGTCCCAGAGTCGGAGGACACCCGAGGTTCGTACGACGTCGAGCACGACCTCGAGCAGGAGCTCGTCGAGGACCAGCTCGTCACCGACGAGCTGGACGTGGGGCCGGATCCCATCCAGTCGACCGAGCCAGCCGTCGACGCCCGGGCGGGTGCCGCGGCGAGTTCGGCATCCTCGGCAGCCTTGGCTGAACGCACGTCAGGACGACCTGAGCGCTCGTCGCGCCGCTCGGCGGCGTCCCGTCCCTCGTCGGCGACCGCGGCGGGACGGTTCGACGTGCCTCCACCTGGGGGGAGGTTCTCCGGAGGGCGTGGTGCGCACACCGCCGTCAAGGTCACCGTCGTCCTGTCGTCGTGCTTGGTCGCGGTCGGGATCGTCGCGTACCTGACGTTCTCGTTCGCCGTTTCCGTGATGCGGGAGAACACCTACCGGCTGAGTGACGCCGACATCACCCGCTACCGGCTCAGCGAGTTCCCGTTGGAGCAAGCCGGCAGGTTCGCCGCCGACTACGCCCGCATCTGCCTCACCCACGACGCGGAGGACCCCCGGCAGCGGGAGGCGCTGCTCGCCCGCTACATCTCCGCGGGAACCGACGCGCGCTGCGGTTGGAACGGCGAGGGCGTGCAGTCGGTGATCGACGCGACCTGGACCGGCGAGTCCGAGCCGATCGACATCCCCGGTTACGCCGGGCACGCCCGCATGATGACCGTGCGGGTCCTCACCAGCACCGGGAGCCGCTTCGTGACGGTCCCCGTCTACGTCGAGGACCTCGCGACCGGCGACGGCATGCGGATCATCGGCGATATCGGCGAGGTGCCGCAGCCCACGCTGGCCGACCCGAACACCATGCCCAAGCCGACCGCACCGGCGGCGGTGGACGCCGCCCTCGGTGAGGCCCTCACGCAGGGCGAGTTCTTCCAGCAGTTCTTCACCGCGTGGGGAGACTCCAATGGTCCGGCGCTGGAGCGGTTCATGACGCCGGACGCGACCGCTCGCACCCGGAGCGGGCTGGGCGGCGCGCTGACCGCGCCCACCGTCCGCCAGGCCCGCGTCTTCCTACCCAAGGGCGCTGACCTCACCGAGGGCAGCTTCGAGTGGAAGGTCGGCATGGTGGCCGAGGCCTGGGTCTGGGTCGACTGGCGCAGCCCCGGCGCGGGCGGCGAGGCCGTCGAGACGCGTGCGTACCGACTGCAGTTGGTGAAGACGACACAGGCCGCCAGTCCGAGTCAGGAGTGGGCGGTGCGGGATATTCGCGGTGGGGTCCCCGACCTCAAGGGAGGCTGACGTATGCGCCCTCGACACCAGCTATCCCGCCTGTCGGGGCCAGCCGCGACAGGCGCTCGACGTGGATGACGTGAGGAAGGTAGACCGAGATGAGCCAACACGTTGTGGCATCCGGTACGTCGCAGCTCGAAGCGTTCTTCGCGCGGATCGAGGGTCTGCTGACCGGTGTGGCCGTGGGCGCGCTGACCGTCGCCATCATCATCATCGGCTTCAAGATCATGTTCGCCATCCGCAGCGGTGACAATGTCCGGATGGCGATCCAGAACATGGGTGTCGTGGCGTTCGCGGCACTCCTCATCGGTGGAGCCTCCGGCATCGCCGCCCTGCTCAACGCGATCGGGCGACAGATCGGCGGGTGACCGGCCGGCCGCGACGGCGCGAGCCGCTCGTGGTGGTGCCCCGGGTGGAGGAAACGCCGGGGTCACGATCATGATCGGTCCACGCGATCGAGCGGCCGGGTCGAGACGCGGGCGAGGCGGCGAGGTGGGAGCGACGACGTGGCAGGGAGGTGGAGCCGGTGACGGAGACGTCGAACGGTCAGTACATCGCGTTCGACTACACCGACCTCGAGCGTCGACGGAAGAAGCTGTGGAACCTCGCGGAAGGCGTTCCCCTCACCGTCATCGGTGGAATCGACCTCCGCGCTCTCGTGGTCGCCGGCACGGTCTTCCTCGGGTTGCTGGGCCTGGTCTTGGTGTTGTCACCGGTGCTGCCCGTCGTCGAGTTCGACCTCTGGTCCATCCTCGTCAGCCTCGGTATCGCGGTGACCCTCTACATCACCTGGCCGCGGCGCTGGCGCAACGGCCTCACCACCGAGCAGAACCTCCTCGTCGCAGCGGACTACCTCTTCCTGCAGCCACGCCGCATCCACGGGCTCGCCGCCGACGTCGAGCCGGACGTCGTCCAGTGGCGGGTCATCCTCTGGCATCCGGTCCACCCTCGGTGGCATGGCGAGCTGTCCGCGGCTCGCGAGGTCCGCGCCGGTCGGCTCATCCGACCTGTTGAGGAGTCGGTTCGATGAACCCTCTCTACTTCCTCCCCCTCGCGGCACTCGGTGTGCTCGCGATCGGCGCGGTGCTGATCTTCGTCTTCAACGTCGGTGGCAACGACGACAAGCCGCAGTCCGGCAAGCCCCGCGAGCCCCGTACGGAGCGCGAGCGGCTGCCGTACCGCTACGGCGACGACGTGCTCTTCATCTGGGGTCGCTCGGTCTGGACGGGCTTCTTCATCACGACCACGACGGACGAGCACATGCCCACCGACGAGCTCGTGCCGGAGGCGCTGAAGCTGCCCGGGCTGCTCCACCAGATCGCCCGTGAGTTCCACCGCCCTCAGTTCCAGGTCATGCTCGTGCCGCGGCGCCCCGACTTGAGCGGCTGGGTCGTCGACCTCACCCGACGCGCCTGGCGTCCCACCGACAACTTCGCCAAGCTCATCCATCGCGAGGCCGAACGGGCGATCGCCCAGGACCGCCTCGGTGCTCAGTACGACGTCGTCTTCTTGATGCGGGTCGGCCAGCTCAGCGAGAGCCGCGGTCCTGGCGCGGCGGTGGTCTCCGCGATCGCCGACCAAGCGACCGGAGTGCACGACGAGTACTTCGATCCCGCGATCGTCGCCGAGTGGCACGAACGGGCCGACGAGGTGTACGCGGTGGCGGTGGACTCCGGTGTCGAGGTCCAGCCCATGCTGCGCAAGGACCTCGTCCGCATCATTCGGACCTGCTTGTTCGGGCACCTCCCGATCCCCGAGGACACGGCCGTGGACCGACGCCCCTGGGGCGCCCACGAGTTCGAGCTCGCGGCCGACTTCCGGGCCTACAACCACAAGAGCCGGCTCGAGGTGAGCGTGGTCGACGACGACACCGGTGAGGAGCATCGGACCTACCTCGCCACCCTCGTCGCCACCGGTTGGCCGGACACTATTCGCTTCGCCAAAGCGCGTGCCTGGGGGCGCATCCTTAAACGGCTGGACTTTCCGGTCGTGGTGTCCTGGCGAGGTGTCCTCCTGCCGCCTGAGGAGTTCCGGGACCGGGGCAAGAAGATCCGCGACAACCTCGAGGACGAGGCCCGGGACATGGACCGGGCGAACGCCCGCATCGACTCCCTGCTCGTGGAGCAGGTCGAGCGGGCCAACCACTTGGTCGACGAGCAGGACAGCAGGCCGTTCCCCGGCATGGAGTCCCAGCTGCTCCTCACCATCTCGGCGGAGACCCCCGAGGAGCTGGAGAACCGCCGGAAGCGGATCGAGCGCCTCTTCGCCAAGACCCTCGACGCCACCGTCCTGCGTCCCAAGCGACTGCAGTACCGCCTCCTCTACAACGTGCTTCCCGGGGACGGCGACCGTTCCCTCATCGGTCGCATCGCGCCCTTCCGGCGGCTGCAAGAGCTCGACCAGCTCGGTGTCGCCCTGCTGACCACGGCGACGCAGGTCGGCGACCGGGCCATCGTCGGCCGCGACGGCATCACCAAGGGGTGGCAGGGCATCCTGGTCGGCCGCACCCGCGACGGCCACTACCCCGTCCACTACTCCGCGCACTCCGCGATCGCCCGCGAGCACGGCGCTGGCGTGGTCATCGTCGGCGCCTCTGGCGGCGGCAAGACCACCTTGGCGCTCAAGGTCTTTCACTACGAGTCGGAGGCGGGCGCCCGGTGTGTGTTCATCGACCCGAAGATCGACGCCGCCCGTATGGCGTACTACCTCGCCTTCGGGTCGCAGGTGCTCGACCCTGACTTCATGCGACACGCCGCCGAGGGCTGCCTCGGCGAGCCGGGTTGCCCGTTCCAGCCGGTCAACGAGGCGTATTGGCGGGACACCGAGATCATCGACCCGCTTCGCGGCCGCGCGGGCAACCTCGACCCCTTGCTGACCGCCGCGACCGTCGTCGAGGGGCGCATGCACGCGCAGGCGATGCTGGAGATCTTCCTCGGACCGACGGCCTGGTCCCGGATCAGTGGGTACGTCGTCGAGGCCTTCTCCCGCGTCGTCAATGACTACGACCGGCGGGTGGCGGCGTACCGGCACGCGCACCCGGACGCCAGCGCCGAGGAGGTGGAGCGGGCGGTTCCCCGACCCACCACGTGGAGCGTCGTGCAGCTGGTGGTCGACGAGTACGAGCGGGTGAAGGACTCCGGGGTCGCCGACACCGAGGTCCGCGACCTGCGGTTCGCCGCGGCCGTCCTGGAGGATCTGCGCAAGAACCCTTACGCTCGCGTGGCCTTCGCCCAGGAGCCGACGGTCGCGGTCGGCCACGGCGGAAAACGACGGACCATCATCACGTTGCGAGGCCTGCCCCGGGCGCACGGCACCAGCTCGTCGGCGAACATCGCCCGCGGCATCATCTACCTCGTCACTCGGCTGGGCTTCCAGATGCTGGAGGAGACCACCGAGCGGGATCCGGTCAAGGGCTGGCGTCCACAGATGCTCTTCATCGACGAGGCGTACAGCGTCGCGAGCACCGGCGAAGGACGCGACCTCATCAGCTTCGTGCTCAAGCAGGGGCGGGCGTTCAACATCGGGATCGTGCTCATCACCCAGCAGGCCGGTGACCTGGCCAAGATCGAGTCCGAGGACCTCGACGCCAAGGCGACGGGGACCAACCAGATCCACACCGTCTTCGCCTTCCGACACCACTCCGACGCCGACGCGGCGCAGACGTTGCAGTTGCTCAACCGACCGGCCGGCGATCGGCAGATGATCGAGACGCTGAAGTCGCTTCGAGACGGCGAGTGCGTGATGCGCGACGTCGACGGAGAGCTGGCCAGTGTCGAGGTCGACCGGTCGTTCTTCGAGTTCGCGGCCGCCATCCAGAGCAACCCGCACCTGGAGGCGCGGTTCAAGTCCGTCGACCCGTCCCCGGACGTCGACGACTGGCGGGTCATCGAGGAGACGTCGACGATCCTGGGCGAGGTCGGATCCGTGCGCAGGGCCGATGGTACGGCTGATGCTCCGGCCGAGGAGCCCGTGCCGGCTGACGAAGGGATCTCCGTGTGACAAGGTCGAAGCGCCACGCGGGCGAGTCCGCCGCGCCACGCCCTCTCGCCGTTCCGGGGACGTCGACTCCGCACGTGACGAACGGCCGGGCGCACGCCCGAACCGGTGCCGGGGGGCGAACCGCGCGCCCGCGACGCCTGATCCTGCACCGGCTCGTCCGAGGGCTCGCGGTCCTGGCCGTCCTCGCCGGCACCGTGGTCGGCGCCACGCTGGCAGTCCAACCCGCCCAGGCGGCGCCCTGGGACTGCCCGTTCGGTAGTGGTGAGATCTCCAACGCCGGACCGGAGCACGGCGGCGCGGGCATGACGGCGTGGATCCCGATCATCGCCAAGGAGGACGTCGATCCCGACCTCGACCCCGACCCGCGGAAGCGGGGCCGCCAGGAGCGCCCCTCCGACCACACCCTGCTGGAGGTCGTGGGTCCGCGTGGCCTGCTGTGGTCGTACGCACCCTACGGTCTGCCGGACGACCACGAGGAGTTCAACACCGAGGACCCCGAGGACAACTTCGAGCAGCGCTGCTCGGTGATGGACGCCTCCGCCACCGGGATCGCTCAGATGATCTTCTCCATCGCCGGCTTCTTCGGTGGCCTCACCATCGGGGTCAAGCAGCTCGCCAGCAACGAGGCACCGTTCTCCGCCTTCTACGACGCCCAGCAGAGCCTGCTCACCAGCCTCAACGAGAACATCGGGGTGCCGGCGGTGACGGTGGCGGTCGCGGCCACTGGTTTCTGGGTGCTGACCCGCATCCACCGCCGAGCCGACAGTCGCGAGACCTACGCCGGGGTGATCAGCTCGGCCCTCATCGTCGTCCTGGTGGCGAGCGTGCTCGCCGGCGACAACTACGTGCGCATCACCGCCGCCGTCGACCGCTACACCTCTGAGTTCAACTCGGCCGTCATGGACCTCGCGGTCATCAACCGCAACCGCGACCCGTCGAGCCCGTGCTACCTGCCGACAGTGCCGACGGCGGCACAGGCCGAGCCGGGCGCCCGGCCGAGTCCCGACGACCCGCACCGGGCCCTGACCTACAACCTCGGGAAGCGCGTGTCGTCGTGCATGTTGTACGAGGTGCTGCTGTTCCAGCCGTGGGTCAACGGCCAGTTCGGCACCGAGCGACAGCTGCTCGCCGACGACCTCACCTTCAACGGCAAGAGCTACTGCCCGGACGGGCGACCACCGCAATACCAACGTCCCGAGGGCGTCGAGAGCATCGAGTACCGCTGCGCCACCCGGCCCAAGCCACCCGGACAGCCCGAGGCCAAGATCAACCTGGCTGTCCAGCAGGTCGTCGCCCAGGCGTTGAGCCGGAACCAGACGATCGACGAGGCGGACGGGCGTCCGGTCGACACCGAGCAGCACCGGGTGCTGTGGAAGGGCGTGCAGTACAAGATCGCCCAGCTGTACGAGCCGAACTATGAGTTCTGGCGAGGAACCCAACCGTCGGGTCGCATGGCGACCGCGGTGGCGGCGCTGTTCGTCAACCTCATCGCCTTCATCTTCGTCGGCATCCTCGCGCTGCTGACCATCTTCTGGCACGCGGTCTTCTTGATGGCCTGGATCTTCCTGCCGGTCATCGGGGCGATCGCGGCGTTCCCACCGGCCCGCCGGATCGTCCGCATGGTGATCGGCATCATGGTCCAGGCGGTGTTCTTGCGCTGCGTGTTCGGGCTCGTGCTCGCCCTCCTGCTGGCGGTGCTCAACATCCTCCAGGTCGCCGAGGGTGGCACGGTCATCAAGATCTTCCTCATGCTCATGGCGACCGCGGCGATCTGGAAGCTGCTCACCGCGTTGCGCAGTGGCGCGATCGCCCCGCAGGTGGTCCAGGAGGCCAGCGCGAGCGGTGTGATGCCGTCCGACACCCCCGTGCTGGTGCGCACTCGCGAGGCCACCGCGACGGCGTACCGCTTCCAGCGCAACGTGCGGGCGGGCGCGCGGGCCGGCGCCGCGTCGGCCGCCGAGACCGCGCAGGCGCTGGGCTACTCCCGCGGCTCGCCTCAGTGGCGGGCCGAGGTACGCCGCGGCCGGCTCCAGGGCGCGGTCACCGCTGGACGGATGACATCAGCCCACGGTCGGGTCCGCGTTCTCGCCGAAGACCAAGCGCGGGCGGACGCCTCCGCACGGGTGCACCGCCGGGCCCAAGCCGCGCAGAACACGGCCCCGCAGGCTCCTGGGGACCAGCCCACGCGCGGGGCTGGGCGGACACCGGAGGAGGGGAGACTGAGCGAGAGGAGACTGGGCGAGGGGCGACCGAGCCAGAGGAGAGCGGACGGCGTCCGGCGGAACGAGGACGCGGTACGGCCTCGTACGGCCGCTCCCGAGCGTGAGGCGTCCACCCCCGGGCGGCTCCGGCGCGGACCGGACGGTGAGCCGCGCTGACGGTGAGCGGGAGCCCGACCAGACGGCGGGGGGCCGCGCTCGCGGTCGGGGCCGCGGTCCTCTTCCTCGTCCTGCTCGCGGCGCTGCGCAGTGACGCGGCGACGACGCTCGTCGTCGGTGTCCTGGTCGTGGTGGCCGTCGGTGTCTGGTGGCGTCGAAACGCCTCCGCCGCGGGCTCCGTCGTCTCCTTGGCCGTGACCTTGGTGCTCACGTCGATGACGACGGAGTGGGCGAGCACGCGGTCGCCCCTGGTGTCGCCGGTGCGGTCGGGCCTGGTCTACTGGCTGTTCGCCGCCGTGGTGGTGGCGACCGTGTGGTTGACCCCGTCCCCACGAGGCAGTCGGGCGGTGACGACCGCGTGGGCCCACAGTGTGCTCGTGGTGACGAGCGTGCTGGTCCCGCTCGCGCCGGCGGCCGTGCCGATCCTAGGTCTCGGTGCCGCCATGGTGGTGATCGCGTGGCGCTCGCGACCGCCCCGGTTCGGGCGGTCCAGGTGGCGGTGGCGAACGTGGCCGGCTCGGCTGGCGGGAGGCGCCCGCGCGTGGTCGAGGTGGCCGCGCTCGAGAAGTCGACCAAAGGACGACGTGGCGCGCGGGAGCGTCGCCGGTGGCGCGGCCTTGCTGCGGGGTGTCGGCCGGACCGGGAAGCTGCTGGCGGAGTTGGGTCCGTCCTGGCACGTCATCGCGGACCGGCGTCTCGACGACGGCACGGTGGTCGAGCACCTGCTCGTCGGTCCGGCCGGCGTCATCGTGGTGGCGACCCGGCGATGGGGCGGGCGGGTGTCGTTGGTTCACGTCGCTGACGACACCGCGGACCTGGCGTACGCCCTCGACGGTGATCCGCACGCGCTGGCCGCGCGGCTCGTTCCCCTCGCCCGGGCGGTGTGCGGGGTGGCGGATCACCTCGGTGTCGACGTCATGGCGGCTGATCAGACCACCACCGGGGCACAGGAGCTGGCGGTCGTGGTCGGCGTGACGGTCCTGTGGGACGACACGGTCCTGCCGGTCGAGCAGGTGGAGCTCACGGTCCTGCCCCGAGGCGTCGACCGGTCCGTCCCCGTCGTCGTCGTCCGGGGTGACGACCTCGTGGCCTGGCTACGGTCGCGGCCGGCCAGGCTCACCGACGAGCAGGTTGAGCGACTCGCCCGGCGGGCGGCGAGACTCGCCGGCGGCGACAGCCTCACGCCACCAGGTCGTCGATGACGATGGCGGCGAGCCGGCGCACGGCGGCGCGTGTCTGGGGCCGCAGGACCTTGTTGACGGCGTTCGGGTCGCGGAACGGGATGCGGCCTCCGCCGTCGAGTGCCGGGTCGTACGGGACGACGACGAGCTCCCGGACGTGGTCGGTGAACGCACGCTCGATCGCCCGCACCTTGACCGGACTCGCCGTCTCCTTGGCGACGACGGCGAGCACGATCCGCCGACGCATCTCGGGGAAGCCGTTGTCGGTGAGGAACTGGAGGGTCTTGCGCGCGAGGTTGGCGCCGTCCTTGGTGTTGTCGGTGACCAGAACCATGCCGTGGGCGATGCGCAGCGTCCCGAGCATCGCCTCGTGGGTGATGTGGGTGCCGTTGTCGAGGATGGCGAAGGAGAAGAACGGCGCGAACAGCTCCGCCAGCAGCTCGACGTCGGACACGCTGAGCTGGTGCCGGATCTTGCGGTCTGTCGAAGCGGCCAGCACCCGGACGTTCATCTCCGGGACCTTCTCCATGAAGTCGTGCACGTGGTAGCGCCAGGGGATCTCGTCCACGTGCGCGAGCAGGTCACGGATGGAGTGCTGGGGCCGGACGCCGAAGCGGTCCGGCAGCGTGCCGAGGTCGGGGTTGAGGTCGGCCACGCCGACCGACTCACGGCGTCCCTCGGCGAGCTCGGCCGCCAAGAGGGCGGCGAGGGTGGTCTTGCCGACGCCACCCTTCTCGGAGGCGATGCCGATGTAGCCGCAGTACCCACGCGTGCGACGCAGCTGGCGGTTGAGCCGGTAGCGGAGCTCGAGCTCCTCCCGGTCACGCTTGCTCGGACCGAAGTTGAGGCGGGTGAGCCGGTAGACCAGACCCTGCCAGCCGTAGCGTGGGATCGGCTTGCCCGACCCGCTGGAGAGGTTCTCGATGAACGCGTCGTCGTCGACGTCGCTGAGGTCGGGCAGCGACAGATCGACCCCCGAACGGTCGCGCTGGCTGGCCGATCCGGCTCGCCCCGACGTCGTCGCGCCAGAGGACGGCCGGCTGGCGGCTCTCCCGGCCCGGGTGGCCTTCGCGGCCGTCGCTCCCGTCCGGCCGCTCGCGGGTCGGCCGGACGATGTCCGGCTCGCCGCCTTGGCGCCCCCGGTGCCGCTCGTCGTGGCCGAGGCGCCCCGGGCCACTCCAGACGGCGGGGTGGCGGCCGACTGGAGACGAGCCGCCGGCCGGTTGCCGGGCCGGCTCGACGGCGCGGTTCCGGCCTGCCGAGATGTGCCGGCCTGCCGTGGCGTCGTGGCCTGCCGAGGTGTGCTGGCCTGCCGAGGTGTGCTGGCGCGGCCCGGTGCCGTGGGCGTACCGGCCGCGCTGGGCTGGCCCGTCGGGGACGACGTGCTGGCTCGGCGGGGCTCGTCCGTGCGGCCCGTCATCCTCGCCGTGGCCGCTTGTCCGGCCGCGGGTGTCGCGGCGCCGGAGACTCGAGCGCGCGACGCCGAGGACGGCGCCGACCGCGCGCCGGCCCCGCCACCGCGCTGCGCCTGGGTCGTCGACGTGCTACCGAGTCCGCCAGGTTGGCCAGGCCGTCTCGCCGTGTCGTCGTCAGAGCGTGAGGCCGCTCGCTGTGCCCAGTACGGAGGAACGGTCGTGTCCGCGAGTGCCTCCTCCGCCTCCTCGCCCGCCTCGCTCTCCGGACCGCCACCGGTCGCTGGCTCGGATGACGCGGCGCTGTCGTCCGCCAGCGGTGAGGCGTCGGAGGGGGTGGTGACGTCGGCTGCGTCCCCGGAGGTGCCGGGATCCCTGGTGCCCGCGGTGGCCGGTCGCGGCGTGCTCCCCCCGGTGATGAGGGTCCCCCGCTCCAGTGACGGTTCGACCGCCCTGGTGGTCAGGTGCGGGTACGGGCGGCCGACGCCGATGTGGAACTCCTCCTCGTCGGACTCGCGGGACGACGCCGCCGCCGACCCGGTGAGGCGTCCGCTCGTGGCGTGGGGCGCTGGGTCGTCGTTGGTGTAGGGCTGGTCGGTCACAGCAGGCTCCCTGACGGTCAGGCTTCGCACGCTACCGAACCACGATCGCTATCGAAGCACGATCGCTCTCAGGACACGAGCGAAGCGATGAGCCCGAGCAGGACGAACAACACGGCACCCCCGATGATGACGAGACGTCCCTGCGGCGAGGTGTGCCAGACCCGGGCGACGTGAGCACTGCCTGTCGCGAGCCGGGCGGCGTGAGCGAGCTGGTGGAGAGCACCGGGACGGTCGTCCCGAGTGGTCCCCTCCGGGGAGGGCACGCCGAGCGCCGTCCGCTGCGCCTCCCGAACCTCGTCGAGCCGCTCGACCAGCAGGTCGAGGTTCTTCGGGGTCAACGGCAGGACGGTCACCGCCCGCTCGCTCTCCACGCACAGCACCGCGTTCCACGGGTCGTCGGGGTCGAAGTCCTCGACGCCGAAGGCCGTCGCTTCGTCGATCGGCAGGTCGTCCGACGCCTCCGTCGCCGCCTCGGGTACGTCGACGGACGGGGACCCTGACTCCGGGGTCGTCACGTCGTTGCCCCCTTCCGGTGCGCGTCGTGGCGGGCGTCAGCAGCCTGGCGCCGTTGCGTCCTCATCGCGAACAGTAGTTGGTCGGCGTGGATGTGCAACAACGTCCGTCGACACCAAACCCCGCGGTCTACGGCGGCACTCCGTGGGCGCCGAGCCACACTTCAGGGTCCTCGAGCTGCCCGGCCACGCGCACCTCGAAGTGGAGGTGTGGTCCGGTCGAGTTCCCGGTCGTTCCCACCTCACCGATCATCTGGCCCGCGATGACCGTCGCGCCCTCGACCTGGGGTGCGAAACCGCGCAGGTGGGCGTACGAGGTCACCACACCATTGCCGTGATCGATGCGCACCAGGTTGCCGTACGGACCGAGTCGGCCGGCGAAGACGACCGTTCCGGCGGCCGCGGCCCGCACGGGCGTTCCCTCGGAGGCGGCGAAGTCGAGACCGGTGTGGCAGTGCTCCCACCGTGCCCCGCACTCACCGAACCGGGCGGTGAGCTGATAGCTGCCGGGGGCCACCGGAAGCACCCAGTCGCCGGTGTCTGGGAGCCGAGCGGCGTTGCCGTAGACCGACACGTGGATGTGGTCGTAGTGCAGGCAGGTGTCGGTCTCGCATCCGCTGTAGTGGGTGTAGGGGCGCCAGCCTTCGTCCTGCCGCGCGACGGACCAGATCTTGGCGTCGAAGATGATGTACTTCACCCCGAGCTCGGAGTGGTGCTGCCGCAGCCAGTTGGCGACCGTCCAGCCGAACGCCTTGGCCGGCTGGGACTTGTAGTCGGGGAACGGCAGCATCGCGTCGACCGCCCGGCCGTTGGCGTGGTCGCCGTCACCACCGGCGGGGCGCTGGCCAACGCCGTAGAAGGTCTCGAACTGCGGGAACCGCTGGTGCGTGCAGCGAAGGACGAGGACAGCGTCATTGGTGAGCCCGTCCTCGACACCCGGCCACGGAGTCGGCGGGCAGACCAGACCGGGTGGGAACCCGCAGTCTCCTGGGTCCGTCCCGCCGTACTGCGCGACCAACGCGCGGGCCAGCGGCTCGTCGTCGGCGTAGGCGTTGGGGTACGCCGACCGCTGCACCGCTTGGGCGGCGTCGGTCACCGACATCTGCTCCCAGCCCGGGATGTCGAGCAGGCCGGGCTGGCCGCCGCGACCACCGGTGAAGAACATCGTGGTCGCGATCTCGGGGTTCGTGCGCTCGGCGACGGACCCCCAGGCGGCCCGCTGCTGGAACAGGCCGAGCGAGTCACGGTCGCCGTAGTGGAGGTTGCGGAGCGAGGACTCCTGCAGTGCGGTGGCGAGCGCGACGACCCAGCCGTAGACCGGAACGCCCAGTCGTTGGCCGACGGCGATGATGGTCCGCGCGTTGTCGAGCTGCTCGGCGTCCAGCTCGGCGGTGTCGGTGATGGACACCCGCACGGTCGTCGGGCCGCACTGCTGGGTGCTCGTGGTGGAGTCCTCGCTGCCAAGGGGTGCGAGCACCGCGAGCATCGCGGAGCCGATGCCGCCCAACACGGCCAAGGGGAAGAGCAGGATCGCGACCGCCAGCCCGATGACCACGGTCCTCCCCGACGACGCCCTGCCCGTGACGACCGTGGTGCGCACGACCCGGCGTCCCGCCCGTCGGGCGGCCGCCCGGGCGAGTCGTCGGCTCGTTGCCTTGGCGGCGGTGAGGAAGGGTGCCATCAGGGCGCCTCGCTGCGGGGGGTCGAGCGCGACGTCGGGGCGGGGGTGTGAGGGGCGACGCTCGCCGGTGGCCTGGCTGGTGTGCCCAGCGGCTGGCCGGCCTGCCAGCCCGGGGCGGTCACGTCCGGGCTGGGTCCGTCCGCTGTGGCCGACTGCGGTGCGTTGGTCGACGTCGTGGTCGGTGCGGGGGAGGCGCTGGGCGACGGAACGCCGGTGTCGGGGAGAACCTCGGCCACGCGCCATCCCGTGGTGTCGAGGACGAGGTTGCACCGGACGGCGAGGCCGTTGTCGAAGCGCGTCCGGGTCGCGGCGGCGTACGGCGTGGCGGTGACGAGCTCGGGCTGGCCGGTCATGGTGGCGACCGGCAGGTTCGCCGGGTCGGTCTCAGCCAGCCGGGAGGTGAGCCACTCGGTGGCGTACGGGCGGATCCGTTCCCGGCGCTCGTCGGGGGTTCCCGGTCGTTTCCACTCGGTCAGGAAGCGCACGGTCACCTCGAGGATCGCCGCCTTGGTGCGCTCGTCCGGCACGTACGCCACCTCGTCGTCGTGCGCCGGACCCTGCACCGGTGCCGTGGAGGTCGCCGGGCTGCGGAGAGCTCCGGCCGGTTCCGGCGTCCCCTCGACGGACGTCTGCTCCGGTGTCATGACCTCCTGCGGCTTGGCGGACAGATACGTCGTGACGAGGAGCGCGACGACGGACACCACAGCGGCGACGGAGGCCAGCACCGCGGCGATCCGCACACTCCTGTTGTCCATCGATCGCTCCCGTGGGTTCGGACGTCGCGACGCCCGGGCGCTGCTCCCGAGTGTCTCCGAACGCTGCTACCCAAGTGTCTCGAACACGGTACGGGACGTAGCGATCTCGCGGGAGACGTGACGGGCTGTGGCGTGACCGGATGCGTCGACGCGTGCCTCGGTCAGACCAGACGCCGCAGGACGGGCACCTGGCGCAGCACGAACGTCACGACGGCGCACCCCACCACCAACGCGACGATGACGCCGAGGTGGAAGGCGATGTCGACGTACGGGGAGGCGAACTCCGGTTGGTCGCGGCGCACCAGGAGCTCGAGGGGGAGCGGGTGCAGCAAGAAGACGCCGAACGTGAGGTCGGCGTAGCGTCGTACCCGAGGAGTCACCCACCACGGCCGTCCAGCGGCCGATGAGGCGGGACGCGCGGTGTCAGGCTGCGCGGTGCCAGGGCGTGCGGGCACCGTCGCGGTGCCGAGGTCGTGGTCGCCGAAGACCGCGCGCAGGAAGAACGCCATCGCGATGCTCGCCACCACGATGGTGGGGGCGTGGTAGTCGTAGAGGATCCGGCCGTGCTGGACCCCGAGCGCGCCGAACATCCACCACGTGCCGACGTGGACGGTCACGGTGGTGCCGACGAACACCGCCGCCGCGCCGAGCGCCACGGTCCGGCGGGGCCAGGGCAGGCGGGTCGTCGCGACGACGTAGCCGGCTAGGTAGTAGCCGAGGAACGGCACGAAGTAGCTGAAGGCGTTGAAGCCGCCACCGCCCATGTAGAAGTGCTGGATCTTGTCGAGGCTGGACAGGCCGAGCAGGCACACGGTGGCGGCCAGCACCATGCGACGGTCGGCCGCGGCGACGAAGGTCCGCAGGAACGGCGTCACGAGGTAGAGACCGGCGACGACATACAGGAAGTACAAGTGGTAGTACGGCTTCCCCCACAGGAAGCCTTGGACGAACAGGTACGGCGTGATCGGCCGGCCGTGGGTCCACGCGTCGAAGACGAGGTAGCCGCAGGTCCACACCACCAGCGGGATGGCGACGCGGGATGCCCGTCGCCGGTAGAAGTCGCGGAGGCGCTCCCCTGGCCGCGGCCGTAGCAGGACGGCCCCGGAGACCATGAGGAACAGGGGGACGCTGAACCGGCTGGCCGCCTGCAGGAACGTGCCGAAGTGCCATTGCCGTGCGGTGACCGTACCCCACTCGAGGGTGAGGTGGGAGTACACGTGAATGGTGACGACCCCGACGATGGCCACGATGCGCGCCCAGGACAGCCAGGGCACGTGGCCGGTGGTCGTGTGGCCGAGGTTCGCGCGTTCGATCGGGCCGGCCGCTCGTGCCGTGGCGCCGGTGGGACCGCCGGACCGTGACCGCGTACGCGCCATCGCCCGCCCGTCACGAGGAGGATGACCGACGTCGCTGGGCGAGCGCTTCGCGCATGACCAGCGCGACGAAGGTGATGTTGCCCAGGACGTAGCGGCGGAGGAGCCGGCGCGGTTCCTGGCGCATCCGGTGCAGCCACTCCAGGCCGGCCTTCTGCATCCACAACGGCGCTCTCGTCACCTCGCCGGCGACGACGTCGAAGGAGCCGCCCACCCCGACCGCGAGGGGCACGTTCAGCTCGTACAGATGGCGGTGGAGGAAGCGCTCCTTGCGGGGGGTCGGCAGGCCGACGAACAACAGGTCCGGCCGGGCGCGAGCCACCTCCTCGACGACGGCGGGTTCCTCCTCCTCGGTCCAGTAACCGTCGCGTGCCCCGACGATGTCGACACCCTGGGACCGCGCCACCTCGGCCGCCTTCAGAACGGTCTGCCGCTTGGACCCGAGGAGGAAGACGCGGTAGCCCTTCGCGGCCGCGACCTCCCACATGCGCAGCATGAAGTCGATACCGGTGACTCGCTCCGGAAGCTGTGGTCCGAGCAGGCGACTCGCCCAGACGACGGACTGGCCGTCAGCGTTGGCGATGGCGCAGGACTCGATGATGTGGCGCAACTCCGGGTCGCGCCTGGCCGCGACGACCTTCGCGGCGTTGATGGCGACGTGCTGGTGGGGCTGGCCTGTGGCGATGAGCTCGCAGGCGGCCGCGATGGACTCCTCCATGGTGAGGATGTCCACCGGAATCCCGCAGATGCGAATCCGCCGAGTGCCTGTCGGGCGCGTGGCGGAATCTCGGGCGCCGGCTTGCCCCGATGCCATCAACCTTCCCTCCCGTACAGGACTTCCCGGCACACCGTGCTCACGGTGCGTCCACGGTGGGTCGTCCTGTGCTCTCCCACGGATGGGACCGTGTGCTCCTCTCCCAGACGCCGACTCGCCCGACTGAGCCGGCGACAAGCATGCCAGGCCGGGACGGGTTGGGTCGACACCGGGACCGCCGTCATCGCCGTGGATCTGCGATCGCCACCTGTGTGCGTACCGAGCTGTGCGTGCTCACCTTACGTGGTGAGCGGTGCGGATGGCTTGGGGAACCCACCCTTGTGTCGCACAATCCGGGCCGTCGCCACCAGGTCACGCCGGAACAGGACGCAGAAGATCGCGAGGTACCCGACGACGCCCACGCCCACCACGATGGGCTGTGGGTCGGCGACGGCGAGCCAACCCAGGCCGACGCTGACGAGCAGACTGAGAACGACACGTGCCGCCGTCGCGGGACGCGGCGGCCCGATGCGGCGGAACGTGATGGTCAACGGTGTCCCGGCCTGGACGAGCATGCCGGCGAGGTAGCCGCACGCGACGCCGACGGCGCCGAGTCGCTCCGCGAGCACGAGCCACGTGACCGCGCCGACGAGGCCCCCGACCGTCGACGCCAACGGCGGGATGCGGGCGAACCGCAGCGGTTGAGCAGACAGGACGTTCACCGAGGGAACCGCCAGGACGTAGAGCAGGACCGCGCCCAGCAGGATGGCGAGGACCGGGCCGCCGCCCTCGTAGGACGGGCCGAACACCAGACGCAGCGCCGGCGTCCCGACGATCGCGGCGACCGTGAGCGCCGGCGCCGCGGCGAGCCACAGCAGCCGCGTGAGCTGCCGGGTGTGCTGAGCGAGCGCCCGATCGTCGCCGCGACCGACGGCCTCGGCCGCGGCCGGGAAGAAGGCCAGGGCGAGGGCGCGCGGGAGGAAGAACGCCGGGCTGACGAGTGCCATCGCCGCCGCGTAGGCGCCAGCGTCACCGCCGTCAGCAGTGTGTCGGGCGACCACCATCGAGATCTGGAAGAAGCCCTGTCCCGCCGCGATACCCAGCGCCGTGAACGCGACGAAGCCGCCGAGCTCAGCACCGACCGGCGGAATCGGACCGGGCACGTGCCGGGGCGTCGACAGCGTGGCGCCGATCGCGAACGCCGCGTACCCGATGACCAGGGGAGCCAGCACCAGGTCCGGCGCCCACCAGACCGCGGCCACGGTGAGGACGAGGATCGCCGTGTCGGCGCACACCTCGAGCACGGCGTACCGATGGGCCAGGTGGAATCCGTAGAGAACCGACTTGGTGTAGGAGTAGGCGCCGTACGCGACGGTGAGCGCGCACACCTCCACCACGCCGTCGTACCCGGTCCCAGGAAGCAGCCAGGGTCCTAGAGCGGCGATGCCGGCCGTCACCGTTCCGGTGCTGAGGATCGTCCAGTGGCGCAGGCGGCGCCGGACGGCGGCGGCCGCGGCGGGCCCCGAGCTGGCGGTGAGGAGGGGCAGGAACTTCGACGCCCCGGCGCCGGTCGCCGCGGCGGTCGCGAACGTGGCGAAGAAGGCCAGCGACACCTGGGCGTTGACCTCGGCCAGCCGCGCCGGGTCGCCGGTCCGGCCGACGAGCGCGGTGTAGATCAGGCGGGTGAGGCCGAGCGCCGCGATCCCCACCATGGACCAGGCCGTACCCCGCAGCAGGCGCCCGACCAGGCGCCGATGCGCCGCCTGGCCAGCCGCACCGGGCAGGGTATCGTTCCGCACTGTCATGTCCACGACCTTGATCCGACCGACCCCCACCGCGCGGGCTGGGGCCCCGCTTCGAGGCACACTCGGGCGTTGAGCGGCGCCTTGCATCATGCCCGAGTGGCCGACCGTGGGCTCACGCCGGTCGCGGGCGGGCGCCGAGGGCGAGCTGGGATTCCGGAGCCACTGTGAAGCCGCACCTGCGCATCGTCGTTGTCACCAACCTGTGGCCCAGCCGACGCCGGCCCGCGTGGGGGTGCTTCGTCGCCAACCGGGTCGAGGCGCTCCGCCAGCTCGGTCACGACGTCGAGGTCGTGGCGGTCGAGGATCACCCGTCGGCCGCTCGCCGGTACGCGAGCCTGCTCGCCGGCGTCGGACGAGCGGCGCTGTCCCGACGTCCTGTGCAGCCGACCGTCGTCGAGGCGCACATCGCCTACCCCACCGGCCCGCTGGCCTGGCCCCTGGCGGTACGGCTGGGAGCACCACTCGTCCTGTTCGCCCATGGCAGTGACGTCCTCCGCCTGCCTGACCGCTCCCCCGTCGACCGTGCGCTGTGCCGCTTCGTCTTCGGTCGAGCCTCGCTCGTCGTCGCCAACAGCACCTTCCTGGCCGGCGAGGTGGAGCGGCGACTGGGTGTCCCACCCGAGCGGGTGGCCTTGGTCTCTCCTGGCATCCGCTACGCCGACTTCGCCGCGGCGCGAGAGGCCGTGAGACGGGAGGACCACCTCCTCTTCGTCGCCAACCTCATCCCGCGCAAGGGCCTGGACGTCCTCCTCGACGCGCTGGCGGAGCTCGGCCGACGGAGCGAGGAGGTCCCGCCGCTGCGCGTCGTGGGTGATGGTCCGGAGCGGGCGACGCTGGAGGAGCAGGCGAGGCGGACGGGTGCGCGGGTGGAGTTCGTCGGGGCTCTCCCGCAGGAGCGTGTCGCGGCGGAGATGGCCGCCGCCGAGATCCTCGTCGTCCCCTCCCGGGAGGAGGCGCTGGGCCTGGCGCCGCTGGAAGCGATGGCGGCCGGCTGCGTTCCCGTGGTGTCTGGGATCGGCGGACTCGCCGAGTCGGTCACCGACGGTGTCACGGGGTTCACGTGTCGCCCTGAGGATCCCGGCGACCTCGCCGACGCGCTGGTGCGAGCGCTCAACGCCGTGCGCGACGCGGACCGCCGTGCCGCTCTGGTCCGCGCGGGTGACGAGGTGGCGCGCCAGCACGACATGGTGGCCGCCGCCGAGCGGACCGTCCATCACTACGTCTCCCTGCTCGGTCTGCCGGCCGCGACCCGCCACCAGGTGGCCGGATGAGCGCGCCGACGCGAGGGACGCCGCTGACGGAGGTGATCCGGCGGGCGACGCCCACGCTGGCGTTGGTGGCGGCGGCCGTGCTGGCGGTGAGCGTGGTCGCCGACATCGCGATGCCGCCCGCCAGGGCCAACCTGCCGTCCACGCTCTACGTCGACCGGCGCATCGGCGCCGACCACCACGATGGGCGGACCCCGGAGACTCCGCTCGCCACGCTCGAGGAGGCGGTCCGTCGGGCCGAGCCCGGCACCACGATTCTCATCACGGGCTACGGCCACCGGCTGGTCTATCCGGGCACCGGCACCAAGTGCCTCACGGTGCGGGGCACGCCGGATCGTCCCGTCGTGATCCGCCGCAACGTCTACACCAACACCCTGAACCCGACCGTCTTCACCACCAACCGGAGGGTGCCCGGACCGTGGCGGCTGGTCGAGGAGGAGAGCGACGGCCGCCAGACCTGGAGCACGCCCTGGCCGAACCACATCCGGCTTTTCGGAGACCCGGATCTCGGGCTGGTGCGCGTCGGCGGGATCGCCATGACCGGCTACCCACGCAGGCCTCCGGACACCGCTGAGGAGGCGTCGTGGTGGGAGCACGGGACGCTGTTCATCCGCACCCGACGCGCGAACCCCAACAACTACCCCGTCTTCGTCAAGGACGGCGACGGCATCTGCCTGTCCGGCCGGTCGCGTCACGTGCGGATCAAGGACATCAAGGTGGCTGGCGCCGTCCACGCGGTGCGTGCCGAGCCGGGCGCGGTCGACATCCGGGTCCAGCACGTGGTGCGGGAGAACGTCCTCGACGCGGACCGGTTGCCTGGCGCGGGCGAGGGGGAGGGGCGGCGATGATCTCCCTCGCCTTCGGGGTCGCCGCGGTGGTGGCGGCGCTGGCGGTGTGGCGGTGGACGCCGACCTTGCGGCGGTGGACGCCCTCGTTCGGCCTGCTCGTCGCTGTCCTCACGGTCGTCCCGCCGCACCAGACTGTGGCGTTCGGCATCGGCGCCGACGACGCCCTGTTCCTGCTGGGTCTCGTCGTGCTGCTGCCGGGCGCGGTGCGGCGGGGGCGCCTGGACCGGGTTCCGTTCGGGCGGACGCTCGTGGTCGGTGTGGGCCTGGTGGCCGCGGGCGCGTGCGTCTCGTCATTCGTCAACGCCGAGACCGTGCCGGAGACGGTGGGGATGCTGCTCCGCGGGCCCGCCCGCGTGCTGCTCTACCTCGTCATGGCCGTCGTCGTGCTGGCGCAGACGCCGCGCGACCTGACCCGGTACGTCGTCGGTCGGGCGCTCGCCGGGGTCGGGATCTTCGAGTCGGCGTTCAGCCTGGTGGCCTACGTCGTCGGCTTCCCCGGCGGCTTCGGTCTGCAGGAGGCGAGCGGCAACACCGCGCTCGTGGGCGAGATCCCAGGTCGGGTGACCGGCACGCTGGACCTGTCACCCAACTTCCTGGGCGCCCTGCTCGTGCTGTCGATCCCCGTCACGTGTGGCATCGCCCTCGACGCGACCTCCACCCGGCACCGGATCGGTTGGCTGGCCGGGGTTGTCGTCCAGGGGATCGCGCTGGTGCTGACGTACACCCGGAGCTCGCTCGCGGTCACCGTCGTCGCCTGCCTCCTGCTGCTCGTCCTCACCCGCCGCTTGGCCGGGCTGGTGGATGTCCTCCGGCAGCGCCGTCGGTGGGCGCTGGCGGGGGGCGCGGTGGCGGCCGTCGGTGTCGCGGCGCTGCTCGTGTGGACACCGCTGCTCGACCGGGTGCTCCATGACCGGACCGACCGCCTGGCTCTGTACACCTCCGCGCTTCGGGTGTTCGCCGACTATCCGCTCACCGGTGTGGGGCCGGGCGAGCAGGCGACGTTCACCGCCGCCGATCCGGAGCGCTACCGCGCGACGTCGTTCGGGGTGGCTGGCAGCAACGCGCACAACACGGTGCTCCTCGCGGCGGCCGAGAACGGCGTCCTCGGTCTGGTCGGAGCGCTCCTGGTGAACGTCGGGCTGGCCGCCGTCGCGATCACGGTCATTCGTCGAGCGCGCGAGCGAGCCGGGCTCGCCCGGGCGGAGCCGCTTGGCATCGGAGTAGCCGTGCTGGCGTTCCTCATCCAAGGAATGGCGAACAACCTCTTCACGGTGACGTTGACCGCGAGCGCTCTCGTCATGCTCGTCGCCGGGTGTGCGCTGCCGTGGCTGGCGGAGGACCCGCGGGTCGAGGAGCCGGTGACCGAGTTGGGTCCCGATCCCCTCGCTCGCCAGATGTGACCTAGACAACACGCGAATCGGTTTCGATCATGGCGTCACCGGACCGATACGTGACGTCACCCACCCGCCGTGTCCTTCGGGCCGACCGGTCTCACGGGCCCTGCAGCAGGGATCGTTGATCCGCGCCGGACGGCGCGACCGGAGCCGGATGCCAGCAGCCTGGCGGCCCGCGCAATCCCTCGAGGAGTGATCGTGATGAGATCACCGGTTCCTCGGTCCAGCCGACGCGATCTGCTCCGGCTCGGCGTCACCACTGCCGTCACGGTGGCGGTGGCCGGGTGTGAGGCGTTGTCCGTCAAGCCGGCCGGGAAGGCTGACAGCGCCTCGCGTTCCGCGGACCGCGCCCTCAAGGAAGCACCGGCGCTCGCCGAACAGGTCAAGGCCGGCGCGCTTCCGCCACGGGCCGAGCGCCTTCCGGTGAAGCCGATGGTCGTCCGGCCCGCCGAGCGCATGGGCAGGTACGGCGGCACCTGGAAGACCATCCTCACCTCTGTCGACGCTGACCCTCACCTGGTCGGGTCGGCAGCGTACGAACCTCTCGTGCGCTGGGACGCCGACCAGCGGAACGTCTCCGCCAACGTCGCGGAGTCGTGGGAGGTGTCACGGGACGGCCGGGCCTACACCTTCGCCCTTCGTGAGGGCATGAAGTGGTCGGACGGCGAGCCCTACACCGCCGACGACCTGCTCTTCGCCTACGACGACGTGTTGAGCGTCAAGGAGCTCTATCCGGTGATGTCGGCGCAGTTCGCTCCGGACGGCGTTCCGGCGAAGCTGGAGAAGCTCGACGACCACACCGTGCGCTTCACCTTCTCCGAGCCGCACGGCTTGTTCCTCGAACAGCTCGCCTCCAACGGTGGGTCGCAGCTGCACACCCTGCCCCGGCACTACCTGGAGCAGTTCCACCTGAAGTACAACCCGGACGCCGACGAGCAGGCCAAGGACGAGGGGTTCGCCGACTGGACGGAGATGTTCCTGGCGAAGGGTGGCACGGGCCCCGGCGAGCTCTCGGCCTGGCAGAACCCCGACCTGCCGTGCATCTTCCCGTGGCGTGTGGTCGAGCCACTGACCGGCAACCGCCTGGTCCTTCGGCGCAACCCCTACTACTGGAAGACCGATCCCGAAGGCCGGCAGCTGCCGTACCTCGACGAGGTGGTCTTCGACATCATCACCGATCCCCAGGTCAGCACCCTCAAGCTCACCGAAGGCGGCTACAGCTTGGTCACCCCGGGCCTCGTGACGTTGCAGAGCAAGCCGGTCTTGGCGGGCGGCCGCGACAAGGGGCGATACCACTTCATCGACATCGTCTCGTCGCGGATGAACGACGCGACGTTCGTCCTCAACCTCACCCACAAGGACCCCGCCATGCGGGCGGTCCTGCAGAACAAGGACTTCCGAATCGCCCTCTCCCACGCGTTGAACCGCGAGGAGCTCATCAAGGTGGTCCTCCTCGGCCAGGGTGAGCCGTGGCAGACCTCGCCGCGTCCGGAGTCCGGGCTCTACCTGGAAGGGCTGGCCACGCAGTACCTCGAGTACGACGTGGCGAAGGCGAACGACCATCTGGACGCGGCCGGCTACCGTCGGCGGGATCGGGACGGGTTCCGGCTGCGTCCGGACGGTCGGCGGCTGGGCTTCACCCTGGAGGTCCGCACGAACTTCAACCCGCTGTGGGCGGACATCGCGCAGTTCGCCTCCCAGTACTGGAAGCAGATCGGCGTGGACGTGCGGGTGAAGATCCAGGACCCCACCCTGTTGTTCACCCGGATCGAGGCCAACGAGCACGACGCGGTCATGGACGACGGTGACGGAGGCCTGCTGCCCTTGCTGACCCCGCAGTGGTATTTCCCGGTCAGCGTCGACGCGGCCTATGCGGTGGAGTGGGGGCGGTGGTACCAGACCGGCGGAACGGCGGGCGTCGAGCCCCCTCCGGGCCCGCGCCGGCAGATGGAGCTCTTCGACGAGATCAAGATCACGCCGGACAAGCGGCGGCGTGAGGAGCTCTTCATGGAGATCCTGCGGATCAGCCAGGAGGAGTTCTACGTCATCGGCACCGCGCTCCCGGCCGCGCGCTACAACGTCGTCCAAGACGGGCTGCGGAATGTCGTGCGATCCATGGTCGACGACTGCTGTGAGCCCGGACCGTCCGGCCCCGAGCAGTACTTCTGGTCTCCGGAAGACCGCTAGGCGTCTCTAGGGGAATCTAGTGCTTTCGCTAGACGGCGCGATACACCGTCATCGACTTCCTCGGGCGAGGCGGCGCTTCCGCGAGGGGGTGGTTCACTCGCCGACTCGACACGCGACTATCCGCTTCTAGCGAAATCTAGGGTTCTCGTTAGATTCGCCCATACTCTCGCAGCGTGGACCCCGTACGAAATCCCTACGCCCCCGGGGCCGGCCAGCGTCCTCCCGAGCTCGCCGGCCGCGACCGTGAGGTACGCCAGTTCGAGGTCGTCCTCGAACGCGTCGCAGCTGGGCGTCCCGAGCGAAGCCTCGTCCTCTCCGGCCTTCGTGGCGTGGGCAAGACCGTTCTGCTCAACGCCATGCGCTCACTCGCGCTCACCCGGGCCTGGGGCACCGGCAAGGTCGAGGCCCGACCGGACCGACCGATCCGGCTTCCGATCGCGCAGGCCCTCCACGCGGCGAGCCGCGAGCTGGCCCCACGCCACCGAGATCCGGACCGAGTCGACGAGTTCCTGGGCGTCCTCAAGGCGTTCGCGCTCCAGACGTCGGCCAACGAGCGCAAGGGAGTCCGCTGGCGACCTCCGTACGACGTCCCGGCCGCGCGCGGCCGGGCCGACTCGGGCGACCTCGAGACCGACCTCATCGAGCTGTTCACCGCCGCGGGAGAGCTCGCGCGTGACCTCGGCGTGGGCATCGCCGTCTTCATCGACGAGATGCAGGACATCCCGTCCGAGGAGCTGGCCGCGCTGTGTGGCGCCTGTCACGAGATCAGCCAGCTCGGCGTGCCCTTCGTGGTGGTGGGTGCGGGCCTCCCGCACCTCCCGACCGCCTTGTCGGCGAGCAAGTCGTACGCGGAACGGCTGTTCCGTTACGTCTCCGTCGGGCGTCTGGACCGGGCGGCGGCCGACCGTGCGCTCACACTCCCCGCGGCCAGCGAGGGGGTGGAGTACGAGCCAGCGGCGCTCGACGCGCTCTACGAGGTCACCGACGGCTACCCCTACTTCATCCAAGCCTTCGGCAAGGCGACCTGGGATGTCGCGCCGAGAAGCCCGATCACCGCCGACGACGTCAAGGTCGCCACACCCGAGGCGGAGGCGGAGCTGGCGGTCGGCTTCTTCGGGTCACGGTACGAACGCGCGACCCCGGCGGAGCGCGACTACATGCGTGCCATGGCGGAGCTGGGGGCCGAGCGCGGGGACGGTCCCGTCGCCACGGGCGATGTCGCCGCGCTGCTCGGTCGCAAGCCACAGAGCCTGTCACCGGCGCGTGACGCCCTCATCAAGAAAGGGCTCGTGTACGCCTCCGAGCGCGGCCACGTCGCGTTCACGGTGCCGCACTTCGGCGCGTTCCTCCGGTCGCAGCCCACGTAGGTGGGCTGGAGAGTGACCGTGACCACCCGTGCGTGGCGGGCTTCAGACGGTGCCCCGGCACAGCCCGGCCTGCGCCGATGGGTAGTGCCGGACAGGTAGGCTCGCGCGCGTCCCGTCCGACTTCGACGATGAAGGCCTTGTCCATGCGCTGTCCACGGTGTGGCTTCCACGGCTCGGCGAGCTCTCATGTCTGCCCTGGTTGTGGACTAGCGCTCGCCGATCCCGGCGAGTCGACACCAAGCGTGCCGGGCACCTGGACCCCGCAGCGCCCGACGTCAGCGCAGGGATCACAGCCGCCAGCCCCTGACTCGTCCGGACAGCCGTCCGGTCCCGGTGAGTCAGCATCTCCCGGCGGGCCGGCGGCATCCGTGGAGGGCGCGACGTACCCCGGTACGGCCGGTACGCCTCGACCGGTGCCGCCGTCGTGGGCTCGCCAGGCGCCGACCCGTGAGTCGCCCCCGTGGTCGGGTTCGGAGGACGCCGCTCCCTGGCAGACGCCACCTCAGTACGCCAGCGGGCGTTGGACGGCTCGTCTCCCGGAGGCGTCGGTGTCGCAGCTGCCGCCCGAGCCACCGCGGCCGCGCACCGTCGTCTCCAGACTTCTCGCGCGCGTGGTGATCGGCGTTCTCGCGCTCGAGGCGGTCGTGGCCGTGGTCTACGGCGTCTTCGCACTAGGGCCTAGGCGCGGCATCTTCGCCGACTTGGCGGCCGCACCTGACGAGGTGACCCGAGAAGCGGCCACCCGAAGCGACGACCTCAACCTGGTGCTCTTCCTGGTCGCCGCCGTGGTCACCGTGGCCGCGGCCGTGCTGACCGGCGTCCTGCTCGTCAAGCTCCGACAGGTCGGGGGTGGGTTCGCGTTGCCCTGGTGGTTGCTCACGGGAGCGGCGTTCGCTGCCATCGCCGTCGCCCTCGGCCTCCACGTGAGCACCGACCCAGGGCAGATCGTCGTCGGTTACGTCATCCTCGGCGGTGGCGCGCTGCTCGTCGCGGTGTCCGCGATCTGGGCAGCCGTCCAAGTTCGCCAGACCACCCGGGAGAGCGTGACGGTGGAGTTGTGATGGCGGGCAGGGATGTCGTCCCGCCTCCGGCTCAGCGCCACGCCAGTCAGGAACGTCAGCGGGGATCGGCTTACCCAATCAACCCAGGCGGGGTCACGAGAACCGACGTCAGACATGGGTAGATCCCGGCCACGAGGTGACCGGGATCTACCCACTGCCGACCGTGCGACCTGGTCACTGAAAGAGCGTGGTGTTGGCCCGCTCGGTCGCGGTGTAGTTCGTCCTGATGTTCTCGACCGCAGCGCCAAGCTGGGCGAGCACATCGTTGAGCTCACCAATGGCCTTCTCCCACTGGGCCTTGGCCTGCCAGTAAGCCTCCCTGGCCTCACCGCTCCACTCGGCGAGCTTCTGCTCGAGCTCCCTCTCGAGGTCGTTGGTCTCGTCCTCGACACCGCGGTAGGCGAGGCGCAGGTTCGCCTGAAGCTGGTCGAGCGCCTCAGCATTCCATCTGGTGAAGTCGGTCATGGATGTGAAACCTCCGTGCGATGGTGGTCGAGTTCAGGGAGGGCCGGATCAGGTGAGGCCGTTGAGCAGCGCGTCGATCTTGTTGACCGCCTCCTGCTGCTGCTCCTCGGTGGCCTCGTAGCTCATCCGAGCGGCGCCCATCTTTTCCCGCAGGTCGTTGAGGGCGTCACAGACCACCTGGAACTTCTCGTCGAAGGTGTCCATGACCCTGCTGAAGGCGTTCGCCGCGTTGCCTTCCCACTGGCCGAGGGCCTCGGACTTGTACTCGCGCAGCTTGCCCTTGATGCCGACGATGACGTCGAAGGCGTCGCCAACTCGCTGCGCGGCCTCCGCCATCGCGGCTCTGTCTTGCTGGGCTGCTCCCACACCTACCTCCTCGTCTCGACCCGGTTGTCCCGGGCGCTGCCTGTCGCGGGACCTGCCTCCGCTTCACAACGTCGGGGTGCCGAATCGCTTGTGACCTGAGTGCCCGTCTGCACGACGGTCGGAGGCCCCTCGCTGGTTGGCACCCAGCGCTGCACCACGCTAACGCGAAACGGGGCGTTCCCGTCAGAGGGATTCACCCCGCCTGTGGATAACTCCCGGTGGGCGTCTCCACACACCGCGATGTTGATCACGATAGGCCCGCGGGACGGGGCACGCCAGGCGGCGAGTCCGCGCAGACACCTGGGGAACGCGCGACCTGCTGGTGAGCTCCCCACGCGGCACGCGCCCGTCCCGCTGGGCACGATTCACTGACGAGAGGGTTCGAACGCCGCCGTGCGGTGCGCCGCTTCCGTGGTGAGCGCCGGCCCTTGGGGGATGAGGCGCAGCATCGACGGCGGCACCAGGAGCGGGTCGACGCCGTTGTAGCCCAGCTTGGCGAGCGTCTGCCGATCGGGCACGGGGTACTTCACGCCGTCTTCGGTGATGAGGAAGTAGCCCTGCGGGTCGAGGTCGCGCCCGGGCAGGAGGCCCACGATGGTGCCCTTCCCCGGCGGGACGAGGACACGGTCGGCCAGACCAACCGTCCCGCCACCGGTGTTGGGGTCGTCGGCCGTGTCCGTCGCGGTCTCCGCGGGTGCCGGAAGCCTGCCGCCGGTGAGGACGGTCACACCCTCCTCGGGGTCCTCGTAGGACAGGCACACCGGCACGCCGTCCGCGCTGCCCAGGTCGACCAGCTCCGGTGGCGTCTCAGGCAGGTCAGGGACGAGCATCGTGGCGGTCTGCGAGCTCGCCTGGTTGACCGCGCTGATCGGGATCTCGGTGGGCTCGGTCTGCACGCGTCCGCCCTCGCGGGCGGTGCCACTCCCCAAGAGCAGGAGCGCCTGCACCTCGGAGATCCTCGAGAAGCCGTCCTCCAGCATCACGAAGTAGGCGTCCGGGCTGGGCGTGTGGAAGACCTGGCCGATCGTCGCGGTGCGACCCTCGATCTGGAAGGGGCTGGGGTTGCCACGCTGGGGGACCACCGGAGCGGCCAGCGGTTGTCCAGCCTCGATCGTGCCGAGCCACATCTCGCTCACGGGGACGGCCGACGACGGCGAAAGGCTCAAGCTGCGCAGAGCGTCCGCGTCAACCTCGAGACGCTTGCCCTTCCACACCAGGTGGGTGGTGCCGTCGGGAGCGCTCACCAAGAGCCCACGGTCCCCGATCGGGTCGGCGTCGAGCTCCTCGTTCGCGGTCCCGATGACGAGGTCGACGCGAAGCCGAGTCTGGTCATCGACCGTGCGAGCCGTGGAGCACACCGTCCACGGCGCGAAAACCAGGTTCTCCTTGTCGGGAACGGAATTGGGAGCCAGCGGGATCCCGACCCGTGGTCCGCGAGGGATCCCCTCGAGCGACTTCTTCGACACCCGGACGACCTTCACCGGACCGTCCAGGATGAGCTGCGCCGAGGTGTAGTTGAGCACCTGGACGAGGACCATGTCCTTCTCGTCGCGCTCACCCGTGAGGCCAGCTGGCGGCTCCGGCGTCGCGGGCTGGTCGCCGCCGGACGCGAGCTGAGACTTCGGCAGGTAGAGGTAGGCGGCGTTGGTCTCCTTCTCGACGATGAGCGCGTTCGGCTCGTTCTTCCACCTGGTGGCGTTCGTGTCGGCGAGCCACCCATACAACGCGACCCCGGCACAGGCCAGCGCGCCGACCATGGCGCCGGCGAACGTCGCGGTGGAGACTCGGCGCATGGGCTGCTCGAGCGACTCCGGTTCACTGCCGAGCATCGCGGCGAGAATCCGGCGCAAGAGGTAGCGATACGCCTGCAGTTGGTCGCGTCGGGTTTGCATCGTCGTCCCTCGTGGTCGCGATCTGGATCCGGCCGCGGTGGTGTCGGGGCGGTCGGATCGCGGCGCCGGGCATCGCCGGCGCCGGCGGGGCGCCGGACGGCGACACTACGATATGCCGGCGAGCCGGATGCCGGGCTCGTGCCGCCGTCGCGATTGTGGCGTCGCCGGCAACGCACCGGAGCCCGGTCGACGGGAGGAGAGCCATGGCCGCCGTGCGGGAGCAGCCGATCAGCGCGCCACCGCGCCGCCCAGGCGCCCAGGCACGCGCGACGCAGGCGAGCGCCCGGCCGCGCCGAGCTCCGGCCCGCTTGGTCCGCACCTACCCTGGCGCTCACCTCGGTCCCGTGCCGGTCGCGCCGTTGGTGGCGTGGCAAGTCGGACTCGGCCTCGTCGCGGTGGGCCTGAGCACCGGCGGGTGGGTGCTGGTCACGAGCGTCGTCGTCCTCCTGGTCATCGCCGTCCTCACCGTCGTGTGGTGGAACGGGCGTCCTCTCTGGAGGTGGCTGCGGGTCTGGCTCGCGTTCCGCGCGCGCAACACGAGGGCGACGGTCGCGCCTCCGCACGACCCGGGCCTCGCCCCGCTGCGGGAGTGGCTCCCCCACTTCGAGCTCGCCTCGCTCCCGGGCCGCCGTGGTGGGCGTCCGGTCGGTGTCGCGCATGACGGCTCCGGCTACGTCGTTCTGCTCGGACCCGACCGTGAGGACCTGATCGCGTCCGCCGACCCGGTGGCCATCCCGCTGGGTGCTCTCGCCACGCTCGCCGAGGCGGAGGGCGTGCGGTTGGCGTCCGCTCAGGTCGTGATGCGGGTGCTGCCTGCTCCCGCGCCCTCCCTGGGTCCCTACGGCGCCCAGCTCGGGAGCTCGTATTACGAGATCAGCCAGGGCATCACCCCAGCGGTCATGTCGTGGTGGGTCGCGCTGCGCCTCGAGCCAGGGCGGGGTGGCACGGCGGCGACGCTGGACGGCGACACGGTCGACGCCGTCCGTCGCGCGCTGCGCGCCATCGCCGGGCGGGCCACCAAGGTCTTGTCGTCGTCCGGCCTGCCGTGCCGTCCGTTGGAGGAGAGCGAGCTGCGCGACGTCCTCACCCTCACGTTGAACGTCGACCCGCACTACACGCCGATGTCCCGTCGTGAGCGTCGAACGGCTGAGACCTGGCGTGGATGGAGCTGCGATGGCGTGGCTCACGTCGCCGGCTGGGTGCGGGGCGTGCCCCAGACGGGCCTGCCCGCTCTGTCGAAGGTCCTCGCCGCCATGGCAGGCTTGCCCGTCCTCTCCGCCACGGCCTCGCTGACGTTGACGTGGACGCCGGAGAACACCGTGCGCTGCTCGTCGTTCGTCCGGGTGACCGCGGAGAACGCCAAGACCGCCCGGAGATCGTTCCACGAGCTGTCCAGACTGGCAGGCAGGAGCAAGGTCGGGCTCCTCCGCCTGGACGGTGAGCAGCTCCCGGGTGTGCTCGCGACGGTTCCGCTGGGCGGAGGTGCCCTGTGAACCTCCTGCCGCGGGTGCAAGCGCACGAGACGCATGCGCAGGAGCTCGCCGACACGAGTCTGGTTCTCCCGCCGTCTGGTCTCGTCCTGGGCTCGGGGCAGTCCGGCGCGCTCGTCGTCCGCCTGTTCCGGAGCGACCCCGTCCGGATGTGCGTGGTGTCGCCCGGCCGGCTCGCGCAGCTCATCGCCTTCCGGGCGGTCGCAGTGGGCGCGCATGTGACGGTCGTCACCGACGCGGTCGCGGCGTGGAGCCGACTGGTGCAGGCGGTGCCGCGCGGTCCGGCCTGGCTCACGGTGCTGCCGACGGGCGCACGAGTGAACGCCACCGGCAGCGTGGCTCGGCCCTCCCTCGTGGTCGACGCGACTCGTGACCATCAGGCGCTGCCGCGGTGGGAGCAGGGCGACTGGCAGACGTTCGTCTGCGTCCAGTCCGACTTGGCGCCCGCCGATGAGGCCCGGCTGCGCTCCTACGACCTCCTGGTCACCCAAAGGTTGTCGAGTCAGGCCGCCGACGTGGCCCGGCGGGGTTTCGGGTTGGCCAAGGACCGTGCCGCGTGGCTCACGCAGATGCCGCCGGACGTGCTCGCGGTCGCCGCCGCGGGACAGCTCGCGTTCGGTCGGCTCGGCCTCAGCACGCTGGAGCAGCGCCTGTTCGGTCCTCTGGGATGAGCGGGCTGCTCGCTCACCCGAACAGCTCGAGGATGGCTCGGTAGACGCCCACGGCCCCCAGGGTGAGAGGCACGACGCCCAGCAGGACGAGCACCTCGAAGATGTCGGTGGCCCGGCCCCAGTAGGGCGACAGCCGTCGACCCGGCATGCTCACCGCCCAGACGGCCAGGCTCGCGGCAACCACCAGGCACGGCAGGCCCACCGCGAGCACCACGAGCAGCACGTTGTCGAGGTTCGCGAGCCGGAAGACCACGAGCACCGAGATGAGGGCACCGCCGCCGACGAGCCAGCGACGGTGTGTCCGACCACGGAAGTGCCTGGAGCGGAGGAACAGCGCCAGCGCCGTCACCGCGGTCAAGGACAGCCCGAACCAGCCCGGCTCCCCCGACAGGTAGAGCGATCCCACGACACAGACGGTCGTGGACGCGGCGACGAGTGCGGCCATCAGTCGATCGGCGGTGATGGCCTGCTGGAGCACGGTCGGGCCGGGCAGCACGTCGGTCTGTCGGCGGAGGTCTTCGGAGCTGGTGGGCAGCTGGGGGAGGGGGAGCTGCGCCAGGCGGGCGCACCACGTGGGCAGGAACGGGACGACCGCGAGCGCCACGGCGACGGCGACCGCCGCGGCGGCCGACGCGGTGACGTCTTCCAGCACCAAGACAGCTGTGGTGGCGAGCATCCCGACGAGGCACGCTGCCGCCGCGCCGAAGAACCCGTCCCAGCCGTGCTGGACGGCCAGGCCGGCGAGCGCCGACATCACGAACATGAGGCCGAAGGCCATGAGCAGCTGGGCGGCACCGAACGAGCTGATGCCACCGTCGCCACCGAGCGCGACCAGGCCACCGACGCCGGCGTAGGCGACCGCCGCCGCGCCGAGCAGGACGCCCACCCGCCCGTGACCGAACGCTCGCGACATGGCGGCGGCACCGCCGAGCAAGCCCACCGCGCCGACGAGCGAGACGATGGTCGGCAGCAGCCAGGGCGGACCGCTCCAGAGGATCGTCAGAGTGCCGAGCAGGAAGAACAGGCCTCCCACGGCGAGCGCCGCGCTCCGCGCATCGGATGGCTCCCAGGCCGCGCGTCGCTCACGGGTGGCGACCGCGATGGCGTCCGCGACGTCATCGAACGAGAACTCCGGGATCGACAGCTCGCGGTGACGGAGGTGTAGCACGTCACCGTCCCGGATGCCGAGGCTGGACAGCCGCTGGGACGGGTCGAAGGGCTCCTCCCCTAGGCGCTGCAGCACCCATCCACCGCGCAGGAACGCGGGGTCGTCAGGGCTCTCGCCGGCGTACCGGAGAAGAGTGGGGAGTAGGTCCGCCAGCGGGGTGTCGGTGGGAAGGGCGAGATCCATCCGAGTGCGCGGTGCGACGACCGTGACGCGGCACAACTCGACACCGCTGTTGACCTCCACGGTTGATCTCCTCGTCCGGCTCGAGCACTCTGATGGAACCCGGAGACTACCGACTTCCGGGAAGGCACGGGGTCGTGCCACATCGTTAGCATTCTCCGGAGCCTCCGTGGGCGGGGTCGTGGCCGGGTCAGCGTTTCGATCACTCACCGCGGAGGCGGGAAGCCGGGGTCCAGCCGGCCGAGGTAGGACTGGCACAGGTACTCAAGTGACCTCGTCCGACGCTGGGTGCCGCGAGGGCGGCCAGCCGTGGGTGAGGGACGAGGCCGGCCTCGAACGTCGGTCCTCGTCCGGCCGTCGAAAGGCGGGCCACCGCAGAGGAGGAACAGCCGCGTGAGCACGGTGCTCTACCGCCGACCAGGCCGCAAGCCGCCACCGGCGATGCCCAAGGGGGAGATCCTCTTCGAGGCGCCGCCGGAGCTGCCCGAGGTCACCCCGGGCAGTGCCATGCAGCGCTTGTTCGGTCTCCTTCCGATGCTGGGTGGCGCCGCCGTCATGGCGTTCATCATGTCGAGCGGAGGCGGCCAGGGCATCCGCATGATCATGAGCGCCACGATGGCCGTCTCCATGCTCGGGATGTACCTGAGCCAGCTGAGCGGTGGCGGCAGGGGCGGTGAGCGCAAGCACCAGGTCGACGCGAGTCGTCGGGACTACCTGCGCTACCTCAAGCAGGTCCGCAAGCGAGTGCAGACCGCGGCGAGCCGCCAGCGCGAGGCCCTTGAGTGGCGCTACCCCGATCCCGACTCCCTGTGGGTGCTCCCCCTCAGCCGTCGCCTGTGGGAGCGGCGCCCGGTCGACAACGACTTCGGCCACGTCCGCCTGGCTCGTGGGTCGCAGCGCTTCGTCCTCAAGCTCATCGCTCCCGAGACCAAGCCGGTCGAGGACCTCGAGCCGGTCGCCGCCGGCGCGCTGCGGAGGTTCATCCAGACTCACCGCACGGTCCGGGACGTGCCCATCGCGGTGAACCTTCGGGCGTTCGCGCACGTCCGTCTCGACGGCGACCCGGAGGCTATCCGGTCCTTGATGCGGGCGATGCTCGCCCACCTTGCGGCGTTCCACGCGCCCCACGAGCTGATGGTGGCCATGTGTCTGGCGCCGGACCGGCGCGCGGAATGGGACTGGGTCAAGTGGCTCCCGCACGCGTTGCATCCCACCCACACGGACGGCGCGGGCCACGTCCGCCTCGTCGGCTCGTCGCTGTCGGACCTCGAGCGTCTGCTCGCCGACCAGCTCGGCAACCGTCCCTTCTTCGCCCCCAATGCCAAGCCACTCACCGACCAGCCGCACGTCGTCGTCATCGTGGACGGCGGCCACGTCAGCCACGACTCCAAGCTGCTCAACGCTCCGCCCCAGGGTGTCACCCTGGTCGACCTCACCGGCAACGCCGTGCGCCGGCCCGGTGACGGCGTCATGCGGTTGCGGGTCACCAGTGACGAGGTCTTCCACATCAGCGTCGACCGGGATGGTTCGGAGCGGGAGACGCTGCTCGGTCGGCCGGACAAGCTGACGGTGCTGCAGTCCGAGGCGTTCGCCCGTCAGCTCGCGCCCCTGCGGTCGACCACCCGGGCGGGTGGAGGGGCTGCGGCCACCGAGGCGGAGGAGGTCGAGGAGAAGCCCCAGTACGAACTGGAGTTGATGAGCCTCCTCGGCATCCCCGACGCCTACAACCTCGACCCAGAGGTGATCTGGAAGCCGCGGCCGCGACACGAGCGGCTGCGGATCCCGTTCGGGCTCACCCCGGACGGTCAGCCGGTCGAGCTCGACATCAAGGAGTCCGCGCAAGGAGGCATGGGCCCCCACGGCCTCGTGATCGGCGCCACCGGTTCCGGTAAGTCGGAGGTGCTGCGCACGCTCGTGCTCGGCATGGCGGTGACGCACTCGCCCGACGTCCTCAACTTCGTCCTCGTCGACTTCAAGGGTGGTGCGACGTTCCTGGGGCTGGACAGCCTCCCGCACGTCTCGGCGGTCATCACGAACCTCGAGGAGGAGCTCATCCTCGTCGACCGGATGCAGGACGCGCTCGCCGGTGAGATGAACCGGCGGCAGGAGCTGCTCCGGCACGCCGGCAACTACGGATCCCTCCGCGACTACGAGGAGGACCGGGCCAAGGGCAAGCCGCTCGACCCGCTGCCGTCGTTGTGGATCGTGGTCGACGAGTTCAGCGAGCTGCTCTCGGCCAAGCCCGAGTTCATCGAGCTGTTCGTGATGATCGGGCGGTTGGGTCGAAGCCTCGGCGTCCACCTCTTGTTGGCGTCGCAGCGTCTGGAGGCGGGGCGCCTGCGCGGCCTGGACACGCACCTGTCCTACCGCATCGGTCTGCGGACCTTCTCAGCCGCCGAGAGCCGGGCCGTCCTCGGTGTCCCCGACGCCTACGAGCTGCCGCGCGAGCCTGGTGGTGGTTACCTCAAGGTGGGCACTGAGGACCTCGTTCGCTTCAAGGCGTGCTACGTCGGTGGCATCTACCAGCCGCCGAGCGTCCGGGCCGCGCAGAAGAAGCGGCCGGCCAAGCCCGGCGAGAAGCGCTGGGTTCCCCAGATCACGGCGTACACGACGGACTACGTCGAACCCACCATCGTCGAGGTGCCACCCGAGCCCGAGCCCCAGGCGCCAGTCCAGGCTCAGCCGGACGGTCGTGAGCCCAAGGTCTTGGTCGACCTCGTCGTCGAGCAGCTCCAGCGTCTGGGACGAGCCGCCCACCAGGTCTGGCTGCCACCGCTGAACGAGCCTCCCACGATCGACCAGCTGCTACCCGGCCCGCTGGAGGTCACCGAGGAGCACGGGCTCACCGTCGCGTGGGAGGGGCGTGGTCGGCTGCAGGCGCCGGTGGCGCTCGTCGACAAGCCGTACCACCAGCGGCGTGACCCGCTGTGGCTGGACCTGTCCGGCGCGGGCGGGCACGTGGCCATCGTGGGTGGACCGCAGAGCGGTAAGAGCACCGCGCTCCGGACCCTCATCACGGCGTTGGCGCTCACGCACCGGCCGGACGAGGTGCAGTTCTACTGCCTCGACTTCGGTGGCGGTACTCTCCCCGGCCTGCTCGGCCTGCCCCACGTCGGTGGGGTCGCGACCCGGCTGGACGCGGACGCGATCCGGCGAACCGTGGGTGAGATGACGACCCTGCTGGAGCAGCGCGAGCGCGCCTTCACCGAAGCCGGCATCGACTCGATCGCGACGTACCGGCGACTGCGCCGCGAGGGCAGGATCCCGCCCGACCGGTTCGCCCCCGACGTCTTCCTCGTCGTGGACGGCTGGGGCACGGTTCGGTCCGACTACGAGGCCATCGAGAACCAGATCACCCAGCTCGCCGCGCGTGGTCTCGGCTTCGGCATTCACGTCGTGGCGACGGCGAACAAGTGGTCGGAGTTCAGGATGGCCATCAAGGACCTCATCCAGACCCGACTCGAGCTCAAGCTCGGTGACCCGTACGACTCCGAGATCGACCGGAGGGTCGCGGCCAACGTGCCGGCCAACCGGCCCGGTCGCGGTCTCTCGCCGGACAAGCTGCACTTCCTCACCGCGCTTCCGCGCATCGACGGTGTCACCAGCGCCGACGACCTCGCCGACGGTGTCAAGGCGATGTGTGAGGCGGTGTCGAAAGCCTGGCGTGGGGAGCCGGCGCCGCCGGTGCGGCTGCTCCCCGAGCACCTGCCGTTCCACACCCTGCCGACGCCGGGATCCGACCCGCTCCCCGGTGTCCCGATCGGGATCGACGAGGACGAGCTGGCGCCGGTCTACCTCAACTTCGACGAGGAGCCACACTTCGTCGTGTTCGGGGCGACCGAGTGCGGCAAGTCCAACTTGCTCGAGATCATCGCGAAGGGGATCGTCGCCCGTAAGGACCCGAAGGAAGCGCGGATCATCATCGTCGACTACCAGCGGTCGTTGCTCGACGCCGTGAAGGGGGACCACCTCATCGGGTTCGCGCCGTCCTCGGACGCCGCGACGTCGCTGCTCAGGGACACCGCGGCGGCGTTGCGCAAGCGGCTGCCCGGCCCGGACGTCACACCCGAACAGCTCCGCAACCGAAGCTGGTGGCAGGGTGCTGAGCTCTACCTCATCGTCGACGACTACGAGCTCGTCGCCACGTCGAGTGGGAACCCACTGGCGCCCATCGCCGATCTCGTGAGCCAGGCCCGCGACATCGGCTTGCACGTCATCATCGCCCGTGGGTTCGGTGGCGCCGGACGAGCGATGTACGACCCGGTGATCCAGCGGATCCGCGACATGGGCAACCCGGGCCTCATCATGTCCGGGAACAAGGACGAGGGCCAGCTCTGGGGTGGTGTCCGCGGCAAGCCGCTGCCACCGGGCCGGGGCACGCTCGTGAGTCGACGCCTCGGTACCAAGCTCATCCAGACCGCCGAGATCATCCGCGACGGCAGCGTCTGAGTCGCGAGTCTTCCTCGAGGCTCGTGAGTCGGTCGACCGCCGCGGCTGACCTAGGCGGTGGGCTCGGGCGGGACGGCGCCAGGGCGCCAGCGCCGTTCCCGTCCCCGCCGGTAGATGGCCACCCCGCCGAGCACCACGGCGACGAACCCCACAGCACCACCGGCGACGCTGAGCGCGACGACGCGAGGCAGCGGGTCAGGTGCGGGCGGCGCCGCGATCGGCGCGATGCCGGGCTCCTGGCGAGGGGTGGGCAGCGTGGCCCCTTCCGGCAGGATGGCCGTCAACGCCTCCGTCGGATTGACGACACCCCAGCCGTACCGGGGGTCGGGGAGGTCGAGGCCTGGATGGTCGGCGGTCAGCTGCAGCCGACGCTTCACCTCGATCGGGCTGAGCTCCGTGCCGAACCGTTCCAGCAGGAGTGCCGCGACGCCGGAGACGAACGGCGCTGCGAAGCTCGTGCCCTGCTGGTTCGTCAGGTGGCCCAGTCGCGGAGCGGTGCTCACCACCCCGTCCCCGGGCGCGACCACCGTGATGGGGACCGACGTGGTCGTGAAGTCGGTGGCCTGGCCAGCCTGGTCGACAGCTCCGACGACGATGAGGCCCTCGAAGCCCTCCTCAGCGGCGAACGCCGCGGGCCAGGTCGGCGCGTTGCCGGCCTGGCCGCCGGTGTTGCCGGCCGCCGTCACCACCACGACGCCCTTGCGAAGCGCGTAGCGCACGGCATCGCGGAGGGTTCCGCGTGGGCTCATGGTGACGACGGAGACGTTGATGATGTCGGCGCCTTGGTCGACCGCCCAGTAGATGCCCGCCGCGAGCTGGTCCGCCGAGCCCGACTCGCTTCCCGACGAGACACGGACGGGCAGGATCCGCGCGTGCGGCGCCACACCGAGGAACCGGAGGTCGGGGAACTCGCGGCCGGCGATGATGCCCGCCACGACGGTGCCGTGGCCGTCGCAGTCTCTCGTCGGCGGGACGGCGTCGTCTTCCAGCGAGACGAAGCTCGCGGGCGTCATGTCGGGGTCGAGCTTGCCAGCGAGCTGTGGGTTCTCCACGTCGACCCCGGTGTCGACGACCGCGACGGTGACCCCGCGGCCGGTGGCGAAGGCGTGGGCGCGGTGGAGCTGGAGACGGGTCTGCTGCCAGGGGGTTCGCCGGAAAGTGGGTTGGGCCCGTTGGTTACGGCAGAACCCGGTGAGCAGCGCGGGGTTGGTGGGGGTCAGCGCGGGACGGTTGTAGGAGTCGGAAGGGCTGGGATCCGGGCGGCTGGCGGGCTCGTCGGGCGTCGTGGTCCCGTCGGGGGCGGGGTCGTCGAAGGATGCCGTGACGAGCGACCGGTCGTGCGTCGCACCTGCGGCGGCGTCCGCGGCGACGGTGAGGGCTGGGCGTTCAGCAGGACGGTGGCTCGCCGCGACGGGACGGGCGAGGCCGGAGTCGGCCACCGATGGGCCGGTGTGCGGCTGTACGGAGAGCAATCCTGTGACTGGGACCAGCCCCAGCAGCATCCCTGTCGCTCGCGTGACCGCTCGCCTCGACCACCTCACGGTGTGCGAGAGTACCGGCAATGGGAGGATAGATCGGGTCCGAAGCCCGGCGTGCTCGCCTCCGTCGTCGGGTTCACCGAGCGCTCGTGCGTGCCGAACGACGCTCCCTGGGCGTGGGGAAGGGGTTTCCCGACGGACGACCCAGGGAAGCAGATCGTCGTGCGTGGAGCGCAGGCGGGGTGGAGCGGGGCGAGCGGAGGTCGAAGGAGAAGGCGTGACGGTGGCCCAGGTCGAGAGCTCGGCGGCCGCGACTGTCTTGGAGCTGCCCTTCGAGGTGGGCAGTGCGCGGACGGCGCGGCGTCGGCTCGAAGCCGACCTACGTGAAGCGGGCACATCTGACGACGATGCCCACGACGCCTTGCTGGTGTTGAGCGAGCTCGTGGGCAACGCGCTCCGCCACGCACGTCCTCTGCCGGCGGGAACCCTCCGGGTGGCGTGGACTCGAGAGCGGGACGGTCTGGAGATCTCCGTGACCGATGGCGGTGGGCCCACCCATCCGCGCATGCTCGACCTGCCTCCGTCCGCCCTCGGTGGGCGTGGTCTCGCCATCGTCGACGAGCTGTCGAGCGCGTGGGGCGTGCGCCGTGACGGCGAGTCCACCACCGTCTACGCGATCCTTCCGCTTCGCTCGTCGGAGTGAGCGGGCCGTCTAGGCAAGCGGTTCCCCGTGGCCGGTCCGGCACGATGGAGTCATGGCACCCGCGCAGTCTCCTGAGCAGGGGCGACGGCCAGTCCTCCTCTACGACGGTGACTGCGGTTTCTGCACCTGGTCCGCGGAGCTGCTCGACCGGTGGGTGGGGACGTCCGCGACGCTGATTCCCTGGCAGCTGGCTGATCACGCCGCCTTGGGAACGACGCCGAGCCGCGCTGAGCGCGAGGTGCTCTGGGTCGGAACGGATGGTCGAGTCGAGGGCGGCGTGGCGGCGGTCGCGCGGGTGCTGCGGACGGGTCGTCGTGGTTGGCGCCCGCTGGGCGTGCTGCTGTCCCTCCCACCGGTTCGATGGCTGGGCTCCGGGCTCTATTGGCTCATCGCCCGCAACCGACACCGGCTGCCTGGAGGTACGCCGGCGTGTGCGCTACCGGTGGAGAGGCGCCCCGGTGGCGACCGCGGAGAAGGTCGCTGAGGTGGTCGCCCCCCGCGGACGGCCGACGGCCTCGTGCGGCGTGGCGCGCACGAGGCGAGAGGGTCGCCGCACACACTGTGGTGAACCACGGTCGCGCGATGTGAGAGGCCAGGATGCCCGGTTCGCCCCCGTAGGGAACGTTTCGCCGGGTCGCGACGTCTACGGAGTGACCGCCGCTCCAGGGTGCCCTCCCGCGGCACGACGCCCTCTCGGTGCCACTGTGGTGAGTCAACGGAAGGGATCACGTCCCATGACTGGCACGCTCCCGGCCAGCGTGACGGGCTCGGTGGCCCGCTGGGCCGGCCTGGCCAGGGCCTACGACGTTCCCTGGACCGACCTGCTCCTCCTGGCGCTCAACGTCCACGGTCTCCGGTCAGCGGTCGGATCGCGAGTTCGGGTCCTTCTCCGGGTGCACGGTGACGAGGAGCCCCGGCTCGTCGTCGTCCCGTCCGGCCGTGCCAGCTCGCCGTTCGAGCTCGTCGGTGACACCTTGGTCGTGGACGGACAGCCGGTGGCGACGGTGGAGCGGCGGGTGAACGACGATGCGGTGGCCGGCTACCTCCGGTGCTGGGACGGGCGGCGGTGGCGTGCGGCCACCTTGAATCCGAACTCGCGCAGCCGTTGCACCGGCTGTGCCTTCTGCCCGACGGCGCTCGAAGATGCCGTCGATCCCCGCCTTCGGCTCGACGACGAGATCGCCGCGCTGCTCGCCGCGCTCGCGACGGAACTCCCCGAAGGGGGATCCCTCACCGACCTGGAAGACATCACGATCTCAACGGGGTGCTTCCACACCGAAGCGGCGGCGTTGGACCACCTGCGCACGGTACGTCGGGTGCTGACCGAGCACGGCTTGCATCCCCGGATCGGGCTGCTCACCTCGGTGGTGAGGAGCACGGAGGCGTTCGAGCGGATCGCTGAGGAGGTCGCGCCGTTCGTGCTGCACCTCACCGCGGAGTGCGTGTCCCGGCGGGACATCCTGCTCAAGACCAGCAAGGCGAGCCTGCGGCCGGAGCAGATGCCGGACCTGCTCGCGCGTGCTCGGGGCGCCGGACTCGACACGTCGTTCACCTACATCGTCGGTCTGGACCCGTACGAGCAGATGCGGGACTTCCTGCGCGAGCTCCTGCCGCACGTCACGGTGTTCCCGTCGGTGCAGGTGTACCAGTCCCACACGGCGCTCATGGACCTGCTGCGCGCGCCCGGCGCGGATGACCTCGGCTACTACGTGCGCATCCGGCGTGATCTGGAGGAGTGCGCGGCACCGCTCGGCCTGGTCCCCGAACGATGGCGCTGCTACCGACCGCTGTGGTACACGACCTTCGCGGGCGCGGCCTTGACGGGGCCGTGCCGGTAAGGGGCCGGCTGTGAGCGGGGCGCCGGTGAGGACGGAGGCGACGTCCGTCGGGGAGGTGTCGACCGCACCCCACCGGCAAGAGCACCGCCGACGAGAGACGTCCACGGTGGTCGTGCACGGTCACCGATACGACGACGTCCGTCTGGGCGACGAGGGTGCGCGGGCCTACGTGCTCGAGGAGCGGCTCGTCGGCTACGACAGCTACCAGGTCGCGGAGCTGGCGCTTGCGGACGGTACGACCGTCGTGCGGGTCCGTGTCCTCACGCTCGACGACGTGACGACCGTGTGGCCCTTGGCCGGTGAGCCGAGCCTGCCGGACCGTTGGGAGGGTCGGCTCCTCCTGCGCTCGCGGGAACGTGGCGGGAGAGTGCCGCCCGACCTCGCGAGCGCCCTCGACGCCGCTGGCCTCGACCTCGCGGTGCTCGATGCCGCACAGCGCCGACACCTCGTGGGCTTCGTGTCCGAGGCGCATCCTGGACCGACTCGGGACGCCCGCCTCGCCGTCGCCGTGGCCGCTGTCGCCGCCGCCCAGCGTCGTGGCCGAGGTTCGGCCTAGCGGCTGACGAGCTCGAAGGACACCGCGAGCCGACCGGAGAACCGGGGCGCGACCGCTCGCGCGAAACCGAGGAGCAGGTCGCGGGCGTACTCGTGTGGGTCCTGGTCGGTGAGCCCGGCGATGTAGGCGCGGTGCTCGGCGAGCGAGGCGATGCCGCGCTCGAGTGTGTCGGTCACGTCCACCGCGTGGGTCGCTCGCGGTGAGGCGGCCACCGCGACCCAGCGAACACCATTCCACGGCTCGAGGCCACGGTCGGCGAGCTCAGGGAAGATCCATCGGTTGCCCGCGTCGCCCACGGCGTCGAGCGTGGCGCGACCTACCGCCCGGTGGTCGGGGGTGTTCCACCCGCCGGGCTCCCAGGTGTCGTGGTAGTTGAGGGTGAGGACGAGCTCCGGGCGATGCCGGCGGATGGCGGCGGCCAGGTCCCGGCGGAGCTGGAGCGATTCCTCGATCACGCCGTCCCGATAGTCGAGGAACTCGACCGAGTCCACGCCGACGACGGCCGCGCTGGCCCGCTGCTCTCGCTCGCGCACAGGAGCGGCCTGCTCGGGTGGTATCCCGTCGATGCCGGCCTCGCCTCGGGTGACGAGCAGGTAGGCGACGTCCTTGCCGGCCGCCGTCCAGGACGCGATCGCCGCCGCCGCGCCGTACTCCAGGTCATCGGGGTGGGCGACGATGGCCAAGCAGCGCTGCCAGTCGTCCGGCATGGGTGCGAGCGGCTGGTCGGTCATGGGACTCCTCACTCTGCGATAGCTGTCCACGATGGCTGTCACTCTGGGCAGGCGCCGCGGCGGCGTGGCCGCCGCTCCATCCTCGCGGACGCTTCGGTCACTCACGGCGCCACACGAGTCCGCAGGAGACCTCGCTGCGGCCGCCCAGACCCCATGAAAGGTCATGTCCTCTGTCCTCCGATGTCCTCCGAGCAGACGCGGCGAGCTGGGGAGCCTGCCAGAGCGGTGGCGATACTGGGACGCCGTGTGGTCTTTCGAGGCGGCCGCCGTCGAGCACTGGCGCGCACGGTGGACGTCGTCGGACTGGGCGCGCCGGACGGAGCGGGACGACGCCGAGCCGTGGGCGATGCCGCTCGTCGTCCGGGTCGAGAAGACCACGCCGCCGGACCACTGGCGTGCCCTCGACGCCGCCGCGCTCAGCGTCGTCCGGCTGCTCTCGCACCCCCACACCGCACCAGGTCGGCCCTGGCACACCCCGCTTGCCCGCTGGATGGATGGTCGCATCCGCAAGGTCGTCCGCCGGGCGCGGGGAGTGCGGTGGCGGGACGTCGAGGCCCTGCCGGGCGTCACCGTCGAGGTGAACGGAGCGCAGGTGCGGGCTCTGCTGCCGCACCCAGTCCGGCAGGCGCCGTTGGAGGTCGCGAAGCTCCAGGTCGCGGGTCTGGACCTGGCGGCCGATCCGGAGCGCCAGCCCGGTCCGTTCCCGCCTTCCACGTCGGGCCCGGTCCTCACGATCCTCCTCGCACCGGACCTTCGCCTCTCGACCGGCAAGGCGTGCGCGCAGGTCGGTCACGCGGCACAGCTCGCGCTGCTGCACCTCGACCAGGCGCTCTCCTGGGCCGCAGCCGACTTCCCGGTTCGCATCGTCGAGTCCACACCCGACCAGTGGGCGTGGGTGACGCGTCACGTGGCCGCCGTCGTCGTGCGGGACGCCGGCTACACCGAAGTGACTCCCGGGACCCAGACCTGCGCCGCCACGTTCGCCGCTCCGCCACACGTGTGACGGACCTCACCGCGGCTCGCCTCTGCTTGCGCGCCTCCTCCGTGAGTGACCGGACGGTGGGGCCGTGGCGCGGGCTCTCGTCGCCGGAACTCCAGCACGGCCGGAACAGTCCAGCGACTGGAACAGTCCAGGACGGCCGGAACAGGTCGGCCATCGACGGAACCCACCCCGTGCGAGCACTCGCCGCGCGTATGGTCTACTTAGGTAAGGCTTACTTACGTCAGACCGCCGAGGGATGGAGCCGGGTGCGTATGACCGTCACGACTGAGAGGGCGCCGTCGAGGCCAGTACGCCAGCGACCGGCTCCTGAGATGGCGTTCTTTCGGACCCACGTCCGCGCGGTCCAGCGACTCAACCCCCACCTGGCTCGCATCACCCTGGCCGGCGAGGACCTCACCGGCTTCGTGAGCGACGGGCCCGACCAGCGGATCAAGATCTTCCTCCCGCGCGAGGGCCAGCCCGACCCGGTTCCGCTCGCGCGGCCGCCGGCCGACTGGTACTCCATCTACCGCGCGATGCCGCTGGAGGTTCGCCCGTACATCCGCACCTACACGATCCGGCGGCACCGTCCGGAGGTCGGCGAGGTCGACATCGACTTCGTGCTGCACGGTGACGAAGGTCCGGGCAGTCGCTGGGCGATGCGTGCCAAGCCCGGCGACCCGCTGCTCTTCTTCGGCCCGTGGGCCGACTACGAGCCGACCTTCGGCACGGACTGGCAGCTCATCGCCGGGGACGAGACCGCTCTGCCGGCGATCGGCGCGATCCTCGAGTCGCTGCCGGCCGGAACCCGGGCGCTGGTGTTCGTCGAGGTGCCGGACGAGAGCGCCCGCCAGTGGATCGAGACGCGCGGCGACGTGACGCTCACGTGGCTCTACCGTGACCACGCAGTGCCGGGCGCACAGCCGCTCCTCGACGCTGTCCGGGCCGCGACCTTCCCCGCCGGCCGTCCCTACGTGTGGCTTGGCGGTGAGTCGTCGATGGTGCGCTCACTGCGTCGGCACCTCGTCAACGAGCGCGGCGTCGCCCGCCACGACCTGTACTTCGCGGGGTACTGGCGTCGTGGGCGTACCGAGGACGACGCGTACGCCGAGTACGACGCTCGGACGGCCCGACGTTCCTGACCGCGCTCAGGGTGCGCCGGTCGGCTCCGCCGGGAGCCGGCGACAAACCCGGGGCACGCCTGAGGCTCCGCTGGTCGAGCGGCCGCGGCTATCTCCGGTGGAGGGCGAGCCATTCCGCGAAGGTCGTCGTGCCCAGGCGCGCGTTCGGGCCGGGCGTCAGCGAGGTGTCGGCCAGCTCGGTTCCGAAGTAGCGGGCATGCTCGTCGTCGACGACCTCGCGCGGGTCGTCGGCGATGGCGAGGACGCGGCGGATCAGCTCGGCGAACGGGATCTTCTCCGGCCCGGCGATCTCGATGACTCCGTTCACTGGATGCGAGACGGCGACGTCGGTCACCGCGGTGGCGACGTCCCTGGCCGCGATCGGCTGGAGCTTGGCCGTCGGAACGCGCACGGTGTCGCCCTCGGTGGCCGCGTCGGCGGTGGCGCGCATGAACTCGAAGAACTGGGTGGAGCGAACGATCGTGTACGGCCGGGAGGCCCTGCGGATCAGCTCCTCCTGTACGAGCTTGGCGCGCATGTATCCGCTGTCGGGTACCCGGTCGGCGCCGACGACGGTGAGCGCGACGTGGTGCCCGACGTCTGCCCGCTCCTCGGCCTCGAGCAGGTTTCGGCCGGAAGTCTCGAAGAACTCGAGCACCGCGGCGTCGTCGAAAGACGGCGAATTGGTCACGTCAACGACGACGTGCGCACCCGTGAGCGCTGCATCCAGGCCTTCACCGGAGATGGTGTTGACCCCGGTGTTCGGTGAGGCGGGCACGGCCTCGTGACCTCGCGCGCACAGGTTCTCGACGACGTGCCGGCCGATGAGCCCAGTCCCACCAATGATGACGATTCTCATGTCTGACCATCAACTTGTGTGATGTGACAACCCGCGTGGTGTGACAACCCGCGTGGTGTGACAACCTGCGTGGTGTGGCAATCCCGTGCGTGGCGGAACCCACGTCACGCGTCGGATGGGGTGTTGCCTTCCACGCCATCACCGGGTGCTCGAGCCCGCCCAGGGGATTTGTGCCCGACCTCGCGTGCGAATAGCCGATCTGCGGATGGCTCATGCCGATGGCTGACGTGCGGATGGGTGGTGCGTCGGTCGTGGCTCCTGTCCGGGTCAGGGAGCGGATGACTCCACGGAGCCTTGGGAGAGCAGCCAGGCCAGGGCGGTGCGCAAATCCTCGGGCGACCGGTAGACCACGCCGGTCATGCCCAGCGTCCGGGCGGCCTCGACGTTCTCGGCGCTGTCGTCCACGAACAGGCAGCGGTCAGGCGTCACTCCCAGACGTTCGGCCGCGTGTCGCATCACCCGGACGTCGGGTTTGCAGACGCCGAGCCGTGCGGTGTTGACGACGGCGTCCACCGCGTCGAGGAGGCCGAGCGAGGCCAGGTCGTGCTCCAACCGGGTGGTCGCGTTGGACACCAGGGCGACCGGCACGTGTCGCCGAGCAGCCGTGAGCAGGTCGAGGACGGTGTGGTCGACCTCGCCGACGAGGGCCGACCAGTCCTTGACCAGTCGTCGCGCGCGGTCGAGCGAGCCGCAGGGTGTGGCGAGGTCGTAGGCGACCGACTCCCGCCACTCCTCGTCCGTCACCTGGCCCGTGATCGCCGGGTACAACCGGTGGGGAGCGAACGCGTGGGCGGCGAGCGTACCCGCTGGGAGTCCGTACGCCGCGTCGAGCTGTTCCATCCCGTCGCCCCACAGGCGCACGACGCCGTCGACGTCACACAGGATCGCGTCGAACGATCGGGACGAGCGGGCGGCCATAGTCGACATCCTGTCAGCTGACGAGACGGTCGCTGCCGTCCGGTGACGGACACGGTCCGTGGAAGTCACGGGACTCAGTGGAAGTCGCGAGACATGGTGCGGATCGTGAGCGGCAGTCGGGCGAACTTCTCGGCGACGAGGTTGGTGACGCCTTCGGCGCGCTCGAGCCGCCCGCGCACGAGCAGGGCTGGTGACTCGCGGGCGATCCGCCGGTGCCGCTCCCACACCGCCGCCGGGCAGATGACGTTGATCATGCCGGTCTCGTCCTCGAGGTTGAGGAACGTCACCCCGCCCGCGGTCGCGGGGCGCTGTCGGTGAGTGACCACGCCACCGACCACGATGCGGCGGCCGTTGTCGATGGTGCGCAGGCGCTCGGCCGGGACAACCCCCATCGCGTCGAGCTTGTCGCGGACGTGGCGCGTGGGGTAGTCGTCGGGGGAGATGCCGGTGGCCCACAGGTCCGCCATGACCCGTTCGGCTGGGCTCATCTCCGGGAGCAGCGGCACCTGTCCGTGGATCTCATCCGAGCTCGCTGGCCTTGAGATCGTCGTCTCTGAGGCCGCCGACGCTGAGCCCGTTGCGTTGGTGCTGCGCGAGGGAAGGCTGCGCGAGGGAAGGCTGCGCGAGGGAAGGCTGCGCGAGGGAAGGCTGCGCGAGGGAAGGTGGTCCGGGCGTTCTTGCGCGGCGCTGCCCGCGAGCCACAGCGCCTCCCGACGGGACAGGCCGAAGCAGCTGAACGCCCCAGCGGTCGCCAGCGCCTCCATCTGGGCGGTGGTGAGCCCCACCCGTCGCGCCAGGTCCGCCAGATCAGCGTAGGGGCCGTGGGTCTCCCGCTCGGTGACGATCCGTGTCGCGAGCTCCTCGCCGATCGACCGGATGCCCGCGAGGCCCAGACGGACGGCGAACCGGCCGTCGCGGCGGTGCCGCGCGTCGTCCGCCGGCGCGTCGGGGTCGAACGGACCGGGCGGCGGCTGCTGCTCCGCCAGGCAGGCGGGGTCGCCGGTCGGCTCCAGCCGGTGAGGGCAGTCGCCCGAGGCGCCGACCGGGCCGTCGAGAGGTTCCAGATCGGCGTGGACGCCGGAGGCGTGGAGGTCGGCGTGGCGGACCTCCACCCCGTGCCGCCGGGCGTCGGCGACCAAGGTCTGCGGGGAGTAGAAGCCCATCGGCTGGGCGCGCAGCAGCGCGGTCAAGAACACCGCCGGATAGTGCAGCTTGAACCACGCGCTCGCGTAGACGAGCAGAGCGAAGCTGATCGAGTGGCTCTCCGCGAACCCGAAGTCGGCGAACGCCTCGATCTTCTCGTAGATCATGTCGGCGGTCTCGCCGGTGATGCCGCGCGCGGCCATGCCGGCGTACAGCTTCTCCTTCAAGGTGGAGATCTTCTCCAGCCCGCGCTTGGAGCCCATCGCCCGCCGCAACAGGTCGGCGTCGTCGGCGCTGCACCCGCCGACCTCCATCGCGATCTGCATGAGCTGTTCTTGGAAGAGGGGAACGCCGAGAGTGCGTTCCAACACGGGCGCGAGCGTGGGGTGGGGCGGTGTGGGCGGCTCCTTGCCCAGCTTGCGGCGGATGTAGGGGTGGACGGCGCCGCCTTGGATGGGGCCGGGCCGGATGAGCGCGATCTCGATGACGAGGTCGTAGAACCGACGAGGGCGGAGCCGGGGCAACGTGGCCATCTGGGCGCGGCTCTCCACCTGGAACACCCCGACCGAGTCGGCGCGGCACAGCATGTCGTAGACGCCCGGCTCCTCCTTGGGGATGGTGGCGAGCGACCAGTCCTCGCCCAGGTGCCGTCGGATGCCGTCCATCGTGTACTTGAGGACGGCCAGCATCCCCAGCCCCAGCAAGTCGAACTTGACGAGACCCATCCAAGCGCAGTCGTCCTTGTCCCATTGGAGGACCGTGCGCCCCGGCATCCGACCGTGCTCGATGGGACAGACCTCGCCGACGGGGCGGTCGGTCAGCACCATGCCCCCGGAGTGGATACCGAGGTGGCGGGGAAACGTCAGCAGCTGCTCGGCGAGCTCCACCACCGGTCGGGGGATGTCGCTCTCCACGGTCGCGACCGAGCCCCACGCGTCGACCTGCTTGGACCAGGCGTCCTGCTGCCCGGTGCTGTACCCGAGCGCCTTCGCCATGTCCCGCACCGCGAGCTTGGGGCGGTAGGTGATGACGTTGGCGACCTGCGCGGCGTTGTACCGGCCGTACTTCTCGTAGACGTACTGGATGACCTCCTCGCGACGGTCGGCGTCGAAGTCGACGTCGATGTCGGGCTCCTCGTCCCGCGTGGCGGACAGGAAGCGTTCGAACGGCAGGTCGTAGAAGATGGCGTCGACCGCGGTGATACCGAGGACGTAGCACACCGCGGAGTTGGCCGCCGATCCCCTGCCCTGGCAGAGGATTCCCCGGCTCCGCGCGAACTCGACGATGTCGTGGACGATGAGGAAGTAGCCGGGGAAGTCCTTCTCCTCGATGACCCGGAGCTCCTTCTCCAGCCTGGCGTACGCAGCTTCGCGGAGCTCGCCCTGGTAGGAGCCGTAGACGCGCTCGGCGCCCCGGTACACCAGCTCCCGCAGCCAGCTCATCGGCGTGTGGCCCTCGGGAACCTCCTGCCGGGGCAGTCGTGGCGAGGCCTTGCGCAGCGGGAACGCCAAGGCTCGCGCGTACTCCACGGTGCGCGCCACCGCGCCGGGGTAGCGGGCGAACCGCGCGGCCATCTCTGCGCCCGACCGCAGGTGCGCGGTCCCGGCGGCGGGCAGCCATCCGTCCATCTCGTCGAGGCTGCGCCGGGCGCGGACGGCGGCGAGCGCGGTGGCCAGCCGTCGACGGTCGGGGGTGGCGTAGTGGACGTTGTTGGTGGCGACGACGGGAAGCCCGCGTGACCGGGCCAGCTCCGCCAAGGCGTCGTTGCGTTGGGTGTCGTGGGGGTAGCCGTGGTCGATGAGCTCGACCACCACCTGGTCGCGGCCGAACAGCGCCACCAGTCGGTCCAGCTCACGGCCGGCGGCCCGCATGCCGTCGCTGCCGTTGGTCTCCAGGGCCCACGGGACCAGCCCTTTCCGGCAGCCGGTGAGAACCAGCCACTCCCCGTTCGCCTGGGCGGCGAGCTCCTCGAGGTCGTAGACGGGTCGCCCCTTCTCCCCTCCGCGCAGCTGGGCCGTGGTGATCGCGCCCGCCAGACGGTGGTAGCCCTCCTCCCCGCGGGCGAGGACCAGCAGGTGGTGGCCTTCGGGGTCGGCGACGCCGCTCTGCGGCTTGGACAGGCCGAGCGACAACTCGGCGCCGAAGACCGTGGCCAGGTCGGTCACCTCCGCGGCCTCGGCCATCCGGACCACGCCGTAGAGGCCGTCGTGGTCGGTGAGAGCCAGCGCCTGCAGGCCGAGTCGCACCGCCTCCTCGACGAGCTCCTCGGGGTGGCTGGCGCCGTCGAGGAAGCTGAAGTTGGAGTGGCAGTGCAGCTCGGCGTACGGGACGACCGGGCCGGGCGGGCGTCGCGGACGCAGCTCCGGCGGCGGGTCGTACGGCGGGCGGACCGAGCTCCACGCCGGGCTGTCGCCGCCGTCGGCGTCCGGAGGCGGGCCGCCTGGTCGGCGTCCGGACAGCTTGCGCTCCAGCTCCGACCACGGGATCGGCGGGTTACGCCATCCCATCGACCTCACCTCCCGTCGACGGGGTGAGCCGCTCGCCGCGGGTCAGCCGCTCAGTCATAGCGAGCCTCGATCCACCACCGGCCCTTCTCGTGGAGAAGGACGTAGGCGTTTCCCGTGGCGCACGCGACCTGGAACCGGGCGTACCGGCGGGCGGTCGCGGGATCCCACCACCGTTCCTCGACCGGCCAAGGGCCGGCCCAGCCGACGACGGGTTCCCGCTCCGTGCCGTTCCGGACCAGGAGCTGGCACGGTGCCGACATGCCGTACCGGTCGTCGAGCGTCACCACCTGGCCGGTCGCGTCCAGCACGTCGACCGGCTCCGGCTCGGGCAGGACCGTGGCGGGGGCCGGAGGCGGAAGGTGTCCCGGCCACGGTTCGTCGGTGGGCCGCGCGGGGGTGGCGTCGTCTCCCCACGGCACCAAGGTGACGCGCTCGGCTGGTGCTCGCCCGCCGGAGAGGACGGCGGTCACCACCGCCTCGTGCCCCAGCATGCTCTGGATCCGGGTGAAGGCCCGGTGGATGCGTTCGTCCGGCGCCTGGTCTCCCCACAAGCCGTCCTGGTAGGCCCCGGTGGGGGCCACCTCGTCGGGGATCAGGTCGACCCGGACGACGCCTGAGGTCAGCTCCTCGGCCGGGCCGTCGCTGGTCGTGCGGGTGCCTTGGAGCTGCCAGCGCACCCGGTCGACGACGTCCGCGGCGGTGAACCACCGGGGGTGGCGCCACCGCCGGCCGCGGGGTTCGTCGTCCTCGGTCCGGATCTCGACGCGGAGACAGGCGCAGACCAGGTCGCGCTCGGCGAGGCCGTGGACGAGCCGCTCGGCCGCCTCACGGATCCCGAAGGCCACCTGGTCGACGCGTTCCAGTGGCGGCTCGAAGGTCGCGGATGTCGCCAGCTCCGGCGGTGGGCGGCGGGTGGCCAGCGGTCGGTCGTCGCGGCCGGACGCGAGCCGGTGGGCGGCCGCGCCGACGGTGCCGAACCGCGTCACGACCTGGCTGAACGGCAGGGCGGCGAACGCGCCGAGGGTGCGAATACCCAAGCGCCGCAGCAGGTCGATGAGGTCGGAGCGGTCCACGTCGGCCTGGCCTGGGAGGCGCCCCTCGCGGAGGGCGTCGATCGGGAGCGGGGCCAGGCAGCGAGCGGACTCGCCGGGCGGGAACGCCAGGACCGTCTCGCCGGCCTGCTCAGCCAGCCGGGCCGCCTGCTCGGCCGCGAACGGACCGTCGGCGATTCCCACGACGCAGCCGAATCCCGCGTCGCTCAGGCGGTCGTGCAGGACCTGGGCGAAGGTCAGCTCGCCCTTGGCCAGGTCGGATCCGCCGTAGTAGCGACTCGGCCCTCGGGCGCCGACCGCGCAGATGCCCGGCCGGATGATCTCCACGCCGGGCGCGAGCTCCTCGACGAGCGTGACCACCGGCTCGAAGACGCGGGCGTCCACGGCCGGGTCGTAGGGCAGCGTCACCAGCTCGGGGCAGCGGGCCTGCGCCTCCCTGACCCGCAGGCCACGCCGGACGCCGTCCCGACGGGCGGTCGCGGAGCAGGCGAGGACTCGACCGCGGTCGAGGACGGCGAGGGGGACGTCCTCGGGGTGACCGGCCTCGCGTGCGGCGGCGGTCACCGGCCAGTCGGGGCACCACACCACGACGGTTCGAGTCATCCCGCCCGCACCTCCAGGGCGTCGACCCGCCCGGTGAACGGCAGGACGGGCGCCGAGACCGAGGGTGGGCTCTCCGCGTGGACGCACCGTGCGTCCGTGTCGTCTGCCGGCGCCGCCTGCGCAAGGGAGCGGACCTGGCCGTCCCTGTCCGGCAGCCACAGCCGGGTCGCTCGCCGGCGACCGCCGGTGCCGCGTCCGACCGCCTCGACGGTGGCCTCGCGGGCGGTCAGCTGTCCGTGGCCGGCGCCCAGCCCGTGCCAGCGGCTCGACGTGACCGTGAGCCGCAGCTCGCACCCGGACCAGTCGGAGCCGTGGACGAGGAGGACCGCGCCGCGTTCGCGGACTCGGGCGGCCAGCCGGCGCGCCTCGGCGTCGTAGGCGGGGCTGGGTGGATGGACGACCACCAGGTCGAGGACGTCGACCAAGGTCGCGACCACGGTGAGCCAGTGGCGTCCGGGGGAGGGCACCAGCACCAGCCGGGTGAGGTCGACGCCCGTCGCGGCGGCGGCCTCCGCGCCCAGGCCGGGCAGCCCGACGACTCCACACCATGAGCCGGCCTGGGAGGGTCCGGCCAGGAGGGCCAGGGTGAGCGTGGTCGACACCTGGACGACGTAGCTCGCTCCCCGTCGGAGGCCGCCCTCCGGCAGCACATCGGCGAACGCGGCCAGTGCGGGGAGGGTGGGGACGATCGCGGTCGCCGCGGTCGGCATGGCGGCGAGCTCGGCTCGTAGCTCTGCGAGCACGGCGGCTCGGTCGGCCACGGAGACACGTCCCGCTCGGTCGGTCAGGCGAGCCACACCTCGACTCCCACGGCCGGTGGGTGGGACGTCCGCCGTGTCGGTCGTGTCGGTGGGCGGACCTACCCTGTCGGTCCGACGCCCTCGGATCGCGGCATGGGACATCGCGGCATGGGACATCGCGGCATGGGACAAGGCCCTCGCGGTGTCGGTACGCGAGGCGGCCGCCTCGGCGTCTCGGTGAGGCGGGACGACGTCCAGGGGGCGTACCCGCGACGAACCGACCACCGTTCGATGGTCGAACACATGTTCGAGATTGTCAACTGGCTCGAGGTCCTCGACCCTCCTGACCTGGGCCGACAAACCCGGCGAACGAGGCACTCACCATCTGGGCGGGGGCGGGCGTGAGCCAGCGGTCTATGGTCACCACCATGAGCCATCGCGACCTCGACGCGCCGGCCGACACCGGCTCGTCGGCCGACGACGGGGCGGCCGCCCCCACCGACGTGCCGCCAACCGTCGAGTCCGGCGGCACCTACGACGTCAGGGACGATCCCGGCTACCTCGATCTCGGGTATGGGCGGCTCGACACCGACCGGCTCGCCCGGACCGGTGATCCTGAGGTCATCTACGGCGCCGGCAAGACGCCTGAGCAGGTGGTCGAGCTGCTGCGACGACTGCGACAGGCGCATCCGAGCCGGGCGGCGCTGGCGACCCGGCTCGGGCCGGAGGCGCTGGCCGCCGTCCGTGCGACGTTTCCGGAGGCGTCGATCAGCGAGGACGCCGGCGTGGTGACGGTCGGACCACTGCCGCAGGCCAGGGGCCTGGTGTGCGTGGTCTCGGCGGGGACGTCGGACGCCCGGGTGGCCACGGAGGCGGCGGTCACCGCCCGCGCGTTCGGCGCCGGTGTCCGCCAGATCAGCGACGTGGGGGTGGCGGGCATCCATCGGTTGCTCGCCGTGAAGGACGAGCTCGACCAGGCTGACTGCCTGGTCGTGGTGGCCGGGATGGAGGGCGCGTTGCCGTCCGTCGTCGGTGGGCTCACCGGTGTCCCGCTCGTCGCGGTGCCGACGAGCGTGGGGTACGGCGCGTCGTTCGGAGGCTTGGCGGCGCTGCTCGCGATGTTGAACTCCTGCGCGCCAGGCGTGGTCGTCACGAATATCGACAACGGATTCGGCGCGGGCGTCTTCGCCGCGCGAGTGGCGCGTCGGGCCCGCCGAGATGGAGGAGCGCGGTGATCAACCCTCTACGCGGCTGGCGGGGCCGGCGGATCGCCTGGCTGGACTGTGGCTCGGGCGCCAGCGGTGACATGCTGCTCGGGGCGCTGGTGTCGGCGGGTGTCCCGCTCGAGGTGCTCACCGAGGCGGTCGACGCCGCCGCACCGGAGGGCGTCGAGGTCACGGCCGCGCTCGTGACGCGCAACGGCCTCGCCGCCACGCTGGTCTCGGTCGAGGGCACGGATTCCACCCACGAGCGCACGTGGCGGGAGATCCGAGCCCTGCTCGAGGCCGCCGAGCTGGACGACCGTGTGCGCGAGCGTGCGTTGGAGACGTTTCGGCGGCTCGCCGAGGCGGAGGCGAGGGTGCACGCCACGAGCCCGGACGAGGTCCATTTCCACGAGGTGGGCGCGCTCGACGCCATCGCGGACGTCGTGGGAGTCTGCGCGGGCCTGGCCTACCTGGAGGTGGACGAGATCTACGCCTCGCCTGTCGCGGTCGGCTCGGGCTACGTCCGCACCGCACACGGCCGGCTGCCCGTGCCGGTGCCCGCCGTCGTGGAGCTGCTCGCCGCGGCGGGAGCGCCGTCGTATGCCGGCGAGAGTGACGGGACGCCTGCCGGTGAGCTGTGCACGCCGACGGGTGCGGCGTTGCTGGCGACCCACGTGACTCGCTGGGGGGCCCAGCCGCTGATGCGTGTCCGCGCGCACGGGGTCGGCGCCGGGACGAGGGACACGCCGGGGCGGGCGAACGTCGTCCGTCTCCTCCTCGGCGAGCCCGTCAACGACGTCCCGAGCTCTCGCCGCGACGCCTCGCCGTCGAACGAGGTGGCTGGCGGGCGTGAGAGGTCACCCGCGACCACGAGCCAGGTCGTCGTCGAGACCAACGTGGACGACCTCGACCCACGGATCTGGCCAGCGGTGCTGCACCGGCTTCTCGCGGCGGGCGCCGCCGACGCGTGGCTGACCCCGATCCTGATGAAGAAGGGCCGGCCCGCGCATACGCTCGCGGTTCTCGTCGACCCGGATCTCGTCGACGAGGTGTGTCGCGTCATCTTCACCGAGACGTCGGCGATCGGGGTCCGCAGCTATCCGGTGGTCAAGCAGCCGCTGGAACGCGTGACAAGGACGGTCGCGCTGCCGGACGGACTGGTCCGGGTCAAGGTCGCCTCGTACGACGGCAAGGTCGTCAACGTCCAGCCGGAGTACGACGACGTCGTCGCGCTCGCCGAGCGGACCGGACGTCCTGTCAAGGATGTCTTGACCGAGGCGCACGCGCGCGCGAGAGACGACGCGGAGATCTAGTCCATCGAGCGCGACGAGTAGCGAGTGCGAAGGCCAGGCGAGCGAGGAACGGCCCGGAAGGGGCTCGTCCCTCCGGGCCGCTCGACCGTTCTTCCGCGCCGGGCGGGGCGCCTCACTCGTAGAGGACGGCCTGAATCTCCTCGTCGTCGATGTTGGACTTGTCGTACCAGTAGAAACCGGTGTCGATCGTCTTCGGCAGCTGCTCGCCGTTGATCGCCTTGACGGCGGCCTTGACGGTCTCGTAGCCGATTCCGATCGGGTTCTGGGTGATGGCGCCGGCCATCGTGCCGTCCTTGATCGCGTCGATCTGCGCCTTCCCGGAGTCGAAGCCGATCACGACGATCTCGCCGGCCTTTCCGAGTTCCCTCACCGCGTTGATGACGCCGATCGCCGAGCCCTCGTTGGCTCCGAAGATGCCGGCGATGTCGGGGTTCCCCTCGATGATGGCTCGGGTGAGGTTGGTCGACTCGAGGTGGTCGCCGCCGCCGTACTGGACGGGCAGGATCTCCACGTCGGGCGCGTTCTCCTTGATGTACTCAATGAACCCGTCGCGACGTTCGACGCCGGTCACGCTGGTCTGGTCGTGGACGACGAGCGCGACCTTTCCTTTCCCACCGATCAGCTCGACCATGTGCTCGGCCGCGAGCGCCGCGGCCGCTCGGTTGTTCGTGGCGGCGGTCGTGAGCGGAACGTCGCTGTCGACTCCGGAGTCGAACGCGATCACCGGGATGTCGCGACGCTTCGCCTCTTCCATCAAAGGTGCGGCGGCCTGGCTGTCAAGCGCGGCGAATCCGATGGCGTCCGGTTTGCGGTCGAGAGCCGCTTGCAGCATGTCGATCTGCTGGGCCACCTCCGACTCGGAGTCGGGGCCCTCGAAGGTGACCTCGACGTCGAACTCCTCCGCCGCCTTCTCAGCGCCCTGGCGGACGGCCTGCCAGAACTGGTGCTGGAAGCCCTTCGAGACAAGGGCGATGGTGGGTCGGTCGCCGCCCGAGCCGCCCGAACCACCTCCCGGCGTGTCGCCTGACCCGCCGCATGCGGTGGCGATGAGAAGCGCCGCTGCCATCACGCCAATGAGGCCTGGACCGCGCTTCCTCATGGGATCCTCCGTGGTGGTGAAAACGTGGTAGGTGTCGCGGTGCTGTGGTGTCAGGTGCTGGCTCGACCGCGACGCAGGATGTCGGTGTAGACCGCCAGCAGGATGACGATGCCGATGATGACGGTCTGCCATTCCGGCTCGACGGACATGATGCGAAGGCCGTTGGTGACCGTGCCAACGATCAACGCCCCGATCAGAGTGCCGAGGATGCTGCCCTTGCCGCCCTGCAACGACGTTCCCCCGATGACGACGGCCGCGATGGCCTGCAGCTCGTAGCCCACGCCGAGCGCGGGTTGGGCGGAGTTGAGTCGGGCGGCGAGGACGAGACCGGCGACTCCCATGAACGCGCCGGAGAGCGTGTAGACGGCGATCTTCCACCTCCGGACGTTGACGCCGGAGATCTTCGCCGCCTCCTCGTTGCTGCCGATCGCGAAGGTGTAGCGGCCGAGCAGCGTCTTGTTGAGGACGATCGCCGCGATGACGGTGAGGACGAACAGGATGAGCACGCCGTTGGGCAGCCAGGGGATGAGCGTGCCTCGAGCGATACCGGTGAATCCCGCGACCTCACTGAAGTAGATCGGCGCGGCGCCGGAGATGACCAGCGCCAGGCCTTCGGCGATCAGCATGGTCGCGAGCGTGGCGATGAACGGCGGGATCCCGAGAAACGCGATCGTGGTGCCGTTGATGAAGCCGATGAGGGCACCACTGAGGATCCCGCAGAGGACGCCGACGGGCAGCGGCAGGCCAAGGTGGACGAGGAAGATCCCGGTGAGCACGGCTGTCAGCGTCATGCCGGTGCCCAGGGACAGCTCGATGCCGCCCGTGATGATGACGAAGGTGGTCCCCAGCGCGAGGATGCCGACCACCGTCGTCGACTCGAGGATGCCGGTCAGGTTGGACCGACTCGAGAAGTGAGGGTTGACGACGGAGAAGAAGATGACGATGACGAGCAGACTCGCGAACGCGAGAAGCTGTTGGAACTGCCGTCGCACCAGCGACGGGGTGAGCTCGAGCCACCGGTGCGGCGCCGCCAGGTAGGACCGGGGTGATGTCGACGAAGCCGAGGTGGCCGTCTCCTTCGTCGCCGGCGCGTCGCTGACCCGTCTCATACCGCGATGCCTCCGTGAGCACCGGCCTGCGTGGCGTAGGCCATGATCGTCTCTTGGTCCGCGTCGGCGTTGTCGAGGATGCCGGTGACCCGACCCTCGCACATGACGACGATGCGGTGGGCGAGCCGGAGAACCTCCGGCAGCTCGGACGAGATCATGATGATCGACTTGCCCTGCTCCGCCAGGCTCGTCAGGAGCTCGTAAATCTCCTCTTTCGCGCCGACGTCGATGCCGCGAGTGGGTTCGTCCACGAGGAGGATGTCGCAGTCCTTGGCGAGCCACCGGGCGAGGACGACCTTCTGCTGGTTGCCGCCGGACAACGCTTGGGTCTGCTGGCGTACGGACGTCGCCTTGACGCGCAGCGACCGCACGTAGTCCTCCGAGACCTCTCGGATGCGCTTGTCCCGAACCAGGCCGAGCGGCCCGGTGAACGACGGGAGCGAGGACAACGCGACGTTGAGGGTGATGTCTTGGTCGAGCAACAGACCGAAGCGCTTACGGTCCTCGGACAGGTACCCCATGCCGAGGCGAGCGGCATCGGCGGGGCTCTTGATCCTCACCCGGCGTCCACGCAGGTAGATCTCGCCGCGCTCGATCGGATCGATTCCGCACAACGCCCGCGCGACCTCGGTGCGCCCCGCGCCCATGAGCCCGGCGAAGCCGAGGATCTCGCCTTCTCGCACGTCGAAGCTGACGTCGCGCAGCAGGTCCTTCGTGGTGAGTCCACGAACCTCGAGGACCGTCGGACGTTGTCGGGTGGACCGTGCGGGCCGCGTCTGGTGGGTGATCTCGCGGCCCACCATGAGCGCGATCACCCGACGGACATCGGCGTCCGCGGTCGGCATGGTCGCGATGTACTCACCGTCGCGCAGGACGGTGATGCGGTCGGAGATCTCGCGCAGCTCTTCCAGTCGGTGCGAGATGTAGATGATGCCGGTGCCTCGCCGCTTCAGGTCGCGGATGATGCGAAACAACACCCGCGTCTCCTGCTCGGTGAGCGCCGCTGTGGGCTCATCCATGACGAGGATGCGGGCGTCGAACGACAGCGCTTTGGCGATCTCGACGACCTGTTGCTGAGCGACCACGAGGTCGCCGACCTTGGTCCGCGGATCGAGATAGATACCGAGCTGGTCGAAGAGCTGAGCGGCGCGGCGGTTGAGGTCCTTGTTGTCGACGAACGCCCACCAGCGGCGCTTCTCACGTCCGATGAAGATGTTCTCGGCGATGGTGAGGTCGGGCATCAGCGACAGCTCTTGGTGGATGACGCTGATGCCGAGCGCCTGCGCGGTCTGTGGTCCGTCGATGTCGACGGGCTTTCCGTCGATGAGGATCGTGCCGGCGTCCTTGGCGTAGACGCCGGTGAGGATCTTCATGAGGGTCGACTTCCCCGCGCCGTTCTCGCCGACCAGCGCGTGGACCTCGCCGGCGTGAAGGTCCAGCGACACGTTCGACAGCGCCCGGACCCCGGGGAAGCTCTTGCTGATCCCCTCAAGCCTGAGCAGCTGGTCGGTCACGTCGCTCCAGTCCGTCGTCAAGAGGTGAGGCGCATGCGTCGTCGGCGAGGAAGGAAGGCGACGCGGACGGCGTACGGCGGCTCGATCGTAGCGACGCCCACGTGTTCGATGTCAACGTTCCACGATCGCCCTACGTGGCCAAAAGCTGCAAGGAGGTAGTCGCGTCCTCCACGGCGCGGCTATGGAGTGAATCTATGGGTCGACGCAGGATGGCCGTCCTCGGCTTGGCCGCGCTGTGCGTGTCGTTCGGTATCTCGGACGTCGATATCGCGGAAGCCCATGGTGGTGGAGGATCGACAGGCGTGGTCGCGTCCGCGCTCGCCGAGCGGACGACACCGGCGTACCGTCTCTGGTACACCCAGCCGGCGACGAGCTGGGAGCGTGAAGGCCTGCCGGTCGGCAACGGCTCGCTGGGCGGCGTGGTCTTCGGCGGCGTCAACGTCGAACGCCTGCAGTTCAACGAGAAGACGCTGTGGACGGGCGGGCCGGCGCCCGGCCGCGAGTACACCAACGGCAACTGGACCTCGCCACGTCCCGGCGCCTTGGCAGAGGCCCGTCGTCTCATCGACGAGCAGGTGCAGGTCGATCCCGAACGGATCACGGAATTGCTTGGCCAGCCGAAGGTCGGCTACGGCTCGTACACCACCTTCGGCGAGATTCGCCTGGACTTCGGCGACCTCGGACCGGTGCGCGACTACGTCCGGGACCTGACCTTGGACGAGGGGATCGCCTCGGTCAGCTTCGAGGCCGGCGGGGTGCGGTACCGGCGGGAGTTCTTCGCCAGCTATCCGGACCAGGTTCTGGTCACCCGCCTCACCGCCGACCAGCCCGGCGCGCTGACCTTCACCCTCAGCCAGACGGTCCCGGAAGGTCGCGGCAACACCCAGGTCACGCGAGACGGCGCCCGGCTCACGGTTGCGGGAAACCTCGACGACAACGGATTGCGGTTCGAGTCCCAGCTGCACGTCACCGCCGAGGGCGGCACGGTCAGCGGCACCGCCAGCACGGTCACGGTGACTGGCGCGGACGCGGTGACCATCGTCCTGGCCGCCGGTACCGACTACGCGGACGAGTACCCGACGTACCGGGGTGAGGACCCGCACGCGCGAGTGACCGCGACCGTCGACGCCGCGGCCGCCAAGCCGTACGCCGAGCTGCGGGCGGCGCACGTGGCCGACGTCGTGGCGCTCTTCGACCGCTTCCACCTCGACCTCGGCCAAGAGCTCCCTGACATCCCCACCGACGAGCTGCTGCGTCGGTACGGCGAGGGGACACTCGAGCCTGCGCACGCCCGCTACCTCGAGGCCTTGTACACCCAGTACGGCCGCTACCTGCTCATCGGCTCGTCGCGACCTGGGTCGCTGCCGGCGAACCTCCAGGGCGTCTGGGCCGAGGGGGTCTCGAACCCGTGGGGCGCGGACTACCACGTGAACATCAACCTGCAGATGAACTACTGGCTGGCGGAGGTGACCAACCTCGCCGAGACCACGCCGCCGCTGCACGAGTTCATCGACGCCCTGCGCGCGCCCGGGAGGGTCAGTGCGCGGGAGATGTTCGGCGCCGACGGCTGGGTCGTCCAGAACGAGACCAACCCGTTCGGCTACACCGGGGTCCACGACTGGTCGACCTCGTTCTGGTTCCCCGAGGCGGGCGCGTGGCTCACGCGCCACCTGTGGGAGCACTACCTGTTCACGCTGGACCGCGACTTCCTCGCCGACCGGGCCTATCCGGTGATGAAGGAGACCGCAAAGTTCTGGCTCGACTTCCTCGTCGAGGATCCCCGGGACGGCACCCTGGTCGTCTCGCCCAGCTACTCGCCCGAGCACGGCCCCTACACCGCGGGGGCGTCGATGTCGCAGCAGATCGTGTGGGACCTGCTGACCAACACCATCGCCGCGAGCGAGGAGCTCGGCGTCGACGAGGAGTTCCGCGAGCGGCTGAGAAAGACCCGGGACCGGCTGGACCCCGGCTTGCGAATCGGGTCGTGGGGGCAGCTGCAGGAGTGGAAGATCGACAACGACGACCCGACCAACGACCATCGCCACGTCTCGCACCTGTACGCGCTGCACCCCGGCAACCAGATCTCGCCCCGGACCACGCCGGAGTACGCCGAGGCGGCGCGGGTCTCGCTGCGGGCACGCGGTGACGGCGGCACCGGCTGGAGCAAGGCCTGGAAGATCAACTTCTGGGCCCGCCTGCTGGACGGCGACCACGCCCACACGATGCTGCGCGAGCAGCTCACCCATTCGACGCTGCCGAACCTGTGGGACACCCACCCGCCGTTCCAGATCGACGGCAACTTCGGCGGTACCGCCGGCGTCGCGGAGATGTTGGTGCAAAGTCACCTTGACGCCATCGACGTGCTGCCCGCGCTGCCACGCGTCTGGCGGAACGGCAGCGTCGACGGGCTCCGGGCGCGGGGCGCGTTCACGGTCGGGGTGACCTGGCGCGAGGGCGCGGTGACCGAGGTCCGCCTCCGGTCGGACAAGGGTCGGGACGCCGTGTTGCGCCACGAGGCCTTCCGCGGTCCGGTGCGGGTGTACGGGGCGGATGGCCGTCCTGCGCCGTTCCGCGTCGAAGGTGACCGGATCGTGCTGCCGACGAAGGCGGGCGCGAGCTATCGGATCGTTCCGCAGGCGGTCATCGCGACCGACGCGCCGGTGGAGGTCGTCCGGCCTGGCTCGCCGATCTCGGTCGATGTCACCGTGACGGCCAACGACCGGCGGGCCGTGCCGGCGACCCGGGTGTGGCTGGACACACCCGAGGGCTGGTCGGTGTCGGACACCGTCCAGCTCCCGCCGGTCCGGTCCGGGCGCTCGGCGACCGCGTCGTTCACGGTCGACCTGCCGGCCGACGTCGCGGACGGGACGTACGCGCTGACCGCGCGGGTCGCGTCCGACGACTGGACCGTGTCGAGCCGTGTCGTCGTCGACGTCGCGCGGGAGAACCTCGCCCTCGGCAAGGCGACGACGCAGTCGAGCACGGCCTTCGATGGTGAGGCGGCACGTGCCGTCGACGGGAACACCAGTGGTGTGTGGAGCGCGGGCTCGGTGACCCACACTGACTTCGAGCCCGAGGCATGGTGGCAGGTCGACCTCGGCGCCGTCACGGAGGTCGACGAGATCCGGGTGTGGAACCGGACGGACTGCTGCGCCGAGCGGTTGACGGACTTCTACGTCCACGTGTCCGACCGGCCGTTCGCGTCGACGTCCCTGGCGGAGACCCTGGCCGATCCGGACGTGTGGTCGTACCACCACGAGGGCACGGCCGGAACACCCAGCGTCGTGGAGGTCGGCAGGACTGGCCGGTACGTCCGGGTCCAGCTGGCCGGCGACAACGCGCTCTCGCTCGCGGAGGTCCAGGTCTACGGCGCATGAGCCGGTGAGCCGAGGGACCGCGTGCGAACCTCACGAACACCAGCACTTCGGGAGCACGGTCCGCGAGCACGCTCGCCTCGCAAAGTTGTGGGCCCCACCACGCGGTTGGTGGGGCCCACGTCAGGACAGCCGGCGCTCGCGCTGGCCTAGCGGAGGCGGACGAGCGCCTGCACCGGCCAGTGGTCGGAGGGGGTGTGTCCGTCACGGCTCCAGGTGTTGATGCCGATCTTGGAGACGCTCACCTGCGGCGTGACGAGGATCCAGTCGATCCGGTCGCCGCCCTCGACGGGCGTGGTGTTCCAGGAGTTGAACGTGTTGTACTCCGGGGTGAGTCGCTCGCTCGCACCCTCCCATGTGTCGACGAGCCCGCCTTCGGTGAGGATCTGGTACGACGCCGAGACGCCGGCCGTGCTGTTGAAGTCGCCGGTGACGATGACGGGCACGTCGAACTCGGCGACCACGTCCCGGACCATCTCGGCGCTGCGCTGACGCGAGTTCTCCGACTGGTGGTCGAAGTGGGTGTTGAGGTGCACGAACTCGCGTCCGGTCTTGAGGTCGTGGAAGCGCACCCACGTGAGCATGCGAATGACGGTGTTACCCCAGGTCGCCGAGCCGATGAGCCGCGGCGTGTCGGACAGCCACAGGTGGTCGTAGGCGACGGGTTGCAGGCGGTTGGTGTCGAAGTAGATCACCATGCCCTCGCCTTGGCTGCCGCCGTTGCGGAACAGGTGGATGAAGTCGTAGAAGGGCGGCAGCTCGTCGCGGATCTGCCGCGCCTGGTGGTAGAGGCCCTCCTGCGTCCCGAGGATCGTGGGGCGTTCCCGGCGCAGCTGCTCGGCGATCAGCGGCAGCCGCTCCGGCCACGAGTCCGGTGACGGGTCAGGCCGGTCGTATCGGATGTTGTACGTCATCACGTGGATGTCGTCGCCACGCGCGGGACCGATGAGCGGCGCCTCCGCCGCGTGGGCGGTGCGGGTGAACACACCGGAGACGATCGGGACGGCCCCGAGGGTCAATCCTGCGGTGAGAAGCGTGCGACGGCGCATGTCATCGGACACGGGAAACCTCCTTGCGGGGATGGCCGTCCCGGAGAGTAGAGAAGCCGCACGATCATGACGAGGCCTGTCGACGGCCGGTTGGGGTCAGATCGGTGAACCCTCGGTGTCGATGGGCGGGCGTGCTGCCGAGGAAGCTGACGACGCAGAGGCGGGTCGGCCCTGCAGGCACCGTCGAGGTGTCGTCAACCCTGCCTTGCGATCGTGGTCGTTTCCGGCATCGGCCACGGTGTGGTGGTGGACGGGTCCCATCGGGGGACCGGCGGGGCCCCTTCGGAGGACGACCGAAGGGACCCCGCCTCCCGATGGTCCGGTCGGTGCGAACCGGGCTAGGAACCGACGCGCGACTCGACGGGCAGGCCGGCCGCAACCCAGTCCTGGATGCCCTCGCGATACTTGCGCACGTTGCGGTAGCCAAGCTGCTCGAGCTTGGTGGCCACCGCCTGGCTGTTGCCGCACGCGGCGTTGGCGCAGTACGTCACGATCGCCGCGGCTCGGTCGGGGAGGAGCTCGGCGGCCCTGGTCGCGACGTCGGCCTCGACCAGGTTGATGGCCCCGGGCAGGTGCTGCTTCGCGTAGTACTCGGCGGGGAGGGTGTCGACGACGATCACTGTGCCGGCGGTGATCGCGGCCTGGAGCTCCTCGCGACTGATGAGTGCGGTCATGGTCCTTCCTTTCAGGTCAGGCGCGCCGGCGTCGGCCGACCGAGAGGCGTCGCTCGTCCGGCCGAACCGGACTACAGTCCTGTTCGACATGAGAGATAAAGGCGGACCACAGTCCGGTTATTCCCAGGACGTAGAGCTCCTCTCGATCGGCACCGAGCCGCGGAAGGAGCGGGCCGACGCAGCCCGGAACCGGGCCAGGATCCTCGCCGCCGCCGCGCGGCTCTTCGCCGTCCACGGCGTCGCGGCCGTCTCCATGGACCAGATCGCGGCCGAGGCCGGCGTCGGCAAGGGCACTCTCTTCCGTCGGTTCGGCGACAAGGCCGGGCTTGCGGTCGCCCTCCTCGACCAGCGCGAACGCGACCTGCAAGACGCGATCCTCAGCGGGCCGCCACCGCTCGGACCGGGCGCGCCACCGCTCGAGCGGCTCGTGGCGTTCCTCCGGGCGTATGCCGAGTTCCTCGACGAGAACCTGGAGCTCATCCACCTCTCGGAGACGGCGAGCCCGGGGGCCCGCTACCGCATCGGGGCGTACCGGCTGTGGCATCGCCACGTCGCTCTCCAGATCGCCGCGGCGCGGGACGACCTCGACGCCGAGTACCTGGCGCACGTCCTCCTCGCCCCGCTCGCCGCCGACCAGCGCAAGGCCCTGCGGGAGGAGTTCACGCTCAGCCGAGTCCAGGACGGCCTCGCCGGCGCCGCGCGCGCGATCGTCGAACAGCCGACCACCGGCCGACGTCGTCCGTCGTCCTCCCGGCGACAGCGCTCGTCGAGCCGTGGTCGCCAGGGCCGCTCGTCCACCCGACGAGGCGGCTCCTAGCGGCAAGGCCTCGAAGGTTCGACCGGCGCTTCCCAGCGTTCGTCCCGCGCGGGGGTCGCCAGACCGGCGCCACCGCTAGTCGGCTGGGGCCGGTGGCGCGGTTCGGTAGAGGCCGACGAACCCGATGCGCGGTGTTGCCCGAGCCTGGAGGACGTGGATGCGAAGTCTATCCGTGGTGATCGGCTCGTCCAGGACGAGGATCCGGCTGTAGCCGATCGTCGTCGCGGTCCGCGGTCCGCTCGTGGACGTCAAGCGGAGCCAGTCCGTTCCGTCCCAGGCCTCGACGACGAACTGCTCAACCTGCTGACCACGGGTGATGTCCTCACCGAGCCGTATCTGATCGAACGTCCGCGTCCCGGGCAGCCGAATCTCGACCGTGCCGGTGGTCGCCTTGCGTGGGGGCGACCAGGCGGTCGTCATGTCGTCGTCGGTCAGCAGCTCGATGAGCTTCCGGTCGCTCGGGGACGGCTCGGGATCGTTCGGCTGGCGTTCCAGCAGATTCGTCGCGTACGTGGCGCGGATGGCGGCGCCGAACGACCGCAGGACCGCCACGTCGTCCTCGTGCACGACACCGTCCGGCGTCGGTGGCACGTTGAGGAGCAGGACCGCGTTACGGCCGACGGACTGCTGGTAGGTCCGGACCAGGTCCTCGGCGCTCTTCGGCCGCTCCGTCGGGTGGAAGAACCACCCAGGCCGGATCGAGGTGTCGGCCTCGGCCGGGTACCACTGGAGGAACCGCACCCGTGGGTCGGCGAGCACGTGGCGGGACCCGATGTCCTCGGCCATGGCACCACCCGCGATGAGCCCTTCGTTGTGGGCGGTGTCGGGGTCACCGGTCATCGGGACGACGCTCCACTCGGTCGTCCGCGCGACGCCCGCCTCGTTCCCGACCCAGCGGGTTCCCTGCGGACCCGCGAAGACCAGCGTGTTCGGCGAGAGCTGTTTGATGAGCCAGAACCACGTCGTGAAGTCGTAGTCCTGGGTGATGCCCGAGCCGGACCACGGGTTGGCGCCGTCCAGCCACAGCTCGTCGATCGGGCCGTACTCGGTGAAGATCTCGTAGAGCTGGTTGAGGTAGTAGGCGTCGTAGTCGTTGACGGTCACCCGGAACGACGGCAGCTCGCCGGAGGCGACCTTCTCGGCTCGGTCGTCGTTGGGCACCAGCGTCGGGATGATGCGCGGCTTGGGCTCGCTGCCGTTGCCGAAGCGGCCCAGCCCGGCCGGGGGCGCCGGTGCGTCCTCGAGCGTGGCTCGCTCGGCGGCGTTGCGCTGGTCGGCCGGCTTGGCCTCGATCATCGGGATGTAGGTGTTCTTGTGCCACTCGTGTGGCAGCTCGGCGCCGTCGGAGGGCGAGAGATAGACCCCCACGCGCAAGCCTCTCGCGCGGGCGGCGTCGACGTAGCGACGCAGGATGTCGCCGTCCGGGTTGACGCATCCGACGTCGCGGACCTGCCAGTACGCGTCACCCAGCCCTTCGCGACGTCGCTCCTCGGCCCGCGCGCGGGCGGCGCGCACGGCGTCGGCGTCCTCGCAGCCGTCGAGACGCACCCACCACGGGCTGGCGATGACGGAGTGGGGCGTGTAGCGGGTGGGGTAGAGGACGAAACCGTCGTGGTGCTTGGCGGTGAGCATGGCCAAGCCCGCACCCATGTCCACGAAGCTGTCCATCCACTGGTCGACGTCGATCCGAATCGGCGCGAACCGCTCCTCCTTCTCCATGCCGGAGCCCCACTCCCGGTTGGTGAACGTGTTCATGCCGACGTGGGTGAAGCCGGTGACCTCGAGCCGCTGCCAGTCCAGGTGTCGCCGCTCCGGAACGATGGCGGACGCCTTGGCCAGGACGCGGTCGAAGCCATCGCACTCGAGGACCGGGAGGACGGGCGCGGGACGAATCGCGGACCGACAATCGGGGCTTGCCATGGGCGCCTCCACCTGGTGCGACGACGGGGACCCGGCATTCTCCGCCGCCGAGGGGGACGCCGCGCTCGAGGGTGCCGTGGCCAGCACCGACACCGTCAACGTCACGGCTGCGGCGACAGCGGGTGCGGTTCTCCGCGATCGGGCGGGGGTGTGGCCTCGTCGCGAGACCCCGTGGTGCCAGAAGCGAACCGCAGGATTCCAGGACGCGGGTGCGGACGCGGGCTCAGGCATCGTCGACTCCCCTTCGACGTGTGGCGCCTGTTGGCTCGTGAGCATGGTCGTGGCTCGTGAGCATGGTCGTCTGACTCGCGCTCGGAAAGGAACGTCCTGGCCTGGAACGGAACTGGCCTGCAAAGGACCGGTCTCCGAGAAACCGCGCAGAAGCCGGCCACGAAGAGGAACGACCCGGCACGGACCTCCCGGGAGCCGACCTGGACAGCATGACGTCGGCCACTTACGGAACAGAGCGGTGCTCGTCCTCGACAACGATTCCGGGCGTGACTTAGCTGGCACACGGTCGACGCGCGGCTGGTGCGAGGAGGGGGCGATGAAGGTCGTACGTCGGACGTTCGTGGTGGTCGCTGCCTTCCTGCTGCTCCTCGCGACACCCGTGGGCGTGGCGAGCGCCACCGCCCCCAACCCACCGCCCCAGGTGATTCCGTCCCTCACGAACTGGTCCGGCGGCCAGGGTACGGTCACGCTGTCCACGCGTACGCGCATCCTCGTCCAGCCGCGCGCCGTCCGGGTCCACCAGGACGCTCTCGAGTTCGCCCGGGAGCTCGAGGAGCGCACCGGCCACCGGCCTAGGGTCGTGCGCGGCCTGGCCGCGGCGAGGCCCGGCGACCTGGTGCTCGAGGTGGACCCGCAGCGACACGACCTGGGCGGTGAAGGCTACGACCTCCACATCGACGACGTCGTCCACGTCACCGGTGCCACGCCGACCGGCGTGTTCTACGGCACCCGCACCATCCTCCAGGTCCTCGCCACGACGGACGCCCTCCCGCGTGGTCGCACGATCGACGTCCCGACCTACCCGGAGCGGGGTGTGGGTGTCTGCGCGTGCTACATCCACGTCTCGATGGCGTGGTTCGAGCGCCTGATGAGGGACATGGCCTACCTCAAGCTCAACCAGCTCTGGATCGAGGCGAAGGTCAAGAGCGACCGGTACCCGGGAACGGTGTTCTGGGGCTACTACACCAAGGACGAGGTGCGGCGGCTGTCGGCTCTGGCGCGGAAGTACCACATCACCCTGGTGCCGGAGATCAACTCGCCCGGCCACATCGACCCCTACCTGGAGAACTATCCCGAGCTGCAGCTCGTCGACCGCTACGGCAACCGGCAGCCGTCACGGCTCGACATCACCAAGCCGGAGGCGTTCGACTTCCTCACCGGTCTCATCGACGAGGCGCTCGAGGTGTGGGACACGCCGTACTGGCACATGGGCGCGGACGAGTACATGCTCGGCTCGGCGTACGAGGACTATCCCCACATCCTCGAGTACGCCCGCGAGAAGTTCGGCCCCGACGCGACACCCCAGGACGCGTTCGTCGACTTCATCAACCGGGTGAACGCGCACGTCAAGAGCAAGGGCAAGACCCTGCGCATCTGGAACGACGGTCTCGCGGGCGAGAACACGATTCCGCTGGACCCGGACATCGTCGTCGAGCACTGGGACGGCCGCTCCCACATCCTGCGTCCGTCGCAGTTGCTCGAGGCCGGCCACCGGGTCATGAACTCCTCGTACGCGCTGTACCTCGTGCGGGGCGGCTTCCAGACCGACACCCGGCAGCTGTATGAGACCGACTGGACGCCGCTGCGCTTCGAGAACGAGACGCTGACTGCACGACACCCCGATCTTACCGGCGCCAAGATCACGATGTGGCCCGACAACGGTCGGGGGCACACGGAGAACGAGGTCGAGGTCCAGGCGTTCATGCCGCTGCGCCACCTCGCGCTGACCACGTGGGGCGGGCCGAAGCCGACCGACTCGTACGACGAGTTCGTGGCGCTGGCCGAGGCGATCGGTCACGCGCCGGGCTGGGAGAACATCGACCGTCAGCCACTGCCCGCGGGCACCTACGCGTTCGTGGACGTGACGCCGAAGGGAGCCCGTGACGTTCCGCCAGGCGGCGACCGGCTGGCCCCCCTGGCGGCGGAGCCAGGGGCGGCCGCCGGCTTCGTCGCCGGATCCTCCGCGACGTGGGACCTGCTGCCCACCTCGGACGGCTACTACCGCCTCCGGTCGACGGGGACCGACGTGTGCCTGACGATCGAGGAGGGGCGACGGTACCTCAACGTGCCGCTCGAGGCTGGCGCGCCGTTCACGCTCATCGAATGCTCGACGGCCGCGTCGCAGAAGACCCAGCGCTGGCAGCTGGTCCCTGGTCCGGGCGGGGCCGTTCGACTGGTCAACGCCGTCTCCCAGCTGCCGGTGACCCGAGGGGAGGCGGACGTCGCCGTGCAGATGCCGCCCGACGAGCGCACGCCGGCGCTGTTCACGGCTGTCCCTCTTGACTGAGGGGCTGTCCTTCTCGACCGAGCGACCCTCTCCCCTGTCTCCCCCGCAGACTCCCTCCCCTCCAGACTCCCCTGGAGAGGCCGCCGACCGCGGGTGCGCGAGCCAGGGCGTCGGTGGGCGCGAGCGGTCAGGGCAGGCTCGCGCCGGAGGTCTGGCGCTGGCGGGCGGACAGGATGCGCCGCGCCACCTGCCCCGCTCGCGCCCCGTAGCTCCCGCCGTACATCGCCGCGTGCGCCAGCAGCGGGTGCAGGTGGTGGATGAGCAACCGGTCCCGCCAGCCGTCGGCGAGAGGGTAGACCTCCTGGTACGCCGCGAGGAGTCGGTCGAGGTGCGGCGCGCCGAACAGGACGAGCGTGGCCAGGTCGCTCTCCCGATGTCCGCCGTACGCGGCCGGGTCCACCAGACGAGGGACGCCATCGGGCGACCAGATGATGTTGCCGGACCAGAGGTCGCCATGGATGCGTGCGGGCGGCTCCGGTGGTCCGGCGAGCTCGTCGAGGTGGTCCAGCACTCCGCAGATCGCGTTGGCGTCGCCGGCGTCGAGGCGGCCTCGGTTGAACGCCATCCGCAAGTACGGCTCCACCCGGTAGCGACCGTAGAACTCCGGCCACCGCTCGCTGGGCGCGTTGGGTTGCGGCAGAGGGCCGATGAAGCCGTCGACCTCCGCGCCGAACGTCGGCGCCCCGGCGAGGTGGGTGTGAGCCAGCGCTCGACCCAGCCGCTCGGCGGCCTCCGGTGTCGGGCGCCCGGTCTCCACCCAGCTCAGGACCAGACACTCCCGGTCGTACCCCAGGACCTCTGGGACCGCGGCGGCGTCCTCTCCGGCCGCGCGAAGCCAGGCGAGGTTGCGGGCTTCGGTCGCGAAGAAGCTCTCAGGGGCGCCAGGCCGGGTCTTGACGAAGACGCTACGCCCGTCGCCGAGACGGACGCGGGTCGCGACACAGAGGTTGCCACCGGCTACCGGGCTGGTCGCGATGACCGCGGTGCCGAGGAGACCTTCCACGTGGTACGCGATGCTTGCCTGCCGAGCCATTCGTCGATAGTAGGTCGCTCGGTCACAAAATGTGCAGTTTTGATATCTCTATGTGATTACGAGTGGGTCTCTCGGCGTGTCCGGTCGCGACGGGTCGGCCCTAGTCCTCGTCTTCAGTCCTCGTCTTCCTCGCCGAGGATGCGCAGGATCCGTGTGCGCGTCTCTCGGAGGATCTGCGCGATCCGCCGGAGCTGCGCCTCGTTGGCGCCCTGGGCGGCGCTCATCGCGGTCACCATCAGGCTCATGCCCGCCGCGCGCAGCTCCGCCCACGGCGAGTCGGCCGGCTCCGTCAGGTCCTCCCACGGGGCGGCCCCACCGCGCGCGTCGACCTCAGCGCGGCCCGCGTCGGTGAGCGAGTACACCTTCTTGCCGTCCCGCTCGGTGGCCGTCACCAGGCCTTCGTCCTCCAAGAGCTGGAGGGTCGGGTAGATCGATCCGGGACTGGGCCGCCAGATACCTCCCGTGCGGTCACGCAGCTCCCGGATCATCTCGTAGCCGTGCATCGGCTGGTCGCTCTCGGCGAGGAGGTGGAGGATCGCCGCGCGGATGTCGCCGCGGCGAGCCCGAGGACCGCGTCGGAAGCCATGGGGGCCGAACCACGCTCCCCAGCCGCCCCAGGAACCGGCGCCACCCCACGGGGCGCCCCAGGGACCGAACCCGCCGGCGTGCGGACCTCCGCTGTGGAACCGGCGGCGGTGTGCCCGGAACCCCCGCCCGCCCGTGGGCCCCGCGGTGCTCTCGAACGTCCGCCAGAGGGCGTGCGGGAGCGCGCCTAGCAGGCGCCCGAACGGCCACGTGTGCCTCGGTGACCCGAACGGCGATGTCCCGAACAGCGGTGTCCCGGACGGTGATGTGTGGTGTGCTCTCACGCTCGCACACTCCTCCCTCGCGCTTGACGATGCTTCACGATACCTTGACGATGCTTCACGATATATCGCCGATACAGCGTCGACAAGGGTGTCGCGAGGCGACAGGGGCGAGCGGAGCTGAGGCGAGCGCGAGGCAGTGGTGCGGTGGCGAGACAGCGGCGTGCGAGGCCGAGGGATCAGTTCGCGGGTGCAGGAAGTCGCGGGTGCCGGAAACCGGGGTGGTCGGCGGGGAGCGAGCGCCGGACGACCCACGCACTGACCGCCACACACGCGGCCACGAGCGGCCAGCTCAGCGCGACCCGGGCGATGCCAAGCGCGACCACGGCGTTCGCCGCGTACAAGACCCCGAACACCACCACCCGGACGGTGTACTGGCAGACCCACACCCAGGACGCGCGGCAGTACGCGCGGAGCAGGTCCGGGTCCCTGCGCCAGCGAGTTCGCTGCCCAAGGGCCGCGCCCACCACGACGCCGAGGAGGGGCCAGCGGACCACGATGCTGACGGCCCAGGCCAGGGCGCTCGCCGCGTTGCTCGCGAGCTGGACCAGGAAGAAGTCGACTGCCCGACCGGTTCGAAGGGCGACGGTGGCCGCGACCGCCACGCCGAGCAGCCCGAGGAGGACCGCGCGAGGGCGGGTGCCGCGCAGCAGGCGGTATCCGGCGAGGAGGACGGCCACCGCGATCGCGGCGCCGGCGCCGGCGCCGATGGAATGACCGGACACGAGCCAACCCACGACGAACGCGACCGGTGGCAGAGTGGCGTCGGTGGACGCCCGCCAGCCGCCGAGCAGCTGCGACAGCGACTCCGGGCCGGTCGTCTCCGGACGGGACTGCTCGAGGTCAGGCACGTGCACGGCACTTAGCCTGCCCTAACCAGCGTCGGGGTGGAGAGGGCTTCGGCGGCCGGTGGTTGTGGTATGGCCCACCCCGGCGCCTCGTAACCTCTCGGTTACGCGGTAACCCTAAGGTGAAGCCATGACCGCACCTGGACCTCGCCTGCGACGCGCCCTCGAGGGCATCCCGTCGTACAAGCCAGGCCGTTCGGCGACGTCGGCGACGGGGCGGCCGACGTACAAGCTCTCCAGCAACGAGTACCCTTTCCCGCCGCCGCCCGAGCTGGTCGACGCCGTTCGTCGAGCGGCGGAGACGATCAACCGCTACCCCGACCTGACCTCCGGACGACTGGTGGCGAAGCTCTCCGAGCGGTTGGGGGTTCCGACGAGCCACCTGGCCGTCGGCACCGGCTCGGTCGCCCTCCTCTACCACCTGCTGCACGCGGTCTGCGAGCCCGGCGACGAGGTGATCTACGCCTGGCGCTCGTTCGAGGCGTACCCGGTCGCCGCACAGGTGGCCGGCGCCACCAGGATCGAGGTGCCACTGACCCCGGATGCCCGGCTCGACCTCGACGCCATGGCGGAGCGGGTCACCGATCGGACGCGTGCGATTCTCGTCTGCACGCCGAACAACCCGACCGGTCCGGTCGTCCATCACGACGAGCTTGCGGCGTTCCTCGCGCGAGTGCCCACGGACGTTCTCGTCCTCGTCGACGAGGCCTACCTGGAGTTCGTCCGCGACCCGAACGCCGCTGACGCGCTCGCCCTCTATCGCGAGCACCCCAACGTCTGCCTGCTCCGGACCTTCTCCAAGGCCTACTGCCTGGCCAACCTGCGGGTCGGGTACGCGATCGCGCACGAGCCGGTGGCCGACGCGCTGCGCGCGTGCGCGCCGCCGTTCGCGGTCTCGTCGCTGGCCGAGGAGGCGGCGCTGGCGGCGCTGGCCTGCGAGGACGTCCTGCTGGCGGCGGTGGAGCGACTGGTCGAGGAACGGCGCAGGGTCGCCGTGGCGCTCCGCGAGTACGGCTTCGACGTCCCCGCCACCGAGGCCAACTTCGTCTGGCTTCCCTTGGGCGACGAGGCGGAGGTGTTCGCCGCCGCGTGCGAGGCGGAAGGCGTCATCGTGCGCACGTTCGCCGGAGACGGCTGTCGGATCAGCATCGGCGAGCAGAAGGCGAACGACCTCGTGCTCGAAGTGGCGGCCCGGTGGGCCTCGAGTCGCGGACTCTCCTCCCGCGACCACCGCTGAGGGTGCTGCTGGCGCGGAGCCGTGCCGAAAGGGAACCGCTGGCGTTGCGTCCAGCCGCCGCGCCGTCATTGCCGGTTATGGCCACCGCAGCCAGCTCCCGAGATCGACGCGAGCGTTCAGCCCGGGGGATGCCACCGTTACGCTTCCCGCCATGACGCTCCTCGGGCAGCTCCTGCGGGGAACCCTCGTGGGTGTGGGCCTTGTCCTCCAAGCACTCGTGGGCCTCGACGTGTCCGGCGTCGAGCTCGGCCCCCTCGACCTCAACGACGACCAGCTCCCCCTCTTCCCCTGGATCGGGCTGGGCTTCCAGCTGTCGGCTGTCGCGCTCGCCGTCGGCGCGGTCGCGCGCGTGCAGGCCGCGATGGTCGAGGAGGAGGACGACGAGACGATCGGTGACGTCCAGCGCGACGACAGACGCGCGCGTGGTCGGGTCGAGACCGAGTTCCCGGGCCGGAGCGAGGTGCCGACCCGGACTGAGACGACGGGTCGCACTGACCGGCCGGGCGGTGCTGAGCTGGCAGGCGGCGCTGACGTGACGAGCGGCATGGCAGGCCGCACGGAGATGCCGGGCTACGGCGGTCTCGCCGGCGATGACCCGCACGGTGAGGGCTACCACACCACGCGCTGGCACGACTACCCGCCCCACCGGGCCCACGAGGAGTCGTCGGAGCCGGCCACCGAGCGCCCCGCAGGCTATCCGATGGAATCCGCGTACCAAGGGATGGAACCGTACTCCGGCGCGCAGCAGAGCGGTTCCAGTCACCGGGGGATCGATCCGACGGTGGCCGATCCCGCGTCGGCGGATCCCACGAGAAGCGATCCCACCCAGGATCTGCACCGCCCGTCCGAAGCCGATCCGTGGTCTCAGCGGTTCCCCGGCCCGGAGCACGCCTCGTTCGACGATCACACGCCCTATCCGCAGGCCTACGACTATCCACGAGACGAGGATCGTCTGTCAGGACCCGACCACTATCTGTCGACGCCTGGCCACCTGTCGCCATCCGACCACTCCCGCAGGGATCCGTCGTCCCCTCGGCCAGACCACTACTCGGCACCAGACCGCTACTCGGCGTCAGACCGTTACCCGACACCAGACCGCTACCCGGCATCAGACCACAGCGCGGCACCGGAGCAACGGTCCGAGCAGTGGCCCCCCTCACCACGTGGCCGCCGTGCGCTGCCCGGGCAATCGGGTCTGCCTTCGCAGGAGAACCAGCCACGCTGGCCCGGTGACCAGTCGTTCCAGTGACCGGATCCGGTCTTCCGGCGCTTGGGCGTGGCCGCTCATTGGCCGTGGCCACTTACGGATGGCTGGATCCTCGCTCATCGGCCGTATTCGATTGACGCAAAGCCTTACCCTGGACGAGGTCATCGTTGACCTGGCCGGATTGTGGGGAGGCCTTCACGCGATCCGGCGGAGCTTCCCGCGTGTCCTTCGGTCGATACCTCGGTGAGGAGTGGCCTACTCGACCATGCCATCAGATACCTCGGCGGTTGCCGCCCAGCAGGACTCTGAGACGTCCAGTCATCAACCTCGGTTCCATCGCCTTCACGCTCTGTGGAGGTTGCGCTCCTACCTTCGGCCGTACGTAGGCCGGCTGATCTTCATGCTCTTCGCCGCCCTCGCGGGGGTGGGCGCGAGCCTGGCGATCCCCCTCGTGATCCGAGAGATCATCGACGGTCCCATCGCCCACCGAGACAGCAAGGGTCTGGTGCTGTTGGGACTGCTCGCGATCTTCCTCGGTGTCACCGAGGCGTTCCTCATCCTGGTTCGGCGCTGGATCCAGTCTCGTGCCGTCCTCGGCCTGGAGACGAAGATCCGCGACGACCTCTACGAGCACCTGCAACGACTGCCGATGGCGTTCCACGGTGGCTGGCAGAGCGGTCAGCTGCTCTCCCGCGCCACCACGGACCTGTCGGTCATCCGACGCTTCCTCGGCTTCGGCCTGCTCTTCCTCATCACCAACGTCGTGCAGCTGACCACGGTCACCGTGCTGTTGCTGCGCATGTACTGGCCGCTGGGGCTCGTCGTGGCGGCCTCGGCCGTGCCGATCATCATGCTGTCGCTGCGCTTCGAGAAGCGCTACATCCGCATCTCGCGGCAGGTCCAGGACGAGCAGGGTGACCTGGCGACCGTCATCGAGGAGAGCGCCGTCGGCATCCGGGCGATCAAGTCCTTCGGACGCCGGCACTACATCTTCGACATCTTCGATGAAGGCGCCCGGCAGGTCTACGCCACCTCGATGGAGAAGGTTCGCCTGTCCTCCAGGTTCTGGACGTTCCTGGGCTTCGTGCCCAACGTCACCCTGGCGATCGTGCTCCTCCTCGGCGCGGTCGCCGTGGGCTGGGGGTCGCTGACGCTCGGCACGCTCGTCGCCTTCACCACGCTCATGCTCCAGCTCGTCTGGCCCATCGCGTCGCTCGGCCACATCCTCGCCATGGCTCAGGAGGCCATGACGGCTGCCGAGCGGGTCATGGAGGTGCTCGACACCAAGCCGACGATCACGAGCGGCTCGCTCGAGCTCGCCAACCCCAAGGGTCACCTGCGGTTCGAGGGAGTGAGCTTCCGGTTCCCCGACGACGACACCGACGTCTTGCGCGACGTCTGGCTCGACGTCCGCCCGGGCGAGACGGTGGCCATCGTCGGAGCCACCGGATCCGGCAAGACGACACTCACCGCGCTGGTTCCTCGGCTGTTCGACGTCACCGGCGGTCGCATCACGATCGACGGTCATGACATCCGTGACCTGACCCTGCCGTGCCTCCGGTCGATCGTCGCGACGGCGTTCGAGGAACCCACGCTGTTCTCCATGAGCGTCCGGGAGAACCTCACCCTCGGTCGCCCCGACGCGACGGACGAGGAGATCCGCGAGGCGCTCGAGGTGGCCCAGGCGACGTTCGTCTACGACCTGCCGTGGGGGCTGGACACCCGGATCGGTGAGCAGGGCATGGCGTTGTCGGGTGGCCAGCGCCAGCGGCTGGCGCTCGCGCGTGCCGTCCTGACCAAACCGAAGATCCTCGTGCTCGACGACACGCTGTCCGCGCTCGACGTCGAGACGGAGGCGCTCGTCGAGCAGGCGCTCCGTCACGTGCTCGAGTCGGCGACCGGGATCGTCGTCGCCCACCGGGCGTCGACGGTGCTGCTGGCGGACAAGGTGGCGCTGTTGCAGAACGGCACGATCACGCACGTCGGCACGCACCACGAGCTGCTGGAGAAGGTTCCGCAGTACCGCGAGCTGCTCGCCCAGGATGCCGACCTCGACGCGGAGGAGGTGCTGTCGTGACGACCTCCTCCACCTCGACCGCTCCTGCCGAGCCCAAGGACGGGGTTCGGGACCCCCGCACCGCCAAGGGCGGTGTGGACACCCGCGACTGGCGAGGAGTCGCCGCGGAGCAGCACGACGACGTTCCCGAGAAGGCGTCGCTGTTCCTGCGGGAACGCTCGCGGCGGCTGCTCGGGGACCTGCTCCGGCCGCACAAGAAGGTGCTCCTCTGGCTGGTCGCGATCGTCATCGCCGAGAACGGCCTTCGGCTGGCGATCCCGTACCTGGTCAAGGTCGGCATCGACCGGGGCATCCCACCTTTGATCGCGAACGAGGGCGCGACCACGCTCTTCACCGTGGTCGCCGCGATCGTGGTGGCGGCGGTCGGCCAAGCCGCGACGCGGCAAGCCTTCCTCCAGCTGTCCGGTCGGATCGGCCAGGACATCCTGCTGGAGCTGCGGCGTCGGGTCTTCAACCACTTCCAGAAGCTGTCGCTCGGCTTCCACGAGAAGTACACGTCTGGCCGGGTGGTTTCCCGGCTGACCTCCGACATCGACGCCATCTACGAGCTGTTGCAGTCGGGGTTCGACGGGCTCGTCAGCGCGGTGCTCACGCTCGTGGGTACCGCGATCCTGCTGCTCTTCCTCGACGTGCACCTGGGTCTCGTGGCGCTCGTGCCCATCCCGATCCTGCTCGTCTTCACGCAGTGGTTCCGGCGGCAGTCGAGCATCGCCTACCGCCGGACCCGGGAGACGGTCGCGGCCGTCATCGTCCACTTCGTCGAGTCGATGACGGGTATCCGGGCCGTGCAGGCCTTCCGGCGCGAGCCGCGCAACCAGGAGATCTTCGAGGAGCTGAACATCGCCTACCGCGACGCCAACATGCGGGGCATGCGGCTCGTGGCGGTGTTCATGCCGGGCGTCAAGGTCATCGGCAACCTCACCGTCGCCGCGATCATGTTGTACGGCGGATGGCTGGCGTTCCACGACGAGGTGACCGTCGGTGTGCTCGCCGCCTTCCTGCTGTACCTGCGGCAGTTCTACGAGCCGATGCAGGAGATCAGCCAGTTCTACAACACCTTCCAGTCGGCCAGCGCCGCGCTGGAGAAGCTGTCGGGTGTCCTGGAGGAGGAGCCCGACGTGCCCGAGCCGGCCAAGCCGGTGCCGCTCCGTCACCCGCGCGGTGAGGTCCGCTTCGAAGGTGTCGCGTTCGGGTATCGCCGGCAGCCGGCCGACCGCAAGCAGGCCGAGGCCTCGGACCAGTCCGAGGAGCCGCAGCTGGTCCTACCGCGTCTCGACCTCCGGATTCCCGCTGGTCAGACGGTCGCCCTCGTCGGCGCGACCGGTGCGGGCAAGACGACGCTGGCCAAGCTGCTCGCCCGGTTCTACGACCCGTTGGAGGGTCGGGTCACGCTCGACGGGGTGGACCTGCGGGACCTCGACGAGGCGACCCTGCGCCGCGCGGTGGTGATGGTGACGCAGGAGAACTTCCTGTTCAGCGGCACCGTGGCGGACAACATTCGGTTCGGTCGTCCGGACGCGTCGAGGAAGGAGATCATCGCCGCCGCCCAGGCGATCGGTGCGCATGAGTTCATCTCGGCGTTGCCGCAGGGGTACGACACCGAGGTGGGCAAGCGCGGTGGTCGGCTCTCCGCCGGCCAGCGTCAGCTCGTGGCCTTCGCCCGTGCCTTCCTCGCCAATCCGGCGGTGCTCATCCTCGACGAGGCGACGTCGAGTCTCGACGTGCCCAGTGAGCGGCTGGTCCAGCGCGCCCTGCGTACGATCCTGGCCGAGCGGACGGCGTTGATCATCGCGCACCGGCTCTCGACGGTGGAGATCGCCGACCGGGTGCTGGTGATGGAGCGCGGTCGGATCGTCGAGGACGGTCCACCCGACCAGCTCATCGCTCGAGCCGGCCGGTTCGCCGACCTGCACCGGGCCTGGTTGGACAGCCTGGCCTGAGCCGGCTCACCGTCGAACGAGGCTGGCGGGGGCTCGAGCAGCGTGGACGGTGTGGGACGGAGACAGCCTCCGTCCCACACCGTCGCCTCCGTCCCGCACCTTCCCTCGTGTCTCAGCTCGCGACGGTGCGTGTTCCAGTCCGCGACGTCCAGTCGGCGACTGTGTACGGTGCGCGACTCGTCCTGTACTCGGCGCCACTTTTCTTTGCTGTTGCGTGACGGTTGACTCGCCGAAATGGACAAATCCGACGCCAGGGTGGCATGCTCGCAACGGGCTTGAGTACCGTCGACGAGCAACTAGCCCGTCCAGGGGTCTGGTCGGACGAGGCATGCCGTGCGGTGGGGGGTGCCGATCCGTGCAGGGTCGGCCGTCGGTCCAGTAACGTCCGGCCCGCCCGCGGTGGGAGGACCCACCCGGGTGTCACCGCATGAGGTGGACGGCCCCGAGTGCTCCGCCGTGACTGGCGTCGATGTCGACGTGTGGTGCGCGACAAGAACGACGAGGGAGCCCGTGCCGGCCGTACGTGCGCAGAAGCTCTACAAGCTGTTCGGTCGCCGCGCTGACGAGGCCGTGCGACTGCTGGAGCAAGGAGCCGATCGCGAGGCGGTCCGCAAGCTAGGCGTGACCCCGGCCGTGATCGACGCGTCCTTCGAGGTCGAGGATGGCGAGATCTTCGTCGTCATGGGCCTGTCCGGATCCGGCAAGTCCACCTTGCTCCGGATGCTCAACGGTCTCCTGCGACCGACGTCGGGTGAGGTCCACATCGACGGAACACGGCTGACCGGGCTGTCGGCGAAAGCGCTGCGGTCCCTGCGCCAGCAGAAGGTCAGCATGGTGTTCCAGCACTTCGCGCTGCTGCCGCATCGCACGGTCGGGGAGAACGCCGCGTACGGCCTGGAGGTGCAGCGCGTCCCGAAGGCCGAACGCGAGGAGCGCGCGCGGAAGGCGCTGGACCTCGTGGGCTTGGGTGCGTGGGCCGATCACCTGCCGACGCAGCTCTCCGGCGGTATGCGGCAACGTGTGGGGCTCGCCCGCGCGCTCGCGGCGGGAACGGACGTGCTCTTGATGGACGAGGCGTTCAGCGCGCTCGACCCGTTGATTCGCCGTGAGATGCAGGACCAGCTGCTCGAGCTGCAGTCACGGCTGGGCAAGACGATCGTCTTCATCACCCACGACCTCAACGAGGCGATGCGGCTGGGGGATCGCATCGCGATGATGCGAGACGGACGCATCGTCCAGATCGGCACCGCCGAGGAGATCCTCCAGGACCCGGCCAACGACTACGTCGCGCAGTTCGTGCAAGACGTCGACCGGTCGCGGGTGCTCACCGCGAGCGCGGTGATGGAGCAGCCGGTCGCTGTGGTGGGGGCGCGCTCTGGACCACGCCAGGCGTTGCGCAGCATGCGTGAGCACCAAGTGGGCGCGGCGTTCGTGGTCGACCGCGAACGCCGATTGCTCGGCGCCGTTCGTGACGACGCCACCGCCGACGCACTACGACGTGGTGAGGAGTCGTTGGCCAGCCTGCTCGACGACCACGAGGTGGTGACGGTCAGCCCCGACACGCTCGTGGCCGACCTGCTGACGCCGTCGGCCGAGTGTCCGGTCCCGTTGGCCGTCGTCGACGACGAGAACCGATTGCTCGGCGTCGTGCCGCGCGCGACCCTGCTCGCCGCCCTGGGCAACGGCGGCAGCGCCGAGTCGCGTGGCGGCGACGTCCGTGGGGAGGACACGCGGCGCTCCGCTTCGGCGGCTCCACCACCGGAGTCGTCGGCCGACCTGGAACCGTCCAGCCGTGGCGCCCAGTTGGCGACCGAGCGCTCCGCGGTGACGGAGGTCGACGACGTGGAGGAGGTGAAGCCGTGAACGGCCAGCTGGAGATTCCGCAGATCCCGGTGGGAAAGGCCTTCGCGGCTTCGGTCGACTGGCTCACCCAGAATCTCGGCTTCGCCTTCGACCTGATCGGCGGGGCCCTGGGGACCGCGGTCGGCGCGTTGGCGGACTTCCTCGCCGCGCCGGTCATCGCCGGCTTGGCATTGGTGTTCGGCTTGCTCGGCCTGGCGTTGCGGGGACCGAAGGTCGGGGCCGTGGCGTTCGCGGTCGCGCTCGGCGCGGGCTACCTCGCGGCGATCACCCAGGTGCCACCCTCGCTCGTGCTGACCCTCGCGTTCGCCGTCATCGGCCTGGCGTTGCGGGGGTGGAAGTTCGGCCTCTTCTCGCTCGTGGCGTTCGGCCTGATCGACGCCATGGGCGAGTGGCAAGCCGCGATGGAGACGCTGGCGTTGGTCCTCGTGGCGAGCCTGGTCGCGGTCATCCTGGCGATCCCGATCGGCATCGCCGCAGGGCGGAACGACGCGATCAGCCGCGTGGTCCGCCCGGTGCTGGACTTCCTGCAGACCATGCCGGCGTTCGTCTACCTCATTCCGGCGATCTTCGTCTTCAGTGTCGGCGTGGTTCCCGGTGTGGTCGCCACCGTGGTCTTCTCCGTGGCGCCGGGAGTCCGGCTGACCGAGCTCGGCATCCGGCAGGTCGACCACGAGGTCGTCGAAGCCGGTGAGGCGTTCGGTGCCTCGCCGTGGAAGATCCTTCGCGGCATCCAACTGCCGTTGGCCTTGCCCACGATCATGGCGGGCGTCAACCAGATCATCATGCTGGCCCTGTCCATGGTCGTCATCGCCGGCCTGGTCGGCGGCGGTGGCCTCGGCAGCGCGGTCTACACCGCGATCTCGACCGTCGACGTCGCAGCCGGGTTCGAGGCCGGTCTGGCGGTCGTCATCCTCGCTGTCTACCTCGACCGGTTGACCGCCGCGTTGACGAACCGCTCGGCGGTGGTGCGCGCCCAGGCCGCCGCAAGCGTCAATTGACAATCGGCGCGGTCGTCGTCGATTCGCTCCTCGGGCGAACGAGCCGCGCCTTCATACCGGGCTTTGACCGAAGCATCCGAGCCGTTGCCGGACGACACTGATCGGTCTGGCACGACACCGGAGGCTGCTGAGCCGCCGCCGCGTTCCTGACCTGGCGGTTCGGGTTCCTGACCAGGTGGTTCGGGCAGCTCCCCAACCCAGAAAGGACGGTAACCGTGCGACGAAGCGGTCCCTTCCGAGCACTGGCCGCGCTGGTGGCGGCGCTGCTGGCGATGCTGCTGGCGAGCTGCGGCACGATCGGTGGAACCGGTGACGGTGGATCCCGGTCGACCGAGACCTCGACGAGCACTCCCAACGACGGCGAGGGCGCGAAGAAGAAGATTCGCATCGGCTGGATTCCGTGGGACGAGGACATCGTCCTCAGCCACCTGTGGAAGCAGGTCCTGGAGGACAAGGGCTACGAGGTCGAGCTCGTCCAGCTCGACGCCGGCCCTCTGTTCGCCGGCCTGGCCAAGGGTGACATCGACGTGTTCCTCGACGGCTGGCTGCCCATCACCCATCAGACGTACTGGGAGCAGTACGGCGACAAGCTCGAGGACCTCGGCGTGTGGTACGACAACGCCAAGCTCGCCTTGACAGTCCCCGACTACGTGCAGGGCATCGAGTCGATCGAGGACCTGAAGGGCAAGGGCAGCCAGTTCGGCGGCAAGATCATCGGCATCGAGGCGGGCGCCGGCATCACCCGAGTCACCGAGCAGGAGGCGCTCCCGGGTTACGGCCTGGAAGGGGAGTACCAGCTCACCAAGTCCTCGACTCCGGCGATGCTGGCGGAGCTGGAGAAGGCGGTGAAGGCCGAGAAGCCCGTCGTCGTCACGCTGTGGCGGCCGCACTGGGCCTACGCCAGCTTCCCGCTCCGTGACCTCGAGGACCCCAAGGGCGCGATGGGCGAGGTCGAGGAGATCCACACGATCGCCCGCGCGGGATTCAGCGAGGACTTCCCTGAGGTCGCCGAGTGGCTGTCGAGCTTCACCATGGACGACCAGGCCCTCGGCGAGCTCGAGGACGTCGCGCTCAACCAGTACAAGGGCAAGGAGGCCGAGGGGGTCTCGGTCTGGATGGAGCAGAACGCGGATCTCGTTGCCTCGCTGACCTCCTAGGCCGTGTGCGGCCGGCGGCATGGTCCGCCGGTTGATGAGGAACGGCCGAAGCGGCGCCCGGCGTCGATGGCCCTGTGCCGATGGCACGGTGTCCATGGGCCTGTCCATGGCACGGTGTCCATGGCACCGTGCCATCGCCCCGGGCGCCGAGCCGTTCGTGGGTCGCTCGTCACCTCGGTCTCCTCACCGCCCTTCCTGTGAGCCAGCACCGCGTGGCCGAGGGCGGACGCCCCGCGAGGGAACGGGCGGCCAGGTCCGGCCCTCCGGACGGCTGTCGTCGTCTCCGCTGCGACAGTGGGCGGGGGTGCTCCCCCGGGGGTAGGTAACCGTTGCGAGAGGCGGGGGAGACGGGTGAAGGACGACGTGTCGTGCTCGGCGCTCTCAGCGACGCTGCACGAGCCGCTCGCCGGGACGGCGGCCCGGGCGCTCACCTGGCTGTGCATCGAGCAGCCTGGTCCGTACGGCGCTGACGCCCTGGTCGAGAGCCACCTGGACCGGGCAGTGGGCGCGGAGTTGGTCCGCCGGGCGACGGGGACCGGGGTGCGGATCCAGTTGATTCGCCGACCTGGCCGACACGCGGACGACCATCGGCCGCTTCGGCGACGAGTGATCCTCGCGCACACCCGTCCAGGCGCGACCTGGCTCCGGAGCGCCGAGATCGCCGACCTCGCCACGCTGCTGGACCTCGACCTCGCGGCCGCCGGTGCTGGGGACGACCAGGGTTTCGGTCATGCGGACACCCGTCCGACCTTGCTGGTGTGCACCAACGGGCGCCGCGACGTGTGCTGTGCGCTGCGCGGTCGGCCGATCGCGGAGGCGCTGGTCGCGCGAAGCTCGGCGCCGGTGTGGGAGACGACCCACACCGGTGGCCACCGGTTCGCGCCGACAGCCGTGCTGTTGCCGTGGGGCTACGCGTATGGGCGCCTCGACGTGGACTTCTGCACTCTCCTCCTGGCCCGGAGCGCGACAGGCCAGGTGGTCAGCGGGCGGTGTCGAGGCAGGTCGACCTGGTCGCCACCGGGTCAGGTCGCCGAGCTCGCGGTACGCGAGCGGCTCTCCGCTCCAGCCGGCCCTGACGAGCTCACCGTGGCCGCGGAGCGCTGGGACGGGTCGGACTGGGAAGCGCGGGTGACCGCGACGTCGGGTCGTGCGTGGCTGGTGCGTGGGTGCGAGCGGCAGCTGACACCGGCGCGGCGGACGAGCTGTGTGAAGGCGCCGGTGCGACCGGCCGCGCAGGTGGTCACCGACGTGCGGGAGGTGGAGACCTCGACGGGCCGGCGCTGACGTCACGGCGAGCCCTGGACGTGCCGGACGGCTCGCGCAGCCCGGCAACGCGCGACTAGAACAACGCCGCCTCCAGGGTGGTCCGGTGCGCCGCCACCCAGCAGTAGGCGTCCTGAATCGTCGCCACGTGCCCTTCCTCGACCAGCCGACGCATGGTCGGCTCGCCCTCCCGTGCTCGCGCCTCGATGGTCTGCCAGCACTGGTCTTGACGCCACAGGATCGTCTCGACCAGCGCACGACGATCCCGGATGGTGAGCCCGTAGGCGTCGGCGATCGTCCGAAGCAAGGAGGCGGGTCCTGTCGGGTTGGCGCTGGTTCCCAGACGCAGGAACCGCCAGCACAGGTACGCCACGTCGTGGACGCGACGGCCGGGTGCCGCGTCGTCCCAGTCGAGGAAGGCGTACGGACGTAACCGGCCTCCCTCGTCGCGGTAGACGGTGTTCTCGGGTGAGACCGCGTTGTGGCAGACCACCTCCTGGTCCCCGGCGAGCCAGGAGCCCGCGGTGAGGTCATGGAGCTGGCGGACCAGTCGTGCGACGCGCGCCAGGCTCTCCTCCGACCAGACGTCCGGAGGCTGCGCCGGCTCTCGGGCCACGTGGCCGGGGAGATAGCTGAGGATCTCGCGGCCCTCGTCGTCGGTGCCGAGATACCGCGGCGCCCCCGGCCAGCCGTGGCGAGCGAGGAGGCGCAGGACGTCGTGGACGTAGGCCGCGCGTGCCGGCATGGGACGTCGTACGGTGTCGCCGACCCGGACGACACGGTGGCGACGGCCGCCCAGGACCAACTCCTCCCGCATGCACTAAGAGTGCCTGAACGTGTCGTTATTGCTAAGCCTGTCGTGCGTCGCGCCGTTCACATGTCATGGGGCGAGGGCCCGCTGGCCCGCGGGAGTCGTCGGCGAAGGCGACAGGCCGGACGGCCGCGGGATCGTCCAGGCGAAAGACTGGGTGCGGGTCGGCCGAGCGGGGCAAGCTGAGGGCATGACCGAGGCGTTCATCTTCGATGCCGTCCGCACACCCCGGGGACGCGGCAAGCGGGGGGCCCTCCACAGCGTGAAGCCGGTGGCGCTGGCGGCCGGCGTCCTGGACGCTCTCCGGGAACGCGCCGACCTCGACACCGCGCGCGTCGACGACGTCCTGTTGGGCATCGTCACCCCGGTCGGCGAGCAGGGCGGCGACCTGGCCCGGGCGGCCGTCCTCATGGCCGGGTGGGATATCAGCGTTCCCGGCACCCAGCTCAACCGCTTCTGTGCCTCCGGGCTCGAAGCGGTCAACCTCGCCGCCCAGAAGGTGCGGTCCGGGTACGACGACCTCGTCGTGGCCGGCGGGGTGGAGTCGATGTCGCGGGTGCCGATGGGCTCCGACGGCGGCCCGTGGATGATCGACCCCGAGACCAGCCTGAAGACCGGCTTCATCCCGCAAGGGGTGAGCGCCGACCTCATCGCCACGCTCGAGGGCTTCTCGCGACTCGACGTGGACACCTACGCCTGGGAGTCGCAGCAGCGGGCGACCCAGGCCCGCGACAAGGGCTACTTCGATCGTTCCCTGGTCCCGGTCGTCGACCAGAACGGCACCGTGCTGCTCGACGCGGACGAGGCGATCCGGCCCGACACGACGGTGGCCGGACTCGCGGAGCTCAAGCCCAGCTTCGCCGAGCTCGGCGCCATGGGCTTCGACGCGGTGGCGATCGACCGGTACCCGATGGTGGAGCGGATCAACCACGTCCACACGGCGGGGAACTCCTCGCAGATCGTCGACGGCGCGGCGGCTGTGCTGATCGGCAACGAGCGGGTCGGTGCCGACCTTGGCCTGGCGCCGAGAGCTCGGATCGTGAGCACCGCGGCCGTGGGCACCGATCCGACGATCATGCTCCTCGGTCCGGGCCCAGCCGCGCGGAAGGCGCTGGCCAAGGCCGGCCTGACAGTCGGCGACATCGACCTGTTCGAGGTGAACGAGGCGTTCGCGGCGGTGGTCCTGCGCTTCATGCGCGAGCTCGGGGTCCCGCACGACATCGTCAACGTCAACGGCGGCGCGATCGCGCTCGGCCATCCGCTCGGCGCGACCGGCGCGATGCTGCTGGGCACCTTGCTCGACGAGCTCGAGCGCCGTGACCTGCGCCGCGGCCTGGTCACCTTGTGCGTCGGCGGTGGCATGGGCGTGGCCACGATCATCGAGCGAGTCTGAGCACCCCTCACCGGCGCGCTCGCCGCGTGCCTACCCGCAGACCGGCCTCACTCGACCTTGACGAGGACGGGCGCCGTCGTCTCGACTTTCGCCTTGCCCGCCGCGTCCACCTCCACGGTCAACGGGTGGCCTGCCACGCGCAGCCCGGTGACTCGCAGCGGGAACCACGCCGAGAACTCCGGCGCCGGCGCCACCCGCAGCTCACCGGCCGGAACGTCGACCTCCAGACCGAGCGCGGCCTGCAACAGCGCGATCGCCGCCGCGGCCGACCACGCCTGTGGGCGGCACGACGCTGGGTAGGCCAGGACCGGCTGGCCGGTTCGGCCGTCGGTGCCAGCGAAGAGCTCCGGGAGCCGAAACGCGAACTCCGGCGCCGCGCGGACGAGTCCGGTGGCCAGCGCCGCCGCCTGCGCGGTGTGTCCCTCGCGGACGAGTCCGAGAATCGCGATCGCCGTGTCGTGCGGCCACACCGACCCGGCGTGGTAGCCGAGGGGGTGGAAGCCAGCCGCGTCGGAGCTCATCGTGCGGAGACCGTAGCCCGAGTCCAGATCCGGCTGCCCGATGCGGGCCGCGACGTCAGCGGCCTCCTGCGGGTCGAGCAGACCGGTCGCCAGCAGGTGGCCGAGGTTGGATGTCGCGGTCCCGACGGGCGCCTTGCTGCCGTCGAGCGCGAGGGCGGGGAACCGTCCCCGGGCGTCGGTGACCCAGAACGTCATGCGGAAGCGCTCCCGCAAGGCTCGCGCCCACTCGCGCAGCTCGTCCCCGCCGTCCAGGCCGAAGGCGTCGAGCAGGGCGGCGCCGTCGAGGGCGGCCTCGTGCGCGTACGCCTGCGCCTCGCTGAGCGCGATCGGTGCCGTGGCGATCCGTCCGTCCGGGAACTGGATGGAGTCGCCGGAATCCTTCCAGCCTTGGTTGGCCAGCCCTTGCCCCGTCTCGTCGAGGTACTCCAGAAGTCCGTCGCCGTCGGAGTCGGCGTAGCGGAGCAGCCAGTCGAGCGCCGCCCGAAGGGGATCGAGCAGGGCGGCCACGTCGTCTCGCGCCATACCCCACCGCCACGCGTCGTGCAGCAGGGAGATCCACAGGGCCGTGGCGTCGATGGTGCCGAAGTAGACCGGCGGCAGGCTGCCCTGGTCGGAGAGTTTGACCGAGGCCGTGCGCACCTCGTGGAGGATCTTGCCGGGCGCCTCCGCTGTCGTGATGTCGTGGACGGTTCCCTGGCGGCGAGCGAGGGTTCGCAGGGTGCCGCGGGCGAGGTCCGTCCCCAGCGGCAACGTGAATCGCGCCGCCCAGAGCGAGTCACGCCCGAACAGCGTGAAGTACCACGGGCTGCCGGCGGCGAAGAAGACGTCCTCGGGCGCGGCGGGGTCAGCGAGGGTGAGCGCCCTCAGGTCGTCGACGCTGCGCGTGATGAGGCGGCTCAGGTCCGTTGGCCCCGTCACGGTCACGGTGTCCCAGCCAGGACCGTCCGCCGCGAGGAAGAAGGCGGTGTCCCGCGGCTGCTCACCCGTGACATCGACGAGGGGCTCGGTCTGGAGCGCGACGCGCGCGGTCCAGGCGACCCGCGCGGGAACGGTGATCGCCCAGGTGAACACCGCCGCGCCGTCCGGTTGCAGGGTGGGGACCGGTCCCGACGGAACGGACGTCGACGCGACAGCCGCCATGCTGTCGCTGGGGTCGACTTCCTCCACCCGGACCGTCACCCGGTCGTGGTCGTCGGCCCAGACCGTGGTGCCTTGGCCGGTCGTCACGGGCGGGACGGGCGCGGTCTGCTCACCGCGGCGGAGTGCGTTCATCGTGGCGAAGTCGGAGGCGATCCGAACGCGAACGGTGGCCGTGATCGCCGACCGCGACGCGTTGGCCAGGGTGAGCCGCTCGGTGATCCCATCGGCGCTGACGCGACGCTCTCGCTCCAACCTCACCTGGGGGTCGGCGCCGTCACCTCCGAGGTGTCGAACCACGCCGACGAACCTGGCGGTGCGAGCGTCGATGATGGTGTGACCGACGGACACGGGCTCCCGGCCGTCGACGTCCACCACCAGCTCCGACAGGATCCGGCGGTCGTGTCGGAGCACGCCTTCGATACCACCTGGCCGAATCTGGCCATCCATACCGGACAGGGCGACCGTTGGCGCGTGCACGCAGGTGACAAGGTCGTGCAGGAAGGGTGCGCCCACCGAGGGCTCCTCTCTCGCGTCGCTTCGTCGGTCGCTTCGTCGTTCTACGCCGAGACGTCGACGCGTTGACACGTCAGTCTGGCAAGGAGTCGAAGCGACGGCATGGGAAAAGGGGTGGGGAGGGACATTGGACTAACAGGCTTGGGCCTGGTGGATCAGGAGAAGGTTATGCAAGCGGTGCGGTACGACAAGAGTGCCGACGGTGTGGCGATCCTCACCTTGGACCAGCCGGGCCGGTCGACCAACGTCATGAACACAGCGTACGTCCAGGCGATGGGGTCGGCCATCGACCAGCTCGAGCGAGAGCGTTCCCAGATCCGAGGGGTGGTCATCACCTCCGCGAAGGAGACGTTCTTCGCCGGGGGTGACCTCGAGATGTTGCTCGGCGTGACGAGGGATGACCTCCCCGAGTTCGGTCGCTTCCTGGGCAGCGTCAAGAGTCAGTTGCGTCGGCTGGAGCGCCTCGGGCGTCCGGTCGTGGCGGCCCTCACCGGCTCGGCGCTCGGCGCCGGTCTGGAGATCGCGCTCGCGTGCCGACACAGGGTGGCGCTGGACGAGCCCAGCGTGAGGTTCGGTTTCCCTGAGGTGACTCTGGGCCTGCTGCCCGGGGCGGGAGGGATTGTCCGCTCCGTCCGGTTGCTCGGTCTTCGAGCCGCGCTGCCGCTGCTCGTCGAGGGCACGCACCTGGATCCCCAGGCCGCTCTGCGCGCCGGGATCGTCGACGAGCTCGCCAGCAGCCGAGAGGACGTCATGGAGCGTGCGCTGGCGTGGGTGCGCTCCGATCCCGACCCAACCCAGCCGTGGGATCGGCCCGACTACACGATTCCGGGCCTGGCGCCTGGCGCGCGAGGCTACGCAGAGCTCTCGGTGGCGCCAGCCATGCTCACCAGCCGCACCCACGGGGCCTACCCCGCGCCGGAGCGCATCCTCGCCGCGGCGGTGGAGGGACTCTTCGTCGACGTGGACACGGCGTTCGAGATCGAGACGCGGTACTTCCTCGAGCTCGTGACCAGCCAGGTGGCCAAGAACATGATCGGCACCCTGTGGTTCGGGCGTCAGGAGGTGCTGCGCGGAGCGTCCCGGCCCAGCGGCTACGAACGCCGGTCGGTGCGCCGGCTGGGTGTCCTGGGCGCCGGCATGATGGGCTCCGGCATCTCCTACGTCAGCGCTCGCGCCGGCGTCGACGTCGTGCTCAAGGACGTCTCCACCCAGGCGGCCGAGTCCGGCAAGGCCCGGATCGCGTCGCTGCTGGACGAGCGCCGGTCGGCTGAGCGGAATGACGTGCTCGGTCGTATCACGCCCACGGACAGGGACGCTGACCTCGCCGGTGCCGAGCTCGTCATCGAGGCCGTCTTCGAGGACCGGGACCTCAAGCATCGCGTGCTCGCTGGCGCTGAGCGAATCGTCGGGCCGGACGCTGTCCTGGCGTCCAACACCTCGACTCTCCCCATCGATGGGCTGGCCGACGCTCTCGCCGACCCGAGTCGGTTCGTGGGCCTGCACTTCTTCTCGCCGGTGCATCGCATGCAGCTGGTGGAGATCATTCGCGGCCGGCGGACGTCGGAGGAGACCTTGGCGCGCGCGTTCGACTTCGCGCGCCAGATCGGCAAGCTGCCCATCCTGGTCAACGACAGCCGAGGCTTCTTCACCTCCCGAGTCTTCGGCGCCTACCTCACCGAGGGCATCGCCATGGTCGTCGAAGGCGTCCCGCCGGCGATGGTGGAGAACCTCGCGCGCACGGCGGGTTTCCCCGTGGGCCCGCTCGCCGTCGCCGACGAGGTGAGCCTGGCGCTCGTGTCGCGCATCCGGGCGCAGGAGGTCGCTGACCTGGCGGCTGAGGGGAGGACGCCGCCCGAGCATCCGGCCTACGCGGTCATCGACCGAATGGTCCACGAGTTGGGCCGGCCGGGGAAGGCGGCTGGCGCCGGCTTCTACGACTATCCCGCGGTGGATCCCACCGGTCGCTCACCGGGGGGCAACGGACAGAGCGCGGCGACGGCCAACGGCTCGAAGCGGTTGTGGCCGGAGCTGTCCCAGCGGTTCGCTGTGGGGTCGGGTGACGTGCCCCGGGAGGACATCGTCGATCGGCTGCTGTTCATCCAGGCGATCGAGACGCTGCGCTGCCTGGACGAGGGCGTGGTGACCTCGCCGCGCGACGCCAACATCGGCAGTGTGTTCGGCATCGGCTTCCCCGCCTGGACGGGTGGCGCCGCGCAGTTCGTCCGGGCCGTTGGCGGTCCCGCGGTGTTCAACCACCGTGCCCAGGAGCTGGCGCGGCGGTACGGGGAGCGGTTCGAACCACCCGCTGTCCGGGTCTGAGGTGATCAGGCCCACGGGCTTGAGTGTGCGAGATCAAGGTTGTGGGCTTGACTGAGCCGGTAGCGTGAGGCGTGCCTCAACCGCAGCAGGGACGCCAGGAGGGCTCGCATGCTGGTCCTGACGATCGACCAGCGAGACAGTCGCCACGACCTGGACCGGGTCGAGGAACTGCTTCGTCGCCTCAAGAGCCGACCCGAGGTCGGACGCCTGGTGCGACCGTTCGAGCGCACCGCCGGCGACGAGGTGCAAGGACTTCTCGACCGACCGGACGACGCGGTCGCTGTGATCCTGGACCTGGTGCGCGCCGGCACCTGGTACGTCGGCGTCGGCCTCGGCGCCGTCCGCCAGCCGGTGCCCCCGAGCGTGCGAGCGGCGAGCGGCCCGGCGTTCGTCCACGCACGCGAAGCGGTTCAGCGGGCCAAGGCGAGCGCCTCTCGGTTGGCCGTGGTCGGACCCGATCCCGTGTCGGCGAGCGACGCGGAGGCGTTGCTGGCACTCTTGGCGGCGGTGATCCAACGCCGAAGCCCTCAGGGGTGGGAGGTGGCCGACCTCATGGAACGCGGACTCACCCAGAAGGAGGTCGCGACGCGTCTGGGCATCAGCCCGCAGGCCGTGAGTCAGCGGCTGCGGGCGGCCCTGTGGCACGAGGAGCACCGGGCCCGGCCCCTCGCGGGCCGCCTGCTGGCGTGGGCCGACCGATGACCGGGCTCAGTCTCGTCGTCCTCACCGTGCTGTTCGCCGCGAGTCTGGCCAGTTGGCACCCTGACATCTCGGCGCGGCTCGAACGTGAGCCGTGGTGGCTCGTGGCCGGTGCGCCAGCGGCCGCCCTCGGCCTCGCCGCCGCCCTCATGGCGAGCGGATCCGGCGACGCGGGCGGATGGGTGCGTGGAACGGTGTTCGTCCTCACCGTCGGCGTGTCCGTCGCCGGCGGACGCGCGGTGACTCTCGCCGTCCTGCGCGGCGCGGAGGGGTCGGGTGTCCCCAACGTCCTCGATCCCGCGGAGCATCCTCAGCGGGGTGAGGACGGGTCTGGAACCGACGGCGCGGCCACGGGTCCATCGCCGGCGGCGGTCGCCCCGCCGAGCGAGGGAGCCGACACCCCGGCCGGCGACACTCCGGCAGCCCAGGGACTGGCGGAGAAGCTGGCGGAGAATGGTCGGACCCGTGTCGCGACGTCCGAGGCGAGCTCGCCGGTGCGCGACGACGCGACGCTCGCCGTGCGCCCCTCGACGCGGGACCAGACCCAGGCCGCTCACGGCGACACGACCGTGCTCAAGGGCGGCACCTGGATCGGAGCGCTCGAGCGGGCCGCCGTCACCGCGTCCCTCCTGACTGGCCTGACCGAGGGCATCGTCGTCGTCCTCGCGGTCAAAGGTCTCGGTCGGTACCCCGAGCTCCGCGCGCCCGGCGCCGCCGAGCGGTTCATCATCGGCACCTTCACCAGCCTCCTCTGGGCCGCGTCCGCCGCGGGTGTGGGCCTGCTCGCCGGCTGACCGGTCCCGCCGTTCAGGCGCCGACACTGAGGGAATGCCGACGCTGAGGGAATGCTGACGCTGAGGGAATGCTGACGTGTGGCAAGAGAGTCTTGCCACACGTGTGAGCTGAAGTGGGTGAGGCGTGCCTGGACCGTTGCGGGGCCTCCGGGTGGTGGAGATCGCGAGCCTGGCGCCCGGTCCCTTCGCCGCGACCGTCCTGTCCGACCTCGGTGCCGAGGTGGTGCGCGTCGATCGGCCGCCACAGGACTCCTCGACGTCCGAGGACGTCCCGACGACACGGAAGTCGATGAGCGGGGTGGTCTCCTCGACGACCCCCTCGACGACGCAGAGATCCTCGAGAGCCCAGACCTCCCTGACGGTACCGCCATCGTCGCCCGTGGATGTGGGGTGGCTCGACCCGCTCGGCCGAGGCCGTCGATCCGTCGCCGTCGACCTCAAGCACCCGCGCGGTCCGGAGACGGTCCTGCGCCTGGTCGAGAGGGCCGACGTCCTCATCGAGGGCTTCCGCCCTGGAGTCTGCGAGCGGTTAGGCATCGGCCCGGCCGATTGCCTCGCCCGGAACCCACGCCTCGTCTACGCCCGGATCACCGGGTGGGGACAGGACGGTCCGCTCGCCCACACCGCGGGGCACGACATCAACTACCTCGCCCTGGCGGGCGCCTTGGCGCCGCTCGGGCCCGCGGATCGGCCGCCGATCCCCCCGCTCAACTACGTCGCCGACTTCGGTGGTGGAGGCATGCTCGCGGTCGTCGGAATCCTCGCGGCGCTGTGGGAACGCGAGCGTTCCGGGCGTGGGCAGGTCGTCGACGCGGCGATGGTGGACGGCGTGGCATTGCTGACCGCCCACCTGCGCGGTCTCCGGGCCACCGGAGGCTGGAGGGACGGGCGGGGAGAGAACCTCCTCGACGGGGGCGCGCCGTTCTACCGAACGTATGCCTGCGCCGACGGCCGGTACGTCGCCGTGGGCAGCCTGGAACCGGCGTTCTACGCCGCTCTCCTGCAGGGTCTCGGGCTGGCGGCGGAAGACCTACCTGACCAATACGACCGGTCGGGCTGGCCGCTCCTGCACCGGCGATTCGCCGAGGTGTTCGCGACGAAGACGCGGCAGGAGTGGGTCGAGCGATTCGACGGCACCGACGCCTGCGTCGTGCCCGTCCTCGACCTGGACGAGGCGCCACACCACCCCCACCTCGCCGCTCGGCGCACGTTCGTCGAGGTCGACGGCGTGCGCCAACCCGGCGTTGCCCCGCGCCTGTCCCGCACGCCGGGCAGGATCGCTGGACCGGCGCCGTACGCTGGCCAGCACTCGCGGACAGCCCTGCTCGACTGGGGCTTCAGTCCCGCCGAGGTCGACGAGCTCCTGCGGACCAAGGCCGTCGTCGACCGGCCGGCACGCCCGGCGTCGCCGTCGCCGGCGCGGCGATGGCCGGAATGAGACATCCGTTCAAGAAATCGGGCGTACGACTAACTGTGGGAGCCGTACACCAAACAGCTCCAACGAACGGTGGATTCCGACATGGTGTCACGCCGGGAGCCCGGCCGATCCTGAACGCAAGTTCCATGGCGGGTCTGTGGGACGACCGGCGAAACGGCACGTCACACCAGTGGGCGGGGACGACGGCCACGCCGTTGGCCGGAGCCGGACGGACGCCGGATCGGGTGCAGAGGCGGGGTGCGGTGAGTACGTTGGTTGCACGACTACGACACGCGGTGTCGCGGTCGTGCGCAACGGCTCGTTCGCGCCCACCGGTGGCGACGACGCCGAGGCGCCGGACTCCGGCCTGGTGGCGGTGATCCCGCCGCCAATGGATCGAAGGAGTGCACGGTGACGACCGCAGGGACGTTCGGGTCGCGCTGGCCCGGGGAGGACGACGGCACCGACTTCGTTCAGCTGCTCACTCCCGAAGGCGAACGTCGCGAGCATCCCGACTACGCCTTCGACCTTGACGACGAAGCCATCAAGGGCTTCTACCGTGACATGGCCTTGAATCGCCGGATCGATGCCGAGGCCATTGCCCTCCAGCGGCAGGGTGAGCTCGGTCTGTGGGCGTCCCTGCTCGGTCAGGAGGCTGCTCAGGTCGGCTCCGGTCGGGCGACCCGACCCCAGGACTTCATCTTCCCCACGTACCGCGAGCACGCGGTCGCGTGGTGTCGAGGCGTCGATCCGCTGGCGCTGGTTAGTCTGTTCCGCGGCGTCGACCACGGCGGCTGGGATCCGACGGCGACGAACTTCCACCTCTACACGATCGTCATCGGGGCGCAGACCCTGCACGCCACGGGCTACGCGATGGGCGTCCAGCGCGACGGCTGCGTCGGCACCGGGGATCCGGACCGTGACACCGCCGTCATGGCCTACCTCGGCGACGGCGCGAGCGCGCAAGGCGACGTGAACGAGGCGTTCATCTGGTCGTCGGTGTTCAACGCGCCGGTGGTGTTCTTCCTGCAGAACAACCAGTGGGCGATCTCCGCTCCCAGCGAGAAGCAGTCCCGCATCCCGCTGTATCGCCGGGCGAGCGGCTTCGGCTTCCCGGGCGTGCGAGTGGACGGCAATGACGTCCTGGCCTGCTACGCGGTCACCAAAGCGGCGCTGCAGCAGGCTCGGGACGGCGGTGGGCCCACGCTGATCGAGGCCTTCACGTACCGGATGGGGGCGCACACGACCACCGACGACCCCACCCGGTACCGCCTCCCCGAGGAGCTGGAGCACTGGCGGCGGCTCGATCCGTTGGCTCGGGTCGAGACGTACCTGCGCCGCGCCGGCGTCGCGGACGACGACTTCTTCGCCGGCGTCGAACGGGAGGCGAACGAGCTGGCCGAGCGTCTGCGTACCGGCACCCGGGCGATGCCCGAGCCGGACCTGGCACACATCTTCGACCTCGTCTACGCCGAGGAGCAGCCCGAACTTCGAGCGCAGCTCGAGGCGTTCCAGGCCTATCGCGCGTCCTTCCTGACGCAGGACGCCGCCGGAGTGGAGGTGACCCGATGACCGTGCTCACCCTCGCCAAGGGGTTGAACGCCGGGCTACGGCGAGCCATGGAGGCCGACCCGAGGGTCATCGTGATGGGCGAGGACGTCGGCAAGCTCGGCGGCGTCTTCCGGGTGACGGACGGTCTGCAGAAGGACTTCGGCGAGGACCGGGTCATCGACACTCCGCTGGCGGAGTCGGGGATCATCGGCACCGCTATCGGCTTGGCCATGCGCGGCTACCGGCCCGTGTGCGAGATCCAGTTCGACGGCTTCGTCTATCCCGCCTACGACCAGATCGTCAGCCAGGTCGCCAAGATGCACCTGCGCTCCCAAGGCAAGGTCCGGATGCCGGTGGTGATTCGGATCCCGTTCGGCGGCGGGATCGGTGCCGTCGAGCACCACTCCGAATCGCCCGAGGCGTACTTCGTCCACACGCCTGGGCTCAAGGTGGTCGCGTGCGCCAATCCCAGTGACGCGTACTGGATGATCCAGCAGGCGATCGCCAGCGACGACCCCATCATCTTCTTCGAGCCCAAGCGTCGCTACTACGAGAAAGCCGAGGTTGACACCTCGCTGTCGGCGCCTCCGTACCCGTTGCACAAGTCCCGGGTCGTGCAGGAGGGCACCGACGTGACGCTCCTGGCCTACGGGCCGATGGTCCGCACCTGCCTGGACGCCGCGGAAGCCGCCGCCGAGGAGGGACGCAGCCTCGCCGTCGTCGACCTGCGCAGCTTGTCTCCTCTCGATCTCGAACCGGTCTACGAGCTTGTCCGTCGCACTGGTCGGGTGATCGCCGTGCACGAGGCCCCGATCACCGGTGGCCTCGCCGCGGAGATCGCGGCGCGCGTCATGGAGGAATGCTTCTACTACTTGGAGGCTCCGCCGCTGCGCGTCGCGGGGTACGACATGCCGTATCCGGTGGCCCGGGCGGAGGAGGACTACCTGCCCGACCTGGACCGGATTCTCGACGCGGTCGATCGAGTCCTGGCCTACTGAGGGGAAGCGTCATGGCGCAGGCGTACGACTTCAAGCTGCCGGACGTCGGAGAGGGTCTGGTCGAGGCCGAGATCGTGGCGTGGCGGGTGGCGCCCGGGGACACGGTGGCGGTCAACGACGTGCTGGTCGAGGTCGAGACCGCCAAGAGCGTGGTGGAGTTGCCCTCCCCGTGGGCCGGGACGGTCCAGGAGCTGCTCGTCGCCGAAGGGCAGGTCGTGCCGGTCGGGACACCGATCATCCGGGTGGCGGTCGAGCAGGCGGCGCCCAACGGCGCGGCGACGGGGGGAAGGCCGGCCGAGGACGCGGGTGCTGGCGCGTCGACGGGCGCGACCGGTGCCGCGGCCGAGGGGAGTACCGCGACGCTCGTCGGATACGGTCCGCGGGCTGGTCGGGTGCGTCGGCGGCCGCGGCGGACGTCCCCGGCGACTGGCGGTGCCGCTGGCGACGCCGCTGGTCCTCTCTCGGTGCCCGAGCACGCTCCCTCGGTGCCGGACCAGCGGAGCGCCTCGACGAGCGCCGGACTGGCGCGAGCGAAGCCACCGGTCCGCAAGCTGGCCAAGGATCTCGGTGTCGACCTGCGCGCGGTCCCCGGGACCGGCCCCGACGGCACGGTGACGCGCGACGACGTCGAGGCGTACGCCGCACGTGCCGCGGCAGCCGGCACGCAGGCGGCGCCCGTCGGCGTGCCCGTCGAAGAGCCGGGCGGTGAGGACGTCGTTGGTGCGGGTGTCATCGGGGGCCGTCGGGCAGGCGCCCGGGAGACGCGGGTGCCGATCCGTGGGATCCGTCGGGCCACGGCACAGGCGGTCACCCAGAGCGCATTCAGCGCTCCACACGCCACCGAGTGGGTGACGGTCGACGTGACCGGGACGATGGACCTGCTCGCGTCCTTGAAGGAGCGGCGTGAGTTCGCCGACACCAGACTCACTCCCCTCGTGGTGGCGGCGAAGGCGGCCCTGTTGGCGTTGCGACGGACGCCCGAGCTCAACGCCACGTGGGACGACGGCACGAGTGAGATCGTGCTCAAGCACTATGTCAACCTCGGCATCGCGGTGGCGACGGCTCGCGGCCTCGTCGTCCCCAACATCAAGGACGCCGACCAGATGACGTTGGTCGAGCTCGCCGAGGCTCTCAGTGCCCTCACCTCGGCGGCTCGGGAGGGTCGGACCCCGCCCGCCGACATGGTGGGGACGTCGTTCACCATCACCAACATCGGCGTGTTCGGGGTGGACGGCGGTACTCCCATCCTCAATCCGGGTGAGTCGGGGATCCTCGCGATCGGCGCGATTCGACAGCGGCCGTGGGTCGTCGACGGTGAGGTGGTCCCGCGGTGGGTCACCACGCTGTCGTTGTCGTTCGACCACCGAATCGTGGACGGTGAGCAGGCCTCGCGGTTCCTCGTGGACGTGGCGGGCATCTTGGAGAACCCGGCGAACGCCCTGCTGTTGGCGTGAGCTCTCGTCCTCTCAGCCGGAAGCGATCCACCGACAGATCGCTCCACCGACATGTGTGGCGCCGACTCCGGCCGCCCGACCGAGACGCGATCAGCCGTCGACGACCACATCCGGCCACATCCGCCCGCTGCACGTGATATCGGGACAGATGCGGCGACGCGGACGATGAGTGCATGTCATCATGCGCCCACGCATGTCAACCTGGAGGTGATACCCGTGCGCCGGCGACAGACAGCGTGGTTGGCGGCGGTCGGAGCGGTGGTCCTCCTGTCGTGGCAAGCCCAGCTCGCTCACGCGGCGGAGAACCCCACGGACTCCGCACGGCCGGACTCCGGTCGCCACTGTGTGGTCGGTCTCCACGCCGCCCAGCTCGGTGCTGCCACGGAGCCGCAAGCCACCGAGCCCGCCTGCTTCGACACGTTCGCGGAGGCGATCGACTTCGCGACCGGCGGTCGAGTCAGGCTGCCGAAAGACGCCACGCAGGTGAGTGAGCGGCAGCTCCTGGCCGCTGGCGCGATCTCCACGGCGCGAGCGCCCGTGGCACGGCCTTTGGTCGGCATCGAGTACCAGCACACCAACTTCGGCGGGGCGTCTCTCACTCTGTACGGCGCCAGCGGAACGGGGTGCTACGCCGGCACGTGGTACGGGTTCCCCGACCTGGCGTCGCTCGACTTCGACAACCGCATTTCCTCGGGGAGGACCTACTCCAACTGCATCGGCAAGCACCACGACGGCACGAACTACACGGGCACCTACACCTACTGCGAGACGAGCTGCTCCACGCTCGGCTCGATGAACGACCGCACCTCCTCCATCAAGTTCTTCTGACGGCTGGAGGGTCTTTCGGTCGTCGCACGTGTGGCGTCCGGTGAGGCAGACGGCGTCGGGTTGTCCGACGAGCGGCTGACACCGGGCTCCTCCAGCGGAAGGTCCCATGGCCGCGCTGCCGCCCGGGGGCAGCGCGGCCATCCATCCCGTTCGGACCATCCCGTCGGGGTGGCTACCTCGTGAGCGTTCGGGGAAGGCCTAGGCGTTCACAGGTCGCGGGGTCACCTGGGAACACCGCTGCGACACCCTCGTCGAGGGTGCACGCCACGAGGTTGGGGACCGGCGATTGGCCTGCGGCGCCGGGCCGTGCGGCCCGGTCGCCGTGGGAGGGGAGGAGGCCGTCTCGCCAGGCCTGTGCGCATGCCGACACCGGGTCCTCGATGGGGACGGTCCCGCTGTCGGCTTCGTTGTCACCAGCTCGCATGTCGCGCGCGACCGCGATCCGGGTGACCTCGACGGGGTCGGCGTCGAGGTCGGCGTGGGCATAGCAGAGAACGCTCGTCTGGTCCTCCGCCGGTTTGAAGGCGACGTACGCGGTCGCCACGCCTCCGGCCACCACCAGGGCCGTTGTTCCAGTTCCGACGACGATGCCCTGCCACGACCGTCGCCACCAAGGGCGGGTCGACTTACGAACCTGTTCCTCGAGAAGCTGACGGACGGCACCGCGGCGCTCACGCCCCATAGGCCGAGGTGGTGGGATGTCGTCGATCTCAGTCATTGCTTAGCCCCCGTTCGTTCTGGTGGCCGGTTGCGCGGCGAGCGCTCTCGCCGAGCGCGGGGTGGGCGCGGGACCCCCCGTTCGCCCCGCGTCCACCCCGAGTTCGGCGAGTCGACGAAGGTGTTCGCGAGCGCGCGAGAGCCGGGACCGCACCGTGCCGACGGGGACTCCGAGAGCCACCGCGGCGTCGGTGTAGCTGAGACCGGCCCAGACGCACAGCGCGAGCACGTCCTGCTCGTCGGGCAGCAGGCGGCTGAAGACCTGCAGGATCCGCCGCATGGTCCGTTCGTCGTCGACCCGCGACACCGCCTCCTCCGCAGGATCGGGTGTGACGACGGCCGGCGGGAGCTTGGCGAGCAGGCGACGGTGCCGTCGCAGGCTGCGATCGCGGTTGCGAACGACGTTGTTCGCCACGGCGAGCAGCCAGGGCAGGATCGACTCACCGCTGAGTGACACCTCGCGCCGTCGGCGCCAGGCCTCGAGGAAGACCACCGAGGTGAGATCTTCGGCCGCTTCCCAGGAGCCGGTCCGGCGGAAGCAGTGGTTGTAGACGGCGTCGCTGTGTCGCTCGAAGAGCGTGCCGAACGCTGACGGGTCACCCTTGGCGGCGGCCCTCCACAGGTCGCCGTCGGACAGATCGGCCGTCTCGAGTCGATCCACACCCGGTGTATGTCCGGACCAGCGCCGAAGTTCCGTGCCTCTCGGGGAAAAAGTGTGTGACACGCGCCACACAGTTGTCAGATGATCGCGGAGGAGAGTCTCGGCGCTCCGGCGAGGAGCCCCGCCAGGTCGGCAAACGTGCAGGTCAGAGCGCTTGTCCGAGGCTCTGCCCCAAGCTGACCAGCGAACGGCCGGTGTGCGCCGCGCGAACGAGGAGCGGACTTGGCCGATACCGGCCGCTGGGATACGCGCGGGCCAGCGCGGACAGCACCTCGACCACCAGGTCCGGGCCGATGCGATCCCCCCAAGCAAGGGGCCCGCGGGGGTACCCGGTCCCGAGCCGCATCGCGGTGTCGACGTCCGCGGCGCTCGCCTCACGCCGACTCACCAGGTCGACGGCCTCGTTGACGAGCATGCACAAGGTGCGGGCGACGATGAGTCCCGGCACGTCGTCGATGACGCTGACCGTGAGGCCAGCCGCCTGGAACAACCCGATCGCCTCGTCCAGGGTGGCAGGTTCGCACGTGTCGCTCGGGGCGAGACAGACGCGGGTCGCGGTGGCCGGGTCGCCCACCCAGTCCAGCGCCACGGCGTCACCGTCGAAGGTGGCGGGTTCGCCAACCGTCTCCAGGACGAGACCGCCGCTGGGTAGCTCGATGCCGTACGCAAGCTCGCCCTCGACGGTGTTCGTCTGGAAGGCGGCGTACCTCGACCTCTGGGGCGGCGCGCCACCCGCCTCGACCTCACTGGGCGCCTCGACGTCCGTGGGTGCCGCGACCTCGCCGGCCGAGGACGCGCTGGCACCGTCCCCACGAGGCACGGGCTCGCGAGGCGGGCCATCGCCCGACGGTGCGTCACCCTGGTCGCCCGCGGGGCTCGGGGGATGGTCGTCGCGCCCGTGCTGAGGGCGGGCCCGAATGCCGGCGGGTCCCGTGTCGTACCGCTCGACGCTCACGCCCGCGTCCGCGATCCGGTCGAGGAGGCCGTAGCAGACAGCGAACCCGCCGTGGTACACGACCCGCTCGGGTGCCGGACGGGGCTTCGCCGTGTGGGCGGCGGGCAGGTCCGAGCCGTCGTACGTGTACCAGCCCCGACCCGACTTGCGGCCGAGCCAGCCGGCGTCCACCAGCCGCTGTTGCGTGACGGAGGGGGAGTAGCGGGGGTCGCCGAAGGTCTGTTCCCAGATCGAGCGTGCCACCGCGAGGTCGACGTCGTTGCCGACCAGGTCGGCGAGCGCGAACGGGCCCATGGGGAATCCCGCGGCTTCGGTGAGGACCGCGTCGATCGTGGCGCAGTCGGCGCCACCTTCCTCCAAGACGGCCATCGCCTCGCCGTAGAAGGGGCGGGCGATCCGGTTGGCGACGAATCCAGGAGTGGAGGCGCAGCGGACGGGCGTCTTGCCCCACGCCCGCGCGGTCTGGACGACTGTCTCGACGACCTCGGGGTCCGTCGCCGCGCCGGCGGGCACCTCGACGAGCGCCATGAGCGGCGCCGGGTTGAAGAAGTGCATGCCGGTGACCCGCTGCGGTCGCCGGAGTCCCGCGGCGATGGCCGTGATCGACAGCGTCGACGTGTTGGTGGCGAGGATGGTGTCGTCCGCGCAGACCTGCTCCAAGGCGGCGAAGAGCTCCCGCTTGGCCTGCAGGTGCTCGACCACGGCCTCGATGACCAGGCCCACGCCGGCCAGGTCGGCCAACGTGTCGACGGCGCGCAGGCGATCCTTGGCGCGTCGCGCCTCGGCGGAGTCCATGCGGTTCTTGGCCACGAGACGGTCGAGTCGCGCGTGGATCCGCTCCACCCCGCGAGCCGCCGCGCCCTCCTGGATGTCGTACAGGCGAACCTCGTGGCCGGCGACGAGGGCAACCTGGGCGATGCCTGTGCCCATGGTGCCCGCACCGACGACACCGACGGGCGAGGAAAGGGGAAGTCCCGGCATGCTCCTCATCCTCGCCGACCACGCCCGAGCGTGCGCGGCGACGCGACGGTGCACAGCCACGCCGGTCCGTCAGCGAGCCCCGAGGGTCTCGCACCTCGCACAGGGTCTTCCGGCGAACCGGAGCGGCTGCCCGCCGTCGTCACGACAAGCCAGTCGTCACGGCAAGCCAACGGTGACGTCCGTCGGACGCGGGGTAGAAGAGTCGCGGGGTGGAAGACAGGTGAGCGGTGAGACCGCCCCGCCGGAGTGTGAGGACGGCCCGCCGGAGTGTGAGGACGAAAGGGAGCGCCGTGTCACCCGGAGCTTTCGAGGGGGCGTCCGGAACACCTCGGTGGACGTCGATCTGGCCGTGGCCGAAGTCCATGGACGGCGTCATTGCGGCGCCTGAGGTCTTCCGCGTCCTCTTCGAGAACGACCGGGTCCGCGTGGTCGAGGTCCACATCGAGGCGGGGCAGCGGGTCGCGGAGCACACGCACCGCCGGCCGAGCGTCGTGGTCGTGGAGCAGCCGGCGAGGCTGCGCTACCACGCCGACGTCCACTTCGCCGGTGACGTCGAGCCGGTGGCCATGGCCGGGGACCACTCCGTGGGTGACTCCCCTGGCGAGGCGGTCGCAGGTCTGCTCTGGTCGGACCCGGTGGGTCCGCACGTGGTGGAGAACGTCGACGACCACGCGTTCCACGCCGTTCGGATCGAGCTGAAGGACGTCCCCGGTGAGACCGCGCGCCGGCACGAGGCCGAGGTTTGATGTGCGACCGAGCTCTAAGCTGAAGGCGACGGCGGCCGTCTGGTCGCGTCGTTCGATCGCGCGCATCGCGCCACGTGTTCGGTGAGCGGAGGCCCACTATGGAGAAGCGACGGCTCGGACGCCTGGGACACCAGAGCAGCGTCCTCATCTACGGCGCGGCTGCCTTGGCCGAGGTCTCCCAGGAGGTGGCCGACCAGTCCATCCAGCAGGCCCTCGACGCCGGCATCAACCACTTCGACACGGCGGCGAGCTACGGCGAGTCGGAGCTGCGGCTCGGTCCCTGGATGCCGCGGATCCGGGACCGCATCTTCCTCGCCACCAAGACGGGTGAGCGGGAGCGGGAGGCCGCCTGGCGTCAGATCAACACCTCGCTCGAGCGCCTGCAGACCGACCGCGTGGACCTCATCCAGCTGCACGCGGTCGGCGACCTCGACGAGCTCGACAAGGTGACCGGCAAGGGCGGGGCGCTCGAGGCGGCGATTCGAGCTCGGGACGAAGGGCTCGTGGGTGCGATCGGCATCACCGGCCACGGGCACGAGGCGCCGGCGACCCACCTGGAGGCGCTGCGGCGGTTCCCGTTCGACACCGTCCTCACGCCCCTCAACTACGCGCTCGCCCGGGATCCGGAGTACTACAACGCCTGGCAGGAGCTGGCGGACGAGTGCCAGCGCGTCGACGCCGGGTTGATGATCATCAAGACGATCGCGCGCCGGACCTGGCCGGAGGAGGAGCACCGGTACACGACGTGGTACGAGCCGCTGGACGAGCAGGAGGCCGTCACCGCGGCGCTGGCCTGGGTGCTCTCCCATCCCCAGGTCACGGGGATCGCCACGGCGGGCGAGGTGCGGCTGCTCGGCATGCTCATCCAAGCCGAGAAGGACCGCGCGGACTGGACACCGGAGCGCGTTCAGCAGACGCTCGACTCGATCACGTCGTACTCGTCGCCGTTCGTGGCGATGCCTGCCTGAGGAATGCCTGCCTGACGAGTGCCGACCCGGGGAGGCTACTCGCAGCTGCCCGGGTCGGTGATCTGCGACTGCCTGATGATCTCGTCTAGCAGGTCGGTGGTGGCGTCGATGTCCCTGTCCTGGGCGGAACCCGCCGGTGAGTAGGTGAGGGTGACGAGCTGGGTTCCTTCCTCGAACATCGTGGCCAGGCGCCATTCGGTGCCGCGCCGGACCGCAAGGCGGCCGACCACGAGGCCGGTCCTCGTCGCGTCGACGGAGACGTCGTCGCCCTCGTCGCCCTGGACCAGCGTGCGAAGCTCGGACTCGGACGCCGGTGCCTCCTCGCCGGTGAGGTAGGTGCCCGTCACACGGAGACCGCCACCCCCCGTGGTCTCCGGCAAGGTGACCGCCCATCCGTCTCGGCTGCGGGTGGCCTGCCAGGAGGTGGGCAAGCCGAGCTGGACGACAGCGCAGGTCACTTGGAGACCACCGGTGGTGGTGTCGGAGTCCGACGACGCCTCACTGGGTTCGGTCGCCTGGGCCGTGCGGGGTGGCGGATCGGTCGGTGGCAGCTTCTTCAGGCTCGTCGGGTGGATCTGCTGGTTGCCGCAGCCGCTGGCGAGGAGGAGCAGGACACCCACGGCGAGGACGCGGGTCAGCGGTCCGCGCCCAATCCGACGTGTGCTGCTCGACATAGCGCGCCCCTCCCGATGTGCGATCGTGGCCAGGCGGCACTGTAGTCCGCGACGGGTGGTCGGGTTCGGTGGTGTCGGACCCACTCCCGCCCGCGGGGCCACGACGCCGACGTGTCAGCCCCCAACCCGTCGCGCCAGGTCCGCGAGGGCCGCCTCGAAGAGCGGCTCGGCGTCGCCGACCGCGTGGGCCAGGTGGCCGAACACTTCCATGGAGACCAGACCGTAGAGCCGAGTCCAGAACTCCAGCAGGACCGCGACGGCTTGGATGGGTGGCTCGCCGACGTCCAGCCCCACGTGGGCGGCCTTCGCGAGCAGCTGGTCTCGGTAGCCGCGCAGCTCGTCGCGAAGCCGCGGGGGCAGGTCGTCGTCGGGTGCGACGGGGAACGGTCGGGCGGCCCACAAACGCAGCAGCGTCTCCTCGAACACCCAGGCGAGCTCCAGCTCGGCGGCGCACACCTCGTCGTCGGTCGCGCTGCTCGCGGTGAGGAGGACGCGGCGGCCGGCGGGATGGGCGAAGGCGAGGTTGAACTCCTCGCGATGGTCGAGCGACCACTGGCGAAACCGCCGGCAGACGCCCAGCGCACGTTCGAGCGGGTCGGGGCCGAGCGTCTCGCGGTACTTGACCAGCTCGGTCGCCAGTTCCCGCGTGACCGACGCACAGGCGAGGTCGAGGAGACCGGAGCGTCCGTCCACATAGCGGTAGAGAGCGGGCGGTGTCACACCGAGCCGCTCGGCGACCGCTGCCATGGTGACGGCTGGTGCGCCTTCCGCGACGAGCAGGTCGCGCGTGACGGTGCCGATCTCGGTGAGCAGCTCCTCACGGCGTTGGTCTCGTCGGCTCAGCCGCGGGATGGCGTCCTCGGTGTCCTTCATGTCGTCGCGCTCTGCTGTCCTGGGGCAGCCCTGCCTCGTGGTCTGCCGTCCGGGCTTCGTGGTCCGTTCCTGGTCGTCACCCGTTCTTCGCTCCCGGATTCTCGCTCCCGGAAATGGTCTTCGAGCGTCGGAACGGTCTGCGAGCTTCGGGGGCTGACTCGTCCCGCCCCTCGATCGGGAGCTGTCCCGTGCGGTCCGCGAACCTCCCGTTGTTACGATCCTTAACAAAGTTTCGCATCGTAACGGTTGTCGAATAGTCGAAGGATGGCGATGCTCGCACGCTGGGCGGCTGTGGTCGTACGACGGCCGTGGTGGGTCCTCGGAGTCGCGTTCCTCCTCGCCGCGGTGGCCGGAACGGCGACGTCGGGTTTGACTGGCCGACTCGAGCAGGGCGGCTACGAGGTACCCGGGAGCGAGTCGGTGCGAGCGGCGGACCTCGCCGGCGAGGCTCTCAAGGACCGGCGCTCCGATGCCCTGGCCGTCTACACCGTGCCCCGAGGTCGCTCGGTCGACGAACCCGAGATCGTCGACGCCGTCCAAGCCGCCCTCCGCGAGCTGCCGCCGTCGGACGTCGCGGCGACCACCGGGTGGTGGGAGCAGCCCACCCTGCGCTCGGCCGATGGGCGGACCGGCGTGGTCTCGATCCGGCTGCGCGCCGACGAGCGGAGCGAGCAGCTGAGCGCGTGGCACGAGGTCGAGCAGCGCCTCCGCGGCGACGACGCTCGCGGGGCCGCGCACGGCGTGGACGGGCTCACCCTGCGCTTCAGCGGCTGGGCGCCGCTGGGTGCCGAGGTCAACGGCCAGACCGAGGCCGACCTGGTGCGGGCCGAGATGGTGTCGTTCCCCGTGCTGCTCGTCCTCCTGGTCGTGGTCTTCGGTGGGCTCGTGGCCGCTGGCCTGCCGTTGGTCGTGGGCGCAGTGGGGATCGTCGGGGCGCTGGGCGTGCTGTGGATCCTGTCCGGGATCACCGAGGTCTCGGTGTTCGCCATGAACGTCGTCACCCTGCTCGGTCTCGGTCTCGCCATCGACTACGGGCTGTTCGTCGTCAGCAGGTTCCGTGAGGAGCTGCGGCGTCGGACCGCGGCTCGGGCTGAGGCCAACGGCGCCGGCCCGTCCCGTGCCACCCGACGAGAGGTCGCCGAGGCCGTGACCATCGCGATGCGCACCGCCGGTCGCACCGTGCTGGTCTCCGGGCTCACCGTGGCGGCGGCGTTGTCCGGCCTCTTGGTCTTCCCGCACGGGTTCCTGCGGTCCATCGGCATGGGTGGGATCGCCGCGGTGGTGGTGGCCGCGATCGCGGCGCTCACCGTCCTGCCGGCGTTGCTCACCCTGTTGGGCTCTCGCGTCGACGCGTTGGCGTTCCGCCGCCAGCGACCCGAGACGTCGGAGGCACCGGCCGACGAGCGGGGATGGGGACGCGTCGGACGGGCCGTCATGCGTCGTCCCGCGATCGTCACCGTGGTCGTCGTCGGCGCGCTCGTGTTGGTGGGTACGCCGTTCCTGCGGGCCGAGTTCGCCGACTTCGACGCCTCGGTGCTCCCCAAGGACAACGAGGTCCGGCTCGCGACCGAGCACGTGCGCGAGCAGCTACCAGCGGTCGCGACGGACGGCGCGCAGGTGGTCCTCGTGGGCCGGGACGGTCAGGCGCCCGACGAGGCGGTCGTGCAGGCGTTCGCCGCCCAGGTCGCCGAGGTTCCCGGTGTCACCGGAGTCGCTCCCGCGGGGGCCAGTGGTGACGTGGTGGTCCTCGCCGTCCAGGTGGAGGACGACCCGCAGGGCGGTCCCCCGCGCGAGACCGTCACGAAGCTGCGTGACCTCCCGGAGCCCCGAGGAGTGGACGTCCTCGTGGGTGGCTCGACCGCCGCGCTCATGGACTCCCTCGACGCGATCGGTTCACGGCTTCCCTGGATGGTGGCTGTGCTGGCCGGCGCGGTGCTGGTCCTCCTCTTCCTGGCGTTCGGGTCGATCATCGTGCCCGTCAAGGCGGTCCTGCTCTCCGCCCTCTCGCTCACCGCGTCGTTCGGTGCGGTGATCTGGATCTTCCAAGACGGGCACCTGGCCGGTCCGCTCGGTGTGGAGCCGGGACCGATCGAGCCTTCCCTCCCCGTCCTCATGCTGGCCGTGCTCTTCGGTCTGTCCACCGACTACGAGCTCTTCCTGCTGTCGCGGATCGCCGAAGGCGTCCGCGCCGGACAGACGCCGAAGGACGCGGTGGTGCGCGGGCTCCGGCACACCGGCGGGCTCATCACCGCCGCCGCGCTCCTCCTCGCCGTCGTCGTGGGCGCCTTCGCGTCGAGCGGCCTGCAGTTCATGAAGCTGCTGGGGATCGGCATGCTCATCGCCATCGCCGTCGACGCGACGATCGTCCGAGGCCTGCTCGTCCCGGCGATCTTGGCCTTGCTCGGACGAGCCGCGTGGTGGGCCCCGCGACCGCTCGCTCGGCTGGCCGCGTCGGTGTCCCTCGAGCCGGACCAGTCACCCCGGCCCACGGGGGCCGGCGTGTCGGAGATGCCAGAGCCGGTCGGACCTCACCAGGGGTCGGAGTCCTGACGATATGGGGGCATCCTCGTCCTCCACAGGCCATCCAGAGACCTGTCCACAGTCCACAGGCTTGTCCACAGATGTGGATCGAACAGGTGTACGACACTGAGGCCTGTCGTCTCCGGTGACGCTGGGTAGGACCGCCGGTAGCATCGCTGGTATGAAGGTGAGTGTCAGCCTCCCGAAGGAGGACGTCGACTTCGTCGACGAGTACGCCGCCCGGGAAGGGCTGCCCTCCCGGTCCTCGGTCATCCACGAGGCGCTGCGGCTGCTGCGGCTCAGCGACCTCGAGCGCGACTACACGCGAGCCTGGGAGGAGTGGGAGAGCTCGCCCGAGGCCGACGGTTGGGACAACGACGGTTGGGACAACACCGTCGGCGACGGTCTCGATGCGTCGCGGTGACATCTACCTCGTCGACCTCGAGCCCTCGCGAGGGTCGGAGGCGAACAAGAAGCGTCCAGCGGTCATCGTGAGCAACGACGCCGCGAACCGCGCGGCCGAGAAGACCGGCCGCGGCGTCGTCACCGTCGTCCCCATCACCTCCAACATCGCGCGGGTCTACCCGTTCCAGGTGTTCATCCCCGCCTCCGGCTCCGGCCTCCACGCCGACTCCAAGGCTCAGGCGGAGCAGATCCGATCGATCTCCGTCGAGCGTCTCACGCGTCGGATCGGCAGCCTGCCCGCGCCGGTGCTGCGCGAGCTCGACAGCGCTCTGCGCACGCACCTCGCCCTGTGATCCGGGAGTCGCTGGTGACCTAGGCGGCCCAGACGGTCTTGATGTTGCAGAACTCCCGGATCCCGGCGGTCGACAGCTCACGTCCGAAGCCGGAGCGCTTCACGCCACCGAACGGCAGCTGCGGGTACGAGGTGACCATGCCGTTGAGGAACACCAAGCCCGCTTCGAGGTCACGGACGAATCTCCGTTGCTCGTGCTCGTCCCGGGTCCAGGCGTTCGCGCCCAGGCCGTACGGCGTGGCGTTCGCCAGGGCGATCGCCTCGTCGAGGGAGCGGACGCGGTAGAGCTGGGCGACCGGCCCGAAGACCTCCTCGTGGTAGATCCGCATCGCCGGGGTCACGTCGGCGAGGACGGTGGGTGGATACCACCAGCCGGGCTGGTCGGGCGTCTGTCCGCCGCAGAGGACCTTCGCGCCCCGGCCCACCGCCTCGGCGACCTGCTTCTCCACCGTGTCGCGACCGGACTCGGTCGCCAGTGGTCCGACGTCGGTCAGCTCGTCCGTCGGATCGCCGACGCGCAACGCTGACATCCGGTCCACGAACCGTTCGGCGAACTCGTCGTAGCACTCCTCGTGCACGATGAAGCGCTTGGCAGCGATACAGCTCTGTCCGTTGTTCTGACACCGTGCCCGGACACCGACCTCGACAGCCTGGTCCAGCTGCGCCGACGGCATCACGATGAACGGGTCGGAGCCTCCGAGCTCCAGGACGGTCTTCTTCACCTTGCTGCCGGCGATCGTCGCCACCGAGGCGCCGGCAGCGTCGCTTCCGGTGAGGGTGACGGCCCGCACCCGACGGTCGTCCAGGATGTCCGCGACCGCAGTGGCGGGAACCAGCAGAGCCGAGAAGGTGCCCGCGGGAAAGCCGGCCCGGTCGAAGAGCCGGTCGAGGTAGAGGGCGGTGCGCGGAACGTTCGACGCGTGCTTGAGCAGCCCGGTGTTGCCGGCCATCAACGCGGGTGCCGCGAACCGGATGACCTGCCAGACCGGGAAGTTCCACGGCATCACGGCGAGGATGGGGCCCAACGGCTGATAGGTCACGTACGCGCGGGTGGCCCCGACGTCGTAGGGCTCGTCGAGCGGCTCGTCGGCGAGGAAGCTCTCGGCGTGGGCGGCGAAGAAGCGGAGGGCGACGGCGCACTTGGTGATCTCGGCGCGGGCCTCCTTGGCGGTCTTGCCCATCTCGGTCGTCACCGTGGCGGCGAGCTCCTCCACCTCGGTGTCGAGGAGGTCGGCCGCGGCTCGGGTCCATTTGGCGCGCGTCTCGAAGGTCGTCGTCCGCAGGTCGTGGAAGGACTCGGCGGCCTGGATGATCCGACGCTCCACCTCCTCGGAGGAGTAGGGGTCGAACCGCTGCAGCGTCTGTCCGGTGGCGGGGTTGATGGTCGCGATGGTCATGGTTCGCCCCTCTCGGACGGCGGGCGTCCCCTTCCCCCCATCGTCGCGCGGAGCACTGCGTCGGACGACCGGTCGGACGACCTGACGCACCGCGTCGCTGGCTGCCGGACGCGGCCAACAGGTGATCTTTACAACGTTGAGCGCCGCGAATAGAACACAGCGGACACGGCTCGCGGGGCTGGCGCGGTCACGTCCGAGCGGCCACCAGGCGAGCTGGACGGCGGATCGAAGGAGATCGTCATGCGCACCAGTCGGCGGACCCACGGTCTGCTCGTGGCCGGCGTCCTCGGCGCCGCGCTCGTCGGGGCCAATCTCGCCGCGCCACCGACGGCGGCGGCACCCAGGCCTCCGGCGACGTCGGAGCCGTCAGCGACCTCGGGGCCCCGAGCGACGTACACGAACCACGTCACCCAGGGCTACTCCATCGACTTCCCTGACCCGGCGGTCATCCGCGGCAAGGACGGTCGCTGGTACGCCTACGCCACGGGCGGGCCGTTCGACGAGCAGGGGGAGCGATCGTCGTCGTACAAGATCGCGGTGTCGGACGACCTCGTGCACTGGGAGGACGCCGGACCGGTCTTCCCGGAAGGTCGTCGTCCGACCTGGGCGGCTCCGGGCACCGGTTTCTGGGCACCGGATATCCGCTACCTCAACGGCCAGTACCTGCTCTACTTCACGGTTCCCGACACGACGACGAGCAGCCAGGGCTTCGACCCCGCGATCGGCGTCGCCACCGCGCCGACGCCGGCGGGTCCGTGGACGCCGTCGGAGGAGCCGCTGATTCCCGCCAAGCCGCTCGGTGACGGCTACGACACGGTCATCGACCCGGCGATGTTCACCGACACCGACGGCACCCACTACCTGTACTACGGCGGGTACGGCACCGGCATCTGGGTGGTGAAGCTGTCCCCGGACGGGCTGCGTGCCGTCTCGGAACCCGTCCACGTGGCCTCGTCGCGCTACGAGGGGCCGAACGTCGTCAAGCGCGGTCGCTACTACTACCTGTTCGCGTCGTCGGCCAACTGCTGCGCCGGCCCGACCACCGGCTACACCGTCTTCGTCGGTCGGTCGACGAGCCCGCTCGGTCCGTTCGTCGACCGGCTCGGCGTTCCCATGCTCGCCAGCCGGTCCGGTGGGACACCGGTGATCGCGCCCAACGGCAACAAGTGGATCGGCACCGGCCACCACTCCGCCCTCCTCGACCTGAGCGGCGAGATGTACATGGCCTACCACGCGATCGACCGCAACGACCCGTGGCTCGACGTCCAGCCCGGCTTCACGATGCGGCCCATGAACATCGACCGGCTCGACTGGATCGACGGCTGGCCGATCGTGCGGGCCGGGCTGGGGGCGTCGGAGGATCCGCAGCCGGCGCCGATCACCCGAGGTGAGGTGGACGACCGGTTCGAGGACGCGTGGGCGACCGAGCGGACCTTCACCGCGGTCACCGGAACGCTGACGGTGGAGGGACCCGACGACGCCTCCGACTCGGGCCACTACGCCCGACTCGGCGGCGACGCCACCCTCGCGGTCACCAAGGTGCTGGGTCGCCCCGACGTCCGGGTCGAGGCCGACGTGCGGTCTGAGCGCGGCAGCGTCGGCGTGGCCGCCCGCGTCCACGGCACGGATGGCGTGTGGGCGGTCATCGACGCGGAGCGGCGGGAGCTGGTGCTCGAGGCTCGGAAGGGTGCGAGCGTCTGGCGGCGGAGCGCCCCGTTGCCTGCGGGATACGACGTCAGTGCCTGGCATGTCGTGGCGCTGGAGGCGCGGGGGAGGACGGTGACGGCCGACGTGACCGACGCACGGCTGAGCGATCCGTGGGCGACGGTCACCCTCGAGCTCCCGGCGGCGCTGCACCGGAGTGGCCGGGCGGGTCTGGTCGCCACCGGTGGTGGCGAGGCCGACAACTTCTCCGCGAACCGGCTGTACCAGCCGGTGACCCGGACCGTGCCCACGCCCCGCGTGGGTCCGGCGGACCCGGCCTACTCCGACGAGTTCGACGACGGACTCGACGGCAACTGGACCTGGGTGCGCGAGGACACCGCCGCGACCGTCGAAGACGGCCAGCTGGTGTGGCCGACGCAGACCGCCGACCTCGTGGGCACCGGAACGCCCGGACTCCTGCTGCGGTCGTCCATGCCGGACGGCGACTACGCGGTGGAGACGAAGCTGAGCATCGACCTCGGCGAGGACACGGTGCGCAACTACCAGCAGGCGGGTCTCATCGTCTACGTCAACGACGACGAGTTCCTCCGCTTCGACGTCGTCGCCGTGGGCCCGACCCGCATCACGGAGTTCGGCAAGGAGACGGTGCTGCTGGACCGCCGGTCGTGGGGCGGTGGGCTCGCCGGCGCACCCGGTGAGACGACGTGGCTGCGGCTGGTCCACACCCGGCACCCGACGACCAACGAGCACCTGTTCCGCGCCGCCTCCAGCACCGACGGCAAGCGGTGGACGTGGGGTCTCACCTGGACGCTGCCGGCGGACGCCGAGCCAAGGATCGGGCTGGTGTCACATGGCTCGACGCCGGAGACGACGGAGCAGTTCGGGCCGGCGGTCGCGCGGTTCGACTACTTCCGGGTCTCGCCACTGCGGTGAGTCCGTCGTGCCCCCACGCCGCGGGTGCTCTCGCCGGCGTGGGGGCACAGCAGTCGACGGTGAGGAGAGGAGAGTTCCGGTGAGCGCGTGGGAACCTGGCCCCGTCTACGCGGGCAACTTCCCCGACCCGTTCGTCCTCAAGGCTCCCGACGGCGCGGATGCCAGGTTCTACGCCTACGCGACGAACGGAGAGCTCGGCAACGTCCAGGTTCTCGCGTCCGACGACCTGCGGTCGTGGCGAGAGGTCGGCGACGGCATGCCGGAACTGGCCGCGTGGGTGGAGCCGGGCCGGACCTGGGCGCCGGAGGTGCTCCTCGTGCCGGACGGTCGCTTCGCGCTCTACTACACGGCGCGTCAGCGGTCCGTCGGTCGGCAGGCGATCGGCGTGGCCGTGGCGTCGTCACCGGAGGGCCCGTTCGTCGACAGCTCCGGCTCCCCGCTGATCAGCCAGCCCGAGGAGGGAGGATCGATCGACGCGAGCCCGTTCCGTGACGAGGACGGCACGACCTACCTGCTGTGGAAGAACGACGGCAACGCCGTCGGCCTTCCCACCTGGATCTACCTGCAGCGGCTCGCACCGGGCGACCCCACATCCCTCACCGGCGAGCCGGTCCGCCTCCTGCGCAACGACCAGCCGTGGGAGGGTCCGCTGGTGGAGGGTCCGTTCCTGTGGCGACGTGACGATCGCTACTACCTCTTCTACTCGGGAAACATGTTCGACCGGGCCGCCTACGGCGAGGGCTACGCCGTGGGGTCCGGCCCACTCGGCCCCTTCGTCAAGGCCGCGGAGAACCCCATCCTGGCCAGCCGAGACGACGTCGCCGGACCGGGCCACGCCTCGATGGTCGAGCACGCCGGTCGCACCTGGCTCGCCTACCACGGCTGGGTGCCGGGACGCGTGGGCCAGCCGCCGGGCCGGCAATTCTGGATCGACGAGGTCACCTGGGAGGACGACCGCCCGGTCGTCGTCCCAGGCCCGCGTGGATAGACGCCCGCAGGCCGCACCCCGACCGCTAGAACGCGTCCTCGGGCAGCGCCATGAGGTCGTTCGTCGTGCGCTCCACGATGGCACGCTCGACGGCGAGGCGCGGGAGGACCTCCGCGCAGAACCACCGGGCAGCGGCGACCTTGCCGGCGTAGAACCCGTCGTCGCGGCTGCCGTCACGCAGCCGGGCCAGCGCGACCTCGGCCTTGCGTAGCAGCAGCCAGGCGCAGACCAAGTCCCCCATGGCGAGCAGCAGCCGAGTGGTGTGCTGTCCCGCCTTGTAGATGGAGGTGGGGTCTCCGGCGTCTCCGCGGGCCTTCGCGGTGTAGTCCACCATCGCCGTGACCATGCCTTGCACGTGCTCGAGCGCCTGGCCGAGCAGTGCACGTTCGGACGCCAGGTCTGGGGTGCCGGTCTCGTCCTTGACGAACGCCATGATCTCCCCGGCTAGTCGGCGGAGCGCCCGCCCGTCGTCCCGCACGATCTTGCGGAAGAACAGGTCGAGGCCCTGGATCGCGGTCGTCCCCTCGTAGAGCGTGTCGATCTTGGCGTCGCGGACGTACTGCTCGAGCGGGTAGTCCGCCAGGAACCCGGAACCGCCCAAGGTCTGCAGGGACTCGGTGCCGAGCAGGACCCACGCCCGCTCCGAGCCGTACCCCTTGACCAGGGGGAGCAGCAGGTCGTTGAGCCGCTCGGCGTCAGCGTCGACGGTGCCGGCGTACTCGGCGAGCTCGACGGCGTCCTGCACGCTCGCGGTGTAGAGGACCAGGGCGCGCAGCCCTTCCGCGTAGGCCTTCTGCGTCATGAGCGACCGCCGGACGTCGGGGTGGTGGATGATCGTCACCCGGGGCGCGGTCGCATCGCCCATCCGGGTGAGGTCCGCACCCTGCACCCGTTGCTTGGCGAACTCGAGCGCGGTGAGGTAGCCGCTGGACAAGGTGGCGATCGCCTTCGTGCCGACCAGCATCCGGGCGTACTCGATGACCTGGAACATCTGCCGGATGCCGTCGTGGACGTCACCGAGCAGCGTGCCTACGGCGGGGTTCGCCGGGTCGGCCCCGAAGGTGAGCTCGCAGGTGGCGGAGACCTTCAGGCCCATCTTGTGCTCGATGTTGGTGGCCTCGACGCCGTTGCGCGCGCCGAGCTCACCGGTCTCGAGGTCGACGTGGTACTTCGGGACGATGAAGAGCGAGAGTCCCTTGGAGCCGGGGCCGCCGGCGCCTTCGACGCCGACGGGCCGGGCGAGCACGAGGTGAATGATGTTCTCGGTCAGGTCGTGCTCGCCGCCGCTGATGAAGCGCTTGACGCCCTCGATGTGCCAGGTTCCGTCTGGCTGGGGGTAGGCGCGGGTCCGCCCGGCACCCACGTCGGAGCCGGCGTCGGGCTCGGTGAGCACCATGGTCCCGGCCCAGCGGCGCTCGACCATGAGCTGGGCGAGCCGTCGCTGGGCGGGTGTGCCGTTCCGCCAGATCGTCGTCGCGAACCGCGGTCCCGCCGCGTACATGAAGACAGCTGGGTTGGCGCCCATGACCAGCTCCGACACCGCCCATCGCAGGGAGGGCGGACAGGGCTGGCCGCCTAGCTCCGGCGCGATGTCGAGGCGCCACCACTCCGCGTCCACCCAGGCCTGGAAGCTCTTCCGGAAGGACTCGCCGACGTGGACGCTCCGCGTCGCCGGGTCGTAGACCGGCGGCGTGCGGTCGCCGTCGGCGAAGGACGCCGCCACCTCGTGGCGGACGAGTCGGTCGACCTCGGCGAGGATGCTGCGCGCGGTCTCCACGTCGATGTCGGCGTACGGACCGGTGCCGAGGACGGCGTCTCGACCGAGGACGTCGAAGAGCGTGAACTCGATGTCACGGACGTTGCTCTTGTAGTGGCTCACGGCGGCTCCTTCGGGAGAGGTCCGGGAGGGCGACGCCGGTCGGGCGCAGGCTCTGCCGCGCGAGCCGGTCGACCGAAAGCTACCTGCCGGTAACCTTTGCTCGCTCATGGTGCGCCGCCGCTCCCGAGTAAGACAAGTCGGACGTCCGTGTGACCCTGGTCACCCTCGTTCACCGGACGGCTGCGGCGGCTCGGCGCCGGAGGCCGGGGCGTCCGGCGACGAGGCCACGCACCGCGCGGCCCACCATGCGCGGGTCCATGTCGCCGAAGAGGATGTGCTGGAGCATGAAGCCCGGAAGGAGGCTAGGCAGGACGGGCCCTACCTCCTCGGCGGGAACGTCCGGACTGATCTCGCCGCGTCGCTGGTAGACGCGGACGAGCTGGATCGCGAGGCCCCGGACGGCCGTCGCCACCTCACGCAGCTGCGCCGCCAGGTCCGGCGGCCGCACCGCCTCACCCCAGACCTGAACGGTGATTCGTGGCAGGCCGTACTCGGCGTCCATGCGTTGAATCGCGAGGCAGAGCTGCACCGTCCGCCCTCTGAGGGGTGTCCGCCTGTTCGGCACCGTCCGACGTTCCTCGCCTCGGCGCGGACACCTGCGCGGTGTCCGCGCCGACCGCTAGGGTGACCGCCATGTCTGAGGTAGCCGAGCGTTACACCAGGATCGCCGCCGGTTTCACCGCCCGCGTCGAGGGTCTCGCTCCTGACCAGTGGTCCTCCCCGACGCCCTGTTCGGAGTGGGCCGTCCGGGATCTCGTCGTCCACGTGGTCGAGACGCACTGGCGGATGATCGCCCTGGTCGACGGCACCGATCCGGACCGCGCGGATCTCGGCGGTGATCTGGTGCAGCAATGGCGGCAAGCGCGGGACGCGGTCACCGAGGCGCTCGGCGATCCGGCGCGCGCGACCAAGGTCGTGCGTGGGCTGTTCGGCGAGCAGCCGTTCGAGGAGCTCGTCAGCGGCCTGCTGTGTGGCGACACGCTCATCCACACCTGGGACCTCGCCAGGGCGACCGGTCAGGACGAGCGGCTCGACCCAGGCGCGGTGGCGGCGTGCGCGGCGTTCCTCGCCCCCCTCGACGAGCGGATGCGGAGCCCGGGTGGGTTCGGCCCGAAGATCACACCCGCGCCGGACGCGGACGAGCAGACGAGGCTGCTCAACTTCTGCGGTCGCGTCGTCTGACGGTGACTGGCCGTCCGCGGTCGACGACGAAGGCGCGGGCGCGGGGCTCCGCGGCGGCGCCGTGGTCGCTACGCTGACGTGCGGTCCACAGCTTCCACACCCGGACAGGAACGACGACGCCATGCGCCATCTGGGTCAGATCACCGTCTTCTCGGGAAGCGCGCACCGCCAACTCGCCGAGGAAATCTGTGCCGTCCTGGGTGTGGAGCTCTCACCCGCCCACATCCAACGGTTCAGCAACGACTGCCTGCAGGTGCAGCTCCAGGCGAACTGCCGCCAACGTGACGTCTACATCGTCCAGCCGCTCGTGCCGCCGGTGCAGGAGCACCTCATGGAGCTGCTGCTCATGCTGGACGCGGCGCGTGGGGCGTCCGCCGCCCAGATCACGGCGGTGATCCCGTTCTACGCCTACGCCCGGTCCGACAAGAAGGACGCGCCGCGCATCTCCATCGCGGGTCGACTGGTCGCTGACCTGCTCGCCACAGCCGGGGCGAGCCGGGTGCTCACGATGGCGTTGCACGCGCCCCAGGTCCACGGCTTCTTCAGCGTCCCGGTCGACCACCTCACCGCGATCGCCGAGCTCGCCAAGCACTTCGTCGGGCGCGACCTCAGCAACACCGTCGTCGTCTCGCCCGATCTCGGCAACGCCAAGCCGGCGACGCAGTTCGCTCGGATCCTCAACCTTCCCGTCGCGGCCGGCAGCAAGCAGCGCATCGCCGACGACCGGGTCGTCATCGACGCCATCGTCGGGGATGTCCGCAACAAGAACGTCATCATCTTGGACGACGAGATCGCCACCGCCGGATCGATCATTGAGCTGCTCGAACGCCTACGTGAGCACCGGGTCCAGCGCGTCTCGCTGGCCTGCACCCACGGTCTGTTCACCGGCAAAGCCGTCCAACGCTTGGCCGCCCAGGCCGACGTGGAAGAGATCGTCATGACCAACACCGTCCCCTTGTCAGAGGACAAGGTTCTCCCGACGATGCGGGTAAGGTCGGTCGCGCCGCTGTTCGCCGAGGCGATCAAACGCATCCATCTGGGGGAGTCGGTGAGCAGTCTGTTCGTCAACCCTTCGGTGGAGAGGTGAGGCAATGCGCGGACGCGTTTTCCTCGCCGGTGGCGGAGGGCCCGCGCACTCTCGTCCACTCGACGTGGAATTCGCCAGAGCGGTCGGCCCAGGGCCGCTGTCGTACTGGCCGGTAGCCTTCGACTCCCGCGTCCACAACTACGACGAGTGCCTGGCCTGGTTCCGCCGCCTCTACGAGCCGCTGGGAGTGCGCGCCATCACCATGTGGACGGGGGAGAGCCCCCTCGACCTGACCGGTGTCCGCGGTGTCTACATCGGAGGCGGGAACACCTATCGGCTCGCTTCCGTCGTCCACCGCTGGCGCATGCTCGACCGGCTGCGTGACTTCGTGGCCTCCGGGGGTGTCGTGTTCGGCGACAGCGCGGGTGCGGCACTGCTCGGCGCGGACATCACCACCACCGCCCACCTCGATCGCAACGAGGTGGGACTCGACGACACCCGCGGCGCCGACCTCGTCTGCGGCCACGGCGTCTTCGTCCACCACCGCGACAACGATCTGCCCCGCGAGCACGTCTGGTCCGCGACATACGGCCGACCGGTGATCGCCTTGACCGAGCGGGCGAACGCCATCGTGTCAGGACACGCCGTCACGGCCGTCGGCTTCGACCCGCTCATCCTCGTGCATGGCGGGACGCGTCGTCTCCTGGCGCCTGGGGCGACGACGTACAACAACCCGGCCTCCGTGTAGGGGAGTGCGGCGTCGCAAGGGGACCAGGCGAGTGGCCAGGGGACCCGTCACTCGCCGCCTTCCTGAGGGCGGGCGCGTCCGAGCCGGCCGCGTCAAGCTCAGCTTTCCGGGGAAGACCGTTACCATCCTTTGACCATCGTGTCCGGTCTTGGCCAGTGTCGACGGAGCTGAGTGGATCTTGTTTGTCGTAGGCCTCGCCCAGGTACGCCGCCGGCTGAGCGCACGCCTCGCGAGGCACCCACGCCTCCGCGCTGCGAGCCACCGCGCGCGCCACGCGCTGAGCGCCCCCGCCAAGTGGCGTCAGGCTCGGCGCGTGGCTCGCGCGCGAGCGAGGCTGGTTCCCTCACCGGTCTTCGTGATCTGTCCCGTGCGGTCGGGCTCGACTCTCCTCCGGGTGATCCTCAACTCCCACCCCCACATCTGTGCTCCGCACGAGCTCCACCTGAGGTTCACGCGGGTGGAGCTCCAGAAGCACTACGCGGAGATCGCGATGAAGGAGCTCGGGCTGGATCTCGATGAGCTCGAGCACATGCTCTGGGACCGCGTCCTCCACTACGAACTGGTCCGCAGCGGCAAACGCATCATCGTCGACAAGACCCCTGGCAACGCGACCTTCTACGAACGCTTGCGTACCTGCTGGCCACAGGCCCGGTTCATCTTCCTGCTCCGTCACCCGGCGTCCATCGTGGCGTCTCTCATGGAGACACGGGCGGACCGAGAGCTCGAGCCAACCATTCGTGAGGCACTCCAGTACATGGAGGGTGTCGAAGCCGCTCGACGAAGCGTGCCCGGCCTCGTCGTTCGTTACGAGCAGCTCACCGGCGACCCGGTCGCCACCACCAAGCAGATCTGCTCCTTCCTCGGCGTGCGCTGGGATCCCCGCATGCTCGAGTACGGCCGACATCACCACGGGCCCTTCCGTGCGGGGATCGGCGACTGGACCAGCAAGATCCGGACCGGGAGTATCCAGAAGCCGCGACCCCTGCCCGAACCTCACGAGGTCCACGAGATGCTTCGGCCGCTCGCCAAGGCGTGGGGCTATCTTTCCTGACGCTTCGTCGAGCCGTGTGGTGAGCTTCGTGGGCATCGCCAGCTTGACGGGCTGCAAGACATGCCGCTGGCAGGACGCTTTCGCCGCCTCGTGGCGCGAGACCTTGCGGGTGAAGGCTCATTCGCAGGACGTTGACCGGAGGTTCAGGGGCCCGGCAGGGCCCCGGCGACCGCCGGAGTCCAACCCGGCCTCCCGTCTTACTCACCAGACGCACCGTGGTGATGACCACGACCATCACCCCTTCGCCGACGCGCGACGTCGTTGGGATCGACTGCTCGTGTGGTGGAGTCTCCCGAGACGACCACGAACTGACCCATGAGGCCTTCGTCCTCGTGCAGGAGCAGGTGGCAGTGGTACATCAGCGGGAAGTCCGCGTCGACGTAGTCCTCGAACTTCAACGCGATCCGGTAGTCACGACGTGGCTCGAGGTAGATCGTGTCCTTTCGTCCAGCAAGCTCCGGCGGTGGCGGCTGGTCGTCGATGGTGAGCACCCGGAACTGCACGTCGTGAACGTGGAAGTTGTGCGGGACGAGGTCGTCGTTGCGGACCTCCCACACCTCAGGGACGCCGACGGGAACCACCTCGTCGATGCGCTCCATGTCCATCCGCTTGCCGTTGATCTGGCGGTCCTGCAGGACGAAACGTCGGGTGACCCGACCGCCCGGTGGAACGTCCGGCTCGGGCAACCGGGCGAGGACGCCTGGCACCGGCGGGGATGGCGCGAGGACCCTGGCCGCTCGTAGCTCCAGGACGTCGAACGAGTCGTTGCCGCCGAAGGCGAACGGAGCCGCCACCGAGCCGAGGTCCGGCTCGTAGGAACGCAGGTGCACCACGCTCTGCGGTTCCATCGTGACCACGATCTCGGCCCGCTCTCCTGGTGACAGTCGGATCCGCTTCGTTTCGTACGGTGCCGCGAGCAGGCCGCCGTCCGTGCCCACCAACAGGAAGCTCCGGTCGTCGTCGAACCCGAACGCATACGTCCTGGCGGTCGAGGCGTTGAGGAGGCGAAGTCGTACCCGTTCGGTCGTCACCTCGTGGTACGGCGCGTAGGTTCCGTTCACCACGACGGTGGAGCCGAGCAGGCCCACCTCGTTGCCGTCGTCCTCGTCATCGAGACGACCGTCACGGTGGAACTTCTTGTCCTGCACGATGACGGGGACGTCGTCGACGCCGTAGTTCGATGGCAGCCCTTCGACCTCCGCCGAAGGGTCGTCGAGGAGAAAGAGACCTCCTAGGCCCCGGTAGACATGCTTCTCGGTCTGTCCATGGGGATGCGGGTGGTACCACAAGGTGGCCGCGGGCTGGTCGATCGTCCAGGTGGGCCGCCACGTGCTGCCCGGCGCGACCGGCTGGTGTGGACCGCCATCCATCCTCGCAGGTAGGTGCATGCCGTGCCAGTGCACGGTGGTCGGCTCCGCCAGCCCATTGGTGACCTCGATGGCGACTCGTTCTCCGCGTCTCGCCCGAAGCGTCGGCCCAAGGTAGCTCCCGTTGAAGCCCCAGGTCGTGGTTGTGAGCCCTGGGAGGAGCTCGGTGCGTCCTTCCTGGGCGACGAGCCTGAACACTCGTGTCCCGTCGCTGTCGACGGACGACCTGGCGAGCGGCGGAATGGCAAGACGGCGGTCGAACTGTTTCGGTTGCGTGACCGGTGAGACCGACGTGTCGCAACCCTCGATCAGCGTCGCGGTCGCGAGCACGAGAGTCGAGGCGAGGAAGGTTCGACGTCTCATGCCCGCCGTCCGAGCAGACGTTGCACGCCTGAGGCCGCGACACCCGCGAACGCCCCCAGGACGGCCGACCGGCCAACCTCGATCACGCTGGCCACGACGAAAATCGGAGGGCTGAACCCGGGCCCGCCGAAGACCAGGCGAAGGACCATCAGGAAGAGCCCGTAGACCACACCAGCGAGCGTGAGGGTCAGCACCGGTCGCGGAACCCGGAACATGCCCACGCCACCGATCCACAGGACCGCCACGAGGAGAAGCAGGACCAGCGCGGTCGCTGCTTCGCCCAGGGCCGCGGAGACGTGGGTGAGCTCGGCGAGCGGCCAGAGGAGCGCCAACGACCCGAGGCCGACGACCAGCGGCCAACTCACCGGAGGTTCCGGTGGATCCGGGCGTTCGTGGCGATGTCCGGCATTCGAGCCGGGTGAGATCGGAACGTTGCTGTTGTCGTCCATGCCAGTGACGCTAGGAAGCGCGGCGCACCACGACATCGGTCTCCGATCGTCTGTGGTGTCGCTCTGGAGCGACATCGCTCATCGCCTGGACGCGACAGTCCTGGCGCCGGACAGTCCCTACGCTGGGTGTGTGCCCCAGCCAGCCGCCCCCGCCGCCCCGGCTCACCGGGCAGAGGGAGCCGATCCTCGCCTGGTCGAGATCAGCCTCGCGCTCGGGATAGCGCTCGCCGTGGCGGTGGCGATCGCCGCTGATCTGGAGAACACGGGCGCAGCGCGCCCGGGCGCCTACCTTTTCGCGATCGGCTTCGGGGCGTTGATGCTCGTGCGACGACGAGCCCCCCGGGTCGTCCTGATCCTGACCATCGTCGCGATCTTCACGTACTACGTCTTCGACTTTCCCCCTATCGGCATCGCGCTTCCGGCCGTCGCCGCCCTCTACTCGGCGGCGGAGGCGGGTCATCCTCGCTCCGCCCTCGTTGGTGGAGCGGTGCTCACCGGCGTGGCCGCGGTCGCTCGGATCGACGAAGGGCTACCGGCGGCGTACGTCGTGAGCTACGAGTTCCTCACCAACGTGGCGCTGGTCGCCGCCGCCATCGCGTTGGGCGTCAGCGTGCGGTCCCGACGCGAGACGCGGCAGCACCAGGCCCGGCTGCGCATGCTCTCCGTCGCCGAGCAGCAGCGTGCGGCTGAGCATCGGATCATCGCCGAGCGGATGCGGATCGCCCGGGACCTTCACGATCTGGTCGGCCACTCCATGTCCGTCATCGCTGTCCACGGCAACGTGGCGGCCGAGGCGATCGGTGTCGACGATGCCGCCGCGATGCGTGCTGTGGAGCAGATCCGGCAGATCACGGGCAGGACCATGCGGGAGCTGCGGGCGACGGTGAAAGTGCTGCGCACACCCGCGCTGGAGGAGACCTCACGGGGTGCCGTGGGACTGTCCGGGGTGCCGCGCTTGGCCCACTCGATCGCCTCCTCGAGGGAGCTCGTCTCCCACAGCCAGTAGCCGGCGATCAGCTCCTTGGTCTCCGCGAACGGGCCATCGATGACGGTGCGCTTGTCCCCGTCGAACCGCACCCTGGCGCCCTTGGAGCTGGGCTGCAGCCCATCCCCGGCAAGGAGGACGCCGGCCTTGACGAGCTCCTCGTTGTACTTGCCCATCGCCTCCAACATCTCCTGGCTGGGCAGCACGCCGGCCTCGGTCTCCTCGGTGGCCTTGATCAGAACCATGAATCGCATCTGATGCCTCCGTCTCGGTCCCGGCTCACCGCTTCGGTGGCCGTGTCATCGCCTTGATGACGAACGACGCCCGGTCAGATCGACATCTCGTCCGAGAAAGTTCCGCGACGTGAACGCAGCCGTACCGTGCTCCCGGGACCGTCGCGATCACGATCTCGGACGCTCTCGGGGCGGATCCGCTTGGTTGCGGACGGTGCCGCGAGCGGACGACCGTCCGTATCCCACGGGCGAGAAGCTCCGGTCGTCGTCGAGGTCCTCGCGGTGACCAGCGGCGCGGGTGCGGAGTCCGGCACCGTCGGAGCTGCGCTCTACGCTGCCCGACATGGCTTCTCTGTCTTGGCTGCGCCGACAGGCCGTGGGTTGGTCGTTGGTGCGGAACGCGAGCCTCGCCGAGACGATGGACCGCGTCGGCTTCGTCCAGGCCGACCCGATCCGCGCCCCCGCACCGGCGCAGGATCTGATCCTCCGCCAGCGGGTGTCCGGCTACCGGGCCGGTGACCTCGACCGGGCGTACCCGACGTTGCCGCTGGAGGAGGACTACGTCTACGCGTACGGGTTCGTCACCCGCCCGCTGCGTCGCTTCCTGCACCCGCGCCCGACCGACGACGGCGACGGGCCATACCAGCCTCGCGGGCTCGCCGCGGAGGTGCTGGCGTTCGTCCGCGAGCACGGAGTCACCCATCCGCGCAGCCTGTGGGAGGCGTTCGGGCGGACCCGCGTGGTCAACGGCTGGGGCGGACAGTCCGCGGCGACCACTCGCGTACTGGAGGAGCTGCACTACTACGGGCTCGTGCGGGTGGCGCGCCGGGAGAACGGAGTGCGCCTCTACGAGCCGGCGCCGCCGCTCGACGACCCGCTGGACGTGTCGGAGCGGGCCCGCGAGGTGGCGCTGCTCATCGCCCGCGTCCTCGCCCCGGTGCCGGAGGCGAGCCTGCGCGCGGCGCTGCCGCGCCGCCTGTCCCGCGCGGCCGGCGGGCGCGGCGCGGTGGTGCGCGGGCTGCTCGCCACCGGCGCGCTCGCGGCGACCGAGGTGGACGGGGTCCGCTACCTGTGGCCGGTCGACCTCGCGCCGGCGGAGGGGGAGCCGGAAGAGCGGGTCCGGCTGCTGGCGCCGTTCGACCCGGTGGTGTGGGACCGCCGCCGGTTCGAACACCTGTGGGGTTGGGCGTACCGGTTCGAGGCGTACACGCCGCCCGCGAAGCGGCGGCTCGGCTACTACGCGCTACCGCTGCTGTGGCGGGACCGGGTCATCGGCTGGGCCAACTGCGCGCGGGACCCGGAGGGCCGGCTGACCGTGGAGACCGGGTATGTCGACGGGCCGCCGAAGGCCCGCAGGTTCGCGGTGGCGCTTGGCGCCGAGATCGCCAGGCTGGAGACCTTCCTCACGCCGCGCGGCGGGCGGACGGTGAGTCGGCGGCCGGTGCCGCGCGCGGCGAGCGCCGCCACCCCGACGCCGGTCCGGTAGGGCGGTGTCCACCTGCTGTGGCGGGCGGACCGCCCCGCCGCCCGCCGCCACGTCGGTTCTCGTCGTCCTCGCGCCTGATGCCGTCGCGACCGCACGCCGGACCACTTCGTCGCGGAGAGGGATCACGAGACGGGCACCCGCCTCGGGGTGCGGGACCTGACGAGCAGGAAGACGCCGACGCAACTCGCCCAGATCAGGAACGGGAAGGCGGCGACGCGCTCCATCGCACCCACCCCGATACCCAGGGGCTGCTGGGTGAGGAACAGCACCGAGCCGGCGAGCGCGACGACGGCCGCGACCAGCGTCAGCGGCCGGATCTCCCCGAGCACGGTCCCGGCGGGCGCGAACGCCGCCAGCGGCAGTCCGATGTTGCCCAGCACCAGGATCAGCAGCGCGGCGAGGAAGTGCAGGTTCTCGTTGACGTCGGCGGGATACGCGCCCGCGAGGGCATAGCCGACCGCGGCGAGCAGGAACAGCCACGCGGCCACCCGCGGGGCCGCGCCGTGACAAAGCAGCCGCCAGGCGAGCACGAACCCCACGATGAGCAGCAGCGCGGTGAGCACGAACGAGGCGTTCATCAACGGATGCCAGGGCGAGCAGACGTACCGCGGCCGGGTGGTGTCCCAGACACCACAGTGGACGTTGCCGAGGTCGCTGATGTTGTGCGTGGCCCAGCTGAACGGCGGGTTACGCCAGCCGAGCGCGGTGACCACGTTCGCGAGGAGGAACAGCGGTGCGGCCGCGGTCAGGCACAGCGCACCGATCCTGGCCGGACGTGGCAGTGTCGTCGGACGTGAGAGTGTCGTGGACAGCGTCATGCGGGGGGATCAGACCACCCGCACCGCACGCCACGCACGACGTCTAGGCGGCCTCTTCGGGGTAGGGCTAGCCCTACCCCGGGTTCGGTGGGTGGTCGTAGTGACGGGTATGCCCCGCGCCCGGTTGGGTGTGCCGCATGTCGAATCGACGCGGCGTGATCGCCTTTCTCCTCCTCACCCTCGGAATCAGCTGGTCATCGTGGTTCGTCGAACGGCTCGTCTTCGGCTGGTCGCTGGTCAATCCGTTGGCCCAGCTCCCCGGCGCGTTCGCCCCCGCCGTCGCCGCGGTGGTCGTCCGCCAGTGGATCACCCGGGAAGGCTTCGGCGACGCGGCGTTCGCCCCGAAGTTCCGGGCGGCGTGGCGGTGGTACCTGGTGGCGTGGCTCGGCCCTCTCGCCGTCACCGCGGCCGGGCTCGCGATCGCCGCCGGGCTCGGGCGCTGGCGGCCGGACCTTTCACCCCTGGGTGGCCTTGTTGTCATCCTGCCGATCCTCACGATCGTCCTGGTCCCGGTGTACTGGGGCGAGGAGTTCGGCTGGACCGGCTACCTGCGGGCACGCCTCCTTCCCGGCAGGCCGCTGGCCGCTGTCCTCGTCACCGGGTTGATTTGGGGCGTCTGGCACGTCCCGCTGGCGTTCCTGGGCTACATCGAGTTCTCCAACAACCTGGTGGCGCTGCCCGTCTGGACCGTGTTCTTCGTCCTGCAGCAGATCCCGTTGAGCTGGCTGTACCTCGCGAGCAAGACAGTCTGGGTCCCGTCGCTGGCCCACGCGGGGAACAACATGGTGATCGGGCTGATCACCGAAGTGCTCCTGGTCGAGCACGGCGACCTCGACACCGTGTCGGTCATGTTCGTTCTGTCAGTGCCGCTCGGGATCGCCGCCCTGTTCATGGTCCGCGGTCGGCTCCTGGGGCGCCGCGCGTCGGCGGAGTCGGCGCACGCCCACCACACCTCGACCATGGCACCGACGCGTGACGTCGTGTCGTCGATCCGGTGACGAGCAGCGGAACGGGGGCAGGACATGACCACGGAGCAACGCACGACGGCACCTGAACACCCTCGGCACCTGCTGGCGGCTCTGGGGCGGCGCGGCTACCTGATCTCGTCGTGGCCGTGGCGGTCACTGGCGTACCTCGTCAGCACCGTCCCGCTCGCCGCCGTGCTCGGCTTCGGCCTGGTGACGGTGGTGTTGCCCTGGTACGCCGTCGCCCAGCGAATCGTCACCGACCGCCCGGTGCCCGGGCTCCTCATCTTGCTCCTACCCGCCGGGCTCGCGGTCGCCGCAACGGTCGGCGTGCCGCTGTCGATAGGGCTGGCGGCGCTGGAACGCCGTCGGCTCGGCATCGTCGACCACCGGCCGGTCGTCTCCGGGCACCGGTTCGTCGCCAACGATGTGGTCCAGTGGCTGCGGACACGACTCACCGAAGGCGCCACGTGGCGGGAGGTGGCGTACGCGGTGTTCCTCGCCACCGCGGTGCCCGTGGTGTACGCGGCGCTGGGGCTGCTGATGGCCTTGAACGTGACGCTCCTGGCCGGCCCGTGGCTTGCCGGTTCCGAGGTCGGGCCGGTCGCGATCGGGATCGCCGAGATCGACAGCGCGCGGCAGGCCCTGCCGTACGCGATCCTCGGCGTGGCCATGCTGCCGCTGTGGCCGTACCTGCTCGGTGTGGTCGTGGTGGGGCAGGCGGCGGTGGCGCGGGCGCTGCTCGACAGCGGCCTCGACTCACCGGCGGTGCGGGAGGTGGCGCGGTCCCGCGCCAGGCTGGTCGACGCGTACGAGGCGGAGCGGCGGCGCATCGAGCGGGACCTGCACGACCACGCTCAGCACCGGCTGACCAGCCTTGCTTTGCAGCTGGGCATGGCGAAGCTGGACGTGCCAGCGGACTCCCCGGCCGCGGCCGCGGTCGAACGCGCCCACGAGCAGGCGAAGGAGCTCATGGTCGTCCTGCGCGACATCGTCCGCGGAATTCACCCGCGGGCCCTCACTGACCTGGGGCTGCTCGGCGCCGTGCGGGAACTGGCCGCGCAGCTGCCCCTTCCGGTGACGGTCACCGCGGACCCGCCCGAGCTCGGGCGGATGCCCGAGCGGGTCGAGAGCACCGCGTACCTGGTCGTCTCCGAGGCGCTGACCAACGTCGTCAAGCACAGCCGGGCCGCGAGCGCCGAGGTCAGTCTCGCCCGTACGAGTAACCTCCTCGTCGTGCAGGTCCGCGACAACGGCTCGGGCGGGGCTGACCCGGCGCGGGGCACCGGCCTGACCGGGCTCGCGGACCGGGTCGCCGCCGCGGGTGGGCGGTTGCTGCTGTCCAGCCCCGCCGGTGGTCCCACCGTGGTGCGGGCGGAGGTGCCGTGTCCGTCGTGACCCGCGTCGTGCTCGCCGAGGACGGTGTGCTGCTGCGGGAAGGACTCGTCGGCGTGCTGCCGCGGTTCGGCTTCGAGGTCGTCGCCGCGGTCGGCAGCGCGCCGGAGCTGGTCGGCGCGGTCACCGCAGACCAGCCGGACCTCGTCGTCACCGACATCCGCATGCCGCCGCACCACGCCGACGACGGCCTGCGGGCCGCCATCGCGCTCCGCGAGCAGCGTCCCGGTCTGCCCGTCGTCGTGCTCAGCCAGTACGTCCGCCAGGAGTGGGCGGCCGCGCTGCTGCGCTCGGGCAACGGCCGGGGCATCGGTTACCTGCTCAAGGACCGGGTCGTCGACATCGAGGAGTTCGTCGCCACGCTGCGCGTCGTGGCCGGGGGTGGCACCATGCTCGACCCGGAGGTCGTGCGGCAACTGCTCCAGCGTCCCAGCGATCCGCTCGCAGCGCTGTCCAACCGGGAGCGGGAGGTCCTCGCACTCGTCGCCGAGGGCCACTCGAACGCCGCGATCGCCAGGCGGTTGTTCGTGACGGAGGCCGCCGTCGGCAAGCACATCGGAAACATCTTCACCAAGCTCGGCCTGCCGCCTACCGACGACACCAACCGCCGGGTCCTCGCCGTCCTCACCTACCTGCGCGCGAACAAGTAGGCCGCGCGAACAAGCAGGAGGGGACTCTCTCGATCCCTCGGTGCCGGGTGTCGCTTGGATGCCCTCACCCCACCCGTCACGGGCAGGTGGGGTGTGCTTCCGGGTGGTGTCGGCTTCGCTCATCGGTAGGTTCGGTCCGTGACCGTGCTGCGTTCGGTGCTCTTGTTCGCGCTCGCGGCCTTGGCCGAGATCGGGGGAGCGTGGTTGGTGTGGCAAGGCTGGCGGGAGCACCGAGGAGTGCTGTGGATCGCGGCCGGCGTCCTCGCCTTGGGCGCGTACGGCTTCGTGGCCACGTTCCAGCCCGATCCCCACTTCGGCCGGATCCTCGCCGCGTACGGCGGCGTCTTCGTCGCGGGCTCCTTGGCGTGGGGCGTGGTCGTCGACAAGTTCCGTCCGGATCGCTGGGACCTGATCGGCGCCGGGCTGTGTCTGCTCGGTGTGGCCGTCATCATGTACGCCCCTCGCGGCTGACCGCGGCCCTCGCGGCTGTCCGTGCGCGCCGACGCGGAACGCGCACCCAGGCCAACACTCCACCGACTCGATCCGTCGTCTCCGGTGACGGCAGCCGCGGACCTTGACCGAGCCGGAGGGTTCATGAGCGACTTTCGACTGCAGGAGTACGTGACGTCACGACTGGTCAAGCGGCATCGCGCGGACGCCCCGAGCTGCCTCACCGCCGAGCGGACCCTCACCGCCGAGCGGACACGGTTTCAGCCGGCCGGGCTGGCGCGCCGTCCGTGGCCCGTCGAGGCGGTGCGGTCGCTCCGGAGAGAATGCGCGCGGCTCCTGTACGCACTCGCCGACCGCGTCGCGCCCCCGCCGAGCCGTGCCACCGTCGCGCGGGGACCGCAGGCCCGATCGCGATGGCCCTGACGCCTTCCGCGCTGGCCGGTGAGGGAGGTCACGAACCCGGGTGCGCGACCGGGCGTCAGAGCTCGACCACGGCGTGCACCGGCCAGTGGTCGGACGCCCAGCGCCCGTCGAGGGTGAAGGTGTTGATCGCGGCCGCCCGGACGTGGATCCCGGGGCGCACCAAGATCCAGTCGATGCGGTCGCCGTCCACCTGAGGTGGTCGGTAGCCGTGGAACGTCGCGTACGCCGGGGTCAGCTGCTTCTCCGCGGCGGTCCACGTGTCGACCAGGCCGGCAGCTCCGACGAGCGTGTCGTACGGGACCGATGCTTGCGCCGGGACGTTGAAGTCGCCGGTCACGATCACGGGAAGATCCGCGTCGAAGTCGGCGAGGCGCCGGGCGAGCAGCTCCGCGCCCAGGCGCTGGGCCCGGTCGACGGCATGGTCGAGGTGGGTGTTCAAGACGACGAGCTCCCGACCCGTCGCCAGGTCGGTGAAGCGCACCCACGTCGCCATGCGGACCACCCGGTTGCCCCACGTCGTCGAGCCCACGACGGATGGGGTGTCGGAGAGCCAGAAGTGGTCGAACTCGCGCGGCTGGAGCCGTTCGGCGTCGAAGAAGACGGCCATGAACTCGCCGCGGGACCCGCCCTCGCGGCCGGTGCCGACCCACTCGTACCGCGCCGGCAGGGCGGCGGCCACCTCGCGGACCTGCGGGTAGAGCCCTTCCTGGGTACCGATGACCGCCGGCTGCTCCGCTCGCAGGAGCGCGGCGGAGACCGGACGCCGCTCGGGCCAAGGGTCGGGCAGGCCCTCATTGCCCACACGGAGGTTGAACGACATCACGTGGAGCGCCGGCGGCGCCACCGGCCCGATGAGCGGGCTGTCGGCCTGGTCACACTCCACGGTCGAGGCATCAGACGTTGGACGTATCGCCACGACGGTCAAGCCTCTCGCATCCGGCGTGGGAAGCGTCAACCGACCACGTCCCACGTGGCCGAGACCGGTACGCGAGCCCCCATTGCTCCGCGAAACCGCTTCAGTGGTGGGCGAGGCCGGAGGCGAACATGTTGCGAGAGATCCTCACCACCGAGGCGCTGTCGAACCACCTGCCACAGCCCGGCGCGTGGCGACCTGTCCCGGACGTCAACGATCGGGCCTTCTGGACGAGCGTCGAGGAGCCGACGAGGTCCGCCCTGCTCGCCCACGCCGAGGAGGTCACCCGAGCGCCGTGGCCGGTCCAGCCTGCCACGCTCTGGCTGGACTTTCGGCGAACCGGCAACCGCACCAGGTTCGAGAGAGGCTACTTCGCTCGTCGTACCCGGTTGGCCGCCGCCGTCCTGGCGGCCTGTCTCACCGACGAGGATCGCTGGCACGAGGAGGTCCTCGACGGGGTGTGGCTGCTGTGCGAGGAGACCTCGTGGTGCATCCCGGCCCACGACGAGTCGCACGGTGCGCGAGGCGGCGACCTGCCGAACCCGGCGAACCCGACGCTGGACCTGTTCGCGGCGGAGACCGGCGCCCTGCTGGCCTGGACGTACGCCGTCCTCGGTGACCGAGTCCGGGACCGCTCGGAGTTCGCCGTCCGACGCCTGCTCGACGAGGTGCGCCGGCGCGTCCTCATCCCGCAGCGCACGATCGATACCTGGACGTGGTTCGGTCGGACCCGGCGGCACGTCAACAACTGGAACCCGTGGATCAACTCCAACGTGCTCGCCTGCTCGTTCCTGCTCGACTTCGACCGCGACGACATCGTGCGCACGACCGAGCGGGTCGTCGAAGGGCTCGAGGTGTTCCTCGCCGGCTACCAGCCGGACGGTGCCTGCACCGAGGGACACTCGTACTGGTGGCGGGCGGGCGCGTCGCTGTCGGAGTGTCTGGAGTTCCTCCGGTCGGCCAGCGGTGGGGTGCTGGACTGCTTCGGGCTCCCACTCGTGCGCGAGATCGGCCGCTACCCGCATCGGGTCCACATCGCCGACCGCTGGTACGTCAACGTGGCCGACGGGCCAGCGCAGGTCGACAAGAACGCGTGCGCCCACGTCCTCTACCGGTTCGGCGTCCGGGTGGGCGACGAGGAGATGAAGGCCCACGCCCGCGCCATGCGCGGCGACGACGGGCCGGCGGTCTCGCCCGGCACCCCCCTGGGTCGGGCGCTGCTGGCGCTCGCCGACACCGAGTGGCGGAGGGAACCACCCCGCTCCGCGCCTCTCGTCGCGCAGGCGTGGTGGCCGGACGCGCAGCTGCTCGTCGCGCGGCAGCACCCGGGACGTGCGGACGGCCTGCTCATCTCGGTGAAGGGCGGCCACAACGCCGAGGACCACAACCACAACGACGTCGGAACGGTGCTGGTGGCGCTCGACGGGCATCCGGTGCTCGTGGACGCCGGCGTCGGTGAGTACACCGCCCAGACCTTCTCGGACCGGCGCTACGAGATCTGGGCGCTCCGCAGCGCGTACCACAACGTGCCGTTGATCGACGGGTACGAGCAGGCACCGGGCGCGGCGTACGCGGCCCGTGACGTCACGGTCGAGTTGGACTCGGGCCGGGTCCACGCCAGCGTGGACCTCGCCGGCGCGTACCCCGCGGAGGCGGGCTGCCGGCGGTGGCTCCGGACGCTGACCCTCGACCGCGCGGGGGAGGGGCGGGTCACGTTGGTCGACTCCTGGGAGCTCGACCACCACCCCCGGGACCTGCGCCTGCACCTGATGGCGTCGGGCACCCCGGACACAACCGTGCGGGGGACGATCGTGGTCCCCGGGCAGCGGCGCGCGCTCCGCGTCGACTACGACGCGGAGCTCCTCGACGTCGGCGTCGAGCGCATCGCCTTCCAGGACAGCAAGCTGAACCCGGTCTGGGGTGAGGCGCTCTGGCGGATCGCCCTCGTGGTCCGGACACCCGCCGCGACCGGGTCGGTGCGCCTGGTCATGTACCCGGTCACGTCGGACTGAGCGGTCGTGCGCTGGGGACGCCGGCGAAAGGCCCGAGCGCTGGGGCTCAGAACCGGTAGAAGTTGCGGTACGACCGCGAGGGTGTGGGCCCGCGCTGGTTCTGGTAGCGCGAGCCGTAGACCTCGGCGCCGTACGGGTGCTCCGCCGGCGAGGACAGCCGGAAGAAGCAGAGCTGGCCGATCTTCATGCCCGGCCAGAGCTTGATCGGCAGCGTCGCGACGTTCGACAGCTCGAGGGTGATGTGCCCGGAGAATCCGGGGTCGATCCACCCGGCTGTCGAGTGGGTGAGCAGCCCCAGGCGCCCCAGGCTCGACTTGCCCTCCAGGCGGGCGGCGATGTCGTCGGGGAGGCTGACCCGCTCGTACGTCGAGGCGAGGACGAACTCCCCGGGGTGGAGGATGAACGGCTCCCCCTCCGCGCACTCGATGAGCCGCGTCAGGTCCGGCTGCTCCTGCGCGGGATCGATGTGGGGGTAGCGGTGGTTCTCGAAGACCCGGAAGTAACGGTCGATCCGGACGTCGACGCTCGACGGCTGCACGAAGGCAGGCTCGAACGGTTCGAGGACCACCCGGCCCTTGTCGATCTCGACGCGGATGTCACGGTCGGAGAGGAGCACACTCGCAACCTACCGAACCGGCATCCTCACACCTGCTGCAGCCAGGCGACGGATGAGTAGTATCCTGATCCGTCGTCACCGTGAGGTGACGGTACGCGGGTGTAGTTCAATGGCAGAACGTCAGCTTCCCAAGCTGATAGTGCGGGTTCGATTCCCGTCACCCGCTCTCTTGCCCGGAGGCCGAGGTCAGGGATGTGATCCCGCCCCCGGCCTTGTGATCTTGGCGCAGTCTCGCCCAGGGCCTCCGCGATCGCCCCGTCCGCCGGCTCGTGGCGCACTGCGGATCGGCGTGGCGTTCGGGTTTTCGTGCCCCATCCGGCCCATCAGGTCCGCGGGCTCGTCCCGCTAGCCGTCGGAGGCGTGCTTTCCGGTGTGGCGAGGTCGTGGAAGCGCAGACCCGGACGACGGATCGTGGCCGCCACGCCCGGTCAGCCAACGAGACGTTGCCGCGCCATAGCAACCGGCCGTCCGGTGAACGCGTCGTCGTCACGTCGGGCAGGTGGTCGCGGAGCGCCGTGACGTCGGCGCGAGGAGGCCGCTCAACCGGCGCGCGTCGGCCTTGGCGGCGGTGAGCACGACGGAATCAGGAGGTCGTCGTCGACCTAGGCGTGACCGGGCAGGCTGATAGGAGAGCGGCGTGGAGATCACCGAGTTGCGCCGAGCGCTGGACGACATCTCCGACCACGCCGTCGTGTACCACGCCTACACCGATTACATGCGCGACTACGAGGTCATCGTCCACGTGACGGCCGACCCGAGGACAGGCATCAAGCCGACGCACCTTCGGTACCTCTTCAAGTACTGCGTCGTGGCGGAGACGAGGACCGCTCTGAGCCCGGAGACCTGGCGCACGTCCTTGGACGAGCGGCTGACGGACCCGGAGATCGGACCGGACCTCGACGGCTACGTGTGGGCCGTGAGGTGGCAGGCGCTCTACCCTGGGGCCCACCTGGTCGCCGACTCGCGCCGGGCAAAGGCGTGGACCGAACGTCTTGGGATCGACTTCCACGAGGTCCGTCTCGAGATGAACAGCCACAACCTCACCCTGATCTTCAGCGAGTTGGAGGTGACGGAGCCTCCCGTCGGCTACATGCCATTCGTGCTTGCCGGCGACGAGTGATCAGAGGCGGGGTCAGCTGACCACAGCCACGTCCGGGAGCGGACGACGCATGTCGATCATGCACGTCCGATTCGTGGACCGGCGTCAAGTTCTCGTCGTGGAGCCGAACACAAGGAGCACGTGAAGGCCGCCCTCGCGGCGGCGCGTGAGGCGTACGCCGCCGCGACCGACGCCTTGGCTCGCGCCGAAGAGGCAGCGCGAGCCGTCGGGCTCGATGTCGACCAGTCCGACGAGCCGGTGCGGGAGCTCCGAGCGCAGCGCATCCGCATCGTCGAGCCGGACGGCACCACGCGCATGCTCATCGGCAACTCCACCATCGCGAGCATCGCCCCGACGCGCGGCGAGGACCAGGAGCATCCGGGCCGCGGGACGTTCGGCGGCATCTTGTTCTGTAACGACGAGGGGACCGAGGCCGGCGGCTTGATCTACGCGGGCCACAGGAACAACGGCAAGCCCAGCCAGCTCGGCCTTTGGACAGCCGAGGGCGCGGTCAAGATCACGGCGACCGCCGCCGACGGCACCGACCACACGCTCTTCTCCAGCGAGGCAACCCACAACGGAGCACCCACTGCCCCAGCGATGTGAGGCTCCCGGGACGGAGGACGGAAAGCTCCTGTTGGGAACCGTGGTACCAGGGCACGATCGCGGGTGCTAGTCGCGCACCGGTGCGGCGTCACCGCTCCCGCCGTCCGCGCCGGCGGTGGCGTCGCCAGGGGAGGCGCTCGCGGCGGAGCGGTCACCGCCTCGACGGACCGACTCCAGCAGCAGCTGTGCCACGTCGACCACTTCGACGTCCTCACCAGCCTTGCCGTCGGCCTGGTGCTGGGTGACGCCGTCCCTCAGCATCACCCGGCAGAACGGGCAGGCGGTGGCGATGCGCTCGGCGCCGGTCGCCACGGCCTCGGCGGTGCGCTCGAGGTTGATGCGGGTGCCGATGCGCTCCTCCATCCACATGCGGGCTCCGCCGGCGCCGCAGCAGAAGGACGTCCGACCGCTGCGCGGCATCTCTCGCACCTCCACCTCGGGCAGCGCGCTCAGCAGCTCCCGGGGCGGCTGGTAGACCTGGTTGTGTCGGCCGAGATAGCACGGGTCGTGGTAGGTGACGGGTCGTCGCTCGCCGTCGGCCGTCGGCGGCACGGGGCGCAACCGCCCCTCCCGCACCAGGCGGTTGAGCAGCTGCGTGTGGTGGACGACCTCGAGCTCCAAGCCGAGCTGGCGGTACTCGTTGCGAATCGTGTTGAAGCAGTGCGCGCAGGTCGCGACCACCTTGGTCGCGCCCGCCTCGCGCAGCGTCTCGACGTTCTGCTGGGCCAGCATCTGGTAGACGAACTCGTTGCCGGCGCGCCGTGCGGGATCACCGGTGCAGGTCTCGGCGGGGCCGAGAACGGCGAAGGACACCCCGGCGATGTGCAGCAGCTCCGCGACCGCGCGCGTCGTCTTCTTGGCGCGATCGTCGAACGCGCCGGCACACCCGACCCAGAACAGGTACTCCACCCGGGACAGGTCGGTCACGTCGCCCTCACCGACGACCGGCACCTCGAACGACAGCCCTTTCGTCCACTCCAGCCGTGCCGCCGGGTTCATGTTCCACGGGTTGCCGCGGCTCTCCAATCCCCGGAACAGCTGGTTGAGCTCGCTGGGGAACTCCGACTCGACGAGCACCTGGTGCCGGCGCATCTCGACGATGTGGTCGACGTGCTCGATGTCCACCGGGCATTGCTCGACACAGGCGCCGCACGTCGTGCACGACCAGAGGACGTCGGAGTCGATCACCGCGCCGAGCGTGCCGGCCGCCGGGTCGTCGATCGCGCCCACCAACCGGCGTTGCGCCTCCGCCTTCACCTGGTCGGGCAAAGCCTCCCGCTCGTTCTCCGACGCCCGCAGGTAGGGCGCCTTGGCGTACGCGTGGTCGCGCAGGTCGAGGATGAAGCCCTTGGGCGACAAGGGCTTGCCGGTGTTCCACGCCGGGCACTGCGACTGGCATCGTCCGCACTCGGTGCAGGTGGTGAAGTCCAGCAACGCCTTCCAGGTGAACTCCTCGACCGCTCCCGCGCCGAAGATGTCGTCCTCGCTGGGGTCCTCGAAGTCGATGGGCCGGCCTCGCGAGTACATCGGTGGCAGCTCACCCAACGCGGTGCCGCCGTCGGCCTTGCGCCGGAACCAGATGTTCGGGAACGCCGTGAAGCGGTGCCAGGCCACGCCCATCGTGGGGTACAGCGCGATGACGACGAGCCACGCCATGGAGACCGCGATCTTGAGCGTGGCGACGGCGAGGATCGCGGTCGCGAGGGTCGTCGGAGCCAGTCCGGAGAACGCTGCGACGAGTGGGGCGGTGACCAGGTGGTGCGAGCCGCGCTCGGGCCCGCCGAGGGCGCCTTCCAAGCCTCGCAGGACGAGGATGCAGCAGGCGATCACGACGATCGTGGCCTCGACGTAGTAGGCCTGCCACATCGTCGAGCCGCTGAACCGACTGCGCCGCCCGAGCCGACGCGGGTGGTTGCGCTGCCGGATGACGATGAGGACGAGGATGCCGGCCAAGGTCAGCGAGGCCACGAGCTCGGCCGCGATCTCGTACGGCCACCAGTGACCGAGGAGCGGCAGCGTCCAGTCGGCTCCGCCATACACCTGGCCGTAGGCGGAGACGAGGGTGAAGAAGAGGAATCCGAAGCCGACGAAGACGAACCAGTGCGCCACACCGACCAGCGGCCAGCGTGTCAACCTGGTGTGACCCACGGTCTCGCGCAGCATCGTCGCCCATCGACGCCAGGGCTGGTCCGTACGACCGACCACGGGCTGGCCGAGCCGCACGACCCCGACCATTCCGGCGACGGTGCGGGTGACCAATGCGACCGCCACCAAGGTGATCGCCGTGGTCGTCACGATCGCGAACGTACGCATCCGGGCTGCTCCTTTGGATCCGCAAGGTCACCCGGTCCGGCGGTGACCGCTCGTGGCCCGACGAGGTGGTGGATTCCGAGGGTAGTGTTCACCGCCCGCATCGGCGGGAGGACGGTCCGCGCGGGTCGCCGGAACCGGTTCCTGTCCTCTTCGTCACACCTGGGCCGAGTGCAGGGCGGTTATTGTGGGTTCGGTGTGCCGGTCGCGACAGGCAAGGGTGTCACCGGGGCGCCGGGCGACCGCGACGCACCCGTCGACCGAGGAAGGGGCCGACGACCGTGATCGAGTTCGATTCCGTGACCAAGCGCTATCCCGACGGCACGGTGGCGGTCGACGCGGTCGACATGCGGGCCGAGACAGGCGAGATCACGGTGCTGGTCGGTCCGTCCGGCTGCGGCAAGACGACGTCGTTGCGCATGGTCAACCGCATGGTGGAACCGACGTCTGGACGGGTTCTCATCGACGGTCGCGACGTCGCCGACACCGACGCCGCTCAGCTGCGACGTGGCATCGGGTACGTCATCCAGCACGCCGGGCTCTTCCCGCACCGGACCGTCGTCGACAACATCGCGACCGTGCCGTACCTGCTCGGGTGGAGCCGCCGAGCGGCCCGGCGGCGCGCGATGGAGTTGATGGAGCGTGTCGGACTCGACCCCGACTTGGCGCGACGCTATCCCGCGCAGCTGTCGGGTGGGCAACAGCAGCGCGTCGGTGTCGCCCGGGCGCTCGCCGCTGATCCTCCGATCATGCTGATGGACGAGCCGTTCAGCGCTGTCGACCCGGTCGTGCGCGAGAGCCTCCAGGACGAGTTCCTCCGTCTGCAAGCTGAGCTTGACAAGACGATCCTGTTCGTCACGCACGACATCGACGAGGCGGTGAAGCTCGGCGACAAGGTGGCGGTGTTCCGTACCGGTGGCCGGCTGGCCCAGGTGTCCACACCGAGAGAGCTCCTGGAGCACCCCGCCGACGAGTTCGTCGCCGGTTTCGTCGGCAAGGACCGTGGCTACCGGGCGCTCTCCTTCATGCCGGCCGAGGGGCTCGCCGTCGACCCCGAACCCACGGCCACGCTGGGCTGCTCGGTGGCAGAGGCCCGGGCGGCGGCGAGTGACGGCTGGGTCCTCATCGTCGACGATCAGCGCCGACCGCAAGGCTGGCTTGACGTTCGTCAGTGGTCCGACGTCGGGTCTGTGGCGCCGGAGCACCTCAACCGCGGGGGGACGGTCGCGTCCTTCACCGGTTCGCTGCGGGGAGTCCTCGACGCCGCGCTCTCCTCACCGACGGGGCGAGGAGTGCTCGTCGACGACTCCGGTCGGCTGGTCGGTACGGTCCCCGCGGCGAAGGTGCTCGCGCTGATCGACGGTGCGCCACCCGGCGGCGCCAGCGCGAACGGGGCTCACGCGGGCCCCCAGCTCTCTCCGATCACGCCGCGATCGCCGCGGTCTGGAGCGCCCACTCCGGAGGACCCGCCGTGATCGAGTGGCTGTCCCGTAACGTCGACGAGATCGTCGTACTGTTCGGGTGGCACGCGATGCTCTCCGTGCTGCCGCTGGTCTTCGGGCTGCTCCTCTCCATCCCGTTGGGCTGGCTGGCGCGCGAGCGTCGGTGGCTGTATCCGCCACTGGTGGGCGTCTCCAGCCTGCTGTACACGATCCCGTCCCTGGCGCTCTTCGTCGCTCTTCCGGCGGTTCTCGGCACTCGCATCCTCGACCCGGTCAACGTCGTGGTCGCCCTCACGATCTACACCGTCGCGCTCTTGGTCCGCACAGTCGCCGACGGTTTGGCCGCTGTGCCCGACGACGTGCGGCAGGCGGCGACCGCGATGGGCTTCCAGCCGCTCCGTCGGCTGCTGCAGGTCGAGCTTCCGGTGGCCGTGCCCGTCATCGGCGCCGGGCTACGGGTCGCGGCGGTGTCCAACGTGAGCTTGGTCAGCGTCGCCGCGATCATCGGTGTCCCCGAGCTCGGGATGCTGTTCACCGACGGCTTCCAACGTGACTTCTTCACGCCGCTCGTCACCGGCATCGGCCTGTGTGTGGTGCTCGCGCTGCTCCTCGACGGCGCGGTGCTCGCCATGACACGCGCGCTCACGCCGTGGGAGCGAGTGGGGAGCCGCTCATGATCGGCGCTCTCCTCTCCTGGCTCACCGATCCCGCCCACTGGGCGGGATCCGACGGCGTGCCCCACCGGGTGGCCGAGCACCTCGGCTACTCGGTCCTCGCGCTGCTCCTGGCCGCCGTCATCGCCGTTCCGCTCGGGCTGTTCATCGGCCACACGGGACGGGGCACCTTCCTCATCGCGGGACTCGCCAACGCCTTGCGCGCGCTGCCCACCCTCGGTCTCCTGATCCTCGCCGTCCTGGCGCTGATCTCCCGGCTGCCCGGCGAGCTCGGCTTCCTGGTGCCCAGCATCGCCGTCCTCGTCGTCCTCGCCGTGCCCCCGATCCTCAGCGGCTCCTACGCCGGTGTCCGTTCCGTTCCCCCCGAGGCGCGCGACGCCGCGTTCGGCATGGGGATGACGGGCCGTGAGGTGCTGGTCAAGGTCGAGATGCCCTGCGCGCTGCCGCTTCTCTTCTCCGGCCTGCGCAGCGCGATGCTCCAGATCGTCTCCACCGCCACGGTGGCGGCCTACGTCGGCCTCGGCGGGCTCGGACGACTGTTGATCGACGGCTTGGCGGTGCGTGACTACCCCCAGATGCTGGCGGGCGCGCTGCTCGTCGCTGTTCTCGCCGTGCTCGTCGAGCTGCTGCTCGCCGGACTCCAGCGACTCGTCGTTCCCCGTGGGCTCATCGCCGCCGCGCGACGAGGCGAACGACGGACGCGCGACGTCGGAGGGGAGGACGTCCAGGACCAGCTCGAGGACCACCTGGTCCGGGCGCGCTGAGCGTCGTCCACGACGCGTGGTCGACCACCCTGTGCGCGCCAGCCCTTGTGACCGAGACAGCGTTCGATGGCGACGCGGACGTCGTCACGGGCGCGTCACGACGGAGGAGAACACCATGCGACCGACACGGACCCTCCTCGCCACGGTGGTGGCCGGCTTGCTCGCCATCACCGCCTGTGGAGGGGGTGGAGACCCACTCGCCACGAACAGCACGGAGCCGGCGGGACGCGACACGATCACCGTGGGCTCGGCCAACTTCCCGGAGGCGGTCCTGCTCGGGGAGATCTACGCCGGAGCGCTGGAGGCCAAGGGCATCCAGGTTGAGCGCAAGCTCAACATCGGGAGTCGGGAGACCTACATCAAGGGACTCGAGGACGGCTCCCTCGACCTGGTTCCCGAGTACACCGGCGTGCTGCTGCAGTACTACGACTCCGACGCGACAGCCGCCGAGCCGGACGAGGTCTACGCCGCGCTCCGCGACGCTCTGCCGTCCGGTCTCACCGTCCTGGAGATGTCGTCGGCGGAGGACAAGGACGCGGTGGTGGTGACCCGGGAGACCGCCGAGGAGTACGACCTCAGCTCGATCGAGGACCTCAAGCCGTACGCGTCGTCGATGGTTCTGGGCGGTCCGCCCGAGTGGAAGACCCGACCGACTGGCGTCCCGGGCTTGGAGAAGGTGTACGGCCTGACGTTCAAGTCGTTCAAGGAGCTGGACACCGCGGGACCGGTGACCGTGGCGGCGCTCAAGAGCGGTCAGGTCGACGCCGCGAACCTCTTCACCACCCAGTCGGCGATCGAGGAGAACGACTTCGTCGTCCTCGAGGACCCGAAGCTGCTCTTCACCGCACAAAACGTCGTCCCGCTCATCGTCGAGGACAAGGCGTCCGACACCGTGCGCGACGCGCTGAACGCCGTCTCGGCCCAGCTGGACACCGAGACCTTGCGGGAGCTCGTCCGCAAGGTCGAAGTCGACAAGGAGGACCCCGACACGGTGGCGGAGGAGTGGCTGACCACGACCGGGCTGGTCTGATGCCGTGGTCGGGTTCCGCGGTTGGGCTGGTCTGAGGCACCGGACCGCCTCTCCCCGCCGCACCGCGTGGGAACGTCGACGTCGGACCTCGGCCGGCACCCCCGACTGGGCCGAGGTGGTGGCACGGCGGCCGGTTCGCGGGTGGAATGAGGACATGGAGCAGGTGACGGTCAGTGGCCGACCACTGACCGAGGCGGAGGTCGTGGCGGTCGCCCGGCACGGCTGCCGCGTCGCTCTCGCGCCCGAAGCGCTCACCGCGATCGCCGCTGGACGGAAGCCGGTCGACGACCTCGCTGCGGCGGAGCGCCCGGCCTACGGCGTTTCGACCGGGTTTGGTGCGCTCGCGACCCGCTTCATCGTCCCGGAGCTGCGGGCCAAGCTCCAGCGCAGCCTGATCCGCTCCCATGCCGCGGGGATCGGCCCCGACGTGGAGGACGAGGTCGTCCGGGCGATGATGCTGCTTCGCCTGCGGACCCTCGCGACCGGTCAGACGGGTGTTCGTCCGGAGATCGCGACGACCCTGCTGGCATTGCTCAACGCCGGCATCACCCCGGTCGTCCCCGAGCACGGGAGCCTCGGCTGCTCGGGCGACCTCGCGCCTCTGGCCCACGTCGCGCTCGCCCTCACCGGCGAGGGCGAGGTGTGGAGCGGTGAGGGTGGGGCGCGGCGGCGCCGACCTGCCGCCGAGGCGCTCGCCGACGCCGGCATCGCACCCGTCACGCTCGCGGAGAAGGAGGGCCTCGCGCTCATCAACGGCACCGAGGGCATGCTCGGCATGCTCGTGCTGGCCTGCCACGACGCACAGCGGCTGCTCGACACCGCCGACGTGACGGCGGCGATGAGCGTGGAGGCGCTGCTCGGCACCGACCGGGTCTTCGCCGCCGACCTGCAAGCCCTGCGGCCCCACCCGGGGCAGGTCCACTCGGCCCGACACCTGCGCCAGCTGCTCGCCGGCTCCCCCATCGTGGCGAGCCACGCCGGCCCCAGCGACACGCGGGTCCAGGACGCGTACTCGCTGCGATGCGCGGCCCAGGTCAACGGCGCGGCCCGGGACGCCCTGGCCTTCGCCCGGACGGTCGCCGGTCATGAGCTCGCCGCGGTCATCGACAACCCGGTCGTGCTGCCGGACGGTCGGTTGGAGTCGAACGGCAACTTCCACGGGGCGCCGCTGGCGTACGCGCTGGACTTCCTCGCGATCGTCGTCGCCGACGTCGCGAGCATGGCGGAACGTCGGACGGACCGCTTCCTCGACGTGGCCCGAAGCCACGGCCTCCCGGCGTTCCTGGCCGACGACCCCGGGGTGGACTCGGGGTACATGATCGCCCAGTACACCCAGGCCGCCTTGGTCAGCGAGCTGAAGCGGCTCGCGGTCCCCGCGAGCGTGGACTCCATTCCCTCCTCGGCCATGCAGGAGGACCACGTCTCGATGGGCTGGTCGGCGGGACGCAAGCTCCGTCGAGCCCTCGCCGGGCTCGCCGAGGTGTTGGCCGTGGAGGCGATGACGGCGGCCCGCGGACTCGACCTGCGGGCGCCCTTGCGGCCGGGACCGGCGACCTCGGCCGTGCTCGCCGCCATTCGACGGCGGGTGCCGGGGCCGGGTCCCGACCGCGAGCTGTCGAAGGAGATCGCCGCCGTGGTCGACCTGGTCCGTTCCGGTGAGCTCGTCGTCGCGGCGCAGTCGGTCACCGGGCCGTGGGACGCGGAGCCTGAGCTGTCCGCGCACGCGGCGGAGCCCGAAGCGGCAGAGGAGGACCCATGACGCACGACACCCACCTCAGCGTGCCCCGCACGGTCACCGCGCCGCGGGGGGCGACTCTGCACGCCCGAGGCTGGCAGCAGGAAGCGGCGCTGCGGATGCTGCAGAACACCCTCGACCCCGAGGTGGCCGAGCACCCAGACGACCTGGTGGTCTATGGCGGCACGGGGAAGGCCGCGCGGGACTGGGCGAGCTTCGACGCGCTCGTCCGGACCTTGGAGTGGCTGGCGGACGACGAGACGATGCTCGTCCAGTCGGGTCGCCCCGTCGGCGTCCTGCGGACGCACGAGTGGGCGCCTCGCGTGCTGATCGCCAACTCCCACCTGGTTCCCGAGTGGGCCACCTGGGAGGAGTTCCGGCGGCTCGAGACGCTCGGCCTGACGATGTACGGCCAGATGACCGCCGGCTCCTGGATCTACATCGGAACCCAGGGCATCCTCCAGGGCACGTACGAGACGTTCGCCGCCGTCGCGGCGCGACTCGAAGGGCAGGACGGCTCCCTGGCGGGCACGGTGACGTTGACCGCTGGGCTCGGCGGCATGGGCGGCGCGCAGCCGTTGGCGGTCACCATGAACGGCGGTGTCGCGCTGTGCGTCGAGTGCGACCCGTCCCGGATCGAGCGTCGTCTCGCCCAGGGCTACCTCGACGTGTGGGCCGAGTCGCTCGACGAGGCCTCGCGCCTGGTCGAGCGGGCCCGGCAGGAACGCCGGTCGCTGTCGGTCGGCGTCCTCGGCAACGCCGCCGAGGTGGTGCCTCTCCTCCTCGCCCGAGGGCTGCCGGTCGACATCGTGACCGACCAGACGTCCGCGCACGACCCGCTGCGCTACCTGCCGCTCGGGGTCGCGTTCGAGGACTGGAAGACGCTGCGCCATCGGGACCCGGACGGGCTCGTCGAGCGCGCACGAGAGTCCATGGCCCGGCACGTCGACGCCATGGTGGGCTTCCTCGACGCGGGTGCCGCGGTCTTCGAGTACGGCAACTCCCTGCGCGAGGAGGCTCGCCGGGGTGGTGCCACCCGCGCGTTCGACATCCCCGGCTTCGTCGCCGCGTACATCAGGCCCCTGTTCTGCGCCGGCAAGGGGCCGTTCCGGTGGGTGGCGCTCTCGGGCGATCCAGCGGACATCGCCCGGACCGACCAGGCGGTGCTCGAGCTGTTCCCCGACAACGAGCCGCTCGTCCGATGGATTCGGCTGGCGCGCGAGCGGGTCACGTTCCAAGGGCTGCCTGCTCGCATCTGCTGGCTGGGGTACGGCGAGCGGGACCGCGCTGGCCTGCGCTTCAACGACATGGTGGCGTCCGGAGAGCTCAAGGCTCCCGTCGTCATCGGGCGGGACCACCTGGACTGTGGGTCCGTCGCCTCGCCGTACCGCGAGACCGAGGCGATGCTCGACGGATCGGACGCGATCGCCGACTGGCCTGTGCTCAACGCGATGGTGAACGTCGCGAGTGGGGCCTCGTGGGTGTCGCTGCACCACGGCGGCGGGGTGGGCATCGGCCGCTCGATCCACGCGGGGCAGGTGTGCGTCGCCGACGGGACGCCACTGGCGGCGCAGAAGCTGGAGCGGGTCCTCACCAACGACCCCGCCCTCGGTGTGCTGCGACACGTCGACGCCGGCTACGCGCGGGCGGAGCGGGTCGCCGAGGCTGGTGGGCTGGTCGTTCCGACCCGCGACCACGGTCGGCTCGGAGACGGTGGCCCGTGACGAACGACGGAGTGGGATCCTCAGCCGCCGGCGCGGTCGCGCCGACGTTCCACGAGATGTGGGAGGAGCTCGCCGCGCTCGGCCGAGACCCGCGCACGGGCGGCTACCACCGCCTGAGCTGGACGCCCGCCGAGCGGGCGTGTGTCGTCTGGTTCCAGGAGCAGGCCGCCCGGCGCGGTCTCGTGCTGGACGGCGACGGGAACGGCAACCTCGTCGCGTGGTGGTGGCCGGACTCGGCGTCACCGGAGCGCGGGCGACTGGACGGTGGTGTGGTGACCGGAAGTCACCTGGACTCCGTCCGGGGTGGGGGCGCCTACGACGGCCCCCTGGGGGTGGTCTCAGCGCTCGCGGCCATCGACGTGCTCAGGGCCAGCGGCGTCCGCCCGCGTCGGCCGCTCGGCGTCGCGGTCTTCGTGGAGGAGGAGGGTGCCCGCTTCGGTGTGCCGTGCCTCGGCTCTCGGTTGATGACCGGAGCGCTGACGCCCGACGAGGCGGCGCGACTGCGGGACGCCACCGGCACCTCCCTCGTCGACGCGATGCGACAAGCGGGTCACCACGCCGAGCTGGGTCCGTCGCTCGCGCTGTTGCGCGATCCGGTGGCGTTCGTCGAGCTGCACGTGGAGCAGGGCCGCCAGCTCGCCGACCTTGGCGCCCCCGTCGGTGTCGCCACCTCGATCTGGCCGCATGGTCGCTGGCGGTTCGAGTTCACCGGTGAGGCCAACCACGCCGGCACGACGGCGATGGAGGACCGCCACGACCCGATGGTGACCTACGCCATGACGGCACTCGCGGCGAACAAGCGGGCTCGACTGCTGGAGGGACGTGCCCGGGCGACCTTCGGCCGGGTCGAGGTCGAGCCGAACGCGGTGAACGCCGTGCCGTCCCGCGTCCGGGCGTGGCTGGATGCTCGGGCTGCGGACGAACGCATCCTCGAGACCCTGGTCGGCGACATCCGGCGGCAGGCTGGGGAGCGGGCGACCCGAGACGGGACGCGGCTCGTCGTGGAGCGGGAGTCCTGGACGCCAGCCGTCGAGTTCGACCCGACCCTGCGTGACCGGCTGCGGCTGGTGGCTCGAGTGGCCGTGGCTGGGACAGGGTTCGAGGCAGGTGAGGTCCCGCTGCTCGCCACCCAGGCGGGGCACGACGCGGGCATCCTGGCGAGCGCCGGAGTCCCCACCGCCATGCTCTTCGTCCGCAACCCCACCGGGGTGTCGCACGCTCCCGCCGAGTACGTCGACCCCGTGGATCGGGTCGCCGGGGTGGGGGCACTCGCGGCGGTCCTGGCGGATCTCCTCAGGCACTGATCTCCTACTGACGCACCGGCTCGAGGTCGGGCACAGCCCGACATACCGACAGCGGGGGTATCGAGTCGCCGCTCGCAGGCTGTCACGGGGGTCAGTGCTCGGTGAGCGGCTCCAGAAGGCGGTGGGGACGGCGCAGGGCTCGGCTCACCGGGTCCTCTCGCGTCGACTCGGCACCGGGACCAGGCCGCATCTCCACGCTCTCAGGCGGGACCTGGTCGCCGCAGGCGGGACAGACCGGGCTCCCGGTGAGGTGTCCCCCGCAGCCGAGGTGGACGAACAGACGGCGAGGGCGGCCGTCCGCGAGGTGCCGCTCGCCCCAGCTGGCCAGCGCGAGCAGCGCCGGCCAGAGGTCGCGTCCCATCTCGGTGAGCACGTACTCGTCGCGGGGCGGGCTGTCCTGGTACCGGCGCTTTTCCATCACGCCGGCCTCGACCAGCCTCTGGAGTCGCTGGGAGAGCACGGCCCGCGGCATGTCCAGGTGGGCGAGGAAGTCGCCGAAGCGGCGAACGCCGTAGAAGGCGTCGCGAATCACCAGGAACGTCCAGCGCTCACCGATGAGCTCCAGCGCGCGGGCGAGGGAGCACTCCTGTCCTTCGTAGTTCTTGCCCAACCCCACGCGCGGCATCTTAGTTCATTCACTGAACCCACATCTGCTACGGTGCTCGCGGATAGGTTCAATCATTGAACTAACCAGAGGTGCTCTCGTGACCGTCGCTGCTGCTCAGGTTCCCGCCGCTCCGGCTGGGGCGCGCACCACTCTGGTGATGTCGTGCGCGGCCGTCTTCCTCGTCATGGTCAACTACACGGTCCCAGCCGTGACACTCCCGGTGACCGCGGCCGACCTCCGCGCGGGCGTCACCGGGCCCGCGTGGATCCTCAACGGCCTCGTCCTCGGCTTGTCCGCGCTGCTGCTGGTCGCTGGAGTCATCGCTGACGAGTACGGGCGCCGTCGCACGTACCTCGTCGGCATGCTGCTGTTCGCGCTCGCGAGCGTGGGCGCCGCGATCGCCTCTCGAACCGCCACCTTCGTCACCGCGCGGGTGCTGCAAGGCGCGGCGAGCGCCGCGTTGCTCGCCGCTGGGCTGGGTGCGGTGGGTCACGCCTACCCTGCTGGTCCCCCGCGGTTGAAGGCCACCAGCTCCTACGGTGCGATGGTCGGGCTCGGCGTTCTCGCCGGCCCGTTCGTCGCGGCCGGTATCACCACCGTCGCCGGGTGGCGGGCCACCTACGGGGCGCTCGCCGTCGTCGCCGCTGTGCTTGCGCTCCTCGGCGCCGGTCTGTTGCCCGAATCACGCGCCGAGCGGCCCCGCCGCCTCGACGTCGCCGGTGTCGTCACGCTCAGCCTCGGTCTCACCGCACTCGTCACCGGTCTCACCGAGGGGCGGCTCGGCTGGACGCGGCCCCTCGTCCCGGCCAGCTTCGAGCTCGCCGCTGTCCTGCTCGTCGCGTTCACGCTGATCGAGCGGCACCGAACGGAACCACTGCTCGAGCTGGTGCTGTTCCGCACTCCGCTCTTCGCCATCGCCACCGGTGGGGCGCTCGTCTCCGGCATCACGGTCATGGCTGTCATGACGTTCCTGCCGAACGTGGTGCAGCTCGCTCACGGGATCTCGCCGATCGGAGCCGCTCTGCTGTTCGGTCTGTGGTCCGGCGTCTCGTTCCTCGTCTCCCTCCAGGCCCGGAGGGTGCCACTCGCCGGTCGCTCCCAGCTCGGTCTCGGCTTGACCCTCGCCGTCGTCGGGTACCTCCCGCTGCTCGGCGTCGGCGACCACTGGTCTCCCGTGCGGGTCGTCATCGGCCTGCTCGTCGCTGGGGTCGGCAGCGGCCTCATCAACGCGGCCCTCGCCTACCTCGCCGTCGCGAGCGTCCCGCCCGGCCAGAGCGGTATGGGGGCTGGTGCCAACAACACCGCTCGCTACGTCGGCTCCGCCCTCGGTGTGGCCGCGATCTCGTCCGTCGTCGGCGCGTACGGCTTGAGTCGCGGAATCGACGTTGCTCTGGTGACCTGCATCGCCGTCGTCCCCGTCGTCGTCCTCGCCGGCCTGCGCCTCAGGATCGCGTCTGAGGATCGCTCCCGAGGATCGCTCCCGAGGATGTGGTGAGGGCCGCGCCCCAGCCGCACGCGCGTCACGTCCACCCGGAGTCCGCCTGAAGTCCACCCAGACATCGCCGTGGTCCAGACAGCCACGTGCTGAACCTGCCCGCCGGCCGGGGCCGCACGGGCGGGGCGCGTTCGCTTGCGTTCGCGGGGTCCGTCCTGCTAAGTACCGTCTGGGCGATCGGCCGCGGGTCCTAGGTTCCCTTCATCCGGCTCTCTGGGCCCGTGCCGGGCGCAGGTGATCGCAGCCAAAGGGAGTGACGCGACGGTGAACGGCACAGCCATCGCGACACGCCGAGAGCGCGACACGCCGGTGAATGTGGTCACAAATAAGCCAACAACCCGCGGTTGATCTTGCACCCGTTGTGTGCGCTATGTCAGGATTCCCAGCCGGTAGCGCCCACTGCCGCGGCAGTTTGATCACGGAAGGTGATCGAACGTCCGGAATGTGAGATCTCCTCACGAAGGCCCCGGTAGTGGGACCGTTGCCGTTTGTTCTACGCTCCGTCTGTTTTCTCAGTCCGTACGACTACCCCCGGGGGGTCACATCGTGAGATCGCGTCGCTTGGTCGGCGGTCTCGCAGCCCTTGCCACCGCGGTCAGCGGTTCGGCACTGGTTGCGATGGCGACGCCGGCCAACGCGGGATCGCTGACAAGTCCCGCGTTCGGTAAGAAGCCCGACGCCGTCGTGCAGCAGCGTGGAAACGACGGCACGGTGCGCGTCATCGAGGCCAAGGGCGGCACCATCGCGCGTCCGAAGGGAGTCTCCGCCAAGGCCAAGCCTGAGCAGGCCGCCAAGGCGCACCTCGACCGCTTCGCGAGCGCGTTCGGTGTGTCGAGCAAGGAGCTGAAGCACAAGAGCACCGTCGAGCTCGACAACGGCACGGCCGTCCGCTTCGAGCGCACCCACCAGGGCATCGAGGTCATCGCGGGCGAGGTGGTCGTCTCCCTCGACAAGTCCAACAACCTCGAGTTCATCGTGGGTGAGGTGGGCGCTACGCCCAGCAAGCCCTTCCCCAAGGGCGTTCTCAACGAGAGCAAGGCGCAGGCCGTGGCCAAGCAGGTCGTGGCCAAGCGGGAGAAGCTCTCGTCGGCCTCCGGCCTGAAGGCCAAGCTCGAGGGCAAGGCCTGGTACGACCCGCAGGTTCTCGGCGTTCCGGGGCAGGAAGGTGTCCGGCCGGTCTACAAGCTGAAGGTCACCGACCCGTCCAACATCGAGCTGCAGTACCAGGTCCTCGTCAACGCCTCCACGCTCAAGGTCGAGCTGGCCTACAACACCGTCCAGCACGCCATCAACCGCGTGGTGTGTGACGCTGAGGGCCAGGTGGTCAGCGACTACACCTGCGGCGTCGGCCTGCCGGTCACGCGGGCCGAGGGTGACGGTCCGTCGTCGGTGGAAGACGTCAACAACGTCTACGACTTCTTCTACGACACCTCGGTTCGGTTCGCCAGCTACGTCAACGTTGACGTGACGCAGCTGATCGGAGCGGACTACGGCGACGGCCGCGGTCAGGCTCTGCGTGGCACGGTCCGCATCTGCGCCGAGAACCAGTGCCCGTTCCAGAACGCGTTCTGGGACGGTCAGCAGATGGTCTTCGGTGAGGGCCTGGCGGCCGACGACGTCACCGCCCACGAGCTGGGCCACGGCGTCACCCAGGCGACCGCCAACCTCGCGTACCTGTTCCAGTCGGGCGCCATCAACGAGGGTCTGTCGGACTTCTGGGGCGAGATCGTCGACCAGAACAACGGCAGCGATGACGACACCGACGAGAACCGGTGGAAGATCGGCGAGGGGACGAGCATCGGGGTCATCCGCGACATGGCCGACCCGACCAGCCTGGGTCAGCCGGACCGGATGACGTCCGACCTGTGGGACGACGACCCGGCGCTCTGGGACAACGGCGGTGTCCACACCAACAGCGGTGTCTTCAACAAGGCCGCGTACCTGATGGTCGACGGCGGTAGCTTCAACGGCTACGACATCCGCGGCCTCGGTCCGGCCAAGTCCGCCAAGATCGTGTGGACGCTGCAGAACCTCCTCGCGCCGGGCGCCGACTACAAGGACGTCTTCTACACCCTGCCGCTGGCCTGCCGGAAGAACATCGGTCGTGCCGGCACGTTCCTGACCGAGGACGACTGCGCCCAGGTCGACAAGGTCGTCCGCGCGACCGAGATGTACAAGGACCCGGCGAAGGGTGCCCCGAAGAACGTCGACTACTGCGACAACGGCACTCCGACCTCCGTCTACCGCCAGGACTTCGAGTCCCGGAACGACGGCTGGGAGTTCGAGGGCAACTGGCTGCTCTCCAGCGAGACCGGCTTCGAGCGGCTGGCGACCACCGGCGAGGACTCCGCGGTGGCCTGGACTGTCGCCGGTGACAACATCTCGCTGACCCAGCAGGAGGCGGTGACGATTCCGGAGGGTGCCTTCGCCCGGTTCGACAACATGTACCTGCTCAACTCGGGCGACGGTGCCGCGCTGGAGTACTCGACGGACGGCGGCGCCACCTGGAAGCCGGCCGCTGAGCTGCCGAACGTGAACGGTGAGGACACGCCCGTCGACTCGATCGGCGGCAAGAGCTTCTCCGGCAACTCGAACGGCTTCGGCGGTACCCGGTACGACCTCTCCAGCCTGGCTGGGCAGGACGTGAAGTTCCGGTTCCGTGCCGCGTCCGTCACGTCGGACTCCGCTTGGTGGGTCGACAACTTCAAGATCTACACCTGCGGCTGAGTCCAGGCTGTAGCTCTGAATCCTCGAGGGCCCTGGTTCACCCCCGGGTGGGCCGGGGCCCTCTTCATGTCTGGGTTCCTCTGCCTGCTTGGCCTGTCGTCGGCCCGCTGGGTCTGTCGTCGGCCGAGCTCACGTCCACTGGCCGTGCGACGCGGCGGGTGGCACGTGGAACGGCACGTTCTCCAGAGTCGGCAGGCGATCACCCGCCCCGCACTAGAAACCGTTACGTATGCCCACTATGCTCCCTCCGGCATGCTTCGACCCACTACGTATCCGTTTTCGATTGAGTGATGGGGGATTCAGTGAAGTACCGACGCACGGTCGGTGGCTTGGCTGCGCTGGCGACCGTCGTCAGCGGTAGCGCACTCGTGGCGCTGGCCACCCCGTCCTACGCCGGATCGACGACAGGCCCCAGCTTCGTCTCCGACGCGGGCGGCGCTACCGCAGGACGTGGACCTGGACTGGTGAGCGTCCTGAAGCGTGACGACGGCTCGATCCTCGGTATCCAGGCCAAAGACAACCCGATCGAGGCGCCGCGTGGCACCTCGTCCTCGCCGAAGGAAGCGGCAAAGGCTCACCTCGAGCGTTTCGCGCCGCGCCTTGGTGTCTCGGCTTCGGACTTTAAGCCGGTCACCACGGCGAAGGTGCCTGGTGGTAGCACCGTCCGGATGCAGCAGCACATTGACGGGCTTCCCGTCGTGGCCGGCGAGGTCGTGGTCTCGCTCGACCGCGAGGGCCGTTTGGAGGCGCTGCTCGGCGAAACGACCAAGGGCACGGTCGAGAAGGCGAAGAGCCCGCTGAGCCAGGCGAAGGCGGCGACGATCGCGCGCCGGTACGTCGCCAAGAAGGCCGGTGTCTCCGCGGACAGCCTCCGGGTGCGAAGCGAGGGCCGTTGGATCTACAACCCAGCGTTGCTCGGGGCGCCGGGTGCGCCGGTCAACCGCGAGACGTTCAAGTTCCGCGTCTCGAGCCGGAACGCGATGGTCGACTACACCGTCTTCGTCGACCTCGGGTTCAAGAGCGTCGCCCTGGCGTACAGCAACAACCACGCGGGTCTGAACCGACAGGTCTGTGACCTGAACAACACCGACGTCGGGACCCTCGACGGTGCGGCGTGCGACGGCACCACCGTGCCGTACGCCCGTCAGGAAGGCGACGCCCCGACCGGCGTGGACGAGGTCGACAACGTCTACGACCGTCTGGGCGAGGTGGCCAAGTGGTACGCGTCGTACGTCAACCTCGACGTCTCGGCGTTCATCGGTGGGCAGGAGAAGTCGCTGAAGGCGACGGCGCGGGCCTGCGTCTCTCAGTCCCACAACGGCTGCCCCATGGCCAACGCCTTCTGGAGCGACGGCATTGGCGGGGTGGTGTTCGGTGACGGCGTGAGCGCGCTCGACGTCGTCGGGCACGAGGTCACGCACGGTGTCACCTCGCACACGTCCAGCCTCTACTACGTCTACCAGTCGGGTGCGCTCAACGAGTCGATCTCCGACACCATGGGTGAGCTGATCGACCTCGCGGCGCACCCGGAGAAGCGGGGCACCGACCAGGCGTGGCTCATCGGCGAGGAGAACACCCAGCCGGGCATCGACAAGCCGTGGCGGAGCATGAAGGACCCGACCGCCTACGACCAGCCCGACACCATGACCTCGCCGCTGTGGAACGACGACCCCGAGCTCTGGGACAACGGCGGTGTCCACACCAACAGCGGTGTCGGCAACAAGGCCGCCTACCTGATCGCCGAGGGCGACAGCTTCAACGGCTACGACGTTCGTGGCCTGGGTCTGGCCAAGACGTTCAAGATCTACTGGACGGCGTCGAACCTCCTGACGTCTGGCTCCGACTACAAGGACCTGTTCCACGTCCTGCCGCTGGCGTGCCGGAAGAACATCGGCCGGCCCGGTACGCACATCACGGAGGATGACTGCGCCCAGGTCGACAAGGCGGTCCGGGCCACGGAGATGTACAAGGACGCGTCGAAGGGCGCGCCCGTTGCCACGCCGTACTGCGAGGAGGGTGAGACCGTTCGGGCTTCCTACTCGCAGGGCTTCGACGAGGCGCCGTCCGACTGGACCCTGGCCGGCGGTGCCGGGATGGTGATGTCCGACTGGGGTGTCGACTACGTGAACCGTGGCGAGGATGCCCTCGGTCTGTTCACCGAGACCGGTCGGGTCGACAGCAGCACGGCGACGTCTGAGGCGTTGTCGATTCCGGCCAACAGCAAGCTGCGGATCGACTACGCGTCGCTCATGGCGTGGAGCCGGCCGCAGCCGGGTGCGAGCGCCAAGCTGGAGTACAACGACGGCTCCGGCTGGAAGGACGCCAGCGCTCTGCCGGGTTCGGTGAACGGTGGTCCGTGGTCGCTGCACTCCAACGGCTGGTCGTCGGCGAAGTACGACCTGTCCAGCTTGGCCGGTAAGCAGGTGCAGTTCCGGTTCACCGTGAGCGGTGTCTCGGGCGACGCGCAGGACCCGGTGTCGCTGCTGTTCCTCGACAACTTCAAGATCTACACCTGCGGCTGATCCACTCCACGTGGTGGACGGAGGCGGGGTGCCCCAGGGCACCCCGCCTCTTCCTGTGTTCTTGTGCTCTTGTGCAGCCGCCATGCGCGTCGGCGACCCCGGGTGACGGGACACGAGGGTCCGCGATCGTGGTCAAGGTCGCGGCCGTGAGCTCGACCTCGAAAGCGTCGCCAAGGGCTGGGCGGTCCGTCGGGATGGTCTCGCCTCCGCGTGGTGAGCCGTGCGTCCCCACGACGTAGGTCCCTGACGCCGTCCACTGGGTGGCGATGACTGATCGGAGCCAGTGCAGTGGGTCGGGCGGTGTCCCGGTCTGTCCGGCTCGGGCGCCACGTGTGGATGGTCGGGAATCCTGGGGCTATCCTCGTCGTTAGGAAAGTTGAGTCCAGTCGACTCAGATCTGTTGACAGCGACCAGCGCGTCCAGGAGGATTGAGTCGAGGCGACTCAGCTTCGGCCGTCAGGCCATTGTGCCTCGACGGCGTCCTGCTGGCCACTGCGGACGAAGACGACCCGACCCGGACGGGGCGGGCGATCGGCAAGGAGGTTGCGGCGCATGTCCCGTGCGATCGGTATTGATCTTGGTACGACGAACTCTGTGGTTGCGGTTCTGGAGGGTGGGGAGCCGTCGGTTATTGCGAATGCGGAGGGGTCGCGGACGACTCCTTCGGTGGTGGCGTTCGCGAAGAATGGTGAGGTTTTGGTTGGTGAGGTCGCGAAGCGGCAGGCGGTCACCAATGTGGACCGGACCATTCGTTCGGTGAAGCGCCACATGGGGACCGATTGGAAGATCGAGATCGACGGGAAGTCGTTTTCGCCGCAGCAGATTTCCGCGTTTGTTCTGCAGAAGTTGAAGCGGGACGCGGAGGCGTATTTGGGGGAGCCGGTCACGGATGCGGTGATTACGGTTCCGGCGTATTTCTCGGATGCGCAGCGGCAGGCGACGAAGGAGGCTGGTGAGATCGCTGGGCTGAATGTTCAGCGGATCATCAATGAGCCGACTGCTGCGGCGTTGGCGTATGGGTTGGACAAGGAGAACGACCAGACGATTCTGGTGTTCGACTTGGGTGGTGGCACGTTTGACGTGTCGCTGCTGGAGATTGGTGAGGGTGTGTTCGAGGTCAAGGCGACCTCGGGTGACAACCATCTTGGCGGGGATGACTGGGACGCCAGGGTGGTGGATTGGTTGATCACCCAGTTCAAGAACAAGCATGGGATTGATCTGGGTGCGGACCGGATCGCGCGTCAGCGGTTGGTGGAGGCCGCGGAGAAGGCGAAGATCGAGTTGTCGTCTGCGTCGGAGACGCAGATCAATCTGCCGTACATCACGTTGGGTGAGTCGGGTCCGCTGCACTTGGATGAGAAGTTGACGCGGGCGGAGTTCCAGCGGATGACGGCGGATCTGTTGGAGCGGTGCCGGGGCCCGTTCGAGCAGGTGATCAAGGATGCTGGGATCAGTGTGTCGCAGATCGACCACGTGATCTTGGTGGGTGGCTCGACCCGGATGCCGGCGGTGGCGGACCTGGTGCGTGAGCTGACCGGGGGTAAGGAGCCGCACAAGGGCGTCAACCCCGACGAGGTGGTCGCGGTCGGTGCCTCGCTGCAGTCGGGTGTGCTCAAAGGCGAGGTCAAAGACGTCCTCCTGCTCGACGTCACACCCCTCTCCCTCGGCATCGCCACCAAGGGTGGTGTCTTCACCAAGATCATCGAGCGCAACACGACCATTCCGACGAAGCGCTCCGAGATCTTCACGACCGCTGAGGACAACCAGCCCTCGGTGATGATCGAGGTCTTCCAGGGCGAGCGTGAGATGGCCCGGGACAACAAGTCCCTCGGCAACTTCGAGCTGACTGGTATCCCGCCGGCGCCGCGGAACGTGCCTCAGATTGAGGTGACGTTTGATATTGACGCGAACGGGATCGTGCATGTGTCGGCGAAGGACCTGGGGACTGGTCGCGAACAAAAGATGACCGTGACTGGTGGGTCGGCTCTGCCTCGTGAGGAGATCGAGCGGATGATCAAGGAGGCGGAGCAGTACGCCGAGGAGGACCGGAAGCGTCGGGAGGCGGCGGAGCTGCGGAACCAGGCCGACACGCTGGTCTACCAGACGGAGAAGTTCTTGGCCGATAACCCGGACACGGTGCCGGCGGATGTGAAGTCGGAGGTGGAGCGGGACATCGCCGAGGTGAAGAAGGCGCTCGAAGGCGATGACACCAGCGCGCTCAAGGCCGCCTTCGACAAGCTGTCCGCCTCCCGCACCAAGATCGGCCAAGCCATCTACGCCAACGCCCAGCAGAGCGCGACCGCTGGTGAGAGCGGCGGCACGAGCGCCAGTGCGAGCGGCAAGGACGACGAGGACGTGGTCGAGGCGGAGATCGTCGACGAGGACAAGCCATCTGACGAAGGGCAGGGCGGTCAGAAGTGACTCAGGCCGAAGGACACGAGAAGCCCGTGATCCGCGACCGGAGGCGCATCGACCCGGAGACCGGCAAGCTCCGTACCGCGTCGGAGACCGCCGCACAGCCCCAACCCCAACCCGAGTCGACGTCGGAAGGGGACGCGGTCCAGGGGACGGCTGGTCCGGCTCAGACAGGTGAGTCGGGTCAGGTGACGACGCCGCCGGCGGCGACGGCGTCCGGTGTGGACGGGGGCGTCGCTCCACCCGACGCAGCCAAGCTCGCGGCCAGGATCGAGCAGCTCGAACGGGAGCTGGCCGAACGCACCGACGACCTCAAGCGAGTCCAGGCTGAGTACCTCAACTACAAGCGTCGGGTCGAGCGCGACCGAGAGCTGGTGCGCGACCTCGCGGTTGGCTCGGTTCTCACCGAGCTGCTCCCCGTGCTCGACGACATCGGACGAGCGCGGGAACACGGCGAGCTCACCGGCGGTTTCAAAGCGGTCGGTGAGGCGCTCGAGACGACCGTCGCCAAGCTCGGCCTGGTGCGCTACGGCGAGGTGGGTGACTCGTTCGATCCGCGGATCCACGAGGCGCTCATGCACTCCTACGCCGACAACGTCGACGGGCCGACCTGCACGGCGATCCTCCAGCCCGGCTACCGCCACGGCGACCGGGTCCTGAGGCCGGCGCGTGTCGCGGTGGCCGAGCCCACGGTCGGGCCCACCGACAACGGGGAGGCGGGGCAGCAGCCGAGCGAGGCGGCGGAACAGCAGCCCGGTGGTGCCGCGGATCAGCAGGCCAGTGAGACGGCGGGCCAGCAGTCCGAGACATCGGGTACCGACTCGACGTCGCAGTCCCCCTCCAGCGACAGCTAAACCACGGAGAGAGCACCGATGAGCACCAAAGAGTGGCTGGAGAAGGACTACTACAAGGTGCTCGGCGTCTCCAAAGACGCGTCCCCCGAAGAGATCAAGAAGGCCTACCGTCGGCTCGCCCGGCAGAACCACCCGGACGCCAACAAGGGCGATCCGAAGGCGGAGGAGCGCTTCAAGGAGGTGTCGGAGGCCTACTCGGTGCTGTCCGACCCTGCTCGGCGCAAGGAGTACGACGAGACACGGTCGCTCTTCGGGGGCGGAGGCTTCCGCTTCCCGGGTGGTGGTCAGACGGGTGGGTTCCCGTTTGACCTCGGTGACATCTTCGGCCAGCCAGGCACGCGGACCGGAGGTCTGGGTGACCTGCTGGGCGGGATCTTCACCGGCGGCCGCACGCGAACCACGGGAGTCCGTCCGCGTCGGGGTGCCGACGTGGAGACCGAGGTCACCATCAGCTTCGTCGACGCGGTCGAGGGCGTCACGGTGCCCCTGCGGATGACGAGCGACAGCCCGTGTCCGGCGTGCTCGGGGACGGGTGCCCGCTCGGGCACGCTGCCGCGGGTGTGTCCGGACTGCGAGGGCGTCGGTATGCGCGCCACCGCGCAGGGCGGGCGGCTCGCGATCTCCGAGCCGTGCCGAACCTGCCGCGGTCGCGGCATGGTCGTCGATGACCCCTGCCCGAGCTGCCACGGCTCGGGCAGGGGCCGCTCCTCGCGGACCATGCAGGTCCGCATCCCGGCGGGGGTTCACGACGGCCAACGCATCCGGCTGCGGGGCAAGGGCGCGCCGGGCGAGCGTGGTGGCCCAGCGGGCGACCTCTACGTGACCGTCCACGTGCAGCCGCACGAGCGGTTCGGCCGCAAGGGCGAGCACCTCACGATCACGGTGCCGATCACCTTCCCCGAGGCCGCACTCGGAGGGGAGATCAAGGTCCCCACGCTGAACGGGCCTCCGGTGCGGTTGAAGATCCCGCCGGGCACACCCAACGGGCGGACCTTCCGCATCCGCGGCAAGGGAACCACCCGGCGCGACGGCACCAAGGGCGATCTCCTCGCCACCGTGGAGATCGTCGTCCCCAAGCACCTCGACGAGGAGGCGAAGAAGGCGTTGGACGCCTTCCGCAGGGCGACCGGCGCCGCTGACCCCCGCGATGACCTGCGGTGACGGGAAAGGAGGCAGGCGATGAGCGGTGACAGCATCGACGCGGCCTCCCGCGCGCGCCGGTCGGCCCGGGGCCGCGCCGCCAAGCAGACGTTCGGCGTCCCGATGGACATCGACACTCCGGCGTACGTCATCAGCGTCGCGGCCGAGCTCACCGGACTTCACCCGCAGACGCTCCGGACGTACGACCGGATCGGGCTGGTGACGCCAGGTCGCTCCGTCGGGGGTGGGCGGCGGTACTCGATGCGGGACATCGAGACGCTCCGGCGGGTCGCGGAGCTCACCGCCGCCGGCATCGGCCTGGAGGGCGTGAAGCGGATCCTCGAGCTCGAGGCACAAGTGGAACGTCTGAGCGCGCGTGTGGCGGAGCTGGAGAGCGCGCTCGAGGAGGCCCGAGCCATGGCGGAGCGTGCCGGGGAGCAGGCGTCGTTCCTACCCGAGCTGATGCCGCGCTCCACCCAGGCGGTCGTCGTGTGGCAGGGACGCTCGTCTCGGCGCCGGCGTGGTTCCCGTGGGAGCTGAGCGAACCAGACGACGGGGGACAACAAGGAGCGGATGAAGCATGGACGCGCAGAAGCTGACGACGAGGAGTCAGGAGGCTCTGTCAGCGGCGATCCGGCAGGCCGCGAACGCCGGTAACCCCTCGGTGGAGCCGGTGCACCTGCTGCAGGCACTGCTTGCCGATCCGGAGGGCACGGCGGGTGCTCTGCTGGACGCGATCGGGACCGGTCGTGAGGCCGCGCGCCGGGCCGCCGAGGACGCCGTCCGCCGGCTGCCGTCGGTGAGCGGGTCCACCGTGCAGGCGCCGGGTCTGTCCAGGCCGATGTACCAGGTGCTGCAGGTGGCCCAGGACCAGGCGAGCGAGCTGGGCGACGAGTACATCTCGACCGAGCACCTGCTGGTCGCTCTGGCGACCGTGGCGAGCAGCGCCAAGGACATCCTGAACCGCATGGGCGCCACGCCCGACGCCCTCCGCGCGGCGTTCTCCCAGGTGCGGGGCTCCGCGCGGGTGACCACACCTGACCCGGAGGGCACCTACAAGGCGCTGAGCAAGTACTCCGTCGACCTCACCGAGCGGGCCCAAGAGGGCAAGCTCGACCCGGTGATCGGTCGGGACGCCGAGATCCGCCGGGTCGTCCAGGTGCTGTCGCGGCGTACCAAGAACAACCCGGTGCTGATCGGCGAGCCGGGGGTCGGCAAGACGGCGGTCGTGGAAGGGCTCGCCCAGCGGATCGTCGCGGGCGACGTGCCCGAGTCGTTGAAGGGACGCCGCTTGGTCGCGCTGGACCTCGCCTCGATGGTGGCCGGCGCCAAGTACCGAGGGGAGTTCGAGGAGCGTCTGAAGGCCGTCCTCGCCGAGATCAAGGAGTCCAACGGCCAGATCATCACCTTCATCGACGAGCTGCACACGGTCGTGGGCGCGGGTGCCGCCGGCGACAGTGCGATGGACGCCGGCAACATGCTCAAGCCCATGCTGGCCCGTGGCGAGCTGCGCATGATCGGCGCGACCACGCTGGACGAGTACCGCGAGCGCATCGAGAAGGACCCGGCGCTCGAACGCCGGTTCCAGCAGGTGTTCGTGGGTGAGCCGTCGGTCGAGGACACCATCGCGATCCTGCGTGGCTTGAAGGAGCGGTACGAGGCGCACCACAAGGTGCAGATCGCGGACAGCGCTCTCGTCGCCGCGGCGGTCATGTCCAACCGCTACATCACCGGCCGCAAGCTGCCCGACAAGGCGATCGACCTCGTCGACGAGGCGGCGAGCCGACTCCGGATGGAGATCGACTCCAGCCCGATCGAGATCGACGAGCTGCGCCGGCAGGTCGACCGGATGAAGATGGAGGAGCTCGCGCTCGCCAAGGAGGAGGACGAGGCGAGCAAGGAGCGGTTGGCGCGACTGCGGGCCGAGTTGGCCGACAAGCAAGAGGCACTGCGCGGCCTGGAGGCGCGCTGGGAGAAGGAGAAGGCCAGCCTCAACCGCGTGGGTGAGGTCAAGCAGCGGCTCGACGACCTGCGAGGTCAGGCCGAGCGCGCTCAGCGAGAGGGTGACCTGGAGACCGCCGCGCGGATCCTCTATGGCGAGATCCCCCAGCTGGAGAAGGAGCTCGCCGCCGCCTCGGCGCAAACGACCGAGACGACGCCGATGGTGCGCGAGGAGGTCGGCCCTGACGAAGTGGCCGAGGTGGTGTCGAGCTGGACCGGCATCCCGACGGGCCGGCTGCTCGAGGGCGAGAGCGGCAAGTTGCTCCGCATGGAGGAGGAGCTGGGCCGGCGGATCATCGGCCAGCGTCGCGCCGTTCAGGCCGTCTCCGACGCGGTGCGCCGGGCCCGGGCCGGGATCTCGGACCCGGACCGGCCGACGGGGTCGTTCCTGTTCCTCGGCCCGACCGGGGTCGGGAAGACCGAGCTGGCGAAGGCGCTGGCGGAGTTCCTCTTCGACGACGAGCGCGCGATGGTGCGCATCGACATGAGCGAGTACTCCGAGAAGCACTCGGTGGCGCGACTCGTCGGCGCCCCGCCTGGCTACGTCGGCTACGAGGAGGGCGGCCAGCTCACCGAGGCCGTGCGCCGGCGGCCGTACTCGGTGGTCCTTCTCGACGAGGTGGAGAAGGCTCACCCGGAGATCTTCGACGTCCTGCTGCAGGTGCTCGACGACGGCCGGCTGACGGACGGCCAGGGTCGGACCGTCGACCTGCGCAACGTCATCCTGATCCTCACCAGCAACCTCGGGTCGCAGTACCTCGCCGACCCTGCGCTGGACGAGGACAAGAAGCGGGAGCTCGTGATGAACGTCGTGCGGTCGTCGTTCAAGCCCGAGTTCCTGAACCGTCTCGACGAGGTGGTGCTCTTCGACCCACTGGGCAGCGAGGAGCTCACGAAGATCGTCGAGCTCCAGGTGGCGGCCCTGGCGAAGCGACTCGCCGAGCGCCGCATCACCCTCGAGGTCACCAGTGGCGCCAAGGAATGGTTGGCGCTCACCGGATACGACCCCATCTACGGCGCCCGGCCGCTGCGTCGACTCGTCCAGTCGGCGATCGGCGACGGGCTGGCTCGCAAGATCCTGGCCGGCGAGGTGCGCGACGGCGATCGGGTGCTCGTGGACGTGAACGACGCCAGCGACTCCCTCGACATCCGCGTCGCTGAACCCGCCGCCACCGCGTCCGCGTAAGTCGTGACGAGCGTGCAGGAGAAGACAGCGCATGTCCCGTGCGATCGGTATTGATCTTGGTACGACGAACTCTGTGGTTGCGGTTCTGGAGGGTGGGGAGCCGTCGGTTATTGCGAATGCGGAGGGGTCGCGGACGACTCCTTCGGTGGTGGCGTTCGCGAAGAATGGTGAGGTTTTGGTTGGTGAGGTCGCGAAGCGGCAGGCGGTCACCAATGTGGACCGGACCATTCGTTCGGTGAAGCGCCACATGGGGACCGATTGGAAGATCGAGATCGACGGGAAGTCGTTTTCGCCGCAGCAGATTTCCGCGTTTGTTCTGCAGAAGTTGAAGCGGGACGCGGAGGCGTATTTGGGGGAGCCGGTCACGGATGCGGTGATTACGGTTCCGGCGTATTTCTCGGATGCGCAGCGGCAGGCGACGAAGGAGGCTGGTGAGATCGCTGGGCTGAATGTTCAGCGGATCATCAATGAGCCGACTGCTGCGGCGTTGGCGTATGGGTTGGACAAGGAGAACGACCAGACGATTCTGGTGTTCGACTTGGGTGGTGGCACGTTTGACGTGTCGCTGCTGGAGATTGGTGAGGGTGTGTTCGAGGTCAAGGCGACCTCGGGTGACAACCATCTTGGCGGGGATGACTGGGACGCCAGGGTGGTGGATTGGTTGATCACCCAGTTCAAGAACAAGCATGGGATTGATCTGGGTGCGGACCGGATCGCGCGTCAGCGGTTGGTGGAGGCCGCGGAGAAGGCGAAGATCGAGTTGTCGTCTGCGTCGGAGACGCAGATCAATCTGCCGTACATCACGTTGGGTGAGTCGGGTCCGCTGCACTTGGATGAGAAGTTGACGCGGGCGGAGTTCCAGCGGATGACGGCGGATCTGTTGGAGCGGTGCCGGGGCCCGTTCGAGCAGGTGATCAAGGATGCTGGGATCAGTGTGTCGCAGATCGACCACGTGATCTTGGTGGGTGGCTCGACCCGGATGCCGGCGGTGGCGGACCTGGTGCGTGAGCTGACCGGGGGTAAGGAGCCGCACAAGGGCGTCAACCCCGACGAGGTGGTCGCGGTCGGTGCCTCGCTGCAGTCGGGTGTGCTCAAAGGCGAGGTCAAAGACGTCCTCCTGCTCGACGTCACACCCCTCTCCCTCGGCATCGCCACCGGCCAGACCGCGGCGCGCGGCGGGGTGTTCACGAAGATCATCGAACGGAACACCACAATCCCCACCAAGCGCTCGCAAATCTTCACCACCGCGTCGGACAACCAACCGTCCGTCCTCATCGAGGTCTTCCAGGGCGAGCGCCCCATGGCGGCTGACAACAAGCTGCTGGGCAACTTCGAGCTCACCGGCATTCCGCCCGCCCCTCGCGGCGTCCCTCAGATTGAGGTGACGTTTGATATTGACGCGAACGGGATCGTGCATGTGTCGGCGAAGGACCTGGGGACTGGTCGCGAACAAAAGATCACGGTGACTGGTGGGTCGGCTCTGCCTCGTGAGGAGATCGAGCGGATGATCAAGGAGGCGGAGCAGTACGCCGAGGAGGACCGGAAGCGTCGGGAGGCGGCGGAGCTGCGGAACCAGGCCGACACGCTGGTCTACCAGACGGAGAAGTTCTTGGCCGATAACCCGGACACGGTGCCGGCGGATGTGAAGTCGGAGGTGGAGCGGGACATCGCCGAGGTGAAGAAGGCGCTCGAAGGCGATGACACCAGCGCGCTCAAGGCCGCCTTCGACAAGCTGTCCGCCTCCCGCACCAAGATCGGCCAAGCCATCTACGCCAACGCCCAGCAGAACGCCGCGTCGTCGGGGTCGTCCGAGACCACGAGCCAGGAGACCCCGGTCGACGGCGACGTCGTGGAGGGCGAGGTCGTCGAGGACGACCAGCGTGACCAGAAGTCGTCCTGATCGAGTCGTCCTGGTCGAGCCTGACCGTGGAGGTCCGCCGGTGCGGGCGGACCTCCACGCAGGTCCGCTCGATCGAGGTCGACGCTCCCTCACCTCTCCCCCTGCGCGGACGGCGCGCGGCGGCCACCGGTCGCGGCGCCGCCTACGCTGACGGCATGGGCCGCCGAACGGAGCTGCGCGACTTCCTACGGAGCCGGCGGGCTCGGCTGAGTCCCGAGGACGTGGGCCTGCCGGGCGCCGGTCGGCGTCGCACTCCGGGGTTGCGCCGGGAGGAGGTGGCCGTCCTGGCCGGGGTGGGCGTCTCCTGGTACACGTGGCTGGAGCAGGGACGCGACATCACCGTCTCGCCGCAGGTTCTGGACGCGGTGGCGCGAGCGTTGCGGCTGAACCACGACGAGCGCGCGTACCTGTACGTCCTGGCGGGGTGTAACCCGCCTCTCCCCGCGCCGGAGGACGGGACGCCGATCGGGGACGAGCTGCGGCGGTTGCTGGACGCCTGGTCGCCGCGTCCGGCGTACGTGCTCGACCGGCACTGGGGGATCGTCGCGGTGAACGAGCCGGCGCGGACGGTCTTCGGTCTCACCGACGACGACCACAACTGTCTGGTGTCGTTCTTCACCAGTCCCGCCTACCGCTCCTCGTTCGCGCACTGGGAGGCGGCGGCTCCGGGGGTCGTCGCCCAGTTCCGCGCCGACGCGGCCCGCTATCCGGACGACCCGGAGTTCGCACGCCTGGCCGCCGACCTGTGCCGGGCCAGCGCGGAGTTCGCCGAGCTGTGGCGACGCCACGAGGTGAGGTCCGCGACCCAGGGGATCAAGGCGATCCGACATTCTGAGGAGGGCCTGCTGGTTCTCGAGTACACCAGCTTGCCGTTGCCCAACCACCCGGGTCACCGGCTGGTGTTGCACAACCCACGACCGTCCACGGGGACAGCGGAGAAGCTGGAACGACTGGCCGGCAGCGTGGTGGTACCACACCCATGATCAGCTCGCTCTGGTCGCGGTGACGAGCGCCGGGCAGCATCCGGTTATGAGCCGATTCACCGACCAGGTTGCGCTGATCACCGGCGGGAGCAGTGGCATCGGATTGGCCACCGCCCGTCGCTTCGTCGCTGAAGGTGCTCACGTGGTCATCACCGGCCGTGACCGGCGGCGCCTGGACGCCGCCGTCGCCGAGCTCGGAGATCGCTGCGTGGGCGTGGCCGCGGACGTAGGCGATCCGGACGGCGTGGACGCGGCGACGACGGCTGTGCGGGAGCGACACGGTCGGCTCGACATCGTCGTCGCCAACGCGGGGACCGGGACGTTCAAGCCGTTCGCCGAGATCACCGTGGCGGACTTCGAGCGGACGGTGGCGGTGAACTTCCGCGGCGTGTTCTTCACCATTCAGCGGGCGCTTCCACTGCTGGCGGAGGGCGCTCGGATCGTCGTCAACGCCTCCTGGACCCTGCACCGAGGGAACGCCACCGCCAGTCTGTACTCCGCCACCAAGGCGGCGGTGCACAACTTGGCACGGACTCTCGCTGCGGAGTTGGGTCCGCGGGGCGTCCGGATCAACTCGGTGAGCCCGGGATACATCGACACACCGATGTATCCCGAGGCCGAGCTCGACCCCGCCGAGGCCGCGGCCAACCGAGGACGTGTGCCAGCCGGTCGATTCGGTCGCCCGGAGGAGGTCGCGGCGGCGATCGCGTTCCTGGCCAGCCCGGAAGGCTCCTACATCAACGGGCAGGACCTGATCGTGGACGGCGGTCTGGTCGCGGTCGTCCCAGGCGGGTGAGACGCTCGACGGTGTCGGCTCGACGTTGCGGCGTGGGCGGCCGGCGTGGGTGGCCGGCGTGGGTGGCCGGCGTGGGTGGCCGGCGTGGGTGGCCGGCGGCCCCGGCGAGGACCGTGGACAGTCGCCCGCGAGGCGGAACGAGCCACGGATGCCCTGTTTCGTCCCGATTCGCGACAGCCGGTTCGCCTCGATTTGACTCACGGAGAGCGGGTCCGTATGGTTCTACTCGCCTCGCCGGAGAGCGGGACGCCGAGCGGCGGCCGATCCGTCGGGGAACCCAGTCCACCAGCTCGAGTCGGTACACTGTGTCTCCCACAGGAAGCCGACACGACAAACCCCGCGATCAATCCGACCCGTCGGGTTGACGTGGTTGGGTGGGGTGGGTAGTGTTGGTGGTTGGCCCTGCTTCTGGGTGGCTGCTGTGTGTGGTGGTTGCCTGGGGGTGTGGGTTTGATTCTTGAGAACTCAACAGCGTGCCTGTTAGCCGATGTGTAGTTTTTGGCCCTCGCAGCGCCGCGGCCTCGTGTGGGGTTGTGGTGTTGTGGTGGTTCCTTTGGGTGGATGACCCTGTGTTGGGGTTGTTTGCCTGCTGGGATCGTTAGGGCTTTCTGTCTTGGGCTGCTGCCTGCCTTTGTGGTGGGTGGTGGTCTGTTGGTTTTTGGACGGAGAGTTTGATCCTGGCTCAGGACGAACGCTGGCGGCGTGCTTAACACATGCAAGTCGTGCGGAAAGGCCCCTTCGGGGGTACTCGAGCGGCGAACGGGTGAGTAACACGTGAGTAACCTGCCCCTAGCTCTGGGATAAGCCTGGGAAACTGGGTCTAATACCGGATATGACTTCTGCCCGCATGGGTGGGGGTGGAAAGGTCTTTGACCGGCTAGGGATGGGCTCGCGGCCTATCAGCTTGTTGGTGGGGTAATGGCCTACCAAGGCTGTGACGGGTAGCCGGCCTGAGAGGGCGACCGGCCACACTGGGACTGAGACACGGCCCAGACTCCTACGGGAGGCAGCAGTGGGGAATCTTGCGCAATGGGCGAAAGCCTGACGCAGCAACGCCGCGTGAGGGATGACGGCCTTCGGGTTGTAAACCTCTTTCAGCGGGGACGAAGCGAGAGTGACGGTACCCGCAGAAGAAGCGCCGGCCAACTACGTGCCAGCAGCCGCGGTAATACGTAGGGCGCGAGCGTTGTCCGGAATTATTGGGCGTAAAGGGCTCGTAGGCGGTGTGTCACGTCGAAAGTGAAAATCCGGAGCTTAACTCCGGACCTGCTTTCGATACGGGCACACTAGAGGTAGGCAGGGGAGAGTGGAATTCCTGGTGTAGCGGTGGAATGCGCAGATATCAGGAGGAACACCGGTGGCGAAGGCGGCTCTCTGGGCCTTACCTGACGCTGAGGAGCGAAAGCGTGGGGAGCGAACAGGATTAGATACCCTGGTAGTCCACGCCGTAAACGTTGGGCGCTAGGTGTGGGGGATTTTCCACGTCCTCCGTGCCGTAGCTAACGCATTAAGCGCCCCGCCTGGGGAGTACGGCCGCAAGGCTAAAACTCAAAGGAATTGACGGGGGCCCGCACAAGCGGCGGAGCATGTTGCTTAATTCGAGGCAACGCGAAGAACCTTACCTGGGCTTGACATGCAGGGAAAAGCCGTAGAGATACGGTGTCCTTCGGGGCCCTGCACAGGTGGTGCATGGCTGTCGTCAGCTCGTGTCGTGAGATGTTGGGTTAAGTCCCGCAACGAGCGCAACCCCCGTCCTATGTTGCCAGCGGGTAATGCCGGGTACTCATAGGAGACTGCCGGGGTCAACTCGGAGGAAGGTGGGGATGAGGTCAAGTCATCATGCCCCTTATGCCCAGGGCTGCAAACATGCTACAATGGCCGGTACAATGGGCTGCTAAACCGTGAGGTGGAGCGAATCCCAAAAAGCCGGCCTCAGTTCGGATCGGGGTCTGCAACTCGACCCCGTGAAGTCGGAGTCGCTAGTAATCGCGGATCAGCAACGCCGCGGTGAATACGTTCCCGGGCCTTGTACACACCGCCCGTCAAGTCATGAAAGTCGGCAACACCCGAAGCCGGTGACCCAACCCCTTTTTGGGGAGGGAGCCGTCGAAGGTGGGGCTGGCGATTAGGACTAAGTCGTAACAAGGTAGCCGTACCGGAAGGTGCGGCTGGATCACCTCCTTTCTAAGGAGCAGTTGTCCCGCCCCTGTGTTTGGTGTGGGGGTTGGGGCTCGCCCTGCCTGGTTGTGGGTGGGGTGGTGCTCGATGGTGTGGAACGTCGGCTGAAGGCGCTCGGCTGGTTTGGTGTCATGTCCTAGTACTGCCCTGCTGTGTGTGGGGTGTGGAACGGGTGGCGCTGGGCTGGTTGGGTGTCGTGGCACGCTGTTGGGTCCTGAGGGATCAAGCCCACGTGTGGGGTTTGGTTCTGCGGGCCGCTCTGGTTGCCGCGCGACCATTGCCGCTGTTGGTGGTGGTTGTGTGGTGGCGGGTGGGGTGGTTTCCGCTTGTGTTTTGAGAACTGCACAGTGGATGCGAGCATCGTGATCGCCGAGGACAAGTTAGTAAGGGCACTCGGTGGATGCCTTGGCACCAGAAGCCGATGAAGGACGTGGGAGCCTGCGATAAGCCCCGGGGAGCTGGCAACCGAGCGTTGATCCGGGGATGTCCGAATGGGGAAACCCGGCTGGGGTCATGCCCAGTCACCGGCGCCTGAACACATAGGGCGTTCGGAGGGAACGCGGGGAAGTGAAACATCTCAGTACCCGCAGGAAGAGAAAACAACCGTGATTCCGTGAGTAGTGGTGAGCGAAAGCGGAAGAGGCTAAACCGTGCAGGTGGTAAAGCTGGCAGGCGTTGCCTGTGCGGGGTTGTGGGGCCGTCCAGCTGGGGCTGCCAACCCGGCAGGGAGTGAGAAACCGTTGCTGAAGTCGAAAGGTCTGGAAAGGCCTGGCGGAGAGGGTGACACCCCCGTAGACGTAAGGCAGCGGCTCCCGGACGTGTCCCCAAGTAGCACGGGACCCCGGAAATCCCGTGTGAATCTGGCGGGACCACCCGCTAAGCCTAAATACTCTCTGGTGACCGATAGTGAACCAGTACCGTGAGGGAAAGGTGAAAAGTACCCCGGGAGGGGAGTGAAATAGTTCCTGAAACCGGGTGCCTACAAACCGTCGGAGCGGCTGGCTCTCCTTGTGGGGGTTGGCTGTGACGGCGTGCCTTTTGAAGAATGAGCCTGCGAGTTAGCGGCATGTGGCGAGGTTAACCCGTGAGGGGGAGCCGTAGCGAAAGCGAGTCTGAAGAGGGCGTTGAGTCGCATGTCCTAGACCCGAAGCGGGGTGATCTACCCATGGGCAGGGTGAAGCGCGGGTAAGACCGCGTGGAGGCCCGAACCCACCGGCGTTGAAAAGCCGGGGGATGACCTGTGGGTAGGGGTGAAAGGCCAATCAAACTCCGTGATAGCTGGTTCTCCCCGAAATGCATTTTGGTGCAGCGTCACGTGTTTCCTGCCGGAGGTAGAGCACTGGATGGCCTAGGGGGCCCACAAGCTTACCGAAGTCAGCCAAACTCCGAATGCCGGTAGGTGAGAGCGTGGCAGTGAGACTACGGGGGATAAGCTTCGTAGTCGAGAGGGAAACAGCCCGGACCACCAGCTAAGGCCCCTAAGCGTCCGCTAAGTGGAAAAGGATGTGGAGTTGCTTAGACAGCCAGGAGGTTGGCTTAGAAGCAGCCATCCTTTAAAGAGTGCGTAATAGCTCACTGGTCGAGTGATTCTGCGCCGACAATGTAGCGGGGCTCAAGCGGACCGCCGAAGCTGTGGCATTCGCACGTGAACCTGGCCCTTCGGGGTTGGGTGTGCGGATGGGTAGGGGAGCGTCGTGTGGCGTGTGAAGCGGCGGGGTGACCCAGCCGTGGATGCCACACGAGTGAGAATGCAGGCATGAGTAGCGAAAGAGGGGTGAGAAACCCCTCCGCCGGATGACCAAGGGTTCCAGGGCCAGGCTAATCCGCCCTGGGTAAGTCGGGACCTAAGGCGAGGCCGACAGGCGTAGTCGATGGACAACGGGTTGATATTCCCGTACCGGTCTTGCCGCGCCCATGTCGAATCCGGTGATGCTAAGCGCCCGGCCCCGCGCTGGTCCTTCGGGACTGGTGGTGGGTGTCCGCGCGTGACCCGATCCGGTAGTAGGCAAGCGATGGGGTGACGCAGAAGGGTAGCTCTACGCGGCGATGGTAGGCCCTTTCGGGCTGAACCGCGGGCAAGGGTGTAGGGCGAGGCGTAGGCAAATCCGCGCCTCATACAAGCCTGAGACCTGATGCCGAGCCGATTGAGGCGAAGTGAGTGATCCCATGCTGCCGAGAAAAACCTCTAGCGAGTGGCAAGGCCGCCCGTACCCGAAACCGACACAGGTGGTCAGGTAGAGAATACCAAGGCGATCGGGCGAACCGTGGTTAAGGAACTCGGCAAATTGCCCCCGTAACTTCGGGAGAAGGGGGGCCGGATCCGTGACGGAACTTGCTTCCTGAGCGGTGAAGGTCGCAGAGACCAGGCCCAAGCGACTGTTTACTAAAAACACAGGTCCGTGCGAAGTCGCAAGACGATGTATACGGACTGACGCCTGCCCGGTGCTGGAACGTTAAGGGGACGAGTTAGCTGACCCTTCGGGGTTGGCGAAGCTCTGAACTTAAGCGCCAGTAAACGGCGGTGGTAACTATAACCATCCTAAGGTAGCGAAATTCCTTGTCGGGTAAGTTCCGACCTGCACGAATGGCGTAACGACTTGGGCGCTGTCTCAACCACGGACCCGGCGAAATTGCACTACGAGTAAAGATGCTCGTTACGCGCAGCAGGACGGAAAGACCCCGGGACCTTTACTACAGCTTGGTATTGGCGGTCGGTTCGGCTTGTGTAGGATAGGTGGGAGACTGTGAAGCCTGGACGCCAGTTCAGGTGGAGTCGCCGTTGAAATACCACTCTGGTCGTACTGGCTGTCTAACCTCGGTCCGTTATCCGGATCAGGGACAGTGCCTGGCGGGTAGTTTAACTGGGGCGGTTGCCTCCTAAAAGGTAACGGAGGCGCCCAAAGGTTCCCTCAGCCTGGTTGGCAATCAGGTGTTGAGTGTAAGTGCACAAGGGAGCTTGACTGTGAGACCGGCGGGTCGAGCAGGGACGAAAGTCGGGACTAGTGATCTCGCGGTGGCATGTGGAAGCGCCGTGACTCAACGGATAAAAGGTACCCCGGGGATAACAGGCTGATCTTGCCCAAGAGTCCATATCGACGGCATGGTTTGGCACCTCGATGTCGGCTCGTCGCATCCTGGGGCCGGAGCAGGTCCCAAGGGTTGGGCTGTTCGCCCATTAAAGCGGTACGCGAGCTGGGTTTAGAACGTCGTGAGACAGTTCGGTCCCTATCCGCTGCGCGCGTAGGAGACTTGAGAAGGGCTGTCCCTAGTACGAGAGGACCGGGACGGACGAACCTCTGGTGTGCCAGTTGTCCCGCCAGGGGCACGGCTGGTTAGCCACGTTCGGAAGTGATAACCGCTGAAGGCATCTAAGCGGGAAGCACGCTTCAAGATGAGGTCTCCCACCGGGTCAACCGGGTAAGGCCCCCAGCAGACTACTGGGTTGATAGGCCAGAAGTGGAAGCGAGGACTAGCGACTCGTGAAGCTGACTGGTACTAATAGGCCGAGGGCTTGTCCTCTAACACACGTATGCTCGTATTCCACTGTGCGGTTCTGGAAACACAAGCCACCACCCCCGCACACACCCCCCCCAGGGTTAGGGGTGGGCGGCTCGGGTTGTGACAACAGAACAACGAGCCCACCCGGGACCGTGAGCATTTCCTAGGTTTTTGAAGGGTGTGGGTTGTCTCGGTGGTCATAGCGGAGGGGAAACACCCGGTCCCATTCCGAACCCGGAAGTTAAGCCCTCCAGCGCCGATGGTACTGCAGGGGAGGCCCTGTGGGAGAGTAGGACACTGCCGGACAACCACAACACGTGGAGGCGTGGGGTGAAACCGTGAGGAACGGTGTCGCCCCACGCTTTTTTCGTTTGCCTTTTCCCTTTCCCTGCCTGCTCGCCCGGAAAGAGCGGCGGGCAAGGTCGAGCCGTTCCGCCCTGTCCTGGCGTCCCCGGTTGTCGATCCTGGGAGGACGCATGACACGCCACGACCGGCATCCCGAGCTCGCGAGCATCCTCGGTGGGCTTCGACCCTGGTCTACCTCGGTTTCCCGCACATGGAGCACCTGGGGCCACGGCCCGAGGGCTATCGCCACCCGTACCCGGACAGTCCTCACCTCATCTTCGGCAGGAAAGCCGAGAGCCGACACGTCGGGACGGACGTGTCTTCGCCTGCTCACGGCGTGGGTTGCGCTGGGCGCCAGTCGTAGACCTCGTAGGCGAGGGCGAGCCGGCGCGTGCGGTACAGCGACGACGAGCCGGGCAGGAGGTGCTCGACGGGACGGTCGCCGTTCAGCACCCGAGGTTCGAGCTGGTCGGTGATGACGGGCGCGACTCGGAGCGGTCGGCTGGGGCCAGGAGCGGGGAGACGGCCCAACGCGCGGCGGACCGCAGCAGTGCCCCTGGGGCCGAGGATCCGCATGGCTGTGGCGCGAGCGGTGAGGTCGAGGGAGCGCAGACGTTCGCGCGACGTGGGACGGTGGCCGGTGAAGCCGTCCGCGAGACGCGCGAGCAGCTCGGCGGTCTCGGACGCCCCCGTCGGGAAGGGCAGCGTCCGACACGCCTCGGCGAGGGCGCCGCGGGTCGTGGGGTCCAGCAACTCCCGAACAGCGTCGGCCACCGAGGCCGGCTGAGTCTCGTCAGCGTAGAGCGCGAGGCCCGCGTCAGCGAGGCTGCGGGCGCGCGTGCGCTGGTCGTCGGTGGCGGTGGCGGTGTTCGGAACGAGGATCGTTGGAACCCCGGCGAGAAGCAGCTCGTGAACGGCGTTGTAGCCAGCCGCGCTCACCGCGGCATCGAAGGTGGCGAGGTAGCGCGCGAGAGGGTAGACGTTCGCGAGCTCGTGTACGCGATCCGCCAGGTGGGAGGGAAGGCCAGCCCGGGCGAGCGGTGCGCGGGTGACGGCGACCTGCCAGTCGTCGGTGTCGAGAAACGCTGTGATCGCCGCCATCGCCGGGGTCACCGTGTCATTGATCGAGCCCGCGCCGAGGGTGACGAGTGCGGTCGGTCGATCCGGATCCAGCCCGAGAGCGGCGGCCGCCTCGGCGCGGGACAGCGGCGGTTGAGCCTCGAGCATGCTGACCGGCGAGACCCGGGTCGCGTCGGTCAAGCGCGCTGTCGCACCTAGGTCGGCGGCGCCGGCCACGTCTCCTGGCTCGACCACGAGGTCGAAGAATGGCCGAGCGTTGAGGGCGCGCCGGTTCACTCCCGGCCGCCACATGCCGCGGCGTATCCAGACGAAGGCAACGTCGGGGTGAGCGGCACGGGCCCGCAACAAGCCCAGGTACGGCGCGACGCCGTCGAAGGCCAGCACCCGCGCCCGGGTCTCCCGCAGCAGCAGCGACAACCGGGCGCTGAGGTAGCTGTGCCACATCAGGTGGGGCATCCAGTTGCGGTGGTGGCTCGGACAGTACTCCGCCCGCAACCCATGGCGCTGCACGACATGGACGGCCTGGGACAGCGAGAAGACGATCGGCTCGGCACGGCCGGCGAGCAGATGCGCGACCGCCGCCTGCCGAGCCAGGTGTCCCATCCCCGTCCCATTGCTGGTGGCGAGGACGACGCGTGGGAGCTCGCTCACCGGGCGCGGCGGGCGTTGAGCCAGTCGACGATGACCCGCGCGATGCGCGGTCCGGCCTTGCCGTCCCACAGCGGTGGCACCGGCCACTCGGTCAACGGCCCGCGTTCGAGGACGGCCTGCAGCTCGTCGGGGAGCGTGTCCGCGCGCACCAGCCGGTTCGTGCCGTGCGTGATCGTGATGGGCCGTTCGGTCGACGGCCGTAGGGTGAGGCAGGGGACACCGAGCACGGTGGTCTCCTCCTGCACACCACCGGAGTCGGTGAGGACGGCGGCCGCGCCGCGCACGAGTGACATGAACTCGACGTAGCCGAGTGGGTCGACGACGCGGATGTTCGGGTGGTCGGCGAATCCCAGCTCGAGCAACCGAGCCCGCCCACGCGGGTGCAGGGGGACGAGGATGGGCAGCAGGTCGGCGCACTTGTGGATGGCCTGGATGAGGGTGACCGCGTGCGCCTTGTCATCGACGTTGCCCGGCCGGTGCAAGGTCGCCACCGCGTACGGTCCGGACAGCCCGTGCGCCTGCCGCGCCGGCTCCGGGTCGAATCGGTCAAGGTGGGCGAGCAACGTGTCGATCATCGGGTTGCCGACGAAGTGGATCCGGTCCGCCGGCACGCCCTCCCGGGACAGGTGCGCGATGGCGTCCGGGCTGGTCGCGAACGCGAGGTCGGACAGCGCGTCGGTGACCTTGCGGTTGATCTCCTCGGGCATGGTGAGGTCGAAGCTGCGCAGCCCCGCCTCGACGTGGGCCACCGGTACGCCGATCTTGGCGCAGACCAGCGCGGCCGCCAGGGTGGAGTTGACGTCGCCGTAGACCACGACGAGGGAC